>NZ_CP078145.1:5965382-8948074 GCF_019222765.1 Nocardia iowensis | reverse complement strand
GCAGTTTCCTCCCCGGAAGTAGGTCGATAGGAGCAGACGGCCGGGGCACGCGGGGCGGCGCTGGTGTCGACCATGCTCGGGTCGGTACCGTGATCCTGCGTACGTCCGTAACCGGTTCGGACGCTGCCCGGATCCCCATTCCGGGCGGCGGCGTGGCACCGTCGGCCCTACGAATATGCCACTCCAGGGGTCTTTCCACACAATTATCCACAGATGTGGAGAACCCTGGGGAACTGTGAAATGCCGTTGCGCGCACGCGTGACAACGCGTTGACCTGCGGATCTCCAGCAAGCTCCGAGCAACACGGGTTGCTGATCCGCTCGGGCGTGGCTAGGGGTGTGGACGAACTCACTGCGATACTCACAGGGTCTGACAGTGATATGCACAGCGCCTCTTCTCGGGCGCACCGTTGCCGCTGGTCGGGCCGCCGGACCCGAACGGGTGGGGCGAGTTTGACCCGCTCCGAGCCGATCAGTACCCTCGTACAGTCACCCTTTGGTGCGGTGGCGGTCTTGTGCTGACCGCGTGTAGGTCGTGATCGACCGACTGTGCGCCAAGACCGACGCGCCGATGATGACCAGAACTGCGATTCATCGCGAGTACCTGTTTCACCGAAAAGCTTCGGGCACCGACTGGTGCCCACTGACTCGAGGAGTGTTGACCGTGGCCAAGGGCAAGCGGACGTTCCAGCCGAACAACCGTCGTCGGGCGCGCGTTCACGGCTTCCGTCTCCGGATGCGCACCCGTGCCGGGCGCGCCATTGTTTCGGCGCGTCGCCGCAAGGGCCGCGCCGAACTCACTGCCTGATTCTCGCTCGCGGACGCTCGGGTGTTGCCTGAGCCGTATCGGTTGCATCATCGTGCCGACTTCTCCCGGACGGTGCGCCGCGGCCAGCGAATCGGGAGGCGCGATCTGGTCGTACATGTGCTCATGCACGGGTATGACGGAATCGTGGACGTGAATAGACGACATGGTGATCCAGCCGAGACGCTGGTCCGCGTAGGCGGGCCGCGCTTCGGCCTGATCGTCAGCAAGGCGGTGGGCAACGCGGTGATTCGACACCGCGTCGCCCGCCGCCTGCGTCATATGTGCGGCCAACTGATCCCGGAGTTGCCCGCCGACGCCGACATCGTGGTCCGCGCGCTGCCCGGCGCGGCGGACGCCTCCTCGGTGGAACTGCTGCGTCAGCTGCGCGGCGCGGTGTACAAGCTCGGGGTCGGATCGGCATGAGCCTGCCTGCCACGATCGGCCGGTTACCGGCGAACGCACTGATCTTTCTGATCGAGTTGTATCGGACCTATGTCTCGCCCACCCGCATGCCGGTGTGCCGTTTCACCCCGACCTGCAGCGAGTACGCGGTCACCGCATTGCGGACGCGCGGACTGTTCGTCGGGCTCGGATTGGCAGCCGTGCGACTGGCCAAATGTGCGCCCTGGCACCCTGGTGGGTGGGACCCCGTTCCGGAGCGGAAGCGAAGCACCGTTCGCACCGCCCCAGGGACCGTGGCAGCCACCGATCCGGCGCCGCAGGAAGCCAGCCTGCAGGCCGACCCGGTGTCGGAGCCGAACGCTTGGAAAGGATCACCGCGCGCGGTGATCGGCGATACGAACGACGGGAGTGCATAGAGCCGTGCTCGACTTCATTTATTACCCGGTGTCCTGGATCTTGTGGTTCTGGCACCGTGTCTTTGCCGCAGTGCCTGGCCTCGGTAAAGAAAGTGGCATCGCCTGGGCACTTGCCGTCGTGTTCCTGGTGTTCACGCTGCGCGTGCTGCTCTACAAGCCGTTCGTCAAGCAGGTGCGCACCACCAAGCAGATGCAGGAGCTGCAGCCTCAGATCAAGGAGCTGCAGAAGAAGTACAAGAACGACCGCCAGAAGATGGCCGTCGAGATGCAGAAGCTGCAGAAGGATCACGGCTTCAACCCGCTGATGGGTTGCCTGCCGATTCTGGCCCAGGTGCCGGTGTTCCTCGGTCTGTTCCACGTGCTGCGCTCGTTCAACCGGACCGGCCATGGTTTCGGCCAGCTGGGACTGTCGATCACCGAGAACGCGAATACGCCGAACTACGTCTTCAACGCGGCCGACGTCCAGTCCTTCCTGAGCGCCCGTATCTTCGGCGCGCCGATCTCGGCGTTCATCACCATTCCGAACACCGAACTGCAAGCCTTCGCCATCGACAATGTCGTCCCGAGCAAGGTGGCCATCGCCGCCGTCGCGATCCCGTTGATGATCATCGCCGGTCTGGCCACCCACTTCAACGCGCGCGCGTCGGTCGCCCGGCAGACACCGGAGGCGGCCGCGAACCCGCAGGCCGCGATGATGAACAAGCTTGCGCTGTGGGTGTTCCCGCTCGGTGTGCTCGTCGGTGGTCCGTTCCTGCCGATCGCCATCCTCCTGTACTGGGTCTCCAACAACATCTGGACCTACGGCCAGCAGCACCTCGTCTTCGGCAAGATGGAGAAGGAAGAAGAGGCCAAGAAGCTGGCCAAGATCGAGCAGCGGGCGCAGAACGCGCCGAAGCCGGGCGCCAAGCCGGTCAATACTCGGAAGAAGACGCCGCAGGATGCGGTCGACGAAGTCATCGATGCGGTGGATTCCGTCGACGCCCCGGCCTCGACCAACGGGACCGGCAAGACCACCGGCAAGGCCGCGGGGCAGCGCAGGCCGGGTGGCCAGAAGCGACCGGGCAACCGGGGCAGGGCGAACCAGAAGCGCCGCCGCTGATCGCATTTCGGTGGCCTGGTCGGCCACCACGCTGAGCAACCCCTTGATCGCGCACCGTCCGGCGGCGTAGCGCCCGGCGAGCGTGATGAGCAGATGAAGGAAACCAAATGACAGTTGAGACCGACGGAGGGGACGCCACAGTGGCGACGACGATGGTGAACGCCGAAACGGACGCCGACGATGTCGTGAATGATGCCGAGGAAGCCCTGATCGAAGAGGGCGAAATCGCGGGCGACTACCTCGAGCAGTTGCTCGACGTGCTCGACTTCGACGGCGACATCGATCTCGACGTCGAGGGTGACCGCGCCATCGTCAGCATTGATGGTGGCCGCGATCTGTCAAAGCTGGTGGGCCGCAACGGTGAAACGCTCGACGCGCTACAGGAACTGACTCGGTTGGCGGTGCAGCAGGCGACCGGTGTGCGCAGCAGGCTCATGCTGGACGTGGCCGGTTGGCGGGCGAAGCGCCGCGAAGACCTGAGCGCGCTCGGTACCGCCGCCGCGCAGCGGGTGCTGGAGTCGGGGGCGCCGGAGTCGCTGGCGCCCATGACGCCGTTCGAGCGCAAGATCGTGCACGACGCGGTCGCGGTGATCGATGGAGTCAGCAGCGAGAGCGAAGGCGTCGAGCCGAACCGGCACGTGGTAGTCGTTCCGTCCTGAGCGAGAGCCGGACACGTCAGGGGCACGGCGTATTTCGTCACCATGACGGGTAAGTGGTTGGATAGGGCCTCTGGTCTTCGGATCGGGGGCCTTGTTCATGTCCGGCAGCTGATTGTCCGCACGTCGCCGCTCCCCTGATCGATTCGAGTTCGGAAGGATGTTTCACGTGGAACGAGATCTCGGTGGAACCACCGCGTTGCCTGCCGAGCTGGAACCACCCGCGACGGCCGCGGCGGTCTTCGGCGACCGACTTGATCTCGCGCGCCGCTATTGCGCGGCGCTCGCCACCGCTGGCGTGGAGCGTGGCCTGATCGGTCCGCGCGAGGTTCCTCGCCTCTGGGACCGCCACATTCTCAATTGCGCGGTGATCGGTGAACTGATCGCCGAAGGCGCCTCGGTCGTCGACATCGGCAGCGGCGCCGGCCTCCCCGGAATCCCGCTCGCGATCGCCCGCCCCGACCTCCGCATCACCTTGGTCGAGCCGCTGCTACGTCGCACCATCTTCCTGAGCGAGTTCATCGAGGCCGCCGGTCTGGACGTCACCGTGGTACGCGGCCGAGCCGAACAATCCGGCGTCATGAAGGAAGCAGGCGGCGCGGACGTAGTCACCTCCCGCGCGGTCGCCCCCCTGGGAAAGCTGGCGCAGTGGTCCCTCCCCCTGCTCCGCGACCACGGCCGGATGCTCGCCCTCAAAGGCGTGAGCGCAGCCGAGGAACTCGCCCGCGACGGCGAGGCCCTGGAGCGGGCTGGCGCAGGCAACGCCACCGTCCTCGAATGCGGCGCCGGCCTCGTCTCCACCCCCACCTTGGTCATCAGCGCCGAACGCCTCCCCCGCGCCGAACGCGCCCCACGCCGCCGCAGCGAGCACGCGGCCGCACGCAAGGAAGCGAAGGCGGCGAAGCGCGCGGGCGACCCGACGCGTGGTCGCAGCCGTAAGACGCAGTAGGGCGGCGGGGCTTCGCCGTCGGCGGTTTCACATGAAACACAAGATGACTCGTAGCCGGACAGGCTGAGTCCGGGCGGCATCGGTAGATCCAAGTTGGCCGCACGGATTCACATGAAACTTAGAACCCTTCGCAGTGCCGGTGGAACTGGACGCACCAACCCGCTGTGCCGGGGGCCGCAGCCCGGCCCTTAAATCGGGAGACAGCCCACTCCCCCGACCCGAAGCCTCGTGGGCGCAGCCAAGATGGCGCGGGTGCGGAGTCGATGTGTGAGTCGCAGGATCGATTCGCACGGGGGCTGTTTCAGGGGAACCACCAATCCTCCCTGCTGGGCACCGGCGGCGGGCTCGTCTCCACCCTTTCGTATTTGCCGGGCGGCACGGCGGTTTCCTGGACCACACCGACCGAATCGCCGCGCGGGCCGATAGGCCGCGCCGCCCAGTCTCCGGGTGGTCCGGGTCGTAGGTATCCCGAGTCTCCAGGTCACCACAGTCCGCGTCGTCGATTGGCCCGCGTCGTGCCGCCGCAGGGATCTCCGGCGCTGCCGGGTGTCCCGGGCGGCGGCCGAGCGGCCCGGTCGCAGAGCTACCGAATGGCCGAGTGGGCGGGTCGCGGGGTCGCCGGTTGCCGAGTCGCGGGCCCGGCGGAATACCGCGTCTGCCGCGGCCGCCGTTCCGCCGGGGTGGCTGGGAGGCCTCGTCGCCGCGCCGCTGCGTGCTGGGTCGCCGGGTCACCGCAAGTCCGCGTCATCGATTCGCCCGCGTCATCCGGCCCTGCCATGTCGGGCGAGTTTCGGAGAGGCTGCACCCGCCGGGCCGCCGGGGATGCCGCGTTGCAGGGTGCCCAAGGCAGCGAATGACCGAGGCACCGATCGGCGATTGACCGTGGCGATTGGCCGAGCAACTGGGGTGACCGAAAAGCGGCGTCGTTAATAGGCCCGCAGCTGCAACCGCAGCACGGGGGCCACCGTGCCGGCGAGGCGCCGCGTTCGTGTGATGGCCAGGTTCCCCGGAGTGGCCGGGGTTGCCGAGTTGCCGCGTGGCAGGGTCGCCGAGTCACCGAGTTCACCGAGTGGCAAGTGGCCGTGTCATGTGGCCGAGTAGCCGAGCCGCTGAAGTCACCGAAAGGCGGCGTCGTTAATAGGCCCATGGCTGCACCGCAGCACGGCGTCGCCGTGCCGGCGAGGGGCCGCGTTCGCCTGGTGGCCAGTCGATGCGCTCCCCGGGGTGCATTGGAGTGGCTAAGTCGTTGGGCGGCTGGGTCGCCGGGACGGTCAGGTCGCCTGGTGGTGGGTCGCCGATTCGCGGGGGTCGCCGAGTGACCGCGCCGCCCGGTCAGGCTGCACCGCGCTGCCGTTTCGCCAGTGGCCAGTGGCCGAGTGACCGGGCGGCTGGGTCGTCGCGCTGCCGGGTGTCAGGGTTGGCCGAGTGGTTGGGTCACCGCGTGGAGTCGTCGCCGGTTGCCCGAGTCGTCGAGTGGCTGGATCACGGTGTCGCAGGGCTGCCGAGTCGCGGGGTTGCCGGGGCCGCGTCGCCGGGGTCGCCGAAAGTCCACGTCGTCGAGAGCCCCGCCGCCGTCGCGCCGGGTCGCCTTGCATGCGAGTGGCCGTGCCCGTTACCACGCTGCTGGGTCGCCGAGCTGCTAGCGGGCCGGTCGTGGGGTTCGCGCCAGGCGCCGAATGTTCCGGTGTCCGAGTGCCCGGTGTCCGAGTGCCCGTTGGCGGGTTGCCCGTTGGCGGGGTGTCCGTTGGCGGGGTGACCGGGCGGCGGGGTGACCGGGCGGCGGGGTGACCGGCGGCTGGGTCTGCTGCGCTGCCGGGGGTTTCCTGGGTGGACCGAGCGGCTGGGTTGAGGCGTCGTCGGGCGGCCGGGTCTCGGGGACACCGGGGACCGAGTGCCCGGTGGCCGAGTGGCGATGTGGCGATTCCGAAGGATCCATTCGCACTTACTGTTTCACGGGAAACATCAACCTCTGTCGGCGCTGGCGGCGGTCGGTCTTCCCACCTCTTTCGGACTTGGCACGCGGCATCGTGGTTTCACATGAAACATCGATGACTGGAGCGAATGGCCGCGAGTGCCGAGAGACCGCACTGCCGGGTCGCCGGACGTCTTCCGTTCGCCCGGGTGGCCGAGCTGAGTCGAAGATTGCCGAGAGGCCGCGTCGCGCTAGCGGGAGGCTGTGCCTGACGGGTGGCTGCGTCGCATCGCTGCCGGGTGTCCGAGTCGCCGGGTCGTCT
The DNA here is from genome assembly GCF_019222765.1 of Nocardia iowensis. Lineage (NCBI taxonomy): Bacteria > Bacillati > Actinomycetota > Actinomycetes > Mycobacteriales > Nocardiaceae > Nocardia > Nocardia iowensis. The sequence continues at coordinate 8,941,511 of NZ_CP078145.1, read as the reverse complement.
AGTGGCCGAGCTGAGTCGCCGGGGTCGCCGAGAGGCCGCGTTTGCTGAGAGGCCGGGCTGCCGAGAGGCCGCGTCGCCGCGCCGCACCAGCGAGAGTTCGCGCCAGCGAGAGTTCGCGCCAGCCGGGTGGCTGGTCGCGGTGCTGCCGGGCGGCCAAAGTCACCGGGTGGCTGAGCCGCCGGATCACCGAAAGTCCACATCATCGGGAGGACTGCCGCCGTCACGTCGGGCTGTTCGCCGCAGGCCGGAGTTCGCGCCCGCCGGGCCGCCGCGCTGCTGGGGCGCCGTGTCGCCGAGTGGCTTGGGTGGCTGGCTGGCCAGGGGCGAGTGGCGGGGGGCCAGGTGGCCGCATCGCCGGGTGGCCGCGTCGGGGGTCGTCAGGGTCGTCGGGCCGCCGGACTGCGGGGTCGCGGAGCCGCCTAGCCGCCGGTTCGCCGAGTCGCCAGAGTGCCGAGCCAGCAGTGTCACCGAAAGTCCGTGTCATCGAGAGGCCTGCCGCCGCGCCGGGGTCGCGGGAGCTTGTCGGGTCACGCGCCGCGCTGCAGGGCCGGATGGCCGAGTGGGTGGGTCGCGGTGTCGCCGGGGTGGCCGAGTGGCCGAGTCGCCGTGTCGGGGTGGCCGAGTGGCCGTGTCGGGGTGGCCCAGTGGCCGAGCCGTTGGGTCGCCGAAAGTCCGCGTCGTCGAGAGACCGCCGCTGCACCGCCGCACCCGGGGTCGCCATGCCAGCGAGCGACCGTGCCTGGCCGGATCGTTGGGGGGCGCACCGCCGTCGGAGGGGCGCCGAGCTGCTGGGGGCGCCGAGTGGTGAGTCGCGGAGCGGTGTGGCGCTTCCGCAGGGGCTACTCACATGGGGGGCTGTTTCACGGGAAACATCAACCTCTCCACGGCATCCGGCGGCGTTTGGTATTCACCTCAGTCGTATTTGGCACGCGAGGCTGCGGTTTCACATGAAAAATTGAACCGGCCGCCGCGCTAGCCGAGAGGTGTGCCGCCTGGATCGGCGCGCCTATCGCAGCGCCGGGGGTGGCCGATGACGGAGTCGATGTGGCAGTTCCGCAGGATCTATTCGCACTTCGGCTGTTCCGCAGGAACAATCAGCTCTGTCTGCCGGGCACCGGTTGGCGCTTCGTCTCTACTCCTTGAGTCGTAGATGGCGGGCGGCGCTGCGGTTTCACATGAAACACCGTCCGAGTCGTCGCGCTTGCCCGATAGGACGCCGAAACCCGCGCCGTTGAGAAGCTCGCCGCTGAACCGCCGCCGTACTGGGTGCCGAGTGGTCGGGCGGTCGGTCTGGTCGCCGCGTCGTAGAGAGGACGCACTGCCAGGTCGCCGCGCCCGCACCGCGGCCGGACGCTTCCCCTGGTCGGCCACCGTCACCGGCATGCTCGCCCTCTACGCCGAACTACGAATCCCCCGTCCGTTCAGCCTGATCAGGGCTGGGCCCGGCTAGGAAGCGCTCTCGCACGCTGTCGGGTCGTCGCGCTGCCAGGTTGCCGGGGTGGTCGGGCCGCCGGGATGGCCGGAGTGGCCTTGGTCGGCGGGAGTGGCCGAGTCGGCGGGAGTGCCGAGTCGCCCGGGAAGGCCGAGTCGCCAGGGGTGGCCGCGCTGCAGAGTTGACGGATCGCCGCGGTGCCGGGACCGGAGAGAGACCGCGTCAGTCGATAGGTTGCGCCGTTGGATAGTCCGCCGCCGTGCTGGCGAGTCCCTGGGTCCACCGCGCCGGGAGACGTTGCGCCCGCCGAAACGCCTTGTCCGGTCGGGTCTCCGTGGTCGGAAGCGTCCGGGGCTAACCCGTAAGGACGTTGGTGGGGGCGGGGTTTCATGTGAAACAACGGGGATCAGTGGCTGAATGTGGACAGATTCGCGTGTCCTTTGTGCGTTGCCGCGATTCAGCTTTCTTATCGCGTCCGGTGCTGGCAAGCTAGTGGACGTCGGGCGTGAGCGTAGGTGCCACGGAGGATTTGGTGTCACAGCGGCGAGAGCTCCGCTCGGTCGATCGGGCGCCGCGAACCCGGTTGAGCATCATGTTCGAACCGACACAGCTGTTGATGACACGGCGCCGACGCTCGTCGGAAGCACGTGATCTGAAGTTCTCGGGTTAGGAGCTGTCTATGTCGAGCGGTCCGGCGAATGTTTCACGGGAAACTACGTCGCGTGTACCCGGAATGCTGGACTCCAGCAATTTCGACACGGAGACATTCGGAAGCACACCGTTCGGGAACATCTCCCCCAGCGAGACCCCGATCGCGGCCGAAGCGCAACGCGCCAGCCAGATTTTGCATCCAGGAAAGGTGACAGTGCCGAAACCGCACGAGCAACGCATCATCACCATCGCCAATCAGAAGGGCGGCGTCGGCAAGACGACCACTGCGGTGAATCTCGCGGCTGCCCTGGCGCATCAAGGGATGACTGTCCTCGTGATCGACCTGGACCCGCAGGGCAACGCCAGCACCGCCCTGGGGATCGAGCACCACTCGGGTGTGCCGTCCAGCTACGAACTCCTCATCGGCGAGGTGTCGGTCCGGGACGCGATCCAGCAGAGCCCGCACAACGAGCGCCTGCTGTGCATCCCCGCCACCATCGATCTGGCCGGTGCGGAGATCGAATTGGTGTCGATGGTGGCCAGAGAGGGGCGGCTGAAGGCCGCCATCCAGGAGGCCAATATCGCCGGCTATGACATCGACTACGTGATGATCGATTGCCCGCCTTCGCTCGGCTTGCTGACCGTCAACGCGATGGTAGCGGCCAAGGAGGTGCTGATTCCGATCCAGTGCGAGTACTACGCGCTGGAGGGTGTCGGCCAGTTGCTCCGCAATATCGGCCTGGTGCAGGCGCATCTGAATCCCGACCTGCACGTGTCGACGGTGATTCTCACGATGTACGACGGCCGGACCAAGCTGGCCGATCAGGTCGCCGAGGAGGTGCGCGGCCACTTCGGTGATGTGGTGCTGCGCTCGGTGATTCCACGCAGTGTGAAGGTGTCCGAGGCGCCGGGCTACGGCATGACGGTGCTCGATTATGATCCAGGCTCCCGGGGCGCGATGAGCTACCTCGATGCCGGGCGCGAAATGGCGGCCAGGGCGACGGCGATGGCGCATGCCGCCGCCGAAGCCGCGGAGTGAGCTGGCTGGATGACGGCCGGGTCGGCGAGACCCGGCGTGGTGGCGGAACGAGGAAGGGGTCAGTGGACCGATGAGTCAGGCGAAGAAGGGTGGGCTAGGGCGCGGACTTGCCGCGCTGATCCCGACGGGACCGGCGACGGCGCCGGGGCTCAGCAGTCAAGCGGCCAGCGTCATCGGTCTGGACCCGATCGGGCCGCAGCCCGCCTCGGCGTACCTGCATCGGGTCCCCGACCCGACCGACGACGACCTGGCTCCCGGCGGCGCGGTGTATCGCGAGATTCCGCCGGATCAGATCGAGCCGAATCCGAAGCAGCCACGCCAGGTGTTCGAGGCGGAAGCGCTGTCCGAGCTGGTGCACTCGATCAAAGAATTCGGCCTGATGCAGCCGATCGTGGTGCGTCGGGTCGAACCGGGTGTCGACAAGTATCAGCTCGTCATGGGCGAACGTCGGTGGCGCGCTTCGCAGGAGGCCGGCCTCGCCGCGATCCCCGCTATCGTCCGGGAGACCGCCGACGAGTCGATGCTGCGCGACGCCCTGCTGGAGAACATCCACCGGGTACAGCTCAACCCGTTGGAAGAGGCGGCGGCGTACCAGCAGCTGCTGGAAGAGTTCGGCGTCACCCACGAGGTCCTCGCCGATCGGATCGGCCGGTCGCGGTCGGCCGTGACCAACATGATCCGGCTGCTGAAGCTACCGATCTCGGTGCAGCGCCGAGTGGCGGCCGGTGTGCTGTCCGCCGGGCACGCCCGTGCGCTGCTCGGTTTGACCGCCGGGGCGGACGCGCAGGAGGAACTAGCCAAGCGGGTTGTCGCCGAGGGGTTATCCGTGCGCAGCACGGAAGAAGCAGTCATCCTGGCGAATCAGGAGACGGCGCCGGCACCGGACCCAGCTGCCCCGCCTACCCCGCAGCGCAAACCGATTCACATGCCGGGTTTGCAGGATGTGGCCGATCGGTTGTCCGGGTCGTTCGACACTCGGGTCATCGTGAGCATGGGCAAGCGAAAAGGCCGGATCGTCGTCGAGTTCGGTTCGGTCGATGACCTCGAGCGGATTGTCAGCTTGATGGAACAGAGCAAGCGCGACTTGTGACAGAAGTGACAGAAATAGACTTGTGAAAGCGATAGGTACGCACTCGCGGACGAAACGTCACTGTGACGGCGCGCGGATTTCCGTAAGTTAGCGGAGCGCATGGACTCCCGAACGGACCCGACACAAGTTCTTGACCAACAGCACAGCGACGTGGAATGAGGCGGGTTCTCTTGATCGCTTATTCTTGCTGGCGAGAAAGTATTAGCGAGCGAATCATGTCACTGCGCGCTTCGCGTGTGCCGGAGCCGAGCGTCAGCGAGGCGGCGGCATGAGCGTGGACGAATCGGACAGCTGGAGGCTGAGCAGACCAGTGTCGACCAGCGTCACAGCACTCACTCTCGGCGAGCTGGACCGGCTCCCCGCGCACTCCCGGCGTTGCGTGTTCTGGGAGATGGATCCCGCCGTCGCCGAGGACTCCCGCGGCTTCAGCGATCCGGTCTTCGAAAAGGAAGCCTGGCTCTCCACGGTCCTGCTGGAATGGGGTTCGTGCGGACAGGTGGCGACCGTCGACGGCAATGTCGCGGGGTGTGCCCTGTATTCGCCGCCGAGTGCCGTGCCGCGCGCCACCCTCTTCCCCACCTCGCCGGTCAGCCCGGATGCGGTCCTGCTGACCACGCTGCAGTCCGAATTCCCGTATAAGAACGCTGATGTCGCGAACCAGCTGATGCAGGCCGTGGTGGCCGATCTGGTGCGTCGTGGCGTGCGGGCGTTGGAGTCGTTCGGGATTCGCTCCGATCCGCCCTCGCATGCGCTGTCCGAGCGGTTCGGCTCGATGACGTTGATGGAGCGGATCATTTCGCCGATCAAGGGAGCCGGTTCCAAGGCGCCGGGGTCGATGACCGAGTGTTCGCCGGAAACCTGCATGATCGAGGCCGATTTCCTGGAGGACGTCGGCTTCAAGGTGGTGGCGCCGCACCACAAGTTCCCGCGTCTGCGCCTGGAACTCGACTCTGATCACGGGTGGAAGGAAGACGTAGAGCGCGCGCTCGATCAGCTGCTCGCGGCCGCCGCCATGACTCCCCCGGCGCGCGTAGGAGTGCGCTGAGGCTTCGTCCTGACGATGAAAGCGCCCCTGCCGACGAGATCGGCAGGGGCGCTTTCAGGTATAGCTACATGCGGTCGGCCGCAGCCAATTCCTCTGCCAACAGTTCCGCGAAAGTGTATGTGCCCGTTGGCTGATCGTCTTGACCGAGCAGATACAGCCGCTTGACCGAGATGAGGATGGCCTCGGCGATCACGTCGCGCATCCGCGGGTTGGTGAGCACCGTGGCGTCGTAATCGTTTGTCAGATAACCGATGTCGACCTGAACCGTCGGCATCTTGGTGAGCCGCAACAGATCCCAGGTTCTGGCGTGAGTTCGGCAGTCCTGCAACGAGGTTCGCGCGACAACCTCACGCTGAATGAACCCGGCGAGCACCTGGCCGATCATCGACACCGAGCCGTGCGAGTTGCCGAAGTAGAAACCGGCAACGCCGTTGGCCAGCGGGCTCGGGTTGGTCGCGCAGCGCAGCGAGATCATCAGGTCGGCGTCGAAGGCGTTCGAGGTATCGGCGCGTTCGGCATCGGTCGGGTTGGCACCCCACGGCCGCGACAGGAAGGTCTCCATGCCGGTCGCCGCCATCCGGCCTTCGAGCCGACTTGCCAAGTCCCACAGGATTTCCGACTCGTACACGTCGCCGTATTCGGTCGGTACCGGGTGTCCCTTGTCGGGGCCGCCGAGACCGGGATCGATGACGATGCGCTTGCCGGTCAGCTGCGGACCGGCCCGGTGCACCACCTCTTCCTCGGCGATCCGATGCGGATTGCCGCCGGTGACGCGGGCACCGAGCAGGTCGAGCGAGCGCAGCGTGTCCGGGCCGCAGATGCCGTCGGCGGCAAGGCCGATCTCGCGCTGGAAGGAGGTGAGCCCCTCATGCGTGTGCGGGCCGAAGTAGCCATCGACCCGGTGCACGTAGAAACCGAGATCCTGCAGCTTGCGCTGCAATGTCGCGACATCGTCGCCGTACAGCGGTGCGGAGAGCTGATAGATCAGCGTGCGCGCGCCGAGCCGGTAGGACGCTTCTTTCAGCGCTCGGTAGGTGGCCGGACCGACCACCCCGTCGACGAGCAACCCGCGATGCTGTTGGAACGCGCGGACCGCGGAATCGAGCCGGTGGTCGAACGCGGCCTCGGTATCTTTCCAGTACTCGCGCGCGTCGGCGTGATCGGTATCGACGTGTGCGTGTAGGAACCCGAGACTTGCCAGGGTGCTCCGAACCTCTGCTACGGCTGGACCGCTGTCGCCGTGACGAAGTCGGTGCATGCGTGAGAGCCCTTTCCTTCCGTCAATCCGGGTACCCACTCATGCGTTGGGATACACCTTCGCACGACCGGCGTCGGTCGATTGTCTCAGACCCGGACGGGAATTCGGCATTCCCGGGTCCAGGCATCCTACGGCGCGTCGGTGGATCTCGACGTCCTTTGGCGCCTATGGCAGTACAGCGCCAGGGATCAGATGACGCCGTCGAGTTCGCGCAAAAGGGCGGCTTTGCCCTTCGCTCCGACGATCTGCTTCACCGGCTTACCACCGCGGAACAGCATCATAGTGGGGAGCGAGAGGATCTTGTAATCGCGGGCGGTGTCCGGGTTGGCGTCCACGTCGATTTTCGCGACGGTCAGCTTGTCCGAGTGCGTACCCGCGATCTCCTCCAGCACGGGGGCGACCATCTTGCACGGCCCGCACCAGGAGGCCCAGAAGTCGACGAGGACGGGCTTCTCGCTGAGCAGCACGTCGTCGGCGAAGGACGCGTCGGTGACGGTGATCGTCTTGGCGTTGGCCGTCTTGGCACTGTCGGACATGGGTTCTCCCTTGCTGAATTGCGGCGCTCCCGTGGCCCTTCGTGGTCACGCAAACTACCGCCTTCGGGCCGTCGCTCGCGCTGCGGGCGATGCGACGATGACGACGTCAGTTGGCGGGCACGGCGACCGTGTGACCCGCGTGGTCCAGGGTGTTCGAGCTGATATCGCCCTGCTCGGCGAGCCAGCGCTCGGCGTCGATGGCGGCGCGGCAGCCGGTGCCGGCCGCGGTGATCGCCTGACGGTAGGTGTGGTCGACCAGGTCGCCCGCGGCGAACACGCCGGGCACCTTCGTCGCGGTCGACGGGTGCACCACCTGCACGTAGCCCTCGTCGTCCAGCTCGACCTGGCCACGGACCAGCTCGCTGCGCGGATCGTGGCCGATCGCGACGAACAGGCCGGTAGCGGCCAGCTGGGAGGTCTCGCCGGTGCGGGTGTCGCGCAGGGTGAGGCCGGTCACGCTGGTGTCGCCATGCACTTCGAGGACCTCGGCGTTGAGCACGAACTTGATCTTCTCGTTGGCCTTTGCCCGTTCGAGCATGATGCGCGAGGCACGGAACTCCTCGCGGCGGTGCACGATGGTCACGGTGCTGGCGAACTTGGTCAGGAAGGTGGCTTCCTCCATCGCGGAGTCGCCGCCGCCGACCACGACGATGTCTTGGCCCTTGAAGAAGAAGCCGTCACAGGTGGCGCAGGCGCTCACGCCGCGGCCGAGCAGCTTCTGCTCGCCCGGAACGTTGAGGTAGCGGGCAGCCGAGCCCATGGCGAGGACCACGGCGTAGGCGTGGTAGGTCTCGTCGCCGACGGTGACCGTCTTGATCGGGCCGCTCAGGTCGAGGGCGTCCACGTCTTCGGTGCGGATGTCGGCGCCGAACCGCTTGGCCTGCTCGCGCATCTCTTCCATCAGGTCCGGGCCCATGATGCCGTCGCGGAAGCCGGGGAAGTTTTCCACCTCGGTGGTGGTCATCAGCGCGCCACCGAACTGGGTGCCCTCGAACACCAGCGGCTGGAGCTCGGCGCGGGCGGCGTACACGGCAGCCGTGTAGCCGGCAGGTCCGGAGCCGACGATGATCAAGTCGCGAACTGGCGTACTCATGGGGCCCTTCCGGGAAGATATCAATCGGACGTCTCGGTCAACAACAGCGTAATGGCTATTGTTCCTGCACCGGTCGCCTCCCACGTGAGGTTGGGCTCAGTGCCGACACCGGGGCTTTCGGACACTAACGAGCGCGATTGTCGGGTAGGTCACTCAACCGATGTCTCGGAGTGCCAGGCGCTGGGGATCGTCTGTGGTGCAACCGGTTCCGACGACGAGGGCGGTCAGTTTGGGGGTGCGCGGCCCGGTGAGCAGGATCAGTACCGCGGCCTTGCCCTCGAAGTTGATGTCGTCCGAGCCCAAGATGGTGCGGTCGAGTCCGTTGGCGTGCACGCAGCGTTCGCGAGCGGCCGCGTTGCTGAGTAGGCCGGTGGCATCGTTGCGGCCGAGCGCGCTGAGCATCGCGGGCGAGCCGAGTTCGTCACCGAGTTGCGCGGTGCCGGAGGTCGGTTGCGCGGTCGGCGGGGCGTCGGTGCCGCGCAGTGCGGTGAGTGCGATCGAGGCGCAGGCCACGACCGCGACGGCGGCGGCCGCCGCGGTGAGCCAGCGGAGCCTGCCGCGCCTGCGGTCGTCGAGTGGGATCGGTGCGGCCGATGGCGAGGAAACCGCTGGTGGCGTGGAAACAGCTGGGGCATCGGCTGTTTCGACGTTTGCCGAGGACGGCAGCCGGTAGATGGTCGCGCCCTTTTCGGTGGGTTCCTCGTGCAGATCGAAACCATCGACGAACTGCTCGAGCCGGGCGGCGATGTCGTCGGGCATCGCGTGGATGATGCTGTCGCTGCGGCCGAGCGCGCGCAGTTCGGCGCTGACGTCGTCCAGTGCGTGCACGAAGCGCAGTGCGTCCCCGTCGCGCCGGACCGCGGGCCACAGCTGCTCGCGCAGCTCCGGGGCCACATTGTCGGCGTGCAGGTCGGCGAGCAACTCGGGCGAGAACGGAGGCTGCGGCACGGACCGGGTTGCCATCGCACCTCCAGTGTTCTCATCTGACATCGCGGGGATCCCCTCGAGGGTGGGGACTACATGGACATCGTCTACGGGTTCGTCACTATTAATGACGCATGTCAACTACTTCCGGTTCCCCGGATCGCGCAGAAATTCCAGCCGTTCTTGTAGCCGCTGCCTGCCCCGCGCGCAGCGGCTCTTGATCGTCCCCTCCGGAACACCGAGCATCGCGGCGGCTTCCGCCACGCTATACCCTTCCAGGTCGATCGCAACCAGTGCGGTCCGCTGGTCCGGCGGCAGTGAAAACAGCGCGTGATCGACGACGAGCGACATCTCCAGTTCGGCCACCGCGTCCCGGTCATCGCGTGGTTCCGGCATCGTCTCCGGGGTCAGTGAGACGGCTTTGCGGATCTTGTTGCGCCGGATCCGGTCCAGGCAGGCGTTCACCACGATCGCGTGCAGCCAGCTGCGCACCTCGGCCTCGGCCCGGAACGAGGCCGCCGTGCGGTGTGCCGACAGGAGCGCGTCCTGCAGCGAATCCGCCGCGTCCTCTCGGGTGTAGGAGGTGCGAAGGGCGGTCTGCCACAGATGATCGTTGTGCCTGCGCAGCAGCTCGGCGAAGGCGTGCCGCTGACCGCGCACGTGCGCTTGCAGCAGCTCGACATCGGTGTAGTCATCGCCCACGAACGAGCGTTCGCGGTAGGTGACAGACCGCGATGTCCCCCCGCGGAAATCCTCGTTCAGTTCCGACGACAATGCCAACCCCTTGGACAGCGCTCACGGTGGCGACGGGCATGAACGACCATCACCGAAATTTCGCAGCATCCAGGATCGAAAACACCAGAACCCGGGAAGCTCCCCTGCTGAGAGCGCGAGGAGATCATATCGTCAGTCGCGATCCGGCAGCAACCAAACCGCGGCGGCCCGAGGGGCGAATCCCCAAAGGGGCACAGCACAACCGATTTCGCGAGTGTGTGGGTAACTCATCGAATGCGGGCTGACCCGGCCGACTCAACTGCCGCCGGTCGCCGACGCCATAATCGCGGTACCCGAAGTCCGGCCTGAAAGCGCGGAGGGGCGGTCAAGCCGCAGCGTCGAGACGGATATCCGCGATCGAGGTTTGGAACTGACCACCGGAGTTCCCCAGCCCGGTGATCCAGACGAGCACATAGCGAGCGGCTTGATCGGTGCGTACCGGAATATCGGTGATCCCGTCACCGAGCTTGGCCGTACCGATCAGCTGGGTCTGATCCAGTGTCGGCGAGGCCGTCGGCGAGGTGCGGATCTCCACCGCGGTGCCCGCACTCGGCGAGTTGATCGAGACGTTCGTCAGCTTGGCCGGGCTGGGTAGCGTCGCGAGCAGCCCGACCCCCTTCTTCAGCGCCGGGAACTGCTGGAAGTACTGGTCCGTGCGCCACATCGTGGCGGGGTTCTGGTCCAGCACCGCGTTGACACTGCCGACGCCGTCCGGGGTGCCCTCCGGCGAGAACACCGATACCCCGGTTACCGGGACCGGCACGCCACCCGAGGCGGTAGTCGGCCCCGCGGCCGACGGCGTAGCGGCGGGTGGGCTGTTGTTGGTGGTGAGACCGATATTGCGTTGCTCGTTGAGCGGCGCGTCCGAAGCGCCCGGCGCGAACACGCTCACCATCCACCAGATCACGATGCCGACCACCAGTGCGGCCAGCACGCCGAGGCCGACCATGATCCACATCATCCGCTGGGATCTCTCCCGTTCGGCAGCGAGCAGTTCCGGGTCGGCGAGCGACTCGTCGGGAACCGGCTGCGGCCGCTGGCCGAGGCGGAGCACCGGGATGAAATCGGTCTTCTGATCCACCACCGACGCCTGCTCCAGCACGTGCTGCACGGTCGCGGCGGTGCGTACGCCCTTGTTCGACTCCAGCGAGCGCACCGCGACCGCGGAGATCTCGAAGGGCACCTCGGGTCTTATCTGGCGTGGTTCCACCGGCGTGCCGTCCGGGCCGAAGTCGGCAAGCCGCAACCCTCCGACAGTTGCGGCAGTGCCGGTGACCCCGCCGGAGCGGATCGGCCAGCGGGCGGTGATCAGGGCGTAGAGCATGGCACCGAGGCCGCGCACATCGGACTGCGCGTCCGAGTCGGCCAGGGTGCCGGGGAAGGCGAGCACCGCGTCGCCGGTCGCGCTGATCCGCACCCGGTCCGGGTGGTCGATGGACAGCGATCCGCCGCCGCGATGGGCCAGTTCGGCGGCCGAGGCCAGCGCGCGGATAGCGCGGGCGGCACCGATCGGCGACGGCACGGTTTCGGCCATCTCGCGCAGCGAGCGACCCGGCGTCCATTCGGCCACCACGATGCCGCCGGAGCTGCCGCGCACGACATCGAGTACCCGGGCCAAGCCGGGCGAGTTGATCCGGCCGAGGCGCAGCGTGCGGGACAGAATGGCCTGCGGGCCGTCGTGGCCGGAGTTGTCGCTGGCCTTCTGGTCGGCGTCGACGAAGGTCAGCGCGACCTCCCGGTCGAGCTTGATGTCGAGGGCCTGCCAGAACTTGAGGCCGCGCGCCCCGCCGTGCCCGGCGAGCAGCCGGTATCGGCCACCGGCCACCGACGCGCCGGGAATGAGCTTGGGGCCGCGCGGAGTTCGCCGCGAACCCAGGTTCTCGCCACCGAGCGGTGGCATCTCCGGTGACCCGATCGGGATCATCCCGGTGTCGTACATCGGGTCGCGTGGTGGCAGCTGACTCTGGCGATCGTGCGGACCAGGCTGGGCGGTGCCGGGCACCGGCGCGGCTCCCGGGTGGTCCGGCCCCGGCGCATCCTGATCCTGCGGACCTGCGTCGTGATCCGGCGGCCGGGCGCCGGTCGCACGGTTCACGTACGCGGGATCCGACGGCTGTCCCCCGGATGGCGGAGCATCGGTCGAAAGCCCGCCTGCCGTGGTCGCAGAAGAATCAGCGGCTGGGACGCCGCCCACCGCGTCGTCGCTCACCCTCGGTCCTCCTTCGCCCTGGTATGTCGAGGTTTCGGCGATTTCGCCACTTGTGCTTCTCTGCCGAACAGGGTACGGGAACTCACCCATGCCGGTGATGTCAACGGCGTCGGCTCGGATCACGGGTAGGACCATGGTCTGAGCATCCATGTACGGGTCGAACGCGGGGTACGCCGGAATCGGGTCTGGCCTGCGCAGAATCTGCGTTGCGTATGGGTCGTTGACCGGGCCGTCGAGATCGAGATCCGGCGCGGGCGGGGTCCAGCCGAGGCGGCGGGAGATCGCGACGGTGATGCCGACGACCTCGGGCACCCCGGCCAGTCGCATCAGGCCGAAGGCCACCGTGAACATGACGATCGCCGTGATCGCCACCCGCACGAGTGAGCCGGGGCCACCGAAGGAATCCGTCAGCCGCTCCAGCCCGAGCACCCGGTCCACGATCCACATGACGGCGCCACCGGCCAGCGACGAGAGCACCACTCGGGTGACGGTGCGCCCGACGTTGGACATCCGGAGATCGCCGAGACTGCGGTGCAGCAGGTATCCGCCGATCGCCGCGCCCGCGGCGAACCCGAGGCCGTTCGCGACACCGAGCACGATCACGACCTGATTGCTGTTGCTCGCGATCATCGGGGCCAATGCGGACAGCACGATCTTCACCGCGGTGATGCCGAGGATGATCCAGGTCGGTGTCCACGCCTGTTCTCGGGCGTAGAACACCCGCAAGTGGATCAGCACCAGCGCGTAGGGGATCAGGGCGAAGGCCGACCAACTCACCGCATACCCGAGCCGTTGCGCATCACCCGCGAAGCGGGCATAGCCGAACAGCGCCTGCCCCAACTCCGGGCCCGCCACCGTCAGGAAGGTGACCACGGGGACCAGGGCGATCATGGTCAGCCGGGTGGCGACCGAAAGGTCATCGACCACTGCCGGGGTATCGCCGTCGGCGGCGTTCCGGCTCAGCCGCGGCATGATCGCGGTGAGCACGGTGACGCCCAAGACGCCATACGGCAATTGGAGCAGCAGCCACGTGTACGAGTAGATCGCCGGGCCCGCCTCGTCGGCCGCCGAGGAGACGTGGTTGGCGAAGATCAAGCCGCACTGGCTGATCAGGACGTACAGGATGATGGCGGCACCCATGACGCCGAATTGCTTGAGCCGGGTGTCGATACCCCACAGTGGGCGCAGATCGATACCTTGCCGACGGATCGCGGGCAGCAAGGTGAATGCCTGGGCCACTACGCCGAGCGTGACGCCGACGCCGAGAACGAGCAGTTTCGGATCGCTCATCCGGACCGGGTTGAGGGTGATCTCGCCCGGCGTCAAGGCGTAGAGGCCGAGGGTGACGAGCACGACGACGTTGTTGATCACCGGTGCCCACGCGCCGGGTTTGAACACCTGCCGGGTGTTCAGTATCGCGGTGAACAGCGCGGACATGCCGTAGAACAGGATCGCGGGCAGAAGCAGGAAGGTCAGCGCGGTGGTCAGCGCGGTATTGACCTTGCCGTCAGCGGCCACGAAGACGTGTGTTGCCAAGATCGGCGCGGCGGCGGTGGCCAGCAGCGTGGCGGTGGCCAGGACCACGAAGGCCGCCGTGACGAGCCGCCGCACGAATGCGACGCCGCCGTCGGCGTCTTCCTTTTCGGCGCGCACCAGCGTCGGCACCACCATCGCGGTGAGCACCGCGCCGAGCACCAGTTCGGTGATCATGTTGGGGATCAGGCTGGCGGAGGTGAACGCGCTGGCGATGGCCGGGCCGAGCACGGTCGCCAGCACCAGCTGCTTGCCGAACCCGGTGAGCCGACTGATCAGCGTGGCAATGGCGATCGAACCGGAATCCTTGAGCAGGCGCGCGTTCGAGCTCTGCTGCTGGTCCTCGGTTTTGCCGGGGGCGGGCCACTCCTGAGTGCGCGGGCCTTTGCTCATCCTGGCCGGTTCGGCGTCCGCCGGATCGGGTCGGCGGCGGCGCGGCGGCGGGTACGGCTCCGGCCGGGCTTGCGGCGGAGCGTAGCGCGGCGGTGGCATCCGACCGGACTGCGGCGAGCCGACCGGTATCGGGCCGGACTGCCCAGGTCGCGGCCGAGGCGTTCCGGTCGGAATGGGACCGGATTGGCCGGGTGCCGGACGCGCGGGCCGCGGCGAGTTGGCAGGTGGTGCACCGGGCGCGGGGCGCGGCGAGCTGGTAGGTATCGCACCGGACTGTCCGGGCGCGGGGCGCGGCGAACTGGTGGGAATAGCACCGGATTGTCCCGGCGGTGGTCCAGGACGCTGACCCGGCGGCAGCGGCCGAGGCTGTCCCGGTCCCGGCGGTGGCGCCGCTGGATATTGCCGCTGTCCCGGGTGTGGTGCGGGCGCGGGACGCTGCGGTGGTCCCGGTGGTCTTTGCGGTGGTCCCGGTGGCATGCGCTGCCCCGGCCATGGCTGTGGCGGTGCCGACGGACGACTGACCTGCGGCACTCGCGGCGGGGGCGCGTCGTACGGGCCGGGACTCACGTCCGGCTCCTCGGCCTCCGCCTGCGGCGGTAGCCGTTCCCACGGCGCAACGGGCGCCCGACGGGCCGGTGGACCGTCGCGCCGATCGGATCGAGGCCGATGCGCCGATGAGTCATCGTCGCTCATCATGCCTCCTGCGCCCGGCGGGACAGCGGAACCCGGTCAGCTCGGCGAGCGGCCTCGAGGCTGAATCGCTCACCGTTCCTCCTGGTACTGCCCATCACTCGCACCGCCCCTGCGCCGACGCGAGCCTTCCGCGATTGTCCTCCACTCTGCCACTGTGGTTTGTCGGACGTCCAAATCCGGTAGACGCAGCCGCTGTCCGCGTGGCGAAATCGCACCGGACGGCGGATCGGGACACAGCGGCGGTCGTCGGCTGACCGTCCTTCACTGTGCCTCCTGATGCTCCTGCTGGATGACTCGCTTCTTGGCACGCCGGTACCGGTTGACCCGGCGCCGAGTGCTCGGGTCGAAACCCTCGTCGGCCGGATCGGGTTGGCCGCGGAACCGGCGCCACAAGCGGCGCCCGGCCAACAGGAAGAGCAGTAATCCGGCACATGCGGTAATTATTGCCAGGGCTTGACCATAGGCGTTCGAACGCACCGAAACCGAAGTGGCATTACCCAGCGCGATTCCGTCGGGTGTGGTAAGGGAAATCGGAATGACCAGGTTACGGCTGTCGCTGACCTCGGTCGGGATTTGGAACGAGCGTGTCCCCTTCGGCGGCAGTTGCTCCTCGCCGAGGTCGGTGATCTTCGTCTCGGCGGGTGCCTCGATCAGGAACTTGATCCGGATGGACACCGGCAGATCGTTGCGCGCGACCAGCAGCAACGGGCTCTGCTCGGAGGCGAGGGTGTACACCCCACCGGGCGGCAGCACGGTCACCGAACCATAGATCTTGTCCATCGCCCGCGTGGTCTGATCGATCCGCCGCTGCGCGAAGGTGTCCGCCTGCGTGGCGTCCCCGGTCCGCCGATCGGACAGGCTCAGCACCCGGATCAGATCGTCGCGCAGTGGGTCGAGGAACTGGCGTGGCGTCGGTTCGGCCTCCGGCACCTCGACGAGCGCGCGGGTCAGGTCGCTGATCCGGCGGCCCTGGTCGCGCACCGGCGCCACAAAACGGTCGGGCACGGCGTCCTGTGCCGCCTGCGGCAGGTAGTCCAGCTCGTACGGTTGCGGGTTCGGCGGCTGGGCGACCAGCTCGTGGAAGGGGCGCGGGACGGCGAGGTTGCCGCGCACCAGCAGCTCGATCTGGCGCAGCAGCGCCGTCGCTTCCTCTTTGTTCGCACCCCACTGCTGCGGCGGGACGAGCAGCAGCGAGCGCGGCTGATTCGGCTCCGGGTTCAGCGCCGACCAGGAGATCGCGCCGAGCGCGTCCTGCAGCCGGGCGGCACGGGAGTCGTTGGTGACCTCGTAACGAACCTTGGCGGGCGTGAACGACGGTGTCGGCGGATTCGAGCCGACCGCGGCGAGTGCCGTCGCGGACCAGATGTCGAATGTCGCGGCGTGCAGTGCCGGATCGACGGCCGGGGCGGCCGGATTCCCGTTCGGCACGGCCGGTTCGGCGGCGGGCGGCGCCGGCGCCGGTGCGGGCACGGCCGCGGTGACGCCGGACAGCCGAACCACTTCCGGGGCGGTGTGTTCGGCGGTTTGGTTCACCGTGTTCTGCGTGACGGTGGGCTGGTTCTTGGTGTCGCCTCGGCTGGTGGTCTGTTGTGATGCCTCGGATGTACCCGCCGTGCCCTCCGTGGCGACGGCGGAATCGGCGAGCACCGCCGTCCCGAAGCCATGGCTGCGCAACAAGATTCCGGCACTGGTATCGATGCTGCCGGAATCCGGCAGGCTGACGCCGCGCACCGACTTGGTGGCCAGGATCGAGTCGACGATCTCGGCGGGCGCGTTCATCGCCCGCGCCGACAGATCCGGATCGTTCACCGCCGCCAGCGCCGCGAGGTCGACCTGCGCGAACGGCAGCGCCACCGTGCACATCGACCCGGCCAGTGTGCGCAGCCGGGCCAGCCAGGTCTGTGCCTGCGCGGCTCCGGTGCCCGGCCTGGTCGCGCCGTCGGGATCGGACGGGCTGGCCAGCACCCGGTACCCCTTGGTCATTGCCTGCGCGGTGATCAGCAGATCGGGGTCGACGGCGAGACACACCGAGGTCGCGAGGGTGCGGTCGCGGCCGGGCACCGTGTCGAACACGCTCTCCAATGCGGCGAGCAACTGGTCGAGGCGGCCGCCCTTGCCGAGCGAGGCGGCCAGCTCGTCATCGGTGAGCTCGGCCTTCCCGTCCGCCGACCCCGGGTGGCCCGCCACCAGGCGTGGCCGGTCGGCCAGTGGCCACAGCAGCGTCGTCGCCACCGGCGCGTCGGTCGGCGCGGCCACCGGTTGGCCGGTCTCCGACGAATCGGCGCTGTTCGGCACGGGCGGCAACCCGAGCACCGGGAGCAGGAATCTGGCGTCATCGAGCCGGGCCTGGGTGCCGTAGGCCGGTTCGCCGTTCACGTTCAACAACAGCGGGTACACACCGGGCTTGCTGATATCCAGCGAGGTCGTCGCGCTGGCGCCACCCCCGCGCAGGGGAATGGTCACCGTGAACTTCTTGCGATCGCCCGGATCGAGTAGCGTCGCGATTTCTTCGAAGTCACCGTTCACGTCGTAGTTGACCTGATCCAGCCGCAGGGCCGCGCGAAGGTTGCTCGGCGCGGTGATCGCGGCCGCACGCTGCACGCGGACGCTGATGTCCTCGACCCGGCGATCACCGATATTGGTGACCGTCCCCGAGACGGTGAGGACCGGATCGCTGGTCGTGGTCACCGCGGTCGGCGTCACCGAATCCAGCGACAGCTTCAGGAATTTCGGTCCCGTCGCCGACCCGGTGCCGGTGGGTTGCGCCTGCGCCGCGCCGGGCAGCAGGGTCGGCAGCGTCGTCGCCGAACCGAGGATGGTCAGGACCGCCACGATGATCCGGAACACGCCCACCCGTCGCCCGGCCACCACCCCCGACCGAATCGCTACGCGATGCAGGCCCACCCGTCGCCCGGCCACCACCCCCCACGGAATCGCTACGCGATGCCGCCACACCCGTCGCCCAACCAACCCCCACGGAATCGCTGTGCGATGCCGAAAAGTCTGGGTCATCGCTTGCCGGTCTCCATCCGGTCGATCAGCTTGTTCGCCACCTCGGCCAGGCGCCGTTCGTCAGCGTAGGCCAATCGAGAGTGCAACTCGCTCAACGGGACCCACGCCACTTGGGTGACCTCCACGTCGGCGTCGGATAATTCGCCGCCGGTGGAACGCAATAGGTAATGATGCACGGTCTTGTGTACCCGACGACCGTCGGTGACGAACCAGTAATCGATGCTGCCGAGTTCGGCCACCACCACGCCGTTGATGCCGGTCTCCTCGGCAACCTCACGGATGGCGGTTTGCTCGGAGGTCTCTCCCTCTTCGATATGCCCCTTCGGCAGCGACCACAGCAACCGCCCGCGCCGATCCGTTCGCCCGATCAGCGCCGCGCTTCGCTTCTCCCTCGGGCCGTCCAAGCCATCGACCACAAGCCCGCCAGCTGAGGTTTCGCGCACTGTGCGCATGCGCGGTTTCGCCGCGTTGGCCGCCGAACCGCGGCGCCGAGGCTGGCGGCGTCGACTGTTCGCTCGATCGGCCGGAGACACCAAGCAATCCTACTGTGTTGGATTTGCCCTTCCTGCCGCCCGGCCGCTTCGTGGCCCTCGGGTGTCACCCATCATGAAGCCGGGACTCCCGCCTGCGACGGCGGCGTTGGAACACGACTGTGCGGTCGGCCACGAGTCCATCAGCTGCCGGATGTCGCTACCCGTCGGCACACCCCAGGTTTCGAGCGAAGCGAGACCGAGCATTGCCCGTTCGCGGCCCGTCTCGCGTCCGAGTGGCCGCAGCGCACGCGACGCAGTCGCCAGTCGTGGCCGCTCGGACGCGAGACACCAGGGGGCCGCGAACACGCGGCGCCGCAGGCGCCGCAAATGACACGGTAGGCTGCTATTTCGTGGTTTTGACCGAGTCCGAGGACGCAGAGCTGGATAGACGTACCCGATTGCTGGCTGCTGCGGCGGTGACGTTGGGCGGGCTGTCCGATGTGCTGGAACCGCTCGGCGAGATGTTCGCGGCGCGGGGATATGAGCTGTACCTGGTCGGCGGCAGTGTGCGGGACGCGGTGCTCGGGCGGTTGGGGACCGATCTCGACTTCACCACCGACGCGCGCCCGGAGCAGGTGCAGGAGATGCTGCGCGGCTGGGCCGATCATCTGTGGGACACCGGGGGTTTGGCGTTCGGCACGGTGAGCGGGTCGAAGGGCGGCCAGCAGCTGGAAATCACCACCTTCCGCAGCGACAACTACGACCGGGTCTCCCGCAATCCCGAGGTCACCTTCGGCGACACCCTGGCCGGCGATCTGGTGCGCCGGGACTTCACCGTCAACGCGATGGCCGTGCGGATCGGCGCGGACGGTTCGCTGGAGTTCGTCGACCCGCTCGGCGGAATGGACGCGCTGCTCGCGGGCATGCTGGATACGCCTGCCGCGCCGGAGGATTCGTTCAACGACGACCCGTTGCGCATGCTGCGCGCGGCTCGGTTCGTCGCGCAGCTCGGCTTCGAGCTGCATCCGCGGGTCCGCGAGGCGATCACCGCGATGGCCGATCAGATCGAGCGGATCACTGCCGAGCGGGTCCGGGTGGAACTCGACAAGTTGATCGGCGGCGCGCACCCGATCGATGGCATCAACATCATGTGCGAGACCGGCCTGGCCCAGCGGGTGCTGCCCGAGGTGCCCGCGATGAAGCTGGAGATCGACGAGCACCACCAGCACAAGGACGTCTACTGGCACTCGCTCACCGTGCTGCAGCAGGCCATCGATCTGGAGGACGGCGACCCCGACCTGGTGTTGCGCTGGGCCGCGCTGCTGCACGACATCGGCAAGCCGGACACCAAACGCAACGAGCCGGGCGGCGGCGTCAGCTTCCACCACCACGAGGTGGTCGGGGCGAAGATGGTGCGCAAGCGGATGCGGGCGCTGAAGTACCCCAAGCAGTTCACCGAGGATGTGGCCCGGCTGGTATTCCTGCACTTGCGTTTCCACGGGTACGGCAAGGGGCAGTGGACCGATTCCGCGGTGCGCCGGTATGTCACCGACGCCGACGATCTGCTCCCCCGCTTGCACAAACTGGTCCGCGCCGACTGCACCACCCGTAACAAGCGCAGGGCCGCCGCGTTGCGCGCCACCTATGACGAGTTGGAGTCGCGGATCGAGCGGCTGCGCGAGCAGGAGGATCTGGCCAAGGTCCGGCCGGATCTGGACGGCAACGCGATCATGGAATTGCTCGGTCTGCCACCGGGCCCCGAGGTCGGCAAGGCGTGGCGGTTCCTCAAGGAGCTGCGGTTGGATCGCGGTCCGATGACCCGCGAGGAGGCGGAGTCGGCGTTGCAGGAGTGGTGGAAGGCGCAGGGTTAGAAAAGGCCCACGGGTTGGAGAGGCCCCGGGCTAGAAGACGATCAGGGTGGTTCCGGTGACGATCGCGGAACGGATCTGCGCCAGATCGAACGATCCGGTGATCTCCGGCAGCTCGATCCGGAAGCGCACCAGGTCGCCGTCCCGGGTGGCGTGCACGATGCGCGCCTGATTCGGCAGCTGTTCCAGCAGCAGCGCGGGTGTGCCGATCATCCGTCGCGGGACCCGCAGGCCGAACCAGGTGGCTCGGTGCAGGTCGACGGTGACCCGGTTGTCCGTCACCGAGGCGTCCACCAGCGCCGTCAGCCGTCTTCGGCGGTGCTTGGCGCGGATCAGCCCGCTGTCGTCCACCTCGAGCTGCCAGTCCAGCGGCTGGGTGTTGATCCAGCCGACCAGCGCCGCGGTGGTGACCGTGCCATCGAGGTCGAGCCGCGCGGTCCGCACCTTCGTCGGCACGCCGGGGATCAGGCGAACGCCGTGCGCGATGACGGTCACGGCCTCGATCGGGTGATCGTCCCAGCGCAGCCGGGACAGCACCGTCTTGGTCTGGAAGTGCGCGCCACGGCGCCGGACCTTCAGCACCTGGAGCGTGGCGTGCAGGTCGTGGCCGAGCAGGGTGGCACTCACCTCTTGCCCGCCGAATCGACTGAGGATGCCTTCGCTGAGCACGGTCATCAGGGCGTCCGGCATCAGCGCCGTGACGGTGCCCGCGCCGAGGTCGGCGACCGGATCCACCCAGGAGGTGGTGACGGCGATCCACTGCTCCAACCAGGACTGCTCGAACAGGCGCTTGCCGAGATCGACGGCCCGCAACGGCGACCAGGACTTCGGATCGAAATACGTGGCCATGATTGGTCCGAGCGTACAAGCCGTCGCCGGACTCGACCATCGTGAAGTGACCCAGGTCGCGCTGTTCGCCGGTGAGCTGCGGATAATTCGCCGCGGTCCGGGCATTCTTGCTTGTAGAACGCCGTCGGAACGACAATCAGGTTTCTGTCTCCGACACAACGCCACGGGAAGGTTTCACATGCCGCTGGATCTGAACAGTGATCTCGGCGAGGGCTTCGGGCCGTGGACGATGGGCGACGACGCGGCGATGCTGGACATCGTCACCAGCGCCAACATTGCGTGCGGGTTCCATGCGGGCGATCCCTCGATCATGCGCCGGACCTGCGGACTCGCCGTCGAGAAGGGGGTCAGGATCGGCGCTCACGTTGGGTACCGCGATCTGGCCGGGTTCGGTCGCCGCGAGATCACGATGGTTCCGGCCGAACTGCGCGACGAGGTGCTGTATCAGATCGGCAGTCTCGACGCGTTCGCCAAGGCGGCGGGCGATCGGGTGCGGTACGTGAAACCACATGGTGCGCTCTACCATTCGGCCTCGCGCGACCGGCAGCTCGCGGACGCGGTGCTGGCCGCGATCACCGACTACGATCCCGGCTTGGCGCTGCTCGGCCCGGCCGGAACCCAGCTGGAAGAGGCCGCCGAGGCCGCCAAGGTGCGCTTCGTCGGTGAGGGCTTCGCCGATCGCGCGTACACGCCGACCGGCACGCTCGCCGCGCGCGGCCTGCCCGGTGCGGTGTTGCGTACCAACGAGGCGGTCGCGCAGGCGGTTTCGATCGCCATGTCGGGTACCGCCCGCACGGTCGACGGGTCCGGCGAGGTGGCGGTGCGCGCGGCGAGCATGTGTGTGCACGGCGACACGCCCGCCGCCGTCGAGATGGCCCGGCTCATCCGCACCGCCCTGGACGAGGTCGGGGTGCCGGTCGAACCGTTCGGCTGAAGCATGCACGGCAGCCGTTCGACGAAGGGCGGGGTGCGGTGATGCGCTCGGCACCGGATGATTTCGACCCGGATCGGCTGATCCGGCCTGCTGGTGATCGGGCGTGGCTGGTGCTGCCGTCCCACCGCGGTGAGGTAACGAAACTGGTTGCGGCGCTGCGAATCGGCACGCCGAGTGGCGTGGAAGATGTGCTGCCTGCCGCGGAAACAGTTCTCGTGACGCTGGTTTCACCGGCGTATGCGGAATCCGTCCGCCGCGCGATCGAGAAGATCCTGCGTGGCATGCAACAGCCTGCCGCAGACCAGGATTCGGACATTGTTTCCCGTGGAACACTGCCGGACAACGATTCTCCCGATGATCCGGTGGTGGTTCCGGTGCGCTACGACGGCGCCGATCTCGCCGAGGTAGCGCGACTGCTCGGGATCAGCCAGGCGCAGGTGGTGGCCGAACATACCGGCACGGTCTGGCGGTGCGCGTTCGTCGGATTCGCACCTGGCTTCGGCTATCTGGAGTCCCCCGATGCCCGACTGACCGTGCCGCGCCGGTCACAGGCCCGCACCACGATTCCCGCGGGCGCGGTCGCGCTGGCCGGTGGGTATTCGGCGGTGTACCCGCGCAGCACCCCCGGCGGATGGCATTTGATCGGCACGACCGACCTGCGGATGTGGGACGTGGACCGGGACCCACCCGCCCTGATCCGCGCAGGCGGGTTCGTCCGATTCGTCGACGAGGGGTCCAGCGGATGATCGTGATCGAGCAGGTCGGCCCGCTCGCCACCGTCCAAGACCTCGGTAGGCCAGGGTGGTTCGGCTCCGGTGTCGGCCCGGCCGGTGCGGCCGACCGCTCGTCGTTCCGGCTGGCCAATCGGCTGGTCGGCAATCCGGAGGAGTACGCGGGACTCGAGGTGCTGCTCGGTGGGCTGGTGTTGCGGGCGGATACGCATGTCACCGTCGCGGTCACCGGTGCGCCCGCCCCGGCCGTGGTGGACGCGACACCGGTCGGGCACGCCAGCGTGCTGGAACTCGAGGCGGGACAGGTGCTTCGGCTCGGCCTCGCGACCGTCGGCCTGCGGAGTTATCTGGCCGTGCGTGGCGGAATCGCGGTGCCACCGGTGCTCGGTTCGCGCAGCCGCGACACCCTGTCGGGCATCGGCCCGGTTCCACTGGGTCCCGGCGATACGCTGCCGATCGGGCCCGCGCCGAACACCATTCCGGTCATCGACTTCGCGCCGGTCGCCGATCCGCCCGCGGATATCGTCACGATCCGCGCGGTGCTCGGCCCGCGCGACGACTGGTTCACCGACCCGACAGCACTTTTCGAGGGTGCGTGGGTGATGTCCACCGACACCGACCGGGTAGGGGCTCGGCTGGATCGCCGCGAGGGACCGCCATTGGAACGAACGGTGGAACGCGAACTGCCGACCGAAGGCATGGCCCTCGGCTCGATCCAGGTTCCGCCGAGCGGACAACCGGTGGTGTTCCTCGCGGATCATCCGATCACCGGCGGCTATCCGGTGGTCGCGGTCGTCCTCGACGCGGACGTGGACGCCGTCGCGCAGGCACGACCCGGACAACCCGTCCGCTTCCGCCCGGTTCGAGCCGATCTCAGTTCGGCGAATCCAGCTGGGCGTGCATGAGATACACGTTGTAGCTGTCCCAGGACGAGAGGGTGAAGTACAGGTCCCGGCCGGTCGACCACGGATGGATGAAGCCGCCGTAGGATTTCGGATAGTCGCTGGTGGAGACGAGCTCTACCGGTTCGGTCCACACGCCTTGCGGGCTACCGGCATTACGGATCACGATCGCATTGCGGACCGGATCCAGGTACACCATCTGCCACTGTTCGTTGTCCCGGTCGTAGCGTACCGACAACTCCCCGGCCAGCCCGAGAACCAGTGGGGTGGCCTCGTTTTCCGCCGCGGGCGCCCAGCTGCCATCTACCCAGTATTGATAGGCGGACTTGTTGAGCACGTGGTCCTTCGGCACCCGCGCCAGCCCGATCATCCCCAGGCGTCCGTTGGGCGTACCGAACATGTAGACGTAGTCACCCTGCGGCACCATCGCCGCCACCTGGAACCGGCCGACCCCGAAGAGGTTGTCCCACTTGGCATGCTGATCCTTGGTCCAGGTGCGCCCGTTGTCGTCGGAGTAGGCGAGCCCGCCGAAGTTGCTGCGCCACAGGCCGGGAATCCGGCTCCATCGATTCACCGACATATAGCTCAGATATTGGCGATCGCCGAGGGTGAACCCGGAGGTCGGGATGGTGGTGATCTCCCAGTTCTTGATCTTGCGACTGGTCAGGATCTCGGCGGCGTGGCACGGGCTGTCCTGCACCATGCTGTCCAGCGACAGGCCGTCGGACAGGTCGCGATCGGTGCTGTAGCCCATGACGTTGCTGCGCCAATCCTGGTCTTCCTGACCGGCGCCGCCCACCTGCCTGCCCGCGCCGAAGGTGTCACCGAAGACAACGGCGACCTCGCCCGGCCTCGTCTCCCACATCACGCCGAGATCCGTGCCGTCCACCTGCCAGCGCACATCGGTGCGGTTCTGCGAACCGTGCCCGGTCACCTGACCTGCCAGTTCGACCGACGCGACGCGCGGCCCGGGCACCGCGGCGGCGAGCGGGCCCGGTTCGGCGGGGTGCACTACCTGCGGCGGTGCGGGCTGCGGTGCTGCACCGGGACTGCCGGGCACCGGGATGGGGATGGGTTCGATCTCGGGTTCGATCTCGATGCGCGGCACCTTGATCGGCGCCGTCGACCCCGACGCGGAACCCGAACTCGGACCGTCGCCGGACTCCGGGGCCGGGCTCGGATCAGGGTCCTGCTCAGGTTGTTTCGCGGGATCGCGGACATCGGGACACGGGATATGGCACGGATCGACCGCCAGCGGTTCGGGATCGATCCTGGTGTTGTCCGGTGGCGGGTCGGGTACCGGTACCGGGGTGGGTTGCGGAATCGGCACCGGAATGACGATCCGCTCCGGCAGCTCCACCGGCGGCGGGGGTGGCAGCGCCGGATCACGTTCGCGGTTCAGCGGATCGAAACCGACTTCCCCGCAACTGTTCACCGGCAACGGCGCCCACGGGAACGGACCCGACTGCGCGGCCGGGACGGGGAGCACTCCGCCGATCAGCGCACCGAACAGGACCGGTACCCACGGGAATTTGATTCCGCGTCGGCGCATCACGTCCGGCAGACCCCGCTATTGGGCGGCCCGGGTGAGCGGGTACGACCGGGTTTCGCAACCACCTAGTCGGTTTCGCCGAATATCGGAGTTCTTCGCCGGAAAAGCCATGTGTCGTTGACTCCTGTCGAATCGGGTCGAAGTGAAAATGAACCTACCGGAATGGTGTGTGCGAAATAGGGAACCGAAGGCCACTTGCGCGCGTCCAAACAAATATGAACGAGATCGAGTATGTGTTCGGCACGGGTGACGGTCCCGTGCACGTGTGGTCCAGCCAGGCCGATGTGGAATTGGCCGGGCCGGGTACGGCCGACGCCGTGCGCCTCGACTTCGACGGCGACGGCCTCACCGACGACGCCATGTGGGACACCGCGGGCTCCGGCGTCGCCGACGTGGCGGCGCTCGATCTGGACGACGACGGCGTCCTCGACCACTTCTATACCGATCCCACCGGCCTCGGCACCTGGAACCATCACATCACCGGAACCTCAGCGGACGCCGTCAGCGAACCACTCGACTGGATCGTGCGCACCGATCACCTCGACGCCAAGGAGCACGCCGTCCTGCCCGACGCCAGTGACCCAGCATCGGATTCGGTGCCCGAACAACCGGGTTTCGATGCCGGACAGTTGCCGGAAAACGATCATCCCGCGCCGCCCGCGGACGACCTACCACCGCCCGACCTACCCCACTACTTCGCTCAATGGCTGAACCCGGTCGGACGCCACCTGGACGACGATCCGATCATCGCCTGAATTCCGCGCTCCGGAAATTCACTCCGGTCCCCGGTCGACCGCCGGACCGGTCCGCCGACGCGCATTCAGTGCGATGGCGGCAATGCCCGCGCAATAGATTCCGGCACCCGCCACAATCACCGGCAGCGACCGGCCGTCGTCCGGGATAACCAGCGCGGCGGCGGCAATCGCCAGAATGAAGGCGATATTGAACACCGTGTCCTGCAGCGCGAATACCTGACCGCGCCGCGCGTCATCGATATCGATCTGCATGGTCGCATCGCCGGTCAGTTTGATCGTCTGCCCGGCCAGCCCGAGCAAGAACGCCCCGACCAGCAGCAGCTGATGCGCCCGCTGCACAGCCGACCCGGAATCGGCGAAGGCGATCGGGGTGACCAGCGTCAACTGCACCACCGTCGCCGTCAGCAAGCCGACCACCACCGTCCTCGGCCGCCCGAGCCGCGGAATCAGCAACGGCGCCACCACGGCGGCCACCAGCATCCCCGCCGCGGTCGCGGCAATGGCCACCCCGAACCCGAGCAACCCGCTACTCAACCCGGAACCCTCGGTCGGTGTCTGCCGCAGCACGAGCACCATGATCAAGGTGTTGGTGCCGAACACGATTCGATGCGTGCCGATACCCAGCATCGCGGTGGTGACCTGCACCGACTCCCACACCGCCGTCGCACCCGTGCGCAACCCGGTGGCGATGGCCCGCAGCGCACTCTCGCTCGCCACCTGGCCCGTGTCCGGTCCGAGCACCCGCGGTGCGAACCCCGCCGCCAGCAGCGCGCTCACCACCGACCCGACACCGCTCGCCGCGACCGCCACCGCCGAACCGAAATCACCCGCGCCGATCAAGCCGATCACCGCCACCGAGGTAGCCGCGCCCAGCCCCGCACACCCGGAAGCCACCGTGGCGAGCACCGAATTCATCGGCACCAGCCAGTGCTGAGCAAGCACCCGGGGCAACGCCGCCGACACACCCGACAGCACGAACCGGCTGATCCCCACCACCGCCAACGCCAGCAACAGCAGCGGCGTCTCCCCGATACCGGCGAGCAGCCCCGCGCACACCAGCCCGATCAGCACCGCACGCAGCACATTGGCCACCAGCAACACGGTGCGCCGATCCCACCGATCAAGCAGCGCCCCCGCATACGGCCCGATCAGCGAATACGGCAACAACAACACCGCGAAACCCGCCGCAATGGCCAGCGGATCGGTCTGCCGCTCGGGATTGAACAGAATCGCCCCCGACAATGCCGCCTGAAACATGCCGTCGCCGAACTGACCGGCGAACCGCACCAGCGCAAGCCGCACCACCCCGGGACTCTCCCGCAGCGCGGTCCGCAGCGGAACCGGCCGCTCATCCGAGGGAATGGAAGTCTCCGAACGAGAGGGAATGGAACTCTCCGAGCGACCGGTAGTGGACACGCGGTGAGGTTACTGGGTTTTTGGCCGCGCGGGCGCGGCGTGTTCGCGGCCCCGGGAAGTCTCGCGGCCGAGCGGCCGAGACTTGCGCCTGCGGCGCGTGCGCTTCGGCCACTCGGCCGCGAGACGGGCCGCGAACGGCGCTCGCAAAACTCGCGCGTGGTGGGTAGGTGGTGGGGCGTGACCGATCGTGCGGGGTGTGCCCGCGAGACGGGTCGCCGATGGCGGTTGATGGCTGCGCCGGCGGTCGGGTGTTAGTGCGTAACCTGCGGGGCGTCAATGGGAGTCGGTGACGAGGGCGCTTACTGCCTCGCGCATGTCGGGGGCCATGGGGAGGTCGTGCAAGGCGTCGGCGTCTATCCAGGCGAAGGCGTCGTGTTCGCCGGGGGCCAGCGCGACCTCACCGGGTTCGACGTCTACTACGAAGCTGTATTTGCGCACCTTGGACTTGGTTCTGGTGGCGTAGTCGAAGCCGCCGAGGAAGTCGGTGATGGTGCGCACACGCAGGCCGGTTTCCTCGAACAGTTCGCGCGCGACGCATTCGGCGAAGGTTTCGCCGGATTCGACTCCGCCGCCGGGTAGTTCGTACATGCCGCCGTGGTAGTCGTCGGGTACTCGGCGGACCACCAGAAGTTTGCGGTCGCGGAAGACCGCGACGCCGACGACGAAATGTGCGATGCCGTCGCGGCGCGCCTGGCTGCGGAGTTGTCGCTCGATGCGTGCGAGCGCCTCGGATCGCATCCCGCCGTCACCTCCGGTTACGTTGCCGCACTTCATATTACGAATCCGACACCGCTAGGGTGCCGGGTCGTGCCGCTGTCGTCGGCGGGGTCGCCCACCCGTTCGGCGTACCGGCCGGTTCTGCTCGCCTGACGTTCACCCGCTGGTCGCTCGCGTAAAATGCCGAGTGCAGGACAATTTACTAGGAATGTGGAGTACCGCGACGGATGTGCTCCTACCCTGAAAGGTGATCGGTGCACGGTTCCGAGAGGAGGACCATGATGTCCACACTCACGACACCACACATCGACGTCCATCGAGCAGGCGACCGCATGAAGACGCGGGTGTCCTGGTTGGATTCGAAGCACTCTTTCTCGTTCGGGGAGCACTACGATCCCGACAACACCCACCACGGCCTGCTGCTCGTCAACAACGAGGATGTCGTCTCCCCCGGCCAAGGTTTCGACACGCATCCGCACCGGGATATGGAGATCGTGACGTGGGTGCTCGGCGGCAGCCTGGTGCACCAGGACTCGCTCGGCCACAGCGGCATCATCTACCCGGGCCTCGCACAGCGGATGAGCGCGGGCACCGGCATCCTGCATTCGGAGAAGAACGACTCGTGGCGGCTGGACGGCGCCGAGCACCACGAGCCGGTGCATTTCGTGCAGATGTGGGTGGTCCCCGACGAACCAGGCCTGACACCCGGCTACCAACAGCTCGAGATCGACGACGCGCTGGCGACCGGCAGCCTGGTGACCGTGGCCGCCGGCTTGCCGCGCTACCGCGATCGCACCGCCATCGCCATCAACAGCAGCCACGCGGCATTCCACGTGGCCAGGATGCCCGGCGAGGCCGACCACATCATCGACCTGCCCGACGCGCCGTACCTGCACGTATTCGTCGCCCGCGGTGAGGTGGAGATGGAGGGCGTCGGCACCCTGGACGAGGGCGACGCGGTCCGGCTGACCAGAACCGGCGGCCAACGCGTCATCGCCCGCCGACCGTCGGAAATTCTGGTGTGGGAGATGCACGCGCGGTTGGGCGCCCAGTAAGCCGCGCCGCATTAACATCCGCCAATAGCGCGCGCGATCAGTAGGCGATCCCCGCGCACTCCGCCGGACCACCTCGTCCGGATCGAGCAGCGCGAGGCACCGACGGAGAGGAAGTCCATGTCGCAATATCCGCCTCCCGGCCAGTATCCCCCGCCCCCGGGATACCCGCCGCCGGGTGGTCAGTATCCAGGACAGCCCGC
Organism: Nocardia iowensis; assembly: GCF_019222765.1. Lineage (NCBI taxonomy): Bacteria > Bacillati > Actinomycetota > Actinomycetes > Mycobacteriales > Nocardiaceae > Nocardia > Nocardia iowensis. The sequence continues at coordinate 8,912,377 of NZ_CP078145.1, read as the reverse complement.
GTACTGGCAGGAGTCGCCGAAGGGCAAGGGGCTGGCGATCACCGCGCTGGTGCTCGGCATCCTCGCGGTGCTGAGCTTCTGGACCTTGGTCGGCGGCTACCTGTTCGGTGCCTTCGCGCTGATCTTCGGCCTCGTCGCGCTGGCGAAGACCCGGTCCGGTCGCGCGGGCGGCGCGGGCATGGCGATCACCGGCGTGATCCTCGGTGTGCTCGGCTTGATCGGCGCCATCGTGGTCACCATCATCGGCTACAGCTTCTTCGTCGACTCCGGTGGCAAGGACTTCTTCGACTGCGTGAACCGGGCGGGCAGCGACCAGTCCAAGATCGAGCAGTGCGAGCGGGACTGGAATCAGCGACTGGAAGACAAGTTCAGCATCACCCTGACACCCGCGCCTACTCCGTAATCGCCGCACAGGCCCTGGTCGCCGCCAGCACATCGCGGAGTTCGCGGCGAAAGCCGTTCTGCGGCGCGGCGATCCAGCTCCGGTAACCGGTGGACTCGTCGGTGGGTGATGGCAGCACGATGTGGCTGCCCGGCAGCGCGACCGAGGCGCAGACGCGGAACAGGTCGGCGAACAGTTCGGTGTCCAGATACGAGTTGTCGGTCGGGCCGGTCAGGAAGGTCCACCGGTTCGAGCGCGGGTGCGCGATGATCGGGCCCGGTCGCTGCTCGGCCTGCGTCTCGGTCAGCCGGTCGCGGACCCGGCGGCCGAGCGCGGCGGGCATGACCACCGCGCCGACCGCGCCGACTTCCAGCATGATTCGTCCCAGCGTGGGATCAACGACGCCGTACAGGCCGTGCTCCTTGCGATACCGGCGGCAGCGGGCGATGGCGTCCTGGATCGCCGTGTAGTCCTGGGCTGAGTAGTCGTGGGACGACGACGAATGACTGTCTTGATCAGTGCGGGACAAACTCATGACGAACCTCGCCTCGATGCGGGTGGATCGCGTGAAGTGGGGAGAATCGACCGCTGGCCCCAGACCCTAACGCCGCGCAACTGGCTTGACAATAGTCACACGCCGGAAAGCCGGCGAGCTACGATCCCCTGTCATGGCACCCGTCTCGCCAACCGTTGCCCGCTGGGAACTGGTGCTCCGGCTGCGGGAGCTGCGCGAACAACGCGGCTTCGATTCGGCCGGCTTCGCCAAGCGGGTCGGCTTCACCCCGGCCAACTGGTCGCACGTGGAAAAGGGCAGGCGCGTGCTCACCACCAACACCATCGGCCCGGTGCTCGAACTGCTCGAGGTGGAGGCCGAGGAGCGCGCGGAGTTGCTCGCGCTGCTGGAGGCGAGCAAGCAGCGGGGTTGGTGGACCAAATCGTCCGCGCTGATCGGGCCCGAACTGCAGCGGTTGTACGGCATGGAATACGGCGCGCAGTGCATACGCAGTTACGACAGCCTGGTCGTGCCCGGTCTCTTGCAGACCGAGGACTACGCCCGTGCGCTGATCAGTGCCGACGTGATGATCCGCCCGGTGCAGGTCGAGCAGCTGGTCGCCATCCGGATGCGCAGGCAGGAGCGGTTGCGCGGCAAGGAGCCGGTCGAGCTCACCGCGGTGATCGGCGAGGGCACCCTGCTGCAACAGACCGGAGGTCCCGAGGTGCTGCGCGGGCAGCTGATCCACCTGGCCGAATTGATCGAGGAGCTCGACACCATCGAGGTGCGGGTCATCCCGTTCGCCGCCACCGCTGGCGCGGTGCTCGGCGGGTCCAGCTTCCATCTCATCGACTTCGCCGGCGAACAGCTGCCGACCTTCGGCTGGGCGGAGAGCGCCGTCTTCGGCGGGGCGGTCGACGATCCGGAATTGGTGCGCGATCTGGGCTTCGCTTACGTTCGCGCACAAGACCAATCGCTGGATCATGACGAATCATCGACCCTGATCAGGACGTATGCCCAAGTGTAAAATCTGGCCATGGCCCCCACCGCTACTCCCCGGTCGGTTTTCACTGACTGGTTCACATCGACTCGGTCGAACAACGGCAATCAATGTGTCGAGGTCCGCTTCGATGGTGACGCGGTGCTCATACGTGACAGCAAATACCGCCGTAACCCGGCAAACCGCCCCGCGGACGAGCCCGTCATCACCGTTACCGCGCGCGAATGGACCACGTTCCTCGACACGCTCCGCCTGCGCGAGCGAACGCCGGGCGTACTGACCGCGCACACCGCGGCCGACGGTCACACCACGCTCCGGCACGGCGATACCGTCCTCGACTACACCCCGCAGGAGTGGGACGCCTTTCTGCTCGGCGTGCGGGACGGCGAGTTCGACCGCATCGCGCTGACCGCCTGACTTGGTAGCAGTCGATACGGTCGGGGACGGACTGTCGCGCGCCCGCCTGTTCGCTCCGCCCGGCCGAGGTCTGTCGACGGCGGCGCCCGGCAGCGCGTTTTCTGCATACTGGAGATCGTGACTTCCGAGCTGACCAGCCCTTCCGGTATCGATCTGTCCTACATCGACCAGGGCGTGCGGGTGCAGGACGACCTGTTCGCGCATGTCAACGGCAAATGGCTGGCCGACCACGAGATACCGGCCGACCGGGCGGTGGACGGCGCGCTGCGCACCCTGTACGACCAGGCGGAGCGGGATGTCCAGGTGATCATCCAGAACGCGGCCGCCGAACCGTCGGAACCGGGCAGCGATGCCCGCAAGATCGGCGATCTGTTCACCAGCTTCATGGACACCGAGACGGTGGCGGCCGCCGGGCTCACGCCGATCTCGGCGGAGCTCGCCGCGATCCATCAGGTCACCGACCGGAGTGCGTTCGCGACCCTGCTCGGCAGTTTGCAGCGCACCGGTGTCGGCGGTGCTGTCGGGTATTACGTCGACACCGACGACAAGAACTCCGACCGCTACCTGGTGCACGCCACCCAGTCCGGCATCGGGCTGCCCGACGAGTCGTACTACCGCCAGGACGAATCCGCCGAGATCCGGGCGGAGTACATCGCACACGTCGGCCGGATGTTCGCGCTGGCCGCCGCCGATCCCCGGATCGGCGCGCTGCTGCCGTCGGACCTGGATACGGTCGGGCAGCGGGTGTTCGAGCTGGAACGCAAGCTCGCCGCCGGACACTGGGACGTGGTTCGTCGCCGCGACGCCGAACGTAGCTACAACCTCACCACTTTCGCCGCACTGACCGCCGACTATCCCGAGTTCGATTGGGCGGCATGGACTTCGGCACTCGCTGCGGGCGTCGACAAGCCCGGCCCCGACTTGTTCGCCGAAGTCGTGGTGCGTCAGCCGGACTACCTACGCACCTTCGCTCAGGTGTGGGCCGAGGAATCGCTGGCCGACTGGCAGGCGTGGGCGGCCTGGCGGGTGATCCGTTCGCGCGCACCGTATCTCACCGATGAGCTGGTCGAGGAGAGCTTCGGCTTCTACGGCCGCACACTGACCGGTGCCAAGGAGAACCGGGAACGCTGGAAGCGCGGCGTTTCGCTGGTGCAGGACCTGCTCGGCGAGGCGGTGGGCAAATTGTATGTGGCCGAGCACTTCCCGCCTGCGGCCAAGGCTCGGATGGTGGACCTGGTCGCCAACTTGCAGGAGGCCTACCGCCGCAACATCGCCCAGCTGGACTGGATGGGCCAGGACACCAGGGCGGCCGCGCTGGCCAAGCTGGAGAAGTTCACCCCGAAGATCGGCTACCCGGACAAGTGGCGCGACTATTCCGACGTGGTGATCGACCCGGCCGATCTGGTCGGCAATTACCGCAACGGTTATGCCGCCGACCACGATCGCGACCTGAACAAGCTCGGCGGCCCGGTCGATCACGACGAATGGTTCATGACGCCGCAGACCGTGAATGCCTACTACAACCCCGGCATGAACGAAATCGTCTTCCCCGCGGCGATTCTGCAGCCGCCGATGTTCGACATGAATGCCGACGACGCCGCCAACTACGGCGGTATCGGCGCGGTGATCGGCCACGAGATCGGCCACGGTTTCGACGATCAGGGCGCCAAATACGACGGCGACGGCAACATGATCGATTGGTGGACCGACGACGACCGCACCGAATTCGGCAAGCGCACAAAGGCTTTGATCGACCAGTACAGCGTGCTGTCGCCCAAGGACCTACCGGACGAGCACACGGTCAACGGCGAATTCACCATCGGCGAGAACATCGGTGACCTCGGCGGCCTCTCCATCGCCCTGCAGGCCTACAAGATCTCCCTCGACGGCGCCGAACCGCCGGTGCTCGACGGCCTCACCGGTCTACAGCGCGTCTTCTACGGCTGGGCCCAAGTCTGGCGCACCAAGGTCCGCACCGAGGAGGCCATCCGCCGCCTCACCGTCGACCCCCACTCCCCACCGGAATTCCGCTGCAACGCCGTCGTCCGCAACATCGACAGCTTCCACGAAGCCTTCGAAGTGAAGCCCGGCGACGCGCTATATCTGGAGCCGACGGAGCGCGTGAAGATCTGGTGACCGGACGCCCCGGCTTTTGCGCCGTGTGACCGGAGTCGATGCAGAGCTCGATCGACTCCGGGCCGGGGAGCGCCGTCAGCGTAGGCGTTCCTCGGTTTCGGAATCGAAGAAGAAGACGTCGTCGAGCTTGGGGCGCAGCCGTAGCTGGTCGCCGAGCGCTACCTGGAAGCGGCGGTCGACTCGGACGACCACCTTGCCCGAGCGGCTGTTCCAGTCTTCGGCCACGCCGTGGCTGTAGACGAATGACTCCGCGCCCAGCTCCTCCAGCAGTTCGGCGGCGACGGTGAGGCCGCCGTCCTCGGTGGTCACCTCCCACGACTCGGGCCGAATGCCGACAACCACCCGCTCACCCGTTTTCGCGGTCCGCGGCAACGGGATTCGCAGATCATCCAGCACCGCCGCCCCGTCGCGCACGGGCGCCTCCAGCAGGTTCATCCCCGGCGAACCGATGAATCCGGCGACGAAGGTATTCACCGGATTGTCGTAAAGCTCACGGGGCGCGGCGATCTGCTGCAATTTGCCGTCCAGCAGCACCGCGACCCGGTCGCCCATGGTCATCGCCTCCACCTGATCGTGGGTGACGTACACGGTGGTGGTGCCGAGCCGCTTCTGCAGCGCGGCGATCTGCGAACGGGTGCTGACCCGCAGCTTCGCGTCCAGATTGGACAGCGGCTCGTCCATGCAGAACACCTGCGGCCTGCGCACGATCGCGCGGCCCATCGCGACTCGTTGCCGTTGGCCGCCGGACAGTTTCGCCGGTTTGCGGTCCAGCAGGTGCTCCAGTTCCAGCATCTTCGCCGCCTCCTGCACCCGCACCAGGGTGTCGGCCTTGTTCATGCCCGCGTTGCGCAACGCGAAGCCCATGTTCTGCGCGACGGTCATATTCGGGTACAGCGCGTAGCTCTGGAACACCATCGCCACATCGCGGGCCCGCGGCGGCAGACCGGTGACGTCCTTGCCGCCGATCAGGATTCGACCCGCCTCCACCGATTCCAAGCCGGCCAGCATGCGCAGGCTGGTCGACTTGCCGCAGCCCGATGGGCCGACGAGGACGATGAACTCGCCATCGGCGATGTCGATTTCCAGGCTGTCGACAGCGGGTGTCGGCGCACCGGGATACAGATGCGTCACCCCGTCGAACTGCACTGTGGCCATGGGCGTCGATCTCCTCGGATGAATTCGCGACGGCGGCCACGCCGAGGTGGCCGCCGACGGGTGCGGGCATTACTTGGGCAGTTTGGGCGTGATCTGCCGGTCGATGATGGCCTGCAGCTGGCTGCTGACATTGGCGAAAACGGTTGCCGGATCGGCGTTCTGCAGCCCGATCTGCTCCAACCCGGTGCCGATGATCTGGTCGCCGCCCGGCACGAACACCCGCGCGTAGTCCTGCGACTTGGTCAGCGGCAGCTGATCGATGGCGACCTTCGCGTTCGGGTTCTTCGCCAGGAAGTCCTGCACGCCCGGGTCGGCGACGGCCGACTTGCGCACCGGCATGTACCCGGTCGCCTGCGCGAAGTACGCCGTGTTCGACGCGTTGGTGATGAACTCGATGAACTTGAGCGCGTTCACTTTTCGCTGGTCGGAAATGCGCGCCGGAATCGCCAGACCGGCGCCGCCGGTCGTGACGCCGGGCCCGTTCGGGTGCGGCAGGAACGCGGTGCCGAACTGCAGTTTGCCTTCCGCGTTCTGCTTGATGCCCTTGAGGTCACCGGTGGAGGCGATGGTCGAGGCGATGACGCCGGTGCCGAAATCGACGGCGATCTGCGGCTTGATCCCCGCGTACTTCTTGGTGTGGATCATGTCGCGCAGGAACTGGCCCGCCGCGATCGTGCCGGGTTCGGTGAACTTCAGCTGCCAGCCGTCGGAGTAGGCGCCACCGAAGGTCCAGTTCGGGCCCTGGAAAGTCCAGGCGAGATAGTTCTTCGCGTCGCCCCAGCCGTGCGCGAGCTTGCCGTCGCCGACCACGGCCTGGATCTTCGGACCCCACTCGTCGAATTCCGGCCAGCTCTCCGGGCCACGGTCCGGCAGACCGGCTTTCGCCCAGACATCCTTGTTGTAGTAGAACAGCGGCGTCGACCGCGAGTACGGCAGCGCGTAGTGCTTGCCGTTGAACAGGTAGTCGGCGGCCAGCGAGTCGACGTAGTCGTCCAGCCGCACACCCGCGGCGCCGAAGTGCCCGTCCAGCGGTTCGATGGACCCGTTGAGCGCGTAGTTGAACCACCAGACATCGGACAGCACAACGACATCGGGCAGTTCACCACCGGAGAGCGCCGCATTGAACTTCTGCGACACCTCCTCGTAGTTCTTGCCCGCGTCGATCAGGTTGACCTTCAGGTCGGGGAACTTCTCGTGGAACCGCTTGATCAGCTCGGTTTCCTGATCCTTCGAGCTACCAGGGTGATTGGACCAGAAGTTGATGGTATTGGCGTCGCCGGACTGCTTGGCGCCACCGCCGGTGCCCGCGCACGCGGTGAGCGCCGCGCCCGCGGCGACGGCACCGGCCAGCCCGATGAATCCGCGCCGGGACAGCGCGGGGAACTGAGAAGTGGACACGTTTGTTCTCCTGTATCTAGTAGGCGCAGCCGGACGGAGTCCGTCTTTGGACCGCGCATGGCCGGAGCGAATGCGGAGGTACGCCTAACCTTTGACCGCACCCGAGGTGAGGCCTTTGATCATGTGGCGTTGCAGCAGCAGGAACACGACCAGGATCGGCAGCATCGTCAGCAACGTGCCCGACATGACCGGCCCCCAGTTGGTGACGCTCGGGTTCTCGGTGTTCTGCAGCAGCGTCAGCCCGACCGGCAACGTGGCGACCTCGGGGCCGTCGGCCATCAGGAACGGCCAGAGGTATTCGTTCCACTCGTTGACCAGCGTGACCACCGCGAAGGCGACCATGGTCGGCCCGGACATCGGCAGCACCACCCTGGTCAGCAGCCGCCACCAATTGGCGCCGTCCATCCTGGCGGCCTCGATCACCTCCGATGGCAGCGAAAGGAAATGGTTGCGCATCAAGAAGGTGCCGAACGCGACCCCGCAGAGCGGAACGATGATGCCCACCAAGGTGTTTCGCCAGCCGAGCTGGGAGACCAGCGCGTAGTTGGAGATCACGGTGATCTGGTTCGGCACCATCAGCGCCGCGATGATCACCAGGAACACCACCGACTTACCGGGGAACCGAAGGAACACCAGCCCGTACGCGCTGAACACGCCGAGCACGAACTTCACCGCCGAGATCACCCCGGTGACGATCAGTGAATTGCTCAGGAAGGTCCAGAACGGCAGCGTTGTGGTGGCATCGCGATAGTTCTCCGGATGCCAGCTGTGTGGCCAGTACACCGCGGGCTGCACGTAGATGTCCGGGCGGGCCTTGAACGAGGTGATGACGATCCAGAACAGCGGAACGCCGACAATGATCAGCACGCACACCATGGCCGCGTAACCGAGCAGCGTCACCCAACGTTGGCGGCGCTGGTAGGAAATCGTGCGGGACAGGCCGCTATTCGCCACAGCCGGATCCTTGATCACTGTTCGTTCCGATCCATGACGCGAACCTGCACCAGCGTGACGACCAGCAGCACCACGAACATGATGGTGGCCACGGTCGCGCCGTACCCGGCGCGGAAATTACGGAAAGATTCCTCGTACACCTGGTAGACCATCGTGGTGGTGCCGGTGCCGAGCGGACCGCCGCGGGTCATCACGTTGATGATGTCGAAGACCTGCAACGAGTTCAGCAGCACCGTGATCGACAGGAAGAATGTGGTCGGGCGCAGCTGCGGCAGCAGCACCTTGGTGAAGGTGGTCCACCGGCTCGCGCCGTCCATCTCGGCCGCCTCCATCAGCTCGGCCCGAACCCCTTGCAGCGCGGCCAGATAAATGACGAAGCTGTAGCCGAGATTCTTCCAGATGTAGGTCACCGTCACCATGAACAGCGCCCAGTGCGGGTCCTGATAGAAGTCGGGCACCTGTGCGACACCGATGCGGTGCAAGACATCCTGGACCAGACCGAAGCTCGGATCGAAGATGAACTGGAAGGCCACGCCGATGGCGGCGCCGGAGATGACGAACGGTGCGAAGATCGCCGAGCGGACCACATTGCGGCCGAACAACTTCCGGTCCAGCAGCAACGCGAGCGCGAGACCGAGCACCATGCTGCCGACCACCGCCGCGAGGGTGAAAACCACTGTGTTGGTGACGATGTCCCAGGAATCCGGCCGACTCCACCACTCGCGGTAGTTGGCGACTCCGATGAAAGTGGCCACCGGATCGGAAATGTTCCAGTCGTAGAACGAGAGCCGGATGTTGTCGATCAACGGCCGGTAGACGAACAGCGTCAGCAGCGCGAGATTCGGCACGACCAAAACGAGGAACAGGGCGTAGTCCTGCCAGGGCCGGTTGCGCAGACCACGTCCGCGCGGTTGGGGCAGTACTCGTTCCGGCCTCGCTCGCACGTCGCGCACTCTACGGACGGGAGCAAACAGTCGGTTAACGCCGGCCCCCCGACCGCTGAACTTCTCGAGCACGCGCACAGTGAATCAAAAAGCCGAACACCACGATCAGCAAACTGCTAATTGATCGTAATGTTCGGCTTCGTGACGTGTCTTGTGCCGCCGGAGCGGCGAACCTGCTAGTCGTTCCAGTCGCCCAAACCGTCGCTGGCGCTCAGCGTTCCGCCCTTGGTGTTCACGATGACGACCGGGTCACCCCGGCGGGTGTTCTCCATGAACCACTTGGCGTTCTCGGTGCTCACGTTCAGGCAGCCGTGGCTGGCGTTGGACTTGCCCTGCTGTCCGACCGACCACGGGGCCGCGTGCACGAAGATGCCGCTGTTGGAGATGCGGGTCGCGTACTCGACCTCGAGTTTGTAGCCCTCGGGATCGGTGACGGGGACACCGTAGGTGGACGAATCCATGATCATCTTGCGCAGTTGCTCGCCGACGATGTAGGTGCCGTTCGGGGTCTCGTGCTTGGGCTTGCCCATCGAGGTCGGCATCGTCTTCACCTCCTCACCATTGCGGGTGATGGTGATGGTGTGCGTGTTGTCGTCGGCCGTGCTGACCAGGGCGTCGCCGATCTTGAAGGCGCTGCGGGTCTCGCCCGCCTGCACCTGCACGTCGGTGTTGTCCGGCCAGAACTCGTTCGGCCGCCAGCGCACCTGCTTGTCGCCGCGCCAGTAGAAGTGGCCCGGCGCCGGCTTCGACGAGGTGATCTTGATGAACTTCTCGGCGGTGGCCTGATCGGTCACCGGGTCCTTGAAGTTGATGATGATCGGCTGGGCCACCCCGACCACCTCGCCATCGGCGATGTTGATCGAGGGCGGCGCGAAGTTCGGCTGCTGCGGCTGTGGCTCGGTTGCCGAACCGGCCGATCCGGAACCGAGCCCGGGGATGGGTTCGGCCTCGGCGGGCGCGACGAGCAGGACACCCGCCGCCGCGATGGTCGCGGACAACAGGGCGCCCGCCCGCAGCCTGCGGGTTAGCTGTGCCCCCCGGCGGCGAGCAGGTAGCGACCCGGTGTGCGAAGCGGCATGCATAGGTTTCTCGTCCATTCCATCTCTCGCGCACACGCGCAGACGCGCGCGTATGTCACGAGATCTCTCATCGGCGTGGGGCAAGCAGAGCGGCCCCACGGGTATTGACGGCCCGACCCTTCGTCCTTCCTACCGTCCAGGTGCGGCTGGAAGCCAGTGGCGTTTCCTATTGATTCAGACAGACCGGCCGGTGTGGTCGCCGTCACATAACCCGTTGTGGGCCATTCGGTTTCGCGAAAGGTACCGGTCAAGTCGGCGAGTCCGGTGTGCCGAATGATCTCGCTGGTCGGTCGCCATGAGGGCGGCGTCAAACGTCTTCGTGATGTAAATCACTCACCACACCGAACAGAATCGGGCGGTGCGGACCGGTTGCTATGTTGTGCGGCACCGAGATTGGCGCACGGCCGTTCGCATACTTCGGGGCCAGGCGCAGCCGCACCCGTCTGCGGGTTCGACCCGCCTAGGAATCGGTCTCGTCGATGACGACGGCCGGTTTGACTCTGCGCACCGTGTTGCGCGCGGTCGCCGCGAGCCGGGCGAGCCGGGCGTCGCCGAGCGCGGTCACCGCGTTGCCGAGTCGGTTGGTGACGAAGGCGACCGACATGCCGAGTTCCGGATCGGCGTAGGCCCCCGAACCACCGACGCCGTAGTGGCCGAACGCCTTTCGCGGTTGCTGCTTGGACATCAGCACCGGGCGGTGGTAGCCGAGGGTGAAGCGCAGTGGCAGGCCGAGCACGTAGTCGCGGCTCTCCGCGGGCTGCACCTGGTTGATGAGGTCGATCGTCTCCGGCCGCAGAAACTGCACGGTTTCGCCGCCGCCACGGCGCTCAACGAAGACCCGGCCCTCGTTGGCCAGCGCCCCATACATTCTGGCCAGCGCGCGCGCCGAGAAGACGCCGTTCCAACCCGGCATCACGGCGTCGTGCACCCGAGGGTCGCGGACCAGTTCGTCGAAGCTCTCCGGCATGCCCGCCTCGGCGAGCCCGCGAATCGGGCGAACCCAGGACAGCACCGACGAGGCGGTGTTCCAGCGGATCCCGGGCGGGCTCAGGTGCGGGAAGATCTTGGCGATCCGATAACGCTCGGCTTCCGGCACCCGGAACCAGAATTCGTCGAGCCCGAGCGGCTCGGCGATCTCCCGGCGCAGCACGTCGGTGAACGATTCGCCGGTGACCCGCTGCACGATCTCGGCGACCAGCCAGCCGAAGGTGATGGCGTGGTAGCCGGAGGTGCGGATACGGCGCGGATCCGGCGGGCTGTCGGCCAGCGCGCGGACCACGGCGCCGTAGTCGAGGATGCCCTCGCGGCCGGGGACCAGGCCGCGCACTCGATGCAGCCCGGCCCGGTGCGAGAGCACATCGCGCACCGTGATGTCGTCCTTGCCGTGCGCGGCGAATTCGGGCCAGTACTGGGCGACCGGCGCGTCGTAGTCGATCAGGCCGCGTTCGGCCAGCCGATGCAGCACGGTGGAGGCGACGCCCTTGCCGGTGGAGAAGGTCAGCGCGACGGTGCTGCCGTTCCAGCGCCGGTCCTTGCCTGCCCAGCCACCCCAGATGTCCACCACCGGCTTGCCGTCGAGGTAGACGGCCAATGCCGCGCCGCCGCGGCTCGGCTGGGTGAACATGCCGAAGAATTGGTCGGCGAGCCGGATGAATCGCGGGTCGACCAGCATCTCTTTGGGCGCGGCCAGCTTGCCCTTCGCCGGGTCGGCGGCGTCGAAGTCGCCCGCTGCCGTTGCCGAAACCATGCGGTCACCTCCTGACCACCGCGCATCGGGTGCGTCCCTCAGGGTAGCTGGTCCACCGGGGTCTGCCAGCGGCCGAAGGGCGTGCTCAGGCACGTGTCGCCGGTACGTGAATTCCAGGCGAAGGCCCCGCCGCCGAGGCACACCACGGTCCGGTCGGCGGTCCGCGCGCCGGCGCGGGACCCGTCGAGGGCGACCGACACAGCGATCGTCGGCGTGCCCGGGTTCGCTGAAATCTGGTTGTGGTCAATGGAACTGAGTGCGATCGCGTCCTGGCCGACGCCGATCGCGATCGGTATCCCGCCCGCACCGTCGCTGGCCCCCACCCCGCCGGCCGCGCCGATGCCGATCGCCATCGCCCCCGCGGTGGCATTCGCGTAGCCGACACCGTCGATTCCCAGAGATTTCGCCTGGCCGAGCAGGTCGGTGGCGGCGCGGCAGGCGGTGCGGCCGTCGATGACGGTGATGTCCGTGCCGTTTTCCGAGGTGCAGTGCACATCGGTTGCTGAGGCCACGGCGGGCAGCCAGAGAGAGGCGAAGACCGCGCCAGCCGAGCAGACAATCGTGCTGATCAGCTTCACGGTGACTCCTCTCGAACTACGAAACTCCACCATACCCAGATCGGTTGCTGGAACCTCGATTCCGCAGTCGAGTCGACGTGCGCGTATGCCATGGTGTATGCATGGCGTGTATTTCAAGCACAGCTAAGTTTTGTTTACTTCGGATTCTTACGGGGGTGTGAGTTCGGAGCGTTACAGCTCGGGAGGACTGTACGTGTCTGGTCAACTGACCTGGGGTCGAGTCGCGTCTGCGGCGTTTATCGCGATGGCCGCCCTAGCGGTGGTCGGCTGTAGCTCCACCATCAGCGGTAGCGCGCAGCCCGCAGTGAACAACGGCACCATCGATGCCGTCTCTACCACCCCGAAACCTTCGCCAGGCAAGCCCACTTCGGGCCGGCCGACCACCAGCAAGCCCACGCCGACCAAGAGCGCCAACATCGACTTCAAGGCCGAGGAGGGCGACTGCGTCACGCTCGGCGGCACCACCTCGAACGCCACCATCGAGAAGGCGTCCTGCGGTAGCCGGGCGGCGAATTACAAGGTGATCGGTAAGGCGCCGAAGAGCTCGCAGTGCGTGAGCGACGCAGACAACTACTACGCCGAGACCCTCAACGGCATCGAGCAGGGCGCGTACTGCCTGGACATCGACTGGGTCGTCGGCGGCTGCATGGACGTCGGCGGCGACGATCCCAAGCGGATCGACTGCACCGGGGCGGCGACCAGCAAGGGCGTCAAGGTCGTCAAACGGGTGGACGGCGCCGACGATGTCAGCGTCTGCGGCAGCGGCACGGGGTACGTCTACGAGGAGCGTCGATTCGTCGTCTGCGTCCAGGAACTCTGACACCGGCGATCTCCCCGCATCCGGCCATTATGTTGAGTCGGTGCGCACCACTGATCTGCCCCGGCTGAAATCGGCCACCGGCCGCTGGATTCTGCTGGCCACCATCCTCGGTTCGTCGGTGGCCTCGCTCGACGCCACCGTCGTGAACATCGCGTTGCCGCGGATCGGGGAGTCGCTCGACACCGATGTGGCCGGGCTGCAGTGGACCTTGAACGGGTACACGCTGACCTTGGCGTCGTTCATTCTGCTCGGCGGCTCGCTCGGTGACCGGCTCGGCAGGCGCAAAGTGTTCGTCTGGGGCACCATCGGTTTCGCGTTCGCCTCGGTGCTGTGCGGCGCCGCGGTCAATATCGAGATGCTGGTGTTCGCCCGCATTCTGCAGGGCGTGGCCGGTGCCATGCTGACGCCGGGCAGTCTCGCGTTGATCTCCTCGTCCATCGATCGGCGCGATCAGGGCGCGGCGATCGGCCTGTGGTCCGGCTTCGGCGGGGTCTCCGGCGCGCTCGGGCCGTTCCTCGGCGGCTGGCTGATCGAGCTGGCCGGCTGGCGCTCCATCTTCTTCATCAATGTGCCGCTCACCCTCGTGGTGGTGCTCGTCGCGTTGAAACATGTGCCGGAGAGCCATGATCCGAATGCCAAGACGCAACTGGACGTGCCGGGCGCCCTGGTGGTCGCGCTGGCGCTCGGCACGCTGACCTTCGGCTTGATCGAGACCATGCCGCTGCTCATTGTCTCCGGTGTGCTGTTGCTCGCGGCGTTCGTGGTGATCGAGATGCGCAGCGACCATCCGCTGGTCCCGCCATCGCTGTTCGCCTCGAGGGTCTTCACCGCTGCCAACCTGGTCACCCTCGCGGTCTACGCGGCGCTCGGCGGCGTGTTCTTCCTGCTGGTGCTGGAACTGCAGCTGGTGGCGGGATATTCACCGCTGATGTCGGGCGTGGCCACCGTGCCGATCACGCTGATCATGCTGGTCCTTTCGGCGCCCGCCGGACGCTGGGCGCAGGTGCACGGACCGCGTATTCCGATGACGGTGGGTCCGCTGCTCGCCGCGGGCGGCCTGGTGCTGCTGTTGCGGATCGGTCCGGACACCACGTACCTCACCGATGTATTGCCCGGCGTGCTCGTCTTCGGGTTCGGCCTCGCGGCCTTGGTCGCCCCATTGACCGGCGCCGTGCTCGGCGCGGTGCCGTCCAGCGAGGCCGGTATCGCGTCCGGGGTGAACAACGCCGTCGCGCGGACCGCGCAGCTACTCGCCGTCGCCGCGCTGCCCGGGTTGGCCGGCATCTCCGGCGCGCTCGGCGATCCGGTCGCCTTCCATCACGGATTCGGTACCGCCGTGTGGATCTGCGTCGGGTTGCTGCTGGCGGGCGCGGTGCTCGCGGCCGCCCTGCTGCGCCCGCCGCGCCGCACGCCCGCCCTGGACAGCGTCGACTGCATGCCGCAGTGCGCGGTGGCCGGACCCGCCCTGGCACCGACCCATAACGAGGCCGCCCATAACAAGAACTGAGCGGGCGCACCAGATCTCTGGTGCGCCCGCTCATTCTGTCTGTGGACTGTTCGGTAAAGCCCTAAATAGGCGTATAGCCTGCGCCTATGCCGCCGCGGGCATTCATGTCGTCGATGATCGCGGTCATGTTGGTGCCGACCTCGGGGCCGAAGCAGGCGATGGCGAGGTAGGCGTTCACCATGCCGACGAGGGTGGTGCCGATGACGACCGGTGCCCCGGAATCGCCTTCCACCACGCACATCTGGCTCCAGGTCTCCATGTTCGACCCGAAGACGTCACCCCAGCTGATACCGCAGGTGTTGCCGGTGGTCCGGCCTTCTTTGCAGACGATCATCGGGAATTGCGCCGGTGCGCCGAGCCCGGTGATGGTGACATTGCCGATCCGGTTCACCGGGATGATCTTGCCCGGCTCGAACTCGATGACCGCGTAGTCGAGCTCATGGTTGGAGTAGACGAACCGGCCGACCACGCCGGCGCCACGGTTGACCTCCGCGAAGACCTCGGCACCGGGATCACCGCAGTGGCCCGCGGTCAGACCGACCAGCCGTCCCGCGCCATCGTGACCGACGGTGGTGACGGTGCACTCGAATTGGTTGTCGATGATGATGCCGGAACCGCCGCCCACGACCGGCGGGCCCGGCTCCGCTTGCGCGGCCCCCGCGCCCGTCCCGAGCAGCGCCGCACCGAGGGTTACGGCGAAGGCGGCGTTGGCCACCTTGGCGAGTTTGCTGAACATGTCCCTCCAGACGTCGGAAGCCCGCACGATATCAATCTGTCGCACCCATCGTGTCAGTATTCGGGCCCGGGCGCGTCACCTAGTGAAGGGTGACCACGGCGGCGAGCCTTAACCCTATTTCCGACAGAATGACCTGTTTGTCTCTTATTTCGAATAATAGCCACACGCTATGAGAAAGGCCAATGTCCGGTTCGAGTTCGTAATCGAACAGTAGTACAACTCGGTCTGTTCTGTTCTGGAATCAAATGCCATTTTGAATGAATATTTTCCGAATAAATTGGTCGAACCCCCTTGTGTGGGCGGCCGATTCACCCGGCTGACCTGTAACTTGTTCCAGAAGATCACCCCTCCGCTTTGGGCTCTGACCCAATGTCGAGGCCTGCGGTCTTAGTGTTTCCGTCACAGTGATCGGGCTCTATGACTGCAATCACAGGAGGGTGGTGTGTTCTGGCTTACTACGTAGTAAGGTGCGTCAAGCAAACAAGTCGTCGGGGCAGCCAACCGGCGTCGAGAGGGGTTAGCCAGTGCAGTCGACCGAGAGTCCACCAACAGGATCACGGATGAGTGATGCGGTCGATTGGACCAAGGGTTACTGGGCGGACCATCCGAAGGCTTCACTGGAGACCTTCGGTCGCCAGATCACCATGGGAATCGCGGCAGTAGCCGAACTGTTCGTCGCAATCTTCCGGCGTCGCTTCCCCTTCCGTGAGTTCATTCGCCAGTGCGCGTTCATGTCCAGCGTCTCGGCGGCGCCGACATTGCTGGTCGCCATCCCGATCGGCGTCATCGTCTCCATCCAGGTCGGCTCGATCGCAGGCCAGGTCGGCGCCACCTCCTTCATCGGCGCGGCCAACGGCCTCGGCATCATCCAGCAGGGCGCTCCCCTCGTCACCTCGCTGATGATCGCCGGAGCGGTCGGCTCCGCGGTGTGCGCCGATCTCGGCTCGCGCACCATCCGCGAGGAGATCGACGCCATGAAGGTGATGGGCGTCGACCCGCTGCGCAGGCTGGTCGCACCCCGGCTCGGCGCGGCGATGCTGGTCAGCGTGCTGCTCTGTGGCTTCGTCGTATTTGTCGGCTTCCTGACTGGTTACATCTTCAATATTTTCGCGCAGGGCGGTACGCCGGGTTCCTATATCGGCACGTTCTCCTCGTTCGCGGTAACCCGCGATCTCTTTGTCGCACTGGTCAAATCGTTGATTTTCGGGCTACTCGCCGCGATCATCGCCTGCGACAACGGATTGAATGCCCGTGGTGGCCCCGGCGGCGTGGCCAACGCGGTGAATTCCGCGGTGGTGAGTTCCGCCATCATGTTGTTCGGGGTGAACCTGATCATCACCCAGGTGTACAACGCACTGTTCCCGTCACAGGTGGTCTGAGTGTCGTCGACGTATGTACCTCCGCTACTGCGGCCGTTCCAGCAGTTTCGTAAAACCGCGCAGGCGCCGGTCGATCTGCTCGCCAAGCTGGGCCACCAGGTGTTCTTCCTGCTGCGCTCGATCGGCTCGATCCCGTTGGCGCTCAAGCACTATCCCAAGGAAGTGTGGCGGCTGCTCTCCGACGTCACCTGGGGCAACGGGAACCTGGTCGTCGGCGGCGGCACCATCGGCGTGGTGGTCATTCTCAGCGCGTTCGGCGGGATGACCGTCGGTATCCAGGGCTACAACTCGCTGAACCTGCTCGGCTTGAGCCCGATCACCGGCGCCGTCTCCGCCTTCGCCACCACCCGCGAACTCGGCCCGCTGCTCGCGACGATCGCCTTCGCCGCGCAGGCGGGCTGCCGGTTCACCGCGCAACTCGGCGCCATGCGCATCTCCGAGGAGATCGACGCGCTGGAGTCCATCGCGATCCGGCCGCTGCCCTACCTGATCAGCACCAGGATGTTCGCGGCGATGATCGCGATCATTCCGCTGTACTGCCTCGGCCTGGCCATGGCCTACCTGTCCTGCGCGCTCACCGTGCAGCTGGTCGGTGGCACGCCGACCGGTACCTACCAGCACTACTTCTACCAATTCCTGGTACCGACGGACGTGATCTACTCCTTGCTCAAGGCGATCCTGTTCGTCGCGATCACCACGTTCATTCAGTGCTACTACGGTTTCTTCGCCTCCGGCGGACCGGAGGGCGTCGGCGTTGCGGCCGGCCGGGCGATCAAGGTGTGCATCATCGCAGTCGTCTTCGCGAACCTGTTCATGACATTGGCGATCTGGGGCGTCAACCCCGGCATCCGGATCTCGGGGTAGCACCAGATGATCATTGATCCCAGTGGGCGTGGACCCACGATGCGTCAACTGCTGCTCGCGGGCGTCGGCGGGCTTGTTGTCCTCGCAGTGGTGCTCGGCTTCCTGATGGCCAGGTACCAGGGCTACTTCGTCGAGAAGGTGAATGTCACCGCGAACCTCACCACCACCGGTGACGGGCTGCCCTCGGATGCCGACGTCAAGTTCCGCGGCGTGCTCGTCGGCGCGGTCAAGGAGGTCGAGGTCGCGGCCAAGGGCGAGCTGCAGAAGGTGAAGATCGAGGTGAAGCCGGAGTTCGCCAAGGGCGTTCCGGCCAACGTCACCGCCCGCGTGGTGCCGAGCAACCTGTTCGCCGTCACGTCGGTCGAGCTGGTCTTCAACGGCCCGGCGGATCAGTACCTGCGCGAGGGCTCGGTGATCGAGGAAGACCGCAGCGCGGGCACCATCGCCCTGCAGGACACGCTCACCACGGTCCGCAACATCCTGGACCAGATCGACCCGGTGCAGTTCGGTCGCGTGCTCGGCACCCTGTCGCAGGCACTCGACGGCAGCGGCCGGATGCCGGGCTCCACCGTCGAACGGTTCGATCGCTGGCTCCAGTCGGTCGACGACTCGATCCCGAACCTCGGTGTGCTGCTTGGCGACTTCTCCAGTTCGGTGCACGCCCTCAACCAGTCCGCGCCGGAACTGCTCGGCGTGCTCGGCACCTCGGTGGAGACCGCACGCACCATCGCCGACCGGCGCAGCGAATTGGTCGCCCTGATCACCGGCACCGGTAACACGGTCGACACCGTCAACAATCTGTTCGCCCGCAACGGGGACGTGGGCAAGCAGGTCACCCAGGGCACGAGCGACATGTTCGGCGCGGTGGCCGCGGATCCCAACGCGATCACCCAGACGATCCTGAACCTCGGCGAACTGACTCGCAGGATGGACTCCACCTTCACCTGGGGTCCGCAGAAGCAGCAGGTGTGGAACGCGGGCATCACGCTCACTCCGTACAAGCCGTACACGGTGGCCGACTGCCCGCGCTACGACGAGCTGGCCGGACCAAGCTGCTTCACCGCGCCCGCGGTGAACGAGCTGCCGCCGATGCCCGACAAACTGAAGCCACGCAAGCTCGACTCGGCGGCCGGGCTGCCGCCGGTGCTGCCGATGCCGGGTCTGCCTCTGATTCCGGGCATCACCACACCGGATGCCCGGCCCGCCGAGGGTGCTGTGCCGAGCATGCCGAATCCGTTCGCGGGCACCCCGCTCGAGGGCCTGATCCCGATGCTGCCCGGCTTCGGTCAACCGCCCGCCCCCGCGCCGGCACCGGCTCCCGATCCGGCCCCGGTGGCACCGGCCGCCGCACCGGCGAGCATCCCGTCCGCGGGCGCCATCTCCTACCAGGGTGACGCCGCGATCACCACGTTGCTCGGCCGCAAGCCGACCACCGCCGAATATCTGCTGCTGAGCTCGATTCTGAAGGGCGGGACCATGCACGTGGCCGAAAGCGGGGCGGGCCGATGAGTATACGTAAACCGCTGATCGGCTTCGGCATCTTCGCCATCGTGTCGATTCTCGTCACGGTTGTCGTGTGGAATACGTTGGCGCGCATCGTAGATGGCGACACGAACACCTATTCGGCAACGTTCTCCGACGTACTCGGCCTGCACGAGGGCGATGACGTCCGGATGGCGGGTGTGCGTGTCGGCAAGATCGAAAAGATCGAGCTGGACCGCGAGGCCAAGTCGAAAAAGCAAGTGGCGAAGGTGACTTTCGTCGTGCAGCGGGATCAAACCCTGTTCGATGACACCAAAGCCCTTGTCCGCTATCAGAATTTGATCGGTCAGCGATATGTGGCGCTGGCTCCGGGCAAGTCGTCGAACCCGGCGCAGCTGAAGAACAACGGGTCGATTCCGCTGGAACGGACCGAGCCGTCGTTCGATGTCTCCGGTCTGCTCAACGGTTTTCAGCCACTGTTCCAGGCATTGCAGCCCGAGCAGGTGAATCGCCTGTCGGAGACCTTCATCCAGGCCTTGCAGGGTGATGGAGTCTCGTTGAGCGCGTTCATCGTTCAGGCCGCACAGTTGGCCACCGATTTCCAGCGGCGGGACGCGATCCTGTCCGATGTGATCACCAACCTCTCCGGTGTGATGGCGGGGTTGGCCAGACGAGGTGATGAATTGGAGACCCTGGTGACCCAGACCCGGGCCTTGATCGGTGGGTTGTACGAGCAGGGCCAGTCCTTGCAGGCATCGACGGTGCAGATCGCCGACGCCACCAGCTCGCTGGTGGAGATGGTCGGTCAGATCCAGCCGAAGCTGCAGACCGCGCAGAACTCCACCAGTGCCGCGCTGACCCTGCTGCTCGCCAACGGCGCGAAGCTGGACCAGGCGGCCATCGACCTGCCCAATATCATCTCGGCCGCGGGCAGGCATACCTCCGAGGGTGGCTACGCCAACGCCTACCTCTGCGGCTTGGACATCTCGCTCTACGGCGTGCTGTTCCCGCGTGGGTTCATCCACAGCCTCGGTATCGGCGGCAAGGCACAGTCGGCGGTGTGCCGCCCATGATCACGAAGATGAAGACTCGGTTCAACAACAACCGCTACTTCTGGCTCGGCATCGTCGGCGGCGCCCTCATCGTGGTGCTGCTGCTCGCGTCGAGTCTGGTCAAGCTGATCGGCGTCGGTGAACAGTCGATCAAGGCCGAGTTCGTGCAGGCCGCCGGGATCAAGGTCGGCGACCGGGTCAGCGTCGCGGGCGTGACGAGCGGCCGGGTGGACGGGGCGAAGCTCGAGGGTGACCACGTGCTGCTGACGCTGAGCGTCGACAACGGCGTGAAGCTCGGCCCCGACGCGCGCGCCGCGATCAAGATGGCCACCCTGCTCGGCGCCAGGTACGTGGATCTGGACCCCGGCGACGGCTCCGGCCTGAAGGGTGGTCGAATCCCGCTGTCCAACACGGCGGTTCCGTACAACCTGGCCGACGTGGTGCAGGAAGGCACGCCGAAGTTCCAGGCGCTCGACACGAAGAAGCTGTCCGAGTCGCTGAACCTGATCAACCAGCAGATGGGCGATTCTCCGCACCTGCTGGCCCAGGCGCTCGACAGCGTCGGTGCGCTGGCCAAGGTGATGGACACCCGCCGAGACGAGGTCGACAGCCTGCTCAAGGATCTGAACCGGGTCACCCAGATTCTCGCCGACAATCGCAACAGCGTGCTGCTGGTGATCACCCAGGGCGAGGCCATCGCCAATCGGGTGATGGAACGCCAGGGCCTGCTGCGCCAGCTGCTCGACAATGTCGCCGAGCTCACCAGGCAGTTGCAGGAAATCGGCGCGCAGAACGACAACCAGCTCGGCCCGACCATCGAGCAGCTGAACATCATGGCCGAGGGCTTGCAGAAGAACAAGGACAACCTGGACCGGCTGCTGTCGCTGATGCCGCCGACGGTGCGCTACCTGGCGAACTCGTGGGGCGGCAGCGGGCCGTACGGCTCGGTCGGGTTGCCCTGGGTTTTCCCCGACAACTGGTTGTGCCGCGTCAACGTGATCGAGGGGTGCCAGTGATGACTCAGACGACTCAGCGGCTCCGCAGAGTGGCCAAGATGCTCGTGGTCAGCGCCGCGGCGTTGGCCGTCGGCAGTTGCTCGCTCGTGCCGAGCTCGGTGAACAACGCGCTCGGCAACACGACACGGATCACCGCCGACTTCGAGAACATCGCGGGTATCTACGAGGGCAACCCGGTCACCGTGCTCGGACTCGATGTCGGGAAGGTCGAGAAGATCGTGCCGAAGGGCACCCTCGTCGAGGTGCACCTGTCGATCAACAACGACGTGAAGATTCCGAAAGACGCGATGGCCGCGATCATTTCGCCGTCGATCGTCACCGACCGGCACGTCGAACTCACCCCCGTCTACACCAAGGGCGACACCCTGGCCGACGGCGCGCATCTACCGCTGGGCAAGACCAAGACCCCGGTCGAACTCGACACGATGATCAAGACCATCGATCAGTTCGCGGCCGCGCTCAAGCCGGAGCCGGGCACCGAGGGCATCGGTCCGCTGTCGGGCCGGGTGCTGTATCCGATGGTCAACGGCAACGGTGAGAAGATGCGGGACACGCTCAACGCGCTGTCCGGCGCGCTGAAGGTCGGCGTGGACAACAAAGACGCGGTGTCCAACATCATCATCAAGTTGAACGAGCTGACCACCATGCTGGCCGAAAATGACCAGTCGGTGCGGGATTTCAGCAATCGGATGACTCAGATGACCGGTCTGCTCGCCGAACAGTCGCCAGGCTTGCAGGCCACGCTCAACCAGGTCAACGACTTCCTGGCCAACACCAGCAGCACCCTCGTCCAATATCAGGACCAGCTGTCCGGTTCGCTGACCGGTCTGACCAACGTGACCCAGCAGCTGCGCGAGAACGCCTACGGCATCACCGAAGTCGTGGATGTCGCGCCGATGGTTTTCCAAAACGTCGACCGGATCATGAACCGCGAGCACGGTTATGTCCGGTTGGTCGGTGTGCTCGGCACCTTCCTCTCCGGTGAGATCGTGAGTTTGTTCTGCGAGCGGCTCCAGATGAGGGCGGACGGTTGCCGCACCGGAAATGTCCAGGACTTCGGGCCCGATTACGGACTCACCGCCGCACTGCTCGGACTGACGAAATGACGTACCGCATGACGATGAAGGCCCGCCGCGCACTGGTCGCGGTCGCGGCGGTGGCTGGGGTAGGGATCACCTCGGGGTGTGGGCTCACGGTGGAGAAGCTGCCGCTGCCCAAACCCGGGCTGTCCGGTGAGAGCTACACCCTGCACGCCGTGTTCGAGAACGCGCTGAACCTGCCGGATCAGGCGAAGGTGAAGATCGGCGGCTCGGATGTGGGGGTGGTCTCCAACATCAAGACCAAGAACTTCCAGGCCGTCGTGGATCTGACCATCCGCAAGGACATCGAGTTGCCCAAGGGCAGCACCGCCGAACTGCGCCAGGCCACCCCGCTCGGTGACGTGTTCGTCGCGGTGTCCAAGCCGAAGGCCGAACCGGGCGCCGAGATGCTGCGCGGCGGCGACACTCTCGGGCTGGACATGACCTCGGCGGGTGCGACCGTCGAACAGTTGCTGATCTCGATCTCCATGCTGTTCAACGGTGGCGGCGTCGCGGCGCTCGGCAAGCTGACCTCGGAGCTGGACTCCATCGTCGGCGGTCGCGGCGGCACACTTGCCCACCTGATCACCGAAATGACCGGGGTGGTCGGCAGTTTGAACGACAACTCGGCCCGGGTCGACAGTGTGCTCAACGAGTTCGCCACGTTGGCCACCACCATCGAGACACGGCGCGGTGAGTTGGGCCAGGTCGCGGACACGCTGCCGCAGATGATCGGCGCCATCGCCGAAAACAACCGGGCCATCGGTGAACTGCTGACCAAGGTCTCGACGACAAGCGCCGCGCTCGGCGATTACGCCGACAGCTCGGGTCAGCAGCTTGCCAGCCTGTTGGACAACACCCACCAGCTGATGGATGCGCTGGCGAAGACCGACAACACCCTCGGCGCCACCCTTGACGGCCTGCGGGAGATCCGGCCCAAGGTCGATGCGACCTTCCGCGGCAACAGCTTCGCCGTGTACGCCACGCTGACCAACCTCGACATCAGCGCGCTGTCCGATCCGGAGCACGGCAAGCTGCAGGATCTGAATGATCTACAAGATTTCGTCGGCTCCATGATCCAGGTGTTGCAGATCGTGCAGAGTCGAGTAGGTGGCCACCGATGACCTTGTTCTCGAAGCTGATGCAGCACAAGCTGGTTCTCTCCAGCATCGGGCTGGTGCTCGTGTTCCTGATCGGCGCGACCTATCTGATGGTGAGCATCATGCGGGTGAACCCGCTGCGCTCCACCTACACGGTCACGGTGAGCCTGGACCGCTCGGGCGGGCTGCAGCCGGGTAACGACGTGACCCTTCGCGGCTATCGGGTCGGCAAGGTGACCTCGATCGAGCTGACCGACCGCGGGCAGGCGATCGCCGCGGCGGCCCAGATCGAGAGCAAGTACAAGATTCCGGTCGACACCGCGATCTCGGTACAGGCACTGTCCGGCGCGGGCGAGCAGTACATCGACTTCCGTCCCGGCACCGAGCAGGGTCCGTACCTGCGCGACGGTGCGGTGGTGGCATTCGATCCGGAGAAGATCAAGACGCCGACCCCGATCTGGTCGGTCCTCGACAATTCCAGCACGCTCATCGCGCAGATCGATCCGGAGAAGTTCGGCGTGATCCTGCGCGAGCTCGACGTCGCGCTCAGCGGCGGCCCCGACCAGTTGCGCGGCATGATCAATGGCATCAGCCTGGCCATGGCGGGTTTCGACAACCTGCTGCCGCAGACGACGAATCTGATCGCCAACCTGCGCACCATCGCCGACACCACCTCGAACGCGCAGCCCGACCTTGCCACCCTGACCAGCAACTCCGGCACGTTGTTCAACCAGTTCAACAAGGCCAACGCCGAGCTGCAAGGCGTTCTCGAACGGGCGCCGGGGCAGCTGAACAGCCTCGGTGCGGTGCTGGACAAGACCACCGATCCGATCACCAGCCTGGCCACCAACTTCGCGGCGATGACGAAGGCGGCGCAGCTGCGCCTGCCCGCCTTGCGGGCGCTGTTCCCCTCGCTCGCGCTGGGCGCGGACGCGCTGGCGGTGCCCGCGCACGACGGCGAGTTCCACGCGATGATCGACATCTGGCCGCGGCCGTTCTGCACGTACAACTCCACCCGGATCCGCAACGAGGTCGTCCAGGACGGCACGATTCCCAAGTGGAACTACTGTGAGAACCCGCCGCCCGGTCAGGTGATCCGTGGGGCAGCGAACGCGCCGCGACCCGATGTGCCGAACAACGGCGCGCACATGCCGCCGGGTGTGGATCCGAACGAGCGGACCCTGCCCCCGATACGGTGAGTTGCCCCCGGCCCCGCGGCGACACCGTGGGTCCGGGCATACTCGCCGGTACAACGCGTACGGTTCGCCCGAGATGCGGGCCCGTTAGTCGATCGGTGCGCCCGCGCGCCGGGAAAGTGCAGGTTTGTATCGATGTCCACCGACGACGCCGACACCAACAAAGATGCCGAGACCGCTGAGGACAAGGCGACCGGGAGCGGTGCGACCGAGAAGTCCGCGGCAGCCGACCCCGAAGCCGCCGCCGCCGACAAGGTAGTGACCGAGAAGGTCGAGCAGACCAAGGCCGACAAGCCGGAGCCGAAGGACGATCTCGGTAAAGGTGCAGGCAGTTCGTCCACCGCAGGTCGTTCCCTGTCGCTGCCGTTGATCGCCGCGTTCGCGGCGGGCGTGCTCGCGGTGGCGGCGATCACCGCGGTGGTGGTGTTCTTCCTGCAGGGCAAGGATCGTGGCGAGAAGCTCGACGCGATCCACGATTCGACGGCGGCCGCCTGCACCTTCGGCAAGGACGTCTCGGTCTACGACTACTCGAAGAACCTCGACGACTACTTCACCAAGGTGAAGTCCAATGCGAGCGGCGAATTCCTCAAGGAGTTCGGCGACGCGACCTCGGCGCTCAAGGACGCCATGGTCCAGGCACAGGTGAAGTCCTGGGTCGATGACGTGCAGTGTGGTTACCAGTCCGGTGACAAGACCGAGGCGAAGGTGCTCGTCACGCTGACGCAGTACCGGACCAACTTCACCCAGACGACACCGGAGCGGCAGTTCGTCGTGTTGATCGCGCAGCTGACCAAGTCCGGTGACAAGTGGCTGGTCGAGAAGCTCGACTCGCCGCTGCTGAAGGGCGCTGGTTCCGGCCTGCCCGGCGCGCCCGGCGCCCCGGCCCCCGGCGTTCCCGCGCCAGGCGCGGATCAGCCTGCGCCGAACGGACAACAGCAGACGCCCCCGAATGGGCAGCAGACGCCGCAGCCCGGCAACTAGTTCGAGCGGGGAAACGACTGAGCGCCTCCGGCGGTGGGCCGAGCCACCACCGCCGGAGGTCATTCAGGCAGTCGCTCTGCCGCTGGCTGATCAGAACAGGGTTAAAGTCTGCGGCGCCGACGGCGCGGCCGCCTTCCCCGCGGCCTTTTCTCTCGGCGCTTCCGGCGCCGCCGGCGTTTCTTCCACAGTCACCACGGGGATTTCCGCGGTGTTCGCCTCGGCCACGGCCGCCGTCGCGGCGGCCTTCCGAGCCGCTTCACCGGCAAGCGCGTCGGCCTGCTCGTTGAAGTAGTTGCCGACATGTCCACGGACCCAACGGAACCGGACCGGGCCGGGTCTGCTGGCGATCGCTTTGTCGATCTGCCGGATGAGTTCCACGTTCTTCACGGCGCCGCCGGTGGAGGTGCGCCACCCGTTGAGCCGCCAACTCGAGATCCATTCCGACGCGCACTTGATCGCGTAGAGCGAATCACTTTCGATCAAAAGGGGTTCGGAGCCGGGATGGGCGAGGATCGCCTCCAGTACCGCGCGTAGCTCCGCGACCTGATTGGTGCCGGACGCGCCGCCACCGCTGCGCGAGGAGCCCTGATGATTGACCCAAGCCCAGCCGATGGCGCCGCCGGGGTTGCGGAGGCAGGATCCGTCGGTGCTCACGATGATCATGGCTGGCACCCTACGCAATCCGACCGACAAGATCGGTACCGTGGAATTCTTCTATCTCCCTTCGCAATTGGGACTCGGTGCGGCGGAGCGCCGATTTCACGGCGGAATCCACCAGACCGACGCAGAGGCGCCCGGCGAATCCGCGCGGTTGGCTGTACTCCGCCTCGGACGTCAGCACCGACCGCCCGTGACCGAGCGGATCGAAGCGCAGCGTCAGGGTCCCGGACAAACGCCCACGCAGCGTATACCCGATCACCACGTTGCGGCGATATTCGGTGACCTCGCATGTCATCGTCGGCCGCCAGAACGCCAGATGCGCGGTGGTCGTGAACATCGCGCCGAGGCCGGAGTCGAGTTCACCGGTCGGCTCGAAGTCGGCGACCGCGAACATCCAATCCGGTACGAACAGATGGTTGTCCGTATAGGTGAAGGCGACCTCGACGGGCGCTCCGACGTCACTCGCGTACTTGATGTGGCCCATAGGCCCTCCCGGTTCCACGACTGGCGTTAAAAGTACTACAGACTTCCTCTTTATTGGAGGGGTTGCGCAGGATTTGGTGAGGTGGGTTTTTACATTGCGACCGGCCGGTTGCTTGGTTGCTCGGCGCAGGTCAACAGCTTGATTAGACCGGTCGGTCGGTTCTGTGGCTCGTCGCTGACTCAGAGTTGATCGACGATGTGCTCGGCGATCGGCATGGCCGAGGTGGCCGCGGGCGACGGTGCGTTCAGCACATGCACCGAGCGCGGCGTGCGCTCGATCATGAAGTCGTGCACCAGGGTGCCATCGCGCAGCACCGCCTGTGCGCGAATCCCGGCCTCCCGCGGGCGTAGATCGGCAACCGTCAACTCCGGGCAGTACCGCCTGCATTCGGCCAGATAGCCGCGCTTGAACAGCGAGTTGCGCAATTCCCGTAGTCCGGTTCGCAGATTCGCCGCGGCCACCCGGTGCACGCCGGGGAAGCCGAGGACCGCACGCGCGTCTCTGGCGTCGAAACTGCCTTTGCGATACCCCTCCCTGGCCAGCCCGAGCACCGCGTTCGGCCCGACGGTCAGCGCGCCGTCGATGGTCGGGCTCAGATGGACGCCGAGAAAGGGCAGGGCCGGATCGGGAATCGGATAGATCAGCGTGCGCACCAGCCCGGCCCGCTCCGGCGGCAGCTGATAGTACTCGCCGCGAAACGGCACGATCCGGAAGTCGTTGCGCAGCCCGGCCATTCGAGCCAGCCGATCGGCCTGCAAGCCGCCGCAGACCACGAGGGTGCTGGCCGTCCACGCGCCCGCCGGTCCGGCCGCCGTGACCGCGGCGTCGGTCTCGGTGAGCGAGGTGATCTCGGCGCCGAACACGAGTTGCCCGCCCGCCGCCCGGACTTCGTCGGCCAGTGCGCTGGTGATCCTGGTGTAGTCGACGATGCCGGTGTCCGGAACGAACAAGGCGCCGACGCCGGTCACCCGCGGCTCGCGCCTGCGGAGTTCGGCGGCGTCGATCAATTCGACCGCGACACCGTTGGTTACCGAACGCTCGTGCAACGCCAGCATTCTGCGCTGCTCGGCAGCATCGGTGGCGACCAGTAGTTTGCCGCAGACCTGAAACGGAATCCCATGCGCCGCAGCGAATTCCTTGGTCCAGCGGGCCCCGCGCCGACACAGCCGCGCCTTCAGGCTGTCCGGCGGATAGTAGATGCCCGAATGGATGACGCCGCTGTTGTGCCCGGTCTGATGGGTGGCGAGCGCCGCCGCCTTCTCCAGCAGCACCAGGGACGCGCCGGGATGGCGATGCAGTATCCGATGCGCCGTCGCCACTCCGACGATGCCACCGCCGATCACGCAGAAGTCATAGGTGCTGTTCGGCATAGCGAGAACAGTAGGCCGAGAATTAAACCGCGACGCTGGGTTCCGTGCCACGCGGTGCCGACGGCTTGATCGCCTTCGTCGGTGCTGAGCCCGATTCGGGGACGGTGGTCGATCCGGGAATGGTGGACGTGGCGTTGCTCGACGCGCTCGTATCCGGCGCCGACTTCGTCTCCGATGCCTGCGGCTGGTTGAGTCGCAGGTCGTATTCGCCGAGTGACGGGTCGGTCAGCATCAGCACCACTTCGCCACTGCGCGTGTCGAATTCGGTGCGCAGCTGGGTAATGCTCGGGTTTCCTTCGGATCGGCCCTTGGCAGGGTCGGACTGCGGGACGCCCGTCAGCACGGTGAACGCGTTGGTGTCCACGGTGATCGCGATCGTGTCGGATCGGACGGTGGCAACCTGCGCCCCGATGTAGGTGTCACCGAGCCGCCATTTTCCACCCAGGGGGGAGGACGGCTGCCGTACCACCGTCGAACCACTATGCGGGTCAGCCGCTTTCGGGCTCGGTACGGGCAGGTCCGGCTGATGCCGGGCGAATGTCACCGGTAGTTCGTAGCTGCCACCGGTCAGCACGGCGTCCATCCACTCGGGATCGCTCGTCGCATCCTCGACCGTCGGCGCGGCCGGTGCGGCGTGCTCGCCGCCGGACCGGGTGGCATCGGCCATCTGGTTCACGATGTAGGTTCCCGCGACCACGGTGAGGCTGAGACTGGCGGCGCCGGCGAGCACGACAGCGGCGTGTCGCGCCATATGGACATGTCGGTGTGTTGTCACGATGCGTTCCTTCCCTCCGCCCCTGCTTCCCCTGGCAGTCGGCCCGCATCGTTGAAAGCCATACAGTTGTCCAGGTTACGGCGGGGCCGTCGAGGGCGCCGCCTCCGGGAGATCAGAATCACAGCGCCGCCGACGCCGCATCACCGACCGCCGCCGCAGCTCAGCGAACCGCCGCCGAATCGGTGGGGTGGTTTATGTTTCCAGTACCTCACCCGGGGGTAAATAATCCTCTAGCTGGCGAGCGTCATCCTCGACTGCCACATCGAGACACCCGGCCAATGGCGTCCGGCCGACACGAACGGCGCACCCAAGTGTGGCGCTCGCCCGCTCCCGAATCTTCGGACCGGGTCGGGTGTTGGCGACGGTCGGATGTAGTCATCCGGCCGTCGCTTCGTCTGCTGTTGTTTCAGCCGAACTGACCCGCAACCCGGCCCGCTCCCGTTGGTCCAGCGAAAGCCTGTGCGAGGGTGAGCCATTCCGCCGCGTCCCGACCGACCGCATCGATCGCGAGGTCGTCCGGATGGCGGCGTTGAGTCACCAGCAGGCAGAAATCGAGGGCAGGCCCGGTAACTCGCTGCGCGGCGTCCTCGGGTCCCCATGACCAGCTCGTGCCGTCGGGTGCGCCGAGCTCGACCCGGAACTCGGCCGAGGGCGGTGTCTTTCCGTGCACCGTGTACGCGAAATTCCTGGTCCGCACGCCGAGATGAGCCACCGTGCGCAGTCGCGCGGTCGGGGTGCGGCTGACGCCCATGGCATCGGCCACGTCTTGGCCGTGTGCCCAGGTCTCCATGATCCGTGCGGAGATCATCGAAGCCGCGCTCATCGGCGGGCCGAACCACGGCAGCTTGCTGCCCGCTGGTACCGCGCGCAACGCGTCGGTCAGCGACTTGCGGCCGCGATGCCACCGGTCGAGCAGGGCCGAGGGCGGTGCCGTCGACGCCTCCTCGGCGGCCTCGTCGACGAAGGTCAACGCCTTCGGCCCGGCCTCGGTGAGCAGGCGCTGGAAGCCGTCGGCATCGGCGGCGGCGAGCGTGGCGACCTCATCGGTCCAGGCCAAATGGCCGATCTGGTGGGCGATGGTCCAGCCGGGAGCGGGTGTCGCCCGGGCCCAGTCGGCGGCGGCCAGCGGGGCGACGATTCGTTCCAGATCGGCGCATTCGTCGGCGAAATCGGCGAGCAGCGCTTCGAGGTCAGCCATCAGTTCCCTGCCTTCGGTACGGCCGGGCACACCGCCTCGTGTGCCGTCGCGGATCAGCATCGCAGTGCCCGTAGAAAAAGGCAAGCACGCGTGCTTGTATTTCGGAAGACCGCCCAGAACGCCTTTTACCAGCCGAAAACGATCAAATGTGAGGCGCCGACAACCAGTCCGAGCAGCGCGCCGTGCAGATAGAGCAGCCACGCGTCCTGCTCGACCGACGCATAGAACATCTCCATGAACTCCCCCGGTGTCAGCTGGCGCAGCTTGCGCGCTGCGAAGACGTCGATGGTCTTGGCCTGCTCCCTGGTGAATTCCTCGTCCTCGACCAGGCTCGGCGCGAGGCCGACGGCGGCCCCGGCCGCGCCCAGCTTGAGGTTGTCGAATTGGCGGCGCCCGAGGGCGGCGCGCACGAACGAGGTGGTCGGGCCGAGCTGCCGGTGGATCTCGTCGGCGATGAGCCGTTCCAGCAGCTGGCGGGTCTTGTCGCCGTTCGGGCCGTCCAGCAGTTCCTTGGACAGGTTCGGCAGTGTAAGCACCTGATAGGCCAGGATGTGCGCGAGATCGGTCGCCGCCTGCGGCTGCCGCTTGGCCAGCAGCGCCTGCCGCCACAGGTACTTGTACCAGGGTTGCGGGTCGCCGGGCTCGAACACCATCTTGACCGCGATGACATTGACGATCACGCCGATCGCGGCCGACACCAGCAGCACGATCACCCAGCCTGGCACCCAGCCGAGCACCGGAATGTGGTGGTGCACATGCATATACAGCGCGAGCAGCAACCCGAACGGTGCGCCGAGCAAACCGATCCGGACCATGAAGCGCAGTTCCGGCGCCGCGATCGTGGTGGTCAGATCCTTGAGGATGCCGGGGTTGTCCTGCAGATACCGGATGACGAAGCTCTTGATGTCGATGAGCTGATCGACATTGTCGCCCAGTGATTCGAACGCGCGCCGCGAGAGCGCGGGCATTTCCCGGTCGACCCGCTGGTAGATGATCTGCTTGGCCGCACGCGGCACCGAGCGCCACAGGTCCGGGTTCTCCCGGTTCATCAGCTCGTCGACCAACGGTTGCACCTGTTTGCGGGCCAGCACCGCGACGTAATCGGCGATGCCGTCCAGGTCGAGTTCGTGGATGAAGTCGCGCGGACTACCGATCCGCATCAGCGCCTTGTCCACGCAGATGCTGGCCATCTTCTCGGCCCGTGCCGGGATGAAGCCCTGGAAGCCGAGTTGGCGCCCGTCCCCGGAGAAGGTCGGCAGCACCTGCACCCGGCGCGGGAAATACGGATACAGCAGGTGCAGTCCCGGAATCCGGATGCCACGAAACCGTTCCGGCCAGAACAACATCAGCACACCGGTCCAGTTGGTCAGCCAGCCGGCCAGCGCGCTGAAGATCGGGAACGTGACCAGATCGACCACGAACTTGGACTGGCCCGTCAGATCTTCCCAATCGATGAACACGCCGGCGGCGAGTGAACTCATCGATGGATCTCCCTAGGCTGAACCGGCGGAACCGCCGGTATGAGATATCAAGGCCCTCACATTGTCACTGTCCCGGAGCGAGTGTCAACGCGACCGGGACGGGGCTCGCGACGGTGCCTCACGGGGGAAAACGAAGACCCGATCGGGCACCGGCCTCCTGCACCCAGTCGAGCAGGATGCGCTGCCGTCGCACCTGCTGGCGTCGGCTGTGCTGACCGTTCATCCGTTCCGCCGCGCGGGCCCGGCGGCGGGATCGCCGCGAGAACAAGGTGCTCAGTTCGCCGGCCGGTGCGATGCCCGTGGTCACCGCCCAACCGACCACCGCCCGGAACCATTGCCGTTCGGTCCGCACCACCCAGGTGTAGATCACGGCGAAGATCAGGATGTACAGGATCGTCCGCGCGGCGATCGACCCGACCGGGACCCGCGCTGGGCTCGGCGCGTCCCAGCCGAAATGCAGTGCGGCACCGAGCAGATAGAACATCACGAAGACCTGGGCGCGCCGTCTGCCCGGCCAGTCCGATCGAGCCACCGCGAGCACGATGCCGATACCGGCCAGGCCGGTGAGCATCCAGTGCGAGGTGATGCCGGTGAGCAGCCGCACGACGCCGACGAGCACCGCGTTCGCCGGATCGTCCTGCGCGGACAGCAATCCGGCGTTGGCCTCGTAGGTGATGTTCTCGACCACCTGGAAGCCGAGGCCGGTGCAGCCGCCGAGCAGCAGTCCGTGGATCGGCCGATTCAGCAGGGGACGAAACAGCCACGCGACCGCGAAGACGCCGACGCCCTTGATCGCCTCCTCCACGATCGCCGCGGAAATCGGTGCCTGCCAGTTCATGGCGAACGCGTCACCGGCGAGATTCTGGATCACCCGCATGTTGTGATCGTTGGCGAACATGGCGATGCCGGGGCCCGCCAGCGCGCCCCACACGAAGCCCATGATGAGCGGCGTTCTGATCCGCCGCCGCGCCCGGAGGCGATCCAAATGCAGGATCAGCGCGCCGAATACGACGAGGGTCGCGAGGGTGAACGGCAAGCCCGCCAGCATGTCGCGCCAGGTCAGTGTTGCTACGGGGGCCAGTTGGAGGATCAGCCCTGACAAGCCGAGAATCGAGATCAGGCAGTACGTCCACAACAGCGCCGACCTCGGCTGGAACCAGCTCATCGGCGCACCGTCAATGTCTCCAGCACCTGCGTTAGCTCGGACAGGGTGGCGTCGTCACCGGCCAGCACCAGCGTGACCGCCAGTTTGTCGTTGCCGACGATGGCGCACACCCCGGCACGGTCCGAGCCGCGACAGGTCGGGCCACTGAAGCCGTTGCCCGTCTCGACCTCCCCACCGTCGAAGTACGCGTCGAACCCTTGTACGCCGAGCACTTTCAGCCGCCACCCGGTGGCCTCGGTGAAATCCGTGACCCCGCCCACCACGCTGACCGCGAGCCGCGACCCATCCGGCGCGGTCAGCACCGCGGTGGTCTGATCACCCGTCGGCCTGCGCTGCCACCCGTCCACACCGGAAAAGCGCACCGTGTCCGGCTCCTCCCCCGGCGCCGTCAACTCGATCTCGCCCCCTCGGTCCACCGCCGTCTCCCTGATCGGCACCAGCGCCGCGAGCACCGACGGCCCCGCGATCAGCGCACCGACCACCGCAAGCACCACCCCCGCCGGTCTCCAGTCATTCCCCCTGCGAGCCGGCTGGCTCATACACCTGCTCCCCTCGGCGGTCTCACTCCTGGGCGCGCTCTACCGAGAAACTGCCACCGACCAGCGGCGCAGCCGGATCCACGATATGCCAGGCAACACCATTTCCGCGGGAACCCGAAGACCGCCATCTCCGACAGCGTCACCGGTCGCCCTCGGACAACCCGCCGTCACGAGCGGTGACCCATACGAATTCGCGCGGGGCCGCTCCGCGACCGTGCCAGCGAGACTCCGACTTCGCCCACAGCGAACGATGGGCTAGGGGTGGAACAAACGTGGCGGGGGTGGGGTTGAGTAGGCATCGCTCAACTTTTGGAAGGGTCGAACACGTGACTACACCTCAGAACCTGCCGGTGCTGTTCCTGACCGATCCGATCGTGCTGCCGGGCATGGTCGTGCCCATCGAACTGGACGAATCGGCGCAGGCCGCCATCGACGCCGCGCGCGCCGCGAAAACCGAAGCCGTGCTGCTCGCGCCGCGGCTGACCGAGGGCTACGCCTCCTACGGTGTGGTCGCCACCATCGAACAGGTGGGCCGGATGCGCGGCGGTGCGCCCGCGGCGGTATTGAAGGCCGAGCGGCGTGCCAAGATCGGGCACGGGGTCACCGGTCCGGGTGCCGCGCTGTGGGTCGAGGCCGAGCCGGTCGAGACGCCAACGCCGGACGGCAGGACCAAAGAGCTGGCCGCCGAATACAAGAAGCTGGTCGTTTCGGTGCTGCAGCGCCGCGAGGCCTGGCAGATCATCGACGCGGTCAATCAGCTGACCGATCCGTCGGCGATCGCCGACACCGCGGGGTACGCGCCGTACCTGACCGACGATCAGAAGCGTGAACTGCTCGAAACCCCGGACGTGAAGCAGCGGTTGAACACGCTGATCGAGTGGACCAAGGACCACATCGCCGAGGCCGAGATCACCGAGAAGATCAGTGACGATGTCCGCGAGGGTCTGGAGAAGAGCCAGCGCGAGTTCCTGCTGCGCCAGCAGCTCAACGCGATCCGCAAGGAACTCGGCGAGGACGAGCCCGACGGCGCCGACGACTACCGCACCCGGATCGAGCAGGCCGACCTACCGGACAAGGTCCGCGAGGAGGCGTTGCGCGAGGTCGGCAGGCTGGAGCGGGCCAGCGATCAGAGCCCGGAATCCGGCTGGATCCGGACCTGGCTGGACACGGTGCTCGAGCTGCCGTGGACGGTGCGAACCACCGACAGCACCGATGTCTCGGCCGCCCGCGCGGTGCTGGACGCCGACCACCACGGCCTGGACGAGGTGAAGGACCGCATGGTCGAGTACCTGGCCGTGCGTTCGCGGCGGGCCGCGCGCGGGCTGGAGGTCGTCGGCGGGCGTGGCTCCGGCGCGGTGCTCGCACTGGTCGGTCCGCCCGGCGTCGGCAAGACCTCGCTCGGTGAATCCGTGGCCAGGGCCATGGGCCGCAAGTTCGTTCGGGTCGCACTCGGCGGCGTGCGCGACGAGGCCGAGATCCGCGGCCACCGGCGCACCTACGTCGGCGCGCTGCCCGGCCGGATCGTCCGCGCGATCAAGGAGGCGGGTTCGATGAATCCCGTTGTCCTGCTGGACGAGATCGACAAGGTCGGCTCGGACTTCCGTGGCGACCCGGCGGCCGCGCTGCTCGAGGTGCTCGATCCGGCGCAGAACCACACGTTCCGCGATCACTATCTGGATCTGGACCTCGACCTGTCCGACGTGCTGTTCATCGCCACCGCCAATGTCATGGAGACCATCCCCGGCCCACTGCTGGACCGGATGGAGCTGATCACCGTCGACGGCTACACCGAGGACGACAAGGTCGCTATCGCCCGCGACTTCCTGGTGCCGCGGCAGCTGGAACGCAACGCGTTGACCGCCGACGAGGTGACCGTCACCGACGCGGCACTGCGCGAGATCGCCGCCAACTACACCCGGGAAGCCGGGGTGCGGCAGATGGAGCGGCTGATCGCGAAGGCGTTGCGCAAGGCCGCGACTCGCCTGTCCGAGGTCGGCACCGACTGGGCCGCAGCCGAATCCGGCACAGCCGACGCTGACACGGCCACGGTCGAATCCAGCGTGACCGAACTCGGCTACGGCGCCGAGTTGGGTTACGACGCCCTGCTGAAGTCCGAAACGTCCTCCGGCAGCGTCGAAACGCTGACGATCGACCTGGCTGATCTCAAGGAGTACCTGGGCCGCCCGCGCTTCACCCCCGACTCGGTGGAACGCACCGCGGTGCCGGGTGTGGCGACCGGACTCGCGGTCACCGGCCTCGGCGGCGACGTCCTCTACATCGAGGCCAATGCCGCGGAGGGTGAGCGCTCGCTGACCCTGACCGGCCAGCTCGGTGACGTGATGAAGGAGTCCGCGCAGATCGCGCTGACCTACGTGCGCTCGCACCTGGAAGAGATCGGCATCGAGCCGTCGGTGCTGGATCGCAATATCCACGTGCACTTCCCGGCGGGCGCGGTCCCCAAGGACGGACCGTCGGCGGGCGTCACCATGGTCACCGCCCTGGTGTCGCTGGCACTGGGCAGGCAGGTGCGCGCCGATGTCGGCATGACCGGCGAGGTCACGCTGAACGGGCGGGTACTGCCGATCGGCGGCGTCAAGCAGAAGCTGCTGGCCGCCCAGCGCGCCGGGCTCAAGACGGTGTTCATCCCGGCTCGCAATGAACCGGACCTGGACGAGGTCCCGGCGGAAGTGCTTGCCGCACTGGAGGTCCGCCCGGTCGCCGACGTGGCCGACATCCTGGCCTACGCCATCGAACCGGTCGCCGAACCGGCGTTGGACGGCCCGGCCTTCGCGGCCACCGCCTGATCGCCCACCACTAGGCCGGGCACGGAACGTTCTCCGTGCCCGGCCTGGTGCGTGTTCAGGCGAGGAACGAGGCCACCGGCGGTGCCACGAATTCGGCAGGCGCGCCGTGGTCTTGGCCCTCGAGCACGGTGAGCCGTGCCTCCGGCAGCAGCTCGGTGAGCCGAGTCGCGGTGTTGCGGAAGAACTCCGGGCTCGCGTCGCCGAGCAGCACGAGTACCGGAACATCGACGGCGCGGACCAGGTCGAGCGGGATCACCCCGCCGGTGTCGGAATCGCCCATGATGGCAAGGTCATAGGGCATGGTCGGCGCCACCGCCTGCATCCCGGGGTCCTGACTGGAGGCCTGCGCCGCCTCCGGCGGAGCTCCGGCCGCGGTCAGGAAGATCCGCACCGCTTCGGCGGGTCGATTCTGTTCGACGGCCGCCGTTACCTGCTCCGCGAGTTCTCCTGCGCTCCTTTTACTTTCGTCGCTGTCGTCGCCGTAGGGCGGTTCGTGCAGCACCAGCTTGGTGATCGGCACTCCTGCCGCGGCGGCCCGCAATGCGAGACCGGCACCCGACGAGTGCCCGTACACCGCGGCCTTGCCGCCTAGTTCGTCGATCAACGCGGCCAGGTCCTCGATCTCCCGCTGCACCGCGTACGGCGCGGTGTCGCCGCTCTCGCCACGGCCGCGGCGGTCGTAGTTGATCACGGTGAACCGTTCGGCCAGCCGGGTGGCGAGGTCGTGCGTCATCGGCCGCGAGCAGAACATCCCGCTGACCAGGACAACCGGTGCGCCATCGCCGAATCGGTCGAATGCGATCCTGGTTCCGTCGGCGGAGGTCACGAAATCTGTCACAGCTTCTCCCTTTCGTCACCCATGCAGACGAGGCAGGCCCGGCGAATTAATCGGTGCCCCGGCAATTCAGGCGGCGTTGTCGGTCAGGTCGCGTTCGACCGACCGTGTGATGCCCTGTGCCACCGCGCACAGCACCGGTTCGGCATCGGCACTCTCGGCGTAGATCTCGCAGCGGACCACGGCCTGGCGCCGGGTCGCCCCGGTGACGGTGGCCACGGCGCGCAGCCGAATTCCCGCGGCGGGGCGCAGATAGGTGATGGTGAAGCCGCCGGTGAGGACGTTCGCGCCGAGCGCGGTGCCCGCGGCGAAGGTGAGCGCGTTGTCGGCCGCGTAGGACAGCACGCCGCCGTGCACGAAGCCGAACTGCTGGCCGAGTTCGGGGCGGATGGGGATGACCAGTGTGACGGTGCCGTCGCCGAATTCGGTGATTTCGGTGCCGACCAGCTCGGCGAAGGGTTGCGCGGCGAGCACCTTCTTGGCGAGGTCGATATCGATGGTGGAAGAAGTCATCAGTTGCCTTTCGTTCGCGCTGGTCCGGACCGGCCCGGACGCGATAGTTCTTGGGATGGGGCCTGTTTCACGGCCGGTGCTCGGCCGTGCGCAGCGTCAGCCAGGCCGCGTCGGCGAGTTCGTCCGCGACGTCGGTCGGAGCGGCGAGCATGTCGCCGCCGAGCCACTGCCGCGAGTACTCCTGCGCGGGCCCGAGCCACAGGGCGTACACGAGGTCGAACGAGAGATCACGCACCGCGCCATATCCCGCGTGTGTGCGCCACCACCGGACCACGTTGCGCATGAACTCGCGGTTACTGTCGCTTTCCCGCACGCCGGGCGGCCGCGCGGAGGTGAGAACCTTTGCGCGGTACTGATTCTCGGCGACCCAGCGCAGATGTTCGCGCACCCCCGCCGTGATTCCCGCCTTGGCGTCGGCGCTGTCGCCCACCGCGGCCCAGAAGTGCTGCTGGTAATCGACGAGCGCATTGGCCCAGACCTGCCGATACAGATCCGCCTTGTCCGGAAAGTGGTGATAGAGAGCGCCGACGCTGGCGCCCGCCGCGTCCCGGATCTGGTTGAGCGTCGCCTCCAGCGCGCCTTGTTCCGCGAACTGCCGCTCGGCCGCCAACAGCAACCGATCTCGAATCTTCATATACAGAATTTAGTTCTGTTTTTTGGACAACGCAATGGCCGACGCAGGAACGGACGGCCCAGGAGAAGGTCAGGCAGGCCGTGGTCGTCCCCGCAGCCACTCCAGGAAGGAACGCCTCGGACGGCGCGGGTACTTCACGATGAGCCCGCCGGAACCGACTCGGCCGTCGATGCGAAGCAGCGGCGCGCCGGGCAGTACCGGCCCGGTGGCCTTGTTCCGCACGTCGCCGCTTTTGGTCTGCACCCGGTCGACGTCGACCAGCCAGCCGCGCGGCACGATCAGCTTGATGGTGCCGGAGCCGACGGACGCGTGCAGCACCACCTCGCGATGGGGGCAGAGGGTCTGGGTGAAATTGATTTTGATGGTGCCGGAACTGCATTCGGCGGTGATCTCGGCGGGCACGATCCACTGACCGGCCTTCGTGCGCGACCCGCTGCCGATGCGCAACTCGATCGGCTCCCGCGCCATGGCGTGCGCAGGCAGATCCGCCGTGACGGCCATCAGCTCATCGGTCGTCCGCGCCGTATAGACCGTGACGAGCCGTCGGTCCAGCTCCATCAGATCGAGTCGCCCCTCTTCGACCGCGAGGTGCAGCTGCCGTGCGGCGATTTCCCGGTCGGCGTGCCCGACCCGGACGGCAGGCGGCGGGGCGGGCTTGTCCTGTGCATCGGTCATCGGGATGCTCCCCCTTTTCATGCTCACCGAAATCGTAGGCCGGTTGCCGCACCCGCGCACCGCCGTCAGCGGGCCATCGGAGCGGAATGCCGGCTGCTTGTCACCCCGGTGCGGTATGACGGTCATATGGCCAGGTGGCTGTTGCATGTCGATCTCGACCAGTTCCAGGCGGCGGTGGAGTTTCGCCGGCACCCGGAGTTGCGCGGCCTGCCCGTCATCGTCGGCGGCAACGGCGACCCGACCGAGCCGCGCAAGGTGGTCACCTGTGCCTCCTACCCGGCGCGCGCGTTCGGCGTCCGGGCCGGGATGGCGTTGCGTAGCGCGCA
Organism: Nocardia iowensis; assembly: GCF_019222765.1. Lineage (NCBI taxonomy): Bacteria > Bacillati > Actinomycetota > Actinomycetes > Mycobacteriales > Nocardiaceae > Nocardia > Nocardia iowensis. The sequence continues at coordinate 8,873,423 of NZ_CP078145.1, read as the reverse complement.
GCGCAAATGTCCCGAAGGCGTGTTCCTGCCCCTGGACATGGCCTGCTACGAGGAGGCGTCGGACGAGGTCATGTCGCTGCTGCGGACCTTCCCCGGCCGCGTCGAGGTGTGGGGCTGGGACGAGGCCTTCCTCGCCGCCGACACCGACGACCCGGAGGCACTGGCCCGCGAGATCCGCGGCGCGATCGAGCAATTGGAGCTGTCCTGCTCGATCGGCATCGGCGACAACAAGCTCACCGCCAAACTGGCCACCGGGTTCGCCAAATCGACCGGCAAGTCCGCCGCCGGACCGGCCACCGATGCGGGCGCGGCCGCCGGCGTCTTCCGCCTCACCGCCGCGAACTGGACCGAGGTGATGGCACACCGCCCGACAAATGCCCTGTGGGGCATCGGAACCCGGATCGCCAGTCGCCTCGCCGACCTCGGCATCAGCACCGTCGCCGACCTGATGGCCGCCGACCGGCAGCGCCTGGCCGCCGAATTCGGCCCGACGACCGGCCCCACCTCTGGGTCCTCGGCCACGGCAAAGGCGACACCGACGTCACCACCGAACCGCGAGTCCCGGTGGGCCGCAGCAAGTCCGAAACCTTTCCTCGTGACCTCACCGATCCGGCCGAGATTCGCGACCAGGTCGCGCGGCTGGCCACCGAGGTCGCCGAGGAAATGGCCGAAGCGGGCCGCATCGGCACCCGGGTCTCGGTGACCGTCCGGACCAACACCTTCTTCACCCGGAGCAAACAAGAAAAGCTGCCAGCGCCCACCATCGATCCCGCCGAAATCGCCGAAACCGCGCTCCGCATCATCGACCGCTTCGACATCGACCGCCCCGTCCGCCTCCTCGGCGTCCGCCTCGAACTCGTCCCGGAGTAGTCCGCATCCCGTCTGTGTCAGCCGCACACACAAGCTGTGCACCCCGACAACGCGGGCGTGCGACAGACGTCGGGATCTGTCCAGGTGGGCGGCAACGCTCGTATGCTCGTCGGCATGGAGTTCTGGGCGATGGTGGCGCATGAATCTGACGGCGGGATCGTTCTCACCAAGCAGGAGGTGGGCGAGGAATTCCTCGGGCCGGGTGAGGTGACGATCAAGGTGCACTTCTCCAGCGCGAACTACAAGGACGGGCTGGCGATCACACCCGGCGGCGGGGTGGTGCGGAAATATCCGATCATTCCCGGCATCGATATCACCGGCGAGGTGGTCTCCTCCGAGGACGACGATTTCGCCCCCGGCGACCTGGTGGTCGCACACGGCTACGACATCGGGGTCGCGCACCACGGCGGGTACGCCGAGTACGCCAGGGTGCCCGCCGACTGGGTGGTGAAGCTCGACGGCCTGAGCCCGCGGGACGCCGCCGCGCTCGGCACCGCCGGTTTCACCGCGGCGCTGAGCGTGCAAGCCCTGCTCGACCGGGGACTCACCCCGGAGGCGGGCGCGGTGCTGGTCACCGGTGCGACCGGTGGTGTCGGCAGCGTGAGCATCGACATCCTGTCCGGCCTCGGCTACGAGATCGTCGCCTCCACCGGCAAGACCGACGCGGGCGATCTGCTCAGCGAACTCGGCGCCAACGAGGTCATCGGCCGCCTGCCCGAGGATCCCGAAGCCAAGCCGCGGCCGTTGACCAAGGCCCGGTGGGCCTCGGCGGTGGACAGTGTCGGCGGCAAGTCGCTCGCCTACATCCTCAGCGCCATCGGCTACGGCGGCGCGGTCGCGGTCAGCGGACTGACCGGCGGTTCCGACCTGCCGACCACAGTCATGCCGTTCATCCTGCGCAACGTCGCCCTGCTCGGCATCGACTCCGCCTTCGTGCCGATCGAGAAGCGCCGCGAATTGTGGACCCGCCTCGGCAATGAGCTTCGACCACAGCACCTTTCGACGCTGACCCAGTTCGCGCCGGTCACCGACGCGTCGAAGGTCCTGCAGTCCATCCTCGGCGGCACCCACACCGGCCGTACCGTTTTCAGCGTCCTCGGCGAATTCTGAACGGACCGAAAAGACCTGCCCGACCAGCAGTGCTGATCGGGCAGGTTTTCGCTGAATTCGGTTGTCCTACTTGACCAGTGCCGCCTCTTCGAGCGGGCCATCCACGTCCGCCGGGGCGGTCTTGTTGTTGCGCATGACGATCAGCGCGACGATCGCACCGGCCAAGATTCCGGTGCCACCAGCGAGGAAGCTGGTCGACATGGCGGTGGTGAAGGCCTCCCGGGCGACCGCGACCAGCTCGGTGTCGCCGGTGCGGGCGGCCAGGGCCAGCGCGTCGCCGATCGAGGTGCGGGCGATCTCGGGGGCCGAATCCGGCATGTTGCCGGTGAAGGTGCTGGCCAGAATGCTGCCGAGCACCGCGATGCCGAGGGCGGCGCCCGCCTGCTGAATGGTGTCGTTCAGCGCGGACCCGACACCCGCCTGCTCCGCTGGAACGGCGCCCATCAGCGCGGCGATCGCCGCGGGCTGCGCCAAGCCGGCACCGGCCCCGAGCACGATCAGCGCGACGGTGAGCACGCCGAAGCCGCTGTCCGGGCCGAGTCCGGCCAGCAGGCCGAGACCGACGGACGAGACCAGCATGCCGGTGACGGCAAGCGTGCGGTTGCCGACCTTGCTGCCAAGGCCCGCGCCGAGCCCGTTGAACACGATGGAGGCGGCCATCATCGGGATGAAGGCCAATCCGGCCTCGGTGGGCGAGTAGCCGAGCACGAACTGCAGGTACTGGGTCAGCACGAGCAGCAGCCCGCCGTTGGCGACCTGGACCAGGGTGAGCGACAGGCTGCCACCGGCGAAGTCACGGTTGCGGAACAGGTTCAGCGGAACCATCGGATGCTCGACCCGCTTCTCCCACACCACGAAGGCGACCAGACTGACGACGGCGACGGCCATCGTGATCAGCGTGGAAGCGTGATCGAAACCGCCCTTGGGGAATTCGATGATGGTCCACACCAGCGCGGTCATCCCGATCATCGACAGCAGCGCACCCGGCACGTCCGGCGCGGTCCACGGTCCCTTCGATTCCGGCATCAGCACCAGCGCGGCGACAATGGCAATGGCGGCCACCGGAATGTTGATCAAAAACGCCGCGCCCCACCAGAAGTGCGCGATCAGCACGCCGCCGAGCACCGGTCCGCCGACCAGCCCGAGCACCGAGGCGGCGCTCCAGAAGCTCATCGCCTTGCGCCGTTCCGCGTCGTCGAACACGGTGATCAGGATGGACAGCGTGCTCGGCAGCACCAGCGCGCCACCGATGCCCATCACCGTGCGCGCCGCGATCAACTCGATCGCGCTCGTGGCCAGCGTGGCGCCGAGTGAAGCCACGCCGAACAACACCAGACCGATGATCATCACCCGGCGCCTGCCGAACCGGTCGGCGAGACTGCCTGAGGTGAGCAGCAGGCCCGCGAACACCAGGATGTAGGAATCCAGGATCCATTGGATGTCCTGTGCGCTCGCGTTCAGGTCCTCGGCCAGCGGCGGTACCGCCACGGCCAGCACGAAGTTGTCGATGACCAGGACCAGCGTGCTGAGGCACAGCACGATCAGAATCCACCAGCGCTTCGGATTGCGGGTGTCCATCGCGTCCATCGGAAACTCTCTTCTCACGGTGTTGCGTACGGTGTTCTCTTGTTGCGAACACAGTACGCATCGTTTCTGGCTGTACGCAAGTGCGAACATCGTGCGCTATGCTCGGTGGCAACGGAAGGAGTCGACGTGGCCGTCGAAAAGCAGCAGATCGGATCGGTATGGACGCGACCGCGCCGTGGCCGCGAACAACCGGCTCTGACCAGGGAACAGATCGTCGCCGAGGCGGTCGGCTTGCTGGATTCCGAAGGCATGGAAGCGCTGACGATGCGCCAGCTCGGCGCCCGGCTGAATGCCGGTGCGACCTCGCTCTACCGGCACGTCGCCAATCGAGACGAGCTCATTGAGCTGGTCGTCGACGAGGTCTACGGCGAGATCCGGGTGCCCGAGATCGCCGATCCGGCGGACTGGCGCACGGCAACCGAGACCTGCGCCGAAAGCATGCGCGCGATGATCCTGCGGCACCCGTGGATGGCGTCGACGCTCGGCCAGGTCGGGCTGTCCTACCTCGGCCCGAACGTCATGCGTCTCAACGACGGTCTGGTCGGGCTATTCGAAGCGGGCGGCTTTCCGGCGGCGGAGGCGGGCGACGCCATCAGTGCCGTGATGAGTTATGTCGTCGGGATGGGGATCAGCGAGGCGGCTTGGCTCGCACTGCTGGCCCGGACCGGCCAGACGGAACAGGAGCTGATCGACCAATTGCGACCCGCCGCCGAGGAGGCGGCCAAGGACTATCCGAGGTTCCAGCAGGACGACTGGGACATGAACCCGACCGAGCGCCGGGACCGGAAGTTCCGCTACGGCTTGGATCGCGTCCTGGACGGACTGAACGCCCGCCGGGGCTGAGCCCGATTACGCCGGTGGCTGAACTCGATTGAGCCGGGGCTGAACTCGATCAAGCCGGGGCTGAGCCCGATTACACCGGGGCTGAGCCCGATTACACCGGGGCTGAGCCCGATTACACCGGGGCTGAGCCCCAGCTCGTTTCAGTGCCAGGTGTGGTCGGTCAGTGGGGTGCGCGGGCCGAATTTCGGCTTGTGCGCCTGGCCGCTGATCTCCAGTAGCCGGACGGCTCGATAGCGGTGCGGGCGAAGCGGTTCCAGGTATTCGACCATGGTGTCGTCGTCGATGGGGTGGCCGAGCAGGGTCCAGCCGATGATGGCCGCGAGGTTGAAGTCGCCGACCGACAACGCATCCGCGTCGCCGAAGGCGCGCTGAGCGGTCTCGGCGGCGGTCCACACACCGATGCCGGGGATGCTGCGCAGCCTGCGGGCGGCCTCGGCCGGGTCGACACCCGCCGCCCGTTCCAGTGAGCTCGCCACCCGGGCGGCCCGCACGATGGTTTGCGCCCGCTGCGGCCCGACATTGGCGCGGTGGAAAGCCCAGGACGGGACCCGGCGCCAGGTGTCGGCGTCGGGCGGCAGCCGCAGGCCCTCCGGTGCCGGGCCCGGCGCGGGATCGCCGAACTGCCGCACCAGTTTTCGCCACGAACCACGGGCCGAGATGGTGTGCACCTTCTGCTCCAGCACCGCGGGCACCAACGCCTCGAAGACCAAGCCGGTACGCAACATCCGCAAGCCGGGGAAGCGGCGATGCGCCTCGACGAGCTTCGGGTGGTCCGGGACGAAGCCGTCCAGATCCTCGTCCAGGCACAGCATGTGATCGAGGCCGTCGAGGAATTCCTGGGCACCCGGCCCCCACGCTTGTCCGTGCACCGCGCACGGCCCGGACTGGGTCAGCCGGTAGGTGACGGGGCCCGACGACATGCGTGAGGCGTGCCAGTGCGCACCGTCGCGGGTGGTCTGATGGCACGGGTCGCCGGCGCCACGGCGCAGCGGCGCGATGGTGCACGCCAAGTCGATCGGACGGTCGGACGTCACGGTCCTGGCCAGACCGGTTGGGTCCACCTCCGGCTCGACCATCGCGTTACGCATCGGACCATTCTGCCCGATGGCGTGCGGCGGAATGCGTGCCCGTCCGCAGTCGATCGGGAACCACTTGCCCACAACCGAATTCATCGTTTTTCGATGCCGATTCCGCATGACAGCAGGTCCACGGTATTTTGTAACGCGAAGAATGGACGTGGCGATATTGGTTCCGATCGGCAAACAGCTGGCAGTCGCCACATGGAGGTATCGAATGATCACCAACTTGCTCAACTGGTTGCTCAACGCCTGGGGTGGCGTTTCCGCAGGTAGCTCGGGTTACCAGATTCCGCCAGGCACACTGCCATTCGGCAGCTGACCGGTATCGCGCACTCGCCGTGCCCGTCGGCTCGGCGAGCGCGCGAAAGTCTCACTGCTCCAACAGGAACTGCGCCAGATGGCGGCCCCGGCGACCGGCCAGCTGGGCGGCCTGGGTACGGCAGGAGAAGCCGTCCGCGAGAAATACCGCATCCTCCCCGGCGGTGCGCAATGCGGGCGACAAACCGTTCTCCGCTACCGCGACCGAAATGTCGTAATGGCCGTTCTGCATTCCGAAGTTTCCCGCCAGCCCACAGCATCCGGTGATTTCAGTCACATTGATACCCATTGTGGCTAACACCTGGCGATCGGCATTGAAGCCGAGAATCGCGTGCTGGTGACAATGCGGCTGAACCACCACTGTTCGGCCGGGCCGGTGCGGTGGCTCCCAGTTCGGTTGTTCGGCCAGGAATTCGGCAAGGGTGCGTACAGCCTGCGCCGTTGCCGCCGCGCGCGGGTCGTCCGGTAGCAGCTCGGGTAGATCCGAGCGCAGCACGGCGGTGCAGGACGGTTCCAGGCCGACCACGATGCCGCCTTCTCGCACGTGCTCATCGAGCGCGTCCAGCGTGGCACGCAGGCGTGTGCGAGCCCCATCCAACTGGCCGGTGCTGATCCAGGTGAGTCCGCAGCACACCCGCCGGACGGGAATGCGCACCCGGTAACCGAGCGACTGCACCAATTGCGCCGCGGCCAGCGCGATCTCGGGATCAAAGGCGTTGGTGAAGGTGTCGATCCACAGCATCACCTCGGGTCGATCGGCACTGTCCCCCGAGGTGCTGGCTGGACTCTGCGTCTCGGTCATTGCCGCACCGGTGCGTGGGTTGTCCTCCGACGCACCCGCCGACCCCATGGGCGGTGCGACGCCGCCGAGGTCGCGCCAGATCCGCCGGAAACTACGATCCGCCAGTCGCGGCACCTCGCGGCGCGGATCAATACCCGCCGCGCGCAACCCGATTCGGCGCAGCACGACGACCTCGGCCAGCGCGTTGGCGGCCCGCGGTAGGCGGGTCGCGACGGCCAGCCAGCGCGGCAGCCAACCCAGCGAGTAGTGATCGAGCGGCCGAGGGCGGTGCCGATAGCGGCGATACAACGCCTCGGCCTTGTAGGTGGCCACGTCGACGCCCGCCGGGCAATCCGACCGACAAGCCTTGCAGGACAAGCACAGATCCAGGGATTCGGCGACCGCGTCGGACGACCACGGCAGCTCGCCGCGCACCACTTCCTGCAATACCCTGGCCCGGCCTCTGGTGCTGTCCTTCTCGTCCCGGGTGGCCAGGTAGGACGGGCACATGAAGCCACCGGCGGCCCGCGTATCGGCGCGGCACTTGCCGACACCAACACAGCGGTGCACTGCCGTACCGATATCGCCGTTGTCGTGCGGGAACGCGAAGCCGCCCGCAGCGTGGACCAGTGGCAGCTCGGCCACCCGCAGGTCGGCATCGACCGGTCGCGGCTCGACCAGCACGCCGGGATTGAGCACATCGTCCGGATCGAAAAGGGCCTTGTATCCGGCGAATACGTCGAGCACCGGACGGGAGTACATGAGCGAGAGCAGTTCCGACCGAGCCCGGCCGTCGCCGTGCTCGCCGGACAGCGAACCGCCATGCCGCACAACCAGTTCGGCGGCGTCGAACAGAAAGCGCCGAAAGCGTTGCGGGGCATCGGCGATCGGTAGATCCAGCCGGACGTGGATACAGCCGTCACCGATGTGGCCGTACAGCAAGCCGTCCACCCCGTGCTCGCGCGTGAGGTCGGCGAAATCCCGCAGGTAGGCGCCGAGCCGCTGCGGCGGCACCGCCGCGTCCTCCCAGCCCGGCCAGGCCGGGTGGCCGTTCGGCGTGCGACCGGCCAGGCCAGCGCCGTCGGCGCGGATGTGCCAGAGTGCCGCCGCGGCAGCGGGATCGGTGACGATGCGGGAATCGAGCGCGTCGACGGACCGGCGCAGTTGTTCGGCGACCGCCACGGCCTCGGCGGGGGTGTCGCCCACCGTCTCCACGAACAGCCACCCGCCGCCGCGCGGCAGGTCCGGGACGGTGCCGCGATGGGCGCGGACGGCATCGACGAGCCGCGCGTCGATGCCCTCGACCGCGGTCGGCGCGCACGCCATCACGGCGGCGACATCGTCCGCGGCGGTGGCGATATCGGGGTAGCCGAGCACCGTCAGCACGGTGGCCTTCGGCAGTGGAACCAGCTCGACCGTCGCGTCGAGCAGCAGCCCGCAGGTGCCCTCGGACCCGACGAAGGCCTTCGCCACCGCCGAACCACGTTCGGGCAGTAGATGTTCCAGCCCATAGCCGGAGGCCTGCCGCTCGAAGCGACCCAGCTCGGTGCGCAACACCGCGAGGTTCGCCCTCGTGAACTCGGTGAGCCCGGGCAGCACGGACAGGTCGTCCGCGAGCGTCCGCTCGACACCGCTGCCGTCGAGAATGCGCAGTTCCCGCACCGTGTCCGAGGTGCGGCCCCAGGCGACGGCGCGCGGCCCGCAGGCATTGTTGCCGATCATGCCGCCGAGGGTGCAGCGATTCTGCGTGGACGGGTCCGGCCCGAACCGCAGCCCGTGTGGTCGAGCCGTGCGCTGCAACTCCGAAAGCACGACACCGGGCTGTACCCGGGCGACCCGCGTCTGCGGATCCACTGCCAGGATCCGATGCATATGCCTGCTGAAGTCCAGCACCAGCCCGGGGCCGACCGCATTGCCCGCAACCGAGGTGCCACCGCCCCGCGCGGTTACCGACAGCCCGTTGTCCTTGGCGAATTCGAGGGTGCCCGCCACATCCTCGTCCGTGCGAGGAAACACCACCGCCCGGGGCGGCACCCGATAGTTGGAGGCGTCCGCCGAATACTCGGCGCGCCGACGCGCCGACGCATCGACCTCGCCGCCGATCCTGCCGCCCAGCGCCGCCACCACCCGGTCCTCGCTCACCACGCCAGCCTAAGCGTCGTTGGAATTTCGCTGTGCGGGGAATTCGGGTGGGGTGGGATTGGCTTGCTCTCAACCTTTGTTGAGGTCTTAGTGTCGGTGGCGACGGCTTTGATGGGGTGGGGAGCGAGAGGGAGTTCTACGTGAGTATCGAATCGGTGGCGTGGAGTCAGATCTATCGGCGGGCCAACGCGCCCAAGGAGCAGCGGCCGTTCAGCATGGCCACGGCCCGGCGCATTGTCGGGTTCGCCGCGCCGCATCGCCGCCGCATCGGGGTGTTCCTGCTGCTCAGTGTGGTGTCCGCGCTGCTCGCGGTGGCCACGCCGGTGCTGGCGGGCCGGGTGGTCAACAACATCGTCGGCGGCGCGGCGCCAACGGTCGTGGTCAAGCTCGCGCTGATCATCGGCGCGATCGCGGTCTTCGACGCCGCGCTCGGGCTGGCCATCCGCTGGTTGTCCTCGCGCATCGGCGAGGGTCTGATCCTGGACCTGCGGACCGCGGTCTTCGATCACGTGCAGAAGATGCCGATCGCCTTCTTCACCAGGACCCGCACCGGTGCGCTGGTCAGCCGGTTGAACAATGACGTGATCGGTGCCCAGCGCGCGTTCAGTGACACGTTGTCCGGCGTGGTGGCCAATCTGGTGACCCTCGCACTCACATTGGGCGTGATGCTAAGCATCTCCTGGCAGATCACCCTGCTCGCGCTGCTGTTGCTGCCGGTGTTCGTTCTTCCCGCTCGGCGGATGGGTAACCGGCTGGCCGACATGCAGCGCGAGGCGGCCAAGTTGAACGCCGCCATGAGCACGCAGATGACCGAGCGGTTCTCCGCGCCCGGCGCCACGCTGGTGAAGCTCTTCGGCCGACCGCGGCAGGAATCCGGCGAGTTCGAGCTGCGTGCCCGGCGGGTGCGCGATATCGGCGTGCGCACCTCGATGCTGCAGACCGTGTTCGTCACCTCGCTCACCCTGGTTTCGGCGCTGGCGGTGGCCCTGGTCTACGGACTCGGCGGCTGGTACGCGCTGCGCGGGCAGCTGGACGCGGGTGCCGTCGTGGCGTTGTCGCTGCTGCTGACCAGGCTCTACACGCCGCTGACCGCGCTGGCCAGCGCCCGGATGGAGATCATGGCCGCGCTGGTGAGCTTCGAGCGGGTCTTCGAGGTACTCGATCTGCGGCCGCTGATCGAGGACGCGCCGGACGCGGTGCCGGTGCCGGCGGGACCGGTCGCCGTCGAACTCGACAATGTGACCTTCGGGTACCCGTCCGCCGACAAGGTGTCGCTGGCCTCGCTGGAGGACGTCGCAACCCTGGACACCCGCGGCGGCGTCGACGTGCTGCACAAGGTGTCGCTGCGCGCCGAGCCCGGCCAGCTCATCGCGCTGGTCGGCTCGTCGGGTGCGGGCAAATCGACTATCGCCCAGCTGGTTTCCCGCCTCTACGACGTGGACAGCGGCGCGGTGCGGTTGAACGGAACAGACGTGCGCGAGTTGACCACCCAGTCGATCAGGGAGACCGTCGGCCTGGTCACCCAGGACGGGCACCTGTTCCACGACACCATCCGGGCGAACCTGCTGCTCGCCCGGCCAGAGGCACAGGAGGCCGAACTGTGGGATGCCTTGCAGCGGGCTCGGTTACGCGATCTGGTCGAATCCCTGTCGGACGGCTTGGACACCGTGGTCGGCGAACGCGGCTACCGGCTCTCCGGCGGTGAACGCCAGCGCTTGACCATCGCCCGCCTGCTGCTCAAGCAGCCGCGCGTGGTCATCCTCGACGAGGCCACCGCCTCGCTCGACTCAACCTCCGAAGCCGCTGTCCAGGAAGCACTCTCGGAAGCGCTGGATGGCCGGACGGCCCTGGTGATCGCGCACCGCCTGTCCACCATCCGCGCCGCCGATCAGATCCTGGTGCTGGAGGACGGCCGAATCATCGAGCGCGGCACGCACAGCCAGCTGTTGGCGGCCGAAGGCCGGTACACGGAGCTGTACCGCACCCAGTTCGCCGACGATTCCGCACCCGTCGCGGCCTGACCCACCGGCCCGATGACATCCGGTCATCGGGCCGACCAGCAGCACCCGCCTACTGCGTCGACGGGTCGGCGTAGCACGTCATATCTTCGGCGGGCAGCGTTCCCGTACCGAGATAGGTATTGATCGCGTCGTTCACGCAGCTGCTCAGCCCCGGCCGGAAGGTCAGGTGAATGCGGACATCCTGCAAGGTGACCAGTCGCGACTCGGACATGTACTCGTGCAGCCTGCGCGCATGGACGTACGGAGTACGGGGGTCGCCTGTCGCGCTCAGAATGAGCGCGGGTACCGCATTGCGCACAACGGTCGCGGGTTCGACCGGACTCGGCCAGAACGCGCACGGCTGAATATTGCTCGCCATCGCCCCGAACACCGGCTGGGTGGCCCGGCTCTCCTCGATGTTGCGCCAGTACCAGCCCGGATCGCGCGGCACCCCGACGTCGCCACAGGCGATCTGCGCCAGCGCCGAGTTCTCGCCGTCGCGCAACGCCTTCAGGATGGCGCCGAGCCGCGGCGAGCGTGCCGCCGTCGGCGGACCGCCCGCGGCATCGGCGATCTCCCGCACCGTCTCGGCCATCGCCACGTTCAGCCGGAAATTCGTCAGCAGTCCGTGCAGCACGAACGGCAGCCAGTGATCGTCGACAGCGAAGCCGTCGATGACGATCGGCTGCCGCGCCGCGGCCCGGACCAGGTCCTCGATCGTCGTCCGCACCTGCTGCGGCGTCGACCCGAAGTGGTAGGTGTCGTCCTTGGTCGCGGCCCATGCCGCCCAGTCGTCCAACGCGATCTCGTCCGCCGGACCCCAGTCCTGCACCAGTCCCGCCCAGTACCGGTCCGGATCGATCGCGCTGTCCAGTACGATCCGTCCGCTGCGTTCCGGGAACATCTGGGTGAACACCGCGCCGAGGTAGGTGCCGTAGGACAGCCCGAAGTAGTCGATCTTCTGCTCGCCGAGCACACCACGGACGACATCCATGTCCCGAGCGGTATTACGGGTGGTGAACTGCCGCATCATCTCCGGGTCGTGGATCAGGCACCCCGCCGCCATGCCCGCCGACTGCACGGTGTCGTGCACGAAACCCAGCGGGTCCAGACCGGCCGACCGGATCATCTCGCCGACCGGCCAACCGCAGCGCGGGCTGCGCCCCGACTCCCCGACGCCGCGCGGATCCATCCCGATCAGGTCGTGCGTGGCCAGCACCTCCGGCGTCAGCACGTCACCGAGCAGGTCGACGCTGTCCAGCCCTTCCCCGCCGGGCCCGCCCGGATTGCCCAGCAGAATCCCTTGCCGCCGAGCCGGATCGGTGGCCTTGACCCGCGATATCGCCACGGTCATCGTCCGGCCGTCGAGCCTGCTGTAGTCGAGCGGCACCAGCACGTCCGCGCACTCGCCACCGGCTTTGTCCAGATTGGCGATTCCGCAGGGCTTCCAGTGGAGTTCTTGGCGGTAGAACCGGTCCATCCCGGTCGAGCCCGCGTCGGTGCCCGGCGCGGCATTGCCGTAACCACTGACCGGCACGGCGGTCAGCACCGAAACCGCCAGCACTGCCACCGAACCTCGGAACAGCCTCATCAACACCAGACTTCGCCTCTCACACGCCCACATGCCTCGTCGCGCAGAGAACGGTATCGGATCGCGGCTGTTTCGGTCGGGTGCCGAGTGCCCTCAGGACGGCAGCGCGCGCTCGTCGAGCACGCACTTACCCGCTTCTACCAGCGTGGTCCGGGCCCGGCGGCGGACCAGGCAACGGTCGACGGTGCAATCGAGGTGTAATTGCATTGCCGCGTGCGCTTGTTCGTTGGTCATCACGCCGGGATCGGTCCCGCACGCCAACATCGCGGCCACATGCATATTCAGGTTGGTGAGTTGCATCAGGCGACTCCCGCCTCGTGCCGGTCCTTGGGCCGACGATGTCGAGTCGGCGCTGGGTGATCGTCGGCCCAGGAGGATTGCCGCACGGCCATCCCGACCGCCTCCAGCGCGGTCAGCCCGACCTCGTCGGCGAGCTCACCGACGACGTCGAGCAGGGTCGGCACCACTTCGGCAACCCGCAATGCGGCAACGGCTTGCGCGCACGTCAGGGTGCGGCCGGGGAGGTAGGAAACCACCCAGCTCCCGTGGCCGACGCTGCGTGCTCGATGCGCGGTGAGATCGCTGGTCATCAAGGACGACGCTATGACATGTACAGCCATGACTCCTCGTTCCTGCGGGCGACTCCTGGTGAGTGCCCGGAGGTTTCGCGGCGACGCCACTGCGGGCGTTCGAGCCTCCGGGCATACTTCCAGCACACCATTGCCGGATGCATGAAACAACGCCCGCGATGGATATCCAAAGATTTCGCGCGAATTCCCAGCACGAAAACCAGCCGGGAGGGGAGGATTCTCCATAGTGGACGAAAGAGCCCGCTGCCCAAGCGAAGTGACGGGGAACCGAGCTTGCTGGTTGCCCCCGGAAAACCACGGGTGAGCAGCCGAACACAGAACGGAGCGTGCTGTGTCAGCGAGTTCGGCAAGAGCGTCAACGAGTTCGGAGCGAGCGTCCGGATGGTCTGACAAACCGACCGGTACCGACAGCGCCTCCTCCACCTTACCGCGCCGGCAACTAGGCAGATATCTCCGCGACTGGCGCACCCAGGCGGGACTGACCATCGCCGAGGCGTCCCGGCTGATGGAGTGGGGCGCAAGCACTCTGCAACGCCTGGAGAAGGGTCAAGCCGATCGCATCCGCACCATCGACATCCAGGAACTGTGCCGCATCTATGGCATCCCCGACGAGCTGGCCGATGGTCTCAAGGGTTTGGCCCAGCAGGCCGCGGTCAAGAGCTGGTGGCACGCCTACGGCGACCTGATCCCCGAAAACTTCGACGTCTATGTGGGTTTGGAGGCCTCGGCCCAGCAGCTGAGCTCCTACCAATCCGAGCTGGTGCTCGGCCTGCTGCAGACCGCGGACTACGCCAGGGCGCTGCACCGGCTCGGCTACCCGGATGACACCGCCGCCGAGTTGGAGCGGCGCGTGCAGCTGCGGATGCAACGGCAGGCATTGATCACCAGGAAGGCCTCGCCGGCCACCGTCGCCGTGGTGTTGCACGAGTCGGTCTTGCGCCGCGTGGTCGGTGGCGCCAAAGTGATGGCGGCGCAGCTACGACATCTTGCCGATTTGAGTACCAGTGACAATGTTTCGGTGCGTATTCTGCCGTTCGCGGCCGGCATTCCGCTCGGAGATTCAACTGGACCGTTCACCATTCTGGAGTTCGGTACCGATAGCAAGGGGCAGCCGGTAGAGCCACCCGTGGTGTATGTGGAGGGTTTTACCGGCGATCTCTACCTCGAAAGACCGGTCGATGTGCAGCGGTATCATCGGGCACACGAGTGCCTCCAGCGCGCCGCGCTGGATATACAAACCAGCAGACATCTGCTCCGGCAGATAGCGAAGGAGTTTGCGGCATGAGTATCGATCTTATTGGGGCGCAGTGGTTTACGAGCACGCGCAGCGGCAGCAAGGATTGCGTCGAGGTCGCTTTCCTCGACGGCGGACATGTCGGTGTGCGCGACAGCAAGAACCCCGGTGGCCCGGCTCTGGTTTTCGGTCCCGCGGAATGGGATACGTTCACCGCCGGAGTGACGGACGGCGAATTCAGCCGTTCGTGAGTATGGCGCGAGCAGCGACATCGAGCGCAGGCGAGGAGAAGTCGTGAGTATCAATAGTGGCGCGAATGTCGACCTGACCGGAGCGACGTGGCGCAAGGCCGGTGCGGGCGCGGGCAACGACAGCGTCGAGGTGGCGCAGCTCGCGGATGGTCACGTCGGCCTGCGCGACGGCAAGAACCCCGACGGGCCCGTACTGATCTTCACGCCCGCGGAATGGGCCGCGTTCACCGCCGGTGTGCACGACGGCGAGTTCGACCGCCCGGAATAGCGCGCGTGGGCCCGGCAGCGTCCTGTGCGCGCCGGGCCTTACCGTGTCCCGCACCACGCGGATCAACAAGATCACAAAACGGTTCAGATCCGGCAACAAACCCGGTTTCGCCCGGAGATCTTTTGGGTAGTTAATTTTTTGTGGACCGTGGGCTCAAAGGTTCCCACTCCCGGTACAAGAAATTGCGGCCTGGGGATTGGGTGGAATGGCTGATCGTCGCGCTGCTGTTCGCGGTGACCTCGATCGGCGTTTACATCCTCACCGGCTCACTGCTGTCGGCTCTGTTCGTCGGCGTGTTGGTGTGGGTGGTCGCCGTCGGCGTGGTGGCGATGTTATGACGGGTGCGCCAACCGGCCGAGCCTGAAACTCGGCCGGTTGTCATCGGCGTCAGCGACGAAAAAGCTTGTTGCCCAACCACACCAGCGGATCGTACTTACGATCGGCCACGCGCTCCTTCATCGGGATCAAGGCATTGTCGGTGATCTTGATATGTTCCGGGCAGACCTCGGTGCAGCACTTGGTGATATTGCAGAGGCCGAGTCCCTGCTCGTCCTGGGCGAGGTCGCGCCGATCGGCGACATCCAGCGGATGCATCTCCAATTCGGCGATCCGCATCAGGAACCGCGGCCCGGCAAACGAGGTCTTGTTCTCCTCGTGGTCACGCACCACGTGACAGGTGTTCTGGCACAGGAAACATTCGATGCATTTGCGGAACTCCTGGGAGCGCTCCACATCGACCTGCTTCATCCGGTAGTCGCCCGGCTTCAGATCCGCGGGCGGCGTGAACGACGGTATCTCCCTGGCCTTCTGGTAGTTGAAGGACACGTCGGTGACCAGGTCCTTGACCACCGGGAAGGTGCGCATCGGGGTCACCGTGATGACCTCGGCCTCGGTGAAGGTGGACATCCGCGTCATACAGAGCAGCCGCGGCCGCCCGTTCACCTCGGCCGAACAGGAACCGCACTTGCCCGCCTTGCAGTTCCAGCGCACCGCCAGGTCCGGCGCCTGGGTGGCCTGCAACCGGTGGATGATGTCGAGCACCACCTCGCCCTCGTTCACCGGCACGGTGAAGTCGTGCAGTTCGCCGCCGTCGAGGTCGCCGCGCCATACGCGGAATTTGGCGTCGTAACCCATCGCTACGCCTCTCGCTCTGTCGATGTCCCGGCCGCCGCCGGGTGCCCGGCGATTTCCGCCGGGGTGTAGTACTTTTCGAGCTCGCCGAGTTCGAAAAGGGCGAGCAGTTCCGGCCGCATCGGGGTCTGCGCCTTCGGCGTCACAGTGACGTCAGGGATGGTCTCCCCCGCCGTGCTCGGATCCACCGAGCAGACCAGCAGCTGGTTCCGCCAGGCGGGATCCATCGACGGATGATCGTCGCGGGTGTGCCCGCCCCGACTTTCGGTGCGCAGCAATGCCGCCTTCGCGACGCACTCGCTGACCAGCAGCATGTTCTCCAGGTCCAGCGCGAGGTGCCAACCAGGATTGAACTGGCGGTGACCCTCGACGGTGACCTGCTTGAACCGGGCGCGCAGTTCGGCGAGCTTGCTGAGCGCCTCGCGCACCTCGTGTTCCTTGCGGATGATCCCAACCAGGTCGTTCATCGTCTGCTGCAGGTCGGTGTGCAGGGTATACGGATTCTCTCCCGTGCCCTCGGTAGGCGGGTCGAACGGTGCCAGCGCGACTTTCGCGGCCGCCGTGATGTCGGCGTCGGTGATCGTCGGCCGTGCGCCGAGCTGCTCGACATACGCGGCGGCGCCGAGCCCGGCCCGGCGGCCGAACACCAGCAGGTCCGACAGCGAATTACCGCCGAGGCGATTGGAACCGTGCATGCCGCCGGAACACTCACCCGCGGCGAACAAACCCGGCACCGTCGCCGCCCCGGTATCGGGATCGACCTCGATACCACCCATCACGTAGTGACAGGTGGGGCCGACCTCCATCGGCTCCGCCGTGATATCCACGTCCGCGAGCTCTTTGAACTGATGGTGCATGGAGGGCAGCCGGCGTTTGATCTCCTCGGCGGGCATGCGCGAGGCGATATCGAGGAAGACGCCGCCGTGCGGAGTCCCGCGACCGGCCTTGACCTCCTCGTTGATCGCGCGCGCGACCTCGTCACGCGGCAGCAGATCGGGGGTGCGGCGCGCGGAATCGTTGTCGCGCAACCACTGATCGGCCTCTTCCTCGGTTTCGGCGTACTGCCCCTTGAAGACCGGCGGGATGTAGTCGAACATGAACCGCTTGCCCTCGGTGTTCTTCAGCACCCCACCGTCGCCGCGCACACCCTCGGTGACCAAGATGCCCTTGACGCTCGGCGGCCAGACCATGCCGGTCGGATGGAACTGCAGGAACTCCATGTTGATCAGCGTCGCCCCGGCCCGCAGCGCGAGTGCGTGGCCGTCGCCGGTGTACTCCCACGAATTCGAGGTCACCTTGTACGACTTGCCGATGCCGCCGGTCGCCAAAACCACCGCGGGCGTTTCGAAAAGGATGAATCGGCCGGATTCGCGCCAGTAGCCGAACGCGCCGGAGATCCGGTCCCCGTCCTTCAGCAATTCGGTGATGGTGCATTCGGAGAAGACCTTGATGCGCGACTCGTAGTCGCCGGTCGCCGCGTAGTCCTCCTGCTGCAGCGCGACGATCTTCTGCTGCATGGTGCGGATGATTTCCAAGCCGGTGCGGTCACCGACGTGCGCGAGCCGCGGATAGGTGTGGCCACCGAAGTTGCGCTGGCTGATCCGGCCGTCGGCGGTTCGATCGAACAGTGCCCCATAGGTTTCCAACTCCCACACCCGGTCGGGCGCCTCCTGGGCATGCAGTTCGGCCATGCGCCAGTTGTTCAGGAACTTGCCGCCACGCATCGTGTCCTTGAAATGCGTTTGCCAGTTGTCCTTTTCGTTGGCATTGCCCATCGATGCGGCGCAGCCGCCTTCGGCCATCACGGTGTGCGCCTTGCCGAACAGGGATTTGCACACCACCGCGACGGAGTGGCCGTGTTCTCTGGCCTCGATCACCGCACGCAATCCGGCGCCACCGGCCCCGATCACGACGACGTCGTACTTGTGCCGTTCAACTTCTGGCATGGCCGCGAATACTCCTGGGGTTGGGGCGGATCAGTTGATGAACCGCAGATCCGAAATCGTCTTGCTGGCAACCAACATGACGTAGAAGTCGGTCAGCACGAGGGTGCCGAGAGTGGTCCAGGCCAGCGCCATGTGCCGGGTGTTCAACTTGGAGACCTGGGTCCAGAACCAGTAGCGCACCGGATGGGTGGAGAAGTTCTTGAGCCGCCCGCCCGCGATGTGCCTGCACGAGTGGCAGGAGAGGGTGTAGGCCCACAGCAGGATCACGTTGACCCACAGGACGATATTGCCGAGGCCGAAGCCGAATCCGCCGTCCTTGCCGTGGAACGCGACGATCGCGTCGTAGGTGTTGATCACCGAAACCACCACGGCCACATAGAAGAAGTAGCGGTGCACGTTCTGGATGATCAGCGGCAGCCTGGTCTCGCCGGTGTACTTGGCGTGCGGCTCGGCGACCGCGCAGGCGGGCGGGGAGAACCACACGGCCCGGTAGTAGGCCTTGCGGTAGTAGTAGCAGGTCAGCCGGAAGCCGAGCAGGAAGGGCAGCACCACGAAGCCGAGCGGCAGGATCGCGGGCAGCTCGCCGAACGGCGTGCCGAAGTGGCTCGAACCCTCGACGCACGAGGTGCTGAGGCACGGTGAGTAGAACGGCGTCAGGTAGTGGTAGTCCGGAACCCAATAAGCCGTTCGCACATAGGATCTGATCGTCGCGTAGATAACGAACGCGGCCAGCCCGAGCACCGTGAACAGTGGCGGAATCCACCATCGATCGGTACGCAGGGTACGTTCGGAAATTCGAGCCCTTGTTTTGCTGAAGACGCCGGTCCCCGCTTCCGGGGTGGCGGCGGTCGGTGCGGCACTCACGACCGCGCCTCGCTGACGCTCGGCACCGTCGTGAATGCCGAGGGCGCTGTGTTTTTGGTTCGATCGCTGCGCTCACTCACTGGTGGATGCCTCGCTGGTCTGCTGTGCGGGTGGTCATCGTTACCTCCGCAATCGAATGTGATGCCCAGCACCATACGACACCCCCGCTATCGCTCGAGCAGGGTCCCGGCATTCCGGACCCGCCCGGATGCCCGTGATTTGCGCCACATTGGATGTCACTTCAACCGATGTGGTCGAGCGGTGAACGGACCGCAAACACTTCGAACTCGTCTAAAACAGAACAGGATTCGAGGGGTCTCCGCGTAAACGAAACCCGAAGTCGAAATTCCGACGCGCCGATCGTCACACGGCGGCAACAAATCTGTGGTCACCTCTTTCCGAGATGCACCCGCTGACGTGCGCAGATGCCATTGTCGCGGCGGACTCGGCCGGGGGAAGGAGCACCAAGATGAGACGAGCGGCGATAGTCGCGCCGGTCCGGACGCCCAGTGGGATCGAAGGCGGAGCGCTGTCCGGAATGCCGCCGGAATGGATGGCTTCGACGGTGCTGTCCGCAGTGGTCGAGCGTTCCGGGATCGACCCGACGCGCATCGAGGACGTCGCGATGGCGTGTGTCGACGGCGGTCTGGCTACCGGGCCCGCGTTGAGCAGGGTTGCCGCGCGGGGCGCGGGGTTGCCGTTCGCCGTTCCGGGTTTCCTGACCGATCGGCGCTGCGGCAGCGGGCTACAGGCGGTGATCACCGCGGCCATGATGGTGCAGACCGGCGCCGCCGACGTCGTGGTGGCCGGCGGCGTCGAGTGCGCCCCGGATGCCGCTGCCTGCCATGGAGAATCGGCGAACGCGTCCGATCTGGCCAATGCCGAGGAACTGGCCCGCTATTACGGCATCAGCCGGGCGGCCGCCGACGAGTTCGCGGTGGCCAGCCATCGCAAGGCCGCGCGCGCCTGGCGGCAGGGCACATTCGCCGCCGAGGTGATCCCGGTCGGCGTGCTGGACGAGCCGGGCTGGTCCGATCCCGGCCTCGAAGGCACCGGAGGACACCGGATTCTGCGCGACGAAGGCGTGCGCGAGGACGTCTCCACCTACACCTTGGCCGCGTTGCGCCCGCTGGTCTCGAACGGCGTCGTCACCGCGGGCAACATGAGCTCGCACCGGCACGGCGCGGCGGCCTGTCTCGTCGTCGCCGAGGACCGGCTGGTCGATCTCGGCCTGACCCCGATGGCGTATCTGGTGGGCTGGGCCGCGGCCGGATGTGATTCGGACACAGCGACGCTCGGCGCGGCGCCCGCTGTCGCAAAGCTGCTCGGGCGCACCGGATTCGCGCTCGACGAGATCGATCTGGTCGAGGTGAACGAGGGATTCGCGGTGGAAGTGCTTGCGCTGGCGCGGGAATGGGATTTCGATCCGCGAAACCGGCTGAATGTGAACGGCTCGGCCATCGCGCTCGGCCATCCGGTCGGCGCCACCGGCCTGCGGATCATGACCACGATGCTGCACGAACTCGCCCGCACCGGTGGCAACTACGGCCTGGAGGCGATCGCACTCGGCCATGACCACGGCATCGCGGCGCTGTTCGAATCGGCGAAATCGGATCCCATCGCCGAAACCCCGCGCGGCGCCCGGTTCCACGGTGCCCGCCCGTCCCGGCGATTCGGCCGCCACCGCGCCTGACTCACCGATGGGTGGGGTCGACGCAAGGATGCGCGGGCCCACCGGCACGGAGTGGGCCCGCGCATCCGACAGTGTGCGTTAAGTGGTCCTCGGGCGGGAGTGGAAACCCAGGCCCTCGTCCTGCGCGCCCATCCAGGCCGCCTCGTCGGACTTGCTGTCCGGGACGTAGATGGTGTCCTGGGGGCGGCGGCGGATCTCCGGCGGCGGTGACTGCTCGAGTTCGTCGGCGTCGATGACGAGCCGTTCGAGGTCGTTCTCCAGCCGCCGCACCATGTTCGCGTCGCCGTAGTGGGCCCGCAGTGCGCCGATGGATTGCCGGAGCTGGCCGACCGTGTAGCGGAGTTCCGCGATTTCGCTGCGTGTCATCGATACCTCCTGTGTTCCTGGCAGACATGCGAACTCGGTGGGTAGCGGGTATTTCCATGGTCTGCCTGGAACCGCGCTGCACCAAGTCGTGTGACTCACCACACAACGTGATCTACAACACAGTACAGAAAGAATTCGATTCTGGCTCGTCGGCTGGCAAAGTTCGGCAGTTCGCCCAAATGTTGCCCACACGCGTCCGCCGCGTCTGGTGCGAACGCCTGATCGGCCGCCCCGGACGATCCGGCGCGACCCAGCACTCATCCGGCGACGGCGAATTCCGGCCCCTGCCCACGCATGCTGGTGACAACCTGATCGACCAGCCCGACGATGGACACCGCGACCTCCTCGGCCCGCTCGAAGATCACGCTGTGCCCCGCCCCTTCGAGCGGAACCAACTGCGAGCCGGCCAGCTGCGAGGCGAGCACCACCGAGTGCGCGAACGGCACCACGATGTCCGCCGTGCCCGCCAGCACCAGCGCCGGAATGGCGCCGAGCCGGTGCAGTGACGCGGTCTCGTCGAAGGTGATCAGCGAGCCGAGAAAGCTCGACATGGTCAGCAGCGGCGTGTCGTTCAGCATGGCCGTGGCGACCGCGACCATCCGCGGATTCACCTTTCTGGTACCGGAATTGGCGGCGCGCATGATCGGTTCGAAGATCCGACGGGACAGCCGCTTGGAGCCCTGCATGACGCGCGGCGCGCGCACCACGGCCACCTGCAGCGAGTTCACCGCCCGCCGCTTCAGGAACCGGCCGAGCCCCACTTCGGTGATGCCGTTGGCCGCGCCCGCGATCAGGCCGACGCCGACGACGCGGGTGCCGATCATCTCCGGGAACAGCCGGGCGTAGGCGAGCACGACCATCGCGCCCATCGAATGGCCGACCAGGATCACCGGGCCGGTCGGTGCGACCGCGCGGAGCACGGTGTCGAGATCGCGGGCGAGCTGGTCGATGGTGTAGGTCGACGGGTGGGCCTCGCCGGATTCGCCGTGGCCGCGGTGGTCGTAGAAGATCATCCTGGTCTCGGCGCCCCACTGACGAAGCAGTTGGTCGCGCAGGAAGGACCAGGATTCGGTGCGCAGGCAGTGGCCGTGCACGAACACCACGGTGACGGGTGCGGTATCGGTGCCGAAGGCGCGGACCGCGAGTGGCACGCCGTCCTCGGCCGGCACCGTGACACGGTGACCGTCGTAGTCGGCGGCGCAGCGGGCGATGATCGTGGACATGAGGTTCTCCTGAGGAGGGTGCATCCCTGCGGAGCGTTCTGCCCGGTTGTCGATATACATTTCCGCTGCGTTAACGGCCCATACCTGCCGTTATGGACAAGTTGTCCAACCGACGCTTGCCCGCCTCTCCGCGTATTCAGGCCAGACTCAGGTGCCACGACAGAAGCGTTGGCGCCCGGCGGTTGTAGTGGGCCAGGTCAGCCGGTACCCGGTGAGTTACCCATGTACGTGCGAGATCAGATGTCTCGGAAACGATCAGGAAATCTAAGGGCCAGTAGGTTAAGCGCTAGATTCGATTAGATAACTCTGACCGATCGTCGCTTGCCGAGTATTGGGCTATCTTTCGGATTCCCTAGAGTCCCCTAGTCTCGGCTACGAAATGACCGCCCTCCCCTTGTTGTGAAATCTACGGCTATCTAGTGTTTTGCCGATACCAATGAATATTCACCGATCGGTGGCACCCGCCGGACGTCACGCTCCTGGCACAGCGTTATCGAGCGTGACGCCCGGTGGGCGGCCGACCGTCCTCCGGTCAGGACCCGGCGTGGCTGCGGGTGGACGGCAGGAACGGGCGTAGCAGGTTCGGCTCGGTCGACGGGCCGAGCTGCCATTCGGCGATCCACGGCCCGGTCCCCTCGCTTGGATCGAACACACCCTCCTCCACCCAGGTGTATCGGCCGGTGAGCACGCCGTGGGCCAGCGTGCGATCGTCATCATCGGTGTTGTCCCACAGCGCGTCGAACAGCCTGCGCACCCGGACCCGGGACTGCCTGCAGAAGACGTCCGCGAGTTCCGTCGCGGCTTCGGCCGCCGCCGCTCCCTCGGCACGCAACGACTGGGCCCGCACACAGGCGGCCGACATCGCGAACAGCTCGGCGCCGATATCGACGATCCGCCCAAGGAAGTTCTGCCGGTATTCCAGCCCCGCCTGCCAGCGACCCATCGCGTACATGAGCGACCTGGCCTGCTTGCGCGAGCTGCGCTCGATGAACCGCAGATGCCGGGCGAGCGTGCCGAACTCGGGATAGGTCGCGGGTACCGTTCCGGCGCCGACCGCGAGCTGCGGGAACCACTTGGCGTAGAAACCGGTCGCCCCGACCGCCGCCTTGGCCTTGTCCTTGAATTCGGCCTTGCGGTCCACCAGCGCGCCCGCCGCGGACATGTGCGCGTCGGCCATCTCCCTGGCGATCAGCAGCCGCATGATTTCGCTGGAGCCCTCGAAGATGCGATTGATGCGCAGATCGCGGACCAGTTGTTCGGCGCCGACCGCGCGTTCGCCGCGAGCCGCGAGCGATGCCGCCGTCTCGTACCCGCGACCGCCCCGGATCTGCACCAGCTCATCGGCGATCGTGCAGCTCATCTCGCTGGCCCAGAGCTTGGCCAGCGCCGCCTCGATCCTGATGTCGTTGCGGGCTTCGTCGCACATGGCGGCCGATAGGTCGAGCGCCGCCTCCAGTGCATAGGTGGTGGCGGCGATGAAGGCGATCTTCTGGCCGACCGCCTCGTGTTCGCCGACCGGCTTGCCCCACTGCACCCGTTCGGCGCTCCACTCCCTGGCGATCTTCAGTGACCACTTCGACGACGCTGTGCACAGCGCCGGGATGGCAAGCCTGCCCGCGTTGAGGGTGGTGAGCGCGATCTTCAGGCCGTCACCTTCCCGGCCGATGAGATTGCCCTTCGGCACCCGCACGTTGTGCATCCTGGTGACGCCGTTCTCGATGCCGCGCAGGCCCATGAACGCATTGCGCCGCTCCACCGTGATGCCAGGCGAGTCGGCCTCGACGACGAACGCGGAGATGCCGCCGCGATGTCCGTCGCTCTTGGGCACCCTGGCCATCACGACCAGCAGCTCGGCGACGACACCGTTGGTGGTCCACAGCTTGACGCCGTTGAGCTGGTAGGCGTCGCCATCCTCGATCGGGGTCGCGGTGCTCGCCATCCGGGCCGGGTCGGAGCCGACGTCGGGCTCGGTGAGCAGGAAGGCGCTGACCGCCCCCGCGGCGCAGCGCGGCAGGAACTCCGCCTTCTGATCCGCGGTGCCCGCCAGCTTCAGCGGTTCGGGCACCCCGATGGACTGGTGCGCCGAGAGCAGCACGCCGAGGCTGGGGTGGGCCGAGCCGACCAGCATCAGCGCGCGGTTGTAGCCGAACTGGGAAAGACCCTGTCCCCCATATGATTCCGGGATTTTCAGGCCGAAGCAGCCGAGCTCGGCGAGGCCCTTGACGTACTCGTCCGGGATGCGGCCTTCGGCTTCGATCACGCGACCGTCGATGGATTCGCAGAACGGCCGCAGCCGGGCCAGGTAGGCCTCGGTGCGCGCGGCGTCCTCCGGGCCGGGCTTGGGGTAGGGGTGGATCAGATCGAGCCGGAACCGTCCGAGAAACATCTCCTTGGCGAACGATGGTTTGGCCCAGCTGGTTTCGCGGGATTCCTCGACCAGTGCGCGGGCCTGTTCTTCGGTGGCGTCGACTTTCGCGGCTGTCGCCATGATGTCCTCCTCGGACGTGATCAGGATCACATTCGAGTGTAGGAACTTTAGTTACTCGCCGGTAGGGCTGTGGGTGGATTGATTTCTATCGATCTCTAATGATCTTGGTAGAGAAGGTTATCCGGGGCTATCCCATCCGCCGGCGTCCGGCGACTCAGACGCTGCGCAGATAGCGGCCGAAGTGCGGCACGGTGAATCCGATCGTGCCGCGCTCGGCCGAGTAGATCAGCCCCTTCTTGATCAGTCCGTCGCGCGCAGGCGAGAGCGAGGCGGGCTTGCGGCCCAGTTCGGTGGCCACCGCCGAGGTCGCCACCGGACCGTCGTCACCCGCCAAATCGGCCATGGCGCGCATGTACTCACGCTCGGCGGGCGTTGCCCGTTCGTAGCGGGAGCCGAAGAAGCCGACCGCCAGCTCCTCCTCCGCGGTCGGTGAGGCCACCTCGACATCCTCGGCGGTGATCGGACTTTCCGGCGCCTGGTCCCAGGCCGCCTTGCCGTAGGCCTGCACGAAGTACGGATAACCATCGGCCTTGTGGTACAGGGCATCCAGGGCTTCGTCGGTGAACTTCACCTCTTCACGCTCGGCGGGCGCGATCAGCGCCAGATCGGCGGATTCGCGGTCGAGCCGATCGATGCGGTGATAACTGAACAGTCGCTCCGAGTAGCTCTTCGAGGCGGACAGCACGGCGGGCAGGTGCGGCAAGCCGGCGCCGACAACGATGAGCGGCGCGGCGTCCTGGCTCAATTCGTGGCAGGCCCCGCAGATCGCGGAGATATCGGCCGGACCGAGGTCCTGCATCTCATCGATGAAAATTGCGATGCCGACGCCGATCTCGCCGGCCAGCGCGGCCGCCTCGACCAGCAGCTCGACCAGGTCGATCTCGATATCGCCGGAGTCGGCCCGGCCGGTGACCGCGGGCACGTCGATGCCGGGCTGCCAGCGTTCCCGCATGCCCTTGTCGGCGGTGGCGCGTAGCGCGAACGCCTTGAGGATGCCGAGGAAGTCGTCGACCCGCTCCGGATTGCGGTGTGCCATGGCGATCGCGCGGACGGCCATGTGCAGCGCGGAGGACAGCGGGCGGCGCAGGTCCTGGTCCGGCCGTGCCTCGATCTTGCCGGTGCCCCAGCCGCGGGAGATGGCAGCGGAGCGAAGTTGGTTGAGCAGCACCGTCTTTCCGACGCCACGGAGGCCGGTGAGCATGACGCTTCGCTCCGGACGGCCACGCGCGATGCGCTCGAGCACGATGTCGAAGGCGGTGAGTTGCTTGTCGCGCCCGGCTAATTCGGGTGGGCGCTGTCCGGCTCCGGGAGCATACGGATTCCGCACGGGGTCCATGCCCTAACACCGTAGCCCGTTCCGTCCGGGAAATCTGTCCCCATCTACGGCGTGTCCTAGATATAGCTAGCGGTCGGTATTGCACGATGCTCTCGCAGTATTGCCATAGGCCCGGAAGTCACTACGCTGGTGGCGTTTCCGGCGAGTATCGGAGGGGCATGTCCGACGAACCCACCCCAACCACCGCCGAGGTGGTCGAATCGTGGAACGTTCCACCGGATGCCACGGTGGCGCGGCGCATTCGCTCCAACATCCTGGTGGCGATAGAGCGCGGCTATGACGATCCGCAGCTCGTGGCGGATCTGGCGGTCGGCCCCTTGGTGATGGCGCTCGGTCAGCTGGAAGTCGGGCTCGCCGATGCGCGCCGCCGGATCGTCGAACTCGAGCGGGCGCTCGCCGAACGCGGCGGCGAGTCCCCGAACGGCCTCGAATCCTGAGTTCCTTGCGGCGGATTCGCACCGCCGCAGGCCGTTCGGTAACGGGTGCTCGATGGCCGATATCGTGTCGTGACCCAGCGGGCGTGTCGGGAAACCGGGCGTTCGTCCAGCGAGTTTGTCGCCTGCGGAAAACTTGCAGGTCTGTGCGCTGGACAACACCGCGTCGGCATCGTAATCTCTTCGTGACTTAGTGGAGTCCTGTCGTTTCGAAAGAGAAGCGGCGCCACGGAGTTACCGCCTTAACGGCTGTCGGGGCCATCTTCCCGGCTGCCGTGCCGGGATCACCCAAAGGTTCGTCTGGGTGATGCCTTGCGGCCATTTTCTGGTCAGCGAACCCGGTCGGCGGGAGAGCACGAAGATCGGAGACGTAGCTCGGTGGGTAAACACAGCTTGCAGCGGGATTCTCGCTTGCCGAATTCCGTCAAGGGTGCCCTCGTGATGGGCGCGGTGGCCGCGACGACCGGGGCCATGCCCGCGATCCCTGCGATGGCGGCAACCATCAATATCCCCGGACTGGGCAACTTCGATGTTCCTGTGCCACAGGAATACGAAGCGCCGGTCCAGCAACTCAACCAGCAGATCCAGCAGGCCGTTTCGGCCATGCCCAACGCACAGGTTCCCGGCGCGCCGCAGCAGGCCGCACCCGGCGTCCCCAATTTCGCGCCGAACATGCCCGGCCTGTTCAACCAAGCTCCCAGTGCCAGCGATATCGCGCTCGACGCCGCCAAGACCAAGGTCGGCGCGATGTACTCCTGGGGTGCCGCTGGTCCCTCCAACTTCGACTGCTCCGGCCTGGTCCAGTGGGCCTACCGGCAGGCAGGCATCGAACTCCCCCGCACCAGCTTCGAGCAGTCGCACGTCGGCGCTCCGGTGGCCTTCCAGAACCTGCAGCCCGGCGACATCGTCGTGACCAACGGCGGCGGCCACGTCGGCATCTACGCCGGTGACGGCAAGCTGCTCAATGCGGTGCAGTCCGGCCAGCCGGTCACCTACACCCCCCTCCGTCCCGACCAGGTGGTCACCGCACGCCGTATCGTCTAACGCGTGGCCCCCGCCGACAACGGCATCCGCGCAAGCGGAAACAAAAGTACTGCGACGCAGGCCCGAGTCGATTCATGGACTTGGGCCGTGCGCCTGTTCAAAACGAGATCCGCTGCCGCCGAGGCATGCCGAGGTGGACACGTCCGCGTCAACGGTGCCGCGGCCAAACCCGCCCAGCCGGTCAAGCCCGGTGACGAGGTGCGTATCCGCCTCAGCGGCGTCGAACGCATCGTGATCGTCGAGCAGATCATCACAAAGCGCGTCAGCGCCCCCATAGCCGCGCAATGCCTGATCGACCGCAGCCCGCCGCCACCCTCCCGCGAAATCCTCGCCACCATGCCGCGACGTGACCGCGGGTCGGGACGACCCACCAAACGCGAACGGCGCGAAACCGATCGGCTCCTCGGCCGCACCGACGAGTGAGCGCGAGCGGCACCGGGTGACATCATCGCGGCCCGCGGACCCGATCAGCGGGCGCGCTCAGATCATTGCGACGGGGTCGAGATGACCCGCGATATAGCGGGCCCGGCATTCACCGCGGCGCAGCTTGCCGCTGGTGGTCTTGGGAATCCGGCCGGGCTCGACCAGCATCACCGCGCCGGGCAGCACCTCGTGTGCGGCCGCGACGGCGGTGCGGATCCGGCGGGCAAGCACCGACAGCTCGGCCGGTTCGACGGCCTCGACGGTGACCAACTCCGCGACCACCACCAGTTCTTCGCGACGTCCGTCGTCGTGCCCGAAGGCCGTCACGTGCCCGGGTCGCACCTCGGGGGCGCAGGCTTCGACCGTCGCCTCGATATCGGCCGGATAGTGATTGCGGCCGTCGACCACGATGACGTCCTTGCGGCGTCCCGCGATGTAGAGCTGATTGTCGAACCAGAAGCCGAGGTCGCCGGTGCGCAGCCAGTGGGCGTCGCTGCCGGGCATGGTGGCGTGGAAGGCCGCGGCGGTGGCGTCCGGCCTGCCGTAGTAGCCGTCGCACACATTGTCACCCGCCACCCAGATCTCGCCGACCCGGCCGGTGGGCAACTCGACGCAGCCGACCGGGTCGACGATGCGCACGTCCTGCCCGGCGGGCGCGCCGCAACCGACGAGCGGCGCGCCGATGAGCGGTTCGGTCCCGTCGTCCAGCGGAATCGCCCGCCCGTCGGCCAGCGCGGCGCGGTCGAAGCGGTGCGCCACCGGCTCTTCGCGCCAATCGCAGACCGTGACGCTGAGCGTCGCCTCGGCCAGGCCGAAACCCGGTGTATGCGCGCGATGCCGGAATCCGTATTCGGCGAAGGCCTCGGTGAATTCGGTGAGCACGTCGGCGCGGACCGGCTCGGAGCCATTGAGCAGCATGTCGAGCCCGGACAGGTCGAGACCAGCCCGTTCTTCCGGCGTCGTCGCCGAAACAGCGAGGGCCAGACCGAAATTGGGCCCGCCGGTGATCCCGGCACGGTAGTCGCTCACGGCACGCAGCCACCGGATGGGCCGCTTCACGAATTCGGCGGGGGCCATGGTCAAGCCGGGCACGCCGCAGTAGAGCGGCAGGGACATGCCGAGGATGAGGCCCATGTCGTGGAAGAACGGCAGCCAGGTCAGGATGGGCTTGTCCGGCGCTGGCTGCAGCGCGTGCCGCAGTTGTTCCAGCGCCGTTGTCAGGTTCGCGTGAGTGACCCGGACGCCCGCGGGTGACTGGGTCGACCCTGAGGTGTACTGCAAGTAGGCGAGCTCGGCACGGATCGGATCGACGACCGGTTCGGCCGAATCACCTTCCGGCGCAGTCACATCCGCCGGGAGCCGCAAAGCCTGACCGAGCAGTGGTCCGAGCACCGACTCGCTGGTCGAGTCACTGTGCGACAGCAGGGCGAGGGCGGGCCGCGCGTCGGCGATGGCAGCCAGCAGCCGTTCTCTGTTGCGCGAACCCGCTGCCGGAAACAGCGGCACCGCAATGCGATTGCAGTACAGGCAGGCAAGAAACGCGACGGCATAGTCGAGTCCGTGCGCGCAGAGGATGGCGACCCGGTCACCCGGTGCGCTCGCGGTCCGAAGTCGCGCCGCGAGTTCGCCTGCGGCGGCGTGTAAACGCGCGTACGTCACGGCGACGGGACGCCGTTCGTGCATTCGATAACGGAGTTCGGTGTAGGCGACCGTATCCGGTCGGGACGCGGCCCACTCGGCGACCCGTACGGCGAGACTGTTGCGAATTATGGTCGGTGTCACGGGCCCTCGCTGGTGTGCACGGCGACGACCCGAGTACCAAGGGCGGCGGGCGCAAGGAGATCCGACAGTCGTACCGCCAGGGGCGACGAATCGGTATCGGGTGTGTACTCCACTGCGCAGAGATACGTCCCTTCGTAGCGCAATGCCTCGGACAGCAACGCGCCCCCGCGCAGCGTGTCGAAGGCGGTGACGCCCGCCCGTCGCAAGTGCGGCGCCGCCTCTTGCGAACCCACTGCCCACGCGCCCCAGCCGATGCTGAGTACACCCCGCCCCGGATACGTCAGCGCAAGGGAGTCCATCGCGGCGTTGGCGGCGGCGTAGGCGGCCTGGTCCTGGCCGCCGAGCGCGCCGGTGGCGGCGGAGAACAGCAGGATGAAATCGGTCGGGTCGGCCGCGGTGAGCTCGATCAGATTGCCCGCGGCAGTCAGCTTCGGTGACAACATCCTGGCCACCTGGTCAGGGGTGGCCGCGTCGAAGGCGGCGTCCACCGTGCTGCCCGCCGCATGGACCAAGCCGCGAATGGTGGAGCCGCAGTGGCGAATGTCGTTGAGCGCGTTGGCCAGGTCAGCCCGGTCGGCGGCGTCGCAGCGGACCACGACGATCCGGTCTTCGAGTCCGTCGAGCAGCGGAGGCACCGGACGGGGCGCACGGGTGAGCACCACGACGTCACGTGCCCCGGCATCGAGCAGCCAGCGCACCGCGACCGCGCCTACCGCACCCAACCCGCCGGTGACGACGTAGGTTCCGTTGGTGTCGATGGTGGCCTTGGGAGTCGGCCGGAGTCGCGCGGCGGTGAAGCGGCGAATCGCGAGATCGCCTGCGGAAAGGCGAATTTCGGCGAGCAACCGAGACGTGTCGCTCGTCCCCGCCGCAACGAGCCGACACAGTGGTGGCAGGTTCCGGGTGTCGGCATCGGCCCAGACGAGACGGACCACGCGATCGGATTCCAACTGCAGGGACCGCACCAGGCCGGCGATCGCCGCCGGGACCGCAAGGTAGTCGGGATCATCGGTGTGTGGCACCGGCGCTGCGATCGGTTCTGGCAGCACGATCGTCAATGAAGCTGTGCGCTCGTCGGCTCGGGCACGTTGCAGCAGTGCGAGGACGCGGCCGACCGTCGCCGCAGCACTCCCTTCGGGTCTTGTGCCGGATGCCCGTGCCGAGGATCTGTCGCCGGTAGGCCAAACCAGTACGACCGCGGTGGGGGCGCTACCGGTGCTCGCCGCCAGCAGGGTGGTGACGAGGGGGCTGGCGGTCTCGGGTTCGCGGGCAATGAGATCGGTGGGCATGGTGCCGTCGAGCAACTCTGCCAACTGAACGGCGAAGTCTGATTCGCCGATCACCAGAGCGCGCTGGGCGATGGGGTTCGCCGAACCAGCGAGACCGACGGACTCGAGGTCACGAGGTTCCCAAGTTTCCTGGCGAAAGGGAGCGGCGCGATCGGCGTAGGCGTGGCACGGCGCAACGGCGACGCGGGCGGGCGAATCCTGTTCCGAGAGTTGGATTCGCACCCCGGAAAACGCCAGGCAGGGCACGCCGTGCTGATCGGTGCCGATGACGTCGCCGATGAGTTCGGTGGAGGTGCGCTCACGGAGGAACGCGTGCGCCTCGAGAACAGTTCTGTTCGGTTCCGACGACAACCACGCGGAGTCCATACCGATCGGCAGCGGGACCACACCGGCGGGCAGTTCGTCATAGATCGTCGCGGCGAGCAGTTGCAGACAGCCGTCCAGCGTTGCGGTGCGGGACAATTCGGCGGCGTCGAAGAGGCCGATCGCGGTATCCGTTCCGGTCGCGATGCCGCGCAGGACCCGCAAGCGCGGCCCGTACTCCAGCTGTCGACAACGCAATTGGTCGTAGAAAGCAGCGGGCGCGATGATCCGCATACGGTGTCGCCCAGCCCGGTTGGCATCAACCACCCGCATCCATGCGACGATATCCGCGGGTGTGGGGTCACTGGCCGGCCGGGCCGAAGCCAGCGCTCCGGCCGCCGTGACCTCCGCCCGCAGACCTCCATCGCCATGCTTGCGATAAGCGACCTCCGGCAGGACCGTCAGCTCGGCCCGATCGTGCACCACGAAGTCGGTGAGCACAGTCGCCGCCCCAGTGCTGGTACGTGTCAGATGTAGCAGCCTGCGCAGCCAGAACGCGACAGGCACGGTCGCCGCACCCTGGACCACGTGGTCGGTGAGATCGTCTGCCGGGAAGGGCTCTTCAGCGGCCTCCGGCACCGCGGCGACCAGTGGAAATCGGCGCTTGCGCCACTCACGCCGTGGTGCGGCGGCAGTGAACGGGCCTTGTGCGGACCAGTCGACCGGTCGTCCTTCGAGATGAAGTCGGGACAGGCAGCTGAGGAATTCGCCCGCCTCATCGTCGCGAGAGGCCACCGAGTGCGCGGCGTCGTGAAATTCGGGATGCTCCCGGACGGCCGGAATCAGCACAGGGTGCGGCGCGACCTCCAGCACGGTGGACAGGCCGTCCTCGGCGGCGCGCTCCAGCGCCGCGCCGAGTTCGACTGTCCCCGAGGCATTCTCGGACCAGTATTCGCCGTCCAAACTCGCCGTCGAGATCAGCTCGCCCCGGCGGACGGTGGAATACATCGGGGTGTGCGGTACTGCGGGCCGCAGATCAGCCAGCGCTTCGACGAACCCCGGTGGCACGGTGGCGATCCGCGGGGCGTACGCCGCCGAATCGTCGGCGATCCGCAGCGCGGACATATTGCGGCGCTTGGCCCGTCGGACGAGCGTATCGATGTAGCGCGCGGTACCGGACACCACCACGGACCGCGGACCGTTGATCGCCGCGATGCCCACCTGCGCGCGCATCGGCTCCACCAGCTTCGCCGCCTCGTAGGGCGCTGCGGCCAACAGGGCCATCGCCGCGTGCAGATCCGGTCGGGACTTGCTGCGCCGCACCACGACCAGCGCCGCATCCGACAGCGACAACGCGCCGCTGACGACGGCCGCGGCAACCTCGCCCAGACCGTGCCCCGCCACCGCGTCCGGCCGAATACCCCAGGCTGCCAGCAATTCCGCCATCGCCACCTGGAATGCGAAGATCGCGGGCTGCACGTATTCCGCAGCGTGCGGGCCGTTTCCGGAGCTCCCGTTACCTGCCGCCAGCGCGAAGCCGTGCCGTGGCGTCCAGATCCGTGGACCACCTGCCGCGGTGATCGCATCGGCCGTCCTGGCCAACGCGGCGGCGAAATCGCTGTGTCGCGCCGCGAGCGAGCGCCCCATCGCCAGATGCTGACCACCCGGCCCGGGGAACAAGAACAAGACACCACCCCGCCGCCGCGTCGTGGACGGCCCGAGCACCGCGCGGCCCGAGTCGCCGCGCGCCACTGTGCGTAACTGCGCCACCGCATCCTCGCGATCCCGCGCCAGCACGCATAGTCGATTCCGCTCTGGCAGCAATCTGGCAGCCGCGGCGGCACTTTCCCGCAGTGACCCGTCGCCGAGTTCGAGCTGGTCGGCGAACTGAAGCGCCTGTGCGCGCAGCTCGTCGGTATCGCGGCCGGTGATCGGGATCAGTACCGGCGACTCGTCTCCGTGCGCTACGGGTGCTGCCTCGACACCGCGGAGCACCGCGTGCGCATTGGTGCCGCCGAAGTCGGCAGAGCAGACCCCCGCGCTGCGTTCGCCGCGCGGCACCATGCTCCAGTCGACCGGTGCCGTCGGCACCCTCAGCCCGCCCTCGGCCGTCTTCAGCAGCGGGTTCTCGGTATGAAAGCCGAGGGTGGGAGCGATGACACCGTGGTGGATGGACAGCGCCGTTTTGATCATGCCGATGATGCCCGAGGCCGCCTCGAGTTGCCCGATATTGGATGTGACCGATCCGATCCAGATCGGCTTGTCGCTGTCCGTAACGCCCTGTGCGACAACGGCTGCCAGCGCGCCCACTTCCGCCTCGTCGCCCACTGACGTTCCGATGGCGTGGCATTCGATATATCCAGCCGTGCGGGGGTCGAGCTCGGCTCGAGACCAAGCTGTGCGCATCGTGTCCTGCTGTGCGCGACCGTTCGGTACATGGCGGCTGTTGGAGTGACCGTTCGCACCGACCGCCGTCCCGGCGATCTCCGCGTACACCCGATTTCTCTCGCGCACCGCGTCTTCCGTGCGCTGCAGGATCACCACAGCACAGCCCTCGCCACGGCAGTTGTCCTCCGCACCCGCATCGAACGGTTCGCACCCGTCAGGTGCGCGGAACCGGCCCTCCGCCAGTGCGTCCGAGGCGTACGGCAGCAGCGTGAGATCGATACCGCCCACGATCGCGAACGGCACCGTCTCATCGACGAGCAGTCGCACCGCCAAGTCGACAGCTGCCAGTGAGGACGCCCCCGCGCTGTCCAGCACCATGCTCGGTCCGTGTAGATCCAGCACGTAAGACAGCTGGGTGGCGATCACGCTGAGCCCGGAACCGGTGACGGCACAGTGTGCGTCGGCACCGTCGCAGCCGAGCGCGGCGCTTCCGTGGTCGTAGCCGCACGCGCCGAACAGCACCGCGCCGCCCGAACCCTTCACCCGATAACCGATCCCGGCGTCATCGATGGCCTCGACCGCCACCGCCATGGCCAGCCGCTGCCGCGGGTCCATGCGCGCGGTCTCCCGGTCGGCGAGGGCGAACCAGTCGTTGTCGAACGATTCGATGTCGTCCAGGTAGCCGCCGCGCCGGGTGCCGAGGCGTCCGTCCGGTGGCATTCCGGTGGCGTCGCGCCGCGCGAGCAACATCCGCCAGAATTCGTCGCCGCCCCCGGCGCCGGGTACCCGGCAGCCGATGCCGACGATCGATACTGCGGCCGTGGTCATCGCATCGCGAGGTACTCGACCAATTGATCTATGTCCGGATAGTCGAATATCGCGCTGAGCTCGACCTCGACCCCCATGGCATCCTCGAGGCGCGCCGTAAGCCGGGCCAGCTGGGTGGAATTCAAGCCGAGGTCGGTGAACGGCGCGCTGGTACACACGGCCGTCTCGTCGACGCCGAGCAACTCGGCCACGGCAGTCACCGCCGCGGTCGTGAGCGCACGCCGACTGTGCACCATCGAGCTCCGATCCATCCCGAACGCAACTACCCACCGAATCGGCGGCTCGTCTCGACCGCCCAGCTACCCCCGCGATTATGCCGAGATATCGCACCGCGGAGAAGAGCCTTTTGTGCGGCGCACCCATCGCCTACCGTGACGAGGTGAGCGAATACTCCGCACGGCTGGCCGACGGACGACCTGGAACCCTCCGCACGCTGGCACGCTGTTGCGTGGCGCTGGCCGCGACGCCGGGCAGGCTGCTCCGGCCGCGCCGAGCCGACCAGGCGTTTCTCGCGAGCCTGGTGACCGCGCCCGCACCGAAAGCACAGGCGACCGTTCGACTGACCTCGATCATGCAGGCCAAGATGGCCGCACCGACCATCATCGTCGCTGAGGGTGTGCGAAGTCTGCGGGAGTTGCCGATGTCGATGGGCGCCTTCTTGGTCGAGCACCCGCGGGCGAGATTTCTTGTCGACCCCGCTATCTGTTCCGACGTGCACGAGCGCGTCTTGCCCGGCCACCCCTTCCCCGTCGGCAAACTGGTGTCTCCGGAAAAGCCGGTACTCGGGCTGAGCAACGCGCTCGCGGCCCGCGATCTCGCACCCGCCGACATCGACTTCACCCTGGCCACCCACCTGCACTGGGACCACGTCTCCGGCCTGCTCGAGCTACCGGACTCGATCGAACTCAGAGTCCCCGCGGTGGAATACGACTGGGCGATGCGCGGCGACGAGGCGCCGATCGGCGTGATCCGGGAACCGTTGCGCGGCCAGTCCGTCGCGCCGGTGGAACTCGACGGCCCGCCCGTACTCACCTTTCCGCGCAGTCACGACCTCTTCGGCGACGGTGCTGTTGTCCTCGTCGACCTGGCGGGCCACACCCCGGGCAGCATCGGCGTCCTGCTCGCGGTCGACGACGGCACCCGGGTACTGCTCGTCGGCGACGCCGTCTGGAACACCCTGCAAATCAAGCTGATCCGCGAAAAGGCCCCGATGCCAGGCCTACTCTTCGACGCCGACCGCGACACCGCTTTCCGCACCATCCAACGCCTACACGCCCTCCCCGCCGACATCGAGGTCATCGCCAGCCATGACTACGACGCAGTCCTCGCCAGGGCCTAACCGGCAGATCCGGTCAGCGGCGGGTGATCAACTCCAGTGCTTGTGCCGTGGTCAGGGCACCGGCGGTGACGAGGTCGAGGTTCGTCAAGGATGTCTCGTGCGCTGCCGCGGCAGCCGCGGCGGTGCAGTCGGCCATCGGGTGGACGGTGAAGCCCAGATCGGTGGCGTGCCTTGCGGTTTGCTCCACGGTGATGTTGGTGGCGACGCCGGTGATGAAGAGGGTGTCGATGTCCTGGCCCGCCAACCACTCGGGCAGTTTGTTGCCCGCCAGTCCGGACAGCTTCTGGTTGTCGAATACCTCGGACGGTTGCGCCGCCATCTCCGGGATGAGTTGGCTGCCGGGAGAATCCGGCCGGAACTCGGTCTGCGCCGCGCCCACCGACCGCATGAAGCCGGTATTGCGGACCAACTCCCCCTCGCCGACCGGAATGGTGAACCGGGTGAAGATCACCGGAACTCCGTGCCCGGCCGCCGCTTCGTGGAAGGTCACCGCGTGCTCGACCGCGCCGCTGGCCGCGACCGGCGCCGCGAGCATGGGCCCGAAGAAGCCTTCGGGCTTGATCACATTCACTTGCCAGTGCAGCGCGAGCACGGCCGCGCGGATACGTGGAATCGCCATCCCACGACCTTACATTAGTTAACTAAAGTCAGGATGAATAATCCTTGCGCAGTAGGACTTTCACTACCTTGCCGCTGGCATTGCGGGGCAGCTCCGGAACGATCACCAGATCCTTGGGATGCTTGTAGCGAGCCAGGTTCTCGTTGAGGAACGTCGTCAGCTCGTCCAGGGACAGCTCGTCCTCGGCCGAGTTGAGCGCGACGACGGCGACCGGGACCTCGCCCCACTTCTCGTGCGCCCGGCCGATCACCGCGGCCTCCCGAATCTTCGGATGCGCGAACAGCACGTTCTCCACCTCGGCGCAGTAGATGTTCTCGCCACCGGAGATGATCATGTCCTTCTTGCGGTCCACCACCCAGATGAACCCCTCCTCGTCCTGGCTGACCAGGTCGCCGGAGTGGAACCAGCCGTCGGCGAACGCCTCCGCCGTCGCTTCCGGCTTGTTCCAGTAACCCTGCATGAGCGTCGGCCCGCGGTAAACGATTTCGCCGATCTCGCCGGGCGCGACATCATTCATCTCGTCGTCGACGATGCGCGCCTGGATGGTCGGAATCGGCTTGCCGACCGAGCCGAGCTTGCGCAGCGCGTCCTTGCCGTCGAGCACGCAGGTGATCGGCGACATCTCGGTCTGCCCGAAGACCGCGACATTGAACGCGTTCGGGAAGCACTCGGCCATCGCCTTCAGCACCGTGTCGGAGGCCGGAGCCGCACCCCAGCTGAGTCCGGTAAGCGCGAGCTTGCGGTTCTTCACCGTCGGCTCGGCGCAGATGGCCTGCCACTGCGCGGGCACGCAGAACGCGCTGGTCGCCTGCTCCCGCTCGATCGCGTCCAGGAATTCGGTGGGATCGAACGCACCGAGCGGATGCAGCACGGTCTTCGCGCCGAGCAGGAAATACGGTGCGAGACTGCCGAGTCCGGCGATGTGGAACAACGGTGAGGTGCAGAAACCGATCGAGTCCGGTTCGATCGCGAGCGCCCGGATGCACGTCAGCGCCTGGGCATTCATGTTGGCGTGCGACAGGATCGCGCCCTTCGGACTGCCGGTGGTGCCCGAGGTGTACATGATCAGCGAGGGGGTGTCCTCGGGAATGTCGAGCGGCGTGTGTGGCTCGCCACCCTCGGCCAGCACGTCGTCGAAGCCGAGCACGCCGTCGGCGGTCTGCCCGCCGATCACGAAACAGGTTTCCAGCGTGCCGGATTGCGCACGCACCGCGGTGGCCAGCGGCTGCAGCATGGTGTCGGTGACGATCGCCTTCGCGCCGCTGTCGCTCACGATGTAGGCGACCTCGGGCGGGGTGAGGCGGAAGTTGACCGGCACCGCGATGGCGCCGAGCGCGTTGATGCCGAACACGGCCTCGATGTATTCGGGGTAGTTCAGCGCCAGGATCAGCACCCGGTCGCCGAAGCCGACACCGCGCCGGGCGAGCGCGTCGGCGAATTTCAGTGAGCGTTCGTGCAGCTGCCCCCAGGTGGTATCGGCCCCACGGAACCGCAGCGCGACCGCGTCCGGGCGCATCTGCGCGTGCGCCGCGATCTGATTGTTCCAGTGGTTGCGCCGCGACCTGAGCGGCTCGTCGAGCGCCTGCGCACCGGTGGTCATGCCACGAACTCCTCTCGGACCGTCACCTGCGTCCGCCGGGGTGGCCGACAGCCGTGACGGGCTGAACTGAGAGCAGAATAACAACTAACTTATCCGGTGAGCAAGGGATCCAGATATGAACCGCCGTTAATCGACGGCCGCCGATCACTCTGCGGGGAAACTGGCTTCTAACTGCATATTTTCGTCCGATAGCGAACGCTAAGACTGGTTGTGGGAAGCTCCGAAGTAACTCAACGATGCGAATGTCGGCTTACTTACGGGTTGAACACGAGTGGATCCCCGTGTCACCATTCAGGCCTACGGGCGAACTGGCACGCCCGCGCGAGGCATAGGAGAGCGCAATGCTGCGGACCAGGTTCACCGAAACCTTCGGCGTGGAACACCCGATCGTGCAGGGCGGGATGATGTGGGTCGGCCGTGCCGAACTCGTCGCGGCCGTCGCCAACGCGGGTGGGCTCGGCTTCATCACCGCCCTCACCCAGCCGACACCGGACGACCTGCGCCGCGAGATCGCCCGCACCCGGGAGTTGACCGACAAGCCGTTCGGCGTGAACGTCACCATCCTGCCCTCGATCAACCCGCCGCCGTACGCCGAATATGTCCAGGCGATCGTCGAGAGCGGCGTCAAGATCGTCGAAACCGCGGGCAGCAATCCGGAGCCGTTCCTGCCGTACTACCAGGACGCGGGCATCAAGGTGCTGCACAAGTGCACCAGCGTGCGGCACGCGCTGAAGGCGCAGCGGATCGGCGTCGACGGCGTCAGCATCGACGGCTTCGAATGCGCGGGCCACCCCGGCGAGGACGACGTGCCCGGCCTGATCCTGATCCCCGCCGCCGCCAGGGTGCTCGACATTCCGATGATCGCCTCGGGCGGCTTCGCCGACGCCAGCGGACTGGTCGCCGCCCTCGCCCTCGGCGCCGACGGCGTCAACATGGGCACCCGCTTCCTGTGCACCCAGGAATCCGCGGTTCACCAGAAGGTCAAGGAACAGATCGTCGCGCACACCGAGCGCGACACCCAACTGATCTTCCGCACCATGCACAACACCGCCCGCGTCGCAGACAACGAGATCAGCCGCAAGGTGGTCGAAATCGAAAAGGCGGGCGGCACTTTCGACGACGTTCGCGACCTGGTCGCCGGCGCCCGCGGCCGCCGCGTCTTCGAAGAGGGCGACCTCGACGCGGGTATCTGGAGCGCGGGTCAGGTCCAGGGCCTCATCCATGACATCCCCACCTGTGAAGAACTCATCACCCGCATGGTCCGCGAAGCCGAAGCCCTCATCACTGCCCGACTCGCCGAAACCGTTGTCGCCTGACCGGTTGCCGCAATTCGTAGGTCGGTGCGCGCCTCAGATGGCGAGAGCGGGCGGAGCGGGCGCGGGACGAGCGGGTGGTCGGTAGGCGCGCCAAGCTTCGGTGAGACGGCGGGCTGCTTCGGTGAGGATGTCGGGCGGGTGCAGGAAGTGGACGCGAATGTGGTCTGCACTGCCGCCGTTCGGGTCGAGCCCGCTGCCGGGCAGGATGGCGACGCCATGGCGCAGCGCGGCCTGCGCGAACGAGGTGCCGTCGCCGTAAGGCAAACGCACCCAAAGGGTTTGGCCGCCCGTTACCGCCGGGACGTGCCAATCGGGCAGTAGCCGAGCGAGTTCGGCACGTAGGTGGTCGTGCCTGGCTTGCCGTTCCGGTGCGAGCCGGGCACAGACGGCAGCCAGGCGCGGCACCAATTCGGCCGCCGCCAACTGGGCAGGGACGTCGCCGCCGAGATCGTGCACCGCGCGAATCCGGGCGAGCCTGGCGATGATCGGAGCGGCGGCCCGGATCCAGCCGATGCGAAGCCCGCCCCACACGGTCTTGCTCAGCGAGCCGACCGTGATCACCGCCGCCGAGTGGGCGGCCAGTGGTGGCGGCGTGCTGAATCCGGGAAAGCCGAGCTCGGCGAGCACCTCGTCTTCGACCAGTGGAACACCCGCCGCGGCCGCCGTTTCCGCCAATCGCCTGCGCGCCAGCGGGGCAAGCACCGACCCGGTCGGGTTCTGAAAAGTGGGGATCACGTAGGCGAGGGCCGGACGATGCTCGCGCACGGCAGCGGCGAAACCGGGCAGCCCGGGTGGCAACCCCTGCACAACGGCCGCTTCCGCCCGAAACGCCTCCAGCGCGGGCGGCGAACTCGGCGATTCCATCAATACGTGGTCGCCCGGTTGCAGCAGACCTCGCGCCAGCAGCGAAAGCGCCTGCTGCCCACCGGTAGTGACCATCACCTGCTCGAAAGCTGTTGGCACGCCACGGCTTCGGTAGTACTCGGCGATGGCGTGCCGGAGCCGGGGATGACCGGTCGGGTAATACCCGATATCGCCGATGGTCGCGGCGAGCTCCGGCAAGATCCTGGCGTAGCACTCGGTCAGTTCCACCGGCGGGGTGTCCGGCGCGGCGCAGGCCAGCGCAATCACATCGGGACGCGGTTCGAGCAGGTCGAGGAACACCGGCGCGCTGGTGGTGTCGACGGGCCGGGTCGGCGGGTGTCCGGCTACCCGGGTGCCGCTGCCCTGCCGCCGGACAATCCGGCCCTCCGATTGCAGCAGGTCGTAGGCGGCGACCACGGTGCTGCGTCCCACCGCCAGCGTGCTCGCCAGCACCCGGTCCGGCGGCAGCGGGGTGCCGGGTGGCAGCTCACCGTCATCGATCAGGCAACGCAGTCGCGCGGCCAGCAGCGCGTACAGCGCCCCACGACCCGCGGACCAGCGACCGAGCCGTTCGGCGACATTGATTGGATCCATTGCCAGACCAATTCTGCCGGATTGGCCATGGAGCGGTGACCGCGGCCGTCCGACGATTACTGCCATGACAGCAGCAAGAATCACCGGGCCGGTATCGATCCACGGGGCGATCGCCGGGCTGCCCGGTCCCTTCCAGCAGCGCGAGCTGGCCGTCGTCAACGACACCGTCGTGCGGGTCGCCCAGCTGGCGGGCGAATTCCCGTGGCACCACCATGACGAAGACGAACTGTTCCTGTGCTGGGACGGCACGTTCCGGATCGAATTGGACGGACAAGATCCGGTGACTCTGCACCCCGGCGAGTTGTTCGTGGTGCCCAAGGGTGTTCGGCACCGGCCGGTCGCCGACGAGCCCGCGCACACCTTGCTGATCGAGCGCCCGGAGACAGCGCAGTACGGAAACTGAATCAGCCTGCTCGGACCCGCCTGGACAGGCCCGGCCCGAGCAGTTTCTCCAGCCGCTGATACGCCTCGGTCGGCGGCAGCGGCGGGTCGGCATCGGCGATCGCCCCGAGCACGCCGACCACCCCCCAGGACAGAAATGTCATGGTGGCGGCGAATTCGGCCTCGTCCATGTCGAGTTGTTCGGCGAGCCGTTCGGCGAGGATTTCGGCGACCATCTCCCGTGTCGTCCGCAGCAGCAGCGCACCGCTCTTGCGGCCGAGCAATGCCTGGTACACCTCGGGATTCGCCGCGGCCAGCTGGAACAGCGTGTGGACCGGCGCCAGTGGCGCGGCATCGGCATCGGCGGCGGAGCCGGGCGCGGTCACCGCGGCGCGCAGGTAATCGGTACTGCTCAACAGCAGCAGATCGTCCTTGTCGCGGAAGTGCGCGTAGAACGTGGACCGTCCGACATCGGCCCGGTGCAGGATGTCCCGTACCGAGATGCGGTCGTAGCCGCGT
The DNA here is from genome assembly GCF_019222765.1 of Nocardia iowensis. NCBI lineage: Bacteria > Bacillati > Actinomycetota > Actinomycetes > Mycobacteriales > Nocardiaceae > Nocardia > Nocardia iowensis. The sequence continues at coordinate 8,831,989 of NZ_CP078145.1, read as the reverse complement.
TCCAGCATGAGTTCGATCAACGCCCGATGCAGCAGGCTTTTGGTCCGCCGTACCCGGCGATCCGTGCTGCCCGTCAGTCTTTTAACGTCCGACGACAATGTGCCTCCCGTACAAATGTCGCGAATCCGTCCCGAACGGAACGGTTTCCGTAGTTTTGCCTCTGGTCGATGCGGCAGCACTTCCCGACCATGTACACATGACCAAAAACGCACCCCAGTCTTCCATTCGACAGGGCCACCATGACACCGAAACCGGAGTTCTGCTTACCAAGCCACGCAGTTATCGGGCATTCAAGGCCATATTCTTGCTCGGCCGAGGCAGCCGCCTCAACGCTCGGCTCGTCACGCTCAGCGGCGCGGCACCCGGCGATCAGGCGGTCGATATCGGTTGTGGCCCTGGCGATCTCGCCCGAGCGCTGGCCAAGCGAGTCGGTCCGGAAGGCAGCGTAGTCGGCGTCGATCCCGCGCCGGAAATGCTCGACTACGCGACCGGACATTCCCGTGCGGTACCTAATTGCCGATTCGAACTCGGTGCCGCTCAGACACTGCCGCTGCCCGACGCTGCCTTCGACGTGGTCACCTCGACCTTCGCCATGCACCATATCCCGGAGGCACAACGCCCGGCGGCCGTCGCGCAGATGTTCCGGATACTGCGGCCCGGCGGCCGGTTGCTGCTTGCCGATACGCATCCGACCGGCCGAGTATTGCCCACCGTGGTGCGCGTCATGGCACGTTTCGCCGCACGTCGCACCCACGACGAGACCGCAGTGCACAAGGACCCGTTGGCAGCGGTGGACATTCGCCGCTATCGCGACATGCTGAGCACGGCCGGATTCAGCACCGTGGAATTCCACCCTGTCGCACCGGCGACCGGAGTTCTGCTCGCCACCAAGGAAACCAGCGGCTAGATCATGTCCTTCGAGGCGAGCCAGCGCATCGTCGGCCATCCGCAGAACACCGGCAGCCAGCAGGTGAGCACCCGGTAGAGCAGTACCGAGGGCACCGCGATGGTCGCGGGCAGGCCGAAGGCGGCGAGACCACCGATCAGCGCCGCCTCGACGGCGCCGACGCCACCGGGTGTCGGCGCCGCCGAGGCCAGCGTGCCGCCGATCATGGTGACAATGGTGACGGTGACGAAGGTGGTGCCGCCGCCGAACGCTTCTACGCTGGCCCACAGCGCCCCCGCCATGCCGAGGGTGATCGCGGCGCAGCCGAGAATGATCACCGAGAAACGCTTGGGGTCGCGCGCCAGATCGGCGAGTTCGCCAAGCACTTCCTGCAATTGCGGGCGCACCGAATTATTCAGCCAGCGCCGCAATTTCGGTACGAACATGAAGGTGCCGATGATGCCGACGCCGACACCGGCCAGCAGATACAACACGGTGGCATCCGGGACGAAGTGGGAAAGGTCGGCGGAGGTCCCCGCCGCGATGCTGAACACGACGAGCAGGCTGAGGTGCGTGATCACCTGCACCGCCTGTTGCAGCGCCACCGCGGCGGTGGCGCGCACCGCGCCGATACCGCCGCGCTGCAGGAATCGCACGCTGAGCGCGAGCCCGCCCACCCTGGCCGGGGTGGTGGTCGCGGCGAAGGTATTGGCGATCTGCATGATCACCAGATTTTTGAAGCTCACCGCGCCGGACGCGCAGGCCCACAGCGCCGCGGCCGCGCCGACATAGGTCAGGCTGGAGACGGCGAGGCCGAGCAGTGCCCACCACCAGTTGGCCGTCTTCAGCTGGGTGAAGAAGGTCGGCACCGCGCTGATGAACGGGTAGGCGACGTACACCAGCCCGATCAACAGCACCAGCTGGATGATCTGATTGCGGGTGAACCGGGTGATCTGCTCGGCCTCGATCCGGTCCTGCCCGGTCTGCTTGCGCACCTCGTCGCGGGCCGCGGCCAAGGCGTCCTTCCAGCCGGGCACCGTCTTGCGGAGCCCGGCGGGCATGGCGGACTTGGTCAATCGGCTGGCCGCGGCGAGCACCGGCTGCTCGCCCAGCGATTCGATGGCGGCGCGTACCGCCGGTTCCTTGCCGAAGATCGCGGTCGTCGACACCAGCAGCTGCGCGATATCGGATTGCTGCTGCTTCGCCGAGGCGCCGTACTCGGCGCTGGCGAATCCGCCGAACAGCGTGGTGCCGTTGTCGATTCGGATCTCGGTGGGGCGCAGGTCACCGTGCGAGATCTGCCCCTGGTGCAGTACGCCGAGCGACTTCCACACTCCGGTCAGCTGATCGGCGGGTAGTTCGGTGATCCGGGCGCCCTTCGGCAGCGTGTGCGCGTGCAGCATCCAGCCGCGATCGAGGGCCGCGACCGCGACCGGCGTGCTGCTGGCCAGGCCGAGCTCGCCGACGGCGATCGCCATCAGCGCGCGATGCTCGACGGCGCGGTGCAATGATGTGTGCAGCGCCGCGGTTTCGCTGGCGCGGAAGGTGAGCCAGCGCCACAGCTGGCGTAGCGCACCGAAGCTGCGCTGGTTCTTGCCGTACATCTCCACGACGAGTCCGCGTTCGGGTCCGTCGACGGTGGCGGCCAGCACCAACGGGCCGCGTCCGGCCGGATGCACCACGGTGAACCCGGTGACCGTGTGCCCGCGTTTGGCCAGCACCCGCACCGCCGCATCGAGCGGCACCTCCAGTGCGGGGGTGCCGACCACCAGCACGATCACCGCGCCGACCAGCCAGCCGACCGCTAGTCCGAACATGGCCCTGGCGGGCACCACTGTGCTGACGACCAGATGGATCGGCGCGAACGCCAGCAGCAGGAACCACAGATACCGCCGCGGTCGGGTGGGCAGCCACGGGCTCGATACCGTCAGCACGGCCGCGAGCATGGCGATCCAGCGCGGGTCGTCCATGAATTGCGACAGGAAGGTATCGAGCCGGTCCGGCACCTGCAGATGCCATTTCGGCGCCGAGAGGCCGGTTCCGGTGATCGAGAGCAGCAGTCCGGCGGTGAGTCCGGCCGCCGCGTAGCCCGCGAGCAGTTTCCACTGCCTGCCGATGATCAGTTCGATCAAGATGGCGAACGGCAGCGCCAGAATCGCCATGCCGTAGACGAGGTACACCAGGTTCGACTGATCGGGATTGAGGAAGCCGACGATGTTGGACACCGAACGTTCCAGCGCAAGCCATTCCGGCCGGGTGATCAGCGACGCCGCGATGACGATCGCAACCCACAACGCCGCGAGCACCACTCGGACGATGTCACTGGTCCGCCGGATCAGCGGTTGTAGCAGGTTGCCCGTTACCGGGATTTCCCGCCCGTCGACTCGCATGTGTAGGTACTTTCGGCTCGAGTTGGAGCTGCGTCGGCCACCCTCGCTCACCTTTCGGTGAGTATGCAGGAGACCGGCGAGCACGATACACACCAACACGCCGCGGATGTCCTGGCCAAATGGGCGTCCGCCCAGGCAGCTGTGTTGTATCTCACCCGGCTCCGCTGTTGAACCTGACATAGGTGTCAGATTCGAGAATCGGCGGTATGGACAACGAGCTCTACGACTACAGCCCCATCGTCGACCGCGCACCGATCCACTGGCCCGACGGCGCCCGGGTCGCCTTCTACGTCGGCCTCAATGTCGAGCACTACCAGGTCGATCGCCCTTCCACGAGCATCTTCCCCGGCACCGCCCACCTCGCCCCCGACCCGTTGAACTATGGGTGGCGCGACTACGGCCCGCGGGTCGGCATCTGGCGGATCATCCGGATACTGGACCGGCACGGCATCCGCGCCAGCGCGCTGCTCAATTCCGATGTGGTCGAGCAGCATCCGCAGATCATCGAGGCGGGCCTGGCCAGGGACTGGGCCTGGCTGGCGCACGGCAAGAACAACTCGATCTTCCAGGCCGACATGTCCATCGAGGAGGAGCGCCGCTATCTGACCGAGGTGGTCGAGACCATCGAGCGGGCGACCGGTCGCAGGCCACGCGGCTGGATGGGACCCGCACTCACCGAAACCTTCCACACGCCAGCGCTGTTGGCCGAACTCGGACTGAACTACGTGCTCGACTGGACCAACGACGACCAGCCGTACCGGTTGACTGTGCCCGGGATGTTGAGCGTCCCCTACACGGTCGAGCTGAACGACAACACCCTGTTTCTCGGCAAGGGGACCAGCGGCCCCGACTTCGTGCGGATCGTCGAGGACCAACTCGACCAGCTCTACGCCGAGTCGGCCGACAGCGGCCGGGTCATGGCGCTCGCGCTGCACCCGTTCGTCATCGGCCAGGCGTTCCGGGCCAAGTACCTGGACCAGGCGCTCGAGCGGGTGGCGAACCATCCGGGGGTCTGGCTGACCACGACCGACGACATCGCCGCGCATTTTGCGGGTGCGTCACCCCTTGCCGAATCCGCGCCCGCCGAACACGATCAGGTCAGTTGAGGCGTACTCCGCCTTCGCTCAGGCCAGCGCGGGTCTGCGGACGGACTACGTCCCATTGCTGATCAGAGGATGCTCGGGAGGCAAGAATGGCTGTGCAGGACCAGGATCTGACAGGCAAGACGGTGGTGGTGACCGGTGCGAGCTCCGGCATCGGCGCCGAGGCGGCGGTGAAACTGGCGGAGCTCGGCGCCACCGTCGCGGTGGTCGGTCGCTCGCCGGAACGGACGGCCGAGGTGGCGGCCAAGGCGGGCGCGGAGCCGTTCCTCGCCGATTTCGCCCGCTTCGACGAGGTGCGCAAGCTCGCTCACCAATTGCTCGACCGCTACCCACGCATCGATGTGCTCGCCAACAACGCGGGCGGCGCCTGGCCGAAACGCACCACGACCGATGACGGCAATGAACTGACCTTCCAGGTCAATCACCTGTCCCCGTTCCTGCTCACCACCCTGCTGCTCGACCGGCTCGTGCAGTCGCAGGCCCGGGTGATCAACACCGCCAGCGTGACCTATCGGGCGGCGAGACTGAACCTCGACACCGTCAACGCGCGGACGGGTTCGTTCACCCAGATGGGCTCCTACGCCGCGTCGAAGCTGGCGAACATTCTGTTCACCAGGGAGCTGGCCCGGCGTACCGAGGGCACCGGATTGCTCACCGCCGCTTTCCATCCCGGCGCCGTCGCCACGCATGTGTACGACCACGCCCCGTTCGGCCTCGGCCTGCTCATCCGGTCGCCGCTGGCCAAGCCGTTCTTCATTCGACCGGAAAAGGGTGCCGAACCACTGGTGCACTTGGCGACGACGCCGGACGGCAGCATCAACGGGCAGTACTTCCACCGGTTCAAACTGGAACCGCCGAGCAACAAGCAGGCGGTGAATCCCGCTCTCGCGCAACAGTTGTGGGAAATGTCCGAGCGTATCACCGGGTCGGGAGCGTAGCGGTGGTCAGTGTTCGGCCTCGGCAAGCTGGGCGTCGCGGCCGTTGTCCGCCGCGTCCGGCTCGACGCCGACGCCGAACACACCGCCGGTGAAGGTGCTTATATCGAGTTCGACAATCGCCTGCGCGACCTGCTCGGTGGGTACCAGTGCCGGAAAACTGGTGGGCGCGATGGCATTCGCGCGCACGCCGAACTCGGCGAACTCGTCGGCGATATTCCGGGTCAACTGATTGAGCGCGGCCTTCGACGCGGAATACAGCGTCTGCCCCGGGTACACCTCCGAGCCGGAGATGCTGGAGACATTGACGATGTTCCGGTTCCGCGCGCGGTTCTCCGGTCCGGCGTGCAGCCAGAACCGCTGCGCGAGCCGAGCCGAAAACCTTAGCGGTACGCCTACATTCAGTGCGAAATGCGGTTCGAACTGCTCCAGCGCGCCGTCGCCGTCGACGATGCCGCGCGGGTGCAGCCGGATGTGTGCGGCATTGTTGACCAGCAGGTCGACCTTGCCGTACCGGGCCAGCGCGAGATCGACCACCCGCTCCACCTCGCCCGGCTGGGTGAGATCGGCGCGGACCACGAATATCCGCGAATTGTTCTCCGGCACAGCCTTTTCCGGATCGAGCGGATCGACGAACCACTCCAGCTGCGACGGCACGGCGGGCGTGCGGGTGCGGCAGACCGCGACGATGTCGTATTCGGTGTAATAGGAACGGCAGAAGACGTCGCCGAGCGTGCCGCTTGCGCCCGTGATCAGGCAGACCCGGCGTTCACCAGTAGACAATTCTGTCTCCTCCCCAGCGCTGCAAGGCGTCGTCCTTGGTGCGGTGCGCCCACATCACCAAACTATTGCGATCCTTGGTGTTGTTGCCCGCGAAGGTGTGCCAGGTCCGCGGCGTGACCTCGAACAAAATCAGCGAATTGTCCAGTGGCGGAACGAGGGTCAGCTCGGGCAGCTTCTCGCCTTCGGACATGTTGTCGTAGAGCGCGGTCTCGCCGCCGTCACCCGGCTGCCAGCCCGGGTTGCCGAAATAGAACAGCACGGCCACGGCACGCACCGACTCGCGCGCGATGACACCAGGGGCACGCTCGCCGGTCTTGGTGTTCACCGTCTCGTCCGGCAGCCGCACCTCGTCGGGACCGGGCGGCTCGCCCGGGAACCAGCCGGGGTTGAGATCGTTGTGTGGCCAGCCGTACGGTGCGCCCGGCGCGTGATGGTGCAGTGATCCCTCGATATCACCGGTCGCCGTGACGCCGGCGATGCCCGCGATGAGGTCGTGCCATTCCCTGGAGACGAACACACCGAGCGGGCCGTCCCGCAGATCGGCGAGGCGGACGCCGTCGGCGCTGTAATCCGCCGCGACCTTCCCGAACAATTCCGGCCGTTCGCGCCGAAGCCGGGTCAGCTCATCGGTCATCCGCTGGTAGAACTCCGGCACGAATACGTCCCGGGCATACACGTGCGGGAACGGCTGATTGCGGCGTATCCAGCGCCGATGGGCGAACAGGTCCGCGAACCGCTGTGCTTTCGCCGGTGCGTCCAGTACCCACTCGGTTGTCACCATCGCTCCCTCACGGTCGAACCCACTTGCGATCATAAGGGCGTGCGGATGACCTGCGTTGGTGGTGTTCGTTTTGTGCGTCAGCGGGATGCGGCGGGATCGTCAGCCAGGCCAGCGAGTCGATCGCACGACGCGGTTTCCGGCCACCCCTCGTGTTCCGGACGTCCGCGACCGTGCGGCCGGGGTTATGCGGTGACCGTCAGAGATGCCTTATCGTTGGTCGTCTCGGGGAGATCGGCGGCGGCGAGCATGCCGTATTCGTAGTCGTCGAGGGGGAACTTGCGGTTGCCGCGGCGCGCCTCGAAGAACCCAGATGGACGCACATAGGTGGTGTCCCCCTGGGAATTCCGGTAGTACGTCGGCACGTGACCGTTGAGCTCGGTCAAGTAGAACCGCAGTGCGGCGGCCTTGCGGTGGATGCGTCGATGGTAGGCGTCGTGCACCGATTGGCGAACCGCCATTACCGAGGCTTTTCTGCGCCGTGCCTCGGTGATCGCGCGCACCGCGTGATCGGCGGTCATCTCGACGAAGGCGTGCCAGCCACTGCCGGTCCACGAGTACGGCCCGACCAGCATCCACCGGTTGGGCAGCTCGGGCAGCGCCACACTCTGATACGCCTGCAGGCCCTGCTCGGTGAAGAACGTGCTCAGGTCGAACCCGTTCCGCCCGACGATGGTGCCCGGCTTGTAGGTCTCCGGATCGGAGAACACCTCGTATCCGGTGGCGAGCACGACCATGTCGAAGGTGTGCTCGACGCCGTCGGCGGTCTCGATGCCCGCGGCCGTGATCCGCTCGATGGGCTCGGTGATCAGCCCGACATTGTCCCGATTGAAGGCGAAGGTGTAGTTGGACATGGTGGGCCGCTTGGCAATCGGACCGTAGTCGGGTGCCAGCGCCGCCGCGGTGGCCGGATCCTTGACCACCCAGCGCAGATACCGCCGATACGCCGCGATCGCCACCGCGTCCGCCGTGCGCAGCACGGGCCGCACCGCCCACATCGGGGCCGAGACACCGGCGCGCAGCCCGATATCGATGACGACGAGCACCGCATTGTTGATGCCCGCCTGCACGCCGGGCAGCCGCAGCACGGTCTTCACCGACTCCGGCACCGCCATATCGGGTTTGGGCACCGACCAGACCGGGGTCCGCTGGAACACCGCGAGCTCGGCGACGTGCGGGGCGAGGGACGGCACGATCTGCACCGAGCTCGCGCCGGTGCCGATGACGGCGACCCGCTTACCGGAGTAGTCGTAGTCCTCGTCCCAGTCGCTCGGCCGCTGCAACTTGCCGGTGTAGGAGGCGAGCCCCGGGATGCCCGGATCGTCCTTCGGGTTGACGAAAGCGCCGACCGCGCTGATCACGAAGCGCGCGGTGACCACCGATCCGTCGGCGGCGTGCAACCGCCACAGATGCCGCTGCTCGTCCCAAACTTGGCGCACGATATCGACGCCGAACCGCAGGTGCGGGTAGAGGCCGAACCGTTTCGCCACGTCGACGTGATAGGCCTTCACCTCGGGTCCGCGCGGAAAGAACCGGGTCCAGTTGGGGTTCCGGGCGAACGAGTACTGGTAGGTGAGGGCGGGCACGTCCACACTCAAGCCGGGGTAGCGGTTTTCGTGCCAGCTGCCACCGACTTCGTCGGCACGTTCGAGAATGGCGAAGTCCTCGATACCGGCCTCGCGCAGCTTCACTCCCGCGGCGATACCGCCCGGACCGGCACCGATGACGACCACCTCGTGGTCTTTCGGCGTGGCTACCATGTGCGTGCTCCAGACTGTTCGATCGGCCGGGCGCCCGAGAAGCGCGCCGCGAGGAAGGCGAGATAGGCGATGAAGCCGACCGATCCGATCGGCCTGCTCCGCCGGAAGGTGATCGCCAGTCCCAGCACCACTTCGGTGCAGCCGTTGCGATAGGTCCAGCGACGGGTCGATCGCGGGAAGGCCCGCGCGGTCAGCTGGTCGAAAGCCCGCGGCGCCGTGAAATGCGCCGCGCCGGTACCGGCGAGCCCGAGCCCGAATGCCCGGGCGCGCTTACTGTCCGGCGGTCGTGCCGTGATCACCACGGGCGGCTTGGCTGTCGCCATGGCCCGGCTCGCCTTGCGCCGTCCGCGTCGGCCGATGATTCTGCTGCGCATTGTCTCTCCTCGGTACGACTAGGTCCGGACGCTCAGCCTGCGGCTGCGGACCAACTCGGCCAGGGCCGCGTTGGTGAACGAATCCGACCGGACGTCCGCGCTATCGCCGGTCACGCCACGGCGCACCTGGGTGAACGAGTAGTGGTCGAACGGGAAGTGCTTGTTCCCCCACCACATTTCCAGATGGGTGCTCGGCCGAATTGCCGCCGGATCACCCTGATAGTTGACGTAATAGGTATTGGAGTCCGCGCACGCGTCGGACAGCCACATCGTCTGCGACGCGCGGCGCACGCACTGCCGGAAGTAGGCGTCGTGCGGCTCCTGCTTGATCTCCACCGCGGTGGCGCCGCGCTTGCGCGCCTCCTTGATCGCACGTGCCGCATGCCTGCTGGTGCATTCGATCATCGCGAGATACGAACCCGCCGCGAACCCGTACGGTCCGGTGATCAGGAACAGGTTCGGGAACTTCGGCACCGTCACGCCCTGATACGCCTGATAGCGCTGGCGATCCCAGAATTCGCCGAGGTCGAGGCCGTCCCGGCCGACCAGCGGGTACGGCGGTGTACAGCCCTTGTCCATGACCCGGAATCCGGTGGCGCACACCAGCACATCGGTCTTGCGCAGCACTCCGTCCGCGGTGACGACGCCGGTCTTGGTGACCTTCTTGATCGGATCGGTGACCAGCTCGACATGGTCCCTGGTGAAGGTGCGCAGGTATCGATTCGACACCGACGGCCGCTTGCACCCCGGTGCGTAGTCCGGCGTCAGCCGTTGTGCCAGCTCGGGATCATCCGGCAACTGCGCCCGGTACAGCCACCCGCCGCCGCGCTGAGCGAGCTGCACCACCCGGGGAATCCGGCTGTGGAACACCCCGACGCCGGAGATGCCGAAGTCGATGCCGAGTGTCACCGCCGCACGCAGCATTCGGCGCAGCGGACTCACATTGACCATGAGGTTCTTGGCGAACGTGGGGATCGGGAAGTCCGGTTTCGGTGCGACCCAGATCGGGCGCCGCTGGAATACCGTGAGTTTCGCCGCGATATCGGCCAGCTCCGGAATCAGTTGCAGCGCGGTCGCACCGGTGCCGATCACCGCGATCCGCTTGCCCGCGTAGTCGTAGTCGTGATCCCACTGCGCGGTGTGCACGATCTTGCCGCCGAATTTGTCGATGCCCTCGATATCGGGCATCTTCGGCACCTCCAGCCCGCCGACCGCACCGACGACGAATCGCGAGGTCACCTCCTGGCCGGTGTCGAGCTTGCCGCGCCAGAGGTGGTTCCGCTCGTCCCACGCTCCGGCAACGAACCTGGTATTCAGCAGGATTCGCGGCCGCAGCCCATACTTGTCGACCACCTGGTCGGCGTACGCCTTCACCTCGGCGCCCGGCGCGAACATCCGCGACCACACTGTGGGCGGCTCATAGGAGAAGCTGTAGTACACCGACGGAATATCCACCGCCACACCGGGATAGGTGTTCGCCTGCCAGGTCCCGCCGATATCGCTGTTCTTGTCCACGATCAGAAAGTTGTGGATGCCCGCCTTGCGGAGTTCGACGCCCATTCCGATGCCGCCGAAGCCCGCGCCGATGACGACGACTTCGAAGTCGGGTTGCTCGACCGAACGCGAGTGCGCCGCCTGCGCAGGTGCTATCGACACGGTTACCTCCGTTGGTAGTGCTACGGCGACGATAACACTGTCTGGGACAGATTGGCCAGGGGCGCCGTGGCCTGGCGAGGCACCTCGCCCCAGTCGAGCGACGGCCGAGAAGTCGCCGGTCGACCGGGGTCAGCCCACCGACATCTGGCGGTTCTGCGTTCCGGCGCGTTGTTTGCGCACGGCGGCCAAGTCCACCGGCCGATCCGGGTCCGGGTCCTCGATGGCGCCGAGTGCCTCGGCGAGCATGGGCAGCCAGCGCAGGATCTCGTCGCGGTAGGGACCCTCGGCTTCCAGCTGGCTCAGCACGCCGACCAAGGTGAGCGCGGAGCGCGCGAACGGGGTGAAGTAGGCGGGCATCGTCATCTCCCGCACCACATTCGACAGCCGCGGATTCGTGGTGCGCAGCACCTGCCTGCGCAGCCACGGCGTCGTCATCCGATACGTCGGATGCTTGAACGGCTCGCTGCACGGCGCGATCGCGGCGTAGAGCGCCTCGATGTCGAAGGTGCGTCCGGAGGCCACGAAACCGTGCCGCCGGGTGGCCGCCGCCAACTCCTGCGGCCCGCCGCCATCGAAAAAGGCCTTGCAGTAGTCCAGCGCCAGCTCCTGGAAACCCTCCGGCGGCCAAGCGCAGCAGGCCCCGAAGTCGACCACGCCGAGCCGCCCGTCCGGCAGCACCCGGAAATTGCCGGGATGCGGGTCGGCGTAGAGCAAGCCGTGCTGTCCCCAGCCGGAGGTGACGAACCGGAGCATGAGCATGCCGACCCGATTGCGCTCGGATTGCGCACCCGAGGCCACGATGCGGGTCAGCGGTGTGCCCTCGACCCATTCGGTGATCAACACGTCGCCGCGCTGCGCGACCACCCGCGGCACATAGAAGTCCGGATCGTCCGCGTAGGCCGCGGCGAAGGCGCGTTGATATTCGGCTTCGGCCGCGTAGTCGAGTTCCTCGCGCACGCAGTCGCAGATCGCCTCGGTGACCGCCTTGACGTCGGCACCGGGCAGGAAGATGGTGGCCAGGTGGCAGATTCGCCGCAGTTGGTCCAGGTCGCCCTCCACGGCCTGGCGGCCGCCGGGATACATGACCTTGACCGCGACCGGCCTGCCGTCGTGCCACACCGCGCGGTGCACCTGGCCGAGCGAGGCCGCGGCCGCGCGCCGATCGTCGAATTCCTGGAAATGCCAACGCCAGTCCTCGCCCATGCTGGCCGCGATGGCCTCGTGCACGGTCTTCGGCAGCATGATCGGCGCCGAATCCTGCAGTTGGCTCAACGCGATCCGGTAGGGCTCGGCGATCTCCGGCGGCAGTGCCAGTTCGTAAATGGCAAGCAGCTGACCGAGTTTCGCGGCACAGCCCTTCAGTTCGCCGAGCACCTCGAACATGTGCTGCGCGGTACGCATCTGGATGTCTCGATTGACTTCTTCGGACGATCTGCCGAGCGCCCGCTTGCCGACGCCCGCGGCCTGCCGCCCGGCGAAGGCCAACGGCAGCGCGGCGAGCTTGGCATTGCGAACAGCGGTGCGAACTGGGGGTTTGCCGTCGGACCTTGACGCGAACAAGCGCGAGCGCCTGCTCGTTGAACCCTCGTCAGAACTATCGCCGCTGCGCCGGATCGCCATGACTCACCTCACACTGTGCGCGGACCAGTGTTGCACACGTGCAGTCTGGCACAGTAGGGCTTAGACTGTCTGGGACGTATTCGAACGTAGTCGAAAGGTGACTTCGATGGGATCCCAGACGGTAGTCGCCGACGTTGCCGATGAGTTGGCACGCCGGGTTGCCGCGGGGGAGTATCAGCCGGGGGATCTCATGCCGTCCGTCCGCCAGGTGGCCGAGGAATTCGACATGAACCGGGCGACCGCGCAGCTGACGCTGGGGCGGTTGGAGACGAACGGTTTCGTCGAAGCGCGCCGCGGCAAGGGCTTCACCATTCGCGATGTCCGCGAAGCCGGCGGTGTCGATGTGTACCGGCAGCTGTTCCGCTTCTCGATTCCGATGCCGGACATCGCGATAGAGATGTTCCGCGACATCGTCGATGTCGAGCGCGGCATCGTGATGGAGACGCTGCTCGCCTATACCGGCAGCGAACAGGCGATCGACCAGGCCGTGCTGAAGGCCGAGATCGATAAGCTCGAATCCATTGCCCGGCAGGACGATCCAGACCTGCGCCAGATTCTGGCGGTCGAGGTCGGCCTGGTGCGCAAGCTGCTCACCGCGCTCGGACTCACCATGCAGCGGGCGATTCTGAACTCGGTCGGTGAGATGGTGCTCGAGGTACCGGAAGCGGTCGAGGCGTTCTTCGCTGGCGCGCCGGACCTGCACGTGCTGGTCTGGCGGGCGCTCGCGGCCGTGTGGGATTCCGGTTCCGGACCGTCCGACGCGCAGGTCGCGCTGTTCGAGGATCTGTTCGGGATGTACCACGAGCGGGTGATCCTGCGCTTCGAGGAACTGGTCGGCGGGGCCGACGAGCACGCGGACGACGGGCACGCGGCCACCGCCTGATCGCACCAGCATCGACACCATCGGTCTTGCGCGGCGATACATCGGGCCGTCCCCACCCTCGGCTATCTGTCTCAGACAAAGGTAGGTGAGGGTCCGGCCCAGGTGTGCCGACGGGCCTCGGTCAAGCCGGTATTCGGCCGAGGACCTGTGGCATACCTGGCTCAATTCTCGACAGATTCCGGTGGGGCCCAATACGTTTGCAACCCACGCCGCCGCGGCATGCGCTCGACCGCGCGCTTGGCGAAGTCGATCGCCGTTGGATGATCGATCACCAGCCGGGCGAGAAGTTCGAGTTCGGGCCCGGTGACGATCCGCAACGCGGTGCGAGTCGTGCGCGGCAGCGCCCTGGCGATGCGATATCCCACCCACGCCTCCGGGCGCAGCGTCTTGACCGCTTCGTTCTTGGCGATCGCATCGACGATTTTGTGTCCCGCCTTGTCCGGATGCATGCCCAGGATCGACATGCCCTTGGTGATGCCCTGTTTGCCGATCGCGACCTGATCCGCGGTCACCGACGAAACCGCCGCTGTCGCCGCGAGATTCGTCGCGATCAGACCGGGGCACACCACCGTCACACCGATCTTGTGTGCGGCGAGCTCGGCGCGCAGCGTCTCGCTGAAATGCTTCACCCCCGCCTTGCTGATGCTGTACGGCGTAACGAGTCGGGCGGGTGCGAAGGCCGCCATGGAGGAGATGTTCACCAGGTGGCCGCCGGTGCCGCGCGCCACCATCTGGGCACCGAAGATCCGGCAGCCGTGGATCATCGCCATCATGTTGATATCGATGATGCGCCGCAAATCGTCCAGCGGGACGTCGAGAAACGGTCCGCCCACCAGGATTCCGGCATTGTTCACCACCACGTCGGGTACGCCGTGATTGTCTTTGACGTAGGCGCCGAACGTTTCCAGCGCAGCGGTGTCGGCGACATCCAGCGCATAGGGAAAGGCCAGCCCGCCCGCTGAACGAATGAGCGCCACAGTGTCTTTCGCGGTCGCATAGTTGAGATCAGCGACGATCACCTCCGCCCCGCGCTCGGCGAGCGCCTTGGCGGTGCCGCGACCGATGCCGCTGCCCGCCCCGGTGACGACGGCGAGGCCGGGATAGAAGTCGGTCATCAGGTTCTCCTCGTGCTCATGCCGCCGCGTTCCCGCGGAACAACCGCCGCAGTCGGCCGCGGTAGGCAACGGTGCTGCCGGTCAGCACCTGCTGGTGGAAGGCGCCGATCTCGCGAAAGGCGGCCCGGCCCTCGGGCAGTATGTCGGCGCCCGCGACGAAGACATGCGCCTGCCGATCCCAGATCTGCAGTCGGCACGGGACTCCCGCCTCGCCGCAGCGTGCGGCGAGCTGTTCGGCATCGGCGAGCAGCACCTCGTTCGAGCCGACGAGGATGAGTGCCGGTGGGAGCCCGGTGAAGTCGTGGTCGACCGGCGACCAGGCCGGGTCGAGCTCGCCGCCGATCCGGTAACCCCAGCGGGTGATCAGATCCAGGCCGCGGATCGGAATGACCGGGTCCCGCAGGGCGTTCGGGTGCGCGTACTTCGCGGCCGGATCGAGATCGGCCCACGGCGCCAGCGCGGTGATGCCGCCGGGCACGGGCAGTCCGGCAGCACGTGCGGCCAGTGCCACGCTGAAGGCCAGCCCGGCGCCCGCCGAATCGCCCGCCACGATGATGCGCTCGCCAGAAAAGCCACGGTTCAGCAGGTAACGGTAGGCGGCGACGCCGTCGGCAATGCTGTCGGTGATATGTGCCTGCGGCAGTTGGCGATACGCCACATTCAGCACGGGCATATTGCTGGCCCGCGCGATCTTGGACACGATCCGCCGGTGGGTGCGCAGCCCGCAGGAGACGAAACCGCCGCCGTGGAAGTAGAGAATCGCGGTGTCGGTGCGCATGCCCGGATCCGCGGTGCCTCGATGCCAGACCCACTCGGCATGGCAGTTGTCGAGCAGTACCGTCCTGCGCCGGGTGCCCGCGACCGCGACGAGTACGGCGGCCGGTGCGTCTGTGTAACTGCTGATCGTGAAGATCCTTTTACTTCGAACGGGTCCGTATTCGCCTGCGATAGAAAGGGTTTCGAGGCTGGCCCGCACCGTCGCGAACAGCAGTGGGTTGATCACGCGGGAAATCAGGCTGGCCCGATTCGGTATTTCCACGGTGACGCTGGAGCGGGCCTTCGGACCGTCCGGCAGGTGCGCCTGCTCGACGGGGATCTCGATCGCGGTCATATGCGGTTCCTCCAGGCAGGAATCCCTTGCGCGCTTCGGCAGTGGGCGCGTCAGAAAAGTGTACACTGTCTCAGACAGTAACAGCAGTTCTGCTGGCGGATCCGCGAACAAGGGAAGTCACATGGCAGGCTTCGACAACGAGATTGTCGTCATCACCGGGGCCGGGAGTGGCATCGGCCGCGCGACCGCGCAGCGCTTCGCCCGCCGCGGCGCCACCGTCATCGCCGCCGACATCGACAAGGAACGCGTGGTGGACACCGTGGCATCGATCCGCCTCGAAGGTGAACGCGCCGTGCCCTACCAGGTGGACGTGTCCGACGCCGAAGCGATGGCGGACTTCGCCGACGATGTGTACAGCGCGCACGGTGTGCCGCGGGTGCTGGTCAACAACGCCGGATTCACCACGGCCGGACCATTTCTGGAGCACACCATCGAGGACTGGGATCGGTTGATGGGCGTGAACCTGTGGGGTCTGGTCTACGGGTCGACGTTCTTCGGCAGGCAGAT
Organism: Nocardia iowensis; assembly: GCF_019222765.1. Classification (NCBI taxonomy): domain Bacteria; kingdom Bacillati; phylum Actinomycetota; class Actinomycetes; order Mycobacteriales; family Nocardiaceae; genus Nocardia; species Nocardia iowensis. Next base: position 8,816,088 of record NZ_CP078145.1, on the reverse strand, counting down.
GATCGACGCGGGCACGGGCGGGCGAATCATCAACGTCACCTCGGTCGCCGCCTTCACCCCGATTCCACTCAGCACGCCCTATTGCACGACCAAGGCGGCCGCCCAAATGCTCACCGAGGGTTTGCGATTGGAGTTCGCCGGAACCGGCGTCGGGGTGAGCGCGATCTGCCCGGCGTTCGTCGATACCGGCTTCTACGATTCCGCACAGGCGGTCGGGTTGGCTGATGTCGCGGCGCGGCGCACCCGCAATATCTCCAGGTACGCCGCCAAGCTGGTCGCGCACAGCCCGGAAACGATCGCGAAAACGATTGTGCGCGTTGCCGCCCGGAATCCGGCGGTGGTGCCGACGCCGATCGAGGCGCGCGCCCTCTATCTGGCCACCCGGGTATCACCGGGCGGCGCCCGCGCGGCGGCGCGCTTACTGAAGGTGGACGACCTGTCCGACCTGATGAACCGGTTGATCCCCGAAGCACTGCTGGGCCGACTCGACCGCTTCCTCGCGAAGCGGCTGGACTAGCGGACGATCGGCCGCCGCCCTGGCCGGGGAGCGGTCGAGGGGATCGATAGTCGCAACGGCGTACCGTTTTCTCCCATGACCGTCTCATTCGAGCCGTTGCCCGCGATTCCGCTGGATTCCTGGCGACCGACCAAGGAGACATTGCACCGCTTCGCCCAGATCGTGGGCAAGGTGGCGCTGGCCAAGGGCATCCGGCGCAACCACTGGTGGCACATGACCTACCGGCTCACCGCCCGCGGCTGGACCACCGTCCCGCTCGGCTCCGCGCGCAACGGGCCGGTGTTCACCTGCGCGTTCGACTTCTTCGATCACGTGCTGCGGATCGCGACGGATCAGGGCATCGAGGTCGAGATCGATCTGATCGATCAGTCGGTCGCCACCTTCTATGGTGACGTGCTGCACGGCCTGCGTGACCTCGATGTGGATGTCGTGCTGGCGCACCCGCACCCGTTCGATCTACCGGACGCGCGGCGGCCGTTCGAGGACGACGACGAGCATCGGGACTATGACCCCGACAAAGCACAGCACGCTTTTCGGGTACAGAGCCAGGTCGGGCGGATACTGGAGGAGTTCAGCGCGACCTACTCCGGCAAGATCAGCCCGGTCCAATTGTTCTGGCACACTTTCGATATCGCGGTGCAGCGGTTTTCGCCGCGGCATATCGAGCTGCCCGACACGGTGGATTCGGTGACCCGCGAGGCGTATTCGCGCGAGGTGATCAGTTCCGGATTCTGGTTCGGCGACGACAAAGTACCCGAGCCGACCTTCTACTCCTACACCGCGCCCGAACCCGCCGGTCTGGCCGAACGCCCGCTGACCCCGGCCGGCGCATACTGGGTCGCTTCCGGCGCGGGCCATTCCGCGTACTACCCCTACGACACCGCCCGCGCGACCGCCGACCCGGTTGGCGCCGCACTCGAGTTCTTCCAGTCCGTCTACGCCAACGGCGCCGAGCTCGCCGGGTGGGATGCCGATCAGCTGGTCTGCTGGGGCGGCATCACCGACCCGGTGCTCCGCGAAAAGGGCTGGCCGGAGTGGCCCGACTGACTACAGTCCGCCGTTGAGCTTGTTGAGCCGATCGCAGGCCTCCACGTACTCCTCGATCAGTCGTCCGACCACGTCGGCGGAGCGCTCGACCCGTTTCATCATGCCGACCACCTGGCCGACCGGGTTGAAGTTCACGTCCTTGGCGGCCTCGGGGTAGCGGTGCCCACGCTTGACGCCGTCCAGCGCCACCATCATCTGCAGCGGCATGGGCAGCGGGTCGGGGGTGTCGGACTGCTCCCAGGCATCGGTCCAATCGTTGCGCAGCATGCGGCACGGCTTACCGGTCCACGAGCGCGAACGCACGGTGTCGTGGCTGGAGGCATCGATATAGGTCTGCATCTGCGCGGGTGGCACATTGGCCTCCTCGACGGTCAGCCACAGCGACCCGGTCCACGCGCCCGCCGCGCCCATCGCCATCGCGGCGGCGACCTGGCGACCGTTGCCGATGCCGCCCGCCGCGAGCACCGGCAGGTCGCCGACGGCGTCGATCACCTGCGGCCACAGCACCAGCGACGAGATCTCCCCGCAGTGCCCGCCGCCCTCGGTGCCCTGGCAGACGACGAAGTCCAGGCCCGCGTTCTTGTGGTTGAGCGCGTGCTTCACCGAACCGCACAGTGCGCCGATGAGCTTGCCGGAGTCCTGCACCTGCTTGATCACATCGTCGGGTGGGGTGCCGAGGGCGTTGGCGACCAGCTTGGCCTTCGGGTGCCGCAGGATCACCTCGACCTGCGGGGCCGCGGTCGTCGCGGTCCAGCCGAGCAGCTGGTTGTGCCGCTCGCCGTCGGGCAGCTGCGGGACGCCGTGGTCGGCCAGGATCTTCTCGGCGAAGTCGCGGTGGCCGTGCGGAACCAGCTCGGCCAGTTTGGTTTCCAGCTCGTCGGGGGTGAGGCCGTCCATGCCCTTGCCCTCGTATTTGCTGGGAATGACCAGGTCGACGCCGTATACGCCGTGCACATGCTCATCGAGCCAGGTCAGCTCGACCTCGAGCTCGTCGGCGGTGAAGCCGACCGCACCGAGCACGCCGAGGCCGCCGGCATTGCTGACCGCGGCCGCCACGTCGCGGCAGTGGGTGAACGCGAAGATGGGGAATTCGATCCCGAGCCGTTCGCAGATTTCGGTACGCATGGCGTGCTGGTCTCCCTCACCGCTCCGCCGCCGCGAACGACGAGCAGCAGCTGTCCTAGAACGAGTTACATAGTTGTCCGCGGTGCTCGCGGGTCCACGGTCGGACCCCGACCCCTCGAATCAGCCGCGGGTCGCGGGTATCGCCATGACGCGGCCGCGACTTCCTCGACGGGTCGGTGCACCATCACTCGACAGTAACACGTTCTAGTTTTGCCCGGAATGGCTCCGTCAGACGGCGGCTTCCTCCAACTCGGTGAGCGCGTTCTCCAGGTGGTCGAGCAGCCGGGCGAGTTCGGGCACGCTGCGTCGGCAGCCGACCAGGCCGAAGTCGAGATTGTCCGCATTGGTGGTCAGCGTGATGTTCACGGCCTGGCCGTCGAACGGGATGGACATCGGGTAGGTGGCGTCGAGGCGGGCGCCGTTCCAGTACATGGGTTCGCGCGGGCCGGGCACATTCGAGATGACGATGTTGAACGCCGGGCTGGTCAATGGGATGAGGCCGGGGAGCAGGCTGAGGGCGAGCGGGCTGAGCATCAGTGCGGACAGCGCCATCGTCTGGGTGTTCGACAGCGAGCTGTAGACGTCCTTGCTCTTGCGCATCGAATCGCTGACCACGCGCAGTCGGTCCAGCGGGTCGGCGATATCGGTGCCGAGATTGCACAGCACCGCGCCGACCTTCACACCGTTGGTCTCGGTGTCGTCCGGCGAGCGCAGCGACATCGGCACCATGGCGATCAATGGCTTGTCCGGCAACGCGTTTCGCTCGGCCAGGTAGGAGCGCATGGCCCCGGACGACATGGTGAGCACCACGTCGTTGATGGTCGAGCCGGTGGCCTTCTTCACCTGCTTGATCCGTTCCAGCGGCCACGAGCGGACCACGGTGCGGCGGGCGCCGCCGATGGGCACGTTGAACATGGTGCGTGGCGCCTCGAACGGCAGCGTCAACTGCTGCTGGAGCAGGGCGGCGCGGGCCACCCGCAGCATCGCCGGTCCGGATCCGGCCGCCGACAACAGGTTTCGGGCCGCGCCGCGCAGTATGGAAGGCGACTCGGCGTTGTCTTTGCGCGGTGTCCTCGGCAGGTTCCATGGGGCGCTGGATTCACCCGTCGGTTCGCTGGTCAGTGTCCGCTGGAGCACGCGTTGCGCGGAGACGCCGTCGATCAGGGCGTGGTGCATCTTCGAGTAGACGCCGAAGCGGCCGTCGGCGAGACCCTCGATGAGGTAGATCTCCCACAGCGGACGATGCCGATCGAGCAGCGTGCTGTGCAGTACGGACGCGAGTTCGACCAACTGGTCCATCCGACCTGGACGCGGCACCGCCAACCGGCGTACGTGGTACCCCAGTTCGACGTCGGTTTCGCGGGTCCAGGCCATTCGCGGTGCGCCGAAAAGGGTGGCCGGGCGCTTACGGAAGGTCGAGTCGATGTCCTTGCAGGCCAACAACTTTTCGTGGGTGACGCGGGCAAAGTCGGGTCCGGCGTCTTCGGGCGCCTCGAACAGTTGCAACGAGCCGACGTGCATCGGGTGTTCGCGGGATTCGGCGAGAAGGAAGACGGCATCGATCGGTGCGAGGAGTTCCATGGTGTGGTCGCCCCCTGACGACAGTGGTGTGGTTGCAATCGAATCGACCACGTTGTCGGGCGGGCCCGCGCGCAGCCATGAATCCTGCGCGACACAATCAACTTACCTGGACCGGACGGCCTCTGCTGTGCGAATCAGCGAAGCTTCGTGACCAGCAAGTAGGCTTGCTGGAAACGTTCGTCCGGGTCCGGCTCCCGGACCAGCTGCGAGCGCACCGTGAACCCGGCGTCCCGCAACAATCCGGCAAGCCGTTCCGGCGACCACCGGTAGGCGCGAGTCACCTTGTGGTCGAACGCCTCTACCGTGTCGGGTGCGTCGGTCGCCTGGAATCCCAGCAGCGCGTGCCCTCCCTCTTCTACTACCCGATAGAACTCGGTCAACACCTGGGGAAGTCGCTCGGGCGGCAGATGGATGGTCGAATACCAGGCGACGAGCCCGCCGACGCTGGCGTCGCCCAGCGCCAGTTGCTCCATCGCGCCCTCGGTGAACGTCAGCTCCGGGTACCGTCGCCGCGCGAGGGTGATCATTTCCGGCGACAGGTCGATACCGAACGCCTCGAGGCCGAGGGTGTTCAGGTGGGCGGTGATGCGGCCAGGGCCGCAGCCGATGTCGGCCACCGTGCGGGAACCGTTGGCGTGCACGAGTTCCGCGAAAACGGCCAGCATCGCGCGATCGTACGGTTGCCTGGCGAGAATGTTCTCGGTGAATTCCGCGTAGACGGTCGCGATGTCGTCGTAGGCGTTGCGAGTAATGTCCACGTCGGCGGGGGTGCTCCGATTGTCAACCACCCCAACATCATCCATGCTTGTCCGGCGCGTGCTGAACCCAGGTCGCTAGGGCGTACGCGACGACCCGGACGCTGCCTCCGGACGAGTTGGCGGCAGCACTGTTCTGTCGTCGACCGCCGTCGGCCGCTCCGGTAATTGGACGGCCGCCTCGGGAGCGGCCGGGGTGGTGCACAGCGCGTCCTCCGGTGTCTTCTCCCGGTTGCGGGCGGTGCCGAGGATCGAGCCGAGGATCACCAGCGGGAAGCCGATCGCCATGCCCGCGGTGAGTGGTTCGCCGAGTGCCGTCACGCCGAGCACGATCGCCACCGCCGGATTGATGTAGGTGATGACCGTCGCGCGGGCCGGGCCAACCTCGGAGATCAGCGCGAAGAACAACAGGAACGCGACGGCCGTGCAGAGCAGCGCGAGGCCGAGTACGGACAGCGTCGCATCGGCGGGATAGCTTGTCGGCCTGCGCAATGCCGCGAACGGCGCGTAGATCACCGAGGCGACGATCAGGGACGCGGTCACCACACCCAGCGGCGGCAAATCGGCGAGCGACCGGTTGATGACGATCGGGCCGAGCGCGTAACCGATGGTGGTCAGGCCGATCGCGGCCATGGCGGCGGGGTTGGACAGGTCGATATCGAGACCGACCAGCGCGGCCACCCCGGCAAACCCGACGATCAGCCCGGTGACCCGTCCCCGGTCGAAGCGGTCGCCGCCGAGCTTGGTCACCGCCACCACCGCGATCAACGGCACCGCCGCGATCAGCAAACCGACGGTCGAACTATTCAACGTGGTCTCCGCGAACCCGATGAACCACCACGGCCCGACGATCTCCAGGACGGTGTACAGCAGCAACGGCCGCCACCGCCGGAACACCGGGCCGAGCGCCTTGGTGTACAACGCGATCGGCAACAGCACCAGCGCCCCGATCAACGTCCTGGCGAACGCGACCGCGACCGGATCGAAGTCCGCCACCGCGATTCGGATCATCGCGTACGGCACGCCCCAGATGACGCCCATCGCCAGGAACAGTGCCCACCCACGTTGCGTCATCGCGCGACCACCGCTCGGCACAGCACAATGGGGGAGATTCGGGTAACTGGCATGCTCCACTCGCTTTCGATCAACCGGGAGCTTATACAGAACGTCGGATCACCCGACAGGTCCACTTCTGGCCGCTGCGGCCAGGCCACTTACCCAGTCGAGAACAGCGACGCCTCAGACAGATTCGACCAGCGGGCGAACGCGTTCGGCACTGCCCTGACCGATGTGCCAGGTACAGGCCAAGCCGAAGGCGGCCACCCGGCCGGTGTCCACAATGCTGCGCACCGCACCGGAGACCGCTTGCAGGCTCGGTCCGTCCGGTGCGGGGAAGAGCAGTCCGGGCAGGTCGCCGGGATCGACCACATCGCAGTCGAGATGCAGGTAGAGCGGACCGTCCGGCAGGTCACCGAGATCGTGCACCGTGCGGTGAAGGATTCGAGCCGTCCGCAAATATTCCGCTTCCGGCGGATCGAGGTCACGGCCGTCGACCAGGAGGGCGCGTTCTTCGGGGATGTCGCGCAAGCCGATTCGATCGGCGAGCAGGTGCCGCCCGTAACCGGTGAGCATCCGCAGTGGCATTCCGCCGAGGTAACCGGACGTTGACGTCTCCAGCGTCTGGACGTCGCCGTGTGCGTCGAACCAGACGATCGCCGGGTCGATCCCGGCCCGCTGCAACCCGGTCACGATCCCGAGCGACGTCGTGCAGTCGCCGGACGCGACGATCGGCCGGTCGCCCTCGCGGACCGCTTGCGCCACTCGCTCCGCCACCGTGTCGTACAGCACGGCCATTCGTGCCCATGGGTCGTCGACGTTCGGTAGCTCCGCCGTGATCACCGCATCGGGGATGATCGGCGGGTCCAACTCGGGCTTGTGCTCGTCGAGGTGGTAGGGGACGAGAAAACGCATGGGCCCGAGCCTAATTCGGCGACCGGTGGGCGGCACTCCATTATTCGGCGACGATTCGGTGATCGCGGCGCTGACCAGGCCAGGTGTGGCCGGACCTCGACAGCCGCGGGCGCGTAGACTCATTTGGTGAAGCAACTAACGATCGGTGTAGTCGGGACCTCCCGCAAGGAGGACGAACACCGGTTGGCCATCCATCCGGCGCACCTCGACCGGATCGATCCCGGGCTTCGCGACCGCGTCTTCCTCGAGCACGGCTACGGCGACCGATTCGGCTATACCGACGAGCACTTGGCCCCGCTGGTCGGCGGGCACCGCACCCGCGAAGATCTGTTCGCCGAATGCGACGTGCTGTTGTTGCCCAAGCCGTTGCCCGAGGACCTTGCGAATCTGCGCCCCGGCCAAGTGGTGTGGGGGTGGCCGCACTGCGTGCAGGACGAGCGGATGACCCAGCTGGCCGTCGACCGTGGCCTCACCCTGATCGCCTGGGAGGCGATGAACCACTGGACGAAGGAAGGCAACTTCAGCGTCCACGTCTTCCACAAGAACAACGAACTCGCCGGCTACTGCTCCGTCCTGCACGCGCTACAGCTGCGCGGATCCAGCGGCGACTACGGCCGCCGGATGCGTGCGGCCGTGATCAGCTTCGGCGCCACCGCCCGTGGGGCGGTCCGTGCGCTCAACGCGCTCGGCATCAGCGACGTCACCGTGCTGACCCAGCGCAGCGTCTCGGCCGTCGCCTCGCCGTTCGCGTCCGTCCGGATGCAGCATTTCGAGCGCGACCCCGCCAACCCCAGCCGAACCCTCGCCCTCAAGGCGCCGGAACCCGGGCCGCTTGCCGAGATGCTGGCCCAGTACGACGTGGTCGTCAACTGCATCCTCCAGGACACCGAGGAACCGCTGATGTTCGTGGTGAACGAGGACCTACCGCTGTTCGCCCGCGGCACCCTGTTCGTCGACGTCTCCTGCGACGAAGGCATGGGCTTCGAATGGGCTCGGCCCACCTCGTTCGTGTCTCCCATGTTCACCATCGGCGACGACCTGCACTACTACGCCGTCGACCACAGCCCTTCCTTCCTGTGGAACTCGGCCACCTGGGAAAACTCCGAAGCCCTGCTCGAATACCTCCCCATCGTCATGGCCGGTCCCGACGCCTGGGACGGCAACGAAACCGTCCGCCGCGCAATAGAAATCCGTGACGGCCGAGTCCAAAACCTTCGAATCCTCTCCTTCCAGCACCGCGCCGCCGCCTACCCTTACGCCATCGTCTGACCCCTGGTCGCCGAAAAGACCCTGCCCGCCGCGTAGTGCGGTGGGCAGGGTCTTTGGGTTTTCGGTCAGTTGGCGGCCGTGGGTGGGCTGGTGGTGGTCGGGGCCGCCGATTCTGTTGTTGTGGTGGGCGGTGCGGTGGTGGTCGGCGTTGCGGTCTCGGTTGATGTGACCGAGGGCGGGGCCGGGGAGGTTGTGGTCTCCGGAGTGACTGTCGTGGTCGGCGGTATCGAGGTCGCCGGGGGCGTGGTGGTCGTGGTGCCGCTCGGGGTGGTGCTGGTGGTTGTCGGGGACGCGGTGGGGGTCTTGGTCGGTGCGGCGGTGGTCGCCACTACTTCCTTGTAGGCGGCGGCGAGTTCGGCCGGTGCCGGCTTGGCGGTGGCGTCGACCTTCTTGCCTGCCTGCGCCTGCTTCGCCAGGTGGGTGATCCAGGCTGCCGCGTATTCGGCGGAGGTCAGTGGCTTTCCGTTGGCTGGGTCGGCGTCACGCCAGTAGTCGAAGTGGTGGCCGCTGTGGTTCGGGCCGAGGGTCTGCTTGTACGGGTCGCTCATGACGACCGGGATGGTGTTCTGGTTCGTGACGATGAGACCGATGATCTCGTTCAGCACCTTCTGCGGCAGGTAGGCCAGCGGCGACATGTCGCCTGCCGCGATCGCGTCCGCCTTTGCCGGGGTCTTCGGCGTCTGGCCCGGCTTGTAGGCCGGATCCGACACCTTCAGCAGCACCTGGAGGAAGGTCTCGTCACTCTGCATCCAGTTCGGCTGCGACTGGATGTCCGCGAGTGCGGCGAGTGCGATACGGCTGAGGACAACGGCGACGTCCTGCCCGGTCGCCGGGGTGAGCCCGTCCTTTTCCAGCGCGTCGACGTTCAACTGCCTGCCTACATTGACCACCAACTGCAGCAGCGAAATGTTTTCCGGTGCCGCGCAGGTGAGATCGCCGTCGGAGCAGAACGATGCGATCTTGCCGTTCAGCGCACCGAAGTCACCGCCGGTACCCGGCAGCGCTCCCTTACCCGGAGTCGGGTTTTTGCCATTCTGATATTTCTGGTCGAAGCCGTCGGGATTGCCGTGCGGATCCTTCGCGCCGATGAACGGCCCGTCTCCGGCCGAACGGCCCGCGTCGGCGAGGATGACGACACCGACGACATTGTTCGGATCGACGATCCCGTACGCACCGTCTTTGTCGGCTTCCTGATGCCCGACCTTCATCGCGACGCGGCGGACGACGTCGGCGCCCTCGCTGTATCCGACGATCGAGAACTTGGTGTCGGGGCACGACCGCGCGATCTCCCGCATCACCTGTTCGGTATTGGCGGCACCGGCGTTGACGGCGTCTTCATAAGTGGCCATGTTCGCCGGATACGCGATGTACACAGCGGCATACGAGTCGGGGTCGACGGCACCGTTCGGCGCGTTGACGACCGGATCGACCCACTTGCTTTGGTGATCACCGGACATCGCGGCGGGCAATTCTTTACCGTTGGCGTCGAGCAGTAGTTTCGTGGTCCCCGCGACTGGCGTGTCACCGCGCCCGGCGACCGAGATGGTCACCATGTCCCTGCACTCCGTGACGGACGTGGTGAGCTGTGTATCTCTGGTCTGCGGCGTCGATGTCAGCGCCAGCGAGGCGGCGACGACCGCCGCCACTCCGAGCACCGCCGGTGCGGCGACCGCCGAAGCGATACGGTGTCGCGCGAAGAACTCGCGAAAAGCCATGTCCTGATCCCCATTCCATAACCAACAAGTGGACGGACAAAGCCCCCCGACGGGCAATGCGTCACCAAACACGTCGGGAATTGGGATGCGAGCGTTACGCTGTCGGGTCCATAAGGCGACGAACAGCACAGCTCGGTCACGCCCGGTCGGCATTGCCCATGGAAATGGGGGCATCGGGGAATTTTGCTAGCGCGCGAAACTATTAGTTATCCGAACAGCTCGGCCGCTCGTTGTCGATCCACACCGTGGGCCCCGTTCCATGCGGCAAGAGGCATCGGAACATCGGAGCGATGGGAACGCCCGAGGGTGGCCCAAGCGCGGGAATGTTCCTGGACGTCCACCCACAGATCTGTGCGCAGGCCGACCGCGGGCTGCGGTAGTACACCGACGTCGGCCAGCCCCTCCAAAATGCGGTAACGAAGGCCCGCATTCGATTTCGGGATCACCTTCGCCTGTCCGAGCAGCACGACCGCGCCACTGGGCGACACCTCGACCGGCGCCGCGGACAGCACGTCCAACATCGCGTCGAACACTTGGCGGTCCTCCGGTGTCGGCGTGATCGGCGCCAGCGTGCCGAACTCCGCGAGATTGATCGTCGCACCGATGAGATTCGACCACGGTTGGCCCTGCCAGAATCGGAGCCGCAGCTCGGTCCGGTCGACGGTGTTGCTCTGGTTCGCTCCGCAGATTCCGCAGGCGCGCAGTTCGGGGATGGTCCGGTAGCTGTGCTCGGGCAGCTTCGCACACCACACGTAGCCGTCGAGCACCGGAAGTCCGCGCCGCGCACTGCCACCGACCCCGGCCACGAAGGCGGTGGCGACCTGCCGCCAGTCGAGCTTCGCCGCCCGCCCGACCTGTTCGTCGTGATCCCAGGTCACGAAGTCGTTGACCACGATGCCGACGGAATCCAAGTACGCCCGATCCGCCGCAGGCAGCGCGTTCTCGTCGACCACGCTTTCGCCCAGCGCGGAGTCCCAGAGTTTTGCCCTCGGGCGATATGCGGCGTCGAGAATGCGGATCGTGCGCTTGTCCATGCGGTGACTGTATGGGCTGGAGCCGCAGGCGGATTCGACGCCGACGCGGGCCCACCGCGCGTGGCATCGCCGGTGATGTGGCCAGAGTGATGGGCGGCGTTGCCTCGACGCGCTCGACGAACTGGTTGCGGCCAGGCCGGAGAAGGCCTGCCGCGCCCGAGGTGCAGGCAGCACCGCCGGTGTGAATGCATTGGCGGATTACCGCTAATAGTCTTGACGAATGGCGTATTGGGATGTCATTATCAATATAGGAAGGCATCGGGAAATGCGATGTCTCTTTATTTATGCCCTCGACATCGGTCGAGTTGGCGTGTAATTTAGGACTTCGCACCGGGGCGAGTGCTGTCCAACTCTCGAAATACGAAATGACTGTAGAAAGTGACACTGTCTGCGTGTCACCGGCTACCCGTTGTTGTCGAGTCATGTTCGGGCGGCGTCCGGTCGGCGCGCAATGTGAATACAGCCCACAGGACAAGCAGATACCGTGACGACCGCGCGAACGCGTGGGCGGCGCGAGGTGCTGGAAGGACGCATCTTGGCAGTCTCGAGTCAGACCAAGGGCAATGCCGCTATACCCGCCGATAGTGCGATCGCTGGGGCGCCGAAGCGGGTCTCATTCGCCAAACTCCGTGAGCCCCTGGATGTTCCGGGCTTATTGGAGATCCAGACCGATTCGTTCGAATGGCTGATCGGCGCGCCTGCCTGGCGCGAACGGGCAGCGGTGCGCGGCGAATCGGCCGCGGGCGGATTAGCGGAGGTGCTCGACGAGATCAGCCCGATCGAGGACTTCGCCGCGACGATGTCGCTGACGCTCTCCGAACCCCGTTTCGAGGAGGTCAAGGCCTCGATCGAGGAATGTAAAGACAAGGACATGACCTACGCGGCGCCGTTGTTCGTCACCGCGGAGTTCATCAACAACAACACCGGTGAGATCAAGAGCCAGACGGTCTTCATGGGTGATTTCCCCATGATGACCGACAAGGGCACGTTCATCATCAACGGCACCGAACGCGTCGTCGTCTCGCAACTGGTGCGCTCGCCGGGCGTCTACTTCGAGCACACCACGGACAAGACCACGGACAAGGACCTGCACAGCGTGCGCGTCATTCCGTCGCGTGGTGCGTGGCTGGAGTTCGACATCGACAAGCGCGACACCGTCGGCGTTCGTATCGACCGCAAACGCCGTCAACCCGTGACCGTCCTGCTCAAGGCGCTCGGCTGGACCAGCGCGCAGATCACCGAACGGTTCGGCTTCTCCGAGATCATGACGACGTCCCTGGCCAAGGACAACACGCCGGGCACCGATGAGGCGCTACTCGACATCCATCGCAAGCTGCGTCCGGGTGAGCCGCCGACCAAGGAGTCGGCGCAGACCCTGCTGGAGAATCTGTTCTTCAAGGAGAAGCGCTACGACCTGGCGCGCGTCGGTCGCTACAAGATGAACAAGAAGCTGGGCATCCACACCGGCGAAATCATCGGGTCACGGGTGCTCACCGAGGAAGACCTCGTCACGATCATCGAATACCTGCTGCGTCTGCACGGGGGCGAGCGTGTCATGACCGCGCCCGGCGGCATCGAGGTGCCGGTGGAGGTCGACGACATCGACCATTTCGGTAATCGCCGGTTGCGCACCGTCGGTGAGTTGATCCAGAACCAGATCCGGGTCGGCCTGTCCCGGATGGAGCGCGTGGTCCGGGAACGGATGACGACGCAGGACGTCGAGGCGATCACGCCGCAGACGCTGATGAATATCCGACCCGTCGTCGCGGGAATCCGGGAGTTCTTCGGAACCTCGCAGATGTCGGTGTTCCTGGACGAGCGGAACCCGCTGGCGAGTCTGACCCAGAAACGTCGCCTTTCGGCGCTCGGGCCGGGTGGTCTGACCCGGGAACGCGCCGGTCTCGAGGTCCGCGATGTGCACTACAGCCACTATGGCCGGATGTGCCCGATCGAGACGCCCGAAGGTCCGAATATCGGGCTGATCGGTTATCTGTCGGCGTATGCGCGGGTCAATCCGTTCGGCTTCATCGAGACGCCGTACCGCAAGGTGGTCGACGGCAAGGTGACCGACGAGGTCGACTACTTGTCCGCAGACCAGGAAGACCTGCATGTCGTGGCGCAGGCGAATGAGTCCCTCGATGCCGAGGGGCGGTTCGTCGATGCGCGAATCGTAGTGCGTCGCAAGAATTCCGAGGTCGAACTCGTCGACTCGGCCGAGGTGGACTACATGGACGTCTCGCCGCGCCAGATGGTGTCGGTCGCGACGGCGATGATCCCGTTCCTCGAGCACGACGACGCCAACCGCGCTCTCATGGGTGCGAACATGCAGAAGCAGGCCGTGCCGCTGATTCGGTCGGAGGCTCCGCTGGTCGGGACCGGTATGGAGTTGCGTGCCGCGATCGATGCCGGTGATCTCGTGGTGAACGAGAAATCCGGTGTGGTCGAGGAGGTTTCGGCCGACTACGTCACGGTCATGGCCGACGACGGCACGCGGAAGTCCTATCTGATGCGCAAGTTCGCTCGCACCAACCAGGGCACCTGCGCGAACCAGCGTCCGATCGTGGACGAGGGTCAGCGGGTGGAGTCGGGTCAGGTGCTGGCCGATGGGCCCAGTACCGAGAACGGTGAGATGGCCCTGGGCAAGAACTTGCTGGTGGCGATCATGCCGTGGGAGGGCCACAACTACGAGGACGCGATCATCTTGTCGCAGCGTCTGGTGGAAGAGGATGTTCTCACCTCGATTCACATCGAAGAGCATGAGATCGATGCTCGTGACACCAAGCTCGGTGCCGAGGAGATCACTCGCGACATCCCGAATGTTTCCGATGAGGTCTTGGCTGATCTCGACGAGCGTGGGATCGTGCGGATCGGTGCCGAGGTTCGTGATGGTGACATTCTGGTCGGCAAGGTCACCCCGAAGGGTGAGACCGAGCTGACTCCCGAGGAGCGGCTGTTGCGGGCGATCTTCGGTGAGAAGGCCCGCGAAGTGCGTGACACCTCGCTCAAGGTGCCCCACGGTGAGTCGGGCAAGGTCATCGGTATCCGGGTGTTCTCGCGTGAGGACGATGACGATCTGCCTCCCGGTGTCAACGAGTTGGTGCGGGTCTACGTGGCGCAGAAGCGCAAGATCCAGGACGGTGACAAGCTCGCTGGCCGGCACGGTAACAAGGGTGTGATCGGCAAGATCTTGCCGACCGAGGACATGCCGTTCATGCCCGATGGCACGCCGGTCGACATCATCCTCAACACCCATGGTGTGCCGCGTCGTATGAACATCGGCCAGATCCTGGAGACCCACCTCGGCTGGATCGGCAAGGCAGGCTGGGACATTCAGCTCACCGACGGTACTCGCCCGGATTGGGCGAAACGATTGCCCGAGGAGTTGTTGTCGGCGGCCCCGGATACGAATCTCGCGACACCGGTCTTCGACGGTGCCAGGGAGGAAGAACTCGCCGGGCTGCTGGCGTCGACACTGCCCAACCGCGACGGCGACGTGATGGTCGGAACAGACGGTAAGTCAACACTATTCGACGGCCGAACCGGTGAACCCTTTCCGTACCCCATCGCCGTCGGCTACATGTACATCCTCAAGCTGCACCACTTGGTCGACGACAAGATCCACGCCCGTTCGACCGGTCCGTACTCGATGATCACCCAGCAGCCGCTCGGTGGTAAGGCACAGTTCGGTGGTCAGCGCTTCGGTGAAATGGAGTGCTGGGCCATGCAGGCCTACGGCGCCGCCTACACCCTGCAGGAACTGCTGACCATCAAGTCCGACGACATCGTCGGTCGCGTCAAGGTCTACGAGGCGATCGTCAAGGGCGACAACATCCCCGAGCCCGGCATCCCCGAATCGTTCAAGGTGCTACTCAAGGAACTCCAGTCGCTGTGCCTCAACGTCGAGGTCCTCTCCGCCGGCTCCGCTATCGAATTGGACCAAGGTGACGACGAAGAGCTCGATCGCACCGCTGCGAAGCTCGGAATCACGCTGTCCCGCAACGAATCCGCATCGGTCGAGGATCTGCCGGGCTGACCCGCCGGTCCGAGCTGCCGCGCACCGGATTCTCGGTGCGCGGCAGTCCGAGCCGTGCGCGGCTACTCGGCAGACAGGCTGTCCCGCAAGGCTTTTATCGCGGCAGTCGGCGCATAGCCCTCGGGCACGCCTTCTACCAGGATGATGTCACCTTCGATGTGTCGCGAGCGCAGCGGCGCGATCTCCTGGTACGCCGGTGAATCCCACCAGGCCCGAGCCTCGTCGATCCCGGGAAAGCCGAGCAGCACAACGGCTCCGGGCCAACTGCCCTCCTTCACCTCGTGCGGCGTCGCGTGCACGAGGTAGCGGCCGCCGTACGGCTCGAAAGTACCGGGCAGGCGCTCGATGTACTCGACGATCTCCGGGTGCGGGGCAGCGTCCTGTAGATGAGCGATGACGTAGGCGGGCATAGCGTCCTCGGGGTCGATCGGGTTCTGTTACGCGATCATGACAGCCGGACCGTCCAGAGTCGATTACCTGCGAGGTAAGCGGCGGCCGTCCGCGTCGTCGGGCTCGCCGACATCCGAGCCGACGTTGCATTCGAAGTCCGCCCGAAAAATGTCGCGGTGGGATGTCGAGAACCAGCCCGCGGCTCCGTCCCAGGAGTAGAACACGGCCACAATGGGCCGTACCGCATCTAGGAGAACACAATGGCCAAGTACCTGTTGCTCAAGCACTACCGGGGCGCGCCCGCATCGGTCAACGACGTGCCGATGGATCAGTGGACGCCGGAGGAGGTTTCGGCCCACGTGCAGTACATGAACGACTTCGCCGCTCGGCTGGAGAGCACCGGCGAGTTCGTCGACAGTCAGGCGCTGTCTTCGGAGGGCACGTTCGTCCGCTACGACGGCGAAGGGCGCCCGCCGGTCACCGACGGCCCGTTCGCGGAGACCAAGGACCTGATCGCGGGCTGGATGGTGATCGATGTCGACAGCTACGAGCGGGCGGTCGAGCTGGCGGGCGAGTTGTCCGCAGCCCCCGGCGCGGGTGGGAAGCCGATCCACGAGTGGCTCGAACTGCGTCCGTTCTACGCCCCGTCGCCGACCGTTACGGAGTGACGCATGGTGGATGAGGCCCTGCTGCGGACCCTCACCCCCACTGTGATCGGGATCCTCGTCCGCCGCGGAGCAGACTTCGCGGCGGCCGAGGATGCCGTGCAGGAGGCGCTGGTCGAAGCGGTGCGCGCCTGGCCGGATGATCCGCCGCGGGACCCCAAGGGCTGGTTGGTAGCGGTGGCCTGGCGCAAGTTCCTCGACGCCGCCCGCGCCGAAACCTCCCGGCGGCAGCGCGAGGAACGCGTCGAGGTCGAGCCCATGCCCGGCCCGGTTGCGGCGGTGGACGACACACTCCAGCTGTACTTCCTGTGCGCGCACCCGTCCCTGACACCGGCCTCGGCCGTCGCGCTCACGCTGCGCGCGGTCGGCGGTCTGACCACCCGGCAGATCGCGCAGGCCTACCTCGTCCCAGAGGCAACCATGGCGCAGCGGATCAGCCGGGCCAAGCGGACCGTCGCGAACGTCCGGTTCAACCAGCCCGGTGACGTCGCCACCGTGCTGCGCGTGCTCTACCTGGTCTTCAACGAGGGCTACTCCGGCGACGTCGACCTCGCCGCCGAGGCGATCCGGCTCACCCGCCAACTAGCGGCGAAGACCCATCATGAGGAGGTGGCGGGCCTGCTCGCGCTCATGCTGCTGCACCACGCGCGGCGTCCGGCACGGACCGGCCCCGACGGCAGCCTCGTCCCGCTCGCCGAGCAGGACCGCAGTCGGTGGAACACTCGACTGATCGCCGAGGGCGTCGACATACTCCAGGCCGCCCTCACTCGCGACCGATTGGGCGAGTTCCAGGCCCAAGCCGCTATCGCCGCGTTGCACGCCGACGCCCGCACGACCGAGGAGACCGACTGGGTGCAGATCGTCGAGTGGTACGACGAACTGGTGTGCCGCACCGACAACCCGGTGGCCCGTCTCAACCGCGCCGTCGCGGTCGGCGAGGCCGACGGGCCGCGGGCCGGTCTGGCCGCCCTGGCGGAACTCGACCCCACCCTGCCCCGCTACGCCGCCGTCGCGGCATACCTGCACGAACGCGACGGTGACCCGGTGACCGCGGCGCGGCTATACGCCGAAGCCGCCCGATCGGCGCACAGCCTCCCCGAACGCGACCATCTCACGCGACAGGCCGCACGGCTGAACGCGCAGCTGCGCAGTTGAGCGGCGGGATCCTTTGCGACCGAAGCGGTTACGGGACCGCGACCGGGTTCAAGCAACTGGCCGGTGGATCGACCAGGAAGCAGATGGCCGGGCTACGGGTGGGGCGGTAGTCGGCCGGAACACCGCCCGCACCAACGAGCTGCGTGTAGGTGCCGACCGCATCGGTAGGTCGGCGAACGAGGGCTGGGTCGGTGCGCACGTCGACGGTGTAGAGGCCGAAACGCGGTGTGTAACTGCCCCATTCGTAGTTGTCCGTGAGGCTCCAGTAGTTGTAGCCGATGACGTTCATGCCATCGGCCTTCGCGCGCTGGATCCAGTAGACGGTGTCGCGCAGATGATCGCTGCGCGAGTAGCCGTCCGGCCGGGGCCGTCCGTTTTCGGTGGGCATGCCGTTCTCCACGATGTACAGCGGCTTGCCCGGGAAACGGCGCGAATAGTGTTGCAGCGCGTAGTAGATGCCCTCGGTACGCAGGGGCAACTCCCAGATGTTCGTACCCGGCAGGTTCGGTATAGCGGATCCGGTGGCTCGGGTGATGGACCCGAGCAGCGACTGCGCCGGATCGTAGCCGAAGTAGTAGTCGATGCCGACGTAGTCGAGCCGGTGCGCCACGCGATCGAGGAACGCCCCGTTGACCTCGGCCTCCGAACCGGCGACGTAGCCGACGTTGCTGGTCACCTGCGCACCGGGCTGGACGTGGTGGATGTGGTCGTAGATGGCGTTGTGCGCCTGCGCGATCCGCTCCATCATCTCGCCGGCATCGGCGGCGCCCCGGCGGACCTCGTGCGAGATATAGGCGGCGGGCTCGTTCACCGCGACCCACAGCGGGTTGTGGGCGGCATAGCGATCGACCACCGTACGCATGTTGGACAGCCAGTCCTCGACCATGCCCGGATTGCGCCAGCCGCCGCGGTCGACCGCCCAGCCCGGGTACACCCAGTGGTCGAGGGTGATCATCGGTCGCATCCCGGCGCGCACGATATTCGCGATGACGGCATCGTAGAAACGGAACGCGTCCTCGTCCCAAACCCCCGGCGCAGGTTGCACTCTGGCCCACTCGATCCCGATCCGGAATACTCGCACGCCGAGGTCGGCCGCCAAATCGATGTCCGACGCATAGCGGTCATAGAAGTCGACGGAATCGTGCAATGCGTCGTAGTCGGGATGCGACGGGATGTACCGCGTCCAATTGCTGTCGGGCGCATGACCTTCGGACTGGAATCCGGAGGTCGCGACACCCCAGAGAAAACCCGGGTCCACCGGCGGTGTGGCAGCGACCGGCCGGATCGGCATGGCCGCCGCGGATTGCGTACATAGCAGCATGCTCGATGCGGCGGCGAGTACGGCGAGGGCATACCTACGAAACCGGAATCGCATCACCTCAGGGTAACTGGATGCTCACCGTCGACGTGCGGATGTCGCGATAGTCCCGTTCGGCGAGTCGTGCCCTCACTGGTCAAATGGGTCAGAGACGCAGACGGTTCGGCGATGGCGTTTCGTCGGCGTCGGCCAAGTCGTCGAAGCGCGCCCTTGCCTGCTCGACCTCGGGCAATGTGCTGGTGGACCAGTGCAGGAGCGCGTCGATGAGGTCTTGCAACGTCTTTCCGAGCGGCGAGATGCGGTACTCGACGGCGACAGGCCGCGTACTCGTGACGATGCGTTCGACCATCCCGTTGCGCTCCAGTCGCCGAAGTGCCGCCGTGAGCGACTTCTGCGTCACGACCGGGATCGTTCGACGGAGTTCGTTGAAGCGCAACGGACTCTCGCACAGCGCGTCGAGGACTTGGAGCGACCACTTGTCGAGCACCTGGTCGAGCAACTCGCGGTGCTGCTCGGTGAGCTGCGGGGTGTCCGAACGTGCTGGCGCGGTTTCCGGCATGACACCTAGTCTCGTTGAAGTTCCGTTCGAGTACCAGGTAGACATCGGATACCTACTCCGACAGCGAAGGGACACCCCATGGCAGTGCAGCTGCTGACCCCCGAAGGCATGTTCACTCCCGTTCCGTACCACCACGTTTCGATCAGCACAGGCACTCGCCAGGTGCATGTCGCCGGTCAGATCGCGCGCGACGCCGCAGGCAATCCGGTCGCGACCGGTGACCTGACCGGTCAGGTCGCCCAGGCGCTGCGCAACACCGCACTCGGCTTGGCCGGGGCCGGTGCAACCTTCGCCGACGTCATACGTCTCCGCTTCTTCGTCACCCACTGGACCCCGAACAAATACCACGACTTCATCGCCGGAATCGAACGCGTCACAGACGAACTCGGCCTACCACAGCCATTGCCACCCCTCTCGGCAATCGGCGTCGACTACCTATTCGAACCCGACGTCCTCGTCGAAGTCGAGGCATACGCCGTCCTCGACTGAGCGTCAACCGACTGCGGTACGGAAAGAGACGGGCTTCGTTTCTCCAATGGCAACTTCCCAGCCGAAGCCGGTGACGGTCACCAGATGTCGGCCCAGACGGGCCGTTTGGGAATGTCGAACAACGCGGCATTCTTGTGGACCACGACGGGAACCGAGGAGCCGACGCTCAGTCGCTCGGCCAGTGCCCGCGCTTTGACCTCGCGGAATTGCGGGTAGAAGTACTGCTTCTGCACACGGGTATCCGCACCCGAGTCCGGGTGCGGGAACTGGGCTTCGATCCGCACCCGCCACAAATCGTAGTTGAGCGGACCCTGACGGTACTTGCGCCGCAGATCCGACTCGACCACCACCGCGGAGATCGCGATCCCCGTCCGCCGCAGGTAATTCCGGCGCAACCGCCATGCGGCGGCCAGCACTAACATCCACGCACCTATGCCCAGCAATGCGCTCACCGGAAGAAATAGCGCCATCGCGACTTGCGAACCGGTCCATCGGGCTACCGCGACCCCCAGGTTCAGCGCACCCGCCATGAAGGCCACCGCCGCTACCGCGACACCCAGCGTCCACACCAGCGACATCGGGCCGATCATCTTGCCGGACCGCCCCATAGCCAACTCCTCGAGAATCCGGCAGCAACTTACCGACTGTAACGGCACTTCGAAACGCGAAGTCACGGCACAAAGCGTCTCAGCGCCAGCGCCGCTCATCGGGGTAATCATCGAAGTCGTCCGGCCAGTCGCTGGGGCCGACCACGGTTTCGCCTCGTCGCGGGCGACGGGTGGAAGTCTCGGTGAGCGGCAAAGGGGGGCCCGGCGGTGGCGCGGGCGCTCGGGGCGGTTCCGGAGTCCACTTCCAGATGAACAGAGGCGAGCTCTTCATCTCCGCGACTTCCGGTGGTACCGGGCGGGCGAGGGTTTCGATGTCGCACCAACGGCATTCACCGCTACCGACTCGTTCGGCGTATGTCTTGAGCGCCGGGGACGCGGTGTCCATACCGGCCACCATCGCGATGAATTCCTCGGTCACCTCGGTGGGACCGTCGAAGAGTTCGTCGACGTCGACGTTGGCCAGGCGGATGGTGGCGGTGCGTAGATTATCTACCGCGTCCATGACCTTCCGGGCGATCGCCTCCACCTCAGGGTCGAGGTCGGGCTCCCGCATGCTGCCCCATTGTCGTCTCGTCATACCGCGTTCTCCCACGGGGCGGTGCCGGACCCGGCGTCATACGACTGTGTGGGGCGGTTCACGGTGTCGCCGTAATGGGAAATTTGTTCGATATCTTTGCCGAGTGCCGCCACGCGGGTCGCGTCATCAATTTTCTTCGTGACGGGCGCGACGGCCTCCTCCAGCTTCTGTTTCGCATTCTCCTTCAACTGGCCTACCGGGTCCTTGATGATGTCGAGGAGCTTCTTGAAGGCATCGGCAAGCTCTTTGATCTTGCCGACCACGTCGATGGCGGCTTTGATGAGCACACCGATGTCATAGACCAGCTTGGCGATGCGGGCCGCCCCGAGACCCGGCACGGCCGCGGACAAGATATTGGCGACCGACTTGAGAGCGCCCTTGATGTCGTCGAAATCGACGTACTTGTTGAGCATCCCCCACAGCTTTTCGAGGATGAGTTTGATGCCGCTCCTGATCTCGTCGGAGACCTTGCCGGCACAATCACTGACGATCCGGCCGACCGGACCTTCCCATTTCATTGCCGCAGCCTGCTTGGCCGCCCACTCGCTGAAGGCTACGGAGGCTTTACCGTCCCAATGGGGTTTGCCGCCCGTGCTACCGTCGATCCGCTTCACTCCGGATTCGAGATTCTTACCGCAAGCCTCGAGCCCGTTGCCGGCCGCCTTGTAAACCTCGCCGAGCCTGCGGATCTCGGACCAATTCCCCGGAACCGGCTCCAAGCACTGGACCAGCGGGTCGTATTCGGTTCCTGCCGCGCGAGTGATGCTCTTGATGGACTCGTTCACACTGCCGAGCACCGGGAAAACCTCGGCGATGAGACCGGCGAGCTCCTCTTTGTTCGCCGCTGGCGATTCGAGTTTGAAAGACTCCGGCTTCGGGTAGGTCGCGGGACCGACGTATTGCGCGGTCACGCCGGTCTCTTCGGCGCTGTCATCCACCGAGAGAATCGATTCGGTATGCGCGTTCAACTCGGCGTAGGTCTTCTGATCCTGGCTGTGATACATCCAGGCGGCCTTATTGAGCTCGGTGCTGGTGCCCAGGGTGGTATTCGCGAGCAACGCGTGGCGCTGAGACATCCAGTCAGCCGCATCATTGATAGGAGCCACCAGCGTGTCGATGATCGGCCCGTGGAGCCAATCCGCCGCCTTCCCCTCCTTTGCCACGAAGCTGGACGCCAGCAGGGCGTCCCCAGCTATCGAGGTGACAAGATTACTCAGACCAGCAATTTCGCTGGGATTCGCCGCGAATGTCTCAGCCATCCGTATAACGCCCTAACTCTGTAGTTTCCCCGAAGTGGAGCCAACATCGTTGCCCCGCAGCCGAACTCGCCCGTCCGGACTCTAGGCGTGCGGGCATGGTCAGTCAATGGGCATGGTCCGCCAGATGGAGGTACTAGTTGGTGCCGAGTGATTCGCTGAAAGTTTCGGCGACCTGGCGGATCTGGTCACAGGCCGACGGCACGGCAACCGGACCTGGGTGCACAAGCAGGCCAACCCTGAAAGTCCCGTCGGATGATTTGATCGCCGCCGAGCAAGCGTTGTCGCTCTGCGGAGTCCGGTACAGCACAGTGTCGCGCCCGCCGATCGGGTCGGAGTTGAAGATGCTGTGGCCCGGGTTCTTTCGGATATCGTCAAGAGTCAAGTCGCTCGAGGTCACCGACACCAAGCCGGTGGGGTACTTCTCGCCATCGACGAGTGTCTCACGCCAGAATTGGCAGCCGATTTCCGTGAGAACACTGGAAACGCTTTCGGCTGTGTATCTTTCGCGAGTCGCCGGATCGAATCCGGTCCGGGTCACCAGGTCGTCGCCCACACTCACACACGGATCGAACCGAACCGGTTTGGCGCCGGTCTGCAACGGCGGCGGCGGGACGGCCACCTGCACGGAGGCGGTCGGTCGGGCAGACGTCACGGGCGAGGCCATCGTCGAAACCCCCGTGCTCGCACCCTGGTCGGTGGAACTACCAGCACAGGCGACCAGCATCGTCGCACTCATCACCAGACAACCAGCGGCGAAGCTTCTTCTCATGATCGAACCCCCCGCTCGTTGAGGTCGTCGCCCCTATCCTGGCGAGACCACACGGTTACTAGCCATCAGTGATCATCGCAGATCGCAATCTAGCCCGAACCACCTGGCCCGCATGGGGGGTCGAGTCTCAATACTCGTGGCGGATGCCATCCCCCTGACCTAACGATTTTTCCCTTGTCTCAGGTGGTCGTCCCTCTGACACTCTGCTATCGCAACGGCTCCAGCGGGCTCACCGTGGCCTTCTTCGCAGCCACCGCCATCGGCCTCCGGCGGTCTTCGGCTCGGGCTGGCGCTGTCGCTCCCGGACCGCGATGAACCATTCCGCGGCGACCTGCGCTGCCCTGAGCGGGGCGATGTTGTCGCGGCGCAGTCCGTCCGGCCCGGTGTCGATGCCCGCTTCGGTGAACCGGACACCGTCGTCGCCGAGGATGGATGTCGGACTCCAGCCGCCGCGGAGGGAGACGCCGTCATAGTCGACGCGCAGGGTGTCACGGATCCAGCCACTGCTGTCGACGAAGTCGAGGGAGGCGATCACCCACAGGGTGCCGTCGTCGTCCGCGTAGTACCAATCGTCGATGTCTGGCACCCGTGCTCGCAACGCGGCGAAGAACCTCAGTTCGTCGGGCGTTGGATCTTGAACGCGCACCGTGCAATTGTGTCCGATTGCTCCCCTTTGTGCAGCGGTAGCTCGGCGACTACCAGCATCGTCGGACACTACTGCCGCCGAGGATGGATGTCGGACTCCAGCCGCCGCGAGGACGGTGTCCGAGGAATGGCTCACTACTCGGGTGACATATAGCGAACCGAACTGCTGCAGCAACTGCCAAGCGACGGTGGCGGCGCGGCGGCGCCCGCGCCGGGTGCCGCCCTGCCGCCAGCGCATAGGCCGTGCCGGTCAGGTCGTGGGCGCTGGCGTGCACCGTCGCCGTCGCCGCGATCTGGCTCCGGGTTGTCCATGATTCGGCGGATGGGCCTGGCTGCGAGGTGTTCGAAAATCAGTGGCGCGGCGCCGCTGTGCGCCATTACCGTGCTGCCGGACCAAGTCGTCTAGTCGAGGGTATGCCGTTGTACATCCTGTGAGACCTCCCGAGTGCTGATTTGTCGCGCGTCGCACATATGCGCCGCGCTTCTTTTTGCTGCGGACTTCTCACTGGAACAGGTGTACTACTGTGCTCGAAAACTGGGTGGTTGTGCCCACCTGCCTACCTACTATTCGCCGTCGTTGCCACGCGTGCGCGTCAGAGCGCTTCCGGGCAAGCGGCAAATTTCGCGTCAACGCGAACCACAAGCTCATCGACGCCTGGCTCCTCGCGCTCTGTACCGGCTGCGGGGAGACCGCCAAGCTCACTGTCCTGGAGCGGATGAATGTGCGCTCCGTACGACCTGAGCTGCTGGACCGGCTGCACGACAACAACCCTGACCTGACAGCTGAGCTCCTCCAGGACCCGGTCGTGCAGCGTCGCAATCGCATCGCCCTCGACTGGGACAACGCTTGGCGTCTCGACACCGGCGGATCGGATCAACTGGCGGACGAGGCAATCGACGTCTCGGTCCGCTTTGCTGCCCGGATCCCCGTCCGACCGGTGCGACTGATCGCTGAAGGTTTCGGCTTTTCCCGAGCCGAAGTCGAACGACTACTCACCGACGGAAATCTCGTTTCGGCAGTCCGGCTGAGCGGCAAGCTCTCCGGCGACTTCACCTTCACCCTCAAACGCTGACCCTTCGTCGGGAGCACGGGCCTGTCCGGCATGATCCGCCGGACAGGCCCGGCCCGACCACCGCGGACCAGCTGCGGGTACCGGTGGATGGCACAGGCCGCCCACTCATCGGCTGGACAGTGGGACACCATGTTTCGAGCTGACCGCAAGTGGGAAGCGCCGACAAAGACCATGGCGGATCCGCCACATCACCGCCAAACATTCTGAGATTCCGCCACGAGTTTCGAGATCTGTAGGGTCCCAGAAGTCGTGGCCACTGCCGAGTCGCTGACCTGCAACTTCTCGCTAGTCTCACGCGGTGGCCATTGCAGTTTGTCTCAGAACTGTGGCCAATCCTCATGCCGCACACGATGATCGGGTCACCACGCAGGTCGTTTGCTACCGCTGTGCCACCGCGCTGACAGTCGTGGGACCACCGACAGCAGGTGATCCACTGAGAGAACATGTGCCAGATCCGCTATGCGGACCGATCATGACGACAGCAGCCGAACAACCGGTAATGCCGAATACAGGATGGTTTTGAAACCTGCCAGTATCGAGAATCGAACGATTTCGCGGCACCACCAGGTGGATGTAGAGCGGGCCGATGCGCTCTACGACTTCACTGGCCGTACCAGCAAGCGCACCGGGCCTAGCGGTGGTGTGGTCGGGAGGTGACTATCCCGACTTGTCCTACCGGCGGTGGGCGATAGGTCCGATGAGTAGGGGCTGGTCCAGCATGTCTGCCGTGAACGACACTCCAGTGACCTTCGCCGCCAGGGCGAAGGCTCTCGGCACGCCGGTGCTGAGGTTGATGTCCCAGGCGTCCGAATTGCTCTCGGGTTCATCTTCATCGGCGTCATAAATATAGTCATCGTCGGTCATGTCCAGCTCCATGCCCAGCTCGCGCATGTAGTCGTTGAGCCGGTCGGGGTCGCTACCCCAACGGATATGTGGATACCACAGTCGGTGGCCGGTCACGATCGTCCCGCCGATCGCGTACTCGAGGCTGTGCACGGCGTAGTCGTGTCGAGTGATCGCCAGGACCTCACAGTCTCGCGATAGTTCCGCCAGCATCTTGTGGTCGGTCATCCACCACCCGTACGGTGCGATGGCCACGCTCCATGCACCGGCCCGAAACACGCCCACGTGACCGCCGCCGTCTCCGCCGCCAGCCTTGTCCTTGAGCTCTTCGAAGTCCGACTCCTGGCCGGAGTCGTCACCGTTGCTGAAGCGGCGCACCACCTCCGACGGGTCCAGGTTTCGGAAAAAGGCGACGCTGAAGATCACGCCCAGTGGGCCCGCTTGGCTCTCGGATGCGTTGAGCCACTGAAATGGGGCCAGGGGATCGGTTGTCGCCATAGGGGTCATGGTGGCAGACCTCACCGACAACCATTCGATCGTCTGGGATGCCTGATCGGCCCGCTGGCCTCGGCGCGGGAGGGGTGGCCCTCGGCACCGAGCACATCGGACCGACGGCCGGGACCGCCCGAAAGCACTGAAATGCCGCATATCGGTCGTTCGGGTACCGGCGGCATCCGCCAACCAGCAGCGCGATAACCGGTTCCACTTCTGCGCAGCTGCCGCTGGTCCCGCGACTGGCAGCGTGGTGGTCCTCGGCGGCGGTGGCAATCGACACCGCGCAGGGCTGTTGCTTGCGGAATCTCACGTCGGTGGCCAACTGGCCAAGTCGTGGCCAATCATTCTGAGATTTGGCCACGACTTCTGGGGCCCTACAAGATCTACAGCGACCGCTAGCCGCGGGCCATATCCACGAACCGGCTCAAATGCAGCTGGTGCGCGACGGTGATGGTGGCGGTAGGGCCGTTACGGTGTTTGCCGAGGATGAGGTCGGCTTCGCCGCCGCGGGGGTCGTCTCGTTCGAAAGCGTCGGGGCGGTGCAGCAGGATGACCATGTCCGCGTCCTGCTCGAGCGAACCGGACTCGCGAAGGTCGGAGACCATGGGGCGCTTGTCGGTTCGTTGTTCGGGACCACGGTTCAGCTGACTGATCGCGACCACCGGAACTTCGAGCTCCTTGGCGAGCAGTTTCAGATTTCGCGAGAAGTCCGAGACTTCCTGCTGCCGAGATTCGACTTTTTTACCGGAGGTCATCAGCTGGAGGTAGTCCACGACAACGAGTTTCAGATCATGGCGCTGTTTGAGCCGGCGCGCTTTGGCCCGAATCTCCATCATCGTCAAGTTCGGCGAATCGTCCACGAACAGCGGCGCCTCACTGATCTCGCTCATGCGGCGGGCCAGTTTCGTCCAGTCGTCGTCACTCATCCGCCCCGATCGCATATCCCCGAGCTTGATCTTCGCCTCGGCAGACAAAAGACGCATCACAATTTCCGTGCGACTCATCTCCAGCGAAAAGATGACACTCGGCAAGCCATGTTTGATCGAGCAGCTCCGCATGAAATCCATTCCCAGCGTGGATTTACCGACACCAGGGCGGGCCGCGACGATGATCATTTGGCCGGGGTGTAGGCCGTTGGTTATTTCGTCCAGTTCGGTGAAGCCGGTGGGGACGCCGAGGGAGATGCCGCCGCGGCTGGCGATGGAGTCGATTTCGTCCATCGTGGGCTGGAGGAGTTCTTCGAGCGGGAGGAAGTCTTCGGTGGTGCGGCGTTCGGTGACCTCGTAGACCTCGGCTTGGGCGCGGTCGACGACCTCGGCGATGTCCTGGCCGTCGGCGCCCGCGTAGCCGTACTGGACGATGCGGGTGCCTGCTTCGACGAGGCGGCGCAGGATCGCCTTCTCGGCGACGATCTCGGCGTAGAAGCTGGCGTTGGCGGCGGTGGGGACGGTCTGGGTGAGCGTGACCAGGTAGGGCGGTCCGCCGATGCGCTTGAGTTCGCCGCGGCGGTCGAGGCCTGCCGAGACGGTCACCGGGTCCGCGGGTTCGCCGCGACCGTAGAGGTCGAGGATGGTGTCGTAGATGAGTTGGTGTGCGGGGCGGTAGAAATCGCCGGGTCGCATCACCTCGATGACGTCGGCGATCGCGTCCTTGCTCAGCAGCATGCCGCCGAGTACGGACTGCTCGGCCGCCATGTCGTGCGGCGGCTGGCGGCCGAAGTCCTCACCGGGCGGTTCGGTGTGTCCGCGGTCATCGACGACTGCCATGAGACTCGACCGTCCTCTCTCCACCCACCGGGCTCACCCTATTGATGACTGGTTCTACTCTCGGGCTCCGACACGTCGGCCGCAGCGGCAGCGGCGGCCGTCCGCGCGATGGTTGGCGCCACCCGCGGGTTCCAGCTATCGGTGCGGTATCGACGAATTTTGGATGTTCGGGGCCGTTCGTTCACGACGTAGCGACGAACCTAGGCGACCCGAGGGGCGGTCACCAAACCCTCCTGTGCACACACCTGTGGATAAGTTGGGGACTGTTCACCTAACCGTGTGCACCCCCTGTGTACTACTTGGGGAAAACCCAGCTCATCCGGCGACAACACGCAGATAGATATCGATTTCCTGATCTATCCACGTGTGGATGAATAAAGTCGCGGCGTGTCGGCCAAGTTGAACAGCCGGGCGTGTTGGGTTAACAGTACGGGTGACCGCTATGAGCTGAATCACATTGCCACCGGTCGGTTTCCTGACTGATCCACAGGCCCGGCGATGGGAATGCCGATGACCAGCGGTGATTTGCCGAGAACCTTCCGTACGGCAAGGCCAGGCAGCAGGCAAACAATTAGCTATTCAGGAAAGTGGGCAGCATCGCACACCGAAGACCACTCCCGTGCCGAACACGGGAGTGGTCTTCGAGGTAGTGCTATTTCAGCTGGCAGCGACCGTCAGGTCGAACTTGGCCACCACGTCCGGGTGCAGGTGCACCACGACGTTGTGCTTGCCGGTCGACTTGATGTGCGACTTCGGCAGCTCGATGCTGCGCTTGTCGACCACGGGCCCGCCGGCCGACTTGATGGCCGCGGCGACGTCCGCCTGGGTCACCGAGCCGAACAGCTTGCCGGTGCCCGCCGTCTTCACCGACAGCGAGACCGACTCCAGGCCCTCGATGGCCTGCTTCAGCTCGTTGGCGTGATCGAGGTCGCGCACCTTACGGGCGTCCTGCGCCCGGCGGATGCCCGCGACCTGCTTTTCGGCACCACGGCTGGCAACGATCGCCAGGCCGCGCGGCAGCAGGAAATTGCGGCCGTAGCCGTCCTTGACCTCGACGGTGTCGCCGGGCGCACCGAGGTTGTCCACGTCAGCAGTCAGAATCAACTTCATTTGCGTGCCTCCCTTACTCAGCGAGCCGTCGACACGTAAGGAAGCAGGGCCACCTCACGCGAGTTCTTCACGGCAACCGCGATATCACGCTGGTGCTGCACGCAGTTACCGGTGACCCGGCGGGCGCGGATCTTGCCGCGATCGCTGACGTACTTACGCAGCAGCGCCGTGTCCTTGTAGTCGATGTTGACGATTCCGGACTTGGCTTCTTTGCAGAACGCGCAAGCCTTCTTCTTGAGCACCTTTTCGCGCGCTGGCGCTTTAGGCATGGTCGTTTACTCCGTAATCATTGATGGTCCACGCTGGGTGGACCTATGAGAGCCGTTGATCAGAACGGCGGTTCGTCATCCATGCGGCCGCCCCCGAAGGAGCCTGCCGCGGGCGCACTGCCCCAAGGGTCGTCCTCGGCACCGCCGGAACGCCCACCGCCACCACCGGAGCCGGCCGGGGCAAAGTTGCTGCCTCCGCCGGAGCCACCACTGCCGCCGGACCCGAAGCCGCCGCCGCCTCCGCCGCCACGACTGGTCTTGTTGACCTTCGCGGTGGCGTAGCGCAGCGAGGGACCGACCTCATCGACCTCGAGCTCGACGACCGTGCGCTTCTCACCCTCGCGGGTTTCGTAGGAGCGCTGCTTGAGTCGTCCGCTCACGATGACTCGGGAACCCCGGGTCAGGCTTTCGGCGACATTTTCCGCAGCTTCGCGCCAGATATTGCAGCGCAGGAACAGCGCTTCGCCGTCTTTCCATTCGTTCGAATTGCGATCGAACACACGGGGAGTCGATGCGACGGTGAAATTAGCCACCGCCGCTCCCGCGGGCGTGAATCGAAGCTCGGGGTCGGCCGTCAAGTTTCCGATGACGGTGATGACCGTGTCGCCTGCCATGTGGTTCCTCCTGCTCGGTTTGCAGTCCGCGTCTCGCTGTTGCGCTAGAGCCTAGAGACAGGCTCCGACGCAATCGAGGGTTGCGGGACTACTTGTCGTGGCGCAGAACCTTGGTGCGCAGCACCGACTCGTTCAGGCCGAGCTGGCGGTCGAGTTCGCTCACGGTCGCGGGCTCCGCGGTCAGATCGACCACCGCGTAGATGCCCTCGGCCTGCTTGGCGATCTCGTAGGCAAGCCTGCGGCGGCCCCAGATATCGACCTTGTCGACCTTGCCGCCATCGGTACGAACCACGTTGAGCATGGTCTCCAACGACGGACCAACGGTGCGCTCATCCAGACTTGGATCGAGAATAACCATCACTTCGTAATGACGCACGGACCAATCACCTCCTGTGGACTAGGAAACGGCCACGGGCTCTCCGTGGCAGGAGGGTCGTCGCGTCAGCAACCCGACAAGGCTACATGACCAGCCGCTGACCACTGAAATCGATCCCGTCGGCGAGGGAACGCGGGCATTGGCCCATCTCGCCGCTTAGTGTGGTCCACA
The DNA here is from genome assembly GCF_019222765.1 of Nocardia iowensis. Classification (NCBI taxonomy): domain Bacteria; kingdom Bacillati; phylum Actinomycetota; class Actinomycetes; order Mycobacteriales; family Nocardiaceae; genus Nocardia; species Nocardia iowensis. The sequence continues at coordinate 8,785,890 of NZ_CP078145.1, read as the reverse complement.
TGCCGACCGGACTCGTCGACAGCGACCTGATCGCGCGCCGCGTGACTCGTCGCGTGGCGCTGGTGGCGGTGGTGGTGCTGCTGTGCGGGCTCACCCTCGCGCTGGCGTACGCGAACAAGGCGCGTTGCGCGGGTGCGCCGTTCGCGGCGGACGGCCGCAGTACGGTATTCGATGTCGCCAAGGATTCGGATGTCTGTTACTCCGATATCCAGTTCCTCTGGCTCGGTCGCGACATCGACCAGCATGTCTTCCCCTACGTCCATGGCGGTATCACCGACAACGGGATGCTGGTCGGCGGTGCGGTCGAATATCCGGTGCTCAGCGGCACGCTGATGTGGCTCGGTGCGCTCGGCGCGGACAACGACGCCGAGTTCCTGCGGCACTCCGCGCTGCTGCTCGCGCCGTTCGCGTTGCTGACCGCCTGGATGCTGGCCCGGCTCGCCGGGCGCGCGGCGCTGCTGTGGGCGGCGGGACCGCCGCTGGTGCTCTACGCCTTCCACAACTGGGAACTTCCCGTGGTGTGCACGGCGGTCGCCGCGGTGTACGTGGTCGCCACCTTGACCCGATATTCCTTGCGCACCAGGGGAATGCTGGCCGCGGTGCTGCTCGGTCTCGGGTTCTGTCTGAAGCTGTATCCGGGAATCTTTGTGCTGCCGCTGCTGGCGTACGTGCTCACCGGTGGCGTCGAGCGCGACCGCGACGAACCGGGTTTCGACGTGCGCGGCGCGCTGCTGACGGCGGCCGCGGCTATCGGCACGGTGTTCGCGGTGAACCTGCCGTTCGCGGTGGCCGGTTACGAGGGCTGGCGCGCGTCGATCACTTTTCAACAGTTGCGCCAGGCCGATATCACCACGAATTCCATTTGGTACTGGGGGCTTCGACCGCTCTTCGGGCCGGATACCGCGAGTGAGGCGTTGTTCCAGCAGGTCGTTTCGGTCGCCTCGCCGACGCTGGTGCTCGCTGCGTTCACCCTGGCCATGTGGCTCGGCTGGAAGCGGTATATCGCCACGGGCGTGTTCCCATGGGTCGGTGTGAGCGGTGCGATGCTGTGCGCGTTCCTGCTGTTCCACAAGGTGCATTCGCCGCAGTACACGCTGTGGCTGGTGCCGTTCCTGGTGCTGCTCGAAGTGCCGTGGGCGATGATCGGGGCCTACCTGCTCGCCGACGCGGCCATCGGCATCGGCGTGTTCCGGTACTTCTATTCGCTCGGCTCCGGCAAGCCGGTGGAGACGATGGAGAAGATCGTTCAGTTCGGCGTGTGGGGCCGGGCCGTGCTGCTGGTCGCGCTGTTCTTCGTGTTCCTGCGCGCACTCCCGCGCGGCTTTCGGCGCGTTCCGCCGCCGGTGCCGCGATTCGCTCCGGGGGAGTTGATCCCGGTCGGCTAGCTGCCTCGTCGGTGTCAGACCGCAAAGCCGCGCTTCCGGCACCCGCAACGTGCGTCACTGCTCGACGCACAGCGTGGTGACCGCCACTGAACAGTTGCTCGAGGCTTGTCGAAAGCCCAGCTCGAGTGCCGGTCGAGGCACCTCGGCAGTTGCCCCCAGGTACGGGTCGACCTGAGCCTGTGGATGTGCGGGTGCTGACTGGACGCTGGTCCGCTTACCCTGATCGGGCTACCGACACATCGAGGCTGTGGAGAACGGAATGGATCAGGCGGACGCGGGCGCGTTCTCGCCCGCTGTGCTGCGGTTCACGCTGCTCAACGGGGTAGAAGCGCACCGTGCCGAGCAGATCCTGCCGCTCGGTCCGCCGCAGCGGCGGGCGGTGCTGTGCGTGCTGGCGTTCCGGCGGCGACAGTGGGTGTCGGCGTCGAGTCTGCTTGCCGCGTTGTACGACGGTGTGCCGCCTGCCAGTGGTGTCGGCGTCATCCAGACCTACGTGTCGGCACTGCGCCGGGTGCTCGAGCCGGACCGCAAGCCACGGACGCCGCCCGCGATCCTGCTGTCCGGGCACGGCGGATATCAGCTGCGGATCGACGATGAGCAGACCGACCTCGGGGTGTTCGACCGGTTGGTCGGTGATGCGGCCCGTGCACGGGAAGCGGGTGACCTGGTGCGGGCCGAAGACGACTATGCGCATGCCCTTGCCCTGTATGCGGGTGAACCACTGGCCGGGCTACCCGGCCCCTTCGCGCAACGCCAGCGTGCGGCGCTGGCCGAGCGGCGGCTCACCGTGCTGGAGGACAGCCTCGATGTCGCTGTGGTACTTGGCCGTTCCGACACGGTGATCGATCGCCTGCGGGTGCTCACGGCGGAACATCCACTGCGCGAACGCCCGCGCGCCGTGCTGATGCGTGCGCTGTACTCCCGTGGCCGCCAGTCCGAAGCGCTGGACGTCTACCGCGAAACCCGCAAGCTGTTGATCGATCAGCTGGGCGTCGAACCAGGGGAGGAACTTCGCTCGCTGCATAACCAGATCCTGTCCGGCGAGAGTGTGGCACAACCGGTTTCCGGCGCGGGGCCTACGGGTGGGTCGGCGGTTCGTGCGATCGACATCGCGGCCGTCGAATTGCGCGACCTGGCAGCCGATCGTAAGACGGCGACCAACCCGGCTGACCGCGTCGCGCAGCGAACTGCGCAGGCAGTCGAGGCGAGCTCGTCCGTCTGGCGACCGAAAGACGCTGCTGCGCCGGAACTTTCCGGCGGCGCGGCAGGCCATAGGTCCACCCTTGAAACGCTGCCGCTCCCGCAGGGTGCCGAACATCGTCTCGCCATGGTCTCGGCGCTGTGGCCCGAACCGGTAGAGGTGCCGGACTCGGCGTCGCCGCTCGTCTTCGAGCGGGACCAGGAGTTGACCAGGATCGCGGCGTGGACCGCGCGCGCGGTCGCGGGTAACGGTGGGCTGGTGGTGATTTCGGGGCGGCCGGGGTTCGGCAAAACCCAGCTGCTCGACGAGGTGGCGCGACGGGTACCGGGGGCCCGGCGGGTGGATCTGCTGCCACCGTGGGACGGTGCGCCGCCACTCGGTCTGATCTCCGAGCTGACCGACTCCGCCATATCGGTGCGGGACACCGATGCGCGGATAGTGGAAGCGTTGTGTGCCAAGCTGATCGAGGACAGCGCAGACCGCCCGCTGGTCGTGCTGGTGGACGGCGCGGAGCAGATGGATGAGCGGTCCGCGCGGGTACTGACCGCGGCGGCACCGCGCCTGCGCAGGATGCGCGTGCTCGTCGTGGTGGCGCTGGACGAACGCTCCTGGGAGCCGGCGATTCTCGACCTGCACGCCCGGCTGGAGCCGATCGCCGTCGCGGTATTGCGACCGAGCGGACTCAGCGTCGCCGCCATCGAGGGGTTGTACGAACGACGCACCGGGACCGTCTGCCCGCCGGGACTGGCTGCGGACATTCAGCGGGCTACGGCCGACATTCCGCTGCTGGCAGGCGCGTTGATCACCGACCTGGCCGCACTGCGCGACCACGGGCACATTCCGGATTACCTGCCCGAAGGCTGTTATTCGCGGTCGATCAGCCGACTGCTCGGCCGGTACTCGCCGGGCGGGGTCGGCATGCTGCGCGCGCTCGCGGTGCTGCAGGACGTCGCGCCGACCGTCGAGGTGCTCGCCGCCGGGTGCGCCGAACCGGTGAGCGTGATCCGGCACCGCTGCGAAGTACTCACCGCCAGTGGGATTTTGGCTTCGGTGTCGCCACCGGTCTTCCGACATCCCTTGATCGGCAATACGCTTCGCTGGCTCGGCCGCAACGACGACACGGACCGCATCCGGATCGCCGCCGCCGAGCAAGCCCGCAGCGCCGGATATTCGGCCCGCCAGGTCGCGGCCTACCTGGCCGATCTGGTCGGCGAGCAGTACGCCGGGTGGACGGTGGTGCTGCTGGACGCGGCGGAGGAATGCCTGCGCAACGGCATGATCGGCGACGCGGTGCAGCACCTGGCGGCGGCATTGCGGATCGCCGCGCCGGAAGGTCGCGACGACATCCTGGTCCGCCTCGGCCAACTGGAGTTGTGGACCAATCCGGCCGCGGCCCGCGCACATCTGGACGAAGCGCTACGCGGCCAGCGCGATCGCCGAGTCGCGCCGACCGCGCTCATTCCGCTGGCCTGGACGATGTCCACCCGGTCGCAGGCCGGTGCCGCGATGGCGCTGCTGGACGAAGTACTCGCGGAGACCGAGCAGCGAGACGCGTTGGCAGCCAGGGACATCCGGTCCGCTTCCTGGGCCGTCGCCGGGTTGACCTCGGCGACGTGGAACGACTTCGTCGCCGCATTGCGCGCCGACGGCCGCACCGACCAGATCACCACGGCGATACTCACCTGGGACGACGCCTTCCGCGTCCGGCGCACCGCTCGTGCGACGCTCGCGCGCTTCCCCGCCGAACCCGATCCGGACCGCGGCTGGGATGTGTTGCCGCAGCCGCTGGTCGGGCTGCTCGCACAGCTGTCCATGTGGTCCGGCGACCTCGCACTGGCCAGACAACTCAGTGAACAGCGCAAGGATCATCACTTCGGCACCATCGACGTCTACCGTCTCATCCTGCGCTCGGAAGTGCTGCTGCGTTGCGGCGATTACCGGCGGGTGCTGCGCGAGGTTGCGCCGACGGTGGGCACCCTGGACGACGAGTCCATCCGGCCGCCGCTCGCGCTGGTCGCCCAGTACGCACACGCCCTGCTCGAACTCGGCCGACTCGCCGAAGCCGAGCAGTGGCTCGCCAGCGTCACCGAGCATGCCAATCCCGAAACTTGGGAGTGGACAGTGGTTATCCACGTCAAGGGAATGCTCTGTGCCGCCCGCGGCGATTCCCGTCAGGCCGTCGCGCACTACCTCGACTGCGGTCGCCGCATCGCCGCGGTGGGCATCCGCAATCCGGCCCACATCCCCTGGCGCAGCTCCGCGGCCATGGAACTCGTGCACCTCGGTGAGCGCGAACGGGCTCGCGAGCTCGCCGCCGCGGAACTCGAACTGGCGCACCAGTGGGACACCCCGGGCACCATCGGAAGGGCCTTGCGCGCAACGGCTTCGGCCGCACCCGGCGGAGTGGACGCGGAGCTGCTCGAGCAGGCCGTCGGCTTGCTCCGCCGCTGTGACTCGCCGGTCGAACTGATCCCCGCGCTGCTGGAACTCGCCGCGGTCCGGCACGACAGTGGTGACACCGATGCCGCTGGGGATCTGCGCTGGGAGGCCCGCTCGCATGCCGAAAACATCGGTGCTACAAGGTATCTCGAACACATTGGTGGCCTGCTCGGTGCGGCCGCAAATATCCCGTCATCCGGCGGCGTGCCCACCGGATGACGGGAATCGGCGTGCTCACTGAACGGCGGCGGCCCGGGCGATGAGGTCGGCGATCGCGCCCGGCTGGGTGATCATCGAGGCGTGCCCGGTCGCCAGCGACACGATGTGCTCCTCGGGCGCCACCTGATGCGCCATCTTGGTCTCCAGATCCGGGTGGATCATCGCGTCCAGTTCGGAGATCTGGTACCAGGTGTTGTGTCGCAGCGTCTCCCACGCAGGCGTCGCGGATCCCGAACCAGCAAGGGAGAGAACGGAAGTCGGCTTCTGCGTGGCGGCGAGCAGTGCGGTCTCGCGCGGGTCGGCATCGGCGGCGAAGTCGGCGTGGTAGCGGTCGCGGGCGATGATCAGATCCGGGGTGTCCTGCGCACCGATGTTCACCAGGTCCGCACCGCTGGGCAGATCCTGCCCGAATTCCTGGTTGATCTGGAAGGCGGACTGGTCCGCGGTGGGGGCGTACGCGGCGACGAACACCAGCCCGGTGACATCGGCGCGGCCCGAGCCTGCCTGGCTGATCACCGCGCCACCGTAGGAGTGGCCCACCAGGATCGTCGGTCCGGTCAACGCATTCAAGTCGCGGGTGACCGCGGCAACGTCGTCGGCGAAGCCGCGCAGCGGCAGCTGGCTGGCCACCACGGTGCCGAAACCTTTGTCGTGCAGGCGCTCGATCACCTTGTTCCAACTGGACCCGTCGGCCCAGGCACCGTGCACGAGCAACACATTCGGGGTAGTGGTCATCGGTCTTCCTCCAGTTCACGTCGGATCGCCGGAACAGGTGGGCGATCGATCCCCCACAGCATCGCCAGCCGACTGAACGTGTCCTGAATAACCACCGAACGCCCTGCTCGCAGCGCGATCCGCAGCCCACCACCCGCGCTGGCGTGCCGCACCCGTGCTGGCGTAGCGAACCCGTGCTGCCGCGCCGAACTCGCGCCGACTCGATGCCCGCACACCTTCTTGTGAGCCGCACACCCGCTATACGGGTGTGGGCCTACGACAAACGGTGTGCGCCTACGACAAACGGTGTGCACACCCCTCTACTTGCGGGCGCTCTGCCAGTTCATCCCCCAGCGGTAGGCCTCGTCGATTTCTCGCTGGGCACCGTTGATGTAGTGCACTTCTCGGTGCACGGTGATGCCGGAGCCTTGGTTCTGCAGCAGTGCGATGGCGCAGGAGCGCGCGCCGTCCACGGGGGAGTCGAGGCGGACTTCGATCTGCGGGCCCGCGGTGGGGAACAGGGTGACCACACCGTCGGCGGCGGCCCAGTTGGGCACGCCCTCGTAGATGAAGGCGAAGATCAGAATGCGCCGGAACAGTTCGGGCCGGGCGAGATTGATGTGCATATTCTCACCGCCGGCCGCGGTACCGCTGCGGTCGTCGCCGTCGAGCTTGATGTACGGCTCGGCGTCGAGTGCGCCGAAGTTGTTGCCGACCGCCTGTACGACACCCTTGTTGCCGTTGGCCAGTTCGTACAGGCAGCCGAGGTCGAGATCGACCGGCTTGGCCCGGCGGAAGAATCCCCCCTTCGAGCCGGTGGACCAGTTCAGGTTGACCCGCATGGTGCCCTGCTGCTCACCGGGTTTGGTGAGGTTGATGCTCGGTGTCGCCTTGGAGAGGGTCACCTTGGATAGGTTGACCCCACCGGCGTTGCTGTCGATCGCCATCGGCGCGATCCCCTCAGTGAAAATGGGAGCGGCAGCGGTCCTCCCGAGGGAGTGGCCGCTGCCGCACGAGTTTTCGGCTGCTGCCGAAAATCAGCCTACCGGGGTCGGCTCTCGTTTGCTGTCCACTTCTTGGTCGTCCTCGCGCCGGTTGCGCAGAACGCTGCTGATGAATGCCGCGCCGATGAACGCCACACCGACCAGTCCGGTGACGAGTTCGTTGACGTGCACGCCGATCGAGATGAACAGGATGATCGCCAGCGCGCCGATCGCCCAGTGCGCGCCGTGCTCCAGGTACACGTACTCGGCGAGGGTGCCCCGGCGCACCAGGTACACGGTGATCGACCGGACGAACATGGCGCCGATCAGACCGAGGCCGAGCGCGATGATGATCGGGTCGGAGGTGATGGCGAACGCGCCGATCACGCCGTCGAAGGAGAACGACGCGTCGAGCACTTCCAGGTAGAGGAACAGGAAGAACCCGGCCTTACCAGTGGCCTTGACGAGATCCGATGGCCCACCGGCGTGTTCCTCGGTGTGGAACATCGAGCCGAGGCCGTCCACCGCGATGTAGATGATCATGCCGAGCATGCCGGCGAGCAGCACGGTCGCGCGCTCGTCGGCGGGCGTGAGCAGTTCGGCGGTGAGGACGAGGCCGATGCCCGCGACGACCACCGACAGCATGTCGAGCTTGCCGACTCGGGCGAGCGGACGCTCCAGCCAGGACAGCCAGGTGATCTCACGCTCTTCGAAGATGAAGTTGAGGAACAGCATCAGCAGGAACATGCCGCCGAACGCCGCGATCTGCGGATGCGCGTCGGTGAGTAGCGTCTCGTAGCTGGGTTCGCCGTTCGGGAAGTACGGGGCGTCGCCTTCGGGCGGGTCGAGTGCCAGATCGAGCGCCCGCACCGGGCTCAGGCCCGCGGTGACCCACACGATGGCCAGCGGGAAGACCAGGCGCATGCCGAACACGGCGATCAGCACGCCGATGGTGAGGAAGATCTTCTGCCAGAACTCGCTCATCCGCTGGAGGACTGTCGCGTTGATCACGGCGTTGTCGAAGGAGAGTGACACTTCGAGGATGCCGAGGATCGCGGCCAGCGCCAAGGCGGTCGGCCCGCCGTACAGGAATGCCACGACGAGCGACAGCACCGTCACGATGATTGACATGCCGAAAATGCGCAGGACCACGCGGGGACCTTTCGTTTGCGTCGACCGGACGGCTAGCTGTCCGAGCGCTTGTCTGATGAAACCGATTTGGCGCCGCTGATACCAGCGTGGCGGGAGAACGCTCGCTTGTCCAACGACGCTCGGCCCTTCGGCGTTCCCGGCGCACCGGTGTTGCCTGGGCGCACGACGAGGGGGCCCGTCGCCGGGCCCCCTGCGAACCTCTGGATATTCCTTAGACGTTCACGCCGTAGTCACGAGCGATACCGGCAAGGCCAGCGGCGTAGCCCTGGCCGATGGCGCGGAACTTCCACTCCGCACCGTTACGGTACAGCTCGCCGAACACCATGGCGGTCTCGGTCGAGGCATCCTCGGTGAGGTCGTAGCGAGCCAGCTCTTCGTTGCTGCTGCGGTCGACGACGCGGATGTAGGCGTTGCGCACCTGACCGAACGACTGCTGCCGAGTCTCGGCATCGTAGATCGAGACCGGGAAGAAGATGCTCTCGATGGTCGGCGGGGTGTTGGCCAGGTCGACGTTGATGACCTCGTCGTCGCCCTCACCTTCGCCGGTCTTGTTGTCACCGGCGTGCTCGATGGCGCCTTCCGGCGACTTCAGGTTGTTGAAGAACACGAAGTGCTGGTCGGAAAGCACTTTCTTGTCCGCGCCGGTCGCGATGGCGCTGGCGTCCAGGTCGAAGTCGGTACCGGTGGTGGTCCGCACATCCCACCCTAGGCCGACCGCGACGGCGGTCAGGTTAGGCGCCGCCTTGGTCAGCGAGACATTGCCGCCCTTGGACAAACTGACACCCATGCGGGATTCCCTTTCAATAGAGGTCATTGGTTCCCAGCATGTCCGAATCGCCGGGTACGCCTTACGACAGTAGTAGGTTTCCGCGAACTTGCGTAGGAACCCGCAGAACCCTCGGTGAACACGGGAGATCTCTAAGATCGGGGCGTGGTAGGTCGTAGGCGGGGATGGTTCCGGTCATCGGGGAACAACCAGTGGATCGAACAGGCGAGGCAGTCGCTGGCATCCGCGTTCCTCGATATGGACAGCCGTCAGAGCGCCGCCGAAGCGGCGGTGCACGCGGCCGAGCAGGTGTTCCCGGACCGGCGGCTGGCCGCGGCCTGGGAGCCGGTGCGCAGCCGCTGCTACGACGCGGCGGCCGCGTATGTGACCATGACCGAGCAGCTCGAGCAGGCCGAACGCGACGGGACCGCGCTGCCGCAGGGCCCGCAGCAGGCCGAAACGGTGACCAGGCAACTGACCGAAGCGGCCCGCGCCGTCGACGAGTTCTACCGCGGCAATCAGGCACAGCTGGAGAACGCGGTCGCCGTCCTCGGCGCGGTGCCGCAGCTGGCCGAGCAGGTGAAGATCGCCGCGGCGCGGGTGCGTGGTCAGGCGGCGACATCCGAGTACGCGAATTACCCCTCGGTGCGCGAACAGACCGCGGCCGTGGATGAGGCGCTGCTCACACTGGAAGCCGCTGGTTCCGGCGCGTCCGCCGCGACGGTGCGCGATGCCGCGAATCGGCTGGAGGCGGCGACGAAGAGACTGGCGGATGCGTTGGCGCAGGCGCCATCCCGGGCCGGCGCCGCGAAGACCGCCATCGCCTCGGTGACCACCCGGCTCGCCGCGGCCCGGACCAAGGCCGAGGGTCTCGCGCCTGCCTACTCGGCGTTGCTGCGCGAGTTCAGCGCTGCGAGTTCGGCGGATCTGACCGACAATGGCCGGGAAAGCCAGCGAGCCATCGACGCCGCGGATGCCGCCCTGGCCCGGGCGCGTGCGGCGGCCGCGGAGAACGACCCGGAGATTGCACTTGATCTGACCACATCCGCCCGCGGGTATCTCACCGAAGCCGAGCAGCTGGTCGAGGCCGTCACCAAACGGCTCACCCTGTTGCGTGAAGTCCGGTCCGACCCGCAAGGCAAGGCCAAGGCCGTACGATTTCGGCTGCGGGACGCGCAAATGCTCGCGGTGAGTCGCGGGCTCGTCACCGAATGGGGGTCTGTGCTCGACGCGCAGGCCGCACGGATCGACCGAATCAGCGAAACACTGACGGGGCGGCACCCCGACTACTGGGCCTATGTGACGGAGCTGGACACCATCACCGCCTTCATAGCCGGGGTAGTGGATCGAATGAGAAAACAAGCAGGACCACGACGAGAATGAGGGTGGGATAACGATGACCGCAGGCATCGCCGTCCAGCGGGAGGTTTCCCTGCGGAAGCGAATGCCGCTGCGCCATTTCCGGCAGCTGCACGGTCCGGAGGCACGGGATCTTTTTCACCGCGAGCCGGAGCCGTTCGGCGACGATTACACCGATCGAGAACTTTTGGCGATCGGACTCGGTGCGACGTTGTACGCCCCGGCGACTCGGCCGGATCTCGCCCAGACCATCAGCAAACGCGCCGAGCGCGGGGTGTGCTCGATGGTGATCGATCTCGAGGACGCGGTCGCCGATGACGAGGTCGAGTCGGCCAAGCGGCAGACAGTGGCGGCGCTGAACCTGCTTGCGGTCAACGGGGATTCGAATCCGCTGCTGTTCGTTCGGGTGCGGGACGCGGACACGATCACCGAGATCGTCGAGCAGTTGGGGGCCGGTGCGTCGGTGTTGACCGGGTTCGTCTTTCCCAAGTTCGACAGCACGACGGGGCCGAAGTATCTGGACGCGTTGAGCGCCGCGGTGCAGCGGCTCGGCCGGCCAATCTACGGGATGCCGGTACTCGAATCGGCGGGTTTGGTGCACCGGCAGACCCGGGATCAGGAACTGACACAGATCGCGGAGCTGCTGGCCGAGCATCGGGAGCGGGTGCTCGCGGTGCGGGTCGGGGCGACCGACATGTGCTCGACGTTCGGCATCCGGCGCGACCGGGATCTGACCATCTACGACGTGCGGGTGGTCGCCGATGTCATCGCCGACATCGTGAACTACCTCGGCCGCGCGGATGGGACCGGGTTCGTGATCACCGGGCCGGTCTGGGAGTACTTCGCCGATCACGAGCGGATGTTCCGGCCGTTACTGCGCACCGCGCCGTTCGAGGAATCCGATGCGGTGCCGTTCCGGCAATACCTGGTCAGCCGGGACCTGGACGGGTTGTTGCGGGAGATCACCCTGGACCGGGCCAATGGGATCCAGGGCAAAACGGTGATCCATCCGTCGCATGTGGCGGCGGTGCACGCGTTGTCGGTGGTGACGCACGAGGAGTACTCGGATGCGTTGGATATTTTGCAGGTCGATGTCGGCGGCGTCGCGGCGTCCGGATATCGGAACAAGATGAATGAGATGCGCCCGCACCGTAGTTGGGCGCGGCAGACATTGTTGCGGGCGCGGGTGTTCGGTGTGGCCAATAAGGGAGTTTCGTTCGTGGATTTGCTGACAGCGTTGGTCACTGTATGAGTGCGCTCGAATTATTGGGAATTCCTTGGGCAACAAAAACTCTCGGTCTTCGATTGGAACACGCGGAGTCCTACGGCACGGTGGATGGTCGGCCGGTCAGCGCGCTGCCCGCGGAGCTGGCGATCGCGGAATTGATCCAGCCGGGCCTGCGGCGTAATCCGCGGCGCGCGCATCTGTTGGTCTCCACGGTGCTCGGTAAGCATCTGCCGACCGATCCCCTTGTCGTGCTGGACGGCGGGAACCGGCTCGGTGACCTGGTGCGGGACGTGCTCGGTGACCGCGAAGCGCTCGTCCTTGGCTTCGCCGAAACCGCCACGGGGATAGGACATTGCGTGGCGGCCCGGATCGGCGCGGTGGGCTACCTGCATTCGACGCGGCGGGACGTCGCCGAGGCGGAGACCCTCACGGGCTTCGAGGAGGGGCATTCGCACGCCACCTCGCATCAGCTGCAACCCATGCCCGCCGAAATCTTCGTCAACGATCTCCCGCTGGTGCTGGTCGACGACGAAATCTCCACCGGCGCCACCGCGCTCGACGCGATCCGGGCATTGCACGCGTTCTCGCCGCGCTCGCAGTACGTGCTGGCTTCGCTCGTGGATATGCGGGTCGAGGCGGATCGCATCGCCTTCGACAAGGCGGCGGCCGAGATCGGCGTCAGCATCGACACCGTCTGTTTGGCCTCGGGACACACCGTACTGCCGGACGGACTGGTCGATGCGGTCGCGAGCTTGCCGGAACCCGAGCTGAATCCGGTTGCCGCGCAGCGTGGTTCGTGCACTCGCCTGGAATTGCCCTGGCCTGCTTCGGTGCCGGAAGGGGGCAGGCACGGCATACTGCGTTCGGATGTCAGCGCATTCGACGCGGCCGTCGCCGCCGCCGACGAGGTGCTGCGGACGCGGCTGGAGCTGGAATTTCCCGGTAGGCCCGTCATCGTGCTCGGCCACGAGGAACTGATGTATCTGCCGCTGCGGCTGGCGGCGGGGTTGGCCGAGTCCGGCACGCCTACTCGGTACCAGACCACCACGCGGTCACCGGCCTACGTGCTGGATGAGCCCGGATATCCGTTACGTCGTGGATTCTGTTTCACCGCACCGGAAACCGGCCAGGACCAACCGCGCTATCTGTACAACGCACACTGGGCGGCGGAATTCTCCGGCGCTGCCGAGCAAGCGTATTCGGCTGACGCAATGGGTGATCCGGTGCTGGTCGTCGTCATCGATCCACCGGCCGACACCGAAGAACTTGTCGCGGCCGGTGGGCTCGTCGATGTGCTGACAGCCTCGGGTTCGGATGTGCTGGTGGCGGTTTTGCCCGGCGCCGATCCGCGGCTGCTGCACGCCGCGCGCAGCGCAACCGCCCGGTCGCTGCTCGCGCCTCTGCACGGTCCCGAGTTCGGTTCGTATGCGGCGGAGGAAGTTTCCTGGCTGCTCAAGGACCTGTCCGACGTCGACCTCGAAGCCGATGTGGCCGACCGGGAGCACCGGATCCAGTCCGGAGCCGCACACTACGCGGAGTCGCTGCCGATCGAGTACCAGCCGGACGCCGCCTACCGTTCGCTGTTCGACGAGGTGCTCGCCGACAGTGCCGAGCGGCTGGCACTCGCTGTGGCGACCGTCGCGGAACTTGTTGTGGCGGAACGTGGCAACGACATCGTGTTGGTGTCGCTGGCGCGGGCGGGAACGCCGATCGGGATTCTCATGCGCCGGTGGTTGCGGTCCGAGCGCGCTGCCGGACTGCCGAGTCTCGACGTTCCGCACTACGCGGTGTCGATCGTGCGTGACCGGGGCATCGATGCGGTAGCGCTGGACTACCTGGCGCAGCACCATGATCCAGCCTCGATCGTGTTCGTGGACGGCTGGACCGGCAAGGGCGCGATCACTCGGGAGCTCACCGAGGCACTCGACGCGTATCACGCGGCGGGCGGTGCCCGGTTCAACGGCGAGCTGGCCGTGCTCGCCGACCCCGGGCATTGTGTGCGCACCTATGGCACGCGCGACGACTTCCTCATCGCCTCGGCCTGCCTGAACTCCACCGTGTCCGGCCTGGTTTCCCGCACGGTGCTGAACGACAGGCTGATCGGGCCAGGAGAGTTCCACGGCGCCAAGTACTATCGCGAGCTGTCCGGCGACGATGTCTCGTTGCGCCTGCTCGACACGGTGAGTGCCGCATTCGAGGTCGTCCGCGATCGGGTGCCCGCGGAAGTCGCCACAGTCCGAGCCGGCGATCGTACGCCCACTTGGACCGGCTGGGCCTCCGTCGAGCAGGTGCGTGCCGAATACGGCATCGCCACGGTGAATTTCGTGAAGCCGGGGGTCGGCGAGACCACCCGGGTGCTGTTGCGGCGGCTGCCGTGGTTGGTGCTGGTCCGGGAGCCCGACGCACCCGAACACGCGCACATTCGCATGCTCGCCGCGGCCCGCGGCGTGCCGGTCGAGGTCGTGCCCGACCTGGCCTACTCGTGTATGGGACTGATCAAGGACGTGCAGCAGCAGTGATGGAGCTCCGAAGACCCCGAAGACAAACGCTGATCGCCACCGACCTGGACCGAACAATGATCTACTCGCGCAACGCCTTCAGCGCGAATTCCGACGTACCGACCGTCTGCGTGGAACATCTCGAGGGCGCGCCGCTGTCGTTCATGACGACGGCGGCGGCCCTGCGCATGCAGTCGCTCACCGAGCCCGCCGCCGTCATTCCGACCACCACGCGGACCATCAAGCAGTTCGCGCGCATCCAACTGCCCGGGGCTCCATGGCGTTACGCCATCACCAGCAACGGTGGCAACATCCTCGTCGACGGTGTCCCCGATCTGCGCTGGCGCATCGACATTGACGCCAAGGTCCGCGCGGGTGGCGCGACCCTGTCCGAGGTCACCGCCGAACTCCGCACCCGGATCGACGATTCGTGGGTCACCAAATTCCGCGAGGCCGACGACCTCTTCTGCTACCTGGTCGTGCGCCCCAAGGAAGTCCCCGACGGCTTCCTGGCCGAATGGGATGCCTGGTGCCGTGTGCGCGGCTGGTCCGCCTCCCAGCAGGGCCGCAAGATCTATTCGATGCCCGATGTCGTCTGCAAGAGCCATGCCGTGGCCGAGGTCCGCCGCCGCCTCCTCGAATCCGGCGAACTCGACGCCGAGGCAAGGACCTTCGCGGCCGGTGACGGCGCCCTCGACGCCGAGATGCTGCGCGCCGCCGACTACGCCATCCGCCCACGACACGGCGAACTGGAACACCTGAACTGGACCCACCCCAACCTCACCATTACCCGTGCCACCGGCATCCTCGCGGGCGAGGAAATCATCAACTGGTTCATCAAGGGCTCACCGCAGTCCGCTGCCTAGGCCCTTCGACGGTGCTGGGGCATTCGCCAGCGACAACTGACCGCCGCCGCCGGGCATCTGCCGGTGACCGACAATGCTCGGGTGCGGGTACTGGTGACAGGGGCGAACGGATATGTCGGCGGCGCTGCTGCCGAGCTGCTGCGGTCCCATGGTCATGATGTGGTCGGACTGGTGCATCGGGAGCGAATGAGGGTTCCGGCGGGGCTGCCGGTTCGGACCGCCGACCTGCTCGACACCGACGCGCTGACCGCGGCGGTCCGGGACCGGGACGTGGTGTGTCACTTGGCCGGGATCACCCGCGTTCGCGAATCCTTCGCCGACCCACTGCGCTTCTTCGAGGTCAATGTCGGCGGCACGGTCTCGCTGCTACGAGCGATGGCCGAGACGCGGGTGCGCGGCCTGGTCTTCGCGTCCACCGCGTCGATTTACGGCACGCCGCAACGGCAGCCGATGTCGGAGGATCTGCCGGACAATCCGCCCCACCCATACGCGGCAAGCAAACAGGCCGCCGAATCGGTGATCGCCACACAGGCGGCGACCGGCGACCTCGCGGCTGTTGTCCTGCGGCTGTTCAACATCGCGCGGTGCCGACCCGGATCCGACCAGGATCGTGCCGCGCATCCTCTCCGTAGCGGGGGGTGCCGCTCCCTGCCTGGCGATCAACGGTGACGGCACCGCCGTCCGCGACTACGTGCACATCGATGACGCCGCAGCAGCTTTCGTGGCCGCGATGACGCACCTGCCCGACCCTGGCGGGTGCCGCCGATACAACATCGGCAGCGAACGCGGCACCAGCGTCGCCGAACTCGTGGCCGCGGCTGCCCGGATGACCGGCCGCCGCATCCCCGTCGAGCATCGCCCAGCGGCACCGGAGCCGCCACAGCTGGTCAGCAACAGCGACCGCGCCCACCGCGAATTGCACTGGAAAGCCACAACATCCGATATCGACACGATCCTCCGCGACGGATGGGCGGCCCGGACCAACAGCGCAGGCTAGGACTCGCCAGATGATTCCCGCCTCCCCCACAAAAGTTGTGCACACCTCACAGGGGGTAGATGGTCTGTAGGTAGGAAGGGTCTGTGGGGTTCCAACAGACCAAGGGGGTGTCGCCGGGCTACCCGATGCGGGTAGCGATTTGCTCGGCGACGGCGGTCATTCCGTCGCGGGTCGGGTGGTAGGAACCCATCACGGCGGCGATGTCCGGCTTGCTGGTGAAGGGGGTGGTGAAGCCGGTGACCCAGGAGTCCGGAGCGCACGCGGTGTGCGTCTGGTCGGGTACCTGGATGAGGTCCGCGCCTGCCGACCGGGCCGCACGGGCGGTCGCGGCGAGCAATCCGTCGTAACCGGCGCGCGCGGCTGTCGCCTGCTTCGGCTGAAGTGGGACCGCGGCGCAGGTCGTCGCGTCGCGGTCGAGCACGGGCAGGTAGTCGACGAAGAGCACCCTGGCACCCGGCGCCTTCGCGTGCACCGCATCGGCGATGCGTACCAGGGACTGCTCGACGCGACCGTAGTCGGTGTCGACCGACGGTGCGGCGACTCCGCCGCCGCCAAGCGCGCACACGCCGGTCACCGCGTCGGCGGCCGGTGTGGGCAGCGAAAAGGCTTGGGCGGCCGAGTTTCCGCAGCTCTGGGCGATCATCGTGCCGACTAGCCGCAGGTCGTTGCCGCCGATGGTGACAGTAACGAGGCGGGTATCCGCGGTCACGGCATCGAGCTGGACGGGCACCGAACGTCCGTCGTGCAGTCGCTGCGGGGTGTCGAGGATGTTCGCGGTGGTCGCGCCCGAACAGGTGACGTCGACGAGCGAGAGCCCGGCGGCTGTCGCGAGCTGATGTGGATAGTTCTGCGCGGAGCGAGCACATCCGGCGTCGATGATCGGCGCGATGCCCGGCCCGGCGGCGTACGAACTGCCCAGTGCGACGTACTGAGCACCGGGCTGCGCGGCGGCCACGGCGGTACCGAGCCCAGCGACAGTTGCGGCGGCGGCCGCGATTACCAAGGGGCGGAACAGCTTCGAACGTTGCGCCACGATTGGGGCCACCTTCCGGAATGCTGGCTAGCTTTAGCTGAAGGTAGCATAAATCGGAGCGCGTCTCTCCGCTTGTCGGCGGCGCTCAGTAGCCCTGCTGCCCACCCAACTGCTGGGTGATGACTCCCTGCAGGCGCTGCAGACCGCTCGGCGTGATTCCGCTCTGGATCTGACCCTCGATGGTGCGTACCAGCATGGCGTCGCTGAGCACCTTCTCGCTGGATTGGATCAGCACCGTGCCCGCGCCGGTGAAGTCGAATTGCCGTTCCTCGCCGGAGTTGACGCCGAACCGGGCGGCGCCCGCGGCGAGGAAGTTGCTGACCCAGCGCTGGTCGTAGTGATGGCTGGGGGAGGGACAATCGGCCCAGCCGACCAGCGCTTCCGGGTCCACCCGCAGCGGCGGCTCGGCGAACATGACCGGGCCATTGGAGGAGGCGAGGAACTTGCCGGTGCCGATCAGGGTGAGAAAGCCTGGCACGATGGACTGGTTCAACGACAGACCCGGCTCGAACGCGAGCAGGTTGGCGGCCCGGATGGTCAGGTTGCCGTTGTCTTCGAGGTCATAGGAATTGATGTCGTAGCCGCGGTCGCCGATGATCAGCTTGCCGTGCCCCTCGGCAACGACGTAGTCGCCGGTGAACAGCGGCGCCGAGAACTGTTGCGCGACCATGTGCAGCAGCCCGCCCTGCAAACCGTGGGCGAGCAGCTGGAACCGCATGTCGCCGTAGTAGGCGATCATCGCGCCCTTGCGCATGAACCACGGCTTGTTCAGGTCGATGCAGTACGCGTAGCTGTTCCCCGGAAGATTGTCGCTCTCGCCGAGATTCATCGGATTCAGGATCTGCGTCATGGTCACAACTTCTCTTCCGAGGCCTGCACGTACACGACACCCTGTCCGACACAATGCAATTGCATGGCCTCACCGGCCCCGCGGCCAACCGCGTCGCGCCAGCTGATCGCCGTCTTCAGCTCGGTCTGCACATTGCCGTACGCGGCGACGAATGCCTGCGGATCGACCACGATCGGATTCGGGCCGCCCACTTGCAGTTCCAGGAAACCGCCGTGTGCGAGCAGCACCGCCGAACCTTGTCCGGACAGTTGCGTGGTGAACATCCCCTGACCGGTCAGCGCACCGGTCGCGGCACCGCGCAGCGCACCCATCAGGCCGCCACCGCCCCCGCCGCCACCCGAACTCATCACCGAGACAATGGAACTCTGCAAGCCCGCGGTGTTGGCGAGCAGCCGCGACGCCTCCACCCGCAGCGTCGCCCCCGGCTGCAGCTGGACCACATGGACCTCGAGTCCCGCGAATCCGTAATGCACTTCGCCGGTGCCATGGGCCAGCATGGTGCGCTCGTGCTCACCGGCCATCATCCGGCCCGCCATCCGCATCAGGCCGCCGCCGCCACCCATGCCCTGTCCGCCCGGAATCTGGTGCGGCGCAAAGGAAACGTCACCGGTGTAGAACAGCATCGCGCCGGTACGCGCGGCAACGCCACCCGCCATTCCGACATTGACCTTGACGACCTTGCCGTTGACCTTCTCGAACATCCGCTCGCCCTACCGTTCCGCCGGCTGGATCAACACCACGCCATGGCCGTCCCAGCGCAGCGAGAACGCCTCGCCCGCATCCTGGCCGACGACCGTCCGCCAGGAGACGTCGGTGACGAAGGACTGATTGAGATTGCCGCGCGCCGCGACGAACGCGTCCGGGTCGACCACCAGCGGGTACTGCGGCGCCACCTCGAGGTGGATCAGCGGCCCGCCCGCCGACAGCAGCGCGACCTGTCCCTGCCCGGTCACCGTGGTGGTGAACAGGCCGGCACCGGACGACGCGCCGCGCAGACCGGCGAATCGCACGTCGGTGCGCAGGTTCCCGGCGAACGCGAGCAGCTGCTGCGACTCCACCTGCAGCGTCTCGTTGTTCAGGTTGACGACGGTCACGTGCTGGCCGTTGACCGCGAAAAAGACCCGGCCGTTGCCGGAGCATTCCATCAGCGAAAGCTTCTCGCCGGTGGCGCGGCGCTTGAGTCCGGCGAGCACGCCGTCGCCGCCGCCGAAACCGGCCGCCTTGAACTGGACATTGCCTTCGTAGGCGATCATCGAGCCGGAGATCGCGCGCAGGCTCGTCCCGGCGAGATGAGCCTCGATCACCTTCTTCGATTGTTCGAACAGTTGCGCCATGAGGTGTTTTTGCCTGCTGTCTTGTTCGGGAACATGGACAATCACCACATTCCAACTGCGTGTCGACACAGTAACGGCGCAGTTGGACGGAGTCCATCCGAGGCCTGCGCATGGCCGGAGCGAATGCGGAGGTACGCATTAATCGATGCCCGTAGAAGTGTCGGGGTTTACCTGAGCCGCTGTCCGCGCGTTTCTCGTAGAGTGGCATTCGAACGCACCGACAAGCGAAGGGTCTAACTTGTCCGCAACACTCGCCAAGGGCCAAAACGGTCCGCTGGCCACGAACGACGTGGTGGTCTCCATCCAGCTCACGGCGCCGGCGGATCTGTCCGCACTATTGGTCACCGAGCAGGGCAAGGTCCGCTCCGATGCGGACTTCGTCTTCTTCAACCAGCCGAGCGGGCCCGGGGTCAACCTGCAGCCCGCGCCAACGGGGCAGCCCGCGTCGCTTGCGGTGTCGTTGAACTCGGTGCCGCCGGATATCGCGCAGATTCGCGCGGTGATCACGTTGGACGACCCGAACAGCAATTTCGGCCGGTTCCCCGCGCCAACCGCGATCGTGTCGGACGCGGCGGGTAATCGGTTGTACGAGTACCAGATCGAGGGCTTGAACACCGAGTCGATCGTCATCGCGCTCGAGCTCTACCGCCGCCAGGGCAGCTGGAAAGTGCGCGCCGTCGGTCAGGGGTACGCGGGTGGTTTCGCCGCGCTGGTCACCGACCACGGTGTGACGGTCGACGATTCGTCGGCGCAGTCCGCCCAGCCCGCGCCGCAGGCCGCGCCACCGCCGCCGGCCTACCCGACGCAGCCGCCGCCCGCTCAGCCGCAGAGCTACCCGCCGCCGGCCGCGCCCGCGTACCCGGCTCAGCAGGGCGCACCGGCCGGTGGTTTCCCGCCGCCCGGACCCGGCTACCCGCCGCCGCCAGGACCGGGTGGCTACCCACCGCCCGGCCCCGGTTATCCACCGGCCGGACAACCGGTTCCGCCGCAGCCGCCGCAGCCGCCCGCCGAGGTCAGCCTGAGCAAGGACCGCCCGGTCAGCCTGGTCAAGGGCCAGCGGGTCACCCTGCGCAAGGAGGGCGGCGCCGCACTCACCTTCGTCAAGATGGGTCTCGGCTGGGACCCGGTGAAGAACCGCGGCATGTTCGGCAACCGCACCGTCGATGTGGATCTGGACGCGTCGGTCGTTATGTTCGCCGACACGAATCCGGTGGACGTCGCCTATTACGGCCAGCTGACCTCGAAGGACGGCTCGATCCGGCACCAGGGCGACAACCTCACCGGTGAGGGTGAGGGCGACGACGAGGTGATCCTGGTCGACCTCACCCGGATCCCCGCGCATGTGAGCACGCTGGTTTTCATCGTGACCTCCTACAAGGGCCACACCTTCGAGCAGGTGCAGAACGCGTTCTGCCGCTTGGTCGACGGCACCAACAATGCCGAGCTGGCCAGGTACACGCTGGCGGGCGGCATGCCGTTCACCGCGCTGGCGATGGCCAAGGTGTTCCGGATGGGCAACGATTGGAAGATGCAGGCGCTCGGCGAAGGCTTCCCGGCCAAGCATCCCGGTGAGGCCGTCCCCCATCTCGGCCGGTTTCTGCAGCACGGCTGATCGGGGCGGCGCGGACAGCAAGGCAGCTAACGTGATTCAACTGAAGGCCGGTCAGAACATGCCACTGACCGGTGATGTCGTTCGATTCAGCGCGAAAGCAGAAGGTGCGCTGGACGTTTCGGCGCTGGTGGTGGCGGAGAACCTGAAGGTGTTCGCCGCCGAGGATTTCGTGTTCTACAACCAACCGGCCGCGGCGGGGGTGCGGCTGGACGCGGACGAGGTGACCATTACCCTTGCCGAAGTGCGCGGCGACGCCAAGGCCGTGCTGTTGGTGGTCAGCGCCGATCCGGCCGTGCCGGGTCGACCGGGCGGGCTCGGTACGGTGACCGCGACCCTGTCCGAAAATGGCGCGGCGGCAGCCGAATTCGTGGTCACCCCGTCGGCGGGCGAGGCGGCGCTCATCTGCCTCGAGGTGTACCGCCGCGGCACGGCCTGGCGGCTGCGTGCCGTCGGTCAGGGCTACTCCGGTGGCCTCGGCGTGCTGCTGACGGCGCACGGCGTCGAGGTCGAGGACGATCCGGCCGACCCGTCGGCGCAGACGGGTTCGGCGGCCCAGACCGGCGATGTGCCGCAGCCGAGCGTGCCGCAACAGGCGGGCCCCGGCGTGCACACCATGTCCGGGCCGATGGCGAGTGAGGCCCGCTCGGCCACGGCCTCGCCGCTGGAAGTCGGCCATGGGCTGGAACGCCTGTGGATGATCTTCGAGGATGCCGCCCGTTCGGCGGCCGCACTGGTCTCCGCCCGCGACTACGCGGCCAAGCGGCTGGATCACGAGTTGTCCGTTGCCGTCTCGGATCCCGCGACCAGGAACACCCCGGCCGCCGACGCGGCACGCCGGGCGGCCCAGCAACGCAACGACGAATTGATCGCGACCGCGGAGAGCAACCATCAACGCGACAGTGCGCAGCTCGTGCGCGAGCTCGCCGACGCCGACCTGATGCTGCCGCCCGCGCTGGCGTCCTGGGACTCACCGGCCTGGGACAAGCCGACCGCACCGAGCGACGGCATTCGGCTCGGCGAGCTGTACGCGCTCGATCGCGGATCGCTGCGCGTGCCGTATTGCGTTCCGGTGCCGTTGAATCGGCCGCTGTGGATCGACACCGAATCCTCCCGCGCGGTCGCGCCGGTGGTGGGTGCGTTGCTCGCGCGGCTGCTCACCGCCGCGCCCGGTCGGCGCACCTTGGTCGACATCATCGATCTGACCGGTGCTTTCAGCGGTTTCACCGGATTGCTCGCCCCGGTGCTGAACGGACCGCCGATCACCGACCACACCGAGATCTCGGAGCGGCTCGATGCGCTGGTGCAGGCCGCCGAACTGGCCGAGCTGGCGGTGGCCAGCGGTATGGGCAGCCCGCCGAGCGAACACCGGATTCTGGTCGCGGCCGACTTCCCGCACGGCTACCAGAGCTCCGACGCGCAGCGAATCGGCTCGCTGATCATGCGGGGCGAACTGATCGGGCTCTCGACGGTGATCGTCGGCAGCGACGAATCCGACGCGAGCGACACCACCGTCGCGATGCTGTCACAGTCCTGCAGGCACCTGCCGACGGTGGACGGGACACCGCTGTTCGATCCGTGGACCGGCAGCCCCTGGCAACTGGATCTGGACCTGCTGCCCCAGGAACCGGCGCAGCTGGCGCGCTACCTGCGTACCCACTGAGTCGAGTCGCCGGCCTGCGAGCGCCACTCGCGGGTCGGCGCGACCCGGGGTCGCAGCGGCTCGGGCAGCCACGGCAGCAACGGATCCGGGGCCCGGTCGACGATGCCGCCGATCGGGTCGTCGACGTAGTCGCGGCGCACCAGATCCTCGTCGGGCCGGTAGATCTGCCGAACGACCAAGGCGCACAGGGCGAGCACCGCGATGTCGCGGACTACGACGGTGCCGGTGAACCACTGCTCGGGCAGGCCCTTCTTGTCCAGGCCGAGGTAGTAGAACATCCGTGGCGCCCAGACCAGCGCGTCGATCGTCATCCAGGCCAACAGGATTCGCCGGTGCGGCAGCGCGAGCACGGCCACCGGAACAAGCCATAGCGAATACTGCGGGCTCCACACCTTGTTCGTCAGCAGGAACGCGGCGATCACCAGGAAGCACAGCTGAGCGAGCCGGGGACGTTGCGGCGCGGTGAGCCCGATGTAGCCGATCACCGCGCACGCGGCCACGAACGCGAACAGCGACACCGCGTTCAGGATCACCGGCTGCTGGGCGTGGCTGAGCACCCCGTCGAAGCCGGGCCAACCGGTGAACGAGGTGATCACGTTGTACAGCGAATCCGGGTCGGCGTGCCGAGTGGTGTTGAGCCGGAAGAACTCCCGCCAGCCGTTCGGATACAGCGCGGCGATGGGCAGGTTCACCGCGACCCAGGTGCCGAGCGCGGCGGCCACCGTGACGCCCGCGGCGCCGAGCGGTCGGGCGCTGAGTAGATGGACGCGATAGGGGGTTTCGCGCACCCAGTCCCGCGCGGCCGACCAGCTGTTGACATCGCGCAGGCGCAGCCCGAGCTGGGTGCTCGGCATCCGCTGCATCGGGTCGGCGCGCAGGCAGAGCACCACGATCGGGCCGAGCAGCAGCAGCGGATACAGCTTGGCGGCGCCGCCGAGGCCGAGCAGCAGACCCGCGAGCGCCGGGCGTCTGCGCGCCCAGGCGAGCAGGCCGGTCGCGGCCAAAGCCGTTGCCAGCGCGTCGAAGTTGGTGAACACGTGCACGATCACCAGCGGTGAGCAGGCGACCAGCGCCGCGTCCCAGACCCGGCGTCCGGCCAGCTGTGCGGTGGCCCACACGGTGACCAGCCAGCCGAGGGCGAGGCCGAACGCGACGACGTTGAAGTAGATCACCACCTGCAGCGCACCGGGCAGCGGCGCGGCGTCCCAGGCTTTGGCGATCCGCATCGAAATGTACTGGTACAGGCCGGACAGCACCGGATACTCCATGTACCTGGTTTCCTGGCCACCGTCCGGCGTCTGCTCGATCCAGGCCTTCTTGTACGGGAAGGCGCCCTCGTTCAACCGTTCCGCGCCGTAGAGCGGCACCGTGTCCGAGTAGCACATCGCCACGTACTGGCGTCCGTTGTTCCAGTCCAGCGTGAGCGATCCGTCCCCGGCGGGAGTCTGCTGAATGCAACCGGCCTTGCCGAACCAGCCGAACGCGAGAAACACGACCGTGAACGCCATCAGCACCCGCATCGGCGTCCAGAACCGGGCCCGCCCGATCAGCGCGTGTTCCCCGACCGGCCCGCCGATCACCGTCGACAACTGTGCCGTCAGCGAATCGTTGCGGCTGGGCCGATCGCGCGCATCGGCCGACCGCAGATCCGGCGCGAGCGGGCCGGGCGCCACGTAATGCGCGGCGCCGGAGGGCAGCTCGCTACCCTGCGGCGCGCTCCCGTTCGTCCGCTGATCCACCAGCTGCTGATCAGTCACGGCCCCCGAGGCTACCCGGCGAGCACCTTCGGGCACGCTTCGCACCTGTCCCCCTGGTCAGTTCGAGCAGACCTATCTGCTGCGGGTGGTGGGCGGAGCTCCGGTGGAATCACCCTGCCCCGGGTTGCCGTTGGTACCGGGCCGGGGCGAACCGGTCGCGCTAGGCGAGCCGTCCCTCGGTGCCACCGGCTGGCCCGGCAGCGGGCCCGGATCGTCTTCGCGCTGCTGCTGCTGTGGACGTTGCTGGGGCTGCTGTTGTTGTTGCTGAGCTCCAGGGATCGGGATCGGACCGAACGGGGTGTCGATCGTGGGCGGGATGTAGATCGGCGGCAGGATCGACGGCGCCTCGGTGGTCGGCGGCGGCGTGTACTCCGCGGACCACTCCGGCACACCGGCCTGCCCCTTGATCGGCGCGGGCTTCGGGAAGGTCTCGGTCTTGGTGCCCTGCAGCGCACCGTCCATGGTGGCCTTCCAGATATCGGACGGCAGACCGGAACCGTAGATCATGGCGCCGCCGTAGTTGCGCAGCGGCGAGTTGTCGGTGCTGCCCACCCAGACGGCGGTCGACAGCGACGGGGTGTAGCCGACCATCCAGGCGTCCTTGTTGTCGCCGCTGTCGCCGAGCTGGGCGGTGCCGGTCTTGGAGGCCGACTCGCGGCCACCCGCCAGGTTGTGGTTGCGCGAATACGCCGCGATGGGCTTCATGGCCGCTGTCACGTTGTCCGCCACCGCCGCCGAAACGCGCTGCTCGCCCGCCACCTCGCCGCGATCGAGCAGGACCTGGCCGTCGGCGGTCGTCACCTTCTGCACGAAATGCGGTGCGTGATAGACACCGGAGGCGGCCAATGTCGCGTAGGCGGAAGCCATGTCGAGCGGCCGGGCCTCGTACTGGCCCAGCACGATGCCGTTGTTCGGACCGGAGCCGTCCTTCTCGGTGAGGGTCTTGCCGATGCCAGGGATGGTGTCCGGGATGCCGAGCTTGTGGGCCATGTCGGCGATCTTCTGCGGACCGTTGCCCATGTCGATCTGCATCCGGTAGAAGCTGGTGTTCAGCGAGCGCTTCAACGCCTCCGCGATGGTGCACTTGCCGCAGCTTTCACCTTCGACGTTGGTGATCTTGATGCCGTTGACGGTGAGCGGCGAGCTGTCGTACATCTGCGACAGCGGAATGCCCTGCTCGAGATTCGCCGCGAGACCGAACACCTTGAACGACGAGCCCGGCTGCAGACCGGCGTTCGCGTAGTCCCACCCTCGGCCGTCGTCGCCGCCGTAGTAGGCGCGCACCGCACCGGTGCGTGGATCCACCGAAACGACGGCGGTACGCAGCTGTTCGGGCTCGCCCTGCATCTTCTTCTGGGCCGCCTCGACGGCGGCCTGCTGCGCCTTCGGGTCGATGGTCGTGGTGATCGACAGACCAGCGGTGTTGAGCTGCTGTTCGCTGATGCCCGCGGCGGTGAGCTCCTTGAGCACCTGCGCTTTGATCAGGCCCTCCGGGCCGGTGTCCAGACTGTTGTCCTTGTTCGTGGAGACCGGGACCACCTGCGGATACTGCAGACCCTGCCGTTCGGCCGCGGGCAGGTTGCCGCCGGAGACCATGCCGTCGAGCACATAGTTCCAGCGAGTCTTCGCGCCCTCGGGATTCTTCTCCGGGTCCAGGCCGGACGGCTGCTGGATGGTGGCCGCGAGCACCGCGCCCTCGGCGGGCGTCAGCTCGCCGACGGGCTTGCCGAAGTAGGCCTTCGCCGCCGCGTCGATACCGTAGGCGCCGCGACCGAAGTAGATGGTGTTCAGGTACGCGGCGAGGATCTCGTCCTTGCTCCACTGCCGCGCCATCTTGGCCGAGATGACCAGCTCGCGCATCTTGCGAGTGAGCGAGCGTTCGTTGGTGAGCAGCGCGTTCTTCACGTACTGCTGGGTGATCGTCGACCCACCGCCCGCGCTTTCCTTGCCGAGCACGTTGTCGCGTGCGGCGCGCGCGAAGCCGGAGATGGAGAAGCCGGGATTGGAATAGAAGTCCCGGTCCTCGGCGGCGATCACCGCGTTGCGGACGTGCGCCGGGATCTGGTCGATGGTGACATCGGTCCGGTTTCCTTCCTCCGGAACGACTTTGCTGATCACCGTCTCGCCGTCGGACGCGAAGATGTTCGCGACCTGATTGGTTTTGAGGTCACTGGGTTGGGGTACCGATACGGTCGTGTAGGCGAGGAGGAAGACGCCGCTGGGGATCAGGATTGCCATCGCCATCATCACGTAGATGACGCGGCGCACGATCCGCCACGGCGACTTCTTCTTCTTCGCTCCCGGCCTGCGGCCACCCGGTCCGCCGGAACCGTCACCACCGCTGCCGCCGTTGCGGCGCGGCGGCGGTCCGGACGGCGGGCCGCCCGCGGTCTGCCTGCGTTCGCCGGTGCCGTGGCCAGGGTCGCCGACCCGGCGGGCCCGTTCGGCGGTCGGCCGCGGTCCGGTGGGTGGGCCACCACGTCTGGTCCGTTCGGCCACAGCCTCGGTCAGCGAGTTGGGTCGTTCGATCTTCTGGGTCGCCTGTGGGCCGTTGGGTGCGCCGGGGACGGGTGGTCGTCCCTGCGGCGGACGCTGCGGTGGCGGCGGGCCCGGTCGACGCGGCGGCTGCGGGCCACGGAGCTCACCGGGGTAGGGAGCGGGGCGCTGCGCGGGCGGCGGGCCAGGCCGGGCACCGGGCGGCGGCGGGCCGGGGCGTGGATTCTGATACGGATTGGGACCTGGGTGTGAACTCCGTGGTGGACGGCCGCCGTGCGGATCATCGCCGTAGGGGGAAGTCTCGTAGGGCGAATTCACTGACAAGATCTCCATAACTCGTAACGTTGCTGGTGGCTCGGGGCGGTCGCGACCGCAGCGGACCCGTGCTGGCTCCGCGAGTCACCCGACGGGCAGATGACCAGGCACTTCATTCGGCTGCGGTGCGCCGGTTGGTTCGGGTCCCAGTGCGACGGCGCGGCGGCGCGGGCGTGGTACCGAGCACATAGGACTGCACCAGATGATTCCAGCTGCAGGTCCGGCATACCTCGACGACGTGCACCGAGAACTCCTCGCGGGTCTCGGCGAGGCGCGTCAGCTCCTCTGGTGTGCGAGCCGATCCCGCCACCGGCCCGAGGCCGTCGCCATAGACCCAAGATACAAGCGTGAGCTGTTCTTTCCGGCAGATCGGGCATGTGACCTCGCTCCCCCGACCGTGGAACTTCGCCGCACGCAGCAGGTAGGGATTCGCATCACAGACCTCGGCGACATCGACACGGCCCGCGTACACGTCAGCCAGCAACGACCGACGCCGGAGGGCGTAGTCGACCACTTGCCGCTGGATTCGCACGAGAACCAGAGTAGCGGTGTTGCCGAGGGGCCGCCCTGGCTCAGGGGTATGAGATGGCCGGTAGATCGCGGGTTATATCGACCAGGACTGTGCACGGTTATATCGCTCCGATATAGTTTGGAATCGCATCCATCGGTTAGGTCTGTACAGAGTCAGGGAGGTGAAGCCCGGTGCTTGAGTTGGCAATCCTCGGGCTGCTCCTCGAATCGCCCATGCACGGCTACGAGCTGCGCAAGCGGCTGACCGGCCTGCTCGGCGCGTTTCGGGCCTTCTCCTACGGGTCGCTCTATCCGACACTGCGCCGCATGCAGACGGACGGATTGATCGCCGAGGAGATCCCGGCGGGCGTGGTCGCCCGTCGTGCGCGCCGGGTCTACCAACTGACTCCGGCGGGCCGGGAGCGGTTCAGCGAACTACTCGCCGACACCGGTCCGCAGAACTACACCGACGACGGCTTCGGCGTTCACCTCGCCTTCTTCAGCCGCACTCCCGCGGAAGCGCGGATGCGGATTCTGGAAGGCAGGCGGCGTCAGGTCGAGGAGCGCCGAGAAGGACTCCGGGAGGCGATCAAGAGGGCCAGTGGTTCGCTGGATCGCTACACCCGGCAGCTCCACCAGCTCGGACTCGAATCAAGCGAGCGCGAAGTGCGCTGGCTCAACGAGTTGATTGCGGCGGAGCAATCGACGAAGGCGGCACCACAGAAAGAGGGAAATATCGGCCATGAGTGATGACAAGAAGGCTGACAACGCCACAGAAGTTCGCGTCGCCATCGTAGGTGTGGGCAACTGCGCTTCCTCGCTGGTCCAGGGTGTGCAGTACTACAAGGACGCGGACGAGACCGCGACCGTGCCCGGCCTCATGCACGTCAAATTCGGCAAGTACCACGTCCGCGACGTGAAGTTCGTCGCCGCTTTCGATGTCGATGCGAAAAAGGTCGGCTTCGATCTCGCCGAAGCGATCTTCGCCAGCGAGAACAACACCATCAAGATCTCCGACGTGCCGCCGAGCGACGTTGTCGTGCAGCGCGGTCCGACCCTCGACGGCATCGGCAAGTACTACGCCGAGACGATCGACCTGTCCGAGGCCGAGCCGGTCGACGTGGTCAAGGTGCTGAAGGACAACAAGGTCGACGTCCTCGTCTCCTACCTGCCGGTGGGTTCGGAAGAGGCCGACAAGTTCTACGCCCAGTGCGCCATCGACGCGAACGTCGCCTTCGTCAACGCGTTGCCGGTGTTCATCGCCTCCGACCCGGTGTGGGCCGAGAAGTTCACCAAGGCAGGCGTTCCCATCGTCGGTGACGACATCAAGAGCCAGGTCGGCGCGACCATCACGCACCGCGTCATGGCCAAGCTGTTCGAGGACCGCGGCGTGCAGCTGGACCGCACCATGCAGCTGAACGTCGGCGGCAACATGGACTTCAAGAACATGCTGGAGCGCGACCGCCTGGAGTCGAAGAAGATCTCCAAGACCCAGGCCGTCACCAGCAATCTGAAGAAGGAAATGGGCGCCAAGGACGTGCATATCGGCCCGTCCGATCACGTCGGCTGGCTGGACGACCGCAAGTGGGCCTACGTCCGGCTGGAGGGCCGCGCCTTCGGTGACGTGCCGCTGAGCCTGGAGTACAAGCTCGAGGTGTGGGACTCGCCGAACTCGGCGGGCATCATCATCGACGCGGTCCGCGCGGCGAAGATCGCCAAGGACCGCGGCATCGGCGGACCGGTCATCCCGGCCTCGGCCTACCTGATGAAGTCCCCGCCCAAGCAGCTCGCCGACGACGTGGCGCGCGAGCAGCTCGAAGCGTTCATCATCGAGGCCTGAGATATTGGCCGCGCGGGCGCGCTCGTAGGACTCGCGCTGTGCGGGGCACGGTTAGGCGCGAAGGTGATAGCTGAGGAGCCGCCCCGGAGTTGAAACTTCGGGGCGGCTTGCTGTTCGGGGGATGCTCAGTCCAGCGAGACGTACACCTCTACCGACGTCGGGCCGGTGTAGCGCTCGATCTCGGCGGTGTGCGAGCGGGTGATGGTTCCCGCGCTTTCGGCCTTGCGGACCTGGGCCCATGCGGTGCGCAGCAGGTCGTATGGCTTGTCGGAGACGACGAACTTGGCGTAGCGGCCCTGGGGGACGCGGGTGAGGACGTCGCCGGAGTCCATCTCGTCCATCGAGGCGACCTCGTAGCCGAGTACGGCGACGGCGTGGTCGTTCTGGCCGATGTAGGCGGCCACGCGTGGCACGCTCTTTTCGCGTGCCAGGTAGCGGTCCCAGGTGAAGTTCACCAGGTCGAGGTCGCGCGCTGTCACCTCGCGTCCGGCTAACGGGACGGTCAGTCCGGCGACCAGGCTCTCGTCCAACGTGACAATCTCGAAGTCCACAGTCTTGTTCCTACCCGTCGACTTGATCGTCTGCCAGCGCAACGAAGACTTCGACCGTGCGCGCGTCGGGATAATGTTCCCAATCGCCGGTGTAAGCGCGGACGAACCGGCCCGCGGCCTCGGCATCCCACACCGACCGCCAGATGTAGACGATGGTGTCGCCGAGGTTGTCGCCGCTGGCGGTGAATCGGGCGAACCGGCCCGCGGGCACCCTGGCCAGCACGTCACCGGGTAATAGGTCGTCGAGGCTGCGGCAGCGGTAGCCGACGATGTGGGTCAGGTACGAATTGATTTCCGGCGCGTGGTCGACGTACGCGGTCGTCGGCGGCCCGGGCAGCTGGCGAGCCAGGTTTCGCTTCCACGCCTCTTCGACTTTCGCGCGGCGCGGCCCCTCGACCGCGAGCGCCGGGCTGCGAAGTACTGTTCCCGCCACCAGCGTCTCGGGTTGGTCAACGACATTGAAATCCACCGGCGTAGCCCCTATGTCTCGTCTGTCTCCAATTGGCGGCGTCGTCGCTCGAGCGCAATCCTTCCGCATCGATCCCGCGGCATCAGCGTCGGCCTTGTCCGACACACTCGCTGTTCGCTCTCACTCTGGCAAACGATGCTGCCATGCCAACCGTTCCCCTGGGTGCGGGAAGGTCACAGCATGATCGCTATCCCGGCACCGGAATGCTCAGACCGGGAAATATCTCCACTTCCTTGGGTGCTTGCGGCGCGGGCGGGATGATCACGACCGGCTCCCGCGGCGGGCCCGGCGGCGGATTGAGGATGTCGTAGCCGCCGCCGGAGGGTTTACTCGCCGACGGCGGCCCGGCTCCGGCCCCGTCCGCGGCCGGGAACTGCTCGATCGGGGTGTCGGCCAGCGCCTCGTCCATCACCTGCTTCCAGATGTCGGCGGGCAGGCCGGACCCGTAGATGTCGGCGCCGCGGGCGGTGCGGATCGGCTGCGATTGTTCGGTGCCGATCCAGACGGCCGTGGACAGCGACGGGGTGAAGCCGATCATCCACGCGTCCTTGTTGAGCTTGGACTCGCCGAGCTGAGTGGTGCCGGTCTTCGCCGCGGACGGGCGGCCACCGGCCAGCGCGTGCCCATTGGAGTACGCGGCGATCGGCGTCATCGCCTGCGTGGTGTTCTCGGCGATCGTCCGCGCGATGCGCTGCTGTCCGTCCGGCATCTGCTTGCCTACCCGCTGCTCCGGGGCGCCGCGGTCCAGCAGCACCCGCCCATCGCCGGTCACCACCCGCTGCACGAAATACGGCTGGTGATAGATGCCGGACGCACCGATCGTCCCGTACGCGGACGCCATGTCGATGGGCCGAACGAGGTACTGACCGAGCACGATTCCGTTCAGCGGCCGCCCGCCGTCCTCGGTGAGAGTCTTACCGGGGACGCCGGCGATCTCCTCCGGAATGCCCGCCGCGTGCGCCGCGTCGGCAATGGCCTTCGGCCCGTCGAACATCGACATGGTCAGCCGGTAGAAGCTGGTGTTCAGCGAGCGCTTCAGTGCCTCGGCCATGCTGCACCTGCCGCACGATTCACCGTCAACATTGGTGATCTTGGTGCCCCGGTCGGTGACCGGTGAACTGTCCAGCATGCGGTGCAGCGGAATGCTCTGCTGCTGCGCCGCGACCGCCGCGAACGGCTTGAACGCCGACCCGGTCTGCAGCGGCGCCTGGGCGTAGTCGTAGCCGATGCCGTCGAAGCCGCCGAAGTAGGCGCGCACCGCGCCGGAACGCGGGTCGATCGACACCACCGCGGCGCGCAATTCGGGCGGCTGCCCGGCGAGCCGGTCCTGCACCGCCCCGAGCGCGGCCTGCTGCGCCTTCGCATCGATGGTGGTGGTGATCTGCAGTGCACCGGTGTTCAGCTCGTGCTCGCTGATCCCGGAGGAGCGCAGCTCGCGCACCACCTGGGCACGAATCAAGCCCTCGGGGCCGCGGGCGACGTTGTCGTCGGGAATCTCGCTGAGCGGGATGATCCGCGGAAACACCGTGGCGTCCCGGTCACCCGGTGCGAGGACGCCCATCTCGACCATGCCGTCCAGCACGTACTTCCACCGCGCCGTCAGATCGGGCAGGTGCGTTTCCGGGTCGAGGATCGACGGTGTGCGGACCAGCGCGGCGAGCACCGCGCCCTCGGCCAGGGTCAGCTGGTTCACCGGCTTGTTGAAGTAGGCCTTGGTCGCCGCGGCGATGCCATAGGCGCCGCGCCCGTAGTAGATGGTGTTGAGGTATGCGGCGAGGATGTCGTCCTTGCTCCACTGCCGCGACATCTTGGCCGCGATGATCAGCTCGCGCATCTTCCTGGTCACCGTGCGTTCGGAGCCGAGGAAAGCGTTCTTCACATACTGCTGGGTGATGGTGGAGCCGCCGCCCGCGTCCTCGCGGCCGAGCAGGTTGTCGCGGGCGGCGCGCAGGAATCCGGAGGTGGAGTAGCCGGGGTTGCGGTAGAAGTCGCGGTCCTCGGCGGAGAGCATCGCGTCGCGCACCGGCTGCGGCACCTCGGCCAACGGGATCGGGGTCCGGTTGCCGTTCGGCGGCACGACTTTGGCGATCACCGTGCTGCTGTCGGCGGCCAGGATGGTGGCGATCTGGTTGGTCTGCACCGACGACGGATCGGGGATCTCGGCGCTCCAATAGACGAGCACGGACAGCAGCGCGGGCACCGCGCCGAAAATGATGAACAGCGCGAACAGCAGCCGACGGAAGCGTTCCCCCCGCGTGCGCGGCGGCCGATTCGGGTCGGGCGTGGGCGCCGGGCGCGGTGTCTTGGGCGCCTTCGCCGCGCGTGGCTGTCGTTTGCCGCGGGCGGGAGTGGTGGCCACGTCGTTGAAGCCCGCGATCGAGGTATAGGGCGCTGGCGCAGCTGTGCTTTTCGCGCCGCGCCGCCGCTTGCGAAAGGAGCTCACGACTCGCCCACGCTGACGCTGGCGCTCGTTCACGATCATCTCCTCCCGGAGCGTCGGCCGAAACTCACCTGCACGAACAACGATCGGAAATGGGCCCCACAGGCACGACATTACCCGCGCTCTGGGTGAGCCGCGATGCTATCACCGGGCCACCAGAGTGCGTCGTGATTGCCGACTTTCGCCGGAAAACCCGCCCTGAGCGGGAGTTCTAGCTCTTGACGCCGCCCGCGGTGAGGCCGGAGATGATGCGGCGCTGGAACAGCAGGACCATGATGACCAGCGGGATCGACACCATGACGCCCGCGGCCATGATCGCGGCGTACGGCTCGACCAGCGGGTTGTTGCCGGAGAACCGGGCGACCGCGACGGTCACCGGCTCGGTGGCGCCGCTGGAAAGCAGTCGGGCCAACAGGTATTCGTTGACCGCGGCGATGAACGCCAGGATCGCGGTGGTGAACACCGCCGGCGCCGCCAGCGGCAGCATCACCAGCCGGAACGCCTGCAATTTGGTGGCGCCGTCGATCCGTGCGGCCTCTTCGAGTTCCCACGGCAGCTCGGCGAAGAACGAGGCGAGAATGTAGACGGTCATCGGCAGCACGAACGAGATGTTCGGGATGATCATCGCCTGGTACTTGCCGATCCAGCCCAGATTGGTGAAGAGCTGGAACAGCGGGGTGACCAGCACGACCACCGGGAACATCGACGCGCTCAGGATCAGCCCCGACACCAGGTACTTGCCGCGGAAGGTGAGCCGCGCCAGCGCGTACGCGCCGAGCACGCCGAGCACCAGCGCGATCACGGTGGTGACCGAGCCGATGATCACGCTGTTGGCCAGCGCCTTGCCGAAGTTGTTGCCGCGGCTGGTGTCGAACGCGTTGCGGAAGTTCTCCAGCGTGAGGTGTGTCGGCCACGGCGGGCCGCCGAAGGTGTAATCGGGATCGCGGAACGCGGTGACGGCCATCCAGTAGAACGGCCCGAGTCCCCAGATCAGCACGATCGCCACGCCCACGTACAGCCGCACCGAACGAAGCCGCTGGGTCCACGGAACCGATTGCCCGGCAGGCTTTTCAGCAGTCCGAACCGACATCAGTGCGCCTCCCGCTGTTCTTCCTGGGTCCGAACGGCGTTGGCGCCGAGCACCTTCACCAGCACGAAGGCCACGGCGAAGATCATCAGGAAGGTGATTGTCGACAGTGCCGCCGCGCTGTTGGGGCCTTGCCGAACCTGATCGACCACCAGGATCGACACCACCCGGGTGGACGGGTTGTTCAGCGTCATGATCGCGGGCAGGTCGTACATGCGCAGCGCGTCCATGGTCCGGAACAGCACCGCGACCAGCAGCGCGGGCTTCAGCAGCGGCAGCGTGATCTGGGTGAACCGCTGCCAGGCCGAGGCGCCGTCGACCTTGGCGGCCTCGTACACGTCGGCCGGGATCACCTGCAATCCCGCCAGCAGCAGCAAGGCCATGAACGGCGTCGTCTTCCAGACGTCGGCCACGATCACCGCGAACCGCGCGGGCCATGCGTCGGAGGTCCACAGGATGTGCGTGCCGAGCACCCGGTTCACCACGCCGTCGTACTGGAACATGAACTCCCACAACCGCGCCGTGACCGCGGTCGGGATCGCCCAAGGAATCAGCACCGCGGCGCGCAGCAGCGCACGTCCCTTGAAGGTCTTGCCCATCACCATGGCGAAGCCGAGGCCGAGGGTGGCCTCCAGCGTCACGGTGACCACGGTGAAGAACAGCGTGACGCCGATGGCCAGCCAGAACTGCGACCCGAGGTTGCCGGTCGGGCAGGACACCGTCTCGCCCGCGGCCTGGCACTGCTGGAAAAGCCAGTGCGTGTAGTTCGAGAAGCCCGCGCTGCCGCCCTCGACGAACATGCCCGTCACCGGGTCGAGGCCGGAATCCTTCTGGAAGGACATGTACAACGCGCGGACCACCGGATAACCGATGACCACGGCCAGCGCGAGCAGTACCGGCGCTACGAACAGCCAGGCTTTGCCGGAGCGGCGCATTTCCAATGCCAGGGTTTCGCCGAAGCCACGCTTGCGTGGCAAGAACTCATCATTCGGCACAGTGCTGGCCGCTCCCGAGGGATCCGACACCGTTTCTCTCTCCTACGGGTCTCGTCGGGTCCGTTGCGCTATCCGCTCTACGATCCCGCGGTCTCGATGCCCTTCTGCATGCCGATGATCGCGTCGTCGACGGACTTGTTCTGCTTCAGCGCAGCATAAGCGTTGTCCTGGATGGCCTTCGACACCGCCGGGTAGAACGGCGTGACCGGGCGCGGCACCGCGCTGGCGATGGAATCCTTGAGCGCGGGCAGGTACGGCATCTTCGCGATCAGCGCCGGGTCGTCGTACATCGAGGCACGCACCGAGGGCAACGCGCCCGAGGCGATGATGTGCTGGGCGTCCTCGCTGATCAGGAAGCGCAGGAAGTCGAGCGCGGTGGCCTTGTTCTTGGAGAACGCGCTGATCGCCGCGTTGTAGCCGCCGAGCGTCGACGCGCCGACACCGTTCTCACCGGGCAGCGGGGCGACGCCGAACTTGTCCTTCACCGAGGAGGCCTCGCCGCCGACATCACCGTAGGTGGACGGCCAGGAGCGCAGGAACATCAGCTTGCCCTGGGCGAAGGCATTGCTGCTCTCCGGCTCCTTGAAGGTGATCGCTTCCTGCGGGATGTCGCCGTTCTTGTACGCGTCGACCAGGACCTTCAGTCCGGCCCTGGACTGCGGGCTGTTCACCGTCGGCGTCTTGCCGTCGGCGCCGACGAAGCTGCCGCCGTAGGCGTTGATCACCTCGGCGGTGTTCACCGTCAGGCCCTCGTAGGGCGCGAACTGCCCGGCGTAGCAGCCGATGTTCTGTTCCTTGGCGATCGTGCACTGGTCGAGCAGCTCGGTCCAGGTCTTCGGCGGGTTGGGCACCAGGTCCGTGCGGTAGAACAGCAAGCCGCCGTTGGTGTTTCGGGGTGCCGCGTACAACGTGTTGTTGTAGGTCGCGCTGGCGACCGGCGGCGAGAGCAGCGCGGAGGTGTCGATGGC
Source organism: Nocardia iowensis (assembly GCF_019222765.1). Lineage (NCBI taxonomy): Bacteria > Bacillati > Actinomycetota > Actinomycetes > Mycobacteriales > Nocardiaceae > Nocardia > Nocardia iowensis. Next base: position 8,750,166 of record NZ_CP078145.1, on the reverse strand, counting down.
GAAGGAATCCTTCAGCGGCTGCAGCCAGCCCTTCGCGGCGAACTCGGCGGTCCACGGCACGTCGAGCGCGACGACGTCGTAGTTGGACTGCTTGGACCGCATGTGCTCGACCAGGTCGTCGTACTGCTGCGAGGCGTCGTTCGACTGTTCCTTGAACGTCACCTGCTCGTCCGGGTGCGCGGCGTTCCAGCGCTCGATGAGCTGCTTGACCGCGCCGGTCTCGGTGGTGTCCTTGCCCTCGACATAGGTGATCGGGCCGCGACCGGTGAGGTTCTGGCTCGTCGGACTTCCGCCGCTGTCACTGGAGCAGGCGCTGGTGAACGTCGCCGTCAGCAGCGCGACCGACACGGCCGCGATCGCGGCCGCCTTCGGTACGAGCGACGTACGTAGGGACGACACCTTTTTCACAGCCATCGTGGACACTCCAGATCAATCGTGAGCAGTAGCACACCCTGCCGGTTGCACAACGCAAGATACATGGTGTGGGAGTGACTCGCGGGATTGTGGCCGGAAGTGCTGGCTAGTCTTGCGTGTGATGACTTCGCCGAACCCGGTTCCCGAGCGGATGCTGACACGCATCGGTGGACTGCTGCGCCAGGCCGAATCCACCGATAACGAACACGAGGCGGAGGCTTTCCTCGCCGCGGCGCAGCGGCTCGCGACCCGTTCGTCCATCGATCTCACGGTGGCGCGCGCGCACATCGCGGGACGTGAGCGCAGGCCGACGCCGATTCAGCGGATCATTCCGATCGGCGAGCCTGGCAAGCGCGGGCTGCGCACCTACGTCCAATTGTTCGTCGCGATCGCGGCGGCCAACGATGTGCGCTGCGATGTCGCTCGGACATCGACACAGGTGTACGCCTACGGTTTCGATTCCGATATTGATACCTGCGAGGCGTTGTACGCGAGTCTGCTCGTGCAGATGGTGCGTGCGTCGGACCAATACATCAAGTCGGGGCAGTACCGTTCGGCCACGGTGGAGAAGGTGGTCATCGAAAAGCGCTGGGGGCGAAAGGTGCAACGCCGGGTGCAGGCGCCGGTCGCGGGCGTGACGGCGCGGCTGAACTTCCAGATGGCGTTCGCCGCGCGGATCGGCCAGCGACTGGCCGCGGTGAAGGCGGAGGTCGAGGCCGAGGCGGTGCCGGCGGACAGCACGGCGGCAGGCACCGCGCTCGCGTTGCGCAACAAGGAGATCGAGCTCACCGACTTCTACACCAGCACTTCCGAAGCGCGTGGGACCTGGCGCGGGCCGCAAGCCTCCGCCGGACATTCGGCGGCGGCGCGGCGGGCCGGTGATCGGGCGGGGAAGGCCGCGCGGCTGGGCACCTCGCCCGAACTCGGTGCGCCCCGTGGACAATTGACGACGCGGAAGCCGCGCGGTTCGAACAACGGTTCAGCGTGAGTCGTTCGGGTCGCGTATCGGCGCGGGTAGGACGATGCTCGTGAGCGTGCGGGATTCACAGCGCGCCAAGGTGTACGACGCGGAGCAGTTGGTGCGCGGCATGTTCGATCGCGCGGACGAACACGGCGGTCGCACCGTCGAGCTGTACGGTTCACATCTCACCCTGCCGATCGAACGGCGGTTCGCCTCGGTCGATTCCGTGCAGGCCTACACCGACAAGGTCCTCGCCCTCAATTGGGTTCGGGCCCAATGGGATCGCGCGGGCACGCCGGTCCGGGTCCGGTCCAGGGCCGGAACGACCGCCGCCCACTACGAGGCCGACGACGCTGTCCTCGCGGTACCCCTGTACGCCGGCGGCACCGCGTGGGCCTTGCGGGAATTGGTGGTCCTGCACGAACTGTCGCACCATCTCGAGGCCGCGCCCGGCTCGGTCGCCGCGCACGGCCCCGAATTCTGCACCCGCTACCTCGAATTGGTCGACGGGATCATCGGGCCGGAGGCGGCGCTGGTGCTGCGCGCGACCATGCTCGGCTGTGGTGTGCGCCTGGGGTAGTCAGGCCGGTGGCTCGACCAGTCGCAGCACCCGCTCGAGCCGGTCCCGCCACCACGCGACCCGGTCCGGGTCACGCTGCCGGTACTGGTCGAGCAGGGCGGGATCGGGCTGCGGCGCAGTCCTCGGCACTGGAAGGTATCCGTCGACCGGCCGCAGCGAATCCGCCACCACATCGCCGGTGAGCAGGGACAGTGTGCCGAGTCCGCAGGCGAAGTCGAGTTCGGGGATGGCGCCCGCGAGGGCGAGCTGGGCGGCGAGACCGACGCTGGTTTCCAAGGCCGAGGAGACCACGCAGGGGAGACCGGCGGCCTCGGCGACCCGCAGGGCGCGGCGGACTCCGCCCAGCGGCGTGCATTTCAGGACCGCGATGTCGGCGGCGCCAGCGACGGCGACCCGCAGCGGATCCTCTGCCCGGCGAATGGATTCGTCGGCGGCGATGCGGACGTCGACGCGGCGGCGGACCGCGGCCAGTTCCTCGATGGTCCGGCAGGGCTGTTCGGCGTATTCCAAACCGCCTGCGGCCTTGTCGATTCGGGCGATATGGGCGACGGCGGTGTCGACATCCCAGACGGCGTTCGCGTCCACCCGGACGGCGCCGCTCGGACCGAGCGCGGCCCGCACCGCCTCGACCCGGGCCAGGTCCTCGGCGAGCGAGTCGGGATGGTCGGCGACCTTCACCTTCGCGGTGCGGCAGCCGGATCCCGCGACGATCGCGTGCGCACGCTCCGGGTCGACCGCGGGCACCGTGCAGTTGATCGGAATCCGGTCGCGCACCGGTTCCGGCCACCCCACCGTCACCTGTTCGAGCGCGGTGGCCAGCCAGCCCGCCGCCTCCCGGTCGTCGTACTCGGTGAACGGACAGAAGTCGCCCCACCCGAGCGGACCCCGGATCAGCATCCCCTCGCGCACGGTGATGCCACGGAACCTGGTGCGCATCGGGATCGCGTAGACGATGCTGTCAGCAGCGTGATCGGTCATCGCGGCCCAGCTTAACGAGCCGGCACACCGGGTGGATTCCGCTCATCCGGATCTGAGTAGTTCTGCGGTCGTCGCCGCGCCCGCCTGCCGCGATGCTCAATTCATGACCTGCTACGGCACCACTGCCTACGGGCAGCCGCGGACGCGGACCTGGGATCTGGTGCTTGCCCTGGTGTTGTACGCCTGCACGGCGGCGCTGGGCCTGGTCGCGGCGTACTTCACCGTCTTCTTCGCCTTCGCCACCGATCCGTGTTCACCGAACAAATGTCGTGAGGGCTACCTGGTGGCGGCCTTTGCGGTGTCCTGGGGCGGGACCGCGCTCGCCTTGCTCGGCTCGCTGGTGATGATCATCGTGGCCGCGGTCAAGCGCTGGTACATGTGGTACTGGCCGGTGCTGGCCATGGTGCTGATCGTCGCCACGTTCGTCGGCGGGGCGGTACTGGCCTCGGAGGTCTACCCCCGGCCGTGAGTCGGCCTGCCGGTCGATGATCCTTGCGTCATTCTGGGGGTATGGCGTGGGACCAGTTGCCGAACCTGGCACGCGCGGTGCTGGGTTCGTTGATCGCGATCGTATTCGCCTTGTTCGCCGCGTCTTTCGTGACGCTCTACGAGTTGGTGGCGCGGGATACGCAGGGAGCGCGGTATCTGGCGGTGGCGCAGACCCTCGCCTGGACCGGCATCGCCGCGTCGCTGATCTGGGCGGTCGTGCTGATGGTGGGAAAGCTGCGCAACCGAACGCCGATCGCCTGGACGCCGCTGATCGCGGTGCCGTTGATCATCGAATCCTGGCTGGTGGGCTTTCTGATCGCGCTGGTGCTCGCCTCGGTCTGACGCGGTACCCACCCCACAGCAGGTACCGCGTCAGGACCTGTCAGACGCGTTCGAGAATCATCGCGTTCGACAAACCGCCTGCCTCGCACATGGTTTGCAGGCCGTAGCGTGCGCCGCGATCCTGCATCGCATGCACCAGCGTGGTGGCCAGCCGGGCACCGGAGGCACCGAGCGGGTGCCCGAGGGCGATCGCGCCGCCGTTGACGTTCACCTTGGTCAGGTCGGCGCCGGTGTCGTGCGCCCAGGCGAGCACCACCGGGGAGAACGCCTCGTTGATCTCCACCAGATCGATGTCGGACAGCTGAAGTCCGGCACGCTGCAACACCTTCCGGGTCGCCGGGATCACCGCGGTGAGCATCAGCAGCGGATCGTCGGCCGCGACGGCGAAGCTGTGCAGCCGGGCCAGCGGCTTCAGCCCGAGCTCCTGCGCGCGCTCGCTGGTCATGATCAGCACCGCCGCGCTGCCGTCGCTGACCTGGCTCGCGGTTGCCGCGGTGATCTCCCAGCCGATCTGCGGGAAGCGAGCAGCCATGGCCTCGTCGTAGTAGGCGGGCCGCAGCTTGGCGAGGGTGTCGAGGGTGCTGCCGACCCGGATTCCTTCGTCGGTGGTCAGCCCGTTGATCGGTGCGAGCTCGTTGGCGAACAAGCCGTTTTTCGTTGCCAGCGCGGCTTTTTCGTGGCTACCGAGGGCGAACTCGTCCAGTTGTGTGCGGGTCAATCCCCACTTGGCGGCGATCAACTCGGCGCTGATCCCTTGCGGCACCAGGCCTTCCGGGTAACGCTCGGCGAAGCCGACGCCGGAGAAGTCTTCGGAGCCGATCAGGTTGGCGCCCATGGGGATCCGCCCCATCGATTCGACACCGGCGGCTACGACGATGTCGTAGGCCCCGGAGATCACGCCCTGGGCGGCGAAGTGGATCGCCTGCTGGCTGCTGCCGCACTGCCGATCCACCGTGGTCGCGGGCACGGATTCGGGGTAACCGGCCGCGAGTGCCGCCCGCCGTGTCATATTGGCGCCCTGCTCGCCGACCTGGGTGACGATGCCGCCGATCACGTCGTCGATCAGCGCGGGGTCGATGCCGCTGCGCTGCACCACCTCGTTCAGGCTGTGCGCGAGCAGGTCCACCGCATTGATGTCGTGCAGTGCGCCGTTCGGCTTGCCCTTGCCGATCGGGGTGCGTACCGCCTCGACAATCACCGCGTCTCTCATGGTGCTTCCTTTCGGACCGAGAGCCCGGCGGCCGTGCCTGGCTCTATCAACACATAGTCAGGTTACACCTGGCAATACTTGAGGCAAGTCAGCTCGGCTATGATGTTGGTCATGGCAGCAGTGATGGAAGGGCCGTTGGCCGATCTGAGCTCGTGGCAGCCCGTGGACTGCTCGATCGCCAAGGCGCTCGAGCTGGTGGGCACCCGCTCGGCGATCCTCATCCTGCGCGAGGCGTACTACGGCACCACCCGGTTCGACGGCTTCGCGCAGCGGGTCGGCATCACCGACGCGGCCGCGGCCACCCAGCTCCGCAAACTCACCGAAGCGGGCCTGCTCGCCAAACAGCCCTATCAAGAAGAGGGCAAACGCACCCGCCACGAATACGTGCTCACCACCATGGGCCGCGACCTGCTCCCCGCCGTCCTCGCCCTCATGCAGTGGGGCGACGCCTATCTCCAGCCGGGCCCCGCCCCCCTGCTCCTGGTCGAAGAATCCACCGGCGCCCCCGTCCGCGTGCAGGTTCGCAGCGGATCGGGCCGCGAGATCGCCCTCGAAGAACTCGGTGTTCGCGTCAACGACGAATACCTCGACGTCATCCGCGCCCGCAAAGCCAAGGGTCGAAACACCCAATAGCAATGCGCCGCAGTGTAATCCGACCACGATTCACTGCGCGACACTCCGCTGTATCTGAACACCGATAGCGGGCAATGCTACCGGCGGCCAGACCGTCCTCAGCGTGGTCGGCGGCGCAGAGCCTGGCATCTCTCCGATCGGTAGACGGACATCTCCGGACAAAAGTCCAGGGCAGTCAATGGTTCGTCACCGCGTCCCGTTCGGATCGACGACGTCGTACCAGGCGGCGAGCCTACCTATGAACACCTCAGATGGGCAGGGAGGTGAACACCGAATTGACTGTGCTCCGGTCCGGAAAAATTCTCCGAAACTGGGAACCGATCAGCGGGGCCTGCCGTCTAACCCTGTGACAAAACGAGTTTCGGGCCTGCGCTGGAGCTGTTGACAGGCCAGAACACCAGGGGGACACGTCATGAACCTTTCCCGCACGGCCGGTCTGGCCGCACAGGCGACCCATCTCGGCCGCTCTGCCGGATTCAGTGAATGGACCCGCGATCGCACTCGCAATCGCGGAAACGACTGTGCGACATCGGCTTTTCCGACTGACCGCGGCGCTGACCGGACCCGGGCAGTCACGTCGAGGCCGGGGGGCCGATTCAGTCGAATACTTTTCTTTGCAGTGGTATCGACGATCCTGATGATCACGGGTGTGCAGGCCTCTGGAGTCGCACAGGCCGACTACCAGCCGTGCACCAATTACAGAGTCACGACCAACTGGGGCAGAGTCGAAGTGGACACCAGGCCAGCGGGAGCGGACTCTATCGGCAACATCGCATGGGCCATGTTCATCAACAACACAGCCCATATTCCCGGCAGGTACGACTACCAGATACGGATCAACGGTAAGACTTTGCTGACGGAAGCGCGGCACAAGGACGACAACCTGCACATGACGATTCCTCGGTATCAAGACGGGCGTTACGTATACGAGTCGGGGGACGAAATCCAAGTAATCGCCTCCCACGCCGCTGGCAACGTTCTGTACGTGACCCCTATCAACCGTTGCACCGTCCCCTATTCGGCAGGATAGCTATATGGATCAGGAGATATCGAGGCTAGGCGCCGACCTGCTGGCGGCCGACATCGAGTCGGCTCTCGGCTTCGAGGTGCACATCGACGAAACTATCCCCGAGCATCTCCGCAGCCAACCTTCCCCACCGGCGTGGTGGATCGAATTCACCGTCCCGGCCTTGAACGTCCTCGTTGGCTGTGCCCCTGGCGAGCACACCCCCAGCGGTGTGGCGTGCAGACTGGCCCGGGGAATCCAAGACGACGTCCTGGCTCGTAGCGGAAAGATTTGGCCCGCCGACCCGGAGGGTGGGGACCAGCCGTTGCTTCCCACCGACGACGGATGGCACGGCCCTGGCGGCTCGATACCGTACGGACAGGTCAAAACGGCGAGCAATCCCGATCCGAGCCTCGACGGGGTGGTCCGCTGGTGGCTCCCTCACAGCTACGACGGTCTCATCGCTAGTACGTCCGGCGACGTATGGTTCTCCCTCTGGCAATACCAGGGCGACGAACGACGCATCACACCGGGCATGCCGGTGACATGGACCGTTGGCGAAGGCCGACATGGAAAGTACCGCAAGGCAAGCGAAGTCCGGCCAGCTCAGCCGTAACCGATAGGACCCACTCACCGACGGACAGTGATCGCCGGCGCCGAAGTCAGCAATCCTGCAGGGTCCGCGTGAGCGTGCTCTTCTCGGGGTCGAAGGAATGTGGCGCACAGCCATTCGCTGTGCGCCACATCAGAAGCTATGCAGCTGAACGGCTTTCAGTTCAGGCGGCGGCCGTCTTGGGCGGAGAAGAAGTAGGTGTGGGTGGGGTCGGTGGAGAGGCGCAACCGGGTGCCCTTGGCGGGCGGGTTGCGCCAATCCGCGCGGGCCACAATGGTTTCGCCGACGGCGTTGCCTTCGGAGGTGGTGCGGCCGTAGATGTAGGCGTCGGAGCCGAGTTCCTCGACTACGTCGACTTCCATTTCGATGCCGGAGGCCGCGCCGTCGAGCTCGAAGTGCTCGGGGCGAATGCCGACCGACACCGAGCCCTCGGCGGCGTCGATGACCGAGCGCGGCAGCGGTAGTTCGTGGCCGCCGAGCGAGACGGTGCCGTTCGAGACCGGGAGCGTGAACAGGTTCATCGCGGGCGAGCCCATGAATCCGGCGACGAACACGTTGACCGGATCCTGGTACAGGTCGCGCGGCGTCGCGCACTGCTGCAGCAGACCGTCCTTGAGCACCGCGACGCGGTCGCCCATGGTCATCGCCTCGACCTGGTCGTGCGTGACGTACACGGTGGTGGTGCCGAGCCTGCGCTGCAGCTGCGCGATCTGGGTGCGGGTCTGCACCCGCAGCTTCGCGTCCAGGTTGGACAGCGGCTCGTCCATCAGGAACACCTGCGGCTGGCGCACGATCGCCCGGCCCATCGCGACGCGCTGACGCTGACCGCCGGACAGTGCCTTCGGCTTGCGATCCAGGTACGGCTCCAGGTCGAGCAGCTTCGCCGCCTCCTGCACCCGCTTCTGTGTCTCCGCCTTGGCGACCTTGGCCAGTTTCAGCGCGAAGCCCATGTTCTCGGCGACGGTCATGTGCGGGTAGAGCGCGTAGTTCTGGAACACCATCGCGATATCGCGTTCCTTCGGCTCGGCGTGTGTCACGTCTTTCGAGCCGATCAGGATCCGCCCGTCGCTGACGTCCTCTAGACCGGCCAGCATGCGCAGCGAGGTGGACTTTCCGCAGCCCGACGGGCCGACGAGAACGAGGAATTCGCCGTCTTGGATCTCCAGATTCAACTGGTCGACAGCGGGTTTGGTCGATCCGGCGTAGAGCCGGGTAGCGCGGTCGAAGGTCACCGTGGCCATGACAAAATCACATCCCATCACCGGCAGGAACGTGCCGGACGATCCGAGTAAGGGTTGACCGGCGACATTACTATGTCTGCTCGATTTCCGCTCGAATTGCTCGAGTTCGCGCGCAAGATGGTCGTACTCGGGTGGCGTTGGGCTCGCGCGCCCCCGGACGCGGAATCGCCTGTCGCCCGGCATATCCCGACATCGCAGATCAGAACGCGATCCGCCCCCGCCGAATCGCCGGGCTGGATTTCGGCCGCGCCGGTAGCCTCGATCAGGGAAGTCAATCCGCAGCGACGAGGAGTCATCCATGAGTCGAGCCGTTCGTATAGGAGTACAGCTACAACCTCAGCACGCACCCAAGTACGGACTCATTCGTGACGCGGTGCTGCGGGCCGAGGACGCGGGTGTCGACATCGTCTTCAACTGGGACCACTTCTACCCACTCTCCGGTGACTCCGACGGCGCGCACTTCGAATGCTGGACCATGCTCGGCGCCTTCGCCGAGCAGACCGAACGGGTGGAGATCGGTGCGCTGGTCACCGGCGGCGGCTACCGCAACCCCGAGTTGCTCGCCGATATGGCGCGCACCGTGGACCACATCAGCAACGGCCGCCTCATCCTCGGCATCGGCGCGGGCTGGTTCGAGAAGGACTACAACGAATACGGCTACGAGTTCGGCACGCCGGGCACCAGGCTCGCTCTGCTGAAGGACAACATGGCCCGGCTCAGCGCCCGGCTGAAGAAGCTGAACCCGCAGCCGACCCGGGACATCCCGATCCTCATCGGCGGCGGTGGCGAGAAGAAGACCTTGCGCCTGGTCGCCGAGTACGCCGACCTGTGGCACAGCTTCGCCGACCTCGACGCGCTCGCGCACAAGAACAAGGTGCTCGCCGACCACTGCGCCGCCGTCGGCACCGACCTGTCCCAGATCGAGCGCTCGGTGCCGTGGCCAGGTATCGAGAAGGCCCCGGCCTTCGTCGACGCCGGTGTGTCCCTGTTCACCGTCGGCGTCAGCGGCCCGGGATACGACCTGAGTGAGGTCGAGCAGGCGGTGCGCTGGCGCGACGAGGTGAACCCGGAACCGGTGAGCGGACTCGCCTGAATCCTGGCTGACCTGGATTGCCGGGCGCGATGTGCCCCGGCGACGCCGAGTTCGGATCACGGTGATCCGAACTAGGGCGTTGCTGGTCCGACTTGTCATGGCCCAGGTGGCGGTGCGCGGCCGCTGGGGTAGCTGCGGGTTAGCACTCGGGCGCGGCTAGGGTTCTTCATCATGGCTGGTCTGCCCGCTGTGCGGTCTCGTGCGTTGATCGCCGTGATATTGCTTGCTGTCGGTCTCGCGGCCACGGCGTGCGGTTCCGGCTCCGATGATGCGTCGTCGGCGCGCGATCTGTGTGCGCCGCCGGGAGTGAGCGCGGCATCGCCCGCGCCGACGAACCTGGCTTCCGCGCAGTCCGCGGGCACGGACAAATACACCACCGCGACCACCGCACCGCTGACCTCGATCGATACCTCGAAGCTCGGGCTGATCACGCCGGGCAAGCTCAGCGTCGGCACGCTGTCGGACGCGCCGCCGAGCATCTGCGTGAACGGGCAGGGCTCGTTCACTGGTTTCGACAATGAACTGCTGAAGGCCATCGCCACGAAACTGGGCTTGCAGGTGGAGTTCTCGGGCACCGAGTTCGCCGGCCTGCTGGCCCAGGTGGCGGGCAACCGCTTCGACGTCGGCTCGTCGAGCATCACCACCACCGACGCGCGCCGCCAGCTGGTCGGCTTCACCAATGGCTACGACTTCGGCTACTTCTCCCTCGTCGCCCCCAACAGCAGTGCCATCAAAGGCTTTTCGGACTTGAACCGGGGCACCAGGATCGCGGTTGTGCAGGGCACGGTGCAGGACGAGTACGTGGTCAACACGCTGCATCTGGATCCGGTGAAGTTCCCCGACTACAACACCGCCTACGCCAACCTGAAGTCCGGCCAGGTCGACGCCTGGGTGGCACCGTCGGCGCAGGCGGAGGGCGCGATCAAGCCGGGCGATGGAACCGCGGTGGTGCAGAACACCTTCAGCCTGGACAACTTCGTCGGCTGGGCGGTCGCCAAGACCAACCAGCCGCTGATCGACGCACTCAACAGCGGCCTCGACGCGGTGATCGAGGACGGCACCTACGCCAAGCTGTACAGCGACTGGGTGCCGAGGGAACTGCCGCCGGGCTGGAAGCCGGGTTCCAAGGCCGCGCCGCTGCCGCAGCTGCCGGACTTCGCTGCCCTTGCCGCGGAACATCAGCCGGAAGCCGCCGTGCAGAACGCGCCGAAATCCACGCTGCAACAATTGAAGGACACGTTCTTCGATTGGTCGTTGTACCGCAAGGCCTTTCCCGACCTGCTCAAAACGGGTTTGCCGAATACCCTGATCCTGGCGGTGGTTTCGGGTGTGCTCGGCACCGTCCTGGGCATGCTGCTCGCGGTGGCGGGCATCGCGCGGACCCGCTGGCTGCGCTGGCCGGCCCGGGTCTACACCGACATCTTCCGCGGCCTGCCCGCTGTGGTGATCATCCTGTTGATCGGCCTCGGCATCGGCCCGGTGGCCCGCAATGTGACCGGTAACAACCCGTACTGGCTCGGCGCGGTAGCGCTGGCATTGCTGGCATCGGCCTATATCGGCGAGATCTTCCGTTCGGGTATCCAGTCCGTCGAGCCCGGTCAGTTGGAGGCGGCCCGCGCCATCGGCTTCGGCTACCGGCAGGCAATGACCCTGGTGGTCATTCCGCAGGGCGTCCGGCGGGTGCTGCCCGCACTGATGAATCAGTTCATCGCGCTGATCAAGGACTCCTCGCTGATCTACTTCCTCGGCCTGCTCGCCACCCAGCGCGAACTGTTCGCGGTCGGTCGCGACCTCAACGCGCAGACCGGAAACCTCTCCCCGCTGGTGGCCGCGGGCCTGGTCTATCTGCTGTTGACCATCCCGCTCACCCACCTGGTGAACTACATCGATCGCCGCATGCGCACCGGACGGCCGGACAAGCCGATCGATCCGCTCGAGGCCGCCACGATCACGGAAGGGCGCGGATAGACCATGAGCGAGCGGAGCGAGGGAATCGAAAACACAGCGCCAGGAGGCGATCATGCCGGAACCGAGCGCCAGCGAGGTGGAGGCATGAGTGCCTCCCTCACCGCAACCGGACTGCACCTGACTCTCGGGCACAACCACGTGCTGCGGGGCATCGACATCCACGTCGACGCGGGCAAGACCACCACGGTCATCGGCCCGTCCGGCTCCGGCAAGTCGACGTTGCTGCGCGTGCTCAACCGCCTGTACGAGCCGGACCAGGGCGATGTGCTGCTCGACGGCAAGTCCGTGCTCACCGAGGACCCGGACAAGCTGCGCCAGCGCATCGGCATGGTGTTCCAGCATTTCAACCTGTTCCCGCACAAGAGCGTGGTCGACAATGTCTCGCTCGGCCCGCGCAAGCTGCGCGGACTGTCCAAGGAGGAGGCGCGGGCGGTCGCGGTGGAGCAGCTGGAGATCGTCGGGCTGTCCGACAAGGTCGATACGCGGCCCGCGAACCTGTCCGGTGGCCAGCAGCAACGGGTCGCGATCGCCCGCGCGCTGGCCATGAAGCCGGAGGTGATGTTCTTCGACGAGGCCACCTCGGCACTGGATCCGGAGCTCGTCAAGGGCGTGCTCGCGCTGATGGCCGACCTGGCTTCCGGTGGCATGTCGATGATCGTGGTGACCCACGAAATGGGTTTCGCCCGAACGGTTTCCGACAGCGTGGTGTTCATGGACGAGGGTCAGGTCGTCGAGACGGGCACGCCTGACGCGCTGTTCGACAACGCGTCGACGCCGCGCCTACAGCGCTTCCTCTCCCAGGTGCTGTAGCACACCCTTAGTTAACTTTATTGATGCGCATCTGCTAATGTGTTGTCGCTCACAAATCCATCTGTCCACGCTAGGAAAGAGGGAGATCTGATGACAACGGCGCACATGCAGCACACCGAGCACGACCACGCCCACGGCCCCGGCTGCGGGCACCCGGCGATCGAGCACGGTGACCATATCGACTACGCGCACGACGGGCACCTGCATCGCGAGCACGACGGTCACTACGACGAGTGCGAGCCGAGCGGCCACACCGAGCACACCGACCACGCGCACGTGCACGGCGACAATTGCGGGCACGACGCCGTCCAGCACGGCGACCACGTCGACTACATCCACGACGGCCACCGCCACGCCGCGCACGACGGGCATTACGACGAGCACTGAATGGTCGGTGTGAGGTTCTAGAGTCACCTGCGTGATCGAGGCGATAGAGATTCCCACCGCTGCGGGGACGTTCGATGCGTTGGCCTGCGGGGATGTCGGCGGACGTGAAGTCATGCTGCTGCACGGGTTTCCGGAGGCGGCCATCGAGTGGGAGTTCCAGCTCCATGCGCTCGGCGGCGGTGGGTGTCGCGTGGTAGCGCCTGATCAGCGGGGATATTCGGCAGGGGTGCGGCCCTCGCAGGTCGTCGACTATCGGCTCGATGAATTGGTCGGCGATGTCGCGGCGATCGCCGACCAATTGGGTTGGCAGCGGTTCGATCTGGTCGGGCACGACTGGGGGGCCCACGTCGGCTGGGCGGCAGCGGCGGAGATGCCGGAGCGGATACGCAGTTTCACCGCGGTGTCGGTGCCGCATCCCGCTGCCTTCCGGCGGGCGATGACCGAGGACGAGGATCAGGCGCAACGGTCGCAATACTTTTCGCTGCTGCGCAGGCCGCGGGTGGCCGAGCGGGAGCTGCTCATGGACAACGCGGCCGGGCTCCGGAAAATATTCGAATGGAAGATCCCGGAAGAGCGCATCGATGACTACGTCGAGCGGCTCGCCCAGCCGGAAGCGCTGACCGCGGCGCTGAATTGGTACCGGGCCATGCACCTGTCCGGGCCGACCGCGCCGGTGACGGTGCCGACGCTGTACGTGTGGAGCACCGAGGACAGCACCATCGGCTCCGCGGCGGCCTTGGCCACCGAGAAATACGTGACCGGCCCCTATCGATTCGAAATGCTCGAAGAAGTGTCGCACTGGATTCCCGAGCAGGCACCCGAGGAATCGACCCGGCTGATTATGCAGCATCTGCTCGCGCACCGTACGTGATGCTAACGAGACGGTGACACGCCGATCCAAAAGGGCGCGCCGCTCCGAATGCGGAGCATGCCCAACACGAATACGCGCAATCTGCACGAGCTGTCCTCGGACATCGGCGCCGTCATCCGCGACGTGGTAGCAACCGGCGAAGACGCGATCATCACCGACGGCGGCACCGAAGTGGCGGTGATCATGTCGATGGCCGACTATGAGCGATTGCATCTGTACGCCGAGCTGGCGGACGCGGCGCGGCCGGGCTACGCGGGTTCGACCGAGTTCAGGGCGATGTCGATCTCCGAGATGCTCGATCTGCTCGGTGTGCATCCGACGGTGGTGCGCAACTCCCGTGGCTGAGGCCTACGTGCGCACGGTGGCGAAGGCCGACCACAGTAGCGGCGAGTGTTCGATGGTGCGCTCGGTGCGCCAGGCGGTCAGTCGTTCGCGTTGCCAATCGGCGAGCACGGCGACCGGGTCAGGTTGTTCGTGTGCCGCGTCGATGGCGCAAATGGCCTGTTGCAGGGGATAAGCGTCCGGTGGCGCGCCCGCGATGCGGTGGAAAGCGAGGTCGGTGGGCAGTGGCCAGCGGCTGGCCGTCACCAGTTCGGCGCCGCCGCTGATCATGGCCGCGGTCAGGCCGAGCGCCTCGGTGAAGCGCATGTCGCCGCCGCTCTCGCAGGCGATCAGGGCCACTCGGCTCGGCAACGGCCAAAGGTCGCGGCCATCAGTGGGTTCTGCGGTGCGGGTGTGGGTGCCGAGCAGAAAGTCCTTGGCGGACAACGGGCGATGAGTGCGGGTCGGCACGGCGAAGCCGAGCGTGTCGGCAGTGCAGGCCAAGTGGAGTTCGGCGTCCTCGCTCTGACCGGACTCCGGGGATGCGGCGGTGACGTGGCCGACGTAGATCAGGCGGCTCGCGCCAGCGCATAGCGATGCGCTCAGCCAGGTGCGGTCGGTATCGGTCCGGCGGAAGGCCTCCGTCGGGTCCAGCACCGCGGGCAGCAGGCGTTCCTGTGCGGCGTAGTCGGCAATCCGTTGGGCAAGTGGGGCATCCGCCCGCATGCGACCGAGTACCGAGCCGAGGATCGAGTCGGCGCGGAAGCCGGGGATGCGGGGGTCGAGCACGGCGACGACGGGTGCGCTGTGCGTCTCGGCCCAGCTGCGCGCGGTGCGTCCTGGTGCGTGCACGAGGCTGGCCGGGGCAAGCAGGCTGACGTCCGCGATGTCGATCAGGCGCAGGTCCGGGCTTGGCGCGATGAGCTCCCACGGGACCTGCGCCGCCCGCGGCGACGGTTGCAGTCGGATGTGCGGGCGGATGCCACGCTGATACAGCTCGTACAGCTGCGCGGCCAGGCCGTAGGGCAGCAGCGCGCGCGAAAGCGACTGGGCAACAAGGCACTCGGTGTCATGATCGGCGAACGCACCGGTCGTCATGGCTCGTTCGAGCCCACCGGGTTCGGCCGGGTGCGGTAACGCGTCGGACAGTCGCCGCACGGCCGCGAGCACCGGTTCGCCCGGCAGCATGGCGGCGCCCCGTTGCATGGTGTCCCCGGCCCACCGCCAGGACATGTACAGATCTCCCGCATCCGCCATGCGCAGCACGGCGGTCGGTTGCCCCTGCGTCATATCGTCAGCACCCGGCTGTCTCGGATCACCCGGCCATAGCGTTGTTCGGCGGCGGCGATATACGGCGCCAGCGCGATCCGGCCCTCCGCGGCGAGTGCGAGACGTGGCGGCGGCGAGACCGGAAGGCCCGCGCCCGCCGCGACCTCGGCCAGCGCCGCGCCCAGTTGGAGTGCGGCGGCTCCGGGATGCTGGGCGAGTTCGGGCGGCGGGTCGAGGAGTTCGAGTGGCAGCCGACCGGCGCGGCCGTCGTCGGATCTATCGATGTTCAATGTCGTACCCGCACACTGTGTTTCGATCAAGTCGGCGAGGAGCAGGCCATCGCCCGCCAGGTAGGCGAACCGAAAGGCCAATCGCATGGCGGGGTCGGCGATCTTGCGGTGCCATTGGTCGCGCTGGCTACCGTTGGGCAGGGTGTAGCGCACCGCGTCGATGGCGAGCGCTGCCGGAACGGCCAGGTCGACCGCGCGCGCGAGCAACTCGGCGGAAGGCGAGTCCTCTGCGGCGACAGCGCCTTCCAGCAGCGTCGCATGCCAGAAATCGAGCTGGGCGCAGTGCAAGCCGAGACCGCGTTCGGTGTAGGCGTCGAACGCCTCGGCAAGCAACGCTTCGCATTCCTCGTACTGCCCGGTCTTGAAGGCCACCGTGGCCAGACGCATGCGCAGGTCGGCGGCGTCCAGCACCGCGCAGGACTCGACGAAGTACGCCAGGCTCCGGATGTAGAGGGCCTTGGCCTGCTCGAGATCCTCGCGGCCTTCGGCGAGGAAAGCCATTGTCTTGAGGCCGATTCCGGCACGGTAGCCGAGTCCGGCCTGCTCGAAGTACTGCTGGCTGGCGTGCAGCGGCGCTTCCGCCTCGTCGAAGCGATCGAGGCGAACCAGCATGGTGGCGAGATTCTGCTGGGTCTCGGCGACGGCATTGCGGTCGCCCGCCGCCTCGAACGCGGCGAGGGCCTGCTGGCCGAAGTCAACGGCGAGGTCACGGCGTCCGGTCTCGAAAAACGTGGCGGCCAGGTTCATCAGCGGATGTCCGGCCAGCTGTGGCGCGAACCGCCGTGCCGCGTCGAGCGATTCGGTGGCGAGTTCGGCGGCATCCGCCCAGTGCTGGCGATGCAGCGCGACGGCGGTCAACGACAGCAGACAGGACACCCGCAGGACGCCCTGATCGGTGCTGTCGGCGAGCAATTCGCGCGCCTGCTGCAATGCGTCCTGGGCCGCGTCGAGCTCGCCGAGGTGCTGCAATGCCTGCGACATGTTGACCAGCGCGTTGGGGCGTAGCCGGGGCGCGTCCGCGGGCATGGCGGCGAGTGCCTCGCGATACAGGCTCAGCGATCTGGCGTGGTCGCCGAGTTCGTCGGCCATGCTCGCCGCGTTGACGATGGCGCCGAGGCGGACATCGCCGGTGGTGGTCCGAGCGGCGTCCTCGAAGATGCGCAGCGCTTCGGCAGTATCACCGCGGGTGTACGCGTCGGCACCCGCGGCGAGCTGCGCACGGCCGTCAGCGGCTGTTTCCTCGTCCATGTCAGAAATCCGAATCCGATGCGGCAGCTGCCATTTCGGCGAGCAAAGGCGCGTCAGCGAGGTTATCGGGCGTTTCGGTCGCGCGACTCAGGCGTAGGGCGGCAAATTCGCGCACCCGCTGCCGATTGTCCGGGCCGCTACTTTCGGCGCTGTCCTCGACGCCGACGCCCGGGACGGAAACCTGCACGGCCACGCCGGATTCCGCCCCGACGGGCGCGGTGACCTCCGTGGTCCACGCATCACCGTCGAGCGCCAGCGTTGCCTCGATCGTTCCGGCGGCCGTCCGTACCAGCGCGTGTGGGAGCAGATGCCGCGGCACGTCGCCACGCAGCTGAGGTGCGGCGACCACCCGCACCAGCACCGTCGTGGTTCCCGCACCCCGCACCACGGCCCACGACACAGCGTTGTCGGACGCATCGAGCAGCCCTGGTGGGCAATGGCGCCAATCCCATCCACCGGTGCCTCTGGCCAGCACCAAGACGCCACTCGGCACGGAAGTCGCCGGGCCCGCGGCGAGGGCATAGTCGTCGGTGCGGCCTCGGATACCCGGCAGTTGGCCGGTCTGCGCTACGAAGGACGCATCGGCGCCGTCGACGAGCATCTCGCATTCCCCGGACAGCGCGGCGATCTCGTCCAGCAGCAACCGCTCGTCCAGTGGCGCGATGCCATCGATGATCGACGCAGGCCACCACCGTGCCGCCCAGTGCGCGTACCCGAGCCGCCACGCGCTCGCGACGAGCTCCGGCAAGCCGGGGACGACACCGAATTCGCCGGTGCCACCCGCATCGACCGCCAGCGCGATCTCTTCGCCGAAGACGGCCCAAAGCCACTCTTGCGCGAGCTGCACGTCATCGATGACGGCCGCCGGAATGGTCTGTCCACCGAATAGCTGCCAGGTCAGATGCCCGCCCGCCACCTCCAACACCAGCACATCGCTCCCCGCCGCACCATCGAGGACGGTCGGCGCACCGTCGGGCGCGATGATCCACAGCCCGTCGGCAGCCCGCCGAATCCGCACCGTGTCGTTCATCAGCTCGCCCTCGATTCCGTCGAGTCCGGTTCGGCCGCAATGACACTCAGCGCCTGCTTGACGCGCGTCCGGTGGTCGAGGATGACCGAGCGCGCCACCCCGTCGAGTAGATCCCAAAGTTCGTCCGGATCCGACACCGAGAACTCGCGAACATCCCGACCGTGCAGGCGAACCCACAACCGGCGCAGGTACGGCCGCCACGGCGTGGACAACTCCGCGGCGATGGCGGCCAGGGGCCCGGACGGCGGTGAATCCGTGTCGATCCGCACCACCAGCCGCCGAGCCTGTAGTACGTACGCCTCACGTTGCCAGCGGCTGTTGATAACTCGATGCGCGGTGGTTTCCCGCGGCGGCAAACGCGTCACGCCGAGATGCGGACGGTGCCCTCGTACGGCTGTCCCGATCGGCGAGAGCCCGTTCGCGAGGACGATGCCTGCCGTGGCCGCTACCCGCAGGGTTTCATCCAAAAGTGCCCAGGGCGAACAACTCCGGGCAATCTCGGTCGCCACCAACTCAGGAATGGGCGGCAGCTCAGCGCGTTCGCTGGACGTCTGCAAAGCGGTGAACACGCGCTCGTATACGGTGCGGTCGAACGGCAGGCCGAGGGTGGATTTCGAAGCTCCCGCACCGACCGCGGGCGGCTGGGGCACCAGGTGGGCCGTGAGTCCGAGGCCATTTGCGGAGTAACCGGATCCATTCCGCCACAGTCGTATTCCGGCGTGCGTACCCGCGTGGGTTGCGACGAGGCGATCCAGCTCGGCCTGCCCGTTGGCCGCACTCTGCCCTAGACGGGCAGCGGCACACGCGTCGAGCAACCCGGTCAGTGTAACGGCGTGATCGCCACCTGGCGGACCCGTCAACGGCCGCCGTTGCCAGGCGACTTCGACCAGTGCCGCGAGCTCCGGAGCCCGTTCGGCGACGTAATCCTTCAACGCCTGGGTAGTGCGGCCCGCCGCGTATTCGTGCACATCGCGTAAGGCCGCCTCGGCTACCGCTTTGTCCCGCAACGGATTCGGCATGCCTGCCGTTGTCGCGAGCTCGAAACAGCGCTGAAAGTACAGATCCTGTGGATTCCCCTCGGTGATCCGCAACGTCCGCCGTACCTGTTTGAGCACGGTGAACCAGGCCGCCGTCGCGCGCAGCACATCCGCCGCGGCGTGCACCCGTGCGGCGAGCAACACGGCGCCGTCGGCCGTAACGATCGGCCCGGCACACGCCGGATGCTGTACCGGCCGGATCACCAGCGGATCGAGGATGAGCTTCACCGTGCGGCGCAACGGCCCGCCGTGCGGACCGCTGAGCGGTTCGACGCCGTCGAGCTTGCGCCACACCTCATCGAGCACCATGGCGCGCGGTCGTCGCATCCGACCAGGTTAACGGACTTTTGTCCGATTCGACCCGGGAAAAACCTGGGATCGGTAGGGCGCGAACGGTTCCTACCTTTCTCGTATCGGCCCAGCCACCCCGGGCCGCACGAACCTAGGAGAAACCATGAACACCAAGTCCGTCACCGCCACCCTCGTCGCCGCTGCCGCCGCTGCCACGCTCTTCGTCACCGGTTGCAGCGACGACTCCAGCAGTGCCCCTGCCAAGTCCTCCTCGGCGGCCCCTGCCCCGCAGGCCGATCCGGCGTCGTCGAGCAAGTCGACTGCCTCGGTCGACGGCAAGGCGTTCGACGCGAAGTTCACCACGACGTGCGCCGAGCAGGGCGGCACGCTGGCCCTCGCGCTGACCGACACCGCCAACGCCGCCTACGGCAACCTGTCGGTGAGTGCCACCATCACCGGCACCGACACCGTGCAGGCGGTGGGCATCGCGGGCAGCAAGGGCGGCGACTCGGGCCAGCCCTACGCCGTCGGCTTCGGCAACGGTATGCCGGGCGGCTCGGCCACGCTCACCAAGGACGGCAACACCTACAAGGTCACCGGTGAGGGCGTCAGCGCCGATCTGACCAATCCGCTCGCCGGCCCCAAGACCTCGAAGTTCGACATCACCTTCGCCTGCTCCACCGTCGTCGGCGGCTGAATCGTGCTCGGCCCGCTCGAGTTCCGTTCGAGCGGGCCGACAGCATCGGCACCAACCGCTGGATCACCGCCGCACTCGCCGGGCTGGGCAATAGTGCCGAGTTCCGCGCCAGCAAACTGAGGGTTACCTAATTGGCCAGCTGTTCATCTGTATGTCGTTTCCGGATTGTCCGAATCATTTACCGTTCGGCCGTGAGCCTCAAGCCCCTCGCCCTCTTCGTGAAACACGACGGCCAGTCCGCGCGTGCTTCGGTGACCTGCGAATACAAATGCGCGAACGCCTGCTTCCACGAGGTGCCCAACACCTCTGCCGGTGCGTACTTCGGTGACATCGTCAGCTCCCTGAATCGGCGCGGCCTGATCAAGGGTGGCGCGGCGGCGGTGCTCGCGGTCGGTGCGGGCAGTGTGCTCGCGGCCTGCGGTGACGACGTGGAGAACGCCGGATCGGCCGGGCCGTCGCCGAGCGGCCCGCCCGGAACGGGCACCGACTTCGCCGCGGTCGCGCCGAACAAAGAGGACGCCATCGTGATTCCGGACGGCTACGACCAGTCCGTCGTGATCCGATGGGGTGATCCGCTGTTCGCGGATGCGCCCGCCTTCGACTTCGAAAAGCAATCTGCCGCCGCGCAAGCCAAGCAGTTCGGCTACAACAACGACTTCGCGGCGCTGCTGCCGATCGAGGGCCAGGCGAACGCCTTCCTGCTGGTGGTCAATCACGAATACACCACGGGCCCGCACATGTTCCGCGGCTACGACAAGGAAGCCCCGACCGACGAGCAGATCGCGATCACCCAGGCGGCGCACGGGCTTACCGTGGTCGAGGTGCGCGGCGAGCCGGGCACCGGCAAGCTGACCCCCGCCTTCGGCAAGTACAACCGGCGGATCACCGCGACCACCGAGTTCAAGCTCACCGGTCCGGCCGCGGGCAGCGACCTTGTCAAGACCGCCGCCGATCCGACCGGCACCAAGGTGCTGGGCACTATCGCCAACTGCGCGGGCGGCGTGACCCCGTGGGGCACGGTGCTTTCCGGCGAGGAGAACTTCAACGGCTACTTCGCCAACGCCGACAAGGTGGCCGAAACCGTTGCGACGGCACGGATCAAGCGCTACGGCTTCACCGCGGGCAAGACGCCCAACCACTGGGAGCGCACCGACAAGCGTTTCGATCTGGCGCAAGAACCCAACGAGGCCAACCGCTTCGGCTACGTCGTCGAGGTCGATCCGTGGGATCCCACCTCGACGCCGATCAAGCACACCGCGATGGGTCGGCTCAAGCACGAAGGCGCCACCATCTACGTCACGAAGTCGGGTGACGTCGTCTCCTACACCGGCGACGACGAAAAGTTCGACTACATGTACAAATTCGTATCCACCCGCAAGGTGCAATCGGGCAGCGGTGCGTCGAGCATGCGGCACAATCTGACCATCCTGGACGCGGGCACGCTGTATGTCGCGAAGCTCACCGGCGACCACGCCGACAAGATCGACGGCACCGGCGCCAAGCCCTCGGAACAGGGTTTCACCGGTACCGGCCAATGGATTCCGCTGCTGGAAACCGGTGCGGACGGCAAGGGCAAGTCGCTGGTCGACGGCATGAGCGCGGAAGAGGTCGCGGTGTTCACCCGGCTGGCCGCCGACAAGGTCGGCGCCACCAAGATGGACCGCCCGGAGGACTTCGAGGCCAACCCGTACACCGGCAAGGTGTATGTCGCGCTGACCAACAACGACAACCGCGGCAAGGACGGCAAGCAGGGCCCGGACGAGGCGAATCCGCGCAACCTGAACAAGAACGGCCAGATCCTGGAGATCGACGACGACCACACCGGCACCGAATTCACCTGGTCGCTGCTGCTGGTCTGCGGCGACCCGAATGCCGCCGACACCTACTTCGCCGGCTTCGACAAGTCGAAGGTCAGCCCGATCTCCTGCCCGGACAACCTGGCCTTCGATCCGTACGGCAACCTGTGGATCTCCACCGACGGCAATGCCATGAAGTCGAACGACGGCCTGTTCTCGGTGGTGCTCGACGGCGCGAATCGTGGCGCGACCAAGCAGTTCCTGACGGTGCCGCGCGGCGCCGAGACCTGTGGCCCGGTGGTCACCGAGTCGCGCGTTCTGGTGTGCGTGCAGCATCCTGGTGAGGCCGACGACGCCACGCCGGACAATCCGTTGTCCCACTGGCCCGACGGTGGCACCGCACAGCCAAGGCCCTCGGTCGCGGTCGTGTGGAAGAAGAACGGCGGCCGGATCGGCGCGTAGCGCGCCCCGCCCGTCCCGCGAAACCGCCACTGAACCTGCAGGAGTGGCGGTTTCGCGGTTTTTCCGGATCCTACATATTGGCGAAGCGTGCGAAATCGCCTTGGGCGCCGCTGTATACGTTCAAGTCGGTTGGCCCCGCGATGCCGTCGATGCCACCGCTGTCAGTGGTCTGCCAGAACGTCCAGGTCGGCCAGCCACCCGGCACCTCGGGGGCCTCGTTGCCCCGATAGTCGGCGATCCACAGCGGATATCGGGTGAACTCGTCGGTGTCGGCCATCGCCGTCCGCCAGAAATGCGGATAGGTGTAGACGATCGGGACCCGTCCGGTCAGCGCCTGCACGGTGTTCAGATACCGGCGCGTCCAGTCGATCAGTGCGGCGGGCGGCAGTCCGCCGGTGGTCTCCAGATCGAGCACCGGCGGCAGATCCAGCGCCCCGTTCTGGCCGAGCACCACCGTGGCGTACAGCGCGGCTTGCGGTTCCGGCGGCAGGTTCGGTCGTGCGTAGTGGTAGGTCCCTCGGGCAACGCCCGCCGCCCGCATCAGCAGGCTGTCCGGCACGAAGTACGGGTTGATGTAGCTGATGCCCTCGGTGGCTTTCACCATGGCGAACTCATGACCCGAGCGTCGCACCGCGAACCAGTCGATTAGTCGCCCGTCGATGTGCTGCCAGGACGAGACGTCAGGTCCGGTCGGTGCGGCCGCGGCGGTCGGCGACAAGGTTGCCGTGAGGATGCCCGAAAGGGCGATCAGGGACAGCGCCGTACCGCGGCGACGGATGGTCGAGCTCGAACGAGGGTTGTCCATGGCGTTCGACGATAGCCATTTGTTCTTACTGTGACCAGTGTTGCGGAAGAGGCAGTTGCGCAACGTTTACTTGAACGCGGAGCCGACGTGCCGCAAACCGCTGGTTCGCGTGCTCAGCCGAGCCAGTCGAGCACCGACGCGGCCGTCCACGACTGCTGCATGCTGCCGAGCGGTTCTCCGGTGAACGGCTCGTAATACTCGGCGAAGCTGCCGTCGCTGGCCTGGCGCAAGCCCTCGGCGCGCAGCATGAACGAGCGCTCCGCCCAACCGCGCCTGGCGAACACCCAGGAGAACAGCCAGCTCATCACCGGCCACACCGGGCCACGCCAGTACTCGCGGGAACGGAAGTCCCGCGATACCGGCGAGGTCGACGGCGGCAGCGCGTAGCGCAGATCCGGATGCCCACAGAAGCGCGGCCCCTCGAAGGTGCGCAGCAGGCTGCGTTCGGTGTCGCGCGGCAGCCCGCCACACAGCAGCGGTGCGAACATCGACAGCGTCTCGGTGCCGATCCAGCGCTGCAACCGCACGTCGAAGTCTCTGGCCGCGCCGGAGCGGGCATCGGTGGTCGCGACGACGCCCGCTCGGAACCGGTCGGCCCACGCGTACAGGTCGCGGACGTCGGCGTGCGGTTGCTTGTACTCCTCGCCGATATTCGCGAGCACCTCGCAGGCCAGCGCGAAGATCCCGGTGACGAACACGTCCTCGACGGCGAAGCTCATCGTCGAGGCCAGCTGGTAGTCGTCGTAGCCTGCCCGGCGCATCTGCTCGACCAGCCACAGGTAGCGGTCGTATTCGCGGTCGCTGGGTCGCTGGGTCGGATCGGCGACCACCAGCACGTCCTCGCGGCGATACGGCGGCAGATCGCCAGGGACCACGTTGTCGTAGGCACGGTCCCAGCGCGGCGAGTTGTCCATGCCGGATTCCCAGCCGTGGTACAGCGTGATCCGCCCGGTTTCCTTGGGGTCGCGGGCGTGCGCCAGCCAGCGATGCCAGCGCACCAGGTCCGGCCAGCGGCGGTTCAGGAATTCCTCGGCGACCGCGCGGGTGCTGCGGCCGTGTCTGCGCGAGTGATCGAGGATGCGCTGCACCGCGATGGCGTGCACCGGCGGCTGGGTGATACCGGAGGTGTCCGGGCCGTCGGGCGCGTTGGCGGCCAGCTTGCGGCACTCCCACCGGGCCGGGCCGGGAAAATAGCCGTCGACGCCGTTGGCGAAGACGATGTGCGGGATCATCCCGTTCTTCCACTGCGCGGACAGCAATGTGTCCAGCTCGATCACGGCACGTTCCACGCTCAACGGGGCCAGCCCGACCGCGACGAACGCGGCATCCCAGCTCCACATGTGCGGATACAGTCGCGGCGCGGCGCTGGTCATCGTGCCCAGGTCGTTGCCGCGCAGCAGGTAGGCGGCGCGGGCCGCGAGCTGTGTCGGGGTGAAACCCGGGTGTGCCATCCCCCTATTCTGCGATGCCACCCGCAAGTACGCCCGCTCGGCGGTGTCCGACTCGGCCTCGTCCCACCCGCCGGTGGCGGGCTCGTGCTCGGCGGTTCTCACTCTCGAATGCCCCGTCCGTAATTCGCTGCTCGAGATTCCACTATCGATGTATGCGTGCATCGCTCCGCTTTCGCAGGCTATTACGGTGGGGCTCATGACCAATGCCGTGACCAGCTCTCCGAAGCCGACCGCGCTGATCACCGGTGCCAGCCGCGGGCTCGGCGCCGCCATCGCCCGCGAGCTCGCGCCGTCGCACGAGCTGCTGCTCGGCGCCAGGTCCGCCGACTCGCTGCGCGACATCCTGAAGGAGCTGCCCGACGCGACCGGCTGGCCGGTCCCGCTGACCGACTATGCGGCGGTGGCGGCGGCCGCCCAGTCGATCCGGCGGCTGGACGTGTTGGTGCACAACGCGGGCGTCCAGGATATCGGCAGCATCGCCGAGTCGACCGTCGACCAGTGGCGAAACACATTGGAGGCCAACCTGATCGCGGTCGTCGAGCTGACCAGGCTGCTGCTGCCCGCGTTGCGTGCGGCGGACGGCCATGTGGTGCTGATCAATTCGGGCGCCGGGCTGCGCGCCAATGCGGGCTGGGCGTCGTACGCCGCGAGCAAGTTCGGGTTGCGTGCCTTCGGCGACGCACTGCGGCTGGAAGAGCCGACGCTGCGGGTGACCTCGATCCATCCCGGCCGCATCGACACCGACATGCAGCGCGAGATCATCGCCCATGAGGGACGCGAATACCGACCGGAGGAGTTCCTTCGAGCGGAGACTGTCGCGGGGGCGGTACGCAACGCCGTCGAGACGCCACGGGACGGGCATCCGACGGAGATCGTGCTTCGCCCGGTGTCGGGCTAGGGCAGCCGCTTTGATCGAAGACGCCCTGCACACCGTCTCACCGGGTGCAGGGCGTCTTCGGACGGGGACTACGCGACGATGTTGACGAGTCGGCCGGGGACGACGATCAGCTTGCGCGGGGCGGCCCCGCCCAGCAGTGCCGCGATCTTCTCATCGGCCAATGCGGCCGCCTCGATCGCGGCGTTGTCGGCGTCGGCGGGCACCTGAATTCGGCTGCGCACCTTGCCGTTCACCTGGATCGGGTACTCGACCGACTCGTCCACCAGCAGCGCGGGATCGGCCACCGGGAACGGGCCGTGTGCCAGGGATTCGGTGTGGCCCAGGCGTTCCCACATCTCCTCGGTGATGTGCGGGGACAGCGGCGCCAGCATCAGCACCAGCGGCTCCACCACCGAACGCGGCGCGCCGTCGGGGTAGGTCTTGGTGAGGTGGTTGGTCAGCTCGATGAGCTTCGCGCCCGCCGTATTGTCGCGCAGCGCCGCGAAATCCTCGTCCACACCGGCGATCGTCTTGTGCAGCAACCGCAAGGTCTCCTGCGATGGGGCCGCTTCGGTGACCCGCAACTCGCCGGTCTCCTCGTCGACCACCAGACGCCAGATCCGTTGCAGGAACCGGTGTGCGCCGACCACATCCTTGGTCGCCCACGGACGCGAGGAGTCGAGGGGACCCATCGCCATCTCGTAGAACCGGAACGTATCGGCGCCGTACAGGTCGTACATCTCGTCCGGCGAGACCGCGTTCTTCAGCGACTTTCCGATCTTGCCGTACTCCTGGAACACCTCCAGCTCGGTGCCGGTGGTGTCGGTCCAGAAGAACTTGCCGTCCCGCTCCACCACCTCGGCAGCGGGCACGTAAGCGCCGCGCGCGTCGGTGTAGGCGTAGGCCTGGATGTAGCCCTGGTTGAACAGGCGCCGGTACGGCTCGTACCCCGACACGTCGCCGAGGTCGAACAGCACCTTCTGCCAGAACCGCGCGTACAGCAGGTGCAGTACCGCGTGCTCGATGCCGCCGATGTACAGGTCGACGCCGCCGGGATCGTCCTGACCGTGTTCGGCGGTGCGTGGGCCGAGCCAGTACTCCTCGTTCTCCTTGGCGCAGAACGTTTCCGAGTTCGTCGGGTCGACGTAGCGGATCTGATACCAGGAGCTGCCCGCCCAGTTCGGCATGACATTGGTGTCGCGGCGGTACTTCTTCGGTCCGTCGCCCAGATCCAGCTCGACGTGCACCCAGTCGGTGGCCTTGGCCAGCGGCGGCGACGGCTCGGAGTCCGCGTCGTCCGGATCGAAGGTCACCGGGGCGAAGTCGTCCATCTCCGGAAGCCGCACCGGCAGCATGGATTCCGGCAGTGCGTGCGGCGCGCCGTCCTCGTCGTAGACGATCGGGAACGGCTCGCCCCAGTAGCGCTGGCGGGCGAACAGCCAGTCGCGCAGCTTGTACTGGATGGTGCCCTTGCCGTGGCCGTCGGCCTCCAGCCTGGCGGTCACCGTCGCCTTGGCCTCCTCGACCGACAGCCCGTCCAGGTAACCGGAGTTCACGATCGGGCCGTCGCCGTTGTAGGCCGCGACACTGAGATCGCCGCCCGCCACGACCTCCTTGATCGGCAAGCCGAACGCGGTGGCGAAATCCCAGTCGCGCTGGTCGTGACCAGGCACCGCCATGATCGCGCCGGTACCGTAGCCGCTCAGCACGTAGTCGGCGATGAAGATCGGCGTCGACTCGCCGTTCACCGGGTTGATCGCGTAGGTGCCGAGGAAGACGCCGGACTTCTCCTTGTTCTCCTGGCGTTCCAGATCCGACTTGGCCGCGATCGACTTGCGGTAGGCCGCAACGGCCTCCGCCGGGGTGGCGGCGCCTTCGTTGGTCCACCGGGGATCGGTGCCTTCGGGCCATCCGGCCGCGGTCAGCTTGTCGACCAGCTCGTGCTCGGGAGCCAGCACGACATAGGTTGCGCCGAAGAGGGTGTCGGGCCGGGTCGTGAAGACCTCGATTTGCTCACCGTCGGCGTCGAACTTGACCTGCGCACCGCGGGAGCGCCCGATCCAGTTGCGCTGCATGGCCTTCACGTTGTCCGGCCAGTCCAGGTGATCGAGATCGTCGACCAGCCGATCGGCGTAGGCGGTGATGCGCATCATCCACTGCCACAACCGCTTACGGAACACCGGGAAATTGCCGCGCTCACTGCGGCCTTCGGCGGTGACCTCCTCGTTGGACAGCACCGTGCCGAGGCCGGGGCACCAGTTGACCATCGAATCGGTCTGGTACACCAGGCGATACGAGTCCACCACGGCCGCCCGCTGCGCGGCGGTCATCGTCGCCCAATCCTGCCCATCGGGGGCGGGCCGGGCACCGGTGGCGAACTGCTCTTCCAGTTCGCTGATCGGGCGGGCCCGATCCAGTTCCTGGTCGTACCACGCGTTGTAGATCCGCAGGAAAATCCACTGGGTCCAGCGGTAGTACTCGGGATCGGTGGTCGCGAACGAGCGGCGCCGGTCATGCCCGAGGCCAAGCCGATCGAGCTGGCGCTGCATGGTCGCGATGTTCGCCTCGGTGGTGTCGCGCGGGTGCGCACCCGTCTGCACCGCGTACTGCTCGGCGGGCAGGCCGAACGCGTCGTAGCCGAGCGCGTGCAGCACGTTGCGGCCGTGCATCCGGTGGTAGCGCGCGAACACGTCGGTGGCGATGTAGCCGAGCGGATGCCCGACATGCAGACCGGCACCGGACGGGTACGGGAACATGTCTTGCACGAACAGCTTGTCCGCGGGCGTGGCACCGGCCAGCGGACCGACCGGATTCGGCGCGTGAAAGGTTCCGCGCTCCCCCCACGTCTGCTGCCACCGGCGTTCGATGCGGCCCGCGAGCTCCGCGTTGTACCGATGCTCCGGTACATCGCTTTCGGTTGCACGAGTGTCCTGCACGGCCCTGCCTTCTTGTTATCGCCGATCCCCGACAAACTTCGTCTATCAGGGTAGAACGTGTGCACCGCAGTACTGAAAATCGGGCTGTGCTGACTCCGTCGGCGCGTCCGCGTCCGGGGTTACCCACCCGTCGGGACGGGACTGCGCCGCATCCCCTTCCGATTACTCGCGGGTTGTCGTTCCCATCCGAGCGGTCCCAACAGTGCGTTTGGTTGCTACACCTCGGGCCGGGTGCTGCCCAGTGTGGAAAGCGCTCGTCCGGGGTGGTGCCATGCCGAATGCTGAGCGATTGCGGGGGAGTGGCCAGCGGGTGGCGGACACCGATGCGCTAGCCTGCATGAGTGTTCGTCGTCGCTCTCGTCCTGTTCGTGCTGGCCCTCGTAGCCATCGCAACCGGCGCACTCGGGCTGATCGGCAGGCTGCCGCGCAACCGCTTCGTCGGCGTGCACACCGAGGCCGCCCTTTCCGATGACGAGACCTTCCGCATCGCGAATCGCGTCGCCGCCCCCACCTCGCTGGCGGCCGGGGCGCTGCTGTTCGCCGGTGGTCTCGTCGCCCTCGCCGCGAGCGGCATCGTCGTCTTCCTCGTCGCCGCGGGCGCGGGCGTCATCGCCCTGTTCACCCTCGGCGCCGGCGCCAACGCCGCCGCCTCGACAGCGGCAGCCATCGCCCCGCCCGCCGAAGTCGGCGGCTGCGGCAGCGCTTGCGGCGCCTGCTCCCTCCGCGACGCCTGCCAGCCCGCGACCTAGCCCGAGTCCGAACGGGGCTTTCGCGGACCATCGGCGTGAACGGCTCGAAGCTCAGTCTGCGACTGCTACCTCGGTGGCTGCGAGGTCGAGGGATTCGCCAGGGGCGAGCACGGTGAGCCCGACTCCTGCTTCCGCCGCTGCGGCGCGGAACTTGACCAACGACTGATCGATCTCCACGTAGTACGGCGGTCGGTCGAGGCCGAAGTGTATGGGGACGACCGTGCGGGCGCCGAGTATGTTCCCCGCCAGCACCGCCTGTTCCGGCGTGAGTACAGCGGGCAGCGGACTTCCTGGTTGCAGGTGTGGAAAATTCACTGCCGCACCGTTTATCGGCAGAAACGCGGCATCGAAGGGGCCACAGCGGCGGGCGATCAACCACCACAGACCGTGGAAAATGGTGTCACCGCCGTGGAAGATGCGATGCCCGCCCGCGCTGACTACCCAGTTCACCTGCGGGTCGCCGAGTCCATCGACGGCGGGAACCGCGGTCACCTCGAAGGGTCCGATCGTGGTGGTTTCCCATTCGGACATCACCCGCGTCGTGAGCGAGCTTGCGGCAAAACCGCTTTCGGCCTCGGCGGTCCACACGACATCATCACCCGTGCCCACCATCGGTGCGGGACGGAGCACGATGCCGTCCGGTGCCAGGATGCGGTTCAGTCCCGGCGGGTCGGCGTGATCGAGGTGCAAGTGGGTGACCAGCGCGGCCAGCGCGGTATTCGGCTGCCGCGGTGCGGTCAACGCGTCGTCCGGCAGCAAACTGCGCAGTGGCTCGCTGTCCTGCACGGCATCGATCACCAGTGTGGCGTTGTCGAATTCGACTTCCACACCTGCCCAGCCCAGTCGGCGGATCTTCATCGTCGTCCCTTCGTCGCGCTGTGTGCGCTACCAACTATACGGACGAACGTTCGTGTTTATCCAGTAGGCGGAGCGGGCACGCGATGTGACCAAGTACGTATTTTTCGGTTCCATATGGGAACAGCCCCGGCGTTAGCGTGTGGTGTGCGATTCCTCAGCAAGTTCTATATCGACGGCTTCATCCTGTCGATCCTCGCTACAGTTGCTCTGGCCAGCGTCTTTCCCGCAAAAGGCACGGCCGCCGACGTAGTTGATGTGCTGACGAAGATTGCCATCGCATTGCTCTTCTTGCTCTACGGCACGCGGCTCTCCCCGAAGGAGGCACTGGCCGGGCTCACCCACTGGCGGCTGCACATCATCGTGCTGGCCAGTACCTTCGTGCTGTTCCCGTTGCTCGGACTGGCGGCGCGGTTGCTGGCGCCGAGCGTGCTGACCGACGACCTGTACACCGGGCTGTTGTTCCTGTGCCTGGTGCCGTCGACCGTGCAGTCGTCGATCGCGTTCACCTCGATCGCGAAAGGCAATGTGCCCGGTGCGATCGTGAGCGCGACGGCGTCGAATTTGCTCGGCGTCTTCGTCACTCCGCTGCTGGTCATCCTGTTGATGAACACCACGGGCCAGGCCAGCGTCGACTTCTCTTCGGTCGGTGACATCGTGTTGCAGTTGCTGGTGCCCTTCGCGATCGGGCAACTGATCCGGCCGAAGGTCATCGGCTGGCTGCGCCGGTACGCGGAGCCGACCAAGCTGGTCGATCGCGGCTCGATCCTGCTCGTCGTCTACAGCGCGTTCAGCGCGGGCATGGTGGAGGGCATCTGGCACATGCTCTCGCCCTGGCGGATTCTCGCGCTGGCCGGCGTGTGCTGCGTGCTGCTCGCACTTGTTATCACCGCGACCATGGTGACCGGCCGGGTTCTCGGCTTTTCCCGGGAAGACCGGATCGTCATCGTGTTCTGTGGCTCCAAGAAGAGTCTTGCCACCGGACTACCCATGGCGACAGTGCTTTTCGCGAGCCAGCCGGTCGGCCTGATCGTGCTGCCATTGATGATCTTCCACCAGATCCAGCTGATCGTCTGCGCCGGGCTGGCCCAGCGGTGGGCCAAGACCGCGGAACCCGACCAATTAGTCGCCAGCTGAAGGTCTTTCGCGTAGCGTCGCCAGCGGGTCGATGTATTCGGCGGCCCGACGAACTCGACGTACGCCTCGTCCGAGTTTGCCGCTTACAGCGCGATCGGATCGCTGTAGACGGCATCCGTGGTCTGGCCCGCGCCGGTGACCAGGGTGAATTTCACGAAGGTCCGAATGGTGACCGGTCCGAGCGCCCCCGTGACGGTCAGGTGGGTGTTGGACAGATCGGCGTAGGCGAGCGGCTGGGTCAGGGTGAACTTGGCCAGCGTCGTTTCGGTGATGCCGCCGTGCCCGACCTGAAAAGACAACTGCTGCGACGGCAGGATCGTCGCCTGCGCGCCCAATTCCGCGCCGAGCTGAGCCTGCAACGGGAATTCGACCTGGGCGCCCGGCACGGGGGCGATATTGATCTGCGGCGTCACACCGGCCGAGATCTGCGGCTTCACCGCACCGGTGACCGAGACGGACGGCGAATTGAGCGTGACGGTGATGCCGTTCGGCGCGAAGGCCACCGGATAGCCGACCTCGTAGCCCACCTCCATCACCGCGCCCGCCACTCTGGCGCCCGCGGGTCCGTCGACCTGGCCGATGCCGATGCCGGACAGGAACGCCTCGCGGCTGAACGGGCTGCCGTCCAACGGCGGGATGACGCGCGCGTTGGTATTCGCCTCGGTGGTCATGATGGCGTAGCCGTCCAGGGTCGGTTTGACCTCCTGGTGACCGATCCGGACACCCAGTGCGGCCGGATCGACGAACTCCGCCGACGCGGGGGCAGCCGTGCTCAGCAGCAGGATCAACGCGATAGGGCAACTTCCGAGCAGTGCTCGGGCGGGTAGCTTCCGCTTGGCGTTCGGAGACATCACTACAGCACCTCTTTGCTACTTACCGCTGATATCGGGGTACCGGCTGGCGACCCTGCCACTCGGTCCTGAGCTCAGACGGCGTCGGCTGAGTGCATCTCAGTGAATAATCAGCAACCTACAAGACGGCGCTTCTGAATGGAAGCATTCTCCGCAGACTCGAGCGCGGCGCTTGCGTGTACGTATACATCTACGTATAGTCGTGTCATGCCCAACAAGACGATCTATGTTGCCGATGACGATCTGCCGCTGTTCCAGCGGGCCCAGGAACTGGTTGGCGGCAATCTGTCCGGGGCGGTGACCACGGCGCTGCGCCGATTCATCGAGTTGGAGGAGGGTCGCCAAGAGGGCTACGACGAGGTCGTGGTCCGTGTCGGGCACAACGGTGTCCGGCAGGTGCGGTTCTCCGGCGCGTTGCTCGGCGAATGGCACGACGTCAACGACGAGCGGATGGAAAACGTCCGGGTGTATCGCAGCCGCAAAGGCAAGTTCGTGATGCACGCCCAGTACGCCAAGTGGGACGAATATCCGCAATCCGCCAACTGGCTCAACGATTTGAAGAACTGGCGGCGCATGCTCGGCGTCGGTGAGGAGGACTGGGGCGATTTCATCCTGGAGATCGTGGACTCCATCGACGAATTGAAAGACAAGCTTCCATCGAAGCTGTACGAGCGGGTGGCCGATATCGCGAAACATCCCCAGGTCGAGGACCTCGACATCTAACCGAATTCGGTTACCGCACAGCTGAATAGCAACTACTCGACACCTACCGCCGCACCGGGACACCGGGAGCGGTGCAGATCAGTCATGCGCGCATGCGCATTCCCTTATGTAATTCTGAAAGGACAGCCATGGTCAACGGCCATCGCGCACCCGCCATTTCGGCACTGGGCCTGCGCAAATCATTCGGCGAGAAGGTGGTGCTCGACGGCATCGATATCACCGTCCCCGAAGGCACGGTCTATTCGCTGCTCGGCCCGAACGGCGCGGGCAAGACCACCACCGTGCAGATCCTGAGCACACTCATCCACGCCGACGGTGGCCAAAGCCGGGTCGGCGGACATGATGTCGAGGCAGAACGCGATGCCGTCCGCGCGGCAATCGGTGTCACCGGCCAATTCTCCGCGGTCGACGAATTGCTCACCGGCCGGGAGAACCTGATCCTGATGGGCGACCTGCAGCACCTGCCGCGGCGCGAAACCAAAAGGCTGGCAGCGGATCTGCTGGAACGATTCGATCTCGTCGAGGCCGCCGACAAGCCCGCGTCCACCTACTCCGGCGGCATGACCCGGCGGCTGGACCTGGCGATGACCCTGGTCGGCGATCCGCGCATCATCTTTCTCGACGAGCCGACCACCGGCCTCGATCCGCGCAGCAGGCGGGCTATCTGGGAGCTCATCCGCGGGCTGGTCGACGACTACAACGTGACCGTCTTCCTCACCACCCAGTATCTGGAGGAGGCCGATCAGCTGGCCGACCGCATCGCGGTGCTCGATCACGGCCGGATCGTCGCGGAAGGCACCGCGGCCGAACTGAAACGGCTGGTGCCAGGCGGGCATATCCGATTGCAGTTCACCGACCGCAACGCCTTGTTCGCCGCGTCCGCCGTGCTCGGCGTCGCCGCCCAGGTGGTCGACGACGCCGACATCGACGAAGACCTGACTCTCGCGGTGCCGAGCGACGGCAGCGTGAAATCGCTACGGGCCCTGCTCGATCGACTCGACTACGAGCAGATCGAGGTCGACGGTCTCGCCGTGCACACGCCCAACCTCGACGACGTCTTCCTCACCCTCACCGGCCAGCCGACTCCCGAAAAGGAAACCGTGTCATGAGTACTGTGTCCTATGCCCTTGCCGACTCGGCAACTATGTTGCGGCGCAATCTGACTCACGCGAAGCGATATCCGAGCATGAGTATCGGCGTCATTGTGATGCCGACCGTCCTACTGCTGATCTTCAAGTTCGTCTTCGGTGGCGCACTCGAAAAGTCCTCCGGCGGAAACTACATCGACTACCTCGCGCCCGGCATGCTGCTGATGGTTCCCGCCTACATCACGGCGTCGGTGGCGGTGTCGATCGCGAACGATGCTGCCAAAGGCATCGTGAATCGGTTCCGCACCATGGGCATCACGCAGTCGTCGATGCTGACCGGGCACGTGGTCGGCGCGCTGCTCCAAGCGCTGGGTGGCATCGTGCTGATGGCCGCGGTCTCGCTGCTCATCGGTTGGCGTCCCGATGCCAATGTCGTCGAATGGATTGCCGCGTTCGGTCTGCTCACCTTCACCATCTTCGGACTGAACTGGCTTGCGGTCGCCTTGGGCCTGCTGTCGCCGAACCCGGAGGGCGCGAGCAACATCGTCTTCCCGATCATCATGCTGCCGTTCCTCGGCAGTGGTCTGGTCGGCACCGACACCATGCCGGTCGGGCTGCGCCAATTCGCCGAGTATCAGCCGTTCACCCCGATCACCGAGACCGTCCGCGGCCTGCTGATGGGCACCGAGATCGGCAACAACGGCATCCTCGCGCTCGCCTGGTGCACCGGCCTGACGATCGTCGGATTCTTCTGGGCCAACTCGATTTTCCGTCGCCAGACGGCCTGATCACGAGCGCACGATGAGGGGTATCGATCCCCCCGCCGACTCCGGTGGGGGGATCGTTGCGTCGTCAGACCGTGCCCGACAGCAGCGTCTCACCCGTCGACGCCAATCGGATCTCGACGGCCCGAATCTGATCCGGCGCCTTATCGATGGTCCGATCGATCGTCAGCTCGGTGCCAGGCCCGGCCGGCCACTGATCGAGCTCGGTCTGGCTGCCATCGGTGCCGAGGACGAACAACTTCAGATTCCAGCTGTACTGCTGGTTGCTCGGTCCGTAGCTGCACGACATGACGATCCGTGTCTTACCCTCGGCCCGAACGACTTTGAAACTCGCGGTGACGGGGTTCGGCTTCAGCGGTTGCATGCCGCGTTCCGCGACAACCTGTTCGGGGGTCGTGGTGTCGGACGAGGTGACCGTGGCGACCACCGGAACCGCGATCGCCACGGCGGCAGCGGCCGCCGCCACCGCCGCACCGATGCTCACCCATCTGCTCCGTCGCCTGCGCTGCTCCGCCGCCGCGGCGAGTCTCGGCAGCAACTGCGGTACCGGCGGATTCGCCGCGACCGGGGCCGAGCCGAGTTCTGCCGCAACGGCTTCCGACGGCTCGATCATCGCGAGCGCGGTCTCGGGGTCGACCATGGCGAGCATGCCCGGCATCCCGGCCAACTCGGCGACGGCGGCCCGGCAGGCGGGGCAGCCGGTCAAATGCTCTTCGTACGCACGGCGTTCGGTCCGGGTCAGGGAGCCGAGCACGTACGGCGCATCCCACGTGGTGTAGTCGTCGGTGATATCCGTCATTGGTTCGTCACCCCCATCTCCTGTAGTGCCAGCCGTAGCGCCCGCATGCCGTAGTGCATCCGGGATTTCACCGTTCCCGCCGGGATGTCGAGTTCCGCGGCGATCTGGTGGGTGGAAAGGCCCCGATAGTAGGCCCGCACGATCACCTCGCGGTGATCGGCGCTGAGCCTGCCCAACGCGTCCGCGATCAGCCAGCCGTCCAAGGCGCGATCGGCCTGGTCGGGCGCGGCCTGGTCGGGCGGGCTGTCGGTGCGGAACTCGCGCCGGTTCCGGGCGCTGCGATGCTCATCCACGGCGAGATGGCGCGCCACCGTGAACAGCCACGCACGCGCCGACGTCGTGGACTGATCCAGCACGTTCGGGCGTTGCCACGCCCGCAGCAACGTCTCCTGCACGATGTCCTCGGCCCGTCCCGGGTCGCGCACCAAACCGAGCGTGTACCGCCATAAAGCGGCGGCGTGTTCGTCGTACAGAACCCGGAGCAACTCGGCTTGGTCGTCGGGTTTGTCCGCCTCTCCGAGTACTTTGCGCACAAGTGGGTGCCTCCGGACTTGCGTTGCGGGCCGGCGGGCGGTCACCGGGCCGGGTTCTGGGCGTACCCGATGAGTTACCCATGTTTTCGCCAGATCGGTTGTCCCGTTGCCATGGCTTTCATTCAGGTGTCCGAGGAGTACACGTCTTCAGTTGCGCTCTAGTTCAATGGGATGGGTGGCCAGCAGCGAAAGGGGGAGGGGTTGGCGGCGCAGGACGTGCGCCCAGAGGTCGGCGCGGCCGGTGCTGATCGGGTCGGACGGCAACGCGGAGAGCACGATCCAGTCGTCGTTCTCCAGTTCGCCCTCCAATTGCCCGAAGGTCCAGCCCGCATAACCCGCGAAAATGCGGACGCCCTCGACCAGTCGCCCGATCTCTTCCGGATCGGCGTCCAGGTCGACGAGCACCACCCGGCCATCGATCCGGCGCAGGCCGGGGACGCCGTCGATGGTCGCGCCGACGCGCACGGTGCCGAGGCACAGCGCCGCGTCCCGCTTGACCGGTCCGCCGATGAACAGGGTGCGCGGTGCGGCGGCCACTTCGGTCCAGCGGGGGAGCACGTCGTGCACCGCGGTATCGCTCGGCCGGTTGAGCACCACGCCGAGGCTGCCCGCCTCGTTGTGCTCGATGATGTAGACAACGGTGCGCCGGAAGGTCGGTTCGGCCAGTTCGGTCGCCGACACCAGCAGGGTGCCGGCGCGCACCACCTGCTCGCCGTGCCGGAAATCGCGCCGCTTGCGGTCGCCGTGCCCGCCGCGAGTTTTCCGATCATCCGGGTCGTCTGCGCGTGCCACTCGGACATCATCGCAGTTGTTTCGCCGATATGCGCTTCCGCAGCCGAGTTCAGTGCCCTGAATTTTGCCTCGGGGGCCGGTGCTGGGCACTTGCGGGCGTCGTAGAGTCCGTGTCATGGAACCGCCCGAGGTGCGCCTCGAGAACAGCGACACCGTGTACGACTTCTATCTCGAGCATCGCCAGAATCGGCTGAAAGCCTGGGGTGCATACGCCATCCTGGGCCGTCGTTACCATCCACGGGTCTCCTACGCCGCTGGCGCGCTCGCGGGTTTGCGTGCGGCGATCCGGCAGCGGCGACCGCTGTTGATCTCGATCAATCATCTTTCCGAGAACGATCCGTATACGGTCGCGGCGGCGGCGTGGCGCAGCGCGCTACGACCGGTCATCGGCCGGGTGCGGGTGCTGGCCAAGGACGAATTGTTCGAAGAGCCCGAACAGCGCCGCAAGATCGACATGATGGGCGGAATTCCGGTGTTCCGCGGCAAGGACCACGGGATTCGCGCGGTCAACGCGGCGGGCCAGCGAATGATGGACATCTGCGCGCAGCGGATGGCGCGCGGCGACGGTGTGGCGGTATTTCCCGAGGGCACCTGCAACGACATCGACCCGGCCCAGGTGCAGCCGGTGGGGAGCGGCATCGGGCACATCGCCTTTCGCGCGATGAAACTCGGCGTCGAGCCGGTGCTGGTGTCCATGGGCCTGAGTTACGGGCCGCGCGCCGATCCGGCAGTGCAGCCGACCAAGGAGGAGGCGAAGTCGGCCAGCTTCTATTTCGGCGTGCCGATCACCGAGCTGCCCACCCGGCCCGGTGACATCGCGCGACTGGCCAGAGCCGATCTGCAGCAGGCGTTGAACGGGGCGGTCGCCGCTTACTGAGGCAGGTTCAGGGTGTCGCGCGCCCAATGCGGCACCATCACCAGGTATTCCGGCCTGGTCTCGATGAAGTGGTGCACCATCGGACACATCGGCAGCGCACCGAGCTTGTCTCCGGCGGTGTTGTTCAGCGCCGCCTCGACCAGCACGCGGCCGTAGCCCTGGCCCTCGTAGCGCGGGTAGATCTCGGTGTGCACGAACGCGCGTTCGGACTGCGTGTCCTGGTATTCGACGTATCCGGCATTCGCACCGTCGACATAGAGCTCGAAGCGTTCCAGTGCGGTGTTGATACGGACCTCCGACGACATGGCTCGACGCTACCCCCGTGCGACGTCATCCGTGCATTCTGCAACGCGTGCCGCCGCAACCACTGCGGCCCATCGGCGGTCCGCCGTCGGCAGCGCGCCCTGGTGCCTGACCGGCGGAATCGGTCGCTCGACTTGTCTGTCGCTCGCGACCTGCGCAGAATGCACATGATCGGGGTCGCGCACGGGTGCGTGGTGGCGGCCCGTGGAGGTACGAAACATGATGAAGGTACGGCTGTTTTCGCGGGCCGCGGCTGCTCTGGCCGGGTGCCTGCTCGGCGCATCGATCGTGTCCGGCACGGCCGACGCCGCGCCCGGTCCGTCCTTCGGGGAATGTCCGGCGGGTTCGGTGGTCGCCGGTCACGGCGTGCGGTGTGCCGTCGTCGACGTGCCGATGAATTACGCGGACCCGGACGGGCCGAAGATCCAGGTGACCGTCAGCCGGATCGCGGCAACTGGACAGCGGCGCGGCGCCCTGTTCGCCAACCCCGGTGGGCCCGGCGCGGACGGACTGGACTTCTGGGGGTTGCGGACCGACGTGCTGCCCGCCGAACTTGCCACCCACTACGACCGGATCGCGGTGCAGCCGCGCGGATTGCGCTGGGCCACCCCGTTGAATTGTGCGACCGAGGTGAAGGACGAGGACGGCGCACCGGTGTCGCTCGGCGGTGGTGACCGCAACGCCATCAAGAAAGCGTGCGACGCCGCGCTGCCCGGCTACCTGGACACCATCACCACCGAGAACACCGCTCGCGATATGGACGCGGTGCGGGCCGCGCTTGGGCTGGAGCGGATCAGTTACCTCGGCACCTCCTACGGCACCTATCTCGGCGCGGTGTACGCCTCGCTGTTCCCCGACCGGGTGGAGCGGATGGTGTTGGACTCCAACGTCAATCCGGACTGGGTGTGGACCGAGGAATTCGCGCAGCAGCAGGTCGCGGGCAAGCAGCGGCTGGACGACCTGTTCGCCTGGATCGCCGAGCACAGCAGCGAATACCACCTCGGCGACACCGCTTTGCAGGTCTATCAGAACTGGGTGCGGCTCGCGGTCGACCAAGGTGGTGGCTGGTACGCCAACCTGACCCCGCCGCCCGCCAGTCTCGCCGACCTGCCGGGCGCGTTGCCCGAGCCGCTCGCCGAGATCGCCCGCGACGGCTACACGGGCAGTCTCGAGCAGACCGGAAAACTACAGAACCTGTTGCGCACCTTGATCTCCGGCGGTGCCACCACCCAGGGACCGCTGCTCGGCGCCACCGCGGTCGCCACCTACACCCGCACCTACTGGCCGACGTTCGCCCGCGCGATGGCCGATGTCGCCGCGGACCCGGCGAACGTGCAGCGGCTGCGCACCATCGCGGGCGCCACCTCCACCGACCCGACCGGCCGCTTCGTCTTCGCCGCGATCACCTGCAACGAGAACGCCATCCCCGGCCGCCTCGACGTGATCGGCTCCGCGATCGCCACCATCGCCTCCGGCGGCAACGCGATGGACGCCCGCGCCGACCTGGTCCGCTCCGGAATGGCCTGCGGCACATGGAAGCCCGTCACCGCCCCGATTCCGATCACCGGCGCGGGCCTGCACACCCCACCGCTGGTTCTGCAGAGCCGCCACGACGCCCTCACCAAATACGAAGGGGGCCCCGCGATGGCACGCGCCTTGAACGGTTCCCTCATCACCGTCGAAGGCGGCGATCACGGCAACTTCGGCCGCGGCAACCAGGTGGTCGACGATGCGGTGCTGACCTACCTCCGCACCGGCCAGGTCACCATTACCCAAGCTGCGGAGGCGCCGCTCCCCACGCGCTGACCTCCGGTCACCTCGCCATGGCCGGAAAGACTTGTCCAGCAGACAATCCACCGTCTTCGGGATAGTTGTGGACAGGTGGCAGAACAGTTGCCGTCATGGCCGAGTGCCCCGCCGACTTGCGGCGCGATCGTCCTGCGGGAGTACACCGAAGCGGACGCCCACCTCGCCATCGAGTTGGGTGAAGACCCATACATTCCACTGATCGGCTCCTTGCCCGCCTCCCCCACCGCCGGTCAGGCGCGGGAGTGGATACAGCGACAGCGCGGACACCACGCCGAAGGAACCGGTTTCGCCTTCGCCATCGCCGACGCCGAAACCGACACTGCCGTAGGCGGTATCGGCCTGTGGCTGCAAGACCTGCCGAGAGGCCGCGCCATCGTGGGCTATTCGGTCTCACCGCGGCATCGCGGCCGCGGCATCGCAACCAGCGCTCTGAAGGCCCTGACCACCTTCGCCTGGACCATCCCCACCCTGCATCGCATCGAGCTGTACATCGAGCCCTGGAACATCAGCTCGATCCGAGTCGCGGAATCCGCCGCCTATCTGCGAGAAGGCTTGTTGCACAGCCACCAGGAAATCGGCGGCCGCCGCCGCGACATGCTCCTCTACGCCACCATCCGCCCCTAGCGCGCCAGTGTCGGCCCTTCGTGAAACCTGATGCGGGACAGGGCATTTGTGTTCGCGATTCTCGGCCATCGTCGAGGTGGCGGTGGCAGTATGGACGCGGACGACGGCCTGCGTGGGGGAGTGTCACTGCCTGGTGCGGGGTTTCGTCCCGCTCGCCGACGGGTCTCTGATAAGAACCGTCCCATTCCTCCAGGAGCGTCATGCCCTACGCCTACGATCCCGAATTGGCCCCCTTGGCCGGTCTGCCCGAGCTCGCGCCGCTCGATTTCGCTGATCCCAGTGCCGCGCGGGCCGCCATGCGTGCGGCGGCGGCCGCTGCGCCGCCGTATGAGCCGTCGATCCCTGTTCAGGTGACCGACACGCTCATTCCGGGACCGCCGGACGCGCCGAAGGTGCGAGTGCGGGTGTACCGGCCCGACGGTCCTGATGGTGCCGCCGGGACGCTGCCCGCGTTGCTTTTCTTCCACTGGGGCGGCCTGATCAGCGGTGACCTGGACAGCAACCATGCGGTGGTGCTGCGTCTCGCCGAGCGAGTGGGAGCCGTTATCGTCTCCGTCGACTATCGCCTGGCTCCCGAACACCCTTTCCCGAGCGCCCTCGATGATGGCTACGCGGCGCTGTCCTGGACGGTGCACAACGCGGATTCACTGCGCATCGATCCGCGTCGGGTCGGCGTCGTCGGCGACAGTGCCGGTGGCGGTCTCGCCGCGGGCTTGGCATTGCTCACCCGCGATCGCGGTGGCCCCGCCCTGCGCTGTCAGTCCCTCAACTTCCCCGGTCTCGACGACCGGCTCACCAGTCCTTCCGCACAGGCCTTCACCGACACGCCCGTCTTGGACCGGGCCAGCGCCCAGCACAGCTGGCGTCACTACCTGAACGGCGCTGGGGGCCCGCAGGATTCAGGTGTATCCCCTTACGCGGCTCCCGCCCGGGCCGACGATCTCTCCGGCCTCCCGCCGACATTCATCAGCGTCTGTGAGTTCGATCCGTTCCGGGACGAGGACATCACCTACGCGCACCGCCTCATCCAGGCCGGTGTGCCCACCGAATTGCGCCACTACCCTGGCACTTTCCATGCCAGTACCGCCGTCGAATTCGCCGCCGTTTCGCAGCGAATGATCGCCGACCAGCACGCCGCCCTACGGCGCGCGCTGCACGACTGATTCCGGCCGAAGCGCGAGAGTGTCGTCTGTCTGGCCGAGTGGACGATAACTTCGTCTCGGCGTTGCCCGCCCAGTGCGTTCGGCTCACACTGCAATCCATGACGACGTGGACGCCGCTGCATGGTCAGCCCTATCAGCCGATTCCGTACCACCCGAACCGGATTCCCGTCGAGGAAGCCCTCGTCAGGTCGGCCGCGTTCCGGGAGCGGATGGATGAGCGCCGAACCGTCCGGATGTTCTCCAAGGATCCGGTACCGGAGCAGTTGGTTCTCGATGCGATCGCGGTGGCGAACACGGCCCCGTCGGGTGCGCATCAGCAACCGTGGACGTTCGTGCTCGTCGAAGATCCCAAGGTGCGGGCCAGAATTCGCGAGGCAGCCGAAGCGGAGGAGCAAATCTCCTATAACGGCCGCCTCGGCGAAGAATGGTTGTCCGCCCTCCAACCGCTCGGCACCGACGAACACAAACCACATCTCACTGACGCCCCTTACCTCTTGGTGGTCTTCCAGCAGCGCTTCGGCCTCCGCCCGGACGGCACCACTTACAAGCACTACTACGGCGACGAATCGGTAGGCATAGCCGTAGGGATGCTGCTCGCCGCCCTGCACATTTCCGGCCTTGCCGCCCTCACGCACACGCCGAGCCCGATGAAGTTCCTCGCCGAAGCCCTCGAGCGGCCCCGCAACGAAAAGGCTTTCGCGGTAATCCCTATCGGCTACCCGGCAGACGACGCCGTCGTACCGAACCTCGTCCGCAAGTCCATGGACCAGGTCCTCGTTCGCATCTGAGGGCATCAGCACAACTGACGGCGCGCCCGCTGACCCCAACGCTGGGGGCAGCGATCCTGTGGTATCAGCCGTAAGGTTCTCAAGGCTCTATCCCGACAGACGCCGCAAAAGGAGTTCCATGAGAAAAGCGATTACCGCAGCCGCCCGAATCGCAGCCGCTGGTGCGTCGGGACTGGCCTTCGTAGCGGTCATCGGGTCCGGTACCGCCCAGGCGGCCCCGCAGGACTGCGTCGTCGAGCGGAACCTCTTCGGTGCCTCGGCGGTCTGCCAACCCGACGGCGGAACCAATTACGTCCTCCGCGTCGACTGCTTCGGCCTCCACGCCACCGGCCCCTTCCCGCTCTACGGCGTTGGCCCCTACTCCCAACTCAGCTACCCCTTCACCCCGTCAGGTGAGCGCATCACAACAGCGTGCACCGGCGTAGGCCCCGGCGTCGTCGCCTTGGCCACCAACGCCTACGTGGAGATCTACCGCGGCTAGGAATGTCGCATGGCCCCGACGCCTAG
Organism: Nocardia iowensis; assembly: GCF_019222765.1. Classification (NCBI taxonomy): domain Bacteria; kingdom Bacillati; phylum Actinomycetota; class Actinomycetes; order Mycobacteriales; family Nocardiaceae; genus Nocardia; species Nocardia iowensis. The sequence goes on along the minus strand of NZ_CP078145.1, from coordinate 8,707,677 downwards.
GCGGTGGTCGGGGCCAGTTGGTCGTGCTGCTGGGCGAATTCCAGGATCCGGCGGGTGAGTTGCCGCGGGATCTGAAGAAGCACACCGTGTCCGGTGCCGGGGTAGATCACGGTCTCGGCGTCCGGCATGTGCTCGGCGATGCGGCGTGCCGCCTGTTCGGGGTCCGCGACGAGGGTGTCGGCGCCGAACATCACCAGCGTCGGCGTGGTGATGGATTGCAGCTCAGCGTCTTTGAGTACCCTGGCCCACCCGATCCGCATCCGATACTCCAAAGCCGGTTTCGCCAAGGCGAATTCCAACTCATGTAACCGCACCCCCGGCGTCAGCCACTCAGCCATCTTCCGCAAGTTCTTGTCGGACTTGCCCTTCATCCCGAACGCGAGCATTTTCAGCAGCACGCTCCACTTCGGCTTGACGAAGACCCCGCCGGGCTCGATGAGTGTCACACTCGCCAGCCGCCCCGCCTCGTGCAGCGCGACCAGGCCCGCATGCCAGGCGCCATGCGAGTAACCGACCACGTGGACCCGATCGAGACCAAGCCCCGCCATCACCTCGTCGAACCATGCGGCGAGGCCGGTCTCATCCCGTAGCGGGACGGTCTGCACGCTGCGCCCCGCGGTGCCGATGGTGTCCAATGCGTACACCACGCGGTCCCGGGCAAGGTCTTCGATGATGGAATGCCAGACCAGTCCGTTGCCCCCGATCGGATGAAGCAACACGATGGGCGTCTTCGCGCCGGAGCCGGAATGCCGGACATGGGTCGAACCCAACGAGGTTTGAATGTCGAGCGTCGTGGCGGGCAGCGGCCACAGCGTTTCCAGTGCTTCGTATGCGCGTAAAAAGGTCTCGCGCGCCTGGTCGTTCTTGAACTTCCCGATCTTCGTCATGAGTGCTCTCCCCTCTTGGTGGTATAAACGTACCATGTAAATGGTATGGGCGTACCATCATCCGAGGCAGGGGCAAAGGGTTGGGGGTGTGCGTGCCACGGTTGGTCGACCGTGAAGTGCGGCGGCGCGAGATCGCCACTGCGGCAGAAGCGCCCGCGCTGGTCGAGTGGCTCCTCGACCGCATGCTCGATTCAGTCCGCTGCCGGTTTGGCAGCGTTCAGCCAGAGGTCGACCGGTTCCAGTCCGGCACCTCGGCGATCAGTTCCTCGGGCGCGGACAATCGCCAGGCCTCGAAGACCAGCTCGGACAGTTCATCGAGGTCGATACCTGCGAGCTGGACCACGACCCAGCCGAAACCGCCTGCGGTGAACTGTTCTTCGAAAACGTCGGGTCGTTCCGACACCAGCGCCTTCTGTTCGGACAGTGTCTGTTTCAAGCCGACGGTCTGGGTGCGCGGCCAGTAGTAGCCGAAGAGTTTGCCGCGCACCTTGTATGAGGTGTACTTCTCGCCCTTGGTGCTCTGCACGTCGACGAGCTTGCCCACTATCTCGAAGAACTCGTCACTAAGCACAGCCACCGTGGACCCCTCAAAAGTCAGAGTCCGCAATATACCCGGGTCGACCGACTGTGCAGTTCCCGACTCGACCCGTGAAGCCAGCGGGGGATCAGCGGATCACGGTGGCCGATTCGATGAGAACCGGCTGGACCGGTACGTCCTGCGCGCCCGTCCTGACCTTGCCGATCTGGTCGACGACGTCCTGGCCCCGGGTCACCTTGCCGAACACCGCGTATCCCCAACCATCCTGACCGGGATAGTCGAGGAACGCGTTGTCGTTGGTGTTGATGAAGAACTGGGCCGACGCCGACTGCGGGTCGGACGTGCGAGCCATCGCCACGCTGTAGGTGACGTTCTTCAGTCCGTTCTTCGCTTCGTTCTCAACTCTGTTGGGTGCGGGCTTTTCTCGCATCGTCTGGTCGAGACCGCCGCCTTGGATCATGAAGCCATCGATCACGCGGTGGAAGATCGTGCCGTCGTAGTGACCGTTGTTGACGTAGGTCAGGAAGTTCCTGACGGTCTTGGGCGCTTTCGCCTCGTCGAGTTCGAGCTCGACGTCACCCATGGAGGTTCGGAGCAGGACCTTGATCATGTTTCCCCACTTTGTGCATCAGGCCCAGTCCCGCAGTCGCCCCTAGGGACTCGTGCTCCAACTGAGCTGGACACGGACCAGTGCAGCTTACCGGGGCGCGGCCACGAGAAATCGCGTTCGGCCGCTGTGCATCAGGACTGCCCGCACCGCGCGGTACCGACTAGACAGTTGGTTCCGGCAGTGTCTCGCCCGTTTCGAGCAGGGTCTTGAGTCCGGACAAGATGCTCGGCCAGCCACCGCTGATCTCCGGCAGGACAGTGCTACCGGGCTGGAAGCCGTCGTGCACCACCGTCAGCTTCACCACCCCGTCACCCGCGGGTTCGATCTCGAAAATCACCTTCGACCGCGGCTCGCGGGCCCACTCGGCCACCTTGTCCGGCTTCATCTCGAAAGCGTCGGCAAAAGCGGGGTCGAAGGTGTGCCAGGTGTAGGACAGCTTGGTGTACGGCTCGGCCACCAGCACCACCTGCTGGGGGTCTTTGCTGGACCAATCCCGTTGGTGCCAAACCATTTCCGATCCCGGCTGCCAGTCGGTGTCGAAACTGGCGCCCCAGTACTGCTTCGTGAAAGCCGGATCGGTCAACGCCTGCCACAGTTTCCGGTCGGTGGTCTTGATGTAGGTCGTGTAGACGAATGCGTTGTCGCTCATGGGATTTGCCTCCAGTGCTTTTTTCAGATCGGCGAGTGCGTGTACCCGGGCGCGGTCGTAATGGGCGATCCAGCGCTCGGTGATGGCGTTGATGGGTTCGGCGTTGAGGTAATGCAGTTTTTCGCGGCCGCTGCGGCGGGTGCTGATCAAATTTGCCGCTTCCAGCACGGCGAGGTGTTTGCTGACCGACTGGCGCGCCATCGCGAGTCCCGCGCATAGTTCGCGCAGGGTCTGCCCGTTGCGTGCGTTGAGGCTGTCGAGCAGCCGTCGGCGATGGGGATCGGCCAGCGCTTTGAATACCTCGTCCATGCCACCTTCCTGTTATATGCAACCAAATGGCTGCATGTCTGAGATTAGGCAGCTGATTGGCTGCATGTCAAGGATCGCGCGGCGTCAATAAAGCATTGGCGCGGCGAAATGTAGTAGATATGCTACGAGTTGACAGAAACCCACAACAGGGAGGGCACCATGGCAGTGGGTCAGGGCGTCGTACTAGACGTCGAGAAACTGCGGATGCGCTACGGCACCACAGACGTCCTGCACGACGTGACATTCCAGGCGCGGCACGGCGAGGTGCTGGTGCTGCTCGGCCCCAACGGCGCGGGCAAAACCACCACCATCGAGATCCTGGAAGGCTTCCGGATGCGGTCGGCGGGTCGCGTCGAGGTACTCGGTGCCGATCCGGCGCACGGCGACGAAGCGTGGCGAGCGCGCGTCGGAGTCGTCCTGCAATCGTGGCGTGATCACGGCAAGTGGCGGGTCCGGGAACTGCTCGACTACCTTGGCGCCTTCTACGCCCCCTACAGCACCGACCGGATCCAACGGCCTTGGGACACCGACGAACTCATCGAGGCGGTCGGCCTCACCGAGCGGGCCAACGCCAGGATGAAAGACCTGTCCGGCGGCCAGCGCCGCAGGATGGACGTGGCGATCGGCATCGTCGGCCGTCCCGAAGTGCTGTTCCTGGACGAGCCGACCGCGGGCTTCGACCCACAGGCCAGGCGCGAATTCCACGACCTGGTCCACCGGCTCGCCGACGACCACCGGACCACCATCCTGCTCACCACCCACGACCTGGACGAGGCCGAAAAGCTCGCCGACCGGATCCTGATCCTGGCGGGCGGCCGGATCATCGCCGACGGCACGGCCGACGAACTCTCCCGCCGGATCGCCGGCGAGGCCGAGGTGAGCTGGACCAATGACGGGCAGCGGTTCGTGCACGCCACCGCCGAGTCGACCAAATTCGTCCACGGACTGTTCAAGCAATACGGCGAGGCGATCGGTGACCTCGAGGTCCGCCGCGCCTCCTTGGAAGACACGTACATGACACTGGTGCGCCGATTCGAATCCGGTCAGGTCGAGTCCGAGGTGCACACACTCGAGGAGGTAGGGCGATGAACCCGGTGCTGCTAGCCGTTCGTCAGGGCTGGACCCGCGGCATGATCGAGACACGGCAGACCCTCACCAACGGCCAGGACCTGTTCGGGATCATGTTCTGGCCCGTGGTCATGCTGGTGATCCTGTTCTTCATGCGGGACGCCTCGTTCGAATCGAGCGGCCTGATGCTCGGCGCGCTGGCCCTGCCCAGTGTGATCGGCATGCTGGTCGCGGTGAACGGGTTGGTCGGTATGGGGCAGCAACTGAGCCTGGACCGCGAGGACGGAACCCTGTTGCGGGCCAAGGCCACCCCGAACGGCATGGTGGGCTACCTGGTCGGCAAAATCATTCAGGTGTCCGGGTCGGTGATCATTCCCAGCGTCATCATCCTGATTCCCGGAATGTTCCTGGTCGAGGGGCTTGCGCTGGACAGCGTCGGGTCCTGGTTGGCGTTGATCTGGGTCGTAGTGCTCGGGTTGCTCGCCACCTTGCCCGCCGGTGCTGTCTTCGGATCGATGTTCTCCAATCCGCGCAGCTTCGCTATCATGACGTTCCCGATCATGGGAGTGGTCGCGGTGTCCGGCATCTTCTATCCGATCACTTCGATGCCCGGCTGGTTGCAGGGTGTGGCCCAGGTGTTCCCGGTGTATTGGCTCGGGCTCGGCATGCGCTCGGCGATGCTGCCCGACGAAGCGGCGGCGGTTGAACTCACCGGCTCCTGGCGGCAGCTGGAAACCGTTGGGGTGCTCGGCGTCTGGGCGGCCGTCGGGTTGCTCATCGCGCCGGTGGTGCTGCGCCGGATGGCGCGCCGCGAATCCGGGTCCAGCGTGGCCGAGCGCCGGGACAAGGCGATGCAGCGTGCCTACTGAGGTCATCTACAACCGCATCGCGATGCTGCGGGCCGAGCGCGGCATCTCGCGGCGGGAGTTGGCGGAGGCGCTCGGCGTGCACTACCAGACGATCGGTTATCTGGAGCGCGGCGAGTACAGCCCCAGCTTGCACCTTGCGCTGCGGATCGCGGCGTACTTCGAGGTGACGGTGGAGGTCATCTTCTCCACCACCCCCTTCCCGCGCCTCGGCTCCAGCGCCGAAACCGCCTGATCCGCAAGTGGATAGGTGTCAACGCCGTCCGGCACTATGTCGTGCCGGACGGCGTTCTATGGCTGGTCGCCTCGCATAAGGGCGAACGTAGGGACTGGGTGTCCACGCCGTTCGCTCGCGGCAATGGCCTGCTGCCAATAACCGTGGACAGTCTCGGCAAGCGCGGTATCGACACCGACTGCCTCGCCGGTCTCGATGACGTGCCGCGCGCCTGCCGCCATCATCCGGAGATTTGCGGCGTCGCCCCAGCCGCCTGCCTGCGCCGCCGCGGCGAAGCCCGTGTACACACCGTCGAGCTGTCCCATTGATCGCTGCGCGTAGGGCAGGAAGCGCTCGATGGTCTCGCCGGAGCGCTCGATCATCGCCAACGCCTGCTCGAAGCCGAGTAGCAACGGGTTGAAGATGGCAAGCACCGCTTGGTAATAGAGCTGAGCTAGGCCCTCGTCATCGCCCAGATACTCCGGTGCGCCGAGCACTTGCAGCAGGTCGCGATGCTTCTCGAAGACCGTGGGCGGTCCTGCGAAGAACACGTACGACTCAGGGTTCGCGAGGCCGTCACTCTGCGCCATGACACCACCCGCGAGGAACGCGCCGCCTCGCGCGCGGACCCACGCTCCGGCATCGCGAGTGTTGGCTGGGGAGTCGGACGAGAGATTGGCGAAAACCTTGCCCGCCAGGCGATCTGGTACCGGGCCGAGCACGTCGAACATCGCGGCGTAGTCGGTAAGGCTCACGACGATCAGCTCGTTCGCGTCCAGTGCTTCGGCGACCGTCGCGGCGCGCGTGGCACCGAGTTCTACCATGGCGTCGGCCTTTTCGAGGCTGCGGTTCCACACCGTCACCTCGACGCCTGCGCCCAGGAAAGTTCGGATCATCGCCTGGCCCATCGGTCCGAGGCCGATGACGGTCACGCTTCGATCGGACATGTTGTGTGCCTTTCGGGTCGGGGATGACCGCCGCCGGTGCGCTCGCGGCGGTCATCGGTCCCGGATCGTGCTGCTCGTCGACTACGCCTGGCCGCCGCGGATGATCTCGTAGGTCGAGACCGCCGTGCCCTTCGCCTCGCTGGCCGCAATGGCCTTGCGCCAGAACGCCTGTGCGGTGTGGGAGAACGTCGCATCGACACCGACCTCTTCGCTGGCGTCGATGATGTGCTGTGCGCCCGCGTCCATCATCTTCAGGCTCGCCAGCGTGGCCCAGCCGCCGTTCTGGTTCGCTACCGAGAACTCTTCCATGAAATAGGGGAACGCGGCAGCGGAGCGGACGGCGAACGGGACGAACTGCGCGATGTCGTTGCCGGAGCGCTCGATCATCGCGGTCGCCTGGTCGAAGGCGAGCAGCCACGGATGGAAGATGGTCAGCAGCGCCTGGTAGAAGACCTGCGCGAGACCGTCATCCGCGCCGAGGTACTCCTGCGGGCTCAGCGGCCGCAGCAGTTCGGCATGCGCGTCGAAGACCTCGCGTGGGCCGCTGTAGAAGATGTACGACGCCGGATGGGTGATGTTGTCGCCGGCCGACATGACGCCGCCGGAAATGAACTGCGCACCGTGCGAGCGCACCCACTCCGCGCCCTTGCGTGCCTTCTCGGGTGAATCGGAGGACAGGTTGGCGATCACCTTGCCCGCCAGGTGGTCGGTTGCCTGGCCGAGCACGTCGTACATGGCGGCGTAGTGGGTGAGGCTCAGCACGGTCACGTCGTTGGCGTCCAGCGCCTCGGCGACCGTGGCGGCGCGCTTGGCGCCGAGTTCGACCATCGCGTCGACCTTGTCGGTGCTGCGGTTCCATACCGTCACCTCGACGCCCGCGTCGAGGAAGGCGCGGACCATCGACTGTCCCATCGGCCCGAGGCCGACGACGGAGACGGAGCGGGGGCTGGTCTGTTCGGACATTGTGTGTCCCTTCGGTTCTGGATCGGATGCTGTCGGCGCCGGGCTCAATAGTCGTTGCCGCAGGTAGAGTCGGGAAGACCGAACGTTCAGGTGGGGTTGCTTACCTAGAGGTTCGAAATGCGGTCAGAAGGAGTGCGGTGGACGTGAACGGTGACGCAGATCACGACGTGTGTGGCATGTCCGTGGCGATCGATGTCGTCGGCGGGAAGTGGAAACTGCACCTGATGTGGGCGCTCAGTGCCAGCCCGCAGCGCTTCGGCGAGATCCGCCGCCTGCTCACCGGTGTCAGCGAGAAGGTGCTCGCCGAAAACCTGCGCCAACTCGAGGCGAGCGGTGTCGTACATCGCGAGGTCTACCCAGAGGTGCCGCCGCGCGTCGAGTACTCCCTCACACCACTCGGTGAAGAACTGGCCGTAGCCCTCCGTCCGCTCGAAGAGTGGGGCGACAAGCACCGCCACGAACTCCTCGGCAACCTTTTGGCTTCCGCGAGTTAGCGCGCGTCGAGACTCGGCTTCCGGTGGCGCGGCTGGCAATCGGTCTCAGTGCTGGCGAACGAAGCGGTGGCTGTCTGGCGGTGCTGTGAGCTGACGCGGCCGGTGATCGGTTGCGGTGCAGCAACTATCAACACAGGTGGAGCGCTGCTATCTGGGCCCCGACTTGCTCGAGAAGTGGGGCCGCGTTGGCGATCGAGCGGGTGGGGTCTGGTTCGAGGTCGGTGAGGGCGTGGCAGGCGGTGAAGCCTGCTGCTCGGATCTCTTGTGCGCCTAGAAGTGTGCGGCCGACGACGGCGATCGCCGGAACACCGGCTTTGCGCGCGGCTTCGCAGACACCCATGGGTGCCTTGCCGTGCAGGCTTTGGTGGTCCAGCGAGCCCTCGCCGGTGATGACGAGGTCGGCGTCGGTCAGCAGGGCGGGGAAGTCGAGCAGTTCGAGAATCACCTCGATGCCGCTGCGCATCTGTGCGCCGAGGACGGCCAGCGCGCCGAAACCTGTTCCGCCCGCGGCTCCGGCACCGGGGTGGTTCGTGAAATCCGGGCCCGCGAGTCGCGCCCAGTTCGTGAGTGCGGTCTCCAGAGTGTCGAGATCGGCTGTGCTTGCTCCCTTTTGGGGTGCGTAGACCGCCACCGCGCCTGCGGGCCCGAGCAATGGATTGTCCACATCGCATGCCAAGGTGAACGTGGCGGACGCGATCCGGGGGTGCAGGCTCGAGCGGTCCACTCGTGCGGCTCGGGTCAAAGCCGCTCCGCCATCGGGTAATTCGTTGTCGTCGGCATCCAGGATGCGGGCACCGAGTGCTCGCACCATGCCCGCGCCGCCGTCGGTGGAGGCGCTGCCGCCGAGACCGAGAACGATGTCGGTGACGCCATGGTCGAGCGCGTGCGCGATGACAACGCCAAGGCCGAAGGTGTTCGCGCCGAGCGGATCTGGTTGATTCCCAGGCAGTTTCCCTAGTCCGACGACGGCGGCCAATTCGATGACGGCCGTCGCGTCATGCCGTGCGTACGACGTGCTGCCGGGGACACCCGTCGGACCGGGCGCGATCAATTCGACCCGTGACCACCCCGCCGCCACGAAGGCATCGACGGTCCCGTCTCCGCCATCGGCGACCGGCACCCGACGGATCTCCACTTCAGGCACCACCCGCGCTAGGCCTGCGGCAAGCGCCGCCGCCACCTCGGGTGCGGTCATCGACCCCTTGAACTTGTCCGGGGCGAGCACCACCCGGCGAACGGCCTCGCGCGTCATCCCCACATTCTCGGCCACGTCCGGCGCTCCCGCCCCCCCGCACGTCTCTCCGCCGCCCAACTCACAAACCATCCACACGGTTCACAGGGTCTGTACACCCTGTGAACCGTGTGGACACCGCTTCTCAACTGGGCATACCAGAAGAGAGAGCAGTGCTCTTGACTTTGTATCCATGGAAATGGAACACTAGTCACAACAGAGAGCAGTGCTCACGGAGGAGTTGGAACCATGGACCACAGCACCCGCTACATCGGCCCGGCAGGCCTGGACCCGGTCATGAATCGGATCTTCAACTGGCTGCCCAAGCTCGGCATCAGCGTCATGGGCTCGCGGCTGCTCGCCGTCCGTGGTCGCAAGAGCGGTGAGTGGCGGACCACGATGGTCAACCTGATGGTCCGTGAAGACGGCGCCCGTTTTCTCGTCGCGCCACGCGGACACACCCAGTGGGTACGCAATCTCCGCGTCGCTGGCGGCGGCGAACTACGACTCGGCCGCAAGACCGAGCCATTCACCGCCACCGAAATCCCCGACGAGGACAAGGTCCCCCTCCTGCGCCTCTACCTGCAAAAGTGGGGCTGGGAAGTAGGCAGATTCTTCGAAGGCGTAACCAAGGACGCAACCGACGCGGAACTCGCCGCCATCGCCCCGGGTTTCCCGGTCTTCCAAATCAACTGACCCCACCGGCCCACCCCGACCTCCAAACCTGCACTCCGCGTCCGCAATTGCCGACTATTTGTGCACGGCTGGCCGTTTGGACCTCAAAATGGTCCGTATGGGTGCGATGTAGGTGCTTTCGGACCAGGTTGACGATGGCATCACCCGGGCCGAGCGGATCAAGCTGAGCGCACCAGGAATTCGATTGCCGCCGCGTAGCCCTGAATGCCCATCCCGGTGACCACCGCGGTGGCGATGGGGGAGATGTAGGAGTGGGCCCGGAACTCCTCCCGGGCGTGCACATTACTGATGTGCACCTCCACGATGGGGACTTCTGGGATCACCAGTGCGTCCCGCAGCGCCACCGAGGTGTGGGTCAGGCCGGCGGGGTTGATCACGATGGCCGATTCGACGCCGCAGGCACGGTGGATCCGATCGATCAGGGCGCCTTCGGAATTGGATTGGAAGGCGGCGATCTCGCGGCCGTAGCGGTGCGCGGTCTGCCTGCAGAGTTCGACCACGTCATCGAGCGTCGCGGACCCGTAAACCTCCGGCTGTCGGGTGCCGAGCATGTTCAGGTTCGGGCCGTTGAGGACCAGGATCGGGCCGGGTGCGGACATGCACGCAACTTTAGCCCTAGAGACCCTGCGGTCCTTCCGAGCGCAGGTCGTCCACCTTGCGCATGGCGTCGCGCAGTTCCTCGAGCCAGGATTCCGCGTGCTTGCCCGCCAGTTTCACGGTCCAGGCCAGCGCGTCGGCACGGGAGCGCGCGACGCCCGAGTCGACCAGGGTGTCGAGCACCTTGCGTTCGGGCTGGCGCAGCCGGGTCATGACGGGGACCGCCAAGTGGGTGAACATGATCCGCTCGCCATCCACCGACACACCCCACGCGACGCTGCGTCCGTAACGGCGCTGTGCCTCGTCGGCGATCCGCATGCGGGCCGGGCGCGTGGACTCGCGGAACCGCGAGACGGCACCCTCCTTGGTTGCCCGCGGAACTTCCTCGGTCGGCGCGTCCGCGTCGCCTTCCACGGGTGTCTTCTCCGGCTGCGGGATCGGCAGTTCGCCGATGACGACGATCTCGTCCCGGTCGATCTCGATGACGGGTTGGCCGGTGAACCAGTCCTCGGGCAACCTGCCCGCGAACCAATCCGGCACGTCCGCGGGATCCGGCAGGTCGGCTTGCTGCCAGCCGCCCGGTCGTCCGAAGCCCCGTCCCCGGTGTGTGTGCCTCATGTGAAGATCACCTACTTACTCTTCAGTGTTACTTGCAGTGATTACAAGATTACGTCGCAAACGAGGTCAATGGTTCCGCTCTGTGCGAACAGAGTTCGTCGCTGGTTAACGGGAGTGATTTGCGGTTCGCCGACGCTGGCTCTGGGTACTCACTGATCCGAAACGCCGAGTAAGGCAGTAAGCGCACAACTTTGCGTGGGGTCCCGGTACGGTAGCGGCGCCGGTTGTCGCCGCAGCACTGGACAACGATCATGATGGGTCCCCCGAGATGGGAGATTTCGGGCACAATTGAGATGCTGAGCATGGGTAATATCCTTGCGGCGTAGGCACCGCAGACAGGTCTTTTTCAGGTACGGTGGTCTTGTTACTGGAGTGACAAGAGTGAAGAGTGGGCGACATGGATGTGTGGGGATCCCGCCGCTTTCGCGTCCGGGGCGCTATGGCACTCATGGGAGTGGCGGCGCTTGCGATCGCGATGGGATCGTGCGGGATACACGAGAGCAAGAATGAGGCCGAGGCTGTCGTCGAGCGCTTCACCGAGCTGCTGGACAAGCAGGACTACACCAGGGCTTCGGAGCTCACGTCGTACCCCTCGGCGGCTTCGGCAACCCTGAAGCAAATGTTTTCCGGATTGCAGCCGGGCAAGGTGGACTACAAGAAGACGCAATTCATCGGCCTCGACTCCGAAGCGGCGATCTTCAGCATGAACGCCGACTGGAACTTCGGCGAGAACAAGAACTGGAACTACAGCCTGCAGGGCAACGTGCGCAAGCTGGCCATCGGCTGGCGCATCTCCTGGGACCCGGCGATCGTCATGCCGCAGCTCGACCACAACCGCACCGTGCGCCTGGTGCGGACCCAGCCGTCGCCCGCGCCGCGGGTGAACGACATCGCGGGCCAGCCGCTGATGACCGAGCAGATCATCAACGTGATCAAGCTCGACCCGGCGAAGATGCCCGACCCGATCGCCTCGACCGACGCGCTGGCCAAGGCCATCGAACCGGTCGCGCCGCTGATCACCGGGCCGTCACTGATGCAGCAGGTGGCCACCTCACAGGGCAAACCGGTGGTCGCGGTCAACCTGCGCGAGGCCGACTTCGAGCTGCTGGAACCGGCGATGGCGCCGATCCCCGGCGTGGTGATGGAAAAGCAGCCGCGACTCATCTCCGCCGACCGCCGGATCTGGTCGCCCATGCTGGACGCGCTGCGCAAAGTGCAGCAGGAAAGCCAGGAGCAGCACTCCGGTTGGGGTGTGCAAATTTTCGAGCAGGACGGTCGTTTCGTCACTCAGCTCGCCGGCGTGCAGGGCCCGCCAGGCCCGGACATCGCGGGCACCATGGACCAGCGCTTGCAGCGCGCCGCCGAGGACGCGGTCGTGAGTTCGGCGACGCCGTCCTCGATCGTGGCGATCCAGCCGTCCAGCGGCGCGGTGGTCGCGGTCGCCCAGAACAGTCAGGCCAGTGAACACGGTCCGGTGGCGTTCACCGGGCTCTACCCGGTCGGCGGCAATATCGAGCTGTTCCGGAACATCACGGCCGTCAGCAAAGGCAAGGCGCCGCACGACGTTTCGGTGCAGGAGGCGGCCGAGGCGGCGACCGCGCTCGGCGTCGGCATCGACTTCAAGGTACCTGGCTTGGACGAGGTGACCGGAAGGCTTGCGGTCGCGGGCCGCAGTGCCGAGCAGGTGCGCCAGGGCGGCGGCTCGGACGCGGTGCTGGCCAGCCCCTTCGGGATGGCCATCGCCGCCGCCGCGATCGCCCGCGGCGAGGTGCCGCGCCCGCTGATCGAGGTTGGCCGGCCGAGCACCACGGACGCGCAGCTCGCCCCGCTGTCGCCGGAGGTCGCCGACCGGTTGCGTGGCATGCTGCGTGACTCGACCAACGCCCCCGAGTTCGCGAGCCTGCGAATGTACCGCGATGTCAGCGGTTTCAGCGCGACCGCGGGACGGGACGGCTGGCTCATCGCGCTCATGGGCGACCTGGCCTTCGCCATCCACATCAACGACGTGGACAGCGGAGACGCCACCGCGCGAATGGCCGCGCGGATGCTCCAGTCGCTGGCCGCTCCGGAGACTTAATTCAAGGCTTGGATGGCCGCGCGCCAGCCGAGCAGGAACAGCGCCAGCACACAGGCCGCGACCAGGACGAAGCTGAACGCAGTTCCCTGACCGCTGATCACGCGCAGCAGCATGCCGCCGCAGAGGGTGCCGAGCCAAACCAGAATTCCGGTGGGCCACAACGCGGTTCCGTCGAACCGCGCGTCGCGCCCCGCGTCACCGAACACCCGGCTCGCCGCGGCCACCGCCACGATCCAGCCGATCGCCAGGCCGATGGCGAACGGCCACAACGTACGAAGTAGCCCGGCGAGCACCGCTTCCTCATGGCTACGCCTGCCGATCGCACAGAACAAGATCACCAGCAGCGCATCTACCAGCAACGGCACCAGTTTCTTCACGCCGGCAAGCGTAGTGGGACAGCCAGTGCCAGATGTGAAGCACCTGCGGCGCAGCGTGTTCGCGCCCACGCGGCCGATAATTCAAAACCGGCGCTGGGAGAATTCCTTCTCGAACTCGGCGTCGTCGTCCTGCGGTGTGCGGAACAGGAACAGGAACACGATCCAGCCGACGATCGCCACCAGGATGAAGCTCACCAGCCGGTAGACGAACGCGGCGGCGACCGCCTGCGCGGCGGGTAGTCCTGCGGCCGCGGTGAGCCCGTAGATCAGCGTCGCGTCGACATAGACGATGCCGCCTGGCGCGAACGGGATCGAGCCGACCGCCTTGCCGATGGCGAACGCCAGCAGCAGCCCGGCCAGGCGGGGATCGGCGCCGACGGCGTAACACGCGGCGCCGAGACAGGCCACGTCGGCGAACCGGTGTACCAGCGCCCACACGCCGACCAAGGTGCCGTCGCGCTTGCCGAGATCCACCGACTCCAACTGCGAGAGCACGTCCCGGAGTTTGTTGGTGCCCTGGTCGGCCGAGCGCTTGCGCAGCCGGTTCACCAGGCCGAGCACCTTGCGCAGCAGCGCTTCCAACGACCCGGGATTGCGCGAAACGTAGTTGCCGCCCACAACCAGCGCGACCACCGCGGCCAGCGAAAGGATCAGCTTGAACGGCCCGATGGTTCCGCCGGACAGCAGCGTGCCGCCCACCCCCAGCAGTGCGAGGCCCGCCGCGGCGACCACACCCGAGAACACCAGCTGCCAAGAGGCGACGATCGGACTGGCACCGAAGCGCCGGGTCTGCCGATAGGTGAAGGCGGTGGAGAACACCTGCCCCGCGGGCAATGTGACGGACATGGCGGTGGCGCCATAGACCACGGCGACAGATTTTCGCTGACTTACCTCGACACCCCCGGCGTGCAGTAGCTGTTTCTGCACCCGCCCGAATCCGCTCATCGACAATGCCTGCAGCCAAATACAGGCGGCGACCCACCCCCAGTGAATATCGCTGAGTTTGCGCCACGATTCGTGTAATCGCGGCCACAGATAGATGCCCTCGGCGATCAATAAGGCCAGCAGGGCGACGCCGAGCACCCATTTGGCCCACCAGAATTTGCCACGGCGGCGCCCGGCCGTGGGCGGCGGAGGAGGTTCCCCTGCCAGTTCCCCATTGGCCGTCACCCGGTCAGCCTAACGAACGCACCGTTTCGGCGTCTGCACTGTCCGGCACGTCGATGCCTTCCTTCGGATAGGCGAGAAGTGTTTTCCGGCGCCGTCCGCGCAGCTGTACCTCGTCGCCGGTTTCCCACTTGTCCTGCTCGCTTTCATCGGCGAAATACAGCGCGCTGCCCGAGGCCAGGGTGCGTCCTGGCTGGTCTTTGGCGAGTTCGGTCAGCCGTGATGCCTCGTTGACCGGGTCGCCGATCACCGTATATTCGAAACGATTTGCCGCACCGATATTTCCGGCGACGGCAAGGCCCGCCGAGACGCCGATGCCGATATCGAGGCCGGGTACTTGCCGCAGCACCGCACGCAGTTCGCGGGCGGCGGCCAGCGCGGCGGTCGGCGCATCCGGCCGGTCCAGCGGTGCGCCGAAGATGGCCAGCGCCGCGTCGCCGACGAACTTGTTGACGAAGCCGTTGTGTCGGTCGATGACGTCGACCACGATCCGGAAGAACTCGTTGAGCAGGCTCACCACCTCGGTCGGCGGTCGCTCGGCGGCGGTCGCGGTGGAACCGACCATGTCGACGAACAGCACCGCGACGAACCGCGTTTCCCCGCCGAGTTCGGTGCCGTAGTCGAGGGCGCGCTGCGCGACTTCCTCGCCGACGTGCTGACCGAACAGCTCCTGCAGCTGGCGGCGCTTGGCGGCCTCTTCCATCATCCGGTTGAAGCCGACCTGCAGCAGCCCGATCTCGCTGCCGTCGAACACCTCGACCTGGACGTCGCGCGCGCCCTCCTGCACCCGGTCGATGGCCTGGCTGAGCTGGCGCACCGGGTCGGAGATGCTGGAGGCGGTGAGCATGGAAAGGGCCAGCGCTTGCATGATCACCACGCCGCAGAGCAGCAGGATCGAGATGGCCAGCGATTGGGCGGAGAACTTCACGTCCGAGGAGATCTGGGTGATACACAGCAGCACGATGGCGATGGTGGGGGCGAAAGTGCCCATGCCCCAGGTCATTGCCATCCTGGTGCCGACGCCCGGCGTCAAGGTGTGGTCGAACGTGCCCGCGGTCAAAGCGGCCGCGGCGACCGGGCGAAGGATGCGCTCACCCAGCATGTAGGTGAAGCCGAACACGATGGTGGCGGCCATGCACAGGGTGACGATGACCGCGCCCGCCAGCTTCGGCTCGTCGGTGATGATCAGTAAGGCGAGGATCGCCCCGCCGATCAGCCACAGCGCCAGATGCAGAATGGCCTGGCGCAGCGGGGCGTGTAGCGCGGCCATCTGTTCTTGGCGGCTCGGTGGACCGCCGCGCATCTGCCAGCGCATCACCGGGCGCAGCATCAGCGCGGACGCAGCCATGCTGAGCAGGCCGCCGGTGATGAAGACCAGGGCAGGGACGAGCAGGCCGGTGCGCCTGGCACCGTCCTGCGATCCTTCGGGGACGGGCAGGCCGTACTGGATGAACGCCCACACCAGCACCGCACCGAAGGCATTGGCCAGCAGCATCGATGTCAGGTACAGCGGCCAGCGCGTTCGCATGGTCTGTTTGACCGCTTCCAAGGGCGCTGACACAACCAACAATCTAGCGTTTCGATCATGTGCGGCTCTGCGCGGCGCTGTTCAGCCGACTAGGCGACCGCCACACCTCAGCGCGGCCGGACGCGGACTGTGAGCCGCGATTCACCCGGCTCGGCGCATGCTGAGGACGGACAACGCCGTGCCGCGCTCGTTATGCTCGGCCAGGTGACGGACCCCAAGCCAAGCTCGAAGCGGAAGCCCTCCGTGGCCCGGCCTGCCGCGGATTCGGTGCATCCGATCGTTCGGGTGTCAGCGGAGTGGGGTTGGCGACTGCTGATCCTGTTCGCGGTGGCGCTCGCACTGGCCGCGATCGTGCAGAAGCTGGCGACCGTGGTCATTCCGCTGGCCATCGCGCTGCTCGCGGCGGCGCTGCTCGCGCCGCTGGTGGACTGGCTGCAACGGCTCGGGGTGCCGCGGGTGGTCGGTGTGTTCGTCGCGTTGGTCGGGTCGCTCGGGCTGGTGGCCGGGGTGATGACCTTTGTCGTCGAGCAGTTCGTCGCCGGTGTGCCGCAGCTGTCCGACGAGTTCACCAACAGCATTCACAAGATCCAGGACTGGCTGATCACCGGGCCGCCGCATCTGAGCAACGATCAGATCCGCAATGCGGGCGACCAGATCGTCAAGACGATCCAGTCCAATCAGGACCGGCTCACCAGCGGGGCGCTGACCACCGCGACGGTGATCGCCGAGCTGTTGACCGGCCTGTTCCTGACCTTGTTCATCCTCATCTTCTTTCTCTACGGTGGCGATCAGATCTGGAACTTCGTCACCAGGATCGTGCCGACGCCGCAGCGCGAGCGGGTGCGCACGGCCGGTCAGCTCGGGTTCGGCACCCTGGTGGGATTCGTGCGGGCCACCGTGGCGGTCGCGGCGGTCGACGCCATCGGCATCGGCGCCGGGCTGGGCATACTCGGTGTGCCACTGGCACTTCCACTGGCCTCGCTGGTGTTCATCGGCGCGTTCATCCCAATCATCGGCGCCTTCGTCGCCGGGTTCGTTGCGGTGTTCATCGCATTGGTGACCAAGGGATTGATCACCTCGCTGATCGTGCTCGGCATCATCATCGCGGTGATGCAGCTGGAAGGGCATGTGCTGCAACCGTTGCTGCTCGGCCGGGCGGTGAGCATCCATCCGCTGGCGGTGGTGCTGGCGATCACCGCGGGCGTGGTGCTCGGCGGAATCGCTGGCGGTCTGCTCGCGGTGCCGTTCGTCGCGGTGATGAATACGGCCATCCGGTCGCTGCTCGCGGACAGTCCGGAGGAAATGTTCGAGGAACTACAGACCGGCGAGGACCTATATGACGCCGAACCGGACGAACCGGAGCCCGGCCGGTTCGATGTGGCGGCGACATTGGCGAAAGAAGCGGGGGAAGGCTCGGCCGCCGCGCCGGAATCCGATGACGGCGGGCCGAAGGGCTGAGTTCGATGGTGCGTCGCAGCGCTGAGCCGCGGTCGTCCGACGTGGCGACCACGCCGCTGTGGCGCGCCGCGCAGGCGTTGCGGTTGGTGACGCTGCTGTATGCGGTGGGGCAGCAGATCGCGTCGGTGCCCTACTACCAGAACCAGCGGTTGAGCTGGGTGCTGATCGCCCTGATGGCGGTGTGGTCCGGCGCGTCCGCGATCATGCTGTCGCAGTGGCAAGTTCCTGATGTGCGGCGGCTGCGCGTCTGGGTGGTGTTCGGCGACCACGTCGTGGTGATCGCGCTGATGGCGTCGACCCGGCTGGTCGCCGATTACGGCTGGTACCACGGACATCAGACGCTGCCGACGACCCTGTGGGCCACCAATGCGGTGATCGGGGCGGCAATCCTGCGCGGACCCGTCGCGGGGATACTGTCCGGCGCGTTGATCGCGTCGGTCGCGCTGACCGTGCGCGACCAGTGGGGACAGGACGTGTGGACCGATGCCACGGTACCGGTGCTCGTATCCGTCGGCCTGGCGCTGGGTTTGGCGGCGAACACCGCGCGCCGTGCCCAGGACCAGCTCGAACGCGCGGTCCGGCTGACCGCGGCCACCGAAGAGCGGGAACGGCTTTCGCGCGAGGTGCACGACGGAGTGCTGCAGGTGCTCAGCTACATCAAGCGGCGCGGCACCGAGATCGGCGGACCCACCGAGGAATTGGCCCAGCGCGCCGCGGAACAGGAAGTGGCGCTGCGGGTGCTGCTCAGCGAACAGGCCGATCGCGGGGATTCCGGTGGCGCCGAAGTCGATCTGCGTCCGCTGCTGACCGTGCACGCGAAGCCGTCGGTGTTCGTCTCGACGCCCGGTGATCCGGTGCTGGTCGGGCGTTGGGCGGGCACCGAGATAGCGGCGGCCGTTGCGACAGCGCTGTCCAATGTCGAACTGCACGCCGGCCCTGACGCGAAAGCCTATGTACTGCTCGAAGACACGGGGGACGAGCTGGTGATCAGCGTGCGCGACGATGGCGTCGGCATCCCGCCAGGCCGGTTGGCGGAGGCGGAAGCGGAAGGGCGGCTCGGGGTTTCGCGGTCCATCGTCGGCCGGATCGGGGCGCTCGGCGGGACCGCCGACCTGCTCACCGAGATCGACGGCGGGGTCGGCTTCGGCACCGAATGGGAATTCCGGGTGCCGCGAACATGACCCGGCACAGACGAGGAACAGGAGGTGGGCCGTGACCGATGACGCTGCGGCCGAGGCCATTTCGGTCATGGTGGTGGACGACCATCCGATGTGGCGGGACGGGGTCTCGCGCGACCTCGCCGAGGCCGGATTCGAGGTGGCCGCCACCGCGGACGGGGTCGGCGCGGCGACAAGGCGGGCGGCGGCGGTGCGGCCCGCGGTGGTGCTGATGGACATGCAGCTACCCGACGGAAACGGCGCACAGGCCACCGCCGAGGTGCTGCGCGTCTCGCCGGACAGTCGGGTGCTCGTGCTCTCGGCGTCGGCGGAACGCGACGATGTGCTCGACGCGATCAAGGCCGGTGCCTCGGGTTATCTGGTGAAGAGCGCGTCGGCGGCGGAGCTGATCGAGGCCGTGCGCGCGACCGCCGCCGGACAGCCGGTGTTCACCCCCGGGCTCGCGGGCCTGGTGCTCGGCGAATATCGGCGCATGGCCACGACACCAGCGGCCCCGGACGAGCCGCACCGCCCCGCACTGACCGAGCGGGAGACCGAAGTGCTGCGGATGGTCGCGAAAGGCCTGTCCGCCAAGCAGATCGCGGCACGTCTCGGCCTGAGCCATCGGACCGTGGAAAATCACGTCCAGGCGACGCTGCGCAAGCTTCAGCTGGCCAACCGGGTCGAGCTCACCCGCTACGCGATAGAACAGGGGCTCGAGTAAGCCGGGCCCCCGCACCCGTTGGTAGTACGCCGGAATCCGGGATTGCCCTGATACACGACGGCCGTCGGATCGGTAATCTCGAACTATGGGCGGACCCGAATCGGTATCCAACAGCGTCGGCTCCGGCGACGCGATCGGTGACCGGGATCTACGCGTGTCCGACGTCGAGCGTGAGCACGTCGGTCAGCTGCTGCAGCGGGCCGTCGGGCTCGGCATGCTCTCGCTCGGTGAGTTCACCGAGCGGATGGACACGGCGCTGGCCGCGAAGACCCGCGGCGAGCTGAATGCCGTGCTGATCGATCTGCCGGGAGTCCGGCTGGCCGGTCAGCCCGCCGCGCCGCCGTCGACCTTCGTCAACACCGCGCCGTCGTTCGTGAAGCACCGGCCGGTGCCGCCACCGGCCGGTGGGCATCCGGGGGCGGTGATCCGCGCGCGCCTGTCCGGGGTGAGCAGGCGCGGGCCCTGGCATGTCGCGCCGTCGCTGCGGCTGAACAACTTGCTCTCCGGTGTCACCCTGGACTTCACCGAGGCCATCATGTCGACCCAGGTGGTCGAGGTGAACTTGGACGACTACTTCAGTTCGCTCACGCTGATCGTGCCCGCGGAGGCGACCGTCGACCTCAATGACGTCGACCTGATCGGCTCCAGCGTGAACAACAAGGTCCGTACCGGTCCGCCGATCGGCCCCCTGCACCTGGTGGTCCGCGGTCGCCTCCGCTTCGGTTCGATCACGGCCAAGCACCCCTTCATCGCCCACTGGCGCCGCCTCATGGGGCACTGACGCGAATCATTTGAAATCACTTGGCAATTCGGTCAGCTGCTGGCACCGTGCGGTGCGTGAGAGTCATACGGGTACGGTAGAACCTCACATCGATGTGAGATTCAAGTCGTGTGGCGAAGGTGAGGTGGCGGATGCGGATCGGGGAACTCGCCCAGCGCACCGGGGTCAGCGAACGGTCGTTGCGCTACTACGAGGAGCAGCGGCTGCTGGGGTCCGATCGCACGCCGGGCGGGCATCGGGACTATCCCGAGCGGGCGGTGGATCGGGTCATCCATATTCAGGAATTGTTCGCGGCCGGACTGAACAGCAAGACCATCGCGCAGCTGCTGCCGTGCATGCGCGATGTGGATGGCGGGCCGAACGAAGCCGCCACGCCGGAACTGGTCGCCCAGCTGGCGATCGAACGCGAGCGGATCGACCGAACCATCAACGACCTCATCCGCTCGCGCGAGGTCCTGGACGACGTGATCGACCGGGCCGCAGCACGATTCGCGGAGAAAAGTTAGACCTTGCGGCTCGTCACGTATTGACACCGATACGCCGGGCGAAGGCGCGCAACGGAACTCGCCGGTCGTGGTCGAGCAGTTCGGACACGATGTGCCGCGGCAAGGACTGGTATTTGAGCCAGTCAGGTCCGCCGACCCGTTCGGCGGTGAGCAAGGTGTCGAGTGCGCGCTGGTGCTGACCAGTGCGGGTCAAGGCGACGGCGGTGTCGGTGAGGTGGCGGGCTCGCGAGGCTTGCGGGAGACCGCCGTTCGCGGGCATGGCCTTCGCGGCCGCCAACGCCTCCGGGTACCGCTCGGCGGACACGTTGACGTCGACCGTCTGCATGACGACTTGGGCAGGGCCGAAATAGGTTTCGTAGTCCCGGCGATCGCCGCCGATCCGCAACGCGACCTCGTTCGCCGCCTCGACCAGCGACAATGCCTCCTGCACCTGCTGCGCCCGGCCCGCGGCGGTCGCGCCCTGCAATACCAGCGATCCATACGCCGACAGATGGGCCTGCGTGACCTCCCCGGCGGGCTCCAAACTCGCCGCCGCACGCAGCGCCACACCGCGCGATTCGTCGTAACGCCCCTGGACCAGCAACTGCCAGGCGACCGAGCCGCGAATGGTGCCGAGCAACAGCGGGTCGTTGCCCTCCTCCGCCGCCGTGAGTGCGTGCCGGATCGCCAGGAACGCCGGATCGGTCTGACCCAGGTGCACCAGGGTGCAGCCGGTGACCCAATACATCCGGGCCAGCAGCTCATTCGCGAGCGCGACCGAACCGTTCCGTGCGGCATGGACGGTGGCCCGCAACTGGGTGAGCCCGGACGGCAGGATCGAGGTGAGCAGCTCGTAGCGGCCGACCCAGTAGGCGCCCCACGCGTAATCGACGGCGCGGCGGGCGTCGTCGAGGCTGATCGCCGCCTCCTCGTTCGTCTCGCCGAGCAGATCGTCCACCGGTGTCAGTGCCCGGCGGATAGCGACGATGCCCGAATCGGGATCGCTGGACGGCACACCCGCGCGTTTGCCGATGAGGTCGGCGATGTCCACGTCCAGTGCGCGTGCCAGCTTCTGCAGGCTGGCGATCGAGGCGGTCTGGCGGCCGCCCTGCTCGAGTTTGCGCACCAGGTCGACGCTGACACCCGCCGTATCCGCGAGTTGACGCTGGGTGAGCGCCTTGCCGCGGAACATTCGGATGCGAACGCCGATCGACGAATCGTCCATGTACCCAATTCCTTTTGTTACAGCTGGGTTTCAGGGTACGACGCTAAGTCATTGCGATCGAGCAAAGTGGGACATTACGTACGACTCGTCGGCCGCTGGTTGGAATACCGTTGCCTTTCTGCAACTTTGATAGCAAAGGGCGAAACCATGTTCGAGCGCTGTCATTCTCCCCTGGAAATCGCGCATCTGCTGCGCCATCTGTACGGGCTGCCGGTCCAGCTCGTGGCAGGCCGCCCGATGGTCACCACCGGCTCCGTCCTCGGTGCCATCGTCATGCCGCCCGAACTCGGCCGTGAAGTCCTCGCCGCACTTGACCACACGAACGCCGCACCCGTGATCGCCGACCCCGGGGCACGCAGCTGGACCTTCCTGGTCGCGCCACCCAGCCCCGCCCGCCCCGTCGAGGTCCCGGTCCGCCGCAGCCTGGCCGCCCACCAGGTCGTCGTTATCCCCGGCGGCCGCAACATCATGCTCCCCACCACCGACTCCCCCCTCGGCTGGCACTGGGCAGCCGAACCCACCCCCGGCGCCCTCCGCATGCCCCCACGCACCGCCGTGATCAACGCCGTTCACCAGGTAACCACCCTGCAAACCAGCACCCCTTGAACCCCGCCGCCGACTCGCCTCCACCTGGGTGGGGTCAGTCGGCGAGCCCGGCCCGCACCACCCACTGACTCGGTTGACCGGTGACTGCCGCGACGATGTCATAGTCGCCGTCGTAATGCAGCATTGTGCACTCGTGGCGTTCCGCGGTGGCCGCAATCACCAGGTCGGGCATGGACAGCGTGCGATGTCGTTGCTCTGAAGTGGACAGCCATTCGGCGTAGCCGTCTGCGGATGTATTCGGCGCCGACGTCCGTCTGGAGCGGCTCGTCGGCCGACCGTCGAGTCGGTCGGACGCCGGGCCACGTGGATCGGTGCGGCCGAAGTCGGGTAGATATCTGGTGTCTACCGGGGGTAACTACTCATGTTCGTGGGTGGGGTGGGGGTGAGCATGGGGTCATGACCACATCTATCGATCCGGCGCTGATTTCGCGCATTTCGGGGGAATTCTCTGCGTTGGGGGCGCAGATGGGTGTGCTCGGGCGGGATTTGGAGTTGTTGCGGACTCAGGTTGCTGGGGATCCAGCTGGGGCGCAGGGGGTTTCGGTGGAGGGGGGTGCATCCACGGCGGGTGAGTCGAGCGAGGGTGGTCGGGTTCCCGAGTCGCCGAGGGCGGGTGCTTCGGCGCAGATGTGGCCCGGGGGGCCTGCCCAGCCCGGCATGGTGCCGCCTGGCTCGGCGGTGCCTTCGGCTCCTGTTTACGTGCCGAGGTTCGCGCCTCCGCCGGGCGCGGTATTCGGTTGGGCCCCGCAGGGCGCACCTATGCCACAAGAGGCACCCATGCAACCGAGTGCCCTCACGCCGCAAGGCGCACCCACGCCGCAGGGTGCGCAGATGCCGCAGGGTGCGCAGATGCCGCAGGGTGTACCCGCGCCGCAAGGCGCGCAAATGCCGCAGGGCGCAACTACACCCCCGGGCGCGCAAATGCCGCAGGGCGCCCGTACCCCAATGCCCGCGCGCGGGATGGCGCCGCCGATTCCTCCGCCGGGGACACGCCCGCCGCGTCCGGCGAAAAGCGGCCCGCCGGTGCCGCATACGTCGTGGTGGCAGCGAGACGGTGTGATCAGTCGGCTGCTCGCGGTGGCGGGTGTGGCCGTCACATTGATCGGCGTGGTGATGCTGCTGGTGCTGGCCGCGCAGGCTGGATTCTTCGGGCCGGTGCCGAGAGTTGTCGCGGGCGCGCTCTTCTCGGCCGGACTGGTGGCGGCCGGGATGCGGGTAGTCGGGCGCACCGGCGGCCGGGTCGGTGGGATCGCGTTGGCGGCCACCGGTATTGCGGGCGCCTATCTCGATGTTGTTGCGGTGACCACGATTTACCATTGGCTGTTGCCCGCGATCGGCTTCGCGGTCGCGCTGGGGGTCGCCGCCATCGGTGTCGCGCTGGCGATGCGGTGGCAATCGCAGCCGTTCGCGGTGTTGGTCGTGGTCGGCGCGGCAGTGCTGTCGCCGGTGTTGACCACGGAGTTGGCGCTGCTGGCCTTCCTCATCGTCTTGCAGTTGGCCTTTCTACCGGTGCAATTGGTGCGGGACTGGCCGTACCTGCATGTGGTTCGGACGTTGCCCGCGGTGCTCGCCTCGTTCTTGTTCGTCGCGAGCGCGATTCTGGGTGGATTTTCGGCTGACGAGCGGCCTCTGCTGCTCATCGCCGCCGCGGCGGTTGCGGTGGTGGGGTTGGCCGGGACCGTATCGGTGGTCCGGCGCAGGCCCACCGACGTGACTGCCTCGCTGATGTTCGCGCTGGCGACGGTGCCGATGCTCGCCGCACCGGGGATGTATTCGACCGATCGACCGATCGCCGCGCTGATCGCGGGCATCTTCGCGACTGTCCTGCTCGCCGTGGCGGGGACCGCGTTGGTGCCGAAAGTTGCCGCGGTCACCAAGCTTCCGGGCCACACCGCAGTGGTCGCCGCCGTCGCCGGGTCGATCGCACTACTCGAGGTCTGTGTCTCGGTGACCGATCCGCGGACCTTGCCGACCGCGTGGTTCTTGGTGGCCCTCGCCTTCCTCGGCCTGGCCGGGCAGCGGCGCTCGGGCGTCACCGCAGGCATCGGCGCGACCTTCGCGGTACTCGGCGTCTTCGCCTTCTTGACTGTCGCGGGCCCGGAAGTCCTTGCCTCCCAGCAGCGTTCGGAGGCGAACTTGGGCGTCGCGACGGTGCTCGGCGCGGTGCTCGCCCTCGCGGTCGTCGCCGTTGCCGTCTGGTGCGCGCGCCAACTGCCCGGTCTCCGGAATACCGCCGAGTTGCAGTGGATCGCCGCGAGCATCGCGGGCCTGTATTCGGTCACGGCCGCAACGGTTTCGATCGGCGTCGCGACCGGTGCGGCCGATGGCTTCCTCACCGGCCACAGCGCCGCGACCATCCTGTGGATGACAGCCGCCACCGCCGCGCTGTTCTACGGGCTGCGCAATCTCGGCAAGGCCACCGCGGTAGCCAAGCTCGCCCTCGGCTCCGGATTGCTGGTCACCGCGGCAGCTTTGGCCAAGCTGTTCCTGTTCGACCTGGCCACCCTGGACGGCCTGGTGCGCGTCGCCGCCTTCCTCGCCGTCGGCGTCCTACTCCTCATCGTGGGCACCAGGTACGCCCGCGCTTTCGCCGAGGCGGCCGCGAACTCGCGCGAAGCGGGGGCTACTCCCGTTCGCGGCGACGGAGGAGTTCGTTGACGCTGACGGTGCGGCCGTCACCGCCGTGGTGGCGGCCCTCTTCGGGCTTGCCGGTGCGGCGGGAGGAACGAAGTCCGGCCATCCAGTCTTCGATGCTGTTGCGGTTCGGGTCGCCCGCGTCGGCGGAGTCGACCGACTCCGCGGGAGCCGGGTCCGGAGCGGCGTGGTGGGTAGGCCGGTCCGGCGCGGCGGTGCTGTCCTGCGATGTCGGCCGAGGCGGGACGAACTCGGAGTAGGTCGGCGCGGACGGAATCGGATCTACCGAAGGGGTCGGCTGCGTCGGCTCGAACTTCGCCTCGGGACGTCGGGAGGGGTCGAAGGACACCGCGGGCGGCTCGAAGGACGTCGCCGGTGGCTCGAAAGCGGCAGGAGATTCGAACGCCGAGAACGACGATCCCGAGGATGTTTCGGGCCGGCCGCTGCCGGACGAAGCAGGCGGAGCGGGCCGCGGACCGGTGGGATCGTGCGGTATCGCCGGGAACGGCACGGGCCGCTGCGCATTCGGCTCTGACCCGGTAGCCGACGGCGGCGCAGCCGGTCGCGGCATGCTCGGGTCCGACAGGAAGCCCGGGGACGGTGTCGGCCGCTGGCGAGTCGGATCGAGCGGGGCGGGCGCCGGTGTCGCTGGCGGCGGCTTGGGGGCAGCGGGCGGAATCTTGTCGAGACGCCGAGTGGGCGCCTCGGCTTCGATCTCCTCCACCGTGCGCGGGCGGCGCGGCTTGCGCGGGCGATTGCCATCGTTGATGGCGGGGATCTGCATGGTGACCGGGTCGGTGATCGGGGTGGTCTTGACCAGGTCGACGACCTCACCGCCGCCGGGGCGCTCGTCGTCGAGAATGGGCTCGCCGAGGCCGATCTTCTGCTGGATCTTCTTCATCCAGGCCGGCGCCCACCAGCAGTCGTCGCCGAGCAGCTTCATCGTCGCGGGCACCAGCAGCATGCGCAGAATGGTGGCGTCGATGAACAGCGCGGCGATCATGCCGTACGCGAGGTACTGCATCATCACCAGATCGGAGAACGCGAACGCGCCGGTGACCACGAGCAGGATAAGGGCGGCCGCGGTGATGATGCGCCCGGTCTGCGCGGTGCCGATGCGGACCGCCTCGGTGGTCGAGGCGCCCTGCGTGCGCGCTTCCACCATCCGCGACAGCAGGAACACCTCGTAGTCGGTCGAGAGGCCGTAGATCACCGCGATGATCAGCACCAGCACCGGCGACATGATCGGCTGCGGGGTGAAGTTCAGCAGACCGGCACCGTGCCCGTCGACGAAGATCCAGGTCAAAATGCCGAGCGTGGAACCCAATCCGAGCGCACTCATCAGCGCGGCCTTGATCGGCAACACCAGTGAGCCGAAGGTCAGGAACATCAGCAGCGTGGTGACGAACAGCACCAGCGCGATCATCCATGGCATCCGATCAAGCAACGCGTCGATGCTGTCCTTCTGGATGACCGGCTGACCACCGACGTACATGGTCACGTCGTCGGGAACGTCGATCGAACGCAGATATTCGATGGTCGGGTCGGCGTCCTCCGAGTCGGCGAGGGTCGCGCTGGTGCGATACACATTTTGATCGGTATTGGAGCGCGACGGCACCTCGAAAGTGCCCGCGAGACCGGGCGCCTGCTTGGCCTCGGCCCACGCCTTGCCGACATTGGCGCTGTTCGACGAGACGAACACCAGCTGGATCGGATCGGATTTGCGCAGCGGGAAGATCGAGTCGAATTTCGCCTGCGCGAGCCGGGTCGAGTTGTCCGGCGGCAGGTACCGCTCGTTGATGCCGCCGAACGCCAAATTCTTGACCGGAATGATCAACAGCAGCAGCAGGATGCAGATCGGGATCGCGATCTTGAGCGGATGCTGCATCACCCAGCGGGTGGATTTGCCCCAGAAGCCGTTCTCGACTTCCTCGGCCGTCTTGGTCTTGCGGAATCGCTTGAGCCCGAACTTGTCCACTCGCGGTCCGAGCACACCCAACATGGCGGGCAGGATGGTGATGGACGTCAGCGCCGCCAGCGAGACCGTGGCGATCGATCCGTAGGCGATCGACTTCAGGAAGCCCTGCGGGAACAGCAGCATGCCGCCGAGACTGGCGATGATCATGGTCGCGGAGAACACGACGGTGCGGCCCGCTGTCATCACCGTCCGGCGCACCGCGGCGGGCGTGCCGTACCCCTCGGCGAGTTCCTCACGGAATCGGCTCACGATGAACAGGCCGTAATCGATCGCGAGACCGAGACCGATCATCGACACGACCGGCGCGACGAACGAATTCACCTCGGTGAATTCGGTGAGGAACAAGACGATGCCGTTGGCGCCGATCACCGTGAGGCCACCCACGATCAGCGGCAGCCCGGCGGCGATCAGGCCGCCGAAGATGAAGAACAGCAGCACCGCGACGGCGGGGATGGCCAGGATCTCCATCCGGTGCTGGTCGTCGGCCATGGTGTCGTTGAGCGTGCCCGCGACCGCCTGCAGCCCGGCGACCTGCACATCCACCCCCGGAATCGTGAAGACGTCCTTCACTTTCCGGAAGTTGTTCAACATCTCGGTGTCGTTGTCGCCCTTGATGGCGATCGAGGCGAAGGTGTATTTCTTGTCCTTCGAACCGAAGGTCAGCGGCGACGCTGGCCCGGTTTCGGTCTGCCAGTAGGCGCCGTTGATCTTGGTGATCTCCGGGTGTTCGCGCGGCAGACTGTTCAGGCTGTCGAGGACCTTTTTCTTGAACTCGGGATCATCGATCGTCTTGCCCTCGGGCGCGGTGTACAGCACGATCACGTCGCTGGTGTGGTCGCGCCCGAAGGCGGCGTCGGCGATCCGCGCACCCTGTGAGGATTCCGAGTTCGGATCATCCCACCCGCTGGAGCTGAGATTGTCTCCCAAACCGAGGCCGTACCCGCCCAGCGCCAATAGCGCGGCCGCGACGATGCCGATGACGCCGAAGCGCAGCTTGTAGACCAGATCGCCCCAGCGTGTGAACACTTAAGCGACTCCTTGCGCTGGGCGAGAGGTGAGCAGCGCCGACAGCGGCCGGAACGGCTGCAGCCAGGCGCCCTCGTCGGGCAGCGAGTCGAGGCTGACCCTGGGCAGTGGTTCACGGAACACGCCCGGGATGTCCTCGAGATCGATGAACTCGAGGGTATCGGATGTGACGGCCCAACTCGCATGCTCGCGGAAGCCGAGTATCTGAACCGGTATTCCGGCGGCGGCGAGTTCTTCGAGTGGTTCACGGAACGCCTGGCCGTCGGCCGAGGCGACCATGATGCCGGCTAGGCCGGCACCGCGGCTGCGCATTTCGATGTGCGCGAGCATGTCGGCGTCGACATCGGAGTCCTCGTCGATCTTGGGCTTGGCGAAAACCGCGTAACCGACATTGCGCAGTGCCTCGACCCACGGCCGCACCACGTCCGCCGTGCCCGGCGCGATGTTGGTGAAGACGGTGGCTTCCGGTTCGACCCGGTGCACGCTGCCGACCGAGAGTTCGGCGGTGCGGGCCAGCAGCCAGCGGCCGAGCGCGTCGAACCGGGGGCGATAGGCCGCCGTCGGCCGCCCACCGAGGATGGCGCCGAGACCCATGTCGAGGTTCGGGGCGTCCCACACCAGCAGGACCCGGCGCACGTCCGGCGGTACGCCGCCCAGACCTTCCGCTCCGGTTCCCGGCACCTCCCCGGCAACATCGACCACCTCGTGGGCCATTTCACTAACGCTCATGCCTCCGCCTCGCTGACGCTCGGCTCCGTCATGACCGTCAGGCCGGCTGAGCTAATCGTTCGCTCGCTGCGCTCGCTCATTATCCGATCTTCCCCCATATGAGCTCTGTGATGGCGCTACCGGCACGATGTGCCTTGCCTTCGAATTTTGTGACCGGCCTTTCGAAGCCGATCGGCGCGGTGTCCCTGTTCTCCGCGCTGACCCCACCCGTGGTCTCGTTCAAGCCTCTGAGCAGCGGTTCTTCCGCACCGACGGCAGCAATGTGTTCCGCGTAATCCGCGTGGTCGGTCGCGACATGCAACACACCGCCCGGTTTCAGTCGATCGGCGATCAAGGCGAATGTCGCGGGTTGCAGCAGGCGCCTTTTGTGATGACGCGCCTTCGGCCACGGATCGGGAAAGAAAACTCGGACGCCGGTTAGCGACTCCGCAGCAATCATGTTTTCCAGCACATCGACGGCGTCGCCGCGTAACAGCCGGATGTTGTCGATCTGTTCGCGTTCGATGCGCTGCACCAGTTGGGCGAGGCCGGGTTTGTATACCTCGATGCCGATCAGATTCAGGTGCGGTTCGGCCTGCGCCATCGCCGCGGTGGCGGTGCCGGTGCCGCAGCCGATTTCGACGACGAGCGGCGCTTCGCGGCCGAACCAGGCGGCGGCGTCCAGCGGTTCGTCGGCGACCTCGCGGCCGATCGTCGGCCACATCCTGGCCCACGATTGCTGCTGGGTCGCGGTCAGCGCACCCCGGCGCGACCGGAAACTGGTCACCCGTGGGTACAGGCGGGAGCCGGTGCTGTTGCGGGGCTCGCGCTCAGCCGGGGCCGAACCTGTGGACGGCGGGCCCGGAACTGACTCGGCAGTATGGTTCGCGGCGTCGTTCACGGCGTCCATTGTCCAGCATCGGCGCAGCGGCGCGGCAATCGACTGTGGCTTGCGGCCCAGCGGGAGGTCAGGCGGCGCGTGCGCGGGCGATCCTGGCCACCGGCTCGCTCTCCTGCCGCAGCGGGCGGCCGAGCGCGACCTTGGCCGCGGTCACCAGCATCTCGTACAGCCCGCGCGCTCCGGTCAGCGACGCGGCGACCGACCACACGGTGCTGTCGCCCTCGTCGCTCACCGATTGCCCGGCCAACCGGTCCGCGAGCCAGTCGAGGCTCATCGGGGTGGACAGCGGCAGCAGGGAGAAGTGTTCGCTCAGCCGGTCGCGGACATAGGTGACCATGGCGCCGCCGCGCCGGTAGCGGTCGACCTGGCCGTCGATGCCGTCCATGTGGATGACCTGGTCGTGCACCGGCTGCACCACGAGCAGCGGGCAGGTAGGCGTCGAATTGCCCAGGCGCAGATCGTCGAACATGGCCTGGAATTCCGGCGTCGCGAGCACTTCGTCGAGCGGGCGGGTCAGATAGTCGTCCATCCGCTTGTTGGCGAGGCCGAAGATGGCGCCGAACGGCGTCGAGGTTTCGGCGCGGGCGACGAAACGCCTGCCGTCGAGGGTGAGTTCGTTCTGCATCATCGCGCCGAGCACGGGATAGAGCCTGCGCAGGGCCGCGATCACGATGGCGGGCAAGCCCGCGTAATTGGAGCCGTTCAATCGGGCGAACACCTGGCCGGGGTCACCAACCGGTGCGCCGAGGACCGCGCCGACGATGTCGAGTTCCGGTGCGTAGGTTGGCGCCATCTCGACCATCCACGCGCTGGCCATGCCACCACCCGAGTAGCCCCACACCGCGATCGGGGTGCCGGGGCCGAGGCCGAGCGGCGCGAACCGCTGTGCCGCGCGGACGCCGTCGAGCGCGCGATAGCCGGGTTCGCGTGGTGCGCCGAAGTTTCCGCGCGGGCCCTCGTGGTCGGCGATGGAGACCGCCCAACCACGGCGCAGCGCGTTCGCGACGAGCAGCCACTCGAACTGGGTGACCGAGCCGAGCGCGCGGGCGCCGTAGCGCAATGCGTAAGAAGGGGAACATTTCTCGGTGACCGCGTCCATCGCGGTCTGAAAGGCAAGCAGCGGCCGGTCTTCTCGCGGCTCCGCGTCGAGCGGCAGCAGGACCGTGGTGATCGCCGCTTCCGGTGTGCCGTGCATATCGCAGCTGCGGTAGAGCAGTTGCCAGGCCGAGACCTGCTGAGGCACAACGCCGAACAAGGCGAGCTCGATCTTGCGGCTGCGCAGGATGGTGCCGGGCGGCTGCGCCGCGAATCCCTTCGGCGGCCGATGGAACGGATCGGTACTCGGCAGCAGTGGCTTTCGTCCCGCGCCTAGGGCAGGCTCCGATTCGCCAACGCCGATGACATCGGCAGTCATCGCGACCTCCTCATCGATGAGGTCGGTTGCCGCCTTCGAAAAGCGAAGCTACGCACCAACTATGGCGCCGACCACTGCTATGCAGGGTAAATGACCGCCTGCGGGTCTGGGAAGCCCGTGGCTCGAGGTAGCGCCGCACTAGACTGCCCGGTATGGGCAGACCGACAGTGTTCATCACCGGTGCCGCGGCCGGAATCGGCCGGGCGACGGCTCTGCTTTTCGCTGCGCAGGGGTACCACGTCGGCGCCTACGACATCGACGAAGTCGGCCTCACCAGGCTCGCGGCCGACATCACCGGCGCTGGTGGCAGCGTGCACACCGGAGTGCTCGATGTGATGAACGCCACTCAATGGGCCGAGCGGCTCGCCGAATTCCACGCCGATGCCGGTCGACTGGACATCCTGATCAACAACGCGGGCATTCTGCGCGCGGGCCCGTTCGAAACCCTCGAACTGGCTACGCATCAGGCGATCATCGACGTCAACCTCGGCGGCGTGCTCACCGGTACGCACGCCGCGTTCGAGTACCTGCGCGACACTCCCGGCGCCACGGTGGTGAACCTGTGTTCGGCCTCGGCGATCTATGGCCAGCCGGAACTCGCCAGCTATGGGGCGAGCAAGGCTGCGGTCAAAAGCCTCACGGAGGCATTGGATCTCGAATGGGAGCGGCACGACATCCGGGTGATCGCGATCTGGCCGCTGTTCGTGCACACCGCGATGGTGGACGGGGTGGAAACCGGAACGACCAAGTCGCTCGGCGTGCGGCTCACCGCCGATGACGTCGCGACGGGCATCTGGGAGGCCACCCGCAAGCGCGGCCGGCTGCCCCGGGTGCATTACGAGATCGGCGCGCAGGCGAAGGTCCTCGCTACCGCCGCCAAGTACGCGCCGAACTGGGCCGTGCGCACCGTGAACAAATACTTCAGCGGCAGCTGAGCGGTCGTCGCTTCCAACGCCTGCGACTTCTGCAAGAATTGCGCACCGTAGAGGGGGTGCAGCATGCCGACAGTCACCGAGTCCGACGGGCCGTTGCGGGAACGCGGGGTGCCAGCGCGCGAACACGACCAGCTCGACCGGCTGCTGGCCGACCTGCGGTTCGGCACGGGTCGGGACGCGCAGATCGGTTACGCCGCTGGCGCCGCCGTCAGTGCCTGGCGCAAACCGCCGCGCATCCAGGTGCTTGGCCGTGCCCACGCGGGCCGGTCGACGGTGCTGCACGCGCTCGCCCTCATGTCCGCCGTGGAGAGTGATCCGGTCGACGAGCCGGACATGCCCGATCCGGTGTTCGACGCCGACATCGCCGTCTACGTTCTGTCGGCCGCGCCGTCGCCCGCGGACCGCCGCGTTCTGGCCACGCTGCCGCCGGAGCGCACCGTCGTGGTGTTGAACAAGGCCGACGCGATCGGCGCCCGCTGGGGCGACGCGGTCACCGCCGCCGAAAAGTACAGCAGGGAGATCGGTATTCCGGTGCTTCCGGTGGTCGCCTCGCTGGCCATGCGGACACGGGCCGGTGCGATGACCGACGCCGACCTGGCCGCGTTGCGCAGGTTGGCCGCCGATGATGATGCCGCGCTGACGCTTTCGCCGGATCTGTTCGTCGCGCCCGGCCCGGACCTGGCCGTTCGCGAGCAATTGCTGCAACGCTGGGACCTCTACGGCGTCACCTGCGCGCTCGCCGCACTGCGCCACGATCCGGCGCTCGCCCCGCAGACGGTGCTGCAAATCCTGCACGCGGCAAGCGGAATCGACGCGCTGCACCGCCTGCTGCACCGCCGCTACGAGCAGGTCTCCGCGCTGCGTGGCGGTGAACTCCTCGACGAGCTGACCCGGCTGGCCGCCAGGGCGATTCCGGAGGGAACCAGCAAGGCCCGAGACATTTTGGAGGCCTATCTATTCGGCGACGACGCCCGGTGGCTCGGCCTGTGCGCGGGGCTGGCACACCCAGGTGTGGCCCATCTCGCGGCGGGTTACCCCGCCCCGGCTCCCGCCGACGCCGACGACGCCATGGCCCGTGCCGCCCGCTGGCGCGCCGTCGTCTCCAGCGACATGCCACCGGTCGCCCGCCGCGCCGCCCTGCGCGTGCACAACGGCTACGTCCGACTATGGGAACGGATGAGCAGTGCCGGTCTCTGAACCCCCGCCCGGCCCGGACCGGTTGCCCGGTCCGGCCACTGCTTCAGATCGACCGCTCGACCTGCCCGCCGACCCGCCCGCCGCCGCCACGGCCGAACCAGCCGCAGGCCAACCGCCTGAGCTGGAAGCAGTTGTGGCGCGCTGGAATCCGCAGGGTATCGCGCTGCTGCGCGCCGTGCGAGGGACCGGTGCGGCGGGCGCGGTGACATTGATCGGACCCGCCGATGCCAATACCGCGCTGTTGCGCACCGAATTGGCTCGCTTCGAACCACGCATCGATCTCACGGACCCGGTGGCCGACGCCAGTGCGGCGGTGGAGACCACGTCGCCGTCGGGGACCGCGCCGTCGCCGGTCGCGCTGATCCTGTTGGACGCGGGAACCACGATCGGCGCCGACACCTTGCGCATCGTGCACCGCCTGCGCGCGGACGGCACCCGAATCCTGCTCGCCATGAACGGCATTCACGCCTACCAGGATTGGCGCTCGGTGCTGGCGCGTGATCTGGAACTGCTGGCCGCGCAGGGTGTGGCGGACCTGGACATCCTGCCGGTCTCGGCGCGGCTGGCGGCGGCGGCGCGTACCGCGGGTGATGCGGGTCTGCTGGATCGATCCGGGTTGGGCGCGCTGCACGCGGAACTGACCGCCGCGGCCGCGGGCGCGGAAGCCGAGGGCGGTGGCCGGGTCGCGGCGGTGACCGCACGGGTGCTCGCCGACACCAGAGGGCGGGTCGTCGAGCAGGTGGCCGCGCTGCGCTCCGGCGCGGAGGCGGCCCGGCTGCGGGAGGAGCGTGCCGTGCTGCTCGCCGGACGCGATGGCGGCCGGGCCACCGCCATGTCCACACTGCGCGGCCAGCTGCACCTGGCTCGCCTCGACTTGATGACCGAGGTGGGCGCCCGGATCCGGGCGCTGCACGTCGCGACCCGCGCCGACCTCGACCGGATGCGCCGCAACGAACTCGGCGACTACCCGGAACGGTTGCAGCAGGCCACCACCGAACTGACCGGTGTGGTCGACCACGCCATCGATCAGCGGCTCGCCGAGCTCGCGACCCATATCGACGGTGTGACGCAGGCGCCGATCCTGCCGTCGCGCCGTCGCGACCCCGCGCCGCGGGTCGGCCCTGACCCCGATCCGCGGCACCGTGGTGTCGAAGATCACCTCATGATCGTGCTCGGCGCGTCGGCCGGTGTCGGCCTCGGCAGGCTGTTGGTTTCGCCACTCTCGCTGGTGCCCGCGCTGGATTTCGCAAGCTGGCCGGTGACCCTGCTGCTCGGCGGCGGCGCGGCCGGCTGGGTGGTGCGGGCCCGCGGCCAGCTGGCCGATCGCGCGCACGTGCGGCAATGGGTCTCCGACGCGCTGGTCAGCGTAAAAGCCCAGCTCGAACAGCGAGTCGCGACCGCGCTGGTGGAAACCGAAACGGCGCTGGCCGACCGGGTGGTACGGGCGAGCGCCGCCCGCATGGTGGAGACCGATCGGCGCGTGGCGGAGTTGGAGGCTCGTTTACGACGTATGGTCGCCGAACAACCCGGCCAACTCGCGGCATGCGAACGGGATATCGCGATCCTCGATCGATGGATCTCGCTGGTTGATTAACTCTTAAGAATGGGTACATAGTGACGAACCCGATTCCGTACCGGCCGTCACATCGCGTTAACCTCTAATCAGGAACTTGGGCGTCCGCTAAGTCCTCGTCCGCCGTCCAGCCGGGGCGCGCTTTCGACTGGTCGTAGCGGGTGCCTTCCCGCCAATGGTGGCGCTCGGTGTGTTCGCGCTGGTCAAGGGCAAGCCCAGGCGGCGACACATCGTAGGGACCGCCCATCTCAGGAGAGTTTTCAATGACCTCAGCGACCATTCCTGGTCTTCGTGGATCCGACGGCAAAGCGCCGACCGAGCACAGCGAACTACTCGCCTGGGTACAGGAAGTCGCCGAACTCACTCAGCCAGAGCGAGTGGTCTGGGCCGACGGTTCCGACGAAGAATGGGACCGCCTGACCACTCAGCTCGTCGAGGCGGGCACCTTCAAGCAGCTCGACCCGAAGAAGAAGCCGAATTCCTTCCTCGCGCTCTCCGATCCTTCCGACGTGGCTCGGGTCGAGTCGCGCACCTACATCTGTTCCAAGAGCGAAGCCGACGCCGGTCCGACCAACAATTGGGTCGACCCCACCGAGATGCGCGCCACCATGACCGAGCTGTACCGCGGCTCGATGAAGGGCCGCACCCTGTACGTGGTGCCGTTCTGCATGGGCCCGCTCGGCGCCGAGGACCCCAAGCTCGGCGTCGAGCTCACCGACTCCGAATACGTCGTCGTCTCGATGCGCGTGATGACCCGGATGGGCAAGGCGGCGCTCGAGAAGATGGGCACCGACAAGCCCTTTGTGAAGGCGCTGCACTCGGTCGGCGCGCCGCTGGCCGATGGCCAGGCCGACGTGCCGTGGCCGTGCAACGACACGAAGTACATCACCCACTTCCCGGAGGACCGCGAGATCTGGAGCTACGGCTCCGGCTACGGCGGCAACGCGCTGCTCGGCAAGAAGTGCTACTCCCTACGCATCGCCTCGGCCATGGCCCACGACGAGGGCTGGCTGGCCGAGCACATGCTGATCCTCAAGCTGATCTCCCCGGAGAACAAGGCCTACTACATCGCCGCCGCCTTCCCGAGCGCCTGCGGCAAGACCAACCTCGCGATGATCCAGCCCACCGTGCCCGGTTGGCGCGCCGAAACCCTCGGCGACGACATCGCCTGGATGCGCTTCGGCAAGGACGGCCGGCTCTACGCGGTGAACCCGGAGTACGGCTTCTTCGGCGTCGCGCCGGGCACCAACCGCAGCTCCAACCCGAACGCCATGGCAACCATGGAGGCGGGCAACACCGTCTACACCAACGTCGCGCTGACCGACGACAACGATGTGTGGTGGGAAGGTCTAGAGGGCGAGCCCGACCACCTGATCGACTGGAAGGGCAACGACTGGTACCGCCGGGAGACCGAAACGCTTGCCGCCCACCCGAACTCGCGCTACTGCACGCCGATGTCGCAGTGCCCGATCCTGGCTCCCGAGTGGGACGATCCGCAGGGTGTGCCGATCTCGGCGATCTTGTTCGGCGGGCGACGTAAGACCACGGTCCCGCTGGTCACCGAGTCGTTCGACTGGCAGCACGGCGTTTTCATGGGCGCCACCCTGTCGTCGGAGCAGACCGCGGCGGCCGAGGGCAAGGTCGGCACCGTGCGCCGCGACCCGATGGCGATGATCCCGTTCATGGGCTATCACGTCGGCGATTACCTGAACCACTGGATCAACCTCGGCAAGAACGCGGACGCGAACAAGCTGCCGAAGATCTTCTACGTCAACTGGTTCCGGCGCGGCGCCGACGGCCGCTTCCTGTGGCCCGGTTTCGGCGAGAACTCCCGCGTGCTGGAGTGGATTGTCGGCCGGGTCGACGGCACCGCGGAGGCGGAAGCCACCGCGATCGGCAATGTGCCGGTCGCCGCGAACCTGGATCTCGACGGTCTGAAGGTGGACCCTGCCGATGTCGACGAGGCACTCAAGGTCGATGTCGCCGAGTGGCGCAAGGAGATTCCGCTGATCGAGGAATGGTTCGAATTCGTCGGCGACAAGCTGCCGTCCGGCGTGCGCGATGAATTCGAGGCGCTGAAGCAGCGTTTGGCATAATCGCCCGGCAAAAGACAACGCCGCCCACACCATTTCCATTGGTGTGGGCGGCTTCGTTTGTGCGACAGGCTATTCGGTGCAGCTGGGCATGCTGCCACGGCCAGATCACAATGACAGATCAATGATCGGTTGTTGTGCGTGTTTCCCGCCGCGCGGACCCCATGTTGTGGTGCTATGGGTAATGGTCGAGTGTTCACACGGTGCGAGCGCCCAAAGGTTTGCCAAGACGCGGTATGGGGTAGTTGCCCGGTGCGCGAGGTTTGCGCACAAGTGGCCTATGCTTGCCGTGTTCTTGGTCTCATGACCTGCCAGTCCGATTGCTAACTGTTAACTGATCGACTGAACTACTTCCCTATCGACATCGGGTTTCCGCGATGCTCGCGGCGAACGATGGGATCGACGCGCGAGAGGTGGTTGGAGCATGACCGATCTGGAGACCGGGGCGTCCATCGCGCCCCTGGTTGCTGGTTTCGAACTGGCAACCGCTAGCACGCCGCTGCGCCGCGCTGCCGGGCGTTTGCAGGCCGTCCTGCCCCCGGGCTGGCGCGTCGAGATCGTCGACGCGCCGAGCCTCACGGGTCGCGACAATGAGCCCGTCCTGCGGGTGGTTATGCCGACCGACTGATCAGCCCGCCCAGCCCATGGGCATCAGCACCGACTTCTGCTCGCAGAACGAGTCGAGGCCCTCCGGGCCGTTCTCCCGGCCGAGTCCGGAGCTCTTGTAGCCGCCGAACGGCGCGCTGGGGTCGAACGCGTACCAGTTGATCGCGGATGTCCCGGTCCGCACCCGCGCGGCGATCTCGGCACCGTGCTCGACATCCGCGGTCCAGACCGATCCGGCCAAGCCGTAGACCGAGTCGTTGGCGATGGCCACGGCTTCGTCCTCGGTCTCGTAGGGGATCACCGACAGCACGGGGCCGAAAATCTCCTCCTGGGCGATGGTCGACTTGTTGTCCACGTCGGCGAAGATCGTCGGCTCGACGAACCAGCCACGATCCAGGCCCGCCGGGCGACCGCCGCCGAGCGCGAGGCGCGCGCCCTCCGCCTTGCCCTTGGCGATGTAGCCCTCGACCCGCGCACGCTGGCGCTCCGAAATCAGCGGGCCCAGTTGCACGGTCGGATCATCGGGAACGCCGACCTTCATCGTCTTCACGTGTTCGACCAGCGCGTCGAGGATTTCGTCATACCTGCCGCGCGGCGCGAGGATTCGGGTCTGCGCGACGCAACCCTGACCGCTGTTCATCAGGCCGGAGAACGCGAGCACCGGGATGCCGGCGAGGTCCATGTCCGGCAGCAGGATGGCCGCGGACTTACCGCCGAGCTCGAGCGAGACACTCTTGAGCTGTCCGGTGGCGATCGCGCCGATCTTCTTGCCCACCGCGGTACTGCCGGTGAAGGTGACCTTGTCGACGCCGGGGTGCGAAATCAGGTACTCGGCGACCTCGGCCTCGGCGGGCAGTACCGAGAGCACGCCCTCCGGCAGGCCCGCCTCGGTGAAGATATCGGCCACCATGTTGGCCGTGATCGGCGTCAGCGGTGCGGGTTTGAGCACCACCGTGCAGCCAGCCAGCAACGCAGGCGCGAGCTTGTTGGCCGCGAGGAAGAGCGGGACGTTCCATGCGGTGACCGCGGCGACGACGCCGCGCGGCTCCCGGCTGACGCGTGCGGTGCCGAACAGACCGGTGCGAGTTTCGTTCCAGGGGAACGACTTCGCGAGTCCGGCGTAGGCGTCGAGCGCGGCGACCGCCGGAATCTGGTTGAGCGTCATCGCGATCATCTGCGGTGCGCCCATCTCCGCGGTGAGCGCGGCGAGCAGGGCGGCCGAGCGCTCCTCGATCAGCCGTGCGGCGCGGGTGAGCACCTGGGCTCGCTCCTCCGGCGGGGTCGACGGCCACGAACCGTGATCGAAGGCGTGCCGCGCCGCGGCGACCGCGGCGTCGACATCGGCCCGATCCACCGCGGGGACGCTGCCCACCGGCTCGACCGTGACCGGCGAGATGACCTGGACGCGCTCGGCGGTGGCTGGCGCGGTCCAGCGGCCGCCGATGAACAAGCTGTCGTAATGCATGAGAACACGTTACAGTTTTGCCCCTCGGTTGTCTGTAACCTGTTCCAGTTCGGTATTCCGGTAGTCCCGCTGAGCAGGACGAATCCCAACCTGTCGGTTCGCTTTTCATCGAACGCACTATTGCGTTCTGTTGCTGGACGGAGGATGCTAGTAGCTACTGATCAGCTCGCTCGATTTCTGAACCGATACCACCATTGGGGAGAACGAGTCATGGCGGTGCAAGTGGTCGGCCGATCGCTGATGACCAGCGACCAGACCGAACATCAAGCGAAGAGCGTTGGCGCAGGCGGCTGGGTCGTCTCCTTCCTGCCCGGCCGGACGCTGACCATCGAGCAAGCGACCGCAGCCATGCAGGCAGCCGAGGCCGTCGCCGTCGTCGGCGCGTTAGCCGACCAAGTCGGGCTGACCACGCTGGAGACCGTCGGGCTCGCCATTCAGGAATCGCCGTGGAGCCAGCCGCTGCACGAGCCGTGCGGGCGGCGCTCCTGGCGGCGCGGCTGGCTGGAGCACTAGCGCTACTTCTTGGCCGCCACCACGACGAGATTGCTCACCAATAACTCCCTTACCACCGGGATGCGGACCAACCACCACGCCCAGCGCGGGTGATAGCGCGGGAAGATCGTCCGCACGTCCGCGGAAGTACCCGCTGCCCAACGCAATCCGTCCGCCGCACGCACCGCGAACAGCGACTCGCCGAACCGGTTCTTCGGTTCCCGGCCGTGCTTCCGGCGATACCGGCGCGCGGCATATTCGCCACCGAGGTAATGCCACGGTCCGGTTTCGTGTCCGCCGAACGGGCCGAACCAGACCGTGTACGACAACACGATCAGTCCACCCGGCCGCGTCACCCGCACCATCTCGTCCGCCATCAGCCACGGCTTCGACACATGCTCGGCGACATTCGAGGAAAAACAGATATCCACCGCGTCGTCGCGGAACGGCAACGCCATCCCCGAGCCGCGCACCGCACCCGCCACCGACAGCCCGGCCGCGTGCATCTCCGACGGATCCGGCTCCACCGGGATATACCGGGCACCCGTCTTGACGAACTCGTCGGCGAAGTAGCCCGGACCGCCCCCGACATCCAGAATCGTCGCGCCCGTCAAAGCCCGGCCCGTGAGATCGGCGTAGAAATCGCCGATCATCGCCGCACTGTCCTCGGCCAGACCGCCATAGAACACCGCGGGATCGGACTGCTCGAACCGGAAACTACCGAGCAACCGCAGTGATCGGCGCAGTGTCGCCCGGCGCGCGAACCGGGGCGCGCGCCGTCGCACACCATCGGAGGGCGTTTCTTTGAGCACGGCGCCGAGTCTCGCATAACCCCGCAGGCCCGCTGTGCACCACTCTCGACGGCGGGCGCGACGGTGGATCCCGGTCCACCCGCAGTTGCCGGTGATATGCGCCAGGGTGCTCCGGTGTTCGGCGATGTCCGTTCGGCGCATCGCCGACCACGCGCGATCTGGACAACGGACCGCGTCACACCGCGTCGGTTAGGGTGTAGCGCGATATCCGATGTTCCCGACCGGGACACCCTGACCGAGAGAAGCTCGACCGTGCGCGAAGTCCTCCTGCTGTGCTGGCGTGACACCGGGCACCCGCAGGGCGGCGGCAGCGAACGGTACCTCGAACAGGTCGGCGCGCAGCTCGCCGCCCGCGGGGTCAAAGTCACCCTGCGCACCGCCCGCTACCCGGGAGCACCGAAGCGCGAGCACATCGACGGCATCGACATCAGCCGGGCGGGCGGCCGCTTCTCCGTCTACCCGCGGGCACTGGCCGCGATGGCGCTCGGCAGGCTCGGCCTCGGGCCGTTGCGCGGCGTACGGCCCGACGCGGTCATCGACACCCAGAACGGCATCCCGTTCTTCGCCACGGCCGCGACCAAGGCGCCGTCGGTCGTGCTGGTGCATCACGGGCACCGGGAACAGTGGCCGGTCGCGGGCCGGCTGGTCGGCCGGATCGGCTGGTGGATCGAGTCGCGGCTGTCGCCGCGGGTGCATCGGCGCAACCAGTACCTGACCGTCTCGCTGCCCTCGGCCGAAGAGCTCGGCACCCTCGGCGTCGAGCAGTCCCGGATCGCGGTGGTGCGCAACGGCGCCGAGCCCGTTCCCGCGGACGCCCCGACCGGCGCCACCGCGACCCGCACCGCGAACCCGCGCATCGTGGTGCTGTCCCGTCTGGTGCCGCACAAGCAGATCGAGGACGCGCTCGCCGTCGTCGCCCGACTGCGCACCCGCGTCCCCGGCCTGCACCTGGACGTCATCGGGGACGGCTGGTGGGCCGACAACCTGAAGGCCGACGCCCGCGACCTCGCCATCGCCGACGCCGTCACCTTCCACGGCCACGTCGACGAACGCCGCAAACACGAACTGCTCGCCCGCGCCTGGGTGCACGTGCTGCCCTCGCGCAAGGAAGGCTGGGGCCTCGCGGTGATCGAGGCCGCCCAGCACGGCGTGCCCACCATCGGCTACCGCAGCTCGCGCGGCCTCACCGACTCCATCGTCGACGGCGTCACCGGACTGCTCGTCGACGACGTAGCCCAATTGGCCGACGCGGTAGGCGAACTCCTCGACGACCGCGCCGCCCGCACCGTCATGGGGGAGAAGGCGCGCTCCCGGGCCCGCGAATTCTCCTGGGAGCAAACCGGGAACGGCGTGTACGAAGTCCTCGCCGCGGCGGCCCGAGGCGAACACACCTCCGGCTTGATCGCGCTCCGCCCCGACCACTGACCCCGACGTCGATCGCCCACCAAGGGTTGTCCCATGATCATCGGAACATCACTGAGGCCGCACTCGCGAAATGGCTCAGCCATGTCCCGTCGATCATGCGGCGTGCTCGGTGGTCAGCGTTTGCGGGGTAGTCGGCGTGCTGCGGCGAGGAGTGGGCCGCCGATGAGCAGTGCTGCCCAGAGGGCGTGGGCGGCAATGACGAGGCTCCGGCGTATCGGCGGGTCATCGCGCTGTTCGATGGCGCCGGGTACCCGGTATAGCGCGAGGTCGGCGTCGTCGTACACCGGATCGAGTTGTGCGAGCGTAGTTTTCGACTCGCCGAGCGGTCCGGGTGTGCGGCGCTCGACCAGCACCCAGCCGACGCCGTGACCTGCCAGCTCCTGAGCCGAACCGCCTTGCAGCAGTAAGGTTTCCACCGCGCGGGCGCGGGCGCCTTCGCCGGACACGGTGCGGCCACGGACCGGGAGCTCGCCGGTCTGCAGCACGTCGCGCGGCAACATGCGCGGCGCGGGATCCAGTACCGGCGCCGTTCCGCTGTACCGGAACTTCCGGAACATCCCGCCCGGCAGTACCGCCACGTCGCCTGGACCGGTCATCCGCCCGGCGAGCTGCTGCCATCCGGCCGGATAGTGCACCGGCCGGAGCGCACCGCCGACACCCCAGGCGAGGTCGAACAAGGGCAGCACCAGCAGA
Source organism: Nocardia iowensis (assembly GCF_019222765.1). NCBI lineage: Bacteria > Bacillati > Actinomycetota > Actinomycetes > Mycobacteriales > Nocardiaceae > Nocardia > Nocardia iowensis. Next base: position 8,665,453 of record NZ_CP078145.1, on the reverse strand, counting down.
GCGATGAACGCTGTTGCGACCCAACGCGTCATCGTTGGGTGCTGGATCGTCTGCGGGACAGTGGTCTCGGTTAATGCGCCACGAGTGGTGACATGACCCGCCCTCGGCGAGGCAAGCCCGTCCGGTGCGGGGGACTTCGACGGGGTTGAGTCGGGCTGCCGACCGGATCCAGTCGCGGCGAATCGCTCGACAACGCCGCCGCAGGCCGCCGCGGCGCACAGCGCGTAGGCGGGGACGGCCAGGGCGACATACTTTTGAGTGTCCCGCAGCAGTCCCGCACCGGGCACGTGGGCGACGAGCCACTCCATGATGTGCATGCCCCACGGCGTCGCGCCGAGTGTGGGGAACAGGATGGCGAGTCCAGCGAGCACCAGGAGCGCCCGGCGGACATATCGGTCGTTGGCGTCGGCGGCGCCGGTGTAGACCGCTCGCAAGCCCGTCGCTACGACGGCGAGCAGCGCGACGGTGCCGATCAACGCGAGAAGTGTTGTGCGCGAGTCGGGTAATGCCTCGCCGTTCCAGATGCCACCGAGCCCGGCCAGGCTGGTCAGTGTGCCGAGGCTGGGTTCCGCGCGCGCGGCGAACGCGGCAATGCCCGCCGGATCCGATGGTTCGCTGCCCGCACCCGACAGCGCGGTCGCCGTCAACCATGGCGCGGACGCGACGACGAGTAGCGCCGCGGCTCCGGCCAGCCGTCGTCGCCCCACCAGCACGAGCGCGGTGATGCCCGCGAGCAGTGCACCGGTCGGTGTGAGCCCTGCTGCGGCAAGGCATCCCGCCAAACTCGCCCACGCACCCGCGGTCTCTCGCCGTCCGGCAGCGCGGACCGAGGCGGTGCGAATTCGATACGCGGCCAGGACAACCCAGGGCAGCGCGGCATATCCGGTGAGCAAACTCCAGTGGCCCTGCAACAAGCGTTCGGCCACATAGGGATTCCACAGGGCAACCGTGGTGGCGACGAACTGCGCACTGACCGGCGCCCCCAGTAACTCGCGCGCCAGCACGGCCGCACCGTAACCCGCGGCCCACAGCGCGACGAGCAGGATCACTTTGACGATCAATCCGCCGTCGACGATCGGCGACAACACCGCGAGCAGCGCATCCTGTGGCACCGCACGAGGCGCGGCATCCCCGAGCCCGAGCGCCGAATCCGTCAGATACGAGCGCGGCGTACTCACCGCATCCCGCAGCAACAAATACCCCGACCCGAGCAGCGGCCCCATGATGAGCAAGGCCAGCACCGCGCTGTACCCCGCCGGGCCGAACCGCGCCCACCGCTCGCGTCGCCAACGGCCGCTCTCGCTCACGCTTGTGCACCCTACGTTCCGCGCGGCCCCCGGCTCTACCCGCACGCCGTCGCAGCCCCGTTGTCTGCGCCCCGTCGTGGCCAGCCGCGACCCACAGAGCTTCCACACGGTTCACAGGGGGATATGGCCTGTGCACCGTGCCGAAGCCCTGTGATCTGGGGCCGCGGCGGGGTGGGACGGCGCTGGTGGCGGCGGGGTGGGACGATGACACACGTGTCTGCGGTCCGTCGGTTTCCTGTGGTGGCGGATCTGACGTTGGTGACGGCGGGGGCGATGACCGCCAACGTGGCGGGATATCTGCTGCAATTGCTGGCCGGGCGGTGGCTGGGGGTGTCCGGGTACAGCGAGTTCGCCAGCCTGCTCGCGGTTCAGCTGTTGTGTGCGGTGCCCGCGCTGGCGTTGCAGAACGTGGTGGCCAGGGAGTTGGTCCGGGGCGCGAGTGCTGCTGCCCTGCGTGGCTTGCAGTGGCGGTGCGCGGTGATTGTCGCGGTGGTCGTTGCGGCGCTGGTGCCGGTGGTTACCAGTGCGTTGAACGTCGGTGTTGCCGCCTGCGCGGCGGCGCTCGGTGCCGCGCCCGCATTGGTGTTGCTGTCCGGCGAACAGGGAGTACTTCAGGGCGGCAGGCGGTTTCGGGCATTGGGTGTGGTGCTCGGCGCGGCGGGCATTGCCCGGGTCGCGCCTGCGCTCGTCGTGCTCGCCTCCGGTGGCGGCGCGGCGCTGGCCCTGTGCGCCGCGGCGTTGGGTATCGCGGTCGCCGCGGTATTCGGCCGGTTCGTCGCCGGGTCGCCGCCATCACGGGCACGTACCGGCGCCACCGACGAGGACGAGGTCGTCCAGGCCATCGGCGTACTGCCGGTGCTGCGGGCCGCCCAGGTGCAAGCGGCGTTGATGGCGTTGTCCTCCACGGACCTGATCGTGGTCCGGATGGTCCTCGACGACGCGGACGCCAGCCGCTACGCACTCGGCACCATTGCCGCGAAAATCGCGTTCTGGTTGCCCCAGGCGGTCGGCGTCGTGCTGTATCCGCGGATGGCCCAACCGACCCACTCCGCGCGTGCGATCAGATCGGCGCTCGCGGTGCTGTCCGGCATCGGTCTCGTCGCCGTGCTCGGCGCCGCCCTCGCCGCACCGCTCGCTCCGCTGCTGGCGGGCCAGGACTACGCCCCCATTCAAGGACTGCTCTGGCTGTTCGCGCTGCACGGCGCGATCCTCGCGGTCCTGCAGGGCGCGATGCTTTCCGCCATCGCGGTGGACCGCACCGCCCTCGCCACGCTGACCTGGCTCGGCCTCGCCGTCGAAGTGACGCTGATGGTTTCGTTCGCCCGGTCTATCCCGGCGCTCATCACCACCGTCGCCGCGGTCGCCGCCGTGACCACGATCGTGGTCGCGGTAGTCGTCCTGCGTACTGCCGACCACGACCGCGCGCTACCCTCGCCGCGCTGACGGTCGAGCCACGAGGAAAAGAATACGGCCCCCTGGTCATTGACCAGGGGGCCGAACTCCTCAGCTAGCTCAAGGCTTGGTGATATTGATCTGCTCGGTCGGCGGATCATTGTCCACCCGACGCGAACCACCAGCGGCCGGTGCCGTGCCACCGGGACGCTGGCTCAGCGGTCCACCGCTGCGCGCCGGTGCGGGCGTCGAGCCGCCACCACGCACACCGAGGAACACACCGACGATCAGCGCGATCACACCGAGCACGCCGAGCACGATCGGCATGATCCGCCCGTACAGCGACAGCTTGTCGATGTTCTCCTTGGCCACCGCGATCTGCGATTCGATGGTGTTCTCGTCGAACACGATGTGCGACTTCAGCGCGGTGACCTCCGGCTTGTCACCGGAACGCGCGTAGAACAGATGGAGCTGCTCGCCGCCCTTGATCACGGTGCCGGTCTCCGGCTCGACCCACACGTCGCGGGTGTTGGTGTACCAGCGCGACATGGTGATGTCTCCCTCGCCGGGCACACCCCACTTGGCGGCGGGGAAGGTCAGCTTGTTGGTCGGCGCGGGCACCACGTCGTTGAGATTGGTCGCCGGAATGGTCTGCTGGAAGTGGTAGACCTTCATGCTGTTGATCTCGGCTTCGCCGACGTAGTTGATGTCGAAGGTCTTGCGCGCGTTGAGATCGAAGTACGGATAGGTCTTCGCCTCGGTGCCGATCGGGAACCGGTACTGCAGACCGGTGTGCTGCACCGGGTCGGCCACCGGCTGCAACTCCTTGTTCACCGTGACCGCGATCGAACCGTTCGGGTTCTTGTCGACCGGCTCGCCGGTCTTGCGGTCGATGGTGACCCGGTCGATGGTCGCGGTGAGCAGGCCGGTGTCGCCCTGCTTGTCGATGCGGCGCAGCGTCTGACCCGCCTGCACCGTCATCTCGGTGGCGTCGGAGGGCTCCTCGACGGTGAGGAAGCGCTGCGAGACCAGCGGCACGTTCGAGTCGATCTTCGCGGCACCCTCCGGCGCGGTGAGCGACTTGGAGTCGAGCACCAAGCTTTCCTCGCCCGGCTGGTTGGTCGCGATGGTAGTGATCTCGAGATCGAGAGGAGTCTTCGCCAGTTTGCCGACGGTGTAGGTCGGGATCAGCAGCGCGGCGACAATCAGCAACGCGCCGAGACCCACGAGCAGGCAGGCCACCGTCCTTCTGGTTCCGGCACTCAGTGCCATGCAAACTCTCCTCGTCGTAGAACAGGGTCGTTCCGGCGAGTACGGCGGGCCTCCCGCGGCACTCGTGAGCCCCGACACTAACAGTCCGGTGACGTACCATGCGGCGCCGAGGCCGGAAAAGGCCGAGAAATCGCCCGAGTTTAGCGCGAAATGTGAAACACGGAGTTATCACCTGAGAATTGGCAAGGCAGACTGGAGTCCGATGACCGCAACATTGCCAACCTCCGCCGCTGCCGCCGCCCCGGCGACCGAATCGGCCTGCTCGCGCGGGTTTCTGCCCGCGCTCGAAGGCATGCGTGGAATGGCCGCTCTCGGTGTGTTGCTGACGCACGTCGCGTTCCAGACCGGAGCCGCTGGCACTCCGGTGCTCGGCCGAGTGTGGGGACGGTTCGACATGGCGGTCGCGGTGTTCTTCGCACTCTCCGGCTTTCTGCTGTGGCGCCCGCATGCCGCGGCGGCGCGCGGGGTGGGCAGCGCGCCGTCGCTCGGCTACTACCTGCGGCATCGCGCCGCCCGCATCCTGCCCGCGTATTGGGTGGTGGTGTGCGCGGTGCTGGTGCTGCTGCCGAGCGCGGCCGGGACGGCGTCGGTGCGGGTGTGGGTGTCGAATCTGGCGCTGCTGCAAGTGTTCGTGCCATTGACGCTGACCGACGGGCTGACCCAGATGTGGAGTCTGTCGGTCGAGGTGGCCTTCTATCTGGTGCTGCCGTTGCTGGCGTTCGCGGTGGTGCGGTTGCGCGGTGCTGCCGTGTGCTGGCGGGTGCCGGTGCTGCTCGGCCTCGCGGTCGTGTGCCTGGGTTGGAACTTCATTCCGGTACCGACGCCGGACGCGATTCATTCCGACAATTGGCTGCCCGGATATCTGCCGTGGTTCGCGATGGGAATGGTGCTGGCCGAACTGTCTTTTGGTAGCGAACAGCTATCGAACTGGCGGAGACTCTTGGGTAATCAGCTCCTGATGTGGAGCATCGCGCTGATCTTCTTCCTGGTCTCGGCAACCGATATCGGCGGGCCCGCCGGACTGACGCACGCCGAACCGTGGCAGTACGCGGCGAAGATGGGGCTCGGCGCGATCATCGGCTTCGCGCTGCTCGCCCCGCTGGTGCTCGGTGATACGTCCCGGCCGCATCGGTGGCTGGAATCCTCGGTGGCCGCGACCATCGGGCGCTGGTCCTACGGGATCTTCATCTGGCACCTCGCGGTGCTGTGGGTGGTGTTCCCGGTGTTCGGGATCCTGCCGTTCAGTGGGAGTTTCGGATACGTCCTGATCCTCACGATCGCGTTCACGCTGCCCATCGCGGCCGCCAGTTACGCCCTGATCGAGGAACCGGTGCGCCAGTGGACGCGCCGTCGCGACCGCGCGAAGCCGATGCGGGAATTCGACGAGGACAACCGGCTCGCGGCGCCGTGAGCCGAGCGATGGCGGGTCAGGTATCCAGCTGCCGATGCATGTCGAGCAGATGGTGCCGGAGCTCGTGCAGGGTGTGTAGCGCCAGCCAGCGCAGCGACTGTTCCTGCGGCTCGGGGTAGGGGAAGATCAGCGTCCGTTCCCAGTCGTCGCCGCTCAGTCGTTCGAGCACATTGGCGAACAGTTGTGCGGCATCCCGGATCTGGCGGCCGACGTCGGAGGGTCGCTGGTCCGCGTAGCCGTCGTGCTCGGCCCGCTCGTCGCGGCCCATCGGCGTGGCCTCCGGCGTCGTCATCCGCCGGGCGGCCAGCGCGCGTTCCCGTTGCAGGAGAAGGACATCCCGCATGTGGCAGGCGTACTCCAGGGGCGACCAGACCTCGGCTCGCGGTCGTCGCCGTAGCTTCGGGGAGTCGGTGAGGAGCAGGTCCGCGTATTCCACGGCATGCTCCCTGGCCAGCGGCGCCACGTCGGTCGCGCGGGTCAGGTCGTAGACGAAACCGCATTCGGCACATTCGTTCACGCGGCGTCACACTATCAACGAGGTGTGTTGCGGCGCAGCCCGAATGGTCGAGCCGGTGGTAGCGCGGCGATGCCTACCGCGATCACGGCGAGCAAGGCGGGCAACTGTGCCCACAGCGAACCACCCATGTAGCCACCGGAAGCACGCCATGGGCCGGTCGAGAGTGCTGCCGCCGAGAGTGCCGTGCCCACGCCGGCTACGACGACCAACGCTCGCGGTGCGAGGCGTGGGTAGCAGCGGACGGCGGTGAGTGCGGCCGCGGTGACAGCGGTGCCGACCGGGCCTGCGATCACCGTCACCGCTGCCGCCAGGCCGATCACGCCGAGCCAGCGGGTACCCCAGGTTCGTGGCGCGGAATCCGCTCCGCCGCCAGCGGAATCCGGGTCGCCGCCAGCGGAGTCCGGAGCGCCGACGGCCGAAACTGGTCCGCCGCCAGCGTTATCCGGTTCGGCGCCACCGTCATCCGGCTCGACGACTGCTTCGGGCGAGCCCGCCACTGCCGAGTCGGTCCGCTCCGGCGTGGTATTCGCCTCGGAGTCAACCGGTTTCGCGGCACCGGCGCGGCGGGGGATGGCCAGGAACAGCAGGGGCAGAAGTAGGAGGAGGCCGCCGAAGATGCCGAGCCGGTACCAGCGGTCGATGGGGAAGGAGACGGTGACCGGGCCCGTCGCGTCGGGTGGAAGCAGCCAGGCTTGTTGCCAGCCGTCGATGACGACGGGCTCGAGTGTGCGTCCGTCGGAAGTCGTTGCGCGCCAGCCGACATTCGTGCTCAAGGGCAGTACCAGCACCCGGGTTCCGGACGCGGACCGGACCGGGGCGGTGGGTCCGGCGCGGTCGAGCCGCAGTCGGTCGACGAAGAACAGATCGGTGGGCCCGACGGTGACATCGGCGCGCCCCTGCGGGATCATCAGCTCACCGGAATCGTTCGGGAAGAAGTCGTTCGGGCAGACACGCGCGGGAATCGGTGCACCGGAGCGCAGTTCGTCCGCGGTGGCGGTGACCGTGGTGCGCAGCAGTTGCCCGTCGATATTGATGGTGGGCCCGACTTCGCACGGGACGGTGATTTCCCGGTCTAGTGCCGCGGGTGCGGGGTAGTCCGGGCCGAGTACCGTCACCTCGGCCAGGCCCGGCGGCTGCGACAGGGCGAACCCGAGCGCGGTCTTGTCGAGCACCGGTCGCCAGGTCCGGATGCTGAGCTCGATCCGATCGGTCACGTAGGGGTGCAACGAGACTCGGGCCGGACTGCCGGGGTCCAGCTCGCGCACCTGTGGACCATCACCGAGATCGACCACCACCGAGGTGGGCTCGGCAGGCAGACCACCGAGCGACGGGGTCAACTCCAGCCCGGTCACCAAGGCGGGTTCGGGCAGTTCGATGGTGAGTGTCGGCTTGGCGCCGGTCAGCACCCGCACCGAGTCCTCCGGCGCGGTCCAACTGGTGCGCGGATCGCCATCGGTCGCGGCGAACGCGGCACCGCGCAGGTCTCCGACATCGGCCTTGCCTCTGGCGACCGGACGGTCGTGGTCGGTGAGCAGTGCCTCCAGCGCGGGACCCTGCCGGGTCCGGACAGTCAACTCGGGCGTGACAGCCATCGGTTCGGGCACCGAAAGGGTGCGCTGGAAGGTGCCCGGCTCCTCCGGCGCCAAGCCGAGGGCCTTACTGCACCGCACCCGGTCCGGCGCATCGAAACAGGCACTGCGCCCAGGGAATTCCTGACCGAGATCCCATCCGCGGACCTGGGCACCCGCCGGTGTCGGCGGCAGCACGGTCCGGTGCCGGATGTCGACACGGACCGGCAGATCACGGACCGAGTAGTCGTCCAACGTGAGCTCGCTGATGCCGAACTGCCCACCGCGCTTGCCGCTTTCGGTGCGGATGGCGGTAATGGTGACCCACCGCGTCTTGCCTGCGGGCAGCGAAACCGATACCGGTGCACCGGGTTCGGGGATCCGAGTGGTGACGGTGCCGTTCGCGGTACGCACCTCGACCCACTTCACCGGGTCGCCGATGGCGGCCGCGCTGGTGTGAAAGCTCAGCTGACCGGCGTTGACCGGCTTCGCCAGGTCGAGCCGAAGCCATTGCCCCAGCGCGGATTCGGAGCCGTTGCTGATCCACGCCGTGGCCGGGTCGCCGTCGACGACGGCCGCGGTCGAGCTGCCCGGCGCGGCACCGCCGAGCTGGGTGGCGTCGGCGGCCGAGCTGGATGCGGTGATGGTGGCCCCCGACCATTCCCCACGCACCAGGTCGGCGCCGGGCACCGGATAGTCGCGTACCAGATTGTGGGTGCGGCGCGCGTCGTCCGGTGCGCGGACCGCGGAGTTGTGATTGTCCACGCGACCGAAGTCGGTCTCTCGATCCATCGGGGTATCGGTGACCGTGACGGGTCCGATCGGCAGTCCGGCACGGGTCGCGTCGGCGGCGAGCATCGCGGGGGTGTCGGTGGTGCCAGGGTCGCGATGCAGCCGTTCGAGTACTTCCGGCCCGCCCTGTACGACGGGTACCGCGTCGAGCGGCACCGTGTACGCGCCGGGGAACGACTGCGGCGCACCGGTTCCGCCGCGCACCTCGGTCGGCGTGCCCGGCTTCGGCGCCTGCACCCGGTAGATCTCGACCGCCGGGTACGGCGGCCGCAGATCGCCGTCCGCGACCAGATCCTCGGCGATGACCGCGGGCTCGATCGGCGCACCGAATTCGGCCACCTTCGTCAGACCGGGCGCACCGTCGAGCGCGCGGTGCGCCAGCATCGGACGGGTCGAACGCGAAGTCTCCGGGTCGAGATCGTTGCGCAACACCAGAACACCAATCCCCTGCCCGGCCAGTGTCGCCGCCAGGCCGGTCGACGGCCTGCCGTCGGCGATCAGCCGCTGCACCGAATCCATCGCGCGGATCGTGCCGGGCGGGTTCAGCGGCACGGCGTCGCGGACCGCCCACGGCGTGCTCGCCAACGCCTGCAACGGCTCGTCGCGCGTCAATCCCCACACCTGACTGCCGAACGGCGCCCCGGGCACCACCAGCGCGCGCGTGTCGGCGGCGTTGTGCGCCAACCAGTCCGCGGTCTGCTGCCAGTAGGCGGGCACTTGGTCGTAGGCGCCGCGCGGGGCCAGCCTGCCGGTCCAGGCCAGCGAGGTGGACAGGGCGAGCGCGGTCAGGATCAGCGCCGCCACCGCGACCACCCGATCCCGCTCCGGATGCGCGAACGCGCTGCGCCACACCGGCATCGGCACCGAGGCAGGCAGCGGCACCCGGGCGAGTAGCTGAGCGAGGCCGAGCACCAACGGGATTCGGATCAGCGGCTCCAGCTTGTGCACATTGCGCAGCGGCGCACCCCCGGAATCCAGGAAGACGCGCACCGACTCCGCGAACGGCCCGCCCAGCTCACCGACATACCCGGCGCAGATGCCGACCAGTCCGACGCACAGGATCAGTGTCAGCCGCCCCCGATGCGGCATCGACCGCATCGCCAACCCCGCCATGCCCGCCGCGGCGAGCAGCCCGGTGGCCAGCACCGCCGCGGGCTGGGTCACCAGCACCGCACCCGCGATGCGCTCCGGCGAGACGAACGGCGTCCAGCTGTCCGTGCCGCGCAACACCTCGGCCAGCGACGCCCATTGCGTTGTCACCCCGGAGGATTCGATGTAGTCCAGGAACGGCGGACTCACCTTGCCGAGCAGCAGCAGCGGCACCGCCCACCAGCAGGTGGCCAGCACCAGCAGCGGAATCCAGGCCCTGGTGAACCGCCACCACTGCCGGTTCGGGCGATACGAGGCCCACCACAAGAATGCGGGCAGAAACGCGGCGACCGTCGCGACCGCGTTCACCGACCCCATCAACGCCAGCGCCAGCGCACTCCCGGCGGCCGATTCCGCGCCACCGCGGCGCGCGCGTCCCGAACGGGCTCGGCCAAGTGCGGCCTCGGGCGAGTGACCTGGATCGACGGTGCGCCGTCGATTGCGATAGCGGATACCGAGCGCGGCCGGTGCGAGCAGCACCCACGGCGCCAGCATCATCGGCAGCGTCTCCGAGGAGATGGAACCGAGGGTGGTCAGCACGCGGGGGGACAGCGTGAACGCGATGGCCGCGACGATGCGGGAGCCCCGGGTGCCGATGCCGAGGGTCTCGCAGAGCCGGATGATGCCCCAGAATCCGGCCAGCAGCAGCAGTGCCCACCAGATCCGCTGGGTGGCCCAGGCGGGCAGGCCGAGCAGATGGCCGAGCGAGAAGAACGCGCCGTGCGGGAAGAAGTAGCCGTAGGCCTGGTTCTGCACCTGGCCCATCGGGGCCTGGCTGCTCCACAGGTGGCTGGCGCGTTCGAGGAAACCCAGCGGGTTCTGCGCCAGGTCGTATTTGGTGTCGGCGACCGTGCGGCCGGGTGCCTGCAGGAAGGTCAGCAGAAACGCCGCGAGCACAGTGCCCGCGAACCAGCGTCTACCCAGCGGCGCTTGCGAGCCGCGGATGCGCGAGGCCGCAAGGTGCCGCCGCGACGCCGCGGCGGGTTCGCGCGAGTCGGCGGGTGAAGCGGGGGTCAGCGGCTCAGCGACTGCCGTACTCGACGTTGTTCAGCAACGAGGAGTCCTTGTCGCCGCTGCGGTCGATGTCCGGACGCGAGTTCTGCTGCACCGCCACCGTGACGAGGAGCACCGCGATCACGCCGAGTACGGCGCCGCCGACAGCACTCGCAACACCAGGAACAGCAAACTTCATTGCGGCACTCCAATACATCGATGCAGGCACATTCCCGGTCAACCTAGCAGCCCGCTGCCGTATTCGGTGCGTTCAGCCCGTCGATTCCCGGCGATAGCCAGCGCGTACCGCGGTGGCGGCGGTGCTCACCCGCGAATCAATGCGCCGGGATGACGCAGTTCAGGCTGCCGAGGAGAGTGCGGAGTTTGGCGGTGGTCTCGTCGAGTTCCGCCTTCGGGTCCGAGGCGGCGACGATGCCGCCGCCCGCGTAGGCGTGCACCGTCCGGCCGTCGGCCGACAACTCGGCGCTGCGGATGGCGACCACCCAGGCGCCGTCGCCGGACGCGTCGCACCAGCCGACCGCGCCACCGTAGAAGCCGCGGTCTTCCTCCAGCTCGGCGATGGTGTCGAGCGCCAGGTCGGTCGGGGTGCCGCACACGGCGGGCGTGGGGTGCAGCAGCAATGCGAGATCGAGGGCGGTGGTCGCTGGATCGCGCAGTCGTCCGGTGATCGGGGTGGCGAGGTGCCATACCTCGTGCGTGCTGATCAGTTCCGGTCCGTCGGGGATGAACAGTTCAGCACAGACCGGGCTGAGCTTTTCCCGGATCCACTCGATGACGAAGGCATGTTCGTCGCGATTCTTGGCGCTGGCCAGCAGTTCCTGGGCCTGGGCCGCATCGGCGGCGGGGTCGGCGAGACGTGGCAGGGTGCCTGCCAGCGGACGCAGCGTGACCGTGTCGCCATGGCGGGCGATCAACACCTCGGGTGTGGCACCGACCAGCGTCGCGCCGACCCGCCCGGCCGGTGTCAGGTCCACCGCGAACACATTCGCGTGTGGATGCCGGGTCAGCAGGTGGGCCGCGACGAGCTCGGGCTCCAGCGCGGCAGCCGCCTCGGCGAGCACCGACCGGGCCGCGACCACCTTGCGCAGCGGCTGCGCCGGATCGTTGAGCTGCTCGATCAGTTTCGTCACACGCGCGATATGTTCGGCGGCACTGGGGATTTCGGTGACGAACTGCACGGCGGGCAGTTCGGGAAGCGCCGAGGGCCGCCATGGGCCCACCGTGCGTTGCGCACGTTCGGGCACGCTGAGAGCGGCGGGCCGCCGCGGATCGAACGGTAGTGCCCCGACAATCAGTTCCGCGCTGCCATCCCGTAGCGCGGCCACCGCGTGCCCGGCCTCATCGAAGGCGACCCGGCTACCGAACGCCCGGACAACCCCCTCGGCCTGAGCAAGCAGGAATCCATCCATGATCCCTCGACCCTAACTCCGCGCGCCGCACCTCAACCCGCCGAGCGACCCAAATCTCAGTCGCGGCGCGCTAACCCGCTTTGGGGGTGGGCTCTTTGCCGGGTGGGACCATGAGAACCGGCCGGTGGCAGTGTTTGAGGACGGCGTCGGCGACGCTGCTGTGCAGGAGGGCGCGGATGCCGGTGGCGCCACGGGTGCCCGCGACGATGATGTCGACGTCCAGGTCGTCGGCGCATTCGACGATGGCGTTCCAGATGGTCGTCGTGCATTCGGCGGTGCGCGCCTCGGCATTGAGCCCGGCGAGTTTGGCCAGCCGGACGCCCTCGGTATTGATGGTGCGGGCGTCGACGTAGGCGACGTCCTCGATCTCCTCATCGGGCACCCATTCCGGCTGCATCACACCGGACAACCCGGACAGGCGGGCGGCTTGCCGCACCATCGGCTCCCACGCGGTCAGCACGATCGCTCTGTTCGCACTGAGGAACCGCCCGGCGTATTCGATGGCCCGCTTGGCGTTCTCGGACCCGTCGTAGGCAATGAGCATCAGATCGCAGGGCACGATGACCTCCTGGTGGGAGACTCACGGCTATTGAACAAGGCTACCCTGGCCGAGCCCGGCCTACCCGCTGCCGCGCGCGATCAGTACGGTTTACTTCCATGCGGAAGACGCCTCTGCTCGTGCTCGCCGTGCTGGCCGCCGTCGCGACCGCCTGCTCGTCCGGCGGTGGCAGCGACTCCGCGCCTTCGCGACCGGTGATTCCCGAGTCGACCTCCGAATCGCCCACGCAGGCAACCACATCCGGGAAAAAGGCGTGCACGGACGGGTACCTCGCCCAGTTCACCTTGCGGCAGAAGTTGGCGCAGCTGTTGACAGTTGGCATCACCGGTCAGGCCGACGCGGCGAATGTGGTGAGCACCGAACAGGTGGGCGGCATATTCGTCGGCGGCTGGACCGACCTGTCGCTGCTGAGCACGGGCCAGCTCGACCAGGTCAAGCAGACGGCCAAGGTGCCGCTCATGGTGACCATCGATGAGGAAGGCGGCCGCGTCTCCCGGGTTCGGAGTCTGATCGGCGAGGCGCTCTCCGCCAGGGCGACGGTGCCCGCCATGTCCGCCGAACAGTTCTATCAAGAGACACTGACCAGGGGTCGCAAACTGAAGGACCTCGGCGTGACGGTGAACTTCGCCCCCGATGTCGATGTGAGCAGCCAGCCCGACGATTCCGTCATCGGCGACCGTTCCTTCTCCGCCGATCCGGCCGTGGTCACCGAATACGCCGACGCCTATATCCGGGCCATGCGTGAGGTCGGTGTCGGCACGGTGCTGAAGCACTTCCCCGGCCACGGCTCCGCCTCCGGCGATTCGCACCGGGGCGCGGTCCGCACGCCGCCGCTGGCCGACCTGCAGACCGTCGATCTCGTCCCGTACCGTGCCCTGATCAATTCCGGCGCGGGCGTGATGGTCGGCCACCTCGACGTTCCCGGCCTCACCACCCCTGAGGTGCCCGCCAGCATCAGCCCGCAGGTGATGACGCTGCTGCGCGAGGGCCGTGACTACGGCGCCGCGCCGTTCCAGGGGCCGATCTTCACCGATGACCTCGGCGGCATGGCCGCGATCACCAACCGTTTGTCCATCGCGGACGCCGTGGAGGCCGCGCTGGTCGCCGGTGCCGACAACGCGCTGTGGATCACCACCGACGCGGTGCCCAGCGTGCTCGATCAGCTCGAGCAGGCCGTGTCGGCGGGCCGCTTGCCCGCCGCCCAGGTCGACGCGTCGGTGCTGCGGATGGCCGCGTTCAAGGGCGCCCTTCCGCGCTGCTGAGGCCCGGTTCCCGCGACGGCTGAGGCACGGTTCCCGCGACTGGTGAGCAAATCCGACCCGCGGAACTTACCTTGGAGTAATATATGAACTTCACCATGCGGTAGGAGAGTGGATGGCGGGCGGAACGAAGCGACTTCCTCGGGCGGTTCGTGAGCAGCAGATGCTCGATGCCGCGGTCGAGGTGTTCTCGCGGAAAGGTTTCCACGATACGTCGATGGACGCCATCGCCGCCGAGGCCAAAATATCCAAGCCGATGTTGTACCTGTACTACGGCTCCAAGGACGAATTGTTCCGCGCCTGCATCCAGCGCGAGGGACTTCGCTTCATCGAATCGGTGGTGCCCGCAGGCAACCCGCAGCTGACACCACACGAACAGGTGCGGGTCGCGCTGGAGGGTTTCCTCGGCTTCGTCGACCGCAACCGTCGCTCCTGGCAGGTGCTCTACCGCCAGGCCATCGGGCAGCAGGCGTTCGCGTCCGAGATCGAGAATGCCCGCGAGCGCGTCATCGAACTGACCGCCAAGCTGCTCGAATCCAGCGCGAAACACCCAGAACCCGGCACCAACTTCGACGTCGTCGCGGTCGCCGTGATCGGCGCGGGCGAGGCCATCGCCGACCGGGTGGCCAGCGGCCGCATCGAGGTCGCCGAGGCCGTCGACCTGCTCGACGATCTCGCGTGGCGCGGTCTGGCGGGGCGCAAGAAGGCGGAGTAGCAGCACCCGCACGTCGCGAGCCGGGTCGAGGGGCCGCGCAGCGGTTGCCGCGTGGTCGCCTGCCTGCCAGAGTGCGAAGATCATCGAGTACGGACCGGTTCGCTCGGAACGAGCCGGGGGAACGGGGCGGAATTGTTCGGGTTGCTCAGGCCGTGTGCGCACGGCGCGGCGAAGTACGGCATCGATGCGGCGGAGTGGCGCACGCATATGTGCGGGTTGTGTCTGGGGCTGCGCGACGGGCACGGTCAATTGGCCCGTGCGACAACGAATGTCGACGCGATCGTGCTGAGCATGCTCACCGAGGCGCAGTCCGGCGGTGCGGTCGAGCGCAGCACGGCGGGACGGTGTGCCCTGCGCGGCATGCAACGGGCGTCGGTCGCGTCGGTGGATGCACCCGGTGTGCGGCTGGCGGCGACGGCTTCACTCTTGCTGGCAGCGGCCAAGATTCGTGACCACGTGGCGGACGGTGACGCTTCCGCACTGGCGCGTAAGCCGATGGGAACCGTGTCCACCCGGTGGGCCGGGCAGGCGCGGGTGAGTGCGCAGCGGATCGGGCTAGATGTCGAACCCTTGGTCGCCGCGCTGAGTGCACAGACGCGGTTGGAGCAGGCGGCGCTTGATCTGGCGATGACGGATCGGGCGGACTCGTTGGCGCGGTTGACCGCGCCGACCCAGTTGTGCGCATCGGAATTCTTCGCGCACACAGCCATTTTGGCCGATCGCCCGGACAACGTGGACGCATTGCGTACTGCGGGCTGGCAATTCGGCCGGATCGCGCATCTCGCCGATGCCGTGCAGGACTACGAGCGAGACCTGGCGCGCGGCCGGTTCAATCCGCTCGCCGCCACCGGGACCACCATGCCGCAGGCGTATGACTTACTGCGGGAATCGGATTCACAGCTGCGCGCGGCGGTCGCGGCGGCCGAATTGGACGCGGTTCCCACCGTCCGCTGGATGCTGCTGGATCCGCTGGCCTCGGTGCTCCGCAGACTTGGCCACGGCATCGGCACCATCGCCGGTCACACCTGCGCGGTATCCCACAACCGCGGCGAGGTCCAGCTGAACTCGCGGCGCACCGGGCACCGCCGTCCCGGCATCGGTGAGTCCCTGACCCTCATCCTCGGTTCGTACTGCACCGGGTACGCCTGCTGCGCCGACCACACCCAGCCGTGCACCGGCAACCGCAAGGACGCCTGGATCAAACGCTGCGATTGCGATTGCGGCTGCGGCGACTGTTGCGGCTGCTGTGATTGCAACTGCTGACCGATGAAACGACCGGAGCCGCACCTGCCGTGAAAGAAGGTGCGGCTCCGGTGCTTTCGTGCGTCAGCGCAACGTGGCGGTGAGGTGCGGGAACCCCTTCTTCGGGTTCAGTACGGCTAGATCCCAGCCGCCTGCCACCTGATCGGCATAGACGTTCACCGTCGAAGGCAGGAAGATCGGCTTGCCGAACTTCACCGAATAGGTGGTCTTGCCGGGGACGCGACCCTCGATCGTGCCGAGGATGTGCGCGGCCGACCACATGCCGTGCGCGATCGGCTTCGGGAACCCGAAAGCCTTGGCGCCCAGCGCCGAAGTGTGGATCGGGTTGTGGTCACCGGACGCCGCGGCGTACTGGTTGATCGTCTTCTGATCGACCCGCCAGGTGCGCAGCGGCGGCGGCGGAACCTCTTCCGGCTTGGGTTCCGGCTTCGGCCCACCCGAGAGCGAGGTGCGCTGCTGGTGCAGGAAGGTGGTGACCTGCCGCCACACCGGTTCCCGGCCGACGCTGATCTCGGTGATCGCGTCGACGAGCAGCCCCTTCGGGTGCTCCCGCAGATTCTCGATGTGCGCCTTGATATCCAGCGGCTCACTCACCGAAATGTCGCGGGCCCGCTCGATCACGTTCTCCGCGTGGACCGCACCGACCGCGACGAACGGAAAGTCGCGCTGCACAACCAGTTGCATCACGATCGGGAAGGTGAGGATGAACGGATACGTCAGCGGCAGCGCATCGCCGAACCGCAGGCCGGTCGCCCGGCAGTAGGCGGCCAGATGATCCGGATCCACCTGCAGACCATCGAGCTGAATCGCCCGATCCGGCAGCGTCGACTTACGCGCCGAAACCAGCGGCAGCGGAACCGCACCCAGCGCGGCCTTCAGATACAGCGGGCCGTTCTTCGGCGGTTCCGTCAGCGTGATCTTCTGCGTCATCATGCTCCGATCAGGCTCTGCCCGCAGACGCGAACGACGTTGCCGGTCACCGCGTTCGACGCCGGGCCGGCGAAGTAGGCGATGGTCTCGGCGACGTCGACGGTCTGCCCGCCCTGCAGCAGCGAGCTCATCAGCCGACCGGCCTCGCGGGTCGCCAGCGGGATGGCGGCGGTCATCGCGGTCTCGATGAAGCCGGGCGCCACCGCGTTGATGGTGATGCCCTTCTCCGCCAGCTTCGGCGCCTCGGCGTTGACCATGCCGATGACGCCGGCCTTGGAGGTGCCGTAGTTGGTCTGGCCGCGGTTGCCCGCGATGCCCGCGATGGAGGACACGTCGATCACCCGACCGCCGTCCTTCAGCGCGCCACGGGCCACCAGGCCCTCGGTGATCCGGTGCGGCGCCGCGAGATTGACATTGAGCACCGAGTTCCAGCGGCCCTCGTCCATGTTGGCGAGCAGCTTGTCGCGGGTGATGCCCGCGTTGTGCACGACGATGTCGATGCCGCCGAAGCGCTCGGTGGCGAATTCGGCCAGCTTCGCCGCGGCGTCGGGCGAGGTCACGTCGAGCGCGAGCGCGGTGCCGCCGACCTTGTTCGCGGTCTGCGACAGCGCCTCACCGGCGGCCGGGATGTCGGCAACGATCACCGTGGCGCCGTCGCGGGCGAACACCTCGGCGATGGTCGCGCCGATGCCGCGCGCGGCACCGGTGACCACCGCGACCTTGCCCTCCAGCGGGCGGTCCCAGCTGGTCGGCGGGGTGGCGTCGTCCTTGCCCACCCGGATGACCTGGCCGTCGACGAATGCCGACTTGGCCGAGAGCAGGAAGCGCAGCGTCGATTCCAGGCCGGTCGCGCCGGTCGATGCCTCGGGGTGCAGGTACACCAGCTGTGCGGTGGCGCCGCGCAGCAGCTCCTTGGCCACCGAACGGGTGAAGCCCTCCAGCGCCCGCTGCGCGATCTGCTCGTCCACGCTCGACGCCAGCTCGGGGGTCGTGCCGATCACCACGATGCGACCGGACGCGGCGATGCTGCGCATGGCGGGCTGAAAGAACTCGTAGAGCTGCGACAGGTCTTCGATCGTGCCGATGCCGGTCGCGTCGAATACCAGCGCGCCGAGTTTCGTTCCCGCGCTCGGGGAATCGACGAAGGTGTAATCCGAGAGCATGGCGCGCACCGGCTCGGCGACCCGGCCCTTGCCGCCGAGCAGCACAGGTCCGGGCAGGGCGGGCTCGCC
Organism: Nocardia iowensis; assembly: GCF_019222765.1. Classification (NCBI taxonomy): domain Bacteria; kingdom Bacillati; phylum Actinomycetota; class Actinomycetes; order Mycobacteriales; family Nocardiaceae; genus Nocardia; species Nocardia iowensis. Next base: position 8,647,664 of record NZ_CP078145.1, on the reverse strand, counting down.
CTTCTGGTAGCGACGCAGGTTCTCCGGCTGCGGCAGCCCCAGCTTGCTCGCCAGGAACTGACCGGGGGCCGAGTGGACGAACGATCCGTAGAGGTTGGGAGCACCCTTGCTCTTGCTGGCTGCCACTGTTCCTACCTTTTCTGTGTTGACAGGCGGCGTGCACGGTCCCTGGCGAGGTTACGCAAGCTACCCCCTCCACCGACTGTCGCTCACGCCGCGATGTTCAGTTCTCGGGTCTGGTGGTACCCGGCAGTGGACCGCTGGCACACATTTGCGGGGTACGGTGTCGACAACAAACTTACTCCAGAGTAAGTTTAATGTAAACCAACCGCGACGGGGCGCCGATCAGTGGAGATTTCCACGCGGACTCCGGAGCGCCGGACACCCCCAACGAGACCTGGAGACTCGAGTGACAACCAAATCCCGTTCGGCGAAGAGCACCGCCAAGACCGGTAAGACAACCCGCCCGGTCGCGATCGTGGGCGGCAACCGGATTCCGTTCGCTCGCTCCGACAAGGCATACGCGCACGCCTCCAATCAGGACATGTTCACCGCCGCGCTGGACGGCCTGGTCAGCCGCTTCGGGCTGCAGGGCGAGCGGCTCGGCATGGTCGTCGGCGGCGCCGTGCTGAAGCGGGTCGGCGAGCACGGCATGATTCGCGAGAGCGTGCTCGGCAGCAAGCTCAGCCCGTACACCCCCGCCCACGATCTGCAGCTGGCCTGCGGCACCGGCCTCCAGGCCGTCGTCACCGTCGGCGACGCAATTGCCCAGGGCCGCATCGAAGCCGGCGTCGGTGGCGGCACCGACACCACTTCCGATGCTCCAATTGGGGTGAGCGATGCCATGCGCGAGTGGATGCTCGACGCCAACCGCGCGAAGACCAACAAGGACCGGCTCAAGCTGGTCGGCCAACTGCGCCCGAGCATGCTCGGCATCGAGATCCCGCGCAACGCCGAGCCGCGCACCGGGCTGTCCATGGGTGAGCACGCCGCCATCACCGCCAAGGAGTTCGCCGTTCCGCGCGAGGCGCAGGACGAGCTGGCCTACCTGTCGCACAAGAACATGGCCGCCGCCTACGACCGCGGCTTCTTCGACGATCTGGTCACCCCGTTCCTCGGGCTGACCCGCGACGACAACCTGCGCCCCGGCTCCACCGTGGAGAAGCTGGCCACCCTCAAGCCGGTGTTCGGCGTCAAGGCGGGCGACGCCACCATGACCGCCGGTAACTCCACCCCGCTGACCGACGGCGCCTCCACGGTGCTGCTGTCCAGCGAGGAATGGGCCACCGAGCGCAACCTGCCGGTGCTGGCTCATCTGGTCGACAGCGAGGTCGCGGCGGTCGACTACATCCACGGCCCGGACGGCCTGCTGATGGCGCCCACCTACGCGGTGCCGCGGCTGCTCGCCCGAAATGGCCTGACCCTGCAGGACTTCGACTACTACGAGATCCACGAGGCGTTCGCCTCGGTGGTGCTCGCGACGCTCACCGCGTGGGAGTCCGACGCCTACTGCAAGGAGCGCCTCGGCCTGGATGGCGCGCTCGGCTCGATCGATCGCGGCAAGCTCAACGTCAACGGCTCCTCGCTGGCGGCCGGCCACCCGTTCGCCGCGACCGGCGGCCGCATCGTCGCCTCGACCGCGAAGATGCTGGCGGAGAAGGGATCCGGCCGCGCGCTGATCTCCATCTGTGCCGCGGGCGGACAGGGCGTCGTCGCCATCATCGAGCGGTAGTACGGAAAACAGCTGACAGCAGGTGGCATTCGGTCGTCCCTGACGACCGGATGCCACCTTTTTTGTCGGTCAGCGCACCGCCTGTTCGTGCTGTGAGGTATCTCATGGATTTCATCGAAGGATTTCGCCAGAGTTGCCAGCGCTCGTCGGGCGATTAATAGCTACTAGCAGGCAACTTAAGTGTTACACCTTTCCTTCGATTGCCGACCATTCGTCATATCGGCGCTTGCTAGGGGGCTGATCTCTGTGTTTACCTGCACGTCACCTACTGTGCTATCGGTGCTGTGCAATCGAAGAGGCGCTATATCGACGTCTTATCGACATGTGGCTACCGGCAGGACATCTCCTCGGCTTTACGAATTACTCGAATCGAGCTAGAGAGGAAGGCTGAACAGCTGATGCGAATCGGTATGGCGCTGCGTGCCACGGCACTGGCTCTCGCCGCCGCGGTCGGTCTCGGTCTCGCGGGTACGGCCCCCGCGGGAGCAGCCGGGGATGTGGACCGCTACCTGGATCTACCGCTGGTGAACCGGGATGCCTCGACCGGTCCCGGCGGAGTCAACCCCGAACTGCCCTACGACCCGGTCGAGCTGCGCAGGTTGCTGGACGAGGCGCGCGCCCAGGGAGTGGCGCCGACGAGGTACGCCGCCCTGCTCTATCAGTACTGGCTCGTCGACGCGACGAACAAAGCGGGCATCGATCTACGGTCCTGGGATCCACGGACCGGCGTCGAGGCCAACCGCGGCAACCTGATCAAGTCCTACCGCTACTACGAAGACCTGCAGTTGAACCACCGCGAGCTGCAATGGGCGGGCATGGGCGGTCAGGTCGGCGCCGACTTCGGTGGCGGGCTCATCGATTTCGAGTTGATGGGCAACATCTACGCCCTGCCCGGCCTTTCCGAGTCCGCGCGCGGCGTCGTCGCCGCGGTCGACCAGGCCGCCGGTCCGCAAGCGGTAGCGCAACTTCCGCGCGGACTGATGGCGCTGGCCGAGGCGGGTTCGCAGATTTCGCCGGAGGACCTGCGCTACATCATCGGGATGATCCTGGTGATGCAGAAGAACATCTTCTCGGACCTGATGCCCATGCACGACGCCTACGTCACCGAGGGCCTGCCCGCCTTGGCGGAGTTCCAGGCGGCCGGGTTGTTCGGTGACGAGGTGATGAACGCCTGGCGCGACGTGGCGTCCGGCGATCAGGACCGGATCGCCGCGGGCAACGCGAGTCTGCTGCGCCGCGAGCAGTATTGGGCGATCCGCGACCAGTGGGACGAGGTGCGCAACTACAAGGGCAGCGTCGGCGAGGCCATCACCTACGTCAGTGGTGCCGCCGGATCGCCGTCGGTCGCCGGTGTCGCGCCACCGCGCGAGTTCCATCCGGTGCGCATGCCGGTCACCATGGCCGACGGACGCCCAGGCCTGCTGACATTGCCGCTACCGGACTGGAATTGGTCGGAATTCGACGCGCGCTGGGACTACATCACCTCGGAGCTGCTGCCGAAGTATAAGTTTCAAGTCGAGAACAACTGGCCCGCATTGGAAGCCGTGATGCGGACACCGTACGAGGTGCAGATGGAATCGCATCGACCGCTGTTCAATATCCCGCAGCTGCTGGATTCCGCGGCCAGGCAGATTCAGGTGACTCCGATCGACACGATGGCGGTGCGCTAGATGAAACGCTTTACCGTGGCCGTTGCGACGGCCGCCGCGCTGGTGTTGTGCGCGGGAACCGCTGCGGCGGAACCAGAGATGTCCACGCCGGGACTGGACAAGGTCTTCAACGGATTCGTCGTCGGGCAGATCGACAACGCCAAGCCGGTTCCGCCGGATCAGGCATTCCAGGCGTTGCTCGCCAACGACCCGTTCTACCAAGAGCCGCCGCTGACCGGTACCGAGCAGCCGGGGACGTTGCTGAAGGCCAAGAAGGTCGACGTGATGTTCCTCGGCGTCACCCCGCCCGATATCGAGGCCTACAAGCTGATGTACGTGACCACCGCCAATGACGGTGTCACGCCGACGATCAGCACCGGAATCCTGATGATCCCGAATCACGGTGTGCCGGTGTCGGAGAAGAAGCTGATCTCCTATCAGGAGGCCAACGACAGCGTCGGTTGGTCCTGTCACCCGAGCACGCAGTGGACCGGCGGTGACCCGCTGGACGGCTCGTCCTGGTCGGCGCTCGGCCCGCTGGCGCTGATGTTCGACAAGGGCTACGCGGTGATGATCTCCGATGTCGGCAACGACGGCGATCGCAGGCCGCATGGTGTTTTCGCGGGCAAGTTCGCCGCGCACGCCCAACTCGACGGTGTCCGTGCGGCATTGGCGCACTCGGACGCCGGACTGAACCCGAAAGCGCCGGTGGCGCTGTTCGGCATAGCCGGTGGCGGTGTCGGTGCGGCCTTCTCCGCCGAGTTGCAGCCGACCTACGCGCCGGAGCTCGACGTGAAATCCGCTGTGCTGGAAGGGATGGTCGTCAACCCGCGCAACTTCATGCGGGTCGCCGACGGTTCGGTGGGCTCCGGTTTCGCGCTGGCCACCCTGCTCGGCTTGGAGCCCGCGTACCCGGAGATGCAGGTGAACGCGAAACTGAACCCGGCGGGCGTCGGGCTGGCGAACTTCTTCCGCACCCAGTGTCAGACACCCGCCTACTTCGGGCTGCCGTTCCTGCCGCTCAACACCCTGTTCACCTCGGGCCTCAGCCCGGCCGACGAACCGGCGTTCCAGCGGGCGTTCGAGGAGAACATCCTCGGCCGATCCGGGACGCCGAAGGCCAAGGTGGCCATCACCTCCTGCGCCGCCGACGACTCGCTGATGTCGCTGGTGCCCGCCAAGGACTCGCGGGAGCTGGCCGACATCTACCGGGCCGGTGGCACCGACGTGACCTACCAGCCCACCGATTGCAGCATGGTCCGCATGCTCACCGACCTCTACGGCTGGGGCACCGACCTGTTCGGCATGCAGACGATCGACTGGATCGACCGCAACTTCGACTGAAAGGACTTCGCTGCCATGGCAGTTCTCTACGGAATCAATTACTTGTTCTGGTTCGGCCCGCTAGCCGTCGCCAAGCTGCTGGCCCAGGCCGCGGGCTTCTAGCCGTCCGGCGCGAACGACCGCGGCTCCCGCTGGGAGCCGCGGTCGTCGTCTATTTCCCAGGCAGCTCGTGGTGCCCGCCGAACGCCTTGCGCATCGCCGACAGCATCTTGTCCGCGTAGAGCGATTCCCCCCGGGACGAGAACCGTTGGAACAGCGCCGCACTGAGCACCGGCACCGGAACGCCGGTGTCGATGGCGGCATCGATCGTCCACCGGCCTTCACCCGAATCCGAGACCCGGCCGCCGTACGAATCGAGGTTCGGATCGGCGTACAGCGCGCTCGCGGTGAGGTCCAGCAACCACGAGGCGACCACCGAACCGCGGCGCCACACCTCGGTCACCTCGGGCACATCGATGTCGTACCGGTAGTACTCCGGGTGCTCGAGCGGCGTCTCCTCGGCGGAGAACTCGCCGGTGTGCTCGGCGCCGTAGTTGGCCTTGTGCAAAATGTTCAGACCCTCGGCGTAGGCGGCCATCGCGCCGTACTCGATGCCGTTGTGCACCATCTTGACGAAGTGCCCCGCGCCGGCCGGCCCGCAGTGCAGGTAGCCCTGCTCGGCCATCGACGGCTCGCCGGTGCGTCCCGGTGTCCGCTCGGCCGCCTCGACGCCGGGGGCGATGGATTTCAGCAGCGGGTCGAGGAATTTCACCTGTTCCGGCTCGCCACCGATCATCAGGCAGAAGCCGCGGGTCAGGCCGAAGACGCCGCCCGAGGTGCCGATGTCGACGTAGTGGATGCCCTTGGGGCGCAGCTGTTCGGCTCGCTTGATGTCCTCGTGATAGCGGCTGTTGCCGCCGTCGATGATGATGTCGCCTGGCTCGAGCAGTGCGGCCACCTGGTCGATGACGGCGCCGGTCGCGCCCGCCGGGATCATCACCCATACCACCCGCGGCGTCTGCAGCGCCCGCACGAAATCCCCGAGGTCGGTGGTGCCCTGGAAGTCGTCCCCCAACTCTTGGCGCAGCACGTCGATCTGGTGCGGGCGACGTTCGTAGCCGACGGCGGTGTGCCCGTCGTTGACGATGCGACGCACGATGTTGGCGCCCATCCGCCCGAGACCGATCATTCCCAGCTGCATGCCATCCATCTCCTCGTGTGCGCGGTGGCCGGACACTCGTCGTTCTCGATTGTCTCGCGTCGATCAGATCCTGGTTCGTCCGGCTGTGTAACGCACCGCGCGTCGCTCCGATAATCAGATCGGCTCCGCGTAGTTGCCAGACCCCCGACCCGGCAACTGCGCGGGGCCCTTTGCGTGTCCCACCGGGATCTTTGCAAGGAATTAGCTGCACTTCGGTGCTCGCCTGACGTTGTCGGCGTGGACCACTATCGTTGGCGGAGACTCGCATCGTGTGGGTCCCATTTCAACCGAACGGGGAGGACGGTTCGTGACGAGCCAGTCGAGCACCGGACGCCGCGGCCCACAACCGGCGGGCGAGGTCGGTTTACGTCAACTGCTCGAATCGGCCCAGGCCCACGAGGCAAACCAGCCCCAGGAATGGGGCGGCGACTCGGCGCCGACGGAACCACTACAGATCACCCCCGCCAGGCGGGCCACCCATCGGGCCGAGTCCGGCGCGCGGCAGGCACCGCCACGGCGCCCCATCTCCGGTCCGCCGGCGAAGCGGCTGAACCGCACCGTGGTCAAGCGGGCGGGCATCGCGGTCGGCGCGGTACTCGCCGCGGCCGGGATCGGCTATGCGGTGGACTTGGTGTTGTCCTCGGGGGAGGTGCCGCGCGGCACGATCGTCGCGGGTGTCGATGTCGGTGGCCTGGATACCGACGCCGCGGACGCCGAATTGCGTGCGGAACTCACCCCGCGAGCCGAGCGAGAGTTGCCGCTGCGCATCGGTGACGTGCAAACCAGGCTCGTCCCCGGCACCGCGGGACTGGGTGTGGACTGGGACGCAACCTGGGCGCGCATCGGCGGGCAACCGCTCAACCCCGTCACCCGGCTCACCTCCTTGTTCACCACCCGCGACGTCGCGGCCGTCACCGCCGTCGACGACGCGGCGCTGGATCGCCAGCTGACGGCGCTGCGCGTGCACGATCGGCCGTCGGTCGAGGGCACCATCGCCTTCGACAAGGCCAGACCGGTCGCCGTCGCGCCGGTTCCCGGCCGGGTGCTCGATATTGCCGCCGCGCGCGCCGAGTTGATCGACAAGTGGATCGCCGGTGCCGCGCTCGATCTCCCGGTGCACCCCGCGCCGCTGACCGTGCGACCGGAAGCGGTCGAGCAGGCGCTGCGCGATGTGGCCGAGCCGGCGGTGCGGGCGCCGATCGTGTTCGCGGGCAAGGGCGCGTCGGCCAAGCTCGATCCGGAGCAGATCGCCACCACGCTGTCGTTCGTGCCCGATGGGCAAGGCGGGCTGGCGCTTTCCGTCGATCAGAACGTCGCGGTCGGTTTGCTGGCGCCCCAGCTCGCGCCGTCGGAGATCGAGGCGAAGGACGCGACGTTCGCGCTGCACGGCGGCAAACCGACGGTGGTGCCCGCGGTCGTCGGCGACAAGATCAACTGGCCGAAGACGTTCGAGCAGTTCACCGCCCTGCTGGCCGCGCCACAGGAGCGGACCGGTCAGGCCGTCTACGAAAAGATCGAGCCGAAGCTGACCACCGAAGCGGCGCAGGGGCTCGGCATCGTCGAGACCATGGGCAGCTTCACCACCAACGGATTCAGCGGTCCGTCCGGAGTGAACATCAAGGTGGTCGCCAAGAAGGTGAACGGTGCGGTGGTGAAGCCGGGAGACACGTTCTCGCTCAACGACTTCACTGGACCACGCGGCACCGCCGAAGGCTACGTGGAGTCCGGCATCATCGACCACGGCAGGCCGAGCACCGCCGTCGGCGGTGGCATCAGCCAGTTCGCCACCACCCTCTACAACGCCGCGTATTTCGCCGGCATGGAGGACGCGGGCCACACCGAGCACAGCTATTACATCTCCCGCTACCCGGCCGCGCGCGAGGCAACCGTCTTCGACGGCGCGATCGATCTGCGCTTCCGCAACAACACCCCGAACGGCGTCTTCATCGAGGCCGTCACCACGGATTCGGAAGTGACCGTGCGCCTCTGGGGCACCAAGACACTCAATGTCGAATCGGTGACCGGTGAGAAGAGCAAGCCGACCGAGCCGACCACCATCAAGCTCCCGAAAGGCAAGGACTGCATCGCCTCCGAGGGGGCACCGGGATTCACCATCTCCGACACCCGCATCATCACCGACCGGCGCACCGGTCGGGAGGTCTCCAGGACGACTCGGACGGTCAAATACGATCCGATCCCCGTCGTGAAATGTGAGTGACCGCACCGACTTCGGGGCAACGCCCCTTTCCTTCGAGGTGCCATCCGTCGTACCGCGCTGCCTTCGGCGCACCCTGAGGCAAATGTGTGGCTATCCTCCAGCGCGTCGCTGGTAAGCCAGGGGCGCAACGAATCATTCTGCGGCAGGGCGACTTTGGTGAGCGACCCCCCGACTAATGGGATATAACTACGCCAGATTCCGGGACGCCAGTCCGGTTCTGTCTCGGAGTTGGGGCTCAAGGTAGAGCGAAGTGAAGGGGATAACAGTCGTGGACCAGATCGACTCAGTCAGACCGTTTGCGGCAGGGCGGGGAACCAACGCCGCAGTCACGCTGGGTACGGCTATCGGGGATGAAGTGGCCCTGCGAGTTGTGCAGGGCATTGGCACGCTGTGCGACGTCGTACTCGCGGCGTGGGTAATGGGTGTCGAGCCGATCGAAGCGGTTCTCCAGTACGCCGAAGCTTCCATCGGTGTTGCCGTCGACGACACGGTGGTGGTCGACGGGGGTGCGGATCCGCGCTGCGCGTAGCGCGGCGCCCGTACGGCAGCGGGGTGCCGTACGGCCCTCTCAACCGGCGGTTTCCGTCGATTTTCAGCGGCTCGTGCCGCTTTCCGGGCGTGACTTGTTGCGCCGCAACAGTTTGTCCGAAGTAGTTTCGACTTACTGTCGGGCGCAGTAGCTTTCGCGCCGCCGAGACTCGAAGTGACGGCGGGCGGCGATGTTCGGTGCTGCCGCGTTACTCCTCGGGGCGCTCCACGTCGCGCAGCGCCAGCGCCACGAACTCCCGCATCGGAATATCGAGCGCGGTGCACAACGCGTGCAACTGCTGCATGTCCGGCGATCGGTCGCCGTTCTCGAAGCGTTGAATCGTGCTGACGCCGAGACCGGTCAGTGCGGCGAGTTGCGGGCGCGTCAGATCTCGCCGAGCTCTGGCCGCCCTGAGCTCTGCCCCGACCGCGCGGTTGATGTCCGAAGCCACCTTTTTCACACCCATACGGACCATTCTGAGGTCCGAACGGCTACCTGGCAAACGACATGCCGGAAAAACGCCGAGGATTCCCGCAGCTACCGACTGTTTCGTCAATAAAGGTCCATGATGAGTTGCAGCAGGTCCAAACGGACCTTACTGTGCTCCATATGGAACATCTAGACCACATGGTTGCCGGGAAAGTGCGGCGCGCCATGTCCGACGCGGGACTCGGTCTCGGGGACTTGGCTGCACGTTCCGGGCTACCGGCATCCGACCTGCGCAGCCTGCTTGCCGCGCACGGCTCGTTCACGGTGGACGAGCTTGTTCGGATCGCCGCGGCGGTGGATTGCCGCATCCTCGACCTGCTGCCCGATGAAGGGGATGCGGGATGACCGTCACTGATGCCCATCGGTCGCCGGGCAGGTCCGGTCGCGCAGAAGTGGCGCGACCGACCAAACATTTTGTGACGCAAATCACTCCGGCTCCAATGGTGGATGGGCAGTGTTGAGCGATCGATCAGCTACCGCAGCGACGGCGCTCGAGCACGCCGTGCGGAATGTGCCGAGGCTCGCCGGATTCAGCGCGTGGCGCCCAGGGATCTCCGGCATTCCCTATCTCAGCGGCGACGAACCGCATGCCGTCGTCGTGGTTCTCATCCACGATCCACGGGACGCGCGGGTGCGTAGCGCGACACTCGTCGCCACGCCGGACCCGGCAGCACCGCCGATCGACGACGAGCGGCGGCCGCGGTGAGCAAGCTGTCGCGAAACCGGCGCGCGAACCCCGCCCTCGACATCTTCCGGCACCACATCGGTGCGCGCGTCACGTACACGGGAACGACGGCCGAACGCGGTGCCGTCGAACACGGCGTCGTCGTCGATGTGGATCGCCGAATGGTGTACGTCGACTACGGCTATCCGAATCCCCTGTGCGCCGAACTAGGCAACGCCATCGCCACCCACCCGTCGAACCTCCGGCTGGAAACCACTGCGGCGCAGACCGACAGCTGCGATCACTGCCGCTCGGCGGCAGCACGCCCCGGCCCGGCATCTCTCGCGCCCCGCTGATCCGCGCTTCTCATTTCACCTTCTCCGACCTGATCGGGCGCCGCCGTCATGGGCTCATCCGGTCATGTCATTCACGAAAGGACAAGGCTCGTGGCCATTTTCGGCCGCCGACTATTCGGCAAACTGCTCTCTCCCGGTGAGGTCATCGATGTACTGATCGTCGGCGGAACCTGGAATTCGAAGGGTGATCCGATCACCGCCGCTTTCGCCGAAGCCCTCGACCCGCGGCGCTTTGTCGTGCGAATGGTGCCCTATCCGGCGGACTACGGGCGACACGTCGCCTTCGCGGACAGCGTCGCCGCGGGTCGGCGGGCGCTGATCGAAGCGATCGAAGCAACCCCCAATCGAGTACTGCTGGCCGGTTATTCACAGGGCGCGGGTATCGCGGGCGATCTCGCGGCCGACATCGGGCAGGGCCACTTCCCGCACTTGGAGGTGGTTGCGTGTGCGCTGATCGCGGACCCGTTGCGTCCGGCCGGTCGGTGCCTCGGCAGTGATCCGGGCGGCTACGGCGTCGTCGGTCAGCGGGACATCGCCAATATTCCGGCGTATTGGGTTGCCGCGGCGGGGGATCCGATCACCGCACTGCCCGCGGGCAACCCGCTGCGCCTGATCGCCGACCTCAGTGCGTATTTCAGCCTGTCCAGCCCGGAAGCCATGGTGCGCTGGGGGCACAGCCTCATCGAGATCGCGACCCGGCGGCAGTTACAACGGTGGTGGTCGCCGGAGCACTGGCGCAGTTGGGGCGGTGCCGTCGCGTACGCCCGCGGTTACCTGTTCGACGGGCGGCACACCGACGCCTACCTCCGGCACGGCCTCGCCCGGCTGCTCGCCGAGGCGATCAACCGTGAGGTGGTCGAGGGAACCCGCTGATGCCCTGGTTCCAAGTCGACGACCAGCTCGGCTTCCACCCCAAGGCCGTCGCGGCGGGCAACGCCGCGATGGGCCTGTGGGTGCGGGCGGGTTCGTGGTCGATGCAACAGCTCACCGAGGGCTTCGTGCCCGCCGCGATCGTGCGCGGCCTCGGCTCGGCGGCGCAGGCGAAAAAGCTTGTGGAAGTGGGGTTGTGGAGTATCGCGGACGGCGGCTATCAGTTCCACGACTGGACCGAACGACAGATGTCGAAGGCCGAAATCGAGGACCGACGCCGCAAGCGAGCCGCCGCGGGACGCAAAGGCGGACAGGTTTCCGGGCAGTCTCGACAGCTTCGAACGCAAGCAAGTGCTTCAGCTGTTGCTCGAACAACCGATCCGGCAGCGGCTTCGGCAGTTGCTCGGCCCATTGCCGATCAAGTGCCCGAGCCGATCGCAACCCCTGTCCCTGCCCATGACCCTGGAAATTTTTCCAGGGGAGCGCGATCCGCTCCGCCCGTTCGCCAATGCTCGGTGCACCGCCACCATCCGGCGCCACCGCCGTGCGGTGCCTGCGCCGACGCCCGGCGAACCAGGGAACGGTGGGACGCCGCGCATGGCGACGACCTTCGTACCGATGCGGTGCAGCGCCGCGAGGCCGCCCGCCGCTGCGCGATGTGCGACGACGCGGGCTGGCGCCATCCACCGGCCGAACTGCTCGCCGTCAACCCCGATCCGCCCGTGCTCCGCTGCGACCACCACACGGTGACGTCGCTCGACCACTGGCATTCCACCGAAGAGGAAGCGACACCATGACGACAACCATTGCGCAATGCGCTGCCGAGGCCGGTTCCTGATGATCGAGCACCCCAACCACCTCTACCTCGACCGCATCGAACTGCGCGCCCTCGCCGAGCTGCTCCGCGAAATCCCCGATCTCGCTGAGGATCTCGGCATTTCGCTCACCCGGCAGTCGCGGCTCAGCACGCGCGGCGACTATCGGATGAACCGTAGGCCGAGCGAGCAGCCACTGCCATACAACCCCGCAGCCTCCCGTGCCGCCGACGAGTTGCACGCGGTACTGGTGTCCTGGGTGCGACTCGTGTGTGAGCACCGTGGTCTCGAATACACCGGTTCCCCGTCCACTCCAGGCCTGGCTCGGTGGCTCGACCGAAATCTCATCGCGTTGGCCATGACCGAAGGCGCGGAGAGCGCGCCCGGTGAGATCCGTACGGTGGTGCAGGCCGCCCTGTGGATAGTCTGCCCGCCCGCCGCGCCGGTTGTGCTGGACGAGGCAATGGTGACGAAGGCGCGACAGCACCGGCTAAACGCGTCCGGGATCGCCACGCTCGCAAAGGAACTCGGCGACGAGTATCAGGGTCTCACCGTGCGGCGCATCCAAACACTCAGGGACGCTGGGAAAATCGCGCCGCTACCCGGACCGTGGGCGCCGGGGTGGCCGGAGTTGTACATCGTGGGTGAAGTGTTGGACGAACATCTGGCGTATCCCATTCGACGCCGAGCGCGAGTCGGGTGAAAGGCTCGAATTGAGCTACTTCAAAACGTAATTCGGCGCAGGTCGGCTGGCGGTCGCGGAAAGTTACAGTGATTACTTATGAAATGAATCACAACATAACTCTCGCTTTGCTGGGTAGCTATAGGTGAGCAGAATTGTCCAGTGCCCATGCTCCGGGGTTGCTGGATCTGTCGTCGAGACCGCAAGGGATCACCGGTGCCGGGTGCTACTGACAGGGCGTCAAGATGCCGGTTCGTGGATGAAGGCCGTGCGCCGCACGGTGTACCGCAGAAGTCGCTGTGGAACATCAGATTTGCAGGCATTGTTCCGAAATACTCGTGGTGAGTCCCCCGCTATCGATGGGCAATTACACCTCCCTTCCCGGAGTGGCTGAAGGGTCGCTAGCCGACGAAACCCTGTGATAGAAAAACCTTGCTCGGCTACCAGCAGGTCGCCGATGGAGGGACAAATTCTTCAAGGGGAAGATTTCTAAATGAGCAAGATTCGCGTGTTCGGCCTTGTGTTCGCTGCTACCGCCGGCATCGTCATGGCCGGTTCGGGCCTGGCTTCGGCTCAGGACACCGGCACCACCCCGCCGGTGGAAACCGGCTCGGCCACACTCATCGTCGACCTCGCCAAGCTGCTTGCGACGGGCTCGTCGGGCAAGCCGGCCCCGACCACGCCGTAGTCAAATCATCGGGTATGTCCTGATTCTCATCAGGTGACATATCCGTCCAATGGGCAGACATGATTGCCCCGCCTCGCAAGAGGTGGGGCAATCGTCGTTTCCGAGGGCGGACAACACCGGACGGCGTGCTCGAAAGTAGCCATCTACCTGGTATTTTCGCGTTATCCTGTATCCAGGGGTTGACATCCCGCGCGCTTTAGGTGAAGCTTTGTGCAGCGCCATAGCTGCGCCTTCATCCCGAACTCTTCGGGAAACTTCCTTACCCCAATCGCATCCGCGCTTTCGCTAGCTGCGGCCTGACCACTTCGGTGGTCGGGGCTGCGAATGGTGAAGCAGCAGCGCACTTCCGCTCTACCTCACACGTGTGGCATGCCCCCGAAACATCTTCGAGATCGATGACAAGCGGGCAAGAGCCTGCCACATACCCGCCCCGGTTTCCGCTCCCGTCTCCCGCCGACCCCTCTCGCTCGCGGTCGTAGACGGAAGAAGCGACCGGGGCGTTTCGCCCCACCCCCGGACACCCCTGATCGGGGGTGGGGCTCAACTTTCCAGCGACGCCGCAAACCGATCGGCACCGCGGACCTTTCGACAATCCGAGGTCTGACATGGACACCTCCCTCCTGGCATTGCTCGAGATGGCAGACCACGCCACTCCGGCAACCCCACTCACCATCGACCAGTCCCACGAGTCGATGCGCGTCCACCGCGCCTGCTCCATCGACCACTGTCGACGAAAAGCCCTGGCGTTCAACACTTTGATCGCCGCAGGGCGGATCGTCCCCGACTCATCCCGTCAGCGCTGACGAGAGGAGGTGAACCCATTGCTCACCATCATTCTCGACCTGCTGAAACTGGCCTACGATCTCGCGCCGTTCGTCCTGCCGCTGCTGGGTCTGTGAGGCCTTCCGCGGCCGCGGCCATCGCCGCGAAGGCGACGTCCGTTCGAACCAGGCCCATCTACAGCGCGCCCTATGGCCATGACTGAACCTGCATGCCTGCAGCGTATTTCGCATGCCGAACGCTGGGCGTCTGTCTGCACTTGTCGCTCGAGGATATCGGAGTGATCGGCATTCGCCCTTGCCGGGCCTGAACGAGTTAGCGAGGATCCGACATGGCGACGAATACTGTTCGTCCGACGGTGGAAACCTTTCCGCGATGGGTTCCTGCGCGTACCTCGAGCCTGGCGGCAATGTCGAACAGCGGTCTGGCAGCAGAGTATTCGGACGGCACCGATGCGCTGCGCGGTGGCCGCGTACACAACTTTCATGGCATGACTCCGAATTCGTCTGCGCGAATGGTCGATCGCGTATTCGTACGCAAGGAACTCACTGCCGGTAGCGCCGGAATGCGTTCTGCGGCGCAAACTGTCGACTCGCCTGCGGTCGATGATGCGCAGTTTGCACCGCTGTCCGTGCCGCCAGTGCGGGAGATCAACGCACCCGTAACGGGTCCGTCGCCATCCGTACCGGTGGTGCTGCCCCGGGCGAAGGAAATCGTTGACCCGCAGGCATTCACTCCTATGGACGAGTTCGGGAACCGGCCGCCGCAGGCCGACACGGTTCCGAACCCGAACAACAACGCGCTTGCACCGGCGCCGGCACAGTCCGGTCCGTCACAAAATGGCCCCGCGAGCGTGGCGCCGACCGCGCCCGCCGCTCCGGCCCAGCCGAATCAACCAGCACAGCCCGCACCCACACCTGGCCCAGATATTTTTGGATTGCCTGATACCGAAGGTCGCAAGCCAGGTGACGAGTGGGACACGACTCTGCCCGACGGCCGGATTGTGCACAACCGAATTCCGTTCGGAAACGGCAATCAAACCGTTGATCAAACGATCCCCGATGGAAAGGGCGGCTTCACCCATTCCCGAGTCGCGGGTAACGGCACAGGGGGCTGGCAGCGCTGGAATGTCAATGCTGATGGTACTGCCTTCTATGGCAGCAAAGACAATCATGATTCCGGCATGTATGCCCAAGATTTCAACTCGGGCACTTCGACATCCGGCGCACCTAATCGGACGTATGTAGCGACGCCGGACTACAAGGGCGTTCAGAATCCATCCTTCGATGAGAACGGAAATTTGGTCGGTGTCGATGTTGCTGTGCCGAACGAGTACGGGCTCTACGACAACTACCATTACGACAATTACAACAATTTGACGGTATCCAGTGCCAGACCTGACGGAAAAGGTGGCATCGAAAGTATCTTTGTCGGTCAGTTCGACAGCAACAATGAGGGTTGGCAACTAGGGGCCGACGGCAAACGTTGGGAGGTCGGCAAGGATCTCGAAGGCCGCACCATTATGGGTCGGACAGAACAGTCGGCCGCCGGTACCCACATCTACTTTGTCGACCATCGCGGTGTTCTATTCGACACCTTCCACGGTATCGGATCGGAGAAGTCGTACACCGACATCTACGATGACAAGAAGGCATTTGTTCGACGGTACCGTGACGGTGTTGTCGTCGACTACGACCCGAACGGAAATCCCCTGTTGGTTCGGTTGCCCCCGGACCGCCGCGATACTGTGCAAAAAGGCTGGGACTGGACTGTCGGCGTCGGCAACAGCCTCAAGAGCTGGGGTACGGACCTGGTGTCCAATTTCAATTTCGCGCCCGGTCTGCTCGCTGTCGGTAATCCGACGAATCCCGCCTACCGAGCGGCAGCCGCCGATCATTATGAGCGGTCGTCGGCCGCGGTCGCCGCACCTGGCCGTCTGGTGTGGAACGGAATCGTAGATTCTGGCGCCACCGTCTACGACTGGTGGCGATACAAGGTTGGCGGCGCCATGTACGGTTTGAGCGGCGACCCGATCACGCCTGCTGGGCAGGCTCGCCTGCAGGTCGCGCGAGAACAGATGGAGAAGGCGCCGACCGACTGGGCGGCGGCCCTGGCTGTCACCACGTTCCTGCCGATAGGTGCGGCTCCTGTTCGTGTCGGGACAACCGCACTACGCAGTGGTGAGATCGCAATCGCCGAAGCCGCCGCGGCGGCGGCTGCCAGACGCGGTCTGCCATCGATCCTCGGACGGGCACTGCCCAATTCGAGTGCGCATAACTGGCGAAGCCTTCCGGATGTCGCGAAGAACAGTTTCGACTCGATGCGCAATCTGCCGAGTTTCGCCGCCAACGGATTTCGAAACATGCCGGGGGTGACCAGCACTGGCGAAGCGCTGCGAAACATACCGGCCAACTTGGTGACGAGTCTCGAGCGATTCCGTACTTTCCCTGAAAGATTCCAAGTCTGGCGCGATGTGAAGATCGAGGGGCTCATCGAGTCGGTGGCACGGCTTGAAACAACTGCTCGCGCGAGTATTTACAATACGCGTACCGGACTGAATGATCTATTGTCCGGTCTCGGTCCCCGCCTCGAACCCCAGTACGCCACCGGAGCCCGCAGCCTACCTGAACTGGATAATCTGCTTGCAGATGCGCTGCGAGCCAGGTTTGCCGCGTCCCACGGCCCAGGGCGTGGTCTCACCGCACTGGCCAGTGGCCCGGTACCCATGCCGAACAATGCATTCGGGCCGGTGCGGCCGCGCACGACGTCGACGCATACAGTGGCTTTCAACCGAGGTCAGACCGCAAATACTCGGCATAAGGTGGCCGAGACAGCCCGCCAAATTGCTGGCCAGGTCGCCGGCATCAACAAGATGACCGCCAACGAGTTGCTGCACAATATGAAGACGGTTTCTCGTAAAGGGAAGGCTCAAAAGGCGGCAAACAAGGATTATAAGGAAGCAATTCTTGCCGAAGAGCAGTTGAAAGCCCTTCTGCTGCTGCGAGACGATCCGGCAAAGCTCGGCGGTAAGAAGCCAGTACGCTATGCCGAAGAACAGATGAAGGCGCGTACAAAGAATTTGGCGGCGCTGCATGAGCAGGACATCGTTGCCGGCGGCCTGGATGTGATCGGTCTCGACGCCAAGGGGCTGCCCAAGATGGGTGACACTTTCGTGAACTCCTCGCTGGGCAGCCAGTGGGCGGTTCGAGGGTTGGCCGACGACCTGAGAAGGTACGCTGAGGGCTTGGTTCGAGCGGGCCAAGGCGACCATCTGTTGAATGTCGAGTGGATTCTGAGGTAGCGGATGTCTTTTCCGGTCGAGGATGTAACCCGGAAGTGGGGTCGTCCGAGTTTTTCTGTTCCCACTCCTGAGGAACGGTTCGAGAAGTACGCCGGTCTGCTTCCGAATTTTCTGCTCGACCTGTGGCGTGAGCTCGGTTTCGCTGGTTTCCGGAAGGGGTTGCTGTGGCTCTGTGATCCCGAGGAGTGGCAGACGGTGGTGGATGAGTGGACGTCGGGTGTCGACTTGCCGTTCGGTGACGACAAGTGGATCGCGGTGACCAGATCGGCGTTCGGGAGGATGACACTCTGGGGGCAACGGACCGGATTGAGCCTGACGATCACCCCTTATTCCGGTTGGCTGATGCCTATGGACAAGTCAAAATATATGTCGGACGACTACATGCGGGATGCGCAGATTCTCTCCGCATTGTCGGCGGCGAGCCAGGACGTCTTGGATCCGGATGGCGACGACGACAAGCCGTTGTTCAAGAGGGTATTGAAGCGGTTGGGTCCGGTTGGCCCGGACACCATGTATGGATTTGTTCCGGCTCCTGCGCTCGGCGGGCCGATGCTGCCCGATCACGTGCAGATCGTGGACGCCGCAGTGCATATGCAGATCCTCGGCCAGGTCACACCGCGAACAATCATGATGAATCCGTACTAACTGACAGTCGCCGATCAGCCCGGCGAGAGCCATATTTCGTATCTCTAACCCAGCTCCGTTGTCGGAGTTGGGTTTTTTCATGCCCCTTTCGGGGCAAACGCCGACCGAGGGGCAAAAAACGTTGTCTGACAAGGAAATTGTCGAATCCATCCAGTTCGCCAATCATCAGCCGCCGCCGGAATACGTGAAGACCGATGCCGGACAGCTGGTTACGCCGGAGTTCCTCGCGTTCATCCAGCAGGCCCTGAGCGGGAAGCTTGCCGAGTCAGCGGACACCGCCGAGCTGGATCCGCAGGTGAAGGCGCTGGCCGAAGAGCTGTCGGTGATCCACCTGCCGGAATGGCGGAGCAAGCAGTCGCCGAAGACAGCGGAACCGACCGTGACTGGGATCAAGCAGGCGACGCGGGTCGCTGAGTATCTCGTAAAACGCGGTGTACGAGTGCATCCCGAGCTGGAGGAGATCCGCTGGGCGGCCACGCCGGGCGGTGCGCCCGGTGCGTTCGATACCGGCCTGCATGTCACCAAGGACGAGAACGGCGAGTGGCCGGTACCGGATCCCGAGTCGTTCTACGACCTCGACGACATCCAGGCCAGTCAGACCGACGACGGCCGCTGGTATGCCGTCCATCCCCGCGGCCTGTCCTTCGAGGCCGCGACCAAGACCGAAGCCTATGCGGGAGTCGTCGATCAACTGCGCCAGCGGATCGAGCAAGCCCGGCATGAGGCATAGCCACGAAAGGGTGGTAGCGCGATGACTGAACGAATCGTGTTCCCCGACATCGAGAAGACTCTGGTCGATTACCTGACGGCGCAACTCACCGCCGCTTCCGACACCGCGAAGGTGGTCACCCGGATTCCGGAGCCGCGGCCGTCGCGCATGGTGCGGGTCACGCGGAACGACCGGAAATTGCGGCAGGACGTCGAAGATCGAGAAGGTCGCCGCGGCCCGAACCTGATCCTGGATCGTCCCCGCGTTGTACTCGAATGCACCGACGATTCCGGTACCGCGGCTAGTTTGGCCGGATTGGTCCGCGCCATCCTCTCGGCTGCCGCGCCGGGTTACCTCGGCAGTGTGTGGTGCGAGTACATCGAGGATGTCGGGCTCGAGAACGATACCGATCCGGCGACCGCTGCCCCACGGCAGGTAATCGTCGCCGACCTGATCGTTCGCGGCAAAGGGCTCTGAAATGTGTCGCAACACAACATAACTGATCGCCTGAACAAGGAGAGATAGCAGTGGCGCAACGAGAAATCAGCCTCAAGAAGGATGAAACCCTGCTGGTGAAGTGGATGGCGGAGCCGTTCCGGTATGCGCGGCTGGTCCGCGCCGTCTCTGACCGCTTCCCTCGAAACTATGTCTTCGACCTTCATCCAGCATTCGAATATGACCGCACGCAATACGCGCAGATCGAGATCGAGTTCCAGCGCGATTACTACGATGCCAATTTGATGAACGGCGCCGAGAAGGAAAGGGTCCGTTCTGTCGGTGCGTCTTTTTGGGGCGGCAAGACAGTGAAGCAGCTACTCGTATCGGAGCTTGCGGAGCCCTTTTATGCCGACGGATACGAGATCGTCGACTGGGGCGGTTTCGCGGTCCCCGATGATCACCCCGCTAACTAGGCTTGCTGGCTCGGGGATATGGGTCACGGCGCACTCTTTGCCGAAACCGGGCAAGCATCCTGTGGCGACATCAAACGTGCGAGGCATAGCCCTCGCCTGACTCCCCCTCATGGGAGCCACAACTGAATATCGAAATCCCATGGGCCTGCGCAACAATCCCAAGGGAGAAATGAACATGGCTGTACCTTCTAGCAAGTACATCGGTACCGGTACGCCGGTCTCCGTCTCCGGCGGTGTGCTGGTCGCCCCGATCAACACTGTGCTGCCGGTCGGCGCGAGCGCCAAGCCGGTCGACGCGTTCAAGCCCCTCGGCTATGTCTCCGAGGATGGCATCGAGTCCAAGGGCGAGCGCAAGATCGAGCAGGTCAAGGACTGGAACGCCGACATCATCGCCAACCTGCAGACCGAGCACTCGGTCCGCTTCGGCCTCACCCTGTACGCGGTGTGGGACGAGGACGTCCTCACTCAGGTGTTCGGAGACGGCAATGTTGTCCCCACTGCGGCGTCGGCGACCTCGGGCAAGCTGTACACGATCAAGGAAACCGGTTCGGTGCTGCCCCGCCGCGCATGGGTGTTCGACATGCTGAGCGAGAACAAGAAGATGCGCATCGTGCTGCCGAATGCCTCGATCTCGCAGGTTCAGGAGCGCAAGTTCGTGTCCAAGGAACTGGCCGGCTTCAACATCACCATCGAGGCGTTCAAGGACGACGCCCAGGTCAAGGCCTACCGCTACCTCGACGACGGCATCAAGACCGCCTGATAAAGCCCCCAGCGGTGGCGGGTTTCACACCTATGCGCAGGCCCGCCCGCCACCGTTGGGCCCTTATTTCCCAACACTTTCCACTGCCTGCGCACCTAAACGTCATGAAAGGGTCTGCGAACCAATGACTTCCCCGAAAGCTCCGATTACCCTCAACCGCCCGCTTCAGGTAAAGGACGACTTCGTCTACCGAGTCGACGGTGTCGAATTGCACCTGCCGTCCCTGTCCTACCTCAAGCCGGGCCTGATCCGCCGAATCCGCCGCCTCGGCGATGTCGACGCGATGTACACGCTGCTGGAGCTGACTTTGTCCGCCGAGTCGCTCGCCGTGCTGGATGAGATGGATCCGGATGCCTACCACGAGTTGCTCGATGCGTGGCGCACCCACTCGGGAGTCAACCTGGGGGAATCCTAAGCCTCGATGCTCTTCTCGAAGAGCATTGCGAGGCTATCGAATACGACCTGATCACGCTCGGCTTGCGATTGCATCAGCTCGGCACCGAAGTGCTCGGCTGGCGTGAGCTGAAGGCGATCATCCGATGGCTGCCCGCCGAATCCGCGCTGTTCCGTGCGATGAACCCCGACACCTACCGCTGGCAACTCGACCAGTTCTTGCTCGCCGACATCACCGATTCACTGCGCTGGCTCGTGTGGGCGAAAACCGACGACGCCAGAAATGGGCGCAACCGTCCGGAACTTGTGCCACGGCCGGGCGTGAAGTCCGATCGCGAGCGAGTCGGCACGCCCACCGGCATCGGCGAGATGAACGAGTTCCTCAACTGGGACGAGTAATTGCTCGCGGGTGTTGATCTGCGCACACGGCCGAGAAAGTAGATGCGAATGTGGAGAAACAAATGAGCTCCGATGTGCGGACTCCGCCGGACTCGAAGCGCCCTTCGGCCGCGCGCCCGCCGGTGATGGCGATGCCGGACATCCTGGCCATGGCCAATAGCGGCCAGCCCGCCCCCGGACAGAAGGTCTCGTTGCCGAGCGGGGCGGTCTGGGAGGGCGGGAAGGTCACCGGCACGTCGGTCATCACCCTCCCCGGCGACGATCCGATCCTGGTGGCAGGCGACTCGTCGGTGTCGGCGAACGGGATCACCGGCGATTCCGTCCAGATCGGTTCGCTGGCACAGGCTTTCCAGGAAGTCCTCGGTGCGGTACCGAGGTTCTTCGCCAACTGGATCGCGACAGGCGCACTCAACCGCTATGCCCCGGAGGCCAAAGACGCCAAGACCCGGACCCGGATCGTCCGGATCAGCTCGAGGGCGACACTGTCCGGTCCGGTGGGGGACCGCAACGGCGACAACGATTCCGGCGACGAGGTTGTCGATGAATCGGGTGTGCCCGGCTCGGGCATTGAGGACCGGACGCCGCAGCGATTCGCGAACGGCGGCATGGTCTCCGGGTCGGGTGGGCCACGGCAAGACAAGGTTCTCGCCCGGTTGTCCCCCGGTGAGTTCGTGGTCAATGCCGCGGCAACGTCGAACGCGTTGCCACTGCTGGCCGCGATCAATGGCGGCTGGGTGCCGTCCCCGGCCTATCTGGGCGGCATGCTGCCGGGCTTCGCCGACGGCGGCTTGGTCGGCGCCGGAGGCTCGGCGGCGCAGTCGTGGCGAGATCTGCTGCGCAACCCGATCGCCCCGGCGGGCCCGGACGCTCCATTCCGGCCGCAGGATTTCGGTCTATTCGGCTTGGTCGCAGATGTGCTGGGCGGCATCGGGAATGCCGCCATTAACGCGGGCGGCGCCACCGGTGCCGCGCTCGGTTCGATAGTCGCACCTGCCTTCGGGCCGGGCGGCGTGCTGAGCTCGGTGTTCGGGTCCGCAGGTACGGCAGGCGCCCCGACCCAGGAGTCGGTGACTCGCTCCGATCCGCCCGACCTCGGCGAACCCAATCCGTTGGGTGCCGCCATGCAGGTGCGGACGCAGGGCACGCCGGGGGCACTCGGCTTCGGTCGCGCGTACCAGGCGCCGATCGGGACCGCGTCGACCGGCAGCGAGGCCGAGTCGGTGCGCACCGGGGGCGTCAATCCATTGGGGTCACTGTCCACCGCCCTGGCGCACGGCATCGTCGGTGCGGCAACCGACGCGGGCAGCCGGGTCGGTGCCGCATTGGGCACAGTGCTCGCGCCCGCACTCGGACCCGACGGCTCGTTGGCGCCGGTAATCGGCGCCCAGCTCGGCAGCCTGATCGGCGCGAAGTTCGGCGGCAGTCTGTCCGCGTCGATGACGTTGACCGGCGAATCCGGCGGACCTGGTCTCGGTGCCAGTGGGCCGACCAGCCTCGGCACCGGGGAAAGCGGCAGCGGTGATGGCGGAAATTCGGTCGTGCCCCAGCAGACGGTTGAGAGCGCCGAAGCATCCGGTGGGGGGTCCTCGTATTCCGGTGGCGGCTCGTACATTTACGGTGCCCACCCCGCTACGGCTCAATCCCCGTCAGGTTCGTATCTGGTCCGCAACCGCCCGAACAACAACGGGCTGCCGAGCGGGCAGAGCACTGGGTCCCTCACTCCGGGCTCGAGTGACTATGTGCCGCAGGGTGATTCGCCGATCGCAGGAACTCCGGCAGTCGGCGCGGCCGGATTCGGTGCACAGTCACTGGCGCTGAGCGACGAGATCTACAACCCGTATACCAGCAGTTTCAAAGATTTCCTCAACGTCGCGGGCGGCAAGCTCGGCGGGGACGCGGCCTCCGTGCTCGCGCCGCTGCTGGGTCCGAACGGCAACCAGATCATCGAAGCAGGCGCCCAATTCGGCGCCCAGCAGGGCGACGCGCTCGGCGACCTCTACAAGAGTGTCGATCCCGAAGGCAAGTGGTCGTCGAGCATCGCCGCGGTCGTCAAGGAGTACACCGGTATCGACTGGAGCCCCACGGGCGCCCAGACGCCGACGCCGCAGATGACCCGGGATCAGCAGGCCGGCCTCGCCGCCTTGCAAGGTGGCATCGCCGGCCTGCAGCAGAACGGCCTGGTCGGCGGTATCACCGGCGCGATCAAGGGCGCGGCGTCGACAGTCGGCAGCACGCTCGGTACCGCGGCCGGAACATTGGTCGCCCCGTTCCTCGGTCCGCTGGGCGCGCTGGCTCCCGCGGTCGGCTCGATGATCGGTTCGATGGTCGCCAACACCGCCGCGGAGTTCATCACCAAGCCGATCGAAATCGTGGCCAGCGGGGTGAAAGAGGAGCTCGGCAGCGGTTTCGGCCTGACCAACCTCGCCAAAGGTCCGGGCGGTCGGACCGCCAGGGGAGACATCTACAACTTCAACGGCATGGACCCCAAGAGCGCCGCCATCGCGGTGGAGCGGGTTCGCCGGCGTCGCACGGTGGCGCAACAACGCGGAGGAGGGCTCGGCCGATGACCCACCAACTTTTGGACAACAACCAGTACACGAAGGTCGTCCTGTGGGACGTCAACGGCCGGGTGTGGCACCTGTCCGGCGCGAATGCCGGTCGGGAAGGTGTTCGGCTGTCGAACCAGACCGGATATATGTTCGCCCCGGTACAGCTGCTCGTCAACGAGGGTGCCCGCCAGGACGGCGCGACCTTCCAACGGTCGATCCGCGCGAAGAAGGAGTGGGATTTCATCGCCGTGATCTCCCCGGCCGCGAAAAGCTCTGGCGCGCACGCGGCCCGGGACTTCTTCGCCGTGCACGACGCGTGGTTCCGTGGCTGGAGTACCGACAAGCCGTCCACCATCGGGTTTTTCACCCGTCATCAGGGCTGGCGGTTTCAGCAGGTGCAGCTCGACAGCGCACCCGAAGCCGTCGGCGAGATCGATCCGGCCCGCAATGCCGTTGCGCTGTACAAGATGTCGGCGACGGCAATGGATCCGCTGGAACGGCATTTCGACGAAACAGCGGTGTGGACCAATACATTGGGCCTCAACGAGGGCAAGGTGCGGGCGCGCAATGCCGCCGACCAGCCTGCCTGGCCGCGCTACACGATGAATGGTCCAGGGCGCTGGGCGATTCTGGATCCCACGGGAGGCGACCAACCCCGGTTGGTGCATACGCCGAGGCTAACGGCTAATCAGACGCTACGGATCGATACTCATCCGCGTCACCGCACCGCTCGCTTGTACTCGGCGGGTTCGGAGAAAGTCCAGAATGTCTGGGGCCAGTTGGCCGGTCGGCGCTGGCTCGCCGCGCTGCCGCCATGGAGTGCCACCGACATCATCGTCCAGGTCGACGGCGGCAATCTGCAGTCCAGCCTGATCGTCTCGGTCACGCCGCGATCGTCGAGGCCGTTCTGATGAGCATGCCGGCATGGGACCCGCAGGGCGAAGCACTGCGAATGGACAAAGCGTACAAGGACGAACAGGACAAGCTGCGCGATCCCGACGTCCTGGTGCGCTATTGGAACAAGTGGATGCAGGAGGTCGGCGAAGAGCACAGCTACCTTTCGCTGGAATTCACCTACCCCCGCAACGCGCCCGGCGGGCTCAAGATGATCTGCCCGCGCGACATGGTCCACTTCGACCACCTCTTCAACAACGAAGACCGCGAAGACGCCACCATCCCGATCACCGTGAACACCAAGGGGTTCCGCTGGGACGGCTACATCACCAAGGCGTCGATCGTGCGGGACGAATACGGCGTCGAAACCGTCGACATCGAGGCCATCCACTGCTGGAACCACATCGCGACGATCTGTTGCTGGGCAAGCCCTTTCGCCCCGATCCTCGCCCAGTTCCCGCGGCATATGATCCAGTTCGGGCCGGTCCGCACGATTATCACCAACTATCTGACGACCAACCTGATGCGCCTGCAGGCGCCGGGTTGGGTGCCGCCTCTGCATGCCAACAAGCCGGAGTGGGGCGGCACCGGCAACCTGCTCTTCCCGATCGCTGTAGTGCCGGTGGATCCGTTGCACGACACCAGTAAATGGAGCGCGGCCTCGGCCCGCTTCGACATGGCCGACAAGCTGTTCGCTCCCATGCTCGAAGACTCCGGTGTCATGCTGACCGCCCGGTTCTTCCTGCCCGACGAAGATGAACAGCCGGCGCCGGAATGGTTCTACCTGGACCGGCCGACCGTGGTGCTGGAGACGGTGGACAAGTCCGGCGTCACCGGCCCTACGGGCACTCTGCTAGACGGAATCCGGTCCTGGATCGAGGAATTCACCGGCGACGGCACCACGCCCGTGCGCTATCCGAACCTCGACTCCGCCACCGAATACGAAGCGGTGTACGGAGAACGCCTCAGCCAGGGCACCTTCCGGAACTATCCGTGGGTCTGGTACTTCGAAGGCGAGTACTCCGGGATCGGCAAATCCGAGATCGCACTGCACAAGCCCACCGCTACCGACATCATCATCGGCGGCCGATCGCCCGGTTGGGTGAACGCGGGCATCGAATTCGTGATCAAGGGTTTGCTGTCGCTCATCGGGCTCGGCTGGCTGTACCGCGGTCAGCTCAACGACGTATTCCTCGCATGGAATGTCTACCGCAACATGGAGCGGGTAGACCGCGCAGGTCCGTACGCCTTCCGCGAGCTGTACATCTCGGGTAGCGACAAGGCATTCAACCTCGACGGCCTGGTCGCCGCCCGCCAGGGCATGCACCTGACCCGCGGCTACACCAGCAAGCGGGTGACCGTCGAGGACAACGCCCCCTACATCCTCGGTCAGGACTACGGGCTCGGCGACCAGATCGGCTTCGCCTTGGACGGGAAGATCTTCACCGATTACGTGACCGAGCTGACCTTCACCGACGACCGCGAGACCGCCGCGAAATGGCACATCGTGGTCGGCGACGGATCGGATGAAGAGGACTCGATCGTCAAGGCATGGCAGCGGCTCGGCCGCGTCGCCGCCGCGATCAAGGATCTGGCTACCGACGTCGGCGCCGATCTCGACCTGCTCATCTTCTGAGCCCTTTTCGAAGAGGAGAAACCATGGCGGACATAACTTTTCCCGCCCACATCACCATCAGGCGGGTGCCCGACGTCGACGGGCTGCCCGTCCTGGCCGCGCAGACGACCATCTCTGACGGCTCCGCGAAACTGGCCCTCCCGCCCGGCCCGCCCGGCGAGCCCGGCAGGCGGGGTCGACCACGCACCACGTTCCGGAAAATGGGCACGATCCCCAACGCGGCGGCCCGGCCGACCGGGCTGGGGCCGGAGGATCGCGGCAGCTGGTGGCATCGGCTCGACGACAACGGCATGGACGTCTGGACCGGTACCGAGTGGCGGCATTCACCGGATGCGGTCGGGCCGCAGGGACCGGTCGCCGCACCGACCACGATCACCGTCACGGAGACGAAGCACCAGGAGAACCTGACCGTAGCTGCCGTCGAGTTCACCGGGGCGGGGGCGGAGCAGAAGGTGAAGGTGACCGCCCCCGCGGGTCTGCGCGGACCGAAGGGGCCGCCGGGTGCATCCGGACCGATCATCGAATCCCCGGACTATGACAAGGTGCGGGCGCCGGGTGTGGGCAGTGTGTTCGCCTACGACCGGTCCAGCCGGAAATTCCGGTCGTCGGCCGCGCCCCTTGGGCTCGGTCCTTGGTCGTGGTACCAGGAAGACTTCGCGCCCGAACGGCAGGAGGCCACCGGCCGAGTCGAGGGCGGTACCTTCACCATTCCGCCACTGCCCTTCCGATGGCGACCCGTCGTATATGGGCACATCTACAATCGCGCGGACCCCAACCCGGAGCACTCCGCGGAAACGACCGTGCGGCTACACCATTCGCAGGGCGAGATCGTCGCCACCTGTATCGCCTCCTCCGGCGATTGGCTGTACCTGCCGGTCGTCCCGTGCTATCGCGATGGCACCACGTCGAAAGTGCTGTCGCCGACCTCGGATTTCGCGACAGTTCCCGCAGGGCAGCCCGCGAATCTGCTGGTCGCGGTCGAGAAGGTCGGCGCCGGCAGCGGCAAGATCGGATTCTCGCCCACCCGCGCATCGATCGTCGTCTTCGCAGAACCAATCGAGTGAGGTGAGATGTCTACTGTAAGAGAGTATTTCGCATCCACGCAGATCCGGGGTATCGACGAAGGTGTCGGTGCGGCGGGTGTCGTGCAGTCCATGCACGGTACGCCGCGCGACGGTTCCTTGGAACTGATGACCGGCACGCCCGGCAAACGGGGTGAGCAGGGTGAGCCCGCTCGGCCGTTCCGTTGGGAAGGTGACATCGCGGATCAGACCGCGCTCTCGGCGCTCACCCCCAAGCTGACGATGGCGCATGCGGGCAAGGCATGGCGGATCCTGTCCACCGGGGCATTGGTGTACTGGAACGGCAGCGGATTCGACGAGTTCGCCGCGGCATTCGGTGCCGCGGGACCCGACGGACAGCCGTGCACGATTACCATCGGCGCGGTGGATACGGGACCCGTAGGGTCCGAGCTCCAGGCGTCGGTGACCGGCACCCCACCCAATCTGACGCTGAATCTGACGGTGCCGCGCGGCATCAAGGGCAGCAAGGGTGAAGTCGGCGGCCCAGGGCCGATCCGCAACGCACCGGACTACGCGGACGGTCCGCACGTAGATCGCGCCGTACCGGCATGGGACCCGACCGTTGGGAAGTGGAAGCCGCGGCCGTACCCCGGCCTACGCGGACCGTGGACCATCCGCGAGGGGCGTTCCTGGGACGGTGGTCCGGGCTTCGTCGCCTCGGAGGTCGGTATCAGCGCCCCGACGAAAAACATTGCCCAGCTGAACATCCCGGCACAGGACACCGACTGGCGTCCGATAGTCAGCGGTGGTGTCGTCGTGCGTCCCGACGAGAACTGGAATCAGGTCACCACCCGTATCGATGCCGAAGTACGCATCGGCTCGGTGACCGGCCAGCTCGTCGCGCTCGGCACCGGCTTCGTGACCGGTGCCAGCACTCTCGCCCGGTTCCAGCCGCACTACGCGGTGCGCGGAATGACCCCGGACAGCACCGTTGGTGTCGTACCCGCCCGTCAGCCGGTGACGCTGCATGTATTGCTGCGCCGGTCGGGCACGGCCAACTACGACTACTTCATGGAGGACGCGTCGATCGTGTGCCTGGCCCGGCCCGTGGGGGCGCTGTGAACACCGACAACGCTGGGAACAGCGAACCGACCGTCGTCTACGACGACGACATCATGATCACCATGCGTGGGGTCGCCGACTCGATCGGATTGCCCTACACGGTGAACCCGTTCGAGTTGGTCGATCGGGAAGCTCTGATCGAACTTCGCGAAGGCAACCAGGGCGCGGTCGGGCCGGAAGGCGAGGCGGCGTGGCCCTGGTCGTGGCAAGGCGACATCGCCGATGTGGCTGCCCTGAACCAACTGAAGCTCACCACGGCGGACGCGCGCAAAGCATGGCGCGTCGTCTCGGAAAACAGCATCTACTACTGGACCGGAATGGGATTCGTCGCCTTCGACGAGGCCTTCCGCACGGTCGGTAGTCGGGGCGCGCCGAACCAGCTGACCGGCACCGCGGTCACCGGAGCCACCGGCTCGGCCGCGGCCGCCAGGATCACGGGCACCGCACCGGCTCAGCAGTTGGAGATCACCTTCCCGCGCGGTGCGACCGGTGACGTCGGTGATCCGGGGGTGAGTGGCCGGATCCGGGAAGCGTCCGATGTTCTGATCAACGAGGAACGCCCGCTCGGCCAGGACCATGTACTCGCCTGGGATGCCGCTACGCAGAAATTCCGTCCTGTACCCAGCCCGAGGCCGAACGGGCCGTGGGTGATCGGGGAAAAGCAGTTCGCTGCCGCAAACAACGTTACGGACGAGACGAAGACTCTTGCCGCTATTACGATTCCGGCGCAGCCGACGGCATGGCGCCCGCTCGTCGAGGGCGGCGTGCAGGTGCAGACGGAACAGCCGACCCGGTGCAATGTCGAGGTTCGTATCGGCAAGCCCACAGGCGATCTCGTCGGATACGGGTGGAGTCACCGAGTCCCGCGCATCAACTACGTGCTGGTCTCGCCCGGCTTCCAATATCCGACCAAGCCCGGGTCGACATACGGCGTGGTACCCGCGAACCAGACAATCACGCTGTACGTCGTCGCACACCGGGTGGAGGGCAGCGGGGGCTACAACGTCTACGCCAACTATTCGCATATCCACGTTCGCGCGCTACCTGTGTAGCCGCCGACCCATCTCCGCACCGGCTGCACAGACGGCCGCTGTCATTTTCCGCAAACCGGTACGCCGTTTGGCTGCCTGCTGTCCGAAAGGCATTGATCCATGGCCGATCTGCCCCCGTTGAAGTACGGCAAAGTCGTCGGGCGCTTCCTCGCGAACGTCCTCGACGACGGCGACGTCGGTGACACCCCCGAGTTCGTGCCGCTGACCGGCTCGCTGACCTTCACTGCCGACGCGCCGAAGGTGCTTGTCCCCGGCGCACAGTTGGGCCCGGCGACCTATGTCCAGCTGCCGAGTCACTACGAATGTCAGCTCGACGAGTGGGGTTTCATCACCTGGCGCGGTCGGCGCGGGGTGCGGCTCGTCGCACCCAGCGCTGCCACGAATCCCTCGCAGTGGACCTGGCGGGTGTCGTTCGACCTGTCCTACGACGGTGAACGGGTTCCGATGGAATCGTTCAGTTTCGCTGTGCCCGAGTATGTTCCGGGACCCGATCCGGAAAAGCCGGATACCGGTTCGACCGGCCTGGTCGATCTGACGCTGGTGTCGCCGGTGCCCGCCTCGGCCGGTAACGCCGTTGTCATGGGACCGCGTGGTGAAGGCATCAGGATCGATGGGCAGGTCGGCACCTATGCTCAGCTGCCCGCTACTCCTGTTGAGGGTGCCCAGTACGTAGTGCGGGCGGATGGGCTGCTGTACGTCTATCACGCGGCGGCGGGTGGCTGGTTGCCGAATGGGCAGGGTGTGGTCATCCGTGGCCCGGCGGGCGCCACCGAGTGGGCAGGCATCGCCGGTAAGCCCGCGACGTTCCCGCCGACCATCGGTGATACCGCGACCACCGCTGTCGCCGGTGACGACCCGCGCCTGACGAATCCGCGGCCGCCGACCTCGCACGCCCACCCGGCCAACCAGATCTCCGATTCGACCGCGCTGGGCCGTTCGTTGCTGACCGCGGCCAACGCAGCGGCCGCTCGCACGGCGATCGACACGATCGCCAGCACGGATACCCGGCTGGCCGACGCCCGCACACCCACGCCGACCGGGCAGATCTATGACATCGCCTTCAAGTCGCACAGCGGAATTCGGGCCGCCGGTCCCGGCAATGTGATGCCGGAGGGGCTGCGGATCGAGCGCAAGATCGCGGTCAGTTCGGTGACCTACCGAGGCGAAACCGCAGGCACCGCAAACCTAGTCGTCGAACTGCGAGTGAACGGCACGACGGCGGTGACGGGGTCTTCGGCCACCATCACCCCGGCGAATCAAGTTGGGGATACCACGATTCCGCTGAACTGGACCTTCAACCCGGGTGACCGGGTCACCGTCTCGATCACCACGCTGGACACCGGCACCGGCAAGGGTTTGCAGGCCAGCCTCAAAGGAGTGACCGTCGCATGACGTCGATGTATGTCGGCTGGCCGAGGTCCGCCGAACCGCCCGTCAATGAATTGCCCGTTTCCGTCGGGTCTGGTGCGAGGCCGAAGCCACCGGAACCGCCCGTAGAGGACCCCGCCGCTGTTGAGCCCGAAAGCGACACGGCCGCTTCTCCTTCGGCCGAGTCGTAGCGATGCCGTTCATCGTTGCGGCCGGCGTGGCCGAATCCGCGGTGCCGATGGGCATGAACAAGAACGGCAATCAGTCGGTCGCCGGTGGTAGCTCGAACGTCAGGCTGACGGACTGGGTCGTTCGCAGCGGATTCGGCGAC
The DNA here is from genome assembly GCF_019222765.1 of Nocardia iowensis. Classification (NCBI taxonomy): domain Bacteria; kingdom Bacillati; phylum Actinomycetota; class Actinomycetes; order Mycobacteriales; family Nocardiaceae; genus Nocardia; species Nocardia iowensis. Next base: position 8,616,576 of record NZ_CP078145.1, on the reverse strand, counting down.
ACCGTCATCAGCGCGAATCACGAACTGGTCGCCAGCGGCCCGGCAACGGTGACCGTGAAATGTCGCCTGGAGGTGTCCGGTGACCTGTCTTTCAACGAGTCGCGGAGCTTCGACGTGATGCTGAACAACGACCCGGCCAAGACGTTCACCAGCGCCGTCACCTCGGTGATCATCCCGGACACGACGTTGACCCTGGCGCGCGGCGACCGGATATGGCTGCGAATGACCGGTTCGAAGTTCAACTCGTACCACACCACTGTCGCGGGCGGAGTGAACAGCTACCTCTACTTCAGCCCTTCCTGAATCCCTCATCGCTTGCGGAGAATCTGATGCCATTCGTCATCGTCGCTGAAACACCAGGCTTTCTGCCGGTCCGTATGACCAAAAACGGCACCCAGCCGATGCCCGAGGCGTGGAGTCAAATCACGAATTGGATTCCTGACACGGGTGGGTATCCGGGCTCCGTCGTCGTCGGAGCGAACAATGAGGGCCTCAAGGCGCTCGGCGACCAGAAATCCGCCTCGGTGGCTGCCTCGATTCCCTTTACGGGCGCTACCAACGGCTTCGGCGGCAACACAAAGTTGCAGGCTCGGCTGCGGGTCAATTCGGCGATCGTCGCGACCACGGATCCGCCGCTGGATGGGCCGTCGGGCACCTTGGCGGTCAGCGCGACCGTCGATATCGCCGCGGGCGATGTCGTGACCGTGGAGGCACTCTCTTCATTTTCCGCGGGCGGGGCGGCGGGGGCCGTCTCGGCCGGCGCGTACGTGCGGATTCAGTGATCCGCATGTAAAAGCGCTGCGGCACAGCCTTATTAAGAAAGAAGGACGACTATGTCTTGGACCGGTGATCCGGTATGGCTTGCGGACGTGCTCCGCGAGGAGGGTCTGCGGGTCGTCGAATTCCCCGGGTGGCGGGAACGTGGCCACGGGGATTTCGGTGACATCTGGGGCATCGTTGCCCACCACACCGGCAGCTCGCATTCGCCGCCGAGCGAAATCGCTTACGGCGTACCTGCTTTGGCGGGGCCGCTATCGCAGATTCATCTGGCGCAGGACGGCACGGTGACCGTGGTCGCGGCCGGGGTGGCCTGGCACGCCGGTGCGGGTTCGTGGCCTGGCCTGCCGGAGGACAACGCCAACTTCCGCACCATCGGTATCGAGGCCGTCAACAACGGCACCGAGGGGTGGTCGGACGCGCAATACGACGCCTATGTGGGCTGCTGTGCGGCAATCCTGCGCAAGCTCGGCCACGGGGCCGATCGCGTGATCGGCCACAAGGAATGGGCCGGACCCAAGCAAGGCAAGTGGGACCCCGGCGGCATGGATATGGACCAATTCCGCGCTGATATCGCGGAACGAATGAAAGGTGGTGCACTGATGGCACTTTCGGATATGGAGCAGCGGGAACTGCTCGACAAGCTGCGTCGGGTGCACTTCGAGCTCACCTACGGCTTCCAATCCCGCGTTGCCGACTCGGAATACCGCGACACGGTGGCCGGCTATGTGCTCAACTCCGACGCCGCGGACTTCCGTAACGAGCAGCGTCTCAAGGCGCTCGAACTCAAGCTCGACCGGCTGCTCGATGCGGCGGAAGGGCGGATCTGATGACCGGCTACCGGATTCCCGAGCCCGCCCTGATCCGTTCGGTACTCGTCGCCGTCACCGGGGTCATCGCCTTCGTCCTCGGCCACCAGATCGATACCGCGTGGATCGAAGCCGTACTCGCCGTCTACGGCCTGCTCACCCCCGTGCTCGCCGGCCTGCTCATTCGACCGGCGGTGACCCCGGTCGACCGGCAGGAAGGCAGGCTATGAATGACCCAGCACTGGATGAATCCCGAACTGGTGCAGGCGTTCGGGATCGCGGTCGCCACCGTCATCGGGGCGATCACCGCCTGGCAGGCGCGTGAGGTAGGCAAACTCCGCACCCGCGTAGACATCCTGGAAACCCAAGCGGCAGACGACAAGAAGCGCTTCCGCGAAGCGATCCGCCTGATCCGCGCCCTCCAGCAACACATCGACGAACTGCGCGGCTTCCTCCGTCTGCACGTCCCCGGCCAAGAGCCGCCGAAGGCCCGCTACAAAATCCCATCCTCGCTCCAAGAGGAAATCTGAAGCAGGACAACCCCGCCGACCACGGGCGACCGCACAGAAAGCTGAATACCCATGCCTGAAACGTTCATGGTCGTAGAAGTGCAACCCACCCTCTACGGCGACACCATCCACATCCCCGGGTTCAAGCGAATCCAGGAAGTCGAATGCGACGAGCGGTCCAACACCGTCCGGCTGGTCATTCGGTACGACAACAACAGCGTCGAAGTGCACAAGCTTCGCATCGGCATGGGTGGTGACGAGTTCAACGGCTACTGGGAACTGGGTGTAAAGCGCCTGCGCGACGGCCACCAAATCCTCTACTACGAGCACAAGGTTTACCGCAACGGTACGTGGATGGCAGTCGACCCGCCTGCGGCGTAGGCACCGATCGCGGATCCCCCCGACGGTCGACGTCCACATCTGAATATTGCCGAAACGATCAGCGGCCCGGAGTGTTCCGGGCCGCTTTGTCGTCTTCGCGGCCCGCCGTGACCGGCTGCCCTTCCCTCAAATCCTGATTGCGATCGAGGTCCGTTATGGCGAGTGGTTCGGCTTGGCCGACGCAAACCGAGGTGGCGCCGTGGGCGTCGGCGCGTACCGCGCACCTGGCCTCGTTGTCGGCAGGCGGTGTGGCCGGCGCGGTGGAAGACACTCTGCGCGGCATCGAACACAGCCGACCGCGACTGACCGCTTTCCGCGCGCGTCCACGCCGCAGTTCTCCAAGCGGTACTTCCAGCGCTCGTGCTCAGTCTTACCGCGCGATGTGCGTCGGTGCTGGTGCCGTCGAGTCGGTTCTCAAGCAGCCGTGTTGGTCTGCGCGTAGCGCCAGGCCCGTGTCGTCGCGCGTTCCAGCAAACGATCCGATCCGGATCAACTGAAATACCGCCGCGGACCTGGAAATTCGAGCTGCCGCGACATACCTACCTCCGTTCTGTGAGTCGAGGACCTGCGCCCTTTCTCGAACCAATCGACGTATTGAGGTGCCGAAATGGCGAATCATGATTCCGTATGGCCACCGCTGGACGGTGTTCCTACCTGGGTCGGCGCCCGAGCTGCGAGCTTGTCGTCACTCACGAACAGCCTTGTGGCATCGGCCAATTCGTCCGACGAGCGGTTCGGGGGACGGGTCTTCGACTTTCACCGGATGACTCCGTCGAGCGCTGGCCGGCAACTGGATCGGATCTTTACCGGTACCGAGATGATGGCGTCGGCCCGGGCATCGGCAGCGTCGGAGTTGTCCACAGCGGCAGCGCCTTTCGGTGCGCCTGGGGATGTTTCCGGCCCACCCCCGGAACCGCCGGCGCATACGAGACCGGCGGTGCCCGGATTGATCAAGCCGGTGAGTCTCGAGCGGGGGCTGGGCGCGCCGGACCCGCAGACGGAAGAAGAGCGGAATCGGCGAAACGAGGCGGATCGGGAGTACTGGCGGCAGCGTGCTGAGCAGGGGAGGCAGATGTCGCCGGAAGCTGTTCCGCCGCAAGGCCCGGCGGCCAATGCGGCTCCGGCGGGACCGCAATCGGTGCCGACCACTACGGTCCCGTCGCCACCCGCCGCCCAGCCGGACCAGACAGTCAAGGACAAGCCTGCCGCCGACAAGCCGGCGGACAATCCGCAGCCGACGATTCCGATCGAGGGGCCGGCAGATCGGCGGGCACTGGAGGGCCTGCAGCCTGGGCAGAGCCGGGTGCTGCCGAGCGGCGTGACCGCTACCGCGGGCCCTGACGGGACCACCTCGTTCGCGACTGTTGACCCGAACACCGGGCACGTCACCACCAAGACCTTCGACAAGTACGGGTCGTGGGTCGCCACCGCTGAAGCGGATCTCGTAGCGGGAACCGGCGGGCTGAGCCGGGATACCACGATCACCGATCGTCACGGTGTCAGCAAGGTCCGTTCCGTCGACGACGGTTACGGAAACATCGTTACCTGGACGGCGAATCCGGATGGTTCGCATTCGGTGCAATACGCCAACGGCCTGATCGTCAAGGAACCGGCACCAGGGTCGGCGACCCGCCCGGAGGTCGTTCAACTGTCGCCGGACGGTCTCGGCGGCGTATTCGCGACCGTCGACGCGGACGGCAATCCTGTCATCGGCGAATTCCAGCCCAGCCGCTTTGGTCCGCCGCTCACCAGGATTATCGATCCTGACGACCCCGAGGGCCAGCGCACCAAAGCCTGGATCCTGGCAGTGCCGGGCCCGAACGGGATCTCGAGCATCGTCGAGGACGAGAACGGCGTCACTGTCATCGACCCGGACGGCACTCGGACACCAGTCAATTCGCGTTTCATCGCGCCGCCACGCCGAACCCACGCCAACGAGATGTTCGATGCATCGCTCGGCCGTTGGGTACCGGCGCCACCGGCCACTCCGGCCGGGTTGCAACCTGACAAGTCAGCCCCCGCATGGGTTTACGCGACGGGCCCGGCCGAGCTGATCAATCGTCTCGGCACGACGGAAGTCCGCCTGCCCCAGGGCGGTTCGGACGGCGGCGACCGCCCGTGGACCGATGTGCGCATCCTCGACGCGGCAGGTCGCGAACTCGCCCACTACAGCGAGTGGGGCAATGGCAACAAGACCTACCGGCTCGGCCTCGACCACACCGTCACCATCGGGCCCGACGGCAACGTTATCGATCCGAAGCACATCGATCGCTCGCCGCTGTTCAACATTCGCGATTACCACAAGGCCGACGGTTCGATCGTCTTCACCGAGTCCAACACCCTGGGTGTCGACCTGCCGCGGATCGCGCTACCGCCAGGCGTTCCCGGAAAGGGGTTGTACGCCTACGGCGATCGTCTGATCATTCAGACGAACGACGGCGAATTCCATTGGGTCGACCCGACTCCCGAAGCGCCGACCACGGTGCTGCCTGCCGAGCGCAGTATTCATCGGCCGTGGAACTACCGAGACGCCGCGGGCAACCCGGCACCGGCGTTCCAAGACAGCGACGGAAACCACCACTTCAATGTCAACGGCCAGGAGGTCGTTTTCAGCCCTGACCAGCGGCAGGTGATCGACCAGCCGAACTCGTTGCGGCCCAGTGGAACTGGCGGTCTATATATCGACGACCGTGGGCCCGGCGGTTTCAATATCGGGGTCAAGCGCCTACAGGTGCCGCCCGGTGTACCCGCGATCGGACTGTGGGAACTCGATGACGGTCGCCTCGTAATCCAAGACCGCTTCGGCGGCAACCACTATGTGGCCCCCATCCCCGCGCCGGCACCACAAAGCTTGGGAGGGGCACTATCTGGGCTTGCCCTGAGCTTGGCGGGCACTGTGGGCCCCCGCGGCGGTGCCAACCGACCGAAGATCGATACGCTCCCGCGCCCCACGAATGTGAATACCGAAGGATGGTTCGGTCCGGGCAAGCCCGCTGTCACGACCCCGACGAAACCGACGCTTGCGGAGCAATTCCGCGGTTGGTTGCCGTCGAACGGCGGCGGACGCGTCGGGGACGAAGCGGTCGGACCCGTTAAGCCATCGCCGCAGGAACGGGTCGGCACGTCACGTGTGCCCGATCGGCAGAATCCGCTGTTGCAGGTCGAAACCAGGGTACGGGCCGAGGAGACGACGGTCGGTCCGCCCCGTCCTCGGGTCAACGCCCGCACGTCGTCCGAGGAGCCGCAACAGTCTGGACCTGCTCAGCCGCCACGGCCGCCCGGCAACGATACAAATGGCGGAAGTGCCGGTGGCGACGGTGGCGGACCACGCGGCCCACGCGTCGGCGGGCATGGCGGCGCCGATGGTGAGTTGCCTTGGCGGCGCGTCATCACCTACGCGCGGTTGGCCAAGGACGTCTACAACACGGTCTCTACGGCCAGGATCGGCGGCTATAAGCGAGTACAGGTCGAGGAGCTCGCGACTACCAGAGCGAAGCCAAAATATTTCAATACCAACAGTGGGTTGGTTGCGGCGCTCTACCGGAACCGAAGAGGTGATCTCGTTCTCGCCTTCAAGGGGACAACGCCCACGAAAATGGCTGATTTGAAGGCAGACGCCCAACAGGCCACCAAGGGTGAGACCGATATGTACGACGATGCGATCACCCTCGCCAATCGAGTAAGGAAGTCCTACCCCCGCAGCAACTTGGTAATCGTCGGACACTCTCTCGGCGGTGGTCTCGGCGGTGTGAGCATACTGGCGACAGTTGGTACGAAAGGAATCACGTTCAACGCGGCAGGTGTGCACAACAACTACATAAGGTTGCTGACTGGTCGGGATCCAGCCGAGGTGCGCACCGAATTGGCGGAGACCGGCAGGATACTCAACTATGTGGTGAAGGGTGAGTTGCTCACCGGTTCGCAGGAGGGGCAGAAGGTGGCTCGGACTATCCGATTCCTTCAGGGCAGGTACGGCCCGGAGGCGTTCCCGGAAGCGTTGGGCCGCACGATAATTCTCGAACCGGAGCCGGGCATGTGGTCTCTGAAACGTCACTTGATGGACTCCGTCCTGACGGCACTGTACAGATATCTGGAAGACGGCAATGATGGCGACTCGTGAGCAGGTGCCGTGGGTGTTGTGCCAGCGGGAAGGAAGCGAGAGATGAGCAATTTTGCCGAGGGGTTCACCGACCCTGGAGTGTCGAAGTTGGCCGCGGCGGTGGTCGAGGACAATGTCGGGAAGGTGAACGAGCTCTTGGCAAAGGGCGCCGATCTGAGCGGCGTCGGCATCTGTGGGTGGAACGTGCTGATGCTGGCGTTGGCGGCGCGGAAGCGTGCAGCGTTCCGTGCATTGCTCGATGCTGGTGTCGATACCACACATCGGGATGAGGACGGTGCGACAGTCCTCCACTTCGCGGCCAGGATCGATGATCCGTGGTACATGCAGACGCTGCTGGAATACCCGGTCGATGTCAACGTCACCGATCTGGACGACGGGGTGACCCCGCTCATTGCTACGAGACGGAACTACGAGCAGTTCCAGATGCTTCTGGCGGCCGGAGCAGACCCGAACATCCCTGACCTCAGCGGTGACACCGCCCTACACCACGCTGCGATGCTGATGCTTTACCGGCAGATATTGGATCTGCTGGAAGCAGGGGCAGATCCCACCAGCAGCAATGGCGATGGCGATACCTTCCAGGACTATTTGAACAGCATCGATCCTTTGGATCAGGGGCCGGAAATGCGGGAGGAGCGAGCCCAGATCACGGCATGGCTGCAGGAGCACTCCATCCCTGTCGAACCACTTCCGGAGGAAATAATCCAGGAGCGGTCATCTGGTGCCCGGCACCGTGCCGTCGGTCATATCGGCGACGGGGCAGGCGGCTGGACCCCAACGTTCACGATCGATTCCAGCGAGTTCGACGATGTCATCGAGTTCGGCAAGGCGATCGAGTCGGCCCTGAACGAGCTACAGCAACACAACATTCCGGCCAAGGTGGTGCAAAGACGTTACCCCGCAGGCGATCCCATCTTCAGCCTGCCGTCCTGGGAGGAATACCGCAGTCGAGCGGATTAGTTCAGTCACGATAGTCCAGAGTTATCCGCGGACGACGCGGTGTTCAGCCTGCCCACCCAGTCGGAGCATCAATGAGCGATTTTGCCGAGGGGTTCACCGACCCCGGTGTGTCGAAGTTGGCCAGAGCCGTGGTCAAGGACGATGTCGGGAAGGTGAACAAGCTCTTGGCGAAGGGCGCTGATCTGAGGGGGGTCGGCATCTGTGGGTGGAACGTGCTGATGCTGGCGTTGGCGGCGCGGAAGCGTAAAGCGTTCCGTGCGTTGCTCGATGCAGGTGTCGACACCACCCACCGTGATGAGGACGGCGCGACTGTCCTGCATATCGCGGCGCGGATCGAAGATGCGTGGTATATGCAGACTTTGCTCGAATACCCGGTCGATGTGAATGCCATCGACCCGAGTAGCGGGGCGACTCCGCTCGTTGCGGCCAGGGGCAATTACGAGCAGTTTCAGATGTTGCTGGCCGCCGGAGCCGATCCGAATATTCCCGACCTCTCCGGTGGCACCGCGCTGCATCACGCTGCAGAGCTCGCGCGGTATCAGCAGGTATTGGACCTTCTCAACGCCGGGGCGGATCCGAATCGTGCCGACGAATCGGGCAGGACATTCCAGGGGTACCTGCACCGCCCTGACCCGCTGGACCAGGGCACTGAGATGCGGACCAAACGCGCCCAGATCACGGCATGGTTGCGCGACCACGGCATCCCTATCGAGCAGGTCCCGGAACACATCGCCCGGGCACGCGCCGCCGGTGCCCGGCACCGTGCCGTTGGTCATGTCGGCGACGGGGCAGGTGGCTGGACCCCGGCGTTCACGATCGATTCCAGCGAGTTCGACGATTTCATCGAGTTCGGCAAGGCAATCGAGTCGGCCCTGAACGAGCTACAGCAACACAACATTCCGGCCAAGGTGGTGCAAAGACGTTACCCCGCAGGCGATCCCATCTTCAGCCTGCCGTCCTGGGAGGAATACCGAAGTCGGTAGGTGGTGAGGTTCGGCTGGAGCGGGCACACGGTGTTCCGTAGCGGGCCGGTATGGCCGGACAATCTCATGGCGGACCTGGCCGTGATGCTGCGGGTGGTGTGCGAAGTCGGCATGGGGGTGCCTGATTGGGTTGTGGATATCGGCGCGCGGTGAGTTCGAACGACGCGGAGGTTGCGGGTAGCTCGCAACTCGCCAATCAGAGCGCGGCTCAGGTTTATTGGCCAAGCGCGTGCGCACCTTGCTCATGAAGGGCTGATTTGAAAATGAGGGCTGCCCGAATGACCGCATTTGAATTTCGAGCAGATAAGCGATCCGACGAATTTCTCCGTTCCATCGCTCGTAAGATGATGGAGAAGTTCGGCATCGCTAAAGATGAAGCGATCGTAAGGATAAATGCCAGGTTCGGTGGTCAAACGCTGCGGCGTTTCGCGTCGCTGCGCGGGCTGGCGCTGGGGGATGCGTTCGGGTCGTGCTATGCGGATCCGATCAATCAGGCTGCGCTGCGGGATCGTTCGTTGTTGCCTGGTCCGTGGTTGTGGACCGACGATACTGAGATGGCGTGCTCGACTTTTGCCGTGCTCGGTCGGTACGGGCGGATCGAGCAGGATGCGCAGGCGGAGTCGTTTGCCCGGCATCACGATTTTTACCGCCGGTACGGGCCGGGGACGAACCGCATTCTGCGACTGATGAGCTAGAAGGGCGGTGATTGGCGGACGCTCGCAGCCGAGGCGCGGAACGGGCAGGGGTCGTGGGGCAATGGCGCGGCTATGCGGGTTGTGCCGTTGGGTGCCTACTTCGCTGATGATTTCGGCAGGGTTGTGCGTGAGGCGGCAGCATCGGCGGAGGTGACCCACCTGCACCATGAGGGTGTTGCCGGTGCCATTGCCGTGGCAGTCGCTGCGGCACTTGCGGTTTCGGATCAGGACAGGCACGGTACTGCCTTGCTGGACGCGGTCGCCGAGTGCACTCCGCCAGGTCTCGTCCGTGATGGCATCCTCGACGCGAGGACCATGCGTGATGCGGGAGCGGCCGCCGCATTGGGTAACGGGCGTGCGGTATCCGCGCCGGACACAGCTCCGTTCTGCCTGTGGATTGCTGCCCACTTCCCTGAAGATTTCGGTGCGGCATGCTGGGCGACCGTTGCGACCGGCGGTGATGTCGACACGACCGGTGCCATCGTCGGCGGCATCCTCGCTGCCCGCCTTGGCATTTCGGGTCTGCCTGCGGAATGGCTCCACCGGTGCGAACCACTGCCGATGTGGGTTTCGGGTGGGAGTGAGCGAACGTGACAAGACTTCCCTGTGTGCTGCGTCGTCCGAGGGGCATCGCGGTCACTGGTAAAGCTATCCTGGTGGCGGACGAGCACGGAATCGAGCGGCTGCAACACTGACCCCGGAGTGGATCGGTGCCGCTTGGTATTGCGGGCGGTATTCGGCGGATCGCCCACCGTCGTTACATTCATTCCGTATGCAATGAATCACAACTTAGCCGTTGGATTGCTGGGAGTGTTCGATTCTCGGGGTGGATGAATCTTCAAGGATTAGTTGGTGTGCCAACTATTTGCTGGCACAACTGTCCAGTCATCGATTTGGTAATGCCGAATGACTATCACCCTGTCTGAAGCGCTGGATATCAGCGTCGATCCCGCGTGCCCTCAAGCATGTTGCCGGTAAAAATTGGGGCACAACCTGGCAATATCCAGCTCACATCGTGAAAGTTATCCTGCCCTCATCATGCAATCATCGAGCAATCAATGGCGGAAATCCGCGATGGCTGAACGGTCGCTGGGAACTGAATGGGAGTGGTAGAACTAGCTGCGGCCGATGCCAATGGGGTTTTCGGCTGAAAGAGATTCTGTAAAGGAAGCAGCTAAATGAGCAGAATGCGTGTGTTCGGGGTCGTGCTGGCGGCGGCGGCCGGTGTTGTCCTCGCCGGGTCGGGTATCGCGGGTGCGGCACCGGGCATCGCCCTGGAGCCGGGGACCAGTGTGCAGCCGGTGGTCGCCCCGGGCGAGCCGGATCCGACCGGTGGGACCGGCTCGAGCAAGGCGGTTGTCGACGTCATCAAGGCACTGTCCACCGGTTCCAAGGGTGCCCAGCCGGCACCGACCACCCCGTAGGTAGCCGATAACTACAGCCCCGCATAGCGCTGGGGAGGACGGCGGGGCGTCCTGAATTCCGCGAAGCGGCCCGGAGCGATCCGGGCCGTTTTGTGTTTGATCAACTCGGCATCGTGCCTGTTCAGCCGTAGTGCGCGGCCATCGCCCGGTGTGCTGACCAACACATACACCCCCGTTCCGCGCCAGCCATACACTTGGGGCAATCAGCTGGTGGGATTCCGATGGCGAAATCTCGCGCTCGGCGTTTGTGCAGGAATTGACCCCTCTGCGCTAGGTGGTGGCCGTGGCTCATGGTCGCGTGATGCTCGAGGCTTGGTGGGCCGATCCGGCCGACTACAACTGGCTGGCGCGCGCCCTCGATTCGCACGCCGCGGTGCGCTGGTCGAAGGTGGTTGTCGGCGCGGGCGGGCTCGTATTGGCGGGCATCGCCATGCTGGCGTCGTCGGCCGACACAGGTCCGCCAGGGCGGCCTGGTCAGGCGCTCGACTGGATTATCACCGCGTTCGCGCTGTTCTGGGCCGTGCGGTGGTGGTTGTTCCCGTGGCCGAGCCGGACCGAATCCGTCGCGCTCTTCGCCGCCGCGGACCTGTCGATTACGGTGGCCTGCCTGCAGGAATCGAACCGGGTGTACGGCGCGCTCGGACTTGTCCTGCTGGTCATTACCGGCGGCTATCTGGCGGTTATGCACAATGCCAAGGTCCTGGCCCTGCATGCGGGCTGGACGATGTTTTCGGTCATCGCGCTGACGTCTCGCATAGTCGCCGTGGGTGGCGATCCGATGGTCGCGCTGGCGATCGTGCTGATCTCGGTGGCCGCGGGCGTTGTGCTGCTGCCTTCGATGCAGTTCTGCTACTGGGTGCTGCGCTTGGACGCGGTGACGGATCCGTTGACCGGGCTGTTGAATCGTCGCGGGTTGGAACTGCACTTGTCGAAGTTGGTCGCGTCCGGTCGTCAGTCCCCGGCCTGCGCGATCGCGCTCGATCTCGACCGGTTCAAGGACATCAACGACCGCTTCGGTCACGGGGCAGGCGACGAGGTGCTGGTCCGGACGGCGAAGCGGCTGCGCCGCGCGGTGGGCTCCGAGCTGGTGGTCGCGCGGACGGGCGGCGAGGAGTTCGTGATCTTCGGCCACCTGGCGGCACAACAGGCCCGGACCGCAGCGGAGTTGGTCCGCCTGACCATCGCCGAACCGGCGGAGCCGGTCGCGGTGACCGGGAGCATCGGTGTCGCGGTTTTCGACGGGGTCTGCGATGCGCCGTCGCCCGCTTATCTGCTCGAGCGCGCCGACGACGCGATGTATCGAGCCAAACAACTCGGCGGCAATCTGGTCGTCGTCGACGAACTCGTCGAATCCAACGCCACCTGACAACGAAAACGGCCCGGAGCGATCCGGGCCGTTTTCGTGATTATCGCGACAGGATCAGAACGCCGCTTCGTCGAGCTCCATGATGTCGTTGTCCAGGTTCGACAGCACGGTGCGGACCGCGGTCAGTTCCGGCAGCATGTTGCGCGCGAAGAACTGCGCGACAGCGACCTTGCCCTGGTAGAACGACTCGTCGGCACCGGAGGCGCCATTGTCGAGCGCCTTGATGGCGATCTCGGCGTGCCGCAGCAGCTGCCAGCCGATGAGCAGGTCGCCCACCGCGAGCAGGAAGCGCACCGAACCCAGCCCGACCTTGTACAGCTCCGACGGGTTCTCCTGCGCACCCATCAGGTGCCCGGTCAGCGTCGCCGCCATGCTCTGCACGTCCTCGAGCGCGGTGGCCAGCAGCTTGCGTTCGCCCTTGAGCCTGCCGTTGCCCGCCTCGGACTCGATGAACTGCTGGATCTGGCCCGCCACATGCGCCAGCGCCACGCCGCGGTCACGCGCGATCTTGCGGAAGAAGAAGTCCTGCGCCTGGATCGCGGTGGTGCCCTCGTAGAGTGAGTCGATCTTCGCGTCGCGGATGTACTGCTCGATCGGGTAGTCCTGCAGGAAGCCCGAGCCACCCAAGGTCTGCAACGATTCGGTCAGGTACTGGTAGGCCCGCTCGGAACCGACACCCTTGACGATCGGCAGCAGCAGGTCGTTGACCCGGTCCGCCAGATCGGCGTCGGCACCCGAAACCTGCTCGGCGACATCGGGATCCTGGTGCGCGGCGGTGTACAGGTACACCGCGCGCAGGCCCTCGGCGTAGGCCTTCTGGCTGGCCAGCGAGCGCCGGACATCCGGGTGATGGGTGATGGTCACGCGCGGCGCAGCCTTGTCGGTCATCTTGGTCAGGTCGGCACCCTGGACGCGCTCCTTGGCGTACTCGAGGGCGTTCAGGTAGCCGGTCGACAGGGTGGCGATGGCCTTGGTGCCCACCATCATGCGTGCGTTCTCGATGACGTCGAACATCTGCGCGATACCGTTGTGCACCTCGCCGACCAGCCAGCCCTTGGCCGGAATGCCGTTGCCGCCGAAGGTGACCTCACAGGTGGCCGAGACCTTCAGGCCCATCTTGTGCTCGACACCGGTGACGAAAACGCCGTTGCGGTCGCCGAGTTCGCCGGTCTCGTGATCGAAGTGGAACTTCGGTACGAAGAACAGCGACAGACCCTTGGTGCCCGGACCCGCGCCCTCGGGGCGCGCCAGCACCAGGTGGATGGTGTTCTCGAACATGTCGTCGGCATCGGCGGAGGTGATGAAGCGCTTCACACCCTCGATGTGCCAGGTGCCGTCTTCCTGCTTGATCGCCTTCGTGCGGCCCGCGCCGACGTCGGAACCCGCGTCGGGCTCGGTGAGCACCATGGTGGCGCCCCAGTCGCGATCGATCGCGATCTTGGCCCACTTCTTCTGCTCGTCGGTGCCGTTGTTGTGGAAGATGGTGTTGAAGCCGGGGCCGGCGGCGTACATGTACGCGGCGGGCTGCGCGCCGAGGATCAGCTCGCTGATCGCCCAGTGGATGGTGCGTGGGACGCCGAGTCCGCCGAGCTCCTCGGGGATGCCGAGCTTTTCCCAGCCACCTTCCTGCAGGGCGCGGAAGGACTTCTTGAACGACTCGGGGATCGAGACGGTGTGCGTTTCCGGATCGAAGACCGGCGGGTTGCGGTCGGCGTCGGCGAACGACTCGGCGAGCGGACCCTCGGCCAGGCGACGCACCTCGTTGAGCATCTCCTTGACGGTGTCCGTGTCGAGGTCGCCGTAGGCGCCGCTGTCCAGGATGGAACCAAGGCCCAGGACCTCGAAGAGGTTGAACTCCAGGTCGCGGACGTTGCTCTTGTAGTGACCCATGTCAGTACTCACTCTCCGTTGAGTTGGTGCGGTCGGTTGGTTGGCCGTTCCCGCCCGTTTATCGCTCCACCGGTAGCCGGTTTTCGGCATGCTACTCGCGGGTAACTTACAAGCCATATTACCGGCCAGTAATGGGCTGGCAAAGGGTCGAGCGGGCAATGTGACGCGAAAAACAGCGACACGCGCGCCGACGGCGAGCTGACACGCCGACGCGGTTACCGTGAAGTGTGCGAATCGAGACGAGTGCCGGACCGGCTGACATCGAGCTCGACCGGCCGCGCAAGCCCGCCTTCCTGCTGTTGCTCACCCATGGCTCGGGCGGCGGGGTCGAGGCAAAGGACATCCTGACGGTGCGCGACGCGGCGTTGGAACTGGGCGGCGCGGTAGCCAGGGTGGTGCAGCCCTACCGGGTCGCCGGTCGACGGGCACCTGGGTCGGCGGCGCGGCAGGACGAGGCGTGGCTGGAGATCGTCGCCGCCCTACGGGCTCGTATCAAGAAGGTTCCGCTGATCCAGGGTGGGCGGAGCAACGGGGCTCGGGTGGCCTGCCGGACCGCGATCGCCGCCGAGGCGCGCGGGGTGCTCGCGCTGTCGTTTCCGCTGCATCCGCCGGGGAAGCCGGAGAAGACCCGGCGCGAGGAACTGCTCGAACCGGGTGACATCGAAGTGGTAGTCATCAACGGCGGCAGCGATCCGTTCGGCATCCCCGATGCCGCCGACGTGGCGGAGGTGCGAGTGATTCCTAATCAGCCGCATTCCTTCCGCACCGGATTCGACGTCATCGCCGACACGGTCACGCCCTGGTTGCGGCGCTGGAGTAGGTAAGGCCAGCCGTCGAGCAGTACGGCCATGCCGGACCTGCTCGCTACCGCAGCGGAACGGTCGGCCCTGCCGAATCGGCTCCGCGCTGTCGCGGTCGGTCACTCGTCTCAGTGCCGGTGGGGTATCACAGGCAGTATCTGGCGCCGTAGGAAATCGACTGCACGAGGCAGGCCAAGGATGCGGCATCACTCGACCCGGGCGATACGCCGACGGGAGTCGCCTGCGTGCCGACCGGGGCCGCCTGGCTGCTCGGCGCGGGCTCCAACGGAATTCCGCTGGGCGCCGCATTTGCCGCCCCCGCACCGGCTGTCAAGGTAATCGCTACGGCGACAACGGCTTTCAGCACGGCACGGTTCATCAGCTAGCTCCTTTGCGGCGAATGGATCACCAACACGCTAGCCAGCGTTTCGCGCTGCGGGCACGCCCCTAATGTCGTTGGCCGCAGCTTCGGCGGCGCAACCGCATGGGTCATCGAACCGCCTCACGATGCCGATTCGATCTCCTCCGATCCTGCCGTCGGCCGAGTGGCGATGACAAGCGCATCGATGGCGTCGCGCCCCTCGGTTGGCCGGTGGACGCGCTCGGCCAGCCGGACCCGAATGCGGTTGGCGGCGGCAGCCGGGCCGAGGTCGGCGACGATATCGTCCGGGGTGAACAGGACCGATGGATCCTGGGGACCGCCGTACCCCTCGGTGATGTTGGTGGTGTCGTGGCCGAGGACGAGCAAGGTTCCATCGGGAACAAGCAGGTCGGCGGCACTGCGGAGCACGGTGCGCCGCTGCTGTGCGGGCAGGTGCAGGAAGACCATCAGCACCAGCTCGAACGGGCCGGTGATCTCGGCGGCGGCGAAATCGGTGACGTCGGCGCACTGCCAGGTGATGCGGCTGCGCACCGAGCGGGACAGCCGGGTGGCGACGGTGCGGCCCTTGTCGACGCCGACCTGGGAGTAGTCGACGGCGTGCACCTGCCAGCCATGGGTGGCGAGCCAGAGGGCGTTGCGACCCTCGCCGCAGGCCAGGTCGAGGGCCCTCGGGAGTTCCGGCGGTTCCCCGTCGGGACTGTCGGGCTGTAGCGGCGTGCGTCGCTCCAGCCCGTAGACGTGCTCCACCACGGTGCTGTTCGGTGGTGCGCCCCAGACCAATTCAGTTTGCGCGTAGCGCTCGTCCCAATCGGTCGCATCCATGCCCGCGAGTCTATTGATCGTCGATCGGCAGCCAATGGACCGGCGAGGTTTCCCGAACATGCACCAGCACATCGAAAGCGTCGGCCAGCGACGCCAGCGCGATGTTGGCACCGGCATCCTCGGCGGGGTCGTAGATGCCGCTGATGACGCGTGCCTTGGCCGGGCCGCGGCGCCAGTGGTCCACAGCTTCGGGCGCGTCGGCGTGCAGGTCCACGTAGTAGGCGGGCAGGTCGACCGCACCGAGGGCCGCGTCCATCAGATCGGGCAGCGGGTCGGGCGCTACGGCCATGCCGAGGTCGCCGTGGTGGAAGCCGAGCGCCACCGAGGCGTACCCGGCGCCGAACTCGTCGCGTAGATAGGCGCCGGTACCGCGGAATCGCGCTGCCCCCAACTGTGCTCCGAGGGCTGCGGTGTGGGCGATGCCATCCCAGTAGACGATCTTCGCGCCGGTGGCGCCTTGCCGATCGATCACCCGCTCCCCGGCGATCCGCTCATCGCGAGCGAACCCGCCCTGCCCGGCGACGCTGTTCTCGTGGAAGTCGAGAATCAGCCGGGCGCGCGTGTGCGCCTCTTCGTATTCCATTGTGGTCGGCAGGGTTTCGAGCAAGGCGAAGGCATCTCGTGCGTGCTCGGCAAACGGGCGGCCCGGATGAATGCCCTGATGGCGCTGGACATGCTCGTCCACTTGGTGGGCGGTGCGAATCGGCGCGAGATGAGCTTCGAAGGCGGCCAGCCGATCCGGTGCGACTCGGCGAACATAGTCGAGCACCACGTCATAGTCCGCTGGCTCCGCGCTGGGCGGCTGGACGCCGAAGACGCGTACGGGGTCGTCCGGGTGGGTCTGGTTGAACGCGCGGATCCATTCCAGCGCCGCAACGGTTTCCGTGGTCCGCCACGGCCGCCACGAGCCAGCCAGCACCGTTTCGGGATCACCGGCTCCGTTGCGTACGTACTCGTCCCACCGCTCGCCGGAACGGGCACTGTCCTGAATCGCCAACTCGCGGAATCCGTGTCGCCCGACCAGCGCGCGAAAGATGCGCTCTTGCAGCCCATAGATCTGCCGGGAGAACCGCGTCGACTCGCCGAGCCCGACGACCGTAGCGGCCCCGAGCCGATCGATCAGCGGATCCAGGTCCGCACCGGTGTAGCCGGGATCGGTATCGGCGATCGGTTGGGCGTTGGCACTGAGCCATTCGCGCACGATCTCGGGGGCGGCGGTTGCCATGGTTCCTCCTGAAGACGACGATCCGACGCGGTCCAGCCTCATACGTGAAGTCGTGTTGAGGTCAAGGACCGCGCCGGATCGCGCGGGAACCTGTTGGGGCGGCTACAAATGAGTGCGCATGAGCAGCACGTTGTATTGGCTGTGCACGGTTGTGAGGTAGTACAGATCAGACCCGGTCTGATACGGGAAGATCGACGGTGCGTACGCGCTCGGCAGCTCCCTGGTGTCGATCAGCACCTCGGGATCGCTCCACGGCCCGCTCGGCGCGGGTGCGCGGCGCAGCACCACCGAGTTGAACGGGTCGGTGGTGAGTGAGATGTATTGGCCGAGATAGGCGTTGTACATCACCGACAGTTCACCGACACCCCACATGATCGGTGCCGCCGCGTTGACGTCGCCGCGGCGCCACCCCTCGCCGTCCCAATATTCGTAAGCACCGAGATCGGCGATTTCGGTTTCGGGAACGCGTGCGACATAAGCGGCTTGGTTGCGTCCGGAGGGTGTGCCGTACTGGTAGACGAAACCATCGTCTTTGAGGAATGCGCTCATCTGGAAGTTGCTGTTGCCGCCCTCGTTCGGACGGCGGGTGGCGGGCAACTCGCCCCAGGTCTCCCCGTTGTCGCCGGAGGCGGCGAGGCCGGAGAAGTTGGTGCTCCACTGTCCGACATCGTCCCAGCTACGCACCGACATGAGACTCATGAATTGGACACCGCCGACCGAGATGCCCGCGGTGGGGATGCGGCTGATCTCCAGGAACGGGATCTTGGGGCTCGGGACGAGGTCGCGCGCCTGACCGAATACGTCCCGGACCACGCTGTCGAAATAGATGCCGCCAGACGGGTCCTTGGTGTGGCTGCGCATCAGGATGTTCGAGCGCCACGACCACATGCTGCCCGCCAACAGGTTCGGGAAGCCGACGCCCGCGGTGTCCCCGAACGCGGTCAGCAACTCTCCGTTCCCGTTGTCCCACATGATGCCCAGGTCGGTGCCGAGCACGTTGTAGGTGTGGGTGTTGTTCGGGCTGGCCATGCCGGTCATCTGGAAGACCGCCTTGGTGCGGCCCATCAGGTTGGGCAGGCCGGTGGAGCCGTTGAGTACCGGAATCGGATTGATGGTGTTCGGATTCGCGGTGGCCGGGGTAGTGGCCGTGAGAAGCAAGGCCGAGGCACCCGCCAACGCTGACAGCAAGAGCAAAGGGGTCTTGGTCAAGGTCTGTGAGCCCTCCGGATTCGCGCCGAGAGCGGTGCGAAACACGGACGTCCCGCGATATACAGACCCTTTCGCGGTGTGCTACGCACCACAATCGACTGGCTGGCATATCTGGCGAAATGCTAGCAGCGAACCAGAGGCTAATGTGGCGTACGT
The DNA here is from genome assembly GCF_019222765.1 of Nocardia iowensis. NCBI lineage: Bacteria > Bacillati > Actinomycetota > Actinomycetes > Mycobacteriales > Nocardiaceae > Nocardia > Nocardia iowensis. Next base: position 8,598,068 of record NZ_CP078145.1, on the reverse strand, counting down.
CCCAAAATAGGCCGTCTACCTCTACTGTTCCGAAGCCTTTCCCCGCTTCATGGCCAGCCGAATGATCAACGGCAATTGAGTCGCCCGCTCCAGTGCGAAGGTGTGGCGTGTCGAGGCGTGCCACGCCTTGTCGAACAGCCGCTTGGCTCCGGCGACGGCGTGCGGGGAGCGGGTCGCGATCCGCTCGGCAAGCTTCTCCGCCGCCGCGACCGGGTCCGCGGTGACCTCGGTGACCAGGCCGATCCGCTCGGCGTAGGCGGCGTCCACGGTGTCCGCGGTCATGGTCAGCAGCAGCGCCTTGTCGACGCCGACCAGTCGGGACAGGGTGGCCGCGCCGGTCATGTCGGGAACCAGGCCGTGCTTGGCCTCCATCACCGAGAATTCCGAATCCGGGGTGGCGAAGCGGAAATCGGCGGCCAGTGCGAGTTGTAGTCCGCCCCCGTAGCAGCGGCCGTGCACCGCGGCGATCACCGGAACCCGCAGCCTGCGCCACGCCCAGCAGGCTTCCTGGAAGGTGTTGGTGCCGCGCCAGGGCAGCGGGACGAAGCTGCGCACGATGGACAGCGGGTCGCCGGTCGCCTTGGCGATGTCGAGGCCGCTGCTGAAGCTCGGGCCGTTGCCGGACATGATCACCGCGCGCACGTCGTCGCGACCCGCGATGGTGTGCGCGGTGTCGATCAGGTCGCGGAGCATGTCGATGGTGAGGCCGTTGTGCTTGTCCGGTCGATCGAGCGTGACGTAGGCGCGGTCGCCGTCGAACCGCAGCGCGATGTTGGTGCCCATTCCCGGATCTTACCCGTGAGTCAGTTCGGGTCCAGCGGCCCATTGCCCGGCCATCCGGACTCTGTTCTAATCGAACGCAAGTTACCGTCAATGCTGACGGTAACCGATGGAGCGGAGGAACAATGCTGCCAGCGGGAATGGATCCCCGAACGCCGGTTCTGGTCGGTGCCGGGCAGGTCGTGCATCGGAACGGCGAGCCGGGATTGCCGGGACCGGTCGAACTCGCCGCCGAAGCCCTGCGCCGCGCGGGCGCCGACAGCGGCACCGGTGATCGGCTGGTCCGAGCCGCGGACCTGATCGCGGCCGCGGCGCCGGTCAGCAGGCCGTACGCGGACCTCGGTGCGCTGGTCGCCGCCGAACTCGGTGCGTCGCCGAAGCGGACGATCCAGTCGGTGCGCTTCGGCGGCGACGCACCGCAGCGCCTGCTCAACACGGTCGCCCAGGCCATTGCCGATGGAAAGTCCGAGGTTGCGCTCATCACCGGGGCCGAAGCGGTGGCCTCGTGGAACGCCTCGACCCGAGCGGGTGCCGCGCTGGATTGGCCGGAGCAGTCCGACGAGGTGCGGCCGAGCGAACTCATCGGGTCGGACCGCGCGCCCAACTCCGAGATGGAAACCGCGGCCGGGCTGTGGGGACCGGTGTACTTCTACGCGTTGATGGAAACCGCGCTGCGCGGCAGGCTAGGGCTGAGCGAGGACGAGCACCGCACCCGAACCGGTGAGCTGTGGTCGCGGCTGTCCGCCGTGGCGGCGGCCAATCCCTATGCGTGGCAGCCCACGGCGCAGTCGGCCGCCGACCTGGTGACCCCGACGCGTGCGAATCGGATGGTGTCTACGCCGTATCCGAAGCTGCTCATCGCGAATCTGTCGGTGGATCTGGGCGCCGGATTGATCGTGTGCAGTGCGGCCGCCGCGGCCGCGGCCGGGGTGCCTCGGGACCGGTGGGTATTCCCACACGGCGGAGCCACCGCCACCGATGAGTGGTTCGTCTCCGAACGCGCGGACATGGCCGCCTCGCCCGCCATCGCGGCGGCCGGGCGGGCCGCACTCGGTGCGGCCGGTATCGGCATCGACGACGTCGCGCACATCGACCTGTATTCCTGCTTCCCGGTCGCGGTACAGGTCGCGGCCGAGGCGCTCGGCCTGCCCATCGATGATCCCGCGCGACCGCTTTCGGTCACCGGCGGGCTCACCTTCGGCGGCGGCCCCGGCAACAACTACAGCACCCATTCGATCGCGACACTGGTCGGCCTGTTGCGCGAGGATCCGGATGCCTACGGCCTCGCCACCGCGCTCGGCTGGTACATCACCAAACACGGCGTCGGTGTGTACTCGGCGAAACCTCCTGCGCGACTGTTCCATTCGATCGAGGCGGAGGTGCCCGCGGCACGGCGGGCGGCGGCCCCGGGCTACACCGGCCCGGCCACCGTCGAGGCGTACACCGTCGCCTATCGCAAGGGCCCCGCGCCAGACCACGCCGACGAACCCGAGGCCGTCGTGGTGAGCGCCCTCACCCCGAGCGGTGCCCGCATACTGATCCGGGCGTCCGACGCCGAGACCGTCGCGGCGTTCGACGGCGGCGACCCGCTCGGCGCCGCAGCCGATATCACCGCCGCCGACAAGCTCACCTTGCTCACCGAGAGGACCGCCCGATGAATGACCTGATACTGGTTGAACGGCGCGACGCGATCACCGTGCTGACCGTCAATCGCCCGGAGGCCCGCAACGCCATCAACCTGGCCACCGCACAGGCCATCGAGACCGCCGTCGACGAATTCGAAGCCGACGACGCCGCCCGGGTGCTGGTGCTCACCGGCGCGGGCGGAACCTTCAGTGCGGGCATGGATCTCGTCGCCGCATCGAAGGGTGAGATGCCGATGACGCAGCGGCGCGGGCCGCTGGGGATTGCCGCGAAACCTCCGGTGAAGCCGATGATTTCGGCGGTCGAGGGTTTCGCGCTGGCCGGTGGTTTCGAGTTGGCGCTGTCCGGTGACCTCATCGTCGCCGCCAGTAATGCCCAGTTCGGTATCCCGGAAGTCAAGCGCGGCTTGGTTGCCGCGGGCGGTGGAGTGCTGCGCCTGACCCAGCGGCTGCCGCGCAGCATGGCCGCCGAGCTCGCGCTGACCGGTGGGCGGGTCGGCGCCGAACGGCTCTATCAGTTGGGCCTGGTCAATCGGATCGCCGAGCCGGGCGCCGCATTGGCGGTCGCCCTCGAGCTCGCCGCCGAAATCGCCGCCGCCGCACCGCTCGCGGTCGCCGCCAGCAAGCGGATCATCGATGAGTCGCCCGACTGGACGGTGGCCGAGGCATTCGCCAAGCAGGGTGAAATCGCCTTGCCCGCACTGTTTTCCAAGGACGCCACCGAGGGCGCGCTCGCCTTCGCGCAGAAGCGTGAACCCCAGTGGCAGGGCCGCTGACCTCCGTGCCGGATCGCGTCCGGGAGACGCAGGCGCAGCGCCGGACGCGCATGCGCACGCGACTCCTGGACGCGGCATTGGAAAGCCTGGTCGAGGTCGGCTACGCGGGCACCACCACGCTCGCGGTGCAGAAGCGAGCCGGGGTGCCGCGCGGCACGCTACAGCATCATTTTCCGACCAAGGCGGATCTGCTCGCCGGTGCGGTCGAGCATCTCGCCGCCCGCCGATTCGACCAACTGACAAGGGAATTCGAGGACATCCCGGCGTCAGCGGATCGGCTGGAGACCGCGGTCGAGCTGACCATGCGGATGCTCAGTGGGCCGTCGTTCCTGGCCGCGCTGGAGATATGGGTGGGCGCGCGCACCGATCCGGAACTGCTCGCCGCGTTCCTGCCGCTGGAGCATCGGCTGTTCGAACTGATGCACAACAGCATTCGCGATGTCTTCCGCGCGGAGTTCCCGGACGACCCTCGGGTGCCGACGATCACCGAGTTCACCATCGAGATCATGACCGGGCTTGCCATGCGTGTGTTGTTGACCGGCGAGGTGGGCCGGAACCGAATCATCGAGCACCGCTGGCGGAATGCGGTGCGCATCCTCTTGGGGACAGCTCACCCGGACACGTTGACCGCGCCGCGCTCGCAGCCGACCTCGTCATCGGGGCCTTGATCGGGCTACCGCGGACTCGAGCGGCGACCGCTACTTACCGTGGGCGCCGATGGTGTCCAGCACCACCTTCGCGCACCCGGCGGGATCGTCGTAGAACGGTGTGTGGCCGCTGCCGTGCAGGGTGACATGGTTCGCGTTCGGCAAGACCGCGCGGGCCCGTCGACTCTGCGTTCGGTACGTCAGCAGGATGTCGCGACTACCCCAGGCGACAGTGACGGGAATGCTTGCCAGGCCCCCGTTTTCGGGCGGCTTCGCGTCGGCGAACGAGGCCATGGCTTGCTCGAATCCCGGTGCGTCGGCCGCGCCGTTCGCGGTATCCATGGCCACCTGGGCATCGACGGCCCACGGTTTGCCGAAGACCAGCCTCAGGAACGCCGTCCGGCCCGCGGCGGTGCCGAGGACGGTCGGCAATGCGGGGTTCAGTCGGATCGCGAGCAGCCGGGACTTGCCGAGTGACTGCTGGCACCAGATGCGACCAGGCTTGTCCCAGAACGCGATCGGCGAAAAGGCGGTAACGGAGCGGGCGAGTCCGCGGGCGCCGAGGTTCAGCGTGATCAGCCCGCCCATCGAATTGCCTGCCAGGTGCGGCCGCTCGATTCCTTGTGCCGCAAGGAATTCGGCGAGCGCATCGGTGAGCAGGTCGACGGTCGTTGTCGCGAGCGGTGCCGAGGCGCCGAAGCCGGGGAGATCCACGGCGATCACATCGTAGGATCGGGCGAGGGTGTCGATGATCGGCTCCCACACCTGCCACCGACTGCCGATGCCGTGCACCAGCACCAGCGGTTCGCCCGCACCGACCCGATGGTGATTCAACGTCGTCATGCCAGCCATCCCAACTGTTCGCTCGGCCAGTGCGCTCACCCTAACAGCAGTCGGTCGCCCTCAGTTGATGGTCACCGCCGGTCACGCGGCAATCGAGCCTGGCCCGAGTGCCCGGGGAAGCGGTAAGGTAATTGGTATGGCAACGCGTAAGGTGACCCTTTCGCTGGACGAGGCTGCCTGGTCTTTCGCCGAGCAGGCCGCGGCCCGCGCGGGCATGTCGCCATCGGCGTGGATATCGAAGGCCGCGCGGCGCGAGGCCGTGCGCACCGGGTGCGGTCCGGCGCCGGACGTGACGTCCGAAGCCGCCGCGGACGCGGCCGAGCTGGCCGCCGCCGAGGAGGCGATGCGTGCGGCGGGGTGAACTGTGGATCTACAACCCGCATGGTTCGCCGCGTCGGCGCACCGTCGTGCTCATCAGCAGTGACGGCATCAACGAGTCGCCGAGGCCGTGGCTGATCGCCGCCGAGGTGGTCGAGGACGATCCGCGGGACATCCTCGCGGTGCCGGTGGAGCGGTACGGCTGGGTGCACGCCGGAAATATCGGTCGCATCTTCCGCGGCTGGCTCGCCGAACGGCTCGACGACATGGAATCAGAGGCTCTGGAACGCCTCGACACGGCGTTGCGCGCCGCGATGGATTTGTGAAAACTACGACGACAGCGTTTATTCGACAGATAGAGGATTCAGGTGCGGATCTCCCTGATCGCCGCAGCGCTCATCGCGCTGCCGGTGCTCGCGGCATGCGGCAACGACAATGCGGCGGCAGCGCCGACGGTGACGCAGGCGGACCTCGCCAAGTCCCTCCAGGACAAAGGCATCAAGAGCAAGCAACTTGCCGACTGTGCCGCCAAACTCTTTGTAGAACAGGGCATCTCGCAGGAAGGCTTGCGCGTCATGATGAGCGACAAGTACGACACCACGGCGCCCGACCAGCAGACCCTCGGCATGAACGCCGACGACGCGCAGAAGGCACGCACGGCGAGCTCCCGCATAGCCACCGAATGCATGACCCGCTGACCCATCCATAGTTGACGCGCACACCCTTTGTTCGGCGTGCACACCCGCTATAGGTGGTGTGCACCTGCGACAGTGGGTGTGCGGCCCGCCGTCGCGCCGGGTCAGACGGCGACGACCAGCTCGATCCGCGGTCGGGAGCCCGCGGTGAGTTCTTCGGCGGTGCGGATCGCCTTCTTCAGCGGAAGTAGGTAGGTGGCACGGGACTTGTCGGGGAACAGGGAGGTCGACCAGCGGCTGATGCCGATGGTGACGTGCACGCGGACCGAACCGAACCCACCGGCGCGGTGGGCGTACTTCTCCTCGATCTCATCGGCGATGTCTTCGGGTAGTGAGATGAAATGCCAGGACATCTCGCCGGAGTGTTCCCACACCTCCGCCGTGAACGAGTACTCCGATCCAGCCACCTCGCGACTGTAACCAGACCCACCGACAACCACCGCGGACCAGCATCGTGGTGCTGACGGACAGCATGCGCGCTTGGGAGCTGTGCCGCATTACGATCGCGGTGCGCGCAACCCGTGAGCTGATCCGCGGGGTGCGCCATCGTGGGGCGATGACATCCATCGAGACCGAATCCGCCACCGATTCCGAACTGGATGCGGTCTTCGGACCGATCTTCGAGCGTATCGCGCAGGGCGCGGTGGAGCGGGAGGTCGACCGCCGACTGCCGTTCGACGAAGTGGGCCGGCTGCGTGCGGCGAAATTCGGCGCATTGCGGGTGCCGGTCGAGTTCGGCGGGTACGGCGTCACCGTGCGCCAGCTGTTCCGGCAGCTCATCGAGTTGGCGGCGGCCGAATCGAACCTGCCGCAGGCGTTGCGCGTGCATTTCTCGTTCGTCGAGGACCAGCTGCTCGCCGAGCCGGGGCCCAGCCGTGAGCAGTGGTTGCGGACGGCGACGAGCACGCTGGTCGGCAATGCCATCACCGAACCGGGCGTCGGCGCGGTGGACCGCTACCGCACCCGGCTGACCAAGGACGGCGACCGTTGGCTGCTCAACGGCGTGAAGTACTACAGCACCGGTTCCCTGTACGCGGACTACATCCTGGTCGCTGCGGACCGGGATGGCGAGCGGGTGGGGGTGCTCGTCGACGCCAGCGCCGCGGGCGTGCGTCAGCACGATGACTGGGACGGCTTCGGACAGCGGCTCACGGCCAGTGGCACCACGGAATTCACCGATGTCGTGGTGGCCGAGGAGCGCATCCTCGGCCCCGGCTATGGCGCTCCCGGCCCGACCTACGCGACCTCCTATCTCCAACTTGTCCAGCTGTCGGTGCTCGCGGGCATCGCGCAGCGCGCGGAGCGAGACGCCAGGGAGTGGGTGGCGGGACGCACGCGCAGTTACTCACACTCCGCCGCCGATCTGCCGCGCGAGGATCCGCTGGTACAACAGGTGATCGGTCGGCTGTCCGCCGCCGCGTTCGCCGCCAAGTCGAGCGTGCTCGCGGTCGCCGACATCCTCGACGAGGTGCTCGCGAGCGGCGCGAAGGACGAAAAGTCTTTGGTGGCAGCCGAACTCGCCGCCGCGCAAGCGCAGATCGCGGTGATCGACCTGGTGCTGCCCGCCACCACGCTGCTCTTCGAAGTCGGTGGCGCCTCGGTCGTCTCGGAGCGCCAGCGGCTGGATCGGCACTGGCGCAACGCCCGCACCATCTCGGTACACAATCCCGCCATCCAGAAGGCGCGGGCGATCGGCGATCACCTGCTCAACGGCGCCGACCTGCCGTTCGCCTGGAGCGCGGGCGAACGCAAGCCAGCGGCAGGAGCGGCCCAATGACCCGCCGAATTCGGTTCAACGCCTTCGACATGAACTGCGTCGCCCACCAATCACCGGGACTGTGGCGGCATCCGGACGATCAGTCGCACCGGTACAAGGAACTGAGTTACTGGACCGAGCTGGCAAAGCTGTTGGAGCAGGGGCGTTTCGACGGCATCTTCATCGCCGACGTGCTCGGCACCTACGACGTCTACGGTGGCAGCGATATCGCGGCACTGCGCCAGGGCGCCCAGATCCCGGTGGCCGATCCGCTGCTGCTCGTATCGGCCATGGCCGCGGTCACCGAGCACCTAGGGTTCGGTATCACCACCGGCACCGGATTCGAGCATCCCTTTCCGTTCGCGCGCCGGCTCTCCACGCTCGACCACCTGACCAATGGCCGCATCGGCTGGAATGTGGTGACGGGTTACTTGCCCTCGGCAGCACGGAATTTCGGTGCGGACGACCAGCTGGACCACGATGAGCGCTACAACCAGGCCGACGAATACCTCGAGGTCCTGTACAAGCTGTGGGAAGGGTCATGGGAGGACGACGCGGTGGTTCGCGACGCCGCCCAGGGCATCTACGTCGACCCGGCGAAGGTGCACCACATCGGCCATCAGGGCAAACACTTCACGGTGCCCGGCATCCACCTCTCGGAGCCGTCACCCCAGCGCACGCCGGTCATCTATCAGGCGGGCGCCTCGACCCGCGGCGTGCGGTTCGCCGCCGAGAACGCCGAAGCCATCTTCATCGCCGGGCCGTCGAAACGGATTCTCGCACAAACGGTTTCCCGGATCCGCGGCGCGCTGCGGGAGGCGGGCCGCGATCCGTACTCCGCTCGGATCTACGCACTGGCCACCATCATCACCGGCGCCTCCGACGATGCGGCACAGCGCAAGCACGAGGAGTACCTGTCCTACGCCAGCATCGAGGGCGGTCTCGTTTTCATGTCCGGTTGGATGGGTATCGATCTGTCGAGCTACGACCTGGACGACCCGATCGGACAGGTGCAGAGCAACGCCATCCAGTCCGCCGTCGCCGCTTTCCAGGAGTTCGACGACGACGGCCGCGAGTGGACGGTGCGGGATATCGGTCGATGGGCGGGCATCGGCGGCATGGGTCCGGTGTTCGTTGGCTCCGGCGCGACCGTCGCGGATCTGCTCCAGGAGTGGGTCGCGGACACTGACCTCGACGGCTTCAACCTGGCCTACGCCATCACACCCGGGTCCTTCGAAGACGTTGTCCGCCACGTAGTTCCGGTACTGACCGAACGCGGTGCCTACGCCACCGAGTACGTGCCGGGCACGCTGCGCAATGCCCTGTTCGGAACGGGCGACCGGCTGCCGGACGAGCATCGCGGTGCCCGCTACCGCGTGGGCGCTTCCGGCTCTACCGTGCTACCCGATGAGGTTTCCCGCCCCGGGGCGGCGATCGCTACACCGAGCCCGTAGCCGTCCGGTGCCGTTCCGGCGAGCGCCCTGGTGTCCGCCGGAACGACCCGGACTAAGCGGACGGTAGCGAATCGAGGAATGCCCGCGCGATGGATTCCAGCCCGCGCTGGTCGATTTCATCGAATCGGCCCGGCTTCGGGCTGTCGAGGTCGAACACTCCGACCAGCGCGCCATTGTGCACCAACGGAATAACGACTTCCGAACGCGTCTCGGCATCACAGGCGATGTGGCCGGGAAAGGCATGCACATCGGGCACCAGTTGTGTTTCCCTGGTCTGTGCCGCCGTCCCGCAGACGCCTTTTCCGATGGGGATACGGACGCACGCGGGTTTGCCCTGAAATGGGCCGACCACGAGTTCTCGACCGTCATAGAAATAGAACCCGACCCAATTCAGTTCGGGCAGCGCATGGAAAACCAGCGCCGAGAGATTGGCGGCGTTGGCGACGCGGTCGACCTCGCCTGCCACCAGCGCTGCTGCCTGCGCGGCGAGCTGGTGGTACTGCTCGGTGCGGTCTCCGGTCAGGTCGGCAATGGTGAACGACATAGGCCGAATGGTACGCCTGCGAAAACATCTGGCCGCTGATCGATTCTCGCTGATCGCAACACTCACGAGGGCCTGGTCACACCCAGGATGATCCGAACATGACAACGCAGAATTCCGTCCCCCGTTCCACCCGTTCGGCCGCGGTAATCGGTGCCGGCCAAACCGGCGTCACTGCGGCGCTAGGTTTGCTCGACGCCGGTTTCGACGTCACCCTCTACAGCGACCGCGACCAGCGCAGTCTGCGCGATGACGTCCCCGCTACCGGCACCGCGCTCGAATTCGGGATCACCCAGCAAGCCGAGTCCGCGCTTGGGCTGGACACCTACACCGGCCGGGCACCGCGGCACACCGGACTCAGTGTCCGCATCGCCGGGCCGGAAGGTGCCGAATTGATCCAATTCGATGGCCATTTCGACGGCTACGTCGGCGTCGCCGTCGACACCCGCCTGAAGGCCGACGAACGACTGACCGCCTTTAAGGAACGCGGCGGCCGCTTCGTCGTCGAGCAGGTGACCCCCGAAACCCTCGACACGATCGCCGCCGCCAACGCCCTCACGCTGGTCGCCACCGGCCGCGGCGGTCTGTCCGACCTGTTTCCGATCGACCCGGCGCGCACGCCCTACGCGGCGCCGCAGCGTTCGCTGCTCACCGTCACGGTGACCGGAATCGGCCACGGCAAGGACGTTTTCGCGCACCGCAGCCCGGCGGGCGGGGCGCACAGCGGCTTCTCCATCCTGGCCGAGCAGGGTGAGGCATGGTGGGGCCCGTACTTGCACAAGGACGCCGGACCGAGCTGGGCGTTCCTCGGCTGGGCCCGGCCGGGCAGCGAATGGGAAACCCGTTTCGCCGCAGCGGATTCCGCCGATTCCACACACCGGATCGTGCAGGACTTGTACCGCGACTTCATCGATTGGGATCTGCCGGAGGTGCTCGCCACCCAGGTGATCGCCGACGATCCGCATTCCTGGCTCAAGGGGGCGGTCCGGCCGGTGGTCCGGTCCGGTATCGGTCACACGGCGAGCGGGCACGTGGTGGCCTCGCTCGGCGACACCTCGGCCGCGTACGACCCGATCGCGGGTCAGGGCGCGCAGAGCGGGCTCATCCAAGCCCAGCGGCTCGTCGCGGCGGCGGCGGTGCATGACGGTCCGTTCGACGAGGCGTGGCTCGACGCGCAGTACGCGGGATTCCTCGCGGTCCGCGGCGATGCGGCCAACAAGGTCACCCGGCTGTTCCTCGGCGATCCGGAGCTGGCCGAGATCGGCAACCAGCTCTTCGCGGCCGCGAGCGTCGATCCGAAGTTCGCCGCTGCCCTCGTCGGCCTGCTGCACCACCCGCAACCGTTCCTCGAAGTCGATTCGCTCGACGCGGCCAACGCCTTCATCACCCGCGTCACCGGCGAAGACGCGGCGGCGCTGCTCGGCCGCTTCGCACCGGCCGGAAAGTTCGCCAGGTCCACCTTCGCCGACGCCCTCGCCACCGCCTGACAACACCGACCTGAGATCCGAACACTTCAGCACAGCGATCCGATCGCACAGATTCAAACCCTCGTGCCGGTCGGATCGCGGTGCTGGAGTGGGAGGAGATCGACGGCTACCCCCGACACCATGGAGCAGCTATGACCACGGAGCAGATTGCCGAAGAGATCAAATTCGCCTACTGGGTGCCCAATGTCAGCGGGGGGTTGGTCACCAGCGATATCGAACAGCGCACCAGCTGGGACTTCGCGTACAACAAGAAGCTGGCGCAGACCGCCGAGAACAACGGCTTCGAGTACGCGTTGTCGCAGGTGCGCTACACCGCCTCGTACGGCGCCGAGTTCCAGCACGAGTCGACCTCGTTCAGCCTCGCGCTGCTCGGCGCGACCGAACGGCTGAAGGTGATCGCGGCCATCCATCCCGGCCTATGGCATCCGGCGGTGCTCGCGAAGTTCGGCGCGACCGCCGACCACCTGTCGAACGGGCGGTTTGCCATCAATGTCGTATCCGGTTGGTTTGCCGGTGAATTCACCGCGCTAGGCGAGCCGTGGCTGGAGCACGACGAAAGGTACCGGCGCAGCGCCGAATTCCTCGAGGTGATCCGCAAGATCTGGACCGAGGACAAGGTGAACTACGGCGGCGACTTCTACCGGATCCGCGATTTCACGCTGAAGCCGAAGCCGCTCAACACCGCCGAGCGCCCGAATCCCGAACTGTTCCAAGGCGGTAACTCGACCGCGGCCCGCCGCAACGGCGGCCGCTACGCCGACTGGTACTTCTCCAATGGCAAGGATTTCGACGGCGTCACCGAACAGCTGGATGATCTGCGCGCCGTCGCTCGAGCCAACGACCGGGAGGTGAAGTTCGGTCTGAACGGCTTCATCATCGCCAGGGACACCGAGAAAGAAGCGCGGGACACCTTGCGCGAGATCGTCGAGAAGGCGAACAAGCCCGCGGTGGAAGGGTTCCGGGAGGCGGTGCAGCAGGCGGGCGCGTCCACCAAGGACCGCAAGGGGATGTGGGCGGACTCCACCTACGAGGACCTCGTGCAATACAACGACGGGTTCCGCACCGAGCTGATCGGCACGCCGGAGCAGATCGCCGAGCGCATCGTCGCCTACCGGGAGCTCGGCGTGGACCTGATCCTGGGCGGCTTTCTGCACTTTCAAGAGGAGATCGAGTACTTTGGCGCGAAAGTGCTTCCGCTGGTACGGGAACTGGAGGCCGCCCGGCGGCCGGTCGCGGCGGTGAGCTGATGACCATCTCGGCCGCCACCGGATCTGTCACTCGCACCACCGAGGTCGCGGCCGATCGAATAGCTTCAGCGGCACAGGCTTTTTCGGTCGCCGAATACCTCGCGGCGGACTTCGCGTCGGGGGCCGCCGCGCGGGACCGCGGCCGGATCCTGCCGCACCAGGAGGTGGAGCGGCTCGCGGCCAGCGGGTTGCTCGCCATCACCGTGCCCGCTGAACACGGCGGCGCGGACCTGCCACCCAGCGCCGTGGCGGAGGTGGTGCGCCTGCTCGCGGCCGCCGATCCGAATATCGCGCAGATCCCGCACAGTCACTTCGTGTACCTGAATCTGGTGCGCCTGGCCGGTTCGGCGGAGCAGCGCGAGCGCTACTTCGGCCAGGTGCTCGACGGTGGGCGGATTGCCAACGCCCAGTCCGAGCGTGGTGGAGCCACCGTCGCTGACATCGCCACCACCCTGCGCCCGGTCGGGGACCGATTCCGCGTCGATGGGCGCAAGTTCTATTGCACCGGTTCGTTGTTCGCGAATCTGCTCGCCGTGCTCACCAAACTCGACGATGTGGCGGGGCGCAGCGGGCTGGAGCCGGGGGAGTACATCGTTTACCTGCCCGCCGATACACCCGGCGTGCGGATCATCGATGACTGGAACGGCGTCGGCCAGCGCACCACCGGCAGTGGCACCGTCTCGCTGGAGGACGTGGTGGTCGAGCGTGATCAGCTGATCCGTCGTTCCGCAGCCGTGCACGCGCCGACCGGCTACGGCGCGTTCGCCCAACTCCTGCACGTGGCTATCGATGCGGGCATCGCCCGTGGCGCGCTCTCGGCGGCAACGGAATTCGTGCGCACGACGAGCCGTCCGTGGTTCGAATCCGGTGTCCAGCGAGCGATCGATGACCCGCTGCTGATCCAGCGTTTCGGTGAGCTTTCCGTCGCGGTGACCGCCGCCGAGGCGACCCTCGGTGCGGCGGGCGAAGCCGTCGACAAGGCCACGAATATCGAACGGGGCGATGCCGCCGAACTCGCCGCTCGCGCATCGCTCGCGGTAGCCGCGGCCAAGGTGCTCGCCGACCGTGCGGCCAACGATGTGTCCAGCGCGTTGTTCGAGGTGAGCGGAACGCGCAGTGCGGCAGCGGATCTGAATCTGCACCACTTCTGGCGCAACGCCCGCACGCACACATTGCACGATCCGATCCGATGGAAGTACCAGCACATCGGCCGTGCGCTGCTGCACGGCACCGCGCCGCCATTGCACGGCGTGATCTGACCGGTCTACGGTCGAAACAGCAGGTGGATGAAAAGGATACAAAAGTGACAGTGACGGTCGTCGTAGGCAATCCGAAGCCCGCCTCCCGCACCCTGGCGGCGGCCACGCTGGTCGCGAAGGGGTTGAGACCCGAGGTAGCGCCCACGGTGATCGACCTGGTCGACTTCGGTGCCGCCCTGCTCGGCTGGGGCGACCCGAACGTGGCGGCCGCCGTCCGCACCGTATCCGATTCGGAGCTGGTTGTTTTCGCCAGTCCGACGTTCAAGGCCACCTACACGGGCCTGTTGAAACTGTTCCTCGAACAGTTCGACGGCGGCACCGGGTTGGCGGGTGTCCTCGGTGTTCCGGTGATGCTCGGCGCGGGCCCCACCCACGCGCTGGCGCCGGATCTGCTGCTCAAGCCGGTGCTCGTCGAACTGGGCGCCACCGCGGCGTTGCCCGGCCTGTACCTGTCGGACCGGACTTTCCACGAGGACGGCGCGATCGACCGCTACAGCGACCGATGGCGGCCCGTCGCGCAGGCACTGGCCGCGACCACGAAGGTGACGAATCATGCATGAGCTCTTCGAATTTCCGGCGGACGGCGGCGGATTACGGCGCGCCTTCGCCAATTTCCCGAGCGGCGTGGTCGCGGTGTGCGCCGAAATCAACGGTGCCCCACACGGTCTCGCCGTCAGCACGTTCGTCCCGGTCTCGCTCGACCCGCCGCTGGTGTCGTTCTGTGTGCAGAACTCCTCTTCGACCTGGCCCAAGCTCGCCGCCGCTGGTCATCTCGGCCTGAGCCTGCTCGGCACCGATCAGCAGGACGCCGCCCGCACGCTCGGTGGCCGCAACGGTGACCGGTTCCGCGGCACCGAACTGCACCGCGGTACCGGCGAGGCGCTGTTCATCGATGGCGCGTCCGCCTGGATCGAAGGGGTCCCGGAGGCGCACGTCCCTGCGGGCGACCACGCGGTCGTCATCCTGCGGATCCACCGCATCGCCACCCGCACCGATGTGGACCCACTTGTCTTCCACGGCAGCAAATTCCGTCGATTGCACGCGGACACCAGGGAGCGCAGCGATCTCGCCGGGTGACTCCACCGCCTCGGTCGACGCGCACTTTGCCCTGGTCGTAGCGGTCCGCGCGACGTGTGGGAAACTGGAATCGCATCTATTCGGAAGGGTCGGTCATGGCATTGGGCATGGTTCTCGGTGACGTTTCCTCGCGCACTTCGACGCCGTAGGAACACCCAACCTCAGTAATTCCTCGTCGCGGTGCACTCCGTGCCCCTGCATTTTCGACAACGAGGAGTAGCCGATGTCCACGATGACCTGGACCGAAGCCGATACCGTCCGATCCGCCCCGTGGCATTCCGAAAGCGCGACACCCGTGCCGAGCCGGATCGTGGTGGCCGACGATCGGATGACCGCCGAGACCGCCTACCGCCTGGCCTGTGAGGGCACCGGACTGCTGTGGCGTGGTGACTATCACAATGCCAGGCAGCTACTCAAGGCGATGACCCGCCGAGTCGACCGGAAAGCCCCTGGCCCAGGCAATAGCCCGGCCGAGTCGTTCCGGCTGCAGCGCAGGGCACGCAACCATCGGGCGCGGGTGCTCGGCAAGCTGCTCGTGCAGCTCGAGGCCGATCACACACTGGCGCTGCGCCGCGCTCCCGATGTTCGCAAGGCCTGCGACGACGTGTACGGCCCGGCACACGAGCCCAAGCTCATCGCCCTCACCGAATTGCTCGGCGTGCTCGGCGCGGCGCAGTGGCGGGAAAAAGGGGTAGCGATACCCGCCATCGACGCCCACATCTACCCGCACTACGGCGTGTTCTCACCGATCCGCGGCGAATACATCGATCTGGTCGCGCGCACTCCGCTGCCGACGACCGGCAGCGGCGTGCACACCGCCTTCGACCTGGGTACCGGCACCGGCGTGCTCGCGGCGGTGCTGGCCCGCCGCGGCATCGACCACATCGTCGCGACCGATGACAGTCCACGCGCCCTGGTCTGCGCCCGCGAGAACATCGACCGGCTGGATCTCACCCGATCCGTCGACATCGTCGGACCCGCGCTCTTCCCTGCGGGTCGCGCCGACCTGGTCGTGTGCAACCCGCCGTGGCTACCGGCCCGTCCGACCTCCGCGATCGAACACGGCGTGTACGACCAGGACAGCGGCATGCTGCGGGGGTTCCTCTCCGGCCTGACCGCCCATCTCATCCCCGGCGGCGAAGGCTGGCTCATCCTCTCCGACCTCGCCGAACACCTCGGTCTACGCACCCGGTCCGACCTGCTCGCCATGATCGAACAAGCGGGCCTGCGCGTCATCGACAAAACCGACACGACGCCGCGTCACCCCCGTGCCCAGGACACCACCGACCCGCTGCACGCCGCTCGCGCCGCGGAAGTCACCTCCCTCTGGCGTCTCGCCGCCGACGCGTAGCGGCGAACGCGCCGACGTGGGTCAGGCTGCGGGGCAGCGGGGTTGGGGGAGGGTGAGGTGGATGAGGTATTGGTCGGCGGCTGTGGTGGTGCAGGGGGAGCGGTCGTAGATGCCGTGGCCCCAGCCTTCGTAGGTCAGCAGGGTGGCTCCGGGGGTGTTCTTTTCGACGCCTAGTGCCCACTCGTACGGTGTGGATGGGTCGTGCAGGGAATTGAGGATGAGAATCGGTGGGGCGTCCGCGATCCGCGGGAGGTGCGGCGGATTCGGCGGTGCGATCGGCCAGCTGGAGCACAAAGCGCCTGCGCCCCAGGCGAAGTGGGAGCGTAGGGTTCCGGCGTTGGCATTCTGCTCGCGCCACAGTTGGATCCATTGGTCCTGATCGGCGATGTCGAAACGCCAGTCGGAGCAAAAGGCGACTTCCGGTAGCGGAGCTGGAACACCTTGCCGCTGTGGGAATTTCGGTGTCAGCGGACTGCTTGCGGGTTGGTCGGCCAATGACCGCAGCTCCGTTGCCAGCAGCGACCATTCGGGACGGAAGAGTCGTTTGACCACCTGCGTGCTCAGGTCGGCAGCACCCAACGGTTTGGTCACGTCGGTGAGGTCTCGGAGCTCACCGCGTGCGGCCTTGGCGTACACCTCATCGAGGATTTGATCGACGTCCGAACCGTGCAGCACGCACTGCGCCTCCCGCGCACACCAGGAAGCGAACTCATCGAAAGCGTCCCTGCCCGCCCGCGCTTCGCTGGCCATGAACGCAGGGCCGTCCAAGCTGTGGTCGTCCACGCTGTCCAACAGCATGGCCCGCAACTGTTTCGGGAACAGCTCGACGTATGCCTGTGCGGGCATCGTCCCGTAGGACCGGCCGTAGATACTGATCTGGTCCACACCCAGCGCCGACCGCAACGCTTCGATGTCGCGCGCGACACTCACCGCGTCGAGATGATCCATCAGCGACCCGGTGTACTGCCGACAGCTCGCCGCGAGATCCCTTGCATACGACTGAACTTCATCGATGCGCCCACCCAGGTCCGGCACCACGTTCGGCCGAGACGCCGCCAGTCCCGCATCACACCGCACCGGATGACTGCGCTTCACCCCCCGCGGATCGAGGCTGACGATATCGAACCGCCCGCGCAGCTCCGCGGAAAACTTTCCACCCTTGATGATTTCGTCCACCCCCGAGGTACCGGGCCCGCCGGGCAGCGACACCAACGTGCCGACCTTCTTCGACGGTTCGTCGGCCCGATCCCGCACCACCGCGACCTCGATCTTCTCCCCACCCGGATCGGCCCAGTCCACCGGCACAGTGACTGCGCCACAGTCGAACTCCACATTCTCCGGACAAGGCTGCCAATTCAACGAGGGCGCCGGGCTCGTGGCGGACGTGCAGGCGGTCAACGCCCCAGCACCCAGCCCACCAACAAGGGCCACGGCTAACACAGTGCGACGAAAGTACATGCCCCAGATCGTCGGTCCCGCGACCCAGCCCCCACATCCCCCTGTTGAGCCACCCCGGCTCCCCCCGCAGTACTGCGCGCTACCCGATGGAGTCCATGAAAAAGACCCTGACCAGTAATTTGGCCAGGGTCTCCGGTACAGAGCCGATGACGGGAATCGAACCCGCGCTGTCTGCTTGGGAAGCAGAAGTTCTACCATTGAACTACATCGGCCTGCGCATCAGCGCGTCCGCGAGCCTATCAGACCAGCCACTGCGTCGGTCAACTCTGATCTCGATCGGTCCGGAACCAGCCTGATGGAGGCTCAACTCCGGATTTACTCCGGATTTTCAGCTGAGGTTGGGGCAGCGGCCTAGAGACCTCCACCCCGCCCCAGCGCCTGACCGCCGATAAGCGTGCCCTAACGGCGCTCAGAACTACCACCGGCTGTACCCAAGTCTCAATATGCGTACGTCCCCCAGCTCCGAGAAGGTCGAGTGCAACCCGGCTACGGAGGTAGTCGAAGGACCGTCGAATGAGGGGCTCGAGGCCTCGTTGCCGCGCCTTATTGAGTTCGCTCGTGAGTAACGACAGCAGGTGCCGCACATCAGCTAGATCTCTCCGAGCCTGGCTACGTTGGGCCGGGTCAGGTCTCAGGAGCGAACACCGGGCACATGCGTGCTCGTGTGCTTCCCCGGAATTTCGCTGTGTTGCCGGCCCAACCGGTTGGGGGCCAGTACTATTCGTGAACCGTCCACATCGGGAAGGTCTGGGCGCACCCTCTCCCGCTGTCGGTGACCTCGATCTCGATGGTCCGCTCACCGCCGTCGATCGGCGCGGCGTCGGCGACGCCGATCGGCACGGCATGCAGCGTGTGCAAACCAGGGTTGTACGGCGTCCAGCTCACGATGACGTCACCGGTGCCGTTGGCTTGGATCGCGTTCGGTGGATCGAAGCTCCCGCCTTGGCTGTCGTAGAAATGGATGTAGGCGCCGGGATCGGTCGTCGCAAGCGCCGTGTAAGCGCAGTCCGTGACGAAGGTCGGCGGATCCCCCGGCGTAACTGTGAAAGTGGTGGTCGCGGCAGGCGCGGCGGAAGCGGTCAGCACCAGCGCGGCCGCCATCGTGCCCATCGCCGATAGCGCACCTGCGGCGGACCGATGTGATCGCAACATGAGGAGTCCTTTACTTGCGGATAGTGCGCTCGGCCTGGCCGTGGTCTTCCTCGCCGAGGAAGACCACCTGGAACCAGTAATACTCGGCCCAGCGCGCAGATGGTTGATCACGCGTTGATGGTCATCAGCGGTGAGCTCGGCAGGAGCGCCTTGCGGGCGATCTTTGCTGAGACGGCACCGCACCCATCGGACTCGGCTCGGTTCCTTGTCCAATGGCGCGGCGGTCACGAGATTCCCATGCGTTCCGTCGCCCAGTTCCCAGCCGCCGTCTCGTCCTGGGCGGGGATTCGTCTAGTCCAGTGCAGTGGCGGAGTCACCATCGGGAATAGCGGAGCTGTTAGAGGGCGCAGCCGATCACACGGGCATCCTCGAGCGGAACGCCGTGCCTGTTCACGCAGTCGATTGCGTCGTCGACCCCCATCAGGCGCCACCCCTCCGGTGCGGAGTACTTGAACATGTATACGACCGGGTGCAGGGTGCCTTCCGGTTGGCTCAGCGCCGTCGCGTAGTTCCCGCTGCACCGCGCATTCTGGAGATCGGCCAAGGGATACTTGGGCGATGCCGTCATTCGCAGCGTGGTGATGAGGTATTCGCGAGTAACCACGGCGCAAGGTTTGGCCGTCGCCGGCGCGGTCTGCGGCGCCGCCGAGGTGGCGGGCTCCGGCTCCGCGGCGGCAGGTGGGGTGGTCTTGATGGCGGGTGCAGTGGTCTCCGCCGTGGGCTCGACGGTTCCGGGGGCGGGTGCTGTGCCCCGAGCGGATGTGGAAACGGTGCTCGATGCCGAAGGGGCGGCATCGGAGGCGCCCTCGCCACCGCACGCCGTGAGAGCCACCGCGAGGGTGGCCGCCGCGGTCGCGAGCAGAACAGATCGGGTCATATTTCCTCCGCGCTAGAGGCCACCCAACTGGCAGCCACTTCCAGATCATCTGAGCGCGTAGCGATTTCATTACAACCGCGAACTATGTTGGAACTCACAGGCCGAATCCGATGCCGGGCAGCGCTATTCGGCAGAAGATAGCTGCACGCTATGCTTGCTGGTCGGAGTATGTAATCGAAGATAATCGCAGAGGGCCGAATCCTGTTGCGGCAGAAGGAGAAGTTCTACATTGAACTACATCGGCCTGCGCATCAGCGCGTCCGCGACGCCTATCAGACCAGCAACTACGACGGTCAACTCCCTTGTTCAGGAATCCGGATTGGGCCTGCAAACACATCGCTGATCCGCGCCTGACCTGGTCGAGCACAGCGTCCGCAGTCGTGAGCCGATCCACCTCCGCGCCGCCAAGCGTCCTTATCGACCCGGGTCGTACTCGTAGGCGTTCGGCGGCAGCCCCGGCCGAGTAGGGGTCTGGGTGATGCGCGCGTCGATCGCGAAGCCGATCTGTCCCAAGGTCAGCGGCATCATGCAGTCCCGTGCGGGATGGGTGTACAGCTCCCGCCCGGGTGTGGGATCGGCGAAGCCGGTGACCGACTTGTTGTAGGCCCCCAGGATCGGTCCGCCGGACAGATTCAACCCGACGCAATCGACTTCGAGAATGTAGGTGCCGTCGCCACCGCAGTGCGCCGCCGCGCGGGTCGGCGAGCGATCCAGCGCGCAGTCCCGCGGTTCTGCCGCTGCCGGTCCGGTCGCGGCCAGCGTCATCGTGGCCGCACCGGCGACCAATAGCGACGCACCGATCACACTTCGCATCATGCCCATCGCCAGCTCCTCCGGTTGCCGTTGTCGACCAAGCTATTTCGGCCGTCCTGCCGTTCGAAGCGCGACGCGCCAGGGTGCTCCTATTCGGCGTCGCCCCAGCATTCAACCACTGTCGTGACGGAAATTGAATGGATCTAGGGCCCGAAATCGATTCGGCCCGCGCCGTTCCCGGCGGCTCTCGAGCTGCGGTATCGCATCGCGACCGCGATCGCCTGACGGCCGCGTCAGCCACCGACCGCCGCCACTCCCATGAGGCCACTCGCTCATCGCTGTCTGCTATGGCCGATATCCGCAAGGTTTTTGGCCGAAGACCGTATGTACTGCTCTCCCAAAGCAGTTCAGGACGACTTGATCGAACCGCGCGCCCGGTTCGGCAGCCTGAGTGAATGTTTCGCCCCCCGCCCACGGTAAGTCTCGCAATGGCCGCACAGTGTCATCCATTCGAGCGTGCCCTCGTTCAGTCCCTGTTCACCGGCCCGCCGCCGCCAGCAACCGGTGGCGTTAGTTGTCTGCCGCGACGATGTCGGAACTCGCGTTCTCTTTCTCGACCGACATACCTAGCACCGCTTAGCCGATGGCCGAGCCGCGAATCTCGAATTATCCGAACGGTATTCGCGCGCTACTGTCAGATTTCGAACGAGGAGCAGCTGATGACCGAAACCCGCTTTGCCCCTGGATCGCAGGCCGAGAGGCTGCGTCGGCCACCGCGGCTGCGCACCATTCGTCATGGACTGATGAAGCTCACTTACGTCCCCGATGGGGCGGTCTTCTTGAAGCCGCGCGGCTGGTTACCCGATGCCACCGAACAGGATTGGGTCACCTACGCCGATCACCTCGACGCCGACGGGCATCTCGTCGCGGGGATCGGCGGGTTGCTGGTGCAGTACGGCCGACGCGCCTTGCTCATCGACGCGGGCATCGGGCCGGTGGTCGCGCCCGACCACCCGGCTAATCCGATGACCGGCGCGACCTACGGGGGTGCGTTGGTGCGCAACCTCGCTCGTCTCGGCGTCGCCAACCGGATCGAAGCCGTCGCGTTCAGCCACCTGCACCTCGACCACTTCGGCTGGACGCTGCAACCGTGGCCCGGTGGTACGGCGCCGTTCGGCGAGGCCCGCTACCTGGTCGCCGAACCCGAATGGGAATTCTGGCAATCGCTGGCCCCCGACTTGGTCGAGGCGCTGCCCGACTGGGCGAAAGCAAGCATGACCACCCCGGCGATGCTGGCCGCGATGGCGCCGCGGGTACAGCCGATCCTCAACGGCGACGAGATCTTCCCCGGTATCCGCGCCCAATCGATTCCCGGGCATTCTCCGGGCCATACCGCATTCGCCATCAAATCCCTGGGTCGTCGCCTCGTCATGATCGGCGACGCGCTGCACTCTCCCGTCCAGGTTGCCCACCCCGAGTGGACCAGCGCCTCGGACTTCAACCCCGTCGAGGGCATCCGCCGTCGCCGCATCCTGGTCGACCGCCTGGCCACCACCGGCGACCTCGCCTTCGGCATCCACTTCGCCGATGTCCCGTTCGGCCGAGTCCACCGCGATCCCGACGGCCGCACCACCTGGATCCCGGTCGGTTAAGCCGCGTCTCGCGACGCACCGGAGTACTCGAAACCAGCGGCAGCGCGGTCCTGCCGCTGGTTGAGATACCGGTAGGCGAGGAAGCACAGGACGACCCACATGGCGCCGAGGGTCCAGCCGCCGAGCACATCGGTGGGCCAGTGCACGCCGAGGTAGATGCGGGAAAGCCCCACTGCGGCAACGAAGGTGACGGCGGCGACGGCCGCGACCCAGCGGATGGCGGGACGGCGGATCCGCGGGATCAGCAGTAGCGCGAGGGTGCTGATGACCACGATCGAACCCAGGCTGTGGCCGGAAGGGTAGGCCAGGTTGGTCTTCGCGATGATGTGGTTGACGACGGGTGGCCGCGGTCGATCGATGAGGTGCTTGCCGCCATCGGTCAGCGCCCATGAACCGAGGCCGGTGACAACGACGAGTGCGGCCTCCCGCCACCGGCCCAGTTTGGCGAACGCGAGGACGGCCAGCGTCGCCACGATGGTCATGGCGACGGTGCCGCCGAGGTAGCTGACGGTGATCGCGAGGGGCGTCAGCGTGCCGTTGCGATGTTCGATCGCCCAGTTCGACAGGGGTGTGTCGATCATGGTGAGTCCGTCCCGGTCGAGCACATTGCTGGTGAGTCCGAGGGCGAACACGGCCAGCACCCCGGCCAGCACGGCGAGCGCGGGGATCCGGTGCCAGATCCGGTCCGGTGGGGGATTCGTGGTCACCCTCCCACGATCCCATCTCCACGCTGTGGATTCGCTGAGGATGCGCCGCGGCCGGTCAGAACATGCTGTAGCCGCCGTCGATCATCAGGGTGTCGCCGGTGTGATACGCGCTGGCGGGGCTGGCCAGGTACACCGCGACCGCCTCGAAATCGGTGGGGCGTCCCCAGCGTTTCGCGGGGATGCGGGGCTGGACGCGGTCGCGGAAGCGGTCCCACGCGAAAACGCCGTCGGTCATCGGGGTTTCGATCCAACCGGGCAGCACCGAGTTGGCCCGGATGCCGTGTTTGCCGAGTTCGACGGCGATCGAGTTCATGATCGCGATCAGCCCGGCCTTGCTGGCCGCGTACGACTGACCGCGCGGAACACCCTGACGGGCAGCCAGACTGGCGGTGCCGACCAGGCTGCCGGCCGTGCCTTGGGCGACCATGACCTTCGCCGCCTCGCGCAGGGTGACGAAGGCGGCGTCGAGATTGATCGAGGTGACCCGGCGGAACTCGCTCAGGTCGGTCTCCAGGAACGGCGTCATGCCCTGCATCACACCGGCATTCACGAAGCACGAATCGATGCGGCCGAGTTCGTCGGCGGTCCGGGCGATGGTGTCGATCACCTGCTGCTCGTCGCCGACATCGCAGGACAGCGCGAGCACGCGACCGCCGTACCCGCGCAGGATGTCGGCGGCGTCGGCATTGCGCTCGGTATTGCGGCCGACGATGCACACGTCGGCGCCCGCCCGCGCGAGCCCGCGCGCGAAGCCGAGGCCGATGCCGGAGTTGCCCCCGGTGACGACGGACACGTGGCCGGTCAGGTCGAACAGCGGGGCCTCGGTCATCCGGTCCATCCCTTCGGTCGCGGGCAACAGTGCCCGAACGAGTGCGAGGATAACCGCGCCATGCGGGGAAAAGCCACGCGGCGGCGCACTGTAGTTGGGCGGCTGGTGCCGATGTAGTTGGGCGGCTGGTGCCGATGCCGCTGTGCGGCTGACGAGCACCGGCGAGCAGGCGCTACGCTGCTTGCCGTGCTGCTTTCCGATCGTGACATCCGTGCGGAGATCGCCGCTGGGCGTCTCGGCGTCGAGCCGCTCCTGGAGAGCCTGATCCAGCCGTCGAGTATCGACGTGCGGCTGGACGGGATGTTCCGGGTGTTCGACAACTCCCGCTACACCCACATCGATCCCGCGCAACGGCAGGACGAGCTGACCAGCCTGGTCGAGCCCGCCCCCGGTGAGCCGTTCGTGTTGCATCCCGGCGAGTTCGTGCTCGGCTCCACCCTCGAGGTGTGCACGCTGCCGGACGACCTGGCCGGTCGGCTGGAGGGGAAGTCGAGCCTGGGCAGGCTCGGCCTGCTGACCCATTCGACCGCCGGTTTCATCGACCCCGGCTTCAGCGGCCACATCACCCTGGAGCTGTCCAACGTGGCCAACCTGCCGATCACCCTGTGGCCCGGCATGAAGATCGGCCAGCTGTGCCTGCTCAGGCTGACCAGCCCGGCCGAGCACCCGTACGGCAGTGCCACCGCGGGCTCGAAGTACCAGGGCCAGCGTGGCCCTACGCCGTCGAAGTCTTACCTGAACTTCCCGCTGCCCGCCGCGATAGTGGACGCCGCGGAATCGCGGTAGACCTAGATCCTCTCGTGCGCTTCGGCGGGGGCCTCGGCGCGCCGAAAATAGCGACGACTCGATCCAGGAACCCACAGCAGCACGAACACGACCACCGATAGCGCCCAACCACCGATCAGGGCTAGGTGCACGCTGGGAAACAGCACCCACACGACGAACCGCCCGAGGAATTGCGCGCCGAGCAATACCGTGATCGTCACCCGGGCCCAATTCTTGCCGCGCAGTAGTGGCAGCAGAATGGCGGCATAGAGCGGTGCGCCGATGAGGTGGAAAACGGTGCCGACGTTCCAGCTGAACGGCGAGGACACCAGGACGAGAACATGATTGATAGCGTGAATGCCGATGCCGATGGCGGCCACACGCACGGTAATCGGTGCGGACATCGCGGATTTTCCTTCGCGGTCGAGGTGCGAGAAACGCTACGTCTCGCCCTACGTCGCGGTATTGGACGAATGGGACACGCTCAGTCGAGCAGGCGGCCGGGCGGCGCACCGGCGAAGCGCCGGAAGTCTCGGATGAGATGGGATTGGTCGTAGTAGCCGAAATCGCCCGCGAGCGTGCTCATATCGCGCGTGGGTTCGCTCGCCAATGCGGAGAGCGCGGCCGAGAAGCGCAGCAGCGAACCATAGTCCTTCGGCGGCAGGCCGACCTGCTCGGCGAATCGGCGCCGGAAATGCCGTGGGCTCCAACCGCTTTCCGCAGCGAGGGTGGCTATCGGCAGGAGGCCCCGCGATCGTCGCAATTCCCGGACCGCATAGGTCACCGCGGCGTCTTCGCGATCGTCCGCCGCTGCCGAGCGTTCCCGCAGATACTCGGCCACCAAAGCGAATCGTGCGGGCCAGGTGGGGATTTCGGCGAGGCGTTCGGCCAAGCGGCGCACTGCGCGACCGTGAAATTCGGCGAGTTCTACTGCGCCGTTGCGTAATTCGTCCATCGGAACACCCAGCAACCGGCGCGCCGTCAGCGGATCGAGTTGCACCTGCACGCTGCGCATCCGCCCGGCGTGCCCGGCCGTCCCCGCCCGATCGTGCAAGCCGATGACCAGCGCGGTGGGGTCCAGACTGCGCCCCTCGAAGGTCCCCTCCAGCGCGAACACGAGCTTGACAGTGCCGCCCGGAATTTTCCTGCGCCGCACCGGGTTCGGCTCCAGCACATCGAACCCGACGCAGCGGACCACCTCGAGGCCGGTGAACGCCGAGGCAGGCGCGGAGACGAGCTGGTGCGAGCGCACCTGATACGTCCCACGCAGGTCGCTCAGCCGATCACTCCGCATCCCTCAACACTAAAGCGGATGCCGCATCTTGGCTCGCCCTCCGTGCTGGTGGGCCACCGGCCCGAGTCCGCCCCGTCGACTGCCAAGAAAGGGGCGGACTCGGCCCGGTCCGGCGCCGGGCGGCAAACGGGAACCGATCGCGGCGCGTGATCAGTCCCCGCCGCCCGCTCCCACCGCCAGCGCCGTCGTGATGATGACGGATAGCGGTGGCAGCGTGTCGCCGCGTCTCGGCGGGGATACCCAGAAGCACCCTTCCCGGGTCCACCTGCCAAGACCGGTCGGCAACATCACGGCGCTGCCGATGGCGGGAATGCCGATATCGAGACGATTGAGCACCTCCAATACCTGCGTTCCCGGCCTACTGTCCGGCTCGGCCACAAAGCTCCACCGGATCTGCCTGGCCAGCATGGGCCCCCTGGTCCCCTGCTGTTCCAGTGCGGCCCGCACCTTTTCGGCGCGGGCGGTTGGCAAGTGGACTACGCAAACGCGGCCGGTGATCGGCAGCATGACGAAGCCGCCACGCTCGGCCACCGGCAGCCCGAACTCATGCCGATAGAACGCCACCCAATCGTCAACAGTCCTGAGCTTCTCCACATTCACGGCGAACTCCTTGCCTCCCGCCTCCCAGGGTCCCGGTCACCCGCCGAATTCGGTATTGCCCGCACGCCCGCCTTCTACTGCCCTTCCGCTGCCTCTGATACCAGCTCTGTTTCGTATGTAGCCGTGCTCACAAACCCCTCGTACCCTGGGAAAGAGTTCGTTCGGAAGGGATGACATCGTGGTCCGGCAATGGTCAGGTAAAGAGGCCCGTGCCCTTCGCGATGCCAAACGCATGAGCATCCGGCAGTTCGCGGCCCATCTCGGGGTACACGAACGCCTGGTGTCGAAGTGGGAGGCCGGTGGCGTCCGGGTCCATCCACGTCCGATCAATCAAGCCGCTCTCGATACATCCTTGGCCAGGTCCGATGACGTTGTGCGGGCACGGTTTGCGGCAATGATCGATCAGCCGATGGCCGATCGACCGACCGCACCTGGATTCGATGCGCCCGCCGATACCTCGGCGCGCGCCCAATATTCGAGCGACGCGGACCTTTTGGCTCTCATAGACGCCGGTGCGATGAGAGGTGATGCGTTAGCAGCGATTTCGGAGAGGGATCTGATCATGGCGGCTGCCCATGAGGCCAGCGAGCACGCCGGCCAGGCCGAGAGCACGAATGTGGGTGCGACCACTTTGGAACAGCTCGACGCCGATGTCACCCGCATCGCGAACGACTACGTGCACATCCCCCCCGTGCCGATGATGGTCGAGATGCTTCGGGTGCGACGCCGGGTGTACCGGTTGCTCGAGGGGCATCAACGCCCCGCGGACACCAGTCACCTCTATCTACTGGCGGGCACCCTGTCGGGTCTGCTCGCCAACGCCAGTACCGACCTCGGCTATTACGACGCCGCGGGCGAACAGATCCGAGCGGCCTGGGCCTATTCGGAACTGTGTGGTCACAACGGGTTGCGGGCCTGGACCCGTGGCATGCACGCGCTCATCGAATACTGGTCGGAGCGCCCGCGCCGCGGCGTGCTGCTGGCGCAGAGCGGGCAGGAGTTCGCCGAGTCGGCGACGGCGAAGGTGCGCCTGCTCAATATCGAGGCACGGATCTGGTCGAAACTCGGCAGCTCGTCCGACGCCGATCGCTGCATCCGCGCCGCTGACCATGCACGCGAGGTGTCCGAGACCGACACGCTGCACGATGAGGTTGGCGGCGTGTTCGGATTCAACGCCGCGAAGGCGCAGTACTACGCGGGCGCCACCTATATCCATCTCGGCCAGGCCGAGCCCGCGCTGGCCGCCACCCAGCGCGCGATCGAGCTGTACGCGAGCGGTCCATCGGAGCAGCGCTCCTACGGCGCCGAGTCGCTGGCCCGGGTCGACTGCGCTGCCGCGCACCTGATCAACGGCAGCCTCGACGGTGCGGCCGAGGCGCTGCAACCGGTGCTCGGCCTCGCCGAGGACAAGCGCATCGCGCAGTTGGAGGAACGCCTGACCGGGGTGCGTAGACGGATCGCGGGCCCGAACTTCCGGGACGCGGTCGAGGCACGCTTCCTGGACGAGCGGATCGAAGAGTTCTGCGGCTCGACCGCGGCGAAGGGGATACCGCCTGGCAACCCGGCTTCCTGAGGTGCTGATCACATCGTTGGATCCGGCGGCGGGGTCGCTCACGCCGTCCCAGTGAAATCGGGGCAATCGATCCCGAGCGGGGCGATTATCCGGTTGCGCCGGGTGGCACCATGGGACGGGTGAGCCCTAGTCATCTACCGCATCGCCCGCTGGAGCAGTCGACGAAACTGCAGAACGTTGTCTACGAGATCCGTGGACCGGTGCACGCGCAGGCAGCACGGCTGGAGGCGGAGGGTCATCGGATCCTCAAGCTCAACATCGGCAACCCCGCCCCGTTCGGGTTCGAGGCGCCCGATGTGATCATGCGCGACATCATCGCGGCGCTTCCGTATGCCCAGGGCTACTCGGAATCGAAGGGCATCCTGTCGGCCCGGCGGGCGATCGTCACCCGGTACGAGCTGGTGCCCGGGTTCCCTGAACTGGACGTGGACAGCGTCTATCTGGGCAACGGTGTCTCCGAGTTGATCACCATCACCATGCAGGCGCTGCTCGACAACGGTGACGAGGTGCTGATCCCGGCGCCCGACTACCCGCTGTGGACCGCGATGACCAGTCTGGCCGGCGGCACGCCGGTGCACTATTTGTGCGATGAGTCCAGCGGCTGGCAGCCCGACATCGCCGATATCGAATCGAAGATCACCGACAAGACCAAGGCGCTTTTGGTGATCAACCCGAATAATCCGACCGGCGCGGTCTATTCCGCGGAAATTCTTCAGCAGCTCGTCGATATCGCGCGCAAGCATCAGCTGCTGCTGCTCGCCGACGAGATCTACGACAAGATTCTCTATGACGATGCCAAGCATATTTCGGTGGCCTCGGTGGCGCCCGATCTGCTGTGCCTGACCTTCAACGGTCTGTCCAAGGCGTATCGGGTGGCGGGCTACCGGTCGGGGTGGCTGGCCATCACCGGTCCGAAGGAGCACGCCGCGGGTTTCCTCGAGGGCATCGATCTGCTCGCCTCCTCCCGCCTGTGCCCGAATGTGCCTGCGCAGCATGCGATTCAGGTCGCCCTTGGCGGGCATCAGAGCATCGAGGATCTGATCCTGCCCGGCGGGCGGCTGCTGGAGCAGCGCGACGTCGCGTGGGAGCGGCTCAACATGATTCCTGGTGTCTCGTGCGTGAAGCCGAAGGGCGCGCTGTACGCGTTCCCCAAGCTGGACCCGAATGTGCATGAGATCCATGACGATTCGAAGCTGATCCTGGACCTGCTGCTGCAGGAGAAGATCCTGATGGTGCAGGGGACCGGCTTCAACTGGCCGAACCATGATCATCTGCGGATCGTGACACTGCCGTGGGCCAGGGATCTGGCGGTCGCCATCGAGCGCTTCGGCAACTTCCTGTCCAGCTATCGCCAGTAGGTTGCGGCCTTGCATCCGTGCAACCGCGCTGCCCCGCTTCTAGCCTCTAAACAGACCGAATGTATGGATACAAGCGATGTTTGGAGACTAGCTAGCGCATTAGAAGTACTTTTGTGTACAGTAGGACTTGGCACTTTCGAGTGCCCGGCCGGGTTGCCTACCCCCCTGGGTTAACCCGGTCTTCGGTTCGGCCGCCTACCCCCCTGGGCCGCCGGCCTGTGGGCGGCGGAGACATCCCCCTGCTCTCCGCCGCCCCCTCCGAATTCTCACTCCGGCCTCGATGCCGACTCCCACCTCGGCTTATTCGTCGCCCGAGCCCGCTTTTGAAAATGAAATCCTTTAAGCTCGCTCCGGGCAGCCGACTCGCGCTGAACAGCCGGTCCTGCCCGCTGGGAACACACCCAGCGCATACGACGGACAGGGTAGGAGCCCCGCGCAGTCATGAGTGAGCACCATCACCATCACCACGACCACTCCGGTCCGATCGCGATCGGTGACACCGCTGCCCGGGTGGTCGTCGGGTTGCTGACCGTTATCGGCGCCGTCGTATTACTCGGAACCGTCCTGCTGTGGCCGGGCAAACAGCACATCGACATCCCGCTGCCGATGCAGAACGCGGGCGGCGGCGCGGTGCAGACCGAGGCGGGCACCGTGGTCATGCAGGACATCGGGCCGTGCGGCAGCTCCTCGATCGGCAAGGTGTTCGTGGAGAAGCCGGAGCCGCCGCGCAACAATGCCTATACCTGCCAGCGCAGCCTGATCGACATCGAGTCCGGGCCGCACAAGGGCAACAAGACGCTGTTCGAAATCGCGCCGGGCCCAGGACAACCCGATCTGCACGCCGGGGACGAGCTGCGGCTGGTGCGGCAGACCGATCCCAGCGGTACCCCGATGTACTCGTTCGAGGACTACGCGCGCGGGTTGCCGTTGACGCTGATCGCGGTGGTCTTCGTCGTGGTGATCGTGGTGGTGGCGCGCTGGCGTGGGCTGCGTGCCCTGCTCGGGCTGGTGTTCGCGTTCGCGGTGCTGGTGATGTTCATGTTGCCCGCGTTGCTGGACGGCAAGCCCGCGATTCCGGTCGCGCTCGTCGCGGGCTCGTTGATCCTCTACGCGGTGTTGTATCTCGCGCATGGATTGAACCTGCGGACCAGTTCGGCGCTGCTCGGCACGCTCACCTCGATGGTTGTCGCGGCGGCGTTGTCCTGGGTGGCGATCAAGATGACGCATCTCACGGGTCTGTCCGAGGAACAGAACACCAACGTCGCCACCTACCTCGAGCATGTCAGCATCACCGGGCTGCTGCTCGCCGGGTTCATCATCGGCTCGCTCGGTGTGCTGAACGACGTCACCATCACCCAGGCGTCGGCCGCGTTCGAACTGGCCGCGCTCGACGAGTCCGCGTCCCGGCGGGAGATCTTCACGGCCGCGATGCGGGTCGGCCGCGACCACATCGCCAGCACCGTGTACACCCTGGTGCTCGCCTACGCCGGTGGTGCGCTGCCGCTGTTGCTGCTCTTCAGCGTCGCGGGCCGTTCCATTCGCGACGTGCTGACCGGCGACGCGGTCGCCATCGAGATCGCCCGCTCATCCGTCGGCGGCATCGCCCTCGCCCTGTCCGTCCCGCTGACCACGGCCATCGCGGTAGTGCTGGCCCGCCCCTTCGGCCACCACAAACCCACCCACCCCCCACGCCGCGCCCGCCACGCCCGCACCTGATGTCGTAGCCGCACACCCATAGTGGCAGCCGCGCACCCTCAATACCGGGTGTGCGGCTCACGCAAGGGGTGCGCACACCTACGCGAGTTGGGAATTCGCGGCTGTTGCTGCCGGACACCTGGTTCGGTTGCCGAGCACCCGGTTTGGCTGACGCTCACCCTCTATACCGGGTGTGCTGCTGAGGCAAAGGGTGTGTACACCTAGCTCAGCGGGCCGGAGGGGGCGGGAAGGGGAAGACCTCCGGGGGGATCGTGGGGACCACGATCGGTGGAAGGCCGGGAACGACAATGGTGTTCGGGCCGGGTGCGGGAGGTGGCGGGGGTTCGGTGGTGGCCCGGCGCGGTGGGGGTGCCGCGACCGATTCCACCGCGGATTCCGTCGGGGTGGTCGGGGCGACCGCGATCTGCGGGTCGAGGGTGGTGGTGCGCGGTGCCGAGGTCGTCGGCACCGTCGGCGAGCCCTCGTTGTGTGAATCGCGTTGCAGCACTTGCGGGCCGTAGCCGAGGCCGAGTCCGATCGCGGCAACCACCGCGAGAGCGCTTACGGTCAGCACCGCACCACTGATCTCGCGCTTGCGGCGGGCGGGTGGCGCCGATAACCAGGCCGGGGACAACTCGGCGTCGAGCACCGGGCTGACCGGGACCTCAGGCTGAACCGGCCTGGCGAGCAGCGCGGCGCCGCGGGCTACCACCGTCTCCGGGCTCTCCGGCACGATCACCGGAACACCCATCCAGCGTTCGAGAACCCTGGCTACCAGCGGGATCCGGGCGCATCCGCCGATGGCGAGCACACCGTGCACCGGCCGATCGGAACGGGTGATCACGTCCCGCGCCATCCGCGCCGACGATTCGATCGCCAACATGATCAGCGACTCGAAGTTCTCCTGTGCCAGCAGCACCAGGCCCTGTTCACTGGGCAACGCGACCGCGGTGTTCGTGGACAGCTGTTCTTTTGCCTCGCGACACAGTCCGTCGAGGGTGGCGAGACCGGCCGCGTCCGGCGGATGCGCGATTCGGCCCGAGGCGATCTGTTGTTCCCGGATCAACGAGTCGAGGTAGTCGCCACTGATATCGCTGGTGCGCTCGCTATGGCGGATCTCACGCGTCTGGGTATCGACCACGCTCACCGAAAGCCCGGAGCTGCCGAGGTCGTACACCACCAGCGAGGAAATGCCCCGGATATCTCCGGTGGACTGGGCGAATTCGAGCGCGGCGACGACTTCGGGAACAAGTTCGTAATTGGTGAGCTGCTGGCGTGCCATGGCCGCGCGAACAGCGCGCGCGTGCTGTTCGCTGCGATACGCGATGGCGGTGGCGGTGATACCAGGAGTGGTTTCCAGCGTGACGCCGATCGCCTCGGCGGCCAGTTCCTCGACGGTCTGCTCGGTGACCGGAATGGTTTGCAGATCGAAGGAGTGCGGCTGGACGTGGCCGTGGGGGTTCGCGGTGTGTGGCCGCGCCATACGGACAGCGCCGGCCCCCACCGAAACTCCCAGTACCGAACTCATCAGCTGCCCATCTCGTTCACACTTCACGACATGCGAGCCTGCGCGAAGGCCCGCTCCCCGGACCATACCGTCGACGAGCGTCTGTGCATACGGCAGGACTATGCGTCCAGACGTAGGCCCCGCCTTCGCGACGCAACTCTACGGTGTGCCGAGTCCCGCGTACACCCATCCGGCCGCACGCCAGTTGGCACGATTGAGACAGTTCCTTCCGTCGATGATCGATCGGGTCCGGACTACCCGTGCCAAATCCTCCGGTCGCAGTGCGGTGAATTCGTCCCATTCGGTGAGTACCAACACAACATCCGCGCGTTCGCACGCCTCGGTTACCGAGGTGGCGTAGTTCAAGGTGGGGAACACTCGTCGCGAATTCTCCAGTGCCTTCGGGTCATACACGGTCACCACCGCGCCGTGCAGCTGGATCATGCCCGCCACATTCAGTGCGGGTGAATCGCGCACGTCATCGGATTCCGGTTTGAACGCCGCGCCGAGCACCGCGACATTCGCGCCCAACAAGGAACCGCCGCAGGCGCGCGCCGCCATGTCCACCACCTTGGTGCGGCGACGCATATTGATGTTGTCCACCTCACGCAGGAACGCCACCGCGTGGTCGGCGCCGAGCTCGCCGGACCGCGCCATGAAGGCCCGAATGTCCTTCGGCAGACAACCGCCGCCGAAACCCAGTCCGGCATTGAGGAACCGGCGGCCGATGCGCGCGTCGTAGCCGAGCGCGTCGGCGAGCATCGTCACATCCGCACCGGTCGCCTCGCAGACTTCCGATACCGCGTTGATGAACGAAATCTTGGTCGCCAGAAAGGCGTTGGCGGAAACTTTCACCAATTCGGCTGTGGCCAAATCGGTCAATAGGAAGGGCACCTCGTCGGCGATCAGCTCCGCGTAGACCTCGCGCACCAAGTCCTCCACCCAGTCGGCGGCCGCGCGCTCCCGATCCACCCCGAGCACAAGACGATCCGGGCGCAGTGTGTCCTTGACCGCGAAGCCCTCGCGCAGGAACTCGGGGTTCCACGCCACCTCGATCTCGGTAGCGGTGAGCTGGCGCGCCCTGGTGCCGAGCGCCGCGGCCGTGCCGACCGGCACCGTCGACTTGCCGATGATCACCGACGGCCGCTCCAGCATCGGCGCGAGCGTGTCCACCACGGCGTGCACGTACTTCAGATCGGCGGCGTACTCGCCCTTCTTCTGCGGCGTCCCCACCCCAAGGAAATGCACCTCGGCGTGCGCCGCGGCCTCGGCGTACGACGTGGTGAATCGCAGCCTGCCCGCATCGAGGTTGCGCCGCAGCACGTCCTCGAGTCCGGGTTCGTAGAACGGCACCACGCCATCGGACAGCTTCGCGACCTTGCCCGGGTCGACATCCACCCCGATGACGTCATGCCCGAGCTCGGCCATGCACGCCGCGTGCGTGGCCCCGAGGTACCCGGTTCCGAAGACTGTGCATCGCATGATCGATTGATAAGCCCCCCTGATGGCCACGCCGCATCACCGAGGCAAGAGTCACGGCAACGGTAGGTGTACATGTGGCGACATATATCCGGATGAGAGCTCTGACCTGCCAAGATGGCAGGTCGACCACTGCGATCCTTTTAATTGCTGGCGGGTGACATCAGTTTGATACAGTGACGGGACATACGTAGGTTCCGTCTCGTTCGGCCTGGGCCGGCGTTGACGCATTGGTGCACACCCTCTGGGAGGGCTGATGGAATTCGACTGGTCAGCGGCCGATTTGGCGTTTCGGGACGAGGTACGGGCGTTTCTCGACGCGAAGTTGACGCCGGAGTTGCGGCGGGCGGGGCGATTGGCGACGAGTGTCTACCCCGACCACGAGGCCAGCATGCAGTGGCAGCGCATCCTGCACGAGAAGGGGTGGGCGGCGCCCGCTTGGCCGGTGGAGTACGGGGGATGTGGGTGGAGTTTGACCCAGCACTACATCTTCAATCGGGAGTCGACGCTGGCGGGGGCGCCCGCGCTGTCGCCGATGGGGATCAAGATGGTGGCGCACGCGATCATCGCGTACGGGACGCCGGAGCAGAAGGACTTCTATCTGCCGCGGATTCTGACCGGGGAAGTCTTCTTCTGCCAGGGGTATTCCGAGCCGGAGGCCGGGTCCGATCTGGCGTCGCTGACCATGGCGGCCGTCGACGACGGTGACGATTTCCTGTGCACCGGCAGCAAGATCTGGACTACCCATGCGACGGAAGCGAATTGGATCTTCTGCCTGGTGCGCACCTCGCGTACCGGGAAGAAGCAGCAGGGCATCACCTTCCTGCTGATCGATATGACCACGCCCGGCATCGAGATCCGGCCGTTGGTGATGACCTCCGGTGAGCAGGTGCAGAACCAGGTCTTCTTCGACAACGTGCGGGTACCCAAGCGCAACGTGCTCGGACAGATCGACGAGGGGTGGACTGTCGCGAAGTACCTGCTGGTGCACGAGCGCGGTGGCGCCATGGCACCGTTCCTGCAGGCGATGGCGCAGGAAATCGCCGTCGACGCGGCGGAACAGCCTGGGCCGGACGGTGCTCCGCTGATCGATGACCCGGCGTTCGCCGCGAAACTGGCGGAGGCGCGGATTCGCACCGAAGTACTCGAAATATTGGAGTACCGCACCCTTTCGGCGATGTCACGCGGGAAGAATCCGGGCCCCGCCGCCTCGATGCTGAAGATCTTGGCGACCGAGTTGAGCCAGAAACTGACCGAATTGGCGCTGGAAGCCGCCGGTCCGCGCGGTCGCGTGTATCAACCGCACGCCACGAAACCGGGTGGCCCGATCGCGGAGTTCATACCACCCGCGGACGGCTACCACAGCGGCGCGGAATGGCAGGCCGTCGCGCCACTGCGCTACTTCAACGACCGAGCGGGCTCGATTTACGCGGGCAGCAACGAGATTCAGCGAAACATCCTCGCCAAAGCAGCATTGGGGCTCTGATGGACTTCACGCTTACCGACGAGCAGGAACTGCTCCGCACCGCGATCGCCGGATTCCTCGGCGCCCGGTACGAATTGGAAAAGAGCCGCAATGCGGCCAAGCTTGGCGGCGGCTGGCAGCCCGCCGTGTGGCGCGGATTCGCCGACGAACTCGGCATTCTCGGCGCGACCTTGCCCGAGCGGGTCGACGGAATGGGCGGCGGGCCGGTCGAAATGATGGTGATCGCCGAGGAACTCGGGCGGGCACTGGTCGTCGAGCCGTTCGTGGACACGGTTGTCGTCGGTGCCGGACTGTTGAACCGGTCCGGTGGCGATCAGGCCGATACGATATTGCGGCAGATCGTGACCGGCGATGCGCGCACCGCTTTCGCCGCCCTGGAACCGACTTCGGGCCAGACGTTGCACGATGTATCGACAACCGCACGGCGGGACGATGATTCGTGGCTGCTCGACGGTGCGAAGACCGTCGTGACCAGCGCTCCGTTGGCGACCCACCTGCTCATCACCGCCCGCACCGCCGGTGATCGGCGTGATCAGCGCGGAATCTCGTTGTTCCACACCGCGTTCGATGCGAACAACCCGCCCGCCGGAGTCGAGGTGCACCCATATCGGACCATCGATGATCGGGTCGCCGCCGACCTCGTTTTCACCGGCTTCCGGCTGCCCGCCGACGCATTGCTCGGCGTCGAAGGAACCGCCTGGGTCGCCATCGAACCCACCGTGGACGACGCGATCGCCGCCACCGCCGCTGAGGCCGTCGGCTGCCTGCGCAAGGTGCTCGCCGACACCCTCGACTATGCCAAGCAGCGACAGCAATTCGGCCAGCCGATCGGCAGCTTCCAGGTCCTGCAGCACCGCATGGTCGACATGTACATGGAACTCGAACAAGCCATCGCCGCCGTCTATCTCGCGATCTACTCGCTGGAAGCCGACGCCCCGACCCGGGCCCGCGCCGTCTCCGCCGCGAAGGTCACCATTGCCAGGGCCGCCCGCTTCATCGGCCAGAACGCCGTCCAATTGCACGGCGCCATGGGCATGACCGAAGAACTGGCCATCGGCCACTACTTCAAGCGCCTGACCGCCATTGAGCACGAATTCGGTTCCAGTGATCAGCATTTGGCCCGGTACGCGGCATTGACGCGACCGTAGGCGCCACGCGGCCCGGTCCTCGATGCAGGATCGAGGACCGGGACTCGGGTCAGCTCAGAGCTTCTGCCACAGGGCTGGCGTGTTGGCGGGTTCCCAGCCAGGGTTCGCGGTGTGTGACTGCAAGCAGCGGTAGCGAGCCCCGTCGTAGGTGACTTCGCTGCCGACCTGGTAGCTCCGGCCCGGAGCCCATTCTTGGGAGCCGGGTGGCGTAGTCGTCGGCGGCGTCGTCGTGGTTGTCGGCGGGACCGTCGTTGTCGTGGGCGGCACGGTGGTCGTCGGCGACGGTGTGGTGGTCGGCGTCGATCCGCCGCCTATCTGCAGATCGACGCAGGCGTAGAAGGCGTTGGCGGTGTCTCCGATGTTCCAGATGGCCAACAGTTTCTGGCGCCCGGTGAAGTTACCGAAATTCACTGTGTGCGTGACGGTTCGGTCGGGCTGTTGGTTATTGCCCGGGACGAGGGTGACCCTGGTGTTGCCGATGTAGTACTCCCAGTTGGCCGTGCGGTGCCGAGCGGTGTTCGTCCAGGTGAAGCTCGCCGAGTTGCCGACAGCGTGCACCTTCCACGGCTTGCTGTCGTCATTCAGTTCGGCGAATTGGGCGTTGTTGCCATGGCAGTTGCGCAAGCCCTTCGGCCCTTCGACACTCTGCGGCTCGTACTTGATCGGACCGCACGCCACGGTCCCGGCCGCGCACTGTGCTTGCCTGCTGGCCGGTGACGAAACGTACCCGTGCGCACCGGCCGTCCCCGCCGGGAACAGAACCGCCAAGAAAGGTGCGATCCCTACTGCGGCCCCGAGGACAGTCAGTTTTCTTCTAGTATTCATGGCGCTCCTAATAGCCTGAGCAGCAGAGGCCGGCATGCTGGTCAGTATCAAACGTGCAGTCAGCGAAAGCATTTCGAATTCGAATGCGATAAAGACGATATGCCGCTCCCCGGACCAGGCAAAGACCTCGAGTTCGCGGCCTCGGCAACCAAGGCTCATTCGGTATCGGAGCGCAGCTCGGATCGGCAGTGCGAGAAGGGAACTGGTGAAAGTCCCGGCACAGAAATGACACGTCCCCAGTGCCTCCCCAGTTATCGCAATCGCCTCGGCTGCACCGCTACCGGCCAGGCCGTCGTCTCAGGTCCGACAGAATTGCGGAATAAGTGCCGAGTTCATACCGATCGCGGCGCGAGTCGGTCGACCCGTTGCACTATTCGAAACGCCTGGAGTTCGTCGCCGAAGTCCCGCGGGCGAAAAGGTTCAGCCCGGGTCTGTTGGACAGACCCGGGCTGAATGCCGCGTTAGTTTAGTTGTTGCTCTCAGCTCTTGCGGCCGGGAGCCTTTGCGCCGGACTTGAAGCCGAGGCCGCCGGGCTTGGCAGCCGGAGGAGTGGCTTCGGGGGCGCCGTTGCCGTTGGCGGGCTGACTCGGTTCCGCGGTGGGTTCCGGCGCGGTGGATTCCGCGGCGGGTTCTTCGGCGGGGGCGGGGTCAGCGGGGGCCGACGGGGCGGTGCTGCCGGGCGCCTTGGCGCCGGGGCGCTTGAAGCCCGACTTCATCGCCAAGCCCTTGGCGGGGACCGTCGGCTTGGTTTCAGTGGGTTCCGAAACCGGTTCGGCGGCGGCTGTTTCCGGTGCGGGCGTGCTCGCCGCGGGTGCGGCCGGAGCCTTCGCACCCGGTGCCTTGGCTCCCGGTGCTTTGGCTCCCGGTGCCTTCGCGGCACCCTTCATGCCCAGACCCTTCACCGGCTTGGGAGCGGGTGCCTCCGCAGCGGATTCGGGCGCGAGGGCGGATTCAGCTGCCGGAGCCGCTGTGGCACCGGGTGCTTTGGCGGCCCCCTTCATGCCCAGCCCGCCCGGCTTCTTCGCCGGACCCTTCATGGCCAGGCCCTTGACCGGCTTGGCCGGTGCCTCGGGAGTCGATCCAGCTTCGGCCGCAGTCGACTCAGCTTCGGCCGCAGTAGATTCCGCCGCTGTGGCTCCGGGTGCCTTGGCGGCGCCCTTCATACCGAGCCCGCCGGGCTTCTTGGCCGGGCCCTTCATAGCGAGTCCGCCACCACCGGGTGCCTTGGCCGGGCCTTTCATCGCTAGTCCACCGCCAGCCGGTGCCGCCTTCGCGGGGGCTGGTGTCTCCGGCTCGGGCTCCGGTTCGGGCTCGGAAACCTCTTCGACCACAGGGGCTTTCGGCTCTTGGATGACGGTGAGGTTCTCGGTGAGCCGGGCCGGGTCGACCCGGTCGATGGCGTCCAGCATGAGCTGAGCGACGTCGACGACCTCGACTCCTTCACCCTCGCCCTTTTCCTGGCGGGCGGTGACGCCGTCGTTGAGCATGACGCGGCAGAACGGGCAGCCGGTCGCGATCTTGCCGGGAGTGGCACCGGGGTTGGCCGCGAGGGTGTTCAAGCCCTCGTCCACCCGGTCGACGTTGATGCGCTTGCCGAGCTGCTCTTCCATCCACATGCGCGCACCACCGGCACCACAACACATGGAACGTTCACCGTGGCGCGGCATTTCGACCAAGGTGGAGCCGGAGGCTTCCATCAGTTCCCGCGGCGCGTTGTAGACCTTGTTGTGCCGACCGAGGTAGCAGGGGTCGTGGTAGGTGACGTTCTGCGACACCGAGGCGACCGGGATGAGCTGCTTCTGGCGAACCAGACGGTTGAGCAACTGCGTGTGGTGCACCACCTCGTAGTTGCCGCCCACCTGCGGGTACTCGTTGTTGAGCGCGTTGAAGCAGTGCGCACAGGTGACGACGATCTTCTTTTTCTTGTCCTCGACGCCCTCGAACACCGAGTTGATCACTTCGATGTTCTGCGCGGCCAGCTGCTGGAACAGGAACTCGTTGCCCGCGCGCCGGGCCGAGTCGCCGGTGCAGGTCTCCTCGGCGCCGAGCACCATGAACTTCACGCCCGCGGTGGCGAGCAGCTCGGCGACCGCCTTGGTGGTCTTCTTCGCGCGGTCCTCGTAGGCCCCCGCGCAGCCGACCCAGAACAGGTAGTCGTAGCCGTCGAAGCTATCGGCGTCCTTGCCGAACACCGGGATGTCGAAGTCGACCTCGTTGATCCAGTTGAGCCGGTCCTTGGCGTTCTGGCCCCACGGATTGCCCTTGTTCTCCAGGTTCTTGAACAGACCGGCGAGCTCGGACGGGAACTCCGATTCGATGAGCACCTGGTAGCGGCGCATGTCGATGATGTGGTCGACGTGCTCGATGTCCACCGGGCACTGCTCGACGCACGCGCCACAGGTGGTGCACGACCACAGCACCTCGGGATCGATGATGCCGTTGACCTCGACGTCGCCGACCAGCGGACGCTCCGCCTCGGCCTTCGCGGCCTCGGGGATCTTCGCCAGCGCGGCCTCGTTCGGCTTGCCCTCGGCGTCGACCAGCCCGATCTCGTCGCCGCCCATGTCCTTGCGGCCACCGGCCAGCAGGTACGGCGCCTTGGCGTTGCCGTGGTCGCGCAGCGACATGATCAACAGCTTGGGCGACAACGGCTTTCCGGTGTTCCAGGCCGGGCACTGCGACTGGCACCGACCGCACTCGGTGCAGGTGGTGAAGTCCAGCCAGCCCTTCCAGGAGAAGTCCTCGATCCGGCCGGCACCGAAGGTGTCGTTGTCCGGGTCCGCGGTCTCCATGTCGACCGGCTTGCCCTTGGACATCATCGGCTTGGCCGCACCGAGCGCGACGCCGCCGTCGTCTTCACGCTTGAAGTAGATGTTGAAGAACGCCGAGAACCGGTGCCACGCCACCCCCCAGGTGATGTTGCGGCCGACCAGGTAGAGGAAGGCCATGCCGGACATCAGCTTCACGAAGGCGAACAGCGCGACCATGGTGGTGTTCGCGGGCAGCAGCTTGGCCACCTGCATGGTGAAGAAGTCGGTGGCCGGGTTCGAGTGGCCGTAGGCGGCGATCTTGCCCGCCTTCACGAAGATCATGCCGAGGCCCTCGATCAGCACGATCAGCTCGATGACGTAGGCGGGACCGAACTTCGAGCCGCTGAACCGGGAGAGGCGTTCGGGCAGTCGCGGATGGTTCAGCTGGCGAATGACGATCAGGGTGCCGATACCGACCACGGTGCCGATGCCGAGGATCTCGTCCCACAGGTGGTAGATCGCCCAGTCGCCGAAGATCGGCCAGTGGAAGGCGGGGTCGAAGGTCTGGCCATATGCCTCGAACCACAGGATGGCGCCACCCATGAAGCCGATCATCACGAGCCAGTGCGCCCAGCCCACGGTGCGGAACTTGGCCATCCGCGTGTGCGCGAGGAACTCGATGACCATTTGCTTGAAACGCGGGAAGAACGGTCGCCAGCGGTCCGGTGCGGGTTGTCCGACCATGATGGCGCGGACGATATTGCGGACGCCGCCGATGAACGACGCCCAACACAGGAGGCTGAGCGTCGCCCCAATCGTGCCCAGCGTCACTGTCAGGGCATTCATGTCGCGACCTTTCTCTAGAGGCAACACGAGCGCGGGCAGTTCGGCACCGCCCGATTGGCTCGTATCCTAACCGGCAGTAAGTTACCCACCGGTAACATATGCTACTTGTCGTACGATTTGCACCTGAGCTATGCCCCCTCTTGCTGGGGCTTGACTCAAAATTTACCTGTGATGAACGTCACAGAGGGTTTGCCGATCCAGCTGCGTGTTCAGGTGATCAACACCGTAAACGTCGAGGCACCCGGCCTAGTCGGTAAGGACAGGCTTAGTCATCAAGGCGCGTAATGCATCTCGCTTCTCGGTCGCCGGTGGATTACGCTCACGTCGTTCTGTCTGCTGTGCCTGTCTTCACACTGCTCGGGGAGGACCCGGGGCGACCGCCCGGGTTTGATGAAGAGCTCTCGCGTGAGGGGGATCGGCTGGTGGACGACCTGATGATGGATTGGAAACTGAATGAACCTCCGCAGAACCACCGCGGGTGCCGCGTTGGTCATCGGCGCGATGACCATCGGTCTTGGGACCGCGCATGCCGAGCCTGTCGCCGCTCCGGCCGACCCCGGCATCAACTACTCCGTCAAGCTGGTGGACAAGACGATCGTCGCGTCGCTCAAGGGGGGAACCTTCTCGGTCGAGGAGAAGGCAGGCGCTACCGCTGAAGATCCGAAGACCAGCATCGCCAACGTCCGCGACGAAAAGGGCAACACCCTGGTGTCGTTCCCGCTCGAAGTGGACGTCGACGGCAAGCTCGTTCCGGTCAAGACCGAGGTGAAGAACGACGGCGCCGTTCTCGAGGTCACCCCGCAGAAGCCGGAAGGCCTCGTCGTGTCCGCCACGCCGGTCGCCGCCAAGCCGGTTGTCGCGCAGGACATCGCGTCGCCGATCGAGAACCAGCGCGCGCAGAACGAATTCGCCAGCAACTTCGGTATCGCCACCGCGATCGGTGGCTTCGTCGGCACCGCGATCGGCGCCATCATCGGTTGCGTCATCACCCTCCCGGTCGGCTGCATCCCGGGTCTGCTCACCGGCGCGGGTGTCGGTGGCATCCTCGGCACCATCGCCGTCGGCGGTCCGACCCTGGTCGCCGCTGGTGTGGAGCTGCTGAACACCATCCAGGCTCCGGACGGCACCACCAAGTGGGCCGACAAGCCGCTTCCGGCCAAGTAAGACCTACTGCCTGACAACGAGCCCGCCGCTCCTCGGAGCGGCGGGCTCGTCGGCGTTTCAGGCGGCGAGATCCAGGGTGCCGTTGAACGACACCTCGCCCTTGCGCCGCCCGAACCGCCCGAAAGACCGCTCCGCCATGACGAACGAACCGTCCTCGCGCACCAGCAGCACCGTGCTCGCCCGGGTCCCGTGTACCGCGTCCGCGATGAACCGGGACGACAGCACCCGCTCCCTCGGACGCGAAACCCCGGTGTTCGGCAACTCCTCATCCGGTGCCTTGCTGCGATCGCCCAGCACCTCGAAATAGCGCTGCACCGCACCGGGATCGGACTGCACCACCGCCCGCAGCTCGCTCACCCCGCCCCGTACTTTGGGCCAGATGGGCTGTGAGGCGGTCAGATCCGTGTTTCCGGGGGTAAGACCTGCCGAGCTGACGAACATGCCGTTGGAGAGCCCGTGGAAGCCGGGAGCGAGTTCCTGCGGCGGCACGGCACTGCGATTGGAATGCCACCAGAGCGATTCCAGGTCCGACACCACCAGGTTGTAGCCGTTGTAGTCGTCGGGGGCGGCCGCCACGTCGAGCACGTACTTTTCCGGGCCGGGGAAATCGACGCCGGGATGCCGATCCGAAGCACCGCGCAGAAAGTCCATCAGCAGCGCACCACGGGACCGGGCGTCGGCGCGTTCATCCTTCGGGTTGCGCACGTTGGTCACCGTCGCGAAACGATTGTGCCGCTCGGGATCTCGGGTCAACCCGAGCCAGGTACCCGGCGGATCACCCGCGGCCTTGTTCTTGGCCCCCTGATCGCGCCCGGCGAGCAGGCCGGGCACTTCCGGCCACCACCGCATGGACTCGGTCGGCCGGGAGTAGAACTCGTCGCGGTTGGCCGCGACGATCAACCGATAGTCCGGATGGGCGCGCCAGCCGATCAACACCAAACACATGCAGTCCAGGATGCCGGAACATTGCCGGACGCAGCACCGCATTGGCCACCCGATGGGCCGCGCAAGGCCAGTGGAAACGTCCAGAGACAGCGAAAAGGCCGACAGCGCAACGCTGCCGGCCTTGACGACTACGACATCACTCGGTGCGAATCCGCAGGCCGGGGTTGTCCGAGAGCACCACATGCACCGGCTGCGCGAACAGTTGCGGCGCGTTGCCGGTGAGGGCACCGATCAGGTTGGGGATCTCGCAGATCGGGTAGTCGGCCACCGACGAGGCGCTGGAGATGCCGAGGGCGAGCCGACCGGACACGATCGGGCCGCCGCTGTCGCCGGGCAGCGCGCAGATGTTGGCCGAGAAGGCCTGGGTGAGCTCACGCTCGCCGACCTGCACGGTCTGGTCCACCGCGTTGACCACGCCACAGCTGAAGCCGGTACGCGAACCGGACTTGCAGACCGGCGCGCCGACGACCGGGGTCGCGACGCCGTCGATGCGCACCGAAGCGGCGCCGGGCACGCGCACCTCGTTGTTGGCGAAGCGCTCTCGCGACTGGTCAGCGATCCGGACGATGGAGTAGTCCTGCGCGCCGAGGACCGACTTCTGGAACCGGCCGAGCTCGTTGCCGAGCCGGTCGCCGTTCAGCTCGTGCACCCGTGCGGCGTTGTCGTTGCCCGCGGACGGGATGTCCGGATTGCAGTGGCCCGCCGTGATATTCACGATGTTGCCGGTGCGGTCGGTGCCGTTGAAGCCGAGCGAGCAGCGCAGCGAAAGGCGTCCGGCGACCGAGGCGTAGCCGTCGCCGCCCGCCAGCACGCCACGCGCGTCACCGGCGATCTCGCTCGCCTGCGGCAGCGTCGCCTGCTCACCGGCCACCGGCGGCGCCATCACGATGACCCTGGCCGGGTCGATGAAGCTCGGCATCGGCAGGCCGACCTTGTCGACGCGCACCGCGATGCTGTTGTTGACGGTGTCGATCACCGCGCCGCGCACGAGAGCGGAGACCTCAGCGGGCTGTCCCTCCAGCCACCGCTCGAACGCGCTCTTCTCGCCACGCAGCGCGGACTCGCTCTTCGCGACGTTGCGGACCTCGAAAC
The DNA here is from genome assembly GCF_019222765.1 of Nocardia iowensis. Classification (NCBI taxonomy): domain Bacteria; kingdom Bacillati; phylum Actinomycetota; class Actinomycetes; order Mycobacteriales; family Nocardiaceae; genus Nocardia; species Nocardia iowensis. Next base: position 8,554,239 of record NZ_CP078145.1, on the reverse strand, counting down.
CCGCTGACTCCGCGGCCTTCTGCGCCTCGTCGGCACCCGGTCCCTGCGCCAGTGCGACGACCGCCTTGCCGCCATCGTCGAGCCACGACCCGGCGAAGACCGCCGGGTACTGCCGCTGCGCGGTGGTCGCGAATGCTGCCACCTGCTGGGCCACGTCGGCGCGGCGCAGGTACTCCTCCGGGGAAATCTTCAGATCACGGGCGACCGCGGCAACCAGTTCGGCGGGCAGGTTCGGAGCCGGATCGGGTTGTGCCGTCGCTACTGCCGCGGTCGGTCCGCACAGCAAGATCGCCGCCGAGGCGGCGATCACTGTTTTTCGGACCCGGGTCTGTCGCGCAGCTGATCGGAGATGACCTATACGTGGCAGGAGCATGCCCAGACTATATGGGCTCCAGCCCGGTATGCCTACTTATAAAGAGGGTCTGGTTGGTTTGATAGTCACAAATTTTCGGTATGCCGATCGCCACACTGTGTGAAGCGACTCACCCGGCGCTGGGCCGGGTGCGTACCGCGATGCCGCTGCCGAGTCCGCCGCCCGAGGAAGCCTCGATATCGGCCAGGATCGGCCGGATCGGAATGCCGAGACTCGCGGTGCCGCCGTACTGCGCCAACGCGATATTGGCCTCGTTGCAATCCGGTGCCTCCGCCGCGTTGGAACCACTGGTGATGCCGAGGGCGAGGGTGCCGGACACGATCGCACCGCCGCTGTCGCCGCCGAGCGTGCAGGCCGAGCTGGCGAAGCCGCGCACCGTCTTGCTCTCGCCCTCCGCGGTGTACAGCTGGGTCTCGACCCGATCGGCCACCACGAAGCCACAGGTGAAGGTCGAGGACTGACCGGACTTGCAGACCGGCGCGCCGGTGATCGGGTCGGCGGTGCCGGTGATGGACAACGTGGTGCCGTTGGCGCCGCGCACCGTCGGCTGGTCCATGCCCGCGCGGACCGCGCGCTCGTTCAGCTTGATCACCGAGTAATCCAGCGCGCTCGGCCCGCCGAGTTTCGCCTGCACGAAGCTGCCCAGCTCCGGGCTGGACGGGATGTCCTTGACGTTGGGGAAGTAGACGCTGGCCTCTTGGCTGACCTTGCCGATATTCGGATCGCAGTGGCCCGCACTGATATTCAGCGCGTTGCCGGCCGCGTCCACGCTGTTGAAGCCGAACGAGCAGACGTCGACGCCCTTCAGTTCGGCGTCATGCAGTGACATCGGGGCGCTGATGTAGGTGTCGCCGCCCATCGGCCGCCGCTCGATCGCGCCGCCGCTGCCGGGCGAGAGGATGACCTTGATGTTGGCGATCAGGGTCGGCAGGTTCAGCACATGCCCGGCCGGGGTGTTGGCGACGCTGAGCACCAGCTGGCTGTTGAGGAAGTCGATGGCGACCGAATTGATCGCCTGGGAGATCTCGCGGGGCAGCGTGCCGATCCACTGATTCAGTTGCATCAGCGACCCTTCCAGGCCGTCCGCGGAGACGGGGGCGAGCCGGGTCTGGTAGCCGTCGGCCGCGGCGATCTTGGCGGCGTCCAGCGAGGTCACCGCGACGGTGGGTTTGCCGTCGGGTCCGATCCAGGCGCCCGCGAAGGAATCCGGGCGTTCCGAGCGGAAATCGCGGGCGTAGTCGCGCAACTGCTGGGCGCGGGCCGCACGGTCCAGGTACTCCGTCGGTGTCATCTTCAGGTCGCGCGCGATCGCCTGCACCAGTTCCTGCGGCAGGGAGTCGGCGGTCAGCTGCGCTGGTGTCGCTGACGCGGTGGTGGTGCAGAGCAGGGGTGCGAGGAAAACGGTCGAAGCGATAGCGACAGCTTTGACCGCGGCGCGGCGCGCCACCAACTTGCGCATGAAATCCCTTCGTTGGCACGCACGTGCCAGCTCAATCCGCGGCAACGGGCCTGAAATCCGTTGGCTCACAGTCCTCCAGCAACAGACCGGGTGCCTGTAATTCATCCGACAACACCGGTCAGCGGATCACTTTAAGGCACAAACCGGGGAAGGGCTCTACTAATCACCGACTGCCCGGTATCTGCAGGCCGGGGATCGACGGGATCTCCGGCAGCGGCTGGAAAGGAGACGTGGTGGAGGTCGGCGTGGCCGGCCGGGTGCGGGTGGGCTCGGGAGTGGTTGTCGGCGGCTCGGTGGTGGGTGGTGGCGGCGGTGGCGGTGTCGTCTCCGGCGGTGTGGTCCGGGTGATGATCACCGGCGCCTCGGTGGTCGTCGGCGTCACCGGCACGGTCGGGAAGTTGATCGGCGGCGCGGGCGGCGTCGGGCTCACCGACACCTGCTCGGACTTGGCGTCGCGCATCGGCGGCACCGGCGTCTCGCCGTCGTCACGGAACAGCACGGCCACCGCGAAGCCGCCGAGGACGAGGCCGATCAGTGCCGCGGCGCCGATCAGCAGCGGGAGCTGATTGCGGTTCTTCGCAGGCGGCGCCTTCGGAGCGGGCTTTTCCACTTCGTCGCCGTCCTGCGGCGGCGGGGCGGGTTCGGCCATCGGGATGGCCGCCGAATACGCCTGCGGCTGCGGGTCGGACGCGGACACGGCCGGGATGATGACGGTGTCCACCGTCGAGTTCTCGGCGTGGGTCGGATCCGGTGGCGTGGTGCCCGCCGGGGTGGAGAGCACCGCGGCCAGCGCCGCGCGGGCGGCGTCATAGGCGAATGTGCTGCCCGGCTCGTCCACCCCGTTGCTCGGCAGATCGGCTTCGCTGACCAGCAGCACGGACCGCAGACCCAGATAGTCCAACGCCTCGCGCAATGCCTGCACGTACTCGCGCGGCCAGTCACCCGGATGCGTCGCGTAGAACTCGGCCGGACCGTTGAGGTGGTCGGCGGTCAGGTTGATCAGGCAGAACAGTGCGGTCGCGACCAGGTCCTCGGCCCGATAGGCCTCGCCGTCGTCGACCGAGATGCCCGCCGGATCGCCCACCGCGGGCACGAAACCGGTGATCGCATGGGCGTTCGCGTCCGGCGGCGGACCGCCGAGTGTGGCGTCACCGTCGTCGGACATGTACAGCAGCGACTCGCGGACGATGAACAACGGTTCTTCGCCGCCGTCGGTGACGACCGCCGCCGTGCACTCGTCCTCGGCGATGCGTAGGCCCACCCCTGTGGCCATCCTCAGTACCTCGCTTCGGCGTCCCGGCTGACGAATCCGCATTCTGCTCACACCAGCAGGGAGCCGTGTCCCATGGCGCGGAGCATCGACAATAGCTCCGATCGAGACCTGGCACCGATCCGGCGCCGAATACGGGCGACATGATGCTCCACCGTCTTGGCGGAAATGTACAGACGGGCGCCGATCTCACGGTAGGTCAGTCCGAGAAGTACCAGCTCGGCTACCTCTCGTTCGCGTTCGCTGAGGATCGCCGTCGGCTCGCCGACCGCCGGATCGGCGGCGGGTTCGGTGCCCTCCCGCGGCGGTGTCGGTGCCTGCGGCAGGACCGGGTCCTGCGGCTTGGCATCGGCGCGGACCGTGCGGGCCAGCTTGAGCAGTGCGGTCGCGGTCGCCGAATCGGCCGCGGCGAGGGCGGCCTCGCTGGCCAGCCTGGCGGCGTCCCAGGTCATGCCGATCTCGCTCAATCCCGCGACGGCCGCTTCGACCGGCGCCGCCGATACCTGGCCGCGCAGCACCAGCACCCAGGTGCGGCCCGCGTCGGCCAGTACGGCGGCGTGCCGGTCGCCCGCTTCGGCCGCGGCCTTCAAGGCCCTGGCATGGGGTAGCAGCTCTTGCGGGTGCTCGTGCAGGATCGCGGCCTGCACGCCGTACCAGTGAAAGGCATTGGCCCAGGCGGGCGGATCGGCCAACCGGCGAAGCAGTGCCAGCGCGGCGTCGACCAGCGGCGCGATGCGTCGCTCGTCGCGCAACCGGATACCGGCCAGCCAGAGTTCGCCGATCGGGAGCAGCGCGAGCAGGTCGGCCTCCACGTCGTCGAACAGCGGGTAGGCCGCCTGCCAGGCCCGCGAGAGCGCGGCGTGATCGCCGGTGCGCCGGGCCAGGCCGACCGCGACACCGTGGGCGAGCAGGCGGTCCCGGACATCGAGCGCACGGTGATCGAGCGCGGCGACGGTGGCGGCGGCGGACCGCTCGTCTCCGCCGAGCATCGCCGACCAGGCCGCGAGCACCTGGAGTTGATGGCAGCGCAGGCCGCTGGCGGTGGCGCGGCGCAGCGCGTCGCCCGCGCGGCGCGGCTCGCCGGTGCCGAGGCAGAGCAGCGTCGCGATGGACACCGCGGTGCAGGGCAGGAAGCGGTCGACGCCGGAGTCGGCGTGTGCGGCTTGGACGAGCGCGGAGACCGCCGCGGCCGTGCCGTTGACGGAAAGCATTGGTGTGGTGGATGTTCCGTGGTCACCACGCTCGCCGTGGCGGAGCGAACCGGCGAGTGCGGTGGCGATCAGCCTGGCATGGGCGTTCGCCTCGGTCGGCGGCCACTGCGTCGCCGAGCCGGACATCGCCGCGGCGCCGGACACGTCTCCGGCGAGCGAGAGGACGGTGGCGCCGATGGCCCAATCCGCGCCGACGCGTTGCGCGCCGAGCCACGAATACAGTTGGGCCGCACGGCCGACCAGGCCGCGGCGGGTCAGCGCCGCGGCGCAGATCCGCACCGCGTCGGCGAGTTCCGCGCTGGACACGCCCGAACGGGCGAGTACCGGCTCGGCCAACCGCATGGCCGTTTCACCGTCACCGTTGCGGCCTGCCGCCTCGGCCCAGCGCAGCGCGATGCGGTCGGGATCGGCACCGGTCGCCGCGGCTGCCGCGTAGTAGCGCACCGCCTCGCGACCCGCCTTTTCCGCTGCGGCGGCGAGGAATTCGGCCAGGCGCTGGTCGCGCACGCCGGATTCGGCGAGCAGCAGGGCGGTGTGGTCGCGCAGCAGGCCCGCGTCCAACCGGGCGCCGAGCAGCCTGCGCTGGACCGCGACGAAGCGGCGGTCGCCCAGCAGCGTGCGCAGCGGGCCGACCGCCGGAGTGAGCAGTAGATCGGCATCGGTGACCAGCGCGCTGGCCCTGGCGCGATCGATGAGATGCTGTGCGGCAACGGGTTCCACGCCGAGCACCTCGGTCAGCTCGCTGGCATCCAGGCCCGCGCCGGTGGTGGCCACGACGAGGGTTTCCAGCAGATCGGGCTCGAGGTTGTCCAGTAGCGAGCGAGCCCAGGCGGCGACGGCCGCGTCGACCGCGCCGATGCCCGCGTCGAGCCGGGCCGAGCAGGCGGCGGTCAGCGCGGCGACCACGCCGCCGCGGATACCGTCGGTCTGCCGGTGGATGTGCTGGGCCACCTGGCGCGGCACCATCATGCCGAGTTCCCTGGCGAACGGGGCGATGTCGGCCACTCCGAGGGCGCGCAGGTCGACCACCCGGCCGCGGCGGGCGACGGTGTCGGCCAGCGTCCGCAACCGGAGGTCGTGCGGGCGCGGCTGGGCCGCGACCACTACCGTGCGCTGTCCGGATTCGACTGCGGTGCGGAGATATTCGAGTTCCAGCGAGCCCAGCGTGTGGGCGTTGTCGACGATCAGTGCCGGACGGAGCTCCGCGGTACGGGCGGTCGGGCGGGTGGTGCGGGTGCCGAAACCGTTAGGGGAGCCGACGGCCGGGCCCGCACCGTTGGTAGTGTGCGTGGCCTCGACGGCCATGGCGTCCTGCAGCGGGATGCCGCGCGCACGCAGGCGGGCACGAATCTCGTTGAGCAGGGTCGATTTACCGGTCTGCGAGCGGCCGCGAATGAGATAGACAACCGGCTCTCGGTCGGCCGACTCCAGTTCCCGGAGAATATCCCGTGCCGACGGCAGGGTGTCGAACGCGATATCAGCCACCGTTTCCTCCGAGGATCTGGCCGGGCGCGCGCAGCACGGTGCCGACGCTGTTGCCGACGGAGTCGACCGTGTCGTTCAGGACGCCGGTCGGCAGGCTCGGTGCGTTCGGCGGTGCCGGTGGCGCGGGTTGGTTGCCAGGTGCTGGCGCAGGTGCCGGAGCGGGCTGCGGATGCGGCGCCGGTTGCGGCGCACCGGGTTCCGCGGGCGGCGCGGCGGGCTGTCCGGGAGCGGGCTCGCTGTGCACGACGGCCACTGTCGTCGCGGCAGGTGAGCCTGGCTGCGCGGCATCAGGTTTCGGGTGACCGGCGGTGACGGGAGAAGAGTTGGTCGCGGCGACCGGCGCGTTGGGATCGCCGGTTTGTCCGCCGGTGGTCGCGGCGATCTCCGCGGCACCCGCCGGGGAAGAGTGCTCGGCGGGGGCCGGGTTCGGGCTGAACTGGGCGCCCGTGCCGATCGCGACAGTGCCGGTCGCCAGTATCCCTAGGACGACCACGGCGCCCGCGACGATGGCGGCGCGCCGCCTGCCGCTGAGCCGGGGCTGGTCGGCTACCTCTACCTCGGGCAGGGACGAGAGCGCCACCGAGGGAAGCTCTTTGGTCTTCGGCGCGGCCGCCGCCGGCGGTGCGGCGGGCAGGGGTGCCGCGGTGACGGACGCCAGATCCGCGGCCAGCGCGGCCGCACCGAGGGCGCTGGTGTGCGCCGGCTCGGGTGCCGCGACCACCGGGCGGCCGAACTCGGTGGAAATCAATTCGGCGACCAACGGGATCGCCCCGCCGCCACCGGTGAGCAGCACCCGGCTGATATCGGCGATGTCGAGCCCGGCCCGATGCACCGCGTCACGGATCAGGTCGATCGAGGTCAGCAGCGGTGCACGGAGCAGGTCCTCCAGTTCGCCGCGGACCAAACGGACGTTGCTGCTCTGCGTGTCCGCCGGATTCAACCGCGCTCGCACGACCGTCGCGGTATTTATGGAGAGCTCTTCTTTCGCTGTTCTGCAGCGCGCGCGCAATGCTGACAATTCCCGCTCGACTACCGGGTCGAACGGATCGAAATCATTTGCGGGCGCGGCGTTTGCCAGAACATAGCGCAGGGTCAGTAGATCGAATTCGGCACCGGCGACGTCCGTGGTACGCAACGGTGTGCCGAGCAGGCTCGCCTGATCGCCGGTGCGGACCACCGAGACGGTCAGGCCGGTGGCGCCGAGGTCGTACACGAGCACCGCGCCGTCGCCGAGCGGGCCGTGCGCCGACTCCAGCCAGCGGACGGCGGCGGTCGGCTCTGGCACCAGGGTCACCTCGTGCAGACCCTCTCGATCGAGGGCGGCGCGCTGGATGTCGACGGTGTGCCGAGTCCACCACGCCGGGTGACATGCGACTGTCGATCCGTACGCTCGTGCGTCCGTGCTGATCTCGTCCATCAGGCAGGCGATGGCGGCGGCGACGAGGTCGGCGGCGGAATGCGCCGTGCCGTCCTCGGCCAGCATGTCCACCGGATCACCGACCCTGGCGAGGAAGCCCTCGACCAGCACGTCGCGGGAATGCCGTCCGGTGGCTCGCGCGTCGGCGCCGAAGGTGGGCGGGGTGTCGGCGGCCAGCTGCAGCACGCTGGGATGGGTGACCACGCTGTCGCTGTCATCCCCCGCTGCCGCCACGGCCACCGAATTCGACGCTCCGACAGTGATGCCGAGCGCCAGACGCTGTGTCATTCGTGAACCCCGTTCGAAAAACTCTGTGGCCCGATGTCGCTGTGTAGTCCGATGTGCGAAAGGCAGTGCGGGCACGCCGACGCAACAGTTGTTTCGGTTGCTGGCCGTCCGCCGTTACCGGCGCGGGGGAAGTTCCGGGGAAATTCCCCTAATGCCGCGCTTGCCCCTAAGGGCGGCCGGGGGTGAGTCATAGGGGTCGGCCCCGTTACGCGTAACGAGCGGCGCCCCTAGCGTGAAATTCATTCCAACGACTGCGGATCGCGGAGGTCCGCCGGCTCTCAGGAGATGTTTCTGATGACACCCAACGCGATTCTCGAGTTCATCCTCAACTTGCTGCGCGACCACGAGGCGGCGGTCGGCTACTGCGCCAACCCGACCCAGGCGCTGGTGGCGGCGGGTTTGCCTGCGGTCAGCCCGGAGGATATTGCCGCCGTCGCCCCGATGGTCGCCGAGTCGGCACTGGTCGCGGGCGGCTCCCAGCTGTCGGCGATCGTCGCCGCCGGCGCCCAGACCGGGGCTGCCGCCGTGCTCGGCGCCGCGGGCACCGTGGGCGCCGCCGCGGCGGCGAATGCCGGGCTGAATGTCGGCGCCGACCTCGGCATCGACCTCGGCGCCCAGGTCGGCACGGGCATCGACCTCGACGCGGGCCTGAACACCGCGGTCGACACCGGCCTGCAGGTCGGTGCCGACCTCGGCGCGGGACTGTCCGCGGGACTCGAGTCGGTCGCCGGCGTCGGCGCGGATCTGTCCGCCGCGATCGGCGGGGCCATCGGTGCGGGCGGGCAGGTGGTGACCGACCTCGGGGCTGGCCTGCAAGGTGCGGTGGATGCCGGACTGCATGCGGGAACGGGGCTCGAAACGAGTTTGTCCGCGGGTGTCGGGGGTGCGCTCGACGCGGTGGGGCAAGCCACCACCGGCCTCACCACCGGCCTCGATGCCGCTCTCGGCGCGGACGGCCAGGTAGGCGCGGATCTCTCCACCGGTGTGCAAGGCGCGGTGAACGCCGCGACAGGCTTGACGACCGGCCTCGATGCGGCGGTCGGGGTGGGTGCCGATCTCGGTGCCGGAGTGACGACTGGCCTGCAAGGCGCAGTGGATGCCGGTGCGCAGGCGGCAGCGGGTTTGACCACCGGACTCGGCAGCACTCTCGACGCGGGTGTCGATCTCGGCGCCGACGTGACCACTGGTCTGCAGGGCGCTGTGGATGCCGGGACGCAGGTGGCCGGTGGGCTGTCCACCGGACTCGGTGCGGCGGTGGACGCGGGGACCGATCTCGGCGGCGGTCTTTCGACGGCTGTGGATGGCGCGGTGAACGCCGGGGCGCAGGTGGGGTCGGGTCTGGAGACCGGGCTGTCCGGCGCGGGCGCTGTTCTCGGTGCGGGTGCCGAGCTCGGTACCGAGTTGGGGACGACTGTGGATAGTTCGATAAACGCTGGGGCCCAAGCTGGTTCGGGCCTGACGGCCGGTTTGTCCACAGGCCTCGATGGTGCCCTCGATGCCGGTGCTCAGGCCGGGGGCGCACTCGGCGGCGGGCTCGAGGTGGGCGGGCAGGCGGCGACCGGGTTGGCGACCGGCTTGTCCACCGGGATCGGAGCCGCGGCGGATGCCGGTGCCGGACTCGGCGGTGGGATCTCCGCTGGACTCGAGGGTGCGGCCGGTGCCGGTGCGCAGTTGGGGACAGGTCTGGAGACCGGTCTCGGCGGCGGCATCGATCTGGGTGGACAGGCGGCGACCGGTCTCGAAACCGGATTGTCGACCGCGATCGGTTCGACTGCGGACCTCGGTGGAGGTTTGTCCACAGGTATCGGTGGCGCGGTGGATGCCGGTGCCGGACTCGGCGGTTCATTCGGCGGCGCGACCCAGGGTGCTGTGGATGCCGGTGCGGGCTTCGGTGGTTCGCTCGGCGGTACAACTCACGGCGCTGTGGACAACAGCTTGACCCTCGGTGGCACAACTCAGGGAGCTGTGGATTCCGCTGCGGGACTGGGTGGTTCCCTCGGTGGCACGGCCCAGGGGGCTGTGGATACCGGCGCGTCCCTCGGTGGTTCGGTCGGTGGCAGTACCCACGGGGCTGTGGATGCCGCTGCGGGACTGGGTGGTTCGGTCGGCGGCAGCGCGCAGGGTGCTGTGGATACCGGTGCCGGGCTGGGTGGTGGTGTCGGTTCGACCGCGAACACCTGGTCGTCGGTGGATGTTTCGAGTGCGTTCGGGTCGGGGTTGGACAGCACCGTCGGTGCGCATGGCGACACCGGGTTGTTCGGCGATACGCATGCGGACGCGGATCTGACCGGCAGCGCCGGTGCGGATCTCAGCGGCGACGCGATGCTGCACTGACGGACACACTGATCTGACCGAAAAAACATCCTGCTCCCACTGAAAGAGGTCACCGCCGCGATGGGGACGCCCGCACCGCCCGCCACGCCACCGGCGATACCGCTGCTGTCGGTACTCGGCGAAACCATCGCGGCGGCCAAGGCCGCCGGTCGCAACGATCTGGTCGGCCGCCTGGAAGTGGCGGCCGATCGGGTCCGGGACCCGCGCCGTCGCATTGTCGTTGCGGGACAGCTGGATCAGGGCAAGAGTCGCTTCGTCAACGCGCTGCTCAACCTGGAGATCTGCCCGGTGGGTGACGACGTGACCACCACGATCACCACCCTGCTCGCACACGGACCCGAGCCGCGAGCGGAGTTGGTGCTGACCGGCCCCGGCGGCGACTCCGGCGGCCCGGAAACCCGAGTTCCGGTGCCCATCAACGAGATCGGGACCATCACCGCGCGCTCGCCGCTGGCGCAGGGACGACGAGTTCTGCGGCTGGAAATTCAGGTGCCCAACCCCTTGCTCGCCGACGGCATCGTGCTGATCGACACCCCGGGCGTAGGTGGACACGGAAGTTCTTATGCGGCAAGCGTGCTGAGCATGGTGCCGACGGCCGACGCGGTGCTGGTGCTCTCCGACGCATCCACCGAACTCACCGAACCGGAACTCGCCTTCCTGCGCCAGGTGCACGAACTCTGCCCCGCCGTGGCGCTGCTGGTGACCAAGACCGACATGTACCCCCACTGGCGGCAGGTGTACGAGGCCGACCGGCAGCACCTGGCGAAGGCGGGGCTGGCGGTGCCGATGATCGGGGTGTCATCGCTGCTGCGCAGCCACGCGCTGCGATTGCAGGACCAGCAACTGGGCATCGAATCCGGCTTCGGCCTGCTCTACCAGTTCCTTCGAGACCAGGTGGTGGCCCGTGACCAAGTCGCTACCCGCAGCGCGGTCGCCCGCGAACTTCGTTCCGCCGCCGAGCATTTGGCGCTGGCACTGGGCAGTGAGCTGGTCGCGGTGCGCGATCCGGCACGTGGTGCCGCGGCGGTCAGGGAACTGCAAGCGGCGCGGACATCGGCCGAGGAACTGCACCGCCGCACCGCTGCGTGGCAGCAGACGCTCGCCGACGGCATCACCGACCTGGCTGGCGACGTCGACCACGATCTGCGAGACCGGTTGCGCGGCATCACCAGAACCACCGAGGAGTGGATCGATGAACACGACCCCGGCAGGCATTGGGACCGCATTGCCGAATACCTCACCGGCACCATCGATACGGCGATCGGTGACAACCTGCTGTGGACCCATTCGCGCGCCCGCCAACTCGCGGAACGGGTCGCCGAGCATTTCACCGAGGTCGGTTCCGCCGATCTCCCGGACGTCCGGCCGGACTCGGCGGACGGCAGTCATGTCGGCGCGGGCACCCTGGCCGACCTCGAGCCCGATATCGGCTTCGGCAGCAAACTGCTGGTCGGCATGCGCGGATCCTACGGCGGCGTGCTGATGGTCGGGCTGGCCAGCACGTTCGCCGGGCTCGCGCTGCTCAACCCGATCTCGCTCGGTGCCGGACTAGTGGTGGGCGGCAAGGCGTTCCGCGACGACAAGCAGGCCAGGCTGGCCCGGCGCCGGAACGAGGCGAAGGCCGCCGTCCGCCGCTTCGTCGACGACGTGGCGTTCCAGACGGGCAAGGAATCCAAGGACCGGCTGCACCGCATCCACCGAGCGCTGCGCGACCACTACGCCGGGGTGGCCGAACGCAGCCTGCGGTCGATCGACGATTCACTACGGGCCGCGCAGGAGGCGGCGACGATGGCGAATGCCCGTCGCGCCGAGCGCGGCGCCGTGCTGGAACGGCAGCTGCGTGTGGTCGCCGAGCTGGGCCGATACGCCGACGCCATGCAGTCCGCGTTGCCGAGCGCACCGGTCGGTACGGTTGCGCCGTGAGTGAGCGTCAGCGAGTGAACCGAGGGCACGGCGCGCCTTCGCGAACGGCGGAGTCGTGAGGCGAGAGGTCGGCGCGGCGCCGGCGATAGTTGCCGAGGCACATCGGCTGGTTGGTGCGGCCCGTGCGGCGTTGGCCAGCGAACCGAGGCCGCGGGCACTGCTGGCCGATTGTGCCCGCCGGTTGGACCAACCGCTGCGCGTCGCGCTGGCCGGATCGTTGAAGGCGGGCAAGTCGACGCTGCTGAATTCCCTTGTCGGGCAAGATATCGCGCCGACGGATGCGACCGAGTGCACCAGGGTGGTCACCTGGTATCGCTACGGTTCCACGCCCAGCGTGACGGCGCACGCGGGCGACGGCGCCCGGGCGAACGTGGTGGTGCGCCGCGGTAGCGGCACGCACGGACTGACTTTCGACCTGGCCGGGCTGACCTGGAACGCGCCCGCGCCGCGTGAGGTCGACCACCTCGAGGTGGAATGGCCCGCGGCGGCCCTGGCACACACGACGATCATCGATACTCCTGGCACGTCCTCGCTGTCGCGTGAGGTGTCGCAGCGCACTGCCCGGCTGCTCACGCCGGGTGCGGATCTGGAGCAAGCCGAGCAGGGCATCGCGGTTCCCGGCGCCGACGCGGTCGTGTATTTGTTGCGCAGGCTGGACGCGGCCGACGTCCGGTTCCTCGAGCGGGTAGGCGCCGGAACCAGTGCCGCGCCGGGGCTTTCCGGTCTGCCCGGCCCGCTCGGCGTCGTCGGCGTGGTCTCCAGGGCGGACGAGATCGGCGCGGGACGGATCGACGCCTTGCATTCGGCGCGTGAGGTCGCGACCCGCTTCGCCGGTGAACTGGAGCGAACGGGCCTGTGCCAGGCGGTAATTCCGGTGGCCGGACTGCTCGCGTTCGCCGCCGCCACGCTGCGTCAACAGGAGTACGCCGCATTCGAAGCGCTGGCCGGTGTCCCGGTCGACGAGCTGAGCACGGCACTGCTCTCCGCGGATCGCTTCGCGCGTCCCGATATCGCATTGCCGGTGGCGCCGCAGGTCAGGGCTCAGCTCGCGGAACGCTTCGGTCTGTTCGGCATCCGGATGGCGGTCACCCTGATTCGGCTCGGCGTGCGCGACTCTGCCACGCTGGCAGCGGAATTGACCGCCCGCAGCGGCGTCGACGAGCTGCGTTCGGTGCTCGACGTCCAATTCGGCCAGCGCGCAGATCAACTCAAGGCGCATTCCGCCCTCACCGCGCTCGCGCGGGTGCTGACCGCTTACCCGGGCAGCGCGGCCGACGCCTTGCTGCCCAGGGTGCGCACCCTGCTCGCCGATGTGCACGGTTTCGCCGAACTCCGCTTGCTCGGCCGGCTCCGCACCGACGAATTGGCCTTGCCGCCAGCGGATCTCGCCGAACTGCACCGCCTCATCGGCGGCTCCGGCATCGCGCCGCACCTGCGTCTCGGCCTTCCGGTCGATGCCGCACCCGCGGTCCAGCGGGACCGAGCCGTCGCGGCGGTCCGCAAATGGCGGGCCCGGGCCCGCCACCCGCTCGCCGATCAATTCACCAGCACGGCCTGCCTCACCGCCGCCCGAAGCGCGGAAGGCACCCTCGGCCTGTTGCCCGAGTAGGTCGGCGGTCGCTTACTCGGTGAACCTGCTACTCGGTGATTCTGCGCAGCGCTTCCGCCAGGTCCGCGCCGGTCGGTGCGTGCTCGGGATCGATCAAGTACTGGGCGGCCAAGCCGGTCAGTAAGGCTTGGTAGAAGGTGCCGATCGCGCGACCCTTCGTCTCGTCGGCTTCGTCGATGTGCTCGAAGAGGCGGGCGAGACCGCTGCGCGCCTCGGCCAGGCCGGCCGCGAGCTGATCCCTGGTCGCCGGATCGTGCCCGGCCTGGGCAATGGTGTCGAAGGTGGCCGCCCATAGGCCGCGATGAGTGCCGATCGAGTCGATGACCGCCGTCCAGTTCGTCGCGAACCGGTCCAGCGGCGTCGCCTCGGGCCGCGCCGCGTCGGTCAGCACGCGTTCGAGTTCGACGCCCCACTCGCGGTTCGCCTGGGCGAGTGCCTCGTTCAGCAGTGCCTCTTTGGACCCGAAGTGGTAGCCGATGGCCGCCATGCTGACCCCGCCCGCGGCGGTCGCGATATCGCGCACGGTGGTGCGGGCGTAGCCCTTCTCGAACAGGCAGCGCCGCGCGCCTGCCAGCAGATCCTCTCGGTTTCCCATAGCCGACATGCTAGCGCAACCGTCTTAGGCATTTGTCTTGCGCATATGCCTAAGACATACGTACAGTTCTCCTCATGAGTAGCGAAGTCCCCAAGACCGTCCTCATATCCGGTGCCAGCATCGCCGGACCCGCGCTGGCGTTCTGGCTGAACCGCTACGGCTTCGCCCCGACGATCGTCGAGCGCGCACCCGCGCTGCGCGACGGCGGTCAGGCGATCGACGTGCTCGGCACCGGCACCGAGGTGATTCGGAAGATGGGACTGCTCGGGCGGGTGCACGAACACAGCACCGGCAAGCGCGGCACCTCCTATGTCGACGCCGCGGGCAAGCCGCGGGCGAACATCAGCAGTGAGGTGTTCAACGGTGTCGGCGCGGGCGGTGACTGCGAGATCCAACGCGGCGATCTGGCCCGGGTGCTGTACGAGGCCACCCGCGACGATGTCGGATACCTCTTCGGGGACAGCATCACCTCGCTCACCGAGGACGAGAACGGCGTGCACGTCACCTTCGCGCGGGCCGAGTCGCGCAGCTTCGATCTGGTCATCGGCGCCGACGGCGTGCACTCGAACACCCGCAAGCTGGTGTTCGGCCCGGAGGCGGACTTCCTCCGGCACATGGGCTACTACATCTCGATCTACACCACTCCGAACCTGCTCGAACTGGACCACTGGGAGTTGGACTACAACCTCCCCGGCAAGATCGCGGGCAGCTACAGTGCCCGCGGAAACACCGAAGCCAAAGCGATTTTCGCCTTCGAGTCGGCCCAGCTCGACTACGACTACCGCGACATCGAGCAGCAGAAGCGGATTGTCGCGGACACCTTCGCCGACGCCGGCTGGGCAGTGCCGCGCCTGCTCGAACATCTCGACGATGCCGAGGATTTCTACTTCGATGCCATGACGCAGATCCGGATGGACACCTGGTCCAAGGGGCGGATCGCGTTGGTCGGCGATGCGGGCTACTGCGCGGCGCCGCTGTCCGGTCAGGGCGCGAATTTGTCCCTGGTCGGCGCCTACCTCCTGGCCGGGGAACTCGCCGCTGCCGGTGGCGACCACACCGTCGCCTTCGCCCGGTATCGGCAGGAGCTGCTGCCGCTGGTCGAGGCCTGCCAGACCTTCGCCGAGGGCGTCGGCAAATGGTATGCGCCGCCGACCAATTCGATGATCTGGTGGCGCGACGTCAATGTCCGTCTGCTGCCTTACCTGCCCTGGCGTGGCCTCATCGGTGGTGCTCCGCAAAAGGTCGCTCGCACCATTCCGGCCAAGGACTACCGCGCCTACGAGACCGCTCCGGCCCGCAAACCGTGAACGACGAACATGCACCTTCCTCGTAACTCGGACGCATGTGCGGCGCTCGGTGTGAATCCGGTGCCGTCGGGTACGCGACCGGTACCCGAACGAGGAGGTCGCGATGAGTCAACAGAAAGTAGTGAACGCGCTGCTGGACCGAGCCGGGACGGGGTACGCCGCCGAGGCGGGTATTCAACTGGCCGACAAGCCCGCGCCATTGTTCCAACTGCTCATGCTCGCCGAACTGCTGAGCACCAGAATCTCCGCCGACATCGCGGTGGCCGCGACCAGAGAGTTGATCGCGACCGGCTATCGCACCCCGCAGCGGGTCGCCGACGCCGACTGGCAGGAACTCGTCGACGCGCTCGGCCGCGCCCACTACCGCCGCTACGACGAGAGCGCCGCCACCCGCCTCGGCGCCAACGCTTCTCAGGTCCTCGACCACTACGACGGCGACTTGCGCAAGCTCGCCGAAGAGGCCGAGCACGACCCCCAACGCGCCGCCCAACTCCTGCAACAGTTCCAGGGCATCGGCCCCACCGGCAGCGATATCTACCTGCGCGAAGTCCAAGACATCTGGCCATGGGCCCGTCCGCATTTCGACGAACGCGCCCTGCGCGGCGCCAACCGCATCAAGCTCCCCGCCACCCCGGCCAAGCTCGCCGCCCTCGCCCCGAAAGACCACACCGCCGACCTGGCCGCCGCCCTGGTCCGAATCACCCTGGACGACAAGCTCGCCGAAGAAGTCCTCGACGCCGCCCACTGACCTCGGCTACGGGATGCGTGCGGTGCTGGCCGGGTCGATCAGAATTTTGGCGTGGTGTTCTGGGTTGGCGAGAGTGGTGAAGGCGGTTTCGATGCCGTCGAGGCCTACGGTGCCGGTGATCAAGGGGGTCGGGTCTACCTTGCCGTCGGCGAGCATGTGCAGGGTGTCGCGGAATTCGCCGGGGTCGTAGCCGAGGACGAAGCGGAGTTCGATTTCCTTGTTGATGGCCATGGCCGGATGGATGCGGTCGGCTTCCATGCAGACTCCGACGACGACCACTCGGGACAGTGGGGGCGCTGCGGCGAGGATGTGGTCGAGAATCCCTGGGACGCCGACACATTCGAAGATCACCGGGCCGGACGGGCCCGCGTTCAAGGTGTGCGCGAAGCGAAAGGCGTACCACCAGGGCACCTTCGGGACGCGGCGCAGCAGGTCCATGGTGTCGAAGCCGAGGCTGAGAATGTCGGTGACACCCTTGATCCGGCCGCGCTCGGGCGCGGCGGTCCATGGGGAGTCGATGGCCGGGTCGACCACGACGTCCGCGCCGCACGCGGTCGCGAGTTCCCGACGGCGCGGGGAGAAGTCGCTGGCCACCACGGTGCGCACGCCCGCTGCCTTCAGCATGCAGATCACCGCGAGGCCGATGGGTCCACAGCCGATCACGAATGCGGTCTGCCCCTTGCCGACCCGCCCCTTGCGGACCGCATGCCAGGCCACCGCCATGGGTTCGGTGAGCGCGGCGTGTTCGGCGGACAATCCGTTCGGCACCGGCATGGTCATCGATTCCTGGACCACGACCTGTTCGGCATAGGCGCCCGGCGCCTCGGCCGACAGCCCGGTCAGGTGCGGCTGCTTGCCGTGCCGCACGATCGGCAGCGCCACCACCGGCGTGCCCGGCCGCCAGCGCTTCCGGCACCCCGGCCCGTATTCGACTATCTCACCACTGAATTCGTGTCCGAGCACCACCCGCTGCTCTGCCCGCATGAACGCGTCGTAGCCGGTCGCCACGGCCAAATCCGCGATCTCGTCGGCATGGGTGCGGGCATGTAGATCGGAACCGCAGATGCCGCATCGCGATACGTTGAGCAGCACCTGCCCGCGCCCAGGTACCGGGGTCGGCAGGTCGGCGACCTCGAACTCGGCGTTGGTGACGACGGCAGCCCTCATGGCGAACTCCTCGAATCGACAGTGGTGCGATCAGACGGCCGCGAGTGCGTCTTCGGTGGCGCGGCGGTCGTAAGCGTTGCGGGCCGCGGCGATTTCGTTCTGATGGCCCTCGGTCCAGGTGACCAGTGCCTTGATCGTAGTGTGCAGGCTGGCGCCGAGCGGGGTGAGCGCGTAGTCCACCCGCGGCGGCACCGTCGGGTATACGGTGCGCTCGACCAGTCCGTCGCGTTCGAGGTGGCGCAGCGTGCGGGTGAGCATCCGCTGGCTCACGCCGTCGATCTTGCGTTTCAACTCGGTGAACCGCAGACTCTGCTGATCCAGCAGCGCGATCACCAGTAGCGACCACTTGTCGGCGACGCGATCGAGGATCTGGCGCACCTCGCAGTCGACCCTGGTGTCCCACTGGAGAACGTCGTAGTCAGCGGCGGTATCCCCGCAGTTCCCTGGTGACTTCGAAGTGCCTTCTTCCATGGTGGTCGATTCTGCCCCAGACTTGCCATCGGTATCAAGAGGTAACCGACCCCACTGTGGGGAACCTAGTCTGTTTGGGGAGTCGTGATGGTGAAAACCAGAGCCGCCGAGGTCTTTACGGAAATGTCCGGCCGTGCCTGGGGCGTGCTCGCGGTGTTGTGCGGTGCGATATTCCTGGAGGGCATCGATGTCGCGATGCTCAATGTGGCGCTGCCGTCGATCCGGGCCGAACTCGGCCTGTCAACCGGGATGCTCAGCGGTGTGGTGTCCGCCTATGTGCTCGGCTACGGCGGATTCGTGCTGCTCGGCGGCCGCGCCGCCGACCTGCTCGGCCGCAGGCGGATGTTCCTGTTCTGGCTGACTGTATTCCTTGTCTTCTCCGGCCTCGGCGGATTCGCCACCACCGGGTGGATGCTGTTGACCGCCCGCTTCGTGACCGGGGTGGCCGCGGCCTTCCTCGCGCCCGCCGGGCTCTCCCTGATCACCACGAACTTCGCCGAGGGCCGGGTGCGGGACAAGGCGCTGATGTTCTACGCGGGTGTCGCGGCGGGCGGTTTCTCGCTCGGCATGGTGGTCGGCGGATTGTTGACCGCGTTCGGCTGGCGCTGGGTGTTCTTCGTTCCGGTGCTGGTTTCGGCCGTGCTGTTGGTGGCGGCGTTCGCGCTGGTTCGGGATTCCGGTGTGCCGCAACGTGTTCGGGGCTGCTTCGATCTGCTCGGCGCGCTCGGGGTGACCGGTGCGATGCTGCTGCTCGTCTATGGCGTCGTCCGGCTGGAACATCCCGGTGACGGCCCGGCGCTGACTGTCGCGACCTTCCTCGCGGGTGCGGCGGTGCTCGCACTGTTCATCGCGAACGAGCGTCGCGCCACCGCACCGCTCGTCCGGCTCGGCATCCTGCGGTCGGCTTCGCTGGTGCGCACCAACCTGGTCGCGGTGCTGTTCATCGGCTCGTTCATGGGGTTCCAATTCCTGGCGACGCTGTACTTCCAGGAGTTGCGGGGCTGGAGCACGGTGCAGACCGGCTTGGCGATGGCGGTGCTCGGTCTGGACGCCGTGCTGGCGCCGCTGCTGACGCCATGGTTCGTGCGCAAGTTCGGCAATGTGCGGGTGATCCTCGGTGGCGCGGTGATCGCGGCGCTGGCCTACGCGCTGTTCTTGCCGACCGATCTCGACCGGGCCTACCTCGCGATGCTGCCGACGATGCTGCTGCTCGCGATTGCCTTCGCCCTCGTCTACGGCCCGTTGACGATCGCGGGGACCGACGATATCGCGGCCGAGGAGCACGGCTTGGCCGGTGGATTGCTCTACACCGCAATCCAATTCGGCGCGGCGCTGGGAATTTCGGTGGTGACCGCGGTGAATGTGGCTGCGGTCGATGCGGGCAAGGTCGGGATGGACGGGCTGCGCACCGCGCTGATCGTTCCGGTCGTCGCCGCGGTCCTGGCGGGCGTGATCGCCGCGACCGGCCTGCGCCGCAGTGCGGTTCGAGTCACCGAGGCGGCCCCCGAGCAACTCGTACACACCTGAAAGTCAGCTTGAGCCGAAGGTCGAGATCGAGTCGGGACTTCCCAGCGGAGTCTCCCGGCTCGATGTCGGCATGCACCCGAATCACGGGACAGGTTCGAGGTGAGCCCCGAATCAGAGCAGCACACCAGGATTCAGGATGCCTGCCGGGTCGAGGGCGGACTTGGCCGCCCGCAACGCGAGCGCGAACGGTTCCGGACGCTGCCGGTCGTACCACGGCCGATGGTCCCGGCCCACCGCGTGATGGTGCGTGATCGTGCCACCGGCGGCCGACAGCGCCTCCGAGACAGCAACTTTGATCTCATCCCACTGGGCAACCGTGCTGCCCCACCGCCCTGCGGCGTAGATGCCGAAATAGGGTGCGGGGCCGTCCGGGTAGACGTGGGTGAACCGGCAGGTGACCACGCCGGTCGCACCGACCGCGCGGATCGCCTCGTTCGCCGCGGCGGTCACGGCGGCTTTCAGCGCCTCGAATGTGTCCCAGGTGCAGGCGGTTTCGAAGGTTTCGGTAATCATCGACTGCGCCGCGAGGGCGTCGCGCTGGTAGGGCATGCGCAGGAAGGACGAGCGCCAGGTGTCGGCGGCGGCGCCGCCGGTGCGGGGGGCGGTGCTCGAATCCGAATAACGCACAGGTTCCGGCAGCGCGCCGCCGTGCGCCGCGGCGAGGTCGACGGCGCGCTCCATCCAGGGGCGGGTCGGGTGATCCGCGGATTCGAAGCCGATGACCAGCACCCCACCCGCGGTCGCCGCGCCCGCGTTGAGGAATGCCTCGGCGGGATCGAGCAGTCGGCAGTTGGTCGGGTACAGGCCGGACTGCGCGATGGCGCGGGTGGCGGCGACCGCGTGGCCGTAGTCGTCGAAGTGCACCGAAGCCGTTGCGCGCCAACGCGGCCGGTCTTGCAAGCGCACCCAGGCCTCGGTGATCACGCCGAGTGTTCCCTCGGAGCCGAGGAACATCCGATCGGGTGCGGGGCCGGCGCCGGAGCCGGGTAACCGGCGCGATTCGCTGATGCCCGCCGGGGTCACCACCCGCATCGACTCGACGAGATCGTCGATGTGGGTGTACAGCGTCGCGAAGTGCCCACCGGCCCGCGTGGCCAGCCAGCCGCCGAGTGTGGAGAACTCGAACGATTGCGGAAAATGCCGCAGGGTCAGCTTCGCTTCGCGCAGTTGGTCTTCCAGCGCCGGCCCGAACACGCCGGCCTGAATCCGGGCCGCGCGACTGGTGGTATCGATCTCCAGCACCCGATCGAGCGCCCCCAGATCGAGGCTCACCGCCCCGGCGAAGTCACGGTCGAACCGCGGCTCTATTCCGCCAACCACGGAAGTGCCGCCGCCGAACGGGATTACGGCGACATCGGCGCGACTCGCCCAGTCGAGCACATCGACGATATCGGCTTCGCGTCGTGGCCGGACGACGAGATCGGGCGGAGTGCCCACGTCGCCGAGCAGATTCCGCACCACATCGCGGAACGCTTGCCCGTGCGCGTGCGCCGCACGATCGGCGGGGTCCAGCGAAACCAGCCCGGTCAGCGCGTCCGGCACCGCGATGCGCGGTTCCGGCAGGGCGAGCGAGGCGATGGCAGGTGGCTCGTGCGCGGTCAGATCGGTGCCGGGCAGTATCGCCGCGACCCGCGCCGTCAGCGCCGCCCGCTCCGCCCCGACAACCGCATCCTCGACGTTCCCCCAACCCCACCATGACCGGGTCTTCGCAGACACTGGGCAACTCCTTTCCGTCGGGCTCACACCCGCCGCGCGTGCCATTGCACCACGAGTCGTCGGGCTCGGCCCGGTGCCGAAATCGCAACAGCGAAGATTTGTGCCGGGGTTCGGGAATGATCCGCGCCGGTCAGCCGTTGAGCTATTCGACGACGTTGAGTGTGTCGGACTCAAGTTTGAGTTGACCTCGGAGATAATCGAGGGCAGGATTGAGCCGACCACGCTCAGCGTTGCTGGGACCGTGCTCCGTCAGGTGCTTGGGGCGAGGTCCCGCGGCACAGGGAGACCTGGCCGCAGGGCGACACTCGCCCGGCACCGACACCGATAAGTACGTCAAATAGGAGGAACAACAATGGCTCGTGCGGTCGGAATCGACCTCGGGACCACGAACTCGGTCGTCGCCGTACTCGAAGGCGGAGAACCGGTCGTCGTCGCCAACTCGGAAGGATCGCGCACCACGCCGTCGATCGTCGCCTTCGCGAAGAACGGCGAGGTGCTGGTCGGCCAGCCGGCCAAGAACCAGGCCGTCACCAACGTCGACCGCACCATTCGCTCGGTCAAGCGCCACATCGGCACCGACTGGTCCGTCGAGATCGATGGCAAGAAGTACACCCCGCAGGAAATCAGCGCGCGCACTCTGATGAAGCTGAAGCGCGACGCGGAGGCCTACCTCGGTGAGGAGATCACCGACGCGGTCATCACCGTTCCCGCGTACTTCGAGGACGCCCAGCGGCAGGCAACCAAGGAAGCGGGCCAGATCGCGGGCCTGAACGTGCTGCGCATCGTCAACGAGCCCACCGCGGCCGCGCTGGCGTACGGCCTGGACAAGGGCGACAAGGAACAGACCATCCTGGTCTTCGACCTCGGTGGCGGCACCTTCGACGTCTCGCTGCTGGAAATCGGCGAGGGCGTCGTCGAGGTTCGCGCCACCTCCGGCGACAACCACCTCGGTGGTGACGACTGGGACGAGCGCGTCGTCGCCTGGCTGGTCGACAAGTTCAAGGCCAGTGCCGGCATCGACCTGACCAAGGACAAGATGGCGATGCAGCGGCTGCGTGAGGCCGCCGAGAAGGCGAAGATCGAGCTCAGCTCCTCGCAGAGCACCTCGATCAACCTGCCCTACATCACCGTCGACGCGGACAAGAACCCGTTGTTCCTCGACGAGCAGCTGACCCGCGCCGAGTTCCAGAAGATCACCTCGGACCTGCTCGACCGCACCCGTGCGCCGTTCCAGTCCGTGATCAAGGACGCGGGCATCAACGTCGCCGACATCGACCACGTCGTGCTCGTCGGTGGCTCCACCCGTATGCCCGCCGTTTCCGATCTGGTCAAGGAACTGACCGGTGGTCGTGAGCCGAACAAGGGCGTGAACCCGGACGAGGTCGTCGCCGTCGGCGCCGCGCTGCAGGCCGGTGTGCTCAAGGGTGAGGTCAAGGACGTCCTGCTGCTCGATGTGACCCCGCTGTCGCTGGGCATCGAGACCAAGGGTGGCGTGATGACCAAGCTCATCGAGCGCAACACCACCATCCCGACCAAGCGTTCGGAGACCTTCACCACGGCCGACGACAACCAGCCGTCGGTGCAGATCCAGGTGTTCCAGGGTGAGCGCGAGATCGCCTCGCACAACAAGCTGCTCGGCTCCTTCGAGCTGACCGGCATCCCGCCGGCCCCGCGCGGCGTGCCGCAGATCGAGGTCACCTTCGACATCGACGCCAACGGCATCGTGCACGTGACCGCGAAGGACAAGGGCACCGGCAAGGAGAACACGATCAAGATCCAGGACGGCTCCGGCCTGTCCAAGGAGGAGATCGACCGGATGGTCAAGGACGCCGAGGCGCACGCCGCCGAGGACAAGGCCCGCCGCGAGGAGGCCGAGACCCGCAACCAGGCCGAGTCGCTGGTGCACCAGACCGAGAAGTTCATCAAGGACAACGAGGACAAGGTCCCCTCGGACATCAAGTCCAAGGTCGAGGCGGCCATCGCCGAGGCGAACGAGGCGCTCAAGGGCACCGACATCGCCGCGGTCAAGGCGGCCGTCGAGAAGCTGGCGACCGAGTCGCAGGCGCTTGGCCAGGCCATCTACGAGGCGTCCGCCAACGATGCGGCCGCGTCGAGCAATGGCTCGTCGGCCGCCGACGCCGATGACCAGGTCGTGGATGCCGAAGTTGTGGACGAACCGGTCGACACGGAGAAGAAGTGACCAACGGCAACAATTCGGAGCAGCGCGACTCCGAGCAAGAGCCGATCACCTTCGTCGACAATCGCAGGATTGATCCGGAGGAACGGGACCCGCACAGCGACCAACCGGGTGACGTGCGTGAGCCCGCGGCGGCCGACGGTGCCGCCGCGGGGCCCGAGCCGGACGGCGGGAACGGTGCGGCCGGTGCGGACGTCCTGGCCGACACCATCAGCGGCGAGCTCGCCGAGCGCACCGCCGACCTGCAGCGGCTGACCGCGGAATACGCCAACTACCGGCGCCGGGTCGAACGCGACCGCAAGACCGCGATCGACACCGCCAAGGCGGCCGTGGTCACCGAATTGCTCGGCGTGCTCGACGATCTCGATCGGGCACGGGCGCACGGTGACCTGGACGCCGGACCGCTCAAGTCGGTGGCCGACAAGCTGGCCACCGCGCTGCACAAGCAGGGACTGGAGGAATTCGGTTCGGCGGGTGAGCCTTTCGACCCGACCCTGCACGAGGCCGTACAGCACGAGGGTTCCGGGCACGATCCGGTGATCGGCGTCGTCATGCGCAAGGGCTATCGGTTCGGCGAACGGGTGCTTCGGCACGCGCTCGTCGGGGTAACCGATGGCGTGGCAGATCAGGGTGCGGACGAGCAGCCCGCAGCCGATCAGGCAGAGGCATCGGACGCTGATGCCGACGCGAACAAACACTGAGGTAGCGGCGCGAGCGTCGGGGCCGGCGGTGGTAGCACAGCGTGACCACCAAGGGCCCCGCGAACGCCGCACATCCAACACTGCGAGAGGAGGAGATATCCGGTGAGTCAACGGGAGTGGATCGAAAAGGACTTCTACAAAGAGCTGGGTGTCTCCTCCACTGCCTCGCAGGACGAGATCAAGAAGGCGTACCGCAAGCTCGCTCGCGACCTGCATCCGGACGCCAATCCCGGTGATACCAAAGCCGAGGAGCGGTTCAAGACCGTCAGCGAAGCACACGCGGTGCTGTCGGATCCGGCCAAGCGCAAGGAGTATGACGACACCCGCAAGCTGTTCGCGGGTGGCGGGTATCCGCGCGGCGGGTTCACACCCGGTGCGGGCGGTGGCTTTTCGCAGGACTTCAACATCGGCGACATCTTCGGCGGCGCGAGCGCCGGCGACGGTGGTCTCGGTGACCTGCTCGGCGGCCTGTTCAATCGGGGCGGCACCCGCACCACGAGCCGGCCGCGCCGCGGCGCCGATGTGGAGACCGAGACGACACTCGGTTTCCGGGAAGCCGCGCAGGGCGTCACGGTTCCGCTGCGGATGACAAGTCCGTCGCCGTGTACCACCTGTCACGGCAGCGGCGCCAAGCCGGGCACCAGCCCGCGAGTGTGCCCGCACTGCAACGGAACCGGCGTGGTCAGCCGCAACCAGGGTGCGTTCGGCTTCAGCGAGCCGTGCGATGACTGCCGGGGCACCGGCTCGATCATCGACGACCCGTGCGTCGACTGCCACGGCAGCGGCATCCAGAACCGCACACGCACCATCACGGTGCGGATTCCGCCGGGAGTCAGTGACGGACAACGGATTCGGCTGGCCGGACAGGGCGAGGCGGGTCTGCGCGGGGCGCCTTCGGGTGACCTGTTCGTCAGCGTGCACGTCAGCCAGGACAAGGTCTTCGGCCGCAACGGCGACGATCTGACCCTGGTGCTGCCGGTCAGCTACAGCGAATTGGTGCTCGGCACAACGGTTTCCGTGCCGACACTGGAAGGGCGCGTTGGCGTCAAGGTGCCTCCGGGCACCGCGGACGGCCGTATCCTCCGGGTACGCGGCCGTGGCGTGCCCAAGCGCGGCGGCGGCGCCGGTGACCTGCTGGTCACCGTCAAGGTCGCGGTACCGCAGAAACTGGACGACAATGCGGCCGAGGCGCTCCGGCGCTATGCGGAGGCGGAGAAGGCCAGCGGATTCGATCCACGGGCAGGATGGGCAGGTGCTTGATGTCCAATGATCCGAAGCAGGCGTCCGGCGGGTCGCGTGCCGAGTTCTTCATGATTTCGGTGGCGGCCCAGCTGGCGGGCATGCACGCGCAGACCTTGCGCACCTATGACCGGCTGGGATTGGTTACCCCACAACGCACTTCGGGCGGCGGTCGACGCTACTCGGCCAGGGACGTCGAGCTGTTGCGCGAGGTGCAGCGGCTCTCCCAGGACGAGGGCGTCAATCTGGCGGGCATCAAGCGCATCATCGAACTCACCAACCAGGTCGAGGAATTGCAGCAGCGCGTCGCCGAACTATCGGCCGAGCTGGACCGGCTGCGAGCGGGTTATCGGCCCGATCTTTCGCCGCCGCAACGCAGTACCGCACTGGTGGTGTGGCAACCCCGTAATCGCCGTAATATTTGAGCGCTCAACCTTGGCGCAACAATACTGAATACGGCTGGCAAACAATCGGGCCCGTGGCCTCGGTGCACGCATAGTGAGCCGAGGTCACGGGCCCGAAGCTGGGTCCGGGCAGTGGTTTCCGCAGGGTAGCCGACGGTAAGCCGAGACGTGGTACGCGACAGCGCTACCGGGTGGCCGGTTTCGATGATCGGTGACCCGTCACATTTCACCGCGCCCCTGCGGCGGTGCGGGTGCCGGTTGCTCGGCCGAACCTGTTGGCCGCTCTGGAATGTTGCCGTGCGGTCGCTCCGAAGCTCTTATCGGAGCGAAACTTTCACAGCGAGCCTTGCATATTCAGTGTATCTATGACTGATTTCACCGTTTATTACGGTCTTTCAGTCTGTTTAGTCGGGGTTTTGCGCCGAGTGTCCTCGTTTAACCGGAATTACACGCTTGTTGTTTAAACAGAGGATTCCGTAGCTGGCTAACCTCGCCTACACTCCTTGGCAACGGCTGCTGACGAGTGTCCCGCAGCACCTCACTCGCCGGCTCAGTTTGTGTTCGAGCGCGAAATGGGGTTGTGACACAAATGGATTCGCGGACTGTCGCTTTGATCAGAACTACGTTCAAGGCGGTTGCTGCGGAGGAAGGGGGGCCGGAAAAATTAGCGCGATCGTTCTACGCGATCCTCTTCACCGACTACCCCCAAGTCCGCGATTTCTTCCCGGCAGCCATGGATGCCCAGCGAGATCGCCTTGTCAAGGCCATCGCCTACGCGTTGGATAGGCTCGAGGAGCCCAACAAGTTATTGCCGTTCCTCGCCCAGCTCGGGCGTGATCATCGCAAATACGGTGTGCAACCTGCGCATTACACGGCGGTCGCCGTCTCACTGAAGACCGCGATGCGGGTGTTCGCCGGTACCGAGATGTGGACCGACGAGGTCGACCGGGCGTGGGACGAGGGCCTGAAGATCATCGGCGACACCATGATCGGTGCCGCGGAGAAGGAAACCACCCCGCCGGTTTGGACCGGCACCGTCGTGGAACGCCGCGAAGTGTTGCGCAATCTGACCGTCGTGCGGTTGCAACTGGACCAGCCGATGCAATATGCCGCCGGTCAATACCTGAGCGTGCAGATTCCGTCCCGGCCGCGAATGTGGCGCTATATGTCGCCCGCCGTGCCCGCGAATGCCAACGGGGAGATCGAATTCCACGTGCGCGCCGTGCTCGGCGGCTGGGTCAGCTCCGCTATCGTCGGCCAGACCGCCCTCGGCGACCAGTGGCTGCTCGGCTCCCCGCTCGGCGGCCTCGGCATCCCGCGCAATACCAAGCGCAAGATGCTGATGGTCGGCTGCGGCACCGGCATCGCGCCGCTGCGAGCCCAACTGATGGCGATGGCGCAGCGGCGGACCAACCCGAAGGTGCACCTGTTCGTCGGCGGGCATCATCCGTGCGATCTCTACGACCTGGACACGCTCAACAGCCTGGCCGTCGCCAACCGCTGGCTGACCGTGACGCCGGTGACCGAACACGACGAAAACCCTTGGTGGTATACCGATTCCGGCGAATTGGCGCCCGCCTACGCGGGCTTGGAGCCGCGGCTGACCGGCCAGATCGGCAAGGTGGTCGCCAGCTTCGGCCCCTGGGCCGACCGGGACGTGCAGATCGTCGGCTCACCCTCGATGGTGCAGACCACCAAGTTCCGGATGATGGCCGCGGGGACGCTCACCAAGAACATCCGCCACGACCCCCTGTTCTGACCGGCCGTCCGGGATTTCGACCCCTCCCGTTATCCCGGACTCCGCCGGAATCCGGTCGCGCCCAGTATCGTGGCCGGATTCCGGCGAGTACGGCGGGCCTATAACCCTTCGAATTGGATTCGCTCCGGCGGAGTTCCGGTGGCGAGCAGCTGATCGACCGTGGCATTGACCATGGCGGGCGAGCCGCACACCAGCACCTGATGATTCTCGAACGCCCCGTGGGAGCCGACGACTTCGGCCAGGGTGCCGTAGAGCATCTCGTCCGGCGGGAAGCCGATGGCGACGCGGCTGCGCTCGTACCACTCGTCTTCCCAGCCGGGATCGTCCGGGCTCTCCACCACGGGAATGACGGTGAGCCAAGGCAATTCACCGGCTAGTAGGTACAGCATGTCCGAGGCGTACAGGTCGCGCGGGGTATGGCCACCGAAGAAGAGGTAGGTGCGCGGCGGTTCCGGCTCGCGCGCCAGGTCCAGAATCTGCGCCCGCATCGGGGCGAGTCCGGTGCCGCCAGCGATCATCACCACTTCGTCACCCGCCGGGTCGACCGCGAAGGTCCCGAGGGGTGCCCGGATCCGCCATTCGTCACCGGGCCGGGTGTCGGCCACGATGGAGCCGCTGCACCAGCCGCCGGGCACGGTGCGCACATGGAATTCGAGCTTGCCGTCCAGCGACGGCGGCAGGGCCGGGGACAATCTGCGTCGCATGCTCGGTTGCTGCGGCACGGTGACCTCGACGGACTGGCCCGCGATGAACGGGACGAATTCGCCGATCAGCCGGATCACCGCGAGATCGTGCCGGATTCGATGGTGCCCGACCACGGTTGCGGTCCACTCGGGCGGCTGATGTGCGCCGTTGCCGAGCGCACTCGGGTCCCGCGGCGTCCTACCCGCCCCACCGACTCCGTCGGCTGCCGTCCCCATCGGGGCCTCCTTCATCACACAGGGTCGGAGCTGATGATGTGCTCCGGAGTACCGACCGCGATCAACGCACGTCGGGTGTCCGCGATCATCTTCGCCGACCCGGCGATCTGGATCTGCCGGTCCGCCCACGCGCCGAAGCTCGCGACCACGGCGCCCAGGTTACCGATCAACCGCCGGTGCATGCCGTATGGCTCTTCCTGTGGTGGATGGGGATACCACCACGGATTGGTCTTTTGCTCGCAGACCGGGACGATGGTGAGCCACGGATTGCTCTGCGAGAGCTGCCACATGTTCTCCACGTCGTAGAGATCGCAGGGGTAGCGGCCGCCGATGAAGAAGTGCACCCGAGGGTTGATGCCGCGCTGGCCCATCTCGATCAACTGAGCGCGCAAGGGCGCGATGCCGGTGCCCGCACCGATCATCAGCACATCGCGACCGCTGTCCCGGTCTACGTGTAAGCCGCCGAGCGGTCCCGCGATCTGCCAGCGGTCACCGACCCTGGTTTCGTTCACGATGGCGGGGCTCACCCAGCCGCCGCGGATCTTGCGGATATGGAACTCGATCTCGCCGTACGGGTTCGCGGGGATGGCCGGGGAGAAGTAGCGCCACATCTTCGGGCGCTGCGGCACCGTGAGGGGCACGTACTGTCCGGCTTGGTAGGGGATCGGACTCTCGGATTGCAGCCGCACGATGGCCAGGTCCTCCAGCACCCGGCGATGGCCGACCACGGTCGCCTCCCAGTACGGCTGGGATTTGTCGGAATTCGCGCCGATCGCCATGGACGCGGAGATCAGGATGGTGATGTCGCGCCAGCCCTCCTCCAGGCCCCGGTGCCAGGCCGCACCGTTGTAGGCGCGGAACGCGGAGAGCAAGGCCCGACCGGCGGCATCGTAGTGCGCCGCGTCGACCCCGTATTTGCGGTGGTCGCGAGCCAGCTGCTCCAGGAACTTCTGCGCCCGTTCCCAGTCCTCCAGATGATCGAGCACGTACTGGATGGCGGTGCAGACCCGCTTGGCCTGCATATCCATCGCAGGCGGGAAGAGTTCACGCAGTTGAGGGTTCTCGGCGAACAAATGACCGTAGAACGCACTGACCAACCGCTCGGGTCCATTCGGTGCCTCGATCACCGAACGGAAGTTGGCGCGGACCAGCGCAGCCGAACGCGCATCCACGACGTGGAGCTTCCTTTCCCTCAGTTCTGCCGGGGACGTACCCGTAACCGGCGGTCCTCCGCCGACCAGTATCCCTGAAAATGCCATGGTCGTGTTGGTTAGGACCTGAAGACCGGGCCAAACGGTAATCGGTCGGCAAACGAGTGGTGTTGCGGCCCTGCCGTCGAGATCACACCTTGCTTCTCGGGTGCCGCGCCGGACACCGAGGCA
This sequence comes from Nocardia iowensis, assembly GCF_019222765.1. NCBI lineage: Bacteria > Bacillati > Actinomycetota > Actinomycetes > Mycobacteriales > Nocardiaceae > Nocardia > Nocardia iowensis. Next base: position 8,524,737 of record NZ_CP078145.1, on the reverse strand, counting down.
GGTCGGGAACGGCCTCAGATGGCGAGCACGGTTTTGCCGCGGGCGCCGGTTGCGCCGATGACGGCCGCGCCGTCGGCCAGCGGGACCGTCGCGTCGATCGGGACCACCACGTCACCCTCGGCCACTCGTTCCAGCAGTCGCGCCAATTCCGGTGCGCCGCCGGTGGATTCGATATTGCCGCCGTGCAGCCCATGCTTGCGCAGCAGGTTCTCGTCGGTGGAAAAGATGGTGGAGTAGACGGTGCCGCCTGCGCGCACCAAGCCGGTCAGTTCGGCTAGTGCCGCGGGCGGGCTGACCAGGTCGTAGAGCAGGTCGATGCCCTCGGGATGGGCGGCGGCGACCTGGTCGCGCAGCGAGCCTGCGGTGTAGTCGACCGTCTCCGCGGCGCCGAGCCTGGTCATCTGGTCGGCGACCTCGCCGCGCGCGGTGGCGATGACATGCGCACCCGCGATGTTCGCCAGTTGGACGAGGAACGAGCCGACGCCGCCGGTCGCGCCGACGATCAGCACGGTCTGCCCCGGTTCGATCTTGGTGGCGTCCACGATGTCCTGCGCGGTGACGCCCGCGATGGGTAGCGCGGCGGCCGCGACGGTCGGAACGCCCTCCGGAACGCGCGCCAGGATGCCGGTCTCCGGGATCACCGCGTACTCGGCGAAGCTGCCGTGGCCGACGGGCGGAGTGAGGAACTTGCCGACCACCCGATCACCGACGGCGAACCGGCTGACGCCGGCGCCGACCGTGCCGATGGTGCCCGCGCCGTCCACCCCGAGGATCATCGGAAAGTCATGCGGCAGCTTGCCATCCAGTATTCCGCCGGCCATCTTCGCGTCGAACGGATTGACGCCTGCCGCCTCCATTTGCACCCGCACCATCCCGGGGCCGGGTTCGGGGACCGGCATGTCGGCCAACTCGGGCGTCGCTCCGAACTTCCGTACGACAATCGCGCGCATCCATTCGCTCCTTGATCGGGCTGAAGAGTGATGCATCAACTAACGGCCATGGTCATCGTATGCATCCATACCTCATGGACGCTGTGATTCACGGCATTGGACGGGTGTCGCGGCGTACCGTTCATGGCGCGGCAAAATAACCAAACTTGAGCGGAACAGACTCAACCTTTCCTACGTTGGAGATAAGGAACGGCACGAAGCCGTGCGAAGGTTCGCGCGGATCAGGCTCCGGCGCCGTGACATCGACTAATAGAAAGGTGACTTGTGGACTCGTTCAATCCCACCACCAAGACTCAGGCGGCCCTGACCGCCGCACTGCAGGCGGCCTCCGCCGCGGGCAATCCGGAGATCCGTCCGGCCCACTTGCTGGTGGCGTTGCTGGACCAGACCGACGGCATCGCCGCCCCGCTGCTCAAGGCCGTCGGCGTCGATCCGGCGACGGTGCGACGCGAGGCCCAGGACATCGTGGACCGGCTGCCGCGGGCGACCGGCGCCACCACCACCCCGCAGCTCGGCCGCGAGGCCCTGGCCGCGATCACCGCCGCCCAACACCTGGCCACCGAGCTTGGCGACGAGTACGTCTCCACCGAGCACATCATGGTCGGCCTGGCCAGTGGCGACTCGGACGTGACGATGCTGCTCATCAAGTACGGCGCGAGCGCCGACGCGCTGCGCGAGGCGTTCACCGCCGTGCGCGGCAGCGCCAAGGTCACCAGCCCGGACCCGGAGGGCAGCTATCAGGCGCTGGAGAAGTACTCGACCAACCTCACCGAGGCGGCCCGCGCGGGCAAGCTCGATCCGGTGATCGGCCGGGACACCGAAATCCGGCGCGTTGTCCAGGTTTTGAGCCGCCGCACCAAGAACAACCCGGTGCTCATCGGCGAACCTGGCGTCGGCAAGACCGCGATCGTCGAGGGCCTTGCCCAGCGCATCGTGGCGGGCGACGTGCCGGAATCGTTGCGCGGCAAGTCCGTTGTCGCGCTCGACCTCGGCGCGATGGTGGCCGGCGCCAAGTACCGCGGCGAGTTCGAGGAGCGGCTCAAGGCCGTGCTGGAAGACATCAAAAACAGTGCGGGACAGGTCATCACGTTCATCGATGAGCTGCACACCATCGTCGGCGCCGGGGCGACCGGGGAATCCGCGATGGACGCGGGCAACATGATCAAGCCGATGCTGGCGCGCGGTGAGCTGCGCATGGTCGGTGCCACCACGCTGGAGGAGTACCGCAAGCACATCGAGAAGGACGCCGCGTTGGAGCGCCGCTTCCAGCAGGTGTTCGTCGGCGAGCCGTCGGTGGAGGACACCATCGGCATCCTGCGCGGCATCAAGGAGCGCTACGAGGTGCACCACGGCGTGCGCATCACCGACTCCGCGCTGGTGGCCGCCGCCACCCTCAGCGACCGCTACATCACCTCCCGGTTCCTGCCGGACAAGGCGATCGACCTGGTCGACGAGTCGGCATCCCGGCTGCGGATGGAAATCGACTCGCGCCCAGTGGAAATCGACGAGGTCGAGCGCGCGGTGCGGCGGCTGGAAATCGAAGAGGTCGCGCTGAGCAAGGAGACCGACGAGGCCTCCAAGCAACGACTGGAGAAGCTGCGTCAGGAACTGGCGGACGACCGCGAGAAGCTGAACCAGCTGATGACCCGCTGGCAGAACGAGAAGAGCGCCATCGATCAGGTCCGAGTCCTCAAGGAGGAGTTGGAAACCCTGCGTGGCGAATCCGAGCGAGCCGAGCGCGACGGCGATCTCGGCAAGGCCGCCGAGCTGCGCTACGGCAAGATCCCGGCGCTGGAGAAGCAGCTCACCGAAGCCGAAAAGGTCTCCGGCGCGGCCGCCGACGGCGAAGTGATGCTCAAGGAGGAGGTCGGCCCCGACGATATCGCCGAGGTGGTGGCGTCGTGGACCGGTATCCAGGTGGGCAGGCTGCTCGAGGGCGAAACCCAGAAGCTGCTACGGATGGAACAGGAGCTCGGCAAGCGGGTGGTCGGCCAGACCGACGCGGTGCAGGCGGTGTCCGACGCGGTGCGCCGGGCGCGCGCCGGTGTCGCGGACCCGAACCGGCCGACCGGCTCGTTCATGTTCGTCGGGCCGACCGGTGTCGGTAAGACGGAGCTGGCAAAGGCGTTGGCGGACTTCCTGTTCGACGACGAACGCGCCATGGTCCGGATCGACATGAGCGAGTACAGCGAGAAGCACTCGGTGGCGCGCCTGGTCGGTGCCCCGCCCGGCTACGTCGGTTACGACCAGGGCGGTCAGCTGACCGAGGCGGTCCGGCGCAGGCCGTACACGGTGGTGCTGTTCGACGAGATCGAGAAGGCGCACCCGGATGTGTTCGACATCCTGCTCGCCGTGCTCGACGAGGGACGGCTCACCGACGGCCAGGGCCGCACGGTGGACTTCCGCAACACCATCCTCATCCTGACGTCCAACCTGGGTGCGGGCGGCGATCGCGACTTCGTGATGAACGCGGTGCGTTCGGCATTCAAGCCGGAGTTCCTCAACCGTCTCGACGACGTGGTGATGTTCCACCCGCTCGACGAGGAACAGCTGGAACACATCGTCGACATCCAGCTCGACCAGCTGCAGAAGCGGCTGTCGCAGCGCAGGCTGAAGCTGGACGTCAGCGACTCGGCCCGGTTCTGGCTCGCCGTGCGCGGCTACGACCCGGTCTACGGTGCGCGGCCGCTGCGCAGGCTGGTGCAGCAGTCGATCGGTGACACCCTCGCCAAGGAGCTACTGGCGGGTGAGATCGTCGACGGCGACACCGTGCGGGTGAGCACGAGCCCGGACGGCGACGGTCTGGTCGTCGGCAAGTAACCGGAACGGCCGGGAGTGTCCGTGGTGTGTCGACCTGACTGCCGGACGGACGCTCCCGGCCTACCCTGGAGGCCATGACCAACCCGAACGATCCGTGGGGGCAGCGGCCGGAGGACGCACCGACCGAGCAGCACCCGGCGGGCAAATCCGGGTTCGAGCAGCCACAGCACACCACGGAGTACACCGAGGCCTACGGGTCCGGCGCGCCCTCGGCGTATCCGGCGACCGAGCAGTTCGACCCTTGGTCAGCGCCGCCGCCGAACGCCACCCGCGCGTTCCCGCCGCACGACAATCAGTGGGGCGCCTACGAAAGCAGCTACGGTGACCAGTGGTCGGGGGTCGCACCGCCACCGGGCGGTCCGGTCCCGCCCGGCGCGGGCATGCCGCCGCCGGAACAGCCGCCGCGCCGCAATACCGGCTTGTGGATCGCGCTCGGCCTCGGGGTCGTCGCGCTGGTCGCGGTGGCCGGTGTGGTCGGGGGAGTGCTGTTGGGCGGCAAGGATTCCGCGTCGACCAGTGCAGGCAGTACCTCGACTTTCCCGACCGCCAACCGGCCGACCCCGGGGACGCCGCGCTCCGGCCAGCCCGGGCCGAGCGGGATGCCGAGCGTGCCCGGCCTCGGCGGCATCGACGATCTCGGCGCGACCATGGGCACCATCACCACCAACGACGGCGGCACACTCACCGTCAGCACCCTGCTCGGCTCCACGGTCACCGTGCACACCGACGCCAATACCCAGGTGATCTCGGTGTCCGGCAACAAGGTTTCCGATCTGCCCAGCGGAGACATCGTGTTGATCCAGGGGGAAAAGGCTCCGGACGGGTCCATCCAAGCCAAGGTCATCATCAGCACCGCCTTGCCGGGCGGCGTGCGATGAACGACCCGACAGCTCGAGCGGCCGCCGCTCGGCCCGGCGCGGGGCCAATGTCGGGCTCCGTTCGGCTGTGCCCATTAAGCTAGACAGCGATGACGGCAATGTGGTTCGGCTTGGCGGCGATCGCACTCGTGGGTGCGATCGTGCTGCTGTATTTCGATCGGATCCAGCGACAGCGGACCGGTCACGCGCGGCAGGTCTGGGCGAAATCCCAGGGCTACACGTATGTGTCGGTGGAACCCGCGCTGCCATCGACCTGGCGTCGTGGCGCGCTGGCCAAGCTCGGCTACCTCTCCGCGGTCGACGTGGTGTCCGGAATTCGCAAGGGCGAGAAGTTCGTGCTCTTCGACCTGGAAGACTCCGCGACCCTGATCGCGGTGCGCCGCCAGATCGGCTCGGACATCGACGTCGACATGCGGCTCAAGACCGCGTCGCCGCCGAAGGACGCCGATCTCGAACTCCTCGGCGCCATCGGCGACCGAGTGGTCTTCGCGACCAACCCGGAAATCGCCAGGCACGCTGTCGATCAGCGGATGGTCGCGTTCATCGAGACGCTGCCCGACACCGTGCAAATGCTCTGGAGTGAGGGCAACTGGACGCTGGGCATGTTGTCCGTCGGCACCGCATCGCGCGACTGGGAGACCGCGATCGACGCGGTGCTGCGCCTGTCCGGTCTGCTGCACGTGCTGCCGCCGGTCAGCGAGCCGCGCTTCGACAGCGGCGGTCACGATCCCGGCCGCCCGCGCCCACGCGGCCGCCAGCGTCCGGAGGAGCCGGACGACGAGGACCTCGACGGACCCGTCGGCGCCGCCCGGGTCCAGCCGCCGCGGCTGCGCAAGGACGAGGAGTTCGACGAGCCACCGTTCGTCGAGCAGGGCTACGACGAGGAGTTCGACGACGACCGCGCTCCGCTGTCCGCGCCGGACGAACCCGAAGCGCCGCGCCGCCCGTCGCTGGCGGTGGTGCCGGACGCCCGGGCCAGGGTCCGCGACGATCGCAGGACGGCCGGCGAGTGGGCCCCCGAGCAGCGGGACGGCCGGTCGCAGGAACAACGTGACAAGTGGGCGCCGGAGCAGCGCGAAGAATGGTCCCCGGCGCCGCGTAGCGAGCGATCCCCCGCGCCGCGTGCTGAGCGGTCCGCCGACGAGTGGGCAGACGAGCAGCCCGATCACCGCCCGGCGCCGCACGAGGACGACCAGGCGGCCGAGCCGCCCGGTGGCCCGTTCCACCCCGGCTTCCGTCCGTATCAGGGACCTGTGCCGCAGTGATCGGCCGCGTCGGCCCCGTCGCACCCGTCCGATCGATCGAGCGCAGATGACCGAACACCCCGCGGTCGCACGCCTACCCGGCGCGACCCGGCCCGTGGCGTTGATCACCGGGCCCACCTCCGGCATCGGCCACGGCTACGCGATGCGACTCGCCTCGCTCGGCTACGACCTGGTGCTGGTCGCCAGGGACGAGGAGCGGCTCGCCACCATCGCCAGCGTGCTCGAGCACCGCTTCGGCACCCGCTCCGAGCTGCTCGTCGCCGATCTGGCCAGGCGGGAGGCCAGACAGCGGGTGGCGGCCCGGCTGGCCGAAGGCGTCGAATTCCTGGTCAACAACGCGGGATTCGCGCACGGGGCGCAGTTCTGGACGCTCTCGCCCGAGCAGTTGCAGGAACAGGTGGACGTCAACATCACCGCCGTGGTGCAGTTCACCCGCGCCGCTGTGCCGTCTATGATCGCCGCGGCCAAGGGATCGATCGTCAACCTCGCCAGCGTGGCCGGGGTGATCCCTGGCCGTGGATCGACGTATTCGGCGTCCAAGGCCTACGTCGTATCCTTCACGGAAGGGTTGGCTGGTGGACTGGCCGGAACAGGTGTCCGGGTCCAGGCCCTGTGCCCGGGATTCGTGCACACCGAATTCCATGAACGAGCCGGTATCGATACGTCGTCGCTGCCGACAGCGTTATGGCTGAGTGTCGACCAGGTAGTTGCCGGTTCCCTGCGTGATCTGGAGAAGGGCCGGGTGCTCAGTGTGCCCGGTGTGCAGTACAAAGCGCTCACTACCGTCGCCGGAATGATCCCGCGAACCCTGGCGGCCCGACTGAATCGCGGCTTGTTCAACGCACGCGGAAGGACTTAGGAATGATCGACGAGGCAACCAATAATCAAGCGGTCCTCGGTACCGGTTCCGGTGCCGACCGAGACAGATTGGCCGCGCTGGTGCGCGAGCTCGCCGTGGTGCACGGCAGAGTCACCTTGTCCTCGGGCAAGGAGGCCGACTACTACGTAGACCTGCGCCGCGCGACGCTGCACCACAGCGCGGGACCACTGATCGGCAAGCTGCTGCGCGAGCTGGTCGCGGACTGGGACTTCGACGCCGTCGGCGGGCTCACCATGGGTGCGGACCCGGTGGCGCTCGCCGTGATGCACGCGCCGGGCCGGCCGATCGACGCCTTCGTGGTGCGCAAGGCGGCCAAGACCCACGGCATGCAGCGGCAGATCGAGGGACCGAACATCGTCGGCAAGCGGGTGCTCGTCGTCGAGGACACCACGACCACCGGAAACTCGCCGCTCACCGCCGTGCGCGCGCTGCGCGACGCGGGGGCGATCGTGGTCGGAGTGGCCACCGTCGTGGACCGGGAAACCGGTGCCGACCAGGTGATCGCCGCCGAGGGACTGGAGTACCGCTCCATCCTCGGATTGAAGGATTTGGCCCTGGGATAGCCTGGACAGCGGTCTAGTTCTTCAAAGGCGAAGGGTCGTCTCCAGTGGTGAGCATTGCAATCAACAAGAATCGTGACAACGTTGCGATGCTCGGTATCGGTGCGTATCGGCCGCAGCGCGTCGTCAGCAACGACGAGGTGTGCAAGGTCCTCGACTCCACGCCGCAGTGGATTTACGAGCGCACCGGTATCCGCAACCGGCGCTGGATCAGCGGCGACGAGACGCTGCAGTCGATCGCGGCTGCGGCGGGGGAGCGCGCGCTGGTCAACAGCGGCATCGACCGGTCCAAGATCGGCGCGCTGATCCTGGCCACGTCGAGCTGGCTGATGCTGACCCCGCACGGCGCCCCCTCCATCGCCCATGACCTCGGGATCAACGGGATCCCCGCCTTCGACCTGACCTCAGGGTGCGGCGGCTTCGGGTACGGCCTCGGCGTGGCGGCCGATCTGATCCGGGCGGGCTCGGCCGAGTATGTGCTGCTGATCGGCGCCGAGACGATGACCGTCGGACTCGATCCGACCGACCGCGGCACCGCGATGATCTTCGGTGACGGTGCGGGCGCGGTGGTGGTCGGGCCGAGCGAGGAGAACGGCATCTCGCCGACGGTGTGGGGCAGCGACGGCGAGAACGCGGCCGCGATCGCACAGGACGTCAACTTCCTCGACTACATGGAGAAGGCACAGGCGATGCAGGGCACCGACCCGGCCGTCGAGCCGATCGGCCGGATGTCGCTGCGGATGGAAGGCCCCCGCGTCTTCCGGTGGGCCGCGGTCACGCTGCCGCGCGCGCTGTCCACCGCGTTGGAGATGTCCGGGGTGGCGAAGGAGGACATCGAGGTTTTCGTCCCGCACCAGGCCAACGCGCGGATCAACGAGCTGATGAAGAAGAACCTCGGCCTCGCCGACGACATCCCGATGGCCAACGACATCGAGCAGACCGGCAACACCTCCGCCGCGTCCATTCCGCTGGCGATGGAGGAGATGCTGGTGACCGGCAAGGCCAAGGGCGGCCAGCTGGCGCTGCTGCTCGGCTTCGGCGCGGGGCTGAGCTATGCGGGGCAGGTCGTCACGTTGCCGCCCAAGCCGATCGAGCCGAGCTTCTGAACAATGCGGTTGTTCCGAGCCGGGTTCCTCGCCGCGGCCGCTGCCACCGTCTATGCCGCCGTCACGGGCCGCGAGAAGGTGCAGTGGATCGCGAAACCACTGATGATGCCGTTGCTGGCCGCCGACGTGGCCACCGACGAAACCGCCATTGCCCCCACCGATCGCACGTTGCTGCTCGGCTCGCTGGGTGCCGCGACCCTCGGTGACATCCTGCTCATCGACCCCGACGACGACCGCAGACTGATCGCGGGCGCGTCGGCGTTCGCGGTGATGCAGACCGGCTACTCCGCGCTGTGGTTGCGGCAGGGCGCCCGGCCGCGCGCCGCGGTGGCGGTGCCGCGAGTGGCCGCCTGGCTCGGCGCGGCGGGGCTGATGCGGGTGCAGGCGCCGACGGTCGCCGCACCGCTCACCGCCTATGGGGCGACGCTCGGCACGGCGGCGGTACTGGCATCGGACCCGGGACTCGCGCCCGGCGCGAAAAACATTGCGGGCGTTAATGTTCCCAATCGCGATCCGCGTAGTCGGCTCGGCGCCGGTGCGTTGCTGTTCACGGTGTCCGATGGACTCATCGTGCTACGCCGTATCTCCGTGCGCGGGCAGCGAGCCAGGCGGCTGACCGAAGGTGTCATCCTGGCGACCTACGCCGCCGCCCAATTCCTCCTCGCCGACCCGAGGGCGCACGTGAAAGCTGTTGTCCCGGTGGCGGAATAACACGGCATCCAGTTCGTGCCGGTCACAGAACGACAATGATTCGATCGCGATTCGCCGGATCGACGCGGATCGAAATCGTCTCGCCCACCGCGAGCCTCGGCTTGTCCGCCGGGGCGACATCGAAAACGATTGTGCCCCGGTAGCTTTCGGACCCCGGGACGGTCAGCTCCAGATCCAGCTCGGTCAGCTCGGTCTGATGATCGGTTCGCTCCAGTGGATGCACCCCGTGCACCGTCGCCCACCCCTCCAGCCCGTCCCGCCACAACCGCCGATCCGCCTTCGACGGCCGCGATGCCACCATCATCCCGATCCCGAGACATGATCCGAACAGGCCGACCAACGCCAGGATCTGATAGGGCAGCGTCCCAGGCGGCGTGTGCTGGACCACCCACCCCAACCACAGGCCGAGCACAATCAGATACCCGGCGGTCACTCCGACCACCGTGCGCAGGACTCGCCCGTGATCCATTCCAGCCTCCACCCCGACTGTCAGACCTCCAGAATAGGCCCGACGCGGCACTGACGTGCCCGGATCAGAGTGCTACAGCGGCGGGATGGTCGCGGCAGGTCTACCAGGCGTCGGTCAGGTCCGCGTGCTGCCGAATCCATGCGTGCATGGCGATTCCGGCGGCGACACCGGCGTTGATGCTGCGGGTCGAACCGAACTGGGCGATCGAAATGGTCATGGCCGCCGCGTCTTTCGCGTGTGCGGTGACACCGGGGCCCTCCTGCCCGAACAGCAGCAGGCAGCGGCGCGGCAGTTCGGCCGTTTCGAGCGGGATCGAGCCGGGCACATTGTCCACCGCGACGATGGTGAGCTGCTCGCGGGCGGCGAAGTCCAGCAGCTCATCGATGCTCGCGTGATGCTCGATGTGCTGGTAGCGGTCGGTCACCATGGCGCCGCGACGATTCCACCGCTTCCTGCCGACGATGTGCACGGCCGCCGCGGCGAAGGCGTTGGCCGTGCGGACCACGGTGCCGATGTTCGCGTCGTGCCCGAAGTTCTCGATGGCGACGTGGAACGGATGCCTGCGCCGGTCGATGTCGGCGACGATCGCCTCGCGAGTCCAGTACCGATAGGCGTCGACCACGTTGCGGCGGTCACCGTCGGCCAGTAGTTCGGGGTCGAGCCTGGGGTCGTCCGGCGGTGGTTCGTCGTGCTCGGTGGCCCATGGGCCGACGCCGAACGGGTGCTCGCCCCACTCGGTGGGCCCCGGTGGGTCCTGCTCCGCCGCGTCCGGCACTGGGTGATTCACTCCGACGATGCTAATTCCGGCCGCGGCCGCGTCGTCGGGTGGCCGATCAGTAGGTGCTGGTGCTGTCCCAGACCCCGGCGATGCCGAGCACGATGAACAGCCCGACGAACAGGATGCCGAGGATGACCAGCACCGAGGCGATGATCCCGCAGACGTAGCCGACCATCACATTCGACCGGCCGCCGAGTGCGCCGCCGGACGCGTCGATCTCATTGAGCGCCTTCCTGCCCATCACCCAGGCGACCGGACCGATGATCTGGCAGAAGACCAAGCTCAGGATGCCGAGGACCAGGATCATGGTGGCCTGGGGGTGCTCCTGCGGCGGTCCGTAAGCTCCGTAACCTGGATAACCGTACGGCGGCGGCTGCGGCGGGTAGCTCATCAGCAGGATGGTAGTTGGTGTAGCTGGCTACACCACACATCCGGCGGACAGCTCCATCGAAGACCGCCGCCGCCCCGACAACCATGGAAGCCATGACCGAGACACACGCCGAACCCACCCTCGTGCTCGACCCGACGCCCGGAAAAGCCGGACGGTCCGCCGATCAGGTGGCCCGGGCGGTGCTACGCGCTCCGTTCCAGGCGCGCTTCTGGAAAGAGCTCGTCTATGTCTTCACGGTGTTCGTCCTCGGCTGCGTTGCCCTCGCGTACATGTACCTGGGCTGGGGTGGCGGGCTGGCGATCTCCCTCACCATCATCGGACTGCCGATCCTGGCCCTGATCCTGCTCGGCGGACGGACCTGGGCTCGGATCTACCGGGCGCTGGCCAAGGATCTGCTCGGTGCGCGGTTGACGCCGCCGCCGCCGTTCGCGCCCGCGCCGGGCTTGATCGGCTTCCTCAAGAGCGCGTTCACCGATCGGGCCAGTTGGCGGGCGGCGCTGTTCCTGCTCGCGCAGGCGGTGCTCGGTGTCGTGGTCGGCTATTTCGTGCTCGTGTTCACCGCGATGACGGTGTTCACCGCGATCTCGCCGATCCCGTGGCTGGTCTTCCATCCGACCAATGTCGATGCCGAAGGCGTGGAACATCATTCGCTGGCCCAGTTCGGTGACTTCTACATCGAAACCTGGCCGCGGGTGCTCGGTCTCGCCGCGATCGGGGTGATCGGCTGCTTCCTGCTGCCCTGGCTGCTGCGCGCGGTCTGCTGGCTGCACCGGCTGCTGAGCATGGCGTTGCTCACCGCGACCGAGGGTGACCGGCGGATCATCGAACTGCAGCAGGGCAGGCAGGCGGCGGTCGACGACTCGACGGCCACGCTGCGGCGGGTGGAGCGGGATCTGCACGACGGTACCCAGGCCCGGCTGGTCACCATCGCGATGGCGCTCGGCCGGGCGGAGGATCGGCTGGCCGCGGGCGGTGATCCGCGTGATCTGATCGCGGACGCGCACGCCAGCTCCAAGGAGGCGCTGACCGAATTGCGCGAGCTGGTGCGTGGAATCCACCCGCCCGCTCTGGAACTCGGGCTCGGCCCGGCACTGGAGACGCTGGCCGCGCGCAGCTCGGTTCCGGTGGAACTGCGGGTGCATCTGCCCGAGCGCCCGAGTCCGGCGATCGAGGCGATCGCCTACTTTTCGGTCGCCGAGCTGCTCACCAACGTGGTCAAGCATGCCAACGCCACGCGGGCCTGGATCTCGGTGCTGCCGACCGATGCTAGGACCATCTCGGTCACCGTGCGGGACAACGGAATCGGCGGCGTACTGCAACCGGCTGCGGGGGAACTCGCGGTAGGCAGCGGACTTTCGGGTCTGGCGGCCCGGGCCCGCACCGTCGACGGCACGCTCACCGTGCAGAGCCCGACCGGCGGGCCCACCGTGGTCACCATCCTGTTGCCGAAGGACGGCTCGCGGTGAACGAGTCACTGCGGATCGTGATCGCCGAGGACAGCGCGATCCTGCGGGACGGCCTCGCGAGCCTGCTCATCGAGCGCGGCCACGAGGTGGTCGCCATGGTCGGCGACGCGACAACATTGAGCGATGTGGTCGGCGCGCACAATCCCGACGTCGCCGTCGTGGACGTGCGCATGCCGCCCAGCTTCACCGACGAAGGCCTGCTCGCCGCGATCGAGCTGCGTCGCAAATATCCGATGACCGGTGTGCTCGTCTTCTCCCAGTGGGTCGAAACCCGTTATGCCACTGAGCTTCTCGCCGGTGGCGCGAGCGGTGTCGGCTACCTGCTCAAGGATCGGGTTGCCGATGTCCGCGATTTCGTCGACGCACTCCAACGGGTCGCCACCGGCGGCACCGCCCTAGACCCGGAGGTGGTGAGCCAATTGATGGGCGCATCCCGCCAACAGGATTCCCTGGCCCGGCTCACCCCGCGCGAACGCGAGGTGCTCGAACTGATGGCACAGGGCCTGTCCAACAACGCCATCGCCACCGCCCTCACCGTCACCGAACGTGCCGTGGAAAAACACATCGGCAACATCTTCACCAAACTCGATCTTCCCCCGTCCGACGCTCATCATCGCCGCGTGCTGGCGGTACTGCGTCTGAAAGCTTCATGAGGCTGGAAAGCTTCCTGAGCGCAGCCGCGCGGGCAAAAACGAATACACATCGCTTGTGTAACAAATCGGGCGCGTAAAAGCGGGCCGGACTGGCACCATTGACGCATGACCACGCGGAGGGCCGAGGACCCGCAGCACGCGAGACCGCGGTCGCTGGGCGGCCGTTCGCAGGCAGGCAGGGAGGCCGCTGTGACGCCCGCGCTCTGGTCCGAACGTGCCGATATGGCGGAGTCCGCCATCGTTTCCCGGCACCTGCGTGCGTTATGGGCATTGCCAGGAACGGAATTGGCGGTGGTCGGCTGGCCGGCCACCAAGCGGGAACGCGCGTTCGCCTCGTGGCATTACTGGTGGCAGGCTCATCTGATCGACTGTGCGGTCGACGCGGCCAATCGGGTGCCGACTCCGGTGCGCCGCAAGCGGATCGGCGCGATCGCGCGCTCTCACCGCATCCGCAATATCAGCGGTTGGACCAACAAGTACTACGACGACATGGCCTGGCTGGCCATCGCGCTGGAACGCGCGGAGCGGATCGCGGGTGTCACCGAGGCACGCAGCGGGCTGATTGCCTTGGAGAAGCCGCTGTACGACGGCTGGAACCCGGCGGTCGGCGGCGGCCTGCCGTGGCGGATCGGCGCCGACTATTACAACGCGCCCGCCAATGGCCCCGCCGCCATCGCGCTGCTGCGGCTCGGCCGACAAGCGCGCGCCGAGGAAATGGCCGACTGGCTGGACGCGACGCTGCGCGATCCGGAGACCGGCCTGATTCTCGACGGCATTCACCTGCCGTCCGGGGAGATCGAGCGGCCGGTGTACAGCTATTGCCAGGGTGTGGTCCTCGGCGTGGAAACCGAGCTCGCGGTGCACACCGGTGCGCCGAAGCACGTGGAGCGCGTCCATCGACTACTCGGCGCCGTCGAAGAGCATCTGACCACCCGCGGCGTCGTCAACGGTGGTAGTGGCGGCGACGGCGGACTGTTCAACGGCATCCTGGCGCGCTACCTGGCGTTGGTCGCGCTGATGCTGCCCGGCGACGACGCCGCGCGGGAGGCCGACCGGCGGGCCGCGGCCGCGATCGTGCGCGCCTCCGCGACCGCCGCCTGGGCGAACCGGCTCGACGTGGAGGGCGAGCCGCTGTTCGGGCACAACTGGGGCAAACCGGCGACGCTGCCGGGCGGCATCGCCGGTGCGGGCCGGTTCACGCCCGGTGGTTCGGTGACCTCGTCGCGGGTGCCGGAACGCGATCTGTCGGTGCAGCTGTCCGGCTGGATGCTGATGGAGGCCGCATATCAGGTCAGCGCCGCCGGCCTGTGATCAGGACGCCGACTTCGCTTTTCCCGATGTCAACGGCGGCAGGTACTCGCCGACCAGGCTGCGTTGCCACCATGCTCGGTCGCGCAGCAATTCTCGGCGGGTACTGAAGCGGTACTCGTAGAGCCGCGCGCGCACATACTTCGGCGGGGCATCGGGGAACGGATTGCCGCGCAGCAAACGCAGCGTCGCCCGGTCGTTCACCAGCAGTCGCTCGACGAACGGCAGCAGCCAGGGCCGCGCGTAGTAGGGCGAGATGGCCGCGAACCACATCAACCAGTCCAGCCGCAGATGGTAGGGCGCCCACTGGCGCGGTCGCCGCCGCGGATCGCCCGGCTTGCCCTTGAATTCGTACTCCCGCCACACCGTGCGTTCGGAGATGGTCGTGTCGTCGGTGCCTTCGATCACCACTTCCTCGCGGGTCCGGCCGATATTGCCGAACGCTCCGTAGGTGTTGCCCAGGTGAAACGCGTTGAAGGACATGTTCATTCGCTGATCGCGGGAGAGCATGTTGCGCACCGGCCAGTAACTCAGCGCGACCATCAGCACCGTGCAGGCAATAACCGCGCCCGCGAACCACATCGGCGGCCCCGGCACCGCGGGCGCATCGGGCACCGGCAGGATCTTCGCCACCAACGATCCGTCGATCACGGTGAGCGCCAACAGGATTGTCACCCAGTTCAACCAGGCGAAGTTGCCGGAAAGCACCAACCACAGCTGGGTGACGACCACGATCCCGGCGGCCACGCTCGCCACCGGCTGCGGCGCGAAAAGCCCGAAGGGCACGACCAATTGGACAAAGTGATTGGCCGCCACCTCGACTCGGTGCAGCGGTTTGGGTAACCGGTGGAAGAACCAGCTCAGTGGTCCAGGCATCGGTTGGGTCTCGTGGTGGTAGTACAGGCAGGTCAGGTCGCGCCAGCAGGGATCGCCGCGCCACTTGATCAATCCGGCGCCGAATTCCACTCGGAACAGCAGCCACCGGGTCAGCCACAGCACCAGTACCGGCGGCGCCGTCTGGTCGTTACCGAGGAAGATCGCCAGGAACCCGGCCTCCAGCAGCAACGACTCCCAGCCGAACGAGTACCACCGCTGCCCGACATTGACGATCGACAGATACAGCACCCACAGCGCCAGCCACATCGACATCGCCGCCCACAGCGGCACCAAGTCCGCGGCCCCGACGATCATCGCCGCCGACAAGCCGACCCCTGTCCAGGCCACCACGGCGAAGAACCGATCGGAGTAGTGCACCTGGAAAATGCTCGGCGCCGAACGGAACGGCGTCCGTCGCACGAATCGCGGCACCGGCAGCATGCCGCGCTCGCCGATGAGCGCCCGGAACTGCAGGGCCGCGCCGAGGAAGGCGATCAGGTAGATGACCGCCAGCCCGCGCTGGAAGATCAGCCTGCTCAGCCAGTATTCGGGTGCCGTGAACCAGTCCATGCCCGCAGCTCCTCGGACGGCGGGAGTTCGCTCGCATCAGCTGCGTACCCGAGCCCGTTTGCGGGAAACCCAGAGGTCAGTGGTCGGCTTCGGCCACGCCGCTGCTCGCGGTCTCCAGCTCGAACTCCTCCGGCGGCTTCGCCATCTCCTGCCGGTAGTGCCGGATTCCCAGCACGGTTCCCAGGATCAGGCCGACCACCAGCGTGCCGATCACGATGGGCATCAACCACGGCACTCGGTCCAGGAAGTTCCCCGCGTAGTACCCGATGAGCAGCAGCACCGGCGCCCAGATGATCGCGCCGATCGTGCTGGCCACGGTGAACTTGCGGTGATCCATTCCGGCCGCGCCTGCGACCGTCGGGCACAGCGTGCGCACCCACGGAATCCACCTGGCGATCAGCACCGCGACGAACCCGTGCCGCTCCAGCAGCTCGGTGACCCGCTGCAGGTTGCGGGTGTTGATGTAGCGGCCGTTCTTGCGCGCCACCAGCCGATGCCCGGTCCGGTTCCCGATGACGTAGCCGACCTGATTGCCCGCGATGGCCGCGAGCATCGTCCCGAGCGACAGCGCCCACACCTGCGCCTCGCCCGAGGCGTTGGACGCCATCACGATGCCCGCGGTGATCAGCATGGAGTCGCCGGGCAGGAAGAGTCCGAGAATGATCGCGCACTCGATGAAGACAAAGGCCAGCACCACTGTCCAGACGAGCGCCGGACCCGCCGACATCAGCGGATCGAAAGTGCCCACTGCCAGGGGCGAGGACGCCGCGAACACGCGCTTAGCGGGTCGGCTCGTTCGTCGAGGCGGCCAGCTCGGCGTCCGGCCGGGCTACCGGCTCCGCACCACGATTGAGCAGCCGCTTCGCTACCGCGATGATGCCGGGCAGCACCGAGACGAACACGATCAGCAGGAAGATCGCCTCGACGTTGTCCCTGATGAAGGCGACATTGCCGAGGAAGTAGCCGAGTACCGTGACGCCGCCGCCCCACAGGATCGCGCCGACGATGTCGAACGCGACGAACTTGCGGTAGTTCATCTTGGACACACCGGCCAGCACCGGCATGAAGGTGCGCACGATCGGCACGAACCGGGCCAGGATGATGGTCTTGGGACCGTGCTTCTCGAAGAACTCGTGCGTCTCGGTGACGTAGTGCTTCTTGAAGAAGCGGGTGTCTTCCTTGTGGAACAGTGCGGGCCCGATGGCCCGGCCGATCCAATACCCGCTCTGGTCGCCGAGAAAGGCGATGAACGTGACGGCGGGCACCAACACCCAGATCGACACCGGCGGATTCGGCTGCGCGGCCAGCAGGCCACCGGTGAACAGCAGCGAGTCGCCGGGCAGGATCGGGAAGAGCAGGCCGGTCTCGATGAAGACGATCACCAGGATGGCCGGGAGCACCGCATTCTTCAGCCACGTCTCCGTGAGCAGGTGCATCGGGTCGAGCAACTCCGTGAGGGCGATGTTGCTCGTCACCGATTCTGTCGCTGCCAGCAGAATCACGCGGTCTCCTGTTCTGGATACGGCTGGCCTGATCGCTTGCCACCCCATCGGAAGCTGCCAGCGCAATTACCGGCCCCACAGTACCGGGTTCGGCTGAGAAACCCCGTGCTGAGCGCGAAACTACCGGCTGGTCACTCGCCGGTTCCGTGTGGACCACCGGCCGGTAACTTTTCCGGCCTCCCTGGATACCAGGCGAAACACTGCTGTCCTAGGGTGGTGGCTGACAAAATAGGTCTTTGCCGCAACAACACGGAGGTCTTACTGTGCCCATCGCGACTCCGGAGGTCTACGCCGAGATGCTCGGTCGGGCCAAAGCGAACTCCTTTGCCTTTCCCGCCATCAACTGCACGTCGTCGGAGACGATCAACGCGGCCATCAAGGGCTTCGCGGAAGCGGGCAGCGACGGCATCATCCAGTTCTCCACCGGTGGCGCCGAATTCGGCTCCGGCCAGGGCGTGAAGGACATGGTGACCGGTGCGGTCGCGCTGGCCGAGTTCGCGCATGTGATCGCCGCGAAGTACGACGTCACCATCGCGTTGCACACCGACCACTGCCCGAAGGACAAGCTGGACGGTTTCGTCCGGCCGCTGATCGCCATCTCCCAGGAGCGGGTGAAGAACGGGCAGCACCCACTGTTCCAGTCGCACATGTGGGACGGCTCCGCGATCCCGATCGACGAGAACCTGGAAATCGCCAAGGAACTGCTGAAGTCCTGCGCGCAAGCCAACATCATCCTGGAGGTCGAGATCGGCGTCGTCGGCGGTGAAGAGGACGGCGTCGAGGCCGAGATCAACGACAAGCTCTACACCTCGCCCGAGGACTTCCAGAAGACCATCGACGCGCTCGGCGCGGGCGAGAACGGGAAGTACCTGCTCGCCGCGACCTTCGGCAACGTGCACGGCGTCTACAAGCCGGGCAACGTGAAGCTCCGGCCCGAGGTGCTGGCCGAGGGCCAGAAGGTGGCCGCGGCCAAGCTCGGGCTCGGCCAGGACGCGCAGCCGTTCGACTTCGTCTTCCACGGTGGTTCCGGCTCGCTGAAGTCGGAGATCGAGGATTCGCTGCGCTACGGCGTCGTCAAGATGAACGTCGACACCGACACCCAGTACGCCTTCACCCGGCCGATCGTCACCCACATGTTCACCAACTACGACGGTGTGCTGAAGATCGACGGTGAGGTCGGTAACAAGAAGGTCTACGACCCGCGCAGCTACCTCAAGAAGGCCGAAACCTCGATGGCGGCGCGGGTCACCGAGGCATGCAATGATCTGAAGTCCGCGGGAAGGTCGATCAGCGCCTGACCCACCATCAACCCACCGGGGGGCTCGACAGCTCATGTGTCTGGATGTGCGCGTGCTCGGGCCCGTCCGGTTGCTCGTCGGCGGTGAGCCGGTGGCGGTCGGCGGGCCCAAGCCGCGGGCGCTGCTCGCCGCGCTCACCGTGAATCGGCGGCGCGCGGTGTCTTCGGCCGCGCTGGCGGACATGGTGTGGAACGAGGATCCACCCGATTCCTACGCCGCGAGTCTGCAGGTGTTCGTCTCGAACATCCGTAAGGCGCTGCGTAATTCGGGCGTGGATCCGGCGCAGGTGTTGCGCACCGAATCCTCCGGCTATCGGCTCGAGGTGGCCGAGAACGCCTGCGATCTCGGCCGTTTCGAGTCGAGCCGGGAGGCGGGCAACCGGGCGGCCGCGCTCGGCGATCATGCCGGTGCCGCACAGCTTTTCGGTGCCGCGCTGCGCGAATGGAGCGGCCGGGCGCTGGCCGATCTGGCCGGGCTGCAATTCGCCGACGGTTTCGCCACCGCCATGGACGAGGAGCGGCTGGCTGTCGCCTCCGCCCGGATCGATGCCGAAATCGCCTGCGGGCGGGCCTCATCGGTGATCGGCGAGCTGGTCGCGATGACCACCGAGCATCCGCTGCGCGAACCGCTGTGGGGACAGCTGATCACCGCGCTGTACCTGTCCGGCCGCCAGGCCGACGCGCTCGACGCGTGCCGCCGGGTGCGTACCGTGCTCGCCGAGGAACTCGGCATCGATCCGGGGCCAGCGCTGATCGAGCTGGAACAGCGCGTGCTGCGCCAGGAACCGCTCAGCACCGTCGAACTCAGGCAGGTCGAGCGGATGGCCGCGGCGATGACCGAGACCGTCACCGAGGCGCCGAGTACGGTGCGCAGCGGGCAGCTGCGACTACCCGATGGCCGGGTGGTGCCGATCGCGCAGGGCGGCTTGCGAATCGGCCGGATGACCGACAACGATCTGGTGCTCGACGACCCGAAGGCCAGCAGGTACCACGCGCACATCATGCCGAGCCGGGCCGGTCTGCTGATCAAGGACCTGCACTCGGCCAATGGCGTCTACGTCAACGACGAACCGATCGAGAACGGCGCGCTGCTCGCCGACGGTGACGAGATCCGCATCGGCGCAACGATGTTGGTCTTCCAGGCGGCGCAGTGAATCACCACTCGTTGCAGGCGATGCCGTCGCCGTCCTCGTCGAGCAACGGGTTGTACTGCGGCAGCCCGCGGTAAATCGGTCCCGCGTGTTCGGCTTGCGCCTGAATGCAGTTGGTGTACATCTTTCGCTTCTTCTCGCCCTTGCCGTCCCGGTCCGGCTTCTCATGCGATTCTGGACGTGCGATGAAGGCGGCGGTGGAAGTCTCGGCGATGGCGGTCGGCGGCACCAGGGTGAGGGCGCCGACCATGAGACACGCGGCACCGATCGCGGGTGTCACGCGACGGATTACTGAATAACTCACGCCATCCATCGTGCGCCGAAACAGCGCCATCGTGGGGTGCGATTTTCCTGCGCCGCAAATTGTCCGGCGGACCCAGCTCGACCTGCGGTGACTGCGCTCGCGCGGAGCCACGCGTCGCGCAGCCTAGGCCAGCCGAACCTCGGCGATGGCTCGGCCGAACAGCTTTCGGCCCGCCGAGGTGCCGCCGAGCACAACGGTCGCGGTGCGGGTGCTCGGGTCGAGCGCCTTGATCCGGCCGGTGAAATCCACCGTGCTCGCCGCGTCCGCGGCCACCGGGACGAAGCCGGAGAACCGCACGCTGAACTTCTCGATGGCGGTCGGATCGCCGAGCCAGGAGGTCAGATAGCCACCGGCCAAGCCCATGGTCAGCATGCCGTGCGCGACCACCGTGGGCAGGCCGACCAACTGTGCGGCGTGGTCGCTGAAGTGGATCGGGTTGGCATCGCCGGACACCCCCGCGTAGTTGGCCAGGTCGCCGCGGGCCAGCCGGAAGGACCCGGCCGGGAGCTGCTCGCCGACGGACAGTTGGTCGAAGTCGGGCAGGGTGTGCACCGGCGCGATCTCGCGGTCGGCCGCCGGGGCGGGCAGTTCGCCGACGCCAAGCGGGATCAGCGCGGAGTTGTCGTCGGATCCTTTGTCCCCCGTGGGGAATTCGACGACCTGTCCGTGCATCATGATGTTGTCGACCACGTCGGCGAGGTTCGGATCCACCTCAGCGCCGCGCCGTGCCACGATCGTCGTCGAGCCGATCAGCGCGAGCTCGTTGTGCTGGTTGACCAGGGCGGACCGGACGACGACGAAATCGTTGTCGCCGAACTGGCGGATCGACTCGATCAAGATCTCGCTGGTGAGCCGGTCGCCGGCCAGGATGGGCCGGTAGGCCTGGAACACCTGATCGGTCTGCAGGATCTGCGAGAGGTCGTATTCGGTGAGCACCGATTCGAGCAGCGAACGGGTGCCTGACGAGCCGATCACCGAGGCGAAGGTCGGTGGCGCGATGACGCCGTCGTGGCCGAGCTTGTGTGCGTCGGCTTCCTGCTGATGCGCGCCGTGGTGGTTCTGCACCGCCCGCGCGAATTCGCGGATCTTTTCCCGGCCCACTTCATAGTGGTCCCGAACGCGGAACCGCTGCCCGGCCAGCGTCGGAGTCTGCGGTAAGTCATCGGTTTCGAGCGCCATCGTCTGTTCCCTGCCCATGATGCGGCCACGCTACTAATGAACCGGACCCATGACCAGCTGAGTGTGAGCAGGACTACCGCCGATCGATATGGAATTGCTATCGAGTTTGCCTGTTCGTCATTTTCGGGGCTCGTGACGAGGTTTACGGCGCAAGAATCAGCGATGTCCCTTGGCTATCAGACGTATCAGTGGTGCTCGGCTGCCCATGTGGCGGACAGCCGATGCACCGGTTCGAAGCGTGGCGGTGTCGCGAGCTAGGGCGTGCTGGTGGGCGGGTCGCAGACCTTCCAGCCGTTGTCCGTGCGCTGGAGGTCGAAGGTGCGCGCGGAGCGTTTGCTCGGATCGGCCTCGGTATACACGGTGGCCTGGGCGATCGCGGTGTCGTCGGTGATCCGGATGGCATCGACGCCGTCCACTACCGGAATGTTCCTGCGGTCCATCGACAACTGGTGCACGCCGGCGAACTGATCCGCCGGAATGCCCTGATAGAAGTCGTGCAGCGGACCGCAGGTGGTGCCGCGCAGCGCGGTCAGGTCACCGGACTGCAGCGCCTGGGTGTAGTCGGTGATGGCGGCACGGACCTTGGCCTCCGGCGAATTGTTCTTCGAGTTGGCGACCAACGCGACCGTCACCCCGATCAGCACGACCACCAGTACCGCGGCACCGGCCAGGGCGAGCAGCCACTTCTTGGAACGACCTGCTCCGCTCGCCGCGGGTCCGGCGGCCGGTGCCTGCGCGGGCGTAATGCGCTGTGGCTGCGCGATCGGCCGCGGCTGGGGCGGCCGCGGGCCGCCGAGCGTCTGCGCGGGCAGGGTCGGCTGCACATCCGCCGGGGAGGGCGCCGAGGCCATCTGGCGCGGCATGGGCGGACGCGGCGGCGCGGGACGGGTCTCCTCGACCGGTGCGGGCCCGCTCTGCGGCGGGGCCGAAGGGCCTTGCTGGCCAGGCTGTTTGGGTCCGGGAGCGGGGCGCGGCGTGCTCGGCGGCTTGGTGATCGGCACCCGCCCGGCACCCGGCACGACCCGGTCGGTCCCGGCGGGCTTGGGCGCATCGGCGGGTCGCTGGATCGGCAGCGCCACGGTTTGCGCATCGTCCGGCTTGATCACCGGCATCGCCACGGTGACGTCCTCGGAGCCCGGTGGCGGCTGGCGATCGGCGTCCGGCGCGGTCCCGGGAGCCTTCGTCTGCATTTTGACCGTGTCGGCTTCGGGGCCGGTGTTCTCGACCGGCGGTGCGGGCTGCTGTACCCGCATCACCGTGGTGGGCGCGTCACCGTCCACGTCCGCGTCTGTCGGCGGTGTTGGCTTTTCGGACGGTGTCGACACGCCCGGCGCGCTCTTGGCGGTTGCCGCGGCTCCGGGCTGGTGCCGATCGCCTCGTTTGATCGCCTCTGTCGCCGCCTCGGACGCCGCTTGGCCACTGGGAATCGCACCTTCGGCGGCACGCTTCGCCCGAGTGTCGTCGGTCGACGCGTCGGTTTCGGCTTTGGATCCCCCAGTTGGAGCGGCCGCCCCATCCCGGGCAATGTCGGCGGCCGCACCACCGGGAGCGGGCCTACTTTGTTGGGCTGCTGCGGTTTTCGAGCCCGGCTCGACCCGGGATATCCCGGAGTCGGCTGCGCCGGAACGCGATTCGGTGGCCGCGCCGGACCGACCCTCGGTCGGTGCCGGTGCGCTGACCTGGGGGATTGCCCTGGGGTCGGCCGAATCGGGCTGCTGGCCTGTCGCGCGCTCGGCGGCTGTGGGCCGATCAGCAGGCGAGTCGGCTGACACCGAGGGAGACGCCGTACCGGGAGCCGAATTCGCCGGTGTCGCGGTTGCGGACGTAGCGGCTGGCGTCCGACCGGAGGGCGAGTCGGTGGCTGCCGAGGGAGGCGTCGTGTCGGGCGTCTGGCCGGTCGGGGTCGTGGCCCCCGCCGCGGAAGGTGTTGCCACTGCGGCGTTGTCAGGTGTTGCGCCGGAGTCGGGTGCGGTGGAGTCCGGCTGCTGCGAAGCAGATGCGCGTGCGGCGCCCGCAGGAACCGCGTCGCTCGCAGTGCTCTTGGTCGACGCTGTATCGGAAATTGGCGCAGAGTTCTCGGCGCGCGACGCGGCCGAGTCCGTGTGCTGCGAACCGGCGGATGCGGCGGGCGCCGAGGAGGAACTGGCCGGAGTCGCATCGCTCGCGGTGCCGGCCGTCGACGCAGCGGGGTTGTCGCGCGTCGTGCCCGAGTCCTCAGCATTTGATGCGGTCGAGTCCGGGGCAGCCGAAGAGCCGGGTGCGGCGGAGGGTCGGTTCGGCGACGCGTCCGGTGCGGTCGAGCCCGAGTTCGCCGAGGTGCCCGGCGCGGTCGAGTCCGGGTTCGCCGAGGTCGAGTCTGGGTTCGCCGAAGCACGCGGCGGGGTTGAGTCCGGGTTCGCCGAGGTACCCGGCGCGGTAGAGCCAGGTTTTGCCGAACTGTCGGCAGCGGCGGCGGACGGGGACGACGAGTTCGGCGCAGTGCCTGCGCCACCGGACGCGTTCGAGCCCGGCGCTGGGATGGGGCGGGTGGGGGCAGCGGCCAGCGGTTCATCCGGACGGGCACCGCCGCCCGCGACCGTGGTGCGTTCCGTGGTGGCGTCGGGGCGTGCGGTCGCTCCGGCCGGGGTTGCCGGGTCGGCGCTCTCCCGTGCCGGGTTCTTGTCGTCGTTCGGGTCGGACACGCACTACCCCTCGCTCAGGCGGAACATGGAACTCGACGGCCAGCTTAACGGGACCAGTGGGACCAAGCCTGTCTTCAGACCGCGCACGGCGGGAGCGAATGCGGAGGTACGCATCACTGGCAAATCCGCCACCGGTGCAACAATGAACCGCATGACCTCGTTCGGTGATCTGCTCGGCCCGCAACCGGTACTCCTCCCCGAAATCTCCGACGCCGAAGAGGCGTTGCTCGACAAGACCGATCCGGTCCGTGTCGCGGCCGACCATCCGGCGGCCTCGATCGCGTGGGCGTATCTGGCCGAGGCCGCGCTGACCCGGGGCGAAGCCAACGATGAACCGATCAACCACGACATCGTCGCCGCGTACGCGTTCGCCCGCACCGGCTACCACCGTGGCCTCGACCTGCTGCGCCGCAATGGGTGGAAGGGCTTCGGGCCGGTGCCGTGGAGCCACGAACCCAACCGCGGTTTTCTGCGCAGTGTGGGCGCGCTGGCCCGCGCGGCGAAGGTGATCGGCGAGACCGAAGAGTACGCGCGCTGTCTGGATCTGCTGGAGGACTGCGATCCGAGGGCCGCAGCCGAGCTCGGCCTCGACTGAGTCGTAGGGATGCAGGATCGCGAAGCGATTCGATGGTGGGTGGCGGTCGGGTGACAGGTGGGCTTGCTCTGAAGCCCCGCGTGGGAGTTGCCCGGGCGAGCACCATGGATCGGCTGCGCGCCTCGTGGGCGCGGCTGCGCCTGTCCGCGCTGCCGATCATCCAGTGCGCGGTCGGCGCGGCACTGGCCTGGTTCATCGCGCGCGAGATCGTCGGGCACCCGCAGCCGTTCTTCGCACCGACCGCCGCCGTGGTGTCCATCGGCATCTCGTTCGGCGCCCGGCTGCGGCGTTCGGTGGAGTTGGTCGTCGGCGTCGCGGTCGGCATCGGCATCGGTGACCTGTTCATCACCCGCGCGGGCACCGGCGTCTGGCAGATCGCGCTGGTGGTCGCCGTCGCCATGGCCGCGGCGGTGTTCCTCGACGGCGGGTCGATCATCACCATGCAGGCGGCCGGTTCCGCCGTGCTCGTCGCGACGCTGCTGCCGCCCTCGGTGGGCGGCGGCTTCTCCCGGATGATCGACGCACTGGTCGGCGGTCTGGTGGGAGTGGTTGTGGTGGCGTCGATTCCGCTGCACCCGGTGCGCCGCGCCCGGGAGCAGGCCGCGGAAATCCTTGCGGTGATGAGCAAGTCGCTCACCGAATGCGCCGACGGCTTGCTCGAGCAGAACCCGGACAAGGTGCGGACGGCGCTCACCGCGGTGCGCGCGACGCAACCGCAGCTCGACACGTTGCGTGCGACGCTGGAGGGCGGCAAGGAGATCAGCCGGATCTCCCCGCTGTACTGGAATTCTCGCGCCCGCCTCGAACGCATCAAGGCCACCGCCGACCCGCTCGACAACGCGGTCCGCAATACCAGGGTGCTGCTGCGCCGCTCGCTCACCCTGGTCCAGGACGACGAAATTCTCGACCCGCGCCTGATCGATGAGGTCGAAAAGCTCGGCCAGGCAATCGATGTGGTGCGCCGGATGATGCTGGCCGATCCGGGCGAGCAGCCGGATCAGGCCGAGGCCGCGCGGGTGCTGCGCACGGTGGCCAAGGAGGCGCGGCCCGAACTCGTCGAGGGCGCAGGGCTTTCGGCGCATGTCGTGTTCGCCCAGGTGCGGTCGATCGTGGTCGACCTGATGCAGGTGTGTGGCATGAAACGCATCTCCGCGATCGCCCTGCTCCCGCCCACGGTGCCCAAGCCCTTCGTGACCCCCGAAGAATGATCCGACTACTCAGCGAAGTGCCCGGCACTTCTTTCGACTGCGTGTGCGCGGCCGCCGCCTGCGGCCGACCGGAATGATCTTCGGGTAGTCCGCTACTCGTGTTCCGGCAGGCCCGACGCCATAACTTGAGCAAGTGACCGCGATTGAACGAGGGGTGTCGCGGTCGATCACTTCGCAGCCACAGCGACTGCCCCACCGGCCATGTGGTGTGGTGGCCGGGCGGGTAGGGGCAGGTTTCGCGCTGCGGAGGGCGGAGCCGCCCGGCCGGGATGGCCGGGCGGCTCAGCCGCCACTCGCCTACTTGCTGAGCGGGAACATCCTGGCCTGGCCGGGACGCAGCGTGAACCGCCGTCGCTCGAAGTCCCAGAACCGGTAGATCGGCCACTGCACGGTGTGCGTCAGCCAGGCGCCGACGATGACGGCGCGGTGAAACGGCAGCACCTGATATCCCTGGCCGGTGATGGTGCGCAGGCCGCCAAGCTGGAATTGCCACCAGCGGCGGGGATCGGTCCTTCGCCGCCGGGCCGACGTCTGGACCCGCATGTTCTTCAGTTGATCGATGCGCAGCCCGCGTTTGGTCAGGCACAGTGCCAGATCGAGGTCGTCGATCACGTCCGGCCGGGTGACGGTGTCGTCGCGGACGTCGAGCCATGCCGTTCGGCGGATGGCCATGTTCGGGCCGTGCATGTTGCCGACCTGGCCGCCGAGTTGGCCGCGCCGATCCTGAAGGTAGTAACCGAATTTCAGGAAGAAGCCGACCGGCGAGTCGTAGTAGGTGGTGATGCCGGTGACCGCGGCGACCTCGGGGTGTTCGGTGAAGTGCCGCCGGATGGTGGCACCCCAGTCGGGGTCGACCAGGGTGTCGGCGTCGGTCCGGCCGATGAGATCGCCACGCGCCTTGTCGAATCCGGTATTGCGGGCCCGCGCGACGCCGCGCTGTGGTTCCTCGACCAGCTCGATTTTCGGATGCTCGAGCGCGTAGTCGCTGACGATTTCCCGGGTGCCGTCCTGGCTACCGTTGTCGACCACGAGGATTTCATCGATGGTGTCCTGGGCGACGAGGCGGTCCAGGGTTTGCGCGATGCAAGACGCTTCGTTCAGCACGGGGATGACGACGGACAGCACCGTCGCCGCGTCGGGATTGCTCATTCTGTTGTACTGCTCCAAATTCTCGGCCGGGCACGAGAAATCGACAGAAAGGTCTGTTCTCTGCCCGAACAGACACGCGTCAGCGCGTGGCGTGGGTGTGGATCGAGGGGGAACCCACCCGCCGGCGCGGGCGTGAGTTCAGCACACGATCGGTGTGCACGCCGACCGTGATTGCCACCGACGTCGGGTGTCGGTAGCGGCAATGATCATTGGAGTCGACCCTAGTTGCCACGGTCCGAACGCAGAATCCCCAATGCTTGGGGGCAGCAAGTGTATTGGCCGAGCCGGTGGGGGCGCGGCCGTGTTGGTCAGTCGCCGGTCGGGGCGATCCGAGGCGGGGCCGGACGCAGCGTGAACCGCCGTCGATCGAAATCCCAGAAGCGGTAGATCGGCCACTGCACGGTGTGCGTCAGCCAGGCGCCGACAATGACGGCGCGGTGAAACGGCAGCACCTGGTATCCCTGTTCGGTGATGGTGCGCAAGCCTGTCAGCTGGAAACGCCACCAGTCGCGTGGGTTGGTCCTGCGCCGCCGGGCCGAGGTCTGCGCCCGCATATTCTTCAGCTGGTCGATGCGCAGCCCGCGCTTGGTCAGGCACAACGCCAGGTCGAGATCCTCGGCGACGTCCGCTCTGGTGGTGGCGTCCTCGCGGACCGCCAGCCACGCGGACCGGCGAATGGCCATGTTCGGGCCGTGCATGTTGCCGACCGGACCGCCGAGCTTGCCGCGCCGATCCTGAAGGTAGTAGCCGAATTTCAAGAAGAAGCCGACCGGCGAATCGTGATAGGTGGTAATTCCGGTGACGGCGGCGGTGTCGGGATGCTCGGTCAGATGATCGCGGATGACCTCGCCCCAGTCCGGCTCGACCAGGGTGTCGGCATCGGTCCTGGCGAGGAGATCGCCTTGGGCCTTGTCGAATCCGGTCTTCCGTGCGGCCGGGATACCGCGGGTCGATTCCTCGACGAGGGCGACCTTCGGATGGGCGAGCGAATAATCGCTCACGACGCGGCGGGTGTCGTCCTCGCTGCCGTTGTCTACCACGATGATCTCGTCGATCGCGTCCTGGACGACCAGGCGGTCCAGGGTGCGCTCGATGCGAGTCGCTTCGTTCAGTGCGGGGATCACGACGGAGAGCACCGTCGCAGAAGATGTGTTGGTCATGCTGGTGTGGCTCCAACTTGTGCTGAGGTGCAGCGAAAGTGCCGACCGGTAGGCCGGTTTCCGCTGATGCGGGCGCGCGTGGGCGCGGTGTGTGATGGTAGTTGGCCGTCGACGGTGACGCTGGGTACGAAGATGGCAGGCTTGCCACTATCGGGGTGTGCACCAATCGATCTGTGGAGCTACCGATCTCGGGCGTTGACTACCCGATTCCCGCGGAAGTGATCATCGAATTCTGCTCTAAGTCCAGAACCTGGTCAGGTAGCTGCCGTAGCGCGACCAATCGGCCGCGACGCCGGACAGTTCGAACAGCGAGTACACCGCGTCGAAGAAGGCCTGATTGATGGCTGGAGTGAACAGCAGCGCGAACAGGATCAGCATGCCGAACGGCTTGAACTGATCGAGCGAACGCCGAGTCTGGTAACTGAGCGACGGTTCGAGAATCCCGTAGCCGTCGAGTCCCGGCAGCGGGATCAGGTTCAGCAGCGTCGCGGTGATCTGCAGGAAGGCAAGGAAGCTCAGCCCGAACCAGAACGCGGGATGCGAACTCGCACTGCCGAACAGCCGCACGATCAGCAACAGCAGCACCGCGCAGACCGCGTTCACCGCCGGTCCCGCGCCGCTGATGATCCGCTGGGTGCGCGGCGAGAAGTTGTGCGAGTGCACGTATACCGCGCCGCCGGGCAGGCCGATGCCGCCCAGTGCGATGAACACCATCGGCAGCACGATCGACAACAGTGGATGGCTGTACTTCAACGGATTCAGCGTGAGATACCCGCGCAGTTCGACCTCGTGGTCACCGGCCCGCCACGCCGTGAACGCGTGCGCGAATTCGTGCAGGCACAGCGTGATGATCCAGCCGAACACCACCAGCACGAACACGCCGATCTTGGCGCGGGTGGAATCCACTTCGGCATCCCAGGCCAGCACGCCGCCGACGATCGTGATGATGACGACGAGCAGGAAGATCGGACTCGGTCGTATCGCGCGCGAGCGCCGCTCGGTGGGGAACTGGGCGGTCATCGGACCAGCAACCACGGCTCGTGATGCCGATAGAAACTCGATCGCGGCACCGTCCGTTCGGTGTGGATACCGTCCCGGGTCACCTCCGCGCCCGGCGTGCCGAGCTGGGCGGCGCGTCCTTCGAGCCAGCGGCGCTTGCGCATGCCCTTCTGCACGGTGGCCCGCACGCCGGGCTGATGCAGCATCGGCGAAACGAGCATGGCGGTGACCTTGCCGGAGAACAATTGAACGTCGTCCACGTAGGCCTCGCCCTCCAGCTTCTCCGCACCGGCCCCGGTGATCTTGGCGCGGCCGATCAGCACCTGGCCGGTGTCGTCGCGGATCAGCGGTACCTCGGTGGCGCGGCCGTCGATGGCCCGTTTGGCGGCGGCATTGCCGGTCCCCGTCTGATAGGCGCGGGAGCCGTAGGTCTTCTCGACCGGCACGTAGCCGATCTCCACGTGCAGCCGTTCGGTGCGCATCAGGTGGGTCAGCACGGCGGCGAGCGCGGCGTCGTCACCGAGCACGATGAGTCTGGGCAGGCTGTCGGCCGCCAGTACCGGAAGTAGTTCATCGATCTCGGCGGTGTCGGGAATGGCGGCCGTCGAACTGCTCGGCAGCGCCGCGAGGGCGATAGGTACCGGTGCGCCGTCGCAACGGAGAACATGGGTACTCAAACTGCCGTACACCCTCCTCGGTTCGAGCCGACACGAGTCGGACCCTTCGCCAGTTCCGCCGAACCCTGCCCGGTTCCGACGGCTGCAACCATAGCCCTGCCCGGCCATGGCCACATGGTTGTCGAGCCCCGCGGGGTGAGCGTCAAGCCCGGAGGCGGCAGCGCAGCATAACCACGGAGGGCTCGCGAACGCCGCCAATCAGACTACGACGAGATCCGGTCCGACGCCGCCGCCGACGCGTCGACTAGACTGTGCTCCCGGCCACCGCCTCGATACGGCAGGTAGCTGCAACACTGGTGTTTACTCGCCCCGCCGGCTCCGCCGGCTGCCATCTCCCGGGTGTTGCACGTCGAACCGTAGGAGATACGACCATGCCGGCAATCGTCCTGATCGGCGCCCAGTGGGGCGACGAGGGTAAGGGCAAAGCAACCGATCTACTCGGTGGCCGGGTGCAATGGGTGGTCCGATACCAAGGTGGCAACAACGCGGGCCACACCGTGGTGCTGCCCAACGGCGACAATTTCGCGCTGCACCTCATCCCCTCCGGCATTCTCACTCCCGGCGTGACGAACGTCATCGGCAACGGCGTCGTCATCGATCCCGGTGTGCTGCTCGACGAGCTGGCCGGCTTGGAGGAGCGCGGGGTGGACACCTCGGGGCTGCTGCTTTCCGCCGACGCGCACCTGATCATGCCGTACCACGTGGCCATCGATAAGGTCACCGAACGCTTCCTCGGCAACAACAAGATCGGCACCACCGGCC
Organism: Nocardia iowensis; assembly: GCF_019222765.1. Taxonomy (NCBI): domain Bacteria; kingdom Bacillati; phylum Actinomycetota; class Actinomycetes; order Mycobacteriales; family Nocardiaceae; genus Nocardia; species Nocardia iowensis. The sequence goes on along the minus strand of NZ_CP078145.1, from coordinate 8,494,392 downwards.
GCGGCATCGGCCCCTGCTACCAGGACAAGGTCGCCCGGGTCGGCGTGCGTGTCGCCGATGTGCTCGACGAGAAGATCCTCACCCAGAAGGTCGAGGCCGCGCTGGAGTTCAAGAACCAGGTGCTGGTGAAGATCTACAACCGCCGCGCGCTCGACCCGCAGCAGGTGGTCGACGAGGTGCTGGCGCAGGCGGAGGGCTTCAAGCACCGCATCGCCGACACCAGGCTGAAGCTGAACGTGGCCCTGGAGAACGGCGAGACCGTGTTGCTCGAGGGTTCACAGGGCACCTTGCTCGACGTGGACCACGGCACCTACCCGTACGTGACGTCGTCCAATCCGACCTCGGGTGGCGCGGCGGTCGGCGCGGGCGTCGGGCCGAACAAGATCAACACGGTGCTCGGCATCCTGAAGTGCTACACCACCCGGGTCGGCTCCGGTCCGTTCCCGACCGAGCTGTTCGACGAGTTCGGCACCTACCTGGCCAAGACCGGCGGCGAGGTCGGCGTCACCACCGGCCGGGCCCGGCGCTGCGGCTGGTTCGACGCGGTCATCGCCCGCTATGCGACCAGGGTCAACGGCATCACCGACTACTTCCTCACCAAGCTGGACGTGCTGTCCAGCCTGGAGACGGTGCCGATCTGCGTCGCCTACGACGTAGACGGCGAGCGGGTCGAGCAGATGCCGACCACGCAGACCGGATTCCATCACGCCAAGCCGATCTACGAAGAGATGCCGGGCTGGTGGGAGGACATCTCCGGGGCCCGCACCTTCGAGGAGCTGCCCGCCAACGCCCAGGCGTACGTGCTGCGGCTGGAGGAACTGTCCGGTGCCCGCATCTCCTGCATCGGCGTCGGGCCCGGTCGCGACCAGACCATCGTCCGGCACGACGTGCTGAGCTGACCGGCACGGTTGCACCCAGCGAAATGGCTTGGCGGCCTAGGCGAGTCTGTGGCGTGTCGACCCGATGGCGGGGCCGCGGGCCGCGCGCCAGGAACGGTGTACGCGGATCGCTTCGATCATGATCGGTGAAGAACTAGAGTAATAGTTATGGCTCGGAACTGGCCGATGATCGAGCGCGTGACCGAGTTCGAGGCGATCCGCGCGGCCCTCACCGGCACGGAACATGTCGGCGCGGTCCTCACCGGCGATGCCGGTGTCGGTAAAACAACGCTGGCCAGACAGGCTACGGCCGCCGTGGGCGGCAATATTCGCTGGGTCGCGGGCACCGAGTCGGCGCGCAGCATCCCGCTCGGGGTCTTCGCGCACATGGTCGGGGTCTATACGGCGCACGATCCGGTGACGTTCATGTCCGCGGCGCGCGAGGCGCTGCTCGCGGACGGGCACACCATCATCGGTGTCGACGACGCGCACCTGCTGGACCAGCTGTCGGCGACACTGCTGTTGCAGCTGGCCATCGACAAGGCGGCGCACATCGTGGCCACCGTGCGCAGCGGGGTACAGGTGCCCGACGCGGTGACCTCGCTGTGGAAAGACGGCCACCTGCTGCGGATCGACCTGAACCCGTTCACTCAGCGGCAGAGCGTCGACCTTGTCGAGTCGATGCTCGGCGGCCAGCTCGAGGGCTTCACCGCCAATCTGATGTGGGAGTCCTCCGGCGGAAACGCGCTGTTCCTACGGCATTTGGTCGAGGGAGCGCTGGAGGCGGGCTCGCTGCGTCAGGTGAACGGCGTCTGGCAGCTGCGCGGGCGGGCCGCGGTGACCTCGGAACTCGCCGCGCTGCTGGAAGATCGGGTCGAGCAGTTGCCCCAGGACGTGCTGCACGTGCTGGAGTTGCTCACCTTCTGCGAGCCGATCGACCTCGACGTGCTGTGCGAATTGGCCGGCGAGGAGGCGGTGGAGTCCGCCGAAACCCGTGGCGTGATCCGCGTTGTCGAGAATTCGCACCAGCTGATCGTGCGGTACAACCATCCGCTGTTCGGTGAGGTGATCCGGCGCAGGCTCGGCATCGCCTCGGCCCGGCGGTTGCGCGGCCGGTTGTACTCCTCGCTCAAGGAGCGGCCGATCAACTCCGCCGCCGACCGGATCCGACTGGCCGAATTGGCTTTGGACAGTGACAAATCCGCCGACCTCGAGTTGTTCGAGGCGGCCGCAGCGGACGCCATCGGGCTGGCGAATCTGCCGCTGGGTGAGCGCTTCGCCAGGGCAGCGGTGGAACGACGCGGTGGCCTGGAAGCCGCCGACCTGCTGGCCAGGGCGCTGCTGTGGCAGGGCCATCGGATCGAGGCCGAACGAACGCTGGCCACCTTCGACCCCGATCAGCTCACCGAGGTGCAACTGGCCCGCTGGGGCAGCACTCGGGTGGCGAACCTGTTGTGGGCCATGGGCGATGCCGATCATGCCGACGAGGTGCTGACGCTGGTCCGGAGCAAAGTCGAGCATCCCAAGATCGTGGCCATCCTGGACGGGCTCGCCTCCGCGACCGCGGTCAACGAGAATCGGATCGACGCCGCGATCACCGAGGCGGAGAAGGCGATGGCGGTGAAAGGCGCACCGCCGTGGGCGATCTGGTGGGCCTCCTTCGGCGGCGGACTCGCCTTGACGCTGATGGGGCGGGGGAATGCCGCCCTGGAGTACGCGGCGCGTGGGCATGAGGTGGAAAGCGAGATCGACGGACTCAACCGTTTCATGTCGACGCACGCCGAGGTGCTCGCGCTGGCCCTGACCGGTGATCTCGAAGAGGCCCGGCGTTGTGCCGCAGCCTATTTCGGATACTCCGCACCCGGCCAGTACCTGGCCTGGGGCATGTCGAAGATCTTGCAGGGCACCGTCGATGTGGCGCAGGGGCATTTCCCGGACGCCATCGAGAACCTGGAGCAGGCACTGGCCGCGCTGGCCGCCGAGGGCGCGGCCGCTTGGATGTTCCCGGCGAGAATCCGGCTGGCCGAGGCATATTCGGCGCTGGGGCGGCCCACCGAAGCGGCCGAGTCGATCGGTGAGGCGACCGCGCGTGGCGGCAGGCACAGCGCCGTCTACGAACCCCAGCTCGAAATCGCCCGCGCTTGGCACGCGGCCGCGGAAGGCACGGTCACCCCGGCCATTCGCCTCGCGATGAGCGCGGCCGACGCGGCCGCCCGGTCGAATCAGCATGCGATCGAGGCGATGGCGCTGCACGCCGCTGCCCGGTTCGGCGACCATTCCGCGGCGGGCAGGCTCGCCGACCTCGCGGCTCGGGTGGACGGCAGGCTCGTCCAGGTCCAAGCCAGGCACGCGGTCGCCCTGGCCGCCCACGACGGGCCCGGATTGGACGCCGCCGCAACCGAATTCGAGCGGATCGGCGCCCTGCTGTCGGCAGCCGACGCGGCCGCTCAAGCGGCTTCCGCGCACGAGCGCGCGGGTGACCGCCGCCGCCTGCTGGAATCGGCCGCCTCCGCCAATCGGCTCGCCGCGGCGTGCGGCGGGGCGAGCACGCCCGCGCTGCGGCAGGCCGCGCAACCGCTGCCGTTGACCGCCCGCGAACGGGAAATCGCCAATCTCGTTGCGGCGGGGCTGTCCAACCGGCAGATCGCCGACCGCCTCACTGTTTCGGTCCGGACCGTCGAGGGGCATCTCTATCGGGCCTGCATCAAGATGGATGTCACCGATCGCGAGTCGCTCGGCGCGCTCATGCGCGGCGAATCATCCTCGAGCTGAACCGAACCGGGTACCGGCGCACCGAGTGCGTGTGACCCGCTCCCGCGCCCTGATCACGGCCTCGACCGACTGGATAGTCACTTTTCAGCTAATGAATGAGTTGCCAGTATTCCGAGCAGAGTACGAAAGTATCCGCTGTAATTCGGACAAATCGTGAGCTACTGCTGCTGGCTGTTGACTATGGCGAAGCCCGCTCCCGACTTGACAGCATCCGATCAGCTACGGATAGGGTGCGAGCGCGCAGTACGCGGGGACGTGCTGGCTGACCCAACCTGATGGTGGTGCTTCGACGTGGCTCGTCGGTATCGAGAAGTGAACAATCCGGCGACCCGGCGCACCATGCGCCCGATCGTCGGCGCCCTCCCGCTGGCCATCGCGGTCGCCTGCGCGGGCGTGGCGGTCGCCGATCCCGGCACCCCCTCGCAGCCGGGCGTGACCACCCCGAGCGCGCCGACCGCTCCGGAGCGTTCGCCCAGTCAGCCCGGCGTCACCAGCCCGAACCAGCAGGGTGCCCTCGGTCCGAAGCCTGTCCCGGCCGACCCCGCCGACTCGCAGAGCCTCAACTACGCCCGCCCGGTGCCCGCGCCGGAACCGGCGCCCCCGATCCAACCCCAGCAATTGCATGCCCCGCAGCCGGTCGAGCCCGTCGCGCCGATCGCGCCGCCCCCGCGCACCCTCCGCATCGGTGACTTCACCGCGCCCGCCCCGGACGAGGTCCCCGACGACCTCCTCGACGGCGTCAACGGCACCGCCGCCGACGTCGAAGCCGCCATCGCCACCGGCGGCCGCTCCATCGGCATCAACCCCAGCCGCTCCGACAAGATCGCCGCGGCGACGGCGGCAGGCGCGGTCGGCGGCGCACTCGCCGGTGCCGCGATTGCGGGCATCCCGGCCGCCGTGGTCGGTGGGCTCGGTGGCGCCGCCATCGGTGCCGGTGTGGGCGCGGGCATCGGCTTCGCGGTCGGCGTCGGGGGTACCGCCGCCGCAGGTGCGATCGCGGCTGCCGCCGCGGGAATTCCGACCGCGGGCGCGGGCGCTCTTCCCGCGGTGGGCGCCGCCTTCGTCGCGGCCTGGCCGATCGCCGCCGCAAGCACCGGCGCGGGTGCCGCCATCGGTGCGGGCGTGGGTGCCGCGGCGGGTGCCGCGGTCCTCGGTCTCCCCGCCGCGGCGGTCGGTGGCGTCGCCGGTGGCATTCTCGGTGGCAGCGCGGGCGCGGGCTTCGGCGCCACGGCATAACTTCCGTCGTTGGTCCTCGCGTAACGGATGTCGTTGTGCGGAATCCAGATCGGCGGCCGTCGGAATGACGTCGGCGCGGTGGCGAGTGTCGCGGGGCCAGCTCGCCGACGGTACCGATTAATTGATGTTTTCCGTTGTGCCGGTGAGGAATTCGCCTGCCGCCGGAGCGAGAAGATCGACATTCGGATTGTGGCTGAGCTTCGGGATTTCCTGGAACTCGGCGTCGGGGAGGACAGCGGCGATCGCTCTGGCGCCCTTGCGGAGTAACGCGTCGCTCTTGGCGCCCGCGATCACCAGCGTTTGGGCTTTGACGCCTACCCAGTCTTCGGGGCGGAGTGGTTCGCCGCGCATGAACTCGTGCATGACGGCCCAGTCGTGCGGGGTCGAGTTCGCGGTCGCCAACAGGTGCTTCCAGAACGGCGTGAAGCGCATGACGGTGACCAGCGCGCGGGGGACGCCCATCGCCTTGGTCATGTAGAAGCGCACGGTTTCGGCCCGGCGATCGGCGGCGACCAGTTCGTGCAGCGTCGTCGCCAGATCGGCGGCCGGGACGAAGCCGTCCTGGTCCACCACGAACGGCGGCTCGAAGGCGACGACCTTGGTGACTCCAAGGATCCGGCCGGAACCGGCCGCCCGCAGCGCCAGTGCCGCACCGGAGGACCAGCCGAACAGCGTCGCCGACCCGCCCGCCGCCTCGACCAGCGCGGCGATGTCGTCGATCTCGCGTTCGACGTCATAGCCGGTCGAGTCCCCGCTGTCGCCGCGGCCGCGCCGGTCGTAGTTGAGGACAGTGAGGCCGTACTGCTCGTTGAGCGCCTCGGCCAGCTCGACCATCTTGCCGAATTTCCGGTAGCCGAAGGCGCCACCGATCAGGATCACTGTTCCGGCGTGGCCCTCGTAGTGGTCGTACGCGATCACGGTTCCGTCGGCGGAGGTCACGGTCTCCACAACTGTCTCACTTTCGAAGAGGGTGTCGGCCAACGCTCGCGTTGGTGCCGGTGCCTATTCAGACGGTGCTGGGTGAATGGATTCATCGACGGCTGTGGCGACCGACCCGAACCCCGCGAAGTCTGTGATGCTGCTCACTATGCCGTTCCGGCGGCGGGCAGGCCCGTGAACGTTATGTACGGAAGTCGGCTCGCTCAGAACAGGGTTGGTTCACCGAACCCCGGGGTGCGTTCGATCTCCAGCAGCCGCTGCTTGGTGGTGACGCCGCCGGGAGCGGAGAAACCGGTCAGGGCATTGTCGGCGGCGAGCACCCGGTGGCACGGGATGATGAGGGGAATCGGATTGCGGCCCAAGGCTTGTCCGACCGCCTGCGCTGCACCCGGCGCGCCGATGCGATCGGCCACCTGGCCGTAGGTAAGGGTGCGTCCGGGAGCGATGGCGCGGGTCACGTCGTAGACGGCGCGGTGGAATTCCGGAATCCCGCTGGTGTCCAGGGGGATCCAGCGCAGGTCGTCGAGTTCGCCGGCCAGGTGGGCGCGAATGCCGGTGATGGCCTCGGCGATCACGCCGGTGGGGGTCTCTTCGCGGACCTCGTCGTCCGGCAGGCCGGCGCGGCGGCGCGTGATGCGCGCACGGGTTGCGGCCGGGCTTGCCTCGGGGAGCTGGAACCGGATCACGGTCGCACCGCTCCACGCGATCGCGCAGATGCCGATCGTGGTGTCGAAGAGTGTTGCCTCGGCGGGCAGGCAACTGGGGTCGATCATGGTGTCAGTGTGCACCGACGGGCCGACAAATCCAGACATGTCAGTCCAGTTTTGCTCAACTGGCCTTACGGTGGATCGGCGTCATCGTCGGCCGTGCCGGGGCGGCCTTCGACTCGGTGTCGTCGGCTTCCCACATGCTCGACAGCGGCGCATCCGGCGCATCCCTGCGCCCGTAGATCGCGGTCAGATCCGCATAGCGCCGCTGCTCATCGTAATACGATGAGGGCCAGTCGGACATCGGCGAACGCGGGTGGAACCGTTCCAGGCGGAAGGCCCGTTCGGCGCCTTTCGGTATATAGCGATAGATCAGGTAGCCGAAGACGACCACGATGATCACGCTGACGAATGTGCTCATCTTGCTAGCGTGCGCGCGACTGGTCTTGCTTTAAATATCCACTCCCTCAATACTGGACCTTATGGCGACGCGAGTTATCGGAGCGGGCACCCTGGCTCGTGACCTGGGCCGGTGGCGGAATGTGAACGACGACGGCGAGATCGAATCGTCTCGGCGTCCCGCGCGCCCGGCGTATCTCGCGCTGGCCGAGGGCATTCGGCTGCTGATCCATGACGGACGGGCACCGCTCGGTGTCGCGCTGCCCAGCGAACGCGATCTCGCGGCCACCCTCGGGGTCAGTCGCACGACGATCACCTCCACCTACTCCCTGCTCCGCGAGAACGGCTACCTGATCAGCCGCCAGGGCTCGCGCAGCACCGTGGCCCTGCCGCGCGACGTGCAGCACGACGGCAGCAAACCGGCCAGGAGCATCCTGGCGATGATGGCGGCTTCCGAGCTGCCGACCATCGACATGACCTATGCCGCGATGGCCGCGCCGATGGAAATGCAGGAGGCGTATTCGGTTGCGCTGGAGGGTCTTCCGGCCTACCTCGGCACCCACGGCATGGACCCGGTCGGCGTGCTCGCGCTGCGTGAGGCGATCGCCCGTCGCTTCACCGAGCGCGGTCTGCCCACCGAGCCGGATCAGATCCTGGTCACCCTCGGCGCCCAGCACGGCCTGCGTTTGCTGCTCAATGTCCTCACCGCGCCCGCCGCCCGGGTGCTCATCGACCATCCCACCTACCCGAACGCCATCGAGGCGATCCGGGACGTCGGCGCCAGGCCGGTGCCGGTGCCGCTGCGCCCCGAGTTGCCGGAGCAGGGCTGGGATCTGGACGGAATCCGCAGTGCCGCAAGGCAGACCGCGGCGAGCCTGGCCTACCTGGTGCCGGACTTCAACAACCCGACCGGCCTGCTGCTCGACGCGGAGGGGCGCGCGGAACTGGCCGCCATCGCCAGGGAAACCAGGATGACCGTGGTGATCGACGAGTCGATGGCCGATCTACGCCTGGCCGGCCAGGCCCAGCAGCCGCCGGTCGCCGCCTTCGCCAAGGGCAACGAGATCGTCACCATCGGTTCGGCTTCGAAGTCGTTCTGGGGCGGCCTGCGGGTCGGCTGGATCCGCACCAATCAGCCGCTGATCACCAAACTGCTCGGCATCCGCTCCACGGTCGACCTCGGCACCCCGGTGATGGACCAGCTGGCCACCGTCCACCTGCTGGCTAACGCGGGCACCATCCTCGACCGCCGTCGCGATCAACTGCGTGCCCAGCGCGCCGCGCTGATCGACGCTGTCGCCGAAGAACTTCCGGACTGGCGCCTCAATTACGGCGCGGGCGGCATGTCCGTCTGGGCGCAGCTGCCCGCCCCCGTGTCCACCGCGCTGGCCGCCACCGCGCCCAACCATGGCGTATTGCTCGCTGCCGGGCCGCGATTCGGGGTCCAGGGCGCCTTCGAACGCTTTATCCGCCTGCCTTTCACGCACCAGGAACCCGAACTCCGGTTGGCGGTCAAGGCGATTGCCGCGGCCTATGACGCGCTGACACCGCGCGCCGCCGATCCGCTGCAGCCGCTCACCTGCTACTGATTCAGCGCTACTGATTCGGCCCTGCGCGAATGCTAAGGCATCCCAAGGACTTTCGGTTGGCAGCTGCCGAGCAGGCCGAGGGACAGTGCTGCCTACTGGCGTCGGCCGGTGCCCACGCCACCGAGGAGGGTGTCGATGACCCGCCCCGCCAGGGTATCCGGGTCGGTGGACCGGTCCAGTTCCGTGTTCCCGTGCACGGTCTCGGCGATCAGCGCGAGGTAGACCCGGCGCACCCAGACCGGGTCGGCATCGGCGGCGATCAGGCCGTCCGCGCGCGCCCTGGCCAGCACCGCATCGCATTTCGCGAAGACGGCCGTCTGTAGGGCGGCGACCTCGGAGTCGGTGCTGTCGACGCGGTCGAGTGCGTACGACGCCCCGTACTTGATCTCGATGACATTCGCGGTGGCCTGATGCAGCGCGACCAGTGGCGGTGCCGTCTGCGGCCGCGCGGCATCCACCGCCGCCTCGATCCGTCGCCACGCGGCGACGGCCATGGTGCGCACCAGGTCGTCGCGGTTGGCGAAGCGACGGTGCACGGTGGTCCTGGCGACTCCGGCGGCCTCGGCGATCTGTTCCAGTGTCGCGTTGGGGTTCTCGCTCAACACTCGCTCCGCCGCATCCAGGATGACGCGGACGGTGCGTTCGGCGTCGGCGCGCAATGGTCGGGCCGAGGTGGACGGCATCGGGGCTCCTCTTCGCTGAGATCTCCTCGACATAGTACATGTGAGCTGCCGTTTCTCTACTAACTGCAACATTGGAGTTGCAGTTAGTAGAAATTCAGCTACTCTCATGTTGCAATCAACGTGAGGAGTCAGACATGACAAGCTCAGGAAAAACCGCTCTCATCACCGGCGCATCGTCGGGTATCGGCGCGGAGTACGCTGCCGCCTTGGCCGCCCGCGGCGACGACCTCGTGCTGGTCGCCCGATCGCTGTCGCGGCTGGAAGCCCTTGCCGCACAACTGCGCCAGCGGCACGGCATCCGTGTCGAGGTGATCGGCCAAGACCTCACCGTGCCCGACGCCGCCGCCCGGGTGGTGAACGAGCTTGCCGCACGGCAACTTTCGATCGACGTGCTGATCAACAACGCGGGCTTCGGCAGCGCGGGCCGTTTCGAAGACCTCGACGCCGATCGCGAGCAGGCGCAACTGATGATCAATGTCGTTGCGCTGGCGGGGCTTACCCGTCGACTGCTGCCGGGCATGCTCGAGCGCGGCGGCGGCGAAATCATCAACGTCGCGTCGACCGCCGGTTTGCAGCCCGCCCCGTATTTCGCGACGTACGCCTCCGGAAAGGCATTCGTGCTGAACTTCAGCCTGGCGCTGTGGAGCGAATATCATGGCCGCGGCATCAAAGTCCTCGCGGTCTGCCCCGGCCCGACGGAGACTCCGTTCTTCGAAACCGTCGGTACCCGCGACGCGGCCCTCGGCCGCATGGGAACCGCCGCCCAGGTGGTCCGGACCTCGCTGCGCGCACTGGAACGCAACAAGGGCTACGTCGTTCCTGGCGCGGCGAACTTCGCTGCCGCACACTTGATGCCGCGGCGCCCACGAACCCTGGTCGCCCGGATCGCCAAGCTGGTTACTCGCGGCGTGGCCGACGGCGGCCGTCCGATCAGCGCGGAGCCCGCTTCGGTCGCCGCCTGATTCGACTCCGACGCGTTGATATGCAAAGGCCCCGGGTGTCGACCCGGGGCCCTCTACAGCCGAGAAATCAGCTCGCCCAAACGGATTCGATCGGCGTCGCCTCCGTGGGTGGCGGCGTGGGGATGCCGTTCGGGGTGCGCGAGAAGCGCGGGGCGGGCGCGTGCTGGGTGATGTTGTCGACCTCGATCAACGAGCCACGGGCCGCGATGTGTTCGTCCTTGGTGGCTTCCTCGAAGGTGAGAACCGGCGAGACGCACGCGTCGGTGCCGACGAAGATCGCCGCCCACTCGTCCCGGGTCTTGGACCGGAAGCGTTCCGCGAAAAGCTTTTTCAGCGTTTCCTGGCCCGCCGGATCGATCTGATAGGGCAGACCGTCGGGGTCGATTTCCAGGCCCGCCAGCAGCTGCGCGTAGAACTGCGGCTCGATGGCGCCGACCGCCATGTACTTGCCGTCGGCGGTTTCGTAGGTGTCGTAGAACGACATTCCGGTGTCGAGCAGGTTCACGCCGCGCTCGTCGGACCACGCGCCGTGCCCGCGCATGCCCCAGATCATGTGCGAAAGGGCAAGTGCGCCATCGACCATGGCGGCATCGACGACCTGTCCCTTACCCGAGCTCTGCCGCTCGACCAGCGCGGCGAGCAGGCCGAACACCAAGAACATCGAGCCGCCACCGAAGTCGCCGACCATGTTCAGCGGCGGCACCGGGCGCTCACCCTTGCGGCCGATGGCGTGCAGCACGCCGGTGATGGAGATGTAGTTGATGTCGTGTCCGGCGCGATCGGCGAGCGGGCCCTCCTGGCCCCACCCGGTCATCCGGCCATAGACCAGTCGTGGGTTGCGGGCGAGTGCGGCGTCCGGGCCGAGCCCCATGCGTTCGGTCACGCCAGGCCGGAAGCCCTCGATGAGCACGTCCGCCTTCTCGATCAGCCCGAGCACCCTCTCGATGTCGGCCGGGTCCTTCAGATTGGCCTCGACGATGGTCCGCCCGCGCAGTTGCGGGCGGTCGAATCCGCCGGGCAACTGGCCTGCGCGCTGGACCCGGACCACGTCGGCGCCCAGGTCGGCCAGCAGCAGAGCGGCGTGTGGACCTGGGCCGATGCCGGCCAGCTCGATGACCTTGATGCCCGCGAGCGGGCCCTTGACGGCGGTGGATGGAGTGCTCACGCGCTACCTCGGTTCGTCGTTGATCCAGCGCACCGGCGTCCCGGCGCTCCCGTCCGGAGCGGCCCGGCGGGTGTATTGACAGTATGACAATAACTTCGCACCGTCCTCTCGCACCCTTCGCTGTGCACCGGGCAACCCGGTACGTCACAATCCCAGCAGCGCGACAATCGCGGAGCGTCCGGTGAGCCAGCGCAGTGAGGTGGAGTCATGAGACAGCGCGCGCCGCGCACGACGGACCCGAGCGCGGGCGAGGTGCGGTCATGACGGTCGGGGGCGAGGTTCTCATCGGCCTGGTCATCCTCGTCGGCCTGCTCGGCGTCATCATCCCGGTCCTGCCCGGCGTCATCCTGATCCTCGCCGCCATCGGCGTCTGGGCCTTCCTGACCGGCGGCGCGACCGCATGGACCGTCTTTGCCGTCAGCGCCGCCCTGCTGGTCCTGTCCGGTGTCATCAAATACACCTGGCCCGGCCGCAAGATGAAGGACGCGGGCGTCGCCAACCGCTCCCTCGTACTCGGCGCGGTCCTCGGCATCATCGGCTTCTTCGTCATCCCCGTGCTAGGCCTGTTCGTCGGCTTCGTCCTCGGCGTGTACCTCGCCGAACTCCACCGCCTCCGCATCCCCCAACAGGCCTGGCAGGCAACCCTGCACGCCCTCAAAGGCGTAGGCCTGTCAATCCTGATAGAACTCTTCGGCGCCCTCCTCGCCACCGCCGTCTGGCTGATCGGCGCCATCGCCACCTAGGCCGCGCTCTCGACTGCGGTACAGCGTGCGTACGCCAACCGCGTTGCCTACCAGCGCTACTCGATGACGGGCAGCGGAATGGTGTCTGCCGCTTGGAGTTTGGGGAGGGTGTCGCGGCGGATGGGGAGGGTCGGCTGGTCGCTGTGGTGCAGCGGGCGGGTGGGGGCCGGGTCGGCGGGGAGGGGGCGGACCCGGGCGGGGAGGCGGTAGAAGGCGCGGGCGTTGTCCTCGAGGACGGCGAACATGTCGGTGCCGACGACGTCGCAGATGAGGTCGACGTCGGAGTCCCGGAAGGGGCGGCCCGCGCGGGTGCCCGGCAGGTCGGTGCCGAACATCAGGGCCTCGGGGTTGACCGCGTGGATGCGGCGCAGGGTGTCGGCGACGTTCATCGCAACCCGACCGAAGCCCGTTGCCTTCACCCGCGCGCCGCGGTCGACCAGATCGAGCAGGTAGGGCAGGCCCTCCTCGGACATGCCGAGGTGGTCGACGGCGAAGACGGGAAGTTTGGAGATGACCGGCTGCAGCGAGGCCAGCATCTGGCCGTCGATGTAGACCTCGACGTGCCAGCCGACGAGTTCGTGCGCGCGCAGCGCCTGCAGGGTCATGCCGGTGATGTCCGCGGCGGCCCGCTTCAGATTGAAGCGCAGGCCGCGGACGCCGATGCGGTCCAGTTCGATGATCTCGTCGTCGGTGGCGTCCAGGTCGAGCCTGGTGACACCGACCCAGCCCGCACCGAGTTCGGCGAGGGCCGCCTTCAGATAGGTCTGGTCGGTGCCCTGAAAGGAACCACTGACCACGGCACCGCCGCCGACATCGAAGCGCGACATGCGCTTTCGATAGTCGGCGATGGTGAACGGGTCGGGCAGGTAGCCCTCGTTCTCGAACCGCGGGAACCGCGGATCGAAGATGTGGAGATGGGCATCGAACACCTGTACAGAATGCCTCAGGAAAACTAATTCTGCTGTCGCGGAGGTAACAGATTCTTCCCGAGCAGGCTCAGACCTTGTGCGGCTCGCTGGCCCGCAGCATGTCTTCCCGCTCGACCACCTTGACGCGCTCGCGGCCCTCAGGCTCGCCGAGCGAACGCTCGTGCGCGTCGAGGCGGTACCAGCCCTGCCAGGTGGTGAACGGAATGCCCTTGCTCTCCAGGAACTCGGTGACGGCGTCCAGCTCCGGCCGCGCGGCCGGGGTGAAGTTCGCGCTGTCGTCGAGCAGGCAGGCCACCGTCTCGTTGGCGTCGCCCTTGGTGTGGCCGATGAGGCCGACCGGGCCGCGCTTGATCCAGCCGGTGACGTAGGTGGCCGGGATGTAGCGGTCCGCGCCGTCGGCGTTCTCGTCGGCGATGACGCGCCCCGCCTCGTTGGGCACGGTGCCCGCCTGGTCGTCGAACGGCAGGTTGGTCAGGTTCTGCGACAGGTAGCCGACGGCCCGGTAGACCGCCTGCACGTCCCATTCCTTGAACACGCCGGTGCCCTTGACGTTGCCGGTGCCGTCGAGCTGGGTGCGCTCGGTGCGCAGGCCGACCACCTTGCCGTTCTCGCCGAGGATCTCGGCGGGCGACTCGAAGAAGTGCAGGAACAGCTTGTGTGGCCGGTCGCCGACGTCGCGAATCGCCCACTGCTCCAGCGTGTTGGCGATCATGTCGACCTGCTTGGAGTGGCGGCGCGCGGCCTCGGAGCCCTCGTCGTATTCGATGTCCTCGGGATCGACGATGACCTCGATGGTCGGCGAGTGGTCCAGTTCGCGCAGCTCCAGTGGGGTGAACTTGGCCTGTGCCGGGCCACGGCGGCCGAACACGTGCACCTCGAGCGCCTTGTTGGCCTTGAGGCCCGCGTAGACGTTCGGCGGGATCTCGGTCGGCAGCAGCTCGTCACCGGTCTTGGCCAGCACCCGCGCCACATCGAGTGCGACGTTGCCGACGCCGAGCACGGCGACCTTCTCCGCGTCCAGCGGCCAGGTGCGCGGGACGTCCGGGTGACCGTCGTACCAGGACACGAAGTCCGCGGCGCCGTAGGAGCCGTCCAGGCCGATGCCAGGGATGCCAAGCGCGCGGTCGGCGTTGGCGCCGGTGGAGAAGATGACCGCGTCGTAGAACGTGCGCAGATCATCGAGGGTGATGTCGGTGCCGTAGTCGATGTTGCCGAGCAGGCGCACCTGCGGCTTGTCGAGGACCTTGTGCAGGGCGGTGATGATGCCCTTGATGCGCGGATGGTCCGGCGCGACGCCGTAGCGGATCAGCCCGAACGGCGCGGGCATGCGCTCGAACAGGTCGATGCTCACCTCGGCATCGGACTTCATCAAGGCGTCGGCGGCGTAGATCCCGGCCGGTCCGGCGCCAACGATCGCGATGCGGAGCGGGCGGCTCGCTGCATTCTGTTCGGTCATCTTTTACGCGCACCCTTATGGTCGAGAACAATTACGGCGTCTTCCTTAGCCTAGGCTAAGTTACGCGCTGGCTGGTTGCACCTGTCGATGCGGACACTGAGGGTGTCGGCTCGTGGCCACCCCAGTCGCGGCTATGACAGCAGGCCGCAGTCCCGCGATTCTATCGGTGACGACGCGGACGGCCCTCGGCGGTGCGCGAACTGAGTGGATGCCACCCGGCCCGTTCTGTCCGGGTTACCCGACCCGGCGAGGCTGATCCTCGCGTTGTCGAGCGCACTTCACCGCGTACTGCCGTGCGGGGCGGGGGCGATCGCCGGATAACCCTGCCGACCAGGGATCATCGTCGTATGAGCGATCAGCAGTCACCCGCGGAAGACGAAGTCATCGTGGTCGATCAGACCGACAAGCGTTCGGTGGCGCCGTTCGTCGCGGCCGCCGTGCTCGCGGTGATCGTGCTCGTCGCGATCACCATCGGCGGGGTGCTGTCGCCCGCTGAGAAAAATGTCACAGAATCGGACAAGATCGCCGCCGCGGTGCGCAACTTCGTCGACGGCTCCAACAGCACTGAGATGGTGCCTCCACCAGGCACGGGATGCCCGGGCTTCGATCCGAAACGATCCCCGCTGGCGGGTCGGTCCGGCGCCGGAAAGACCGTGGAAATCACGAAACTCGTCGATCCGATGGTCGATGGCGACCGGGCGAAGGCCACGGTCACTACCAAGGTCGACGGCGACGAGTCGACCGCGACCTGGAATCTGACCCGGTCCGGCGACAAATGGCTGGTCTGTAATTGAGCATTCTCATACCGTGAGCAGCCGTTTGACAGGGTGACCCTTGTCCAGGCAATCTCAGCAGAAGGTCATGAGAACCAGTGTCAAGCCCCGGCAATACTGGTCGGCAACCCTCCTCCGCGGTGGGGTGCTCCGGGTGACGACCTGGCCGTGCGTCAAACCCGAGCGCGGCAAGTGCGGATTCTAGGAGGGTCCATATGAGTTATGCCGGTGACATCACCCCGCAGCAGGCCTGGGAATTGTTGCGGGACAACCCGGAAGCCGTTCTGGTCGATGTGCGTACCGAGGCCGAGTGGAAGTTCGTCGGCGTGCCCGACACCAGTTCGATCGAGCGCCCCACGGTGCTGATCGAGTGGGTCGACACCACCGGGACGCGCAACAGCGAGTTCACCGAGCAGCTGGTCACGGCGCTCGACGGACACAATCCGGACGCCCCGGTGATCTTCCTGTGTCGGTCCGGGCAGCGCTCCATCGGCGCGGCGATCGCCGCGACGCAGGCCGGGTTCGCCACCTCCTACAACGTGCTCGAGGGCTTCGAAGGCCCGGTCGACGAGCACGGGCACCGCGGCGGCAGTGGCTGGCGTGCCCTCGGCTTGCCCTGGCGGCAGTCATGAACTGCTGTCTGATCAACGCGTTGTCGCGGAGCTCTGTCGTCGGGAGGCAGTCGTGATCACCGGTGGTGCGTTCGACAAGCCGCTGCCCGACGGCGTCGGTCCCGCGACGCTCGGCGTGCGAGGAGGGTTGCGGCGCTCCGGTTTCGAGGAAACCAGCGAGGCGCTGTACCTGACGTCCGGTTTCGTCTACGAGAGTGCGGAGGCCGCCGAGGCCGCGTTCACCGGCGACGTCGAGCATTTCGTCTACTCCCGCTACGGCAACCCGACGGTCGCCATGTTCGAGGAGCGGATGCGGCTGCTCGACGGTGCCGAAGCGTGTTTCGCGACCGCGAGCGGAATGTCCGCGGTATTCACCGCTTTGGGCGCGCTGCTCGGCGCCGGTGATCGACTTGTGGCCGCGCGCAGCCTGTTCGGGTCCTGCTTCGTGGTGTGCAACGAGATCCTGCCGCGCTGGGGAGTGGAGACCGTCTTCGTCGACGGCGAGGATCTGGGCCAGTGGGAGCAGGCACTGTCCGTGCCCACCAAGGCGGTGTTCTTCGAGACACCGGCCAATCCCATGCAGACCCTCGTCGACGTGCGCCGGGTCACCGAGCTCGCGCACGCCGCGGGCGCGAAAGTGGTGCTGGACAACGTCTTTGCCACACCGCTGCTGCAGCGGGGCTTCGAACTCGGCGCCGACGTGGTCGTCTACTCGGGCACCAAGCACATCGACGGCCAGGGTCGGGTGCTCGGCGGGGCCATCCTCGGCGAGAAGGACTACATCGAGGGTCCGGTGAAAACCCTGATGCGCCATACCGGTCCGGCGCTCAGCCCGTTCAATGCGTGGACCCTGCTCAAGGGCTTGGAGACAATGCCGCTGCGGGTGCGTCATTCGACCGAGTCCGCGCTGCGCATCGCCCGCTACCTGGAGACCAACAAGGCCGTCAGCTGGGTGAAATACCCCTTCCTGGAATCACATCCGCAACACGGCCTGGCCACCAGCCAGATGAGCGCGGGCGGCACCGTGGTCACCTTCGAACTGAACGCGCCCGCGCACGAAGCCAAGAAGCGCGCGTTCGAAGTCCTCAACCGCCTCCGCATCGTCGACATCTCCAACAACCTCGGCGATGCCAAGTCCCTGATCACCCACCCCGCCACCACAACCCACCGCGCGATGGGCCCGGAAGGCCGCGCCACCATCGGCCTCACCGACGGCGTAGTCCGCATCTCGGTAGGCCTGGAGGACGTCGAAGATCTCCTCGCCGACCTCGACCGCGCGCTGAGTTAGCACCCCACAGAAGACTCCACACGTTTCACAGCGGGTTGATGGTCCTGTGAAACGTGTGGACCGTCTGTGAAGTTCAGGCCAGGGCGCGCAGGCGGGGGGCGAGGTCGCGCTGGAACAGGTCGAGGAAGCGACGCTGGTCGTGGCCGGGGGCGTGGAAGACCAGGTGGTTGAGGCCGGCGTCGAGGTAGGGCTTGATGAGGTCGACGGCCTGGTCGGGGTCGCTGGCGACGATCCAGCGCTTGGCGATCTGTTCGATCGGCAGTGCGTCGGCGGCGGCTTCCATCTCGATCGGGTCGGTGATGCTGTGCTTCTGTTCCGGAGTCAGGCTCAGCGGTGCCCAGAAGCGCGTGTTCTCCAGGGCCAGTTCGGGATCGGTGTCGTAGGAGATCTTGATTTCGATCATCCGATCGATGTCGTCGACGGTGCGGCCTGCCTTGGCGGCGCCCTCGGCGACTGCGGGCATCAGTTTCTCGGTGTAGAGCTCCATGCCCTTGCCGGAGGTGCAGATGAAGCCGTCACCCGCACGTCCCGCGTAGCGTGCGACGAGCGGACCGCCTGCGGCCACGTAGACCGGGATGCCGCCCTTGGGCACGTCGTAGATGGACGCGCCGACGGTGTTGTAGTACTCGCCGCTGAAGTCGACGCGGTCACCGGTCCACAGGGCGCGCATCAGGTCGACCGCCTCGCGCAGACGCGCGAAACGTTCCTTGAATTCCGGCCATTCGCCCTTGTAGCCGGTGGCGATCTCGTTCAGCGCCTCGCCGGTGCCGACACCGAGCATGATCCGATCGGGGTACAGACAACCCATCGTGGCGAAGGCCTGTGCGATCACCGCCGGGTTGTAGCGGAAGGTGGGGGTGAGCACCGAGGTGCCGAGTTGAATCCGTTGGGTGCGTTCGCCGACCGCCGCCATCCAGGCCAGCGAGAACGGTGCGTGCCCGCCCTTGTGCCGCCACGGCTGGAAGTGGTCGCTCACGGTGGCGCTGTCGAGGCCGTGTTCCTCGGCCAGCACCGCGATTTCCACCAGTTCCCGCGGCCCGAACTGTTCCGCCGACGCCTTGTACCCGAGCTTGAGATCACCCATGCGCGCCACTCCTGTCGCTTCGCTGCACACCTGTGCGGGCATTCCCGCACACCGTTTTCGGCCGCAGACACGCCGCGGTCATGCCTCGCACAACCGCCGCGGGCCCGCGAACGTTCCCGTGCCTCGGCGGTCGCATGAACACTGTCCGCCGCTTTCGCGCACGCGCAATGCGGCCGTCTCCGACCATAGTCAGCCAGGCCGTGCGATGTGGGAAGGGCCGCACCCTCGGCCTTGCGCCAGGAACGTGTTCAATAGGCGTACCTCCGCATTCGCTCCGGTCATGCGCGATCTATGGACGGACTGACGTCCGGCTGCGCCTGTTCTGCGTACCTCCGCATTCACTCCGGCCATGCGCGATCTGCGGACGGACTGACGTCCGGCTGCGCCTGTTCTGCGTACCTCCGCATTCACTCCGGCCGTGCGCGGTCTACGGAGGGACTGACGTCCGGCTGCGCCTGTTCTGCGTACCTCCGCATTCGCTCCGGCCATGCGCGTCTACGGGCGGACTGACGTCCGGCTGCGTCCGTAGTGGGACAATTGTCTGGTGACCGATGACGAACCGATCCTGTCCTATCTGACCGACATGGATGGGGTGCTGGTGCATGAGGACCAACTGGTGCCCGGCGCCGATGAGTTCCTCGCCGAGCTGCGCGCCAACGAGACCCCGTTCCTGGTGCTGACCAACAATTCCATTCGCACCCCGCGTGACCTGCAGGCCAGGTTGCGGCACACCGGACTCGACATCCCGGAGGAGGCCATCTGGACCTCCGCCCTGGCCACCGCCACCTTCCTCGATGATCAGCGCCCCAACGGAACCGCCTATGTGGTCGGCGAATCCGGTCTCACCACGGCGTTGCACGAGATCGGCTACGTGCTCACCGACAGCAACCCCGACTACGTGGTGCTCGGCGAAACCCGCAACTATTCCTTCGAGGCGATCACCACCGCGATCCGCCTGATCGAGCGCGGCGCGAGCTTCATCGCCACCAATCCCGACCCGACCGGCCCGTCCCGCGACGGCTCGCTGCCCGCGACCGGTTCGGTCGCCGCGCTGATCACCCGCGCCACCGGCCGCGACCCGTACTACGTCGGCAAGCCGAACCCGCTGATGATGCGTTCGGCGCTGCGCCGGATCGGCGCACACTCCCAGTCCACGGTCATGATCGGCGACCGAATGGACACCGACGTCATCTCCGGCTTGGAGGCGGGCATGCGCACCATCCTGGTCACCACCGGCATCTCCACCCGCGCCTCCGTCGAGGCCTACCCCTACCGCCCCACCATGGTCCTCGACTCCGTAGCCGACCTCGTCGGCCGAACCAAAGACCCGTTCGCATGATCAACGGGACATGACCGAGGCATTCGCGAGTGCGGCCGCGGTCATGTCCCGTTGACCGTGCGGTGTCACGGCTCTTGGGTGGTGAGGGCATCGAGGGCCGTGGACAGGCGGGTGAGGGCGTCGACGGTCGCGGCGAGCTGTTCGTGCCCGAGTTCGGCCACCAGCCGCTTGGACACCACCGCGTGCTGCGGAGTGATGCGATGCACCGCTTCGCGGCCCGCGTCGGTGACCGCGACGAGCTTGGCGCGGCGATGCGCGGGGTTCGGACGGTACTCGGCAAGTCCCTTGTCCACCAACAGGTCCGCGATGCGTTGCACGCTTTGCCGGGTGATGCCCATTTCCCTGGCGATGCCCGCCACCGGCAGCGGGGCGGGCAGCACCGCGCCGAGCACCTGCCACCACGCCGCCGTGAGACCGGCCGGGCGCGCCAATTCCTCGGCGATCGCGAGGAACTGGCCGTTCAATCGAAACGATGTGATGGCGGCCGTAGCGAACAACTCCTGTTCGGTCCTGGTCACGTGCACCTCCCTGGCGATCCGGCCGCTCGACCGGATCGCCGTGTGATTCTTCCTCAACCGACGTGCGCACCCGACCGCTGCTCTTCGTACTCGGCGAGAACGGCCCAGCCCGCCGGGTCGGAGTGCCCGTACAACCGGTACCACCCATCGAGCACGTGCGGCTCGTATACGCCGAGCCTGCCGAGCGCTTCGCGGGCGAATTCGAACGGGGCGGTGCCGCTTGCCGTGATCAGATCGCCGTCGGTCACCGCGGCTTCCTCGACGTAGTTGTCGGCGCCCGCGTATCCGCTGTAGAGCAGGAACTCCCTGACGTTGCTGGTGTGCTTGCGCGTGTCGAGCAGACCCGCCCTGGCCAGCCCGAGGGTCGCACCGCAGATCGCCGCGACCGGAACGCCTGCCTCGAGGAACGCGCGCGCCTTACGTGCGAACGGCATCAGCTCCTCGGTATCCCACGTATCCGCGCCCGCCAGGATCAGCATCGCGCTCTCGGCCGGTGCGAGATCGGCCAGTGCCATGTCCGGCACGATCCGCATACCGCCGAGTGTGGTGATCGGGTCCCTGGTCAGCCCAACAGTTTTCGTCTGCCACGTGCCCGGTTCCCGCTGCCATGTCTCCCGGTTGACGTGCGCCGTCGTGGCGCCGATCTCCCAATCGGAGAAGGTGTCGTAGACGGCCACATGAACTGTTTTCTTGGTCATGACAGTATGCTGTCATAGTTGACAGCATACTGTCAAGAGTTGCGATGAACCTAGCGTTAAGCTGGGGGTATGCGGATCTCGGTTGCTGCGGACGAGCGCGTCGGAGTGGCTCAGGAGTTGGTCGAAGAGCTGGCCCGGCGCGGGCACGAGACGGTGTTGCACGGAGCGCTCGTGGACGCCGAACGGGACGACTGGGCGTGGGCGAGCGAGGCGGCTGCCCGTGATGTCGCGGCGGGCCGCGCCGAACAGGGCATCGTGTGCTGCTGGACCGGAACCGGCGCCTCGATCGCCGCCAACAAGGTCGCGGGCATCCGCGCGGCACTCTGTGGCGATGCGGCGACGGCCAAGGGTGCTCGTCAGTGGAACGATGCGAATGTTCTTGCGCTGAGCCTGCGTTCGACGTCAAGTGCGGAACTTCAGGAAATACTCGACGCCTGGTTTACGGCGGAGCCGAGCGTCGAAGTCGACGACCGGGCGAATATCGCCCATTTGTCCAAGATCGAGCGCACCCGCGAACACTGAATCTCAGGTATTCGCCCTTGTCCGACCGCTATCTGACTCGAGAATGTTTGGTAATGAGCGGTTACTGCGGCCCGATGTAGTGATGTGAGTCACCCAGCCGTTGGCTGGCTATCAATCATCGGAGTATCAGTGCAATACCGCCTCAGCGGTCTCGGTTTTCTCGTCGGCGCGAGCGCGTTCGTCGTACTCGTCAGTGGCTGCTCGGGGCAGGCTGCTTCACCGTCCCGGACATCCCAAACTCTCACCGCCACAACATCAGTCAGCTCTACGAGCCACCCCCCGACCACTACGACCGGTCTGCCGACCACGACAAGTGCGCCGACATCGACCACGGCCATTCCGCCCGCCACGAGCATCGGCCCGGTGCCGACCACGGCGTTCGTGCCGAGGACCACGGCGGCGCTGCGCCCGCCGCCCGCTCCGGCACCGTTGGTCGCTCCGCCCCCAGCAAGCAATCCCGACCCGGTCTGCGGGCCGGACTCCTACATCAACTCCCGCGGCAACTGCGTCCGCAGACCGGTAGAGGCGCCCTCCGCACCGGCCGGGGCCACCGCGAAGTGCAACGACGGCACCTATTCCTTCAGCCAGAGCCGCCGCGGTACCTGCTCAGGCCATGGCGGAGTCGCCAGCTGGCTGTGAGTCTGCGCGGCTACGCCCGGTGGAGGGCGAAGATGCGGAGGTCGCGGGTGGTGCGGTCGCGGTAGGCGGCGTAGGCGCCGGTGATGTCGACGAAGCGGGCGAAGATCGCGTCCTTGTCTTCGGGCTCGACGAGGGTGGCGCGGACCGGGATGCGGTGGCCCGCGATGGCGACGGTCGCGTCCGGGTTGGCCAGGAGATTCGCGGTCCAGGCGGGGTGGCGTTGCTGACCGAAGTTGCTGCCGATCACGTAGAGCACGTCGCCGTCGTGCACGTAGAGCAGCGGCTGGGTGCGCGGCTGACCGGATTTGCGGCCGATGGTGGTGAGCAGGATCACCGGAGCGCCGATCGGGCCGAGCACGGTGTATTTGGCATCGGTGCGCTCGAGCAGGGCGCGGTCCAGCGGGGTGATCTTGCGAATGCACCAGGAACCGGGCTTGGTAGCGGCGAATTTGTTCGCTACCCGGGACAGTACGTTGGTGCGCGAACCCCACTGCCGGTTCGGAAACTGCTCAGCCATGCCCGGACTATAGCGGTGCCGCGATGGGCCTGTCGCAGGCCGACTTTCCCCGGTGAGCGCGTGGATAACGCAGCGAGGATCGGTCGCGCACCCACCCGGTCGGCGCCGACGCCAGGTCTGCCCGGAATACGCGGAGGGGCGGACGAGCCAGCCCGGTAGCCGCTTGTTCACTAAGCTCTCGGGCATGGCCGATCATGCTCCCTCCACCGTGTATATCGCCTCGCCCGAGGGTGACACCGGGAAGTCGACGGTGGCGCTGGGGGCGCTGCAGATGCTGTGTGCGACCACCGCGCGGGTCGGTGTGTTCCGGCCGATCACCAGGTCGACCACCGAACCCGACTACATCCTCGAGCTGCTGCTCGAGCACAGCACCGCCGACATCGACTACGCGCAGGCCACCGGTGTCACCTACGAGCAGGTGCACGCCGATCCTGACGCGGCGATCAGCGAGATCGTGATGCGTTTCCATGAGGTCGCGAAGGTATGCGACGCGGTGGTGGTGGTCGGCAGTGATTACACCGATGTCGCCAGCCCCAGCGAACTCCGCTTCAACGCCAGGATCGCGGTGAACCTTGGAGCGCCGGTGCTGCTGGTGGTTCGCGGCTCGGGTCGCACCGCGGCCGAGGTGAAGCATCTGGCCGAACTGTGTGCGAGCGAACTCGCCCTCGAGCACGCGCAACTGGTCGCGATCATCGCCAACCGTTGCGATCCGGGCAAGCTCGACGAGATCGGTTCCGCGTTGCGGAAATTCCCGGTGCCCTCGTGGACGCTGCCCGAGGTACCGCTGCTGATCTCGCCCACCATGGCCGAGCTGTGTAGCGCCATCGACGGCGAAATGTACAGCGGCGACCCGGAATTGCTGCAGCGCGAGGCGCTGAAGATCATGGTCGGCGGCATGACGGCCGAGCACATTCTGGAGCGGCTGGTCGACGGCGTCGTGGTGATCGCGCCGGGCGACCGCTCCGACGTATTGCTCAGCGTCGTGAACGCCCATGAGGCCGAAGGCTTTCCGTCGTTGTCCGGCATCATCATGAACGGCGGCATGAAGCCGCATCCCGCGGTGGCGCGGCTGATGACCGGCCTGAAGCCGAAGCTGCCCATTCTCACCACCGAACTCGGTACCTACGACACCGCCAGTGCCGCATACCGCACCCGTGGCCGGATGTCGGCGGGCAGCCCGCGCAAGGTCGATACGGCACTCGCGCTGATGGAGGAGCACGTCGACGCCGCGGAGTTGTTGCGGCGCATCGAAGTTCCGCTCACCACCGTGGTGACCCCGCAGATGTTCGAATACCAGCTCATCGAACGCGCCAGGGCCGACCGCAAACGCATCGTGCTGCCCGAGGGCGACGACGACCGCATCCTGCGCGCGGCGGGCCGGGTGCTGCAACGCAAGATCGCCGACCTGGTGATCCTCGGTGACGAGCAGTCGGTCCGGGCTCGCGCCGCCGAACTCGGCGTCGACATCTCCGCCGCGCAGGTGCTCGATCCGCGCACCTCCGGCCACCTGGACGAGTTCGCCAAGGAGTACACCGAGCTGCGCAAGCACAAGGGCATGACCGTCGAGCGTGCCCGCGAAACCATGTCCGACATCTCGTATTTCGGCACAATGATGGTCTACAAGGGGATTGCCGACGGCATGGTGTCGGGTGCAGCGCACACCACGGCGCACACCATCCGGCCCTCGTTCGAGATCATCAAGACGGTGCCGGGGGTGTCCACCGTTTCCAGCGTGTTCCTCATGTGTCTGGCCGACCGGGTGCTCGCCTACGGCGACTGTGCGGTGGTCCCCGACCCGACGTCGGAGCAACTGGCCGATATCGCGATCTCCTCGGCGGGCACGGCCGCCCGGTTCGGCATCGAGCCGCGGATCGCCATGCTGTCCTACTCGACCGGCGAATCCGGCACCGGCGCGGACGTGGACAAGGTGCGGGTGGCGACCAAGCTGGTTCGCGAGCGGGCGCCGAAGCTGCCGGTGGAGGGCCCGATTCAATACGACGCGGCGATCGAGCCGACCGTGGCCACCACCAAGCTGCCGGATTCCGAAGTGGCCGGTCGCGCAACGGTATTCGTGTTTCCGGACCTCAATACCGGTAACAACACCTACAAGGCGGTGCAGCGCAGCGCGGGGGCGATCGCGATCGGTCCGGTGTTGCAGGGCTTGCGCAAGCCGGTCAACGATCTTTCCCGTGGGGCGTTGGTCGCCGACATCGTCAATACTGTGGCGATCACGGCGATCCAGGCGCAGGGCGAGTGACGGTGTCTTTCGGGACACAGCTGGGGCTCGACGCGGAACAGGCGACCCGCGACCGTGGTTGCTGAGGGAGTGCGGGTGTCCCGGAAGACACAGGAGGCGTGATGCGTGAAACTGCCGACGACCTGGTGCTGGTGATCAATTCCGGCTCGTCGTCCATCAAGTACCAACTCCTGGACCCCGAGTCGGGCGCGGTGACCGCCTCCGGCATGGTGGAGCGGATCGGTGAGGAGAACGGCGGGATCGAGCATCGCGCCGACGGCAAGACCACCGAGCATCGCGCCGCCATCGCCGATCACACGGCCGGGCTGCGGCTGGTCTTCGATACGTTCGCCGAGACCGGACACGATCTGGCCGACGCCGGCGTCCGTGCGGTCGGGCACCGTGTGGTGCACGGCGGTGAGGTGTTCTATCGGCCCACCCTGATCGATGACGACGTCGTCGCCGCGATCGCCGACCTGTCATCCCTTGCCCCCCTGCATAATCCGGCGAATGTGGCGGGCATCGAAAGCGCCCGCGAACTGCTGCCCGACGTCCCGCAGGTAGCGGTGTTCGACACCGCCTTCTTCCACGGCCTGCCCGACGCCGCCAAGACCTACGCCATCGATGCGAAAGTCGCCGCCGCCCATGGGATTCGGAAATACGGCTTCCACGGCACCTCGCACGAATACGTGTCCGGCCAGGTCGCCGAACTGCTCGGCCGCGACCCGGCGGACCTGAATCAGATCATCTTCCACCTGGGTAACGGCGCCTCGGCCTCGGCGATCCGCGGCGGTCAGCCGATCGACACCACCATGGGACTGACCCCATTGGAGGGCTTGGTGATGGGCACCAGGTCCGGCGATCTCGACCCCGGCATCATCGCGCACCTGATGCGCTCGGCGCACCTGAGCATCGACCAGGTCGACACCCTGCTGAACCGGGACTCCGGCATCAAGGGCCTCTCCGGCGTGAACGATTTCCGCGAACTCCAGCGCCTCATCGAAACCGGCGACGCCGCAGCCGAACTCGCCTACAACGTCTACATCCACCGCCTGCGCCGCTACCTCGGCGCCTACCTGATCGACCTGGGCGGCGTCGACGCCATCACCTTCACCGCAGGCGTCGGCGAAAACAGCCCCCAGGTCAGAGCCGACGCCCTGGCCAACCTGTCCCCCTTCGGCATCGAGGTCGACCCCACCACCAACACCGCCAAAGACCGCACCGCCCGCCGCATTTCGCCACCAGATGCCGAGGTAGCCGTCCTGGTCGTGCCGACCAACGAAGAACTCGCCATCGCCCGCGCCGCCCACCAGGTCGCGGAAACCGCCTGAACCCTCACACCCAGGTTTTGGCGCGGATGGAGTTGGCGAGGTCTACCAGGGCGTAGCGGTGGTTGCGGCCGGGGGCGCTGCGGGCGAGGGCGCGTAGGCCCGCTTCGGTGCCCTCGCGGAGGCAGCGTTCGGTGAAGGGGGCGCCGAAAAGGGTGGCGTCGGGGCGCTTCGGGGTGTTGCCCGCTTGCAGCCAGGCCAGGGCCGCGCCGAGGACGAGGACGCGCATCTGGACGGCGCGGCCCTCGCCGGTGGGCAGGCTCATTACCCGGGAGGCCGAGATGTGCAGGGTGGATTCGTCGAGTTCGGCCACCGGGGCGGCGGTGAGCAGCAGCAGTACCGCGGTCATTCGGGCGGTGGTGTAATGCCGCGAGGCGGCGGGCACTTCGTCGAGGGCGTGTACCGCGTCGACCACCCGGTCGGCCGCGGCCAACTGCCTGGCCAGGCCGAAGGCGGCACTCACCACCGCCCGATCGGTGCGCCACACGGTGTTGTAGAACTTCTCGGCGTAGGCCCGCCACTGCTCGGGGTCCGGCGAATCCCAGTGCTGCAGTACGAGTTCCGCGGTGGCCGCCAGCGCCAACTTGGGCCCGATTTCACCGGGGAGCACCTGGAGCACGCCGTCGAAGCTGGCGAACGACTGCTCGTATTCCAAATCGAGCAACTGGGCCAAGCCGCGGTACCAGCTGACCCGCCAATCGTTTTCGGGCAGCCGGGACAGTAGGTGCAGCACCGCGGCCGACTCGCCGAGGTCTAATCGCACGCGTGCCTCGGCCAGCGCGAGCTCCAGATCCAGTGTCTCCGGGGCGTTACCGGGGTCGGCCTCGGCTCGCTCTCTGGCGCTGCGCAGTGCCTCCAAGGACTGCGCGGGCTCGGGATGGACCGCCGCGGCCAGTAGCGGTGCCGACGGGTCCGCGGAGTCGATCAGCGGAACCGGCAGCGCGGCAACCACATCGCGCGCGTCGAGTTGCTTGCTGCGGGCGCGGCCGTCGGCGTAGGCATCGGTCTGCCTGATCAGTTCCTCGGTGCCGAAGCTGGCCCGCTGCGGGCTGAACACCGTCGACAACTGCGGGTGTTCGGTGGCGGTCTCCAGCGCGAGGATTTCCCGCAGCACCCCCGACAGCTGAGCGGACATGGCTCGGGCGGAGGGGAATCGGCGCTCGGGGTCCGGATCGGTCGCACACAGCAGCAGTCGATGGAAGAACTCGTAGCGCGCCAGCACGGGATGGTCGGCCGGATCGGGGATGCCGTCGAGATACCGCCCCTGCTCCATCGGCATCTCGAGGGTGAGCACGGCCAGCGTGCGGCCGACGGTATAGATGTCCGAGGCAACGGTCGGCCCGGTCTTCGCGATCTCCGGTGCTTGAAACCCCCTGGTGCCGTACAGGTTTCCGTACGACTCGATGGTGGCGACGGCACCGAGGTCGATCAGCTTCACCTGGTCTTCGGTGACCATGATGTTGTCCGGCTTGAGATCGTTGTAGGTCAGCCCGATCGAATGCAGGTAGTCCAGCGCGGGCAGGATTTCCAGCAGGTAGGCGATCGCCTCGGTGACCGGCATCCGGTGCGGACGCTCGTAGGAGTTGAGGATTTCGCGCAGCGATCGGCCGCCGACGTACTCCATCACGATGTAGCCGATCGGCGTACCGCTCTGGTCGGTGTGCTCGACGAAGTTGTGGATCTTGACGATGCTGGCGTGCGCCACCTCGGCGAGGAATTGCCGCTCGGCGACGGCAACGGCCTGCGCTTCGGCGTCACCCGTGTGCAGCAGGCCCTTGAGCACCACCCAGCGATCGCTGACATTGCGGTCGATCGCCAGATAGATCCAGCCGAGCCCGCCGTGCGCGATGCAGCCCTGCACCTCGTACTGGCCGGACACGATGTCGCCTTCGTGCAACGACGGGCGGAAATCGTAAGGGGCACCGCAGGTGTCGCAGGTACCGGCGGTGACGGCGGGCCGGGTGGCGGACGACCGGCCGACCGGATTGCCGCACCGCCAGCAGAAGCGTTTGCCTTCCGAGACAACGGGATCGGTCAGCACAGCGGCTCGCGGATCGGCGGTTTCGACCGTCGGTATCGGCACCAGCCCACCGCCGAGCCTGCGCATGGTCGGCCGGGACCGCGCCGTGCGGACACTGCGCCCCGAGGTCCGCATCGTCGCCGCGGAATCCGGTTCCGAGTCGGTACGCCACGGACCGAGGACGGTTTCCGCCGAGGCCGCCTCGGGCGGTGCGGCCCGCTGACCCCTGGCCAGCTCCGTATGCACCGACTCCGGACTCCCGTCGGTGGCAGCCGCAGGCATCGCGGCGGATTCGTTCGCGTCGGGAGTGGGATCGCCAGTCGTGTTCATCGGCCGTCAGTCCAGATAATTCGGTGCGGGCGGGCCGGGTGACGGGCCGAGAACAGTCAGCCACTGGCGGTGAATGCGGTCCCAGGTGCCGTCGTTGCGGATGCGTTCCAGGGTGCCGTTCACGAACCGCACCATGTCGTCGTCGCCCTTGGGGATGCCGATGCCATACGGCTCGACGCTGATGCTCTCGCCGACCACCTGGGTGTAGGGGTCCTGCGCGGCCAGCCCGGCCAGGATGGAGTCGTCGGTACTCACCGCGTCGACCTGCCGCTGCTGCAGCACGACGAGGCAGTCGGCCCAGGTCGGCACGGTGAGCACGGTCGCGGCGGGCTGGTCGTGCCGGATGTGGTCCAGCGAGGTGGTGCCACGCACCACGCACACCCGCTTGCCCGCCAGGTCGGCGATGCCGTTGATGCCGGAGTTCTTCATCGCGAGCACCCGCTGGTTGGACCGCAGGTACACGGTGGAGAAGGTCACCTTCTGCCGCCGTTCGCAGGTGATGGTCATGGTCTTCGCGACGATGTCCACGATGCGGTTCTGCAGCGCGTGTTCCCGGTCGGCCGAGCCGAGACTGCGATATTCGATCAGGTCCGGACTGCCGAGCAGGTCGCGGGCGATCTCCCTGGCGATATCGGCATCGAAGCCGACAATGGCGCCGCTGACCGGGTCACGGAAGCTGAACAGGTTGCTGCCTGCGTCCAACCCGACCAGCAGCCGGCCGCGGGCGCGGATGGCGTCGATGGTCGGACCGTGTGCCGAGGCGCCAGCGCCGGTCGGGCGCAGGCTGGCCGTTGGGTCGCCGCACGGCTGGGGGCCGGGTGCCGGAATTGGTGAATCCGTCAGCACAGGAACGGCTTTGGCGGGCAGCGGCGGTTCGGTATACTTCGCCGTCTTGGTCGGCATCGGCGGCGGCGCTTCGTGCGTACAGCCACCGACGAGTGCGGCAGCGGTGAGCATCACCGCCACGACGCCACGCCTGGATCTCATCGGTACTCCCGCAGTCGGGGCCATAGCCCGAGCCCGATGCAGGCCGCGGCGACGATGCCGAGCACCAGCGCGCCGGGCCCCATGAAGTCGAGCACCTGGGTGGCCCGGGAAATGTTGTCCCGCAAGGTATGCCGCGTCTCGTTGATCCCCTGCTCGAGCGCCTTGTCCAGCGCGTCCACCTGTGCCGCGACGTCCGCGGGCCCCGGCCCGGTCGCCACCGTCGCCGCACCGTTGAAATCGCCACTGGCCAGCGTGTCGTTCATCCGCTGATGCGCGACCCGCCAACGGGCAAGTGCCGGAACGGCATTGCGCACCTCGTCGGCGGCGGGCGCGGCACTCGGATAGCCGCCGAGCAGATCGGCGAGGCGGGCGATGTTCGCGTCGTAGGTCCGGTCGTAGTCGCCGGTCGCGTCCCGGCTGACCAGCTTCAGGGTTTCCGCCGAACGTGCCTGCTGCGCCAAGATCCGGCTCTCGGTCAACCGGGAGGCGGGCACCGCGCCGTCGTCGCGGCCGCGCGTCATCGAGGTGGCCGACACCGAACCCGCGACCACGGTCCACGCCAACAGGATCAGCACGGCCGCCGAGGCGAGCAGCAGCCCGGGATTGAGTACCCGGCGCCAGCGCCGCGCCAGGTCGAGCTGTGCCCACACCAGTGCGGTCAGCGTGAGAATCAGCAGCACGATGGCGGTCCACGGCGGTCGGACGTGGTTGCGCTGCGCCGCGGTCACTGCCTCGGACCGGCGGTTCTGCAGTTCCTCGGCCATCGGCAGCACGGTGGTCTGCATCTGGTTGGACGCTTCACTCAAGTACGCGGCGCCCACCGGATATCCGATCCGGTTGTTCGCGCGCGCGGTCTCCACCACCCCTGTGTACACGGGCAAACTTGTGGCAATTCCGGTGCGCAGTTGGGTGTCCGTGTTGTCGGCCCCGCTGGGTGCGGTTCCGGAGGCGCGTCCGGTCTGCGCCACCAGCTCCGCGGCGGCCTCGCCGACGGCCTGGCTGTAGCGATCGCGCACCGCCTGCGGCTCCAGCCCGCCCGCGATGAACGCGGTACTCGCCGCGGCGTCCGCGATGGACAGCGAGGTATAGAGGCGATGCGCGGAGTACGCGTCCGGCTCGGTGTCGTCGAGCAGCACATCCAAGGTCTGCTGCCGATCGCTCACCGTCGCACCGGTCACCCAGCCCGCGGCCACGCACAACCCGATGAGCAGCAGCCCGATCGCGATCAACCGGCCAGGCGAGGACCTGGCGAACAAGCGCACCCGGGCCGGGTCGAACTGCTCCCGCAGGGTCGCGACCCGTAGCGCTCCCGGGCTGTCCCGGCTGGCCGGCCCGGCGCTGGACGACGGCCGAAGTACTGCCGTCGCCTGCTCGATCCGAGCCATGTCCACCTCCCCAGTCTGGGCCGCATTCGCGGATTTCTCGACGTGCCGACCGGACAATTGATCGCTCGGCGTCTGCTGTCGCGGAGTTTATTGTGGTCGTAGCGGTGCCGCGGCGTGTGAAATACCCCTGCTTGGCAGCAGGGTGGGGCACCCAGACGGCTGGATGAGGATTGGGTATCAGATGCGTGGTGACGGTGACGGGTGGTCGCGCGATCCCGACGGAATGCGGCATTGGGGCCGCTTCGGCGCGGCCGGACTGCTGCTGCGCGCCCCACTCGCGGGCGGCGGATCGGCGGTGCTCATGCAGCATCGCGCGGCGTGGAGTCATCAGGGCGGCACCTGGGCGCTGCCCGGTGGCGCCCGCGACAGCCACGAGACCCCGGTGCACGCCGCGGTGCGCGAGGCGTGGGAGGAGGCGGGCATCAATCCCGCCGATGTGCGGGTACGCAGCGAGCGCGTGACCGCGTCCGCGTCCAGCGGCTGGACCTACACCACGGTGATCGCCGATGCCGTGACGGCGCTGCCGACCAATCGGAACCGGGAGAGCGCCGAGCTCGCCTGGATTCCGGAGGACGAGGTCGACGCCCGGCTGCTGCACCCCGGCTTCGCCGTCGCCTGGCCCGCATTGCGTGCCGCCCCTGCCCGGATCTGCCTCGACGGACTCGCGGCGGATCAGGCTGTCGCCGCCGCGCTCCCACGCACCGTAGACCTTGCCGACCAGGGTTTCTTCTGGCTGCATGCCGATCCCAACGGTCCGGGCGCCTACGCCGAAATCATCGATTCCGTGGCGAACCAGGAGGCGATGCCGCAAGCCGCGCGACCGGACACCGTGACAGAGGTCGGCACCGTGCTCTCGCTTACCCGCGGCCAAGTCCTCTCCTGACGCCCCTGCACCCAGGGACCTAGGCGTTCTCCAGCAGCGCCGTCTTGAGCTGCCGTGCGGCAGCTTCCGGGTCGCGTGCCTCGGTGATCGCCCGCACCACGACGATGCGGTCCGCACCCGCCGCGAGCACCTCCGGCAGGTTGTCCGCGTCGATCCCGCCGATCGCGAACCACGGCCGGGTCGGATGTGCGTCGGAGGTGGAGCGCACCAGCTCGATTCCCGCGGCTTGGCGTCCCGGCTTGGTCGGGGTCGCGTACACCGGGCCGGTGCAGAAGTAGTCGATGTGTTCGTCGATCGCCGCGAGTCCGGCTTGCGCGCGGTTGTGCGTGGACCGTCCGATCACCACGTCGGGTCCGAGAATGCGGCGCGCGTACCAGGGCGGCAGATCGCCCTGGCCGAGGTGCAGCATGTCGGCGCCCGCGGCGAGCGCGATATCGGCGCGGTCGTTCACCGCGAACAGCGCACCATGCCTGCGGGCCGCCGCCTTCAACTCGGCGAGGGCGCCGAGCTCGGCGCGCGCTTCGAGCGGGCCGAATTTCGCCTCACCGGGCGAACCCTTGTCCCTGAGCTGGATGATGTCGACCCCACCCGCGAGTGCCGCTTCGGCGAACTTGGCGAGATCGCCCTTTTCCCGTCGGGCGTCGGTGCAGAGATAGAGCCGAGCGGTGGCCAAGCGTTCCCGGGGTGATGCGGGGCGATTGGGGTGGGAGGGTTGCACGCCTTCGACCGTAGCCGCGCTACCGTGGGGATGCGAACGGCGGTGCGAACGCCGGACCCGACAGGCGGTCGCGCTGGGTCACCACGAAGGGACCCCGAACGCCATTGATCGAACACAGCGGTGTGCGCGACGGGTCGGTAGACGGGTAATACGGGACCCGCGAACGCCGCCGGACCCGGCGGCGGGCGCGACGCCCCGGCGGTAGCGAAACGTGGACCACGAAGGGCCCGTGAGCGCCGCCGATCGGACACAGAGGCAGGTGGAACAGGATGCGGACGCTGGCCGTCGTAGGTGGCGGCGTCATCGGGCTCGGCGTGGCCTGGCGGGCCGCCGAGGCGGGCTGGTCGGTCACTCTCTACGACCCGGCCGACGGCTCCGGCGCATCCTGGGTGGCCGGTGGCATGCTCGCCCCGTTCTCCGAGGGCTGGCCGGGGGAGGACCGGGTGCTCGAGTTCGGCGCCGCCTCGCTGGCCCGCTGGCCGGAGTTCGCCGCGCGGATCGACACCGCCACCGGGGTATCGGTCTTCGTGGCGGACGCGACGCTCACCGTCGCGCTGGACTCGGCCGACGTGGCCGACCTGCGCACGGTCGCCGAATGGGCCGGTGGCCGCGGTCATGAGCTCCAAGTCCTGGATCGTGCCGGTGTCCGCGCGTTGGAACCGAACCTCGCGCGCACCGTGCGGGCCGGACTGCACGCGCCCGGCGAGCCCGCCATCGACAACCGGCGTTTGGTCACCGCCCTGCGCCAGGCAGCCGAGGCGGCCGGAGTGCGAATCCGCGCCGAATCCGTCGACGCGCTGGACACCCTCCCGCACGATCAGATCGTCCTCGCCGCGGGTGCGGCCTCCGCTCGGCTGTGGCCCGAATTGCCGGTTCGTCCGATCAAGGGCGAGATCCTGCGCCTGCGCCACCGCCCTGGCGTGGCCCCCGCGCCACACCGTGTCATTCGGGCCCGGGTGCACGGCCGGGCGGTCTACCTGGTGCCGCGCGCCGACGGAATCGTGGTCGGCGCAACACAATACGAGGCGGGTTTCGACACCGCGGTGACCGTCGCCGGTGTTCGTGACCTGATCGCCGACGCCGAGGCGATATTCCCCGGCATCGGCGAATACGAGCTGGCCGAGGCGAGCGCGGGCGCGCGCCCAGGCACCCCGGACAACCTGCCCTTGCTCGGCAGGCTGAGCGACCGGGTCGTCGCGGCCACCGGCCACGGCCGCAACGGCATGCTGACCATGCCGCTCACCGTGGACGCGGTGCTCGCCCAGCTCGCCGGTACCCCGTTGCCCGAGGCGGAACTCGCCGACCCGCAACGTTTTTCGACGGCGCACCCGCCGTCGCCTTTGTCATCCGCAGGAGGAGTTCGATGACTTCGACATCCGTACCCATCGGCGTCACCGTGAACGGCACAGATCACGAGTTCGCCGAAACCCTCACCGTCCGTGAGCTGCTCAGCCGTCTCGAACTGCCGTGTCAGGGCATCGCGCTCGCGGTGGACGGCGCGGTGTTCCCCAAGTCTCGCTGGGACGAGCCGGTCGGGCGGGGCTGGCAGATCGAGGTGCTGACGGCGGTCCAAGGTGGCTGAGGCAACCGCAAAGCTGCGAATCGCGGACCGCGAGTTCGGTTCCCGCCTCATCATGGGCACCGGCGGCGCGGACAACCTCGCCGTGCTGGAGGAGGCGCTGATCGCCTCCGGCACCGAACTCACCACGGTCGCCATGCGCCGGGTGGACGCCGCGGGCGGCACGGGCGTGCTGGATCTGTTGAAGCGCTTGAACATCGCGCCCCTGCCCAACACCGCGGGCTGTCGCACCGCGGCGGAGGCGGTGCTCACCGCCCAGCTGGCCCGCGAGGCGCTGGACACCAACTGGGTCAAGCTGGAGGTCGTCGCCGACGAACGCACCCTGCTGCCCGACCCGATCGAATTGGTCACCGCCGCCGAACAACTCGTCGATGACGGTTTCGTCGTGCTGCCCTACACCACCGACGACCCGATCCTGGCCCGCCGCCTGGAGGACGCGGGCTGCGTCGCGGTGATGCCGCTCGGCTCCCCGATCGGCACCGGCCTCGGCATCGGCAACCCGCACAACATCGAGATGATCGTCGCGGAGGCGAAGGTCCCGGTCATCCTGGACGCGGGCATCGGCACCGCCAGCGACGCCGCCCTCGCCATGGAACTCGGCTGCTCGGCAGTCCTATTGGCCACGGCGGTGACCAGGGCTCGTCAACCGGAATTGATGGCCGAGGCGATGGCCGCCGCGGTGCGCGCGGGCTATCTGGCCCGCCAGGCCGGACGCATCCCCAAGCGGTTCTGGGCCCAAGCGTCGTCCCCCGCGCTCTGATCCGCACGCGTGCCTCCACCGGTCAGCCCTGCTGGAGGCACGCTTCGGCCGGTCCGGTCGTCCCGGATGTAAGTTGTCCTTCAGTCCCTCCGGCTGGTCCGAACACGCCTTCGTTCGCAGCGTCCTCGCGGGTCAGGGTGTCCGTCGGGGCTAGTAGGGGATGTGTCATACCTGAGGATGATCGAACACGACACTTAGTAGTGACGCGCGCCGCCGAGTTTTCCGGAATGCTGGTGACCATGATCGAGCTGAGAGGGCTGACCAAGCACTACGGGCAGACCGTCGCGGTTCAGGATCTTTCCTTCACCGTTCGACCCGGACAGGTGACGGGGTTCCTGGGCCCGAACGGAGCCGGTAAGTCGACGACGATGCGGATGATCCTGGGGCTGGACAAGCCCACGGCGGGTACCGCACTCATCAAGGGCAAGCCATACCGCGAACTGGACCATCCGCTACGCCAGGTCGGCGCGCTGCTCGACGCCAAGTGGGTGCATCCGAATCGCTCGGCGCGCGCTCACCTGGAGTGGATGGCCGCCTCCAACGACATCCCCAAGTCGCGGGTGGAGGAGGTGCTGCGGCTGGTCGGCCTGTCCGAGGTGGCGGGCAAGACCGCGGGCGGCTTCTCCCTCGGCATGTCCCAGCGGCTCGGCCTGGCCGGTGCCCTGCTCGGCGACCCTCAGGTGCTGCTGTTCGACGAGCCGGTCAACGGCCTCGACCCGGAGGGCATCCTGTGGATCCGCCGGTTCATGCAGCGGCTGGCCGCCGAGGGCCGCACCGTCCTGGTCTCCAGCCACCTGCTCTCCGAGATGGCGCAGACCGCCGAACACCTCGTGGTGATCGGCCGCGGCCAGCTCATCTCCGACTCGACCACCCAGGAATTCATCGAGCGCGCCTCCGAGCAGTCGGTACGGGTGCGCAGCCCGCAGCTCGACCAATTGCGCAGCGTGCTCACCTCGACCGGCATGACGGTCCGCGAAGACGGCACCGGCCAGGACGGCCCCGCGCTCGTCGTGGCGGGCGTGACCAGTGACGCGGTCGGCAAACTGGCGGGCGCGAACGACATCACGCTGTTCGAGCTGGCCCCGCAACGCGCCTCGCTGGAGGAAGCGTTCATGCGGATGACCGGCGGCGCCGTGCAGTACCACGGCGAAGGCTTCGATCAGGTGATGGGAGGTGCGCTCTGATGGGCGTGCTGGCAGCAGAACGAATCAAGCTCACCTCGACCAGGTCGCCCTGGTGGTGTTCGGCCATCGTTGTCGTGCTCGCCCTCGGGCTTGCCGCGCTGTTCGCGCTGGTCACCAAGTCCGCGGGGGACGATCCCGCGGAGGGAACACCCACACTGGACGTGAGCACCGCGACGGCGGGCGTCGTCGGCTTCGGCGTGATGGTCCTGATGATCATGGCGGCGTTGACGGTGACCAGCGAATACCGCTTCGGGGTCATCCGCACGACGTTCCAGGCGGTGCCCGATCGCACCAAGGTGCTGGTGACCAAGACTTTCTTGGTCGGCGTCTTCAGCGCCGTGCTCACCACGATCCTCGCCTTCCTCGCCATCGGGGTGGCCAAGGCCATCGGCGGGTCAGCCCCCGCGGCGAACCTGACCTTGGACGGGCAATGGCGTGCCGTCTACGGCATCCCGATCTACGCCTTCCTGATGATCGCGGTCGCCATCGGCGTCGGCGTCCTGGTCCGCCAGTCGGCGGCCGCCATCTCGCTGATCGTGTTGTGGTCCTTGCTGATCGAGCCGCTGCTCGGCGCCTTCGGCAGCTTCGGCCGCAATGTGACACCGTTCCTGCCCTTCCAGAACGCGAGCCACTTCCTCAGCGTTCAGGAATCCGGTGCCAATTGGCACTGGGGCCCGTGGGGCAGCCTGCTCTACTTCGTCGCCTTCACGGCGATCGTCTACGGCGCCGCGCTGATCATGATCAACCAGCGCGACGCGTAACTCCACAAGCCACCCGAGTCGCCTTCCCTCGCCACTCGGGTCTGGGGCGCCGACCTTGTCGGGAGGTCCGCGCGCCCCGTCACCGCCCCGCCACTGCCCGGCGGACGGTGTAACCCATCGGCCCGGTGCGATCCCCTTCGCACCGGGCCGATGGTGTTGAGTGGGCGGGGCATTATTGCCGGTCGATGGCCCATGTGAACATCGCGGAAACTGTGAAACACGTCGCTTCATCGCCGTCGAATCCGCGAGTAGAGTTCGAGCCAGCAACCAGCTCGTTATCCATCGGCGGCCCCAATGTTGTGCCCGCTTCGTCCGTCGGGAGGTAGCAGGTGGCGATGATCAGTGATCCGCCGACGACAGGTCGGCTGAGATACCCTCTGGGCGTGAGCGAAACACCTTCCGGCGGTGCCGCGCCCGGGCCGGAGCCGGAGGACGACAACGGCATCCCGCCCGAGGTGGTCATCCCGCTGGTGCCCGCGGACGGGGACGGTCCCCTCCGTCGT
Organism: Nocardia iowensis; assembly: GCF_019222765.1. Lineage (NCBI taxonomy): Bacteria > Bacillati > Actinomycetota > Actinomycetes > Mycobacteriales > Nocardiaceae > Nocardia > Nocardia iowensis. The sequence goes on along the minus strand of NZ_CP078145.1, from coordinate 8,457,271 downwards.
CCCGGGGCCGGCCTGCGCAAGGGCCAGCTTTCCGCGCTGATGAACGCGGCGAACAATCGGACCGATTTCATCGGTGTGCTCCGCAAGGCGCGCGAGCAGCTCCCAGGTGACCCGTCCTTCGGTGACCCGCTGTCGGTCACCGGCCCCGGCGGTGCGCGTGCCGTCGCACGCGCCGCGGACAAGCTGGTCGGTGGCACTCCGAGCGCGGCCAGGGAGATCGGTTTCGGCGCTTTGCAGGTCTGGCAGGCGATGCTGGAACGAGTCGGCCGCGGCAAAGGTAGCGCAGAAGTAACTGTCATGTTCACCGACCTGGTGGCGTTCTCCAGCTGGTCCCTCTCGGCAGGCGACGAGGCGACCCTGGAACTGCTGCGCCGCGTCGCGAAGGCCATCGAGCCGCCGATCGCCGAACGCGGTGGTCAGGTGGTCAAGCGGATGGGCGACGGCGTGATGGCGGTGTTCCCGTCGGCCGAACGGGCGGTCCGCGCCGCGATCAATGCCAAGCGCAACCTGGCCGAGGTGAAGGTGCGCGATTACCGCCCCCAGATGCGGATCGGCCTGCATACCGGCTCACCGCGCGAGATCGGCGGCGACTGGCTCGGCGTGGACGTCACCATCGCGGCCCGCGTCATGGAGGCGGGCGGCAACGGCAACACCATGCTGTCCGAGGCGACGCTGCAATCGCTGCGGCCGGAGATCCTCGAGGAACTGGGCTACGTGGTCAAGCCGTACCGCCGCAGCTTCTTCGCCGCGCCGCTGAGCGGCGTCCCGGAGGACCTGCGCATCTTCAAACTCGCCGAGAACTGAGTCAGCTCCCCACCCACCAGGCGATGCCGCCCGCAGCGGCGAGCACGGCCAGCACCGCGAGCGCGATCGCCAACTTGCGCGCGGTTTTCCAGGTCGAGTAGGCCCCGCCGAGCAGAAACCCAGCGAGTGCGAACAGCAGAATCACACTGACGTCGGTAGACACCGTGTTGATTGTGCAGCGTTTGCCGCGCTGAATGTTCGCGCCCCCACCCGAGCACCACAGCGCGAGGCCCACCCGTCGCCCGACCACCGCCCCTCATCGAATCGCTACGCGATGCTGACATTCAGGGGCCGCGAACACGCTGCGGCCACGCGGCCAAAAACTCTGACCCATCCGTGATTAACAAGCACGCGCGCTTGCTTTTTTCTGGCGGGGGTGTGATGCTGGTCTCCGGAACGCGGACTTCACGGGTGCGGCACGCGGCTGTGCCCTGACGGTTCGCCGTTTACAGGAGGCATTCCCGCTGATGAGTGTGCTGGCCGCCAACACGGACGTGCTCCGGATCGGCAACTGTTCCGGCTTCTATGGTGATCGCCTGAGCGCCATGCGCGAGATGCTCGAAGGCGGGCAGCTCGACGTGCTCACCGGCGACTATCTGGCCGAGCTCACCATGTTGATCCTCGGCCGCGATCGGATGAAGGATCCGGGCCTCGGCTACGCCAAGACCTTCGTCAAGCAGATCGAGGACTGCCTCGGGCTGGCGCTGGAACGCAACGTGCAGATCGTCACGAACGCGGGCGGCCTCAATCCCGCTGGCCTGGCGCAGCGATTGCGCAAGGTGGCCGCCGATCTGGGTCTCGACGCGAAGATCGCGCACGTCGAAGGCGACGACTTGGTCGCGCGCGCAGGCGAACTCGGCCTCGGCGCCCCGCTCACCGCCAACGCCTACCTCGGTGCGTGGGGCATCGTCGAATGCCTGAACGCGGGCGCGGACATCGTGGTCACCGGCCGGGTCACCGACGCATCGGTGATCGTCGGCCCGGCGGCGGCCCACTTCGGCTGGGGCCGCACCGATTACGACCAGCTGGCGGGCGCGGTGGTGGCCGGGCACGTCATCGAATGCAGCACCCAGGCCACCGGCGGCAACTACGCGTTCTTCACCGAACTCGCCGACCTCGGCAGGCCAGGCTTCCCGATCGCCGAAATCCGGAGCGACGGCAGCAGTGTCATCACCAAGCACGACGGCACCGGCGGTGCGGTCACCGTCGACACCGTCGCAGCGCAACTCATGTACGAGATCCAGGGCGCGAGGTACGCCGGTCCCGATGTGACGGCACGGCTGGACGCCATCCGGCTCAGCGCCGACGGCCGCGATCGGGTGCTGATCAGCGGGGTCGTCGGCGAGGCGCCGCCGGAGCAGCTGAAGGTTTCCCTGAATACCCTCGGTGGTTTCCGCAACGAGATGGAGTTCATCCTCACCGGCCTCGACATCGAGGCGAAAGCCGCACTGGCACAACGACAGCTGGAATCCTGGCTGCCCGCCAAGCCCGCCGAACTGGATTGGACGCTCGCGCGGCTCGACCGGCCGGACGCGGACACCGAGGAGCAGGCCAGCGCGCTGCTGCGCTGCGTGGTGCGTGATCCGGACCCGAACAAGGTCGGCCGCGCCTTCTCCAGCGTGGCGGTCGAATTGGCCCTGGCCAGCTATCCAGGGTGCAGCTTTACGACGTTGCCCGGCAACGGTTCTCCGTACGGCGTGTACACGCCCGGTTTCGTCGATGCCACCGAGGTGCCGCATGTCGCGGTGCTGCCGGACGGGTCCCGCGTCGATATCGCACCGGCAGTGGACACGCTGTCACTTGCCGATGTCGCCGAGCCCGCACTGCCGGAGCCGTTGCCTGCCAGCGAAACTCGCCGGGCACCGCTGGGCACGATCGCGCTGGCCCGTAGCGGTGACAAAGGCGGCAACGCCAATGTCGGCGTCTGGGTGCGCACCGACGAGCAGTGGCGCTGGCTGGTGCACACACTCACCGTCGAGCGCGTCAAAGAACTGCTCCCCGAAACCGCCCCGCTGACGGTCACCCGGCATGTGCTGCCCAACCTGCGGGCGGTGAACTTCATCATCGAAGGCCTACTCGGTCAGGGCGTCGCCTATCAGGCGCGATTCGACCCCCAGGCCAAGGGACTCGGCGAATGGCTGCGGTCCCGTCATCTCGATATCCCATTGGAGCTGTTATGAATTCAGTATCGCGAAGCGATTCGACCAGGGGTGGCGGTCGGGCGACGGGTGGGCACGTGGTCAGTCCTTGGAACACCCCGGAGCGCCGCGAATTGCGGGCCACCGTACGGGGTTTCGCCGAGCGGGAAGTCCTGCCCTACCTGGACGAGTGGGAGCGCGACGGGGAGATCCCGCGCGAGCTACACAAGAAAGCCGGTGCCCTCGGCCTGCTCGGCATCCAGTTTCCGGAATCGGTGGGCGGTTCCGGCGGCGACGGCATCGACGCGATGATCGTCTGCGAGGAAATGCATCAGGCCGGTGCCTCCGGTGGGCTGTTCGCGTCGCTGTTCACCTGCGGCATCGCGGTGCCGCACATGATCGCCTCGGGCAATACCGAGCAGATCGAGCGTTGGGCGCGACCGACCTTGGCCGGGGAGAAGATCGGCTCGCTCGCCGTCACCGAACCCGGCGGCGGCTCCGACGTCGGCCACCTCACCACCACCGCGCGCCGCGACGGCGACCACTACATCGTCAACGGCGCGAAGACCTACATCACCTCAGGCTGTCGCGCCGACTACGTGGTCACCGCGGTACGCACGGGCGGCCCCGGCTCCGGCGGGATTTCGCTGCTCGTGGTGGAGAAGGGCACACCGGGTTTCACGGTCAGCCGCAAGCTGGACAAGATGGGCTGGCGTGCCTCCGACACCGCGGAGCTGTCCTATGTGGATGTCCGGGTGCCGGTGGAGAACCTGATCGGGCCGGAGAACTCCGGATTCTTCCAGATCGCGGGCGCGTTCGTCAGTGAACGCGTCGGCCTTGCGGTGCAGGCGTATTCGAGCGCGCAGCGCTGCCTCGATCTCACCCTGGACTGGGTCCGCACCCGGGAAACCTTCGGCCGCCCGCTGATCAGCAGGCAGGCCGTGCAGAACACGGTCACCGAGATGGCCCGCCGGATCGACGTCGCCCGCGTCTACACCCGAGATGTGGCGCAGCGCAGCGCGAATGGTGAGACGGACCTGATCGCCGAGGTGTGCTTCGCCAAGAACACCGCCGTCGAAGCGGGCGAGTGGGTGGCCAACCAGGCCGTCCAGCTGTTCGGCGGTCTCGGCTACATGCGCGAATCCGAGGTGGAACGCCAGTACCGCGACATGCGCATCCTCGGCATCGGCGGTGGCACCACCGAAATCCTCACCGGCCTTGCCGCCAAACGATTGGGGTACCAGTCATGACGACACTGCGGAGCACGCTGGATACCGCGTCACCGGACTACGCCGCGGCGGCGGAAGCCATGGCGGCCAAGCTCGCCGAAGTCGAGGGCGAATTCGCCAAGGCGATCGCCGGTGGCGGCCCGGACAAGCTGGCTCGGCACCGGAAGCGCGGCAAAATGACCGCGCGTGAGCGGGTCGAACTGCTCATCGACGAGGACTCGCCGTTCCTGGAGCTGTGCCCGCTGGCCGGCTGGGGCAGCGAATTCCACGTCGGCGCGAGCACTATCGCGGGCATCGGCATCGTGGAGGGCGTCGAATGCATGATCGTCGCGCCCGACCCGACCGTGCGCGGCGGCACCTCGAATCCGTGGACACTGCGAAAGACGTTGCGCATCAATGACATCGTCCGCGAGAACCGGCTGCCGGTGATCTCCCTGGTGGAGTCCGGCGGCGCGGATCTGCCGACGCAGAAGGAAGTGTTCGTCCCCGGTGGGCGCATGTTCCGCGATCTCACCCAGGCATCGGCCGCCGGTATTCCGACCATCGCGCTCGTCTTCGGCAACTCGACGGCGGGCGGTGCCTACATTCCCGGCATGTCCGATCACGTGGTGATGATCAAGGAACGCTCCAAGGTGTTCCTCGGTGGCCCGCCGCTGGTCAAGATGGCCACCGGCGAGGAATCCGACGACGAATCGCTCGGCGGCGCCGACATGCACGCCCGCGTCTCCGGCCTGGCCGACTATTACGCGGTGGACGAGCAGGACGCGATTCGCCTCGGTCGCGCCATCGTCCGGCGGCTCAACTGGCGCAAGCAGGGGCCCGCGCCGCGTGCCGAGGTGATCGAGCCGCTGTACAACCCCGAGGATCTGCTCGGCATCGTCCCGTCCGATCTGAAGATCCCGTTCGATCCGCGCGAGGTGATCGCGCGCATTGTCGACGGCTCCGATTTCGACGAGTTCAAGCCGTTGTACGGCAGCAGCCTGGTCACCGGATGGGCTGAGCTGCACGGGTATCCGGTCGGCATCCTCGCCAACGCGCGGGGCGTGCTGTTCTCCGAGGAGTCGCAGAAGGCGACCCAGTTCATCCAGTTGGCGAACAAGTCCGACACGCCACTGCTGTTCCTGCACAACACCACCGGCTACATGGTCGGCAAGGAGTACGAGCAGAAGGGCATCATCAAGCACGGCGCGATGATGATCAACGCGGTCGCCAACTCCAAGGTGCCGCACATCTCGGTGCTGATGGGCGCCTCCTACGGCGCCGGGCACTACGGCATGTGCGGGCGCGCCTACGATCCGCGCTTCGTCTACGCCTGGCCCAGTGCGAAATCCGCCGTCATGGGCGGTGCGCAGCTGGCGGGCGTCATCTCGATCGTCGGCAGGGCGGCCGCCGAAGCCAAGGGCCAGCCCTTCAACGAGGAGGCCGACGCCGGGATGCGCGCCATGATCGAGGCGCAGATCGAGGCGGAGTCGCTGGCGATGTTCATGTCCGGGCGGCTGTACGACGACGGCGTCATCGATCCGCGCGATACCCGCACCGTATTGGGAATGTCCTTGTCGGCCATTCACAATGCCCCGATCAAGGGCGCCGATGGCTTCGGCGTCTTCCGAATGTGAGGCGAACCATGACAGCATCGCGCAGCGATTCGATGGGGGGCGGTGGCCGGGTGACGGGCGGGCATATCACGAATGTCCTGGTTGCCAACCGTGGTGAGATCGCCCGCCGCGTCTTCGCCACCTGCCGCCGGATGGGTCTCGGCACGGTGGCGGTCTACTCCGAGGCGGATGCCGCGGCCCCGCATGTGGCCGAGGCTGATGCGGCAGTGCTCCTGCCGGGTAATACACCGGGAGAGACCTACCTCCGCGGTGAACTGATCATCGATGCCGCGCTGGCCACCGGCGCCGATGCGATCCACCCCGGCTACGGATTCCTTTCCGAGAACGCCGATTTCGCCAGGGCGGTGCTCGCGGCCGGGCTGGTGTGGATCGGCCCACCGGTCGAGGCCATCGAGCAGATGGGCTCCAAGGTCGCCTCGAAGAAGATGATGGACGCCGCCGGTGTCCCGGTGCTCGCCGAACTCGATCCGGCCGAGGTCACCGAGGCGCAGCTACCGGTCCTGATCAAGGCATCCGCCGGTGGCGGCGGTCGCGGCATGCGTGTGGTGCGCAGCCTCGGCGAGCTGGAACCACAGATCGAAGCGGCTCGGCGCGAGGCGCAATCGGCCTTCGGCGATCCCACGGTGTTCTGTGAGCGGTACCTGGAAACCGGCCGTCACATCGAGGTCCAGGTCATGGCCGATACGCACGGCACCATCTGGGCGGTCGGCGAGCGCGAGTGCTCCATCCAGCGCCGCCACCAGAAGGTGATCGAGGAAGCGCCCTCGCCGCTGGTCGAGCGCACCGACGGGATGCGGGCGCGGCTGTTCGAGGCGGCCAGGCTCGCCGCTGGTGCGATCGGTTACACCGGCGCGGGCACGGTGGAGTTCCTCGCCGACGAACGCGGTGACTTCTTCTTCCTGGAGATGAACACCCGCCTCCAGGTGGAGCATCCGGTCACCGAATGCACCACCGGCCTGGATCTGGTTCGCCTGCAACTCGAGGTGGCTTCCGGCGATGCGCTGCCCACCGAACCGCCTGCGATGCACGGGCATTCGATCGAGGTCCGGCTGTACGCCGAAGACCCCGCGCACGACTGGCAACCGCAGAGCGGCACCGTGCACCGCATCGACATTCCCTTGGTAGCGACGGAATTCGACCTGCTGGACCGCCCGGGTGTGCGCCTGGACACCGGCGTGGTGGACGGCTCGATCGTCGGCGTGCATTACGACCCGATGCTGGCCAAGGTCATCTCCTACGCCGAAACACGGAGCGAGGCAGCGCGATTGCTGGCCACCGCGTTGCATCGAGCGAAGATTCACGGCCTGGTCACCAATCGCGACCTGCTGGTCCGGGTGCTGCGCCACCCGGCCTTCCTGGCGGGCGACACCGACACCGCCTTCTTCGACACGCACGGACTGGACACGCTCGCAGCACCTTTGGTGTCCGCGGCGGACGAGGCACTGTCCATCGTGGCCGCCGCACTGGCCGACGCCGCGGCGAATCGGACAGCTGCCCGGGTCGGCGGCGGGCTGCCGAGCGGCTGGCGGAACCTGCCGTCGCAATCGACGCACAAGCTGTTCGAGAGTCGCACCAGCGGAACGCACGATGTCGGTTACCGCTACACCCGCGGCGTCGTCTCGGTGGACGGCTACGACGGACTCGAGCTCGTCGAGGCCGCCACGGATCGGGTGGTTCTCGCCGTTCCCGGCGAACGCGGCCCGGTCCGAAGGCATTTCGCCGTCGCCCGGTACGGCGAGCTGGTGTGCGTCGACTCGCCGCTCGGTCCGGTCAGCGTGCGCAGACTGCCTCGCTTCAGTGATCCCGCCGACCAGGTGGCCACCGGCTCACTGCTGGCGCCCATGCCCGGCAGCGTGATCCGGCTCGGCGCCGAGGTCGGCAGCCGGGTCGAACAGGGCCAACCCATTCTGTGGTTGGAGGCGATGAAGATGGAGCACACCATCGCCGCGCCCGCCGCCGGTGTGCTCAGTGCCGTCAACGTCACCGTCGGCCAGCAGGTCGATGTCGGTGCCGTCCTCGCCGTCGTCGACCCCGCCGAGGGCAACGAAACCCAGGAGTCTAAATGAGTTTCATCGAAACCGAAGAGCAGCAGGCGCTGCGGGCCGCGGTGGCCGCGCTGGCCGCGAAGTACAACTACCGCGACTATGTGCTGCCCAAGGCGCGCGCCAACGAACCGCTGAGCGAATTGTGGGATGAGGCAGGCAAACTCGGCTTCCTCGGCGTGAACCTGCCCGAGGAGTACGGCGGCGGTGGTGCGGGCCTGTACGAGCTGGCGCTGGTCATGGAGGAGCTCTCCGCCCAGGGCGCGGGCCTGCTGCTCATGGTCGTCTCCCCGGCTATCTGCGGCACCATCATCACCAAGTACGGCACCGACGAGCAGAAGCAGCAGTGGCTGCCCAAGCTCGGTGACGGCACCGCCAAGATGGTCTTCGGCATCACCGAGCCGGACGCGGGCTCCAACTCGCACCAGATCACCACCACCGCGCGCCGCGACGGTGACGACTGGATCCTCAACGGCCGCAAGATCTTCATCTCCGGCGTGGACCAGGCCGAGGCCGTGCTCATCGTGTCGCGTACCGAAGACCACAAGACCGGCAAGCTCAAGCCGGCCCTGTTCATCGTGCCGACCGACGCCGAGGGCTTCCACAAGACGCCACAGGAAATGGACATCATCGAGCCGGACCACCAGTTCACGCTGTTCCTCGACGACGTCCGCCTGCCCGCCAACGCACTGGTCGGCAAGGAGGACGCCGCACTCATGCAGCTGTTCGCGGGCCTCAATCCGGAGCGGGTCATGGGCGCCGCGATGGCGATCGGCCTCGGCCGCTACGCCATCGACCGGGCGGTGGAATACGCTAAGGAACGCACCGTATGGAAGACGCCGATCGGTGCGCACCAAGGCATTTCGCATCCGCTGGCCCAGGTGAAGATCGAGCTGGAACTCGCGAAATTGATGATGCGCAAGGCCGCGACGCTCTACGACACCGGTGACGAGATGGGTGCCGCCGAGGCCGCCAACATGGCGAAATACGCTGCGGCGGAGGCCAGTATCAAGGCGCTCGACCAGGCGATTCAGACGCACGGCGGCGCGGGTCTGACCAAGGAATACGGTCTCGCCGCCATGCTCGCCGCCGCCCGGATCGGCCGGATCGCCCCGGTCAGCCGCGAAATGGTGCTGAACTTCGTCGCCCAGTACTCGCTCGGCCTGCCCAAGTCCTACTAGCAGGAGGCTCGATGACCGAGACATCCACCGCGCCCTACGTCCGCTACGACGTCGCGGACGGCTTCGCGACGCTCACCCTCGATTCACCGCACAACCGCAATGCGTTGTCGGCCAAACTCGTCGCCGAGCTCCTCCAGGGACTCGACGACGCCGCCGCCGACGACAAGGTGCGCGGCATCGTGCTCGCGCACACCGGCAACACCTTCTGCGCGGGCGCCGACCTCAGCGAGGCCAGCAATGCCGACCCGGCGGTGGCCGCCGACGAACGCACCCGCGTCATGATCGGCGTGCTGCGTCGGCTCATCGCCACGCCCAAGCCGGTGATCGCGCAGATCGACGGCAATGTGCGGGCAGGTGGCATGGGCATCGTCGCGGCCTGCGATATCGCGGTGGCGGGCCCGGCGAGCAGTTTCGCGCTCACCGAGGTGCGCATCGGGCTGGCGCCGTTCATGATTTCGCTGACCCTGCTGCCGCGGCTCACCTCGCGCGCGGCGAGCAGGTACTACTTGACCGGCGAGAAGTTCGGCGCCGACGTCGCCGAGCGGATCGGGCTGATCACCTTCAGCGCCGCCGACCCGGTGGCGGAGGTGGCGCGGCTGCGTGGGGAGCTGCGCAAGGGCTCCCCGCAGGGCCTGGCCGAGAGCAAGCGACTGGTCAACGCGGCCATGCTCGCCGAGTTCGACGTCTCGGCCGACGAGCTGGCCGCGCGGTCGGCGAGCTTCTTCGGTACCGCCGAGGTGCACGAGGGCATGCTGGCCTTCCTGCAGCGGCGTCCGGCGAGCTGGGCAGAATAGCCTCCATGGCCACTCCCCACGAACCCAAGCAGGACCGCAGCCGAGCCACCCGGCAGCGCCTGCTGGAGGCGACCATCGACTGTCTTGCCGAAACCGGCTGGGCGGCAGCGACGGTCGCGGTCGTCGCCGAGCGGGCCGGGGTGTCCAGGGGCGCGGCGCAGCATCATTTCCCGACCAGGGAAGACCTGATCACCGCCGCGCTCGAGTACATGTTCGACAGCCGAACCCAACAGGCCAAGGACGAGGCCATCGCGGTCGCGGCCTTGGCCGACGGGGTCGGCCGCACCGAGGCCGTGGTGGCCGGCCTGGTCGAGTCCTACACCAGTCCGCTGTTCAAGGCGGCGTTGCAGGTGTGGACGCACGCGGCCGCCGATGCGGCGCTGCGGGAACGCATCGTTCCGCTGGAAGCCAAGTTCGGCCGGGTCTCGCATCGGCGGGCGGTGGAGGCGCTCGGCGTCGACGACTCCGACCCGGTCACCCACCACTTGGTGCAGGCCACCCTCGACTTGGCGCGTGGGCTCGGCCTGGCCGACGTGCTCACCGACGACTCGGCGCGGCGCAAGGAGATCGTCCAGCAGTGGGCGGCGACGCTGCACGCCGCGTTGAACGCGCCGCGCTGAGGTTTGCCCGGCGCGAACAGGTTGGCCTGGCGCGATCAGGCTTCGGCTGTGTCGGCCGGTGCGACATGGGTGAACCAGGCCGCGGTCTCCTCCGCGGTCAGCACCCGTTCCAGCACCAAATCGGCGGGTACGAAGGGGAAGTACCGCCCGGCGGGCCAATTACGTTGGTACGGCGGCGGATCGAGGACCAGTAGCCGAGCGCCCTCGACGACCGGAATATCGGCCGGCGTGCCCTCGTTCCAGATCCAAGTCCCGTCGGGGGCAACAAGATTGAAGGAGCCGACGGTGAGTACCTGGCCTTCGACGTCTCGGCACATCGCCACCGCCTCTGCGGAGGGTGGCTCGCCGGGCAGGTGCTGTCCGCCGATCAACGCATCGGCGAGCAGGGTGTGCAGCTGGAAGTTGTCCCCGATCCCGGACATTCGCAGCCGATAGCCGGTGCCGGTCTCCCGATGTAGGGCGACGAGGGGTTCGTCGTCCAAGATGAGCAGCATGTAGGCGAGTTCTTTGTGCCATCTGCCGGAGACTTCGGCCAGCGCGTTGTGCCGCTCGGACAGCATCTCGCATCCCCTGCGGCCGAACAGCTTTCGAACCTCCCGATGCTGGAGCACGGCCAGTGCGGGCGAAATCCAGTTGGCCAGCGTCCACCAGGCCATGAGGGGCCGCAGGCCGAACTGATCGAGCATGGCCTCATCCACGTCCGTCGTTTCCGGATCGGGCAGATCGTCGTCGGTGGTGGCCTTCCACCGCTCGGCGAACTCCCGGGCGTGGTCGAGGGTTTTGGCGAGGTTGGCGAGTATTCGAGGAGCGCACGCCACCGCATCCGCGCTGGTCTGCGCGTACGCGCCGATCACGTTCGCGATATTCGCCCGTACTCCCGGCGGCACCTCGTCGAGCAGGTCGGCCAGTCGACGGCAGCCCTGCGCAAGCACTTCCGGGCTCGCCCCGTCGAGTGATTCGATCAACTCCGCGTGCGCCCGCTGCGTTTCCTCGGGGTCGCTCTTGCGCACCGCAACTTCGAAAGCCGCGCCGGCAGCACGGAATCGGTCATCGCCCAAACCCATGAAAGCACGGTATTGATCGCCCCTGGTCTTGTCGACCCCAATTGCTGGGGACCCCGCCGCGCCGCTGATCGGCGCGCGGGAGGCCGCGCTTGCCTTAGGGTCTGCCGTATGGACAGTGCGGAGTACGGCGGGCTCGAGCAGACCCTCGGCCAGCCGATTGCCGGTAGCGCGCCCGCCGAATGGGGTTTCCAGAACCGCACCGACCTACTCACCCTCGCCGACGGCGACCGGATGGTCCTGCAGCGCTACCGCGACCCCGACGACGCCGAACGCCGCCTCCGGATCATGCACACCCTGCTGGAACCGGCCGCCAAACGCGGCATCACCATTCCGCGGATCCGGCGATTCGACCTCGACGCCGACCCGGCCTGGATCGTCTTCGACGCCCTGCCCGGCGTCCCCATCCCCGCCAGCGACGAAATCGGCCTGGCCAGCCCACGATTCCCCGCCATCGCCCGCGAGATGGGCACCCTGCTCGCCGCGTTCCGTCGGCTGCCGACGGCGGGTCTGCAACTCGACGACCTCTGGGCGACCCCCACCCGCCTGGTAGAAAGCGCGACCGTCTGGGCCGCGCAGGTGGAGCTCTCCGTTGCGCAACGCGCCACCCTGGACCGAACCCTGCGTTCCCTGCCCACGCTGTTCGCCGACCGCCCCGTTGTCCTCGCGCACGGCGACTTCACCCCGGTGAACATCCTGCACGATGGTGAAACCATCACCGGCCTCCTCGATTTCGAATCCGTCTGCCTGGCCGATCCGCTGTTCGACCCCGCCTGGTGGTCCTGGTCGGTCGGTGCCGCCGGACAAGACGCCCTCACTCCGGCCTGGCCCGCGTTCCTCGAAGGGGCGGGCTTCGACCCCGACGAACCCGATCTGACGCAGCGCATCGAAGCCCTCCAGCTCCTCCGCACGCTCGAACTGCTCGCCGAGAAAACAGATCTCAGCCCCGCGGTGCGCACCGTCGCGCAGGAGCGGCTGACCGGCATACTCGGTCGATCAGCGTGACTGTCACACTCCGTCGTGCTGCGTCGTCCTCTCAGTGAACGCGGAACAACGCACCGACACCGAGGAGCAGCAATCATGACGACGACCAAGAAGATCGCGGTGGCCGGGGCGACCGGACGGCTGGGCAAGCACGTGGTGGATGTGCTGACCGAGCAGGGCCACGAGGTGGTGGCGTTCTCACGGAAGAACGGCGTGGACATCGAGACCGGCGCCGGTCTGGTCGAGGCACTCGATGGCGTACAGGTCGTCATCGACGCGTCGAGCACCCCGTCCGCCGACAAGGACATCGCGACCGAATTCTTCACCGCCGCCGCCCGCAATCTGCACGAGGCCGGACAAAAGGCAGGTGTCGAGCGCCTGGTGGTGGTGTCCATCATCGGCATCGACAACGCCACCGCGGGCTACAACGCCGCCAAACTCGCTCATGAGCGCGCCCTGCTGGCAGGCCCGCTCCCGGTGCAGATCCTGCGCGCCGCCCAGTTCCACGAACTGGTCGAGGTGATGACCCAGTGGGGCACCCAGGGCGACGTGGCCTACCTCGCCGAGATGCGCACTCAGCTCGTCGCCGCCCGCACGGTCGCCGAGGCCCTGGTCGACCTGGCGGTCAACCCTGCTCCGGCAGCCACCGACGGCCCCTTCCCGGAAATCGCGGGACCGCAGCCGGAAACCATGGCAGGCGCGGCAACCCTGCTCGCCGCCCGCCGCGGCGCGCCCGCTCGCGTCGTCGAGGTCAGCGACCCGGCGAACCCGGACCGCGAAAGCTTCGAGAACGGCACCCTGCTCGCCAGCCCGCACGCCACCCTCGCGGGCCCCAGCTACGCGGACTGGCTCGAAGCCACCTACCCGCCCGCCAAGTAGCCCGCGCGCCGAAATCCGCATCGCTTCGAATCACGAAGCGATGCGGATCGCGGGTGTCAGTTGGTGGCGGTCAGGTCGTAGAGGGTGACGCCGTCCACCTCGGTGGCGGTGAAGTTCGCCTTCACCCACTGGGTGATTTCGGAGCTGGTGGACTTGCCGGAAGACCCGGGACCTCCTCGGCCGCCACCTTCGCCGCCGATGAAGTAGTGGATCTTCCCTTGCGCCACATACTCTTTGAACTGCGCGAGGGTAGGGGATGGGTCGCTGCCGTTGAAGCCGCCGATGGGCATGACGGGGAGTTCGGTGGCCAGTTGGAAGCCTGCGGCGCTGTTGGAGCCGACCGCCGCGCCCGCCCAGGTGTAGGTGCCGCTGTTCTGTTCCAGTAGTGCGACGACTTTGTCACTGGGTTTGCTCGTGCCGAGTAGGCCACCGGCGACCATCATTTCCGAGCCATGTCCGCGGGTAACCATGCCCGGCACCGCACCCCGCGGGCCGGGGCCGTTTCCGGGTTGACCGTCGCCCGGGCCATCCGGCATCCCGTTCATTTCCTCGGCCCACGGTGGGCGGCCGAACATGCCCCATCCGCCGACATTGGGTCCCGCCGACGGGATCGCGCCCACATGCGGAGTCGCGATGGTGTCGATGGCGTAGGCGGTCGGTCCGGCCAGGCCGGTGAACGCGATGGCCAGTGCGGAGACAATGGCCAGCTTCCTCGGGGCGGAGATGAGCACGGCCACCGTCGCGAGTACGCCGACAATCAGGATGGTCCACCGCAGCCACGGCACCCAATGCACGCTGCGGGACAACAGCAGCCACGCCGTCGCGGTGGTGAGACCGACGGCGAGCGCGAGCATCGACCGGACCCAGAGTCGCTGCCGTTCCCGCCACAACAGCACCGCGCCCGCACCGACCAGTGCGGCGACAGCCGGAGCCAGTGCCACCGTGTAGTACTGGTGGAAGATCCCGGCCATGAAGCTGAAGGTCAATCCGGTCACCAACAGCCAACCGCCCCAAAGAATCAACGAAGCACGCTGGCGGTCGGTGCGGGCCGCCCTGCCGCGCAACAGGATTCCGGCCACCAGCGCCACCAGTGCGGCAGGGATCAACCAGGCGATCTGACCGCCCTGTGCCGGTTCGAACATGCGGGTGATGCCGGTGCTGCCCCACATGCCGTTCCCGCCGGGTGGTAGATCTCCACCACCGGGTCCGACACTGCCTCGCTCGTTGCCGCTGAGGCGGCCGAGCCCGTTGTAGCCGAGCGTGAGCTCGAGGATCGAATTCTCGTGCGAGCCACCGATCCACGGCCGCGACGCGGCGGGCCACAGTTCCACGGCCAACAGCCACCAGCCTGCCGCCGCAATCATGGCGGCTGCGGCGGCGAACAATTGAAGGATGCGTTTGCCGAGCGCGGGCGGACCGGCGAGCAAATACGCCAGTGCCAGCGGGGGAACAACCAGGAGTACCTGTAGCTGCTTGGTGAGGAAGCCGAATCCGATGAACACACCGGTCAGCACCAGCCACCGCCACCGGCCGTCCTCGACCGCCCGCGTCATCGCCCATGCCGCGGCGACCATCAGGAACACCAGTAGCGCATCCGGATTGTTGAACCGAAACATCAGCGCCGCAACCGGAGTCACCGCGAGCACCAGCCCGGCGAGCAGTCCTGCGGCGGGCCCGAACGGCCTGCGCACCGTCGCCCACACCAGCGCCACACTCGCCACTCCGAGCAGTACCTCGGGTACCAGCATGCTCCAGCTGTTCAACCCGAACACCCGCACCGACAACTCCATCAACCACAGCGCGGCGGGCGGCTTGTCCACGGTGATCGAGTTCGCCGCATCCGACGATCCGAAGAAGAAGGCTTTCCAGGACACCGAACCCGCTTGTACCGCAGCGGAATAGAACGAGTTGGCCCACCCGTTCGAACTCAGATTGCACAGGTACGCGATTCCCGTGCCGATCAGCAGTGCCGCCAATGCCGGGTATTCCCAACGCATCTTGGGCTCGGGCGTCGGCTGCGGCAATGCCTCGGTCGGCGGCGCAAGGGTCGCGGTCATCGCGGATCCGCCTCGTTGGTCATGGCGTCGCGCACCACCGGGCTCGCCGGTGCCGCTGAGTCCGCGGGCCCGGCGGTGCTCGAATCACTGTGCTCGGTTGCCGTCCGCCGAGCTGGGCTCGGCGTATTGCGGAACACCCACCGCAAGCCGACGAACCGCAGGATGGTGGCGAGCAGGTTGGCGAGCACCAGCACGAACAACTCCAGATGCACCGGCGCGTTCGGCGCCCAGTGATGCAGCGTGAACAGCGATCCACTGGTCAACGCCAGCCCGATGCCGAAGATCAGCAGCCCTTGGAACTGATGCGACACCGCACCGGTCGACCCACGCACACCGAAGGTGAAGGCCCGGTTGGCCGCCGTATTGGCGACCGCGGTGATCAACAGCGCCAGGAAGTTCGCCACCTGCGCACCGGTAAACGATTGCAGCACAACGTAAAGCAGCAGGTAGGCCAGCGTGCTCAACACGCCGACGATCGCGAACCGCACCAGCTGACCGACCATCCCGAGCGGCACCCCCGGCACCAATGGTTCGCGCCCCACCGCTCGGCGCAGTTCTTCCAGTGGCAGTGCGCCGGTGGCCAGCGCGCGGGTCAGTCGCCCGATGCCGAGCAGATCCTTGCGCGCGGTGTCGACGATGTCGACGCGGCTGTCCGGATCGTCGATCCAGTCCACCGGCACCTCGTGAATGCGCAGCCCGGCCCGCTCGGCGAGCACGAGCAGCTCGGTGTCGAAGAACCACTCGCCGTCGCGCACCAGCGGCAGCAATTGCCGCGCCACCTCGGTGCGGATGGCCTTGAATCCACATTGCGCGTCCGAAAAATGCGCCTGTAGTGAGGCTTTCAGCAATAGGTTGTAGCAGCGGGAAATGATCTCCCGCTTTGGCCCGCGCACCACCCGCGAGGACGCGCTGAGCCGGGTGCCGATCGCGAGGTCCGAATGCCCGGTGATCAGCGGCGCCACCAGCGGCAGCAGCGCGTTCAGATCGGTGGACAGGTCCACGTCCATGTAGGCGACCACTTGTGCGTCGGAGTGCTCCCATACCGCGCGCAGCGCTCGTCCGCGCCCCTTGGCGTCCAGGTGCACCACCCGCACGCCGTCGAGCTCCGCCGCGAGCAGCTGGGCCACCTGCAACGTGGCGTCGGTGCTGGCATTGTCGGCTACGGTGATCCGCGCGGGGAAGGGGAATCCTGCCCGCAAGTACGCGTGCAACCTGCGCACACAGATGCCGAGGTCGTTCTCTTCGTTGTAGACGGGTATCACCACGTCCAGCACGGGCACACCCGGTGTCTCGGCTAATTCCGCCGCCGCGACGGTCACAGTCTCGGTCATACAGACCACCCTCGACGGCCACGCTGCCACGGGGCTGGGCCTCAGCTGTGAGGTTCCTGGGGGCTCGAGACCGGCGCGGATCGGTCCCGGGGTCGGCGCCCGTAGCGTACGGTCTCCAGTATCGGGACCGTTCAGGTCCTCCGAGCAAAGGACCACGTTTGTCCGACAAGTCTCCGCGCAGCTCGATGTCGAAGAAATCCGGGAAGTCTCTGAAGGAGAAGCGAGCGGACAAGAAGACCAAGTCCGCCCCCGAGCAAAGCATCCTCGATCCGAAGAAGCGCTGACTGCCGCCGCTGAGCGAGGCGCTCGGCCCCTCGCTCAGCGGATTTGTCCAGCCGACCTGGCAACTCACCCAGGCCGCCCGGAACCCGGGGCGATCAGGCGCGCACCTCTTGCGCCTCCTCGACAATTTGCACCACCGGTTTGTCCCGACGCCGCAGCAGCGCCAGCACGAGGGCACTGCCGAGCAGCCCGACGACGCCGCTGACCGCGAGTGTGGCCTGCACGCCCGCCGCCGCCGCGGTACGCACCGCCGCCTCGAGTGCGGCTCGTGCTTCGGCCGGAACCTGCTGCGCGATCGCCGCCGCCTGACCGCCTCCGACAGCACGCGCCGTGACCGCCGCGTCCGGCACCGCATGCGCGGCGAGCACATCCCGTGCGCGCACGGTGAATACGCTGCCCAGCGTGGCGATCCCGAGCGCGAAGCTCAACTGCTGCGCGGTATTCACTGCTCCCGTTGCCATTCCGGCCCGCTGCCACGGAACCGCGGCCATGGCAGCCGAACTCAGCGTCGCGGTGGCGAGGCCGACACCGAGACCGATCACCAGGAATCCGGGAACCAGTGCCAGCCAACCGGCTTCGCCGTGCACGAGCACCGCGCCCAGTATCCCGCCGACGCCGACCGCGAAGAGCCCGCCGCCGATGATCCGGCCGCGATGCTCGCCGTGCAGGTACCTGCCGATGGCACCCGAAACCAGAAAAGCCATGACGGACAACGGGAGTCCCACGGCCCCGGCCTGGATGGCGCTCAGGCCGAGCACCGACTGCATCCAGATCTGGCTGTACATCAGCGCGCAGAAAGCCGCGAAAAACAGGGCGGCGGCCGCTATGAGCACGCCGACGAACGATCGGTCGCGCAACAGCGCGAGATCGAGCATCGGCTGTTCGGAAATGCGTTCGACGAGAAAGAACGCGACGAACGCGATGGCCGCGACCAGCAGCAACCACCAGGTGACCTGGTTCGACCACCCGTGTTCGTTGGCCCGGATCAGCGCGTAGGTCACCGCTGCCGCGGCAACGGCGAAGGTGGCCATGCCGCCAAGATCGATCCGGCCGCGGTGCGGTCGCTCGCCTTCCGCGAGCACCGCAAGGCACAGCGCGATGCCGACGGCACCGATCGGCAGGTTGACGAAGAAGATCCACCGCCACGACGCGAGATCGGTGAGCACGCCGCCGATGATCGGTCCGACGGCACTGGACGCACCCGCGACAGCGCCCCACACCCCGTACGCCGCGCCGCGGTCGCGCCCGTCGTAGCTGTTGTTCAACAGGGCGAAGGTGGTGCACGACATGGTGGCCGCGCCGACGCCCTGCGCCACCCGCGCGATGATCAGTACGGCGGGATTCGGCGCGAACCCGCAGGCCAGCGAGGAAATCGCGAACAAGACCAGCCCGGCCAGGTAGGTGCGGCGATGCCCCGCCAGGTCGGCGATCGAGCCCGCGCCGAGCATGAGCGCCGCCATCGCGAGGGCGTAGCCGTCGACGACCCATTGCAGCGAGCTGAACGACGCGTCCAAGTCGTTGCGCATATCCGGTAGTGCGACGTTCACGATGGTGACGTCGATCAGCAGCATGAAGGTGCCGAGACACACCGTCAGCAGCGGCAGCCATTTCCGCAAAGCCGTTGTCCTCTCTCGAAATCGGTCGTTTGAGACGGCGTCGAGTATCCGAAGAAACGGCGAGGCCGGTCGTGCGACGACCTTTTCGGCGTAGATTTCCTCCCTATGGCGCGCGCTGCGATAGGCAAAAATTCCATATTGGACGAAGTCGATACGCGGATCGTGTATGCGCTGCAACTCGACCCCCGCGTCTCGTTCGCGCGCGTCGCCGCCGAACTGGGTGTCGCCGAGCAGACCGTCGCCCGCCGCTACCGGCGGTTACGCCGCGACGGGGTGGTCCGGGTGATCGGCGCGGTCGATCCCCGCGCGGTCGGCGAGAACGACTGGATCATTCGGGTGCGCTGCCGCCCGGACGGCGCTATGCAGGTGGCCGAGGCGCTGGCCCGGCGCGACGACGCCGCGTGGGTCAGCATCGCGGCGGCGGGTGCCGAGGTGATGTTCTCCCTGCACCCGCGCACTCAGCAGGACCGCGACGACCTACTGGTGCAGCGGTTGCAACGCACCGCACCGGTGCACGACATCGCGGCGGCCATGGTCCTGCATCGCTTCGTCGGACCCGATGTCACCGACTGGCGGGGCAGGCAATTCATCGGCCGGGAAAAGGGCGCGACAGCAACGGTTCACGCCGAGTCGGATCTACAGCTGCGGGATGAGGACGACGCCCTGCTCGAGCTGCTGGCCCGGGACGGCCGCGCCAGTTACTCGGTATTGGCACGGGCCACCGGCATGAGCATCGGCCGCGTGGCGCGCCGGATCTCGGCCTTGCAAGCGGCGGGCATCCTGTACTTCGATCTCGACATCGCTCCTGCCGCTTGGGGTTCGAGCCTTTCGGCGTTCCTTTGGCTGCGCGTCGCGCCGGCACAGTTGGCTGCGGTGGGCCGTGCCATCGCCGAACACGACGAAACCACCTACGCCGCAGCGGTTACCGGGCCGTTCAACCTTTTCGCCGTGCTGACCGCGGGCACCGCCGACGACCTGTACCACTACGTGACCACCGAGATGGCCACCCTCGACGGCGTGCACAGCTTCGAACTCACACCCGTGCTCGAGCGCCTCAAGCAGGCGGGCACCCGTACCGTCGGCGGGCGACTCATCCATCCCACCCCGTCGCCGCCCCGCGCGCGCACGTCCCGCCGACGGTGAATCGCTCGAACCGGTGAAACATCCTCGGGGTTACGGGTTGGCGGGGGCCGAGCGGCCGTTGCTGCCCGCGGTGGGAAATGTTTGTGCCGGTAGACCTTCCAGTACGGTCATCGGCTTGGTCGGCGAACTCGGTGCGGGACCGAAGAATTCGTACTCCGCGGGGTCAAGGCGTCTGGTCCGCAACCAGTACTGCCAGGTGAATCCGGACCACAGCGTGCGGTTGTTTCCGTGCTCGTCCAGATACCAGCTCCGGCAGCCGCCGGTGTTCCACACCGACCGCGACAGCCCACGCTGCAGCCGGGCATTGAACCGATCCTGGGCGGCTCGTCGCGGCGCAAGGGCGACCGCGCCCTGCGCGCGTACCTGCCGAATCGCTTGCAGCACATAGTGGATCTGCGCCTCGATCATGAAGATCATCGAGTTGTGGCCGAGGCCGGTATTCGGTCCGACCAGGAAGAACGCGTTCGGCATGTCGGCGACGGTGATACCGAGGTGCGCCTGCACCCCTTCCCGGTCCCACCGTTCGGTCAGGTCGACACCGCCGAGGCCGACGATCGGCAGGTTCTTGTACGACTCGATCACGTGGAAGCCGGTGCCGTAGATGATCACATCGGCCGGGCGCTCGACGCCGTCGGCGGTGACGATGCCGTCCGCGGTGATCCGGTCGATGCGGTCGGTGACCAGCTCGGTCTTGGGATCGGCGAGCGCGGGATAGTAGGTGTCGGAGCCGAGCAACCGCTTGCAGCCTGCTCGGTAGTCCGGCGTAACCTTCGCTCGCAGTACCGGATCGGCGATCTGCCGTTCGATATGCCGCCTGCCGAGCCGCTCGATCACCTTCAGCAGACCCGGTCGCCAGTTCATCGCGTAGCCACCGACCTCGAGGCCCCAGTAGATGCCATTGCGCAATGCGAAGCGCAAACCGGGAATCCTTCGCAGCGCGCGCCGAAACCCGTCCGAGAACTCCGTATCCCCCCGCGGCAGTACCCACGGCGGGGTGCGCTGATATACCGTCAACTCTGCTACCTGGCCGACGATCTCCGGCACGAATTGAATTGCGCTGGCGCCTGTCCCGATCACCGCGACCCGTTTGCCCGCGAGTTCGACTGCGTGGTCCCACTGCGCCGAATGGAAGGTCGGACCGGTGAAGTCCGCGCTACCCGGGAACTGCGGAATGCTCGGAATGTGCAGCGCCCCAACGGCGGACACCAGGAATTGCGCGACATACTCCTGACCGTCGGCGCTGAACGCGTGCCAGCGCCGCTCGGCCTCGTCCCAATACCCGTGCGCCATGTGCTGACGGAAGCGAATGTGCGGGCGCAGCCGATACTTGTCGGCGACTTCCCGCAGATACTCGAAGATCTCCTGCTGCCCCGAGAAGAGCTGCCGCCAATCGGTGCGTGGCTCAAAGGAATACGAATACAGGTGGGACGGCACATCGCAGGCGCAGCCCGGATAGGTGTTGTCCCGCCAGGTCCCGCCGATCTCCTCGGCCTTTTCGACGATGAGGTAGTCGTCGATGCCCGCTTCATCGAGCGCGATGCCCATGCCGAGGCCGGAGAATCCGCTGCCGACGATCAGGATTCGGGTGTGGATCGCGGACGTCATCGTCCCCACCGGCTCTCTGTGCTGCACATAGAAACCCGGAAGTATGCATTACCACCGGTTCCGTCTACTTTCCGAGTGTGTCCCACGCCTCATCCGATGTCAACGCCGCGACCGCGCCATCGGTACCGCTGGTAGCGGGTAGCATCCGGAATTGTGATGCGCAGCGGGCGAAATGTAGACGAGGTACCGCGCAAGCGCGTCGACGCACGCACGGAGCGGTGGCGTGAGCACCGGCTCAAGGTGCGGGAGGAGTTCGTCGACGCGGCGTTCCGCGCGCTGGACAAGTTCGGGCCGGATGTCAGCATGGGCGATATCGCCAAGCAGGCCGGCGCGGCAAAACCCAAGCTGTACCGGCATTTCGAGGACAAGACCGACCTCTACAACGCCATAGTCGACCGGGTCCGCGACATGCTGTGGGAGCAGATCATCGCCAGCTTCGACCTGACCAACGACTCGGCGCGTGAACTGGTGCGCCGTGGGGCGGCGGAGTACGTGCTGGTGGTGTCGGAACACCCGAACGTCTTCCGATTCATGCTGCACAGTCATTTCGCGCAGCAGTCCGACGATTCCGAACGTGCCCTGCAATCCGCCCGCCAGTCGGCGCGGCGGGCCGCCGACCTGTTCGCCGAGCTACTTGCCGACGAGTCGGTCGAAGTGGACGGCGTCGAACTCGTCATCTATTCGATCTTCGGCGCGGTCGCCTCGGCCACCGATTGGTGGCTCGGCGCGAACCGGCTGAAGACGCCGGCGATGCCGATCGAGAAGTTCGTCGCCTACCTCGCGGAAACCATTTCCGCGCTCACCGAGGCCAATGCCCGGCTCAACGGCATCACCATCGATGCTGATCTGCCACTGCACCTAGCCTTTTCCGGCGAGTAAGTCGTGTTCGGACGGCCGCGGCGTCGCCCCGGGTCGACGCTGGCGGCGGTGGTCGCATTCGCTGGAACGACGCTGTTCTCGTTCGGCCGCTGCATCGAGGCCGACCGCGTTTGCGACATCCTTATTGTCTCAGGACCCACCGACAAGAATTAGCCCCCGAATGCCGGGTCGGGCACCTGGTTACTGCTCGAGTCCCTGCGGCTTCCCCGCCGATTACCGCGGTCAGTCCTTGTGCAACCGCCAGAGCGGCGAAACCGGGCCGTGGCCCGCGCCGAGGTCATACGAGGCGGCAAGGCAGCGGTAGGTCCAGTCCTTGGCAAATTCCACCGCCTCCGGTACCGAATACCCGTTCGCCAATGCGCACGCGATCGCCGCCGCGAGAGTGTCGCCGCCGCCGTGGTCGTTGCCGGTGCTGATCCGCGGCGCGGTGAACTCCAGGAATTCCGCACCGTCGAAGAGCAGGTCGGTGCTGTACTCCGAGGACCGCAGATGCCCGCCCTTGACGATGGCCCACTGCGGTCCGAGTTTGTGCAGTTCCATCGCGGCACGGCGGGCCGACGCGTCGTCGGTGACGTCGATTCCGGTGATCAGCCGGACCTCGTCGAGGTTCGGCGTCACCACCGTGGCCAGCGGAATCAGCGTGTGCCGCACCGCGTCCAGCGCTTCCTCGTGCAGCAGCGGGTCGCCGTGCATGGAGGCGGCGACCGGATCGACGACCAGCGGAACCCGCCCGTCCCGGCCGATGCCCACCTCGCGGCAGACCTCAGCGACGGCCTCGATGATGGCGGTCGAGGCCAGCATGCCGGTCTTGACGGCGCCGATGCCGATATCGGTGGCAACGGCGCGCACCTGGCCCGCCACGATGTGCGGCGGGATCTCGTGGAAGTCGCTGACTCCCACCGAGTTCTGCACCGTCACCGCCGCGACCGCCACGCAGGCATGCACCCCGCACAGGGCCATGGTGCGCGAATCGGCCTGGATTCCGGCGCCGCCGCCGGAGTCGGTCCCGGCAATGGTGAGCACCCGAACGGGGGTCTGCCCGTCGGGGGGCAATGGCAACAACTTCACGGGACAAACCCTACGACCGTTCGCCCACGCAGCGGCGCGCAACCGGCGACCCCGGACAGCGACAGTAAATGAAAACCATTATCATTAAGAAATGACCACGTCACCGACCTCCGATCTGCTCCCCGTCACCGTGCTGTCCGGCTTCCTCGGTGCGGGCAAGACGACGCTGCTCAACCACATCCTCGCCAACCGGGAGGGCCGCCGGGTCGCGGTCATCGTCAACGACATGAGCGAGGTCAATATCGACGCCGCGCTCGTCGCGGGGCAGGGCCATCTGGACCGCACCGAGGAGAAGTTGGTCGAGCTGACCAACGGCTGCATCTGCTGCACGCTGCGCGAGGACCTGATCGAGGCGGTGGGCCGCCTCGCGCGGGAGGGCCGGTTCGATCAGCTGGTCATCGAGTCGACCGGCATCTCCGAGCCGATGCCGGTGGCGGCGACCTTCGACTGGGAGTTCGAGGACGGCTTCAAGCTCGGCGATATCGCGCGGCTGGACACCATGGTGACGGTGGTCGACGCGTCCACGTTCCTCGCCGAAGTGGCCCGCGGCCAGGCATTGGCCGAGCGGAATCTGCAAGCGGGCGAGGGTGATGCGCGTACCATCGCCGACTTGCTGGTCGACCAGGTGGAATTCGCCGACGTACTGCTGGTGAACAAGACCGACCTGGTCGGCGCGGCGGCCGCCGGTGCCGTGGAAGCGACGGTGCGCAAGCTCAATCCGCGGGCCCATGTGCTGCGTACGACCAATGGTGTCGTCGACTTGGCCGACGTGCTCGGCACCGGTCGGTACAACCCCATTGTCGCCGCCGAGGCCGAGGGCTGGGAGGACGAATTGGCGGGCGGGCACACGCCGGAGACCGAGGAGTACGGCATCCGCAGCCTCACCTACACCGCGGACCGTCCGTTCCATCCGCTGCGCCTGTCCGAAGCGCTCGGCGAACTGCGAGGGTTGTTGCGTAGCAAGGGTTTCTGCTGGATCGCCAGCCGGGCCACGCTGGCGGCCGTCTGGTCGCAGGCCGGACCCAACCTCGTCTTCGAGCCCGCCGCGTGGTGGTCGGCGCTGGAAGTGCCTGCCGGGCAGGAGATCGTCTTCATCGGCATCAAGCTGGACCGGGTCCGGGTCCGCGCCTTGCTCGATGCCGCCCTGCTCACCGATGCGGAATTCGCGGCTGGGCCCGCGGAATGGGCCACCTACCGTGACCCGTTCCCGGCCTGGGGCGACCTACACGAGCACGCCTGATCGCGTAGGTCTCGCACTGCTCGCACCCTGGCCTCAGTGGGAGATGCCCGGGGCCTGGTGCAGGTAGGTCGTGTCGGTCAGCTGCTCGAGCATGAAGTCCGCGATATCGGCACGGGCGATCTTCAGCGTGAGTCCGGGTTCGTCGCCGGGGAAGCCGCGGCGGAAGTTGCCGGTACGCGGGCCGTCGGTGAACGCGCTCGGGCGGACGATGGTCCAGTCCAAATCGCTGGCGCGGACGTACGCTTCCTGCGCCACGTGGTCGGCGTAGGCCCGGCGCAGCAGCATCCCGAACAGCAGGTGCTTCCACAGGAAGTTCAGGTTGGGGCGGCTGTCGCCGACGCCGAGCGTGCTCTGGCAGATCAGCCGCTTCACCCCGGTCCGGTTCATCGCCTCGATGATCGCGCGGGTACCCGCGGCGCGGACGATGCCCTTGCGGCCGTCGCCGAGGGCGACCAGCACGGCATCCTGGTCGGTCACGGCCCGCTCCACCGAGCCGGTGTCGAGCACGTCGCCCTCGACGATGCGCAGGCGGTCGTGCCGCTGGGTGATCCCCGACGCGTTGCGGGTGAAGGCGGTAACCTCGTGGCCCGCTTCGAGGGCCTGCTCGACGACCAGACGACCGACCGTGCCGGTGGCTCCGAAGACTACGAGTTTCATGGTGTTTCTCTCCTGGTTTTGAAAGCTGTTGAGCTGTTGTTGAATCCAGTACAACAGTGCGGAGTGAGACGAACCATGGCCGTGAGTCTCGATGACATAAGAGACTGTCTCGAGCGTGCCGAACATGCGACGGCCCGCACCCGGTGAGGCGGGTACGGGCCGTGCGGTAGGGCCTCAGCGATACTGGGCGAAGAACTCGGTGATCTCGCCGGACATCAACTCGGGCGCGACGTGGTGCAGGTAGTGCGTGTACACGTCGTGGGTCCGCCACGAGACGATGTTGCTGTGGTCCCGCTCGGCGAAGCGGCGGATGCCGTGGAAGTCGCCCTTCGAACCGGACAGTGACAGCGGGACGGCGATCGGCTCGGCCGGCTTCTCGGCCTTGGCCTTCTCGAAGTAGTGCCGGATCGCGGAACCCGCTGTGCCGGTGAGCCAATGGATCGCGATGTTGGTCAGCACGAAGTCGTCGTCGAGGTCCGGCCCGAGCAGCTGGCTGTTCCAGCCGACGAGCCCGGCAGGCGAATCCATCAGCGCGTGCGCCAACGTCTGCGGTTGCTGCGACTGCAGGATGTTGAAGCCCATCTTGTTCTTGACGAACCAATCGAGGGTCGCCAAGGACTGCGCCTCGTCCTCGGTCAGGTCGGCCATTTCCGCCGGATCGCCGGACGGGAACGAGTACACCTGCGAAACCTGGACGGCAACAACATGTTCCGGGTCTACGCGGCCGAGCTCGGGGGAGATCTGCGCGCCACCGTCATTGCCAACCGCGCCGTACTTGTCATACCCGAGCCGGCGCATCAGCTCGGCCAACGCCTTGGCGATCCTGGTGTCGTTCCACCCGGCTTCCGTTGTCGGGCCGGAGAATCCGTAACCCGGCACCGAGGGGATCACCAGGTCGTATCCGGCAGCGGTGAGCGGCTCGATGACGCTGAGGAATTCGATGAAGGTGCCCGGCCAGCCGTGGGTGAGGATCAACGGGAAGGCGTTGTCCTGCTTCGACTGCACGTGCAGGAAGTGAATGTTCTGCCCGTCGATCTCGGTGGTGAACTGCGGGTAGGCGTTGAGCTCCTGCTCGACCTTGCGCCAGTCGAACCCGTCGCGCCAGTAGTCCACCAGGTGGCGGACCCGATCAACGCTGACGCCGTAGGTGTCACCCGAGCCGGGGATCTGGTCGGCCCAGCGGGTGCGGGCCAGCCGCGCCTGCAGATCGTCGAGATCGGCCTGGTCGACGGCGATGCGGAAGGGGGTGATGGTGGTCATCTGAGCTCCTTGTGAAACGGAATGCTTCGTTCTGTTTGAACAGTAGCAGAACGGATCATTCCGTTTCAAGTGCTACCCTGAAATCATGTCGAAAACATCAGCTGCCCCAGCTCAGAAGGGGTTGCCCGGCCGTAAGGCGCAGGCGGCCCGCAACGACGGCCTCATCCTGACCGCCGCGCGCGCCGTTTTCCTGGCCGACGCCAATGCTCCGATCGCCGCCGTGGCCGAACGCGCGGGGGTGGGCATCAGCGCGCTCTATCGCCGCTACCCGAGCAAAGAAGTCCTGCTGCGCACCCTCTGCTACGACGGGTTGCGTCGCTACAACGCCGAAGCCGATGCGGCGCTGGCGGATTCGGATGGCTGGCAGGGCCTGGTCGGATTCCTGGAGCGGGTCGTCGACGCCGACGTGCACTCGCTGACGGTCCACCTCGCGGGGACGTTCACCCCGGATGATTCGTTCCTGCCCGAGGTGATGCACTCGGCCGAGGTGACCGAGGAGATCGTGCGCCGCGCCCACGCCACCGGTCGTCTCCGTCCGGGCGTCACCCCGCAGGACCTCGGCCTCATCTTGGAATCGTGCGCGGCCATCTCGATGCCCGATCCGACCCGCACCGCGCAACTACGCCGCCGCGTCCTCGCCATGTTGCTGGCAGGTCTGACCGCCGACGGCGACCTCCCCGGCCCACCACCCCAGCCGGGCGAGTTCGCCTGGCGCTGGGAGCGGCGGACCTGACTCGCGCGAGCGGGACGTGGTTGCGGTCGACATCCAGGTACTAGACCCGGCCGAATGCCAACGCGACATTGTGTCCGCCGAAGCCGAACGAGTTGTTCAGGGCGTAGTCGATGCGCTGTTCGCGTGCTGCACCCGCGACGATATCGAGCTCGATCTCCGGGTCCTGGTTGTCGAGATTCAATGTGGGCGGAACGATTTGGTCGCGCAGCGTGAGCATGGTGACGAGTGATTCGAGTGCGCCCACCGCGCCGATCGAGTGGCCGAGTGCGGATTTCGGGGCATAGACCGAGGCGTGCGGAGCGACGGCAGCGATCGCGTTGGCCTCCGACGCATCACCGATCGAGGTGGAGGTCGCATGTGCGTTGATGTGCTGGATATCCGAAACCTGCAGGCCCGCAGTCTGTATCGCCTTTCGCATGGCCCGTGCCGCGCCGACGCCCTCGGGCTCCGAGGCCACGATGTGGTAGGCGTCGGAGGTGATGCCAGCGCCGAGCACCCGGCCGTGGATCTCGGCGCCGCGGGCCCGCGCGTGCCGCTCCGATTCGAGCACCAGCAGCGCGCCCGCCTCGCCGAAGACGAATCCGTCCCGGTCCCGATCGAACGGCCGGGACGCCCGCTGCGGCTCGTTGTTGCGGGTGCTCATCGCCCGCATCATGGCGAAGCTGGCGATGGGCACGGCGTGGATGTGGCCTTCGACGCCGCCGGTCACCACGACATCGGCCTCGCCGGTGCTGATCAACCGCCAAGCCTGCGCGATCGCCTCGGAGCCGGACGAGCACGCCGACACCGGTGCGAAAACCCCTGCCTTGGCGCCGATTTCGAGCCCGACGGTGGCGGCGGGTCCGTTCGGCATCACCATCGGCACCGACATCGGCGACACCTTGCGGTAGCCGCCGGCCCGCATCGCGTCGACCGCGTTGATCAGCGCGTCCCCGCCGCCGAGCCCGGTGCCGATGGCGACGGCGAGCCGCTCACCGTCCAGCTCCGGGGCGCCCGCCTTGCGCCAGGCCACGCGGCCGAGCACCAGTGCCAGCTGTTCGACATAGGACAGTCGCCGCTGCTCGACCCTGGTCAGCTGCGCGCCGGGCGGTGACTTCAGCTTCCCGCCGATCCGCACCGGCAGGTCGTACTCGGCGACGAAGTCCTCGTCGAGCACGCCGATGCCGCTGTGCCCGAGCAGCAGCTCGGACCAGGTCGTATCCATGTCCTCGGCCAGTGCTGTGGTGGCCGCGTAACCGGTGACGACGACGGCATCCCGAGTTTCTGAAGCGATTGTTACAGTCACGATGTCATGGATACCTGTACCAATCGCTACAGTCAACTCATGGCCCGTCCCCTCGACCACGCGAAACGCGCCGAATTGCTGGCTGCCGTCGTGCGCTACATCGCCGACCACGGCCTCGTGGACCTGTCGCTGCGTCCGCTCGCCGCCGAGCTCGGTACCAGCTCGCGCATGCTGATCTACTACTTCACGACCAAGGAAGAACTCCTGGTCCAGGCGCTGGCCACGCAGCGCCCGGACGTCGCGGCGCTGTTCGCGGAGGTCGACGATGTCGCGACGCTGCGGGCCCGCCTGTGGGAATTCTGGACAACCAACACCTCCGGCGCCGGCCGCACCAGCGTCAGGGTGATGCTGCAGGTGCTCGGCGCGGCCTGTACCGCGCACA
Source organism: Nocardia iowensis (assembly GCF_019222765.1). Taxonomy (NCBI): domain Bacteria; kingdom Bacillati; phylum Actinomycetota; class Actinomycetes; order Mycobacteriales; family Nocardiaceae; genus Nocardia; species Nocardia iowensis. Next base: position 8,428,385 of record NZ_CP078145.1, on the reverse strand, counting down.
GTCCGTACACCGACTACGCGAAGACGGCCATCGCGACCTTTATTGATTCCCTTGCTGTGGGCTTGCGCGGCCTCGGCTCCGTTGCGGATCCGGAATTGGTAGCGACACTGCTGGTTTCGGGCCTACGTGGGATCCTGCAGGACCGCCTGATCACCGGTGATGCCGCCCGCACCGACCGCGCCGCTCGCCTTTTGATCGATCAAGTCCTCCCCTGACACCCGCTCGTCGGCCTTTCGTGGGGCCACTTTCGCGCGCCCAGCCTCGAATGATCAGGGCTGAGCCGGTGTGCGAGGAAGGCGGCGCGGTTACTTGGTGTTTGCTGAAGCGCGGTGAATGCTGGGTGCGGGCGAGCGAGGAGGCGGGATGGCTGCGAGCGGACCGGAGCCGGTCGGCGCGGCGCCGACGGTCGGCGGCGTGCGATGGGTGATGCTCGCCGTGCTGTGCGCCAGCCTGCTGCTGGTGGCGATGGATGCCACGATCCTGAATGTCGCATTGCCGTCGCTGATCGGCGACCTGCAGGTGGGGCAGCTGGAGCAGCTGTGGATCATCGACGTCTACGGGCTGGTGCTCGGCGGCCTGCTGATCACCACGGGGGCCGTCGGTGACCGGGTCGGCCGCAAGCTGCTGTTCCTGGTTGGTTTCGTGCTCTTCGGTCTGGCATCGGTGGTGGCGGCGACCTCGCAAAGCTCGTGGCAATTGATAGCGGGCCGGGTGCTGCTCGCCGTCGGTGGGGCGATGGTGATGCCGTCGACGCTGTCGCTGATCAGGAACATCTTCACCGACGCGAAGGAACGCACCCTCGCCATCGGCATCTGGGCCGCGGTGGCGGGTGCGGGGGCAACCATCGGCCCGATCGTCGGCGGCGTGATGGTGGAGCATTTCGGCTGGGCGTCGGCATTCTGGTTGAACGTGCCGGTGGTCCTGCTCACCGTGGCGGTCGGCGCCTGGTTGTTGCCGGAATACCGTGCGCCACAATCAGGTTCGCTGGACTGGCTGGCGGCCGTGCTGTCCATCGCCGGCATCGTCGGATTGGCATGGGGCATCAAACATATCGCCAAGGGCACGCCCGACCCGGTGGACTGGATCATCCTGCTGCTCGGTGTGCTGCTGCTCGCCTGGTTCGCCCGCCGCCAACTCGCGGCCGCCGATCCGCTGCTCGACGTGCGGTTGTTCCGCAACGGCGCGTTCGCCGCGGCCGCCATCGCAACGCTGCTGGCCATGCTCGCCATCGGCGCCGCGCTGTTCCTGATCTCGCTGTGGTTGCAGTACGTGCACGGCTACTCGCCGTTCGAGGCGGGTCTGCGCACCCTGCCCTCGGCATTGACCCTGCTGGTCGCGTCGCTGGCGACCCCGTGGTTGATGCAGCACATCGGCGTTCGTGCCGTGCTGGCCATCGGCCTCGGCGCGCTTGCCGTCGGCTTCCTCGGTTTGGCGCTGAGCCCGGAACCGACGACGTATCCCGTTGTCGCACTGGTGCTCGTGTCCTTCGGTCTCGGCGACGGCCTGGCGATCACCGCGGCCGCCGCCGTCCTGGTCTCCGCGGTGCCGCCCGAACGTGCCGGGCAGGCAGGCGCGGTCTCGGAAACCAATTACGAACTGGGCATGGGCCTCGGCGTCGCCCTGCTCGGCAGCATCCATGCCCGCGTCTTCACCGACAACATGGTCGACCTCCCGCTGCGCGGCGAAAACCTCGGCACCGCAAAGGAATCCGTCGGTGGCGCCGTGGAAGTAGCGAGCCGCCTGGACAATGCGTCCCGCGAACAGGTCCTCGCCGCCGCCCGTCACGCCTTCGACGCGGCCCTCACCACCACCGCCTACCTCTCCGCCGCCATAGTCACCGCCGTTGCTGTAGTCGCAGTCCGGTTGGTCCCCAAAGGTTTCCGGGTCACCGGTTCCCACTAACCGCCGTGTTCACCGCGAGTGGCACACCGTGGCGAGGGCTTCTCGCTTCGTCGGAGCCATGTGCCACTCATCGCCGACCGGGGGCTAGGTCCAGGTGGCTGATTCGGGGGCGATGCCGTTGGCACGGGCATTGGCGTCGATGATTTCGCGGAGCCAGGTGGCCAGGCCGGGGGAGACGGTGTTGTAGAAGGCGGTGAAGCCAGGGTCGGTGGCGTACATCCGGCCCAGGCAGACGTGCATCGAGTGGGTGCAGTCGAAATAGGTGCTGATCGATGCGCGGTGCCGCTCGGCCAGTGCGTTGGCCTGGTCGCTACCGGGGGCAACTTCAGTGCGATGTGCCGCGGCCAGATCCGCATTGAGTGCCTCGACGCTCTCGGCGATCTGCTGCCATTCCTCGGCGGTCCTGCCTGCGGCGCGTTCGGCATACTGCGCCCACTGGGTGGTGTCGCCCCAACGATCGCGCGCTTCGTGCACCCAGGATGGTTGCCAGTGCTGACCGAAGATGGCCACCTGCTCCTCGGCGGGCAACAGAATGCCGGACTCCCTGGCTTCGATCAGCCGATCCAGCGCGTCGCCCATCTGTTGCAGCCGGGCAACGCGCTCGCGAAGCTGGTCGCGCTGTCGGCGCAGCGATGCCGTCGCATCGGTTGCCGGTGCGTCCAGCAAGGCGCCGACGTCGTTGAGGGGGACACCCAACTCGCGGTAGACCAGCACCCGATGGATACGGGCCAGGTCCGCGGCCGTGTAGAGCCGGTAGCCACCGTTGGTGCGCTCGGACGGCCGGACGAGTCCGATCGCATCCCAATGATGCAGCGCCCGAACCGTGACGCCCACGAGCGACGCGACGGCACCGACGGTGAGACCAGCGCCTACCTCGGTGTCATCGAAGGCTCGATCAGTCACGCCGTCCAGTCTGTCAGCCGGGCCGGTGAGCCCCGACGACCTCGCCTCTGATGAGTGCGAGTAATCCGTCACTTTCGAACGTATGTTCGATACACTGTCTGTAGTGGAACCGGCGAAGAGCGGGGGATCATGCGCGAGTCGTCGTCAGGTCTGTTGAAGTTGCTGGTGAACGAGGTGGCGTTGGGGCACGGGTATGCGTGTGGGGAATCCGCCGGCGAGTTCGTGCTCACCGGGCGAGGATCCCGGCGGATCGTTCTTCCGTTCACCCGATTGGAGCGTCGGGTCGCTCGCGCGCCACGGCAGCTGTGGTCGACGCTGGTGCGGGATCGCTTGGAGATGCAGATCGCCGATCTGGCCGCTGGCCACCTCGATACGTCACGGCTTGCCTCCGTGCGACCACTGTTGCGGACCCGGCTCTGCTCGGCGCGCACCAAGGGACTGATCAACGATGTGCGGCGGTTGGTCGCGCCGGGCCTGCTGCAGCGGGTGCTCATCGACTTCGGCGACATCATGACCCCGGTGACTTACAGCAACGCGCAAGGCTGGGGCGCAACGGAATCCGACCTGTTCGACATCGCCGAGCACAACACCCGCGCGGCGAGCAGGCTCGACCTGACGGCCGCCGACATCGACGGCATGGACGACGTGGATATCCAAATGCTCTACGGCGCCACGGATTTCGTCACCGCACACGTGCGCTGGCTGGACGACTATCCGGTGGTCGGCCCGTGGGGCGCGCTGCTGGTCATCCCCGGCCACACCCACCTGCTGATCCATCCGATCACTGGCCCCACCGTCTTCGCCGGAACCAGCCTGCTGGCCCAACTGCTCGTCGCGGGCGAAGCCGAGTCGAGGCCGGTCAGCCGCGCGATCTACTGGTGGCGCAACCGGATCACCGTCGACATTGCCGCCACCATCCGCGGCACCGGCGACTGGATGGAAGTCGTCCCCGCCGACCACCTCGAGTCATTGCTCGAGATCATGCGCAGGGATTGAAACGACCGGTTCCCGCACACCGAGGGATGCGCGGGAACCGGATACGTTGATCGACAAGCGAACCCGTCGCCGAACTACGAGACGACGGGCAGGTAGACCGCGTTACCCTTGTCGACGAACTCGGCGGACTTGGCCGCCATCCCGGCCTCGATCGCCTCGACGTCGGTGAGCTGGTTGCGCGCGGCGTACTCGCGGACATCGGCGGAGATGCGCATCGAGCAGAACTTCGGACCGCACATGGAGCAGAAGTGCGCGGTCTTGGCGGGCTCGGCGGGCAGCGTTTCGTCGTGATATTCCCGGGCCGTGTCCGGATCCAGCGACAGCGCGAACTGGTCGCGCCAGCGGAATTCGAACCGCGCCTTGGACAATTCGTCGTCCCGCTGCTGCGCGTGCGGGTGCCCCTTGGCCAGGTCGGCGGCGTGCGCGGCGATCTTGTAGGTGATCACACCGACCTTGACGTCGTCCCGATTTGGCAGCCCGAGGTGTTCCTTCGGGGTGACGTAGCAGAGCATGGCCGTGCCCGCCTGCGCGATGATCGCGGCGCCGATGGCCGAGGTGATGTGGTCGTAGGCGGGCGCGATATCGGTGGCGAGTGGGCCGAGAGTATAGAACGGCGCCTCTTCGCAGAGTTCCTCCTCGAGCCGCACGTTCTCCACGATCTTGTGCATCGGCACGTGACCCGGCCCCTCGATCATCACCTGCACGCCATGGGATTTCGCGATCTTCGTCAGCTCACCGAGGGTGCGCAACTCGGCGAACTGCGCCTCGTCGTTGGCGTCGGCGATGGAGCCGGGACGAAGGCCGTCACCGAGGGAGAAGGTCACGTCGTACTTCGCCAGGATCTCGCACAGTTCCGCGAAGTTGGTGTACAGGAACGATTCCTGATGATGCGCCAAACACCAAGCGGCCATGATGGATCCGCCGCGGGAGACGATGCCGGTGACCCGCTTGGCCGTCAACGGCACGTAGCGCAGCAGCACGCCCGCGTGCACGGTCATGTAGTCCACGCCCTGCTCGCACTGCTCGATCACGGTGTCGCGGTAGATCTCCCAGGTGAGTTTGGTCGGATCGCCGTTCACCTTTTCCAGTGCCTGATAGATCGGCACGGTGCCGACCGGGACGGGCGAGTTGCGCAGAATCCACTCGCGGGTCTCGTGGATGTTCTTGCCGGTGGACAGGTCCATGATGGTGTCCGCGCCCCAGCGGGTGGCCCACACCATCTTCTCGACCTCCTCGGCGATGGAGGAAGAGACGGCCGAGTTGCCGATGTTCGCGTTGATCTTCACCAGGAACTTCTTGCCGATGATGGTCGGCTCCAGTTCCGGATGCTTGTGATTGGCGGGGATCACCGCGCGACCGAGCGCGACCTCGTCCCGCACCATTTCCGGCGACACACCCTCGCGAGCGGCGATGAAGCGCATCTCGGGCGTGATGATGCCCTGCCGCGCCCAGGCTAGCTGGGTCGGCGGCCCCGCGACCTCGGGTTTGGTCCAGGTATCGCGTAGCTTCGGCAGACCCGCTTCGAGGTCGATGTCCGCGGTGTCATCGGTGTACGGGCCGGAGGTGTCGTAGACGTCGAAATGCTCGCCGTTCGTCAGATTGACCCGGCGCACCGGAATGCGCAGGCCGTCCACCTCGGTGTAGTGCTTGACACTGCCTTCGATCGGTCCGGTGGTGACGGTGTCGATGACTTCGGAACCGTCTTTGGACGTAGCAGCAGCCATAATATTTCCTCCCTACGCCGGCATTACCCGGTCAGGTTCATACGGTCGACGGCCCTAGCCGTCCTCTCAGCCCGCTGGTGCGAGCCCCCGTTGGCGGTGTGAAATTTTCCAGCCCGACCCTACCTCCCGACCCCGACCGCCCGCCCCATGATCGGAGGAACATCCAAGTCGGCACCGCTGACAACAGGCCCGCCGCCGGTAGATCCGACACTGCGCACTTCACCTCGGAAGCGGACCCGGACGCGTTGTCCGGGAGTGCGAAAACGCCCGAGCTCGCCGACGAGCTCGGGCGCATCAGGGTGCGCTACTTCATTTCGTCTTGCCGTTGTACGCGTCTCGCATCTCCTGCAGCACGATCTTCTTCATCCCGTACATCGCCTGCATGGCGCGGTTGATGGCCTCGCGGTCGTCGCCGGTCACCAGTTCGTAGGCCTCGCTCGGCCAGATCTGCCACGGGACGCCGTACTTGTCGTTCAGCCAGCCGCACTCGATCTCCTTGCCGCCGTCGGCGAGCAACGCCGACCACAGCCGGTCGACCTCGTCCTGGCTGTCGCAGTTGACCAGCAGCGACATGGCGTGGGTGTAGTGGTAATCGCCGCCGCCGTTGATGGCGGTGAACTTCTGGCCGTTGAGTTCGAAGTCGACGACCATGGGCAGGTCGGACGGCCGCCCGCTCGACTCGCTGAAGTACTGGACGTCGGTGATCTTGGAGTCGGCGAACAGCGAACAGTAGAACTCGGCGGCTTCCTCAGCCTGTGTGTCGTACCAGAGGTTGGTGACAATCTTTTGCATGGCGGTCCTCCCGGCCGATGTCGGTGCGTTGTCTCTGTACAGACGATGCGGCAGGGCGGAATTCATCGCAGCGGAACAAAAAACCTGGCCCCCGACCGGTGTTTCCGGTCGAGGGCCAGGCATTGGTGCGACTACTAGCGTTCGCGCGGGCCGATCGGGAAACCGAGTGCGCCGAAGGTGGCGTTCAAGTTGATCTCGATCTGGGTCAGCAGCGCGTTGAAATCGGCCAGCATGGACACCACGTTCTCGGTGCGGCAGCCGACCTGGTCCGGTGCGTTGGGTGCCAGGCGCGATTTCAACCAGTTGAGCGTGTCGGCCATGCCCAGCGAGGGCAGGGTCAGATGCTCGCTGAGATGGTCACGCTTGTAGATGACGGACGCGCCACCCGCGCACCACTGCTGACTCAGCCGATCATTGGTCCACACCGGCACCGCCTCGTCGAAGACGCCCTGGTACAGGAAGATCGGCGCGGTGGGGATGTTCCGTCCGAGCACCGTCGACTCGAAGACCTCTTTGATCTCGGGCACCGCGAGGAACTCGGGAATCGAGATGGTCAGCATGCGCCCGTAGTCGACGAACATCTGGGTGAGCGCGTTGCGCGGCAGGCACTGGCGCTCGGTCCGGTCCATCAGCGCCCGGCCCTCGGGAGTCAGGTACCGATCGGCCGCCTCCTTGAACTTCGGGATGGCCTTGCGTAGCGAGGAAATGCCGATGCCGATCAGGGAGGAGAACATCGACCCGTTGACGTGCAGCAGCGACACGACATCCGACGTGGGCGCGCCGAGGGCAATGCCCTTGACGTTCAGCTCCGGCGCGTAGGTCGGCTGCATTTCGGCCGCCCAGCCGGAACCCATGCCGCCACCGGAGTAGCCCCACATCGCGACCGGCGTATTCGCACCGTCCAGGCCGAGCGGCTCGAACCGCTCGGCGGCGCGAATGCCGTCGAGGGTCATGTAGCCGGGCTCCTTGGGCACCGTGAGGTGGCCGTTGACGCCCTCGTAGTCCGGCACCGAGATCGCCCAGCCCTGGCTGATCAGGGCCGCGATCCCCAGCAACTCGCTCTGCGAGTGGATGCCTTCGAGACCGGCCAACCCGGACCCCTGCTGCAGCACGAACGACGGTGAGCAGTCCAAATTGGCACTGTCGTAGTAGAACTGCAGCGAAACCAGCGGCCGGGACCGGTTCGGGTCGGCGAGCGCGGGCAGGATGACGGTGGTGACCGCCGCGGTGGGTTGTTCGTTCAGGTCGGTGGTGCGGTAGAGCAGCTGCCAGGCACGGACGTTGATCGGCAGCACGGTCAGCGCCGCGAGGCGAACCTCGCGCGAGCGGAGAATGGTGCCCGGCTCCGTCGCTTCGAAACCTTCGGTGGGTTGATAGAACGAATCCTGGTGTGGGAGTGGGATTGCGGCGGCCGGCGTGGGAGTGACTACGCCGGTCAGCAGCACGGTGGCCATGGCGACGGCCATCGTCACCAGTACGGCGACCATGCGTACCGATCGGCGGTTGCGGCCGGTCGGATCCCCTTTGATCACTGACACGTATGCGTCCTTCCTCATCATGTGACAGCGATTACAACATGAGTTCCAGTTATCAACAAGAACTCTTTCTGAATGCCGTCGGGCTATGGTCGAAGGATGACCCGCAGCAAATCTGCCGCGCGGCCTGCCGAGGGTCCGGCTCGCCGCCGGATTCGTGGACTCGACGCCGAACAGCGCAGCGCACAGCGGCGCAACCAACTGCTCGACGCGGCCACCGAACTGTTTGCCGAGCACAGCTATTCGGCCACATCGATCGAGCAGATCTGCCAGCGCGCCTATGTCGGAACCAAGGGGTTCTACGACCATTTCGACAGCAAGGAAGCGTGCTACCTCGCGCTGCTGGAACAGCTCACCGCGCAGATCCAGCAACGGGTGATCGCCGGTGCGGTCGCGGTCGCCGAACTGGACTGGCCGGAGCGCGCCGCGGCCGTGGTGGAGGCGTTCGTGCACGCCATCGCCGACGACCCACGCCTGGCCAAGGTGACTTTCGGTGAGGCGGGTGGCATTTCGCCGACGGTGGAGCGGATGCGCCGCAGCAACCGGCGCTGGGCGGCGGCCTTCCTGGACCGGCAGTGGGCGGGCGAACCCGACAGCGATGCGGGCGTCCAGCGCGGCAGGCTCGCGTTGGCGCTGGCCGCCATCGGCGGCATGTTCGAACTGGTCGCGGACTGGCTACACCATCACGACGACGGTGGCGCTCCGGACGCGGTCGACACGCTCATCGGGGACCTGAACCGCTTCCTGTCCGTGGTTCATGCGGGCCGGAAAGTTGTTGCCGGGCAATAGATTGCGAAACGACGCGAGTCGAGCCGATTAATTCGGCTCGACTCGCGTCGTTTTCAATTGCCGGGTTGCCCGGCTATTCGCCGAACGCCGCCGCCCGCGGCACCGGTCGGGTTATCCGCGCGGACGCGCCGGTCGGATGCGTCCCCTGACCTCGCCGAGGCCGATGCGTCGCACGTCGGGTCCCGGTGCGGACGCGGTGATGACCACCTCGTCGCCGTCTTCCAGGAAGGTGCGCTGCTGGCCGTTCACCACGACGGGTTCGCTACCGCCCCAGGAGAGTTCGATGAACGACCCGCGCTGATCGGGTTCCGGGCCGGAGATGGTGCCGGAGGCGTACAGGTCGCCGGTGCGGGTGGCCGCTCCGTTCGCGGTGAGGTGGGCGAGCATCTGCGCGGGCGACCAGTACATCCGGGAGAAGGGTGGATGCGAGACCGCTTCGCCGTTCCAGGCGACCGTCAGGTCGATATCCAGACCCCACGGCTCCTTTTCCTGGAGGTAGGGCAGCGGCTCCGGGGTTTGCTCCGGCGTCGGTATCCGTGCGGGTTCCAGCGCCGCCAGCGGGGTGACCCAGGGCGAGATCGACGTAGCGAACGACTTGCCGAGGAAGGGCCCGAGCGGCTGGTACTCCCATGCCTGGATGTCGCGCGCGGACCAGTCGTTGACCAGGGTGACGCCGAATACCCGCTCGGCGAACTCACCGGTCTCGACGGGGTCGCCGAGTTCGGAACCGACGCCGACCAGGAAGCCGAGTTCGGCCTCGATGTCCAGTCGGCGGGAGGGCCCGAAATCCGGTGTGCCCGAATCGGTCCGACGCTGCCCGCAGGGCCGGACCACCTCGGTGCCGGAGACCACCACGGTGCCCGCCCTGCCGTGGTACCCGACCGGCAGGTGCCGCCAATTCGGCAGCAGCGGTTCGCTGTCGGGCCGGAACAGCCGACCCAGGTTCGTCGCGTGGTCGATGCTGGCGTAGAAGTCGACGTAGTCGCCGATCGACACCGGTAGCGCCAGCCGTACGTCGGTCAGCGCATGTACTGCGGCACTGTCGATCTCGTTGTCGACCAACTCGCGAACGCGTTCGCGCACCTCGCGCCAGCGTTGCGGGCCCTGCGCCATGAGCGCCGCCAAGCTCGGCTCGCCGAACTCCGGATCGCCCAGTGCCGCAGCGAGATCGATGACGGCATCGCCCAGTCGCGTGCCGACCCGGTAGTGCTGACCCTCGGGTGCGAAGACCCCGTAGGGCAGGTTGTCCGTGCCGAACAGGGAATCGTTCGGTACCTCGACGCGAGTCTTCACGCGGGCCCCCGTCCGGACCAGGTCCAGGCGTAGGCCGGGTCCTCGCAGGCGAGTGCCCCCTCGCCGAGTTCCAGCGGCCGGAAGGTGTCGACCATGACGGCGAGCTCGTCGAAGAAGTCCAGCCCGATGCTGCGCTCGTAGGCGCCGGGCTGCGGGCCGTGCGCGTATCCGCCCGGGTGCACCGATACCGAGCCCTGCGCGATCCCGGATCCCTTGCGCGCCTCGTAGTTTCCGCCGCAATAGAACATGATCTCGTCGGAGTCCACATTGGAGTGGTAGTACGGCACCGGAATCGACAGCGGGTGATAGTCGACCTTGCGCGGCACGAAATTGCACACCACGAAGTTGATCCCTTCGAAGGCCTGATGGACGGGCGGCGGCTGGTGGATGCGGCCGGTGATCGGCTCGAAGTCACTGATATTGAAGGTGATCGGATACAGGCAGCCGTCCCAGCCGACCACGTCGAACGGGTGGGTGGCGTACACCAGCCGCGTGCCGACGATCTGGCCGCCGGGCCGGTGCTTGACGAGCACCTCCACGTCGGTGCCGGTCGCGGTCAGGGTCTCGGCCGGGCCGTGCAGATCGCGCTCGCAGTAGGGCGCATGCTCGAGCAGCTGACCGAACTTCGACAGGTAACGCTTCGGCGGTGTGATGTGGCTGGACGCCTCGATCACATACGCGCGCAACGGTTCCGGACCCGAGGGCAGCCAGCGGTGGGTGGTTGCGCGCGGAATGAGCACCTGGTCGCCTTGCCGGGCGGGCAGTGGCCCGAACACCGTTTCGACCACGGCGGCACCGGATTCCACGTAGACCAGCTCGTCGCCGATCGCATTCCGGTACAGCGGTGACGCACCTTTGGCGACGACATAGGAAATCCGCACATCGGCGTTGCCGAGCAGCAAACGCCGCCCGGTCACCGCGTCGGTACTGGCCGGCGTGTCATCGGGGAACAGTTCGTGCAGCCGCAGATGCCGATGGCGCAGTGGATGATTCGGGGTAGTGGTCTGATCGGGCAGTTCCCACACCGTCGAGTCGACGATCGCGGGCGGCAGCCCACGGTGGTACAGCAGTGAGGAATCCCCGGAAAAGCCCTCCTCGCCCATCAGCTCCTCGTAGTAGAGCTGTCCTTGCTCGTCCCGATGTTGCGTATGCCGTTTCGGCGGCACCGCTCCTACTTGTCGATAGAACGCCATGACCGCACCTCCTGCCTGGCTTGTGGCCTGGTTCAACTGCCCCCATCGTAGTGATGACAGCAAGACCACTGTGGCGGAATCCAGCCCAGACAGTGCGAATTCTGCTGGAACATCGCCCCATCCCGCAGCATTCCGCCTAGCTATTCCCCCAGTAACTGACGATCTGCCGAAACCGGACCACTGATCTCGAAAGCACATGGGTAACTCGCCGGGCACCAGCTAACCCACCCGCCTCCCACCCGCCTCCCACCGCCGGTCGCCGACGCTACTGCCGCGCTCCGTGAGCCTGGCCTGAATACCCGGAGGGGCGGGACAGTTAAGCGTGGCGGAGGGCGCGGAAGACCGCGGCGCCGACGAAGGCGCCGAGCTCCTGCGGCGTCCATTCGCCCGTGTCCGCGAGCAGGGTGCGTACCGCGCCTTCGCCCGCCGAAACCCACTGCTCGACCAGCACGGGCAGCTTGCGATCCGCGTCCTCGGTGCCCCAGGCGCGCAACGTGGGTCGCAGCAGGATGGTGCAGCGTTCGACGGCGAGCGCGCGGCCACGTCCGAACGAATCCGCAACGGCCGGATCGGGATTGCCGTAGAGCAGGCGCCACGCGTCGGGCCGAACGGCGGCCTTCTCCAGCAGTGCGCGGAAGCCTTCGATGAAGACGGTCTCGTCCGCGTCCACATTCCGGCGCTGGATCACCTCGAGCAGGCCGTCGATCAGGTAGCTCTCCTCGCGCTGGATGAGCGCCTCGATCAGTTCGACGCGATCGGCGAAGCAGGCGTAGACCACCGGGCGGGTCACGTTCATGCGCTCGGCGACGGCGGCCATGGTGATCGCCGCGATGCCGTGTTCCACGGCGATGGCCAGCGCGGTGTCGAGCACCTGCGGGCGACGGCGTTCCGGGCCGAGGTGCGGCGCTCGCTGCCGCGGTCGCACGGCCGAATCGCTACCCATGGGCACCAACATAGCAGCGGCGGTTGCCGGGTTCTTGCTGGTCCCGCGCCTGAAGATCGACTTCCTACACCGGCGAAGGGTAATGCTACAGTCATGCATGAAGTCGGCTGGATGGTGCCGACCGACCTTGTCGCGCGACCTGCACGCAGGCGCCGGCGCGACGTGACGGCCGAGGAGTCAGCGATGACCGAAACCCTGTTCAACCCGAAGACCTGCGAATTCGCCGAATTCGACGCGGAGACCCGCCGCCTGCTGCGCGCGACCATCGAGTGGTTCGAAGCGCGCGGCAAGGCGGTGCTCAAGCAGGAGGATCGGGATCGGGTCTGGTACGCCGAGTTCCTCGATTTCGTGAAGCGCGAGGGCCTCTTCGCGACCTTCCTCACACCGGCGGCCGAGTCGAACGGCGACCCGAACAAGCGCTGGGACACCGCGCGGATCGCGATGCTGAGCAAGATCCTCGGCTTCTACTCCATGCAGTACTGGTACGTCTGGCAGGTCAGCATCCTCGGCCTCGGCCCGATCTGGCAGAGCGACAACGCGGCGGCCAAGCGGCGGGCCGCCGCCCTGCTCGATTCGGGCGAGATCTTCGCCTTCGGCCTGTCCGAGAAGGAGCACGGCGCCGACGTCTACTCGACCGACATGATGGTGCGGCCCCAGCCCGGCGGCGGCTACCGTGCCACCGGCAGCAAGCACTACATCGGCAACGGCAACCAGGCCGCGCTGGTCTCGGTGTTCGGGCGCCGGTCCGACAAGCCGATCATCGACAGCGCCAAGGCGCTGGAAGGCAAACCGACACAGCAGGATTACGAGGGTTACCTGTTCTTCCTCGCGGACAGCAAGCACGAGAACTACCGGCTGCGCGGCAATGTCGTCGACAGTCAGATGTATGTGGCCGCCTTCGACCTCGACAATTATCCGGTCGCCGAGGAGGACATCCTGCACCGTGGCGAGGCGGCCTTCCACGCGGCGATGAACACCGTCAACGTCGGCAAGTTCAACCTCGGCTTCGGTGCCGTCGGCGCCTGCGAACACGCCTACTACGAGGCGATCACGCACGCCGAGGACCGAATCCTGTTCGGCCACCGGGTCACCGAGTTCCCACAGGTGCAGGCGCTGATGACGGATTCGTACGCGCGGCTGATGGCGATGAAGCTCTACAGCGGGCGCGCCATCGATTACCTGCGCTCCGCCGCCCCCGAGGACCGGCGCTACCTGCTGTTCAACGCGATCGAGAAGATGACCGTCACCCGGCAGGGGCAGCGCATCATCGAGGACCTCGCGGACGTGATCGCCGCCCGCGGCTTCGAGAAGGACATGTACTTCCCGATGGCGATGCTCGGGCTGTTCGGCCTGCCTCGGCTCGAAGGCACGGTGCACGTGAACATGGCGCTGTCGCTGAAGTTCATGGCCAACTACATGTTCCATCCCGCCGACGCGGGGCTGGCGGCGCTGCGCTTCCTGCCCGGCGCGGGTTCCGTGCCGAAGGCGACGGTACGCGCGGTCTCCGGTGCGCTGAGCTGGTCGAGCCGCAGGCTGACGCCACGCGCCGGTGCCGCGGTGCCGAAGCTGCGCGCCGAATTCGCCGGTGCCGCATACGCTCCCGTGCCGACCCGGCGGGACGCGGCCGACGACGAGTTCCTGTTCCGCCAGGGCCCGAGCAGCGGCCTTGGCCGCATCCGGTTCAGCGACTGGCGCCCGGTCTTCGAAAAGTTCACCCACGTACCGAATGTCGCGGTATTCCTGGAGCAGGCGCTGGCCTTCCAAACGCTGCTCGCCGCCGCGGCACCGACCGCCACCCAGCAGCGCGACGTGGACTTCTTGTTCGCGCTCGGCGAGCTCTTCACCGCGATCCCCTATGCCCAGCTCATCCTGGAACAGGCGGAAATCGACGGCACCGACCCGGCTCTGCTCGACCAGATCTTCGACATCTTCGTCCGCGAGTTCGCCGAGCACGCCCTCACCCTGCACGCCAAGCCCGCCGCCACCAAGCCCCAGCAACACCGAGCCCTCGACCTCATCCGTCGGCCGATCGCCGACCGCGACCGCTTCGAACAGGTGCTGGCCAAGGCCAGGTCCCTGGCCGGTACCTACGAGATGAACCCGTAACGGACGGGCTCCTTGCCGCTAGTCGGCGAATTCGGCGATTACCGGGGCATGGTCGCTGGCGCCCTTGCCTTTTCGTTCCTCGCGGTCGACGAGGGCGTCGGTCGCGGTGGCGGCGAGGGCCGGGGAGGCGAGGATGAAATCGATGCGCATGCCCTCTTTGCGGGGGAAGCGGAGTTGGGTGTAGTCCCAGTAGGTGTAGACGCCCGGGCCGGGGGCGTAGGGGCGCATGACGTCGGCGAAGCCGGTGTCGACGATGGCCTGGAAGGCGTCGCGCTCCGGTTGCGAGGTATGGGTTTTGTTGGCGAAGAATTCCGGCGACCAGACGTCGTCGTCGGTGGGGGCGATGTTCCAATCGCCGACCAGGGCGATCTTCGCTTGCGGGTCTTCGGCCAGCCAGCGGGCGCCGTTGTCGCGCAGGGCGGCAAGCCATTCCAGCTTGTAGGCGTAGTGCGGGTCGTACCGGGAACGCCCGTTGGGGACGTACAGGCTCCACACACGGACGCCGCCGCAGGTCGCGCCGAGCGCGCGTGACTCGACCACCGGCGCGCTGATCAGTGACTCACCGGCTTCCTTGTCGAAGCCGGGCTGGTCGGGGAAGGCGGGTTCGACATCGGTCAGGCCGACCCGGGACACGATGGCCACGCCGTTCCACTGGTTGATGCCGAGATGGGCGACCTCGTAGCCGAGTTCGTCGAAGCGCTCGAACGGGAACTGGTCGTCCCGGCACTTGGTCTCCTGGAGGGCCAGCACGTCTATGTCCTGGCGGTCCAGAAACTCCGCGACCCGGTCGAGCCGGGAGCGGATCGAATTGACATTCCAGGTGGCGAGGCGCACAGGTGCCTTCCTTGGGTATAGGTCCGATTCCGTTCTACCGCAGGTCGGCAGAACCGGCGAGCGCGGCCGGAGCCGCATATCGATACATGTGATGTTCCACGAAACCGAGCTCCCGATACAGCGCGATGGCCCCGCTGTTCCCGGCCTCGACCTGGAGATAGGCATGGGTCGCGCCGCGGCCGACGCCCCAGCGGATCAACTCGGCGCACACCAGGGAACCGAGTCCCTTCCTGCGGTGCTCCGCGCCAACCGCCACGCAGGTGAGACCGATCCAGCGGCGCCCGTCCGGCGCGGTGGTGACCGCGCCGCGGCCGATCGCGATCGGCCGCGGCACGCCGAGCGAGGCGAACCCGAGCTCACCGTCGCGCACGGCGGTCAGCACCTCGACGTCCGGCTCCGGAGCCGAAAGTCGCTGCGCCGTAGGCGCTTCGCCCTCGAATCGGTTCAGCTCCAGCCAGGCGTCGTCCGGCGTGGCGGCCACGCGCACCATCGAAGGGCCCTGCGGGAGCACGAAATTCTCGATATCGATGGCCATCATGACGGTCTCCCGCCAGCTGTTCCAGCCCGGCGGGATGGGCGCGAGCCGGTCGGGCAGCGCGAGCAGCAGTGGCAAGCCGTGTGCGGTGTACCACTCGCCGATACGCTGGATAGCTTCCGGCGTTACCAACGCCGGTCCGTCGGAACTGCCGAGCGGCACAGCGGAATTGGCGCGGCCGGTGAACCCGCGCCCGGCGCGCACCAGCCACCCGTCGATCCAGGTGTGCTCGATGCCGGGCCAGGCATCCGCCGCCGCGGCCTCCAGCGCCCTGATCTCGCGAGTCCGAATCGGCCTCGGACCCAACGCTTTCAACGCGACCACCCGATCCGGGGTCACCGAAACGACCTGCCCGTCGGCGTCGCGCACGGTCGGCGGATCGAGCGAGATCAGTTCGCCGATCACATCGGTGAGCGGCTGTGGATAACCGGCGGGCAGCCGATAGCGCAGTACCACGCGACGGCCGAGCGGAATCTCCGAAAGCGGGGCTCCGTCAGTCGTCATGACCGAACGGATCCGCCACGGTGCCGGGGATCCAGCTGAGTCCCGGTGTGCCCCAACCGTTGCGCTTGATCGCCTTCTTCGCCGCGCGGGCGTTGCGCCCGATCAGCACGTCCACATAGAGGTAGCCGTCCAGGTGCCCGACCTCGTGCTGCAGCATGCGCGCGAAGAAGTCCTTGCCCTCGATCTCCACCGGCTTGCCGTGCTCGTCGGTGCCGGTGACCCGCGCCCATTCGGCCCGGCCGGTCGGGTACTGCTCGCCGGGCACCGAGAGGCAGCCCTCTTCGTCGTCGTCCGGGTCCGGCATGGTCTCCGGAATCGCCGAGGTCTCCAGCACCGGGTTGATCACCGCGCCGCGGCGCCGGGTCGCCGTGCCGTCGGGCGCGATATCGGGGCAGTCGTAGACGAACAGGCGCAGCGGCACCCCTACCTGGTTGGCCGCAAGGCCGACCCCGTGCGCGGCGTCCAGCGTCTCGTACATGTCCGAGATGAGCTCGGCCAGTTCCTCCGGTGATTGAGTGACCCGTTCGGTCGGGTTGTGCAGAACCGGGTCGCCGACGATCACGATCGGAAGGATAGCCATGGGCACAATTATTGCCGCGCCGCAAGGTCGCCGACTTGCGGGGGCGGCAACCTACCGGCGACACGCGTACTGGCAGGTAGCAAACACGCCGCGCCGTACCCCCGGCTATCCCACGGTCTCGTGGTTGAATGATCCGCGACGTACAAGCACCATTTTTCGTCTGGTGGTAACTCGGCGAGGGAGCAAGATGGACGGCGCAGCGGCACGGAATCTTTCCGCGATCCAGGGCGACCCTTCCGCGAGCGGCGATGTCACGGCGGCGGAATCGACCGGCGACGGTGACGGTCTGAGCCGTCGCGAACACGACATCCTGGCCTTCGAGCGCCAGTGGTGGAAGTACGCGGGGGCCAAGGAAGAAGCCATTCGTGAGCTGTTCGGCATGTCGCCGACCCGGTACTACCAGGTGCTGAACGCCGTGGTCGACCGGCAGGAGGCGCTGGCCGCCGACCCGATGCTCGTCAAACGGTTGCGTAGGCTGCGGGCGAGCAGGCAAAAAGCCAGAGCCGCGCGACGGCTCGGTTTCCAGGTATGACCGGACTAGGCTCGAGTAGGTGAGCTACCCGAATCCCACCTCCGGTGGGCCGCCATTGCGAGCGTTGGCGATGGTGTTGATCGCACTGGCCATCGTGTTCGGTGGACTGGGCGCGATGTCGCTGTCGAAGTCCGATGCAGACAGCTCAGGAAACGGTCCCTCGGCGTCGACGACCCCCGCCCCGCAGGCGCCGGCGAGTACACCGGTCGCGAAGCCGACCACCCCGGCGCAGGTCCCGGCCACCACCCCGGCCCCGTCGTCATCGACGACCACACCACCGACCACCACCCCCCCGCCGAGCACCACCGCGGCCGCGGCGGCCAAGTCGGTCCCGGTGCGCGTGCTGAACAACAGCTTGATCGTCGGCCTGGCCGCGAAGACCGCGAACCAGCTCACCGCCGACGGCTGGAATGTCATCGAGACCGGAAACTATCCCGGCGCCAATATCCCGAAAACGACCGCGTACTACGGCAATTCGCCGGGCGACCGAGAGGCCGCGACCGCTATCGCCCAGGAACTGGGGATCGCCGCGGAATCGAAGTCGAGCGGCCTCGGCGAGTCCTCGCCAGGTGTGACCGTCATAGTGACGGGTAACTGACAACTGGCGACCTGCCGCTGAACGGGCCTGTCACGGTACGACACGGCAGGCGTGGCATCATCTTGACCGGTAACGAACGTGTCCACCCAGCTTTACTCGTAAACTCGGTACTCGTAAAGGAGTTCCCCGATGGCCCCGTCCACAACTCGTCGCCCGTCCTGGCGGACTGTGACCCCGGTGCTCGCGGTCGCGGTGCTCGGCCTCGCAGGCTGCACCAATAGCCAGGAGTCGAGTGACGTCAAGGGAACGACCCCGCCGGTGTGGACTGGCTCCGCCGCCCCGCCCGCGAGTGACGGTCACGGCAAAGAAACGGGTACCGCCGAGGCGAACCCGGGTGTGAAGGTCGACCTGAAGGATGCCTCTGGCGTCTCGGTCGGCACGGCGAACTTCGTCAAGGACGGTAACCACCTGCAGGTCACCGTGGAGGCGCACGGCCTGCGCCCCGGCTTCCACGGCCTGCACGTGCATCAGCTCGGCAAGTGCGAGGCCAACTCGGTCGCGCCGACCGGCGGCCCGTCCGGTGACTTCCTCTCGGCCGGTGGCCATCTGCAGGTCGGCAGCGCCAACACCCACCCAGCCAGCGGTGATCTGAGCTCGCTTCAGGTCCGCTCGGACGGTGGCGCCAAGCTGGTCACCACCACCGATTCGGTGACGCTCGACGAGCTGAAGAACAAGGCGCTGATCATCCACGCCGACGCCGACAACTTCGGCAACATCCCCAACCGATATGTCCGCGCCGACGGCGTTGCCGGCCCGGACGATACGACGCTAGCGACAGGCGACGCGGGCGGCCGCGTCGCCTGCGGTGTGATCCAGTAGCGCAGGAGCCGAGATGGCCGGGGCAGGCAGAGAACACGTTCCCTTCCATGGTTCGCCCCGGCCCACCATAGGCATCGAGTGGGAGATCGCGCTCGTCGACAAGGTGAGCCGCGATCTGTCGAATACCGCTGCGGCCGTGTTCGATTCGGTCGGTGACCTGCGGGCGCACGACGGCACCCCGCAGGTGACCAAGGAACTGCTGCGCAATACCGTCGAGATCGTCACCGGTGTGCACGAGACCGTCGGCGAGGCGGTCGACGATCTGCGCGGCACCATGGACACCGTCCGGCGCGCCGCCGACCCGCTCGGCGTCGACCTGTTCTGTGCCGGAACCCATCCGTTCGCCCAGTGGTCGGCGCAGCAACTGACCCGCTCGGAGCATTACGACGAGCTGATCGAGCGCACCCAGTGGTGGGGCCGCCAGATGATGATCTGGGGCGTGCACGTGCACGTCGGAGTTTCCCACCGCGACAAGGTCTTTCCAATCCTGAACTCGCTACTGCTGTCGTATCCGCACCTGCTGTCGCTGTCCGCGTCCTCGCCGATGTGGGCGGGCTCCGACACCGGTTACGCCAGCAACCGGACGCTGATGTTCCAGCAGCTGCCCACCGCCGGACTGCCGTTCCAGTTCGAAAACTGGCGCCAGTTCGAGCATTTCGTGCACGACCAGCTCAAAACCGGGGTGTTCGAACAGCTCGGCGGCATGCACTGGGACATCCGGCCCGCGCCGAAGTGGGGCACCATCGAGGTGCGGGTGTGCGATGGGGTGTCGACCCGCGCCGAGCTGGCGGCGATGGCCGCACTGATCCACTGCCTGATCGTCGACCTGGACCGCAGGCTCGACGAGGGCGAGACGCTGCCGACGCTGCCGCCCTGGCACGTGCAGGAGAACAAATGGCGGGCCGCGCGTTACGGGCTCGACGCGATCATCATCGTGGACGACGACAGCAATGAGCGGCTGGTCACCGACGACGTGACCGACCTGCTGAACCGGTTGGAGCCGACCGCGAAACGGCTGGGCTGCGCGGACGAGCTGGCGTTCGTCGCGGAAATTCCGGAGCGAGGTGCGTCATATCAGCGGCAGCGCAAAGTCGCCGCCGCCGCGCAGGGTGACCTGATCGCGGTGGTAGACGCGCTGGTCAAGGAGCTCGACCAGTAAGTCTTACGGCGGGATCGGTCGCCAGCTGTTCAGTCGGCCGGTGGGATGGCGTTCACCCCCCGTTTACTATGGTCGACGTGCTTGTCGAAGACCCCGGTCCCAGAGTAGGAAGTGCGGCTCCGCGGTTGCGTGTGCCGCCGCCCCTGGCATGGGTCGTGGCAGGCGTTGCCGCCGTGCCGGTGCTGCTGATCGCGCTGCAACTGGTGGCGATGCGGGAAGGCTTCCAGGGTCCGCTCGGGAGTCTGTGGCAGGACTATGTCGGTACGCCCAAGTCGATGTCGGTGCCGTGGGCGGGATTGATCCTTGCGCTGGTTGGCATTTCGAACCGCCGCCGGATCATCGCACTGAGTGCCGCCGTGGCGATCGACGCGGTGTGGGCGGGCATACGTCTGCTGGCCGGTGAGTCGTTCGCGGTGGGGAACGGTCCGGTGATCGTGCTCACCGGGCTCGCACTGGTCGCCTGGCTGCGCTGGGACGGAACCGAACGGCGCAACGCGCTGCACGCCGCCGCGCTCGGCGCGCTGCTCATTCTCGCCACCAAGGTCGGTGACGTGTGGTTGCACGTCACCATCATGAGCAGCCCGACGGTGCTCGACGAATACGTACTGCTCGCCGACCACGCGCTCGGCGATCCGTCCTGGGTGATGGGCCGCGTGCTCGACGTGCTCGGGCCGGTGGTTTACGGGGTGCTGCACTGGGTCTACATCGAGTTGCCCGTCGCGGCGATCGTGGTGGCGGTGTGGCAGCTGCGCCGGGTGGTGTCGAGCGGTCGGTGGCCGAGCCACTACCTGGTGCGCACATTCCTGGTGCTCGGACTGGTCGGCCCGATCGTCTATGTGATCTTCCCGGTGGTCGGGCCGATGTTCGCGTTCGGGCCAGACGGAAACGGCCTGCAACTGGGCAACTACTGGCCGGGCGTGGTGCCGCCGCTGGACCGCAATCCGATGCCGATGCCGTTCGACTCGGTGACCCCGCGCAACTGCATGCCGTCCATGCACACCGCCTGGGCGCTCTCGGTGTTCCTGCACACCCGCCGCGACACCGACGGCGGACCCGCGCCGACCTGGGTGCGCTGGGGCGGTGCGTTCTGGCTGCTTGCGACGCTGACCGCGACCCTCGGCTTCGGCTACCACTACGGCGTGGACCTCGTCGCGGGCGCGGTGCTGTGCCTGACCGTCGAGTCGGCGCTGCGCGATCCCGGCCGAGGCTGGGGCTGGTTCCGCATCCGGCTCGTCGGGGGCGGCGCGGTGGTGCTGGCCGTGCTGCTGTTGTCCTACCGGTACCTGCCCGCCTCGATGGCCGAATACCCGGTCCTCGCGGGCACCGTCGTGCTCGCGCTGCTCGCGGGCATGGCCGCCGCCTTCCACGCCACCTGGTTCGCCGGCCAGCGGCAGACGGTGGCTTCGCAACGCGAGACCGAGACCGCCGCGCACTGAGCGCGGCGACGGGTGCGGCTCAGTCGACCTGGTCGCCGAGTTCGTTGACGGTGAGCAGGCCGTCGCGGTGGCGTTGTTCGCGGTAGGCGGTGCGGCCGATGAGGTGGGCTACCACCGGGGCGGTGAGCAGGGTGAAGAGGCCGACCAGGACGAGGGCCCAGACGTTGCCGTGGCCGAGTAGCTCGATGCCCGCGCCCGCCAGGACCAGGATCAGGCCAACCACCTGGGGTTTCGTGGCGGCGTGCATGCGGGTCAGGGTGTCGGGGAAGCGCACGATCGCGATGGACGCGGTCAGTGCCAGGGTCGCGCCGAACAGGATCAGCGCGCCGGAGATCCACTCCCACAGCGTCATCGGTGCCTCCGCGTCATCGGTGGGCTCGGTCGCAGTGTCATGGCTCGTCACTCACCCGGAAGCGGGAGACGGCGGCCGAGCCGAGGAAACCGACCAGGGCCAGCGCGATGATCGCCGGGATCACGGTGGTGTCCTCGCTGTAGGCCGCCCAGACGGCAAGCCCGGACGCGGCGATCGCCATCAGCGAGTCGATCCCGACGACCCGGTCCAGCGTGCTCGGCCCGGCGAGAATGCGATAGCTGGTGATCACGGCGGCGGCCATCAGCATGACACCGGCCACGATGGCGACAACGGTCACGGGAACACCTCCGGCGGTGGCGTGCTGGAACGCCATTCGGAATGACGCTCGAACGACGAGATGAGCAGTTTTTCCAGGCGCCGCGTCGTGCGGTAGAACTTGTCCACCGCCGCGTCGCTGCTCACGTCGAGCACATGCACGTAGACGACGCAGCGCCGCCGATCGATCTCCAGCACCATGGTGCCAGGGATCAGATTCAGCAGGTCGGTGCACAGCACCAGCACCAGATCGGATTTGGTGCTCAAGTACACCCGCAGCACGCCGGAGACCGGCGGCGGTGCGGGCCGGACCGCGAACCAGGCCACCTGCAAGCTGGACTCGATCGCGTAATACGTTGCCACCACGATCAATTCGACCATGGACAACGGATGCAGCCGCCCGTTCACCGGCACCCTCGGCAATGGCAGCGCCACCATGATCAGCGCGCCCACCGCGAGCCCGGCCAGCAGATTGGCCACGCTGAGATCGCCCCACAGCGCGATCCATACGACGGTGAGCCAGCTCAGCACGCCGATCCGCACCACGGTCTCGCGGCTCACCCCGCTCATCGGCCCGCTCCCGGTTCGGCGGCCGAATTGCCGAGGACCGCGGTGATATACACGCCGGGATCACGCAGATCCGCGGCCGCTCGGTCGGCGATGCCGAGGATCGGGCCCGCGAGCACGGTCAGGCTGAGCCCGACGGCCACCAAAGCCGCCGTCGAGCCGACCATCAGCAGCGGCATGCGGCCGGGATGGGTGCGTTCGTCGTAGAGCACGTCGGTCGAATCCTCGATCAGCGACGGTGGTTTCGCGGCGGTGAGATGGCCTTCCGGCGCCTCGGCGCGCGGCCGCCAGAAGGCCTTGCTCCACACCCGCGCAATGGCGTACAGCGTGAGCAGGCTGGTCAGCACCGAGCCCGCCACCAGCGTCCAGGCCAGCACGCTGCCGTCCGCCGCACCCGCCTGCAACAGCGCGACCTTGCCGATGAATCCCGAGAACGGCGGTATACCACCGAGATTCAGCGCGGGAATCAGGAACAGTACGGCCAGCAGTGGACTCGCGGTCGCCAAGCCGCCGAGCCTGCGCAGCGAGGTCGAGCCCGCCTGCCGTTCGATCAGGCCGACCACCAGGAACAGTGCCGTCTGCACCAGAATGTGGTGTGCCACATAGAAAACCGCACCGGCCAGCCCGGCCGTGCTGGCCAGCCCGACGCCGAAGATCATGTACCCGATGTGGCTGACCAGGGTGAACGACAGCAGTCGCCGGATATCGCTCTGCGCGATCGCGCCGAAGATGCCGACCAGCATGGTGAACAGCCCGCAGACCAGCAGGATGGTGTCGAACTCGCCGCCGGGGAACAGCAGCGAGTGGGTCCGGATGATCGCGTACACACCGACTTTGGTGAGCAGACCGGCGAACACCGCCGTGACCGGCGCGGGCGCGGTGGGGTAGGAGTCGGGCAGCCAGTTCGACAGCGGGAACACCGCCGCCTTGATGCCGAACGCCACCAGCAGCACCGCGTAGATCGCCGTACGGGTGCCCTCTGGCACCGCACCGAATCGCTGGGCCAGCTGGGCCAGGTTCAGCGTGCCGGTGGCCGCGTAGGTCATGCCGATGCCGGTAAGGAAGATCAGCGAGGCCAGCATGGACACCATCACATAGGAAACCCCGGCGCGGATCCGTTCCTCGGTACCGCCGACGGTCAGCAGTACGAACGACGCCGCCAGCAGGATCTCGAAGCCGACGAACAGGTTGAACAGATCACCGGCCAGGAAGGCGGCCGAAACGCCACCGGTCAGCACCAGGTAGGTGGGCCGGTAGATCGAGGTGGGCTGGCGCTCGTCGCCGTCGCGAATGTTCTGTCCCGAACCGTAGAGGGCGACGGCGAGCAGCACGATGGACGAGACCAGCAGCATCCCCGCGGACAGCCGGTCGACCACCAGCGTGATGCCGATCGGGGTCTCCCAGTTGCCGACCTGCAGCGCCGTGGTGCCGTCCCGGTCGACCAGATACAGCAGCAACCCGCAGATGACGACCACGCCGCTGAGCGCGCCGAGCATCAGCGTGCGCTGGGTCCGCGGCCTGCGCCCGAAGACCAGGGTGCCAGCGGCCGCGAGCAACGGCACCAGTACGGGCAGCGGCATCAGGATCGGCAGCAGGCCGGGGGAGAGGATGAGGCTCAATCTTCCGGGTCCTCTCCCGCACGCCGGCGGGCGACGTCGATGTCTTCCTGATCGTTTCCGACATCGTCGGTGGTGGTGAGCATGAAGGAGCGATAGGCGAGGGCGAGCACGAACGCCGCGAGCCCCATGGTGATCACGATCGCGGTGAGCACCATGGCCTGGGCGAGCGGGTCGGCGGTGTCGCGCTGGGTGGTGTCGGTCTGGCCCTGGATGGGTGCCCGGCCGTCGGGGCCGCCGAGGGTGATGATCAGCAGGTTCACCGCGTTGCCGAACAGGATCATGCCGAGCAGCATCTTCGACACCGCGCGTTCGAGGATCAGATACACGCCACAGGCGACCAGTACCCCGATGACGACCAGCAGCGTGAGATTGGCGGTCATTGCGCGGAACCTCCCTTCGCCGAGACGGTTTCGCTCACCGGCAGCTCGCTGTCCAGTCGCGCGCCGAGGCTGCGCAGCACATCGAGCACCAGGCCGACGACGATCAGGTAGACGCCGAGATCGAAGAACAGCGCGGTCACCAGTTTGAGGTGACCGAGCACCGGCAGCGTCACCTCGAAGATCGCCGAGGACAGCGGTGGCGCGCCGAAAAACAGTGAGGTGACGGCGGTTCCGGCGGACAGCGTCAGACCGGCGCCGAGCAGGTGCCCCGCGTCGACCGGCAGCGCCTCGCCGAGTTCGTAGCGGCCGCCGGCGAGATAGCGCAGCGTCAGCGCGAGCCCGGCGGTGAGGCCGCCCGCGAAGCCGCCGCCCGGCGCGTTGTGGCCGGAGAAGAAGAAGTACACCGAGAGCACCATGATGGTGGGGAACACCAGCCGGGTGGTGATCTGCATGACCATCGAGCGGTCCGCGCGATCGACCAGCCGTCCGGCGGGCAGCCAGCTCACCAGATCCGGGTCGTAGTGCGGCGAATCCGCGGCGCGCGGCGCGCTGCCGAAGCGGCGGCTGCGGAACACCAGTGAGGCGACGCCGGTCGCGGCGACCACCAGCACCGAGATCTCGCCGAGGGTGTCCCAGGCGCGGATGTCGACGAGCAGCACATTGACGGCGTTCTTGCCGCCGCCGAATTGATATGCGGCATCGGGGATTCGGTGCCAGATCGGTTCGGCGGTGCGGGCGGCGACGGCGAACGCGCCGAGCACCGTGACGGCCGTGCCGACCAGCCCCGCCAGGATCGCTCGGCGCGCCTTGAACGCGGTCGCCTTGCTCTCCTCGATTTCCGCCGGGAACGCGCGCAATACCAGCACGAAGATCACCAGAGTCAGTGTCTCGACCAGGAATTGGGTCAGCGCGAGATCGGGCGCGCCGTGCAAGGCGAAGATCACGCCGCAGCCGTAGCCGGTCACGCCGACGACGAGCACGCTGGCCAGCCGGTTGCGCAGCACCGTCGCGCCGAGTGCCATGGCCACCATGATCCCGCCGATCACCGCCTGTAGCGGCGAATCCCACAGGCGCAGTTCGACTCCGGTGCGGGTGCCGAGGGCGAGCAGAACCGACGGCAGGATGATCAGCGTGCCGAGGATGGTCGCCTGGCTCAGCGGCAGCGATCCGCGCTGCACCGCCCCGGTCATTCGCAGCGACAGCCGGTCCATGGCGCGCAGGGTGGCGTCGTAGGCGCGGTCGGCGTTGCCGAGTCGCGGCCGCGTGGGGTCCCTGAGTCGATCGCGCAGTTGGAACAGCGCGATGCCGCCGACGATGACCAGAACCGTCAGCGCCAGTGGGAGAGTCACGCCGTGCCACAGGGACAGCGACGAAAGCAGGTCGGCGGTAAAGGTTTCCGCGTATGGGCTCAGCAGGCGGTCCATCCACGGAGCCGCCAGACCGGCGGCGAGGCTCGCCACCGCGAGGATCGCGGGTGATGCCACGAACAGCGCCCCAGGTGCGTGCCACCCGCCGTCCGCTGGCACGTACTGATCTCCGCTGCCCGAGTCATCGGAATCCACTGTCGGCCGGTGTTTTTCGGCGGCGTAGTCGGCGACCCGGCGAACCCGATGCGCGCCGTGCGCGGCGGGCCGCGCGATCTCTTCTTTGTCCGCGAAAGCGCCCCAGACGAAGCGAATGCTGTAGCCGACGGTCAACATCGACCCGAGCACCACACCGACCGCCAGTGCCACCCGGGCGGGCTCGGCGAGGGTATCGGTGTCCAGGATCGCGGCGAGCGCGCTTTCCTTCCCGACGAAACCGACCAGCGGCGGGATCCCGGCCATGCTCAATGCGGCCAGCACCGTGATGCCGCACAGCACCGGCGCCCGGCGTCCCAGCCCGGACAGTCGGCGCAGATCGCGGGTGCCCGCGCCGTGATCGATGATCCCGACGACCATGAACAGGCACGCCTTGAACAACGCGTGCGCCACGATCAGCGCGATACCGGCCAGCGCCGCGTCCGGCGTGCCGATGCCGACCAGCACGATCAGGAATCCCAGCTGGCTGACCGTGCCGAACGCCAGCACCAGCTTCAGATCGACGACTTCGAGCGAGCGCAACCCGGCGAGCAGCATCGACGCCACCCCGAGGGTGAGCACGAGCGGATGCCAGACCGGGTTGTCCGCGAACACCGGCGCCAGTCGCGCCACCAGATACACACCGGCCTTCACCATGGCGGCGGCATGCAGGTACGCGCTGACCGGCGTCGGCGCCGCCATCGCGCCGGGCAACCAGAAATGCAGCGGCACCACCGCGGACTTACTGAGCGCGCCGATCAGGATCAGCACCACCGCGACATTCACCGCGAGGCCCGTCGGTGGTTGCGCGCGGGCCAGCAGATCGGAGAGCAGGTAGCTGTCGTTCGCCTCACCGAGGATGATCAGGCCGACCAGCATGGCCAGCCCGCCCGCTGCGGTCACCAGCAGCGCCTGGATGGCCGCGCGCCGACTGTTCGCCTGCTCGGCATTGTGGCCGACGAGCAGGAACGACAGCACTGTCGTCACTTCCCAGAAGACGAAGAGCAACAGCATGTTGTCGCTGGTCACCAGCCCGAACATGGCCCCGGTGAAGCCGACCAGCTCGGCGGCGAACACCCCGAGGCGGGGTTCGTCGTCCTCGAAATATCGGGCGCAGTAGCCCAAGATCAGCGCACCGATGCCGAGCACCAGCACCGACATGACCGCGGCGAGCGAATCGAACCGCAGATCGATGTTCATCTCGATGCTCGGCGCCCACGCCAGCCGAACCCGCTGTGTGCTACCCCAATTCGCGAACACCCAGCCGAGGCTGCCGAGCGGGACCAGCGCAAGCACGTAGAAAGCGTTGCGCCCCAGCGCCCTTACCCACAGCGGTGCGACGAGCGCGGCTGCGGCGAGGGCAAGCAGGATTGCGAGCAAACTGCACTCCGTCGGGTAGGGGCGGCGGGGTTGCGCGGGACAATCCTACGTGGAGCCTGGCGCTTTCCGGGGTTGCGCCGGGTATGGCGTCGGCCATGATCTGCTGGTGGGGCTATGCATCCGCTAACGCTGCATTCGCCGCGGACCCGGTCGGCTGTGGCCCGCCGCGTGGCCGGAAGTGGTGCAGCACGGCGATGCCGACCGCGCTGCCGAGGACGATCGCCAGCGCGGCGCGTCCCGGTGTCGAGTCGTGTGCCGCGGGGTCGGGCAGCTGCCAGCTCTTGCTGTCGTCCGGCAGTGCGGTGATGACCGTCGGCAGGTACAGGGCGGTGATCGCCAGCACGCCGCTCGGGGCGTACCGCGGCCGGGCGGTGCTGCAGCAATAGCCCGCGGTGAGGGCGAGTATCGCGCTCCCGGCCGAGAAGAGCACCCAGTTGCTGTCCGGCGGGGTGCGGATGGCGAAGACGGTAATTCCGGTGAGGAGCGCGATGGCCAGCGCCACCGAGGGTCGGCGGGCACCGGCGAACATGCCGATGGCGGTCAGCGCGAGCAGCGGCCAGACGCTCCAGCCGGGCCGGACGGCGTAGCCGAAGGCGTCGGCGGCCGCGGTCAAGCTGACCGCCAGATAGACGGCGCACCCGTCGCGGCCGGGCAACAGCATGGCCGCGGCCGTCGCGGCGAACACCGTGGCCGCGGCGGTGAGCCCGATATCGACCGCGTGGTCGATGGCGGGTGCGTCGGTGAACTGCCGGTGCAGCCATTCGGTGACGGCGAGGATCACCAGGGCGAGCACCATCGCCGCGAGGATCGGCGCCACCGGAAGCTCGATCGACATCCTCGGCGGCTCGGGCTCGCCGGTGCTCGACCGATTTCGCAGCGTGCTGATGATCAGCAGCGTCATCGCCAACCCGATCAGCCAGCTCGGTGGGGTCTCCAGCACGGCGAACGGATCCTCGTCGATATCGAGGAACTCCGCGAGGTCGCTGAACACGAAGAACCCGACGCCGCCGATGGCGAAGCCCGCGGCGGGCAGCGGCTTGCGCAGCACCGCGACGCCGAGCGCGCCGAGCAGGATCCCGGCGCACACCGAGTCGACGTAATTCTGCGTGGTGAGCATGTCGGCAGACGAAACATGGCGGCCCGCAATGTGATTGATTAGCTGCGCCACCGAGCCGAACGAGGCGGCAACCCACGCCACCGCCGGTCGGGCGGTGGTGCCGACGACCACCGCGACGGCGACGGCGACGATCACACCGATCGCCGCGCCGCGCGGCACGCTGTTGATCAGGCTGGAAATCTGATACGGCGTGCTGTCCCTGATCGAGCTGAAGGTGATCGGCAGGAACAGCGTCACGCCCGCGACCGCGGCTCCGAAGAAAGCCGTGACCGTATCGAACGCATCACCGATCCGCCGCACCTGCCGAACATACCTGGGC
Organism: Nocardia iowensis; assembly: GCF_019222765.1. Lineage (NCBI taxonomy): Bacteria > Bacillati > Actinomycetota > Actinomycetes > Mycobacteriales > Nocardiaceae > Nocardia > Nocardia iowensis. The sequence goes on along the minus strand of NZ_CP078145.1, from coordinate 8,399,643 downwards.
CCGCCCGGCGCGACTGCGATTGCCAGCACTTCGCCAGCGCATGTCTAAGCTGTGGAAGCGCCAGATAGTGGCCATTTACGGCATGTTGCCGACTTATCGGCAACGGCTATAGGTAGCGACCTTCGCTGCTGGTGGGCTGGCCCCTCGTTTCCGCGTAGCGACGCAGCGACTCGACCTGCAGCGCGTCCAGCGAGGGCCGGACCACCGCCCGCGCCGCCGCTACATCCGCCGCGGTGACATCGGCGGCGTCGAGATCGCGACGCATCGCGGTCAGCGCGGCCTCGCGTAACAGTGCGGCACAGTCCGCCGCGGAGTAGCCGTCGAGCTTGCGGGCCAGGGCGGCCAGGTCGACGTCGTCGGCCAGCGGCACCGACCGACCCGCCGTCCGCAGGATCTCCAGCCGCGCCGCACCGTCCGGCGGCGGCACGAAGACCAGGCGTTCCAGCCGTCCCGGCCGCAGCAGTGCCGGATCGATCAGCTCGGGCCGGTTCGTCGCGCCGAGCACCACCACGTCGCGCAGCGGTTCCACTCCGTCGAGCTCGGTGAGCAGGGCGGCGACCACCCGGTCGCCCACTCCGGAATCACCGCTCTGGCCGCGCCGCGGGGCCAGCGCGTCCACCTCGTCGAGGAAGATCAGCGACGGCGCGGAATCGCGTGCGCGCTGGAACAATTCGCGCACCGCCCGCTCGGACGAGCCGACCCACTTGTCCATCAGCTCGGCGCCCTTCACCGTGTGCACGCTGAGCTGGCCGGTGCTCGCCAGCGCCCGCACCAGGAAGGTCTTGCCGCAGCCGGGCGGGCCGTAGAGCAGCACGCCGCGCGGCGGATCGATGCCGAGGCGGGCGAACGAATCCGGGTGGCGCAGCGGCCACAGCACCGTTTCGGTGAGGGCCTGCTTGGTCTGCACCATGTCGCCGACCTCGTCCAGGCTGAGGCTGCCGATGGCCAGTTCGTCCATGCCCGAACGGGACAGTGGCCGAATCACTTTCAGCGCGCCGAGCAGATCCGGTTGGGTCAGTTGCGGTTCGGTGTGGTCCTTGCTGGCCCGCGAGGCCGCCCGCAGCGCCGCCTCCCGGCACAGGGCGGCGAGGTCGGAGACCACGAATCCGGGTGTGCGCGCGGCGATCTCGTCGAGCTCGAGCTCCGCCGTCGGCACCCGGCGCAGCAGCTGCTCCAGCAGCGACTTGCGCACGGTGGCGGTGGGTAGGGCGAGGGCGAGTTCGCGGTCGCACAGGTCGGGCGCGCGCAACCGCGCGTCGATTCCGGCGGGGTGCGCCGTGGTGGCGAGGAAGGCGACGCACGGTTCGGCGACCGCGGCCCGCAGCTGATCGAGTATGAGCGTGGCGACCGGTTCGGCCTGCGCGGGCAGCAGCGCGTCGATATCGGTGATCAGCAGGATGCCGCCCTGGCCGGAACCGACATCGGCCACCGCCTTGGCCACCTCGCGCAGCCGGGTGCCGCTCTCGGCGGCCCCGATCGTCGGGCCGTCCAATTCGACGAGGCGGCGCGGCGCGGTGACCGCGCGCGCCAGGGTGGCCTTGCCGACGCCCGCCGGGCCGGTGATCAGTACGCCGAGACGCGGTGTGGCGCCGAGAGTTTTGAGCAACTCGGGTTCGTCGAGCGCGAGGCTGAGCCATTCGGTGAGTTTCGTCGCCTGGCTGTGCGCACCCGCCAGGTCCTTCACGGTGATCTGCGGATCGGTTTGCCTGATGGGCGCGCTCCTGCCGTCCGGTGCGCCGTTGGCGGTGGCCGCTCCCTCGAAGGCGGCGGCCTCGGTGGCGCCTCGGGAAGCCTCGCCCGGCGGGATCGGAATCCCGGCCATGGCTCGGTCGGCGGCGTCCCTGGCCGCCACCACGCCCGCGCCCCAGACGACCGCGGTATTCGGCTGAACGCTCACCGGCCCGCGCGGATCGGTGGCGGTGACGGTGAGCAACTCGGTGGTCCAGGCGATGCCGAAGGTGCGCGACAGTGCCTGGGCGGCCGCCGCGGAGCTGATATCGGGACCGAGATCGCGCGGCAACAGCGAGACCGCGTCGCCGACGGTCACCACCTTGCCGAGCAGCGCCTGCCGCAGCGTCGCCGCGGGGATGGTGCGGGTGGCGTGCACCGAGCCGCTCACCGAGATCTGCCTGGCGCCGTACACCGTCACCGGCGCGACGACCACCGTCGCGTCCTCGCGCAAGCCCGCGTTGGACAGCGTCACGTCGTCCAGCAGCGCGACGCCGGCCGGCGAACCCGCCGGTGCCACGCCGACCACCGCGGCGGTGCGCCGCGATCCGACGAGCCCTATGCCGTCCCACTCGCGCAGCCCGAGCGCGGTCAGCGCCTCGGGGTGTAGTCGCACCACGCCGCGGCGTGCGTCGGCCGCGGAGGGATTCAGTCGAGCGGTGAGCGCCAGTTCTGCCACCGTGCCATTCTGCCGCGCCGGAGCGCGGCCGTGGCGGGGACGGCGGGTGCTACTTGTTCTTGGGGACGATCCCGGCGGCCACGCCGACCGGCGTATCGGCCACGCTGCCGGACAGGCAGACGAGCTTCGCCGTGCCGAGCGCGACATTCGGGCTGCCCGCGAACGTGCTGTCGGGGTTGTCCGCCAGGATCTGCTCGATCAGCGCCTTCTCCGCGTCTGTGTCGAGCTGCTTGAACTCGGCGCAGGTGACCTTCGACGGGTCGCTGGTCGCGGGAGTGCTCGGCTGGTTGGCGGTCGGCGCGCTGCCCGGCGTGCCGGTGCTCGGCGCCGCGGCGGGCGACGGCGGCCGCGCGGGCGCCGTCGCGCTGGTCGAACCGCCTGTGCGCGGTGCGTTCGCCTCGGTGGCGTCGTTCGAGGACTGGCCGCAGCCTGCCAGCACCAAAGCCACCGTCCCGGTGGCCAGGACGATGGCGGAAGTTCGCTTCATACCGTGCTTTCCCCGGTGGATCGTGTGCCGGCGCCGCCGGCGTGTTCGGTGCAGCGTACCGGGTGCCCGGGGTTCAGTGGATGTGTGCCTGCCAGTCCTCCGGCACCCGGTCACGCGGGCCGGGAACGCCCTGGTCGGCAGGGTGGCTGGTGGGTGGGGTGAGTTCCGGTCCGTCGCCGTACATTTCCTCGGTCCGGAAGTTCCAGTACCAGTCCTCGCCCGGCTCGAAGCTCTGGATGAACGGGTGGCCGGTGTCCTTCGCGTGCTTGCTGGCGTGCTGGTCGGGTGAGGTATCGCAGCAGCCGATGTGCCCGCACTCGGCGCAGCGGCGCAGGTGCACCCACCACCCCTGCGACGCTTCGCATTCCACACAGCCGGTGCCGCTCGGCGGTACCGCCGGCTCGATGCCCTCGATCTCCTGCGTCATCATTGACCTCCTGCGATGGATTCGGATTCGGCCTGATTGTCCTCCGGGTTCTCCGGGGTTCGGTGCAGTGGCAGCCATACGGTGAATCTGGTGTCGCCCGGCTCGGAGTCGACCTGGATGTCGCCCTCGTGCTTGTTCACCACGATGCGGAACGAGATGTCCAGGCCGAGCCCGGTGCCCTCGCCCATCGGCTTGGTGGTGAAGAACGGCTCGAAGATCCGGCCGCGCACGTTGTCCGGGATGCCGGGGCCGGTGTCGCCGATTTCGATGACGGCGCAGTCGTTCTCGTGCCTGGTGCGGATGGACAGCGTGCCCTGCCCCTGCATCGCGTACACCGCGTTGTCGATCAGGTTGGTCCACACCTGGTTCAATTCCGCTGCGTAGCACGGCACCTGGGGCAGTGAGCGGTCGTATTCCTTGACCACCTCGACCCCGTCGCCGATCTTGCGGCTGAGCATCACCAGGGTGCTGTCGAGCAGATCGTGGATGTCCACCACCTGGAACGGCGCCCGGTCCATCTGCGAATACTGCTTGGCCGCGTTGACCAGCGAGGAGATGCGGGTGGTCGAGTCGGCGATCTCGTTCATCATCAGCTCGGTCTCGATGGTGTAGTTCAACCACCGGATCGCGCCCTGGAATACCTGGTCGGTGCTGCCTTCGAGGGTCGCCGCCACGCGCTCGAGCCAGTCCACGTCGAAACCGGCCTGCACGAAGTTCGGCGCGAGGTTCCAGCCGTCGATGATGCCGTGCTCGTCCAGCCACTCGCCGAGCACGTCCTCCCGGTCGGCGGCCTCCAACGGCGTCAGCTCCGGCGCCTTGGCCACCTGGGCCGCCGCCTCCTCCTGCAACCGCACCAGCGCGCCGAGGGAGGCGGTGTCGAACTTGCCGTCGGCCATCATGGCCAGCTTGTGCCGCATGCCCGCGACCCGTTCGCGCAGCCCGGAGGTGGCTCGCACCGCGGCGGCGGCCGGGTTGTTCAGCTCATGGGTGAGACCTGCCGACAGGGAGCCGAGGGCGAGCAGCCGCTCGCGCTGGCCGACGCGCGCGTTGGTGTTGCGGTTGCCGAAGAACACGCCCTCCAGCAGGTGCACCGCCATCGGGAACCATTCGTGCATCATCTGGGCGAAGATCTCGGCGTCGAGCACATAGAAGCGGGACGGCCTGGTCACCGACATCGACCCGCTATAGGTCTGGTCGACCTTGTCGCCGATGTAGGCCATCCAGGCGCCCGCGTAGGAGCCGCGGTGCTGGGTGCGCACCAACTCGATCTCGGTGCCGCCGGACAGCTTGGTCAGCACCACCTCGCCGTCCATCAGCACGTAGAAGCAGGTGGCTGGTTCGCCCTCGCGGAAAACCAGTCCCGGTTCGATGGTTTCGATCCGCCCGTCCCGGCACAGCCAGTCCAGCTGTTCGTCGTTGAGCTTCTCGAACAGGAACAGGGTGCGCAATTCCGCTGGGTCGCAGACCATTCGGCTGCTGCGTTCCGCGTTTTCCGTTGAGTTCATCTGCCAGCCTCCTGTTTACGCGAGGTACCGGTGCACGAGCATGACCGCCATCGCGCCCTCGCCGACCGCCGACGCGACGCGCTTGGCCGAATCGGCGTGCACGTCGCCTGCCACGAACACGCCGGGCACGCTGGTCTCCAAATGATGTGGCGGGCGCGGCAATTCCCAGCCCGCCGGACGCGCGCCGTCGACCAGCAGGTCGGGCCCGGCCAGCACATAACCGTCCTGGTCGCGCTTGATCACGCCGTCGAGCCAGTCGGTTTGCGGTGCGGCGCCGATGAACAGGAACAGCCGCTCGGCCTCCGTTTTTTCCTCGGCACCGGTCTCGTTGTTGCGCAACACGATCTGTTGCAGGTGGTCGTCGCCGTCGGCGGCGGTCACCTCGGTGTTGGTGTGCACCTTGATATTCGGTATCTGCGCGATCTGCTGGATCAGGTAGTGCGACATCGAGTTGTCCAGCGAGTCGGACCGCACGAGCAGATGGACGGTATTCGCGTTGCGCGACAAGAACACCGCCGCCTGTCCCGCCGAGTTCGCGCCGCCGACGATATAGACATCCCGGTCGGCGCACTCGGAAGCTTCCGTCATCGCCGAGCCGTAATACACACCGCGGCCGGTGAAGTCGTCGACGCCGGGGGCCGGATGACGGCGGTAGTCGACACCGGTCGCGATGATCACCGTGTGTGCGCAGAGCCTGCCGCCGTCGGCGAACCGCACGGTGCGGGCGGAACCGTTCACCTCCAGCGCGATCACCTCGCGGGTGGTGATCACCTCGGCGCCGAATTTCGCCGCCTGCCGCCGCGCCCGGTCGGCCAGCTGCCCGCCGGACACCCCGTCGGGGAAGCCGAGGTAGTTCTCGATGCGCGAACTCTGCCCGGCCTGACCGCCGGTCGCGGTGCGTTCGACCAGCACCGTGCGCAACCCCTCCGAGGCGCCGTACACCGCCGCGCCGAGACCGGCCGGTCCGCCGCCGACCACGATCAGGTCGTAGAAGTCGCCGGTGGCATCGACGGTGAGTCCGACGTTCTGTGCGAGCTCGCTGTCGGACGGCTGCACCAGGGCGTCACCGGCCGCTGTGATCACCACCGGACATCGTTCGGGGTCGGCACCGGCCGCCTCCAGCAGCCGGGCGCCCTCCGGCTCGTCGGCCAGGTACCAGCGGTAGGGGAGTTGATTGCGGGCCAGGAACTCGCGCACCTCCGAGGAACGCGGCGACCAGCGGTTGCCGACCACCTTGGTCTCGGTGACGGGCCGGTGTTCGCTGCTGCGCCACGCTTCGAGCAGGCCGTCCAGCACCGGGTACAGCTTCTCTTCCGGCGGGTCCCACGGCTTGAGCAGGTAGTGGTCCAGGTCGACCACGTTGATCGCGTTGATCGCGGCGCTGGTGTCGGCGTAGGCGGTCAGCAGCACGCGCCGTGCGTATGGGTGCAGGTCCATCGCCTGCTCGAGAAATTCGATGCCGTCCATGCCCGGCATCCGGTAATCGGCGATCAGGACGGCGACCGGCTGGCCGCGCAATTTCATCTCGCGCAGCGCGTCGAGCGCCTGGGCGCCCGATTCCGCGCGCAGAATCCGGTAGTCGGCGCCGTAGCGGCGTCGCAGGTCGCGCACGACCGCGCGGGAAACCCCAGGATCGTCATCGACGCTCAGGATGGCCGGTTTCGTGGCAGCGGGTGAAGTCACCTGACGAGTATGAATCCTCGATACAAACCGTGCAGTCGGCGTTCACTGCTGGCGGACAACCGGCCCGTCACAGCTTGTGGTGGCGGATGAGGTCGAGTTCGCTTGGGGTCAGCAGCCGCTCGAGATTCTCGGCCGACGAGTCGCGGGCGGGCGGACCGCCGGTCTCGTCGGCGGGAAGTAGCGGAACATTCTCCGCGTGGCGACGCGGTAAGAGGGAGCGCAGTTTCACGGCCGATCACCTCACGTTGGACGGGAAAGCTGGAGGCAGTGTCTTTGCTTCTTCTATCCGGCATTGTGCGCTGGCCATTACCGAGATCCGTGGACAACATGCTGAATGTGACCCAACTGTCTTCCCGATTAGGATGTGCACTACCCGTCAAGCGCGCTCGGCCGGACTGTCGGTTCGTTCGCATGAACCCTGGAGGCCGCGTTGCCGAAGAATCTCGAAGCCACCATTGATATCGCCGCGTCGCCCGAGCAGGTGTGGGCCGTGGTCTCGGATGTGAAGCGGATGCCCGAGTTCAGCCCGCAGTGCGTGCGGATGCTGCCGCTCGGCACGCCGAAGGCGGGCACCTGGGTGCTCAACCTGAACCGGGACGGCAAGAAGTACTGGCCGACCACCGCCCGGATCGTGCGTTTCGAGCCGAACCAGGCGTTCGCGTTCCGGGTCAACGAGAACCGCTCCATCTGGAGCTACACGCTGGAGCCGACCGAGACCGGCACCAGGCTGATCGAGCGCCGCGACGTCTCCAACGGCACCACCTGGCTCTCCCGCAAGGCCATCGACGCCGCGCTCGGCGGCGAACTGCCATTCGAGGCGGAACTGGTCCGCGGCATGCAGGAGACGCTCGGCAAGATCAAGAACGCGGTCGAGTCGAAGGCCTGACCCTGAATGTCCGGCGCGTTCGCCCTCGGCGCCGGGTATTCGGTCGTATGTTGCGGAGTATGCGACGAATGACGCGCTGGTCCGCGCCTATTGCCGTGCTCGCGGCAACCACCGCGTTGCTGACCGGCTGCGGCAAGTCCGACTCCGGACCCGAACGGGAAGTCACCGTGGTCGGCAGTGGCCAGGTGCGCGGCGCCCCGGACATCCTGAATGCCGACATCGGCGTCGAGGTGACCGCCGACAATGTCTCGGCCGCTATCGACCGCGCAAATGAGAAGGCCAAGGCGATGACCGACGCGATGGTCGGCGCGGGCCTTCCCCGCGAGGACGTTCGCACCACCGACGTCTCGATTCAGCCGCAATACGCGGGCGGCCCGGACAACAACAACACCGTCATCGGCTACCGCGCCACCAACTCGGTGCACGTCGTCGTGCGGGAGCTGAGCAAGGCATCCGGCGTGCTGGACAGCGCGATCAGGGCGGGTGGCAACGAAACCAGGCTGCGCACGGTGTCTTTCGCGATCGACGACAACTCGCAGCTGCTCGCCGACGCGCGGGCGCGGGCGTTCGCCGACGCGAAGGCGCGCGCCGAGCAGTACGCGGTGCTCGCCGGGGTGCGGTTGACCGAGGTGATCACCATTACCGAGGCGAGCAACCGCGACGACATCCCGAAGGGGTCGTCCGCGCGGGACGCGGCGCCGGAATCGCTCGCGCTGGAACCCGGCACTCAGACGGTGACGTTCACCGTGAAGGTCACCTGGGGACTGCGCTGATCAATTGACTGTGTTGGTCAACTGATTGTGCTGATCAATTACCCGCTGATTGCCGCTTTGGGCAGCGTAACGACCTGTGCCGCATAGGAAAGCCCCGCGCCGAAGGCGATGAGCAACGCGGTGTCACCCGGCTTGGACTCGCCCTTGCGTAACAGCGACTCCATGGCCAGCGGGATCGACGCGGCCGAGGTATTGCCGGTCTCCTCGATGTCGTTGGCCAGCGCGCAGTTCTCCGGCAGCTTCAGCACCCGCGCCATGATCTCGATGATCCGGCCGTTGGCCTGGTGCGGAATCATCGCGTCCAGGTCGTCGGTGGACAGTCCGGCCCGGTCGATGGCGTCGCGGCAGACCTTCTCCAGGGAATGGGCGGCCCAGCGGAACACCGCGGTGCCCTCCATCGCCAGGTACGGGCGCACCGCGTCGAGGCCCTTGTCGTCGATCTCCCGGAAGAACTCGACCCAGTCCTTGTCTTGCCGGATCGCGTGATGCTGGGTGCCGTCCGACCCCCACACCGTCGGGCCGATACCCGGCTCGGCCGAGGGGCCGACGATCACGGCGCCCGCGCCGTCGGCGAACAGGAACGCGGTCGAGCGGTCCTTCGGGTTGATCGTGTCGGTCAGCTTCTCCACGCCGATCACCAGCACGTGCCCGGCGGTACCGCAGCGGACCAGGTCCGAGGCCAGCGCGAGGGCGTGGCAGAAGCCGGCGCAACCGGCGGAGACGTCGAAGGCTGCCGCGCCGTTCATGCCGAGTTCGGTCGCGATCCGCGGTGCGGCGGCGGGGGTCAGCAGGAGGTGCGTCGACGTCGCGACGATAACGCAATCGACCTGGTCGACCGCGATGCCCGACGATTCGAGCGCCCCCTTGGCCGCGGCGACGCTCATGCTCTGGATGGTTTCCGACTCTCCGGCGAACCGCCGGGTCTTGATCCCGGACCTGGTCTGGATCCACTCGTCGCTCGAGTTGATCGGACCCGCCACCTCGTCATTGGTCACGACTCGAACCGGGCGGTATACGCCGAGCCCGAGGATCGCCGTGTGCTCTGCCCCGGTGGTCTGGGCGATTCGAGCAGCCATGTCCGTCTCCTATGTACCTGCGGCAACCGCCGCCGGGTTGTCCCCGAAGCCTCGAAATGATCCCTCGTCAGCCACACCTACGGAGCCGTAGACATGAGGCCCCCTCATATTAGCCGGAGAACCGGCGTTTCGCCGTGCGTATTCTCACAATCACCGGGTATCCCGCGGTTAGCATGCTGATTGCTCCGTTCGGCATGCCCCAACTATGTGTCTGCCGTCCTTGTGCGCCACGGACCGCAGACGCGGATTGCGAGGACACCATGCTCGGTCTCGGGATTATCGGGTGGATCATCATCGGTGGTCTTGCCGGCTGGATCGCCAGCAAGATCATGAAGACGGACGCCCAGCAGGGCATCTTGTTGAACATCGTCGTAGGCATCGTCGGTGGCCTACTCGGCGGGTTCATCCTGAAGTTGTTCGGTGTCGACGTCGAAGGCGCCGGCCTCTGGTTCAGCTTCTTCACCTGCCTCGGTGGCGCGGTCATTCTGCTGTTCCTGGTCGGTCTGGTGATGGGCCGCCGAGTCCGAAGCTGACGGCACCATGCCACAGGCTCCTTTTCCCGTAAGGTGTGAACGCTTGCGCCGGTCCTATCGTTGAAGGCGCGATCCGTCTGCATCTAGTACGAAAGAGGAGCCTGTGGCCCGCCGTCCCACGCCGCCCGGCACGCCTGAACGCACCGGAATCGGCCATGTTGCCGATTTGGTTCGCAACGCGATTCCCCCGCTGCATCCCGCCGGGCTTCCGTTCGTCGCCGCCCCACTCGCGATCGCCGTCGTCGGCGGCAAGCGCAAGTGGGTGCGCCGGACGGGGCTGGTGGCCGCGGCCGCGTGCGCGACGTTCTTCCGGCACCCGAACCGGGTGCCGCCGAACCGGCCCGGTGTCGTGGTCGCCCCGGCGGACGGCGAGATCGCCCTCGTCGACACCGCCGCTCCGCCTGCGGAATTGGGCCTCGGCGACCAGCCACTGCCCCGGGTGAGCATCTTCCTGTCCGTTCTCGACGTGCACGTGCAGCGCACGCCGGTCTCCGGTGTCGTGCGCACGGTCCTGCATCAGGCGGGCCAGTTCCGGTCGGCCGATCTCCCCGAGGCCAGTTCGGTCAACGAGCGCAACAGCATGGTGCTGGAAACCCCGGACGGGCATCAGGTCGTCGTGGTGCAGATCGCGGGCCTGCTGGCCCGCCGGATCGTCTGCGACGCCCAGGTCGGCGACGTGCTGACCATCGGTGACACCTACGGGCTGATCCGCTTCGGGTCCCGCCTGGACACCTACTTCCCGGCGGGCACCGAGCTACTCGTCCAGGTGGGACAGCGCACCATCGGCGGCGAGACCGTCCTCGCGGTGCTCGGGTCCTCGGCATCCACTGATTCATGATGGAAGCGGCTGTCCCGACCCAGCGACGACGGCGCCGCTCGATCCGGCTGCTGCCGAGCGTGGTGACCATTCTGGCGCTGTGCTCCGGGTTGTCCGCGGTGAAGTTCGGCCTGGACAACCGGCTCGACATCGCGCTCGCGATGATCGGCGCCGCGGCCGTGCTCGACACCCTCGACGGTCGGCTCGCCCGAATGCTCGACGCTACCACCAAGATCGGTGCGGAGCTGGATTCGCTCTCCGACGCCATCTCCTTCGGCGTCGCGCCCGCGCTCGTGCTCTATGTGACGTTGCTGCACAGCGAAACCGCGGGCTGGATCATCGCCCTACTGTTCGCGGTGAGCATCGTGCTGCGGCTGGCCAGGTTCAACACCCTGCTGGACGACGACACCCGGCCGGAGTGGTCGCGCGAATACTTCGTCGGCGTGCCCGCCCCGGCGGGTGCGCTCATCGCCATGGTGCCGGTCGCGCTGTTCGTGGTGTTCGGTGACGGTTGGTGGGTTTCCTTCTACGCGGTCGCGGCGTGGACCGTCGGCGCCGCCGCGTTGTGCGTCAGCACCATTCCGACGCTGGCCATGAAGTCGGTGTCGGTCGCGCCGCAAGCCGCGGCCGGGTTGCTGGTGTTGGTCGCGCTGGCCGCGGCGCTGCTGGTCACCTACCCGATCGTGCTGCTGCTGATCCTGGTCGCCTTGTATTTGGGCCACATCCCGTTCGCCTGGCACTCGCAGCGCTGGGTGGCCGCACGCCCGGAAACCTGGCAGCACAAGCCCGCTGAGCGGCGTGCGCAACGCCGCGCTCAGCGCAGGCCGGTGATTCGCCGTCCCGCGATCCGCGGCTCCACCGCCCGCCTTCGGTTGCGCCGCCCCGGCGGCAAGCGCGACATCGACAACCTGCCCCGCTGAACCCGCCGCTCGCTGGGATTTCTTAAGAACTTGGCAAGCCGAAGCGAGGAGGCTGCTGGAGTATGGACACTCTGGCGGCGGTAGGCGGCTTCGGCCTCGGAGGGTTGGCCATCGGCGGCTTCGGCGGCGCGCGCTTCGGTTTGAAGCGGCTGCTCGGCGTCGGAGGTTCGGCGATGGCCGAACACGTGCGGCTGCCCGCGCGGGCGAGCGGTACGGTCATATCCGGCGGGCGGGCGCGGAAGAAGGTGGCGATGGAGCCGGACGGGTTGCGGGAATTCGTCGCGCATCGACCCAGGCTGTTCGCACTCGCCTACCGGATGCTCGGGTCGGCCGGTGAAGCCGAAGACGCCGTGCAGGAGACATATCTGCGCTGGGACGCCGCCGATCGCAGCCGAATCCGTTCCGCCGAAGCCTGGTTGACCACCGTGCTGGTGAATCAATGCCGCACCTGGCTGGTTTCGGCGCGGGCCCGCCGGGAGACCTACGTCGGACCGTGGCTGCCCGAGCCCGTACCCACCGAGCGCGGCGAGCTCGGTCCGCTGGAGACCGTCGAAGAGCGCGAGCTGGTTTCGTTCGCGCTGCTGACCGCGCTGGAGCGGTTGACGCCGATCGAACGGGCCGTATTCGTGCTGCGCGAGGCATTCGGTTACGCACACCGCGAGATCGCCGACATGCTCACCATCACCGAGACCAATTCGCAGCAGATCTACCGGCGGGCCGGCCAGCGCGTGCGCGAAGGCCGGGCGCGGTTCGACATTTCGACCGAGTACGCGGGCGAGCTGATCAAGCGGTTCCTGAAGGCGGCGCGCAATGGCGACATCGAGTCGCTGGAGCAGATGCTCACTGCCGATGTCACCTCGATCGCCGACGGCGGCGGTCAGATCAACGCGGCCCGGCGGCCGGTCGTCGGCGCGAAGAAGGTCGCGCGGTACCTGGCCGGGCTGTTCCGCTGGGAGGTGCCCGGCATGGAGGTCCGGATCGAGGAGATCAACGGCGCGCCCGCTGCGGTGGCCAGGGTGGACGGAGTTCCGCTGCTCGTCGCCGGCTTGGAATTCGTGGATGGTGCGATCGCCGCGCTGCGGCTGGTGGTCAATCCGGAGAAGCTGAGCTATCTCGCCAGATCGTCGAAGAGCTGAGTGACGCGCTTCACGGCGCGAAATTGTCAGGGATGGTGAGGCTATCCGGTCTGGAAGATGTCGGCCGATCGAAAGGAGCCACATCATGACCGGACAGCATCGAATCGTCGTCCTCGGCGCCGGGTACGCGGGGCTGGCGGCGGCCCGCCGCCTCGCCAGCAAGGCGCGCGAGGCCGAGATCACCGTCGTGGACGCTCGCGCGAGCTTCGTCGAACGGGTACGGCTGCATCAGCAGGCGGCCGGGCAACAGATTTCGAAATGGGATCTGCGGGAAATGCTGGCGAACAAGAACATTCACTTTGTCCGCGCCCGGGCGACCCAGATCGACACCGAGGCCAAGCGGGTATTACTGGACAGCGCAACGGCTCTCGACTACGACACACTCGTCTACGCACTGGGCAGCATCGCGGACCCGAACAGCGTGCCCGGTGTCGCGGAGCACGCGTACCTGTTGGCGACACCCGAGGACGCGGGCCGGTTCACTGCCCCGCGGGGCACCGTGGTAATCGTCGGCGGCGGCGCCACCGGCATCGAGCTGGCCGCGGAACTGGCCGAGACGCAACCGGATTCGCGGGTCATGCTGCTCGGCCCGGACGAACCGGGCGCCTGGCTGTCGACGCGGGCGCGGGCGCATATTCGGCGGGTGCTCGAGCGGCTCGGCGTCGAGATCCGGTCGGATGCCAAGGTCATCGAGGTGACCGGGGAGGGTGTGCGGCTGGCCGATGGTTCGCTGATCGAGGCCGCGGCGACGGTGTGGACGGCCGGATTCGGCGTGCCGGATCTCGCGGCGCGCTCGGGTCTCTCGGTCGACCGGGTAGGCCGAGTGCTGACCGACGCGTCATTGCGGTCGCTCTCACACCCGGACGTCTACGCCGCGGGCGATAGCGCGGTGATCGCCGGTCCGGGCGGCCGGGAACTGCGAATGGCTTGTGCGACCGCGCTGCCCACCGGCAAGTACGCGGCCGACGCCATTGCCACGCGACTGCGCGGCGGGGAACCGGTGCCGCTGCGGTTCCGGTACGCGGTCCAGTGCCTGAGCCTCGGTCGCCGGGACGGTCTCATCCAGTTCCTGCACACCGACGATTCACCGCGGCGGACCGTGCTGACCGGCCGGACGGCCGCCTGGGTGAAGGAAGCGGTGGTGCGCGGCGCGGGGTGGGCGGCTCGACCCTGAAAAATGGTGTCGCCGAATCGGTTTCGGTCGTCAGCGAGGAGCTGACGCACTGGCGGCGAGTCCGGGATAGGAGTCCGTCAACTCTGGGTTGACGATGGTCAATCGTCAACCTATCGTTGACGCATGACCCTTCCCTTCCGCCTCGACGATCTGATCGACGGCATCAAGAAAGCCCGTCCCGACAACGTCCTCGACCAACTGTCCGACGCCGTGGTCGCGGGCGATCACCTCGGCGAGGTGGCCGATCACCTGATCGGCCACTTCGTGGACCAGGCCCGCCGTGCGGGTGCCTCCTGGACCGACATCGGCGCCAGCATGGGCGTCACCAAACAGGCCGCACAGAAGCGCTTCGTGCCGAAGGGCCCCGGCGACCCGGCCGAAGCCGCCCAGATGGATCCCAATGCGGGCTTCGCGAGATTCACGACGCGGGCCAGAGCGGTGGTGATGGCCGCGCAGGAGGCCGCGCGCCTGGCAGGCAATTCCCAGATCGGTGTCCAACATGTGGTGCTCGGCCTGCTCTCCGAACCGGAAGGGTTGGCCGCGAAAGAACTCCTCGTCAGCGGCCTCACCCTGGACGCCGTTCGTGATGCAGCCACCGCGGCACTGCCGCCGGGCGGCGACGATGTTCCCCCGCTCATTCCCTTCGGCCCGGAAGCCAAGAAGGTGCTGGAACTGTCCTTCCGTGAGGCACTTCGCTTGGGGCACAACTACATCGGTACCGAACACATCCTGCTCGCGCTGCTGGAACAGGAGAACGGCAACGGTTTGCTGAGCGGGCTCGGGGTCGACAAGGCAAAAGTCGAGGCGCATCTGGTCGAACTGCTCGCGCAGATCGTGGCCAATCGGTCATGAGTCCGGCGCGGGCCGCCGCGGCCGAAGAGGGCGCGGTATTCAGGCCCGTCCGCGCAAGCCGCCACCCCAACGTGGCCACTGCGCTTGCGGTTTCGGTTCGGAAACCAACGGCGCGCGTTCGGTGTCGGTGACGTACAGCGGCAGGTGCGGTGCCAGTTCCGCGAGCAGTTCGATTGCTTTCCCACCCTGCGCCGCCCGGTACTCGGGCATGGTCAGCCCGACGATCTGCAGGAATCGCATACTGCCGTGCGGAGTTTCGATGGTGCCGAGTTCGGGGTCGGTGGTGAAGGCGACGGCCTGGATGCTCGAATCCGGTTGGTCGGCGGCGATCGGGCCGTTCGCCTTGATGGTGTGCCCCGGCTCGAACCACTTGCCGGACTGGAAGACATAACGCGCAAGGTTTTGCAGAAAGTTCGCCGGCCACACCGGCGGCTCGGCAGCGGCGGACCGGCGAACCAACCGGAAGGTGAACTCGAACCCCCAGCCGGACTCGTCGGGGTTGTCCCATTCCTTCTCGTACAGCTCGGTCATGCCGTAACTGATGTAGTGCCAGTGCGGCACCGGGTCGGTGCGGGTATACGCGCTGATCCCGTCGAGTGGATCCGGCCCGCCGAGCGACCAGCGGTGATCGGTGGCCCAATGGAAAGGTTCGATATCGCCGTACAACGGCTGCAGGGCGCCGTCGATGGCATTCCAGCCGGGTGCTTCACTCACCCCGCCACCATAAAGGCGTACCTCCGCATTCGCTCCGGCCATGCGCGGGCTGATGGCGGACTCCGTCCGGCAGCGCCTATTCTGCGTACCTCCGCATTCGCTCCGGCCATGCGCGGGCTGTGGACGGACTGACGTCCGGCTGCGCCTGTTCTGCGTACCTCCGCATTCGCTCCGGCCATGCGCGGGCTGATGGCGGACTCCGTCCGGCAGCGCCGATTCTGCGTACCTCCGCATTCGCTCCGGCCATGCGCGGGCTGTGGACGGACTGACGTCCGGCTGCGCCTGTTCTGCGTACCTTCGCATCCGCTCCGGCCATGCGCGGTGGGCACGATTTCCACGCCCAGGCGCCCGAAAATGATCATGATTCCCCTCCCGGACCTACCCCTCCGCAGGCGCCCGCTAAGCTATAGCAATGGCGGATGAAACGGATTCCGACCTAATCGCGGGGGAACGACGCGCCGATCTGCTGCGTGCGCTTTCTTATGTGTCCACTGAGTCCCAGCCGGACGGCAGCTATGTCGTCAACGGCGACCTTCCCCCCGAGGTGGCGCCCCCTTTTATTCGGGCGATCATGCGGGTCGAAGCAGAGTTGCTGTTGCACGACGCCGAGCTCGTCACGGTGGAGGGCGGCGAACCGCGCTCCCCGGAAGAGCGCAGGACCGACGCCTTCGTCGCGTTGGTGCTGCGGGTGGACGACCGGGCTTAGGTCACCGCGTGCTGAGCGCCGGGCTACCGACGGCGCCGGTGAAGACGACCTTGCACTCGGCACCCCCGAGTGCTAGAAATGGCTTTGGCACTCTCGACCTGTGAGTGCCAGGTCGGGACGGTGAGACCGGGTTCCATCGACACCCTCGGTCGTCCGTCGCGGGCACCGCACCTGGCCAGCGTAAATGGGGCGATCCAACCTGCGATCGTCTCGTGTGTCAGCCATACACATGTGGAGGATCTCAACGCAATGGCCAAGACAATTGCGTACGACGAAGAGGCCCGTCGCGGTCTCGAGCGGGGTCTGAACGCCCTCGCCGACGCGGTCAAGGTGACGTTGGGCCCCAAGGGTCGCAACGTTGTCCTGGAGAAGAAGTGGGGCGCCCCCACGATCACCAACGATGGTGTTTCCATCGCCAAGGAGATCGAGCTGGAGGACCCGTACGAGAAGATCGGCGCCGAGCTGGTCAAGGAAGTCGCCAAGAAGACGGACGACGTCGCGGGCGACGGCACCACCACCGCCACCGTGCTCGCCCAGGCGCTCGTGCGTGAGGGTCTGCGCAACGTCGCGGCCGGCGCGAACCCGCTGGGTCTGAAGCGCGGTATCGAGAAGGCCGTCGAGGCCGTCACGGCTCGCCTGCTCGACTCGGCCAAGGAGATCGACACCAAGGAGCAGATCGCTGCTACCGCGGGCATCTCGGCCGGCGACTCGTCCATCGGTGAGCTCATCGCCGAGGCCATGGACAAGGTCGGCAAGGAAGGCGTTATCACCGTCGAGGAGAGCAACACCTTCGGGCTCCAGCTGGAGCTGACCGAGGGCATGCGCTTCGACAAGGGCTACATCTCGGGTTACTTCGTCACCGACCCGGAGCGTCAGGAAGCGGTCCTCGAGGATCCGTACATCCTGCTGGTCGGCTCGAAGATCTCGACCGTCAAGGACCTGCTGCCGCTGCTGGAGAAGGTCATCCAGGCCGGCAAGCCGCTGCTGATCATCGCCGAGGACGTCGAGGGCGAAGCCCTGTCCACTCTGGTGGTCAACAAGATCCGTGGCACCTTCAAGTCTGTCGCCGTCAAGGCGCCGGGCTTCGGTGACCGCCGCAAGGCGCAGCTCGCCGACATCGCCATCCTCACCGGTGGCGAGGTCATCAGCGAAGAGGTCGGCCTCTCCCTGGAGACCGCCGGCATCGAGCTGCTCGGCCAGGCCCGCAAGGTGGTCATCACCAAGGACGAGACCACCATCGTCGAGGGTGCGGGCGACGCGGAGGCCATCAAGGGCCGCGTTGCGCAGATCCGTGCCGAGATCGAGAACTCGGACTCGGACTACGACCGGGAGAAGCTGCAGGAGCGTCTGGCCAAGCTGGCCGGCGGTGTTGCGGTCATCAAGGCCGGTGCCGCGACCGAGGTCGAGCTCAAGGAGCGCAAGCACCGCATCGAAGATGCCGTGCGCAACGCCAAGGCTGCCGTCGAAGAGGGCATCGTCGCCGGTGGCGGCGTGGCCCTGCTGCAGTCGGCGCCTGCCCTGGACGACCTGAAGCTCAGCGGTGACGAGGCGACCGGCGCGAACATCGTGCGTGTCGCGCTGTCGGCGCCGCTGAAGCAGATCGCCTTCAACGCGGGCCTCGAGCCCGGCGTTGTCGCCGAGAAGGTCTCCAACCTGCCCGCGGGCCACGGCCTCAACGCCGACTCCGGCGTCTACGAGGACCTGCTCGCCGCCGGTGTCGCCGACCCGGTGAAGGTCACCCGCTCCGCGCTGCAGAACGCGGCGTCCATCGCGGCTCTGTTCCTCACCACCGAGGCCGTCGTCGCCGACAAGCCGGAAAAGTCCGCCGCTCCCGCCGGCGACCCGACCGGTGGCATGGGCGGCATGGACTTCTGAGTCCAGCCACCCGGCAACATCTTTCGAACCGAAAGCCGGTCCACCCTCGGGTGGGCCGGCTTTCGGCTTTTCTGGGTGCGGTTGTGGGGTCAGATTCCGTTGACGGTGACGACGGTGAACGGGTTGGGGATGCCGGGGCCCATGGGGCCGCCTTTGTCGAATTGGGAGGAGACGACGAGGGTTTGGTTGTTGTGGTGGATCAGGGTGGTGGGGATGGACAGGGATTCGTCGGTGATGTGGTGGTTCAGGGTGGCGGTGGAGCCGTTGTCGGTGAGGGTCCAGCGGGTGATGGTGTTGGTGGTGTTCTGGGCGGCCCACAGGGTGTTGTCGTTGAGGTCGAGGCCGTCGCCGTGAGCCAGGTTTCCGCCGTGCATGGTTACTTTGCGAATCGGGTCGGTGCTGTTGGGGGCGAGGCTGATTCGGTACAGGTTGCCTGCGTTCATGTCGACGACGAGTAGGTAGTTGCCTGCGGGGTCGGCGGCGATGCCGTTCAAGGCGAGGCCTGCGGGATCGTGTGGTGCGGTGGCGGCGTTCAGATCGAATTGTGTTGCCAGTTCAGCGCGTCCGCCGTGGGCGGCGGCGTCCGCCACTTGGTCGGCGGTGACGCGATAGACGACGCCGCGCACGGAATCGGTCAGGTATACGGTGCCGTCGGGGGTGATGGCGAGATCGTTGACGAAGCGCGCTGCCGCACCGGGTACCTCGAAGCGGGCGATGAGGGCGCGAGTCGTGGTGTCGTACACGGTAACTCCGGCGGTCGAGTCGGTCACCCACAGACGGCCCGCCTGGTCGACCTTCAGGCCATTGGCGGTCCTGCGGCCGTCGGCGCCTTCGGGCAGGAAGGTCTCGGCCTGCCTGGCGCCGGGCGTGGCTCGGTAGACGGCCCCGGTGGTGTACG
Source organism: Nocardia iowensis (assembly GCF_019222765.1). Lineage (NCBI taxonomy): Bacteria > Bacillati > Actinomycetota > Actinomycetes > Mycobacteriales > Nocardiaceae > Nocardia > Nocardia iowensis. Next base: position 8,380,774 of record NZ_CP078145.1, on the reverse strand, counting down.
ACCCCACATAGGTGTCGCCGGTGCGCGGATCGGCGGCGATGCCCTCTGGGTAGGCGCGGTCGCTCGGCAGTTCGAAGGCGGTACTGATCGCGGGGGCCGCGGCCTCTTCGGTGGTTCCACAGGCCGCGACGGCGGCGCAGGTCAGCGCGATGGCAATGGACGACATACGGCGGCGCGTTGCGTCGTGGGACATGGTCAAGCCTCTCATCAGGTCTATCGCTTAGATGTATCCACATCTAAGAATGAGCACGAACATAGATTAGAGTTCGAATACTAGTCAAGACTCTCACCCGCGATCGGGCAGATACCATGCGCTCATGACGTCCCTGCACTCCTCCGAGCGCCTCGGCTCCTACGTGAAGCGCGCCGAGCAGGCACTGCAAACGGCGAAAAACGCCGCGTTGAAGCCCGCGGGCGTCACCGTGCCGCAGTACGCCGCCTTGCTTTTCCTCGACGAGAACCCCGGCATCTCGGCCGCCGCCCTGGCCCGGCTATGCGGCGTGACGCCACCGACGATGAACACCGTGCTGACCAACCTGCAGGACCGTGGCCTCATCGAACGAACCCCGCACGCGTGGCACAAGAACATCCTGGAAACCCGTCTCACCGAAGCGGGCACCGCCGTCATGCGGGATGCCGACGCCCGCGCGGTCCGGGTGGAACGCGCGGTGGCCGCCGGATTCACCGATGCCGAACGCGCCACCCTGCAAGATCTGCTCACCCGCTGCGCGGATCTCTTCGATGCCGTACGGCCCGAAACCCCTGCTGCCCAAAAGAAGTGAGTCAGTTCACCGTCGGGCAGCGAGGGTTCAGCCGAGCACGAAGGCTACGAGAAAGCCTGCGGCGGTAGCCATTCCCACCCACCAGCCGCCTTCGCGGTAGGCCTCTGGCATCAGCGAGTCGGCGAGCACCGCGATGGTCGCGCCACCCGCGAAGGCCTGTACCACGCTGATGTTGGTCTCGGGGAGGTTGTCGGACAACGCATGCCCGAGCACGGTCACTACGACGAGCGCCAAACCCGTTCCCGTCCATAGCCACAGCGGTCCCGAGCGTCGAGCACCGTGCGCACGCATCAGCGAAGCGCCGCTGATCGCCTCCGGCACATTGCCAACGGCAACGGCGACCAGCAGCGCGAGTCCGCCACCGCCGCCGAGGGTTACGCCGAGGGCGGTGTTCTCCGGGACGCCGTCGAGCACGGTGCCCAGCATGAGCGCCCAGCCGATTGCGTTGTCGCCCAGCCGGGTTTCGATTTGATGATTGGCCACCACATAGACCCCGGCGCCCGCGAACAGCGCCAGCGCGGCGATCAGCACGCCGGCCTGATGGAACGCGGGCTCGAAGAGTTCGTTGGACACCGCGGCGATCATGGTGCCGGAGCCGAATGCCATCAGCGACGCGAGCACGGTCTTCGGCAACGTCCAGCGCAGGCCGATCGCGGCGCCGATCACCAGCGGTACGGCCGTGCCGAGCCCGTAGAGCAACGCAATCAGCATGCGGCTCACCCTAAACGGCGCGGCCGGACGCGCTTCGTCGACAGACCGCACACGGCCGCAGCGGCGACGACGGGTGCGGTAAGCCGTCTATTCGATGTCCTATTTGTCGAACTCGGCGCACTCCGCGAAGTCCGTTGGCGGACAGGACGAATCAGGCATAACCAGCAGACCAGTTCGGTAGAGAATTATTCTATAAATTCCCGTAATAATAGCTCACGCCACCTCCGGCTGTCGGCGTCATCTGTTCCGGCAAACAGTCAGTGACAAGAGAACCTCGGACATTGTTGGGAGCGTTGCTCAGTCGGATCGCCCATCCAGCGGGCTCGATAAGTTGGCCCCCGGACAGCTCGTTTCGTCTTCCGGGGAAGGATGGGTCAGCTACTAACCGCCCTGCCAACTTTCGGCTAACGCGCGGTCGATTGCGGGTTGATACCAACGCACCGATCCATGTCGAGCCGTTCTGGGCCTTCTGTATTGTCTGGCCCAATGTCACAGGATGCGAATACGGGTCGAATGTATGCCGGGCAACCCGTCGAGGACCGGCAACGTCAGCGGCGTGCGCGTTTTCTGGAATCAGGCCTGACGGTCTTCGCGCGCGACGGCTACGCCAATAGTTCGGTCGGCGCCATCTGTAAGGACGCCGGACTCTCCTCACGACAGTTCTACGAGGAGTTCACCGGCCGCGAGTCCCTACTACTCGAGCTCTACGAGCAGATCGATCGAGAGTCGCGAGACGCGGTCGCCAAGTCATTGGAAAGCAAGGCCGACGCGAGCGCGCTCGAGATCATCGACGCGGCGGTCCGTGCCTACGTCGAGTCCATCGGATCCGATCCGCGCAAGGCGCGCGTCGCACTGGTCGAGGTGGTCGGTGCGGGCCCGAAGGTGGAGAAGTTCCGGCTCGAACTGCGCCGGGTGTGGGGCTCGCTGCTGGCCGGCGCCGCGGAGGACGCGGCCATGCACGGCGAGATCCCGACCGGCGACTACGAGATGCGGGTGCTGGCGATCATCGGCGCGGTCAACTACGTGGTGGATTCCTGGAGCGGTTCGGATCCGCGGCCACCGCTCGACGACGTGATCAGGGTGTTGAGCAGGGTGATCATGGGAGCGGTCGGCGCTTAACAGGCGCGGTCGGGGCTACGCCTGACGAGCGGGTGTGCTGGGGTGCGGTACAGCGCGGTAGCGTGCCCGGCATGGAGACGGTTCCGATCCAGATGCCGGACGGCAGCACAGTTCCGGTGCGGCTGATTTCGGCCGGTGGCGCGCACCGGCATCCGGTCACGCCGGACGCGCCGCGTCCCGTGGTGGTGATCGTGCCCGGTCTCGGTGTTCCCGCCGGGTACTACGAGCTGTTCGGCGCCCGACTGGCGGCGCGCGGGTTCGACGTGGCCATCGGGGAACTGCGCGGCAACGGCGACAGCACGCCGAAGCCGAGCGCCGCCAGCACCTACGGCTACCACGAGCTGGTCTCGGTCGACTTCCCGGCGATCTTCGAGGTGGTCCGCGAACGGTTCCCGGCCAGCACGCCCTATCTGCTCGGGCACAGCATGGGCGGTCAGTTCGCGGTGATGTATGCCTCGCGGATCCGCGGTCGGCTCGGCGGGCTGATCCTGGTCGCCTCCGGAACGCCGTATTACCGTGCGTACCCGGGACTTTCGAGTCCCGGCATCCTGTTCGGCACCGCCGCCGCCTCGCTGACCGCCAACGTGGCGGGCTTCTGGCCGGGCGACCGGATCTCGATGGGCTTCGGCCGCCAGTCCAAGGTGCTGATCTCGGACTGGGCCCGGCTGGCCCGCACCGGCCGGTTCGTGCCGGTCGGCGCGGATATCGACTACGAGGAGCGGATCGCGCGGCTGAAGCTGCCCGTGCTGTCGATCACCATGACCGGTGACGACCTCACGCCACCCGGCTCCGCCGAGCACCTGCTGGCGAAGCTGCCGAAGGCCGACGTGACCACCTGGCGCGAGCCGAACCCGTTGGGCCACAACGGCTGGATCCGCGAACCCACCAGCACCATCGACCAGATCGAGAAGTGGCTACGCGATCGCTCCTGAACGCGGGGTTCGCCGGTGGTGGGCGAAGCCTTCGAGCATCGCGTCCAGGCCGATATCGAAGTGGTCGGTGTTAGCGGCGTATGAGAGATCTTCGGGTACAACAGGTTTCGGATCAGCGGCCTGGTCGGTCCGCTGGGCGGCGACGGTGGCGATGGCGTGGCTGAGGATGTGGCCGATCGTGTACTCGCGTAGGCAGCGGGTCATCTGTAGCGCCACCGTCGCCGAAAACCCGGCGCCCTGCAGGTGTTCCACCATCCAACTGCCGGTTTCGACCGCCAGCTCGCTGCGCACCGGACGAGTCGCGAAGACCGGCACCGCATTCGGATGCCGCCGCAGCGTGGAACGCAGCCGGTGCGCGTAGGCGCGCATCAGGTCGCGCCAAGGCTCCTGCCACGGCAGGGATTCCATATCCAGTTCGGCGAACATGGCGGCGGCGATGCCGTCGAACAGATCCTGTTGATCGGTGAAATGCCGGTAGGCCGCCATCGGGTCCGCGCCGAGCGCGGCCCCGAGTTTGCGCATCGAAAAGCCGTCGACACCGGTCTGATCTATCAGGGTCAGCGCGATCGCGGCGATATAGTCGCGGTTCAACACTGTTCGCGTCGTTGGCGCGGGCCGCGCGCGCCGGACGGCAGCGCGGGGACGGCGCACGCCGGATACCTCGACGGCGTTTTCCGAACTCACGACAGCTTCTCCTCCCGAACCCAGGTCTACGGTGTAGCGGACATCTACACCGTAGGCCCAGGTCGCGGCGCCCGCGGTTATCCGCGCCGTTCGATCAGCATCTGAGTGAAGAACTCGTAGATCAGACCGGCCTGGAAGGCCGACTGCTTGTTGTCCGCCGCGCCGCCGTGGCCACCCTCGATGTTCTCGTGGTACCAGAACTCGTGGCCCTGCTCCTCCAGCAACGCGGCCATCTTGCGGGCATGGCCGGGATGCACGCGGTCGTCGCGGGTGGAGGTGGTCAGCAGGATCGGCGGGTAGGCCACATCGGCGCGCACATTCTGGTACGGCGAGTACTTGCTGATGTACTCCCATTCCTCCGGCTTGTCCGGGTCACCGTATTCGGCGATCCAGGAGGCCCCCGCCAGCAGCAGGTGATAGCGCTTCATGTCCAGCAGCGGCACCTGGCAGACGATGGCGCCGAACAGTTCGGGGTACCGGGTCAGCATAACGCCCATGAGCAGGCCGCCATTGCTGCCGCCCACCGCGCCGAGCTGATCGGCGGTGGTGATGCCGCGGGCGACAAGGTCTTTCGCGATCGCGGCGAAGTCCTCGTACACCTTGTGCCGGTTGGCCTTCTGGACCGAGGTGTGCCACTGCGGACCGTATTCGCCGCCGCCACGAATATTGGTCATCACCCAGGTGCCGCCGCGTTCCAGCCAGCCCATCCCGGACGCGCCGCTGTAGGCGGGGGTGCGTGAGACCTCGAAGCCGCCGTAACCGGACATCACCGTCGGACCCGGCGTGCCCTTGCGGTCGCGATGGCGGATCACGAAGTACGGCACCATCGTTCCGTCAGCCGAGGTGGCGAAGAACTGCTCGGTCTCGATGCCGTCGGCGTCGAAGAAGCCGGGCTCCTGCTTGAGCTGCTCGGTGCTGCCGCCGACCGAACTGGCCAGCAGTGTGGCCGGCGTGGTGAATCCACTGGTGGTGAGCATGAATTCGTCACCACCCTCGAGTGGGTCGAGGTTCATGACGCTGGTGGTTGCCATCGGTGGCGTGTCGGCCAGCGACTCCCTGCGCCAGCCGGCCGCGCCCGGTGTCACCACGTAGAGCTTGGTCTGCACGTCCTCCAATGTGATGAGCAGCAGATGGTTCTCGGTCCAGCCGTAACCGTGCAGGGACGTGTGCTCGTCCGGGGTGAAGATCACCTCGAATTCCCGCGCGCCGGAAAGGAACTTCTCGAAGTTCATGGCCAGCAGCGCGCCCGCGGGATAAGTGCTGCCGCCGACCTCCCACGGCGACTTCAGCCGGACCAGCAGCCAGTCCTTGTACCAGGATTCGCTGGCGTCGGTGGGCACGTCCAGATGCCGCAGGGTGCCGTCGTCCTCGAGCAGGTACACCTCTTCGTTGAAGAAGTCGGTGGCGCGGCCGATGAAATGGCGTTCGTAGCCGGGGGTTCGGTCGTAGCCCGCCGAGACCGCGACGTCACCGGGTTCGCCTTCGAATACGGTCACCGCTTCGGCCAGGTCGGTGCCGCGATGCCAGCGCTTGGCGATGCGCGGATAGCCGGAGTCGGTCAGCGAGCCGGGGCCGAAATCCGTGCCGACGTAGACGGAATCGATGTCGATCCAGCGCATCTCGGACTTCGCCTCGGGCAGAAAGAAGCCGCCGTCCGCCGGATCGATGAACTTCCTTGTCGCCATGTCGAACTCGCGGATCACCTTGGCGTCCGCGCCGCCGCGAGACAGGCTGATCAGCGCGCGCGACTGCACCGGTCGCAGCACTACGGCACCGCCCCACACCCAGTTCTCGTCCTCGGCGGCGGCCAGCGCGTCCAGATCGATCAGCACGTCCCAGTCCGGCGACTCCGCGGCGTACTCGGCGAAGGTGGTGCGGCGCCACAGCCCGCGCGGATGCTCGGCATCGCGCCAGAAGTTGTAGAGCCAGGGGCCGCGCCGGCCCGGGTAGGCGATCTTGGTGTCGGTGTCGAGCATGTCCAGGATGCGGCGCTCGAGTTCGCTGAACCGGTCGGAGGAGGCGAAGCGCTCGACGACCACGCTGTTGTGCGCCCGCGCCCAGTCGAGGGCCCGCTCATCGGTCACTTCTTCGAGCCAGAGGTAAGGATCGGTCACGTTCTGCTCAACGCCGGTCATGCCCTTATTGTTGCCGAGGGGCACAAATCGGGACTCCGGGGTTACCAGAAGTGCGCTACATCGACCACGACCCGCGACCCGTTGCCCGGTCCGTCGAGGGTGAATGCCCGCATCGGCAGCCTGCCGCGGACGCCGAGGCCGACCGTGGTCTGCCCCTCGAACGATCCGGCCCAGGCGACCTGGCGGAAGGTCTGGTAGCCGGTCACGTCGACCAGCTCGTTCCGGTTCGCGGGCAGGTAGGTGGCGTTGCCCGCGTCGTCGTAGGCGGGCGCGAGCACCACGACATTCAGGAACGCACCGCCGCGCAGTGGCACCGGCGCGCCCGACCCGTCCATCGTCACCGCCTCGACATAGCCGACGCGGTAGCCCGCCGCCGGTCCCGCGAGATCGAAGACCAGCCGATCGAAGCAGTCGTGCCGGCCGGAGCGGACGCCGGTGATCGGCGCGGTCGACATCGGCTTGCTCGCCTTGTCGAGCGAACCCCACACCAATCCGCAATAAGGGGGCGTCGCCGCGGCCGGTCCAGGAATGATCAACAGGCCGACGAAAATCGCGACGGAGGCAATCAACAGAAATATGCGACGCATGCCGCACCGCCTTCAGGCAGAAAGAATGAAGCATTCGGTAAATCGGGCGAATTGGACATGTTGTTACTGCTCGTCGGCAAGGCGGCTCAGTAAGATCGCAACTCCGAGTTCATCCGACCAGGAGGTCAGTGGTTGCCGCCATTTCTCTGGGAGCAGCACTGCTGCCTGCCGCTGCACCCTTCGGCGCGGATCGCGGACCTCGCGCGGTATCCGCTCGGTTCCTATCTGTCGGTGAATGTCGGGTATTCGGCGCAGTCGACCGAGGATTCGTTGAAGCTGACGCGTCAGTTCCGCGCGGAAGCACTCGCCGACGGCCGGTTTCGTTTGGTGCACAGCCATTCCGACATCGGCGATCCGGAAACCATTGCCCTGGCGTTCGATCTGGAGGACTCCGGCCCCCTTGGTGGCGATCTCGACAATGTGGAGCTTTTCTACGAGCTGGGTGTCCGATCGCTGCTGCCGACCTATAACCATGCCAACCAGGCGGGTTGCGGTTGCCTCGACACCGATGACACCGGGCTCACCGCCTACGGCCGGGACCTGGTGCGCAAGCTCAACGAGGTCGGCATGTTCGTCGACGGGTCGCACTGTTCCCGGCGCACCGCACTGGACCTCGCCACACATACCCGGGCGCCGATGATCTACAGTCACTCCAATTTCGCCGCGCTGTGGGAGCACCCGCGCAATATCACCGATGAGCAAGCGAAGGCCTGTGCCGCGACGGGCGGCGTGATCGGACTCAATGGTGTGGGAATCTTCCTGGGCCGCAACGGAGTCGAGGACACCGCCGGGCGGGTCGAGGCGATGGCCGATCATGTCGAGTACGGGGTCGAGCTGGTCGGTATCGAGCACATCGGCATCGGATCGGATTACTCGTTCGATGCCGCGGATTTCAACGACATGCTCAGGGCGCACCCCGAGGCATTTTCCGAGTCGTACACCAAATGGGGCCCGTTGCAATGGGTTCCGCCCGAGGACCTGCTCGGCCTGAGCGGGGTTCCTGGCCTCGACGAGGTGCTGGCCCGCCGGGGATTCAGTCTTGGCGATCGGGCGGCGGTGTTCGGGGGCAATTTCTCCCGGATCGCGGCGCAGGTATGGCGCGACTGAGGGTATCGGCACGGTTTGGTGAGTGCTGGATCGAGGCTGCGCGGTCCGCGCACCCGGGCGCGGCGCGACAAGTGTTGTCGCGCCGCGTAACCCGTGCCTGTGCCGGTCACCCGAGGCGGACCAGCATCTTGCCGGTGTTCGCGCCGGAGAGCACACCGAGGAATGCGGCCGGTGCCTGCTCGATACCTTCGTACACCGTCTCCGTGGTGCGGATCGTCCCGTCGGCCAGCCAGCCCGCGGCCTTCGCGATGTACTCGCCGAAGATCGGGAAGTAGCTGTTCACGAGCATGCCGCGCAGTGAAACCTCCCGTGTCGCAGCCTTGTACAGGTCCGGGCCCGGCTCGGCGGTGTCGCCGTTGTAGCCGCTGATCGCACCGACGAGCGCGATCCGGCCCTTCGGGCGCATGGCCTCGACGGCGACGCGCAGGTGTTCGCCACCGACACTGTCGAGGTAGACGTCGACGCCATCCGGTGCGGCCGCCGCAAGCTGCCCGGCCAGATCGCCTGCCCGATAGTCGATGGCGGCGTCGAAGCCGAATTCGTCGAGCAGCAGCCTGGTCTTGGCGGGCCCGCCCGCGGACCCGATCACCTTGGTCGCGCCGAGTGCCTTGGCGATCTGCCCGGCGACACTGCCCACCGCGCCCGCCGCCGCCGAAATGAACACGGTGTCACCGGGATTCACGCGCGCAACATCGGTCAGTGCCGCGTACGCGGTGAGGCCGGTGGTGCCGAGTGCGCCGAGGTAGTGATGCGCCGCGGCGAGCGAGGTGTCGATGGGGGTCACCGCTGCCGCGTCGAGCACCGCGTACTCCCGCCAACCCGCGAAGTGCGACACCGTGCTGCCGACCGTGATGCCCGCCGCCTCCGAGGCGATCACCTCGCCGACCGCCGAACCCTCCAGCGCCGCACCCAACTCGAACGGTGCGATATAGGACGGACGATCATCCATCCGTCCCCGCATGTAGGGATCCACCGACATCCAGGTGTTGCGCACCAGTACCTGTCCCTCGGCCAGCTCCTCGATCGGCCGCTCCACCAACGCGAAGTGCTGCGCCGTCGGCGCGCCGTCCGGTCGCGCGGCCAACTGGATCTCCCGCGAGGTCCGCGGCAACGTGCCGTTCGCGTCGCCGGTAACCGATGCCTGAGTGGTCTGGATGCTCATCGCTCTGCCCCTTATTCGCTCTTGCCGAACCCATCCGATCCGGTACTGAGAACGCTATGAGCCGCCCGCCCCAACCCCCAGGTCCCGCGACGCCACCCTCCGGTCCGAACACGACACGATCTCGTCGCGCCCGAACGGGACACCTCGGAGAACCTTTTCGACGTTTCCTCCGCCACGTCCCGTTCGGTGACGACCGACGGTGCGAGGGGGCGGTTTCGATGGTTGCCGCAGCCATGGCCCGTTCGTTGCCGGAGACTATGTCCTGATGGCGGACGGTGACGTGCCGCTCCATCGTCGGAAGGCTTTGCGGAGGGCGCGGTCGTCGGTGAAGCCCAGGCGGGCCGCGATGGCGGAGGTGGTCAGATGTCCTTCGGCGAGCAGGGTTTTGGCTTGCTCGTAGCGGACCAGGTCGAACTCGGTGCGCCAACTGGTGCCGTGTTCGGCCAACTGGCGTTGCAGGGTGCGTGGGCTGACGGCCAATCGATGGGCGACGGTCGCCAACGAGGGGTCGCCCGCGGCGAGTGCGGCGGCCAGGGCGATGCGGAAGGCCTCCAGCGGGCCGGGGATCGGGCGGGCCGTGGCCAGGACCAGGTCGGCGTGGCTGCGGAGGAGGTCGGCGAGCATCGGGTCGGCACGGGGGAGTGCGGCGGTGGCGTCCGCGGCGGTGAAGGTGATGGTGTCGGCAGGGGCGTCGAATTCGATGCGGTCGGTGCCGAAGGCGTCGAGCAGGACATCGTGGTTGCCCGGTGCCGCGCGACTGAAGGCGACGCGGGCCGGAATCACGTGGCGGCCGGTCGCTTCGCGGGCGCGCCGCAGGTAGTAGGCGAGCACGTACTCGTTGATCACCGCCGCGACCGCCGGGTCACCGGCGGTGGTGCGGAAACCGACGGTGAGGTCGCCGTCGCCGCTGAGGTCGAAACCTTCGGCTGCCGCGGTCACCAGCCGGTGGTACGGCTGTGCGGTCCGTAAGGCATCGGCCAGTGTCGGCCCGTTCGTGACGAGATAGTCCCAGGTGGTGAGGGTCCCGAGCGGTGCGGCATCGACCACGGCGAGCCCAGCGCCTGGCTCCGGCCTGATTCGCGCCAGCAATTCCCACAGCCGCACCAGCGAGCTCAGCGGTATGCGATTGAGCTCCCCGGACAGGATCGTGTCGTCGGTGCCGGGAATTGTCGCGAGCTGGTCGTCACCGACCCCGGCTCGCCGGGCGGTGTCGCGGACCAACCGGATCAGATGTGTCGAGGCGGTGCCGTCGATGGGGGACACGGGCAGCGCGGGCGGCGGCTGGCCGAACCCGGCGGCCGACGTCGATCGGTGCGTTGGGCGTTCCTCTCGGATCGCCGATCGACTCTGCACCACCGGCCAACAGTAGCGAGTCGAAATGTCCGGTTCCTTACTCCGTCCGCATCGCGAACACCGAACTTCCGGCCAGCTGTGGCCCACGGCTCAGTGTTGTGGGGGACCGGTGAGCCAACTCGTGGCGACAGAGTTAGGCTCGGTGTCGTGACTTCCCATTACGACGTTGTCGTTCTCGGTGCCGGTCCTGGCGGTTACGTCGCCGCCATCCGTGCGGCACAGTTAGGCCTCCGTACCGCGATCGTCGAGCAAAAGTACTGGGGCGGTGTGTGCCTGAACGTCGGCTGCATCCCTTCCAAGGCGTTGCTGCGTAACGCTGAGCTGGCCCACATCTTCACCAAGGAAGCCAGGACCTTCGGGATCTCGGGCGAGGTGAACTTCGACTTCGGTGTGGCGTTCGACCGCAGCCGGAAGGTGGCGGACGGCCGGGTCAAGGGCGTCCACTTCCTGATGAAGAAGAACAAGATCGACGAGTTCGACGGCAAGGGCTCCTTCACCGACGCGAACACCCTCTCGGTCGAGCTGACCAAGGGCGGCACCGAGTCCATCACGTTCGACAACGCGATCATCGCCGCGGGCACCGTCACCAAACTGCTGCCCGGCACCGAGCTGAGCGCCAACGTGGTCACCTACGAGGAGCAGATCCTCACCCGCGACCTGCCCGGCTCGATCCTCATCGTCGGCGCGGGCGCGATCGGCATGGAGTTCGGTTACGTCCTGAAGAACTACGGCGTCGACGTGCGCATCGTGGAGTTCCTGGACCGCGCGCTGCCAAACGAGGACGCCGACGTCTCCAAGGAGATCACCAAGCAGTACAAGAAGCTCGGCATCACCATCACCACCGGTGCGGCGGTGCAGTCCATCGATGACGACGGCTCGAAGGTCACCGTCTCGATCAAGGACAACAAGTCCGGCAACGTGGAGACGGTCACCGTCGACAAGGTGCTGCAGGCCGTCGGCTTCGCGCCCCGGGTCGAGGGCTACGGCCTCGACGCGGCGGGTGTCCAGCTCACCGATCGCGGCGCCATCGCGATCGACGACTACATGCGCACCAATGTTCCGCACATCTACGCCATCGGCGATGTGACCGCGAAACTGCAGCTCGCCCACGTGGCGGAGGCGCAGGGTGTGGTCGCCGCCGAGACCATCGCGGGTGCGGAGACCGTCACCCTCGGCGACTACCGGATGATGCCGCGCGCCACCTTCTGTCAGCCGCAGGTCGCCAGCTTCGGCCTGACCGAGCAGCAGGCGCGCGACGAGGGCTACGACGTGAAGGTCGCGACCTTCCCGTTCACCGCCAACGGCAAGGCGCACGGCCTCGGCGACCCGACCGGTTTCGTCAAGCTGGTCGCCGACGCCAAGTACGGCGAACTGCTCGGCGGCCACCTCATCGGCCCGGACGTCTCGGAGCTGCTGCCCGAGCTGACCCTGGCGCAGAAGTGGGACCTCACCGTCAACGAGCTCACCCGCAACGTGCACACCCACCCGACCCTCAGCGAAGCCCTCCAGGAAGCCTTCCACGGCCTCGCCGGGCACATGATCAACTTCTGATCCGGCGCCGGGTTTCGACGACGGTGGTGTTCGGGCCGAAAGGTCCGGGCGCCACCGTTTTTCGTTCGGTAGCAGGCCTCGATAAGTCGCGTCCGCCAGGCCGGTCTGCTAGACAGCAGTGATGCGAAAGTGGCTTATCGGCGGGGCACTGGTGCTGGTGATAGTGCTGGCGTTGGGGGTCGGCGGGTATTACCTGATGAATTCCCGGACGTACCAGTTGGCGGGGCGGCTGGTGGATCGGGTGGACACCAGTGACAAGGTGGTCGCGCTGACGCTGGACGACGGGCCGACGGACAAGGCGCCCGAGGTGCTGAAAACGCTTGCGGACAGCCAGGTTCCGGCCACGTTCTATCTGAACGGGCGTGATCTCGCCGCCCATCCGGCGCACGGTAGGGCGATCGCCCAGGCCGGTCACGAGATCGGCAACCACACCTACAACCACCGCCGGATGGTCTTGGTCTCCGCCGACACGGTTCGGGACGAGGTCGAACGCACCGATGCCGAAATCGCGAAAACCGGCTACCAGGGCCCGGTTACCTTCCGCCCGCCCAATGGCAAGAAGCTCTGGTCGCTCCCGAAATACCTGTCCGACCATGACCGCACCACGGTGACCTGGGACGTCGAACCCGACTCCGGCGGAAAGCCGAGCACCGACCGGCTCGTCGCGGATACGGTCGGCAAGGTCCGCCCCGGTTCGATCATCCTGCTCCACGTCATGCATCAATACGCCGATGCCGCGCTAGCCGCCATTCCCCGCATCGTCAGTGAACTTCGTTCCGCGGGTTACCAATTCGTCACCGTATCGGAACTGATGAAGCACTGATCAGAGCATGCCGTAGGCGTGGTCCGGAGTGAAGAGGGCCAGTGCGCGGTGTTCGGCGACCATGGCCCGGCGGTATTCGTCCCAATCGGGATGTTCGCCGGAGGCACTGCGGTAGTAGTCGACCAAGGCATCGACGATGGGGTCGTCCGGCTCGGCGGCGACCGGGGTGAGTTCGACGATGCCCTCGAGCACGGCATAGGCGAAGAAGTCGTCGCGGGTGACGTGGATGGCGGCCCACGGGTCGCGCACCAGGTTGTGGTACTTCGCGCGGTCGGCGGTGATGGAGATGCGGATGATGCCGTCGTCGCCGACTACGTGCAGCACGTTGGACAGCTGGGGGCGGCCGTTGCGGCGGATCGTGGTGAGTACCGACCTGCGGTGGGTGCGGGCGAAATCGACTGCGGTGGCGAGTTCCATTCCGGTATCAACCGGCGGTGATCCCGGTCTCTTCCCGTGCCTCAGTCGCGGTGGTAGGCCGCCTGGGCCTCGTGGACCTTGGGCATGTTCTTCTCGACCACCTGGATCAGCGCCTCGAGCTGGGCGGCGACCTCGGCGCCGACCTCGGTCAACGTGTATTCGACGCGCGGCGGGATGGTTTCGTACACCTCGCGGTGCACCATGCCGTCCCGTTCCAGCGATTGCAGGGTCTGCGACAGCATCCGTTCGCTGACGCCGTCGACGCGCCTGCGCAGTGCGCTGAACCGGTAGGAACCCTCGCGCAGCGCGACGAGGGCGAGGATGCCCCAGCGGCTCGCCACATTGTGCAAAACCGGCCGTGACGTGCAGTTTCGGGCGAAAACGTCGGCTTCCAGCGTCGGATCGTCCAGGTCTGGCGACGATGTGCGCTGCGTACTCATGTATCCGATAGTACCCATCTTGACCAAAGTGGTGTAGGAATGAATAGTACTTACTAATAGTTAGTACATGTCGATTCGTACATACTCTGGGAGGTAGTTATGACCGTTGCCGTCACCGGTGCCAGCGGACAGCTGGGCCGTCTTGTCGTGCAGGCACTGCTGCGTGAAGGTTCCACTCCGGTCGTCGCGATCGTCCGCGATCCGCAGAAGGTCGCCGACCTGGCCGAGCGTGGTGCCGAGGTTCGTCAGGCGAGCTACGACGACGCTGCCGCGCTTGACCGTGCGCTCACCGGGGTCGACCGGGTGCTACTGGTCTCCGGCAATGAATTCGGTGCGCGAGTACCGCAGCACACCAACGTCATTCGCGCCGCCGAGCGTGCTGGCGTGGAACTGCTCGCCTACACCAGCATTCCGCGCGCGACGGAGAACCCGTTGATCCTGGCGCAAGAGCACATCGGCACCGAAGCGGTGCTCGCGAATGCGACTGTCCCGCATGTGGTGCTACGCAATAGCTGGTACTGGGAGAACTACGTGCCCGAGCTCGCGCACGCGGTCGAGTCCGGTGTGCTGTACGGCGCGGCGGGTGCGGGACGGGTGGCGGGTGCGGCGCGCGCCGACTTCGCGGACGCGGCCGCGAAGGTGCTCACCACCGACGGACATGCCGGGCAAGTGTACGAACTGGGTGGCGACGAGCACCTCACCAGTGCTGATCTGGCCCAAGCGATGTCGCAGGCATCGGGTAAGCCGGTGCGCTACGAGAATCTGTCGGAGGCCGATTACGTCGCCGTGCTGGAGCGGGCCGGAACGCCCGCCGATTTCGCGAAGGTCCTCGGCGATTCGAGTGCCGGTATCGCGAGCGGCATCCTCGATGTGCAGACCGGTGATCTGCAGAAGTTGCTCGGCAGGCCGTCGACACCGGCCGTCGAGGTATTTCGCGCGGCGCTCGGATAACCATGCCGCACGGGCGGCGAGGTCCCCTGCCGGAAACCTCGCCGCCGCTCGCTCACACCCACTGCACGAGTTGCACGATGATCCCGTTCGGATCGCGCATCTGGAAGTAGCGCTCGCCCCACTCCTCGGTTTCGATCGGCGTGACGATCGGCACCCCCTCGTTCTGCAGTCGCGTGTATTCCGCGTCGATGTCGTCGACGACGAACACGACCAGAAGTCCCTCGCCCGCGCTGCCCGCCGCGTTCTTCGGCTTGAAGCTCGCCAGCCCGGTACGCAGGTAGGCCACGCTCAGACCCGCATCGGGACGGTCCACTGAGACGAAGCCGTCGGCCGCCATTTTCTCGGTGAAGCCGAGGTGGTCGATGAGGAACTTCGCCGAGGCCTGCGGGTCGGCAACGTTGAGGGAGATGGCGGAAGCGGTGATGTTCATGGGTCCTCCTCGGGTTCGCGGATTAATTCTCTACTTAGTACGCTGTACTTTGTAGGAAAATTCCGGGGCGTCCGCACTATGACCTCCGTCACACCGATACCATCGGGTCGACCAGGTGAGGAGGCAGGGTGGAGCGACGCGGCAAACAAGACCGCAGCAGTGCGGGGGATCCGGTGCGGACGCTGGAGTTGCTGTGGCGCGTGCCCGCGAACCAGCACCCCGTGCGCGGACCGAAGCAGCGCAGCAGCGTCGATGCCGTGGTCGCGGCGGCCATCGAGATCGCCGATGCGGACGGCATCGCCGCGCTCACCATGCGTGCCGTCGCCACCGCGCTCGGCCTGACCCCGATGGCCACCTACACCTACGTGCCGGGCAAGGCCGAACTGCTCGACCTGATGGTGGACAAGGTCTACGGCGAGATGGACCGCGCGGACCTGTCGGAACTGCCTTGGCGAGAACGGGTCACCACCATCGCCGCGGCGAACAGAGCCATGCTTGCCCGCCACCCGTGGGTCGCCTACCTGCCGACGACCCGGCCGCCGCTCGGTCCGGGCGTGGCCGCCAAGTACGACCACGAGCTCCGTGCGTTCGAAGGTCTCGGCCTGGATGACGTGACGATGGACGCGTCACTCACCTTCGTCCTCGGCTTCGTCACTTCGGTGGCACGCATCGCCATCGACACCGCGCGTGCGGCCGCGGACAGCGCTATGTCCGACCATCAGTGGTGGGAGCGCGCCGCGCCGTTGCTGGAGAAGGTCTTCGACCCGCAGCGGTATCCGGTGGGCGCCCGCGTCGGCGCGGCAGCGGGCCAGGCCTATGACTCCGCCTACAGCGCCGACCACGCCTACGAATTCGGCCTGGCCCGGGTTCTGGACGGCCTCGCCGCAATCATCGAAAAGACGTGAGCTCCAGCACTTTTCCGGCGAAACCCCGGTAATCCTGATGTCCCGCATGCCGAATCGTCGGCGCGAAATTCGAGCGACGGGTCAGACCCCGTCGCGCTGGATGCGCAGAGCGGTGATGGTGGACGCCAAACCCTCGTATTGGTTGACCAGCAGGACGATTTCGATCAAGCTGCGCTCGTCGTAATGCTCGGCCAACGACGTCCAGTGCGCGTCGTCCAGGTCGCGGGTTCGCACTAGTTGGTCGACGGCGGCGAGTAGCGCACGGTGCTTGTCCGACCAACCCGGCGCGTCCGGTCCGGTGCGCAGGCGGTCGAGGATCTCCGGTGTCACTCCGGCCCGTTTGCCGAGTCGAATGTGGTGATCCATCTCGTACTCGCAGCCGCGCAGGTGGGCGACGCGCAGGATCACCAGCTCCGACTCGTGCCGCGGCAGCCGACCGCCGGGCATGAGCTTGCCCGAGTAGTGCAGCCAGCCGCGGAACAGTCCTCTGGTGCGGCCGAGGGTGCTGAACAGGTGCGCGTCATCGGTGCCCGCCGCCTTGGACAGTACCTGCCAGACGACCCAGTTGATCGGGCCGAGCTCCCGCAGTCGGCCGGGCGAAATGCGTGGTCGCAGCGCTGAAACCATGCTTGGTCGGCACCTCCGCGTGATAGGCGAGCGGCCCGGCGGCGCCGGGCCGAGCCGTCAGCCTACCGGCGCGTACGCGCCGGATCGATGGCTACGGCCGGCACCGAATGGTCCGCCGGTCCGCCGGCGGTACCGAATTGCCTGCGCACGGTGCGGATTACACCGTTACGATCGATTTCGTGAGGACTGGGGTAGTACGCGGGAACGCCCAGGGCTCGCTATGCACTCGACCGCAGGTCGTCGGCGCAGCGTACGCGGCGCGCACTGGTACGGCCTGAAGGGCGCGGAGAGGCGGACGAGCTCGAAAATGCTGGTGAGGGTCAAGCCCGGGGCGCAGCTCTCCGGTGCCGAACAAGAATTCGTCGATTGTTTGCGGTCCTATCCGTCGGCCGCCCTCGCCATGATCGACCTGCAGGTCGGTGACCGGCAGATCGATGCGGTGGTCTGGACGCCGCGCGGGCTCTCGGTGCTCGAGGTCAAGGGCTTTCGGCGCAGGCAGAGCGGCATTCTCAATATCTCCGCCGACGGCCCATGGAAGATCAGCGATGCCGACGCCGACCTGGACGAGCCGTCCGGCAGCCCGTCCGATCGACTCGAACACGGCATCTTCGCGGTGAAGAACACGCTGGAGCGGGCACTGCTCGACCCCGGGCATGTGTGCGGTGCCGTCGTTCTCGTTCCGTTCCGCGGTGCGGTGGTTCGGCCGTCGCGTACCAACCTGCGACCCGGCCTCGATGTCGTCGTCGGCAATGTCGCCGACGCCACCGAGCTGCGCATCTACCTGGAAGGATTCTCGGCCGGACCGCGCAAATGGACCGCCGACCGGGTGATCGGTGACTGCACCGCGCTCGGCCTCGCCGACCTCGCGCCGACGCGTGCCGAACTGGTCGCCGCCGGCTTCGAGCAGGTGGCGCAGGAGACGCCGAGTGTCATTGCGCGCCCGCCGAAACCACGGCCCGAGCCGACCCCCGGTGTCGCGACGAAACGGCAGGCGTATGCCGGGTGGGCCGTCGTCGCCCTGGCAATCGCCGGGATGATCGCCGTGCTCGGGGTAGTTGTGACGTCGCTGGCCCAGGACTCCTCCCACCCCGAGCCGCAGGAAACCAGCAGCACGCCGAGTCCGTCGCCGCCACCGCCGCGGCCGACCACCTGCTGGCCGTTCCAACCGGACTGCTGAGCGTCACCCTCGATCCCGCCCTGCCCACGCTGGTTACCACCTGGTGAACACTTGTGTGGTGCGGCCGAGCTTACGGTTGCGTAGCGTCGCCGCGGTACGGCAGGCTGCGTTTGTACATCGTCAAAATGGCCGAAACCTGGGAGGACCGTCGTGGGTCACTACAAGGCGAACGTGCGAGACATCGAGTTCAATCTGTTCGAGGTGTTCGGGCTGGACAAGTTGCTCGATACGGGCGCCTACGGCGATCTCGACTCCGACACCGTGCGCGAGATCCTGGTCGAGGTGAAGCGGCTGGCGGAGGGGCCGATCGCGGAATCCTTCGCGGCGGCGGACCGTGATCCGATCGTCTTCGATCCGGCCACCTACTCCGTCTCGGTGCCCGAGCCTCTGCGCAAGACGATCACCGCCGTGCACGAGGCCGACTGGAGCAGGCTCGGCCTGCCCGAGGGCATGGGCGGCACGCCCGCGCCCGCCGCGGTGGTGTGGGCGGTGCAGGAGATGATCAACTGCGCCAACCCGGCTGCCAGCTTCTTCAACATGGGCCCGGTGATGGCGTCGGTCCTCTACAACGTCGGCAACGAACAGCAGAAGCACTGGGCCACCGCCGGTTACGAGCGCGGCTGGCAGGGCACCATGGTGCTGACCGAGCCGGACGCTGGCTCCGATGTCGGCGCTGGCCGCACCAAGGCGATCGAGCAGCCCGACGGCACCTGGCACATCGAGGGCGTCAAGCGCTTCATCTCCGGCGGCGATGTCGGCGACACCGCGGAAAACATGTTCCACCTGGTGCTCGCCCGCCCGGAGGGTGCCGGGCCGGGCACCAAGGGACTGTCACTGTTCTACGTGCCGAAGTTCCTCTTCGATCCCGAGACGCTCGAACTCGGCGCCCGCAACGGCGTTTACGCGACGAATGTCGAGCACAAGATGGGCCTGAAGTCCTCGCCCACCTGTGAGCTCACCTTCGGCGGTGACGTTCCCGCGGTCGGCTGGCTGGTCGGCGACGTGCACAACGGCATCGCGCAGATGTTCCAGGTGATCGAGAACGCGCGCATGATGGTCGGCATCAAGTCCTCCGGCACGCTGTCCACCGGGTACCTCAACGCGCTGGACTACGCCAAGCAGCGGGTCCAGGGTGCGGACCTGACGCAGATGACCGACAAGGCCGCGCCGCGGGTGCCCATCACCCGGCATCCGGATGTGCGCCGCAGCCTGGCGCTGCAGAAGGCTTACGCCGAGGGGCTGCGGGCGGTGTATCTGTACACCGCTGCGCACCAGGATCCTGATGTGGCGCAGCTGGTTTCGGGTGCCGACGCCGAATTGGCGCACCGGGTCGACGATTTGCTGCTGCCGATTGTCAAGGGCGTCGGCTCGGAGCGGGCCTACCAGTACTTGACCGAATCGCTGCAGACGCTGGGTGGGTCGGGCTACCTGCAGGATTACCCGATCGAGCAGTACATCCGCGACGCGAAGATCGACTCGCTCTACGAGGGCACCACCGCCATCCAGGCGCAGGACTTCTTCTTCCGCAAGATCATTCGGGACAAGGGCGTGGCGATCGGGCACGTCACCGGGCAGATCGCCGCGTTCCTCGACACCAAGAGCGGACGGTTCGAGACCGAACGCGAGCTGCTGCGTACGGCTTTGGCCGACGTGCAGGCGATGGCGGCTACGCTGACCGGCTTCCTGATGGCGGGCCAGCAGGACCCCGCCGAGCTGTACAAGGTCGGCCTCGGTTCGGTGCGCTTCCTGCTCTCGGTCGGTGACCTGCTCATCGGCTGGCGTTTGCTGGTACAGGCCGAGATCGCCTCGGCCGCACTGACTTCCGGGGCCTCGGCGAAGGATAGCGCCTTCTATACCGGAAAGGTCGCCGCCGCGAGCTTCTTCGCGAAGAACGTGCTGCCCGAGTTGACCGCGAACAAGACCATCATCGCCGCGATCGACAACGACATCATGAACCTGGACGAAGCGGCCTTCTAGCAGCTGGTCGAGTTCGATCTCACAGAGCCTTCGTGCGTCTCACAGCGGGTGTATGCCCTGTGAGGGGTGTGGGCGGTCTGTGAGATCGAACTCGGGTTGCTACTCGGCCAGGAGTTTGAGGACGACGGGTCGGGAGAGGGTGCCCGACACTTGGCGGGCCAGCTGGTTGGCACTGGTGCCCTCGGCGTGGGCGTCGCGCAGGGCGGCGGCGAGTTCGTCGCGGGCGGCGTCGGCCGCTGCCTGGGCGTCGCGGAGGCGTTGTGCTGCTCGGTCGACCTTGGCGGACGAGTCGGCAACGGCTGATGCGAAATCATCGGTCAACTCATTGACCGGTGTCGATCTAGGTCGCGCGTCCCGTTTCATCCTCGGTGGGAAGCTACGCATTGCCGCCCTGGCGAACTCCTGCATGAACTCCCGGGTCGCGTCCTTGTTCTCGGCCGCGGCGCCGAGCAGTAGCCGAGTGGTCTGCGGCACGGCGAGACTCCAGTTGGACATCCCGCACAGGGCGAGCAGAAGATGCCCGGCGTGCTGCGCGTCTACGCCGAATTGTTCGATGGCCCTGTCGAATTTGCGCTCATAGTGCTGGGCGCGCCAGCCGTCGATATCGTGTGCTTCCCCGCCGCGATGCAGGCCTTCCCACATCATCAGCCGGAGCAGTTGCGGGTTGTTGTTGTGATAGTCGAACAGCTTGCCGACGTACTCGCCCGGCTCGGTGTCGGCCAACGGCTGGACCACGTCCATGAACTCGCGCAGCGTGTCGATGAGGATGACGTCGAATAGCTTGTCCTTGCTGCCGAACAGGCCGTAGATGCGTTCCTTGTTCACCCCAGCCGCCTCGGCGATGCGGTCGACTCGTGCCCCGGCGAGGCCGTATTCGGCGAATTCATCACGCGCGGCTCGCAATAGCGCCTGTTTGGTGGCGTCGCTGCGTTTCATGGTGGCCGTCATATCGAAGACTTTACCATCTCATTAAACCAACTATTTGGTTGACAATGTGGCTGTGGCGGTCCTACTGTCGTCCGCATGGCAACGACGACACTTCCGCTCACGGCCGGTACTGCGGCCCCCGCGCCCACCCGCGGCGCTCAGCGCGCCCACACCGCGCGCACCCTGCCTGTCTTCGTGCTGTCCGCCCTGCTCGCAACCGGCCAGATGTATGTACCGATCCCGCTGTTCACGGCGCTGAAAGCGGACTGGAACGTCGGCGCGGGCGTGATGACCTGGATCATCAGCGCGTTCGCGTTCGGCTACGCGGGCGGGTTCGTGCTCTTCGGTCCGCTGTCGGATCGCTACGGTCACCGCCGGGTGCTGATGACCGGCATGCTGGTCGCAGCGGTGGTCACCCTGTTGACCGGCCTGGCCTTCAGTGCTCCGCTGGCGGTCGGGCTGCGGATCGTGCAGGGCCTGGTGGTCGGGTCCATCCCGCCCGCGATCATGGCTTACGTCGCCACCCGGATCACGCCTGCCCATCGTCCCGTGGTGACGATGTCGGTGGCGACCTCGTTCCTGGCCGCGACGGTGATCGCGCAGATCGTGTCGCAGGCCGTGGTTGCCTCGTTCCCGTGGCACACCGTATTCATCGGCTCTGCTGTGGTTTTCGCCGTACTCGCGGTCGCGTTGCGCGGCGTGATGCTCGACGACGCCCCGACCGGCCGGGACCGTCCGCTGCGGCACAGCTACGCCGCGATCCCCGCGGTGCTGCGCATCCGGCCGCTGCTACCGATGCTGGTGGCCGGTGCGATCAGCATGGCCGTGATGGTCGGTGTGTACACCGGCCTCGAACTCAGCGGCGTGGTCACGGGTTCCGGCGAACTGCTCGCGCTGCGTGCGGGCGCGCTGCCGGTGATGATCGCGCTGCCACTGCTGGCCGTGCCGCTGGCCAGGCTGTCCAAGCACGGTCAGATGGTGCTCGGCGTCCTGGTCGCCGCCGCCGCGATGGTCGCGGCCACGTTCGAGGGAACGCACCTCACCGTCCTGACCATCCTGCTGGCCGTCCTCGTCGGCGGTCTCGGCATCATCGCCCCCGCCGTGCTGCAGACCGCGGGCGAACTCGGCGGCGAGTCCCGCGCCGCCGCCGTCTCGGTCGCCATGTTCAGCTTCTACGTCGGCGCCACCGCAGGCCCGCTGGTCGCCGCAGCCGCTGCCCCCCACGGCTTTTCGGTCCTCGCATGGACACTAGCTATCCTGCTGGTCGCCGCCCTGGCCATGACCCTGATCGGCCTCCGACTCCAGCGAAAGACGCAACCCGCGTAAGCGCGACAACCTTGCGGCCGACATCGGTACCGCCGATGTCGGCCGCAGCGTGTCGAATTCGGATTGCCGATCCGCCCAGCCGAAGTCGCGATCCGTCCGGGACTGTGTCCGGGTGTTGCCGGTGGCCTTCGTCGCGTCCACAGCGCCGGTTGGCGACGCTGTTGCCTACCGGCGACGGTGACGGCCGCGGGGCCGGTGACAGTGACGACCACGGCGACGGTGACAGTTACCACTGCGACGACAATGGCGACGGGGGTGCGACCACCCCGTCGATGGCGACGACCCCGGCGATGGCGACGACCACCACGGCGGCGACGACCACCACCACCACGGCGACGGCGGGGGCGACTGCCTGGGCGGCGGACCGGGCCCAGTGAAAAATGTTGCCGGATTGACTACTTCAGTACGTAAGGGGAGACCGAGCTGCGGTGTTCGCTGATGTCGAGGACCTTGCCGAGGGGCGGGAAGGCGCGTTGTGGGCAGTTGGTGCGTTCGCAGACGCGGCAGCCCGCGCCGATGGGGGTGGCTTGCACTTCGTTGAGGTCGATACCGTCGGCGTAGATCACCCGGCCCGCATGGCGCAGTTCGCAGCCGAGGCCGATGGCGAAGGTTTTACTCGGCTGGCCGTAGCGGGTGGCACGACGTTCGACGGTGCGAGCAACCCAGAGGTATTTGCGGCCGTCGGGCATCTGGGCGATCTGCGTCATGATCTTGCCGGGATAGGCGAAGGTCTCGTAGACGTTCCACAGCGGGCAGGTGCCGCCGCTGGCGGAGAAGTGGAAACCGGTGGCGGACTGGCGTTTCGACATATTACCCGCGCGGTCGACGCGAACGAAGGAGAACGGGACGCCGCGCAGTTTGGGGCGCTGCAGTGTCGACAGCCGGTGGCAGATGGTCTCGTAGCTCTGCGTAAAGAATGCGGAGAGCCGCTCGATGTCGTAGCGGAAGTCCTCGGCGACCTCGTGAAAGTGCGTGTAGGGCAACACGGTTGCCGCAGCGAAGTAGTTCGCCAGTCCGAGCATCGCCAGCTTGCGAGTGTCCTCGGAGGCGAAATTGCCTTCCTCGACCAGCTTTTCGAGTAGGTCGCCGCATTCGAAGTAGGCCAGCTCGGCGGCCAGCTTGAAGGTGCGCTGCCCACCGGACAGGTGCGGCGCGATCTCCAGCCGCTGGGTCTGCGGGTCGTAGCGGTGCAGCACACCCTCGCCGAGATCGATGCGCTCGACGATCCGTACATCGTGCGACCGCAGGATCCGCGCCACCTCGCTGTTCACATCGCCACCGTGGAATCGGATGCGCGCGGTGAGTTCCTCTGCGGCGGTGTCCAATTCGTGGATGTAATTCTGCCGCTGGTAGAAGTAGTCGCGCACCTCCTCGTGCGGCTTGCTGATCGCCGCGCTGCCCGAGCCGTCGGCGAACCGGTCCTCGGTGGCGGCGGCCAGTTGGGCCGAGGTGTTGCGGTAGCGGTTGTGCATATTGACGAGCGCGCGCGCCATGCTCGGGTGCGCGGACACCATGTCCGCGATCTCCTGGGTGTCGGCCTCGATGCCCAACTCCTGGTCCATCACGACCTCCTGGAGTTCGGCGATGAGCCGGGTGTCGTCCTGGGAGGAGAAGAAGGTCGCGTCGACACCGAATACTTCGCTGATCCGCAGCAGCACCGGTACGGTGAGCGGGCGCACGTCGTGTTCGATCTGATTGAGGTAACTCGCCGAGATCTCCAGCTTCTGGGCGAGTGAGACCTGGCTCAGCCCTCGTTCGGTCCGCAGCTGACGAAGCCGCGCCCCGACGTAAGTCTTGGCCATGTGTCCAGTTTATGGCCGTTTTCGCAACCCTGCCAATGGGGAATTAGCAGCAGTGCTGAGCGATATGTCACAGGCACGCGTTACCGTCGTTGGGTGTTGTTCTCGCATGTCGTCCAGGCTTCGGAGACGGTCCGCGCGACCAGGTCACGGAAGACGAAGATCGCAACGTTCGCCGAGCTGTTGACCGCCGCCGCGCCGGACGAACTCGCGCCGGTGGTCGCCTGGGCATCCGGCGAGCTACGACAGGGCCGAATCGGCACGGGCTGGCGCACCCTCACCGCCGTGGACACTACCCCGGCACTCGTTGCGACACTGACGGTTTCGGCGGTCGACGCCGCACTCAGCGACCTGGCCGAGACCTCCGGTGCCGGGTCCGCGGCGCGGCGCAGGGAACTGCTCGCCGCGCTCTGGACCGCCGCTACCGCGGATGAGCAGGCGTTCTTGCTGCGCCTGCTGACCGGCGAACTTCGTCAGGGGGCGCTCACCGCGATCGTCAGTGAGGCCGTCGCCGCGGCCGCCGGCGTACCGGTCGAGCTGGTGCGCCGGGCGTACATGCTGTCCGGTCGACTGCCGGTGACCGCGATCGCCGCGATGACCGGCGGGGTCGAGGCGCTCGGCGAGTTCCGGCTGGAGGTGGGCCGGCCGATCCAGCCGATGCTCGCCTCGCCCGGGGCGACGCTGGACGGGGCGTTGACCGAGTTCGGCGGCGACGTGAGCGTCGAGATCAAGATGGACGGCGCGCGGATCCAAGTGCACCGCGACGGTGCGCGGGTGTG
Source organism: Nocardia iowensis (assembly GCF_019222765.1). Classification (NCBI taxonomy): domain Bacteria; kingdom Bacillati; phylum Actinomycetota; class Actinomycetes; order Mycobacteriales; family Nocardiaceae; genus Nocardia; species Nocardia iowensis. Next base: position 8,356,073 of record NZ_CP078145.1, on the reverse strand, counting down.
GGTGTTCACCAGGACACTGCGCGACATCACCGCGGGCGTGCCGGAACTGGTGGCGTTGGTGGCCGGGCTCGACTGCACCAGCGTCGTACTGGACGGCGAAACCCTGGCCCTGACGGACTCCGGCCGACCACGCCCCTTTCAGGAGACGATGAGCCGGTTCGCCGAGGTGAGCTCCACCCGGGAGTTGCTGTTGCATCCGTATTTCTTCGACTGCCTGCATTTGGACGGCCAGGACCTGCTCGATGCCCCACTCGCCGAGCGCCGCGCCGCCCTCACGAAAGTGGCCGCCGCGCACAGCATTCCCGCGCTGATTCGGCCCGATGAAGAGGCCGCCGCCGAATACTTCGACGGCGCACTCGCGGCGGGCCACGAAGGCGTCATGATCAAATCGCTGTCCGCGCCCTACGCGGCGGGCAGGCGCGGCCGAGCCTGGCAGAAGATCAAGCCGACCCACACCCTCGACCTGCTGGTACTCGGCGCCGAATGGGGCTACGGCCGCCGCACCGGCTACCTGTCGAACCTGCACCTGGGCGCCCGCGACCCGCACACCGGCGAACCGGTGATGGTCGGCAAAACCTTCAAGGGCCTCACCGACGCCCTCCTGCAATGGCAGACAGCCGAATTCCCGCGCCACGAACGAGCCCGCGACGAACACACCGTCTACCTATGGCCCGAACTGGTCGTCGAAGTAGCCCTCGACGGAGTCCAAACCAGCCCCCGCTACCCAGGCGGCGTAGCCCTCCGCTTCGCCCGAGTAGTCCGCTACCGCCCCGACAAAGACCCCACCGAAGCCGACACCATCGACACCGTCCAATCCCTCCTCCCCTGACCCGCCCGTGTGAAGATTGTTCTGCCACTGCAAATGTGGGCTCCTCAGGGGGTCGGGGGCGGGTCAGACTGCAGGGGTTCGGCAGAGGTTCTGCTTCGGGATCGGGGTTTACGGGTGGGTTCGATAGTGTGGCGGCTTCGTGCAGCCGCTCTGGCGTTGGTGTTGGCGGTGGGGGCCGTGCTGGGGATTACGGCGCATGCGAGTCCGATCGACGATTTGCTGTTTCCCTCACGTGAAGTCGCGGGGATCATGCCGACGCCGCTGGGTGATCCGTTCTATGTGCCGCCGGTCGGGTTCGAAAGTCGCAAGCCAGGAACGGTTCTCGCGGCGCGGCCGGGTGGCACCGGGTTGACCGTGCTGCCGCTGATCTCGACCGAGCTGTTGATCAGGTCCACCGACGCGAAGGACAAGCCGGTTCCGGTGGTCGCCACCCTGCTGATGCCGTCGGCGCCGTGGACCGGTTCCGGCCCACGCCCACTGGTGACCTTGAACCCGGCGATCGACTCACTCGGGCACAAATGCGCGCCGTCCTATGAGCTCAGGATGCTGTCGAGCAAGCTGTGGTCGGCGCAGATCCCGCTGTCCAAGGGGTACGCGGTACTGGTGCCCGACCATCAAGGTCCTCGGCAGGCGTACGCGGCGGGCCGGATGGCGGGGCATGCGGTGCTCGACTCGATTCGCGCTGCGGTGCAGACGCCGGAACTCGGACTGCAACCGGACTCGCCGACGGTGGTCACCGGATATTCGGGCGGGGCCATTGCCTCGGGGTGGGCTGCGCAATTGGCGCCGCTGTACGCGCCGGAGGTCAATCTCGTCGGCGCCGCGTTCGGCGGCGTACCCGCCGACTTCGAAATGCTGCTGCACACGATGAACGGCCGGGACGCGGCGTCCGGCGTATTCCTGGCCGCGACGTTGGGCCTGGCCCGGGAGTACCCGGAGATGCTCGACCTGATGAACGACAACGGCTGGCGGCTGGCGCGGGTGGGCAAGGATTTCTGCATGGCGGCCGAGGAGTTCGTCGGGATCGTGGCGCCCATTCCGGTGCAGGCGCTCACCGATGTGGCGGCGCCCACCGAACTGCCGTTCATTCGGGAGATTCTGGCGCAGAATCGGCTCGGCGCGCTCCCGCCGACCGTTCCGATCTTCATGTACCACGGCTTGAACGAGTTCTGGGTGCCGCTCGCCGGGGCCGAGAACCTCTACGCCGACTGGTGCCGCGGCGGAACCCAGGTGGATTTCCAGGTATATCTCGGTGAACATTTCATCGTCAGTACCAGCGGTATTCCCGGGACGAATGCCTGGATCGATGATCGCTTCGCCGGCAAGCCGGTGACCCCGGGGTGCACCCGATTCGGCTGATAGGGGACAGGACTCAACTTATCGCATCGGCGCCGCCCACTAGAGGGCAACCGCCTGGCAATCATATTGACCCGTGCCGCACACTAGAGGCGTGACCGTCGAATTACTGGTTCTCCTGATCGTCATCGTCACGGCACTCGCATTCGATTTCACCAACGGCTTCCACGACACCGCCAACGCGATGGCGACCTCCATCGCCACCGGCGCGCTTCGGCCGCGCGTCGCGGTCGCGTTGTCGGCGGTGCTGAATCTGATCGGCGCGTTCCTTTCGGTAGCCGTCGCCGCCACGGTGGCCAAGGGCATCGTCCGCCTCGATGCCGTGCAGGGCCACGACCTGTTGATCATCGTATTCGCCGGCCTGGTCGGCGGCATTCTGTGGAACTTGCTCACCTGGCTGTTCGGCCTGCCGTCGAGTTCCTCGCACGCACTGTTCGGTGGCCTGATCGGCGCCACCCTCGCCGCGCTCGGCTGGAGCGGCGTGATCTGGGCGGCCGGCTCGGACGGCGTGCTCACCAAGATCATCCTGCCCGCCGTGCTCGCGCCGATCGTCGCGGCGCTGGTGTCGGCCATCGGCACCTGGCTGGTCTATCGGATCACGAACAAGTCCGATCCCGACAAGGTGGAGGCGGGCTTCCGCTGGGGCCAGATCGGTTCGGCCTCGCTGGTCTCGCTGGCGCACGGCACCAATGACGCGCAGAAGACGATGGGCGTCATCTTCTTGGCATTGGTCGCGCACGGCTCGCTCACCAAGAACGACGAGATGCCGCTGTGGGTGATGGCGGCGTGTGCGGTCGCCATCGCGGCGGGTACCTACCTCGGTGGCTGGCGGATCATCCGGACGCTCGGCAAGGGTCTCGTCGAGATCGAATCGCCGCAGGGTCTGGCCGCCGAATCCGCGTCGGCGGCGATCATTCTCACCTCCGCCCACTTCGGGCTGCCGCTGTCCACGACGCAGACCGCCACCGGTTCGATCCTGGGCACCGGGCTCGGCAAGGGCGCCGAGGTGCGCTGGGGCGTGATGGGGCGGATGGTGGTCGCGTGGCTGTTCACTCTGCCGCTTGCCGGTCTGGCCGGTGCGGTGTGCTGGGCGATCGCGCACGTCATCGGCGGGTTGCCGGGTGTGCTGGTGGTGTTCGTGATCCTGCTCGCGCTGTCGGCGCTGATGTATCTGCGGTCCCGGCGGGATCCGGTCGACACCAGCAACGTCAACGAATGGCCGGGTGACACGCCGGTCGTGGCGACCGATCCGGCGGGCGTTGCGAAGGCCGGTGATTCCGGCCGCGAGGACAGCGGCGGTGGCTCCGCGGAACCGGGCGAGCCGACCCGTCGGGACGCCTCTGGTAAGAGCGGGGCCGCGTCGGCCGAACCAGGCAAGTCGAGCCGGTCGGCACAGGTTTAGGGAGGAGGAGACGTGCACACGCTCATCACGAATCTGAACTCGCTGTGGCGGGTGGCGCTGGCCGGGTTGGTGCTCGGGGCCGGGCTGCCGATGGTGTTCGCGGTCGGGGTCCGGTTCTGGTCGTTGGCGGAGACGGTGTCCGCGGACGGCCGTGTCGTGCAACGCAATTACCCCGCGCTGGCCGTCGCGTTACTGTGCTTCGGACTGATCGTGGCGGCGATCCTGACCGGGATCCTCTATACGGCAAAGGCTTTCATCGCCGCACGATTCGGCATTCATCTGTTCGGACAGTCCTGAAGGGCACAACGTGACCGATCACTCCGCAGAGCTCAGGCCGAAGGTGCTCGGCCGGATCGTCGGCTGGCTGCGCGCCGGCTACCCGCAGGGGATCCCGCATTCCGACTATGTCGCCCTGTTCGCGGTCCTGCACCGGCATCTCACCGATTTCGAGGTGGTCGCGATCGCCGAGGAACTGGCGGCGTCGAACCCGGACAGCAAGATCACCCACGCCGAAATCGAGGACGCCATCGCGCGAGTCGCGAAGGAGCAGCCCGACGACGTCGACGTCGCCCGCGTGGCTTCACACCTCGCGGCGGGCGGCTGGCCACTCGCCGACCCGCCTACCGACGCCGACTGAACGAGAAGCGTTCGCCGATGCCACCTTTCCTGAACGCCATCATCGACTGGCTGCGGGCCGGATATCCGGACGGTGTCCCGGAGGCCGACTACATCCCGCTGCTCGCCCTGCTCCGCCGCCGTCTCTCCGATGACGAGGTCCGCCAAATCGCCGCGGAACTGAGGGGTTCCGGCGATCTCCCGGCCGACAAGACCGACATCCAGGTGATGATCACCAAGGTCACCAACGAAATGCCATCGGAGGCGGACGTTTCCCGCGTCCGAGCCCGGCTCGAGGCGCGCGCTTGGCCCCGAGACGACTCGGCCGACGACCGCTGACTCGGGATCAGGTGTCGTAGGTTCGGGGGCCGCCGAGGTAGGGGAGGCGGCGCAAGCCCGCGGAGACTTCGAAGGCGAGGTCGTGGTAGCCGAGGGCGAGTTCGGCGAGGCGTTCCCAGGCGTCGTGGACCGCCCATTCCGGTGCGCCGGACAGGCTTTCGTGGGCGCTGGTGGAGAACTGGGCGAGGCGGTCGACGATCATGCCGACGGTTTCGGTGTGCATGTGCGCACCACAGTGTGCGGGCGGGAGTTCGCTGGCGATCCAGCGGTCGATGGCGAGCACCAGCCGGGCGCGGTGCCCATCGATGTCCACGGTCGCTCCGGGGCGCAGGCGTGCTCGTCGTACGTGCAGTGTCGCCAGCAGGTGCGTGGATTCGAGGAGTGGATGACCGTTGCGCGGTGCGGTACGGCAGGCCGCGAGGAGCAGCTCTTTGGACGGAAGTGGTTCCATATTGATAACCCCCTGATGTGAATGTTGATGCTGGACATGAGATATGGAGCAAGTTCGGCGGGTATGCCTACTGCCGCGTAGGCGGTGGAGCGGGGTCACTCGGTGATGCGGATCGTCGGGCGGACCGAGTACGCCGGTCACCCGCGGTGGTGGAACAAGGTGGTCAAGGGATACGTCCCCGGACGCTGGCGGCACCAGATCGTTTGGTGAGGTCCGGCCTCAGCGGTGGTGCCGACCCGCCGGGCGAGGTAGTAACCGATACCGCTTGGACGACGGTGTCTCCCACGGCGTTTCGATAACGGCCAATCCGATCGCCTCCAGCGCCGTAAGCCCCACTCGCCGCGCCAACTCATCCATCAGCGAAACCGCCTCCGCCACTTGAATAGCCGCCGTAGCCTGCTCCGTAGTCAACATCCGACCCCGCAGATACGACACCACCCAAGCATCCGCACTGACCCGCCGAGCCTGATGCGCCGTCCGATCACTGACCATCCAGCCGCTACCGATGACATGCACAGACACGCGAACCCCCTCGTTCCCACCGTGCGGGCTTGGTTGAGGAGTCCCGCCTGTGATGTGTGACACAGCCACTATAGGGTCGTAAACTATACAAGTCAATTTAGGGCATTTAGGTGCGGAGAGTGTTGGCTGTACTATTCGCCCATGGCCCTGTCACCTGCGGTTGCGCTCTGGGAACTGGCGCTCCGGCTGCGACAGCGGCGGTTGGAGTTGGGCATCGGAGCCGCCTCGATCACCAAAGCCCTCGAGGTATCGCCGGCCTACTGGTCGCACATCGAGAACGAACGCAACCTGCTGCCGAAGGGCAAGCTCGAGCAGTTGTTGGACATCCTGGAGATCGACGACACCGAGCAGAACGAGCTGATGGAGTTACGCGAGGCGGCGAGAGGACGCGGGTGGTGGACGAAGTACACCACCCTGTTCGGTGACCTGTTGCTCCGCTATTACGGTCTCGAATCCGGCGCGCAGACGATTCGCACCTACGAAAGTGTGCTGATGCCAGGCCTTTTGCAGGGCGAGGAGTACATACGCGCGCTGATGGTTTCCCCGGTGGCGACGGTTCCGGCGGTCGAGGTCGATCAGCGCGTCGAGGTTCGCTTGCGGCGACAAGAACGTTTGGCCGGCGCTGACCGCGTCCAGTTGACGGTAGTGATCGGCGAAGCGGCGCTCACCCAGCAGATCGGTGGTCCAGGGGTGCTCTATCGCCAACTGTGCTATCTGGCGGAAGCCATCCGTACGCACCCCGACAATGTGGACCTCCGAGTGATTCCGTTCGTCTCCACCGGAACGATCTTGGCTGGCTCCACATTTCATTTGCTCGACTTCGAGAGTCCTCGTCTCCCGACCCTCGCCTGGCACGAATCGGCAGTGTTCGGCGAGCTCTATGTCGATGATGTGGACAAGAAGGAGACCCGGGTCCGTGACCTTCGGTTCCTGTACGAACGCGCCCGATCGCTTGCGCTGGGCCGGGACGAATCCTTGGATCTGATCGAAAGTTCAGCAGCTCGACTAAAGTCGTTGTTGTGAGTTCCGCCGATCAGGTCTCCACCGGCACGGGCTGGTTCAAGTCTTCTCACTCCGGTGACACCCAGACTTGCGTCGAAGTGCGATTCGACGGCGATCGAGTCCTAGTGCGCGATAGTAAGTATCAAGGTTCACGAGCCTCCCAGCCCATTCTCACGTTCACCAACGCCGCCTGGTCTGTCTTCATCGCCCACCTCTGAAACCCCGCGAGTAGCACATGGCTGCGGCGAAACACGAGAAGACCACTCCATGGTGTGCCACTCGCGTTTCGCAGGGCTCCCAGGGGACTCTCAGCTCGGCTGGGGGGACCACCCAGGTGGGGTCGGCAGGCTGAGTGCGTCGGAATCACCTCACTACTCCGACAACTCGCCTGGTGGGCCACCTGCCCTGGCCCACCATCCCCCGGCCGGTGGCGCCCCTCCCTCGCCCGCGCCGCCGGCCGCCTAACCCCATGCCGAGCGGGACATAGCTCGTGATCTCCGCGGGCTTCCCGTTGGGCGCCTGGCTGGAGGGCAGTCGCCTCGGGTGGGTGGGGCTGGTGACGCGAGTTTCCTAAGGGACTCTCAGGGCAGGTGGGGTGAAGTGCTCAGGTGGGGCAGGCATGGTGGGGTTGTTGGTTTGGTTGGTTCCTAGCACCGGTGGATCGGCTGCCCCGGTCCACCGCACCCCGCGGTCGGCGGCGTTGACTCCTGGCGTCGCCGACCGCTCCTCTTCTGACACGAACGGAGACCTACCTCCGGCGAACCACCAGGCGAACCCCACCCGGTCTCGGTCAGGTCCCGTTGGGCGAAGGTTAGGGGGCTAGGAGGTGGAGGAAGTGGACTACCTCGGTGTGGATTGCGGTGCGGGCGGGGGTCAGGTATTTGCGGGGGTCGGAGAGGGTGGGGTCGGTGGCGAGGGTGGTGCGGATGGCCTCGGTCATCAGGACGTTGAGGCGGGTGGCGATGTTGACCTTGGTGATGCCGTGTTCGACTGCGGCGCGCAGGCCTTCGTCGGGGACGCCGGAGGAGCCGTGCAGGACGAGGGGGACGGGGACCTTGGCGGCGAGGTGGGCGATGAGATCATTGTCGAGGGTGGCGGTGCGGGTGTGCATGGCGTGCGAGGAGCCGACGGCTACGGCCAGGGCGTCTACGCCGGTCGCGGCGACGAATTCGACCGCCTCGTCGGGATCGGTGCGGACACCGGGGGCGTGCGCACCGTCTTTGCCGCCGACCTCACCGAGTTCGGCTTCGACGTGAACGTCGCGGTCGTGGCACCAGCGCGTGATGTCGGCGGTGGTGGCGACGTTGGCGGCGTAATCGAGGGTGGAGCCGTCGTACATGACCGAGCGGATGCCGAGATCGACTGCGGCGCGCACCAGTTCAGGGCTGGTCGCGTGGTCGAGGTGGACCGCGATGGCGGCCGTGCTGTCCGCCGCGATGCGCAGGCAGGCGAGGGCCAACGGAGCCAGGTTGCCGTGATAGATCGCCGTGTTCTCCGAAAGTTGCAGCACCACAGGCCGGTTCGCCGATTCCGCCGCCGCCGCGATGGCCTCCGCATGCTCCAAGGTGATCACATTGAACGCACCGAGCCCACCCGGCCTCGCGGAAGCGATCAAATCGGCAACAGGCGTCAGCGGCATAGGTATCTCTCCTGAAAACTCAACACGCCCGACTGCTCGACAAGCACATTCACGGGGCGGTTTCTTGGCGGGTCGGTAGGTCGAGTTGGGTGACTCGGACGGTGGGGGCGATGCGGGTACGTAGGCAGCGATCTATTTCACCGGCGACGGGGATTACCACGGCGGCGGCGGAGGTGGCTACGGCGTCGGTGAGGATGGCGGGCCAGTCGGGGACGGGGTCCGAGGTCAGGGCCGCGATTACCGCGGCGGTGGCGGAATCGCCTGCGCCGGTGGGGTTTCCGGCAAGGGGTTGGGGGAGGGCGGCGAACCAGGCGCCGTCGGCGGTGACCGCGACCATGCCGTCGGCGCCGCGGGTGGCGACGACGGCACGGACACCGCGGTCGATCAAGGGCTTGGCGGCGGTGACGACCTCGTCGGCGGTGGCGGGCTTGATGCCGGTGAGGCGTTGTAGCTCATCGCCATTGGGCATGAGGATGACGCCGGGAACCTGAGCGGCCAGGCGCAGAGCCTCGCCGTCGACATCGCAGATGGTCGGCACGTCGGCCGCGATGGCGGTGCGGGCGATCTCCGCGGGCAGCGACGCCGCGATCCCGCCGGGCAGCGACCCGGAGATGACCAGGCCATCGATCTCGGGCATCATCCCCGCCACCCGGACCGCGAGTTGTTCGGCGGCGTGCGGATTGGAGACGCGGGCGCCCGGCTCCCACAGTGCGGTCGCGGTGCCGTCTTCGGATTCGCTGATCACCACGGTCCGCCGGACCCAGGGCAGCGCGTGCACGAAGTCGACCGGCATCTCCAGCTCGGCGGCGGCTGCGAAGGCGTGGTCGGCGAAGCCGGTTGCCCTGGCGTATTTTCCGAGCTGATTCAACACCCGCGTGACATTGATGCCCTTACCGCCGATGCGCTGTTCGACCGAGCTGACCCGATGTGCCTGACCGCGCTCGAAGTGCTCGACGCGATAGGTCATGTCGTAGGCAGGATTCATCGTCACGGTGAGGATCACGACAACCACTGTCCTCGTCTGAGCACCCGGCGCAACTGGAGATTCGTATCGACTATCAATACGTCGGCGAAATCGCCCTTTCGCAGGTCGCCCACCTCGGTCAGTCCGATGGCCGCCGCCGGGGTAGCCGTCGCCGCCAGCACGGCATCGGCCAGTGGCACACCGGACTCGCGCACCGCACGCGCCACACAATCGAGCAACGTACTGATGCCGCCCGCGATCGAACCATTCGCGATCCTGGCGACCCCTTGGCGCACCGTGACCGACTGCGGCCCGAGTTGATATTCGCCGTCCGTCAGCCCGGCCGCCTGCATGGCATCGGTGATCAGCGCGACCCGCCCTGGCGCGGTCGCGAAGACCAGCGCGGCGAAACCGCCGTCCACATGCACCCCGTCACCGATCAGCTCGACCGTCGCGTGCCCCGCCGCGGCAGCGACCAGGCTCGCTCCGACCGGGCCTGGCTCGCGGTGGTGCAGTGGCGCCATACCGTTCGCCAGATGCGTGACCAACGTGCCGAAGCCGTTGGGCCGCAACGCCTTCAGGAACGAGGTGTAGTCGGCGTTGCTGTGTCCCAGCGAAACCACCACACCGTGCTCGGTAAGCCGTTGCGCGACAGCGTCATAGCCGGAGCGCTCCGGCGCCAGGGTCATCACCCGCAGGTGTCCGCCGCCGGCAGCGAGCAGTTGATCGGTCAGTTCCAGATCCGGATCGCGTAGGAAACGCGGATCCTGCGCCCCGCACCGCGCTTCCGACAGAAACGGCCCCTCGGCATGAATACCACCGAGAAACCCCGCCGCCGCCAACTCCCGCAACACGGCAGTCTGCTCGACCATGTCCGCGGCGGCCCCGGTGACCACGCTCGCGACCACGGTCGTCGACCCGCTCGCGTGATGAAATTCCGCCGCCGCCCGCGCTTGCGCCGCGTCGACGGTATCGAACCGATGCCCGAATCCGCCGTGATTGTGAATGTCAACGAGCCCCGGCAGCAGCGTCCCCGAAAACGTGGGTTCGGCCGAATCCGGATGCGCCGCAACCCACTCCGCGAACGGCAGCACGGCCCCGATCCGTTCGCCGACGATCGAGACCACGCCGTCGTCCAGCTGAGCGCTCGCCGACACCACACGCCCGCGAATCACCAGTTCGGTATCGGTCACCACGCGGACATCCCCTTGCTTCGGATACCGCCGAGTGCAACGGACGCGCCGATCATTCGAGTGCTCCCTGCCGGGCGAACAGCGCGGCTCCCGCCAACCCCGCACGGGCGCCGAATTCGCCGAGCACCACCTGCGGCGCGGGAACAAGCCGGAGCCGGTCGGCAATGGCCCGGTGCAGCGGTTCGGTCAGCGCGGCACCGGCCCCCGCCAGTCCACCCCCGAGGATGACCAGTTCCGGGCATGCGGCGTGGACGATGCCGATCAGGCCGTCGGCGAGCGCGTCCACCGCGTCGGCGAGCACGGCCGTGGCGTCAGGGTCGGTATCGACGAGGGCGAATACTTCTGCCGCACCGCTGATTTCGCGGCCGGAACGACGGGTGTAGGCACGCGCTATCGAAGCACCGGAGGCTATCGTCTCGACGCAACCGGTGTTCCCGCACAGGCAGGGCAGCCCGTCCGCGCGAACCGGAATGTGACCGTATTCGCCGACCTGCCCATAGCTGCTACGCAGCAGACGCCCGCCAACGGACAGGGTGCCCGAGATTCCGGTCCCGAGGATGACCACGCACACGTTGTCGTATCCGCGCCCGGCACCGACGCGCCATTCGGCCCAACCCGCCACGGCCACATCGTGTTCGATCAGAACCGGGATGCCCCAGCGATCACTGAACCGGTCGCCGACCTTCACATCCCGCCAGCCGACATTGCTGCTGAACACCGCGATCGACCGCACGGTGTCCACGATGCCCGGCAGTACAACGGCCGCCCGGCCCACTCGGCTTCGCAGCTCTGCGGTCAGTTCGGACAGCAGCTGGTCGCCCAACGCCCCCATGGCCTCGAACGCGGCCTCGCCCTGCGGCGTGGCGACGGTACCGACGGCGAGCACTCGGCCTGCGGCATCGGTGATTTCACCCTTGATGGTGGTGCCACCGACATCGAGACCGAGCACCAGCGCGTCATCGGCCAACGCGTCCGGCTGCGGCAAGACCGCAGCCGTCGGTTCCTGCGCCGTTCCCATACTTCGCACAGTAGTTCCCGGTGCCGGGAACGGCGCGATACCAGGTATCGCGGTGGGGTCGGGTTTCACCGGGCCGGTCCGATCACTGGTCGAGGACGACCGAGCGATTGAGCCCACGCGGGTGGTCGGGGTCGAGACCGAGATCGGCGGCGCGCAGTACGCACAGCTGATGGATTCGGACCAGGTCGGCCATCGCATCGATGTCGCGGTGCTCGAAGTGCGCACCGGTGCCGGCGATGTCGGCGGCGAAGTTCGGCACCAGCGGGCCGAAGGCCCACACCGCCCGACCCGGCGCGGAGATGGCGATCGGGCCGTGCCGGTACTCGGTGGCCAGGTAGGACTCGGTCCAGGACTGGCAGGATTCGCGCAGCTTCAGACCCGCTTCCTCGGCGATGGCGGCGGCGAAGCCCATGCCGACGAAGCTGATCTCCTCGGCGTGCCGGACGTTCGCGAGCGATACCGCCGGATCCTCGGCGAGCACCGCGCGGGCTTGCTCGATCACCGGGGCGAGGTCTTCGCCCAGGTGCCAGCGCAGGATCGCCAGGGTGGTGGTGGCGAAGCGGGTCTGCACCACCGACTCCTCGTCGACCTCATCGATCAGGATCGGGTCGCCGAGCTCGAGCACCGGGGTGCCTGGGCTGGAGCAGATGACGGTGCGCGGAATGTGTGCTGGGATGTCCCGCATGGCGTTGACCACCTCGGTGGTCGTGCCGGAGCGACAGATCACCAGGTAGCGGTCGTAGTCGCGGCCGTAGCGGACCTCGCTGGCGGGCCAGGCGTCGGTCAGACCGTGGCCTGCGCCCTCGCGCAGCGCCGCGATCGCTTTGGACATGAACAGGGAAGTGCCGCAACCGATCACGGCCACACGCTCGCCCTTGTGGGGGAGGATGTCGCGGTGCTCGGCGGCGATCGTTTCGGCGCGCGCCCAGTCGTCAGGCTGGGTGGCGACCTCGTTGGCCAGATGGGTCACGGGCGTGGGTTCGGCGGAGATCGGCACAACAACAGAATCCGCCCGGTGATCGTTCATGTCAAATTTACGAGCGAATCGGTCACATACGATCAAGGTTGGGTCTATGTTGATAGTCGGTCGATCAGTTCGATCCCATCATCGGCTGTCCAGTGGCGCCGGGTGTGCAAATTTGAAAGGTTCTACTCGTGAAAAGACCACTCCACGGCGTGCTCGCGGGGGTCGCGATGGTCACCGGCCTTGCGCTGGCGATCTCGTCCTGTGGGTTCGGCTCGAAAGATTCCGCCGACTCCGACACCACGATCAACTTCCTAGCCCCGGCCTACAGTGACGGGGCCACGGGTACGAAGGCGCTGTGGGACGGCATCATCGCGGACTTCCAGAAGAAGAACCCCGATATCACGGTGAACCTGCAGATGGAGTCGTGGAACTCGATCAACGACGTGGTGCGCACCAAGCTCCAGTCGAAGTCGACCACGCCGGACATCCTCAATATCGACGCCTACGCCAGCTTCGCCAATGACGGAATGCTCTACCCGGCGACCGAAATCGTCTCCCCGCAGGTGCTTTCGGACATCCAGCCCGGCTTCGCCAAGAACGCGTCGCTGAACGGAACGCAGTACGCGCTCCCGCTGTTCGCCTCGACCCGCACCCTGTTCTACAACACCGACCTGTTCGCCAAGGCCGGCATCGCCTCGCCGCCGAAGACCTGGGCCGAGCTGACCGACGCGGCCAAGAAGATCCAGGCGCTCGGTGGCGGTGTCTCCGGCTATGGCCTGCCGCTCGGCAGCGAGGAAGCCCAGGGCGAGACGTCCATCTGGACCTTCGGTGCGGGTGGCTCCTGGTCCGACGGTGACAAGATCACCGTCGATACCCCGCAGAACCTCGAAGGCGTGCGCGCGATGCGTGAACTCGCCGATGCCGGTGTCACCCAGCCGAATCCGGGCGCGACCGACCGCAAGGACGTCATCAACGCGTTCATCCAGGGCAAGATCGGCATGATCGAGGGCCTGCCCCCGACCATCGGCCAGATCACCGCGAAGAACCCGAGTCTGAAGTACTCGACCGCGCCGTCGCCGACCAAGTCCGGCACCCCGGTGACCCTCGGCGTGGCCGATCATCTGATGGCATTCAAGAAGGACGGCAAGAAGACCGAATCGATCAAGAAGTTCCTCGACTTCTTCTACAGCGCCGACGTCTACGCGAACTTCGTGTCGAAAGAGGGCTTCATCCCGATCACCAACAGCGCGGCCGCCAAGCTGGCCTCGGATCCGGTGACCAAGGCGTTCGGTTCCACTCTCGCGGTGGCACAGTTCTACCCGAGTAACAACGCGAAATGGGCTGCGGCGCAAGGCGCGATCCGGCAGCAGATGGGCACCATCGCACAGGGCACCGACCCGGCCCAGGTGTTGCAGCGTATTCAGGAAGCCGCGAAATAGCGTGCGACGGAAAGGAACTCTGGCGGCGATCCCGTGGATCGGACCCTCGCTGGTCCTGATCGCGGCGATCGTCGCCTTTCCCGCCTGCTACATGGTGTGGACCAGCACCAGGGATCTGACCGATTACGGGCAAGACCGGGGCTCGGCCGGACTGGACAACTTCCGCGCCCTGTTCGAGATCAGGGAACTGGGTTCGGTCCTGGTGCACACGGTGATCTGGGTTGTCGCCGTCGTACTGATCACGTTGGTCCTCTCGGCGGGGCTTGCCCAATTCCTGAACAAGGACTTCCCTGGCCGCACCGCCGTCCGGATGGCGGTCCTGGTGCCGTGGGCCGCCTCGGTCGTGATGACGACGACGATCTTCTACTACATGCTGGATCCGGATGTCGGCATCGCCAACCGGTTCCTGGTCGATATCGGTCTGCTCGACCGGGGCTTCGGCTTCACCAAGCAGCCGACGCCCGCGTTCCTTGTCGCGATCGGTGTCGCGGTGTTCGTCTCGATCCCGTTCACCACCTACACCATTCTCGCTGGACTGCAATCCATTCCGGCCGAGATCAGTGAGGCGGGCCGGGTCGACGGTGCGAGCGCGTGGCAGCGCTACCGCTTTCTCACGCTGCCGCAGCTGCGTCCGGCGATCGCGGTGGCGACCATCATCAACATCATCAACTCGTTCAACTCGCTGCCGATCCTGCAGGTGATCACCGGCAGCATCGCGGGCTTCCAGTCCGACACCACAACGACGTTGATGTTCAAGCTGATCCGGCAGAACCAGGAGATCGACACGGCGGCGGCGATGAGCGTGCTGAATTTCGTGCTGATCATCGTCATCATCGCGATCTACGTGAAGGTGATCCGGCCGACCCAGGAGGTCGACGGATGACCACCGAGGCGGACGTGACGTACATCGAAAAGGTCACCGGCGCGGTACAAGTGGCCGAATCGGCCGAACGCCCGGGGGTGCGAACGAAACGGCGGCGCTGGGAACTCACCGCGGTCGGCGTGGTGCTCGCCACGCTGTTCCTGCTGCCGTTCATCGTGATGGTGCTCGGCTCACTGAAGAACCGGGCCGAAATCCTGCGCATCCCACCGACATACATCCCCGAGTCGTGGCATCCGGACAACTACGCCACCATGTGGGACACGCCGGAGACGCCGCTGCCGTTCAACCTGGCCAGCACGATCATCATCTCGGTGTGTGCCACGGTGCTGGTCTTGCTCGTCGCCATTCCGGCGGCGTATTACACAGCGCGGCATAAGTTTCCGGGCCGGGCGGTATTTCTCGGCCTGGTGCTCGTCACCCAGATGTTGCAGCCGACGGTGCTGGTCACCGGTCTGATTCGGGAGTTCTTCGCGATCGGCATCAACGACACCTGGCTGGCGATGATCCTGGTGAACGCGGCGTTCAACCTGTCGTTCGCGGTGTGGATTCTGCACAGCTTCTTCGCCTCCATTCCGGTGGAGATCGAGGAGGCCGCGCAGTTGGACGGGCTGAGTCGCTGGCAGATCCTGGTCCGGGTAAGCCTGCCACTCGTGTGGCCCGGCATCGTCACGGCCACGATCTTCGTCGTGGTCTCCTGCTGGAACGAGTTCGCCGCCAGCCTGGTGGTGCTGACCACCCCGGAGAACCAGCCGCTGTCGGTGGCGCTGACCAAGTTCATCGGTCAGTACGACACCTCCTGGCAATACGTGTTCGCTATCTCCACGGTCGGCATCATCCCGGTCGTGATTCTGTTCGCGCTCATCGAGAAGCGCCTCGTCGCAGGCCTGACCGCAGGCAGCGTCAAGTAAGTCGATCCGGCGGGTGGTGTGCGATGCCACCCGCCGGGATCGCGCTGTGCACCGAACCACTGTCTGAGTCTGGACTTCTTACCGGGCTTCTGAAAAGATCCCTTACCAATAAGGGTCACGGTCGGTAACGGGAAGGCACTTCGATGAGCGTGCGCAATGGTGGGCGCGTTGTCGTCCTCGGCGTCATCGCGCTGATGACCGCGTGGATGACACTCGGTTCGGGGCAGGCGACGCCAGAGGAGCCGGCGGGCGTTCGAGTCGAACCCGCTCCGGCGTTGACCCTGCCACCTGAACTCGACGACTTCTACAAGCCTGCCGCCGGGCTCGTCGCCGCGGCACAACCCGGCGAGATCCTGCGGGCGCGGGCGATCTACCCGGCGTTCATGGGCATCTTGCAGCTGAATGTCGATGGCTGGCAGTTGCTCTACCGCACCACCAACAGTCACGGTGAGCCGATCGCGACGGTCACCACGATCCTGAAGCCGCGCGGCCCGGCGCCCGCGGGCGGATCGAAGCTGTTGTCCTATCAGATCGCCGAGGACAGCGTGGCGCAGTACTGCGCGCCGTCCTACGTGATCCAATCCGGCGCCATCCCGGTCGACTACGTGAACGCGGCCGAAACCCTCATCCCCATCGCGGCCGGTCTCGGCCAGGGCTGGACCGTCTCCATCCCCGACTACGAGGGACCGAATTCGGCCTACGGCGCCTCCCGAATGAACGCGCAGGCCACCCTCGACGGCATTCGTGCGGCGGAGAACTTCGCGCCCGCGCAGTTGAACGGACCGAGCACGCCGACGGCACTGTGGGGCTACTCCGGCGGCGCTATTCCGTCGTCGTTCGTGCCGGAGATCAAGGACAGCTACGCACCCGAGCTGAATATCGTCGGTGTGGCAGCAGGCGGTGTGGCACCCGCAGATTACGAAACTTTGGTACGCCACAACAACAATGGCGTCTATGCCGGACTGGTCTCGGCTGCATTCGTCGGCATCGCGACCGAATATCCGGAGATGCAGCGCGTGCTCCGTGAGCGGGTCGATCTCGTCGGCCAATTCGTCTTCGCGTCCAAGAAGATCCTGTGCCATCCGCAGGGCGCCACGTTGTTTCCCGGCTTCAACTACATGGGCACCTTCCAAGGCGGTGATCCGTTGTCGCTGCCGGCGATCAGGGACGCGATTGCGGACAACTCGCTCGGTCAGCGGACACCGACCGTGCCGATCTACTTCTATCACGCCCAGAACGACGAGTTGATTCCGATCGGCGGCACCGACGCAGTGGTTGACAAATACTGCCGTGAAGGCGCGCCGAGCGTCACCTACGTCCGAGAATTCGCCGCGGAACATATCTCCGGCGTTGTCTCGCATGTGCCCGGCGCCTTCTCTTGGTTGAAGGACCGGCTCAACGGCGTCGCGGCGCGGGAAGGCTGCTCGATCACCAGTCCGGTCAGCACGATCCCCGATCCGCAGTTCGGTCAAGGCCTCTCCGAGATCTTGCCACCCATGGCGCAAGCCCTCGTCGGGCAGGCCATCGGCCAGCGGAAGTAGCCGATCGAACCCGGCACGGACCCATGTCTGTGCCGGGGTGGCGGCCGTCTCGCGGGGTAGCATCTAACGGTGGCACGGCGGGAAGAGGAAGCGAAGGACGGTCGCAGCTATGGCGGACTGTCCAGGGAGCAGCGGGTGGCGCAGCGGCGAACGCGATTGATCGACGCCGCGCTCGAATTGTTCGGAACCCAGGGCTACGCAGCCACTTCCATCGAACGCCTGTGTGCGGTGGCCAATGTTTCCACGCGCAGCTTTTACGAAGATATGGGCAGCCGTGAGGCGTTGCTGATCGCGTTGGTCAATCGGATCACTTCACGCGCGGTCGAGCGGGCATTGGAGGCGCTGGCGGAAACCGTCGGCGAGCCGATGTCGACCAGGGTGGTCCGCGGCTTCGGTGCTTACCTCGCGGTGACCTGTCAGGATCATCGCTCCGCCAGGGTTTGCTATGTCGAAGTGGTCGGCGTGAGTCAGGCGGTGGAGGATTGGCGCAGGGAGCAGCGACGCCTGCTTTCCTCGCTGATCATCAGCGAGGCGGAGCGCGCGGTCGAGCGCGGCGAGACCAAACAGCGGCGCTTCGATCTTTTCGCCATCGCGGTGATCGGCGCGGTGAACTCGCTCGCCCAGGAATTGGTGCAGAGCACCCTGCCCGATTCGGTGATCGGCCTCGATGAGATATGCGAGGAGATTGCGTATTTCGTGAATTCCGGGCTCGCGCTCACCTGATCTGAAACCCGCGGAATCGGCTGGGGCTACGCTCGGCCAGTCATCTGAAAAGATGTCTTGCCGAATTGTGTGGAATCTCTTACAGTCGTGTTCGGCCTCCCTTGTTCGAGGGGGTCGACGATTCTCGGGACGGAGTGTTCATGTCCTCCATCGGAAGTGCGGTTCGCGCGCTGATGGTCAACCTGCATTCGGTGGGTGTGCTGCAGCGCGCCGGTGTACTCGATCTGTTCGCACCGGCTGATCTCGTGCGTGCCTCCCGCGCGGTCCGGCAGTTCGGCGGCATCGCCGGACCGGTCCGGATGTCGGCGCGGCGGGAACCCGATCGGGTGGCGGTGATCGATGAACTCGGGCCGCTCACCTATCGGGAGCTCGAGGCTCGCGGGAATGCACTGGCCCGTGGATTCACGGCGATCGGTCTCGGGCCGGGCGACACGGTCGCCGCGCTCATCCGGGACCGGCGCGAGTTGGTCGACACCATGCTCGCCGCCGCCAAGATCGGCGCGCGGCTGGTGTTGCTCAATACCGGATTCGCTGGTCCGCAGCTGGCCGATGTCGCGGTACGGGAAGGGGTGAATGCCGTGGTGTACGACCAGGAATTCACCGAGCTGCTGCGTGTGCTGCCGCCGGAGGTGCGGCGGGTGCTGGCAGTGTACGACGGCGTCGAAGGCGACGGCATCGCCACCGTCGACGAGCTGATCGCGAGCAACGATGCGTCCGAGTTGGCTCCACCGCCACGACAGGGCGGGTTCGTGCTGCTGACCGGCGGCACCACCGGGACACCGAGAGGTGTGCCGCGCGAGGTCAAGTCACCCCTCGCGGCGGCCGCGCTCCTGGAACGGATTCCGTTGCGCCGCAACCAGACTCTCGTGCTCGCAGCGCCGCTGTTCCACGGTACGGCGCTGAACCAGTTCATCCTGTCGCTGTCGCTGGCCTCTACGGTGGTGCTGCACAGGCGATTCGATGCCGAGCAGACGCTCGCCGATATCGCTACACATCGAGCGCAGGTGCTGGTGCTCGTGCCGACGATGCTGCGTCGGATACTCGACCTCGGCCCAGAAGTCTTGGCCGAGTACGACACCCGCAGTCTGCGCATCATCTTCAGCGCGGGCTCTGCGCTGCCCGCCGCGCTCGGCGACGCGGCCACCGACGCGTTCGGCGATGTGCTGTACAACTTCTACGGCTCGACCGAGGTCGGCGTCGCCGCCATTGCCACACCCGCGGATTGGCGTGCGGCGTCCGGGACGGTCGGGAAGCCGCCCACGGTGTGCACGGTCCGGCTCTACGACGAAAACGGCGAGGTGGTCACCGAACCCGGCAGGCGGGGCACCATTTACGTGCGCAGCCTGCTGTCCTTCGCCGGTTACTCCGGTGGCGGCAACAAGGGCAGCATCGATGGCCTGCTGTCCTCCGGCGATGTGGGGCACTGGGATTCGGCCGGACGGCTGTTCATCGACGGACGCGACGACGACATGATCGTCTCCGGTGGCGAGAACGTTTTTCCCGGTGAGGTCGAGGAGTTGCTGTACGCCCATCCGGCCATCGCCGAGGCGGCAATCGTCGCGGTGCCGGACGACGAATTCGGTCAGCGACTTGCGGCTTTCGTGGTGCGGCGGCCCGATCACCAGCTCGATGCCGACGCGGTCCGTGCCCACGTGAAGGCGAACCTGGCCCGGTTCAAGGTGCCTCGCGACGTCACCTTTGTCGATGAACTCCCGCGCACCAGCACCGGAAAACTGCTACGACGCGACCTCACGGCGAACTAACGAAAGTCTTCTGGCCCAGACAGTAGACATGGGGCCAGTTATCTGAAAATATATCTTACCAATACATCGAGCGTCAGCGATCGGCGGATGGCCGCCAACGCTGTCATCGATCCAGAACATCACGGTGAGCAGGCACGATGCGGGTCCCCCGAGTAATGACGACGATCGCTGGTTGTTCGACGTACCGGCCGATCCAAGGGCGACACAGCACTGTTCGGGCGACGAGGAGTCTGTTCCGAACCGCCGTGTCGGTGGGCGTTCTCGTCATCGCCGTTGTCCTGCCGATGGCTGCGCCGCTCGCCATCGCCGACCCGCCGTCCACTGTTGACCTTCCGAAGGCCAACCCCCGCACCGGATTACCCGAGGGGTGGAATCCGGGTCCGGAGCGCTACGGGGTCGGCGAGCAGAAGAACGTCGAACTCCCGATGGCGGATGGCGTGGTGCTGCGCGCGGACGTGCGCTACCCGACGGATGCCGTGGGCGCGCCCGCGGCGGGTCCGTTCCCGATCGTCCTGACCCAGACGTCCTACGGCAAGGACAGTGCCGGGTTGATGCGGCTGCTGTCCTACGAAGGTCTCGGTCCGCTCTTGCAGAATGCGCTGCCTTCGGTGATCGACGTGGCCAAGCAGGTCAGCGATGCCGCGGGGTACGGCGACTATTTCGTCAAGCGCGGCTACATCAGCGTGATCGTCGACATTCGCGGCACTGGATCGTCCGGTGGTCAGTGGAGCATCCTGCAGCCGCAGGAGCGCGAGGACTCGAAACGGGTGATCCACTGGGCGGCCGAGCTGCCCAACTCGACCGGGGAAATCGGCCTGTGGGGTCTGTCGTATCTCGGCATGAGCGAACTCTTCACCGCCGGTGTGCTGGAACCGGATTCGCCGGTCAAGGCGCTGTTTCCGTTGATGCCGGGCAACCACGCGTTCCAGGACCTGTTGGGGCACGACGGTTTCTACAACATCGCCTTCCTCGCCTCCATGCTGCAATTCCCGATCACCTTGCTGCCGCAACTGGCGCCGATCCTCGGGTTGTACCGGGAACCGGACAAGCTGACGAGCGTCTTCGTCGATCACTTGATCTCCCACTTCCGGCCGGACGGCACCTGGCCCTCGGTGTTCAACGCGCTGCTCGACGGTGACAAGGCGTACAACAGTCCGTACTGGGAGTCCCGCGCGATCGATAATGTGGTGGAACAGATTGCGGCGAACGACATTCCGACCTACCTGGTCGGTGGGCAGTACGACCTGCTGCAGGACGGAACACCGCGGACCTTCGCCGGATTGCAGAATGCCTATGCCGGGCGGTCGCGCCATGGGCCGATGCCCGCGACCGCACCATCCAGCGGGCGATTCCAAATGCTCGTCGGCCCTTGGTTTCACGTGCAGCCCGGCGTGCAGCGCAACACCGATATCGATATGCACGCCATCCAGCTGGCCTGGTTCGACAGGTGGCTGAAGGACGACCGCAACGGTATCGATGAGACGAAGACGCCGTTGCACGCCATCGACCTCAACGGCAACGTGATCGAGAGCGCTACCTATCCGCTCCGGGAAACCCCCACGCAGCACCTGTATCTGGAATCCGACGGGCGCCTCACGCCGGACCGACCTGCGGCCCAAACAGGTTCGGATCGAGTGACCTTCAGCCCGGTCAATGGCGGAACCATCTGCAACTCCTCGTTCTCCCGCAACTTCTCCGGCGTGTACGAACTGCTCGCCACGATGGCCGGTGTCGACGATCCGTGCGGCCAGTTCCCCGCGCACCCCGATATCCCTGGGCTGCTGGACAACCCGCAGTACACGACTGCTCCCTTCACCGAACCGACCGTGCTTGGCGGGCCGATCGGCGCCACGCTGTTCGCCGTATCGAACACCCCTGCCTCGGCATTCAGCGTGACCGTGCAGGACATCGCGCCGGACGGCACGGCCACCGCGTTGACCGATGGCCAGCTCGCCGGAAACTTCCGCGCGCTGGACGAGGAGCGGACGTGGCGCGCCGAGGACGGCAGCGTGCTCGGCGCGTTCCACCCAGGTACCAGAGAATCCTTGCTACCGGTGGTCCCAGGGCAGGTGACCGAATACAACGTCAAGGTTCGCCCGGCCTTCCATGTGTTCCAGCCCGGCCATCGTTTGCAGGTGACGATCGGCTCCGGCGACGCGCCGACCCACATCCTCAATCCGAAGGACTATCCGGCCCTGCTCGGCGGCGTCTATGACATCCAGCGCACCGAAGGGGCCGCCTCGTTCCTCACGGTGCCGCTGGCCGGAGTCTCGCAGACTCGGCGGTAGCCGGCTTGGCATTGCCACAGCGGAATCTCTACGGTCGGCAGCGTGCCTGTGATCAGATTGTCCGCGTGCCTAGAAAAACAGCAGGTCGGCATGTGGCTATCGGCGGTGTGAGATGACCGGACCGACCGACCGTCCCCAGCGGTGGAACCGGCTACTCGAACTGCTCGCCGAATCCGGTCGGCTCTCGGTGGAGGAAGCCGCCGAGCGTCTCGGCGTGTCCTCGGCGACGGTCCGCCGCGACTTCACCGCCCTCGCCGAACAGCAGTTGGCGACCAGGACGCACGGCGGTGTGGTCGCGACCTCGGTCGCCTACGACCTGCCCGCCCGCTACCGGCAGACCAGCGGGGAGGCCAAGCAGCGCATCGCGGAACACGCTGCGTCACTGGTCGATCCGCGCGCGGTCATCGCGATGAACGGCGGCACCACCACCACCGCGGTGGCACGGGCGCTGGCCGGTCGCACCGACCTGGGCATGACGGGCGACGAGCAACTGACCATCGTCACCAACGCGCTCAACATCGCGGGCGAGATGGTGCTGCGTCCGCACATGCGCACCGTCGTCCTCGGTGGCGTAGCCCGCCGCGAGTCCTACGAACTGCACGGCCCGCTCGCCGAGCGCGCGCTGGCCGAACTGCGCCTCGACGAACTGATCCTCGGCGTGAACGCGATCTCCGCCGAGGGCGGCGCCCAATGCAGGCATATCGATGAGGCCGGGGTGACCACCGAGATGGTGCGGCGGTCCGGACAGGTCATGGTGGTGGCCACCGCGGACAAGCTGGAACGGACCGCCCTGGCCAGGATCTGCAGCATCGAGCAGGTCCACGTGCTGGTCACCGATACCGACGCGGACCCGGCGGCAGTGGCGGCGATACGCGCCACGGGGGTCCGCGTCGACGTCGTCTAGGCAGCCGATCGTCGCGCGGCACCGGTTTGAACCCGCCTGCGCCGGGCATGTCCGAGGCCATGACCACTGAACCCGGTACGAACCCGACCGATGCTGACGAGACCGACCGCGACGACGTCGACCAGCCGGATGCGACCGCGGACGCCCCGGCCAAGACCGAGGATCAGGCCGCGCAAATGGACTACGAGGGCGATACCCCCAACTAGTCACAGCAGCTATAGCGAACAGCCCGTCAGGCCTTCGGTGGCCAGGCGGGCTGTTGGTGTTCGCGGGGGACCGGTCAGCCCGTCGACCCGTTGACCGGGTCACGGTGTCTCACTAGTCTGAATGGGACAGCACGTCCCACATGATTGTGTAGGCAAGGTGAGCCCGCTATGGCCGATGTCGATTCCGCCGATTCGAAAGCTGATTCCACGCTGCACCCGCCCCGCTGGGCACCGACGTTCATTCGATGGCACAACACACCGGTCAGCTGGTGGCAGTCGGTGCGATTGTCGTTGGGCATCATTCCGCGGGTACGCGACCACACCGTGCTCGACTACGTGACCGCATTTCCCGGACCGGACGATGTGGTGGTTGCCCGCGTACCGTTCGCCAAATTCGTTGTGGTGCAAAGCCCTGAGCTGGCGCGGCAGGTGCTGGTCACCAATCAGAACAACTACACCAAGAGCCCCGACTACGACATGCTCGCGGTGGCCTTCGGCCGCGGACTGGTGACCGATCTCAATGATGAGATGTGGCAACGCAATCGGCGGCTGGTGCAGCCGATCTTCGCCAAGCGCAATGTGGACAATTTCGCGCCGGTCATGGTGGAAGCGGCGCGCGATGCCGTCGCGCGGATCCGGGAGCTCGCCGCGTCCGGCGACGCGATCGACGTCAACGCTGAAATGAACCGTCTCACTTTGGATATCACGTCGCGCACCATGTTCGGCACCGACATCACCGGTCCGATGTCCGAGGTGGTGCTCTCCCGACTATTGCGGTTCTTCGGACGCGGCTTCATGACCAACCTCAGTCACCCGATCCATCACCTCGGGACCTGGGTGCACAAGCACGGCCGCCATCGCGACGATGCCGCGAATTCCCGGCTGCCGATGCGCATCATGCGCGCGGCGGGCTGGGTGGTCGAACCGCGCAGCATGCGCGACCTGCGCCACGCCGAGCGGGTCGTGGACGGTCTCATCGCCGACCATCGCAGCGGCCGGATCGACCGCAAGGACAACCTCCTGGCGCTGCTGATCGACGCCTCCGATCCGGAAACCGGTTACCAGTACACCGATCAAGAGATCCACGACGAGTTGATGACCTTCATCGGCGCGGGCATGGAGACCACCGCGACGGCGCTGGCGTGGGTGTGGCAACTGCTTTCCGAGCATCCCGAGGCCAGGCAGCGGCTGCACGACGAGGTCAGCTCGGTACTCGAATCGCGTCCGGCGACCGCCGCCGACCTGGACCGGCTGCCGTGGACGCAGGCGGTCGTCGCCGAGACCATGCGGCTGCTGCCACCGGTCGTAGGACTGGCCAGGACGGCCAAGGATCACGACGTGCTCGGCGGCTACCCGATCAAGCCCGGTACCACGGTGATCACCCTCATTCATGGTGCGCACCACAACAAGCGGGTGTGGGACCGCCCGGAGGAATTCGACCCGAGCCGGTATCTGCCGGAAAATCTGGAGCGCGCGCACAAGCGGGCCTCGATGCCGTTCGGGGCCGGCAAAAGGATGTGTGTCGCTTCGGGATTCGCCAGCATGGAGGCCGCCCTTGTGGTCGCCACCTTCGCTCAGCACCTGCAATTCGACGCGGTCTCGGCGCAGCGAGTGCGCCGCCAGAACTCCTTCACCGGCGGTCCGGACGGCCCACTGCTGATGCGGCCCCGGTTCCTGGCGGAACTGGAGCGCGCGGACACCGCCGTATAGTCGGAACGGTGAAGCCGCCCGCCCACCTGCGTAGCCGTCGCAGGCGCGCGGGCGGACAGCGCTGGGACGAACACAACTCGACCCGTCAGGCGCAGATCCTCGAGGCGGCCGTCGCGCTGATCGAGCAGAACGATCCGAACGTCGAGGTCTCCATCCAGCAGATCGCCGAGCGAGCCGGTCTGGCCCGCTCGGTGGTCTACCGGCAGTTCGACAATCGCGAAGACCTGGACTCGCGCGTGCGGGAGTTCATCCTGGAACGGTACGTGGCCGAGGTCGAGAAGGTCCTCGTGCTCGATCCGGCCAAGACGCTCGAGGACATCATCCTCGACGTGATGCGCACCGTGGTGCGCTGGGCCGCCGAGCATCCGAAGTTGTATCAGTACGGTCAGAGCGGCACGGTGCACGGGCACGCGGCCGGGGAAACCAGCCTCACCATCGGCAGGCATCGCGTCGCCGAGACACTCTGGCAACAGGTTTCGTCCTGGAGCGGAGTCCTCGGCATCGACGTGCTCCCGTACCGTCCGGTCGTGTACGGGATCGTGGGGCTGGTCGAAGGCATGGTCACCGAATACATCGGCACCCCAGCCGATTCCGAACGCCCCGATCAGGAGGCCATAGCCCGCCTGCTCGCCTCGTCGGTCTGGCACCTCTACGCGGGCCACGCCGCCGACCGCGGCTACCAGTTCGACCGCTCCGCCACCATGGGCGATTCCCTCGCCAAACTCCTCGCCGACGCCGCGGCGCAACGCGACTGAAGCCCGGCGGGCCCGCCACGACCTTACCGGCTAGCGCGCGGACGCCACCGGCAACGGATCGGGTGTGACCACCGGCCGAATGCTGCGCATCCAGACCACGAAACCCCAGGCCACGAAGCCCGCGTAAATGAAGTACAGCGTCGCCGACGGGTAGTAACCCGCCCGCACCAACAGCGGGATGCCGACGATGTCCACCGCGATCCAGATGAGCCAGAACTCGGCGAGGCCGCGGGCCATGCCGTAGGTGGCCAGTACGGAACCGGTGAAGATCCAGGCCTCGGCCCACGGGCCGTAGGAGCCGATCACCGCGAAGAGCTGCGCGAAGACTGCGGTGCCAACGAGCATGGCGGCGACCAGGACCAGGCGTTCGCGATTGCTCGCCCAGCGCGGGTCCACGCCGCGATGTTCGAGGCCGGTTTCGGCATTGGCGTGGCGATACCAGCTCCACCAGCCGTAGAGGCTCACCGCGATGAACATCAGCTGGCGTCCGGCCTGGCCCGCCATGTTCAGCTGCTGCGGGGTGTTGAAGACGCCGCCGACGAAGACGGTGAACAGCAGTGCGTTCCCGGCGACGCCGATCGGCCAGGCCCAGACCCGCCGTCGCATGCCGCCGAGCGCGGCGGCGAAGCCGAAACCGTTGCCGATCACCTCGCGCCAAAGGATCTCCGAGCCGGCGATGTGCAGCTTGGCGTCGAGCAGCGCGAGGAACGGGTTCACCTGTGGTGCAACCAGCGCACCGACCCATCTCATCCATCGGCGGGATATCGGCTCGCACCGAGGCAAAATCGCCGATCCGCGGTCGGGCCGCGTACCGATGGCGCAATCCGACGCCGATGGCTACTTCCGGGAAGCCGGGTTCGGCCTTTAGATACCCATTCCCACCACGGTTTTCAGCGGCGGCGGTTGGCTGGTGGCGCGCAGCGAATGCCGCCCGGACTGTTCGGTCCTGGCGGCGAGCAGTTCGGCGGCGATCGCGACGGCGATCTCGGCGGCGGTGCGCGCCCCCACCGCCAACCCGGCCGGGGAGTGCAGTCGGGCGAGCGTCGCTTCATTGAAGCCGCCCGCCCGCAGGTCTTCCATCCGCTGGGTGTGCACGGTGCGCGAACCCATCGCGCCCAGGTAGCCGAGCTCGGGTAGTCGCAGTGCGACGGTGAGCAGCGGGATCTCGAACTTCGGGTCGTGCGAGGTGACAACAATGGCTGTGCTGCCGTCGATTTCACCCGCCGCGGAGAGGGTGTTCAGATACCGGTGCGGCCAATCGACGACGACCTCGGCGCCGGGGAACTTCTCCGGTTTCGCGAAGTTCTCCCTGGAGTCGCAGATGGTCACGCGGTAGCCGAGCAGCTTGGCTTGCACGGTCAGCGCGGCGGCAAAAGAGTTGGCGCCGAAGATGATCAGCCGCGGCGGCGGGGCGAACGACGCGACGAACACATCCGAGTCCGGCAGGGCGAGCAGCTCGGTGGCGTGGCGCTTGTCGGTGATCAGGTGCTGGCCGATCAGATCCGTATCGGAATTCCACACGACGGTGAACACGGTGATCCGCCGGTGCGCCGCGATCTCGGCGGCAACGAGCGGAAACTCCGGAAAGTGCCTGCGCGAGAACGGTTCGGTGAACACGTCCATCATGCCGTCGCGGTCCGCGCTGCCTTCCACGCCGGTAGCCACACCGTAGCGGTGCATCGCGCGCCGACCCGTGCGGGCAGCTTGCAGCACGGCCTCGTAGGCGATCTCCTCGAGCCCGCCGTCGGTGACCGCGCCGTAGACCCCGCCGTCCGGATCGACCAGCATCGCCGAGCCGACCGGTAAGGGTGCCGAGCCCATCGTGCGCACTATGGTGGCCAGCCCTCCGGTTCGCCCGGAATGCCATACCCGCAATAGGTCGTCGACGATGTCCCGCATCAGCTCGCTCCGATCACCGTGCGGACGAGGCCGGGTAGTCACGATCGACGCCCGTCGCCAAATCGTCGCACGTGACGCACACCATATCGTTCCTACCGGACAAATAGGTGCGCGCGCCCGAATCTCCTACGGCCTCCTGACATACCGAGGTCCAGTGGCCGTGCGCGACCACAACGGGATGCCCCGGTGTGTTGCGGAACACAGCGCGAGCCAGGCCGCTCGGGGCCTCGAATGCCGCGGCGGTGACCCGCGCGACCACATCCGCGCCGACGTCGGGGGTGTCCACCGGCATGATCGCGGCGTAGCGCGCTGGGGTGCGGGCGGCGGCGATCAACCCGGCCCGGACCGAGGCGCCGAGCCCGGTTGCCCAGTCCGCCGCCCAGACGTGTTGGACGCCAGCGGGGAGGTCGAGCGGCTCCGGGTCGGGGCCGGTGGCGCCGAGCACGACGATCACCGGATCGCAGCCGCCGTCGCGCAGCGCGGCCACCGCACCGCGCAGCCAGGCACCGCCCTCGGCCAGGGCTTTCGGCCGGCCGTAGCGTGTTCCGGCGCCCGCGGCGAGCACGATGCCCGCGCAGACGGGCGCAGCGGCCGGGCGATCGGGTACAGCCATGGATACGACGGTAGTCCGGAACCGTGGCTCGCGCGTGCCGGAAGAGTGCTGCTCGAGGACCTGCCCGGCGACTTTCTTTGCGGCGACACGCCGAGCGTGATCTATCTCTTTCGGGTGGCGGCCGGGCGGGTCGTATTCGATGCTGTTCCGATGACAGACGACGGGGCCACCCTCGCCGGGTTCAACGCACTACCGGAAAGCGCGGCGACGGAGGCATTGCTCGCGTGTTGCTCGTCTCCCGCTTGGGCGCGCGCACTTGTCGCGGGCCGGCCGTACGCGACTGTCGACGCCGTCCTCGATGCCGCCGATGCCGTGCTGGCCGAGCTGCCCGAGTCCGAGATTGATCTCGCGCTGGCCGGGCACCCACGGATCGGCGAGCGACCGGACACGGCGGCCTCGGCGCGCGAGCAAGCCGGGGTCGCCGATGCGCAGGACGCGGTACGGTCGGCGCTCGCGGCGGGTAACCGGGCCTACGAGGAGCGGTTCGGTCACATCTACCTGGTGTGCGCGAGCGGTAGATCGGGCAGCGAGTTGCTCGCGATCCTCGAAGCCCGGCTCGGTAACGGCGGGGAAACCGAAAGGCGGGTCATGCGAACAGAATTGGCCAAGATCAATCGAATCCGGTTGCGCGCGCTGCTGGCGGATACCCCGTGAGCACGCTGAGTACCCATGTGCTCGACGCGGTGCGCGGCGCACCCGCGTCGGGCGTCGCGGTGACGCTGTATCGCGGTGCAGAGCAGCTGGATTCGGCAACGACCGACGCGGACGGCCGGATCGGGTCGCTGGGTGGTGCACTCACACCGGACACCTATCGGCTGGTGTTCGCCACCGGTGCCTACTTTGCCGGCCAGCAGGTCGACACCTTCTATCCCGAAGTCTCCGTGGCGTTCGCCGTCACCGAGCAGCGGCACTATCACGTCCCGCTGCTGCTGTCGCCCTTTGCCTTTTCCACCTATCGAGGGAGCTGAGCCGAGCATGGAACTGACCGGGCCGATCATGCTGTCCGACAACCGATACGGCAAGGCCGAGAACCGGATCGTCCGGATCTGGCGGCAGACCGCGCGCCACGAGATCCGCGACGTGAACGTGTCCACCGTGCTGCGTGGCGACTTCGCCGACGCCTACGTCGCCGGTGATCAGCGCAAGGTACTGCCCACCGACACGCAGAAGCAGACCGCCTACGCCTACGCGAAACAGCCTGGGCTACAAACCATCGAGGACTACGCGCTGGCATTGGCGGGCCATTTCGTCGATGACGTCGAACCAGTGACCAGTGCGCGGGTCGAGGTCGACGAGTACGCCTGGCAACGGGTTTCGGTCGACGGCCGGGAACACGACCACACCTGGGTCCGGCAGGGCCCCGAGGTGCGCACCGCGGCCGTCACGGTGGCGGGTGCGGGCGCCGACCGGCAGGCCTGGGTAGTCGGCGGGGTGAAGGACCTGACCATCCTGAAGTCGACCGGTTCGGAGTTCGCCGACTTCCTGACCGACGAGTTCACCGTGCTGGCACCGACGCACGACCGGATGCTGGCCACCGCGCTCGTCGTGCAATGGCGTTTCGCTGGCACCACGGATATCGCCTGGGACGAGGTGTACGCCGGTGTCCGGGCGCGGTTGGTCGAGACATTCGCGACCCAGCATTCGAAGGCGTTGCAGCAGACGCTGTTCGCGATGGGCAAGGCCGCCCTCGAGGCGTATCCCGTGCTCGCCGAGATCAGGTTGGCCGCGCCGAACAAGCACCATTTCGACTATGACCTGGGCCGCTTCGGCATCGAGAACAACGGCGAGGTGTACCAAGCCGCCGACCGTCCGTACGGCCTCATCCACGCGACCCTGCAGCGCGCCGACGCACCGGAGGCAGGGCCAGCATGGACGCGGTGACGGTCATCGAGGGCTGTGCCGTCGCGACCGTCGACCCGGTCGGTACCGAACACCGAGACGGCTATGTGGTGTTGCGCGGCAACAGGGTCGACGCCGTCGGTGCGGGTGCGGCACCCGCACTCGACGGCCGGGTGCAGCGCATCGACGGCCGTGGTTGTCTGCTGACCCCCGGCTTGGTGAATACCCACCACCACCTCTACCAGTGGATCACCCGGGGCCTCGCCGCCGACAACACGCTGTTCGAGTGGCTCACCACGCTCTATCCCATCTGGGCTGGCATCGACGAAGAAGCAGTGCGGATCGCGGCCACCGGCGGGCTGGTCGCGCTGGCCCGGACCGGCTGCACCACCACGACCGACCACCATTACGTGTTCCCCCGGGAAGGCGGCGACCTGCTCGGCGCCGAGATCGCCGCCGCGGCCGAGGTGGGTTTGCGCTTCCACCCGTGCCGCGGCTCGATGGATCTGGGTGTCGCCGCCGGCGGCCTGCCACCCGATCATGTGGTGCAGAGCCTGGACGCCATCCTGGCCGACAGCGCGACGGCCATTGCCCGCCACCATGATCCGGCGTTCGACTCGATGCTGCGCATCGCGCTGGCCCCGTGCTCGCCGTTCTCGGTGACACCTGAGCTGCTGCGGGAATCGGCCGCACTGGCGCGTGCGTCGGGGGTGCGGCTGCACACCCATGTCGCCGAGACGATCGACGAACAGGACTATTGCGCGCAAACATTCGGCTGCACACCGGCGCAGTACATGGAACAGCTCGGCTGGGTCGGCCCCGATGTCTGGTGGGCGCACGCCATCCATCTCGACGACACCGCGATCGAGACAATGGCGAAAACCGGTACCGCGGTGGCGCATTGCCCCACCTCGAACGCTCGCATCGGCGCGGGCGTCGCCCGCACGGCAGACCTGGTGCGCGCCGGTGTCCCGGTCGGCCTCGGCGTGGACGGCGCGGCGAGCAACGAGGCGGGCTCGATGATCGAAGAACCCCGCAATGCCCTCCTTTACGCCCGCAACAAGGGCGGTCCGCGCGCGATGACCGTGCGAACGGCGTTGGCACTGGCCACGATCGGTGGAGCACGGGTACTCGGTCGCGCTGCCGAGATCGGCTCGATCGAGCCTGGCAAGCTCGCCGACGTGGCGCTATGGCGGCTGGACAGCCCGGCGCACGCGGGCATCGACGATCCGGTGACCGCCCTCGTGCTCGGATCGGCGCCACCCCTCGCGGCGCTGATCGTGAACGGACGGGAGGTCGTTCGGGACGGACGGCTGCGCACCGTCGACGAGGACACGGTCGGCGCGGGAGTAGCCCGGGCGCAAGCAGCACTGGTTGCCAAGGCGCGGTAGCACGGCCTCATGCCGCGCACGACGTCGTGCCGTGGAACAGCGCCGAGGCGGATCTCAGCCGGTCGTCGGTAGCTGCACAAGGCTCCTCCGGGTCCGTCGATCCCGCGGGCGCGCGCATGGCCAGCAGGCTCATGACGTCGTGCAGCGAGAGGCCGAGTTCGGTCGCATGCAGTTGCGCGACTTCCTGATCCAGACCGGCCGGATACAGCTGGTCGAGCACGATCATTTCGGCCAGCACCATGCCGGTCATCGCCTGGTCTCTGGTCAGCCGCCGACTGGTCGGCAGGTAGGACAGCACCCATTTGCCCCGGTCTTCCTCGGGCAGATCGATCCGGAACGCGGCCTCCTGCGCCACGTCGCTTGTGATGAGCCAGTCCGTGGCGGTAATCGCCATCACGCGACCCCCTTTCCTTCGCCGCGACCTGTCACGTTGTTCAGTCGGGTCCTTCCAGGGTGCCAGTCCTGTTCGGCACGGCGCGATCCCAGCGGGCGCGGCGTTTTATCGGGTTGACCGAATTACTTGACCTGGGAAAACGTGGCTGATACCAAGGAATTAATCACAATCAGCGTCTCGATTCTTCGGTGCAGGCAGTGCACCCATGCCGGAAACATCGCGCGCGGGAGGGTGGCGGGATGGACAGATCCGGCCGAACCGACCGCTGGCGTCCCGGCGGCAATCTCACAGCCGAGCAACGGCGGCGGCTCCGGGATCGCCTGGCCGACTTGGGATTGACCGAGTTGCAGCTGCTCGAACCGCTCGCGGGGGAACTGCGGCAGCGCGGTTACCGGCCACGCGCGGCCTGGCGATACGCCAACGGTTTGACCCAGGCAGCGGTCGCCGAGCGCTACAACGAGGTGACCGACAGCGCGCGGGCGGCAATGAAGGCCAGCCGGATTTCCGAATACGAGGCGTGGCCCTTCGCCAGGGACGGCGGTGACCCCGACGACGAGCACCAGCGGCCGAGCGGCGCCCGGCCGACCATTCGGGTGCTGAAAAACCTTGCCGCCATTTATGGAACGTCCTGGGATCAGCTGGTCGATCTGGCGGATCTGTCGTATATGCCGCACCGCGAGCGGCTGGAATATCACGAAGCGGTGGCCAGGCGATCGATCGGCCGCCAGCCGGTGCGGGCAGGCCGGGACCTACCCGCTGAGGTACCGCACTTCACCGGCCGGGAGGGCCCGAAAACCCAGTTGCGCGAACGGGTTACCGCGCACCTGCGCAGCGGGACGGTGGCCGTGCACGTCATCGTCGGACTGACCGGGATCGGCAAGACCGCGCTGGCCAGATACGCGGTCGCGGTCTTCGGCAAGCATTACCCGGACGGCACCATCTGGGTCGATTTGCACGGCTACACCCTCGGGCGCGAACCGCGCGAACCGGCCGACGTGCTCGAGCAACTGCTGCTGCAGATCGGCGTGGCCAGGGAGACCATCGACGCGGACCCGGCCGGGCGGGCCGACCGCTGGCGCACCGCGATGCGGCAGCGCCGGATGCTGATCGTGTTCGACAACGCCCTCGACAGCGCACAGGTGAAACAGCTTCTGCCGCAAGCACCCGGCTGCTTCGTGCTGATCACCAGCCGGAGCAAGCTCACCGGCCTGGCCGAGGCGTCACCGCTGCGCCTGGACGTGATGGAGTGGGCCGAGGCCGAGGAGCTGCTCGTGAAGCTCGGCAATCTGCGGTCCGGCTATGACCGGGGCGCGGTCCGCCAGATCCTGCAGACCGCGGGGCGGCTGCCCTTGGCCATCAGGCTGATCGGCGGGCAGATCGCGCACCACGGGGAGGCCATGCTGGCCGACAGCGCCGCGGATATCGCGCAGTTGACCGAGCGGATCAAGCGCGCGCCCGCGGACCACACGGACGGCTCGGCGGCCGAACATCTACTCGATCGGTTCACCGCCGAAGACGAGTCGTTGCGGGCCGCCTTCGAGATGTCCTATCAGCGATTGCCGGATGCCGTGCAGCAACGCGCCGTCCGGCTGCTCGGCTGGTTCCCTGGGCCGGAGATCACCGCCGAGGCCATGGCGACGATGGCCGCCGTGCCGCTGCGGGAGGGAAAGATATTGGTGCGCAAGCTTTTCGAAGCGGGTTTTCTCGATCCGTCACCGGGCGGACCCGGCGGGCCGCGCTACCGGATGCACGACCTGACCCGATTGTGTGCTCGTCTGCATGCCGAACGGGAGGACCCACCAGTGGAGTACGCGGCGGTGATCGACCGTCTCGTCGGCGACAGCCTGGCGGTGGCGCGCCGGGCCAGTGCCCTTCAAGTTTTCGATCCCGCTGGTAGCGAGCATCTTTCGAATCCGTCGGCCGACGCCGCGCGAGCCAGAGCCTGGCTCACCAGGGAACGCGAGATGTTGGTCGGCTGTCTCCGCGACGCCGAACCCACCGCCGCGGCAGCGGAATTGGCCACCCGGCTGGCCTCCCATCTGTCCGGCACCGGCCACTGGTCGCTGGCCTTGCGGCTCTACGCGCGGGCAATGGATATCGCCACCAAGATCGGCGACCGGCGCGGCCAGGCCTGGGCGCTGGTGGGCAAGGGCCGGGTCGATCGGTTGATCGGTCAGCATGAGCAGGCGTGCACCGGCTTCCGGCTGGCCCGCCGGATCGCCGTCGACCTGACCGATCGGCAGTGCCACGCCGCCGTGCTGTGTGAGCTCGGCCAGACCGCGCGGGTCACCGGGGACCACCGAGCGGCCCGGCGCTATTTCAGCGACGCCCTGGCCATCGCGCGCGATATCGACGATCGGCCGACCGAATGCGATGCGCTGGACGGGCTGGCGCACGTCGAACGCGCCTCGTCCGAATATCGCGCTGCCTGGAATTGTTCGGCGCAGGCACTGGCCATCGCGGAGGACATCAGCGATCCGGTGCGGGTCGCCACCGCGCAGTGGGGGTTCGCCGAGGTGATCAGGCGGCTCGGCGATCCGGAGGGCGCGGAACGCCGCTACGCCGAAGCGCTGGACATCGCCAGGAGCCTGAATCATCAGAAGCTGGAGGGTGATGCGCTGCGCGGGCTCGGCCACATCGAACGGCTGATCGGCGATCACGACACGGCACGGCGCAACTTCGACGAGGCGCTCGAGATCGCCCGCCGCATCCGGGACCGCTACGGCGAAGGCTGGACACTGTGGGGGCTCGGCAATCTCGCGCGCAAGGCAGGCGATTACGACGAGGCGCTGGGCATGTTCCAGCGGGCGTACCGGATCGCGGTCGAGATCAATGATCCGCTCGGGCAGGTGGACGCGCTGCGCGGGCTCGGTCATATCGATCGGCACTTCGGCCGGTTCGATGCCGCGCGCCGGTACTACACCGAGTCGATGGACGTCGCGCACCGCATCTGCGATCCGCTGGGGCAGGCCGACGCACTGCGCAGCCTCGCGGGCGTCGCGTCGGCAGCGGGAGCGGTCGGCGAGGCCGAGGCGTTGCTGACCCAGGCGCTTGCGCTGTACGACGGCATCGGGGTGCAGCTCGCGGCGCAGGTACGCGCGGAACTGCGCACCCGCGGCCGGTGAGCAAGCCTCACCCGCAGCGGCGCGCCGCCAGGAGGGCGAGAGTGTCTGCGCAGGCGCGCATTTCGCTGATCAGCACGTGGTGTTCGGTGCCGGGTGTGCTGCCGCGCGGGCCGAACAGGCAGCATTCGATGCCTGCCCGGCTCAGGTGGGTGGTGTCGTTACCGCAATAGGAGTAGGGCAGCGCCAATCCGGTCTCCTCGACCCGGAAATCCGAGACCCGCGGCAGCAATTCGACGATATCGCGCACCACCGCGCAGTCGGCGGGCATGTCCATCGGCGGCATATCGGTGCCGCCGACCCGGTAGCGAGGATCGACGGGGTGTTCCACGGTGATCTGTGCCTCGGGGTAGGCATCCCGTGCCTGGTTCAGCACCGTGTCGATGGCCTTGCTGACATTGTGCGGCTCATAGGGCGGCGGATAGCGCAGATCGATGAGTGCGGTGGCCTTGTCCGAGCAGTAGCTCACCCCCGACAGGTCGTGCTCCTCGCCGCGGCCCGCGATCAAGCTGGCCACCTGAAGCCTTGGCAGCGGCGGGAATTCGCGGTTGTGCAGGTCGAGGTCGGCGGTGTCGAGCAGGTCGAGCACCCGGCGCAGTACGGCGACGGCGTCGACGCCTTCGTGGTGTCTGCTGGTGTGCGCGGTGACGCCGCGCACGACGATCGCGAACTTGTGGACGCCCGCGGTGCGGGTGATCACCCTGCGTACCGAATATGGTTCGGGGACAACGGCGGCATCCGCGGTCAGTCCGCTGCGCAAGGCGTGCCGGGTGCCGATGCCGCCTTGCAGCTCGCCGACGACGAACTCGAGCAGCAGCGGTCGGAGCAGTCCGATACCACTGCGGCGCAGCATGATCGCCGCGCCGAGAATAGCCGTGAGGCCGCTCTTCATGTTGTGCAGGCCCGCGCCGTAGAGCCGGTCGCCTTCGCGCCGAGCGGTGTACGGCTCGCCGGGATGGTCGCGGCCGAGCGGGTCCATGTCGAGATGCCCGTTCAATAACAGTGCGGGTGTGCCGCGGTCCGGGCCGAGGCGGGCGATCGTCTGCCAGCGGCCGGGCTGCACCTCTTGGTGGTAGGCATGAATATCGTTGCGCGCGAGGGTATTTCGGACATGAATGGCCAGCGGCGTCTCCTGCCCGGTGAAGGAGGGCACTGCGGTGAGCCCGGCGGCCAGTTGCACGAGCTCGTCATCGGGGAGCAGGCGGTGCAGCTGGTCGGCAAAGGTCGTTGTCGAACTATTCACGCTCTCTGAATCCGATCAGCAGGACATCGCGTAACCCGGCGCCCACGGCGGGGTCGGTCACCGTGATGGTCGTCGTGTAGTGCAGTACCCGCTCGTCGTCGAATACATAGGAGTCGAGCGGGTTTTCCAGGACGAAGCTGCGTAGCTCCCGGTCCGGCTGGTAGCGGTCGTAGATGGCGGAGACACCGCCGCCGATATTGGTCCGCTGGATCAGGTGCGCGGAGCCCGCGATGAGGCCGTCGCGGTGCTTGCCCTCGGGGGCGGGGTGACCGGGCGCGATGAGCCGCATGTAGTGGGCGTCGACGAGGCAGTGTGGGGTGCGGGCCGCGGACAGCACGCCGTTGGCTTCGAGCAGCAGGGCAACCGCGGTGGCGATCCGCTTGGTCGGGTCGGTGGCCGGGTGATCCGGCGGGATCAGCTGGAAGCTGCGCTCGATGTCGCCCGCCACGGGGTTGATCTGCTTCGACTGCACGTACGGCGGCGGCTGGCCGATCGCGGTGAGTGCGCCGGGGCCGTCCTCGGCCAAACGGCCCATCGCCAGGTGAAAGCACTGGTAGGCGCGGCGCCGATACTGATCGCCACCCGGTAGCCAATGGTCCAGTTCGGTGTCGTCCCGAAACGTCCGGCACAGGACGGCGAGGTCGTGTTCGGAAAGGGTGAAGTCGTCCGCCGTCATCAGCCAGGAGGACGGTGCGTCCGCCGAGCGGGACTCGAGCAACTCGTGGTCGGCAGTCGCCGCCCGCTGGTTGGCGTTTATCGGTGGCCCTTCCGCGTCAGGACATGGCGGCCGCAGCAGGGCTGTCGGTCGCGCACATCAGTGAGGAATGGCCCGCCTATGGCGTGGCAAATCTCACACAGTGCGGGCCGCGATGGACATTAACCCTGCGGCTGCCCGGTTGTCGAGTGCGCGACGTGCTCGACCTTGCGTGTCTGGAGCGCACTACGGACCGGCGGCCCGGCGTGTCGCGTGCGGGTGGCGTTCGCGGGTGGCCGCTGCGCCGATTTCGGGCTCTGTACTGGGAGGGATCGAAAACAAACCATTTGGTCCTGAATCAGCATCGGACCTGTTCAAGACGTCTGCGGGATACTGGAACAGTGACGCCTCTGACCATGCGGAGGCGGACGGGACGGGCGCCGGGCGTGGCCGACGGCATACGGGCGATCCGAGGGAGCGCAGTAGGCAGGTCGCACGCCCTCGCGCACCGGCCAGGTAACGGCCGCGCAATCTGGCGCGGGGGTTGTGCAACATAGCGGCAACTCCTCGCTCCTACTGTGGCCGCACGAGCAGCGGAGTGAGGTGAGACGTGGACCTGGACACGATCCGGGAAGTACTGGTGGCACGCGAGCGGGCGGACCTGCGCATGCTCGGTGGTTCGTGCGCGGTGTTGGCCGGCGGCACCTTCCTCTTCGCCGAGCCGCAGGATCAGCTGGACCGCCTGGTCGATATCACCGCCCTCGGCTGGCCCGCGTTCACCGTCGTGCCGGAAGGGCTGGAGATCGCGGCCACCTGCACGCTCGCCGAATTCGCCGGGTCGGTGCCGGGGCGCGAGCTCGGTGCGCCGGTGCTGCGTGCGGAGTGGCCGGGGACACGACTGTTCGCGCAGGCGTGTCGGGCATTGCTTGCCTCGCACAAGATCTGGCGGACCGCGACGGTCGGCGGCAATGTCTGTTTGTCTTTGCCCGCCGGGGCCGTACTCGGGGCGTTGATCGCACTCGACGGTGCCGCGCTGGTGTGGGGCTCGGATGGCGTCGATCGACGAATTCCGTTGCGGGAGTTCGTGCTCGGTCCAGGCCGCAACGTCCTGCTCCCTGGCGAAGTGGTGCGCTCCATCACCGTCCCGACGTCGAGTCTGCTGGCGCACACCAGCTTCCGGAAGGCCGCGCTCGCGCCACTGGGCCGATCCGGATCTGTGGTGATGGGGCGACGTGATCCGGACGGCCGGTGTGCGGTCACCATTACCGCGGCCACCGGCAGTCCCGTGGTAGTGGATTTCGCTGCCGCTCCTGATGATTCCGAGATCGACATGATGGTCGCCGGGATCAATCCGATGCTCTGGTTCGACGACCCGCACGGCGCGCCCGACTGGCGCCGCCATGTCACCGGCCTGCTCGCCCGCGAGGTTGCCGCCGAGCTACGTGCCGCGGACCGGGAGCAGCCATGAGATTCGAGGTCGACGGCAGGTCCGTCGAAGCCGACCCGCGGCCGGGTCAATGCCTGCGCACCCTGCTCCGTGAGCAGGGCACCATGGCGGTCAAAAAGGGCTGCGACACCGGCGATTGCGGTGCTTGCTCCGTGCAGATCGACGGAATGACCGTGCACTCCTGCCTGATTCCGGCATACCGCGCCGCCGACCACGCGATCACCACGGCGGCTGGGCTCGGCACCGTCGACGATCCACATCCGGTGCAGCGCCGCTTCGTTGCCAACGCCGCCTTCCAGTGTGGTTTTTGCACAGCGGGAATGGTGGTGACCGCCGCCGGGCTCGGCTGCGGTGGCGCCGACGACGGATCTGCCGCTGACCTGCCGTGCAAAGCTCGGTCCGATGACGAACTGGCCGAGTTGATGAAGGGAAACCTGTGCCGCTGCACGGGTTATCGGGCGATCACGGAGGCGCTGACCGGTGCGGCAGCCGAGGTTGCCGACCAGGTCGCGCGTCCGCCCAGCGGAACATGCTCGGGCAGTGGCGGATCCGGTCGTATCGGCGATGCGGTCGCCGGGCGAGCCGGTAGCGGAGTCGGCGCTCCCGCCGGACCGCGGATCGTGCGCGGCGCGGAGCCGTTCACCTTTGATATCCAACCCCGTTCCGGTGGAGCGGGAACGGCCGGTCGTACAGCCGCGAGTTCGTCTGGGCCGGAGATCTCACCACCCACTGCCCCGCTGCACATTGCCGTGCTGCCGAGTCCATACGCGCACGCGCGCATCGTGTCCATCGATACGAAGGCTGCCGAGGCCCTGCCCGGCGTGCATGCGGTCCTGACTTACAAACATGCACCCGACGTGGCTTTTTCGACGGCACGGCACGAGTTGCGGGCCGACGATCCGGACGACACCTATGTGCTCGATCGGACGGTGCGATTCGTCGGGCAACGGGTCGCCGCGGTGGTTGCCGAGAGTCCGGCGGCCGCCCGAGCGGGCTGCCGGGCGCTGCGGGTCGAGTACGAGGTGTTGCCCGCGGTGTTCGAGCCCGTCGAGGCCTTGCTGCCCGATGCGCCGAAACTGCATGGTGAGAAACCGGTTTCGGCGCGGATCGCGAATGCCGAGCGCAATCTGATCGCCGAGGTACACGGCGAGGTGGGCGATGTGGCGTCCGGCCTGGCTGCGGCGGCGAAAGTGATACGCGGCGTGTGGCATTCACCGCGCGGCCAGCATGTGCACCTGGAAACCCACGGTGGGGTCGGGTGGCTCGACGCGGACGGCAGGCTGGTCATCCGATGCAGCACCCAGGTGCCGTTCCTGGTGCGCGACGAGCTGTGCCAGGTGTTCGGGCTACGACGCGACCAGGTGCGGGTCTTCGCCACCCGGGTCGGCGGTGGGTTCGGCGCCAAACAGGAGATGCTGGCCGAGGACCTGATCGCGCTGGCGGTGCTGCGGACCGGACGGCCCGTGCAGTACGAGTTCACCCGCGCCGACGAATTCGCCGCCGCCACCTGCCGTCATCCGATGCGGGTCGAGGTGACCGCCGGCGCCGATGCGAACGGCGTGCTGACCGCCCTGGCGGTCGATGTGCTCGCCGACGCGGGCGCGTACGGCAATCACAGCGTCGGCGTGATGTTCCACGGCGTGGGGGAATCGGTCGGCGTCTACCGCTGCGCCAACAAGCGGGTCGACGCGCAGGCGGTGTACACCAACAACATTCCGTCCGGGGCTTTCCGTGGCTACGGCCTCGGGCAGGTCATTTTCGGGATCGAGTCCGCGCTGGACGATCTCGCGCGCGAACTGGGCATCGATCCCTTCGAATTCCGGCGGCGCAATGTGGTGGTGCCCGGTGACGAGTTCGTCGGCGCCGAGGTGGACGAGAGCGACCTGACCTTCGGCAGCTACGGCCTCGACCAATGCATCGACCTGGCCGAACGGGCGTTGCTGCGGGGCAACGGAGTCCACGCGCCCGGCCCGCATTGGCGCGTCGGCACCGGCATGGCGGTGGCGATGATCGCGACCATCCCGCCGCGCGGGCATTCGGCGGAGGCCACGGCGGCCCTGTTGCCCGACGGTCGGTTCGAGATCCGCGTCGGCACCGCGGAATTCGGCAATGGCACCACCACCGTGCACGCCCAACTCGCGGCCACCGCACTGGAAACCGACGCCGCTCGCATCGTGCTCCGGCAATCCGACACCGATCTGATCGGCCACGATACGGGCGCGTTCGGCTCCACCGGAATCGTGGTGGCGGGCAAGGCAACCTACGCGGCGGCGCTCGAATTGCGCAGGCTGCTGCTGGCCAGGGCGGCGAAGCTGGCCGGACTGCCCGAGCACGATTGCGTACTGACCGCCGATGGGGTCCGATGCGGCGATGAGGTATTCGGTGCCACCGAACTGCTGGCTGACGGCGAACTGATCGCCAACGGCGAGCATGCGGGCACCCCCCGATCGGTGAGTTTCAACGTGCACGCCTTCCGCGTCGCCGTCCACCCGGAAACCGGCTCGGTGCGCATCCTCCAGTCGATTCAAGCCGCCGACGCCGGGACCGTGCTCAATCCGGTGCAGTGCCGCGGGCAGGTGGAGGGCGGCGTCGCGCAGGCCGTCGGCACGGCGCTCTACGAGGACATGCGCAGCGAGCACGGCGTTGTCACCACGCAGTCGCTGCGGCACTATCACATTCCGCAGTTCGCCGACGTGCCGCGCACCGAGGTGTACTTCGCCGACACCGCCGACGAGTTCGGCCCGCTCGGCGCCAAGTCGATGAGCGAATCCCCGTACAACCCGGTCGCCCCCGCGCTGGCGAACGCGATACGGGATGCTGTCGGGGTGCGGCCGGACCGGCTGCCGATGACGGCCGACCGGATCTGGCGGGCCATGCAGGAAGGAGACCCTAGGTGACACGGTTGCCGGAGAATGTCCTGGCGCGGATCGACGCCATGCTCGACAGCGTCGATGCCGAGTTGCGGACGCGCTATCCGGGGCCGGATGGGCGGGCACAGCCGATCCACACGGCCTATGTCCCGGCCGACCGCATCGCCGAAGACACGCCCCCGGCCTGGGGCGCGGCGGCCATCGAGCTGCTCGACCGGCACTACGACATGCTGGCCGAGCTGGATTCCACCGGCTCGCTGCCCGAAGTGCGCAAGCGGCTCGAGCAGGACCCGATTCAGGATCTGCGCATCGACTTCGAGGACGGCTACGGCTTCCGCACCGACTCGGAAGAGGACGAGGCGGCACGTGCGGCGGGTGCCGTGCTGGCAACGTGGGCGTACACGCCGTACCGACCGAACAGCTATGGCATCAGGACGAAGGGTCTGGCGATCGGCGAGCGCGCCCGCACCGTGCGCACCCTCGAGCTGGTGCTGGCCGCCATGGTCGACGTGCCAGCGGGCTTCGTCTTCACCGTACCCAAGATCCGTGCGGCGGAGCAGGTTCCGCCGCTGGTCGCGCTGTGTGAAGGCCTGGAGAGCAGCTACGGCCTCGCCGCGGGCACCCTGCGCTTCGAACTGCAGATCGAGAGCCCGCAGGCGATCATCGCCGCCGACGGCACCGCGCCGATCGCGCGGATGATCGGGCTCGCCGCCGGACGATGCAGCGCATTGCATTTCGGCACCTACGACTACACGGCCGCGTGTGGCGTCGCCGCGCCGGACCAGGCACTCGACCATCCGGCCGCGGACTACGCGAAGGCGGTCATGCAGGTGGCCGCGGCGCAGACCGGTGTCTGGGTGTGCGACGGCTCGACGCAGATCGTGCCCGACACCGAACCGGAAGCGGCGCTGCGCAACCACCATCGTCTGGTCAGCCGGTCGCTGCGGCACGGCTACTACCAGGGCTGGGATATGCACCCCGGTCATCTGATCACCCGCTGGCTGGCGACCTACGACTACTTCAGGCAGGCGATCGACGTGGCCGTGCCGCGCTTGCAGGCCTACCTGGACCGTCGTTCCGGCGGCGTGATGGATGAGCCCGCCACCGCGGAAGCCTTGGCCGCCACCGTCTTACGCGGCGTGGAGTGTGGTGCGCGCACCGCAGAAGACCTCGTCGCCCGAGCACCCGAATTGACCCCGGCGGTGTTGCGTGCGCTGGTCACGCGGGCGCCGATCCCGCAGGAGGTGCGCCCATGAGCGAGCGTAGCGAGCGAACAATAGGCACAGCCGAGCGTCAGCGAGTGAACCGAAGACACAGCACGACGGAGCCGAGCGCTAGCGAGGCGGAGTCGTGAGCAGCCATGACGAAGAGTTCACGCTGTTGCCCGACCTGGCGGTCCGGCCGCTCGGCGGATCGGTGATCTGGGCCAACGACGAATTCTTCGCGGAGAAGGAGAATTTGGTCAATCCGGGTCCGGCCGAGTATCAGCCCTCGACCTTCGGGCACAAGGGTCAGGTCTACGACGGCTGGGAAACCCGCAGGCACCGAGGCAGACCCGGCGACGATTCCGCCATCGTGCGGCTCGGCGTTCCCGGTGTGATCCGCGGCATTGTGGTGGACACCGCGTGGTTCAAGGGCAACTACCCGCCCGCCGTCTCGGTGAGCGCGTTGGAGATCGAGGACTATCCGCCCGCGGATCGGATTGCCGCCCGCGACGATTGGGTGACCCTGGTTGACCGCGCCCCGGTTGCCGGGGACAGCCGCAACGCGTTCGTCATCGAGAGCGAAAAGCGCTGGACCCACGTGAAACTCACCATGCATCCGGACGGCGGTGTGGCGCGGCTTCGGGTACACGGCGAGGGCAGGCCCGATCCGAAGCTGCTCGGTCTCGGCCCGCTCGACCTGGCCGCACTGGAAAACGGTGCGCTGGTGCTGGATTGCTCCAACCGCTTCTACAGTTCGCCGAACCAGCTGCTGTATCCCGGCCTGGCCCGGCGGATGGGTGACGGCTGGGAGACCGCGCGCCGCCGCGACGACGGCAACGACTGGGTGCGCATCCGGCTGGCCGGTCCCGGCCTGATCCGGCTCGCCGAAATCGATACCTCGTACTTCCTCGGCAACAGCCCGGGCGCCGCGCGCCTCATCGGCCGTACCAACGACGGCACCGAGCTCGAATTGCTGCCGCGCACCGAGCTTTTGCCCGACACCAGGCATCGGTTCGCGATCACGCCGATGGCCGCCTCGGTGGAGGAGGTCCGCTTGGACATCTACCCGGACGGTGGCCTGGCCCGGCTGCGCCTCTACGGAGAGCTGGGCGGATGAGCGACTACTCGCCGAACCGCGAATTCATCGGCTACGGCCCGACACCGCCCGATCCGCAGTGGCCGGACGGCGCACGGATCGCGGTCCAGTTCGTGCTCAACTACGAGGAGGGCGGTGAGAGCAACGTCCTCGACGGCGATCCGCATTCGGAGACCTTCCTCTCGGAAATGACTCCCGCGGAGTCCTTCCCGAACCGCCACATGAGCATGGAGTCGCTCTACGAATACGGCTCCCGTGCCGGACTGTGGCGGGTGTTGCGCGTTTTCGAGCGCCGCTGCCTGCCGCTCACCATCTTCGCGGTCGCTCAGGCCATGCAGCGAAATCCGGAGGCGGTAGCCGCCTTTCGGGAACTCGGTCACGAGATCGCCAGCCACGGCCTGCGCTGGAAGTCCTATCAGCTGACCGATCGTGACACCGAGCGTGCGCACATGGCCGAGGCGGTGCGCATTCTCACCGAACTGACCGGCGCCGCACCGCTGGGCTGGTACACCGGCCGCGACTCTCCGAACACCCGCGAGTTGGTGGTAGAGCACGGTGGCTTCGTCTACGACTCCGACTCCTACGCCGACGACCTGCCCTACTGGGTCACCGTGCGCGGCCAGGACCATCTGGTGGTGCCCTACACGCTGGACACCAACGACATGCGCTTCGCCTCACCCGCCGGATTCGCCACCGGCGAACAGTTCTTCGCCCATCTGCGCGACGCCTTCGACGTGCTGTATCGCGAAGGTGCG
Source organism: Nocardia iowensis (assembly GCF_019222765.1). Taxonomy (NCBI): domain Bacteria; kingdom Bacillati; phylum Actinomycetota; class Actinomycetes; order Mycobacteriales; family Nocardiaceae; genus Nocardia; species Nocardia iowensis. The sequence continues at coordinate 8,312,088 of NZ_CP078145.1, read as the reverse complement.
GAAGGTAATCCGAAGATGCTGTCGATCGGCCTGCACTGCCGCATCGTCGGCCGTCCGGCTCGCACCGCGGCGCTGGAACGCTTCCTCGACCACGTCCAGTCCCACGACAAGGTGTGGATCACCCGCCGCATCGATATCGCCGAACACTGGCGCCGGGTGCACCCGCCTTCGCGGATGAACTGAAATCGTTCGGGGACAACAGATTCGGGTAAGGTGACGCGGGGTGCGGCCGGGCTGTGTTTCCGGCTGTCACATCCCGACAAGCAAGGAGTCTCAGATGCGCGCACTGCGCGGAATCTTCGTCGGCGCTGTCATCGGCGCCGCAACCCTGGTCGGTGGCGGTGCCGCTACCGCGGCCCCGCTCTCGCTCGAACCGCACGCTCCGGCACCGACCGAGTCGATCGCCGAGAACTGCGCGGGTGTAATCCACCCGCTCGCGCAATTGACCTGCACGCTCAGCAGCCTGTCCGGCTAGACGCGATGTGCGGCCGGTTGTTGGGACCGGCCGCGCGTCCTCCGGGGGATCAGCCGAACAAACCGCGCACGAACGGCACCGAATCCGGCAGCGAGGCGTTCACCGCGCCGCTGTGATCCTCGGGATAGGTGTGCAGCACCACCGGCTGCCCGTTCGCCGTCAGCACGGCGGCGAACCGCAGCGTCTCCGGCGTGATGACGTCGGTGTCGCGCAGCCCTTGGCCGAGGAAAACCGGCTTGTCGTAACCCGATTCGGGCAGCCCGAGGTAGCGGCTGAGCAGACCGTGCAGGTCCGGAATCTGTGCCAGCGGCCGGGTGAACAAGTTGCCCACCACCACGCCACCCGCGGCGAGCTCGTCGCCGAGCGGCACGAGGCAGGCATCGCGCGCCCGGGTCAGCCAGGAGCGGCCCGCATCGGTGAGGAATGACTCGATGTTCAGCTCGGGGAACGTGGTGCGCAGTCCGTTGAGGATGTAGAGCACATACGCGGTGCTGTGCGGGCTGAGCTTCACCGGCGGCATATTCGGTCCGAGCAAGGTGAGGATGTCCTCGATGTAAGCCGGTACCCCGGTGCCGACCGCGCCACGGTAGTCGAGTTCCGGACCGCCGAATTCAGTGGCGTAGCGCGCGGTATAGACGGCGGCGCCGCCGCCCTGGGACTGGCCGACCACCACCCATTTCTTGGCCAGCGACGAATACTGCTCGGTCGCCGCTTTGACCGCGTCGACGACGTTGTGTGCCTCGACGATCCCATTGAGATACGGATGCTCGCCCGGCGTGCCAAGCCCGGCGTAATCGGCCGCCACGATCGCGTAGCCCTGTTGCAGCCAGGTGCCGAGGTAGGCCCAGTCCCGTTCGACCGCCCCCGGCCCTGCGACGCTGTAGGCGCAGTCGTCGCCGATACCGACGGTGCCGTGCGCCCAGGCGATGACCGGCCAGCCGCCCGCCGGTGGCGCCCCCGGCGGGAAGTAGACCGCGGCGCTCGCCGTGGTCGGCACGTCATTGGCGGTAGTCGAGCTGTACAGAATGCGGGTCGAGTTCACCGAGCCGGGCAGCGTCGCGGCCGGTGCCAGCGGGGCAACGGCCTCGACGGTGCCGGTTGGCGCGGCCGTTGCGACGGGCAGCTGCAGCAAGCCCGCGGCGCAGGCGAGGGTGAACGCCGCGGCGATGACGGATTTCCGCATGGGGCTCCTGTCCAGGTGGTGGTGCCTGCGTCGGCGCCCGCCGAGGAAGCGGGCGCATGTCCAAGATCGGATCGCCCCAGTGTGCCCGAACCCGCGTCGCGTCGCCCGCCGATGGGTGGCCCAGCCCACACAGTCGGCACCCGCCCGGACTTGTGAACGTCCTCACAACACGGAATGGATCACCGGGTCGATGACCGATGCCCTCTCGATCTCTAACAGTACAAGCGTTACGGTAAAACCGCACGTCAGGGCTACCAGCCGGTAGGTTCCACCTTTGCAATTACCTCGCAAATTTTGCAGAGTTAGCAAACGATAGTGAAAACCTAGCTGAGATTCACATTAGCAACAGGTAGACGGCCATTTCGCATTGTGCAATCGTGTGGAAGTACACCCCATGGGCCTAGCAAGCCTGCAAATTGCCGCTCCAGCAGTTCGAGTCGTTTATCCGCTCGGCCGTGGGGCAATCGACCTAAACGAGGAAGTGGAGTCAGAGATGTCGAACGCCGGCACCCCGAAGACCGCTGCGGAAATCCAGCAGGATTGGGACACCAACCCGCGCTGGAAGGGCGTCACCCGTAACTACACCGCCGAGCAGGTGTCGAAGCTCCAGGGCACCGTCGTCGAAGAGGCGACCCTGGCCCGCCGCGGTTCGGAGATCCTCTGGGACCTCGTGAACAACGAGGACTACATCAACTCCCTGGGCGCCCTCACCGGCAACCAGGCGGTCCAGCAGGTCCGCGCCGGCCTGAAGGCCATCTACCTGTCCGGTTGGCAGGTCGCCGGTGACGCGAACCTGTCCGGCCACACCTACCCGGACCAGTCGCTGTACCCGGCCAACTCGGTTCCGTCCGTGGTCCGCCGCATCAACAACGCGCTGCTGCGTGCCGACGAGATCGCCAAGGTCGAGGGCGACACCTCGGTCAGCAACTGGCTGGCCCCGATCGTCGCCGACGCCGAAGCCGGTTTCGGTGGCGCGCTGAACGCCTACGAACTGCAGAAGGCCATGATCGCCGCCGGCGCCGCCGGTGTGCACTGGGAAGACCAGCTGGCCTCGGAGAAGAAGTGCGGCCACCTCGGTGGCAAGGTGCTGATCCCCACCCAGCAGCACATCCGCACCCTGACCTCCGCCCGGCTGGCCGCCGACGTCGCCGACGTGCCGTCGGTGATCATCGCCCGCACCGATGCCGAGGCCGCCACCCTGATCACCTCGGACGTGGACGAGCGCGACCGTGAGTTCCTGGACGGCACCCGCACCGCCGAGGGCTTCTTCGGTGTGAAGAACGGCATCGAGCCCTGCATCGCGCGGGCCAAGGCCTACGCCCCCTACGCCGACCTCATCTGGATGGAAACCGGCGTGCCGGACCTCGAGGTCGCCCGCAAGTTCGCCGAGTCCGTCCGCAGCGAGTTCCCGGACCAGCTGCTGGCCTACAACTGCTCGCCGTCCTTCAACTGGAAGGCCCACCTGGACGACGCGACCATCGCGAAGTTCCAGCGTGAGCTCGGCGCGATGGGCTTCAAGTTCCAGTTCATCACCCTGGCCGGCTTCCACTCGCTCAACTACGGCATGTTCGACCTGGCCTACGGCTACGCCCGCGAGGGCATGACCGCCTTCGTCGACCTGCAGGAGCGCGAGTTCAAGGCCGCCAGCGAGCGTGGCTTCACCGCCATCAAGCACCAGCGTGAGGTCGGTGCGGGTTACTTCGACACCATCGCCACCACGGTCGACCCGAACACCTCGACCGCGGCGCTGAAGGGTTCCACCGAAGAGGGCCAGTTCCACTGAGCCGACCGTGATTCGCCAAGGGAATGAGGTTCCCGACGTGAATACCGATACCCCCTTGTAGGGGTGTACTGCCCTCCCCGTCGAACAGCCCCGGCGGGGAGGGCATCCCTATACCTTGGACCATCGAAGGGTCGCTCACATCAGAGCACATCCCTTCCAGCCACCGACTAGCCAGACCAACAGCAGGAGCGGGACGTGAGCAGCGAGAAGATTCAACGCGTCGGTGTCATCGGCGCCGGACAGATGGGTGCCGGAATCGCGGAGGTGTGTGCGAGGGCGCACGTCGACGTGCTCGTCTTCGAACAGACCAGAGAATTGGCCGCCGCTGGCCGCGCCCGCATCCTGCGTTCGCTCGACCGCGGCGTCAGCAGCGGCAAGATCACCGAGCGGGAGCGCGAGCAGGCCGCATGGCGACTGCGGTTCACCTCCGACCTCAACGACTTCGCCGACCGCCAGCTGGTGGTCGAGGCGGTGCTCGAGGACGAGAAGGTGAAGACCGCCATCTTCGCCGAGCTGGACAAGGTCGTCACCGACCCGTCGGCCGTGCTGGCCTCCAACACCTCCTCCATTCCGATCATGAAGATCGCCGTCGCGACCACGCAGCCCGAGCGGGTCGTCGGCATGCACTTCTTCAACCCGGTGCCGGTGCTGCCGCTGGTCGAACTGGTGACCACGCTGAAGACCAGCGAGGCCGTGTCCAAGCGCGCCGAGGCGTTCGCCGGTGACGTGCTCGACAAGCAGGTGGTCCGCTCCGCCGACCGCTCCGGTTTCGTGGTGAACGCGCTGCTCGTGCCGTACCTGCTCTCGGCCATCCGGATGGTCGAATCCGGCTTCGCCACCAAGGACGACGTCGACAAGGCGATGGTGCTCGGCTGCGCGCACCCGATGGGTCCGCTCGCGCTGACCGACCTGGTCGGCCTGGACACCGTCAAGTCGATCGCCGACTCGATGTACCAGGAATTCAAGGAGCCGCTGTACTCGGCTCCGCCGCTGCTCATGCGTATGGTCGAAGCTGGGTTGCTCGGCAAGAAGACCGGCGCTGGTTTCTACCAGTACAACCGCTGAATCCTGTCCGATTTGGCCGCGACCGCGTCGCGGACCGCACCACAGCAACCCAGGCGCAATAGCGTGCGGCGTCCATTCTTCGTAGTGGGCGCCGCACAGCCATCGAAGGGAGCAGCGCGCTCATGGTGAACGTGACCGACGGCTACGGGTCGAGCATCCTCGGCTACCCGCGGATCGGGCCGCATCGAGAACTCAAGCGGGCACTCGAGGCCTATTGGCGCGGAGCGATTCCCCGCGACGAATTGCTCGCGGTGGGCCGTGATATTCAGGAACGGCAGTTCAACGAACTCGCCGCCACCGGGTTGACCCAGGTGCCCGGCAATACCTTCTCCTTCTATGACCACGTGCTGGACAACGCGCTGTTGTTCGGCGCCGTGCCCGAGCGGTTCGAGCCGTACCGGGACAAGATGGATCCGCTGGACTTCTATTTCCTGATGGCGCGCGGCCGGCCGGACCTGCCGCCGCTGGAACTGGTGCGGTTCTTCGGCAGCAATTACCACTACCGCCAGCCGGAACTGGACGCCGACACCGCGTTCTCGCTGCATCCAGAGGCGTTGCTCGACGAATTCGACCGCGCCAAGGCACAGGACATCGAGCTGCGTCCGGTGGTGCTCGGCCCCGCGTCGCTGCTGCTGCTCTCCAAGGCGGGGCAGATTCCCGGCCAGGACGAGTTCGACACGCTGATGCTGCTGGACAAGCTGCTCCCGGTGTACGAGGAACTGTTCGAAATCCTCGCCAAGCGCGGCGCGACCTGCGTGCAGCTGGACGAACCCGCGTTCACCAGCGAGCGCACGCCCGCCGAGCTGGCCGCGTTCGAGGCTGCCTACCAACGACTTTCGAAGGCGCCGCTGCGTCCGCGGATGCTCGTCACCGGCCAGTACGGCGATTTCGGTGAGGCGCTGCGGATTCTGGCGGCCAGCAATGTGGAGGCCATCGGCCTCGATCTGGCCAGCTACCGCATCCGGCCGGAGGAGCTCGCGGAGATCCAAGGCATTCGCCGGAAACGCCTGTACGCCGGGGTGATCAGCGGAACCAATGTGTGGCGGGCCGACCGCCACGTGACGCTCGAATACCTGAATCAGCTCGCGCAGGTGTGCCCGGACCTGGTCGTGTCGACCGGGACCACGCTGCTGCACGTGCCGTACGACCTGCTCATCGAGTACGACATCCTCGGCAATGTGGCCGACCGGCTCGCCTTCGCGAAACAGAAGGTGGGCGAGGTGGTTTCGCTCGCCAAGGCGCTCACCGAGGGACCGTCGGACAGCTGGCGCAAGCGGCCGACCGAGGTGCACTTCAAGCAGAAACACGCGGTGCGGCAACGAGTTTACGCGGTCACGCCGGAAATGCGTTCGCGTGAACCGTATGAGGAGCGTCGCGAGGCGCAGCAGGCCAAGCTGAATCTGCCGCTGGTGCCGACGACCACGCTCGGCTCGTTCCCGCAGACCAACAAGATTCGGCAGGCGCGCTACGAGCTCGGTCAGGGACGACTGTCCTTCGACGACTACCGCAAGCGGATCGAAGCCGAGATCGAGGCGACGATCCGGTTGCAGGAGGACATCGGCCTCGACGTGCTGGTGCACGGTGAGCACGAACGCAACGACATGATCCAGTACTTCGCCGAGCTGCTCGACGGCTTCGCGACCACCCACTTCGGCTGGGTGCAGGTGTACGGGTCGCGGTGTGTGCGCCCGCCGATCCTCTACGGCGACGTGTCGCGGCCCGAGCCGATGTCGGTGGAGTGGATCAGCTACGCCCAGTCGTTGACCGACAAGCCGGTCAAGGGCATGGTCACCGGACCGGTCACGATGATCGCCCGCTCGTTCGTCCGGCAGGATCAGCCGCTGCACGAGACCGCCGACCAGGTGGCCTTGGCCATCCGCGACGAGCTGGCGGATCTGGAAAAGGCGGGCATCGCGATCATCCAGGTCGACGAACCCGCCATCAGGGAGATGCTGCCGCTGCGTCCCGATGGCCGGGCGGAATACCTGCGCTGGGCGGTCGGCGCGTTCCGGCTTGCCACCTCCGGGGTCAAGGCGGAAACCCAGATCCACACGCACATCGGGTATTCCGGCCGTGCCGAGGTGGTCGAGGCGATCGACGAGCTCGACGCCGACGTCACCGCGATCGTCGCCACCCGCTCGATCGAATGGGTGCTCAAGGCGCTCAAGGCGGACAGCGGCACCGACCACGGCCTGAGTCACGGTGTCGGTCCCGGTGTGTACGAAAGCCGCTCGGCGCGTATCCCGGACATCGACGAACTGGACGAACTGCTCACCGCCGCGGCGGAAGCCGTTACGCCGGAACGACTATGGGCGAATCCGGACGGCGGGCTGAAGACCCGGCACTACTGGCAGCTGGAGCCGTCGTTGCGCAACATGGTCGCGGCGGCTCGCCGGGTCCGCAGGCGCGCGCTCGCGGCCGAATAAGCGTACCTCCGCATTCGCTGCGGCCATGCGCGGTCTATGGACGGACTCCGTCCGGCAGCGCCTGCCCGGTGAACTACATTGGCCGCCCCCTGTTTTCGCAGGGGGCGGCCTTCGTTCGTGGCATCGTGGTCGTCGGCGTAGTCGAATCGGGTCGGGTGCGCCGCCAGCAGTGCGTTATGCGGGCGTCGGCGAACGGCGTGGTGACGTAACCCACTCGAGTTGGTCGCGGCCCGCCTGCGAGGAATACTCGAGGTTGCGCTAGAGTTACCAGAGGCAAGCGTTGATCTTCACGCTCCCTTACGATCCGTCGTGGATGTCTTACCTTTCGCGTCGGCGCCTCAGCTGGGTGTCATAACACCGAACGCACGGACGACAAATCCTGCGCAGCGCTGGGGTAAACCCCCGATGCCTGGAAGGCACCTCACCCCATATGACGACTCATTCTTCGAGCCCTGCCGCCACCACGTCTTTCGCCGCTCTCGGAGTCGGCGCGAAGCTGGTCGGCGCCCTCACCTCGAGTGGCATCAGCGCTCCGTTCCCCATCCAGGCGGCCACGCTGCCCGATACCCTCGCCGGTCGCGACGTGCTCGCCCGCGGCAAGACGGGTAGCGGCAAGACGCTCGCCTTCTCCATCCCCATGGTCGACCGCCTCGCCGGTGCCGACCGCAGGCCGGGCCGCAATCCGCGTGGTCTGATCCTCGCGCCGACCCGAGAGCTGGCCACCCAGATCGCCGCCGCCCTGGAGCCGATGGCCGCCGCCTGCGGGCTGAAGGTGACGACCATCATCGGTGGCGTTTCCCAGCACCGTCAGGCCAAGGCCTTCTCGACCGGCGTCGACATCGTCGTCGCCTGCCCCGGCCGGCTAGAGGATCTGATGCGCCAGCGCGTGGTTTCGCTGCAGGACGTGCAGATCACCGTGCTCGACGAGGCCGACCACATGGCCGACCTCGGCTTCCTGCCCGCGGTGACCCGCATTCTCGCGGCGACGCCGAACGGCGGCCAGCGGCTGCTGTTCTCGGCAACGCTGGACAACGGGGTCAACAAGCTGGTCAAGCAGTTCATGCGCAACCCGGCCTCGCACTCGGTCGACACGGCGGACTCGCCGGTGCCCGCGATGACCCACCACGTCTTCGAGGTCGGCGGCGTCGAAGCCAAGCGGGTCCTGGTCGAGACGCTGGCCGCCGGGTCCGGGCGCCGCATCCTGTTCATGCGCACCAAGCATCAGGCCCGCAAGCTCGCGAAGCAGCTGACCACCGCCGGGATTCCCGCGACCGACCTGCACGGCAACCTGTCGCAGGTCGCCCGCGACCGCAACCTGGCCGCCTTCACCAACGGTTCGGCCCGGGTCCTCGTCGCGACCGATATCGCCGCGCGTGGCGTGCACGTCGACGATGTCGAGCTGGTCGTGCACGTCGATCCGCCCGCCGAGCACAAGGCTTACCTGCACCGTTCCGGCCGTACCGCGCGGGCGGGCAGCTCCGGCGACGTCGTCACCGTTGTCCTGCCCGAACAGCGCAGGGATGTCGCGACGCTGCTGCGCAGGGCGAACATCAACGTCTCGTCGCAGCGGGTGACCGCGGATTCGGCGCCGGTGACGGCACTGGTCGGCACCATCGCACCGAAGGTCGCGCCGAGCGCGATGCCGGTGGCCTCGACCGCCGATGGTCAGGGCAACCGGAACCGGCGCGGCGGGAGCTACGGCGCGCCTGCCGGTCAGTCGCGGAGTCGTGGCGGGCGTGGCAGTGGTGGGCGTGGCACCGGCGAGGCCGCGCCGTACGTGGCCGGTGGGCAGTCCCGGAGCCGGAACGGTCGTGGCACGAACGGTGCCGCCGCCCATGGCTTCGATGCCGCGGGCCGGACCTCGACGCGTGGCTCCCGTGGCGGAGCCACGCGCACCCGCACGGTCGCGACCCGCGAGCAGGCACCCGCCGTTCGGGCGGGGCGGAACTGATCGTTGACTGTCGGCGCGTAGCCGCATAGTCGAAAGACAAAGGCCACCTTCAGGGTTGAAGGTGGCCTTTGTCGTTCAATGGGACGTCGGTACGGATGAGCTGAACTGGGTTTGCAGCACGGTGGTGAAGACGTCCAGCGGGTCGTTCCAGTCCCCGTTGGTCTGGGTCACCACGATCCGGCTGCCGTCGCGGCTGCCCATCGCCCAGGTCCACGAGCCCATGGTGGCCCCGCCCAGACCGTAAACCGTTGCGCCGGACGGTAGTTCCTGGGAGAAAACACCGAGCCCATAGCGTGTGTGCGGTACCCAATCCGAACCATCGGTCGATATGGTCGTCCACATCTGCTGGTGCTGAGCCGGTGGGTGCAGCTGTCCGCTCAATAGCGCGCGCAGGAACAGCTGCAGGTCGCCCGTGGTCGAGATCATGTCACCTGCTGCGCCACTCCAGGTTTGGTCCATCTCGGTGATGTCGTGGACCTCGGCCTCGGGTGCGGGGTTGAACAGGGTCGAATAGTGCCGCGGGTGTGGTCCGCGTATCCGCGTTTCGGTGCCCGCCGAGTAGGTGCCGGTCAGCCCGAGCGGCTCGCTGATTCGGCGTGAGATCTCTTGTGCGATCGGCTCATTCGTCACCCGCTCGACGATCATCCCGGCGACGACGTAGTTGGTGTTGGAGTACCTGAAGCCCGCGCCGGGCGGGAAGTACGGCGGGTGGGTCACGGCGATGCGCACCAGCTGCTCGGGCAGCCAGCCTTCGCCGGAGCGCACCTGTTCGTCGTCGGTGTGGGTGAACAGTCCGCTGGTGTGGTCGAGCAGCTGGCGGATGGTGATCGAGGTGCCGTCGTTGCCGTTGCCCGCGATCAAGCCGGGCAGCCAGCTGTCCACCGGGTCATCGAGGCTCAGCTTGCCCTCCGCGACGAGCTGCAGCACCACCGTTGCGGTGAATGCCTTTGTGGCGCTGCCGATCCGGAACTGTTCCTGTTCGTCGCGTTGGCGGCCGGTCGTGGTATCGGCCACGCCCGCGGCGCCGAACCAGCGGCCGCGCTCGTCGCGGATCTCGCAGATGATGCCGGGTAGGCCTTCGCACACGGCCTCGTCCAAAAGGGTTTGTACTTCCGGATGGTCGCTCATCATGCCTCTTCGAGAGTCTGCTGCACCCGTGCCTGCAGGTCGGTTCGATCGATGCCCGCCAGGGCCAGTGCTCGCGGCACGGTCCCGACCTCGGCACGCAATATGCCGAGCAGCACATGGGCGGGCCGCAGATCCCGTTTGCGGGCAACGGAACTGAAGCTGCGCTCCAGTGCGAGCTTGGTCGAGGCGCCGACGTTCGGGCGACCCTTGTAGTAGCCGCGCGAGCCCGATGGCGCTATCGCGGCAGGGGACACCCCGGCCGCGCTCAGGCTGTGCTCGAACTCCCGACGCAGTGCGTCACGGATCGACTGGTGGTCGAGCCCGACCGAGGCCAGCACGCGTTGCGGTGCGGTGCCCTCCTGCCCGGCAATCGCGAGCAGCAGATGTTGCGCCTCGACGGTCGCCGATCCGTCGCGTTGCGCCTCACTGCTGCCCTCGGTGATGACGGCATGCAGGTATTCGTCGAATGGGGTCATCGGTCAACGCCTCCTCAGGCTGACGCCCGCGGCGATGAGCCGCTTGGCGTGCTTCTTGTGCACTGCTTGCCGGGTGACACCGAGCGCCTCGGCGACCTGCGGCCAACTCCAGCCCGCCCGCATCGCCTCCTCGACGGCGTTGTCTTCCAGCTGATCGGCCAAGCGCCGCAACGCGACCACGGCCGCGAGCCGACCGGCGGGATCGCCTGTTTCGGGAATTTCCGGGGTGGACATGAAAGCAACCTTAGTTGACTAAATCGGAGATAGTCAACCTCGGTTGCTTGCTATCACGTCGTACTGTCGAAATGTGAAAGCAGAGAACAACATGTGGCCCGAGTCGTTGCCGGTGGCGCAGGTGCGGATCGCGCGGCCGACGGATCAGCTGGACGAGGTGGTGCGCTTTTATGTCGAAGGGCTCGGCCTGCGCGAGCTCTACCGGTTCGAAAACCACGGGGGCTACGACGGAGTAATGGTCGGACTGCCGGGGACCGGCTACCACCTGGAGTTCACGACACATGTGGACGGCAGCCCGGGTACGGCGCCGAGTGCGGAAAACCTGCTGGTCCTGTACTTCACCGATGCGGCGCGGATGTCCGAGGTCGCGCGGCGGCTGGCGGAGTTCGGTGTCGAGCCGGTCGAGGCGGAGAACCCGTACTGGACCGCCAACGGCGGGTTGACCTTTCCCGACCCGGATGGCTGGGGGGTGGTGTTGATGCCGCGGACGGTGTTCTGACCGCGACCGCGGTCAGTGGTTCAGCGCGGCGACGCCAAGCATGAGCGCCGCGCCCGTCACCGTGCAGGCGAGGGTGAGGCGGGAGGGGTGCACGGCGTGTGCTTCCGGCAGGATGTCGGCGGTGGCCAGGTACAGCAGGAAACCGGCGAAGTAGCCGAGGTAGAGGCCGACCATGCCGTCGGGGACGTGGATCAGGGTGCCGATCACCGCGCCGACCACGGGGGCGATCGCGTCGAGGCCGAGTAGCGTCAGCGCGCGCTTGCGGGCGTTGCCGTAGAGGGTCGAGATGGTGAAAGTGTTGAAACCGTCGGCGAAGTCGTGCGCGATGACCGCGATGGCGACCGCGGCGCCGACGCCTGCGCCGGCCTGGAAACCGAGACCGATGCCGAGGCCGTCCAAGAGGCTGTGAAAGATCAGCCCGGCGGCGGCGAGGATGCCGACGGATTCGAAACCATGGGTGTGCGTGCCGAATTCCTGCTCGTGGCCGGTGTGAATGGCGACCGCGCGTTCGATCACGTGGATGGTGAGAAACCCGACCACCGCGGCGAGCAGTGCGGCGGGCACCCCGAGCACCTGCTGGCTGGACTGTTCCAGCGCCTCTGGCAGCAGGTCGAAGAAGACCACGCCGAGCATCACGCCCGCGGCGAGTCCGAGTACCAGATGTTTGCGGTCGCCGATGCGCACCGCGACGAACCCGCCGATCAGCGTGGAGCACATCGAGACCAGCGCCAGCAGAATCGCCATCGTTCCAGCATGGATGATCGGCACGGGCGGGAACGGTAGCACCGGTCGGCGAGTTCGCCGGGTGGTCGCCCGGCGTCGGTCAGGCGGGGTCGACAGCCTCGGCCAGCGTGCGAAGGCCCGCGGCTAGCGTGTCGGCGGGCGGTGCGTTGGCCGGGTCGACCAGCCACTGCAGCAGCAGCCCGCCGATCATGGTCTGCAGCACGGCGCCGACGGCGAAGTCCGGCGACGTGCCGCCGAAGCTCACGGTCTTCACCATCGATGATCGGCTCACCATTCAGGTCGAGTACGACACCGCGCAACAGGGCGCCGCTGGGCGTGGTGACGCGGGCGCTGAACGAGCAGGTCCGGGCATGTGCGGTTAATCCGTCGGCGGCTGGCCGGAGCCAGTGAAGCGAAAGGTCAACTGCCGGGACCATTTTCGGGGCTTCTTCTTCGGCGGCGGTTCCGGTTTCGTCGTGTCGACGTCGGTCTCGACGTCGTAGCGACGGATGTAGGCGCCGCTGAACGCTTGGACCGTCGCGGTGACCGGAATGGCAAGCAGCGCACCGGTCGCACCGAGTAGCGCGGCCCCCGCCAGCACCGCACCGAAGGCGACGGCGGGGTGCATGTCGAGGGTGGTCGCGGTGATTCTCGGTTGCAGCACATAGTTTTCGAACTGCTGATACAGCACGATGAAGCCGAGAATCCACAGCGCGTCCGAGGGGTCGTGCACCAGCGCGACAATGACCGGCAGTGCCCCGGCGAGGTAGGTGCCGACCGTCGGAATGAACTGCGAGACGACACCGACCCAGAGCGCGAGCGCGAAGGCGGACGGCACATCGAGCACTCGCAGCGCGACGTAATGCGCCAGCGTGGAGGCGAGCGCGAGCAGGCCGCGCGAGTAGATGTAGCCGCCGGTCTTCTCCACGGCAATGTCCCAGGCGCGCAACACATGCCGTTGCCGACGCGGCGGCAACAGGGAACACACGGCGTTACGGAAGCGCGGTCCGTCGGCCGCGAAATAATAGGTGAACAGCAGCACGCCGAGCGACTGGAAGACCACGCCGATCGTCTTCGTGCCGATATCCCAGGCATTTCCGGCCATGCCCTCGAGATATTTACTCCAATTGCTGGTGTATTTCTCGATGTCGGTACCGGACAGGTGCGTCTTGAAGGTGCGGTTGGCCCAGTCGATGCCCTGGTCGGCGTACTGCGGCGCGTTGTTGACCAGGGTGGTGACCTGATCGATCAGCAATGAGCCGAGCGTCCAGAAGAATCCGACGACGATCACGGCCAAGACGAGGAAGACCACTCCGGTCGCGGGCCCGCGCCGCATCCCACGGCGCGCGAGCCAGTTCACCGCGGGCTCGATGGCGAACGCCAGGAACAGCGAAACCAACAGGATGGTCAGCAAGCCCTGCAGCCGGGTCAGTGCCCAATAGCTCGCGAACAGCCCCGCCACCGTCGCCGCCGCGAGCAGGAACGCCCGCAGCAACCACGGCGGCGGTCCGGTGGTCACCTCGGCGGTGACCACCGCCTCGCCGGCGGGCGCCGAGATTCCGGCGGGAGGCGTCGTTTCGTCGTCATCCGCAGCCACCACGTCAACGTACCCAGGTGCACCCAGGTCCGCCCGCAACCTGCCCGGCCGGGCGAGCGGACCCCTGGCGGCCGTCGACATCGACAGCGGGCCTCACCTGGCGTGCTCGGCCAGTGGCGCGGTGCGCGAGCCGCGAATCTCACATGGTCGACACGTCGATGACGAAGCGGTAGCGGACGTCGCTGGCGACCACGCGCTCGTAGGCGCCATCGATCTCGTCGGCCGAGATCACCTCGATTTCCGCGCCGATGCCGTGTTCGGCGCAGAAGTTCAGCATCTCCTGGGTCTGCGCGATGCCGCCGATCATCGATCCGGCGAGCGAGCGCCGGTAACCGGCGATGGTGAACGGCTTGACGCTCATCGGGTTTTCCGGGAGGCCGAGGATCACCAGGGTGCCGTCGAGGTTCAGCAGCTTCAGGTAGTCGTCGATCGGCAGGTCCGCCGAGACGGTGTTGAGGATGAGGTCGAACCGGCCGCGCAGTTCGCGGAAGGTCTGCTTGTCGCTGGTGGCGTAGTAGTGGCTGGCGCCGAACAGCTTGCCGTCCTCCTGCTTGCTCAGCGAGTGGCTGAGCACGGTGACCTCGGCGCCGAGCGCGGACGCGATCTTCACCCCGACATGCCCGAGCCCGCCCATGCCGATGATGGCGACCTTCTTGCCCGGTCCGGCGTTCCAGTGCCGCAGCGGGGAGAACAGCGTGACGCCCGCGCACAGCAGCGGCGCCGCCACGTCGAGCCCGATGCCCTCGGGAATGCCGACGACGAAGTTCTCGGTCACCACGATCTGGGTGGAGTAGCCGCCCATGGTGTATCCGCCGGGCTGGACGGCCGGGTCGACCGGCGTGTTGTAGGTCATGGTGGCGCCGCGGGTGCAGTACTGCTCCTCGTCGGCCAGGCACGGCCCGCACTTGCCACAGGAATCGACCATGCAGCCGACGCCGACGCGGTCGCCCACCTGGTACTTGCTCACCGCGGAACCGACCGCGGCGACCAGGCCCGCGATCTCGTGACCCGGCACGCAGGGGTACTTGGCGCCACCCCATTCGTCGCGGGCGGTGTGGATGTCGGAATGGCAGATACCCGCGTATTTGATGTCGATCAGCACGTCGTGTTGGCCCAACTCCCTGCGCTCGATCGTCACCTTCTCGAACGTGCCATCGGGTGCGGGTACGGCATAGGCAGCGGCAGTTGTCATGCATACATGCCTACCGCCGCATGGCACCAAGTGCCAAACATGCCCCATAACGGACGTGCCACAAGATCTCCGGCCACAATGGAATTCGCAGGCAGGCCGAGGCGGGAAGCGATGAATGACCAACGGTATGGGGGCCGCGCGCTGGCGACGATCGTCGCCGCGCTGCTTGCTGTGGCCGGATTCCTCGGCTATCGGGGTGAATTGCCCGGCTGGCCGCCCAGTGCGAGCGAGGTCGCCGCGCCGATCGTCGTTCCGGCGCCGCCGCCCCTCGATCCGCTGGCCGTCGCCGCCGTCGTCGACCCGGCGCTGGTGGAGATCAGCGCCTCGACCAAGCCGTTCGGGCTCGGCGCCGCCGGGTCGGGCATCGTGCTCACCGCGGACGGTCAGGTGCTGACCAGCCATCACGTGATCAAGGGCGCGGACACCGTGACGGTCACCGATGTCGGCAACGGGCGGACCTATGACGCCGAGGTGCTCGGCTACGACTCCAGCGCCGATATCGCGCTGCTCGCGTTGTCGGGTGCGGCCGATCTGGTGGCTGCCCGCATCGGCAGCTCGGCCGACCTGCGGGTGCGCGACGAGGTGCTGGCGATCGGCAACGCGGGCGGGGTCGGCGGCACGCCGACGGCGATCCACGGCACGCTCACCGATTTGGACAGCACCATCGTCGCGCTCAACTCCGCCGACCTGTCCCGCAAGCCGCTCACCGGGATGCTGGAGGTCGCTGCCCCGGTCACCTCCGGGCAGTCCGGCGGCGCACTCGCCGACCGCGACGGCGCGGTGATCGGGGTGATCGCCGCCGCGTCGGGCGATCCGGATCAATCAGCGGGCCGACCCCCGAACGGCTACGCGGTGCCGATCGATACGGCGATGCGGGTGGTCGGCCAGATCCGCTCCGGGACACCGACCGAGACCGTGCACGTCGGGCCGACCGCGACGCTCGGCGTGCTGATCTCCGACGCGAAACCCCTGGGGGCACGGATCGATCTGGCGATCTACGGGCTGCCCGCCTACTCGGCCGGGCTCACCAACGGCGAGGTGATCACCTCGGTGGACGGTCGCGCGATCACCTCGGCCCGCGCGCTGCACGCGGCGATCAACGTGCGCAAGCCCGCCGACACCGTTCAGCTGGAGATCATCGACGCCACGGGCGCCCACCGCACGGTCAGCGTGGTACTCGCACTGGGTACGCCGAACTAGACCAGCGACAGCCAGTAGTCCTGGAACCGCAGGAAGATCAGCAGCAGTACCACCGCGTAGAACAGCGCGACGATCGTCCATCGCCACTCCGCCAGCACCCGGAGCGGGCCGCGTGACCCGCCCCAGAGCTGATCGGTGACCACCGCGAGCAGCGGGGTGATGATCGCCCACACCACCATGCAGTACGGGCACAGCGCGTTGATCCGGTACAGGCTCTGGAAGATCAGCCAGCAGACGAAGCCGACACCGAGCGCGAGGCCGAGCCACAGCCCGCCCCAGATCCAGCGTGGGAACCCCACCCCGACCACCGCGAGCACACCGAGGGTGACCAGCACGGAGAAGCCGGCGATGCCCATGAGCGGGTTGGGGAACCCGAACACCGCGGCCTGCTCGGTCACCATCACCGATCCACAGGACAGGATCGGGTTGATGCTGCACGACGGGGTATAGCCCGGATCGGTGAACAGCTTGAACCGTTCGACGGTCAGCGCCACCGAGGCCAGCCAGCCGGCCAGCCCGCCGAGGAGCAGTATCCAGGCGGCCCGGGGTGGGGCGGTGATCACTGCGCCGCGGCGGCGGCGATCACGGGTGCGAGGCCGCCGGGGCCGAAGATCTCCTGGCTCGACTCGATCTGCTTGCCGTTGACGTAGACCGACGGAGTCGACTTGATGCCGCTCTTCAGCACGTCATCGGTGCGTGCCTGAATGTACTTGTCGTACTTCAGATCCGTGATGCAGCTCGCCACCGCGTCCGGGTAGCCAACGTCCTTCGCGATCTGGACCAGCTTGTCGTCCGGCAGACCCGCGCCGCCCTCGGCGGGCTGCTGGGCGAACATCGCGGACACCCAGGCCATGTACTTCGACGGATCAGCTTCGGCGACGCAGTACGAGGCATTCGCCGAGCGCGTCGAGTAGCGGGTGGTGGACGCCTTGTCCAGGAACGCGATCACGTTGTATTCGACCGCGGCGGTGCCGTTCTTCACGGCCTCGTCGAGCACCTTGGCGTTGGCGCCCTCGAAGCCCTTGCAGGCGGGGCACTGCAGGTCGGCGACGACCCGGACGGTGACCTTGGCATCGGGCTTGCCGATGCGCACCGAGCCGTTGTCGGTGATCGTGCCGGTGATGCCCGCCGCGTTCTGATTCGCGGCCGCCGGGATGGATGGGGTGGGGCCCGGATCGTCCTTGCGGGCCTTCTTCACCGCGACACCGATGCCGATCGCCGCGATGAGCGCGATCAGTACGGCGGCTACGGCCACTTGGATGAAGATCTTGCGATTGCGTTCGGCGCGATCCGCCGCCAGCAACGGGTTCTTCTTCCCACCCGGGTTCTTGCTCACCGTGCGCTCACCACGCCTTTCGCTCGACTGCCGGTACCTGCCGCCACGATGGTAGATCTGGAAAATCATCCCCGCGTGATCGGGCCACGGCCCACATCATCGTGGGTGAACCTGAGAGATTCCGAAATATCGGGCGTACTGGGTGTCGCGGGTGTCGCCCCAGTTGTCGGACCCACCGAGTAGAAATGATGGGATGACTGTTCTCGGTGCTGTTTTTCGTCCCCAGAATCCACCCGAGCGGCTGCGTGCCGTGGCCCGCGTCGCCGAGGAGGCCGGGCTGGAGCAGCTGTGGCTCTGGGAAGACTGCTTCCTGGAGAGTGGAATCGCAAGTGCCGCAGCGGCTTTGGCTTGGACAGAGCGGCTGAGTGTCGGCATCGGGCTGTTGCCGGTGCCGCTGCGCAATGTGGCGCTGACCGCGATGGAAGCCGCGACCTTGGACCGACTGTTCCCTGACCGGCTGGTGCTCGGTGTCGGTCACGGAGTGCAGGACTGGATGGGGCAGGTCGGCGCGCGGGTCGAATCGCCGGTCACCTTGCTGAGTGAGTATCTGGACGCGTTGCGTGCGCTGCTCGCGGGTGAGCGGGTCACCGCAGCCGGTCGGTATGTGCGGTTGGCTGAGGTGGCGCTGGATTGGCCGCCGCTCGCGCCGCCGAGGGTCTACGCCGGTGCGCGCGGTCCGCGCTCGATTCGTGTCTGTGGCGCGCACGCCGATGGGACGCTGCTGGATTCGATCACCGACGCGGACGGCGTTCGCGCCGCGCGCAAGCTCATCGATGAAGGACGCGCGACGGCGGGACGCACCGATCGGCACGTGGTCGTGGCGAATCTGCTCGCCGTCACCGGCCCGGACGCCGAGGCGCGGCTCGCCGCGGAGCGGACACCGCAGCATGCGCCGGGCGCCGGAGTCGCCGGTGATGCCAACGCCGTCGCCGACGCCGTCATCCGTCTCGCGGAGGCGGGGGCGGATACCGTCGTCGTTCAGCCGACCTCCGATGAGCCGGATCCCGAGGGCTTCGTGCGCTTCATCGCCGAGGAAGTTCGACCTCTGGTGTAATCGCGCTGACCCACCCGCCGGTCGTGTTGTCGCCCAAGGCGACACGCGGCTCGGCGGACTCAGGATTCGGCCAGGCGCCGCTTCTGCTCCTCGACGTCGAATTTCGCCGGCGGCCAATCCAATTTCAGCTGGATCAGCGCCTCGATGAGCAGTTCGGTGACGGCAAGGCGGGCGTACCACTTGTGGTCGGCGGGTATCACGTGCCATCGGGCATAGTCGGTGGACGTGCGATCGAGCATGGCCTGGTACGCCTCTTGGTAGGCGGGCCAGTAGGCGCGTTCGTCGATATCGGACGGGTTGAACTTCCAGTATTTGTCCGGTCGGTCCAGGCGTTCGCGCAGCCGCTTCTTCTGTTCGCCGAGCGAGACGAACATCGCCACCTTCACCAGCGTGGTGCCCGCGTCCACGAGTTCCCGCTCGAACGCGTTGATTTCGTCGTAGCGCGGCTCCCATTCCGCCTCGGGCACCAGGTTGTGCACGCGCACCACCAGCACGTCCTCGTAGTGCGAGCGGTCGAACACACCGAGTTGCCCACCTCGGGGCAGCGCCTTGCGGATGCGCCACAGGTAGTGGTGCCGCTTCTCCTGCGCGGTCGGCACGCCGAACGCGGCATGGTCGACGCCCTGCGGGTCGACCGACCCGATGACGTGCCGGACGATGCCGCCCTTGCCCGAGGTGTCCATGCCCTGCAAGACCAGCAGCACATTGCGCGAATCACCTGATCGCCCATTGGCATAGAGCCGTTCCTGCAGGCTCGACAACACCTCGGCGCGCTCGGCCAACAGCTCCTGGCCCGCCTTCTTGTCACCGGGGAACCCGGGCGTGCCCGCGGTGTCCAGCTCGGCGATCCGCAATCCATCGGCTTTCAGGGCCTCGGTGGCCGCGATGGACCATTGGATCTTCGCCATGCACTACACCTAACCACGAGCCAACTGCCACGGCGCCGGAACGCGGAGGGGCTCATGTCGTGTCACGCGCGAATGTGCGCCAGGCTGACGAATTGGGCGGCGAAGTCTTCGTCGGAGACCGGGGTCAGGATGAGGTCCTGCGAGGTGGTCAGCAGGTAGCGGCCGTCGCCGGTGAAATCGAGCCAGGTGCGGTGGCGGGTTGGCGGCGACATCGGGTTGTCGGGTTCCACAGTGACGGTGAGGAAGCCGCGGCCGTCGACGGGTTTGCGCAGCGTCTGCCGGAAGCGGGCGGCACCGCGATGACCGTTGGTGACGAACGGTTCGGTGCGATCCGGGCTCAGCACCGCGTCCTGCGGTTCGCGCATCGCGGCGAGCCTGCCCGCCGGTGCCGAGCCGATGATCTGCACCAGCCGCTCGCCGACCGCGCGGGCATGGCACATCAGGACCGTCACCTTGTCGGGGGTGGCGACCAGGATGCCCGCGTGGTTGTGCACCACCGCGGCGAAGGCGAGGATGCGCTCGGCATCGCCGCTGGACCCGTTGCGCGGCGGCGTGCTGCGTTCACCGGAGACGGTGATGGTGGTGGCATCGGTGCGGCCGCACAGCATGAGGGCGGCGGCCAGGTCGGGATCGGCTTGCCGGGCGAAGCGCTGAGGTAATCGCAGTGCGGCGTACTCGGATTCGGTGCGCACGGTGGCCGCGGGCACCATGTTGACCGGGTATGGCTTGCGGTCGAGGTTGGTTTCGTTTTCCCAGACATGCGAGAACTCGTCCGGGGTGAGCACCCATTTCACCGTGCGCCGCCCCCGTCGCCGGAGCCGGGTCTGACCGGTGCGCCCGGTCCATCTGGTGGCGGGACGAACCGGGGTACCCGGTCGCCGGACGCGGGCATGGTCGGGGCATAGACGTAGGTCATCGTGTCCCTGACATCGGCTTCGATGTCAGCCGCCGCGCTGTCGTGCTCCATTTTCCGTTTTCCGCCGTAGACCGCCTCGGCGGCCGGATCGTCCAGCGGCCGGTACCGCTGGGGCGGTGGGATCGCTCCCCGGATAGTTTGCGCGGCATCGCCATTCAACTCCATCAGGCGCGCGACCGCGCGGCAAACCTCATGCGCCTCGGCACCGACGAGGGCGAATTCCCGGGTGGCCCGTAGTGCGGCGTCCGCGGCGCGGCCCGACCAGCGGGCGAATTCCCGGTTGGCGGCGTCGGAAAAGGCTTGGAACGCTTCGGCGAGCGCGTCCGCGTTCGCCTGCCACGCCGCCGCCGTCTGGCCGAGCGCGGCCGGGTCGAGCGCTTCGTGGACGAGGTCCCAGATCTCCTGATGGGTATAGGAACCGAAGCGTTCCCGATCCGGTGCGTAGGCCGGATCGGTTGCGCCGGTGCGTAATCCGGCGAGTTCCTGCCGGATGCTTTCGGCGGTCGCGCGGGCCGCGGAATCTGCCATGGCGGTCTCTCAGCTGTCTCGATGGTTGCTCATCGGGCCGCTGAATGTTCGGCGACCAGGTCGAGTGCGGCTTTGCGTGCCGCTTCGGCGTCGGCGAATCTCTTGCCCGCCGCCAGATAGGCGGCCTTGAAAAGCAGTGCTGTTTCCTGGAAGGCCGCCAGGGTGTCCAGATATTGCCTGCCCTTTTCGTTGAAGCCGCGGGAAAGCCCTTGTCCGGTCGGCAGATTCGGGAATCCCGTCACGTCCGTCACGAGCTGGCCGGTAGCCATTGCCCGGTGTAGGTCCTCGACCAGTTTGTCGCAAGCGGCAGCGAGGTTTTCGGCGACATCGGCGGCCAGTTCGAAGGGCTGGCCATCGCCGTCGCCGGTGGCCGCCGCGTACAGTTGTCGTGCCATCGTCTGTCCGGTGTCCGGTACCGCCATCTGGGTAACCCCCTCTGTTCGGTCCACTCCGCTGGCGCTGTATTGGATGGAGCGCAGTACTCGATGGAGCGCCGTACTGGATGGGCACTCTACCGGTCGGTAACGCCCGCCGGGACCTGCTTGGCCGCGCACTTTCCCTGTGATATCGGGCACGATTGGTACACTTGCCGCCTGGCCCGCAGGGGTGGCCCAGTGGTCGGAGGCGGTGTGCGCAGAGAGGCGACCGGTGTCCGAAATCGATGAAGTACTGCCGAAATATCTGCAGATATCGGGGTACATCCGCGATCGGATCGAGCGCGGTGAGCTCGCGCCGGGCGCCGAAGTTCCGTCGGAGCGTGAGCTCGCCGCCCAGTGGAAGGTGGCAAGGCCGACCGCGGCGAAGGCGCTGAATACGTTGCGGCAGCAGGGGATCGTGGAGTCGCGTCGTGGCTCCGGCACCTACGTTGCCGACCGGCCCGGTGGTCTCGTCCTGCGTGAGCAGCCGCCGCAATATGGTTCGGCCTACGCCGAATCGGCCGCGATGACCCTGCTGGAGGCCGCGGTCGTCGCCGGTCCCGGTCATGTCGTCGAGGTGCTCGGGCTGCCGAAGGGGAGTGCGGTGATCATGCGGAAACGCTTGACCGGCAACGGATCCGGCGCCACCGAGATCGCCACGTCCTGGTTCGCGGGCGACCTCGCCGAGGCCGCGCCACTGTTGCTCCGTGCCGATCGGCTCTCCGGTGGGACCCTGCGCTACCTCGAATCGGTGACCGATCGCCGGGTGTCCTACCTGCGCGACCGGGTCAGTGCCCGCCTCGCCACCGCCGAGGAGCGCCGCCACCTCGGACTGGCCCGGCCCGCCGCCGTGCTGGTCTATCAACTCACGCTGCACACCGCCGACGCTGCCGTGCTCCAGCTCGACGAGATCATCCACCCGCCCGAAAAATGGATGTTCCAACAGGAGTATTCCAGCAGGTCATAGGCCATTTTTCGGCATTGACACCTCTTCGCTACGAATGGCATAGTCCACACATCGACAGTGGCATAGGCCAAAGGGTGGGAGGTTCGATGTTCGATCAATTGACCATCGGTAGCTGGGTGATCGTCGGCGAGCACTGCTCGGTCCGGCGCGCTCCCCTTCATCGAGACGGCTATCTGACCTTCGTTTTCGA
This sequence comes from Nocardia iowensis, assembly GCF_019222765.1. NCBI lineage: Bacteria > Bacillati > Actinomycetota > Actinomycetes > Mycobacteriales > Nocardiaceae > Nocardia > Nocardia iowensis. The sequence goes on along the minus strand of NZ_CP078145.1, from coordinate 8,289,841 downwards.
AAGCGGCGGAGCCGAATTCGAATTCGCGCTGACGCCGGGAATGCTCCGCCGTATGGTCGACCTCGGTGCCGCACCGCCGCTGCCGGAGGAGCCGGACTGAAAACGGCGGACGTGCGCTCTCGCACACCGTTTCGTTGTCCGAGGGTACCGGACGGGCGACGGGTGTGCGAGAGGCACGTTGGGCACACCTGTCAGGGCGAGCACAGTGCGGCGTCGACGATTCTGTCCATATCTGCCTGCATGGTGTCGGTCGGCGGCGCGGGAATCTGGTTCAGGCTCACGGTGATCGCACGGTCCGCTGTTGCCGCGCCGAAGACCATGAAACCGGCCATCGCACCGCCGTGACCCCAGGTTTCGAGGCCGCAGGAGGTGGTCCGGTGGACCAAGCCGAGACCGAGGCCGCCCGCCGAAGCCGGATCGCCGAACGGGACAGTGCGTTGCATCTCGGCCAATTGTGCTGGCGGCAGCAGCTTTCCGGACAGCAGAGCCATGAAGAAGCGATTCAGGTCGGCACCGGTGGACACCATGGCTCCGTCGGCCAGGCCCCAATTGGGGTCGATATCGGTGATGTCGACGAGATTTCCGTCGAAGTTGTGGTAAGCCCGCGGATGGGGTCCCCGAATGACATTCTCCAACGGGAAGACCGGCCAGTAGGTGTCGTGCAGTCCGAGGGGCAACAGGATCCGGCGGGTGACCTCCACCCCCACCGGTAGACCTGTCAGCTGCTCGACCAGCTTGCCTGCCAGCAGATAGTTCGTATTGGAATAGCCGATGTCCGACCCGGGGGCGAAGTCGGACGGCTGATCGAGCCCGAGCCGGATCAACTCGTCCGCCGGGCGAGGGCGACGTAACGCCTCGACGGACTCGATATCCAAGTACGCCAGGTAGTCGGGGATTCCGCTGGTGTGCTGCAACAGGTTTCGGACCGTGATCAGGCTGCCGTCGCCGCCCGGCCCACGAATCACGCCGGGTAGATACCGCTGCACCGGAGCGTCCAGGTCCACCCGCTGCTCCGCCGCCAGCTGCAACACCACCGTCGCGACGAAAGACTTGGTGTTGCTGGCGATCCGAACTCGGGCGTTGTCCGGGAAGGAACCGCCGGTGCCCAAATTCCCGGCGCCGCTATTGAGCTGGGCGTCCGATCCGTTCCCGGATACCACCATTTGGGCGCCAGGGACACCGACATCGGCCACGAGCTGATCGAGCTGCCCTTGCCATTGCGCGGCGGACGAATTCGGTTCGGCGGACGATACCGCCGTGCCGGACAACGCCGAAACTGCCACCAAGAGGGTCGTCGTCATCAAGAAATACCGCACCAGTTCTCCGTTTGTGTTGCCGGATCGCCTTGCGGTCCGAAATCAGGTCGGGAGTACACGAAAGCGACACCACGGCGAATGTTGGTGACACGAGTACGGGTCTGTATCGGACACCAGGAGTGTACCTGCGCGGCCGTCGCTTCGATCACCGCGCCGACTGGGCTTTCTCTCACCCTTATCTCAGATAAAGGTCGATATGCTGGGCAAATGAGCGCACTTCCTGGCACGTTGGTGGCCGTCGCCGAGGACCTGGACTCGGTGACCACAGTCGGGGACGAGGACGATCCGGCGGCGGCCGGGTTGGCCCGCGGGGAGGTCGAGGCGCTGTGGGAGTCGGTGCGGGCGTGGTACCGGATGGGGACGACACCGGCGATTCAGGTGTGTTTGCGGCGCAACGGGAAGATCGTGTTGAACCGCAGTATCGGACACGGCTGGGGGAATGCGCCGGGGGACGGGGTGGACGCGATCAAGGTGCCCGCGACGCCCGAGACTCCGTTCTGTGGATTCTCGACGGCGAAGGGTGTTTCGGCGGCGCTGATGTTCATGCTCATAGAGCAGGGCGCATTTCGGCTCGACGACCCGGTGTGTAAGTACATTCCGGAGTTCGCCGCCAACGGCAAGGATCGGATCACGATCGGACATGTCCTTTCGCATTCGGCGGGTGTGCCGTTTGTTACGCCGCCCTACAAGGGTTTCGAGTTGGTGGTCGACGAGGAACTGGCCGCGCGCGGGCTGGCCGACCTGGTGCCCAGCTGGCCACCGGGGCGGTTCCGGATCTACCACGCGATGACCAGTGGGCTGATTCAACGGCTGCTGGTGCAACGGGCCACCGGGAAGCGGATGCGAGAGCACCTGGCCGAACAGGTGCTCGAGCCATTGGGCTTCCGGTGGAACAACTTCGGGGTTCGACCGGAGGATGTCGACAAGGTCGTGGCCGGAGTGAAGACCGGGCCGGGACCGTCACGCATATCGAAGTATCTGGCGCGCAAGGCGCTCGGCGGCGGGCTGGGCGGAGCGGTATCGGAATCCGCGACGCGAGCATTCCTCACCGCCGAACTCCCGTCGGGGAATCTGGTGACGACGGCCTTCGAGTTGTCGCGGTTCTACGAAATCCTCACGCGCGGTGGCGAATTGGACGGCGTGCGGATCATGCGGCCGAGCACACTGCGCGAGGCGATACAACCAGCCGACCGCATCCCCGGGCTCGCCGGACGAGTGAGTCGAGCGGGCTTCGAACTGGGCGGGCGCAGATCGAAGTTCGGCCGCAACACCCGATCTCACTTCGGTCGCAGCGGACTCACCACCCAGTACGGCTGGGCCGACTCGTCCCGCGGCCTCTCCGGCGCCATCCTCACCAGCGGCAAAGCCACCACCGACACCGATCGACCATGGCACCTGGTCGCCCAGATCTCCAACACCATCGATCGCCTCGGCCCCAGCGACTACCCCATCTGGCTGTAGCCCAGCCCGGTTGGGAAGATGACTGCGCGTGGCTTTTAGTCGGGTCGGCGGGGTGGGGCAAGACCCTAGAAGTAGGGCCGGTTATGAAAGTCACTGGTGTGTATCGAAATTGGGCAGTCGACCGATAGGGGGAGCGGAGTGCGGGCTAGCGCGCTCGCTTCGAGATGGAGGTCGAACATGTCGCAGTGGAGCAGAAGTCGAGGCAAGGTGAAGCAGGTGGTCATGCTGACCGCTGCTGCCGGGGCGTTGGCACTCGCGCCCGCCGCGCTGATCGTTCCGGCGTTCGCAACTCCTGATCAGAGCCCCGCCGCGCCCGCCACTGTCGCGCCTGCGACGCCGGTTACCCAGGCACCCGTGACCACGGCTCCGCCGGTTACCACGGCTCCGCCGGTGACGACCGCTCCGCCGGTGACGACCGCTCCGCCGGTGACGACCGCTCCGCCGGAAACCACCGCTCCACCGGTGACGACCCCGAGCTTGCCGAAGCCCAGCGAGCCCGACGACGGCTACGGTCCCGATGGTTACGGTCCCGACGGTTACGACCGAGCCGGTTATGACCGATTCGGTTATGACCGCTCGGGTTACGACCGAGGCGGTTTCGACCGATCGGGTTACGACCGCTGGGGTTACGACCGGTGGGGCTATGACCGCTGGGGTTATGACGAGCACGGCTACACCGCCCATGGCTGCGCCCGCTCGGGCGCCGACCGGCCGGACGCCGATCGCGCGGCGTGCGACCTGCGCCGGGCACGTCCGTCCACCGGCAGCGCGGGCAGCTGATCCAGCTGCCAACCCGCCCGCCCCTTGTCCGTGCTGGGATCGCGGACGAGGGGCGGGCCGCTGAGCACAGCAGCTGAGTAGCCGGTTCAACCGAGGGCGTCGGCGTCGTTGTTCATGGCAGCCCGCGAGCTCACCCACAGACCTTCCATGCGGCTCACAGGGCCTGTACCCCGGTCTGTGGACTACTCGGGACGGGTGGCGCTGACGTACTGGAGCAGGCGGTGCACGGATTGGTCGATGTCGACGAGGCCCGCTTCGGCGAAGAGGTCGGGGAAGGTGTTGGTGCCGAAGACGCGTAGGCCGCTCCAGCCACCGACGACCCGGCTGACCTCCCCGAAGGTGTTGTCGGCGCGGTAGCTGGTGGTGATGGCGATGCGCCCGCCCGGTGCCAGCACGCGGATCATTTCGCGGGTCGCGGCGATCGGGTCGGGGATGAGGTAGAGGGCGCCGAAGCAGCACACCGCATCGAAGGTGGCGTCGGCGAACGGGAGCGCACGGGCATCGCCACGCAGGTAGCCGACGCGTGGCCCCGCGTTGTCGGTGACGGCACGGGCGAGCATCGGCTCGGAGTAGTCGAGGCCGATGGCGAAGCCGTCACCGGTCAACGCCTTGCTCAGATAGCGGGTGAAGTTGCCTGGCCCGCAAGCGATATCGAGTACCTTCTGCGGCCCGCCGAGGCGCAGCGTGCTGACCGCATCCCGGCGATCCGCCGCCGTCGTGCGACCGCTGGCCAGATAGAACAGACTCGGCCGCCAAGCTCGCTCGTACACCGCGGCCAACGCCGGGTGGTTCATCGTGCGTCGTGCGAGATTCATTGGCTCACTTCCGAGTCCGCGCTCGTCGGTTGGTTCATCATCGATCGTCCGAATTCGACGACGGGCGGGACTCGGTGCTCGCGCACCGAACCCCGCCCGTCGCAACGTGTTTCAGGACCGCGCGACCTCGATGGTCATCCCCGCCGCCCGCAGCCGCTCGGTGAGCGCATCGCCCATCGCGGCGGCCGGGGTGAGGATGCCCGCCAGCTCCGGCTGCTTGTCGGTGTCGAAGGCCAGGCACAGCCCGCTTTCGCCGAGCAGTACCGCGGTCGCCTTGTAGCCGGGGTCGCCCTCGCCCGCGAAGGTCGCCACGTACTTCGCGCCCGACGAGGTGCGGGCGAACGTCTTCATGGTGAACCAGCCACTGTCGCGGGCCTTTTCGCTCGGCCCGGTGCCGGGCTTGGGCAGTACCCGGTCGAGCAGCTTGCGGCCGACCGACACCCGGGACAGCACCGCACCGGCCGCCATGGTCGCGACGATGCCACCCGCCACACCCGCGGCCACCAGCGGCGCGGCGGGCGACTTGCCCGCGCTCATCACCTCGCGGTAGCGGAAGTTCTTGCCGTACACCCAGCCGAGCAGGCCGTTGGTCCGCCGCACGATCTTGGTGTTGTGCGCCGCCATGACGAACGTGCTGACCCAGCCGTCGAGGCTCGGGTCGATGGCGCTGGCACGCGAGAGCGCTTGGTCGGACTGACGACCGACGTCCGGGTCCATCGACTTGTCCGGGCTCAGCGAATACGGGTGCGCCAGTACCGATCCCTTGCTCGGGTCGGCGGCGATCGCCTCCATCATCGCCCGGCCCGAATCGATGGTGCCGCCGCTCACGCCACCCTTCAGCCAGGCCACCAGCGTGGTCTCCTCGAGCTCGCCGGTGTTGTCCTCCAGCGAGCGCTTGTACAGCTGGTACACGCTCAGATCCGACGGGATCGAGTCGTACCCACAGGAATTCACGATCTTCGCGCCGGTCGCGACGGCTTGCTCGTGGTACTGGTCGATCGCTTCGCGGATGAACAGCGGCTCACCGGTGAGATCGGCGTAGTGCGTGCCGGCCTTCGCGCAAGCGGCGACCAGTGGCAGGCCGTAGCGCAGGTACGGGCCGACCGTGGTGACCACGACCTTGGTCCGCGCGGCCAGCGCGGCGAGCGCGACTTCATCGGTGCAATCGGCCACCACCAGCCCCCAGTCCGCGGCCGCCGGACCGAGCTCGGTGCGGGCCTTGGTGAGCTTGTCGAGCGACCGCCCGGCAAGGGCGATCTTGGCGGACTCCGGTGCCGCGGTGATCAGATACTCCGCGGTGAGCTTGCCGACGAAACCCGTTGCGCCGAAAAGGACGAGGTCGAATTCTCGTGTGTCTGCCATGGTCTTCCGTTTCTGCGGTTACGCTTCGGGGCTGGTTTTCGGGGCCTTCTTTGCCCTGGTCCGCGGCTTCTTCGGCGCGACAGGCGGATGCTCGGCCAGCCACGCGTGGTGTGCCTTGCCGAGTTCGGTGACGGGCGGCTCGTCGTAGAGCCATTCGCGGGAAATCTGATGCCAGTTGGCGGTGCAGCCGAGCTGACCGAGCATGCCGAAGGTGAGGAAGTCGGCGCGGCGCGAGAACAAGTGTTCCGGCGGCAGATTCTGCTGCTTCATCCCGGCGAACTCGCTGGCCCTCGGGTCTACCGCGAGCAGGAACGCGCCGCTGGCCAGCTCCGGGGTAATCGTCAGATCCTCGTCGACGAGACACCATTCGGACGCGGCGAGCACGTATTCCAGGCATTCCTCGGCGCCGATTTCCTCCGGCGAATCGATCACGCCCCGCTCGATCATCAACTCCCGCAGATCTTCGGCCCGGTCCTCGGCGGCCGCGCGCAGGCAGGTCAGCTCGAATTGCACGTGCTCGGGATCCATCCGGTTGAACAGTCCGAAGTCGAGGAAGGCGACCTTGCCGTCGTCGGCCAGTAGCACGTTGCCCGGATGCGGGTCGCCGCAGAACTCGTTGAAGGTGAACAGCGAGCCGACGTAGAACCGGTAGATGATCTCGCCGATCCGGTCCCGCTGCGCGTCCGGCAGCTGCCGGATCTCGTCGAATCCCTTGCCCGCCACGTACTCGTTGACGAGCACGCGGGTGGTGCTGAGCTCGGGCATCGAGCGCGGCACCACGATGAACGGATGCCCGGCGTAGAGCTCGGCGATCTGTAGCTGAGTGTTGGCCTCGGCCTGGTAGTCGAGTTCGCTTTCCATGTTGAGCCGCAGCTCGTCGAGCACGGCGGGCGTCACCCACGGCATCGCCGATTGCAGCACCCGGCGGAACATGGCCAGGTTCTTCAGATCCGCCCGGACCGCGGCATCGATGCCCGGGTACTGCACCTTCACCGCTACCTGTCGGCCGTCGTGCAGCTTGCCCCGATACACCTGGCCGATGGACGCGGCCGCGATCGGCTCGGGCTCGAACTCGGCGAAGATCGCGTCGAGCGGCTGGCCGAAGTCCTCCTCGATCACCTGCCGCATCGACTCGAACGACACCGACGGTGCGGCATTGCGCAATACGGCGAGCCGCTTCTGGAACCGTTCGCGATGCGCCTCCGGCACCAGGTCCATGTCCAGCACCGACATCATCTGTCCGAGCTTCATGGCGACACCCTTCATGGTGCCGAGCACCATGACCACCTGCTCGGTGGTGCGAATCATGGACTCCTCGGCCATCTTCGCGCGCACGGCCTCCGACCTGCCCCGCATCGATAGCCGCGCACGTTGCGTGCGAATCACCGAGCTGGCTGCGACGGCACCTAGCTTGGTGCCACGAGCAAGCCGAGAGGTCGGTACTTGCTTCGCCATCGAGGTACCTCCATTGGTGCCGGCGCGCGGGGCGGTGACGCAGCCCACTGGGCGCACCGCTCGGGTTCAGAGTAGCCAACCTCGCGGCAATGTCGAGCCCGTCGTAACACTTTTGCTAGCACCCCAGCTAGCACCCGGGAAGTCGGGCGTTTGATCAGTTCGCCGAGTCGGTGCCGGGCGAGGGCAGCACGTGCGGCTGCGCGTTGAACACCTCGCGCGAACCGTTGGCACGCGCCATTCCGTCGATGGCGCTCCAGGCCATCATGGTCAGGTAGTCGATGACTTCTTCGCGCGTCATCGTCTTGTTGGTCGTCCACCAGTGCGTGGCCAACTGGATGCCGCCGACGAGCACATACGACCAGAGCATCGCGCCGTCGGTCTGGATGCCCTTCTCCGTCGCGCGATCGATGATGACCGCGGCGACCACCTCGGCGAACAGCTTCTCGAATTCGGCCAGTGAGGATTGGTCGGCCGAGCCGTTGCCCATGATGAAGCGATAGACCTCCGGGTCCTCGTCGACCGTGCCGACATACTCGGCGAGGGCCGAGCGGACCAGCTGATACTCGTCCGCGTCGAGGCTGATCGCGCCGTACACGCGCGGCATCAGGGTGGTCTCGATGAACCGCTGCATGGTCGCGTGGACCAGGTCGTTCTTGTCGGAGAAGTACCGGTACAGCACGGTCTTGGAGACGCCGATCTCGGCGGCGATCTCGTCCATGCCCGCGTTGGAGCCGCGGGCTCGGACAGCGGCAAGAGTGCCGTCGACGAGTTCCTCGCGGCGGTCGATCTTGTGCTGGCGCCATCGGCGTTTGCGGCCATCCGTTCGGCCGGTGCGCACCGCCGCCGGTCGGTCGGCGAGCTCGCCGACGTCGACAAGGTCATCGGTGGACAGCGTGGGCTCCCTTGTTAGTCGGATTCTGCCTTGGGCCTCCAGCTTATGTCCCGTTCGCTGGTGATATGCGCGTTTGGGCCGTGATGCGACAGGTTGCACATCAACGGGCTTCCAGGGGTACGCCGCCCGGGCACAGCAGAATGGAGGGCATGGAGAAAGCTCCCGGCAACATCGCGGTCCTGGAAACGCCCCCGGCGCCCGCCGCGGCCGCGCCGCTCGGCTTCGCCGCCGTGCTCGACGAGGCAGGCAAGCGGCGCGACCTATGGCGGATGAAGGCGCTGGCCACCGGGCTACTCGCGGTGGCGACGGCGATCTATCTGTTCTGTCGCTGGCTGGAATCGCGCGGCAGTGGCGGTGGCTGGGTGGACTACGTGCGCGCCGCGTCGGAGGCGGGCATGGTCGGCGCGCTGGCCGACTGGTTCGCCGTCACCGCGCTCTTCCGGCATCCGCTCGGCCTGCCCATCCCGCACACCGCGATCATCCGCAAGAAGAAGGATCAGCTCGGCGAGAGTCTCGGCAGCTTTGTGGGCACGAACTTTCTTTCGCCCGAGGTGGTTTCGGCGAAGGTGACCTCGGCGCAGATCTCCTGGCGGGTCGGTCGGTGGATGGCCGATCCCGGCCACGCCGCCAGGGTGGCCCAGGAGAGTTCGACGCTGCTGCGCGCGGTGGTCGGGGTGCTGCGCGACGAGGACGTCGAGCAGATCATCGACCAGACGATCGTGAAGCGGATCGCCGAACCGCTCTGGGGTCCGCCGATCGGCCGGGTGCTGGCCGAGCTGCTTGCCGACAACCGCCAGCTCGCGCTGCTGGACCTGCTCGCCGAGCGGGCGCATCAGTGGGCGCTGGGTTCGCAGGAGACGATCGACCGGATCGTTTTGCGTGATGCACCGCAATGGGCTCCGAAATTCGTCAACATTTTGCTTTCGGAAAGGATATACCGGGAACTGGTCGAGTTCACCTGGAAGGTCCGGTCCAACCCCGAGCACGAGGTGCGGCTCGCGGCGAATCGCTTCCTCGAGGAATTCGCCGACGATCTGCAGCACGACGACGCGATGATCAAAAAGGCCGAACGGATCAAGGCGCAGATCATGGGCCGCGAGGAAATCACCGGCATGGCCGAGGCGACCTGGCGGGCGGCCAAGCGGTTGATCTTGGAATCGGCCGATGATCCCAACAGCACATTGCGGCGTAAGGTCTGCGAGAACGTGCAGCAACTCGGTGAGCGGTTGCGCGACGACGCCGACATGCGCGCCAAGGTGGACGGCTGGATCGACCGGGGGGCAAGGTATCTCGTGGAGAACTACGCCGGGGAGATCTCCACGCTGGTCACCGATACGGTTGCCAGGTGGGATGCCGATGAGGCGAGCAAGAAGATCGAATTGCAGGTCGGGCGCGATCTGCAATTCATTCGAATCAACGGAACGGTGGTCGGTTCGCTTGCGGGACTGGTGATCTACACAATTTCGCACCTCATGTTCGGCGGCTGAGGTGTCGCGCGCCGAATGTTTGCCGAGAGGGTGCTAGCAGACTGCTTGCAATAGCTAGCACCCTGCCCTAGAATTGAACTCGTACAACCGCCAGAAGGTGAGTGATGGCAGACCAGCCCGAGGTTTCCGCCGAGTACACCGATAGTTCGGCCGAGCAATCGACCGGCGTCGGAGAAAAAGCGGCCCGTGTGGTGAACGCGGCGCACGACATCGGAGGCTTCATCAGGGCACAGCGAGAGGCCGCGCAAGTCTCGCTGCGTCAGCTCGCCACCCTTGCGGGAGTGAGTAATCCGTACCTCAGCCAGATCGAGCGCGGATTGCGCAATCCGTCCGCCGAGGTACTCGCGCAGATCGCCAAGGCACTGCGGGTGTCTTCGGAGGTGTTGTACGTCCGGGCGGGTTATCTCGAACAGCGGCCGCACAGCCCGGTCCGGGATGCCCTGCTTGCCGATACGTCGATCAGCGAACGGCAGAAGCAGGTGCTGCTCGAAATCTATGAATCGTTTCGCCGGGAAAACGGAGGGAACGAGCCCGGGGGGGAAGGGGACAGCGTCGTTCCGCGCACACCAACCGAAACTCCGCCACGCCAGGAGAACGAAATACCATGACCGAGAAGAACCCCACCGTAAAGAAGCCGCTGCTCGCCACCGTCGGTGCGGGCGATGCCATCTACGCCGTCGTCACCGATGTCGTCACCCAGGTGCGTGAGCGCGCCGCCACCTCGGACGTCTCGACTCGGGTCGATGAGGCGCGCGAGCGCTTCGCCAACGTGCCCGCCGACGTGCAGGCCCAGTTCGAGACGCTGCGTGAGCGGCTGGCCGGACTGCCATCCGAACTGCCGGAGGACCTCGCGGAGCTGCGCGAGAAGTTCACCCCAGAGGAACTGCGCGCGCTGGCCGACAAGTACTTCCACCAGGTGCTCGACATCTACGAAGACCTCGCCGTGCGCGGTGAGGAGACCGTCGAGCGGCTGCGCGCCAACCACCTGGTCGAGGAGCAGATCGAGCGCGTCGAGTCGCTGTACAAGGACGCCGCGACCCGCGCCGAGGACGTGCTGGACCGGGTCAACGGCCTGCTCGGTCGTCCGGCCAAGGTCGAGGATGAGGAAAAGGTGGCCGTACCGGTCGTCGACGCCGAGGTTGTCACGGTGACCACCGAGACCGCCCCCGCCGCGGACAACGGCGCCCCCGTGCCGCCCGCCGCGCCTGCCGCGCCTGCCGCGCCCGCCGCGCCTGCCGCCAAGAAGGCGCCCGCCAAGAAGGCTCCGGCCAAGAAGGCCGCTCCGAAGAAGGCATGAGCTGACCGATCGGCCGAATGGCGCTCTGCTTCTTAAGGGCGGCAAGGCTTTTGGTGCCCGATCCGACAACGCCCCCGCGCACTCTGATGTGCGGGGGCGTTGCTCGTATGATGGGTGAGGTGAATATGGCGCACGGATTACAAGGCATGATCCTGTTCGTGCTGTGGCTGGCGGCACTCGGCGCGACGATCTTCGCGCTGATTCATGCCGTGCGTCAGCGGCCGGACGCGTTTACCGCGGTAGACAAACTGACCAAGCCGATCTGGCTGGGGATTCTCGGCGCGGCGATGCTGTTGCTGCTGCTGTCCCTTGGCGGTCTGGGCCTCCTCTCGTTCATTGCGATCATCGCGACCGGTATCTACCTGGCCGACGTGCGGCCCAAGGTCGACGAGGTACAGCGCGGTCCGCGCTGGTAAACGGGGAATCCTCGATAACTTTTCCGGTGCGGGCACTGGCAGGCGGCGCGAATCGGAGTTACTGTATCGGGCAGTAACACAAAGGAGTGCCCGATGCGTGCCATGCTGCCGACTGCCCTGGTGAACTTTTCGAGTCAGGTTCGGGGTCTGCTCGACGCTCATCGCGCGAACCTGCGGTCGCGCACCTATGCGACCGCGGCGTTCAACCCGCCGACCGTCCTGCCCGAGGTGATCCCGGTGACCACCCGCGACGGTGCCCGGCTGCGCGTGCATGCCTACGGCCCCGCCGACCGGCCGACGGTCGTCCTCGTGCACGGCTGGACCTGCTGCATCGAATACTGGAACGCTCAGATCAACGCGTTCGCCGGGGAGTATCGCGTGGTCGCCTACGACCAGCGCGGCCACGGCGAGAGCGAATACGGTTCCAGTCCGCTCACCATGGATCTGCTCGCCGACGATCTGGCCGCCGTGCTCGACGCCGCGCTCCCGTCCGGCCAGCAGGCCGTTCTGGTCGGCCACAGCCTCGGCGGCATGACCCTGCAGGCCTGGGCCGGGCGCTATCCCGACCGGGTCCGGAAGCAGGCGCGTGCGGTGCTACTGACCAACACCGCCGCGGACCGGCTGATCCTCGAGACCACCGTGGTGCCGTTGCTGAACCGGCCGGGTCGGCTGTTGAAGCTGAAGGTGCCGCTGCCGTTCCTGTTCGGGCGTTTCGGTCTTGGCGCTCCGCTCCTCTTCCCGCCCATCGCACCGGTGCGCTGGCTGTTCGCCCGGCAGATCATGAGCACGGCGGCCAAGGGCGACTTGCTCGATTTCAGCATGGCCATCGTGCGGTCGTGCCCGGCCATGGTGCGGGCCAGGTTCGGTCGACTGCTCGCCGATATGAATGTGGGCCAGGCGGCCCGAAATCTGGTGGTGCCCACCACGGTGCTCGCCGGTTCGTTCGACGACATGACGCCCGTGGTCCATTCCGAGCGGATCGCCGAAATGCTCAGGGAGACAGGTAGTCTGGCGCGCTTCGCGATGCTGCCGACCGGGCATCTCGGCAATACCGAGGCGTATGAGCAGTTCAACGAGGAACTGGGACACGTGCTCGAATCGGTGCGGCGGCGCGCCGAGATCGCGGGCTGATTCCTCGCCTGCGCCGCGGCTACCGGAAGCAGCGGTCAGGAGAAGACGACCGTGCGACGGCCGTGCACGAGCACCCGGCCCTCCAGATGCCAGCGCAGGCCGCGGGCGAGCACGACGCGTTCGATGTCGCGGCCCTGGCGGACCATGTCGCGCACGTCGTCGGCGTGGTCGATCCGGCTCACGTCCTGCTCGATGATCGGGCCCGCGTCCAGTTCCGCCGTCACGTAGTGGCAGGTGGCGCCGATCAGTTTCACGCCGCGGGCAAACGCCTGGTGATAGGGGCGGGCGCCGACGAACGACGGCAAAAAGCTGTGGTGGATGTTGAGTGCCTTGCCGGTCCAGTGTGCGCACAGCTCGGGCGGAAGTACCTGCATGAACCGGGCGAGCACGACCGCGTGTGGGTCGTAGGAGTCCACCAGCGCGCGGAGCTCCTCGAAGGCGGGGCCTCGCTCGGCAGGATTCTTCGGGAACGGCACGTGATGGAATTTCACGCCGTGCGCCTCGGTCATCGGGGCCAGGTCGGGGTGGTTGCCGATCACCGCTTCGATGGTCGCGGGGAGTTCGCCGCTGGCGGCACGACCGAGTAGGTCGTGCAGGCAGTGGCCGTCCTTACTGACCAGCAGGACCGCCCGGCGGCGTGCGCCTGAGTCGAGGAGTTGCCACTCTGTTTCCGGGCCGAGGTCGGCTGCTACCCCGGCGAAGCGGTCGCGTAGTTCTGTGAGTCCGAACGGGACCGTTGCCGCCTTGATGGCCTGGCGGGTGAAGAACCAGCCGGTGTCGGCGTCGGAGTAGTACCCGGCTTCCACGATTGATCCGCCGAAGTCGGCGATGAACGAGGTGATTCCGGCGATGATGCCGGGGCGGTCGGGGCAGCCGAGGGTCAGGATGTAGCGGCGGTCGTCCGGGGTGGGTGGAGCGGGACTCATGTGCCCATCCTCGCAGGTCGCTGTGTTGGATTTGCAGCCGCTGCGGGGCTGCGCGTTCGTGGCTCTGTTTGTGGGCGGGGGCTGCGGGGGGCTGGTGTTTGACCCTGTGTTTTTGGCCGCGTGGCCGCGGCGTGTTCGCGGCCCCTGAATGTCAGCATCGCGTAGCGATTCGATGAGGGGCGGTGGTCGGGCGACGGGTGGGCCTCGCGTCCGAGCGGCCGAGACTCGCGCCTGCGGCGCATGCGCTTCGGCCACTCGGACGCGAGACGGGCCGCGAACGGACGGTGCTCGGTCTCGCTTCGCTCGGAAGGTGAGGTGGGCCATCGGGGTTGCGTGGGTGATGTGCCTTGCGGTGGCGTGTCTGCCGGGGACGGCGGTGCTCGGTTTTGTTTGCTCGAGAGGCTGGGGTGTGCCGTCGGGGTTGGGTGGGCGATGTGGCTCGCGGTCGCGTCTCTACCGGGACTTGGGCTCGGTTGCGAGACGCTCAGAGGTCGTAAAAGGGTTCGGGGTAGTGGAATTCGCCGGTGATGCGTGGTTCGTAGGCGCTTAGGGGGCGGACTTGGAAGTGGGATACCCAGGACGGGTCGTCGGGGGTGATGCCGAGGCGGGTGGCGGGGACGAAGCCGAATTGGGGGTAGTAGTCGAGGTGGCCGAGGAGGCCGACCAGGGGTTCGTCGAGGGCGTCGGCGGCGCCGAGGGCGGCGTGCATGAGTGCCGAGCCGACGCCGGTGCGCTGGTGTTCGGCGACTACGCCGATCGGGCCGAGGGCGAGGACGGGGTATGGGCCGACACCGGCTCTGGTGAGGCAGACATGGCCGATCACCGTTTCGTACTCCACCGCGACCATCGACAGGGTGGGGATCCAGCCCGCGTCGCTGCGCAGCCGGGCGACCAGGTCGACCTCGGGTGGCTCGCCGTCGCCGGGCGGTTCGCCGGTGCGGTCGCCGTCCGCCTGCGGCGAACCGAACGCGCTGCGATGTACGGCCGCGATCGCGGCGATGTCGTCGGCGCGTTCGCGACGGATCAGCACGGTGTCGTCTCCTCCTGAACCAAGTAGGGGCCCATCCGCACACGTTAGTGAGTTGACGGCCGGGTCACTACCGGCGATCTGTCACCAGGTACGAGTGTGCGGGAAGTATCGGAGGCACGCAACGGAATTCGCCACCGGTATGCCAGACTCTCAGCTCATGGCAAGTTCCGCGTCGCTGACCAGGGCCGAAGTGGCCGACATGATCGATCACACGCTGCTGGCGCCGGGGGCGACCCCCGACGACGTCGCCGCGCTGATCTACGAAGCCCGCGAGTTGGGGGTGCTGGCGATCTGCGTTTCACCGTCGATGCTGCCGGTGCGCGCCGCGGGACTCGTGGTGGCGACGGTGGCGGGATTCCCGTCCGGTAAACACCATTCGCTGGTCAAGGGCGCCGAAGCGCGGCTAGCGGTCGACCAGGGCGCGGCCGAGGTGGACATGGTCATCGATGTCGGCGCGGCGCTGGCGGGCGAGTACAACGCGGTGCTCGCCGACATCGTGACGGTGCGCGAAGCGATGGGCGACCGGGCGCTGCTCAAGGTGATCATCGAGGCGGCCGCGCTGCCGGACACCGCCATCGTCGAGGTCTGTCGCGCCGCGGAACGGGCGGGCGCCGATTTCGTGAAGACCTCCACCGGATTTCACCCGGCGGGCGGCGCCAGCGTGCACGCGGTCGAGCTGATGGCCGAAACCGTCGGTGGGCGGCTCGGCGTCAAGGCGAGCGGCGGTATCCGCACGGCCGAAGCGGCGGCGGAACTGATCGCGGCGGGCGCGACGCGGCTCGGATTGTCCAAGTCGCGCGAGGTGCTCGACGGGTTCCCGGCCTGAGCGGCAACACATCTGGGCCGACTCAGGAACAGGTGGCGCTGTTTCCCTCGGCGGCGGGCAACTCGGAGCGGCCGCCCACGAGCTTGACCGCGATGCCCTCGTCGGTGACCTTCACCTCGGTCGGCTGCATGCCGTACGGGTAGCTCTGCAGGCTCTTGGTGAACACCTCGACGATGCCCTGCACCAGGTCGGTGGGCAGGCCCATGCCGAGCAGTTGCGCCGACATCGTCTCCACCTCGACGACGCCGCCCTTGATCACCGGCTTCACCTGCAACTGGGCCAACCCGCCGAGCACGTCGAGGGTCAGCATGTCCGAGCTCGCCGAGGACTTCACGCCGCTGACCAGACCGCCGAGCGTTTCCCGGATGCCGTCGTTGCTCCAGGTGACATCGGCGGCGGAACTGCCGATCACCCCGCCGCCGCGGCCGTTGTCGGTGACCTCGACGTCGTGGAACTTCGCGTGCACCACCATGCCGGCGGCCGGGCCGAACTTGGTGTCGTCGCTGTTCACCGTCACCGTCGGCACCTTGCCGTCGATCCAGGTGATCAGCATCGGCTTGGCGCCGAAGCTCACATCGATCTTGGAGCCCATCTCCTTCTCGAATTGCGTACTGACACAGCGGGACACGGTGTGCCGGGCGTACGCTTCACCGCCGACCAGGATCGTGGCCAGCAGAATTGCTATCACGATCAGGGCGATCAGCAGGGCCCGCCGGTTGATCGTCATAGTGGACGGAGGCTTCGTACTCATGCGGCCGATTCTTCCCGACGTTTCTGTGCCGTCTCTGTGGGGTCGATGAGGGCTTCGATTGTGACGTGTGACACAGGAATCGAGCGTAGCCTGATGCGTATGGCTGGCGATGCGGCGGGCCGCGCGCTCGGATCCGCCGAACACGGATGGCGTGTGCTGCGACGATTGGCCGGCCGCCATGCCGGCTTCTTCACCACCCGCCAGGTGCTGCGCACCGGATGTGCTGAGCGGGTCCGCCGGGGACTCGACGAGGGATCGGTGACCAGGGCCGGGGTCGGATTGTTGCGGTTGGCCGACTGGCCCGTCGGCCCGCTCGACGAATACGCCATGTGGGCCGCCTGGTTCGACGGCGCGGCCGCGGTTTCCCATCAGAGCGCGGCAGACCTGCACGGCATCGGCCGCTTGCGGCCGCGGTTCCTGCACCTGTCGGTCGGCGCCGGTCGTCCCCCCGTGACACCGCGCCTGGTGGTGCTGCGCCGCTCCTTGATCGGCACCGAGATCGAGTCGGCCGGCCCCTTCCTGGTGACCACTCCGCTGCGCACGGTGCTAGATCTGGCCGAGGGCGACATCGGCCAGTCCGCGCTGGACGAAGTGGTAGCCGACGCCGTCGCGATCAACCGCTGCACCAGCGAGGAAATCCGCGCCGCCAGCGGCTGTCTCCCACCCCGCGCGGCAAACCGCGTCTACCGCGCCCTATCGGGCGCATAGCGGGACCCTCGCAGTTGGCCCGCGCGAGGATGCGATAGCGGCGTTCGTAGCTGGTCTGCACGCGAATGCGTCAGCGGCGCTCGGAAAGACGCACATGCCATTTCGCTGTGAGCATGAGGAGTCGCTGCGGGGGAGTCAATCCGTCAGTGCGGCAACTTATTTGGGAGCGACGGTGGACCAGGGGACGGAGAGGACGCAGTCGCGCATGCGGCGGCGGTAGGGGCGGAGTGGGAAACCTTGGTGGCGAAGGGATTCGGCGGTGGCGCGCCAGCGGATGCGGGGGCCGAAGGGAGCCAGGGGCGCGGCGTGGGCCCAGGCTCGGTCGGCGGCGGTGAGCAGGGTGTGGATCGGCTCGCCGGGAATGTTGCGGTGGATCAAGGCTTTCGGCAGTCGTTCGGCGATGTCGGAGGGCTGGTCGACGGTGAACGGGTCCCAAGCGAGAGTCAGCGATTGGGGGCCGGAGCGGTCGAGCAGGACCCAAGCGCAGCGGCGGCCCAGTTCATCGCAGGTGCCGTCGACCAGCAGGCCGTCCGGCGCCAGACCGGACAGGATGGTCGACCACGCCTCGGGCACAGCCGATTCCGGATACTGGCGCAAGACATTGAACGCTCGCACCAGAACCGGTCGTAGCCCGGCCAATTCGAACCCGCCGCGGGCGAACGTGACGCCGTCTTGACCGGGCACCACCCGCGCCGGATCGATCTCCAGTCCGATCACCCGCACATCAGGCCGCACAGTCCGCAGCCGCGCCGCCAATTCCAGCGTGGTCCACGGGCTCGCCCCATAACCGAGGTCGACCACCAGCGGATCGGCCGCCGCCCGCAGCCGCGCGCCGACCCGTTCGTCGTGCGTCAACCAGCGGTCACTGCGCCGTAGTCGATTGACGCCGGTGGTGCCGCGGGTGATGGAGCCGACCGGCCTGGTCAGCTGATGGGGTGGTGATCGTCGAGCCACTGCACCGTGAATTCCGCTTCGGCGCGGAACAGGTCGATCAGATTCACCAGCATCAGCTGTTCCAGCCGGGGACCGACCATCGGGATGAACACCTTCGCCTCCGAGGAGAACCGCATGGTGCACCCGGTATCGGTCGGGAACAGCCGGATGGTGCCGCCGAGACTGCCCGGTCCCGCTGGAATCGACGCCGAATATTTGCCGGTGATCTCCTCGGAGCCGAACGGCCCGTAGCTCTCCTTGCGAGTGATGATCATGTCTTTGCGCATGACAGCCTGCGCGATCTCGGGCAGCATGTCGCGCGGCAGGATGTGGTGCAGCTCGATATCGATGCCGCCATCACCCGCTTCCAGGTGCGCCACTTCGTTCCCCGGCGAGTATTTCCGCATCTCCGCCATCCGCGCGTCCCAATAGTCGCGGCTCGACAGCGCCGCGTACACCTCTTTGGTGGTGTGCAGCGGGTAGCGCGCGGAGTAATCAAGTCGACGGGCCATGGATCGAGAGATTACTGGGTTGAATTGCCCCGCCGACGCTCGGCGGTGGGGTGTACCGATACGACGAGCGGGAAGTGTGCTGCCGCAACACTTCCCGCCCGGAAGAGGGTGAGGCCCCGCGTGTCAGTGCGCGGCGAGCCAGGTGTTGGTGAACTCTTCCTCGTTCTTCAGCACCTCGGTCAGGTGCTCGGCGATGGCGGACTCGATCTTGCCGCCGAACAGCGGGATCTTCACCTCGATGGTGCCGTTGGCGGCGGCGGTCGAACCAGCGCCGGCATCGGTCAGTGCGATGGTGCCGCGGACCTCGGCGGGCGCACCTTCGACGGTCGCCTGGAAGGTGGCCGAGTCGCCGTGCCAGGTTTCCACCCGGGGGATGATCAGGTCGCCGGGGCGCACCGCGGTGATCGCGGCGGGCAGCAGCTCGGCGGCGATGGCCTGCACCAGCTGGACCCGGATCTGGTCACCGGTAACGGTCACCGAGTCGAGCCGGGCATTCGGGCCGCCGACCTCGGCAACGCGATCTTTCCAGTACTGGTCGTTCGCGAACGCCGCGCGCACGGCAGCAGCGGGATACGAGTAGCGGGCCGTGTACGCCAGCGGTGTAGCCATGGTCGGACACGCTACCGTCTGCCTGTGCGAACTTCACGTGTGGTGCCGACGGATGTGCTGGCCGCCACGGGCGCCAGGATCCGCGAATCGGTGCCGCTGGCCGAGCTGACCACGCTGCGGGTCGGTGGCCCGGCCACCGTCGCCGAATGCCGGACAACCGAATCGCTGGTGGCGACGGTGCGCGCGCTGGACGCGGCCGGAATCCCGGTGCTGTTGCTCGCGGGCGGCTCCAACCTGCTGATCAGCGATGACGGTTTCGACGGTGTGGTGGTGCGGGTGGCCACCGTGGGCGTCGAGCTCGGCGCGGACGGTGTGCTCGCCGAAGCGGGCGCGAACTGGGACGCGGTCGTCGCGGCGACGGTCGCGGCCGGACTCGGCGGCCTCGAATGCCTGTCCGGAATCCCGGGCTCCGCCGGGGCGACACCGGTGCAGAACGTCGGTGCGTACGGTGCCGAGGTGGCGCAGCTGTTGCGCCGGGTGCAACTGCTCGACCGGCTGCGCGGCGAGATCCGCTGGGTCGAGCCGGTCGAGCTCGGCTTCGGATACCGCACCAGCGTGCTCAAGCACCGTGACGACGCACTGGTGCTCGCCGTCGAATTCGCGCTCGATCCGACTGGCGCGAGCGCACCGTTGCGCTTCGGTGAGCTCGCGACCGTGCTCGGCGCCGCCGACGGGGAATCCCGCCCCGCGGCCGACGTCCGCGACGCCGTGCTGCGCCTGCGTGCGGGCAAGGGCATGGTCCTCGATCCCGCCGATCACGACACGTGGAGCGCCGGTTCCTTCTTCACCAATCCGGTCGTCCCCGAGGATCGGGTGCCCGACGTGCGTGCCGCGATTTCGGCCCATGTGGGTGACGTCACGGTGCCTACTTACCCGGCGCCGAACGGGGTGAAGTTCTCCGCGGGCTGGCTGATCGAACGGGCCGGGTTCGCCAAGGGCTTCCCCGGCCCCGACGCCCCGGCTCGGCTGTCCACGAAACACACACTGGCACTGACCAATCGAGGCGGCGCGACCGCCGCCGATCTGGTGGAGCTGGCCAGGACGGTGCGCGATGGGGTGGCCGAGCGATTCGGGATCCGGCTCGAACCGGAACCCGTCACGGTCGGTGTGGCCCTCTAACCGGGTGAAACGGACACCACACCCTTCGCTAGTCAATCGAACGAGTTTGCCCGCGTAAATTCGATGAAGTGAGCAACCGTCCAGTGATCCGCAGACCGGTCGCCGCCGTGTCGGCCGTGCTGCTCGTCGTGGTCGCCTTGGTGGCCGGATGCAGCACCGACCGCGGCGGCGACACCAACTCAGCCCGCGATGCCGGTCCCGTCGCCAAGGTCACTTTCGCACCGGAGAACGATGCGACGAAGGTCAATCCGACCGTGCCCGTCTCGGTCACCGTCAGCGATGGCACCATCGACCAGGTCGCGTTGACCAACGCCAACGGCAAGCAGGTCGCGGGCGAATTCACGCCGGACAAGCGCAGTTACAAGATCATCGAACCGCTCGGCTACGACGCGACGTACACCTGGACGGGCACCGCGGTCGGCACCGACCGCAAGCCGATCCCGATCGACGGCAAGTTCACGACGCTCGCGCCGAAGAACACCGTCCCGGCGACCATCAACATCGCCGACAATCAGGAAGTCGGCATCGCCGCGCCGATCATCTTGCAGTTCAAGGCCGCTGTGCAGAACAAGGCCGCGGTGGAGAAGGCGATGACGATCACCACCGACCCACCCACCGAGGGCGCGTGGGCCTGGTTCCCCGACGACAACGGCTCCCGATTGCATTGGCGCCCCAAGGATTACTGGGTGCCCGGCACCACCGTGCACGTCTCGGCCAAGCTCTACGGGCTCGATCTCGGCGGCGGCAATTACGGATATTCCGACCTGACAACGGATTTCCGCATCGGCCGCAGCCAGATCGTGAAGGCCAACGCGCCGAGCCACCGCATGCAGGTGGTCCGCGACGGCCGGACGGTCTTCGATTTCGCGGTCAGTTACGGCGAGGGCGACGAACCACGCAATGTCACGCGTTCCGGCGTGCACGTGGTCACCGAGAAATACGAAGACTTCATGATGTCGAACCCGCCGTTCTACACCAACGTTCGGGAGCGCTGGGCCGTACGCATTTCCAACAATGGCGAATTCATCCACGCCAACCCGGAATCGCTGTCCGCCCAAGGGTCTTCGAACGTCACCAACGGCTGCATCAATCTGTCGCCCGCCGACGCCCAGGCCTACTTCGGGACCGCGCTCTACGGCGACCCGGTGGAAGTCACCGGCACCTCGATCGCGCTGTCCGCCGCCGATGGCGACCTGTACGACTGGACCATCGATTGGCAGACCTGGAAGACCATGTCCGCCCTGGACGGATCCACCTCGGTCATCTCCGCGACTCCGGTCGCCCCCGGCCCGCCGCGCTAGGTCGCGACAACCAGCCCGCGATGGCGTCGCCGCGGTCTATCGCCGCAGCGACGAATCCAGGTCGGGGTCGTTTTCGACGGCCCGGTCGGCGGTCTGTTGGGCGCGCACGGCGGCGTGCCGCTCGGCGAGCAGGTCGCGGATCTCGATGAGCAGCTCGGTCTCGCTCGGTTCGGCCGCCTTGGTGGTGCCGAAGCGGTTCTTGATCGTCTTCATCGGCAGCATCAGCACGAAATACAGCACGGCGGCGACCATGAAGAAGTTGACGAACGCGGTGATGATCGGGCCGATCTGAATGAAGGTGGCCGGCTTGTTCGCGATCAACTGGACGCCGAGGCCGAGCTCGTTCGTGCTGCCGAACACCGCGAGCAAGGGATTGATGACACCTTTGGTCACCGAGGTGACGACGGCGGTGAACGCGGTGCCCATCACCACAGCGACGGAAAGGTCGATGACGTTCCCGCGCATCAGGAACTCTTTGAACCCCTTGAACATGAGCCGGACAACTCCGATCTGAAGTAGACGACGACCTCGAAGCACCAGATGCTAATGGCCGGAGATGACCAGCGACGAGGCCGCAACCGCCCAGCCCGCTAGGGATCAGCGATGAGTAATACCCTCTGGCTATAGCTCAGCCACGCCGGGCGAAGCGACCCGCGTCGGCCTGATCGCGCGGCTTGACGATGATCTGGTCCAGATTCACGTGCGACGGCCGCGACGCGACGAACCCGATGATCTCCGCGATGTCCTGCGCGACCAACGGGTCGATGCCCTCGTACACCTTGGCGGCACGGTCCTCGTCGCCGTCGAAGCGGACCAGCGAGAACTCGGTTTCCACTGCGCCGGGAGCAATTTCGGTGAGACGCACCGGCTGGCCCAGCAACTCACCGCGCAGCGTGCGGTGCAGCACGGCCTGGGCGTGCTTGGCCGAGGTGTAGCCCGCGCCGTTGTCATAAGCGACGAAGGCGGCCACCGAGGTGATGGTGACGATGAGGCCGTCACCGGAGGCGATCAGTTTGGGCAACAGCGCCTTCGTGAGGCGCAGCGTGCCGAGGACGTTGGTCTCCCACATCCAGCGCCAGTCGTCGAGGTCCGCTTCGGCAACCGAGGCCAGGCCCTTGGCGCCGCCCGCGTTGTTGACCAGCACGTCGGCCCGCTCGATCGCGTCGGTGAAGGCGCGCACCGAGTCGTCCGAGGTCACGTCGAGTTCCAGTGCGGTGCCGCCGATTTCGTCGGCGACGCGCTGCAGGCGGTCGAGCCTGCGGGCGCCGACGTAGACGTGATAGCCCTGTTTGGCCAGTTCGCGGGCGGTGGCCTCGCCGATGCCCGAGCTGGCTCCGGTGACGACAGCGGTCCGATTGTTCATGAACCGATCCTAAGTGCAGCCCGTTTGCCGCCCTGGGCGCTGTTGCGGGGATCACCGCTAGCCTGATCGGCATGGCTATTCGGGACGTGGTGAGCGCGGATGGAACGAACATCGTCTACCGGGTGAGTGGCCGGGCGGACGCCCGTCCGCTGGTGCTGTTGCACGGTTGGTCGGCGGATCTGCGCTGCTGGGGGCGGGCGGCCGACGAACTCGCGGCGCGCTTCCTGGTAATCGCCGTCGACCTGCGCGGCCACGGTTATTCCGATGCGCCCGCTACCGGCTACGACGATCCCAAGAACTGGGCCGCCGACGTCGCGGCCGTGCTGGCGGGAGAGGGCATCGAGTCGGGGGCGCTGCTGCTCGGCTGGTCCTACGGCGGCATCGTCCTCAGCGACTATCTGACCGTCTACGGCACCGGCGCGGTCGCGGGCGTCATCTATTCGGGTTCGATGGCCAATCTCGGTCGCGGCGTCCCCGGCGCGGAAACCGGCCCGGCCATGCAGGCCGCGATTCCCGGCGTTTTCGAGGAGAGCGCAGGCCGGGCGGTGCGCGCATTCGGCGCCTTCGGCAACGCCAACACCGGCCCCGGCGCGGACAAGGGCCCCGATGCTCAGCGGCTGTTCGGCATCAGCCTGGCCACCCCACCGGCGGTGCGCAAGGCACTGTTCTATCGAACCGTCGACAACACGGAAACCCTTCGCACACTGGATGTTCCGGTGCTGGTGCAGCACGGGACCGCCGACCCCGTCGTTCCGATCGACAACGGCCGCTACATCTTCGAGGCCGTTCCCGACGCCCGCGCGTCGTTCTGGGAGGGCGCCCAGCACGGATTGTTCATCGAGGACCATGCCCGGTTCGTCGCCGAGGTCAGCGAGTTCGCCGACAGCCTGTGAACGCGCCTGCGCTGTGAGTCGATTCACCAAACCCGTGTGATAGCTCTCACTTGGAAGGGTGAGGGCGGCGACGCCGGGAATGCACCGTGCACTATGGATAGTGTGAGTCAACGCCCGGACCTACGGCCGAACCGTGTCGCCGTGCTATCGGTGCACACCTCACCACTGGCTCAACCGGGCACCGGCGACGCGGGCGGCATGAACGTCTACGTACTGCAGACCGCCCTGCAGTTGGCCCAGCGCGGCACCGAGGTGGAGATCTTCACCCGAGCCACCGCCTCCAATCTCCCGCCCGTGCAAGAGGCCGGTCCCGGCGTGCTGGTGCGCAATGTGGTAGCGGGCCCGTTCGAGGGCCTCGACAAACACGACCTGCCCACCCAGCTGTGCCCGTTCACCGCCGAGGTGCTGCGTCAGGAGGCCAGGCACCTGCCCGGCTACTACGACCTGGTGCATTCGCACTACTGGCTGTCCGGCCAGGTCGGCTGGCTGGCCAGGGACCGCTGGCGGGTGCCGTTGGTGCACACCGCGCACACCCTGGCCGCGGTGAAGAACGCGGCGCTCGCGGAGGGCGACTGTCCGGAGCCGCTGACCCGCGAGATCGGCGAGAAGCAGGTGATCGCGGAGGCGGATCGACTGGTGGCCAACACCGCCGAAGAGGCGCGGCAACTGGTCGAGCTGTACGGCGCGGCGCCCGAGCGCATCGATGTGGTGCCGCCCGGCGCGGACCTGACCCGCTATCGGCCCGGTGACAAGGCGGCGGCGCGGGCGGCGCTCGGCCTCTCCGCGGACGAGCAGGTCGTCGCGTTCGTCGGGCGCATCCAGCCGTTGAAGGCGCCGGACGTCCTTGTCCGCGCCGCGGCCGAAGTACTGCGCGCCGATCCCACACACAAGCTGCGCGTCCTGATCGTCGGTGGCCCGTCCGGCACCGGCCTGGAACGCCCGGACGCGCTCATCGAACTGGCCGCCGCGCTCGGCATCGCCGACCGGGTCACCTTCCTGCCGCCGCAGCCGCCGGATCGCCTGGTGCTCGTCTACCGCGCCGCCGATCTGGTCGCGGTGCCGAGCTACAACGAATCCTTCGGACTGGTCGCGATCGAGGCCCAGGCCAGCGGCACCCCGGTCCTCGCCGCCGACGTCGGCGGGCTCGGTACCGCCGTCCGGCACGGTGAAACCGGCCTGCTCGTGCCCGGTCACCGGACCCCGGACTGGGCTGGTGCCCTCGGTTACCTGCTCGACGACGCCGACCGCCTGCGCCGGATGAGCGGCCGCGCGGTCGAGCACGCGGCGAACTTCTCCTGGGAGCACACCGCCGACGGATTGCTCGCCAGCTACTCCGCCGCGTTGTCCGATTTCCGCGAGGAGCGGGCCGGGCTCGGCGCCGGACGATTGACCGCGGGCGGCACTGCTCGCGGCGCGTTGCGTGACGACGTGCGTGATCGGGTACCCGGTGAACGCACTAACCTGGAGTCCAGCCAGGCCAGATCGCGGGCGCTGTGGCGGCGCCGGATGGGAGCACGTCGGTGAGTGAGCGTCAGCGAGGCGAGTCGTGAGTGAGGCAACCGCGCAGCTCATCGATGAGACGCTGCGCGACCGGGAAATCGAATACACCCGTTCCGGCGAGGAGACCTTCGTGGTCATCCTGCCCGGCGAGCGCAAGCTGAAGACGACCGTGATGCTCACTCTCGGCAAGCACGGGGTCCGCATCGAATCGTTCGTCTGCCGCAAGCCGGATGAAAACTTCGAGGGCGTTTACAAGTTCCTGTTGCGCCGCAACCGCAGGCTCTACGGCGTCGCCTACACCCTGGATCGGGTCGGCGACATCTATCTGGTCGGCCGGATCGCCACGCACGCCGTCACCGCCGACGAACTCGACCGGGTCTTCGGTCAAATCCTCGAGGCCGTCGACGCCGATTTCAACGTGCTGCTCGAACTCGGTTTCGCCGAATCCATTCGCCGGGAATGGAAGTGGCGCGTCTCGCGCGGCGAATCGCTGAAGAATCTACGTGCCTTCGAACACCTGGTAGACGCCGCCGACAAGCCGTAAGTCCCGAAAACGCCTGCCGGTCAGCCGAGTACCGGGAAATTACCGCGAAAGTGGCCTGCGGGCCTCGTCGGTGTCGCCGCTCGCGCCGTGGCCCCGCGGCTGGACCGAGACGATCAGTCCTCGGTTGCGGGCGTACCGTGCGTCAGCATCGGGCTGAGCATCGGGTGCCGGTCGACGCCGACTTCGCCGACGCGGTCGTCATCGGTCGGGCGGCAATGTGACACGGATACCGCGCGGCGGAAAGGAGCACGGGTGACAATCGCTTGTGGTTCGGATCGTGAAGGCGGTACCGCGATGACAGTCCTGGCTCTGGATATCGGCGCGACGAAGTTCGCGGCGGGTGTGGTGCAGCACGGCCGGAAGGTGCGTGACGTGCGCCAGGTCGATGTGCCGCCCGAGTCGGTCTGGGCTGCCTGCCGCGATCTGCTGCTCGAGGTGGCGGGCGATGCCAACATCACCGCCGTCGGCATCGGCTCGGCCGGACCGGTCGACGTCCGCACCGGCACCACCGGCCCGCTGAACATCCCCGAATGGAAAGCGGGGTTCGCGATCGTCGCCGCCGTGCAGGAGCTGTTCCCCACCGCGGCGATCCGATTCGCCATCGACGGCGCCTGCCTCGCGCTGGCCGAGCACCACGTGGGTGCGCTGCGCGGGGTGCCGGACGCACTGGCGATGACGGTGTCGTCGGGGATCGGCGGCGGGATCATCGCGGACGGGCGGGTCATCCTCGGCCGGACCGGTAATGCCGGTCATATCGGTCATATCGTGGTGCCCGGCTGGGACGTGCCATGCGGCTGCGGCGGCGTCGGCTGCGTCGAGGCGGTCGCCAGCGGCATGTCCTCGGTGCGCTGGGCGGTCGAGCAGGGCTGGCGCGGCGAGACCGGCGCCCAATTGGCCAAGGCCGCGCACAGCGGCGATGAGATCGCCCTCGCCGCACTGCACCGGGCGGGCACCGCGCTCGGCCAGGCCATCGCCTCGGCCGCGGCGCTGCTCGATGTCGACCGGGTGGTCGTCGGCGGCGGCTTCGCGCGATCCGGTGAGCCGCTGTGGAATCCGATGCGTGCGGCGCTCGACAAGCACGCCCGCCTCAACTACCTGCGCGAACTGCGCGTCATCCCGTCGCGCATCACGCACGGCGCGACCCTCGTCGGCGCGGGTGTCCTCGCCGCCGGACACGCTACTGCCGACGACATCGTCTGAGACCCGGCGCCGATTCCGGCGCCGGGCGATGGCCGCCGGGCCACCGGGGAACCTGGTGACGGTCTTTTCCGCGCGTGGGAGGATGGCCGCATGACCTACACCCTCGTGCTGCTGCGCCACGGCGAGAGCGAATGGAATGCCCTGAACCTGTTCACCGGCTGGGTGGACGTGCACCTGACGGACAAGGGCATCGCCGAGGGCAAACGGGCGGGGGAGTTGCTGGCCGAACACGGCATCCTGCCCGACGTGGTCTACACCTCGCTGCTGCGCCGCGCGATCAGCACCGCCAACATCGCGCTGGACGCCGCCGACCGGCACTGGATCCCGGTGATCAGGGACTGGCGGCTCAACGAGCGCCACTACGGCGCGTTGCAGGGCAAGAACAAGGCGCAGGTCCGCGACAAGTACGGCGACGAGCAGTTCATGCTGTGGCGCCGCAGCTATGACACCCCGCCGCCGCCGATCGACCCCGCCGACGAGTACAGCCAAGAAGGCGACCCCCGCTACGCGGGCATCGACGTCCCGAAGACCGAATGCCTGCTCGATGTGGTGCAGCGGATGGTCCCGTACTGGGAGTCGACCATCTCCAAGGAGCTGCTCACCGGCAAGACCGTTCTCGTAGCAGCGCACGGCAATTCGCTGCGCGCCCTGGTCAAGCACCTCGATCAGATCTCCGATGCGGACATCGCGGGCCTGAACATCCCCACCGGCATCCCGCTGCGCTACGAACTGGACGAAAACCTCCGCCCGGTTCGCCCGCGTGAATACCTGGACCCGGAAGCGGCCGCCGCGGGCGCCGCCGCCGTCGCCAATCAGGGCGGCAAGTAACCCCGCACCCCGACCCACAACGCGCTGCGCCCGAATCGGTCGCAGCGCGTTGCCATTTCGTCACCCTCGAACGGGTCATGGGGGTCGACGGGTGCACCCCCTCGTGTGATTCGTCGCCACCATGCGCCCACACGCCCCCGCTGTCGGATTGTCTCGCTGCTTGGTTGCTGGGGTATTGGGCTGTGGCGTGATTTGTGCTGGTCAGCCGTGTTCTTCAACACACCACCAAGCTGAGTGCCAGTGGCGGATGGCAAGTTGAGCCGGACAGGCGGTAAGTAGTCATTCTCCCGTGGTCTGCCCAGAGGAACGTGCGTTACCTGCACTTTGGGCCTGGCATACTAGCCCGAGTTGCTCTATGTGAACCGCTATTCAAATCAGGTACGTGTTACCCCTTGTCATTACCGACAAGTAGGTATGTACACTTTGGGCGTTCGACCAGTCGAGAGGTGGATCACGTCCTGATGAAGTACGCGTTACGCGCCACAGTGGGGGCAGTTGCCGCCGCGATGCTCATGCCGTTCCTCACCAGCGGCGCTGCCGCCGCGCCGACGCCGACCGGGCCCGACGGCGGGGCCGCGGGAGCGGCCTGGGCGGCCACCGAGGATGGTCCGCAGCAGTACCCGAACATCTACATCGAATGGGACGTCCCCATCACGATGAGCGACGGAACGGTTCTGAAGGGCAATGTCTATCGCCCCGCGGACGCGTCCGGCCGGCCCATCGATACGCCGACGCCGACGGTCGTCAACCTCACCCCGTACACCAAGCTGGTGTCCAACCTGGCCGACCACGCGCAGTCCATCCCCGGCCTGTCCGACGCGCTGCTCGGCTTGTTGCGCGAGATCGATATGACCGGCACCCCGCTGTCCGGCGTCACCGACCTGACCAAGGCGTTCGGCGGCGGTGAGCTGCGCAACTTCACCGTTGACCGGCAGCTCATCAAGAGCGGCTACTCGCAGGTGGTCGTCGATGTGCGCGGCACCGGCTTCTCCCAGGGCACCTGGGACATGCTGCGCCAGCGCGAACAGCAGGACACCGTCGAGGTGATCGACTGGACCGCCCGCCAGGCCTGGTCCAACGGCCGCATCGGCATGAACGGCATCTCCTACTCCGGTATCAACCAGGTGCAGGCCGCCGAGAAGCGCCCGCCCGCGCTGCAGGCGATCTTCCCGGTGGTGCCCGGTAGCGACCTGATGAACGATGTGCTCGCGCCGGGCGGCGGCTTCGGCTTCAACTTCATCCCGCTGTGGCTGACCGCCATCAACGGGCTCAAGCTGGTGCCCGATTTGGCGTCGGTGCTCAACGGGCAGTTCGACACCAAGTGGCTGGCCGACCGCGCGCGAGATCCGTTGACGTTCATGGACGTGCTGCTCAACGTCTACACCACCGCCCGCGTCGAAGACCTGGACCCGCGCGCCAAGGAACTGCTGACCGGCAGCTCCCGTCCGCGCGACGGCTGGCTGAGCGATCCGTCCAAGATCCAGGTGCCGACCTTCGTCACCGGCGGCTGGCACGACCTGTTCACCTACTCGGAATCGAAGATCTACAACGAGATTCCGCTGCCCGCGGGCAAGAAGCAGCTGCTGATGGGCAACACCTACCATCTGAACTCAGGCAACGAGTACGCCAAGCCCGGTTTGCCGCCGCGGCTGGACGTGTTGCAGCGCGCCTGGTTCGACAAGTGGCTCAAGGACATCGACAACGGCATCGACCAGTACGGCCCGATCACGTTGCGCCAGCAGGGCGGCGGCTGGATCACCACCGACTCGTTCGCCGCGCCGACCGGCGGTACCGGTGCGCAGGACGCGACGCATCGGCGGATGTATCTGTCCGCCAACCGCAGTGGCACCGCGAACAGTGTGTACGACGGATCGCTCACCGCGGCCGCCAACGGCGACACCGCCCGGCTCACCATCGCGCCCGGCCTGACCAGCCTGTGTTCCAATGACGCGGCACAGGGCAGCGCGGGCGTGCTGTCGATCATCGACGGCTGCGCGAAGGACTCCCGGATCGAGGAAATGAACGGGCTGACCTTCACCAGCGATCCGGTCGCGGAGCCGACCACCGTCTCCGGACGGATCGCGGTGCGGCTCAACACTGTTCAAGACGCCGCGGACGGCTACTGGGTGGTCACCGTCAACGATGTCGCGCCGGACGGGCAGTCCACCGTGCTGTCCTCCGGCCAGCTGATGGCGTCGCTGCGCGAGATCGATGAGGCCAACAGCAGCAAGTCCGCCAATGGCGACTACACCGACCCGCGGCCGTTCACCTCGCTGGAGCACCGGCAGCCGACGGTGCCCGGTGAGGCGACGACCCTGGATATCACCATGCCCGCCACCGAGGCGATCCTGCAGCCGGGACACCGCCTGCGCGTGGATGTCTACGCGGGCAACTTCCCGAAGGGCCTGCCGATCCTGCCGATGCTGCTCGATACCGGACTGAAGCCGCAGCACGTGCAGCTGGATCCGAACCGGCCGAGCTTCGTGAATGTCCCGGTGCGCGGTAACCCCGGTTGGTGACACCGGTGTGAAGACCCGAAAGGGCGTCTTCAGTTCGAATCATTCGAGCGAAGGCGCCCTTTTTATTTCGGCGTGCTGCCCGTTCCGCAGGTAAATCTTTGTGACCCTGCACGATTTTTCGCGGTTCTCCAGCGAACCGCGTACAGCTTTTGCTTCCCTCCCTACGGTTAGAGAGCATCTGTTTCCCGAAGAGAGTGGATTCAATGAGGTATGCGCTCCGAACCGCGGCATTGGTCTTCGCGGCGATGGCCTTGGCCCCCTTCCTTTCACCCTCGGCCGCCGCGACGCCGGTCGGTCCGGACGGCGGCGCGACCGGTGCGGCCTGGGCCGCGACCGAGGACGGCCCGCAGCAGTATCCGAACGTCTTCATCGAATGGGACGTGCCGATCACCATGAGCGACGGCACCGTGCTCAAAGGGAACGTCTATCACCCGGCCGACGCGACGGGCCAACCGATTACGACGCCGACGCCGACCATCGTCAACATGACGCCCTACACCAAACTGGGCTCGATGATCGCCGACAGCATGATCTCGATCCCGTGGTTGTCCGACGCGGTGATGCAGGTGGCGCGCGATATCGACCTGTCCGGCACGCCGTTCTCCGGCATCACCGATCTGACCAGGGCGCTGGGCGGTGGGCTGCTGCGCAACTTCACCGTCGACCGTCAGCTGATCAAAAGCGGATACACCCAGGTGGTCGTCGACGTCCGGGGAACCGGCTTCTCTCAAGGTATGTGGGACCTGCTGCGCTATCGGGAACAGCAGGACACCGTCGAGGTGATCGACTGGGCGTCCCGGCAGCCGTGGTCCACCGGCGACATCGGCATGAACGGCGTCTCCTACTCCGGCCTGAACCAGCTCCAGGTGGCCGCGAAGAACCCGCCCGCGTTGAAGGCGATCTTCCCGGTGGTGCCGAGCCGGAACCCGTTCCGCGACTTGGTCGCCCCCGGCGGCGGCTTCGGCATCACCTTCATGCCCGCCTGGCTGGCCGCGGTCAACGGCGGCAAGCTGGTACCGGATCTGGCGTCGGTGTTCCGCGGCCAGTTCGACATGAAGTGGCTGATGGATCGGCTCGCCGATCCGTTCACCTTCGTCGATGCGTTGGTGAACGTGCTGATCACGCCGGATATCAACCAGCTCAGCCCCAAGGTGCAGGAGGTGCTGTACTCCGACAGCTCGTTCCGGCGGGCCTGGGAGAACGACCCGACCCGAATCACCGTGCCCACCTTCGTGACCGGCGGCTGGCACGATGTATTCGTCAATTCTCAGGCCGATGTGTACCGGCGGATCCCGTTGCCGCCCGGGCAGAAGCAGCTGTTGATGGGCGACGGCTACCACATCAGCAATGGCAACGAATCCGGCCGTCCCGGCCTGCCGCCGCGGATGGACGTGTTGCAGCGAACCTGGTTCGACAAGTGGCTCAAGGGAATCGACAACGGAATCGATGAATACGGCCCGGTGACGGTGCGCCAGCAGGGCGGCGGCTGGATCACCGCGCCGTCTTTCCCGCAGCCGGGTACCGAGCATCGGCGGATGTATCTGTCCGCCGCGCGGAGCGGCACCGCGACCAGCGTGCACGACGGATCGTTGTTCGCCGAGCCGAGTCCGAGCGTGGACCGGCTCACCGTCGCGCCCGGTCTCACCGGTCTGTGTTCGCGGGACGCGGCGCAGGAGACCATCGGTGTTGTCTCGATCATCAATGCCTGTGGCAAGGACTCGCGGATCCAGGAGCTCAACGGGCTCACCTTCACCAGCGCTCCGGTCGCCGAGCCGACCAGCATTTCCGGCCCGATCGCGGTTCGGCTCAATACGATTCAGGACGCGACCGACGGTTACTGGGTTGCCACGGTGAATGATGTCGCCCCCGACGGACAGTCGACCGTGCTTTCCTCGGGGCAACTGGTCGCCTCGTTGCGCG
Source organism: Nocardia iowensis (assembly GCF_019222765.1). Taxonomy (NCBI): domain Bacteria; kingdom Bacillati; phylum Actinomycetota; class Actinomycetes; order Mycobacteriales; family Nocardiaceae; genus Nocardia; species Nocardia iowensis. The sequence goes on along the minus strand of NZ_CP078145.1, from coordinate 8,257,947 downwards.
CCATCGACGAGGAACGCAGCACCCGCCTGCCGAACGGCGACTACACCGACCCGGTGCCCGACCTGTCGCTGGACAGCAGGCAACCCACGGTGCCGGGAGAGCCGACGGCGCTGGACATTTCGGTTCCCGGCATCGAGGCGGTGCTACAACCCGGCCACCGGTTGCGGGTCGACGTCTACGCGGGCAACTTCCCGAAGGGCCTGCCACCCACCCCGCTGCTGGTGGAGAGCGGCCTGCGCCCGCAACACCTGCTGCTCGACCAGAACCAGCCAAGTTTCGTGAATATCCCGGTGCGCGGAAACCCGGGCTGGTAAACCGTAACCCGGTCTGAGCGTGCACTTATCGCGCATCAATGCTCGATCTCGCGGGGTATGAGCGAGTAGTGCGCGCTCAGGCCGGGTCAGCTGGGCCAACCGATCAATCGACCACGGCGAACGCCGCTTCCAACGGCGGGAAGATCGCCCGCGCGTCCTGCCCGGCGAACCACAGCCCGACGGTGAACACCGACACCGCCTCCAGGTACTTCGCCCGATGCAGCCCGCCCGCCGAAAGCGGTTGCAGCATCAGGTCTTCGACCAGCGTGGTAACCAGCGCCAGCGCGTCCGGGTCGTCACCGCACAGCGGCACCGCGAGCCTGCGCTCCTCGAACACGCGGGTACCGCCGGCCCAGACCTCCGCCGCACACACATTGAACGCCTTCACCACGTGCGCACCCGGTGCGCTTGCCGCAACTCGTTCGGCGACAGCGTCCTGCGCGAGCACGAAGGCCATCACCCCCTCGGGTGCGGCGGTGTCCGGCTCGAAGGCGTTGGTGCAGTCGATGACAGTCCGTCCGGCGAGCAGTCCGTCGACCGTGCGCAGCACTTCGTCCAACGCCTGCACCGGCAGCGCGAGCAACACCACGTTGCCGAAACTCGCGGCATCGCGGATGGTTCCGGCCTTCGCCCCGATGTCCGCCGCCAGTTCCGCCGCCGCGGCCGCCGATCTGGCGCCGATGAGGACTTCGTGCCCGGCCGCGGCCCACCCGCCACCCAGCGCCCGCGCCATCGCACCCGCGCCGATGATTCCGATTCGCATATCCACTCCTAGCTCGGTACTTCTTCGGTAACGACGCTAGGAAGTTCGATAGGCACCCGCGGGTGCGCAATACGGCTGGCAAGCTGGAATCCATGACCGCAGTGCACGCCGAGCCGATCACCGCCGAACGGGTGGAGTTCGCGCCCTACGGCGATTTCGAATCCGACTGCCCGGCCCGGATGGGTGTCGACGTCTTCGGCAACTCGTGGCTACCCGTGGTCGTCTACATGCTGCGCGAAGGCCCGATGCGTCCCAGCGACCTGCGCGCCGCCATCGGCGGCATCAGCCAGAAGATGCTCACGCAGACCCTGCGCCGGATGGAACGGATGACGCTGATCGAACGGCGCCGCTACGCCGAAGCCCCGCCACGGGTCGAATACGAATTGACCGAAGCGGGCCGAGATCTCCTCACCCCCATCTACGCCCTCGGCGACTGGGTCGACAAGCACGGCCGCGCGGTCGGTGCGGGCCTGGCCGGGCGGGCCGACGAAGACGACTGACTGGTCGGCACACGGCTACTCACGGGCCCTGGCTAACTCGACCCACACCCTCGGTCGGCCGCCAACGGGACAATTGCGACACTTACGTCCGGACTGGCGACCCAGCTAGGCGTAACAGGACGTAAACGGTGGGCTAACGGGGCCAGAAGTGGCCATGACCTGCACGAAACATCGCGTACCCGGAGTTGGTTACGTCCTTCACGACCGTACGATTCAAGTGTGAGTGTTCCGCAAGCCGTGCTACTGGCAGTCCTTGCGGCTGTCGTAGGGCTGGCAGTCGGCGGGCTACTTATCCCCTATATGAACGCCAGGCAAGCCGCCCGCAGGCAGGCCGACTCCGGCCTGACGATGTCGCAGGTCCTCGATCTGATCGTGCTCGCATCGGAGAGCGGCATCGCGGTGGTCGACGAGTACCGCGACGTGGTGCTGGTGAACCCGCGCGCCGAGGAACTCGGCCTGGTCCGCAACCGCCTGCTCGACGAGCGCGCCTGGGCCGCGGTGGAGAAGGTGCTGGCCACCGGCGAGTCCGCCGAGTTCGACCTCACCGCCAAGAATCCGGTGCCCGGCCGCGGCCGCATTGCCGTGCGCGGTGTGGCCCGCCAGCTATCCCGCGAGGACACCAACTTCACCGTGCTCTTCGCCGACGACGATTCCGAGCAGGCCCGGATGGAGGCCACCCGGCGCGACTTCGTCGCCAACGTCAGCCACGAGCTCAAGACGCCGGTCGGCGCGATGAGCCTGCTGGCCGAGGCGATGCTCGAATCCGCGGAGGACCCGGAGGCGGTGCGCCACTTCGGGCAGCGGGTTCTCGGCGAATCCCGTCGGCTCGGCAAAATGGTGACCGAACTCATCGCGCTGTCCCGATTGCAGGGCGCGGAGAAGCTGCCCGAGCTCGAGGTGGTCGATGTGGACACTGTCGTGATGCAGGCCGTCGACCGCTCGCGCACCGCCGCCGAGGCCGCGGGCATCACCGTCAGCACCGATCGGCCCAGCGGGCTCGAAGTGCTCGGTGACGAAACCTTGCTGGTCACAGCCCTGTCCAACCTGGTGGAGAACGCGATAGCGTACTCACCGGCCGGTTCACATGTATCGGTCAGCCGGTCATTACGTGGCGACCATGTGGCGATGGCCGTGACCGATCGTGGCATCGGCATCGCGAAAGAAGACCAAGAGCGGGTGTTCGAACGTTTCTTCCGGTCCGATAAGGCCCGCTCGCGCGCCACCGGCGGTACCGGGCTGGGCCTGGCTATCGTCAAGCACGTGGCCGCCAACCACAACGGTGAGATCACCCTGTGGAGCAAGCTGGGCACCGGTTCGACGTTCACCCTGCGAATACCTGCCCACCTCGAGGCCGACGGAGAAGAGGATTCCGCCGGTCCGACGGTGAGCATGAGAGAAACAAGCCCGCGCCCCTCGGGGCCGGGCCGACCCAATGGTGTGGAGGCACGCAGATGACGAGTGTGTTGATCGTCGAGGATGAGGAGTCGCTGGCCGATCCGCTCGCGTTCCTGCTGCGCAAGGAGGGTTTCGAGGTCACCGTTGTCGGTGACGGACCGTCCGCGCTCGCCGAGTTCGATCGGTCCGGTGCGGACATCGTGCTGCTCGATCTCATGCTGCCAGGCATGAGCGGCACGGATGTGTGCAAGCAGTTGCGCACCCGCAGCGGCGTACCGGTGATCATGGTGACGGCAAGGGACAGCGAGATCGACAAGGTGGTCGGGCTGGAGCTCGGCGCCGACGACTATGTGACCAAGCCGTACTCGGCGCGCGAACTGATCGCACGCATTCGGGCCGTGCTGCGCCGCGGCGCGGGCGACGAGCTGGACGGCACCAACGAGAGCGGCGTGCTGGAAGCGGGCCCGGTCCGGATGGACGTGGACCGCCACACCGTGCTGGTGAACGGCAAGCCGGTAACGCTGCCGCTCAAGGAATTCGACCTGCTCGAATACCTGCTGCGCAACTCCGGCCGGGTGCTCACCCGCGGCCAGCTGATCGATCGGGTCTGGGGCGCCGACTACGTCGGTGACACCAAAACCCTTGACGTGCACGTAAAGCGCCTGCGCTCCAAGATCGAGGCCGACCCGGCCAAGCCGGAGCACCTGGTCACCGTCCGTGGACTGGGCTACAAACTGGAGGCTTGACGCCATGTGCTCACGAAACTCGACTACTGATTTCGTGAGCACATGGGTAACTCGTCGGGCACCAGCGAACTAGCGGGCAGTCCCGCCGCCTGCCGCCAACGTCACTGTCGCGGCACTCGAGTCTGGCCTGAAGACGCGGAGAGGCGGGGGAGCCGAGGGCTATGCCCTCGGCCGTCGTCCGCTGATGTCAGGGCAGGTAGGTCCAGGTGGGGCCGACGCCGGGAACGTCGATCTTGCGCAAGGTGATCCAGCCGAGGGCGTCTTCCTGCATGCAGTCGTAGACATCGGCCGCGCTGGTGCCGCGGCAGGCGATGGTGTTGTTGACCCCGTACGGGCTCATGATCACGTTCTTGCCCGCCGCGGCGGCGTTGATCGCCTCGGGGGTGTTGGCGGGCACGAAGTCCGCGGTGAAGTCGGCGTACTTGGCGGGGTCACCGTTGGGTTCGGCGTTGGCGATTGCGGGGAAACAGAGTGCGGCGCCGATCGAAACGGCTGCCAGGGTCAACACTTTCTTGGACATGACCGCACATCAAACCGCAAACAAGTGAAGTTCGCATGCCTCCGAGGTGAACGGAGTGCAAGCCCTCATTCCGAGGGCTCAGGCGGTCGCGGAGTTGTGCGTCCGGTTCGCGTGCACCGTCGCCGGATGAATTGCGATGAGGCCGAGGCCTTCTCGGCGTCGGCAATGTCTGGCCAATTCCTCGTAGGCAGGAGCGCCGAGCAATTCTTTGAGCTCCGGACCGTAGGACTGCCACACGGGACGCGTGCCCACATGTGCGTCGGGCGAACCGGAGCAGTACCAATCCAGGTCCGCGCCGCCGGGGCCCCAGCCGCGGCGGTCGTATTCGGTGACGGTGGTGCGCAGGATCTGCACGCCGTCCGGCCGGTCCACCCAATCCTGGGTGCGCCGGATCGGCAGCTGCCAGCACACGTCCGGCTTCACCTCCAGCGGCTCGATACCGCGGCGCAGCGCCATGGTGTGCAGCGAACAGCCGACGCCGCCTTCGAAGCCGGGCCGATTGAGGAAGATGCAGGCACCGTCGAAGCGACGGGTGCGCAAGGCGGGCTCGTCCTCCAACTCGTCGAGTTCCAGGTAACCCTTCTTGGTGATCTTGCCGTCCGCGTCCCGCGCCGCACCCATGAGCTGCCAATCCGCTGGTGTGAGCATTTTCACAGCATTCTGCAGGCGCTTGCGATCGTCCTTGTCGGACAGGAAGGCACCGTGTGAGCAGCAGCCGTCGTCGGGACGGTCGGACAGGATGCCCTGGCATGCCGGGGTGCCGAAGACGCACGTCCATCTCGACAGAAGCCAGGTCAGGTCGGCGACGATCAGATGCTCGTCGTTTGCTGGATCGACGAACTCGATCCATTCGCGCGGGAAATCCGGATCGACCTCGGGGCTCGGATCGATCTTCCCCGCTGGTCGGGGCCGGGTCGGCCCACTGGCTGCTGCGCCTACCGTCACACCTCGGAACGCTAACAGTTCAGTCGCCTGGCCTAAAGGGCCGGATCACCCAGTACCGTGTTCTTGTGCGGCTTGGGGTACTCGATGTCGGAAGCAATACCGTCCACCTGCTGGTGGTGGACGCGCATCGGGGTGGTCATCCCATGCCGATGAGCTCGACAAAGGCCGCTTTACGGCTGTCGGAGAACATCGATGCCCAAGGCCGGATCACCGAGGCGGGCGCGCAGCGGCTGATCGCCACCGTCGCCGAATTCGCCAGCATCGCCGAGACTTCCAAGTGCGTCGAGCTGATGCCGTTCGCCACCTCCGCGCTGCGTGAAGCGGCCAACTCCGAAGACGTGCTCGGGCGTGTCCGCACGCAGACCGGAGTCGACCTGCAGGTGCTCTCCGGCGTCGACGAGGCGCGGCTGACCTTTCTCGCGGTGCGCCGCTGGTTCGGCTGGAGTGCGGGCCGCATCCTCAACCTCGACATCGGCGGCGGTTCGCTGGAAATGTCCAACGGCGGCGACGAAGAACCCGATGTCGCGCTGTCGCTGCAACTCGGTGCCGGGCGGTTGACCAGGGAGTGGCTGCGCGAGGATCCGCCGGGTAAGCGCCGGGTCAACGTGCTGCGCGACTGGCTCGACGCGGAGCTGACGCTGCCGGCGAAACAGCTGATAGACGCGGGTAAACCGGATCTGGCCGTCGGTACATCGAAGACCTTCCGCTCGTTGGCCAGGCTGACCGGAGCGGCACCCTCGGCGGCGGGTCCTCGGGTGCGTCGTACACTCACCAGCTCAGGTCTGCGCCAACTGATTGCGTTCATCTCCCGGATGACCGCGTCAGACCGTGCAGAATTGGAAGGCGTAAGTTCCGATCGGTCACAGCAATTGGTGGCTGGCGCATTGGTCGCGGAGGCGAGTATGCGGGCACTATCGCTGGAGTCCATCGAGATTTGTCCGTGGGCGCTGCGGGAAGGTCTGATCCTGCGCAAACTGGATACCGACATGAATGGCGGACCCCGGGCGACATGCTTACCGGGCCCGGCAGCCAATAGTGGCCGCCCGGCGCCCGATAGTGCGGTCGCGCTGGGGCCGATGGGAACGGTTACGTCATGAGTGAGCGCAGCGAACGAATCGTGTTACAGCGTGCTTCGCGCGTGACGGCGCCGAGCGCCAGCGAGGCAGAGTCATGAGTGAGGATTCCAAACAGCTATCGGTCGCCGAGCTGTTGGCCCGCAACGGTCAACAGGGTGCGTCGTCCCCTGGCGGTGGCCGACGCCGCCGCGGTGGCCGCGGCATCTCGGTGGCCGAACTGACGGGTGACATGCCCGCCATCGGCAGCGGTCACTCGTCGCACGCCGCGCCCGACCCCGGAGTGCCCGACGAGCCCAGCTACGAAACACCGGCGTATGAACCTCCCGCGCCGGAACCGGTTTCGTACACACCGCCCGCCCCGGCGCCGGAACCCTCCTCGTATTCACCGATATCCGGCCCGATCTCGATGTACGACCCGCTCGCCGCCTACGCCCAGCCCGAGCCGCAGGCCGATCCGCTGCCCGGCCGCTCGAACCGGGTGATGCCGGGCCGGGAGATGCCGGGCTCGCGACACGGCACGCCCGCCGACCCGCTGTCGTCGCGCACTCCGGTCACCGACCTGTACGCGCCGTCGCCCAATCCGTACGCCCCCTCACCCAACCCCTACGCACCGTCGCCCAATCCCTATGCGAGCGATCCGGAACCCAGTGCGGCCGCTCCGCGTTCCGGTCGCCGGCGCCGGTACGCCGAGCCGGACGACGAGACCACCGAGGTGCGACCGCTCCGCGAGATCGGCAAGCCGGAGCGCGGCGGAGCGAGCACAGCCCTGCCGGACCGCGCCGGATCGGGCGGCCGGGCCGAGCGCAACGGTGCCACCGGCGGCCGGGCCGCCCGGCGCCGCGCGGCCGAGGCCGAAGCCGAGGAGGCCGCACCCGCGACCGCGGCGTGGTCGCCGTCGGCGACCGATTTCGAGCCGGAGCCGCTGCCGGAATCGAGGGCCACCGCGCCATGGCCGCCGGCGCCGGAACCGCCGCCGGAACCGCAGCGAAGGTCGGCGCAACGCAACGGCGCCGCCGATGGCGGGTTGCCGGCCTGGTCGGCTCGACGACGCAAACCTGATGCGCCACAACGCAACGACGCGCCGCCGGAGTCGGCGGGCATCTCCACCGCCGCGTGGTCGCTGGCCAGCCAGGACCAGCAGCTCGTTTCCGGCCAGACGGTGGCGGGCGACCTGCTCAGGGACGGTGTCGAGCGGGCCGAACGCGCGGGTGCCGAACGCGCGGCGGAGCGTGCCGGGCGCGGCAAACGCGGTCGCAGCGGTGATGCGGGCCGCGCCCCCGTCGACGAGCTCGACCTGTACGACGGCAAGACCGACTACTTCGAGCCCATCGACCTGGACGCCGAGGACGACGAGCACGAGCCCCTCGACGAGGACGAGCAGGCCGACCACGACCTGTCGCCGCGCCGCTCCCGGGTGGCGCGCAAGGCGGAGTACGACGCCAACCGCCGCCAGTGGCTGATCCTGGGCGGTCAGAGCACCGGCGCGGCCGTCGCGGGCATGTTGCTGTTCAAGGGTTTCGAGCGGATGTGGGAGATGCTCCCTTGGGTGGCGCTGACCCTGGCGATGATCGTGATTCTGGGCCTGGTGGCGCTGGTGCGGATCCTGCGCCGGACCGACGACGTGCTCAGTACGGTGATCGCGGTCGTCGTAGGCGTCTTCGTCACGCTGGGACCGCTAGCCTTTCTGCTCAGTACGGACTGAGGCAGGGAGCGGCTGTGGGGAATATCGGGCAGGCGGAAGGCACGTCGGATCGACGGCAGATTCTCGTCGGACTCTCGACGGCGTCGGTGTACCCGCAGAACACCGAGGCGGCGTTCCGGTACGCGGCCGACCTCGGATACGACGGCGTCGAATTGATGGTCTGGGCCGAACCGGCCAGTCAGAGCATCGCCACCGTGCAGTCCTACGCCCGCAAGTACGACGTGCCGGTGCTCGCGATCCACGCGCCGTGCCTGCTGATCTCGCAGCGGGTCTGGGGCTCGGACCCGGTCGCCAAACTCGAACGCAGCGTGCGCACCGCCGAGGCACTCGGCGCGCGCACCGTCGTCGTGCATCCGCCGTTCCGCTGGCAGCGCCGTTACGCCGAGAACTTCGCCGCCCAGGTCGCCGAGCTGGAGGAACACAGCCCGGTCATCGTCGCGGTGGAGAACATGTTCCCGATGCGCGCCGATACCTTGTTCGGGCGCGGCTCGCGCGCGGTGAAACGGCTCGAGCGGCGCGGCGGGCCCGGCATCGGGCTCACCGCGTTCAGCCCGTCCTACGACCCGACCGATACCGGTTTCCAGCACTACACCCTCGACCTGTCGCATACCGCGACCGCGGGCGCGGACCCGTTGGCGCTGGCCGCCCGGATGGGTCATGGCCTGGCACACCTGCACCTGGCCGACGGCCGCGGCGCCGCGCACGACGAGCATCTCGTGCCGGGTGAAGGCACCCAGCCCTGCGTCGAAGTCTGCGACACCTTGGTCCGCAACGGTTTTGCCGGTCAGGCGGTCGCCGAGATCAACACCCAGAACGCCCGCACCACCCAGGACCGGGCAGCGATGCTGCACCGCACCCTCGCCTTCGCCCGCCTGCACCTCAACGGCCAAACCGCGCCCGCGCCAACCTCTGCCCACCGCGCCTGACGCGAAATCCCAGCGGCACAACAACATTGGTAGCCAGGTGCTGCTGAAGTCCCATGCCACCAGTATCTGGGTGCGTCCCGTCGCACCGTCCTGACCGAGGGGAATGCGGACCCGCAGCCGAGTCGTTCTACGCTGTACGAACGCCGCGTACCAGCAACCCTGATGCCGCCGCGGCCGGTGGAACGACAGGAGTGACGATGACGACGGAGCTGGACCTCGACCGGGTCACCGAGACCGATGCCCCGTTCAGCCGGGTGCTCGCGCTGACCGAGCTGCCCGCGAAGACCGCCGACACCGGTCGCTACCTGGGCAGCATCGACAAGACCTGGACGATCGGCAAGAAGGTGCACGGCGGCACCATGGTCGCCGCCAGCGCGGCGGCGGGCCTGAAGTGGCTGCGCGCGGCCGACCCGGCACTCGCGGGCATGGCGCCGATCGCCGCCAGCTCCGACTTCCTCGGTGCACCCGATCCCGGCGAGGTCGAATACGAGGTGCACATCCGCAAGGTAGGCCGCCAGATCTGCCTGGCCGACGCGAACCTGATCCAGCACGGCCGCACGCTGGTGCGCACCGCGCTCACCTTCGGTCACCTCGACGACGCCGAGCCGCGCTACGCACAGGAGCACGGCGACATGCCCGTCGAACCACCCGCCGACGCGATCGGCTACGAACCCGGCTCGGCGATGGGCAGCCTCGTGCACGTCGGCCAGGCCACCGAGCTCTTCATCGATCGGGCGTGGGCCCGCTTCCTCGACGGCGAAAAGGCCGAGCCGCGCCTGCGCCTGTGGATCCGACCGCGCGCCGCCGACGAGCAGGACCCCGAGGTCGGCATGCTCTTCGCGATGATGAGCGCCGACATGAGCCCGCCGGTTCCGATGAACCTCGGCCAATTCGGCTGGGCTCCCACCGTCCAGATGGCCACCTACCTGCGGCGCAAGCCGGCCCCCGGCTGGCTGCGCATCATCGCCAGCACGCACGAGGTCGGCAATCACCTGTTCGACGAGGACCAACTCGTCCTCGACCACACCGGCGCGGTGGTTGCCCAGAGCCGTCAATTGGCGCTCATCCCGCAGCGCTGAGGCCACTGGCGACGGCAGGCCGACCGGCACGGGGATCTTCGACTCGGTTTTACGGCACGTAACATCTGGTTTCGTGCGCACAGGGGTAACTCCAGGGGTACCCCCAGAACTTGGCCAAGCACCTGACCGCCGGTCCGCGACGTAACCAGAGCGGCACTTACGACCGGCAAGAAACGCGGAGAGGCGGATATGCGAATTGCGGTGATCGGTGGCGGTCGCATCGGGGAGGCGTTGATCGCGGGCTTGCTCGAATCCGGGCGGCCGGCGAAGGACATGGTTGTCGTCGAGACCTTTCCGGAGCGGGGCGCACAGATTGCCGAGCGGTTCGGCGTCCGGGTGACGGACTCGGTGGCCGATGCCGCGGTCGGCGCGGATCTCTTGGTCGTCGCGGTCAAGCCCGCTGATGTCGACGCGGTGATGACCGCACTCGGCAAGGCCGCGCTCGCCGACAACGCGAGCGTCGGCAACGACCGGGACCAGATCCTGGTGTCGCTGGCCGCCGGGGTGCCGACCGCACGGCTGGAGGCGAAGCTGCCCGCCGGTTTCCCGGTGGTGCGGGTGATGCCGAATACGCCGATGCTGGTCGGGCAGGGCATGAGCGTGATCGCGCCGGGTCGCTACGCGCGTCCGCAGCAACTGGAGCTGGTGACCGAGGTGCTCGGCGCGGTCGGCAAGGTGGTGGCCGTCGCGGAGTCGCAGATGGACGCGGTCACCGCGGTCTCGGGTTCCGGGCCCGCCTACTTCTTCCTGGTCGTCGAGGCCTTGGTGGACGCGGGCGTCGGCCTCGGGCTGACCCGCGACGTCGCCACCCAGCTGGTGGTGCAGACGATGGTCGGCTCGGCGGCGCTGCTCGAGGAGTCCGAACAGACCGCGGGCGAGCTGCGAGCCGCTGTCACGTCACCGGCGGGCACCACCGCGGCGGCCGTGCGCGAGCTCGAGCGCGGCGGAATTCGGTCGGCGTTTCTGGAGGCATTGCACGCGGCCAAGCAGCGCTCGGCCGAACAGGGCAGTCCGGGCGAGGGCGTCGGCGGCGTCGGATAAGCCGCTGGGGGCGCGGAGCAACACCATCGGCAGGCCTTCCCTGGCACCTCGGGATCGTGGACACGCACAATCGGAAAAGCTGATTTCTCACTCCCGTCGCAGTAACACCACTGGTCCCGCTAAGCTTCAAGGAGCACGTGCGTGTCTGTTCCGCCGGTGGGGAAGCCGGCGGCGCGGACGTGCCGGAGGTCAATGGTGCAATGATGTCTAACAAGATGTCTGCAAGTAGCTCAGGGAGTTCGAGCGGCTCCGGCCCCTCGAACGCCCGGGCTGGTTCCCGGGCGCAAGGCGGCTCGGGATCGCAGGGTCAACCCATGCTCGGTGGCACTCAATTCCTCACGGTCGCCGAGGTGGCGAGTCTGATGCGAGTGTCCAAGATGACGGTGTACCGGCTCGTGCATTCCGGTGAGCTGCCCGCGGTGCGGGTAGGTCGTTCGTTCCGGGTGCATGCCAAGGCGGTGCACGACTATCTCGAAACGTCCTACTTCGACGCCGGATGAACGGCTGACTCGCCTGCGCTCGTCCGAGCGCGGACCGTCGACGGACTACCTCCGGCGACGTTGGATCAGGCGGTTTAGAAGCAAGCTGGACGTGCCGGTACGATAGACCCTCGGTTCGTGTTCGCCCGCCGGTGGCATCGCTTTGTGGTGCCCGGTGGTACCCGGCGGCGCGGACACTGGGCGTGAGGCTTGCCGAGCGACCGGTCAGTTGGCGTACGTGAGTAGCGTGCGCGCCGAGTAGAGAGAACGCGAGGAACAACCCTATGGGTTCTGTGATCAAGAAGCGCCGCAAGCGCATGTCGAAGAAGAAGCACCGCAAGCTGCTTCGCCGCACACGTGTGCAGCGGCGCAAACTCGGCAAGTAAGCGCTGCGCGTCGGCTGGAAGGCCCGTCACCGGTCAGGTGGCGGGCCTTTTCGTTTGAAATATTTAATTTTGAAACCACGCGGTGTATCGGGTGACCGAAGTCATCGTTAGATCCTGGTAAATACCAACGGAACCCGCGAACGCAGCGGCTACCCTAGGAACCGGGGAATAAATGAAATGGGGGCTTGCCAAGGTGGGATGCGGTGCCGGTGGGTTCTGACGCTCGAGACGGACACACGCCGAAGGTCGTGCTGGTCACCGGTGCCAGCCGCTTCTTCGGAGGCAACGTGGTCGCGCGGCTCGCGCAGGATCCCAGCATCGAACGCATCATCGCCGTCGACACCATGACCCCCGCTCGTGAGCTGCAGCGACGCATGGGCCGAGCCGAGTTCGTACGCGCGGACATCCGAAATCCATTGATCCGTAAGGTGATCGATGGTGGCGCGGTGGATACCGTGGTGCACGCCGCGGTGCTGGCGCGGCCGCCGGCCGGGGCCGCACGCGCGGTGATGAAGGACCTCAACGTGCTCGGCGCCATGCAATTGTTCGCGGTATGCCAGAAGGCGCCGACGGTGCGCCGGGTCGTCGTGCGTTCCTCCTCCGCCGTATACGGCTGCAGCGCGAAGGATCCCGCGAAATTCACCGAGGAAATGAGCGCGCGCACGCCGCCGCGCGGCGCGTTCGCGCGCGACATGATCGAAATCGAAGGTTTCGTCCGCGGGCTCGCGCGTCGCCGTCCGGATATCGCCGCGTCTATTTTGCGTTTAGCGCCGATCGTCGGGCCGCGGCTGGCGAGCCGCGGCGTGCAGTATCTCCGTTCGCCGATCACGCCGACGGTGTTCGGCCGCGACGCGCGGATCCAGTTGCTGCACGAGGAGGACGCGGTCGCGGCGCTCGCGCACGCGGCGCTGGCCGCGGGCGGCGGCACCTACAACATCGCGGGTGACGGTGCGCTGGCGCTGTCCCAGGCGGTGCGCCGGGCCGGCCGCATCGAACTGCCGGTGCCGTTCGCGCTGTTCCGCACCGCGGGACGGGTGCTGATGGGTCCGGTGATGCGCGAATTCTCCGGCGAGCAGCTCGACTATTTTCATTTCGGTTGTGGCCTCGACACCACCCGGATGCGTGCCGAACTGGGGTTCGTACCGCGCTGGACCACGGTGCAGGCCTTCGACGACTTCATCGGGGGCGCAGCGTTGCGGCCCGTGGTCGATCCCGGGTGGATCGACGCCGCAGAAAACAAACTGCTCGGCCTGCTCGGGGCCGGTACGGGAGCACAACAATGAACGACGTAGCGAAAGTGATCCACCTTCACGACGTGCAGGACGAGGCGCGTCCGCGCCCGACCGCCCGGCGCTGGCCGGAACACGTGCAGGGCGAAGCGCCCAGTCCGGTGACTTCGCTGACCGAGCGGCTGGCGGCCACCGAACCTCCTGTGCCGCAGTCGTTGTCGGACCTGGTGCGCGGCGCGCTCGGCAAACAGATCGGCAAGACCGCCGACTTCGCCAGGCGCAGGCTCACCGGCGACTACCAGGTGGACGAATTCGGTTTCGACGAACACCTGCTCGAGTCGGTCATCCTGCCCGCGCTGCGGCCGCTGTCGGAGCTGTGGTTCCGGGTGCAGGTCAGCGGGATGGAGAACATCCCGGAGGCGGGCGGCGCGCTCATCGTGGCCAACCACGCGGGCACCGTCCCGCTGGACGGGCTGATGTTGCAGCTGGCCATTCACGACCGGCACCCGAAGCAGCGGGCGCTGCGCCTGCTGGCCGCCGACCTGATCTTCGAAATGCCGGTGCTCGGCGTGCTGGCCCGCAAGGCCGGACACACGCTGGCCTGCCGCGAGGACGCCGAACGGCTGCTGCGCTCCGGCGAACTCACGGGTGTGTTCCCTGAGGGCTTCAAGGGCGTCGGCAAGCAGTTCTCCGACCGCTACAAACTGCAGCGGTTCGGCCGCGGCGGTTTCGTGGCCGCGGCGGTGCGCACCGGCGTGCCGATCATCCCGTGCTCCATCGTCGGTTCCGAGGAGATCTACCCCAAACTGGCCGACCTACAGCCGCTGGCCCGGCTGCTCGGCCTGCCGTACTTCCCGGTGACGCCGCTGTTCCCGCTGCTCGGCCCGCTCGGCGCGGTGCCGCTGCCGTCGAAGTGGTACATCGAATTCGGCGCCCCGATTCCGACCACCGCCTACGAGCCGGAGGCGGCCGACGACCCGATGACCATGTTCGAGGTCACCGACCAGGTCCGCGAAACCATCCAGTCGACGCTCTACAAGCTGCTCACGAAGCGCCGCAACCCGTTCACGGGCTGATCCGCTCGTCCCACCCCTTGGTCGTCCCGCGAACGGAGTCCACGCCCCCGTCACGCACCCGTCGTCCCGGCGAGCGCCGGGCACCAGTCGGTAAACCCCTCGGCCGCACTGGTTTCCGGCGTTCGCCGGGCCGACGGGTGCACCTCCGCCGATCAGTCGGCGGCCGTTCGCCTTTCGACGCGCTCAGTGGTCGCGGCGGCGTGTTACCGCGGCTGCGACCGCGCCACCGGCCGCACCCAGCGCCAAGGCCGTCGGCACGCCGATCTTCGCGGCCTTGCGGCCGGTGCGGAAATCGCGGATCTCCCAGCCCCGGTTCTTGGCCACCTCGCGCAGGTCCGAATCCGGGTTGATCGCCACCGCGGTGCCGACCAGCGACAGCATCGGCACGTCGTTGTGACTGTCCGAGTACGCGGTACAACGCTTGAGGTTCAACCCTTCTCGGATCGCCAGCGTGCGCACCGCGTGCGCCTTGCCGAGTCCGTGCAGGATGTCGCCGACCAGCCGGCCGGTGAATTTGCCGTCCACGCTTTCGGCCACCGTGCCGAGCGCGCCGGTGAGCCCGAGCCGCTTGGCGATCACCTGCGCCAGCTCCACCGGCGTCGCGGTGACCAGCCAGACCTGCTGGCCCGCGTCCAAGTGCATCTGCGCGAGAGCCCTTGTGCCCGGCCAGATCTTGTCGGCGATGATCTCGTCGTAGATCTCCTCGCCCAACGCGGCCAACTCGGCGGTGGAGCGTCCGGCGATGAACGCCAACGCCTTCTCCTTGCCGCTGACCATGTCGGAACTGTTCTCCCGCCCGGTAACCCGGAACTTGACCTGCTTCCAGGCGACGTCCACCAGGTCGGCGGTCTTGAAGTACTTGCGC
Organism: Nocardia iowensis; assembly: GCF_019222765.1. NCBI lineage: Bacteria > Bacillati > Actinomycetota > Actinomycetes > Mycobacteriales > Nocardiaceae > Nocardia > Nocardia iowensis. The sequence goes on along the minus strand of NZ_CP078145.1, from coordinate 8,242,905 downwards.
GCGGCCAGACCTCGGGCGAAGTGCACGATCGAGGCGCCCTGCACCATGGTGTTGTCCACGTCGAAGAATGCCGCCGCGGTCAGGTCGCGCGGTACCTCGGGTCCGGTCCTATCCGGCTCTGCGGCCGCCAATTCCGCGTCGTGCAGCGACAATGCGGCGTCCGCGCTGGCCTCGCCCGCCAGGTTGGCCCGCAGCTCTTCCTCGCTGGGACCGAACGGGCTGCGCGGGATGCGCGCAAGCTGATCCTGCAGACCCTGACCGATCGGGCCCAGATTCCACCGTGCCGGAAACTCGCCGAATCGTCCCGCGATGAATCCGGCCCTTGCCACCTTCGATCGTTCCGGCACCAGTACCTCCGCCCGTCGCGCGAACCACGTCCACAGTAACCGGGCCGGGTGACAGTCATCGCAGGACCTGGCAGACCGATTCGGGCGTGGCGAGGGGATTTAATATCCGCCATGACCAATCCCACACATTCGGTGACCCTGTTGACCAGATCCGGCTGTGGCCTGTGCGCCACCGCGCTGGACCAGCTGCGGGTGATCTGCGCCGAGTTCGGCATCGAGCCGGCGACGCTGGATGTCGACGCGGCCGCCGACACCGATCCTGGCCTGCGCGCGGAGTTCGGTGACCGGTTGCCGGTGGTGCTGCTCGACGGCCGTGAGCACAGCTATTTCGACGTCGACGAGGCCAGATTGCGGGCCGACCTGAGACGCTGACCGGTAGCGATGACTGTCCGATTCGGCCGCACCGCTGGTCGCGACGGAAAATGAGGCCAATTTCACCGACTTTGTGAAGGGCTGCACAAGCAGTTACGGTGGTGGCACGCGGACCCGCTTGCCGAGGCTGCGGGCCCACCGCGTAGAGACACCCAGCATTCCGACACTTCGACCATGGCACCGGACCGTCCCGGGTCAGAGGTCCAGCGACGAACACCGAACCCGATCGGGCCGGAACGAGGAGCCGACGACGTGACAGAGCAGCATGAGGCGCCGAGCGGCGTCTCCGGCAGGGCTCTGCAGAAGGACATCCCGCAGGCCACCGTCGCACGGCTGGCGACCTATCTCCGGGTCCTCGCCACATTGACCGACGAGGGTGTTGCCATCGTATCGAGTGAGGAACTCGCTGTCGCGGCGGGTGTCAATTCGGCCAAGTTGCGCAAGGATCTCTCCTTCCTCGGACCCAATGGCGTACGGGGTGTCGGCTATGACGTAGCCAGGCTGCGGGCCAGGATCGAAGATGTGCTCGGCCTGTCGCAGGGACACCGCGTGGTGCTCGTCGGCGCCGGGAATCTCGGCCGGGCCTTGGTCGGCTACGGCGGGTTCCAGCGGCGTGGCTTCACCGTGGTCGGCATCTTCGACAACCATCCCGAGGTGATCGGCCTTCCGGTCGCCGGCCTGGTGGTGCGCGATGTCGCAGGCCTGGCCGAGGCGGTCGCCGCGCTAGAGCCGACCATCGCGGTCATCACCGTTCCCGACGACGCGGCCCAGGACGCCTGCGATCGACTGGTCGCCGCCGGGCTGCAGTCCATTCTGAGCTTCGCGCCCTGCGAGCTGGTCGCGCCCGCCACCGTCGAGGTGCGCCGGGTCGATCTCGCGGTCGAACTGCAGATGCTGTCGTTCGAGCGAGTACGCAACGCGGACAACGCATCCGAGGCGACCACGGCGCCAGCTGTGCCCGAAGTGGCGCGTCCCGTTTCCAGCCGGATCAGCCACCGCGCGCCCACCGCGCACACCTCGGCGGTCCATCAGGCACTCAAGCATTCGGCAGCCGCGCATACGGCGTCCTCGCACACGGCAACGGAGCCAAGCAGCAAGGGATCGGTGGTTCGTCCATGAGTGTTCTTTTGGTCGGGATCTCGCACCGGAGTGCGCCCGTCTCGGTATTGGAGAAGGTGGCCATCACCGATGCCGACCGACCTAAGCTGATCGACCGCATGCTGACCTCCAGCCATGTATCCGAGGCGATGATCGTCTCCACCTGCAATCGCGTCGAGGTCTACGCCGTAGTCGACGCCTTCCACGGCGGCCTGGCCGAGGTCGGCGACCTGCTCACCAAGCATTCCGGGCTGCCGCTGCCCGACCTGACCAAGCACGCCTACGTCCGCTACAGCGAGGCCGCCGCCGAGCATCTGTTCGCGGTGGCCAGCGGGCTGGATTCGATGGTGATCGGCGAGCAGCAGGTGCTCAGCCAGATCCGCGGCGCCTACGCCTCCGCCGACGCCCAGCAGGCGGTCGGCCGGACCCTGCACGAGCTGGCCCAGCACGCACTGCGGGTGGGCAAGCGAGTGCATTCGGAGACCGGCATCGACCGGGCCGGTGCCTCGGTGGTGTCGGTCGCGCTGGATCGGGCCCAGCAGGTGCTGGGGGCGGCAGCGACGGGCCCGGAAGAGGCAGCCTGCGTGACCACGGAGGGCCCCGCTGCCGCTACCCGGGTAAACGGACCGCTGGCGGGACGGACCGCGGTCGTGGTCGGCGCCGGTGCGATGGGCGGCCTTGCCGTTGCCCATCTTTCGCGCGCCGGGATCGGCCGGATCATCGTCGTCAACCGCACCATCGCGCGTGCGAAGCGGCTCGCCGAGACCGCGGGCACGCATGGCGTGGCCGCGACGGCGATGGAACTTTCCCGGCTGACCGAGGCGATGGCGGCGGCCGATGTGGTCGTCACCTGTACCGGCGCGGTCGGCAACGTGGTGACGCTGGCCGACACCCACCGGGCATTGACCGAGCGCGAACGCCGCACCGAATTCGCCACCGCGGAACGGCCGTTGGTGTTCTGCGACCTCGGCCTGCCCCGCGACGTCGAGCACGCCGTCGCCGGACTGCCCGGCGTCACGGTCATCGACATCGAGACATTGCAGCGCGATCCGGCCGCGGGCGCGGCCGCCGACGACACCGCCGCCGCCCGCGCGATCGTGGCCGACGAGCTGGCCAAATACCTGACCGGGCAGCGAATGGCCGAGGTCACGCCGACGGTGGCCGCGCTGCGCCAGCGCGCCGCCGAGGTGGTCGAAGCCGAACTGTTGCGGCTGGATTCGCGGCTGCCGAGGCTGGCCGATCCGGAACGCGACGAGGTGGCCCGCACGGTCCGCCGGGTGGTCGACAAGCTGCTGCACGCGCCGACGGTGCGGGTCAAGCAACTGGCCTCCACCCCGGGTGGCGATAGCTACGCCGAGGCACTGCGCGAGCTGTTCGAGCTGAAGCCCGGTGCGGCGCAAGCGGTCGCGGCGCCGATGGAGATCACCGCGATCGGCGAGCACTCCGGAATATTGCTCACCGACGCCGACATCGCGCTAGCCGACGACTTCACCGCGGGCCACCGCGGCGAGGAGCAGGGGCAGACGGCATGACACTCGTGCAGGAAGAGGACAACGTGACGGCAGGCAGCATCCGCGCGCCGTGGCGGATCGGGACTCGCGGCAGTCTGCTCGCGCTCACCCAGGCGGGCACCATCCGCGACGCCCTGGTCGCCACCGGGCACGAGGCCGAACTGGTGGTCATCAAGACCGCGGGTGACCTTTCGTCCGAGCCGGTCCAGCAGATCGGCGTCGGCGTGTTCACCTCCGCGCTGCGCGACGAGCTGGCCGCCGGAAACATCGACATCGCGGTGCACTCCTACAAGGACCTGCCGACCGCGCAGGACCCGCGCTTCACCATCGCCGCCATTCCGGCCCGCCAGGATCCGCGCGACGCCCTGGTGGCCCGGGACGGACTGGTGCTCGGCGAACTGCCCCCGGGCGCCAAGGTCGGCACCTCCGCCCCGCGCCGCGCGGCGCAGTTGCGTGCGCTCGGCCTCGGCCTGGACATCGTGCCGCTACGCGGCAACCTGGACACTCGCCTGCGCAAGGTCAGCGAGGGCGAGCTCGACGCGGTCGTGGTCGCCCGAGCGGGCCTGGCCAGAATCGACCGGCTCGACGCGGTGACCGAGGCATTGGAGCCGGTGCAGATGCTGCCGGCGCCGGCCCAGGGCGCGCTGGCCGTCGAATGCCGCAGCGACGACGCCGAACTCGTCGAGGTGCTGACCGCGCTGGACGACGCCGCCACCCGCGCGGCGGTCATCGCCGAGCGGTCGCTGCTCGGCGAGCTGGAGGCGGGCTGTACCGCGCCGATCGGTGCGCTCGCCGAAGTGGTCGAGTCGATCGACGAGGACGGACGGATCTTCGACGAGCTCTCGCTGCGCGCCTGCGCCGCCGCCATCGACGGTTCCGACGTATTGCGCGCTTCCGTGGTCGGTGCGCCCGCGAATGCCGCGGAGCTCGGCCGCGCACTGGCCCGCGAGCTGCTCGACATGGGCGCGCGCGAACTGCTCAGTGTTTCCGAACAGCCCAGCGCTTCCGAAGAGCGCGGCGCTCCCGAACCGGATGCCGGTTCGCATACACAGGCGGTGAATCCGCCCGCCTCAGACTTCACCCAACCCAGCCCAATGGAGAACAACCAATGAGCGGTCGAGCTACCAAGAAGCATCCCGGTCGGATCCTTTTCGTCGGATCAGGGCCCGGCGACCCGGCGTTGCTCACCGTGCGCGCCCGCGAGGTGATCGGGCGCGCGACGCTCGCGTTCACCGACCCCGACGTCGACAAGGGCGTGCTAGCCCTGATCGGGTCCGCGGTCGAGCCCGGCCCCGACGGTGAGCGTCCGGTCGACGTGCGACCCGCCCTCGGCGAGCCCGCCGAGGTGGCGAAGACGCTGATCGCCGAGGCTCGCAACGGCCACGACGTGGTCCGCGTCGTCGCCGGTGACCCGTTGACCACCGACTCGGTGATCGCCGAAGTCAACGCGGTGACCCGTTCGCACATGGTGTTCGAGGTGCTGCCCGGCCTGCCCAACGGCTCGGCCGTGCCGAGCTACGCGGGCATCGCGCTCGGTTCCGGGCACACCGAGGCCGACGTGCGCGGCGAGGTCGATTGGGCCGCACTCGCCGCTGCCCCCGGACCGCTTGTGCTGCACGCGACTTCGGGCCACCTGGCCGAAACCGCGAGCGCCCTGGTGGAACACGGCATGGCGCCGCAGACCCCGGTCGCGGTGACCGTGCGCGGCACCACCCGCCAGCAGCGCACCATCGAGGCCACCCTGGCCACGCTGAACAGCGCCGCCTCCGAGCTGGTCGGCCCGCTGGTGGTGACCATCGGCAAGGTGGTCGCCTCGCGTTCGAAGATGTCCTGGTGGGAGTCGCGCGCACTGTACGGCTGGACCGTGCTGGTCCCGCGCACCAAGGACCAGGCGGGCGAGATGAGCGAGCGGCTGGTCATGCACGGCGCCATTCCGATGGAGGTGCCGACCATCGCGGTCGAGCCGCCGCGCAGTCCCGCGCAGATGGAACGCGCGGTCAAGGGTCTGGTCGACGGCCGCTACCAGTGGGTGGTGTTCACCTCCACCAACGCGGTGCGCGCGGTGTGGGAGAAGTTCGCCGAATTCGGTTTGGACGCAAGGGCTTTCTCCGGCGTGAAGATCGCCTGCGTCGGCGAGGCCACGGCGGACAAGGTCCGCTCCTTCGGCATCAACCCGGAGCTGGTGCCGAGCGGGGAACAGTCCTCCGAGGGTCTGCTCGCCGACTTCCCGCCCTACGACGACGTTTTCGACCCGGTGAACCGGGTCCTGCTGCCGCGTGCCGACATTGCCACCGAGACGCTGGCCGAGGGTCTGCGCGACCGCGGCTGGGAAATCGATGACGTCACCGCCTACCGCACCGTGCGCGCCTCGCCGCCGCCCGCGGAGACCCGCGAGATGATCAAGACCGGCGGTTTCGACGCGGTCCTGTTCACCTCGTCCTCCACGGTCCGCAACCTGGTCGGTATCGCGGGCAAACCGCACGCGCGCACCATCGTGGCGTGTATCGGCCCGAAGACCGCCGAAACGGCCATCGAATTCGGCTTGCGCGTCGACGTGCAGCCCGAGGTCGCCCAGGTCGGCCCGCTGGTCGAGGCGCTCGCCGAACACGCGGCCCGGCTGCGCGCCGAGGGCCTGCTGCCCCCGCCGCGGAAGAAGAGCCGCCGCAGCCGTTGAGCCACTGCATCAGTTGAATCACTGCCCGTACCGAACCCGGTACGGGCAGTGTGTTTTTCACTGACCGGGCGTCGATATCGATTGTCCCGCAACGAATCACCTGCCATCGATGTCGTTGCCCGTAGAACTACCGGCATCTCATCTGTTTTGGTCGGCGCTAACTTGACCTGGCGCAGTAGCGCGATCAACAGAGGAAGTTGGTTTCGATGAAACGATCGATTATGCAAGTCGTCACGGCAACAGCCGCCGCCTCGGTCATCGTATTGTCCGGCAGCGCCGCGGCTTCGGCAGCGCCGGGGTTGCCGTTGGAAACCGCGGCACCGTCCGCGGTGAGCACGTCCACTATCGGCACGTCCACGGGTAGCGCGACCGGTTCGGCGAACGCGTTGTCCGCGCTCGGCCGTGGTCTGGCGTGCCTGCTCAAGACCCTGTCCGGTGGAACCGCCCAGGTCTGTACCGTCCAGAGCATGTAGTAACCCGGACCGACGGCTTCCCGTCGCGGGGTTCCGTCGGTCCGGTCTCGGGGTGCGCCCTAGTACCGCTTGCGCATCAGCGTCCGCACCATGTTGCAGGTGGTGTCGGACGGTGGGCGGATGCCGACGACCTCGGCGGTGTGCCGGATGCGCTTGTTGTTGGCGGTACTCGGGTTGTAGACGCCCGAATCCAGCAGCGCGATGGTCAGGCGCATCGCCTTGAGCTTCCGGTTGTGCCGGACGTACCAGGAGCGCGGGCGTCCCGCGGGTAGTGGTTTCTTCTCCAGCGGTGTGTAGGGACGATCGATGAGGACGGTCTTCGTCGCGGGCACAGGCTTCCCTCCCGTTGCGATCGGGGACTCGGCGAATCCCCTCGAACACTTCTTCGATTATACCGCCGGGCACCGACAAAAACCGCTGGCCGCAAGGGTTTTGGCGACCGCGGTCGTCAGATGTCGTGCAGCACTTGCAGCGACTGCGGATGGCCGAGCGCGGCGGCGCGTTCCAGCCAGTGCCTTGCCTCCTGCTGGGCCGGTGACCGGCCGGTGGCGATCGCGGTAGCGGCGCGCAGCACGCCCGGTTCGGTCAGCTCGCCGGTGACCGGATGGACATCCTGCTCGCGCAGGAACAGTGCCAGATGGAACATCGAATCCGGGTCGCCCGCCTCGGCGCCGCGGCGCAGCCAATACTCGCCCTCGGCGTCGTCACCGTGATCGAGATGCAGTGAGCCCAGAATGGCCATGGCGTCGGTGCGACCGCGGCGGATGGCCTCGGTGAGCAGCGCGACGGCGCGGCCGGTGTCGCCGCGCCGGGCCACGTAGAGGCCCAAAGTCCGCATGGCCGTGGCGTTTCCGGCTTCGGCCGCACGCTCGTACCACTCCTCGGCCGCCGTACTGTCACCGCGCCGGTTGGCGACAACGCCCATGTTGCACAACGCCTCCGGCGACCCGGCCTCGGCGGCGGGGCGCAGCCAGCGTTCCGCCTCGTCGATGTTGCCGCGCTCGAGGTGTTGCAAGCCGAGTTGGACGTCCGCGCCAGGACAGCCCGCGGCGACGGCCGTCTCCAGCCAGCGCACCGCCTCGGCGATCCGGCCGTGCGCGCCGAGCAGCACGCCGAGGTCAGCCATGGCGGTGGCGCTGCCGCAATCGGCGGCGCGGCGGAACCAGTGCTCGGTGCCGGCCAGATCGTCGGTGTCCCGCAGCAGGTGTGCGAGCTGTTCCATGGCACCGACATCGCCGCGCTCGGCGATGGCCCGGAGCGTGTCGATCCGGCGTTGCTGCGCGGTGGGCGCCGGGTCGGGCCGAGGGTCGCGGAACAGCTGCAAGCCGATCGGATCCACCGGATGCTCGTCGTCGGGTAGTTCGCCGCGTTCCCGGTCGGCGATGGATTCGTTCCATTCGGCGAAGCGCTCGTCGTCGGGTCCGATGGCGACCATTCCATGGGCGATGGTCCCGTCGGGCTGTTTGCCCTGCCACGGGATCAGCAGTCGCCCGTCGGGCAGCCGACGGGCCCCGAGCGGCGGGGGCGTCATCGGCGCTTGTTCATGCTCATCGCGGACCTTTCAGGCCGGATCGGGGGTGCCATGCCGATAGCCGTTGGCGTCGGCATAGCCGGCGAGTTGAGATTCGTAGCTGCTGAGGCTGTCGAGCAGCCAGGTGTCTCCAGTGTCCTTGACGACCACGATCGGTCCCTTGGTGCCCGGAGCGAGCGCGGGCGGGGTGCCGTCGGCATACCAGGACGTGGTGGACCAGGGGAAGACGAACGCCCAGCCCACATCGGAAACATGCCCCTGCGGCCCGAGCTGGAACGGATCGGCCGGGGTCGCGAACCGCTCGCTGTGCTGGGCGAGCAGGTGGCGGGCGCTGTTGCGCGCGACCCGGATATCCATCGGTCCGGTCGCGGTGTTCGGGAACGGCAGCGTCGCGTCGGGCATCGCCCGCAGTTGCCGCCCCGCGGCGGCCGATACCTGGCACGGCCTGCTCTGCAGGCGCAGGAAGATGGTGTGCGCGGTGTCCGAGAAGCGCAGCTGCACGGTGGCGTCCTCGGTGTGCCCGACCAGATGTCTACCCAGGCTCTGGGCCATTTCCCGCTCGTCCGGTGTCATGCCGAGCTGGTCGAAGGCGCGCCGCGCCACCGTCATCAACTCGGGCTCGGCCAGCTGCCGTGCGATGAACTCGACCCGGAAGATCTGTCCGCTGCCGTCGGCGGCCCGCCACGAGCGCAGCGTCGTCTCCGGTGGTGTGAGTCCACCGGTGAGCACCGGCCACCAGTCCGAAAGCAGTACCGCCACCCACGACTCGAAGTCGGCGGCTCGGGCCAGCGAGATTGCGGTGTGCGGTTCGGTCATGCTGTCCCCCAGGGGGTCTCGCCCTCCTGTCGGAGTATGCGCCATCGGCCCGCATGACAGGTGTGATTTCACGCACCGTTACTGTCCGCGCGGGGTTTCGCGGCTCTCGATCGTGTCGGTTCGACCGTGCTTTCGACGGCAGCGCACTACTGTCGTGCGAAACAGCCCGCGCCACGACCATGGCGCGAGCGCTCCGCCGGATGAAGCGCCGGAAGGCGACGGGTGCTCGCGACAGCTCCCGGTGCCGGGCGTATCGTGCGGTTATGACCGGATTGGACCGCCCGCGGCGGTTGCGCCGCACCCCCGCGCTACGCCGTCTCGTGGCCGAAACCACACTGGAGCCACGGCAATTGGTGTTGCCGATGTTCGTGGCCGACGGCCTGGATGAGCCGCGGGAAATCAGTTCGATGCCGGGAGTCCAGCAGCATTCGCTGGACTCGCTGCGCAAAGCGGCCGTCGAGGCGGTGACGGCGGGCGTCGGCGGCCTGATGCTGTTCGGCGTGCCGCGTCCGGAGGACAAGGACGCCACCGGCAGCCAGGCCAGCGACCCGGACGGCATCCTCAACCGCGGCCTGCGCGCGCTGGCCGACGAGGTGGGTGCGTCGACTGTGATCATGGCCGATACCTGTCTCGATGAATTCACCGATCACGGGCACTGCGGCGTGCTGTCCACCGACGGTTCCGTCGACAACGACGCCACCCTGCACCGCTACGTGGAAATGGCGCTCGCCCAGGCCGCGTCCGGCGCCGACCTGCTCGGCACCAGCGGCATGATGGACGGACAGGTCGGCGCGATCCGCCGCGGCCTCGACGCGGTCGGCCGCACCGACACCGGCATCCTTGCTTACGCCGCCAAGTACGCCTCGGCGTTCTACGGCCCGTTCCGCGAGGCCGTCGGCTCGTCACTGGAGGGCGACCGGCGCAGCTACCAGCAGGACCCGGCGAACCGCCGCGAGGCCATCCGGGAACTCGAGCTGGACCTGGCCGAGGGCGCGGACATCGTGATGGTGAAGCCGGCCATGTCCTACCTCGACATCCTGCGCGATGTCGCCGACCACTCGCCGGTCCCGGTCGCGGCGTACCAGATCTCCGGCGAGTACGCGATGATCACCGCCGCCGCCGAGCGCGGCTGGATCGACCGCCGTGGCGCCATCCTCGAGTCGCTGATGGGGATCCGGCGGGCGGGCGCGGACATCGTGCTCACCTACTGGGCGACCGAGGCCGCACACTGGTTGTCGTGACGAACCTGCCGAGACCGGTCGGCGCCGTGCCACCGCCAGCGCCACCGCCGATGCCGGTAGATGTCGGTACTTCCCGGCAATTGTGGTGGGGCGTGGTCGGATTCGGCGTGGTGCAGCTCGTCGCGTCGGTGATCGCCGCGCTGCCGCAGCGACACAGCTTCGCCAAACAGGTCTTCGAGCAGGCCAGGGCGCAGGACCCACAGGTCACCCTGGCCAGCGCCGAATTGATGGTCACGCTCGTCTACGTCGTAGTGGTGTTCCTCGGGCTGGCCGTCGCCGGACTCGCGCTGCTGATCGTGCACCAATTCGCCCGCGGCAAGCTCTGGGCCCGCACGATGCTGACCATCGTCGGGGCGTGGCTGGTGGTGATCGGGGTCGGCGCACTGTTCGCGTTCAACTCGGTGACCGGGACGGCCTCGCTGGTGGCGGGCGGCGCCGCGATTGTGCAAGCGGTGCTCGCGGGTGGCGCGATTTACCTATCCCACCGGCCGGAGTCCACCGCGTATTTCCAGATGAGCCGACGATGAACGGTTGGCGCCCGAGTTTGTCGGAGAAACGCTGGCATGTATCGTGAGGGTTGTCACAGTGGACATCGGAACCGGTAGTTGTTTGTCAGACGTTGTCTTGCATTACGTGCGGGAATTCGGCAAATGGCTCCGGGGAATCGGAGACATCAATGCGAGTGGTGATCCAACAGCCGCAGAGCATTCGGCGCGAGTTGGCCGTGCTCAGCCTGCTGATCCTCTTCGGAGTGCTCACCGTCGCCGTCCTGCTGCTGCCCGGCCTCACCCGCTGATCCCGCTTTCCGACTTGTCGATTCGCGGTGCGGTCGCGTGATCGAGGCGCGTGGCGACTCAGGCGTGTTGTTCGCCGAACCGGGCGCGCGGTGGCGGACCGTGGCCTACGGGCCCATTCTGTGCCTGATCATTTTCATCCTCGAATTGGTGACCGGTAGTTCCGTGCACTGGTTCGCCCTCCTTTTCTGCGGCTCGCTGATCGCGATATTCGTTGTGCTGCAAGTGATTGCGGGACGACGGCACGTCAGTGTCGAACTCACCGACACCGCATTGCGAGAAGGCACCGAAACGCTGCCGCTCACTTCCATCGCCGCCGTGCTCCCCGAACGCGACGACGACTCCTGGGACGACGAGGATTGGGAGTCGGCGCGAGCATTGGGTGAGCTGAGCGGCGTGCCCCGGCGACGCACCGGCATCGGGTTGCGGTTGTCCGACGGCACTCTGGTGCAGGCTTGGGCGAAGGACCATCGGGCGCTACGGGCCGCATTGAGCACGGCCATCGGTCAGCCACCCAGGTCCGATGACCTCGAAGCGGAAGCGAGCGAGACCGCGTCGGCCGACGCGACCGAAGTGGCGGGCAAGGACAGCGAGAACGGAGCGGACCGTTGAAGGGTTGGATAACGCTGACCGCCGTCGAACTCGGCTTGGTCGTGCTCGGGCTCGTCGCCGCGGTACTGAGCTGGCGCAACGGCATCCAGACCACCACCTTCGCTGCGATGGGCGAGGCGCCGGAATTCGTCGCGACCCGCTACGTCGCGCCCTGGTTGGTGCTCGCCACGGTGCTGTTCGCGATCGCAGGTGTGCTCGCCATCGATGCCGTCACCCGCGTGGTGCGCAGGCGACAGTCCCGCTGACCCGCCGCCGACACCGTTTCGGCCCGCGGATCGCGGGAACATCGAATCCATGGAAGCCACAGTCACTGTCAAGCGAACACTGCTCGGCGCGGCGGCCGTCGGCATGATCGGCGCCGCAACGGTGGCTCCGGCGGCCGCCGCACCCGCCGAAATGTCCCCGGCCCCACCGCCAGCGGCGGTTCCGGTGCTCATCCAAAGCGCGCCGCCACCGCTGTTGCACGCCCTACCCACCCCACTGGCCTGCCTGGTGACCACCGGCTTCGCCCTGTGGTGCATCGGCATTACCTAAGAGCTCGGAGAGGCGGGAGAGCCCCTGCGGCCGTTAGTATTTCGGCCGTCAGCTATATGTGTGTCGATGAAGGATTGGGTTTGATGAACCGGCTTGCTGTGAAAGTCTGTGCCGCACTGGCGTTTGCCGCCGCGATCGGAATCGGCGCCGGGCCAGCGGGTGCGAATCCCGGACTTCCGCTCGAGCCGGCGGGTGCCGTCGACGCACCGCTGAGCTCGGTCGACGCACCGGTTCTGGTGCCGGATTCCGGTTCCGCGGGCCCGTACAACGCGTTCATGTGCCACCTGCACACCATCTCGGCGCAGGTGCCCTGCATGTACGCCTGAGTGCGCTAGTTCCAGTTCTGGTACATGTCGAGCACGCGGCCGTTGCGGGTACCCGGGGCGTTCAGGTACAGGGTGATCGTCCCATCGGGATGGTTGGCCGCTTCCATGATCGCCTGCCGCAGCGACGCGTGCACGCCACCGTTCTCGTCCTTGTAGATGCCGGTGTCGGCCTTCAGACCGACACCGATCCGGTTGAGCGGTACGAACATGGTGATCACCGCCGGGATGGGTCCGTCGGCTACGACCCTGGTTTCCGCATGACTCAGTTGCAAGCCGATCCGGTCGGGCTGCACGACCGGATCAGCAGCGGCGGCCGAACCCGCGCCGAACGCGACGGCCGCGCCGACGAGCACCGTCGACACCGCAGCACTGAACATGGCAAACCGCATAGAGATCCTCCGGGGCAGATGAATGTTGACGCCCGAGATTACGCACCAGCAATCTTGCGGCGACCGAATACGGCGTAAACAGCGTCCCGGCGTGTTGCGGTCTGCGTCACCACCACTACACCCTGTCGTCGACCCGTTCCGATCGGGCTGAGACACTGGAGGTCGTGAGTTCTTCTCCGCGCGTGACCAGCGCATCGGTGCCGGTTTCCGCTCAGCTCTTCGACCGGGCGTGTTCGGCGATCCCGGGGGGTGTCAACTCTCCGGTGCGTGCCTTCAACTCCGTTGGCGGCACACCGCGATTCATCGCGTCCGCGCACGGTTACACCCTGGTCGACGCCGACGGCAACGAGTACGTCGACCTGGTGTGCTCGTGGGGCCCGATGATTCTCGGGCACGCGCACCCCGCGGTGGTCGACGCGGTGCAGCGGGCCGCGGTCGGCGGGCTGTCCTTCGGGGCGCCGACCGAGGCGGAGATCGAGTTGGCCGAGGCCATCATCGAACGCGTCGCGCCGGTGGACCGGGTGCGCCTGGTGAACTCGGGCACCGAGGCCACCATGAGCGCGGTCCGCCTGGCCCGCGGCTACACCGGGCGCGCCAAGATCATCAAATTTTCCGGCTGCTACCACGGTCACGTCGACGCGCTGCTCGCCGACGCTGGCTCCGGCGTCGCCACTCTTGGCCTGCCGACCTCGCCCGGCGTCACCGGCGCGCAGGCGGCCGACACCATCGTGCTGCCCTACAACGACCTCGACGCCGTCGCCGCCGCGTTCGCCGCCCACCCCGACGCGATCGCCTGTGTGATCACCGAGGCCGCGGCGGGCAATATGGGCGCGGTCGCGCCGCTGCCCGGCTTCAACGCGGGGCTACGGAAGCTGACCGCCGACAATGGCGCGCTGCTCATCATGGACGAGGTGATGACGGGTTTCCGCGTGAGCCGCGCGGGCTGGTTCGGTCGCGAGGGCGTCGCGGGCGACCTTTACACCTTCGGCAAGGTGATGAGCGGCGGCCTGCCCGCCGCCGCGTTCGGTGGCCGCACCGAGATCATGAATCACCTGGCCCCGCTCGGCCCGGTCTACCAAGCGGGCACGCTGTCCGGTAACCCGGTCGCGGTCGCCGCGGGCCTGGCCACGCTGCGCGCGGCCGACGACGCGGTGTACGCGGCGCTCGACCGCAACGCGCAACGGCTCGGCGCATTGTTCGGTGAATCGCTCAGTGCCGCAGGCGTTGCGCACCAGGTGCAATTCGCGGGCAATATGGTGAGCGTGTTCTTCGCCGAACGCCCGGTCACCGACTACGCCGCCGCCAAGGCGAGCCAGACCTGGCGCTACCCCGCGTTCTTCCACGCACTGCTGGACGGTGGCGTGTACGCGCCGCCGAGCGCCTTCGAGGCGTGGTTCGTCTCCGCGGCGCTCGACGAGGACGCATTCGACCGTATCGCCGCCGCCCTGCCCGCCGCCGCACACGCGGCCGCGGCCGCCACTCCCGAAGGATCCCGCGCGTGAGCTCCGATCACGATCAGCCCGATGCCGACAAGCGCGAGCTAGCACAGTCCGCCACCGACCCCGCCGACGTGGCGAGTACCGCCGATGCCGTCGAGCCGGGTATCGAGCCTGCCGCCGAGTCGGATGCTGTCGAGTCGAGTACCGAGTCCGCCGCGGCCGGGTCGGTCGCCGGGCTTGGTACCGCGCCGGTCGCCGATTCCCGCCCCGCGTCGGGTGCCGTCGAATCCGGTGTGGCCGGTTTGGGTGCCGCGCCGGTCGCGGATTCGGCTGCCGAGTCCACGGTGATCGATGCGGGCGCTCAATTCGCCGCCGCCGCATCGGGCGACAAGACCCCGTCGGACGAGGAAAACGCCAGTGCCGCAACGGGTTCGGCGTCCATGCCGAACGCCGCCAGCGCGGAACAGCGAGTGCACGATGCCGGCACCGCGCCCGTGGAGACGATCGTGCACGTGCTGCGGCACGGTGAGGTGCACAACCCGAACGGGATTCTCTACGGCAGGCTGCCCGGGTTCAGCCTGTCGGTGACCGGCCGGTCGCAGGCGGGCGCCGTCGCGCGCGCGCTGACCGATCACGACATCGCCGTGGTCATCGCCTCGCCGCTGCAGCGGGCCCAGGAGACCGCGGAACCCATTGCCACGCAACATCATCTGATCGTGCGAACCGATGAGAACCTGATCGAGGCGGGCAACACCTTCGAGGGTCTGCGGGTCTCCGTCGGTGACGGCGCGCTGCGCAAGCCACGACACTGGTGGAAGCTGCGCGATCCGTTCACCCCGTCCTGGGGCGAGCCGTACCTGCAGATCGCGCACCGGATGCTGGCCGCGGTGAACAAGGCACGCGTCGAGGCGGCCGGGCGCGAGGCGGTGCTGGTGTCGCATCAGCTGCCGGTCTGGACGCTGCGCCGGTTCCTGCAGGGGCAGCGGCTCTGGCACGACCCGCGGCAGCGGCAGTGCTCGCTCGCGTCGCTGACGTCGCTGGTCTACCAGGGCGACACTCTCGTCGACATCGTTTACTCCGAGCCCGCGGGTGGTTCGGACCCCTCGGTACACGGCGCATGAACTGGTCCACCCCGTCCGTCACACCGCCCGCCGCGCGCGCTGCCCGGCGGGTAGTTCCGGCTCTGCTGGCGTGCGTGGCATTGATCGCCGCGCTCGCCGGCTGCTCGAGCGGTAAGGACGCGGTGGCCTCCGGCGGCACCTTCGAATTCGTCTCACCCGGCGGCAAAACCGAGATCTTCTACGACCCGCCGAGCTCGCGCGGCACCATCGGCAAGCTGGCCGGACCCGATCTGATGACCACGGGCAAGACCGTCTCGGTGGCCGATTTCCCCGGCAAGGTCGTCGTCCTCAACCTGTGGGGCCAGTGGTGCGGTCCCTGCCGCGCCGAGGCGCCCGCGCTCGAAAAGGTCTACGCGGCAACGAAAGACAGCGGCGTCGCCTTCCTCGGCATCAACGTCCGTGACCCGCAGCAGGACAAGGCGCAGGACTTCGTCGTCGACAACAAGGTCGGCTACCCGTCCATCTATGACCCGTCCATGCGCACCCTGCTCGCACTCGGTGGCAATTTCCCGACCAGCGTCATTCCCACCACCCTGATCCTGGATCGTCAGCACCGCGTCGCCGCGGTGTTCCTGCGCTCGTTGCTGGCCGACGATCTGCAACCGATCGTTCAAAGAATCGCCTCGGAGGAAGCACAGTGAATCGCGATCGTCGTACCCGTACCCTGCGTGCCTGTCGCCCCCGGCAGGGTGCCCGCCGTATCGGCGGCGCCTGGGCCGTCGACGACCGATGGAAGGGCATTGCCACCGTGCCGCGCAGCGTCGCGGCGGACTCGCTGCTCGACTTCGCCGTGCTGTTCGACACCACGGAGGAGACGACCGAACAGCGCGTGGTGTTGCGCGGCGATGCCGAACCGGCCGAGGAGACGCCGGAGGGTGAGGGCGTGTGAGCCCCGTTCCAGCGGCGTCGCGGTTCCCGACCATGTCCCGCGTGACCACGGTGGCTGAGTGATGGTGCTTGCCGCCGTGGGGGATTCGTTCCAGCAGACGGCCGCCAGCGGACCGTTGCTGCTGGCGTTGGGGGCCTGCCTGCTGGCCGGACTGGTGTCGTTCGCTTCACCGTGTGTGGTGCCGCTGGTGCCGGGTTATCTGTCCTACCTCGCCGGGCTGGTCGGTGCCGAGGCGCCGCCCGCCACCGTCGCGCAAGCCCAAGGGGCCCAGTCGGGTTCGGTTGCCGTCGAGGCGGCCAAGCGCGACGCGCGTGCCGGACGGATGCGGGTGGCCGGTGCGGCGGGGCTTTTCGTCGCGGGATTCACCGTCGTGTTCGTGCTCGCCACCGCGACGGTTTTCGGCGTCATCCAGACCTTGAACGTGAATCGTGAACTGCTGCAACGCGTCGGCGGTGTGGTCACCATCCTGATGGGCCTGGTCTTCATCGGCCTGGTGCCCGCGTTGCAGCGCGACACCCGGATGGAACCGCGCAGGCTGACAAGCATCGCGGGCGCGCCGCTGCTCGGCGGCGTATTCGCGCTCGGCTGGACGCCATGCCTTGGCCCGACGCTGTCCGGCGTGATGGCGGTGGCCGCCGGCACCGACGGGACCACCGCGGTGCGCGGGGTGGCGCTCATCGTCGCCTACTGCCTCGGTCTCGGTCTGCCGTTCGTGATCCTGGCGTTCGGGTCCGCCAGCGCGTTGCGCGGTGTCGGCTGGCTGCGCCGCAATTCGCGAACCATTCAGGTCGTCGGGGGCATGCTGCTCGTCGCGGTCGGCATCGCGCTGGTCACCGGGATGTGGGACCAGTTCGTCAGCTGGGTGCGCGACGCGTTCGTTTCCGAGGTGACGTTGCCGATATGACCATGACAGACCAACCGGTGAGCGAACCAGTGTCACCGCCGCGGCAATCGCCGCTCGGCCGCCTCGTGGCGTTCGTCCGCAATACCTGGCGCGGGCTGACCAGCATGCGCACCGCGCTGGTGCTGTTGTTCCTGCTCGCGTTGGGCGCGATTCCCGGCGCGCTGCTGCCGCAGCGAAATCTCAACGAGCAGAAGGTCGCCCAATACATTGCCGACCGGCCGACGCTCGGTCCGTGGATGGACCGGTTCGAGCTGTTCGACGTGTTCGCCAGCTTCTGGTTCACGGCCATCTATGTGCTGCTGTTCATTTCGCTGGTCGGCTGCATTCTGCCGCGCACGGTCGACCACTATCGCGCGTTACGCACCCCGCCCGTGCGGGCGCCGCGCAACCTGACCCGGCTGCCGCACCACTACTCCGGCGCCGCCGAGCAGACGCCGGATGATGTCATCACACAGGTGCGTAACGAGTTGCGCGGCTGGCGAACCGAGGTCAGACCCGGCACTCGCGACGGTGAAATCACCCTCGCCGCGGAGAAGGGCTACACCCGCGAACTCGGCAACCTCGTCTTCCACCTCGCCCTGGTCGGACTGTTGATCGCCATCGCGGTCGGCAAGCTGTTCGGCTACGAGGGCAGCGTCATCGTCATCGCGAACAACGGTCCCGGTTTCTGCACCACCTCGCCCGCCGTCTTCGACTCGTTCAAGGCGGGCAATGTCAACGACGGCACCGGCATGGCGCCGATCTGCGTGCGGGTCAAGGACTTCAAGGCCGACTACCTGTCCAACGGCCAAGCCGAGATGTTCACCTCGAATATCGAATACCAGTCCGGCGACGATCTGCAGAGCAACACCTGGCGGGCCACCCAGATCCAGGTGAACCATCCGTTGCGGGTCGCGGGGGATCGCATCTATCTGCAGGGCCACGGTTTCGCGCCGAAGTTCACCGTCACCTTCCCGAACGGACAGACTCGCACCGAGTCGATCCAGTGGCGGCCGGACGACGCGATGACCTTCCTGTCCAGCGGGGTGCTGCGGATCGACCCGCCCGGCGGCATGTACGCCACCGACGAGGAACGCCGCAAGAACCAGATCGCCATCGAGGGGCTGTTCGCGCCGACCGCGCTGTTCCACGGCACCCTGATGACTTCGGCGTTTCCCGAGATGAACGATCCGGCCGTCGCCGTCGACATCTACCGTGGCGATACCGGATTGGACACCGGCAAGCCGCAGTCGCTGTTCGCGCTCGACCCCGAGCAGGTCAAGCAGGGGCGACTGAGCAAGGAGGCCAGGGTGAACCTGCGCCCCGGCGAGTCGACCAGCCTGCCCAACGGCACCAAGGTGACCTTCGACGGTGCAGAGGAATTCGTGAACCTGCAGGTGTCGCACGATCCGGCCCAGCAGTGGGTGCTGATCAGCGCGGTGACCATGATGGCGGGTCTGCTGGTCTCGTTGCTGGTGAAGCGCCGCCGGATCTGGGTCCGGGTCTATCCCGACGAGGACCGAGCCGGTACGTTGGGCAAACGACGCACCGTAGTAGAAATGGGCGGGCTTGCGCGGACCGATCAAGCGGGCTGGGGCAGCGAGTTCGACCGGCTACGCGCGCGCCTGCTCGACGCGCGGCCCGACTCGGCGGCCGCCGCGAAGACCACGGGAGAGTAGAGATGCCGATCAACGAGACCATCGCGCGCTACAGCGATTTCTCGTTCAAGACCGCGATCGTGGTCTACGCGCTGGTGCTGGTGCTGCTGATCTGGCAGTACGCCACCGCGCGCAGCCGTCAGGTCGCCGAGCGTGAACTCGTGTCCGTCGGTGGGCCGGGCAACGATCCCGCGCTGCCCGGTCGCGTCGTCGGTCCGCCGGAGAAGTCGCTGTCCGAGCGCCTCGGCAACATGGCGTTCTCGGTGCTCGTCGTGGCCGTCGTCCTGCACATCGCCTCGATCGTGCTGCGTGGCTTCGCGACGCACCGTTTTCCGCTCGGCAACATGTACGAGTTCGTCACCATGGCGACCGCCGCCGCGGTCCTGATGGGCGCGCTCTTCCTGCGCGAGCAGCGCTACCGGTCGATGTGGGTGTTCCTGCTCGTCCCGGTCCTGATCCTGCTGTTCCTCGCGGGCACCATCCTCTACGCCGACGCGGCCCCCGTGGTTCCGGCCCTGAAGTCGTTCTGGCTCCCGATCCACGTCACCATCGTCAGCATCGGCAGCGGCGTCTTCCTCTTCGCCGGTGTCTCGAGCCTGTTGTTCCTCTTCCGCCTCCGCCAGCCCGAAGGCCAAGAGTCCACCAACGTCCTCGGCACCATCGCCCGCCGCCTGCCCGACGCCCGCACCCTCGACCGCCTCGCCTACAAGGCCACCATCATCGGCTTCCCCCTCTTCGGCGCTGGCGTCATCCTCGGCGCCATTTGGGCCGAAGCCGCCTGGGGCCGCTTCTGGGGCTGGGACCCCAAGGAAACCTGCTCCTTCATCGCCTGGGTCCTCTACGCCGCCTACCTGCACGCCCGCGCCACCTCGGGTTGGCGCGACACCAAGGCGGCCTGGATCAACGTCGCCGGTTTCGTAGCCATGCTGTTCAACCTCTTCATCATCAACATGGTGATCAGCGGCCTGCACAGCTACGCCGGGCTCAACTGAGCGGACTGGTTGGTCGCGCAGCGTCACAACCTGGCGACGCAGACGACGAATTGGCGTTGGTGGTAGACGATTCCGCGGTCGCCTGAGGTGCAGGCGTTGACGTCGGTGGTGGCTTGTTTGATTTCGACCACCTTGACCGCGTCGGGAACACCGCGGACGGTGCAGTCGATGCGCTTCGGTTGGTGCGGAACCAGTTCCATGCAGCCGTCTACGATCCAATCGATGTCCAGGCAGAGTGCGGTTCCGGTGTGGTTGTGGGTGTGGTCGGCGTCGCTGGGGCACTGGCTGTTCGCCTGCGTTTTCTCGATGATCCGGTAGGTGGAATTCGCGCTGCCGCAGGCGGTTTTCCCGATGACGGTGTGCTCGCCGGTGCCGTGCAGTTCCACACACTCGCCCACATGAACCGGGAGGACGGCGGCGGATTTATTGACGGCGCCGCGAACGGCGGAGCTGGGCGGCGGCGGTGTCGTCGTCGCCAGGAGTTGGGGTTCCTCGGTCACCGAGGGCGGTATCGACGTGGTTGCCGCGCTGCCGGTCTCGTCGGCACGTCCCTGTCCGTTGGCGGTGGACTCCTCGGGCGGATTCAGCGACAGGGCGACCGCGCCGACCACGGCCGTCGCCAGTGCCGTTCCGATTACGAAGACCGACAGGGTTATTGCTGCACGTTTGCGTGGGCTGGGCACGAAAGGTCCTCCATGGCGGTAACGCTTCGACCCCGCCCCCACCCGGGTTCGAAGTTTGAAACTTGCACTTTGCAGCTCACGCAATGCTTACACCATGCGACGCCTGCCCGTCGAGCCTTTGCCCTGCAACACGTTCCGGGCGCACGGGCGCGTCATCAGCGCTGGTCCAGGTCGTTTGACTAGGTCACAATTGGACAACGATGACCGGCGGGACTCTTACCAATTGTCCTGTTGGGCAACAAGCTACGTGTCGCTGTACACGTCATCTGGCTGTCCGAGCCGGACGTCCCGTGAGAAGGAAATGCTGAATGAAGTTCGGCCTGTTCGCCGCCACCACCGTGCTTGCCGTCGCCGCGGTAGGAATAGCTGCGGGGACTGTCCATGCCCAGACGTCGGCCCCCGATGAGCCGTCGACGTCCGGCGTCGAGCAGGGAATCGGGTACCGCACCGTGTTGACCGACAACGCCGGAGTGATCACCACGGCCGTCGAGGGCGGCACCTTCGCGCTGGCCGACAACGGCGCGGCGGTCGCGCTGACCTCCGCCGCGGGTGCCGTCGTCGCCCGAGTTCCACTGACCTACGAGGTTTCCGGCAGCAGGCTGTCGGTTGCGCACCAGATCAGCGACAACGGGCGAGAACTCGTGCTCACGCCGAAAGCCGATGCCGAGGCGATCGGCGAGATGCAGCCCATCAGCTCGATGGCCCGGCTGATCGCCGAGCTGAACAAGAACGTCGTCGGCGTGGTCGCGGGCGGCCTGCTCGGCGGCCTGCTCGGCAGCCTGGTCGGCCTCGGCTTCTTCAGCATCCTCACCGGCCCCATCGGCCTGGTCGTCGGCGCGATCGCCGGCGGCTACCTCACCGGCGGCCAGTCATTCCTGGACGCGATGACCGCGGTCGTCAACGGTGAGCCGTGAGATCGCCGGAAAGTTAGTGGCGCATATCACGTGACTGTCGGCGTGCCGTTGGGAGAAACGCCGTGTCTTGTCTACATGCGAGGCGCTGATCCGGCGCACACAGGTTTGAGGGGACGGGCTCTTGGATTCCGAAGACTTCACCTATCTCCCGGATGCGGTAATCGATGCGGACGGGAGTTTGGTCGAGCAGTTGAACAATGGCGCGTTGCGCAAGCTGGTGCGCACGGCCGCCGGCCTCTCGATGGAGGCGCAGCACTATTTGGCGGTGCTCGCCAATCGGCTGCGCGCGAGCGAGGGATTGCACGCGCGTAACTATGCCGATGGCGAGAAGTAATGCGATGGAGGGGATCCGGGCCGGGCGCTCAGCGCTCGGTGCTGCCGGAATCTCCATCGCGATGCTGGCGGGATAGCCGCCAGAGGAACTCGGGGTCGTCGTCCGGCCCGAGGACTCGCTTGCGTTGCGGTGGACGCGTGTGGGGGGCGCTCGGTCCGGCCGACTTCTCGGGGCCGAACGCTTTCCAGCACAGCACCGCGACTGCCACTACCGCGATGAGTGCCAACAGGTACGTCACGTCGCTCACCTCCTGATTACGAGGGTAGTCCCGTGCGTCGCTGCGGCACACCGCGGACGCGAAATCTGTCCCCGGGTGGGCGCGGGCCCCGGCACGATGGGCCCGCGCGTCCCGTGGTCAGCGTGCGGTGGCCTCAGTGGTGAGAGACCTGAGCAGCTGAAGTACTTCTGATTCGCGGAACCGGCGATGCCCGCCCGGTGTGCGCAACGACCCGAGACGACCGGCATGAGCCCAGCGGGTGACGGTCTTCGGATCGACGTGGAACATGGCAGCAACCTGCCCTGGTGTCAGCAGGGTGTCCTGGCCGCCGACGGTGATCGCACTCATAGCAAACCTCTCCGTTCTCGACAGTTCCCTCATCAGATGGCGTCATCGTTGCACTGAAACCCCTAGGTACTCGAACCACCTACTGTTGGTAAAGGGGAAGTAATAGACAAAACGGATACGCTCGCGACCTCGGCGACAGGCGCGAGCCGAGGGCGGGCAACAGCTTCGCATAGGCTGAGCGACGTGAGTGACGCAACTCCACCAGATGGTGTTCCAGGACAGCAAACCGCTGGCGCGGGCCGTCGGCTCGCCCGCGATCTGGCGCTGTACACCCTGGCCAGGCTGGCCCTGGTCGTGGTGATCACCGTGCTGATCGTGCTGGTGGCCCGGCTGGTCTCGGTGGATATCCCGTTGGTGGTCGCCGCGCTGTTCGCGCTGATCATCGCGATGCCGCTGTCGCTGACGCTGTTCAAGCGGTTGCGCACGCGGGTCAACGAGGACATCGCGGTGGTCGACGAGCGCCGCCGCCGCGACAAGGCCCAGTTGCGGGCCCGGCTGCGCGGCGAGACGCCGGAGGACAACCAGGGGGCGTCCTCGTGAAGTCCTGTGATCGCAGCTCGCCACGCGACTGGGTCGACAACGCGGTGCGGCTGATCGACGCCGACGCGCAGCGCAGTGCCGATACCCATCTGCTGCGGTACCCGCTGCCTGCCGCGTGGAATATCGAGCTGTATCTGAAGGACGAATCCACCCATATCACCGGCAGTCTCAAGCACCGGCTGGCCAGATCCCTTTTCCTGTACGCGATTTGCAACGGCTGGGTCACCGAGGGCACCACCGTGGTGGAGGCGTCGTCCGGTTCGACGGCGGTCAGCGAGGCGTATTTCGCGAAACTGCTCGGCCTGGATTTCGTCGCGGTGATGCCAGCGAGCACCTCGCCGCAAAAGATCGCGCTGATCGAAGCACAAGGTGGCCGTTGCCATTTCGTGCAGCGTCCGCCCGACATGTACACCGAGGCGGCCCGGCTGGCCGCCGAATGCGGCGGCCACTACATGGATCAGTTCACCCATGCCGAGCGTGCCACCGACTGGCGCGGCAACAACAACATCGCCGAATCTATTTACCAGCAAATGGCTTTGGAGTCGCACCCGGTGCCGGACTGGATCGTGGTCGGTGCGGGTACCGGCGGCACCAGTGCCACCATCGGCCGCTACATCCGATATCGCAGGCACGCAACGAGATTGGCCGTGGTCGATCCGGAGAATTCGGCCTTCTACGGTGGTTATGAGACCGGTGACGCAGGCTATGAGACCGGAATGTCTTCGCGCATCGAGGGTATCGGCAGGCCGCGGGTGGAGCCCTCGTTCGTCGGCGAAGTGGTCGACCGGATGCTCGAGGTGCCCGACGCGGGCTCGATCGCGGCGGCGCGCTACGCCAGCCGGGTGCTCGGCCGCCGGGTCGGCGGCTCGACCGGCACCAACCTGTGGGGCGTGTTCGCCATCATCTCCGAAATGCTCGCGGCAGGCCGTGGCGGCAGCGTGGTCACTCTGCTGTGTGACGGCGGAGACCGTTATGCCGGAACGTATTTCGACGACGCGTGGGTCGAATCGCAGGGCATGAGCTTGGCCGAACCGACCGCGATCCTGGACAAGTTCGCCGCCACCGGCATCTGGGCTGGCTGAACCCGCTCGACGACATCGGCCTGCGCCGGACGGCGCGGTGCCGCCGCACTTCTCCGACAGCGAACGCTCGTCAATTTTGATTGACATCGCCCGTCGCGTCAATCAAAATTGACGGCATGACTGAAGCAACCACTCTGGCGGCCGCCGCGGGCAGTCCCGACCCCAAGGTCGGGCTGCGCGCGGTGCTCGCACTGCGGCGGCTGCTCGAACGTCTCGAGGCGATCCAGGTGGCCAATGCCCGTGCCCAGGGCTGGTCCTGGCAGGCGATCGCCGAGGCGCTCGAGGTCAGCAAGCAGGCAGCCCACCAGAAGCACAATCGGAAAGGCGGGGACCGCTGATGTTCGAACGGTTCACCAGATCAGCGCGGACGGCCGTCGTGATGGCTCAGGAAGACGCGCGGGAATTGCGGTCGCCCAACATCGAGGTGGAGCATGTGCTGCTCGGCCTGTTGTCGCAGAGCGAGCCGGAACTGAAGGCGCTACTGGCCGAGGCGGGTATCACCCATGACGGGGTGATGAGCGCGCTGGCCGCGCGCGGGAAGTTCGAACCGCTGGGGGAGGAGGACGCCGCGGCGCTGCGTTCGATCGGCATCGATCTCGATGCCGTGCGGGAATCCCTGGAGGCCAACTTCGGCGAGGACGCACTCGACCGCGCGGTACCGCCGGAGCGGCGTGGGCTGTTCGGCTGGGGCAGCGGCGGCAATCTCGGGCATATCCCGTTCACCAAGGAGGCCAAGAAGGTGCTCGAGCTGTCCCTGCGGGAAGCACTCGCCCGCAAGGACAAGGCCATCGAATCCGCGCACGTGCTGCTCGGCATCCTGCGCGCACCCAATCAGACCACCGAGCGCCTGCTCGGCGGCTCGGATTCGATCCAGGACATCCGGTCCAAGGTGCTCGCCCTGCTCGACCGCGCAGCCTGAAGTGATGGACAGGTGTCGGCGCGATTCGCGTTTCGAGTCGGCACATGTCCACCCGACAGCATGACGGGCGCAGCCGGACGAAGTCCGTCGTCAGCCGCGTCGGGCCGAGCGTAGGCGAGGCACTCGCCTTAGCATGAGCGCATGCAGCTTCTGATTCGGTTGATCATCAACGCCGTGGCCATCTGGCTGGCCGCCGCCTGGGTCGACAAGATCGACATCATCAGTCCGGCGGAGAACGGCAACGGCGGCAAGATTCTCGTCCTGCTCGCCGTCGCCGTGGTGTTCACCGTGGTGAACGCGCTGGTCAAACCGATCGTCAAGCTGCTGTCGCTGCCGCTGGTGATCGTCACGCTCGGCCTGTTCCTGCTGGTGATCAACGCGCTCATGCTGTGGCTGACCGCGAAGATCACCGAGACCACCGACTACGGCCTGCGCGTCGACGGCTTCTGGGCCGCGGTGATCGGCGGCCTGATCGTCTCGATCGTGAACTGGATTTTCGGCATCCTGGTACCTGACAACGACTAAGCGAACCCGACGGCCAGCGCGGTCAGGGCCGACCAGACCAGCAGGGCGAGGCCGGAGTCGCGCAGGGCGGGAATAAGTTCCAGGCCGCCCTTGCCGGAGCGGACCGGCGCGTTCGCGCGCACGGCCAGCGGGATCGCGAGCAGGCCGACCAGCGCCCATGGGGTGCGGGCGATCAGGGCCAGCGTGGCGAGGAACGGCACGGCGAGCAGCGCCAGATGCAGGGTGCGGGTGCGCGGATCGCCGAGTTTGACTGCGAGGGTGACCTTTCCGGACTGGGTATCGGTCGGGATATCGCGCAGGTTGTTCGCGACGAGCACCGCGCTGGAGAACGCGCCGACCGAGACCGCGAGCAGCGCACCGACCCAGTCGATCCGCTCGGCCTGGACGAACTGGGTGCCGAGCACGCCGACCAAGCCGAAGAACACGAAGACCGCGATCTCACCGAATCCGCTGTAGCCGTAAGGCTTGCTGCCGCCGGTGTAGAACCAGGCCCCGGCCAGGCAGGCCGCGCCGACGAGCAGCAGCCACCAGGCCGTGGTCGCGGCCAGGATCAGCCCGATGATCGCGGCGAGGACGAGGCTGGCGATGGCGGCATTCTTCACGGCGGCGGGCGAGGCCAGCTGCTGCCCGACCAGCCGCACCGGGCCGACCCGCACGTCGTCGGTGCCGCGGATGCCGTCGGAGTAGTCGTTGGCGAAGTTGACGCCGACGATCAAGGCCAGCGAAACCAGGAGCGCGAGAACGGCTTTCCACCACACCGCGCCGTCGAGCGAGGCGGCGGCGCCGGTTCCGGCCAGCACGGGGGCGATTGCGTTCGGCAGGGTGCGTGGACGCGCGCCCTCGATCCATTGCGCTGCAGTAGCCATCCCCGCAGCTTAATCGGCGTGGGTGTTTCGGGCTGTTCGGGCCGCTCAGGCCGCGCCCGCCTCGGCGACGGCCTTCAGCCGGGCCAGCCCTTTCTCGAAGTCCTTGCCGACCATCCGATCCATCGGGATCACCTTCGAGAGCACGCGCATCAATCCCCGCTGCTCGCCGGTCATCCGCCAGACCACCTGGGTGGCGCCGGACTCGGTCGGATTCAGCTCGAACAGGACCTGGTTGGTGGCCTTCCACGGCTTCTCGAAGGTCAGCCGGATGCCGATCTCGCGGTCGGCGCTCGTGACGATCGCCATGTTTCCGCTGCCGACCTTCCGGTCGCCGTGCCAGGCGTACTCGGCGCCGACCCCGGAGTCCGGCCCCGAGTAGGTGCGCTGCAACTGTGGATCGATGTCCTCCCACGGTGACCACTTGGTCCACTCGTGCAAGTCGTCGATCAACCCGTGAATCCGCGACGGCTCGGCCGAGATCACGGCCTGCCGGACCACTTCGAACTCAGCCATGCCGACAGCGTAGGTGACAGACCACCGGAAATGGGGCGAAAAGCCAGGTCGGCCCGGTCCCTGCCGCTCGCATACGATGGCCGCGGAATGTTGTCGGATCAGAGCGGCCCGCATGGGCGCGGTCAAGTGTTGCGGACGCCCGCAGGCGAACCGGTCGTGGTTGCCCTGCTGGGCGAGATCGCGCTGCGTCGAGACGGCGTGCTGGCCGCGCTGCCGGGGGCCCGCTCGCGCTTGCTGCTCGCCGCCTTGGCGATGCGGCCCGGCCGTAGTCGCAGCGCGCAGTCGCTCATCGACGACGTGTGGGGGGAGCAGCCGCCGCGGGCGCCGATGAACGCGCTGCACACCCAGGTGTCCCGGCTGCGTTCCCTGTTGCCGGACGGTGCGCTGGAGATCGGCCCGGCCGGCTACCGCTTGACGTTGCGTGCCGACCGAGTCGACTTGTCACTCGCCGCCGAACTGGTGGGTCGGGCTCGCGAATACGGTGCTGCCGGTGACCATGCGGCCTGTCTCGACACCATTGCGCACGCCCGCGCGTTGTGGCGCGGCGAGCCCGGCGCCGATCTGCCGCCCGGGGAGGTCGCCGACGCGCTGCACGCCGTGGCGTCGAGCCGACTCGCCGAATTGGACGCGCTCGAACTGGCGGCGCGCGAGTCGAACGGCGATATCGACGGGGCGCTGCGGATCGCCCGGCGCCGGGCCGATGCCGATCCGCTTGACGAACCCGCGCAGCTCGCGCTGATGCGGCTGCTCGCCGCCGCTGGCCGCCCCAATGAGGCGCTGACCTCCTTCGCGGCCTTCCGGGAACTACTCGCCGAGCGCCTCGGTGCGGATCCTGGACCGGCGCTGGTCGAGTTGAATACAGCGATCCTGCGTGGCGAACCATTGGGCCGCAACAACTCTGGCGGCAACGCGTTGGGCGGCAACAACTTTGCCGCACCCGGAGCCGGGGCGGCAGCGGCTGCGCAAACGCTCGGCGCGGCAAGGCTTTCGAACAATGGCGGCTCCGCAGCGCCCGACGCCGCCCCG
Organism: Nocardia iowensis; assembly: GCF_019222765.1. Taxonomy (NCBI): domain Bacteria; kingdom Bacillati; phylum Actinomycetota; class Actinomycetes; order Mycobacteriales; family Nocardiaceae; genus Nocardia; species Nocardia iowensis. The sequence continues at coordinate 8,215,238 of NZ_CP078145.1, read as the reverse complement.
GAGTTCGCCTTGCCCGCGGCGATCGGGCTGCGGGCGGCGCCCAACGTATTGCTCGGCCGCGAGGACGATTTGGCCGCGCTCGACCGATTGCTGCACGTCTCACGGGTGACCACGGTGCTCGGCCCCGGCGGTTCCGGAAAGACCCGGATCGCCAACGAACTCGGCACCCGAGTGGCTGACACCCGGCGGGTGGTGCTGGTCGAACTGGCGTCGGTCCGCGCCGACGGGGCCGAAGCCAGGATCGAGATCGAGGCCGCGATCAGTGCGGCGCTCGGTTTGAGCGATGTCGGGTACGGCACCACCCCGTTGCGCAACCGGGTCGACGCCCGCCAACGCCTGCGCGAAGCCGTGGCGGCCCGCCCGATGCTGCTGATCCTGGACAACTGTGAGCACCTGATCGACGCCGTCGCCGTGCTGGTCGCCGACCTGATCGGCGTCGCGGATCGGCTGACCGTGCTGACCACAAGCCGGGCCCCGCTGATGATCACCGCCGAAACCGTGTACCCGTTGCCGCCGTTGACCATTGACCCGGCCGGATCGCCTGCGACCGAGTTGTTCGCGGCGCGCGCCATGGCGGTGCGTCCCGGTGTCCGGCTCGATCCCGAGATCGTCGCCCAGCTGTGCCGCACCCTGGACGGTCTGCCCCTGGCCATCGAACTGGCCGCCGCGCGAGCCCGGGTGATGAGCGTCGAGGAGATCAACCTGCGCCTGACGGATCGGTTCGCGCTGCTGCGCCACGGTGATCGCAGTTCGCCGGAACGCCACCGGACCTTGCACGCGGTGATCGATTGGAGCTGGCACCTGCTGGACGACGCCCAGCAGCGGGCGTTGCGCCGATTATGCCGTTTCCCAGCGGGTTTCACGCTGTCGGCCGCCGAGCAGGTCGCGAGCGGACCCGAGATCGACGACGTGGCCACGGCCGTCGACGGTTTGGTGAACCAATCGCTGCTCACCCTGCTCGATGACGAGGTCCTCGGCACCCGGTACCGGATGCTGGAAACGGTGCGGGAATACGGCGAAGAACAGCTGTCCCGCAGCCCGGCCGAGGCCGACCTGGTGATCGAGCGAATGATGGCGTGGGCCAAGGATTATGCCACCGACGCCGCACAACGCTACTTCACCGGCGACCAGATGGAGCTGGCGCTGTCGGTGGGCACGGAGCTCGACAATCTGCTTGCGGCACTGCGTTATGCGCTCGATCGCCGGGACGCGTTGACCGCGTACACGGTGTTCCCGGTGGTCTCCATGCTGTGGGTGCTGCGCGGTTCGCACATGGAGGTGGTCGGCTGGGCCCCGCGGGTCGCCGCCCTCCACCCGCCCCTGACCGGCCCGGACGCGCCCGACCCCGACCTGGTGCTGATGAGCTATCAGACGATGTTCATGCACCTGGCCTATAGCAATGGCGGCGTGCGTGACCTCGCGCGAGTGCGGTCGCGGGTGCGCCGACTGCTGCGCAGCCGGGCCGATATCACCCAGAACAATCGTTTTGTCGCCGGGCTCGTGCTGACCCGGCCGGACGGCCGGGGCCTGTCCCGGTTGATCGCACACGCCGTCCGATCCGACGACCCCGAAACCCACGCCACCGCATTACTGTTGCGCGCGAACTTACGGGAGAACCTCGGTGACCTGCGTGGCTCGATGGCGGACGCGGTCCGCGCGCTGGACACCTTCGGACGGGACAATGTGTGGACTGCGGCCATGGTGTGCAGGCATCTGGGCCAGGTGTACGGCCAGGTCGCCGAGTACCCGAAAGCGGTGGCGTACTACCGCCGTTCGCTCGGCCTGCTGCAGTGCTTGGGGGCCTACGAGGACACCGTGGAGACCCGCGCGTTGTTGGTCGCGGCGCTGGTCGGCAACGGCGAGCAGGAACAGGCAAGGCACGAATTGGATCTCGCGCTCGGTTCGGCCGAAGTCGACGGCCCGGTCGATGGGCACAATCAGTTGCTCGCCACGGTGCTGCACAGCGCCGCCGAGGTGGCGCTCGCCGAGGGCGATATCGAGGGTGGTTTCGCCCGCTACCAGCGGGCTTTGGAACTGTCCGGCTGGCCGGGGATCGAAGTGAATCCAGGGCCGGGGATTCTCATGCTCGGCGCGTCGGTGTTGGCCGCCCGGGTGCTGTACGGCGCGGCGGATACCACGGACGAGCTCGTCGATCAAATTGTCGATGGCGCGGCGCCGATGCTGGCGCAGCATCGAGATCTGCCACAGATCGGTGCGATCGCCTGCACGGTCGGCTCGTATCTGGTTGTCACCGAACGTGATCCGGTGCGTGGCCTGGAGCTGGTGGCGTTGGCGCCGAATGTCTTCTGCCGCCAGGACTTTCCGTCGATGCGCTGGTCGCGGCACGCCGACCTGGTCGGTCAGGTGCTCGGCGCGGACCGGGTGGCGGCGGCCAGGACCGCGGCGAACCGATTGCGCCGGCGGGATTCCGCCGAACGGATCATGCGGCTGCTGCGGGAGTGGCAAGAGGCGCGCTGAGCTGACCGGCCGGAACGCCGGTCGACCCGTGGTCGACCGGCGTTGCGTTGTGCCTCATCTGGTTTCGGTTCTACGCGCGACGCATGTACGCACGCAGCGCCAGCGGGGCGAAAATGGCGATCACGATCAGCGAGCCGATCAGCGAGTAGGCCAGGTCGCTACCGTAGACGTTGCCGTTCATCAGCTGCTGGCACGCATTCACCATGTAGTAGATGGGGTTTGCGTGGTTGACGCCCTGCAGCCAGCCCGGCATGGTGCTCACCGGTGCCAACGCACCCGACATGAAGGTCAGCGGGAACATGATCATCATCGACATGCCTTGCACGCCCGCGGCGCTCTTACCCGTCACGCCGATGAGCGCCCAGATCCAGCTGATCGCGAACGAGCAGACGATGATCACCAGTCCGGCGACCACGACACCGGCGAATCCGCCGCCGGGCCGGTAGCCGAGACCGAGTCCGACGATCACCGTGAGGACCGTGGCGATGACGTAACGGACCATATCGGCGATCAGCGCCCCGGCCAGCGCCGAAATACGCGCGATGGGCAGGGATTTGAACCGGTCGAAGACGCCCTTGTCCATGTCCTCGCGCAACTGCGTTCCGGTGACCACCGAACTCAGGATCACCGTCTGCACCAGGATGCCGGGGATGAGAATGGGCAGGTAGTCGTGCACGCTGCCCTTCATCGCGCCGCCGAAGATGAATGCGAACAACGCGGTGAACAGAATCGGCTGGACAGTGACATCGAACAACTGCTCGGGGTTGTGCTTGAGCTTCAGCAGCCCGCGATGGGCCATGGTCAACGAGGTCGACACGGCTCGGCGCAAGCTGATGTGATTGCTGACATCCGGGATCTTTGCCGGTGCGGCGTGCCGCGCCGGGGTGGGGGCGGTGAGGGTCGTCATGCGGCGCTCCGTTCGGAATCGTTGTCGGTGTTGTCCTCGGCCGGATGGCCGGTGATGGTGAGGAAGACCTCGTCCAGGCTCGGCTTGCTGACGGTGATCTCGTCCACCGCGATCTCCCACTCGCGCAGGCGAATCAGCAGATCGGCGGTCATCCCGGCGTCGCGCAGCGGCGCGGTGAGCCGACCGGCTTCCGGGGTGATCTTGGCGTCGGTGCCGAGGAAGTCGCTCACGATGCGTCGCGCCTCGTCGAGCTGAACCCGGTCGGCCAGGGTCAGGTGCACCGAGGAACCGCCGACCGAGGCCTTGAGCTCGTCGGCGGTGCCGTCGGCGATCACCCGGCCGTGGTCGATCACCGCGATGCGGTCGGCCAACTGATCGGCTTCGTCGAGGTACTGCGTGGTGAGCAGCACGGTGGTGCCGTCCCGGACCAGCCTGCGGATGGTCTCCCACATCTGGGCCCGGGTACGCGGGTCGAGACCGGTGGTCGGCTCGTCCAGGAACAGCAGCGGCGGCGTCGCGATCAGGCTGGCGGCCAGGTCGAGCCTGCGCCGCATGCCGCCGGAGAAGTTCTTGAGCGGCTTGGTCGCCGCTTCGAGCAGATCGAACTCGTCGAGCAGTTCGACCGCCTTGCGGCGGGCATCGGCATGGCTGAAGCCGAGCAAGCGGGAGAACAGGATCAGATTCTCGGTGGCGGACAGGCCCTCGTCGACCGAGGCGTACTGCCCGGTGACGCCGACCAGCGACCGTACGGCGGTCGGTTCGGTGACCACATCGTGGCCGAAGATGCGGGCACTGCCGCCGTCCAGGCGAAGCAGTGTGGCCAGCATCTTGATGGTCGTGGTCTTGCCCGCGCCGTTCGGCCCGAGCACGCCGTACACCGAACCCCGCGGTACCGCCAGGCTCACCCCGTCGACTGCCCGCTGTTTTCCGAAGATCTTGACCAAGCCGTCCGCCTCGACGGCGAGCGCTGCAGTGGGTGCGAAAGAAGTCATGGTCAAGACTCTGCGGCCGCCGTCTTGCACCGCCCTTGCGTGCCGATGGCACGGCCCTTGCATCAGATGCAGCACCGTGTAGCATCAGATGCATGCGCACGACGATCGACATCGACGCAGTCGTCTTGGAACAGCTTCGGCGTCGGTCCAAACGGGAGGGGAAGACATTGGGGCAATTGGTTTCCGAACTGCTCGCCCGTGAGCTCGCCAGGGAAGAGCCTCCGGTCGCCGATATCGCTTGGCCGAGCGCGAACATCGGGCTGCGGGTCGATATCGAGGACAAGCACGCGCTGTACGCGGCCCTGGACGCGGATGGCTGATGTCGCGCACCGTCGACACCAGCATCCTGATCTACGCCTCGGACGCCGGGTCACCGGTCCACCAGCAGGCTGCCGCCCTCGTGCGAGAACTGCTGCGCGGGCCGGAATTGACCACATTGTTCTGGCCCGTGCTGCAGAGCTATCTGCGGATCGTCACCCATCCGTCGATCTGCTTGTCGCCACTACCCGTCGCGGTCGCTCAGCAGGCGGTCGACGCGGTGCTGGCATCGCCGTCGATCCGGGTCGTCGGGGAGGGCGAGAACTTTTGGCGCTGCTACAACCAGGTCGGTGGGGGACGTGGCAATGAGGTGCCCGACGCGGTGATCGTCGCGCTCATGCTCGAACACGGCGTATCGACGATCTATACCCGCGACCGCGACTTCCGGAAATACTCGGCCATCTCGGTCCGCGATCCGTTCGCGGGCTGAGCGGCCCGGAGTCAGCGGCTCGACTCGGCGAGCAGGTGTGCGCGCAGCTCGGCGCGGTCGGGCTTGCCCGGGCCGCGCAGCGGGATATGGTCCACCACGGCGAGCTCGCGGGGAGCGGCGATGGAATCCAGTTCGGCCACAACGTATTCGCGAAGTTCATCGAGGGTCGGCACCGTTCCCGGGGCGGGTACGACGACGACCGCGACCCGCTGACCGAGGCGCTCGTCCGGTAGACCGAGCACGACGCATTCGCGGATGGCCGGATGGTTCATCAGCACAGCCTCGACGACCTGCGGGATCACCAGCAGACCGCCGGTCATGATCGCTTCGTCGAGCCGGCCGCTGACGCTCAACCTGCCGTTCTCGAAGCTGCCCGCGTCCTCGGTGCGGAACCAGCCGGGCTCGGCGAAGGCGGGATGGTCGGGCATGCCGCGGTAGCCCGAGGCGATCATCGCGCCGCCGAGCAGCACCCGGCCGTCCTCGATGCGTACCTTGGTGCCGTCCAGCGGAATGCCGTCGTACACGCATCCGCCACAGGTCTCGCTCATACCGTAGGTGCGAACAACCTTGATACCGGCCGCTTTCGCGCGCTCATAGACCGGTGCCGGTGTGGCCGCACCGCCGACGAGCACGCCGTCCAATTCGGCAAGCGCCGCCGCGGCGACGGGTGCGTCCAACGCCTTGATCAGTTGCGTCGGCACCAGCGCGGTGTAGCGGCGCTCGCCGCGCATGCTCGCGACCGCACCCGCCAGCGCCTCGGGCAGGAACCCACCCGACACGTCGAGGATGGTGGGCTGGGTGCCCGCCAGGATGCTGCGCAGCAACACCTGAATGCCGGCGATGTGGTGGGTCGGCAGGGCGAGCAGCCAGCTGCCCGGTCCGCCGAGCCGGTCGTGCGTCGCGGTGCCGCTGGCCCGAAGGGCGGCGGCGCTGAGCATGGCGCCCTTGGGCACGCCGGTGGTGCCCGAGGTGGTCACCACCAGCGCGACCTCGTCATTGATCGTCTCGCCAGGAGCCAGGGCATCGCTGAGGCGTCTGGCCTCGCGTCGGTCGCTGGTCGGGATCGGCAGCCACGCGGGCCCCGTGCCCTCCAACGCTTCTCGCAGATGGGGAAGTACCTCGCCCGCACCGGAACCGGTGGGCATCGGCAACGTACGGAGCGTCCTCACGTTATGGATCGTGTCATGGCCGCGTCGCCGAACGCGGAACGGGTGGTCGGTTTGCCGGGGCGGCGCGAGACATGTGTGGCCGCCCCCAGGAAATGGGGCTCAGGTACGCCAGGCATCGAGACTGCGATTCACTCGTAGGACGGGTTACGCATGGTGGCCGGGCCGGACATCGGCGGTCGGGGGCCATCCGAGCGTTATCGTCCTCGCCGGGACAGGCATTGGCAACTCGGTTCGCCGATCCGGTGGCCGTCCGAGCCCGCCGTCAATCCGCTGACCAGCGCGAATCCCTGCGGATCGGATGATCCTTCGGCACCTCGACGAGCACGACCGGCACCCCGTCCGGGTCGCGCACCCACATTTCGATCAGTCCCCACGGCTCCTGGACCGGTGGCCGTTCGATGGCGATCCCCTTGATCGCGAGCTCGGCCGCCGCGTCCGAGGCGTCGCGCACCTGCAACCAGATGGCGCCCTCGAACGACGACGATCCGCCCGACCCGCCGTGCGCGGCCACCTCGATCAGCGACTGCCCCGCGAAGAGGACCGTGCCGCCCGGGTACTCCCGCGCGATGGCCAGCCCGAGACCGTCGCGATAGAAACCGAGCGTCCGCGCGTAATCGGCGGGTCGCAGAATGATCCGGCTGCTGAGGATGTCCACGTCAGAAGTACCAGGGGTACGGCGTCCAGTCCGGCTCGCGCTTCTCCAGAAACGCATCGCGGCCCTCGACGGCCTCATCGGTCATGTAGGCCATCCGCGTCGCCTCGCCCGCGAACAGCTGCTGGCCGACCAGTCCGTCGTCGAGCAGGTTGAACGCGTACTTCAGCATGCGTTGCGCCTGCGGGGATTTGCCGTTGATGTCGGCAGTCCAGTCCAGCGCGACGTCTTCCAGCTCGGCATGGTCGACGACCTTGTTCACCGCGCCCATCTGGTGCATCTCCTCGGCAGTGTACGGGCGGCCGAGGAAGAAGATCTCGCGGGCGAACTTCTGGCCGACCATCTTCGCCAGGTAGGCGCTGCCGTAGCCGCCGTCGAAGCTGCCCACGTCGGCGTCGGTCTGCTTGAACCGGGCGTGCTCGCGGCTGGCCAGGGTGAGGTCGCAGACCACGTGCAGGCTGTGTCCGCCGCCCGCGGCCCAGCCGTTCACCAGCGCGATGACCACCTTGGGCATGAAGCGGATGAGTCGCTGCACCTCGAGGATGTGCAGTCGGCCCGCACGAGCTCGATCGACGGTGTCGGCGGTCTCGCCGCTGGCGTACTGGTAGCCGCTGCGGCCGCGGATGCGCTGGTCGCCGCCGGAGCAGAAGGCCCAGCCGCCGTCCTTCGGGCTCGGGCCGTTGCCGGTGAGCAATACCGCGCCGACATCCGAGGTCATCCGCGCGTGATCCAGCGCCCGATAGAGTTCGTCGACCGTATGCGGGCGAAACGCATTGCGCACCTCGGGGCGATCGAAAGCGACACGGACCGTGCCCTGTTCGATGTGCCGGTGGTAGGTGATGTCGGTCAGATTCTCGAACCCTGGAACGGGCCGCCACAACTTCGGATTGAACGTCACGCCAGTGATTATTGCTCTCGGGTCCGGATCGGCCGTGCCCCGACTTACCCGGGGTGCGATTACCGAAGCGACTTGACGGTGTAAAAGAAGGCATTACCGTGCAGGTATGGATAGAGCATCGCGCAGCGATTCGATGAGGGGTGGCGGCCGGGTGGCGGGAGGGCCAGAGCGAGTGAAGCCGGTTATCGACCGCAGCGCGGTGGACGAGTCCCGGTACGAGAAGCACGGGGGATTTCCGAAGGTGTCCCGTGCCGCGATCGGGCGCAACTTCGGCCCGTTCGTCGAGGCGATGCGGACGTTGCAGGATCTCGCCGTTTCCGTAGACGCGCCCGATGAGATCTACGGCGACGCACTCGCGCAGGCTGAACAACTCATCGCGATGCTGGAGCCCTACCGCGCGCCGGAACTTCAGGGCCCGGCGGGCCGTGCCGTCGAATTGCCAGGGCGCGGAAGCCTTCTGCTGTTGCCGTGGCGGGTGATCGAAGCGGGCCCGGATGGCATCCGGATGACCGGCGAGTTCCGCCGTTTCCATCTCGGCGGCAACGGCGCGGCCCATGGCGGCGTGCTGCCGCTGCTGTTCGACGATCTGCTCGGCATGATCGTGCATTACGCGGGCAGGCCGATCAGTCGCACCGCGTATCTGCATGTGAACTACCGCAAGATCACTCCGCTGGAGACGCCGCTGACCGTGCGCGGCCGGGTCGATCGCATCGAGGGACGCAAGACCTTCATCACCGCCGAATTGCTCGATGAGCAGGGCAATGTGCTCGCAGATTGTGAAGGACTGATGGTGCAGTTGCTGCCGTGGCAGCCTTAGGACGGTGAGTACCGCGACCGGTTTGGGCGTGATGCGTATAGTTGCGGCTGCTCGTTCATCGAAACCTATTCCGGAGGACCTGAAAGTGGTTGCAGCACTGTCTGAATCCCTGCTCGACGACGCCAAGCGCCCGGCTTTCCTTGCCGATGCCGTCGAGGTTCTTGATGCCGAGGTCTCGGACAAGGGTGGTGCGTCCGGCCTGGCTGTGAAGGGTGGCTACGCGGCGGTCAAGAAGATCAGCCCGTCGATCGTGCCTGATGCGCTGGAGTCGTTGGCGCCCAAACTTGTTGCGCAGCTGGACCCGTTCTGGCAGGAATACGTCGCTTCCGGGTCGGGCAAGTTCGGCGATCTGCTGGTCGCCAAGTCCGATGAGGTCGCCGAGGCACTGCTCTCGGTCACCGACGCCCGCGCCGAGGCGTCCACCCGGCCGGCGCTGAAGAAGGTCTACTCGTCGATGCGTTCGTCGGCGAAGAAGAACGTCATCGAGGCGCTGCCGCGCGTCGGCGACCTTATTCAGAAGCACGCCAACTGAATTAACACCGTGCACGTCGAACGCGTCGCACATCGAGCGGTCTCCTGCGGCCGCGCTCCACGATGTGCGGCGCGTTCTGCTGTCCGGCTGAGCCGCACGGCGGACAAAATCGAGCGGCACGGTGTGAGCAGGGCGACGGAGACGGGACGGTCACTGTCTGAGAGGCTGGAGTCGTGAACCCGTCTACAGCACAAGCGCAGGTCGTGGTGGACGAACTCGCGCGCGGGGGTGTGCGAGATGTCGTCCTGTGCCCCGGTTCGCGGAACGCGCCGCTGGCCTTCGCGCTGCAGGCCGCCGACGCCGCGGGCCGGTTGCGGCTGCACATGCGCATCGACGAGCGGACCGCGGGCTTTCTCGCCATCGGCTTGTCGGTGGCCAGCCGTCGCCCGGTGCCGGTCGTGATGACGTCGGGGACCGCGGTCGCCAATCTCGGGCCTGCCGTGCTGGAGGCCAATTACGCGCGCATACCGCTGGTCGTGCTCAGCGCCAACCGGCCGTACGAGATGCTCGGTTCGGGTGCGAACCAGACCGTGGAGCAACTCGGCCTGTTCGGTAGCCAGGTTCGCGCCACCATCAGCCTCGGCCTCGCCGAGGTGGAGGTCGCGACCGCCGACTGTGTGCCGTACGGGCATCAGAACAGCCAGTGGCGCTCGGCCGTCTGCCGGGTGCTCGCCGCGGCCCGTGGCACCCGCTCGGGCAATGCGGGCCCGGTGCACTTCGACATCCCGTTGCGCGAGCCGCTGGTGCCCGACCTGGCGCCAGGGGAGACCGCGCCCGCCGGACGCGAGGGCGATCAGGCGTGGACGCAGACCCAGTACGCGACGCTGGATGTGCCGCTCGATCTCGATCTCACCCCCGACACGGTGGTCATCTCCGGGCACGGCGCGGGCCTGCGCCCGGAATTGGCGGAGTTGCCCACCGTCGCGGAACCCACCGCTCCGATGCACGGCCCCGCCCTGCATCCGCTGGCGCTGCCGCTGCTGAAGCCACGCCAGGCCATCATCACCGGGCGCCCGACCCTGCACCGTCAGGTGTCCAAAGTTCTTGCCGACCCGGCTGTTCGGGTCTACGCGCTCACCACCGGCCCGCGCTGGCCCGATGTCTCCGGCAATGTGCTCGGCACCGGAACGCGCGCGGTCACCACCGGCGCGCCCCGGCCCGAGTGGCTGGCGTACTGCCGCGAACTCAACGGCAAGGCGAATCAAGTGGTGCGCGCCGAACTCGACCGGCATCCGAAGCCGACCGGCCTGCACGTGGCCGCGGTGGTGATGAACGCGCTGCGCGACGGCGACCAGTTACTGCTCGGCGCTTCCAATCCGGTGCGGGACGCCGCGCTGGTCTCGCATCCGCGACCCGGCATAAAGGTGCTGTCCAATCGTGGTGTCGCGGGCATCGACGGCACGGTGTCCACCGCCGTCGGGGCCGCACTGACGCACGAGGGCCGCACCGTCGCGCTGATCGGCGACCTGACCTTCCTGCACGACGCGGCAGGCCTGTTGATCGGTCCCGGTGAACCGCGTCCCGCCGACCTGACCATCGTGGTGGCCAACGACGACGGCGGCGGCATCTTCGAACTACTCGAGCAGGGGGACCCGCAGTACGCGGGTGTCTTCGAGCGGGTTTTCGGCACGCCGCACGGGATGGATCTTGCCGCGTTGTGCGCCGCCTACCGCATCCCGCACCGGCAGGTCGATCCCGCACAGCTGGCTGTCGAACTGTCCGGGAACGCGCACGGCACCCGGGTGCTGGAGGTCGCCACCGAGCGCTCCAGCCTGCGTGAGCTACATGCCACGGTGCGCGCCAAGATCGGCCCCTGAGCGGGCTGCCCTTTCGAGGATCCGTACCGCTCGAGGGCGTCCAGCTCCGAGACTGCGGTCAGGCGGGATCCGGTTCGTCGTCCAGCGGGACGGGGATGGCCTGTTCGAGCACGTCGGCCGGATCGGCGCTCCAGACGTCCCGGTCGGCGTTCTCGGCTATTTCCTGGTCGATGGCACCGTCGCGATCGGGTGTGTCATCCGGGTAGGTGGGGTCGTTCGGGTACGCCGGGATGGACTGCTCGGCGAGGTCGGCCTCCGGCACCTCATCTATGGGGCGGGACGTGCTGCGATCTGTCATCGTGCGCTCCTCTCCGGGTTGACCTCGATCGAGGCATACCCGCCGTGGCACGCCACAATCAAGGCGGACAACACTGTCGAGAATGCGCCAGGTCCGGCGCGCGGGCAACCCTTCGGCCACGCCTACTCACCGGCGAGCGGCCCCGTTCCGTTGGCGGGATATTCGACCAGCGCCAGCGTGCGGCCCGCCATGAACCGCGCGGTCCGCACCGGTGTCCCGGTTCGCGTCACCTCGCTGACTTCCACGACGCCGCGCGCGATGCGCACCTCGACTCGCCGCCCCGCGCGCGTCGCGACCACTTCATAACTTCGTGACCCGTCGCCGAAGTCGACAACGATCTCCACACGATCACCCTTCATCTACCAATTCTCCTCTTTTCCAGGGCTTTTCGCGGTCACGACTTGGTCGCGGTGCCCCGCGCGGGCGACCACCGATGAATCCCGCGCCGCCGCATCGTCTGCACAACTGGAGCCGCCCAACCCTGCCCAGGAGCTTTGATGAATCCGGAATTCGATTTCGAACCCGCCGCCACCGCACTCGAGACCGTCGTCGCCCGCATCACCGATGACCAGCTCGGCGCGGCGACGCCGTGTGCCGACACCACCGTGCGGGATCTGCTCGCCCACGTCGTCGACCTGACCGAGGCGTTCCGTCAGGCCGCGACCAAGGAAGCCGTCGGTGGGTCGGTCGCGCCCGCCGTGGGAGCGGAGAGCGCGTTGCCCGATGATTGGCGCACCCGCATCCCCGCCCAGCTGAAGGCCCTCGTCACTGCGTGGCGGGAGCCGGACGCCTGGGACGGCGACACCGAAGCGGGCGGCGTCACCGAGCGGGCCCCGGTGATGGCGATGATCGCGCTCGACGAAATTGTCGTGCACGGCTGGGATCTGGCCGAGGCCACCGGCCAGCCCTTCACCGCGACCGCGGCCGACCTCGCCGTCCTGCTCGATATGCTGCGCGAGACCCCGCCCGAAGGAACCCCCGGTCTCTTCGGCCCGGTCCTCCCCGTGCCTGCCGAGGCGTCTGCCCTCGAGCGCGTCCTGGCCCTCACCGGGCGCAGCGCGTCTTGGGCGGGATAGCCCTTCGCGAGCGGTCCGATCGGGTCAGTGCTCGGATTCGACGAATGTGCCTGCGGTGACCGCGTTTACGGCGGCTCTGGCGGCGGTGGTCGCGGCATCGTCGTCGATCGGGTCCCCGCTGGCCAGCAAGCGGTAGTAGAGCGGGGCGGACACCGCCGACAGTACGGCGCGGGCATCGGTGCCCGCCGGGGCCTCGCCGCGTTCGACTGCCTGCTCGACGCAGGGCGACCATTCGGTGAGGCGGACGTCGTAGAAGCGGCGCAGGGCGGTGGCGGCTGCCTCGTCACAGGTGGCGGCGGCGATGACGGCCTGAAAGAGCTTGCCCTGGCGGGGATCTGCCAGCGTCGCGGCGACCAGGCGAGCGTTGGCGGTGAGGTCGCCGAGCAGGGAGCCGGTGTCGGCGCGCGGCAGGGACTGTTCGGCCATCTCGGCCAGGAGGTCGGTGACCAGTCCGGTCGGGTTGCGCCAGCGCCGGTAGACGGTGGTCTTGCCCACCGCGGCGGCGGCCGCGACCTCGGCGAGGTCCAGGTGGGCGAAGCCGCGCTCGGCGAGTAGATCACCGGCGACGCGCAGGACGGCCTCGCGGACCCGGGCCGTGCGTCCACCGGGGCGAACCGAGCCGGGGGCGGCCTCGTCTCCAGTCATAATGGAACTCCAGTTTCATTTATCGGCGAACCGGTGTATGGTTCGACGTGTTAACGGAACTATAGACCCTTTAGGAGTCGCAATGGAGTACCGTCGTTTGGGCGCATCCGGTCTGCATGTCCCGGCCCTGAGTTTCGGCGCGGGCACCTTCGGTGGGCGCGGCGAGCTCTTCAGCGCCTGGGGTGACACCGATGCCGAGCAGGCACGGCGATTGGTCGACATCAGCCTCGAGGCGGGCGTCACCATGTTCGACACCGCGGACGTCTACTCCGACGGCGCCTCGGAGGAAGTGCTCGGCGCCGCGATCAAGGGCAGGCGCGATCAGCTGCTCATCTCGACCAAGGCGTCACTGCCCACCGGTCCGAGCCCGACGCAGGCCGGTTCCGGGCGGTCCAGGCTGATCGGCGCGGTGGAGGCCTCGCTGCGCAGGCTAGGCACCGACTACATCGACCTGTTCCAGCTGCACGCCTTCGACGCGGGCACCCCGGTCGAGGAAGTTGTTGCCGCGCTGGATGATCTGGTGCGCGCGGGCAAGATCCGCTACCTCGGCGCCTCCAACTTCGCCGGTTGGCAACTGATGAAATCCCTTGCCGCGGCGGACAAGCACGGGCTGACCCGCTACGTCGCGCACCAGGTCTACTACTCGCTGGTCGGCCGCGACTACGAGTGGGAACTCATGCCGCTCGGCCAGGACCAGGGCGTCGGCGCGGTCGTCTGGAGCCCGCTCGGCTGGGGCAGGTTGACCGGCAAAATCCGTCGCGGCCAACCCCTTCCGGAAGGCAGCCGACTGCACCAGACCGCGGCGGCCGGTCCGCCGGTCGACGATGAAAAGCTCTACGACGTGGTCGACGTCCTGGACGAGCTGGCCGCCGAAACCGGTAAAACCGTCCCCCAGATCGCCCTCAACTGGCTGCTGCGGCGCCCCACCGTCGCCACCGTCATCGTCGGCGCTCGCAACGAGGACCAACTACGCCAGAACCTCGGCGCCATCGGCTGGGAACTCACCCCCGACCAGATCGCCCGGCTGGACAAGGCCAGCGCCACCACCCCGCCCTACCCCTACTACCCGTACTACCGCCTGCCCGACTTCACCCGCCTGAACCCGCCCGCGGTCTGACCGAACGAGCTCAGTAGACGTCGCGGACGTAGCGTTTCTGCGCGACGAGTTGTTTGCGGAACGCCTGGGCGCCCGCTTCGTCCAGGTTGCCGTGAACGCGGGCGATGCGCAGCAGCGCGTCGTCGACGTCCTTGGCCATCCGCGTCGCGTCACCGCAGACGTAGAGGTGCGCGCCATCGGCGAGCCAGGACCACAGCTCGGCGCCGTGTTCGATCATGCGGTGCTGCACATAGATCCGCTCCCGCTGGTCGCGGGAGAAGGCCAGGTCGAGGCGGGTGAGGAAGCCGGAGCGGAACATGTCTTCCAATTCCGCCCGGTAGTAGAAGTTCTTCGCCGCGTGCTGCTCACCGAAGAACAGCCAGTTGCGGCCGGTGCAGCCGAGTTCCCTGCGTTCCTGGAGGAACCCGCGGAACGGGGCGATGCCGGTGCCGGGACCGACCATGATCATCGGTGCGGTCGGGTCGGCCGGCGGCCGGAAGTGCGGGGCCCGCTGCAGGAAGATCGGCACTGCGGCGGGGTCGCCGCCTGCCCGGTCGGCAAGGAAGGTCGAGCACACGCCACCGCGCCGGGCCGCCGACCCGGTGGCCGCCGGATCGCCGTAGCGCACGATGCCGACGGTCAGTTGCACCTCGTCGGGACTGACCAGCGGGCTCGACGAGATCGAATACTGGCGCGGCTGCAGCTTTTTCAGCGTGCCGAGCCAGTCGACCAGATCGGCTCGCACCGGGAAGTCGCGCAGCACGTCGACGGCCTGGCGGTCCCACAGGTAGTTGTCGAGTTCGTTGCGATTGTCCCGCCGCAGCAGCTTCGCCAGCCTGGTGTTCGAGTTGCGCTCCGCGACAAAGGCAAGCAGGTCATTGCTCACCTTGCTGATGTCGTAGTGCGTGCGCAGCGCCTCGGCCAGCGACAGTTCCCGATCGTCGACCTCGATGATCCGGCGGCCGTCCAGACCCGTGGTGGTGAGCCATTCGTTCACCAGCGCCGCGTCGTTGGTCGGCCAGACCCCGAGCGAATCGCCGACCTCGTAGTCGGCGTCCAGCCCGCGCAGGTCGAAACCGAACTGCCGCACCTCCTTCGACGAACCGTCGAGGGTGAGCGCTTCGTTGCGCACCAGCGGGGCGGGCACGGGCGCCTGGCGGGTGAACGGCGCGATGTCCCGGCGGGTGCGCCCCGGCGCGGGAGCGGTGGCGCGGGGGAGCACCGCCGTCATGGTGGCGCTGCGGGTGCGAGTCGGCAGGCTCGGTGACGAACCATGGCGCGGGGGGCCCACAACGTCGTCGGGCGTCTCGTCTCCGCCTGTTTCACCGAGCACGGCGAGCACCGTGTCGAGCCAGCGTTCGGCGGGTTCCTGAAAATCCGGTTCACTGTCGACCCGCGGAAGCAGCCGCGCCGCACCATATTCGGCGAGCCGCTCATCCAGTTTGCGGCCGTGCCCGCAGAAGTCGTCGTAGGAGGAGTCGCCGAGCGCGAACACCGCGTAGCGCACGCCGGTGAGTCGAACCGCGCTGCCGTCCAGCTGATTCCAGAAGTCGGTGCCGTTGTCCGGCGGCCCGCCGTCGCCGAAGGTGCTGGTGATCACCAGCACATCACCGGCCAGTCCATTCAGCGCGCACGAGTCCATGTCGAGCAACTGTGGCGCGAAACCGCATTCGGTCAGCCGTGCGGCAACCGTCGCGGCGAGTTCTTCCGCCGTCCCGGTCTGCGATGCCCACAGCACGGTCACCGGGTGAGCGGGTGTCGCGTCGGCCGTGCTTGCACGCGAGTACATGCCCGCGAGCACTCCATCGATCCAGAGCCTGCTCTGCGACGACACCGGCGCGGCGGCGGGCAGTACCGGTTGCCCGGTCACCGGAACCGCCTGCAGTGCCGCGAGATACCCGCTGAGGTAGATGCGCTCCGCCTCGGTGAGCGTCGGTGTGGTGGCCGCCTCCAGCCCGAAAGCACCTGCCAACGGATGCGCGGTGGCCATCGAGGGCGTCGGCACGGCGGGCGATTCCGGCGTGCCCGCCGCGGGCACGGCCACTCGGCGCAGCGAGACCGCGCACGCTTTGAATTCCGGCTGCAGCGAGGCCGGATCGACGGCGTCGTTGGTGACCGCGTTGATCGTCAGATACTCGCCGTGCTCGTCGTTCCAGTGGAACGGCGCGAAGCAATCACCCGGCCGCACCCGGTCGCTGATCTGCACGGGCAGCACGGCTCGCCCACGCCGCGAAGCGATTTCGAGCTGGTCGCCGGGCCGCACCCCGAGCCGTTCGGCGTCGGCCGGATGCACCTCGACGAACGGCTGCCCGTTCAGCTTGGTCAGCTTGTCGATCTTGCCGGTCTTGGTCATGGTGTGCCATTGATGCTGCAGCCGTCCGGTATTGAGGACGAACGGGAAGTCGTCGTCGGGCATTTCGGCCGGTGGCAGATGCGGGCGCGCCCAGAACACCGCGCGACGACTGGGGGTGGCGAACGCCAGCCTCGGCCGGTGACCGGTCTCGTCGACGTAGAGGTGCTGGCTGACACCATCATTGAGGTAGCGGGTCGGGTTGCGCGGGCGCGCACCGTCGGGACACGGCCACTGCATCGGGCCTTCCCGCAGCCGCTCGAAATCCATGCCACGCAGGTCGTAGCCGGTCGCCGGATTGGCGAACTGCTTGATCTCCGCGAAAACCTCGGCGCTGGAGGCGAACTCGAAACCGGGAAAGCCCATCTCGGTGGCGACCTTGGCGATCAGCAGCCAGTCCGGGCGGGCGTCACCGATCGGATCGACCGAGCGCTGCAACAGCGTGACATTGCGTTCCGAATTCACCATCACCGCATCGGCTTCGGCCCACAGGGTGGCGGGCAGCAGCAGGTCGGCATAGGCGTTGGTGGCGGTCTCGGTGTAGGCGTCCTGCGCGATCACCAACTCGGCGGCCTCCAGGCCGTCCAGCACTGTCTTGCGATTGGCGACGGAGGCAACGGGATTGGTGCAGATGATCCAGGCGGCCTTGATCTGTCCCGCCGCCAGTTCCCGGAACATGTCGATGGTGCCGGGCCCCACCTCGCTGCGCAGCGTGCCGGGCTCGAGGCCCCACACGGTTTCGACGAAGGTGCGGTCGGCGGGGGAAAGCACACTGCGCTGGCCGGGTAGGCCGGGACCCATGTAGCCCATTTCCCGCCCGCCCATCGCATTCGGCTGTCCGGTCAGCGAGAACGGTCCGCTGCCCGGGCGGCTGATGGCGCCGGTGGCCAGGTGCAGGTTGCAGATCGCGTTGGTGTTCCAGGTGCCGTGGGTGGACTGGTTGAGTCCCATCGTCCACAGCGTCATCCATTCGCCCGCCGCGCCGATCCACTGGGCGGCGGTACGGATATCGGCCTCGGCGAGCCCGGTGAGCTCGGCGACCCGCGCGGGCGGGTAGTCGCCGAGGAACTCGGGCATCCCGTCCCAGCCCTCGGTGTGCTCGGCGATGAATTCCTTGTCGATGTCACCGTTTTCGACGAGCAGATGCAGCAGCCCGTTCAGCAGCGCCAGGTCGGTGCCGGGCGCGATCTGCAGGAACAGGTCGGCTCGCGCGGCGGTGTCGGTGCGCCGGGGATCGACGACGATCAACTTCGCGCCTGCCTTGAGTCGATCGGCCATCCGCAAGTACAGAATCGGATGGCAATCGGCCATGTTCGCGCCGATCACGAAGAACAGGTCGGCATGCTCGAAGTCGTCGTAGGAGCCGGGCGGGCCGTCCGCGCCGAGCGACTGCTTGTAGCCGGTTCCGGCGCTCGCCATGCACAGCCGCGAGTTGGCCTCGATGTGCACGGTCCGCAGGTAGCCCTTGGCCAGCTTGGTAGCCAGGTATTGCGCCTCGAGCGACATTTGCCCGGAGACGTACAACGCGATCGCGTCCGGTCCGTGCTCGTCCAGGATTGCCCGCAGTCCGGCCGCCGCCTCGCGCACGGCCTCGTCGACCGGCACCGGGACCGGTTCCTGACCGCGCTCGGGCCGTCGGTACGCGGTCTCCATCCGGCCTGGCGCACGCATCAGCTCCAGGTGGGTCGAGCCCTTGGTGCACAGCCTGCCCGCATTCGCCGGGTGCAGCTTGTCCCCGCTGACCTTGGCGATCACCGGTGACCCGTCGGCACCCGGCCGCGTCTGCACCGTGATGCCGCAACCGACACCGCAGTACGAGCACGCGGTCCTCGCGGTGCCGCTCGCGCCGTCCGTGCCTGCGTCCAACATGCCCCCGATCATGGCCATCGCCGATTGCGCGGGGTTTACCGCGCGTTATCGGCAGGTCACAATCCGCCTCACAGCGAGAAAAACCGCTGGTGAGGTGTGACGCAGATCGCTCAGCCGAGCTTGTAGGCCCGGTGTAGCGCGACGATCCCGCCGGTGAGGTTGCGCCATTTCACCGACGACCACCCGGTACCCGTGATCCGCAGCGCCAGCTGCCGCTGGTTCGGCCATGCTCGGATGGATTCGGCGAGGTAGACGTAGGCGTCCGGGTTGCTGCTGACCGCACGTGCCACCTTCGGCAGCGCCTTCATCAGGTATTCCATGTAGATCGTGCGGAACCCCGGCACGATCGGGGTGGAGAACTCGGCGATGACCAGCCGCCCGCCCGGCTTGGTGACCCGCAGCATCTCGCGCAGCGCGGCGTCCGGATCGGAGATGTTGCGCAGCCCGTAGGAAATGGTCACCGCGTCGAACGAATCGTCGGCGAACGGCAGCGCCATCGCGTCGGCCGCCACCATCGGCACCTTGCGATGCCTGCCCGCGGCGAGCATGCCCTGGGAGAAGTCGGCGGCCAAGCACCAGGCGCCGGACTTCGCCAGATCGAGGGTGGACACCCCGGTGCCGGCCGCGAGGTCCAGGATCCGCTCGCCGGGACGTGGCGCGAGTGCCTTGCGCACCGCCCAGCGCCAGTAGCGATCCTGTCCGGCGGAGATCACCGTGTTGGTCAGGTCGTACCGCCGTGCGACACCGTCGAACATCGTCGCGACCTCATGCGGCTGCTTGTCCAAGGAGGCCCGAGTCGATTCTGTTTTCGCCACCGCCTGACCATAACGCGCGCGACGCGGCGAACCGAGCCTGGTAGGAGATTGCTCGGTCACATCCGAGGGCGGGTCGGGCGTTGCCGCAACCCGGGCTGCGGCCGTGCGCGGGCTGCGGACGAGCGCGCTCGTTAAGCCGTATGCGGTAGCCGCATTCGGGTGCTCGTCACATCCGCGTAGTGGCCCATCAGCTCGGTGCAGATCGCGGGCCAGGTGCGGTGCAGCACCGATTTTCTTGCGGCCCCGGCGAATCGGGCTCGTACCGTCGGATCATGCAGTGCCGCAACGGCGCTCGGCAATAGTTCGGTAAAGCGATCGACCGGGAGCAGATAGCCGTTGCGACAGTGCGCGATCAGGTCACGCGGGCCGCCCGCATCCGGGCCGATTACCGGGACGCCCGCGGCGAGGGCCTCCTGCACGCCCTGGCAGAAGGTTTCGTGCTCGCCCGCATGCACCATCACATCCAGGCTCGCGTACGCCTGCGCCAATGTGTCGCCGCCCAGTTCGCCGGTGAAGACGGCGGTCGGCATCATCCGCGCGAGCCGGTCCCGTTCCGGCCCGTCGCCGACGATCACCAACTGGATGTCCGGATCGTTCGCCAGCACCGCCAGCCGTTCGACGTGCTTTTCCGGCGCGAGTCGTCCGACGAAGCCGACGACCAGCTTGTCGCCGTCGAGCCAGGAGTCGCGCAATTCCGGGCGCCGTGCCGCCGGATTGAATCGGGCGATGTCCACCCCGCGTCCCCACCGGTGCACGCGCGGAATGCCGTGCTGCGCCAGGTCTTCCGCGGCCGCGCGGGACGGCGCCAGCGTCCTGGTCGCGCCCTCGTGGATGCGCCGGGTCCAGGCCCAGGCCGCCCGGCTGGCCAGCGCGAGCCCGTAACTCTTGGCGAATCCGGCGACGTCGGTCTGATACACCGCCACTGTCGGCAGATCCAGACGCATGGCCGCGCCGAGGCCGCCAGCGCCGAGCAGGAACGGCGAGGCCAGATGCACCACGTCCGCATCGAAGTCGTCGATGGCCGAGACGATGCCTGGCTGCGGCAGGCCCACCGGCAGCGAACTGATCTTCGGCACCATCACCGCTGGCACCCGGTGCACTCGGAACCGCTCGTGCCAGCGCGCGGCCGGTGGCAGCCCGCGCGGGGTGTCCGGTGCGATGATCAACGCGTCGTGCCCGTGCCGGTCCAGGTGCTCGAGCACCCGCAGCACGGAGTTGACGACGCCGTTCATATTCGGCAGAAACGACTCCGCAACGATCGCTACACGCACGCTTCCAGGTTGACCGCCGCACCGCGCCGGGTCGCCACGCAAGCGTGAAGGACACGGAAAGTTCCGGCGAACTCCTCGGGCCGGTAGGAGCGCGAGCTGCGGATATTCACATGCCGAAGGCGTGGAACCGGGGATCGGCCATGCCCTCATCGGTCGCGATCACGCCGAGCAGGGTGCGCAACACCGCCACCGCTTCGGCGCCGTGCGCGCGGACCAGGCGCTGCTCGTATCGGCGATGGAACTTCTTCGCGGTCTGCACCAAGTCGTGGCCACGGGCGGTCGGGTACAGCAGTTTGGCTCGTCGATCGTCGGGGTCGTCCCGTCGTTCGACGTAGCCGCGTCGCTGCATGTCGTCGATGATCTGGGCCGCGCCCTGTTTGCTGATCTCGAGCCGTTCGGCCAGCTCACTGATGTTCATCGGTCCGCGCAGCAACGAGCGCAGCACATACCCATCGGAGCGCCCGGTGTCCTCGAATCCTTCCGTCACCAGGTTTTCTCGGAGCTCGCGCACGAACTCCTGATAGCTCAGGCCGAGCAGGATGCCGAAATCCAGGTCTTGCGAAGGCGCCGTCATACCGCCATGATAGACAAGCCAACTTGAACAAGCTGGCTTGTCTATTTAGGAGTCACATGCTCGTCATCAGAGCCGAGGACGCACCGCACTTCGAGGTCCCCGGCGTCCAATTCACCGGCATGGCATCGCCGAGCCGCGGCTCGGCCGAGGTCTGTACCTGGCGGCTCACCGTCACCCCCCGACACGTCCCGGATGGGCCGCACGTGCTGGATCGCGACGAGATCTTCATGGTTGTCGCCGGAAAACTGGACGTCAGCGGGCAGATTCTCGAGGCGGGGGATGTCGTCGTAGTCCCCGCGGGCAGCCCGATCGCGGTGGGCAACCCCGGCGACGAACCGGCCGAGGCGTTCATCGCGATCGCCGCGGGTTTCGAGGCCACCATGGCCGACGGCAGCAAGCTGTCGCCGCCCTGGGCTCAATAATTCAGGGGGCTCGGTAACTCAGGCCGATTCCGGCCGTCGCCTGCCGAGCCGAACCAGCAGCCACAGCGTCGGCAGCGCGAGCAGCCACGCGACGAAGATCACCGACAAGGCGGGTGGAATGGCAACGCGGACATCGCGTCCTTCCACCCGCACCAGATCGGGGTCCGCGCGGTTGTACTCCACCCGGATGCGCTCACCCGCGGTGAGGTTGGTCGGATACAGGACGCCGACCTTCGGATTGTGCGTCTCCCCGTCCGGGGTCACATACATGACCGCCGACCGCAGCCGACCGGCGGAAAGCACCTCGGCGCTGGTGACACCCTTGTCGGAGCTGATCAGATAGTCGTTGCGCCAGGCGGCGAGCACCAACAGCACGACGAGCACACTGACCACCGTCGCAGCCGTGAGCACGCCGATCCTGGCCCGCCGCAGGCGGATCGACCGGCGATCAGACTGGGTGGTTTCCAACACCGCAACAGGCTACCGACCGACTCGGCTACGGTGTCGCGCATGTCCCGAAAATTCAGCTTCACCGTGCCTTACACCGTCCCGGTCGAAGATCTTCACCGGGCACTTACCGACGACAAAGTCTGGCAGGCGCGTTTCGCCGACGCCGAGACCGCGACATTGGAGCTTTCGCATCCCGAGGGTGCGGGCAGCATCCGCATCCACATGACCGAAAAGGCCGCGCAGGACAAGATTCCCAGCATTGTGAGCAAGGTGCTCAAGAGCGAGCTCATGCTCTCGCGCACCGACAACTGGCAGGCGCTACAGGGTGAGGTCGCCAAGGGCACCTTCGAGGGTGCGACCGGCGGCATCACAACGGAAATGTCGGGCACCTACGAAATGCGTTCGACAGCAGAGGGTTCCGAGATCGAGGTGGTCGGCACCGTGCAGGTCAAGGTGCCGCTGGTCGGCGGCGCCATCGAACCGCTCGCCGAACAACTGCACCATCGAGTGCTGAACAGCGAGCGCAAGTTCATCGAGGAGTGGGTCGCCGCACAGGCGACCGCCTGAGGCGAAAAACGGCCCCCGTTGTCCCGGCCCGCGCCGGGACGACGGGATGGTTCGTCTACTGGAAATCCTCGGGCGAGTATTCCTTCTGCTCCACCAGCACCAGCCAGTTCCCGGAGTTGTCCCGGATGATCGCCTCGGTGCCGTAGGGCCGCTCGGCCGGCGGCTGGATGAACTCGACACCCTTGGCGGTGAGTTCCTCGAAGGTCTGCTGGCAGTTCTCGGTGCGCAGGCCGAGCGCGCCATGGGTGCCGTTCGCCAGGGCGCGGCGGATGGCCTCGGCCAGATTCTCGTCCAGCGGCGGCCCCGGGATCATCAGCCCGATCTCGAGCTCCGGATGCTCCGGATGAGCGATGGTGACCCACCGGAACCCGTTGTCGCCCATGGTGATATCGGCAACCTCGACGAACCCCAGCTTATCGATGTACCACTGCTTCGATTCGGTCTGGTCGGTGACGTACAGGGTGACCAGCGAGACGTTCGTAATCGTTGTCATGCGACCAGGCTATGGGCGCGCTATCGGTCGGCGCTTCTCTGAAATTGCGCGATCGGCTCAGGTATCGCGCTTGCGGTCGCTGAGGCCGTGCATGAACACGAAGCAGCCAGGAATGCGGGGCGCGCCGTCGGCGAACTTGGCCTGGTATTCGGAGGGAGACACGCCGACCAGCTGGCGGAACTTGCTGCTGAACGAGCCGAGGCTGCTGTAGCCGACCAGCATGCACACCTCGGTCACCGTCAGGTTGGTGGCGCGCAACAGGTCCTGCGCGCGCTCGATCCGTCGTTCCGCCAGATACGCGGCGGGGGTGAGGCCATAGACGGCGGTGAACGCGCGGAGGAAGTGATACTTGGAAACCCCTGCGGCAGCGGCCAATTCATCGAGACGGAGCGGGTCGGCATACTGTCGATCCGCGAGGTCCCGCGCCCGCCGCAGATGCGGCAGCAAATACAGCGCGGGTCGTCCACCTGCTCGTCCGCCCATGGTTGCCGACCCTGTCGTCACGTGCGTCGCTGACTCACACAGCATGATCAGCGTACCGGTTGACCGCTGTGCGAGCTGGGAAACCGCAGGTCAGCTGGGTCAGGCAAACGGAGGAAGGTCGTCGACGCGCATCGACATCCGGCCCGCCGCCCGCCACGCCCGCGCGGTCAGATCCACGTCCTCGTCGGTGACCAGGTTGCCCATTACCCGGACCGCGGTGCGCTGCAAGTACGTCGACCGCATCACCGGCGGCCCGCCGACCGGCACCATCCGTGGATGGGTGGCCAGCCCGGCGATCCGCCGCGCCACCGAGAAGGTGCGGCCGTACTTCGCGCGCAGCAGTTCCGGCCAGATGTGCGTGAAATCCGGCTCGTCCAGCAATCCGGCGAGCATGTGCCCGCCCTCCAGGCCGTAGTCGATGCCCTCACCGTTCAACGGATTCACGCAGCCCGCGGCGTCACCGACCAGCACCCAGTTGCGCCCGGCCACATTCGACACGGCGCCACCCATCGGCAACAGTGCCGAGGCCACCGCACGCAGCGAGCCCTCGAACTGCCACTCATCGAAGCGCAGCTTGGTGTAGTGCTCGAGCAGCGGTTTCAACGCGATGTGCGAGGGCCGCTTCTCGGTGGCCAGCGACCCGACACCGATATTGACCTCGCCGTTGCCGAGCGGGAACACCCAGCCGTAGCCGGGGACCAGGGCGCCATCGGCGTCGCGCAGTTCGAGATGCGAGGTGATCCACTGGTCGTCGCTGCGGCCGGACTTGATGTAGGCGCGGGCCGCCGTGCCGTACGCGTACTGCCGATGCCAGGTGCGGCCGAGCTGGCGTCCGATCGGCGAGCGCACGCCGTCGGCGACGATGAGCGTCGCGCATTCGATGGTGTGCGTTCCCTCGGTAGTCCGCACGATCACACCCGTGACGCGATCACCCTCGCGGGTGACATCGACCACTTTGGTTCCGTCGATCATCCGCGCGCCCGACTTCATCGCGGTCTCGCGCAGCTTGTCGTCGAGTTCGGTTCGGGGAACGGCGCTTCCATAAGTCGGAAAGGAACCGGCGGGCCACGGCAGCAGTGCTTCCCGGCCGAAACCGGTCATCCGGAGACCGTGGTTGACCGTGTGCGCCCGCAGCCAGTCGCCGAGGCCGAGGTGTTCCAACTCGGCCGTCGCACGCGGTGTCAGCCCGTCGCCGCAGGTCTTGTCCCTGGGAAAGACCGCGGCGTCGAGGAGCACCACGTCCCGCCCGGCCCGCGCGGCCCAGGCGGCCGACGCCGATCCGGCCGGGCCCGCGCCGACGACGAGCACCTCGGCCCTGGCGGGCAGCGCGTCCCCGGCAGCGGGGGTGACTTCGGGTGAACCCATGCCTCAATACTTGCAGGGCAATCTTGTTCGTGTCGACGGCGGTCGCGTCACCAGGAAACCTGGCCACCGAGGCAGGCGGAAAATGGTGTGCGAAAGTGTCTGATACACCGCATAGTGACGGTGTTCATGGGCCATCGGCTGGGGACACGCTAGGTTCTCTACCGTGGGGTCGGACGGATCGGTGGGAGAAGAAATGAGCGCATCGGCAGTGCGGGACGAGAGCACGGTGGTGGCCGGGGTCGATCTCGTCGACGTCGAGCTCGCGGCGACCGTGCGCAACGGCCTGGAAGAGGTCGAGAAGCTCCTGGTCGCCGAGCTGTCCGACGGCGAGGAATTCCTGCAGGAGGCGGCGCTGCACCTGGCCAAGGCCGGCGGCAAGCGGTTCCGGCCGCTGTTCACCATCCTCACCGGCCAACTCGGCCCGCGCCCGACCGATCCCGCGCTGATCACCGCGGGCACCGTCGTCGAACTGGTGCACCTCGCGACGCTCTACCACGACGACGTGATGGACGAGGCGACCATGCGTCGCGGCGCACCGAGCGTGAATGCCCGCTGGGGCAACAACATCGCCATCCTGGCGGGCGATTATCTTTTCGCGCACGCCTCCCGGCTGACCTCGACGCTGGGCCCCGACGCGGTGCGAATCATCGCCGAAACCTTCGCCGAACTGGTCACCGGCCAGATGCGCGAGACCATGGGCGCCCGCGAATCCCAGGACCCGGTCGAGCACTACCTGCGCGTCGTCTGGGAGAAGACCGGCTCGCTGATCGCGGCCGCTGGCCGGTTCGGCGGCACCTTCTCCGGCGCGAGCACCGAGCACGTCGAGCGGCTGGCCCGGCTGGGTGACGCGGTCGGCACCGCCTTCCAGATCTCCGACGACATCATCGACATCTCCTCGGCCGCCGAACAGTCCGGCAAGACGCCGGGCACCGACCTGCGCGAGGGCGTGCACACCCTGCCCGTGCTCTACGCGCTGCGCGACGAGGGCGTCGAAGGCGACCGCCTGCGCAAGCTGCTCGACCACCCGCTGGACACCGACGCGGAAGTCGAGGAGGCCCTCGACCTGCTCGCCCGCTCCCGCGGCATGGTGCTGGCCAAGGAGAAGCTGCACGGCTACGCCGACATCGCCCACGCCGAACTGTCCGCCTTGCCCGCAGGCCCGGCCAACGACGCCCTCGAACACCTGGTCCGCTACACCATCGAGCGTGTCGGCTGAGTTCAGCAGGAACTTTGGTTCGTGCTCCTATCGTTGAGCTGCTGTAAGACACTCGACGATCGGGGGAGTGGGCAAGGAGACCTATGCACGGCCACGGATATGCGAATGGGCTCAAGACCTTCGGTTTGATGGTCGGGCTCTCGGCATTGATCGTGTTCGCCGGGGCGATGTTCCGCAGCCCGACGATCCTGATTCTGGCCATCCTGCTCGCCGTCGGCATGAACGCGTACGCGTACTTCAACAGCGACAAACTCGCGTTGAAGGCCATGCACGCGCAGCCGGTCAGCGAGCTGGAGGCGCCGGTGATCTACCGGATCGTGCGTGAGCTCGCGACCACCGCGCGCCAGCCGATGCCGCGGCTCTACATCAGCCCGACCAACGCGCCCAACGCGTTCGCCACCGGCCGCAGTCCTCGGCACGCCGCGGTCTGCTGCACCAGCGGCATCCTGCAGATCCTCGACGAGCGGGAACTACGTGCCGTGCTCGGCCACGAGCTATCGCACGTCTACAACCGCGACATCCTCATCTCCTCGGTCGCGGGCGCCCTCGCCGCGGTCATCTCCGGCCTGGCCAACCTGGCCTTCTTCGCCTCGGCGTTCGGCGGCAACCGCAACGGCGAAGGCCCCAACATGCTCGGCGTGCTGCTCGTCTCGCTGCTCGGACCAATCGCCGCGAGCCTGATCAAGCTGGCCGTCTCCCGCTCCCGCGAATACCAGGCGGACCAGTCCGGCGCCGAACTCACCGGCGACCCGTTGGCCTTGGCCTCGGCCCTGCGCAAGCTGGAACGCGGCGTGCAAGCCGCCCCCTTGCCGCCTGAGCCGCAGTTGACCGCCCAGTCGCACATGATGATCGCCAACCCGTTCCGCACGGGTGAGCGTGCCGCTCGCTGGTTCTCCACCCACCCGCCGATGGCCGAGCGCATCGCCCGCCTCGAAGAAATGGCAGGCGGGCCGAAGCGCTACTGAGGTGCCCCCGGGCTATCGGTAGTTGACGAACTGCAAAGCGATGCCGAAGTCCTCGCCCTTCAGCAGCGAGATGACGGCCTGAAGGTCGTCGCGCTTCTTGCTGCTCACCCGCAGTTCCTCACCCTGGATCTGCGCCTTCACGCCCTTGGGGCCTTCGTCACGGATCTTCTTGGTGATCTTCTTCGCGTGCTCGGTATCGATGCCCTGCACCAGCGTGCCGGTGATCTTGTAGGTCTTGCCGGAGGCGACCGGATCGCCCGCGTCGAACGCCTTGAGCGAGATGTCGCGGCGAATCAGCTTCTCCTTGAACACATCCAGCGCCGCCTTCACCCGCTCCTCGGCCTCGGCGGTCAGCACGATCTTGTCCTCACCGGACCACTCGATGGCCGCACCGGTACCGCGGAAGTCGTAGCGGGTGGTCAGCTCCTTCTCGGCCTGATGCAGGGCGTTGTCGACCTCCTGACGGTCGACCTTGCTGACGACATCGAAAGACGAATCGGCCACACTGCGCTCCTGTTCCTCACGGTTCGACGGGTCACTTCACCGGAAAACCGGCACCCGACAGTTGTACCCGGAACTAGGACGCTAGTGCGCGCGCACGGCCGATAGCCAGCCGGTTTGCATTCAGGGCTGGGGTTCGATGTATTCTGCTCTCCGCGCCTTCAACAGCGTGAACGGCAGGTTGCCCGAGCGGCCAATGGGAGCAGACTGTAAATCTGTCGGTGAAAGCCTACGTAGGTTCGAATCCTACACCTGCCACTCCGTTCGCAAGTGAGCCCTGCACGCAGAAAGCGCGTGCGGGGCTCACTTCGTTCGTGTCTTGTGGGGGTGCAACCCCCCCCGCCCCGCCCGGCGGGGCTTCGCCCCCCGGACTCCCCTTCCAGTGGTCGCTTCGCGCAGGCACGTTCCGTTCCTGCCGACTACCGCAGCGCTGTTGGTTGGCGGTCTGCTTTGTGAAGCGTGGTTGAATACCGCTCTGACCACCCGGTTTGGAGCTCTGACCCCTGAGTGTGTAACCTCGTTCAAGACTTCGCCGCGCCGGGGTCGGGTGTTCGGAGCCTGGTGCGGAAGTAGTCATGCCCCCTTAGCTCAGTCGGCAGAGCGTTTCCATGGTAAGGAAAAGGTCAACGGTTCGATTCCGTTAGGGGGCTCGCCGGATTGCCGGTGGTGACCGACTCGGCATCGCATATAGTTCCCACTCCGGTGGGGCCGGGGCGCGGCACCACAGCAATGCGACCCTATGGCGGTGTAGCTCAGTCGGTAGAGCAAACGACTCATAATCGTTGTGTCGCCGGTTCAAGTCCGGCCATCGCTACCAAAACCGATCAGACCAACTGGTTGACCCGAAAGAAGGAATATCGTGGCCGCGAAGTCCACCGATGTCCGGCCAAAGATCACCTTGGCCTGCGAGCAGTGCAAGCACCGCAACTACATCACCAAGAAGAACCGGCGCAACGACCCGGATCGGCTGGAACTCAAGAAGTTCTGCCCGAACTGCGGCACGCACCGGGGACATAAAGAATCCCGCTAGTCCGCCACGCGTGATGCTGCCGCGTGGATCGGCGTCGGGAGCTTGATTGCTCCCGGCAATCTCGGATCGTGACAGTGCGAGGGCCGGACGTTAGTCCGGCCCTGACGCATTTTACGGTCCGATGCGCGGTAGTAGACGCTCCGCCGACTCCGGGTATCGGGGTCAGATAGGTACAGTCCTCCCGTGACAATCAACACCGGTACAGACGAAGCGGTTCAGGCGGTCGACACCTTCGACCCCGCGGCGCACGCGGCCTCGATGGTCGGGCACCACTACCGCGTCGGCGACTACTACGAGGTCGGCCGCGAGAAGGTGCGCGAATACGCGCGCGCTGTGCAGGACTACCACCCGGTGCACTGGGACGAGGACCTGGCGCAGGAGTACGGCTACGACGGCCTGCTCGCGCCGCTCACCTTCATCTCCCTGGTCGGCATTCTGGCCCAGCGCAAGCTCTTCGAGCAGATCGTCACCGGCTACGACCTGAGCCAGATCCTGCAGACCGACCAGATCCTGGAATTCCACCGGCCGATCAAGGTCGGCGACCAGCTGGTCTGCGACGTCTACCTGCACTCGTTCCGGCAGGCCTTCGGCGGCGACATCATCGTCACCAAGAACATTGTCACCGCGCAGAACGACGAGCTGGTGCTCACCACCTACACCACGCTGATCGGCCGCAGCGGCGGGGACATCGACCCGAACCTCAACGACGTGGTGCGCAACGTGCTTATGCACGGCATCGGCGAGGACGCGCCGGACCACCGCCCGCGGGCCAACGCCATCGACCCGCCCGTGGCCCCGGCCACGGTGCCCGAGGTCGCACCGAGCAAGCGCGCGATCAGGTTCGAGGATGTCACTGCCGGCGACGAGCTGCCACCCCGCATCGTCCGGCTGACCCGCGGCGACCTGGTGAACTACGCGGGCGTCTCCGGCGACGCCAACCCGATCCACTGGAGCGACGAGGTGATCAAGCTCGTCGGCCTGGACAACGTGGTCGCGCACGGCATGCTCACCATGGGCCTCGGCGGCGGCTTCGTCACCTCCTGGCTCGGCGATCCCGGCGCGGTCAAGGAATACAACGTCCGCTTCACCAGCCCGGTCTACGTCGGCACCGATGAGGCCGCCGAAATCGAGTACACCGGTAAAGTGAAGTCAGTGGATCCGGAGACGCGGACCGCGGTCGTCGCCATCGTGGCGAAGTCGGCGGGACGCAAGATCTTCGGGCGCGCGACGGCAACCGTGCAACTGGCCTGACCTGGTCGACTGACCCTGATTGGCTAACGGCGCGGACGGTAACGTACACTCAGGTTTCTGGGGTCACCAGCCGCTGCGCGCTGCTCTGTGGAGCTGGTTCCTGGCGAGTCCGCAAGGATTTCGCCGAT
The DNA here is from genome assembly GCF_019222765.1 of Nocardia iowensis. Lineage (NCBI taxonomy): Bacteria > Bacillati > Actinomycetota > Actinomycetes > Mycobacteriales > Nocardiaceae > Nocardia > Nocardia iowensis. Next base: position 8,185,363 of record NZ_CP078145.1, on the reverse strand, counting down.
GGGGCCGGCAACTGACAAGGCAGCGCGCGTGTCATGTCACAGCGGCGCGTGTTGTGGTGACACCGGAACCGCACAACTGAATATCGAACAGTGGTCGGACAGCCAACACGGTCCAACCGAAGGGGCGTAGCTCAACTGGCAGAGCAGCGGTCTCCAAAACCGCAGGTTGCAGGTTCAAGTCCTGTCGCCCCTGCCTTCCGTAGCGACTGCTAGCAGGTCGCTCGAAAGAACCAGCCTGCCAGCGACGAAAGGATCGACGTGGTCGACGAGCGGGACCCTCGCCACGGCGCGCATGCGGCCGACGACGGCGATGACACCGCCGCGGTGGCTCGGCCGAGCGGCAAGCGATCCGCCCGGCGGACGCGAAGTGCGTCGGCCGACACGGGTTCGATCGCCACCCTCGATCGACCTTCGTCGCGCAAGGCAGCCAAGACCGATCGGGCCGAACGCCAGAAGACGGGTAACCCCTTCAAGCGTTTGATCAAGTTCCTGCGTGAGGTAATCGCGGAACTGCGCAAGGTCATCTGGCCCAACCGGAAACAGATGGTCACCTATACGAGCGTTGTTCTGGTGTTCGTGATTTTTATGGTCGCGTTCATCAGTGGATTGGATGTGGCGTTCATCAAGGGTGTCACCTGGCTGTTCGGCTAGCAGAACCGGCGCTTGCGACTGCTTGCCGGTCGCTCGACCCGGTCGGCCGCCGCAGCCGGCCGATCCCGGGGCGGACACCGGCGGAGTAATTCCGCCGCGCGCCCGGCCCCGGCACGCAGAGGATGTACGTGACGACACAGGAAGCGAGTGCCCCAGTGAGCACCCCGGAGAACGACACAAACGAAGAGTTCCCGGTCGAGGACGCGGTGGTGGAGCCCACCACCGAAGACGTCGCGACCGCCGAAGACTCCGAGGACGTGGCTTCCGAGGACGCTGCGGACGCCGCCACCGAGTCCGCGGACGCCGCTGCCGAGGCCGCCCCGATCGACGCGGAGCCCGCCGACCCGGTCGCCGAAATGAAGGCAGCGCTGCGCCGCGCCCCCGGTGACTGGTACGTCATCCACTCTTACGCCGGTTACGAGAACAAGGTGAAGGCCAACCTCGAGACCCGCGTGCAGAACCTGGACCTCGAGGAGTACATCTTCCAGGTCGAGGTGCCGACCGAAGAGGTCACCGAGATCAAGAACGGCCAGCGCAAGAACGTCAACCGCAAGGTGCTGCCCGGCTACATCCTGGTCCGGATGGAACTCAACGACGAGTCGTGGGGCGCGGTGCGCAACACCCCCGGCGTCACCGGCTTCGTCGGTGCCACCTCGCGTCCGTCGCCGCTGTCCATCGACGACGTGGTGAAGTTCCTTGTCCCCGCCGCGCAGCAGAAGAAGGCTCCGGCCGCCGCTGCCGCAGGCACCGCGGAGTCCGCCACCGAGTCGGTGACCAAGCCGGTCATCGAGGTCGACTTCGAGGTCGGCGAGTCGGTGACCGTGATGGACGGCCCGTTCGCGACGCTGCCCGCCAGCATTTCCGAGGTCAACGCCGAGCAGCAGAAGCTGAAGGTGCTCGTGTCGATCTTCGGCCGCGAGACCCCGGTCGAGCTCGGATTCACCCAGGTCGCGAAGATCTAAGACGTTCCGTCGGCCCGGACGCGATCCGGGCCTTCGACGGGATGAATCGGCCCGGACCACGGGTTGATTCACCAGGACTTGCAAAGAGCAAGGAAAACAGACACCTAGGAAAGAAAGATGCCCCCCAAGAAGAAGAAGCTCGCCGGGATCATCAAGCTTCAGATCCAGGCCGGCCAGGCGAACCCCGCCCCTCCGGTGGGTCCCGCGCTCGGTCAGCACGGCGTCAACATCATGGAGTTCTGCAAGGCGTACAACGCCGCGACCGAGTCGCAGCGTGGCAACGTCATTCCGGTCGAGATCTCGGTGTACGAGGATCGGTCGTTCGACTTCAAGCTGAAGACCCCGCCCGCCGCTCGGCTGCTGCTCAAGGCCGCCGGTGTGCAGAAGGGTTCGGCTGAGCCGCACCGCCTGAAGGTCGCGAAGGTCACCATGGACCAGGTCCGGGAGATCGCCAAGACCAAGCAGGAAGACCTGAACGCCAACGACATCGATCAGGCGGCGAAGATCATCGCGGGTACCGCTCGTTCGATGGGTATCACCGTCGAAGGCTGAGTGTCAGCGCCGGAGGAGGTAGCGCAGCGTCACCACGTAGGTGTAGCGAAGACTTCCATCCAGCACGGCGGCTGAGCCTCAGCGCTCACAGGTGGGAGGGCCGGCCAGGCCCGAGAACCACGTCTGAACCAGAAACTTAAGGACAGAGAATCATGGCAAAACGAAGCAAGGCGTATCTCGCCGCGGCCGAGAAGGTCGATCGCGATCAGCTGTACTCCCCGCTCGCCGCAGCGCGGCTGGCCAAGGAGACCGCCACCACCAAGACCGACGCGACCGTCGAGGTCGCCGTTCGACTCGGTGTGGACCCCCGCAAGGCCGACCAGATGGTCCGCGGCACGGTCAACCTGCCGCACGGCACCGGTAAGACCGCCCGCGTCATCGTGTTCGCCGCAGGCGAGAAGGCCGCCGAGGCCGAAGCCGCCGGTGCGGACGCCGTTGGCGCCGAGGACCTGATCGAGCGGATCCAGGGCGGCTGGCTCGAATTCGACGCCGCGATCGCCACCCCGGACCAGATGGCCAAGGTCGGCCGGATCGCGCGCGTCCTCGGACCGCGTGGCCTGATGCCGAACCCGAAGACCGGCACGGTCACCAACGACGTGACCAAGGCCGTCAACGAGATCAAGGGCGGAAAGATCAACTTCCGCGTCGACAAGCAGGCCAACCTGCACTTCGTCATCGGCAAGGCGTCCTTCGACGACGCCAAGCTGGTGGAGAACTACGGCGCCGCGCTGGAGGAGATCCTGCGTGCGAAGCCGTCGACCGCCAAGGGCCGCTACGTCAAGAAGGTGACGGTCTCGACGAACACCGGACCGGGCATCCCGGTGGACCCGAACCGCACCCGCAACCTCCTCGACGAGGATGCGTAAGTAGCACCTGAGCAAGTCCGCAACGGCGGGAACGCGTTTCGCGTTCCCGCCGTTGTGCGTTTCCGGGGTCGGACTAATTCCCGGGTCGCCGTCGTTGGCCATGAGGTGACGGTTGTCCTGCTGATCTCCGGGAGCACCCGCGGTGCTTCGACCAACTCCGCCGCTTTGCGCACGGTGCGGGCGATCGCCCCGGCTGGCGTCGAAATGCTGTGGTACGACGGCCTGGCCGAGCTGCCCGCCTTCAACCCCGACGACGACGGCACCGCACATCCATCGGTTCTCGCACTGCGCGAACAACTTTCGCGCGCGGACGCGGTCCTGTTCTGCACCCCCGAATACGCGGGCACCCTACCCGGCAGCCTGAAGAACCTGCTGGACTGGACCGTCGGCAACGCCGATCTGTACGAGAAGCCCACTGCCTGGATCAACGTCGCCGCCCACGGCCGCGGCGAAGGAGCCGCCGCCACGCTGGCCCTCGTCCTCGGCTACGTAGGCGCTGCCATAGCACCCGATTGCTGCGCCAGGTTGCCGGTCGGCCGCGACGACGTCGGCCCCGACGGCCTGGTCGCCACCCCGGAATTCCGAACCGGCGCAACAGAAGCACTCACCAAACTGGTCGCCAGGGTATCGCCCTGACTCCTGACAGTTTTCGATCTCACAGAGCGTCCGTACGCCTCACGGGGGTAGATGGCCTGTGAAAGGTGTGGATGCTCTGTGAGATCGCGCGCTATTGCGGCGAGTCCGGTTTGTCGGCGGGGGATTTGCGCCAGGCCAGTAGGACCGACTCACCCTCTTGTGCGCCCCACGGGAGGAAGATCGCAACCACGATCGCGCACACTACGACCGCGCCTGCCGCGACCAGCGAGGCGGTGTGGGAGCCCTCCAGCGCCGCCGATTTCATTGCGATGATCAGGTTTTCGCGTTGGCTCTCGAAGAACGGGGGGAGCGGGCGTTTGCGGAGTTCCAGCACGCTCAGCGGGCTGGACTTCACCAGGCTCTTCTCGTTGTCGTTCATCAATGTGGCGGGTAGGGCGTCGATGCGCGGGGCGATCCGGGTCGTGTAATACGACGCGACGATCGAGCCGAGCACCGCGACACCGAGGGTCCCGCCGATTTCGCGGGTGGTGTCGTTGACCGCCGACCCGGCGCCTGCCTCATTGAGCGGTAGCGAACCCATGATCGACTCGGTGGCCGGTCCCTGGACGATGCCGACGCCGAGCGCCATGAACACCATGGCGGGCAGCACATCGGTGACATACGGGCTGTCCACGGTCACCTGGCCGCCCAGGTACAGCCCGAGCCCGGTGCTCAGCAGACCGAACACGATGACCGGGGTCGGCCCGAACCGCTGCGCGAGCAGGGTGGCGATCGGTGCCCCCACCGCCACCGAGAATGCGAACGGTAGTGAGGCGATACCGAATTGGAGCGGGGTGTACTCGCGTACGCCCTGAAAATACTGGGTGATCAGGAAGAGGAAGCCGAACATCGAGAAGTAGCACACCGCAATGGCCAAGGCAGGCATCGAGAACCGGCGATTCCGGAACAGCGTCATATCCAAAATCGGTGTGCGCGTGCGTAATTCCCAGACGACGAACGCGGCGAGTAGTGCGACGCCGAGGGCGAAGGTCCCCAGCGTCGTGGTGGAAAGCCAGCCGAAGCGCGGTGCTTCGATGATCGACCAGACCAGCAGCGTGATGCCCGCGATCGACAGCGCGATCCCGGGCAGATCCAGCCGCCCCACCTGGGCCGACCGCGATTCGGGCACCCAGATCATTGTCGCGACCACCGCGACGAGCGCGAGCGGCACATTGATCCAGAAAACGGAATGCCACGAAAAGTGTTCCAGCAGCCAGCCTCCCGAGATCGGGCCGATCGCGATGGCGAAGCCCGCCATGGCGGTCCACGCCGCGATGGCTAGCGCCCGCTCGCGTGCGTCGCGGAAGATGTTGATGATCAGGGCCAGCGTCGCGGGAAAGACCGCCGCGGCGAACACACCCATCGCCGCACGCGCGGTGATCACGCCGCCCATGGAGCCGGACAGTGCGCCCGCGACCGACATGGCGCCGACGCCGACCAGGCCGATGATCATGACTCGGCGGCGGCCGTACCGGTCGCCGAGGTTGCCGAAGGCGAGCAAGAGCCCGGCAAAAGTCAGGGTGTACGCGTCAACGACCCATTGCAGGCCGCTGACACCGGTCTGGAGTTCCACTCCGATCGAGGGGAGCGCCACGTTCACGATGGTGTTGTCGAGGACGACAAGCAGCTCGGCGAGGCAGATCACGGCCAAGGCGATAAAGCGCTGGTTACGTCGTTCCAGCAGCACCGGTGGATCGACTATGGAGGTTGCCATAGTCAAGCAGTCAAACAGTAACTGTCACCGCTGGTAACACTTTCTACGGGCGATCTCGCCCACATGTCGACGCGAATGTGATTCGAAGCACAGCGAATCGGACACCGAATGGCCTCGATTTCGCTGGGGAGCCCCCCGTTTTGGCAGATGGGGGTGGGTCCAGGTACATTGGACAACAGTTATCGACTAGTTCGATTCCTACCCAAATCCGTTCTACCGAAGACCGTTGGTCGTCGAGCCCGCATGGGTTCGATCGAAGGTCCGGCGACATTGCCGGCGGCCCACGCAGGGAGAACCGAGGCCGTGTATTTATTTGTGCGCCCCGGAACGCTCTGCGTCCGGGGCGTTTGTTTTGTCGCCGTCCCCTGATCGGTAGTCCGCAACGAACCGACCATCAGAGAGGAGGCGAAGTATGGCAAAACCCGAGAAGGTCACTGCGGTCGAGGAGATCGCGGAGCAGTTCAAGAGCTCGACTGCCACCGTTGTCACGGAATACCGTGGTCTGTCGGTCGGCAAGCTCACCGAGCTGCGGCGCGCGCTCGGCGCCGAAGCCACGTACTCCGTCGCCAAGAACACCCTGGTCAAGCGCGCTGCCGCCGAGGCGGGCGTTGAGGGCCTTGACGACTTGTTCGTCGGACCGACCGCGATCACCTTCATCAGTGGTGAGCCGGTTACCGCGGCGAAGGCCCTCAAGACCTTCGCGAAGGAAAACAAGGCGCTCATCATCAAGGGCGGCTACATGGACGGCGCACCGCTGTCCGTGTCCGAGGTCGAGAAGATCGCCGACCTGGAGTCCCGCGAGGTCCTGCTGGCCAAGCTGGCCGGTGCGATGAAGGGCAACATGGCCAAGGCCGCCGGCCTGTTCAACGCTCCCGCGTCGCAGGTGGCCCGCCTGGCCGCCGCGCTCGTCGAGAAGAAGCAGGCCGAAGCCGGTGGCGACACCGCTGCCGCTGAATAACCCCGTGCGGGTGATTCGCGTGCGCGTCGCCCTCATGAACATCAACTACCGAAAGGAACAACATCATGGCCAACGTTGACGAACTGCTGGAGACCTTCGGCAACATGACCCTGCTCGAGCTGTCGGACTTCGTCAAGAAGTTCGAAGAGAAGTTCGAGGTCACCGCAGCCGCTCCGGTCGCCGTCGCCGGCCCCGCCGGCCCGGGCGCCGTTGCCGAGGCCGTCGAGGAGCAGGACGAGTTCGACGTCATCCTCGAGGGTGCGGGCGACAAGAAGATCCAGGTCATCAAGGTGGTCCGCGAGATCGTCTCCGGCCTGGGCCTGAAGGAAGCCAAGGACCTCGTCGAGGGTGCCCCGAAGGCCATCCTGGAGAAGGTTGCCAAGGATGCCGCCGAGGCCGCCAAGGCGAAGCTGGAAGAGGCCGGCGCCAAGGTCTCGGTCAAGTAAGTCACGACCGAATCGCCGACGGGCGGTCCCCATGGGGGGGCCGCCCGTTTGCTGTTTCCGGCGACCTGCGCCAACAATCCGGAAATAGCGAGTGAAACGGGGTTACTCTTCAGTCAGGTTGGGGTGTGCCCCGTCTCGCTCTTGGGATACAGTGGCCGGACCCACTGTGACGTGACACACCGCGAGACCGAGCACGCGGTTCGCCGGTGGGCAGCTCGCTGAGAAATTGTGGAGGTTGGCGTGGGCGTCGAGGTCAGAACCGAAGGTGTTACCAAGTCCTTCGGGTCACAGCGAATTTGGCAGGATGTCTCACTCACCTTGCCTTCCGGCGAGGTCAGCGCACTGCTGGGCCCGTCGGGTACCGGTAAGTCCGTCTTTCTGAAGTCGTTGATCGGACTGCTGCGTCCGGAACGCGGCTCGATCTATATCGGCGATACCGACATCACCACTTGCTCCAACAAGGAGCTCTACGAGATTCGCAAGCTCTTCGGCGTGCTGTTCCAGGACGGCGCGCTGTTCGGCTCGATGAACCTCTTCGACAACGTCGCCTTCCCGCTTCGTGAACACACGAAGAAGACGGAATCCGACATCAAGAAGATCGTCATGGAGAAGCTGGAGCTGACCGGTCTGCTCGGGGCCGAAGGCAAGCTGCCCGGCGAGATCTCCGGCGGTATGCGCAAGCGCGCCGGCCTGGCTCGCGCCCTGGTGCTCGACCCGCAGATCATCCTCGTCGACGAGCCGGACTCCGGCCTCGACCCGGTGCGTACCTCCTACCTGAGCCAGCTGCTGATCGACATCAACGCGCAGATCGACGCCACGATCCTGATCGTCACGCACAACATCAACCTGGCCCGCACCGTGCCCGACAACATCGGGATGCTGTTCCGTCGCCAGCTGGTCATGTTCGGCCCGCGCGAGGTGCTGCTCACCTCCGAGGAGCCGGTGGTCAAGCAGTTCCTCAACGGTCGCATGCAGGGCCCGATCGGCATGTCCGAGGAGAAGGACGAGGCCCAGATGGCGCGCGAGCAAGCGATGTTCGACGCGGGCCACCACCACGGTGGCGCCGAAGAGGTCGAGGGCATCATTCCGCAGATGCAGGCAACTCCCGGCATGCCGGTTCGCCAGGCCGTGCTGCGCCGCAAAGAGCGGGTTCGCGAGATCATGCACACCCTGCCGCACGCGGCACAGGTTGCGATTCGTGAGTCACTTGATCAGAACGACGAGACCCAGGTGATGGCGTACAACAACAGCGACCTGGGTAGTTACCCGGGCGGCGCGTACGACACCACCACTCGACACAACACAACTAACGGGTAACATCTGCGTTCGTGAACTCTGCCCTGGCGCGATTGCGGACTCCCCTGGAGTCGGGATTTGGCCAGGCCGGCAACATCTTCGCACTGTTTGTCGACGTGCTGCGCAAGACGTTTCGCCGGCCCTTCGAGTGGCGGGAGTTCATCGAGCAGTCGTGGTTCATCGCCAGCGTCTCGATCCTGCCCAGCGCACTCGTCGCTATCCCGTTCGGCGCGGTCGTCGCATTGCAGACCGGCTCGCTGATCAAGCAGCTCGGCGCCGAATCCTTCACCGGTGCCACGAGTGTGCTGGCCACCGTGCAGCAGGCGGCGCCGGTTGTCACGGCGCTCATCATCGCGGGCGCGGCCGGGTCGGCGGTCGCCGCCGACCTCGGCTCGCGCACCATCCGTGAGGAGATCGACGCGCTGGAGGTGCTCGGCGTCGATCCGGTGCACAAGCTGGTCGTGCCGCGGGTGCTCGGCATGACCCTGGTCGCGCTGCTGCTGAACGGCCTGGTGTCGGTCGTCGGTATCGCGGGCGGCTACTTCTTCAACGTGCTGCTGCAGGGCGGCACGCCGGGCGCCTACCTCGCCTCGTTCTCCGCGCTGGCGCAGCTGCCCGACCTGTGGATCGGTGAGATCAAGGCGCTGGTATTCGGCCTGATCGCCGGTGTGATCGCCGCGTACAAGGGGTTGCATCCCAAAGGGGGTCCGAAAGGAGTAGGTGACGCGGTGAACCAATCCGTGGTGATCACGTTCCTGGTGCTGTTCTTCGTGAACCTCATCCTGACCCTGGTGTATTTGCAGGTCGTCCCGGCCAAGGGCGCCTGACCGGTGGCCACCCAGTACCGCAACCCCGTGATCGCCAAGTCGCTGCGCCGGGCGGGCGATGTCGTGCGCGCACCGATGAAGGTGATCGATCGGGCCGGCGAGCAGATGTCGTTCTACTCGCGCGCCATCGCTTGGATCCCGCGCACCGCGGTGCATTACCGCAAGGAGGTCATGCGGCTGCTCGCCGAGGTGACCTTCGGCAGCGGCGCGCTCGCGGTGATCGGCGGCACCATCGGCGTCATCGTGTTCATGTCCGGGTCGGTCGGCGTTGTCGTCGGTCTGCAGGGCTTCAAGGCACTGGACGCGCTCGGCAGCTCGGTGCTCACCGGCTTCCTCACCGCCTACATCAACACCCGCGAAATCGCGCCGCTGGTCGCCGCTTTGGCGCTGTCGGCGACGGTGGGCTGTGGTTTCACCGCCCAGCTCGGCGCCATGCGAATTTCCGAGGAGATCGACGCGCTCGAGGTGATGGCGGTGCCCGGCGTGCCGTTCCTGGTCACCACCCGGGTGATCGCCGGTTTTCTCGCGGTGATCCCGCTGTACATCGTCGGCCTGCTCGGCACGTTCCTGGCGTCGCGGATGATCAGCATCTGGTTCAACGGGCAGTCCAGCGGCTCGTACGACCACTATTTCAGCCTGTTCCTACCACCTGAGGACGTGCTCTATTCGTTCCTCAAGGTGCTGGTCTTCGCGTTCGTGATCATCATGGTGCACTGCTACTACGGCTTCCACGCCACCGGCGGACCGGCCGGCGTCGGCGTCGCGGTTGGCCGCGCGGTGCGGGCGGCGATCGTGCTGGTGAACGTGCTCGACTTCTTCTTGAGCCTGGCTATCTGGGGGACCACTACGACTGTGCGAGTGGCCGGATGAGCAGCGGCGTGCAGGTTTGGCGGTCGACCGAGAAGCTTCGGATCCGGCTGCTCGGTATCGCGTTCTTCGTGGTGGTGGTGCTGTTCCTGTGGACGACCATCGCCATCTACAACAAGCAGTTCGTGAAGACGGTCGATGTCGACCTGGTCACCGACAGCGTCGGCAACGCGCTGACCAAGAACGCGGACGTCAAGGTACGCGGTGTCAGCGTCGGTGAGGTGCGGTCGAGCTACTCCGACAACGGCAAGGTGACGTTGAACCTGGCCATCCAACCGGACAAAGCGAACCAGATCCCGGTCAACGCGACCGCGCGGCTGCTGCCGAAGACGCTTTTCGGCGAGCGCTATGTGGATCTGGTGATCCCGGCCGACCGCAGTGCCGAGCACCTCACCAATGGCGTGACGCTGCAGCAGGACAAGAGCGGCAACGCGATCGAACTGAGCAAGCTGCTCGACGACCTGATGCCGCTGCTGCAGGCGATTCCGCCGCAGGACCTCGCTGCCACCCTCGGCGCGCTCTCCCAGGCGCTGTCCGGTCAGGGCCTCGCGCTCGGAGAGAGCGTCGACAAGCTGGACAACATCTTCCGTCAGGTCAACGGTGTGCTGCCGGACCTGCAGGAGGACCTGCGCAGCTTCGCCGAGGTAGCCGCCACCTACTCCGATGCCGCGCCACAGCTGGTCAACGCGCTGGACAATCTGCGAACCACCAACGCGACCATTGTGCAGCGGCGATGGGACATCGACTCGCTGTACGCCGTGCTGACGCCGACCTCCTCGGACACCGCCGACTTCCTGATCGCCAACCGCGACAACATCATCGACCTGTCCGCCGATTCGCGTCCCCTGCTGGAGCAACTGGCCACCTACTCGCCGACCTTCCCGTGCGTAATGGCGAACTTCGCTCAGCTCAAGCCGCGCATCGACGAGATCCTCGGCAAGGGCACCGAGCACCCGGGCACGCGGGTGACCATCGAGCTGACCAACCCGCGCGGCAAGTACCTGCCGAACCAGGACGAGCCGCGCTGGCTGGATGACCGTGGGCCGTGGTGCATTCCGGAGAAGCCGCTCGGTGTCGACCCCGGTCAGTACACCGGCGGCGCGAACAACGACGGCTCCTACGCGGTACCGAGCCGCAACCCCGGCGACCTGGAGACCGGCAAGCTGTCGCCGCCGCAATTCGGCGTCTACCCGGCGAGCAATGTCGCGACCATCGCGGGCTCGCCGCTGGAGCAGCAGTCGCTCGGCGCGATCTATGGTGCCGCGCACGGTGTTTCGCCTGAGCAGGTGCCGAGCTGGGTCACCAGGGCCGGCGCGCCCGCGTTCCGTGGTAGCGAGGTGAGCGTTCGATGAAGCAGAAACTGCGCGGCTTGGGCGGTCCGCTCACCAAGCTGATCATCTTCGTCGTCGTCACGCTGTTCGCGACCACCGTGCTCGGCCTGTCCATCGCCAACTACAGCGGTGGCGGCACCGAGTTCAAAGCCCGGTTCACCGATGTTACGTCGTTGAATACGGGCGACGAGGTACGCGTCGCCGGGGTGCGGGTCGGCAAGGTCACCGGCGTCTCGATCGTGGACAAGCGCCTGGCCGAGGTGAAATTCCAACTCACCGACCGGGATTGGCTGCCCGCCTCGACCACGGCGAGCATCCGCTACCGAAACCTGGTCGGCCAGCGCTACATCGCGCTCGAACAGGGCACCGGCGAGCAGGGCCGCAAGCTCAACAAGGGCGGCACCATCCCGCTGGAGCGCACCAATCCCGCGCTGAACCTGACCACCCTGTTCAACGGCTTCCGTCCGCTGTTCCGCACGCTCACCGCCGACGACGTGAACAAGCTCTCCTTCGAGATCATCCAGGTGTTCCAGGGCGAGCAGGGCACGATCCACGACCTGGTGGCGACCACCGCGAGCTTGACCAACAAGATCGCGGACAAGGACGCGGTGATCGGTGAGCTCGTCCGCAATCTGACCACCGTGCTCGACACCGTCAACCAGCGCGACGATCAGTTCAACCAGCTCATCGTCAATACCGAGGCACTTGTCAGCGGGCTGTCCGCGGAACGCGACACCATCGGCCGCTCGGTGACCTCGCTCGGCAACCTGGCCTCGGCCACCGCCGATCTGCTGGTTCCGGTCCGCCCGACGCTGCAAGGTTCGATCGCCGGACTGAGCCAGCTCACCGGCACCATCAACGAGCGCCAGGACGATGTGAACGCGGTGCTGCACAACCTGCCGATCAAGATGGAAAAGCTCGGCCGGGTGGGCAGTTACGGCTCCTGGTTCCAGTTCTATCTGTGCGGCATCGACATCGTCGTCGGCCCAGGCGCGGTGGACGCGCCGCAGCTCAACCTGCCCGCCGGACTACCGACGATCAACCAGCCGCTGTACACCAACGCCGCGCCGCGCTGCTCCGGGAAGGCCCGCTGATGGACGACCGGATTCTGCTCGGCCGCCGCAGCCCCGTCTTCATGGGTGTGCTCGGCCTGGCGATGGTGCTGCTGGTGACCCTGTCGGCGTTCTACCTCGACCGGCTGCCGATCATCGGCGCGGGCACCAAGTACACCGCCGAATTCTCCGAGGCCGCGGGCCTGAAGAAGGGCAACGAGGTCCGCATCGCCGGGGTGAAGGTCGGTTCGGTGTCCGACGTGCGGCTCGACGGCGCGAAGGTGCTCGTCGACTTCCGCACCCAGGACGCCTGGATCGGTAGCGAGACCACCGCCTCGATCCAGATCAAGACGGTGCTCGGGCAGAAGTATCTGGCGCTGGACCCGAAGGGGTCAAAGGCGGCCGACCCTGCTCAACGGATTCCATTGTCGCGCACCGTGTCTCCGTACGACGTGGTGGACGCGTTCACCGATGCGGCGAAGAACATCGACCAGATCGACACCGCGCAGCTGGCCACCAGCATGCGGGTGCTCTCCGACGCGTTCGCGACGACGCCGCCGGAACTGCGCGGCTCCATCGACGGCGTCGCCCGCCTGTCCGAGACGCTGGCCAAGCGCGACGAGGAGCTGAAGAAGCTGTTCGCCGCCACCAGGCAGACCACCAAGGTGCTCGCCGACCGCAACGCGGAGTTCGAGCGGCTGCTCGCCTCCGGTGGCCAATTGCTGGCCGAGCTCAACATTCGCCAGCAATCCATCGCCCAGCTGCTGTCCGGCGCCAAGACGGTGTCGGCCGAGCTGAGCGCGCTGGTGCACGACAACGAGGAGCAGATCGGCCCGGCGCTGAAGAATCTGCGCGGTTCGATCGATCTGCTGAATGCCAACCAGCAGAACATCTCCAAGACCTTGGAACTCGCGGCGCCGTTCTACGGGCTCTACGCCAATGTGCTCGGCACCGGCCGCTGGTTCGACGCGGTGATCGTCAACCTGATCCCGCCCGCGCTGCCGGAGATTCCCGGCGCCCGTCCGCCGATTCGCAACATGGGAGGTAACTGACATGGCGGATCGGCTGCGCGCGTTGCGCGATTCGGGCAAGGGCAAGGTGGCCATCGCGCTGGTCGTGGTCGTGGCGGTGCTGGTTGCCGTGGTGCTCTGGTGGATGTTCGATCGGCTGACCACCACCAAGATCACCGCGTACTTCGATCGCTCGGTCGGCATCTACGAGGGCTCGGACGTGCGGGTGCTCGGCGTTCCGGTCGGCCGGGTGGATTCCGTTGAACCGCAAGGCGATCAGGTCAAGATCGTGATGAGCGTCGATCGTTCCTACGACGTGCCCGCCGACGCGCGGGCCGCACAGATCACGCCGTCGATCGTGTCCGACCGCTACATCCAGCTGACCCCGGTGTACACCGGCGGGCCGAAGATGGCGCGCACCGCGACCATTCCGCGCGACCGCACGGTCACCCCGGTCGAGGTCGATCAGCTGTACAAGAGCATCACCGAACTCTCGGATGCGTTGGGCCCCAACGGCGCCAACAAAGAGGGCGCGGTGAACGAGCTGGTCCGCACCGGTGCGGCGAACCTGGACGGCAACGGCGAGGCGCTGGCCAATAGCCTCACCCAGCTGTCCAAAGCCGCCAAGTATCTGTCCGACGCGCGCGGCGACATCTTCGACACCGTAAAGAATTTGCAGAGCTTCGTCACCATGCTGGCCCAGAACGACGCGCAGGTGCGCCAATTCAATGTCCAGCTCGCCGATCTCTCCAGCTTCCTCGCGAACGAGCGGGACGACCTCGGCGCCGCGCTGAACCTGCTCTCGGTCGCGCTCGGCGATGTCGCCCGGTTCATCGACAACAACCGCGACCTGGTCGCGAGCAATGCCGAGGGGCTGGTCCAGCTCACCAAGACGCTGTCCGATCAGCGCGACGATCTGGCCGCGGCCCTCCCGGTGCTGCCGGTGGCGCTCAGCAACCTGATCAACGTGCACAACGCCGAATCCGGCACCCTCGACATGCGCGCCAATTTCACCGACCTGCAGGACCCGTTCGGTGTCATGTGCAAGCTGATCGACATGTCCAAGCTGCGGCCCGGCGATCCGCAGTTCGAGGCGCTCGGCAGGCAGATGCGGCCGATTCTCGATCACTGCAAGGAGATCTCGGACCAGATCACCGCCGGAGTGAAGACGCCGACGTTGATCCTGCCGTTCGGCATCCTCAGCAATGAGAACCAGCAGCGTGCGCCCGTGCCCGGCACCGTGCCCGGCACGCCGTCGGATCAGCTTCCGCCGTCGCAGGGAGGTGAGCGGTGAGTCGAATCCGTTCTGTCACACGCGGTCTCGGCTCCGCGCTGATTGTCGGGCTGGCCGCCGCACTGGTCACCTCGTGCGCGTCCGACGGTATCTACAGCGTCCCGCTGCCCGGTGGCGCCGATGTCGGTGCGCACCCGATGCGCATTGATATCGAGTTCGACGACGTGCTCGACCTGGTGCCACAGTCCGCGGTGAAGGTCGAGGGCGTGCCGGTCGGCAGGGTCGAGGACATCAAGATCGGCAAAGACCAGTGGACCGCGACCGTGCGCGCCGTGGTGAACTCCTCGGTGAACCTGCCGGAGAACGCGCGTGCCGAAGTGCGCCAGTCGAATCTGCTCGGTGAGAAGTTCATCGAGCTGTCCAAGCCCGCGAGCGATCCGGACCCGAAGCCGCTGCGCGACGGTGCGGTGATCCCGGTCGACCACACCAGGCACGCCACCGAGATCGAGCAAGTGCTCGGCGCGATGTCGTTGCTGCTCAACGGCGGTGGCGTAGCGCAGCTGCAGCCGATCGTCACCGAGCTGAACAAGACCATGGGCGGTCGCGAGGATCGGGTGCGCTCGCTGCTCGAACAGGCGAACATCCTGATCAAGGGACTCGACGATCAGGTGAACGACATCACCAGGGCCCTGGACGGTCTCGACGTGTTGAGCAGCCGGGTGAGCAGACAGACCGAGCAGATCGGCAAGATCCTCGAACAGCTGCCGGAGGGCGTCAAGATCCTGGAACAGCAGCGTCCGCAGCTGGTCGGGCTGCTCGGGCAGCTGGATCGGGTCGGCCAGGCCGGTTTCGACGTGCTGAATCACTCGAAGGACGACCTCATCCGCGATCTGACCTCGCTGCGCCCGACGTTGCAGGAGCTGGGCAAGGCCGCGCCGGATCTGGTCAGCGCGTTGCCGTTGATTCCGACCTATCCGTTCCCCGACTCCACGCTGGAGTCCACGTTCGGCGGTTCGGTCAATACCTGGCTGTCGGTGGATCAGCAGATCGGTGTCACGCTGAGCAATCTCGGTGTGGGCAAACCGGATCCGGTGTACGTCCCGCCGACCAACGGCCCGCCGGTGCCGGTGAATCCGACCAACCCGTACTACAACGGCAACGGCCCGCGCCCCGGCTGGCCGACCGTGTCGATCCTGCCGTTGCCGCCGAACATGGCGCAGCCGCCCGCGCCGGGCGTGCCGCCGAATCCGGTGGGTGCGATTCTGGAGCAACTCGGAGTGGGTGGTGCTCGATGACGAGATTGGTCCGCTGGCAGCTGCTTGCCTTCGCCATCGTCGCGGTGGTCGGCGTCGTGTATGTCGGCGCCAAATACATTCGGCTCGACCACATGCTCGGTTTCGGCCAGTACGAGGTGCAGGTGCGGGCGGCCCAGACCGGTGGCATCTATAAGGGTGCCGAGGTGACCTATCGCGGGGTGCCGGTCGGCCGGGTCGGCGAGTTGGAACTGACCGGCGACGGCGTGCTGATGCACCTCATCGTCGATTCGAGCTCGCCGAAGATTCCCGCCTCGGCGAAAGCCGTGGTGGCCAATCGTTCCGCGATCGGTGAGCAGTACGTCGATCTGCAGCCGGACACCGACTCCGCGCCCTACCTGCACGACAATTCGGTGATCACCTCGGCGGCCACGCCGGTGCCGGTCGAGCAGCTGGTCGCCAGCGTGGACAGCTTCACCCGCTCGGTCGACCTGGCGGCGTTGAACACCACCGTCCGCGAGCTCGGCAAGGCGTTCGACGGCAAGGGTGACGACCTGCAGGTCTTCGTCGATTCGCTGAACAAGTTCACCACCACGTTCAACGAGACGCTGCCGCAGACCATCCAGCTCATCCGCGACGGCAAGGTGGTGCTCGGTACCCAGGCCGAGCAGTCCGGCGCCATCCGGGAGTTCAGCGACGGCCTGGACAAGCTCACCGCGCAGCTGCGCTCGAGCGACCCGGATATCCGCAGGTTGATCGGCACCGGCACCGACGCTGGCCAGCAGATCGGTGCGCTGCTGCACGAGAGCGGTGGCGCGATCACCCAGGACCTGGCCAACCTGCGGTCGCTGTTGCAGGCCATCTCGCCCAAGTTCTACGCGATCCGCCCGCTGCTGCAGATGCTGCCGCAGTTGTCGATCGGCGGCTCGTCCACCGCGCCCGGCGATGGCACCACGCACTTCGGTCTCGTGCTGGAAACCAACAACCCGCCGGCCTGTACCGTCGGCTACGAGGGAACGCAGCGGATTCTCGAGCAGATGAAGGCGCAGAACCCGGACTTCGACGACACCCGCGACGAGTTCCCGTTCAACAAGGATGCCAAGTGCCTTGTGCCGCAAGGTAATCCGACCGCGGTACGTGGCGGCGAGCGAGCCGAGCTGGCCGATCCGAACATCGTGCAGCCGTGGGATTCGAACCCGAAGACCGATCCGGAGCGGCTGAACCTGACGCCGATCGCCGTGCAGCTTGCGACGCTGATGGGAGTTACGCCGAAGCGGTGACCAGGACCGATGACGTTAGGGTGGCCCAGGTGAGTGCAGATTTGTCCAAGCAGCCCGACTCCACGGAGCCGCGGGAAGCACCGGACCCCGCCGACGCCGCGGACCGGTCCGATGCGGCCGCCGAGGCTCCGGTCGAGGGCGCGCACGACAGGCCCGAGACCGCAGGCCGCACCGACATCGTCCGCGCGTTCGCGCTGATCGGATCGGCGGCCCTGCTCGTCGTCGCCCTGGTCGCCGCCGTCTGGTTCGGCACCGGGTGGGTGCGCTCGGCGGTCAGCGACGCCCCGCGCGCCGACGCCCGCGACACCGCGCTCGACGCCGCCCGCCAAGCCGCGATCAACATGACCTCGATGAATCTCGACGACGTTCCCGGGTCGCTGGCCCTGGCCCGCTCCTCGATGACCGGCGCGCTGCTCGAGTCGGCCGACAAGAACAAGGACCAGGCCGAGACGCTGGCCAAGCAGACCGGCGTCGGCATGACCTCGAAGGTGCTCGGCGCCGCGCTCACCACGCTGAACAGCGAGAAGGACAAGGCATCGGCCCTGGTGGTGCTCCAGGTGACCGAGACCGGCAAGGACAAGCCACCCGCCGAATACCGCTACACCTGGAACGTCGACGTGACCAAGGCAGGCGAGGTCTGGAAGGCCGAGCAGATCTCCTCGTTGAGCCAGCCGGTGCTGCTGAGCGGTGGCCAGGGCCAGTCCCCGCAGCCGCCCGCCGACCAGCCGCCCGGCGTGCCCAAGCCGGGATCGTAGGAGGACCAGACATGACTTCTCGTAAACCGGTCAACCGGGTCACCTCCAAGCGACGGCCGTCCACCGAGCAGCCGTCCCGCGCCGCCGCGCCGCGCACCACCCCGACTCGCAAGCCACGGGTGACGGGCACCACCCGCCCCGCGGCAACGCGCGCGACACGTTCCGAGCAGCGGCCCGAACCGCGCCCGGCCCGCCGCTTCCGGAAGCGCGGTGCGCGCCCAACGAAGACGGGCCGCTCGTTCTGGTCCCTTGTCGCCGCCAGCCTGATCGCCGCGGTACTGCTCGGTGGATTCGCGGCCGTCGCCGCGTCGCGTCCTGGGGTCGACGACTCGAACAAGGCCTTCGTCGACAACAAGGCCACCGAAGAGGTGCGCGCGGCCGCCGATCACGCCCTGAAGACCGTCTACGCCTATGACGTGAAGAACATCGACGGCTACCGCGATACCGCGCGCCAGGTGCTCACGGGCAAGATGCTCGCCGATCTCGACAAGTACGCCGACACCACCATCTCGGCGGTAAAACAGGCGCAGACCAGCGCCGATGCGAAGGCCGATCCAATCGCTGTGACCTTGCTCACCGACGATCGGGCCGAGCTGCTGGTCAATTTGGTCGTCAGCGCCACGAAGGACGGTGTCGCGCAGCAAAGCGTCGCGGGTCCGATCGTGCTGCACATGCAGAAGGTGGATGATCGCTGGCTGGCCAGCGACATCGTCGACCAGTGATCGCGCAGCGGCCCATGGCATCTCGCGGATGCCTGGTCGGTGCCCCCCTACTTGACGACTTTCGCCCGAGCAGTCACGCTATTCACAACAGCGGCAGCTGTCACAGTGGCTCCATAACGCCCCGTCGTCCCCGACGCAGCCAGCGATTCGGACACGGCGCGCCAGCCTTGTGAATGTGCGCACGGGTGGTAGGTTGACGCCCCCGTGACGATTGGTGTACGGTTGGACGTTGCGCTGGCTGCCTCCTGTCCATACCTCGATTTGCACACGTAAGTTCCACCCTTCCGGTGTTACTTCCGTTGTTGCCTGTTCGGGTTTCGTTCGGGTTGTAACCAGCGGAATTCGTAGCAGACAAGCGACGGTCGCGGACCACCACGCGACGCGCGTGAGGTGCTGGAAGGACGCATCTTGGCAGTCTCCACCCAGACCAAGGCAGTTGCCGGAATCCCCGGAGCCCCGTTGCGGGTGTCTTTCGCGAAGATCCGTGAACCCTTGGAGGTGCCCGGACTTCTCGATCTACAGACGGACTCATTTGCATGGTTGATCGGTTCGCCGTCATGGCGTGAAAAGGTCGCCCTTCGCGGCGATGTCGGGCTAGTCGGGGGACTCGAGGAGGTGCTCGAGGAGCTCTCGCCGATCGAGGACTTCTCCGGCTCCATGTCCCTGTCTTTCTCTGACCCTCGGTTCGAGGAGGTCAAGGCCTCCATCGACGAGTGCAAAGACAAGGACATGACCTACGCGGCGCCGTTGTTCGTCACCGCGGAGTTCATCAACAACAACACCGGTGAGATCAAGAGCCAGACGGTCTTCATGGGTGATTTCCCGATGATGACCGACAAGGGCACGTTCATCATCAACGGCACCGAACGCGTCGTCGTCTCCCAGCTGGTTCGCTCGCCGGGTGTCTACTTCGACCACTCCGTCGACAAGACCACCGAGAAGGACCTGCACAGCGTGCGCGTCATTCCGTCGCGTGGTGCGTGGCTGGAGTTCGACATCGATAAGCGCGACACCGTTGGTGTCCGCATCGACCGCAAGCGTCGCCAGCCGGTCACCGTGCTGCTGAAGGCGCTGGGTTGGACCAACGACGAGATCGTCGAGCGTTTCGGTTTCTCCGAAATCATGATGTCGACCTTGGAGAAGGACAACACCGCCGGTCAGGACGAGGCGCTGCTGGACATCTACCGCAAGCTGCGTCCGGGTGAGCCGCCGACCAAGGAGTCGGCGCAGACCCTGCTGGAGAACCTGTTCTTCAAGGAGAAGCGCTACGACCTGGCGCGCGTCGGTCGCTACAAGATCAACAAGAAGCTGGGCATCCACCTCGGCGAGCAGGTCACCGGATCGGTGCTCACCAAGGAAGACATCGTCACCACGATCGAGTACCTGGTCCGCCTGCACGCGGGCGACCGCGTCATGACCGCCCCCGGCGGTCAGGAGGTCCCGGTCGACGTCGACGACATCGACCACTTCGGTAACCGTCGCCTGCGCACCGTCGGCGAGCTGATCCAGAACCAGATCCGAGTGGGCCTGTCCCGGATGGAGCGCGTGGTCCGCGAGCGGATGACGACCCAGGACGTCGAGGCGATCACGCCGCAGACCCTGATCAACATCCGCCCGGTCGTCGCCGCGATCAAGGAGTTCTTCGGAACCTCCCAGCTGTCGCAGTTCATGGACCAGAACAACCCGCTGTCGGGTCTGACCCACAAGCGCCGCCTTTCGGCTCTTGGTCCGGGTGGTCTGTCCCGTGAGCGGGCCGGTCTGGAAGTCCGCGACGTGCACACCTCGCACTACGGCCGCATGTGCCCGATCGAGACCCCGGAAGGCCCGAACATCGGCCTGATCGGTTCGCTGTCGGTGTACGCGCGGGTCAACCCGTTCGGCTTCATCGAAACGCCGTACCGCAAGGTGGTCGACGGCAAGGTGACCGACGAGGTCAAGTACCTCACCGCCGACGAAGAGGACAGGCACGTTCGTGCCCAGGCCAACTCGCCGGTCGACGCGGAGGGCCGCTTCCTCGAGGACCGCGTGCTCTGCCGCCGCGGCAACGAGGAGAACGAGCTCGTCCCCGCCAACGAGGTCGACTACATGGACGTCTCGCCGCGCCAGATGGTGTCGGTCGCGACGGCGATGATCCCGTTCCTCGAGCACGACGACGCCAACCGCGCCCTGATGGGTGCGAACATGCAGCGTCAGGCCGTGCCGCTGATCCGTTCCGAGGCTCCCGTCGTGGGCACCGGCATGGAGCTGCGCGCTGCCGTCGACGCAGGCGATGTCGTGGTGAACGAGAAGGGTGGTGTGGTCGAGGAGGTTTCCGCCGACTACGTCACCGTGATGGCCGACGACGGGACTCGCAAGAGCTACCGGATGCGGAAGTTCGCTCGTTCGAACCAGGGCACCTGCGCGAACCAGCGTCCGATCGTGGACGAAGGCCAGCGCGTCGAGGTCGGTCAGGTACTCGCCGATGGTCCGTGCACCGAGAACGGTGAGATGGCGCTGGGCAAGAACTTGCTGGTGGCGATCATGCCGTGGGAGGGCCACAACTACGAGGACGCGATCATCTTGTCGCAGCGCCTCGTGGAAGAGGATGTTCTCACCTCGATTCACATCGAAGAGCATGAGATCGATGCTCGTGACACCAAGCTCGGTGCCGAGGAGATCACTCGCGACATCCCGAATGTTTCCGATGAGGTCTTGGCTGATCTCGACGAGCGTGGGATCGTGCGGATCGGTGCCGAGGTTCGTGATGGCGACATTCTGGTCGGCAAGGTCACCCCGAAGGGTGAGACCGAGCTGACTCCCGAGGAGCGGCTGTTGCGGGCGATCTTCGGTGAGAAGGCCCGCGAAGTGCGTGACACCTCGCTCAAGGTGCCCCATGGTGAGTCGGGCAAGGTCATCGGTATTCGGGTGTTCTCGCGTGAGGACGATGACGATCTGCCTCCCGGTGTCAACGAGTTGGTGCGGGTGTATGTGGCGCAGAAGCGCAAGATCCAGGATGGTGACAAGCTCGCTGGCCGGCACGGTAACAAGGGTGTGATCGGCAAGATCTTGCCGACCGAGGACATGCCGTTCATGCCCGATGGCACGCCGGTCGACATCATCCTCAATACCCATGGTGTGCCGCGTCGTATGAACATCGGCCAGATCCTGGAGACCCACCTCGGCTGGATCGGCAAGGCAGGCTGGCAGGTCGATGTCGCCGCGGACGGGACCCGTCCCGACTGGGCCAACGCACTGCCCGAGGAGATGCTCGGCGCTCCGGCCGACTCCAACATCGCGACGCCCGTCTTCGACGGTGCCCGCGAAGAGGAGCTGACCGGTCTGCTCGCCTCGACTCTGCCGAACCGTGACGGTGAGCGCATGGTCGACGACAACGGCAAGGCCACCCTGCTCGACGGACGTTCCGGCGAACCGTTCCCGTACCCGGTGGCGGTCGGCTACATGTACATCCTGAAGCTGCACCACTTGGTCGACGACAAGATCCACGCCCGTTCGACCGGTCCGTACTCGATGATCACCCAGCAGCCGCTCGGTGGTAAGGCACAGTTCGGTGGTCAGCGCTTCGGTGAAATGGAGTGCTGGGCCATGCAGGCCTACGGCGCCGCCTACACCCTGCAGGAACTGCTGACCATCAAGTCCGACGACGTCGTCGGTCGCGTCAAGGTTTACGAGGCGATCGTCAAGGGCGAGAACATTCCGGAGCCGGGCATTCCGGAGTCGTTCAAGGTGCTTCTCAAGGAACTCCAGTCGCTGTGCCTCAACGTCGAGGTGCTGTCTTCGGACGGCGCCGCGATCGAGATGCGCGACGGCGACGACGAGGATCTGGAGCGCGCTGCCGCGAACCTGGGCATCAACCTGTCCAGGAACGAAGCAGCCACCGTCGACGATCTGGCGAACTAGGCGGTCGGCCGGATGTCATTGAGTTTCAAGGCATCCGGCCTCCGCGCTCGACCAACTAGTGAACTTTTTGCTCGAATTCGACCCGAATAGGGGCTGCAAAGTTGAACTTTCACTCCGCAAGCTCCGTGAAAGGTGAAGTTACGTGCTAGACGTCAACTTCTTCGATGAACTCCGGATCGGCCTGGCCACCGCCGACGACATTCGCCAGTGGTCCTTCGGCGAGGTGAAGAAGCCGGAGACCATCAACTACCGCACGCTCAAGCCGGAAAAGGACGGACTCTTCTGCGAGAAGATCTTCGGCCCCACCCGGGACTGGGAGTGCTACTGCGGTAAGTACAAGCGTGTCCGCTTCAAGGGCATCATCTGTGAGCGCTGTGGCGTCGAGGTGACTCGCGCCAAGGTGCGTCGTGAGCGGATGGGCCACATCGAGCTGGCCGCACCGGTCACCCACATCTGGTACTTCAAGGGCGTCCCTTCGCGCCTCGGGTACCTGCTCGACCTGGCGCCGAAGGATCTGGAAAAGATCATCTACTTCGCCGCCTACGTCATCGTCGCGGTGGACGACGAGCTGCGCCACAACGAGCTCAGCACGCTCGAAGCCGAGATGGAGGTCGAGAAGAAGGCGGTCGCCGACCAGCGTGACGCCGACCTCGAGGCCCGCGCCCAGAAGCTCGAGGCCGACCTGGCCGAGCTCGAGGCCGAGGGTGCCAAGTCCGACGTGCGCCGCAAGGTCAAGGACGGCGGCGAGCGCGAGATGCGTCAGCTCCGCGATCGGGCCCAGCGCGAGCTGGACCGGCTCGAGGAGATCTGGACCACCTTCACCAAGCTGGCCCCCAAGCAGCTCATCGTGGACGAGGTCCTCTACCGCGAGCTGATCGACCGCTACGGCGAGTACTTCACCGGCGCCATGGGTGCGGAGTCCATCCAGAAGCTGATGGAGAACTTCGACATCGACGCCGAGGCCGAGAACCTGCGGGAGACCATCCGCAGCGGTAAGGGCCAGAAGAAGCTGCGCGCGCTCAAGCGGCTCAAGGTCGTCGCGGCCTTCCAGACCAACGGCAACTCGCCGATGGGCATGGTGCTCGACGCCGTTCCGGTGATCCCGCCGGAGCTGCGTCCGATGGTTCAGCTCGACGGTGGCCGGTTCGCCACCTCCGACCTGAACGACCTGTACCGCCGCGTGATCAACCGCAACAACCGCCTCAAGCGACTGATCGATCTGGGTGCGCCCGAGATCATCGTCAACAACGAGAAGCGGATGCTGCAGGAGTCCGTGGACGCGCTGTTCGACAACGGCCGTCGCGGCCGTCCGGTCACCGGACCGGGCAACCGCCCGCTGAAGTCGCTCAGCGATCTGCTCAAGGGCAAGCAGGGCCGGTTCCGGCAGAACCTGCTCGGCAAGCGCGTCGACTACTCCGGCCGTTCGGTCATCGTGGTCGGCCCGCAGCTGAAGCTGCACCAGTGTGGTCTGCCGAAGCTGATGGCGCTGGAGCTGTTCAAGCCGTTCGTGATGAAGCGTCTGGTCGACCTGAACCACGCGCAGAACATCAAGTCCGCCAAGCGGATGGTCGAGCGGCAGCGTCCCCAGGTGTGGGATGTCCTCGAAGAGGTCATCGCCGAGCACCCGGTGCTGCTGAACCGTGCGCCCACCCTGCACCGCCTCGGCATCCAGGCGTTCGAGCCGCAGCTCGTCGAGGGTAAGGCGATCCAGCTGCACCCGCTCGTCTGTGAAGCGTTCAACGCCGACTTCGACGGTGACCAGATGGCCGTGCACCTTCCGCTGTCCGCGGAGGCGCAGGCCGAGGCCCGCATCCTGATGCTGTCCTCGAACAACATCCTGTCGCCCGCCTCGGGTCGACCGCTGGCCATGCCGCGTCTGGACATGGTGACCGGCCTGTACTACCTGACCCGCCTCGAAGAGGGCGCGAAGGGTGAATACAAGCCCGCCGCAAAGGATTCCGCCGAGTTCGGCGTGTACTCCTCGCCCGCCGAGGCGCAGATGGCGGTGGACCGCGGTGAGCTCACCGTGCGTTCGCTGATCAAGGTGCGGCTCATCCACCAGCGCCCGCCGAAGGACATCGAGGCGAAGCTGTTCCCGGAGGGCTGGAACCGCGGCGACGCGTGGATTGCCGAGACCACCCTTGGTCGCGTGCTGTTCAACGAGCTGCTCCCGGCGGACTACGCGTTCATCAACGAGCAGATGCCGAAGAAGCGTCAGGCCACGATCATCAACGATCTGGCCGAGCGCTACCCGATGATCGTGGTCGCGCAGACCGTCGACAAGCTGAAGGACGCGGGCTTCTACTGGGCCACCCGTTCCGGCGTGACGGTCTCGATGTCCGACGTGCTGGTGCCGCCGGAGAAGACCGAGATCATGGAGCGGTACGAGACGCTCGCCGATCAGATCGAGAAGAAGTACCAGCGTGGTGCCCTTGACCACCAGGAGCGCAACAACGCGCTGGTCAAGATCTGGCAGGAAGCGACCGAAGAGGTCGGTACGGCACTGCGTGCGCACTACCCGCCGGACAACCCGATCATCACGATCGTCGAGTCGGGCGCCACGGGTAACTTCACCCAGACTCGTACCCTCGCCGGTATGAAGGGTCTGGTGACGAACCCGAAGGGTGAGTTCATCCCGCGCCCGATCAAGTCCTCGTTCCGTGAGGGCCTGACCGTGCTCGAGTACTTCATCAACACCCACGGTGCTCGTAAGGGTCTGGCCGACACCGCGCTGCGTACCGCCGACTCGGGTTACCTGACCCGTCGTCTGGTGGACGTCTCGCAGGACGTGATCGTGCGCGAGCACGATTGCGCCACCGAGCGCGGCATCATCGTGCACATCGCCGACAAGCAGGCGGACGGCACGCTGATCCGGGACGCGCACGTGGAAACCTCCGCGTACGCTCGCACGCTCGCTTCGGACGCGGTGGACGCCAAGGGCAACCTCGTCATCGGCAAGGGCGCCGACCTCGGCGACCCGGCCATCGAGGCGCTGCTCGAGGCAGGCATCACCGAGGTTCGGGTCCGCTCCGTGCTGACCTGCACCACCGGTACCGGTGTCTGTGCCACCTGCTACGGCCGCTCGATGGCCACCGGCAAGCTGGTCGACATCGGTGAGGCCGTCGGCATCGTCGCCGCGCAGTCCATCGGTGAGCCCGGTACCCAGCTGACCATGCGTACCTTCCACCAGGGTGGTGTCGCGGGCGATGACATCACCGGCGGTCTGCCGCGGGTGCAGGAGCTGTTCGAGGCCCGCGTGCCGAAGGGCAAGGCGCCGATCGCCGAGGTCAGTGGCCGGGTCCGGATGGAGGACGACGACCGCTTCTACAAGATCACCATCATCCCCGATGACGGTGGCGAAGAGGTTGTCTACGACAAGCTCTCGAAGCGGCAGCGGCTGCGTGTCTTCAAGCACGACGACGGCACCGAGCGTCTGCTCTCCGATGGTGATCACGTCGAGGTCGGCCAGCAGCTGCTGGAAGGCGCGGCGGATCCGCACGAGGTGCTGCGCATCATGGGTCCCCGTCAGGTGCAGATCCACCTGGTCCACGAGGTCCAGGAGGTCTACCGCTCGCAGGGTGTGTCGATCCACGACAAGCACATCGAGGTCATCGTGCGTCAGATGCTGCGTCGCGTGACGATCATCGACTCGGGTGCCACGGAGTTCCTGCCCGGTTCGCTCACCGAGCGTTCCGAGTTCGAGGCCTCCAACCGTCGCGTCGTCGCCGAGGGCAATGAGCCCGCGGCGGGTCGCCCGGTGCTGATGGGTATCACGAAGGCGTCGCTCGCGACCGATTCGTGGCTGTCGGCGGCGTCCTTCCAGGAGACCACTCGAGTCCTGACGGACGCGGCGATCAACTGCCGCTCCGACAAGCTCATCGGCCTCAAGGAGAACGTGATCATCGGCAAGCTGATCCCGGCCGGTACCGGCATCAACCGCTACCGCAACATCCAGGTGCAGCCGACCGAAGAAGCCCGTGCCGCCGCGTACGCGGTGCCGTCCTACGACGACACCTACTACAGCCCGGACAGCTTCGGCCAAACCACCGGCGCCGCAGTCCCACTCGACGACTACGGCTTCAGCGACTACCGCTGACCCGGTACCGCCCTAACACCCGGCCCCCGCTCCGTTTCGGAGCGGGGGCCGGATGCATTCTGTACTGGTCAGAGACTGGCGATGCGGTCCGACGACCGTGCTGTGGGTGGGAATCACATATCATTGGCAAATGCCTCCCGCGAGCCCCCTACCTGCCGGTGATCCTCACCGAGTCATCACCGGCCCTGACGGTGTCGTTGAGGTCATCGTGAGCTTGAGCGAGTATCAGCAGCTCAAGGCCGAACGCGAGGAGCTCCGTCGCCTGCAGGAGACGGAGGCCAAGAATCTGATCGCGGCCCAGCTCCGTGAGGGCATGGCACAGTTCGCAGCCGACCCTGCGGCCTTCCGTACGTTGACCCGGGAGGATCTGCAGCGGGAAGACATCTTTGACCGGCCGTAAGGTTCTCATAGAGGTCGCTCCGCGCGCCGAGCAGCAGATATACGAACTCCCGGAGTTACTACGGGTCGAAGTCCGCCTAGCTCTGCTCGACCTGCTGGACGATCCGCTTCCTCTTGCCAAGGGTGCCAGGCCCTTTCGCGCGGCCGGGGACGAGATACCTAATGCCTACTAATGGGACATCGGCGGCGTGACCATCTTCTACAACTTGATCGAAACCGGCCCGCTGCTGATTCAGGTGATCGTTCAGGTCGTTGTGATCGATGCTCTCTGATTCAACCCGGGAACGGCTGCGTCCGTTGCGCGGCGTGGTGTTGCAGGCGGAGCCGTCGGCGTACGCGATGACGTGCTCGGGATCGGTGTAAATCCCGAGCGCTGCATCAAAATCCCGCCGCGCTCATCGATAACGAGCGCGGACCAACCAGGCACCAGACTGTTTGCCTTCGGCGCGTTGGGATCCCGGTAGTAGTCCCGTCGATTGCTCATGCCTGCCTCTGACTCCCGCCGCACAGCAAAGAGTGATCAGAAATTTACTTTTGGGGGCAATATTTTCTGTAAGAATATTTTCAATTGAAGGGGTCCGGCTGGTGGATGGTGCGCGGCTGCGGCTGAGGCCTGCCGAATTCTGGTCCGCCCGTTGCGAAAGCGAGTCGATACATGGCCCACCACCAGATCTTCGATCTCGGTGACTTCACTACCCAGCATGGTGCCACGTTGCGCAGTGCCTTCCTGGCTTACGCCACATATGGCGAGCTCAATGCCGACAAGAGCAATGCCATCGTCTATCCGACGTGGTTCTCCGGGCGACATTGGGACAACGAGTGGCTGATCGGCGAGGGGATGGCGCTGGACCCGGCGGAGTACTTCATCATCGTGCCGAACATGCTCGGCAACGGTCTGTCCAGCTCGCCGAGCAACACCCTGAAACCGTATGACCGCGCACGCTTCCCCGCCATCACGGTCTACGACCAGGTGGCCGCGCAACATCGCTTGGTAACAAAGAAATTCGGCATCGAGCGCCTCGCACTGGTCACCGGCTGGTCCATGGGGGCGGGCCAGACCTACCAGTGGGCGGTGAGCCACCCGGAGATGGTCGAGCGGATCGCCCCGTTCTGCGGTTCCGCGCGCACCAGCCCGCACAACAAGGTCTTCCTGGAAGGCGTCAAGGCGGCGCTCACCGCCGACACTGCCTTCGCGAACGGCTGGTACGGCGAGACCTGGCCGACCATCGGATTGCGGGCCCTGGCAAGGGTTTACGCGGGTTGGGGCTTCTCCCAGGCCTTCTATTGGGAGAAGGAGTACGAGAAGCTGGGCTACACCTCGCTCGACGATTTCCTCATCGGCTTCTGGGAAGGCTTCTTCCTGGACGGCCGTGACCCCAACAACCTGCTCGCCATGCTCTGGACCTGGCAGAACGGCGACGTCGGCCGCACACCCGGCTTCGACGGCGACACCGAAGCGGCCCTTGCCTCGATCAAGGCGACCGCCCTGATCATGCCCGCGGCGAAGGACCTCTATTTCCCGCCGGAAGACGAGGCCTGGGCCGCCGAGTTCATTCCCAACGCCGAACTCCGCGTGATCCCCGGCATCTGGGGCCATTTCGCCGGCCACGGCAGCAACCCCGAAGACACCCGGTTCATCGATACCGCCCTAACCGACCTATTAGGCAAACCGGGCGGCCTGGTCTGACCCGGTAGCCCGCGCATGCAGGGTTTCGGGGGCGTGAACGACGCACTGGCGGTGGCTCTCGGAGCGCTACTGCTCATCGGCATCGTTGTCCTTGCTGTATGGGATGACGTGCGCGAACGGACCGACGATCGAACCGGGCAGCGCGAAGAGGAGCGTATTGACATCAACTAACGTTGAGGTTGCAGGCTAGGCGCAGAAGCTCAATCGAGCTCTGACCGGAGGAGACGCTGTGCACGCCGTAGTCCTGCATACTTTTGGCCCCGCGGAAAACCTGCGCTACGAGACGGTCCCGGACCCGACACCGGGACCCGGGCAGGTGCGCATCGCCGTGCGAGCGGCCGGGGTACACCTGATCGAAACGGCGATGCGGGCGGGCTTGCCGATCGGCCCGCCACTACCGGAACTCCCCGCCGTCTTCGGCGGCGAGGTGGCCGGAACCGTCGAATCCGTCGGGCCGGACGTCGACCCCGCCTGGATCGGCGCCGACGTCGTGACGCCCGCGAGCACGTCCGGCGGCTACGCCGAACTGGCCGTCGCGGAGTTGCCTGCGCTGCACCGCATTCCGGTCGGTCTCGACTATCCGGCGGCCGCCGCGATGATCGTCACCGGCACCACCACCATCGAAGTGCTCGACATCGCCGCCCTCACTGCCGACGACGTGGTTCTGGTGAACTCGGCGGCGGGCGGCATCGGCCGGTTGATCGTGCAGCACGCCCGCAATATCGGTGCGCGCGTCATCGGCGCGGCCGGTGGGCGCGCCAAGGTCGCGGCGGTGGACGCGCTCGGCGCCGACCTGGCTGTCGACTACAACGCACCCGACTGGACCGACACGGTCCGGCAGGCGTTCGGCGACCGCGCGGTGACGGTCGTTCTGGACGGCGTCATGGGCGAGAAGGGCCGGGCGGCAGTGGATTTGCTTGCCAACGGTGGGCGGTACGTCACCTACGGCAACGCGTCCCGTGAGGCCTTCGAACCGGACCCGGAAAAGCTTCGGGAACAAGGCATTACGGTGATCGACGCCCTCTCCATCATGTTGGCGGGATCGCGTGCGGTGCGCGATGAGGAGTCCCGCGCGCTAGCCGCCGCCGCTGAAGGCCGCATGGTGCCGACAGTCCATACCTTCCCACTCAGCGCGGCGGCCGACGCACACGCCGCGCTGGAGAATCGGGCGACGACCGGCAAAGTCGTCTTGGTTCCCTGATCCGCCCAGGGTTCATTCAGGTTTCACCGCGGCGTCAGTGGCGGCGGTCAGAGTAGGATCATGCGTCGAACGTATGCGGTGGGAGTCGCGGTGGTCCTGCTGACCGGTTTGCTGACAGTGGCGGGGGCGTCGGCGGACGCACCGCGAGCGCCGTTCGACCTGCAGGCGCACCGGGGTGGCACGGCACTGGTGGTGGAGAACACGCTGGCCGCCTTCGCGAACGCGTTGGAACTCGGCGTCCGCACCCTCGAATTGGATGTTCAGATCACCGCGGACGGGTACGCGGTGGTCACCCATGATCGAGATCCGAGTCCGGACAAATGCGTCGATACCGCGCCCGCCTTCCCCTTGGACCCGAAGTTCCCTTATGTGCCCGGCACCAGGTTCATTCGTGACCTGACTCTCGCGCAGGTGCGCACCATCGACTGCGGCTCACTACGTTTGGCGGCTTTTCCGGAGCAGCGGACCGTGCCCGGCGCCCGAATACCATTGCTGTCGGAGGTTTTCGACCTCGTGCACGCGTATCGAGCCGACGAGGTGATGCTGAACATCGAGACCAAGGTCGAAGCGGGAGCACCGGAGCAGACCGCGCCGCGCGAACAGTTCGTGCAAGTGGTCGCTGCGCAAGTGCGGCAGGCTCACCTCGAAAATCAGGTCACCATCCAGAGTTTCGATTGGGGTGCGCTCATGCGCATGCGGGAGGTGGCACCGGAACTTCCCCTTGTCGCGCTGACCAACGGCCAGCAGTTCCTGCGGGCGGGGATGTCCGGTGCATCGCCGTGGTTGGGCGGTATCGACATCGATGACTTCCCAGGCTCGCTCCAGCAGAAGTATGTGGCGGCCGCGGCCTCTTTCGGCGCCGACGCGGTGTCGCCGGTGCACGGCAGCCCGCAGGACGGCAGTGTCACCGACCCCGGCTACCAGCCCTTCACCACCGGCGAACTGGTCGCGGCCGCGCATCAGCGTGGAATGCGAGTGGTGCCGTGGACGGTGGACGACCGAGCCACCATGATCTCGCTGCTCGACCTCGGCGTGGACGGCCTCATCACCAACCGCCCAGATCTGTTGCGCAGCATCCTCTCCGAACGCGGCTACCCACTGCCGAAGGCGTATCACCGGCCCTGAGTGAACCCTCGCGTAGACAACACCCCGTCACCACGGTATGAAAATAGAACACGTTTCAGTTCTTTGAGTGGGAGATGCGATGGACAGCGCGGCCATGGGGGAGTTGGTGATGGCGGGGTTCCAAAAGCTGGGGTTCATCCAGTACACCGGGATCGAAGGGGTCGAGTTCGACGCGGGACGGAATGTGGTGCGGATGGCGCCGCGGGACGAACACCTGAACCACAACGGTGACCTGCATGCGGCGGTGTTGTTCGGGTTGGCGGAGACCGCCGCGATGGGTGCGTCGATATCCGGCATCGTCGACCTGATGGGCGACACGTTCATTGTGGCCAGAGACGGGCGGATCGAATATCGGGCCCGCGCCAAAGGCGATGCGGGGCCGTACCTTGCGACGTCCGAGGTGTCCGGCGAAACATTGCGGCAGGTGCGGGCGGACATCGCGGCGAAGACCGCGGTCGAACTGGAGGTGCCGGTGAACATCACCGACAACACCGGAAAGTCCGTCGCCGCAGCGGCATTCACCGCGGTCATCCGCCCGAAACGATCGTGAAGCAACCGAGGGCGCAGCTACGCGCCCTCGGCCCGATCTCAGCGCTCGCTGTCCAGCATCGCCATCTGTTCGGACGCGTAGCGTTCACCGGCGATCTGGTCGACGGGCACCGCGGCTTCGATGGTGGACAGATCGTCGACGGTCAGTGAAATATCCAGTGCGCCTACCGCTTCGGACCAGCGGTCGCGGCGGCGGGCGCCGATGATCGGCACGATGTCCGCGCCGCGCGTCAGCACCCAGGCGATGGCGAGCTGGGCGACTGAAACACCCTTGTCCTTCGCGATCGCGGCGAGCGCATCGACCAATTTCAGGTTCCGGCCCAGGTTCTCACCCTGGAAGCGCGGGCTGTGCGCACGAAAATCGTTGGCGGCGAACGTGGTTCCGGACTGCACCGAATCGCTGAGCAATCCGCGGGACAGCACCCCGTAGGCGGTGATGTCGATGCCGAGCTCACGGCAGAGGGGCAGGATCTCGGCCTCGATTCCGCGGGAGATCAGGGAGTACTCGATCTGCAGGTCGGCGATCGGATGCACCGCGGCGGCCCGCCGGATGGTGTCGACGCCGACCTCGGACAGGCCGATGTGCCGGACGTACCCGGCCTCGATCAGCTCGGCGATGGCCCCGACCGTGTCCTCGATCGGGACGTTCGGGTCGAGCCGGGCCGGACGGTAGATGTCGATGTAATCGACGCCGAGCCGCTGCAGGCTGTAGACGAGAAAGTTGCGCAATGCCGCGGGCCGGTTGTCCGTGCCGCCCCAGGTGCCGCCGGGTCCGCGAAGGGCGCCGAACTTCACGCTGAGCACCACGTCCTCGCGTGGCCGTTCGGCAATCGCTTTGCCGATCAGTAGCTCGTTGTGCCCGGCGCCATAGAAGTCGCCGGTGTCGATGAGGTTCGCACCGGAATCGAGCGCCGCGTGGATGGTCGCGGTGGATTCGACATCGTCCGCGGCCCCGTACATGCCGGACATGCCCATCGCACCGAGCCCGATCCGGCTGACCGCCGGTCCGTTCTTGCCGAGCTGAACTGTGGGAATCTTGGATGTCGTCATGAGACAAGCCTGCGCCTCCGGCACCGATCGCGGCAGAGATCGTTTATCGGGGGATTGCCGATCCCTGGCTGAGCCGCCGGTTCCGGGGGAGAGTGGAGGTATGGACCGAACCGAGCTCGCCGACTTCCTGCGCCGCCGCCGCGAGCAGTTGACGCCCGCGGAGGTGGGTTTGCCGCCCGGTGTCCGGCGCCGCACCCCCGGCCTGCGCCGGGACGAGGTGGCCTTGCTCGCTGGTATGTCCACGGACTACTACACCCGCCTGGAACAGTCGCGCGGGCCGCGCCCGTCCATCCAGGTGCTGGCGTCGCTGGCGCGGGCGCTGCGCTTCAGCAGCGACGAGCGTGACCATCTCTACCACCTGTGCGACCATGCCGCGCCGGGACGCGAGCTCGCCGACCGCCACGTCGGCCCCGGCCTGATGCACCTGCTGGCCAAGCTGGACGACACCGCCGCCACCGTGGTCACCGACCTCGGTGAGGTGCTGGTGCAGAACCGCATGCACACCCTGCTGGTCGGCGATCACGCCACCCGGCGCGGCTGGGAGCGCTTCTATGCCTATCGCTGGTTCACCGATATCGAGTCGCGGGCGATCTTCCCCGAGGAGGATTGGGACCGGCTGAGCCGCAAGCACGTTGCCGATCTGCGCGCGACCGCCGCGCGGCGATCGGGCGACCCCGACGTCACCGAGTTCATCGGCAGATTACGTTCCGAGAGCGTGGAATTCGACCGGCTCTGGGACGAACACGAAGTGGCGGTACGCCTTTCCGACACCAAGCGCATCCAGCACCCGCAGGTCGGCCTGATCGACACCATCTGCGAAACCCTGCTCACCCCGAACTCCGCCCAACGCCTGCTCGTCTACCTCCCCCGTCCCGGCACCGACGCCGCCGAGAAGTTGAACCTGTTGCGAGTCATCGGAACCCAAACCCTGGACGCCCCCGCCGACCCCCTCGCGCGTGATCGCACCTGACGAGCAACACACCATGGAGACCCATCCTCGGCGTCCGCCGCAGCCGCACGGGCCGGTCAGCGAGGGCCGCGTGCTGGATCAGGGCGCGCCGGAAAGGTAGTCCATGGCGGCGTCGATCGCGGGCTGACCGCCACCCACCGCGAGTCCGGCCGCCGCGCCGATCGCGGCCCCGAGGACCGTGGTGATCGGCACCGTGATGAAGTCGAGGACGAAGAGCCCCAGTGGGAAGCCGAGCACGAAGCCGATGGCCGCGCCGATGCCCGCGCCCGCCACCACGATCGGCATGTTCCGTTCGACTTCGGCGAAGAACCGTTCCTGGCTGCTCACATCGCGCAGCGGCGTCTGCGACATATTGTCCGGAACGAGGGTGAGCCGGTGCCCCGCGTCCTCGATGACCGGATGCAGCGCCACCCGTTGGTCGCCGATGCGCAGCGCCATCGGCACGGCGGCGACGACACTGCCGTCGCGGTCGGTCAGCGTCACGACCCGGCCGTCGCGGATCAATTCGAATCGGCCGTCCTGGACCGTGGTCACCGCCGCGCGCCGATCCTCGGATGCCGCGACCTGGTAGGCGATTTCGGCGAACGAGCCGCGCACATCGAGCGGAGTGTCGGGGGTGGTGGGATCCGCGTGCGTGACACTCGTGGTGATCGCGGTGGCGACCAGGGCCAACAGTGCCGTCGCGGTTATTCTGGAAAATCTCATCGTGCTCTTTCCATAGCGCTGCCCCTGCGCAGTGTGTTTCGTGGGCGACCTTAGCAGGCTCGGGCGCAGGACAACTCGGCTCAGCGGACGATTTCGTTGCTCAGTCGTCGCAGGTACCCCGCGAACCGCTGCCGATCGAGCTCGTCCCAGTCGGCGGTGAGCTCGGTGAAGATCTGGCGCTGCCAGTCGCGAGCGTCAGCGAGCAGCCGTTCGCCGCTGGCGGTCAGGGCGAGCGAGGTGCGGCGGCGGTCGTGTTCGGACTCGGCGCGGGAGAGGTGGCCCGCCGCCGTGGCATCGCGCACCATGCGGCTCGCCCCTGAATGATCGAGTCCGAGTTGATGTGCCACCGAGGTGATCGTGGCCTCGCCGCCCTGCTCGACGGTGGCGGCTACGGCCTCGACCACCTGGACATGCTGCGCGTGCCGCAGCTCGTCGGGCAGATCGTGCGAGGTCCGGTGGATCCAGCGCCGTGACCAGAATCGAACCAGCCGAAAGAGTGCGGGTCCACCGTCGGCGGCGGTCCCGGGCCTGGCGGTCGCCCGTCTGCTCATGCTGCCAGCCTAGCCGGTCGCCGCCAATAACATGCGGAACGCATGTATATTTGTATGCATATCGCATCTATTTTGGAGGCAGTCATGGCCATTGTCTTGCACCACACGATCGTGTCCGCAGCGGACAAACATGCCGCCGCAACATTTTTCGCCGAGTTGATGGGCCTGCCGGTGGGTGCACCGGCAGGCCCCTTCGTACCCGTCCAGGTGAACGCCGACCTCACCTTCGACTTCGACGACCGAGGGCAAGTCGAACCGGGCCACTACGGATTCCTCGTCGACGACGAAACCTTCGACGCCGTCCTGAGCCGACTGGAACAATGGCCCGGCGTCGACTACGGCTCCGCCCCGCAGCACGGATGGGACCGTGCCGTCAACCAACTCGGCGGCGGTCGCGGAGTCTACGTACACGCACCCGACGGCCACAGCTACGAACTGTTCACCGCGGTTCCGTAGCCCGGCCGTCGTTCGTCGAGCAACGGTACGTCCTGGCGGTGTCAGCCCTTCCTGAAGTGCTCGACGACACGGGAGTAGCTGTCATTCCCGTGCCCGGCTTCGACCAGCTTGGTGACGAGAGCTCGGGTATAGCGCGGAAGTTCGGCATCGATGCCACGAAATTCGCTCTCGCGCAACAGATCCTCGATCGAAGGCAGGTGATGCTTCAGCGCTCCGAACGGGACCGCGAACTCGCCGCTGTCGACCTCGTCGGCGAGGAACGGCAGGAACGACGTGAGTGCCGACATCGACGGCTCGGCATGGGAAAGGAATTGCCGTACGCCTACACCCGCGTCCGACAGGAGGGCTGCGGCGTGCAGGAATCCGTTGAGCAGTCCCCACATGGTGCCGTGCACGGCCATCCCGTACAGCGCGGGCATGCCCGGATCCGCGGAGATCCAGGCGCCGCGCCCGGCAAGCGGCGTCAGCGCCGAACCGTAACGGCCGTAGGCGGTTTCGGAACCGCCATAGAACACCACGGATTCGGGCTGCCCGATGCCGGGGGCGATGGTCATGATCTGGCCGTGCAGGTAGTCCGCACCCTGTGCGGCCGCCCGTTCGGCCACCTCACGGGCGGCCGTGGAGGTGCCGTCGGTCAGGTTCAGCACGGTGCGCCCGGCCAGCGCTTCGCCTGCCGATTCGAGGATCTCGCGCGCGATGTCGTTGCCCTGCACGCTGACAACCACCAGCTCGCCGGCCGCCACCGCCTGCCCCGGCTCGGACACGGCCCGCGCACCCGCGCGGACCAACGCATCGGCCTTACCCGGTGTGCGATTCCACACCGTGGTCGGATGTCCGTTGCTCACAAAGGCATTCGCCAGGGCGGAACCCATCTCGCCCAGTCCGAGGACCGTCACCGTGACCGGCGCAATAGTCGTGCTCGGAGTTGTCGTCATAGTCTTGCACCTCTCGTTGTGGTCGAGCTCCACGCTAGAAGCTCAACCAAACTCGAGGTCAAGTGTTGATTCGCCCGTCGGTCCGATCAGGTTCTGGCCGGACCGATCCGCCGCTTACGCGGCTTCAGATGCAGGCCGGGCAGGGGCGGCGCGGGGATGCGCTGCTCGGGCGGGTGGCCTGCGATGGCCGCGAAACGGCTGAGATCGCGGTTCTCCCAATCGTTTCGGGCCGCGACGATGTCCTCATGGCTACGGCCGACGAAGTTCCACCACATCACCAGTTCCTCGCCGAACGGCTCGCCGCCGATCAGTGCGAAATGTGCACCGGCGGTGCTGCTCAGCGTAATCTCGGCACGATCGGTGCCGAGATACAGCAGTGGTCCGGCGGTGAGCGCGGTGTCGTCGACCGTCACCGTACCCTCGATCACCAGTACCGCGTGCTCGAAGCCGCGGTCCAGCGGGAGGGTGACCTCGGCGCCGGGCTCCAGCCGCACATCCGCGCCGACGATCGGCGTGTACGCGGTGGCGGGGGGAGGTGACGCCCGCCAGCGAGCCGATCAGGACGACGGCGCGAATGCCGGGCGCCTGGTAGGCCGGTAGCTCACGATGCTGCTCGAAATGCGGGTCGATCCCGGTCCGGTTGCCGGGCAAGGCGATCCACAGCTGCAGGCCGTGCCCGGCGTGTGCACCCGCGACGCCGTACTCGGAATGCGCGATGCCGCGCCCCGAGGTCATCAGGTTCAGCTGCCCCGGCTCGATCTCCACGTCGGAGCCGACCGAGTCGCGGTGCCGGATCCGCCCGTCGAACGGCCAGGTCACCGTCTGCAAGCCGATGTGCGGGTGCGGTTCGATATCCGGCGACGCCCCCGTGGTGGTGACCGTCGGCGAGCCGAAGTGATCGAGAAAGCACCACGCGCCGACGGTCGGCAGATCCCGTTGCGGCAGTACCCGTTCCACGAAGACGCCGCGTACGCCACCGAGCGGCACCTCGCGCGACGGATAGAGCTCGGCCACCGCGCCCGGTCCGGGCGCGGGCTCGCACAGCGTCTCCGCAGGCTGCGGATCGAGATCACTCACCGAGTAATGCCCTTGCCGATGACATGCGCGTCGTACTGCGGGTGCTTGTCCAGGTACGCCTTGATAAACGGGCACTGCGGCCGGATCGCCCGCTCCCGCTCGACCGCGTCTTCGATGGCGTGCTTGGCGAGCGTGCTGCCGAGACCTTTACCGGAGAACGCACCATCGATCTCGGTGTGGGTGAACACTGTCTCGTCGTCGCGCTCCTCGTATTCGGCGAACCCGGCGAGCTTGCCGCCGTAGAACACCTCGTACCGGTGCTTCTCGTCGTTGCGGACAACCGTGGATTCCGAAGCGGCTGCGGTCATGGTCGACTTCTCCTTCGATGCGCGTACCGGATGTTTGCTGAGGATCGACACGCGATTGAACGCGCCGATCGTGGTGGCCGCCCAGACGACGACGGACAGCTGATCGTCCGTCAGATGTTCGCGCGCGAAAGCGTATGCACGCTCCATCGTGTCCTCGTCCGGCAGCGTCGCGGTGATCTCGGCCAGCTCGAGAGCCGCCTGTTCCTTCGGTGAGTACAGCTCCGTGCGACGCCATGCGGGCAGCACGGCCAATTCCTGTGGGGTATTCCCCGCGGCGAGCGCGGCACGCTGGTGTGTGTCCAGGCAATAGGCGCAGCCGTTGATCTGGGAAACCCGCAGGTTGATCAGCTCGATGAGCTTGCGATCCAAGCCGACTTCGGCGCCGGCGGCGCGTACTTCGCTGGCGACCTTGCCGAGGGCACGGAACGCGGCGGGCGTCTGCTTGTCGATCCAGACGCGGTCATGCGGTACATCGGGCTTCACTCCATTGGATGCTAGCGGCCCGCACACCCCGTCACGCGGCGGGGCCGCGTTCAAACGGACCGAGGTCCGAGTTCATTTACACCGGCATACGGAACTCGTAGAGATCCTCCGTCGCCTCTCGCGCGGGTCGACGCGCGGCACGAATATGGGAGGTTCATCGAAGGAGAAATGCCATGAGGTTCCGCAACCGCACCGCACCCACATTGGTCGCCGCCTGCCGCCGCAGCGCGCACCGCATCTGGGCCAGGCAGGATCTCACGCCGCAGGAGCGGGCGAATCTCATGGTCGGCTGGACGCCACCCGCGGTGATCAGCGCGTCGCTGGGCGGGCGCACGTTCCACTGAGACAGCGCCGCCTGTGCGAAACAGCGCAGCCCGGCGATTGCCGGGCTGCGCTGTGGTCGCTAGATCTCGTTGAACCGCCGCAATTGGAACGGCTCGAACAGGATGTCGTCCAAGGCCGCCGCGCAGTGCTTCAGGTGCGCGGTTTCGAAGTGCGCGGCCAAGGCGTCGGCGTCGACCCATTCCTCCAGCAGCACGACCCGGCTCGGATCGGTGGGATGCAGGTAGAGCTCATAGCCGAGACAGCCCTCCTCGGCGACGGTCGGTTCGATCATGCCGAGCAGTACCTCGCGCAGCTCGGCCTCGCGGCCGGGCTTGGCGGTGAACCGGACATTGAGCGTCAGCGAAGGCACGTGGACTCCTGATCTGTTGTGGTGCTTGTTATTCCCGGCCCGCAGAGGTGAAAGACATGTCTCCGTACCGGTTTCCGGTCACTTGGCCCGCGATCGGCTCCAGCGTGACCAGCTCGTCATCGCTCAGTGCGATGGTCGCGGCCGCAACGTTCTCGGCGAGCCGAGTCCTGCTGCGGGTACCGGGAATCGGAGCCACCGACAGGTCGCGCACTCGACTCTGCGCGTGCAACCAGGCCAACGCCACCTGCGCCAGCGTCACACCGCGCGCCTCGGCGATGGTCCGCAGCGGAGCGAGCAGTTCGGCGTTGCGGGCGGCGTTGTCCTCGGCGAAGCGCGGAAAAACCCGCCGCACATCGCCTTCCGCGAGTTCCCCGGCCGCCGCGACCGCACCGGTGAGAAAGCCGCGGCCCAGCGGCGAGTACGGCACGAAGGTCACGCCGAGCTCGGTGGCGGCGGGCACCACCGTCCGCTCGACATCCCGGGAAAATATCGACCACTCGGACTGCACGGCCGCGATCGGATGTACCGACTGCGCCGCGCGCAGCTCTGGCCCGGTCACTTCGGACAGGCCGATCGCCCGAATCTTGCCCTGCCGCACCAACTCCGCCAGTGCGCCGACAGTGTCCTCGATCGGCACCGCCGGGTCGCGACGATGCATGTAGTACAGGTCGATGGTGTCGATGCCGAGCCTGCGCAGGCTGGCCTCCACCGCCTGCCGGATGTATTCGGGCGAGTTGTCGATGCCGCGGTAGGCGGGGTCGTCGGCCTTGCGGACGATGCCGAACTTGGTGGCCAGCACCACCCGATCACGATGGGCACGCACGAACTCGCCGAGGAATTCCTCGTTGTGGCCGGAGCCGTACATGTCGGCGGTGTCGAACAGCGTGACGCCGAGTTCCAGCGCCCGGTCCAGGGTCGCCCGTGCTTCGGTGAGATCGGTGGTTCCGTAGAACTCGCTCATCCCCATGCAACCCAGCCCCTGCACGCCGACCTCGATGCCGCTGGCTCCCAGCGTGGTCGTTGGCAGCGTTTCGGTGGTGGTCATACCTTGATCCCTTCCCTCTGCACGGTGATCGTGGCCGGCCGGGCAAGTTGCGCCTTGCCTTCGTAGACGTCGATCTTGTAGTCCAGTACGGCCACGGTCTGACGAAGTTCATCGATCTTGGCGAGTACCTCGGCGCGCGTGTTGCGGAACATCTCCAGCCGCTCGGGGAACGTCGACTCCCCGGCCCGCACCAGCTCGGCGTAGCGGACCATGTCCGCCACCGACATCCCGGTGGTGCGCAGGCGGCCGATCAGTGCCAGCCACTCCAGGTCACGGTTGCTGAACCGCCGCTTACCGGCGTGGTCCCGGCCGACGTAATCCATCAGCCCGATCCGCTCGTACCAGCGCAGCGTGTCCCGGCTGAGCCCCGACCGCTCGGCGACCTCACCGATCGAATACCTCGGCTGTTCCCAGTCGCTGCCTCGCTCGTTCCGTGCGGCTTCACTCACGACACTCGCCCTTCCCGTTGAACACCGACGACGCTAGTCACCTGGAGTGCACTCCAAGCAAGTCCAATCTACGTAAAACCGAGGTCGGGTTACGGCCGAGTGCGTACCTTGCGTGGGACACTGGAGCCGACCAGGGGCGGGACGAGCTGAGGAGCGAGGGTGACGGCACTTCCGAAACCGTGGCAGCTGCTGACGATTGCCGATTATTTGGCACTTCCTGAGGACGAGCTGTGCCATCGGGAGTTGCAAGAGGGGGTTCTTACCATTTCGCCGTCGCCGAAGCCGGAACACAACGTCGCGGGTGCCGAGCTCTACGTCCAGGTGAAGCCTCAGCTTCCGCGGGACCTGATTGCCGTGCCCGATGTCGACCTCGACCTGCAGTTGGTTCCGGAGGATGGGCCCGCCACGGTCCGTCGGCCGGATCTGGTTGTGGTCGAACGCGCCGAATTCAAACGAGTTCGTGCCGAAGCGGGAATCCTCCGCGCATCCGCTGTCCATCTTGTTGTAGAGATCGTCTCGCCGGGCTCCCGGCGAACGGATTACGTCATGAAGCGAAGCGAGTACGCAGACGCTGGAATTCCGCACTACTGGATCATCGACCTGAGCCCGCCACTCAGCTTGGTAGCTTTCCGGCACACCGAAGAGCTCGGGTACGTCGATGACGGCGAGGTGACCGATGTCTACACAACCACCTCGCCGTGCCCGCTGACCATCCGGTTGGACCTATTGGAGGAGCTGGACTGACGTGAGTGGCGTAACCGCCACTCCGAGCTCCGGAGTCCGACCTCGGTCACGGGTCGAAAGGCCCTACGTCAGTTGTACTTCGGCAGTTCCTGCACAGCCCACTGGTTCCCATCCGGATCAGCGAAGTACGTGAACTTCCCCCAGTCGAGCGTCTCCACCGGCTTCGCCTCCACCCCGGCGGCCACCAGTTGCTGGTACGCGTCCTCCGCGCTGGCCACCACCACCTGCATGCCACGCACACTGCCCGGCGCCGCGTCGGTGATGCCTTCCCCGATACAGATGGAGCATCCCGAACCGGGCGGCGTGAGCTGCACGAACCGTATGTTCTCGTCGACCCGATGATCGTGATCGGCGTTGAAACCGATCTTGGTGTAGAAGTCCTTCGCGCGATCCACGTCGGTTACCGGGATCGCGATGAGCTCGATTTTCCAATCCATCGCCCGAGCATCCCATCGGTCACCGACAAAGTCCTGACTTCCGGCCTACGCTGGTGGCATGCCTGGTAAGGACGTCAACCGGATCAGGGCCCGTTCGGCCCTCGCGACGGTCAAGGAAAGCCCCGTGATCACCGCCATCGCGGTGGCGCCGGTGGTGCTCGCGCTCGCCGTCGTGTGGTGGCTGCTCGGCGGGTTCGCCGCGTTCGTGCTGCTGGTCATCCTCGGCGCGGTCGTGGTGGTCGGCGGCAAGCTGCTGCGCTGACCAACGACTCAGCGGGGTATGTGGAAACGCACCAGCTCACCGGTTCCCGGATCGACCTGCCGCCACGGTCGGTCGAACTCGAGCACCGCAAGTGCGGAGGTCGGGAACTTTCGACTGAGCTCGATGGCGGGCGTCGAACTCCGATTGCTCGCCAACTCCCATGCGGTCCACGGCATTCCGGGCGCGTGCCCGATCACCAGCAGCGTCGACACGTCGTCGTCGCTGAGTTGGACCAGCTCGATGAGGCTTTGCGGCGAGGCTTCGTAGATCCCGGCCTCATAGACGACCGGCGCGTCGATGCCGGTGGCCGCCAATGTCTCCCTGGTGCGGGTCGCCGTGGAACACCGCACCGCGTCGATCGGCGGCTGGGTTTCGCGCAACCATGCGCCGGCCAGTCCGGCCTCGCGCTGTCCGCGCGGCGCCAGCGGGCGCTCGTGGTCGCCGACACCGTCGGGATACGCCGACTTGCCGTGTCGCATGAGGATCAGAGTCCGCACCATGGGGATACCGTAAGGCCTCCGGTCGCATGGCCTCGACCACACTCGAGGCAAACTGAAAGCGGCGTCACATCGCGGTGGTTCCGCGTCGTGATGTTTCTGTCCACCTCTGCCCACCGGGTGGCCTACAGCCCACGTACATCTTCGAGGATCTGCACAATATGGCCTACGTAATCACGCAGCGTTGTTGCAACGACGCCAGCTGCGTTTCCGAGTGCCCAGTCGATTGCATCCGTCCGACCCCGGATCAACCGGAGTTCGCGACCACCGAGATGCTCTACATCGACCCCGACACCTGTATCGACTGCGGTGCGTGCGTCGACGCGTGCCCGGTGGAGGCCATCTTCTCCGAGGACGACCTGACCGCATCGCTGGCCCGATACCGCGACATCAACGCCGCGTATTTCGAACGGCACCCGCTCGAATCCAACTTCGACCCGATCGTGACGCCGCCGCGGCCGCCGAAGGAACTCGGCACGCTGCGGGTGGCGATCGTCGGCGCCGGTCCCGCGGCCTGCTACGCGGCCGACGAGCTGCTGCGCCGAGCGGACGTGGAGATCGAGATGTTCGACCGGGTGCCGACGCCGTGGGGTCTGGTCCGGGCGGGCGTCGCGCCCGATCATCCGGGCACCAAGACGGTGTCGAGCTTGTTCGAGTCCGCGTTCCGGCGGGAAGCACTGCAGTACTACCTCAACGTCGAGGTCGGCACGCACATCTCGCACGAGGAACTGCTGCGCCACCACCACGCCGTCATCTACGCGGTCGGCGCGTCGACCGACCGCCGCCTCGACGTGCCCGGCGAGGATCTGCCGGGCAGCCACTCGGCCACCGAGTTCGTCGCCTGGTACAACGGCCACCCGGACTTCGCGGACCGGCAGTTCGACCTGTCCGGCGAGCGCGCGGTGATCGTCGGCAACGGCAATGTCGCGCTCGACGTCGCCCGCGTCTTGACGGTCTCGCCAGACGAACTGGCCAAGACCGACATCGCCGACCATGCGCTGGACGCCCTGCGCCACAGCAATATTCGCGAGGTGGTCGTGCTCGGCAGGCGCGGCCCGCTACAGGCGGCGTACACGTCTTCGGAGTTCCTGGCGCTGGCCCACCTCAACGGCATCGACGTCATCGTCGACGAGGCCGACCTCGCGCTCGATCACGCCAGCCAGGCACTGCTGGACGATCCGAACGTCGAGCCGTCGCTGAAGCTCAAATACACCCTCGCCGAGGAGTACGCGGGCGGGCGGCGCGATCCGAACCACAAGCGGATCGTCTTCCGCTACCTGGCCTCGCCGACCGCGCTCACCGGCACCGACCGGGTCGAGTCGATCGAGTTCGTGCACAACGAATTGTTCGAGGAGAACGGCCAATTGGTGGCGCGGGCGACCGACCGCACCGAGCGGATGGACGCCGGGCTGGTGCTGCGGTCCATCGGATACCGCGGCGCGGCCGTGGCCGACCTGCCCTTCGACGAGCGGCGCGGGGTCATGCCGAACGAACACGGCCGAGTAATCGGCGCGGACGGCACCCCGCTGTCCGGCGTGTACGTCAGCGGCTGGATCAAGCGTGGTCCCCGCGGTGTCATCGGCTCGAACCGGATCGACGCCGAGGAAACCGTCGAGAACCTGATCGCCGACTTCACCTCGGGCAAACTCGGTGCGCCCGAGGCGGATCGCGCCTCGTTGAAGGCATTGCTCGGGCAGCGGCACGCCGACCTGGTGGACCGGGAAGGGTGGCGGGCGATCGATCAGGCCGAGCGGGCGGCGGGCAAGTCCGCGGGACGGCCGCGGGTCAAGTTCACCACCCGAGAGGATTTGCTGAAGGCCGCGCGCGGCTGAGTACGCCGACGCCGACCGGGATCCGCGAGGTTCCGGTCGGCGTGCTTCATTCGGGTGGCAACGGCATGATGCGGACGACGGTCGTGGTCGTTCCACCGACCACGAACCAAAGCCGGAGTACCGGCCGCCCGGTGCGGTCACCCGGCTCGTAGCGGCTGCGGACGGTGACGTGCTGGCGCGCGAGCACCGGCGCGACGTACTCGATGACCGCCCGATGCGGACCGGCGAGCAGCTTGGGGTACTCGACCATGAACTGTTCCACCGCCTGCCAGTAACAGGCGTTGTTGACGTGGTTGTACTGGTCGATATCGGTCGCCCGCACCGGGAACGGCATATCGGTGTCGGACTCCGCCGGTGCGGTGTCGGTCAGGTACGGCCGCCAGCGCAGCCGATGCTCCTGCGTTGTCTGCCCGAGATAGGCCAGGCCCTCGTCACTGATCCGCGCGGGCATCCCGGTCGACTCGCTGATGTTGATCCAGAAGCCCTCTGTCTCGATCAGCCCGCCGTTCGTGCTGGTGACGCGCACCCGCATATTGGTCCAGCGGGTCGACAGCGCCGAGCACCAGCGCAGCAGTTGTACCTCGTCCGGCCACAGGATCGGCCGGATGACGTCGATCACCGTGCGGCGCACAATCCAATTCGGGTCGGTGCGGTGAAAGAACGTCTTATGCAGATTTTCCCAGGCGATGTCCTGCAGGTAGCGGGCGATGGCGTCGAAACGCAGCCGATCGTAGGGGTCCACATCGCCTGCCCGGATGGGCCACGCAGAAGCAAAGCCCATGCCCTCCTGGGGAAGCGGGGCGAGTGGCTGATCGAGTGACACTGGTGCTCCTCGCGCTGCACGGTGTGCCGCGTTCTTCGTGTGGTGCTGTTG
Source organism: Nocardia iowensis (assembly GCF_019222765.1). Taxonomy (NCBI): domain Bacteria; kingdom Bacillati; phylum Actinomycetota; class Actinomycetes; order Mycobacteriales; family Nocardiaceae; genus Nocardia; species Nocardia iowensis. Next base: position 8,140,628 of record NZ_CP078145.1, on the reverse strand, counting down.
TGAGACGACTTTACGGGGCTTACGTCACACCATCGCGCCGAGTGCGGCCCTACCCAGGTATATACCCGCAAATAACGTCTGTACCAGCAAGCATGACGCATTTGAAGCTGCTGGGGAACTCGACAAACCGGTCGACTGGTCCCGGCGACGGCCGGAATCCGCCACCTCCACGACCTCCTGTCGCGGAACCGATCGGTGATCTTGCCCCCGCCAGCCGGGCACGGGTCGGGCCGCGCGTGGGCCGGAGCGTCGGTACGGCCGGGCTTCGGCGTCGGCCGGACACCGGGACGCGTCACCCGTGCGCCGGTACGATCCCCGACAAGCACTCCAGGGGAGGGGACACGGTGAAGCCGCTCGGCCCACACGATCCGCGCACGGCGGGTCGCCACCGCCTGATCGCGGTCATCGGCCAGGGCGCCATGGGTCGAGTGCTGCTCGGCCGCTCACCGGACGGACGTCTGGTCGCGGTCAAGATGATCCACCACCATTTGGCCAGGAACGCCGAGTTCCGCACCCGCTTCCGCCTCGAAGTCCAAGCCTCCCAACGGGTAACCGGCGCCTACACCGCCGCCGTCATGGACGCCGACGCCGACGCCGAGGAACCCTGGCTGGCCTCGGTTTTCGTCCCCGGCCCTGACCTGCGCGCCGCCATCGAACAGCATGGCCCGATGTCACTCGGCGGCCTCCGGCTGCTGACCGCGGGTCTGGGGTCCGCCCTGCTGGAAATCCACCGCGCTGGCATGATCCACCGCGACCTCAAACCCACGAATGTCCTGCTCGCCGAAGACGGCCCACGCGTCATCGATTTCGGTATCGCCCGCGCGGTGGTGCCCGACCTCCAGCTCACCAGCACCGGCACGCTGCTCGGCTCGCCGGCCTTCATGTCCCCCGAACAGGCGTCGGGCCACGAACTCAGCACCGCCAGTGACGTTTTCTCGGTCGGCGCGATGCTGGTGCTCGCGGCGACGGGGCAGCGCCCGTTCCTCGGCGCATCGGCACCGCAGACGCTGTACAACGTCGTGCACCAGCACCCGGATACGAGTCGAGTGCCATCGGTACTGCGGCACCTCGTGGCTGCCTGCTTGGACAAGAACCCCGCGAATCGTCCGGATCCGACGCAGCTGATCGACTCGGTGGCGGCGATTACCGCCCGCGCCGCCTGGCCCGCGGGGATCCGCAGGCAGATCATCCAGGACCGTGCGGAGGCCGAGCGTTGGGCCGATTCCGGCGGTGAGGTGCCGGATCGCCCCGCGCCGCGGCGCACCGCGAGATGGGTTGCGGCGGCGGCTGTGCTGGTTCTGCTGGCCGCAGGCGCGGTGACGATATTCCTCGTGGACCGCGGTAGCCCGCCCGAGGCCGCCGATCCGCTCGCGAACCGCACGCTGGAACTGACCGATGAACAATTGCGCCTCGCCGACACCTGCGCGTTGCTCGGCAACGATGTCGTCGGCAGCTTGGGACAGCCGGTCAAGCCCGAGCTGGCGGATTCGTCGCGCTGCGGAACGCCATTCGTCGAAACGGACGGACGACAGGTCCGGATGGACCTTGCTGTCGGAACATCGGTGGCAGCCGGAAGGCAGCTGGCCGAGCAGGTGGCGGATCGCTCCGTTCTCGACACCACGACGCAGGCGGGCTCCTGCGGGCGCGCGGTGGCGGTACGCACCCAGCCGACACTCGGCGTCGAAGTAAAAATCACCGAGGCCGAAGGCGATTCCTGCAAGCTGGCGGCTGACGCGTTGAAAGCTGTTGTCACTCGCCTTGTCACAAATCCGCCGAGCGTGCAGCCGCCGAAAACGTCTGTCGTCCGGCTTGTTCCATGTGAATCGGTGGACCAGGCCATCGTCGCCGCACATGTAGGCGCTGGTGTCCAGCCGACGATCGTGGACGCCCACACCTGCACCTGGCCGGGCGCCCCGTTCGTGATCACGCTGCACACGGCCGAAGCTAAGCGAGTCGACTCCGACCCGAGGTACACCGCACTCTTCGTGAACGGCGGCAAACTCGGCGACTTCCCGTCGGCGCGCCGGATCGACCCTGACGGAACGTGCGCGACCTACTATCTGGTGCGCCCGACCATCGAAGATCGAGGAGAAGTGATCGCCGTGACCGCGCGACCGGCAGCGGTTGCCGCCGCTGAAACAGCCTGTGCCACAACCGAAGCGATAATCACCGGGGTCGCGGCCCGGATGGGGAGTTCCTGATGGTGACACGTCTCGAGCCCGGCGACCCCGACCGGATCGGCAGGTACCGGCTGCTCGGCCAACTCGGCTCCGGCGGAATGGGGCGGGTCCTACTCGGTGTCGGGCCGGACGGCCGGTTGGTCGCGATCAAGCAGGTGCATCAGCACCTGGTGACCGAGTCGGACTTCCTGCCGCGGTTCCGCCGCGAGGTGCAGACCTCCGCGCAGGTCTCCGGTGCCTTTACCGCCGCGGTGATCGACTTCGATGTCGACTCGGAAACGCCATGGCTGGCGTCGGTTTTCGTCCCCGGCGTGCCGTTGGACAAGGCCGTCAAGGATTTCGGCCCGCTGACCGCCGACGAAGTGCACAAGCTCGCGGTCGGGCTCGCCGCCGCGCTGGTGGCCATCCACGGCGCCGGACTCATCCATCGGGATCTGAAGCCCGCCAATGTGATTCTCGCCGAGGACGGGCCACGCGTCATCGACTTCGGTATCGCGCGGGCGGTCGAGGGCCGTTCCGAGCTCACGCACACCGGCTCGATCATCGGTTCACCCGCGTTCATGTCGCCGGAACAGGCACAATCGCTGCCGCTCACTTCCGCCAGCGACGTCTTCTCCCTCGGCGCCGTGCTCGCGATGGCGGCCGGTGGCACCAGCCCGTTCGCCGGATCGTCCCTACCGCACACGCTGTACAACATCGTGCACACCGAACCCGGCCTGAGCGGATTGCCGTCCGAGGTACGGGAATTGGTGCTGCCGTGCCTGAGCAAGGATCCGCGGGACCGCCCGACGCCAGCTCAGCTCCTCGACTTTCTCGGCCCGCTGCCGCCGCAGCATCGGCCCTGGTCGGCCGAGGTGCATCAGGCGATCAATGAACAGGCGGCGGAGATGTCGGCGCTGCTGGCCGACCCGGAAGCTACCCAGCTGGTGGGCGCGGAGCCGTCGCCCATTGCGGCCTCGCACAGTGTCGACTTCGAGCAGCAGTTGCAAGCACTCGTCGAGATCCAACGCGCGAGCGCGCTGCGTAGGCGACGGAAGCGGGTGTTGATCGCGGCAGCGGCGGTGGTGCTCGTGGTCGGCGGCATCCTCGCCGGGCCCACCGTCTTCGGTGGCGGCGATGACCGCCCGGCCGCCGAGACGGTGAATCCGCTTGCGTCGCTGAACCTCACGAAGCTCCGCTCGGTAGACCTGTGCGCCGCGGTGGCCGAGCCACTGGTCGCATCGTTGGGAGACTGGACGAAGAAGCCGAGCTCGACCCGGTGGGGAACGTGTGCGGCCGAGGCGGGCGGCTATCAGTTCGACTTCGATATCAAGCGGGTCGAGGCCTATCGGGACAACGGTCGACGCGCCGAAGGAGTGCCGGTGCTGGAGGACGTGACCAGCGGAACCGACAGCTGCGGACGGGCGCTGTTCCCCGCGAACATGGATCCGCAGTTCGGTATCGCAGTCCGGGTGAAGGGTGCGCAATCCGACACGTTGTGCACCACCGCGGACGACGCTGCCGCCCAACTCGCGCATCGACTGGCCGAACAGCTGCCGCAGCTCCCGAACATTCGCAACTCACTCGCCAGGCACGACCCCTGTGCCCTCGTCGATTCGAGCGTGGTCAAGTTGAATATCGGCGAAAAGGTTCGCGGAGCCGCGGATTCGCTACATACCTGCACATGGATCTCGACCGGCACGGTCACGGTCTCGTTCGAACGCACGAAGATTCCCGTGCCGACCGAAAAGCCCATACCGTTCGACCTCGGTGGCGGCAATATCGTGTTCTTGGACGAGGCGGAATTGGGTTCGCCGACCTGTGTACGCCGCAGCCAGTATCGGCGCATCGATAACAGTGACGCGGAGGTGGTGACGGTGCAGGTCGATAACCCGACCATGTCGGAACATCCCGAATTCCGATGTCTGACAGCCCAATTGGTGCTGCAGAACATCTTGGAAAACCTACCGCAGGTGAGTTGATGAACTGGAATGCGCGAGCGGCCGTGGCGGTCTGCACCATCGTCGCCGCCGTAATCGGGGTGGGCGGATGTGCGTCGCCGGTGCGGGGGACCGGCGTTGCCGCGGAACTCGACGTGCGAACGTTGGATACGGGCAGGTTTCCGACCGCACCACCCAAAATGTCGGTCCTCCTGGATGATGTCGGATACGCCCGGCTGGAGGCTGCTCGAATGGCCGACGCCGTGCTGAGTCCACACGAGGTGGACCCGAAATACTCCACCGGGGCGTCGGCTCTCGTGCACACGGACGCGCAGTCGGTGACGCGGTACCTCGCCGAGCCGGTGCTCCCGGTGTTGCTGAAATACGGTTTCGTCCTGGGATTTTCGACCGGCTCGGCCGATGCTGTCCTACCGCTCACAACGGCGGCTTCCGGCAGCCACGAGCGGGAGGGGCTTACCGTGACGGTGTTGCGCTTCCCGGACGCGGCGGCGGCGAAGGCCGCGGCAGCCGAACTCGACGCCGTGGACTTCGCGCTCAATCCGGAAAACGTTGCCGTCACGCTGCCCAAATACGCTGATTCGCGGGCACATTGGCGTCCCTCGGTGCCGACGCTCGGTAGCACGACCGCACATGGGAGTTATGTGATCAGTGTGCTCGCGGATTCGCGGACGCCAGATATCAATCGACTGGTCGAGGCGACCCAGAAGTATCTCGACGCCGAGGTCATCGAGCTCGACAAATTCACGCCGACACCCGTCGGAAAGTTCAGCACGCTGCGCCAGGACCCGGACGGTCTGCTCGCCCGGGTCATCCACGACCAAGGTGTTGTTCCCCCGCCGGATGGTCAGGGTGAGGTGGTGCTGACGTTGCGCGGGTACCTCAACTATCTGCTGGATCAGTCGGGCCGGTTTCCGGTATTGCAGCGAGCGGGAGTCGATCGGGTCGCGGTGACAGCCGACGCTTTCGGCTTCCGCACCCGGGACGACGCCGCTGCGGCACGGTTCGTCACCGAGTCCGCGGAACTCGGTCCGGCCGTTGACCGTCGAGCTGTCGATCCGCCCGCGGATGTGCCCGGCGCATTGTGCGTACAGGACTATCTCGCGCCCAAGAATGGCCAATTCCGTTGCTTTGTCGCCTACCGGAAGTACGCGGCGCTGGTGCTCGGTGCCCGTTTGTGGGAAACCCAGCAGCGGGCAGCCGCGCAGTACGCGTTGCTCGCCAACAGTCAGCGGTGACCGGACAGGGTGGCGGTCAATAACCCTGGTACGCGCGACCTTGGCCGACCGCCACCACGCCGGGAACATTGTTGACCGAGCCATACGTGTCGATCGAGTAGCGAACGCCGGCGATGATGTTGTCCACCGGGTTCCAGATATCGTCGTGGCCGGGTGCCTTATAGGCGTTGAAGGTGCTGTCGATGGTCTGCATCAGCCCCTTCGATGGATGTCCCGCCACCCAGTTGCTGTCCCACCGGTTTTCCGCGTACGGGTTACCCGCCGATTCATGCTGGATGATCATGGCGATGGCCCGCTCATCGATGTCCTTGGGGTCGTAGCCCATTTCGATGAGTTTCTGTTTGGCCTCGGCGATCCATTTCGCGATATCACCGCTCGGCATCGGTCCGGTCGGGGCGCTCGAACTCGGTCCGCCCATATAAGGCGTGCCGGAAGCGGAGCCGGAGCCGTTGTAATTCCCCATCGCGTAGTTCGGCTTGTCCGACATGGAGGTCCCACTCACCGGTGACGCGCTCACCGGTGTTCCGTTGACCGGCATTCCGTTGACCGGTGTGCCGGAATTGACCCCGGCCGGTGCCGTGGTCGCCGCGGGCGCGACGTTCGCGCTCGGCTCACCGAGGCCACTGAACGCCTGCTCCAACTTCGCGATTGCGGTATCCAGTTGTGTCTTCGCTTGATTGGCAACAGTTTCGGCGGATTTCAACGCATTGGTGAGTTCCCAGGTACGAGATGCCGCCTGCAGGGACTCCTGGAAGACGAGGCCCTCCACGTTCGCCTTGTCCGCGTGCTCGCGCAGGTACGCGATCCGGGTGGTGGCATCGACCGTGCCGTTGGATTGCACGTCGAACGGAGGCGTCTGGTTGATCGCGTCGTCACGCAGTTGCAGCACCTTGGTTTTCGCCTCAACCAGGTTCTGCGTCTGCGTGGTGAAGGCGGTTTTCAGTTCCAGCAGCGCGGCGCTCACCGCTGAGGCGCGGGTCTTCTCGGTGTCCATTCGCGCGTTCGCCGCGGCGCCCGCCGTGCCGGACCACTTGTTCGAGTCCGCGAGCGATTTCGTCTCGGTGGAGCCCTTGCCGACGGCGGTGTCGAGACCCTGCGAGATGGTTCCCGCGTGTTCCCCGGCGGCGCTGAGCTGTTCGGGCTTCCAGTTGTCCACGTCGGGAATGGTGAGCGTCATGGCAGTCCGATCGCGCGGAGCTTCGCGGCGAAATCGTCTTCGGCCAGTTCGTATTTCCCCGCGGCGTTGTGCATGTTGTCGGCGATGGTGGTGAGTCGACTGCCGATCCGCTGCAGGCAACGGTTGACGACGTCGTTCGCCCGCTGTGCGGCAGCGCCGAATTCGGTGCCGGGCAGTGCCGTGGTCGCGATGGAAAACGCGTCCCCCGCGTTGAGTCCGGTCACCTCGCCCGCCTCGTTGCCGAGGGTTTGCGCGAACGACCGCAGCGCCTCGGGATCGACCTGCATGTTTGTCGCAGCAGGCTGATTGCGATCGACCATGAGTCCCCCTTCCCGCCCGACCGTAGGTCGCGGTCAGCATAGCAAAATGGGGTCCGCTGGACAGGGCCTCCGGCAGGCCGGAATGAGGGAGTCAGGGGCCGCCGCGGAGAGGTGGTCGAGCACGGCGCGCCCGCCCGCGTTACGTTGATCACGGCGGCACCGGCGAGGAAGAGGCAGGTGCCACGACAGAGAGGTCGGCAGATGCGCGCAGCCCAGGTCAGCAAGCTGGAGGGACCGGAGTCGGTCGAGGTGGTGGACATTCCGGAGCCCGCGGCCTATCCGGGCGCCGTGGTGATCGACGTGCACGCGGCCGGGGTCGCCTTCCCGGATGTGCTGATGACGCGCGGGCTGTACCAGATGAAGCCGGAGCTGCCGTTCGTCGTCGGCGGTGAGGTGGCCGGAATCGTGCGCGAGGCACCGGAGGGCGCGCACGTCGCGGCGGGTGACCGCGTCGTCGCGTTGACGCTGCTCGGCAATGCCATGGCCGAGGTGGCTGTCGCGCCCGCGCAGATGGTGTTCCGGCTGCCGGACAACGTTGCCCTCGAGGCCGGCGCCGGCATCCTGTTCAACGATCTGACCGTGCACTTCTGCCTGCGCAACCGCGGCAGGTTGGCCGCGGGCGAGACGGTGCTCGTGCACGGCGCCGCGGGCGGCATCGGCACCTCGACGCTGCGGATGGCGACCGCACTCGGAGCGGGCCGGGTGATCGCGGTAGTCAGCACCGAGCAGAAGGCCGAAGTCGCCCGGGCTAACGGCGCTACCGATGTGGTGCTGGCCGACGGCTGGCTCGCGGCGGTCAAGGAGCTGACCGGCGGTCGCGGTGTGGACATCGTGCTCGACCCGGTCGGTGGCGACCGGTTCACCGACAGCATCCGTTCGCTCGCCTCGGCGGGCCGGCTGCTGGTGGTCGGCTTCACCGCGGGCGAGATCCCCACCGTCAAGGTGAACCGGCTGCTGCTGAAGAACGTCGAGGTGATCGGTGCGGCCTGGGGCGAGTGGGTGATGACGCACCCCGGCTACCTGGCCGAGCAGTGGGCCGAGGTGGAGCCGCTGCTCGCGTCGGGCGAGATCGAGGCGCCGAAGCCGGTGCTGTACCCGCTGGAGCAGGCGGCCGAGGCGGTCGCCTCGCTGGACAATCGCACTGCCACCGGCAAGGTCGTGGTCACGCTGCGCTGACCCGGCAAGCTGGAGCGAAACATGAAGGTGGCCCGCCCGTCGCCCGACCACCACCCCTCACGGAATGCTGCGCATGCTGTCTAATCGGGTACTGAACCGCACGCTGCTCGCCCGCCAGCATTTGCTGGAGCGCTCACAGCTGACGGTGCACGAGATGTGCGATCACCTCATCGGCCTGCAAGCGCAGGACTCGCCGCCGCCGTTCGTCGCATTGTGGAGTCGGATAGCGGATTTCGACCCGGCAACCGTGTCGCAGGCGCTGGACGACCGCTCCCTGGTGCGAATCACCTTGATGCGCGGCACCATTCACCTGGTGACCCCGCCGGACGCACTGCGGATCGCGCCGCACGTGCAGCCGGAACTCGAAAAGGTCCCCTTCCGAAAGGGTTTCAACTACGGCGCGATGGTCGGCCTCGATCCCGACGAGGTCCGCGCGCACGGCGAGCAGGTGCTCGGCGATGAGCCGATGTCGGCCGCCGCCCTCCGGCAGCGGGCGGCCGAGCTCTACCCGGACCGCAACCCGAGCATGGTCGTGCAGACCTGGCTCTACCAGCTGCCGGTGCTGCAGACCCCGCCGCGCGGTAGGTGGAAGGACAGCAGCAGGCCGATCTGGTCGCGGGTCGAGCCATGGCTCGGCGCACCGCTCGACCCGACCTATCCGTTGGCGGAGTTGCTCTTTCGCTATCTGCGCGCCTTCGGCCCTGCCTCCACCATGGACATGCAGACCTGGTCGAAGCTGCTCGGCATGAAGAAGGCCGTCGAACAACTCGGCGACCGGGTACGCACCTACACCGACGAACGCGGCCGCACCCTCTACGACGTCGCCGACGGCGAACTCGCCGACCCGGAACTACCCGCCCCGGTGCGCCTCCTCGGCTGGTACGACAATGCCGTTCTCTCGCACCAGGACCGGACGAGGATCGTGCCCGACGGCACGGCGCCACACCTGCGCGCGTTCGCCGCCGCGGTCGCCCCGGTACTGGTCGACGGCTACCTCGCCGGTCTCTACAAGGTCTTCCCGGAAGCGGGCACAGCCCGGCTGCGGGTCAGCCCGACCCGGAAGTGGACGAAGGCCGAGCGTGCCGCCGTGGAAGCCGAATCGCACGCCCTGCTCGGCTTCCTGGAGGCCGACAAGGAACCGCGGGTGGAAATCCTCGAGGTGGACGCCGACCTGCGCCCATGAACCCTTACCTGTCGTGCGTCCCGCGATAGGCAGGCGCCTTCGTGGTCCCCGCCGGGTCGAGGGTGCGCAGCAGCGGCAGCGTGCGAAACGGCACCACGGTCGACAACACGATGACGCTGTGCGACCGCACCACCGACGAGGTCCGGTCGATGCTCAGCAGCACGGCCTGCAGCCCGGCATGCGAGTCCGCGCCGATCCGGCACCACACGTCGCCGGAGCCGGTGGTCGCGTAGGCCTCCAAAACCCCTGGTATCGCCTCGAGTTCGGCCGCCACCGAGTCCAGCTTGCCCTGCGCGATCTCCAGCGTGACGAACGCCTGCACATCGAAACCCGCTGCGGTGACGTCGATCTGCGGATCGTAGGACGCGATGACCCCGGATTCCTCCATGCGGCCGATCCGGGACTGCACCGTTGCCCTGGCCACCCGCGTCCGGCGGGACAGCTCGAGGATGCCCGCTTTCTGATATTCGTGCATCGCGGTCAGTATCGCGAGATCGAGTTCGTCCAGTTTCGCCGGCGTTCGTGACATGACGGCCTCCGTTTCGAGCACAGGCTGGGCTTCCAGCCCTGGATAGCACCAGCCAGCTGATGCTATTCAAATTGTCCAGCATCTCGGGGGACTTCCTAGCCGAATTCGCCACAGTGTCTACCGAAAATCACCGCTGTTGCCTATCGGCCGACCCTGACGATTACTTGGTGCATGACCATCGAGCACCTGCCGAATGCCCGGTCCAGCACGACCCCCGACGACGGTGAGCTGCGCCAGCTCGTCGGGCTCGTCGACCACGACGAGAGCGCCGATCCGTTCCCCGTGATCGGTTGGGACGCCCTCGTCTGGGTCGTGGGCAACGCGACACAGACCGCACATTTCCTGGAGTCCGCCTTCGGTATGCGACTGGAGGCCTATTCCGGTCCGGAGACCGGCAATCGCGATCACAAGGCGTATGTACTGCGTAGCGGCGGCGCCCGCTTCGTGGTCAAGGGCGCCGTCGACCCGGACAGCCCATTGGTCGCCCATCATGACCGGCACGGCGACGGTGTCGTCGACATCGCGCTCGAGGTGCCGGACGTGGACCGCTGCATCGAATGGGCGCGTACGCACGGCGCCACCGTCCTCGTCGAACCACATGACGACACAGACGAATTCGGCACCGTCCGGTCCGCCGCCATCGCCACCTACGGCGAAACCAGGCACACCCTGGTCGACCGTTCCGGCTATCACGGTCCGTACCTGCCCGGCTACATCACCCGACGCTCGCATTTCCAGCCGAGGGCGGGCGCCCCGAAGCGGCTGTTCCAGGCGATCGACCATGTCGTCGGCAACGTGGAGCTCGGCCAGATGGACGAGTGGGTCGAGTTCTACCGCCGCGTAATGGGTTTCACGAATATGGCCGAGTTCGTCGGGGATGACATCGCCACCGAGTACTCGGCGCTGATGAGCAAGGTCGTCGCCAACGGCAACCACCGGGTGAAGTTCCCGCTCAACGAGCCCGCCGTCAGCAAGAAGCGTTCCCAGATCGACGAATATCTCGAGTTCTATCGTGGTCCCGGCGTCCAGCACATCGCGCTCGCCACCGGCGACATCCTGGCCTGTGTCGACGCGCTGCGCCGGGAGGGCGTCGAATTCCTCGAAGCGCCCGACACCTACTACGAGGATCCCGAACTGCGCGCCCGCATCGGCCGGGTCCGCGTCCCGGTCGAAGAACTCAAGCGCCGCGGCATTCTGGTCGACCGGGACGAAGACGGCTACCTGCTGCAGATCTTCACCAAGCCGATCACCGATCGTCCCACCGTGTTCTTCGAACTGATCGAGCGCCACGGGTCCCTCGGCTTCGGCAAGGGCAATTTCAAGGCGCTCTTCCAGGCGATCGAACGCGAACAGGAGGCCCGCGGCAACCTGTGATCGGTTGTGGCCCTGAGTATCCGGCAGTACGCTCCGTGGATTCGCCGGATGCTTGGAGAGGGCCGCAGTGCTCGAACGAACTGCCGCGGCCTGCTCGCTCGCCGTCGCGCTCGCCCTCGGGGCCGGCGCGACGGCGCACGCGGACCCACCCCCGACCTACCACCCCACCCTCGACGATTGCCTCGCCGCCATGTCGAAGTACAAGTCCGGCCCGGCTCAGTGCACCTACATCGATTCGATCGGGGCCTACGAGTTACGCGTCCCCGGCGGGTAGTGGGGATCGGCGCGGCTCCGCGATCCCGGCTCGCCCGCCGCGCCGTGGGTAGAGTGCAGGCATGCGGATAGGGGCGTTGGTCGGCTGCGCGGCAGTGCTGTCGTTGATGCTGACGTCATGCGGCTCGGGTGGGGACTCCGATGACACGAGTACCCCGCTGCGTCCGCCACCGAAGGTCGCCACCCTCGGCCCGTTCGTCGGCGAGTGCGGACACGTCACCGACGACGAGGTGCGCGACATCGCCGGTCTCGGTCAGATCTCCCAGGCGCTGAAGAATTCGGTGGGCTGCAATTGGCAGTCGGCGGGACTCGGTTCGCCCAGCGTCACTTTCGCCTCCTACCGCGGCAGCCCGATCGACCGCGAGAAGGCCTGGGTGTCCACCCAGGGGCGCAACCCGCAGCCGATCAATGTCGGCGGTCGGACCGGCTGGCAGGCGCTCGAGCCGAACGGCCAGGTGTGCGATCTGGCGGTGCAACTCGATGACGACTTCTTCGAATGGTCCATGTCCTTCGGCATCTTCGGTGGCGACGGCAATCCGTGCGACCGGATGCGCAAGCTCGCGGAGCTGACCGTGCAGCGGCTGAAGTGAGGGGAGGACGGCAATGAATCATCGGCGCGGCTCGGCCCGCGGCATACTCACCGCGGCCGCCCTGTTGACCATCGCGGCCACCGCGACCGGCTGCGGCCAGACGATCAGCGGTTCGGCGTACCCCGCGGGCGCGGGGACCGGCGACAACGTCAACACCAAATTCGACAAACTGCTGCGCGAATGCGAAATAGTCACGCTGGACCAAGTCGCGGAGGCAGTGGCCAAGGGCTCCTACCCGCAGCAGTCGTTCTACGGCGCGGTCTGCATGTGGGACCTGCAGGGAGCGCCCGGCGGCAACGCCATGGTGACGCTGAACTGGTACGAGACCGGCGCACTGAACAACGAGAAGACCACCAACGATAAGCTCGGGTATCTCACCAACAACATCACCGTGCAGGGTCGACGGGCGTTGGAGACTCGGCGGCCGAACGATCCGGACTCCTGCGGTGTCAGTGCGGGCGCGGCCGACCAGGGCGTCATCGGGTTCTGGGTCAACTATCGTCCCGGCTCGGCGCACGCGGATCCGTGCGCCGCGGCGAAACAACTCGTAGAGTTGACGTTGAACTTGGCCAGGTAGCGGGGTCTCCAGTCACCCCGCTTTGACCCTGTGTCGCGTCCACGGGTATCGTGGATCGCTGTGCCCGGAAGCATGCGGGCAAGTTCGTGCGTGACCGTAGGCCAGCGAAAGCGGCTGACACCTCCAGCGTGCCCGCATTTCGGGCCCTACGCCGCGCGCGACACGCCCGACCTCGGGACGCGTAAAACGTGGCCGGACGTGCGAGTGAAAGCTCGATGACAAAGACATGAAGTTCCAGACACCGCGTAACTAATAAGGAAAGCCGGTCTATGCCAACCATCAACCAGCTGGTCCGCAAGGGTCGCCGCGACAAGGTCACGAAGACGAAGACCGCGGCGCTCAAGGGCAGCCCGCAGCGTCGTGGCGTGTGCACTCGCGTGTACACCACGACCCCGAAGAAGCCGAACTCCGCGCTGCGTAAGGTCGCGCGCGTTCGCCTGACCAGCGCGGTCGAGGTCACGGCCTACATCCCGGGCGAAGGCCACAACCTGCAGGAGCACTCGATGGTGCTCGTTCGTGGCGGTCGTGTGAAGGACCTTCCCGGTGTCCGCTACAAGATCATTCGTGGCTCGCTCGACACCCAGGGTGTGAAGAACCGCAAGCAGGCCCGCAGCCGTTACGGCGCCAAGAAGGAGAAGAGCTGATATGCCACGCAAGGGCCCCGCACCCAAGCGTCCGCTGATCAACGACCCGGTCTACGGGTCCCCGCTGGTCACTCAGCTGGTCAACAAGATCCTGCTGGACGGCAAGAAGTCCACGGCCGAGCGCATCGTCTACGGCGCGCTGGAGCAGGCTCGCGAGAAGACCGGCACCGACCCGGTCGTCACCCTCAAGCGGGCGCTGGACAACGTCAAGCCCGCCCTCGAGGTGAAGCCCCGCCGCGTCGGTGGCGCCACCTACCAGGTGCCCGTCGAGGTTCGCCCCGGCCGTTCCAACACGCTGGCCCTGCGCTGGCTGGTCAACTACTCCCGCGCTCGCCGCGAGAAGACCATGGTCGAGCGGCTGGCCAATGAGCTCCTCGATGCCAGCAACGGTCTCGGTGCTTCGGTGAAGCGTCGTGAGGACACCCACAAGATGGCCGAGTCGAACCGGGCCTTCGCGCACTACCGCTGGTGACGTCTGCCCGGCCCAGCGTCTGGGGTCGGGAGGCACACTGTCGGCGCGGCACCAACCTGCCGCTTCCGGCGTTGACATAGAGGCGACCACAGGGTCGTCCCCGAAAATCCCATCTAGCTACGAGCGGGGAAGATTTCCGTGGCACAGGACGTGCTCACCGACCTGAACAAGGTCCGCAACATCGGCATCATGGCCCACATTGATGCGGGCAAGACGACCACAACTGAACGCATCCTCTTCTACACCGGCATCACCTACAAGATCGGTGAAGTCCACGATGGCGCCGCCACCATGGACTGGATGGAGCAGGAGCAGGAGCGTGGTATCACCATCACCTCCGCGGCTACCACATGCTTCTGGAACGACAACCAGATCAACATCATCGACACCCCCGGGCACGTCGACTTCACCGTCGAGGTGGAGCGGTCGCTGCGCGTGCTCGACGGCGCCGTTGCGGTGTTCGACGGCAAGGAAGGTGTCGAGCCGCAGTCCGAGCAGGTGTGGCGTCAGGCCGACAAGTACGACGTGCCGCGAATCTGCTTCGTCAACAAGATGGACAAGCTCGGCGCCGACTTCTACTTCACCGTGCAGACCATCAAGGACCGCCTCGGTGCCAAGCCGCTGGTCATCCAGCTGCCGATCGGCGCCGAGGACACCTTCGAGGGCATCGTCGACCTGGTCGAGATGAACGCCAAGGTCTGGAAGGGCGAGACCAAGCTCGGCGAGAAGTACGAGGTCGAGGAGATCCCGGCCGATCTCAAGGAGAAGGCCGAGCAGTACCGCCAGGAACTGCTGGAGACCGTCGCCGAGTCCGATGAGGCGCTGCTGGAGAAGTTCTTCGGTGGCGAGGAGCTCACGATCGATGAGATCAAGGGCGCCATCCGCAAGATGACGGTCAACTCCGAGCTGTACCCGATCCTGTGTGGCTCCGCGTTCAAGAACAAGGGCGTTCAGCCCATGCTCGACGCGGTGATCGACTACCTGCCGACGCCGCTCGACGACGGCGGCACCGACGGTCACGTGCCGAACAAGGAAGACGAGATCATCCACCGCGACGCGAACACCAGCGAGCCGTTCGCGGCGCTGGCGTTCAAGATCGCCGTGCATCCCTTCTTCGGCAAGCTGACCTACGTGCGCGTGTACTCGGGCAAGGTCGACTCCGGCGCCCAGGTCATCAACTCGACCAAGGGCAAGAAGGAGCGTCTGGGCAAGCTCTTCCAGATGCACTCCAACAAGGAGAACCCGGTCGGCGAGGCCATGGCCGGCCACATCTACGCGGTCATCGGCCTGAAGGACACCACCACCGGTGACACCCTGTGCGATCCGCAGAACCAGATCGTGCTCGAGTCCATGACCTTCCCGGACCCGGTCATCGAGGTCTCCATCGAGCCGAAGACCAAGTCCGACCAGGAGAAGCTGGGCACCGCGATCCAGCGCCTCTCGGAAGAGGACCCGACCTTCTCGGTCAAGCTCGACCAGGAGACCGGCCAGACCGTCATCGGCGGCATGGGCGAGCTCCACCTCGACATCCTCGTCGACCGCATGCGTCGCGAGTTCAAGGTCGAGGCGAACGTCGGCAAGCCGCAGGTGGCCTACCGCGAGACCATCACCAAGAAGGTCGAGAAGCTCGAGTTCACCCACAAGAAGCAGACGGGTGGCTCCGGCCAGTTCGCGAAGGTCATCATCGCCCTCGAGCCGTTCGTCGGCGAGGACGGCGCGACCTACGAGTTCGAGAACAAGGTCTCCGGTGGTCGCGTCCCGCGCGAGTACATCCCTTCGGTGGACGCCGGTGCGCAGGATGCCATGCAGTACGGTGTGCTCGCGGGCTACCCGCTGGTGAACCTGAAGGTCACCCTGCTCGACGGCGCCTACCACGACGTCGACTCGTCGGAAATGGCCTTCAAGATCGCCGGCTCGCAGGCCCTCAAGGAAGCGGCCCGTAAGGCCGGTCCGGTGATCCTCGAACCGCTGATGGCGGTCGAGGTCATCACGCCCGAGGACTACATGGGCGAAGTGATCGGCGACCTGAACTCCCGCCGTGGCCAGATTCAGGCCATGGAGGAACGCAGTGGTGCCCGTGTCGTCAAGGCGCTGGTTCCGCTCTCGGAGATGTTCGGTTACATCGGTGACCTGCGGTCGAAGACCCAGGGCCGAGCGAACTACTCCATGGTGTTCAACTCGTACGCGGAGGTTCCGGCCAACGTGTCGAAGGAGATCATCGCCAAGGCGACCGGCGAGTAGTACCGGTGGAGCCAAGTGCAACACTTGGCTCCATCAGCCGGGAGTCAGCACGACCCCAGTAATAACCGCACTGCTGCAACTGCACGCACCAACAAGTCCAGGAGGACACCACAGTGGCGAAGGCGAAGTTCGAGCGGACGAAGCCGCACGTCAACATCGGCACCATCGGTCACGTCGACCACGGCAAGACCACGCTGACCGCAGCGATCACCAAGGTGCTGGCTGACAAGTACCCGGATCTGAACGCCGCGTTCGCGTTCGATCAGATCGACAAGGCGCCGGAGGAGAAGGCTCGTGGTATCACGATCAACATCTCCCACGTCGAATACCAGACGGAGAAGCGCCACTACGCGCACGTCGACGCCCCGGGTCACGCTGACTACATCAAGAACATGATCACCGGTGCGGCGCAGATGGACGGTGCCATCCTGGTGGTCGCCGCGACCGACGGCCCGATGCCGCAGACCCGCGAGCACGTGCTGCTCGCCCGTCAGGTTGGCGTGCCCTACATCCTGGTCGCGCTGAACAAGTCGGACATGGTCGACGACGAGGAAATCCTCGAGCTCGTCGAGATGGAGGTCCGTGAGCTCCTCGCGGCCCAGGAGTTCGACGAGGAAGCGCCGGTCGTGCGCGTCTCCGGTCTGAAGGCGCTCGAGGGCGACCCGAAGTGGACCGAGTCCATCGTCGAGCTGATGAACGCCGTCGACGAGTCGATCCCGGACCCGGTCCGCGACACCGAGAAGCCGTTCCTGATGCCGGTCGAGGACGTGTTCACGATCACCGGTCGTGGCACCGTCGTCACCGGTCGCGTCGAGCGTGGCGTGGTCAACGTGAACGAGGAAGTCGAGATCGTCGGCATCAAGCCGACCTCGACCAAGACCACGGTCACCGGTATCGAGATGTTCCGCAAGCTGCTCGACCAGGGCCAGGCCGGCGACAACGTCGGTCTGCTGGTTCGTGGCATCAAGCGCGAAGATGTCGAGCGTGGCCAGGTCATCGTGAAGCCGGGCACCACCACCCCGCACACCGAGTTCGAGGGCCAGGCCTACATCCTGTCCAAGGACGAGGGCGGCCGGCACACGCCGTTCTTCAACAACTACCGTCCCCAGTTCTACTTCCGTACGACTGACGTGACGGGCGTTGTGACCCTCCCCGAGGGCACCGAGATGGTCATGCCGGGCGACAACACCGAAATGTCGGTCGTGCTGATCCAGCCGATCGCCATGGAAGAGGGCCTGCGCTTCGCGATCCGCGAGGGTGGCCGCACCGTCGGCGCCGGTCGCGTCACGAAGATCATCAAGTGATTCCCTGAATCGCTGACCAACCGGCGTCGCCCCGAAAGGGGCGGCGCCGGTTGTCATTTCGGGGTGGGGCTAGTCCGCTGGTGCATTGGTGTCGAATGTGGCTACGCCTAGAGACTTCCACGCTGCCAGCAAGCAGCTATCTCCCGAGGCGGCCACCATATCTGTGTCTTCCAGTTGCTCGGCGGAGGCGCAGTGGACGGCATCGTATCCGCGTAGCGCTAGCTGGTCGGCCAGCTCCGCTGCGCGAAGGACCAGTAATTCGTCTACTTCGGTGATCTCGATCTGCAGCCAAAGCTGATCCAAGAGGCGTAGACAAGCTGCGTGCTCTGCGTCATCGAGACGAGCCATTCGGCGGGCCTGAGCCAGTGCGGCGGCGGTCTCCACGTACAGCAGTCGATTCGATACCACAGCGTCTGCGTCGTCCCAGAACCGGCGACAGGATCGACTGCTCGTCTCGTTGACCAGCAGTGGCACAAATGCCGAGGTGTCCAGATACCCGATCACCGACGTTGCTCGTCGATGAGTTCGCTCACCGAGCCATGCCCCTGGATCGGTTCGGGTGCAGGCTGCTTACGCGCCCGCGCAGGCTGGACCCGCCCCTCTTCCCGGAGTTGTTCCAATCGTGTGAGACGTCCAACCGGAACAATCCGAGCAATCGGTTGCCCGTGATCAGTGACAGTCACGGTCCGTCCGGCACGGACCTCTGCTAGGTGACGGCTCAAGCTATCCCGTAGTTCGCGTATTCCGACATCCACGGGCTCCTCCTTAGTGGCCATATTCTCGTAGTGTATTGTAGCCACATGTCACCGGTGCCAGGCTGTTTCCGCATGAGATAGGGCCCGCGGGGTCGGTCAGCAGGTGAAGGTTCGGCCTACTGAGGGCTGGGGGTCGGGGGCTTCTTGGAGGCAGCCGTAGGGGGTGATGCCGTCGTCGTTCAGGTGGACGGCGCTGGTGGCGGTGGGGTTGATGCAGGTTAGGCCGGTGGGGGCGATGCGGCAGGTGTAGTTGGCGAAGGTGAGTTTGCTGTCGTAGGGGAGGGTTTGGCCTTCGCCGTGGATGAAAAGGCCGGGGTCGCCGCGGAATTGGCCTACCGTGAGGGCCGAGGCGGAGTAGTGGACGTAGCCGCCGTCCCAGTTTCCGAAGCCCTCGTTCGGCTTTGGGATGGGGTTCTTCAATTTGACGACGCAGTTGAGGCCGTCTATCTGGTATTCGGTTCCGGTGATGCAGCTGATCTTTCCGGAGGGGCTGACGAAGGCGATATCGGTCTTCAGGTCGGTGGCGGGTCCGCTGCCGGTGCTCGCGGAGTGGTAGCGGCTCGCGTCGACCGGAGTGCCCGCCTGGACCCAGGCGATCCGCTCTTTCAGCTTGCTCTCCCGGGTGGGCGGTGCCGAGGAGGGTGCGGCCTGGGTCGATGTCACCGCGGGTTGGTCCGGGGTCGGCTGGGGCCGTCCTGAGGTGGATTGGGAGCAGGCGCTCAGCGCCAGGATCAGGGCAGCGAGGGCTGCGATTCGCATGGTCGCCACACTAGTCGTTGTGCCGCAAGGTATTCCGGTGATGGTTGGCCGTGCGGCGATTCCATGACCTCCGAGGTTATCGCGGCGGGTCGGCACCTTCGGTTAGCGTCGGGAAACGAAACCACGACCGGACGATTCGGAGAAACCATGAGCAAGTCGACCCTCGCCACCGAACTCGATATCACCGAAGGCGAGTTGCGGCACGGGATGCCCTACCTGGCGATGGGTGCCGGGCGGCCGCTGGTGTTCCTGCGGTGGTTCACCCCGGACCACGCGAATCCGCGGGGCTGGATGCGGGACTCCGAAATCAAGATGCTCAGGCCACTGGCGCGGAACTTCCGCGTCTATGCGGTCAACCGGGCGCCGGGCATGCGCGAGGGCACCACGATGGCCGATATCGCCACCGAACACGCGGACGACTTGCGCGCCGAGTTCGGCGAGCCGGTGGATGTGCTGGGTGTGTCGTCCGGCGGATCGGTCGCCCTGCAGCTCGCGGCGGATCACCCGAACGTGGTGCGCCGCTTGATCATCGCCTCCTCGGGCTACCGGTTGGATCCCCTCGCCAAGGAGAGCCAGCTCCGCTACGGCGAAGCGGCGCTCGCCGGACGCCGCGCCATGCATCACATGGCGCACACGGTCGTCTCCTCGCCGATCCTGGCGAGCCTGGCCGGTGCCGCCATGTGGCTGGTCGACCCGCTGGCCCGCCCGAAGAACCCGGCCGACACCTACGCCTTCATCCGTGCCGAAGACGACTTCGACCTCACCGGCCGACTCGGCGACATTGCCGCGCCGACCCTGGTGCTCGGCGGCGAACGCGACGCGGGCTACAGCACCGACAACTTCCGCTACACCGCCGACGGCATCCCCCACTCGCGCCTGGTCATCTATCCCGGAACCAGCCACATGGGCGTCGTGAAGCACCCCGCGTTCGCCCGCGACGTCACCGAATTCCTCACCGCTGAAAACCCGCCCACCCGCTGACCGGGTGCAGGTCAGATCTTCGGGGTCGGACTCCAGTGCCCGGTGCGGCGGACACGTGCCGCGACGTCGGCGGCCGAGCGGATGCGCCCCGCCAGCCGGGCGGGATCGTCCAGATCGTCCCAGTTCCAGCGGACCACCATCCAGCCGAGGGCGCGCAACCGGTCGTCGCGGTTCTTCTCCGCCAAGACTTGCTCGGGCCGCTGCGCACCTTGTGATTCGCTCTGGCAGCTGACCTTCCCGTCGAATTCGCCGATCACACCCAATCCGGCGAACAAGAAGTCGACCCGTCCGACGCACACTTCGTCATCGGTGAAGACGCGAGCCTGCAATTCGGGCGCGGGCAACCCACTCCGATGAATGGCTACCCGGCTCCGGGACTCGCCGATGCTCTCGCTGCGCCCATCCAGGAACGCAACGACCTGCGCGGCCGACCGGGACCCGCGCCGATGCCGCGCCCGGTGCAGGTGGTCGCGCAGCTCATCGGCGGTGGTGAGTCCCTGACGCAGCGCACTGTCGCCGATGACGACGGCCTGCTCGAAATCCTGTGACCGTGCGATATCAATGACAGTTCGCGGTGGCGTGGTGACCTGAAGGCCGTTGACGAGGGTGATCTCGTCCGGCTCCAGTTGCGCCGAATGCACGACGAGCTGTTTGCCGATGCGCCCGCCATGAACTCTGTTGCGTGTCAGGTGCACCCGTTGCAGCGAGATCGACCAGGTGGGCACCCCGTGCAGCACCAGCGCGGAGCAATGGCTCGCGACCGCGGCATCGGACGTCGCTTCGCAGGTCGCGAGGGCGAGTACCAGATGTCGGCCCGCTGCGGTGAGTTCCGGTGCCGCGGCATTCAGATAATGTCCGGCCCGCACGCGCCGCCATTTTCCGGACAAACAAAGCCGTCGCAATTCGCTGTCGGACATCCCCGAGGCCAGCGCCTGCCGACGCGAGATCAGTTGCGGTGCATCCATACCGCGATCCTGACCGAAGCACCCGCCCGAAAACACCCGCCGGTGCCCGATTGTGGACAACACGCACCCTGTGGATAACTCCGGCGCTCAGCCGAGCTGGGTCATCCCCGCGGCGATCACCTGGGCGACATTGAGGACGTCTTCGGCCGAGGGAATGGCCACTCCGTCCAGCGCATGCAGCCGATCGGTACTCGCGATGGCGAACATGGCGGAAACCCAGGCGGCGGCACAGGCGCGCAACGTGCCCGGTCGCACCGGCGCGGGCGCACTCGCCTGCAATACGCGCGCGGTCACATCCAGCAATTGATCACGCAGCTGGCGCAATTGGCGGCGCACATCGGGATGGGTATCGGCCTCGCGCCACATGATCACCCGCAGCACCGAGGAATGGTGGTCGCGCAGATTGAGCGCGGCGTCGAGCGCGACCAGGCTGGCGGCCGGATCGCCGGGAGCGACCACGGTATCGATGTCATCGATCGGATGCGCGGGCACCCGTTCGTCCATCAACGCCGACAGGATCGAATCCTTGGTCGGAAAGTAATAGAACACAAGTCCTTTCGGCACCTGGGCGGCGCCCGCGATGGCGGCCGTCGCGGTGGCGTCGAATCCCTGTGCCGCGAAGAGCTTTTCGGCGGCGTCGAGAATGAGTTGCCGGGCGTCGCCGTCCACTTTCGCGCTACGGCGCCGCCCGGCCCTCGATTCCTTCGCCGGACGCCGGTCGTTTGCCCGGCGACCGGCCTTCGGCATCTGCATCAGTGGTGCGGCGCCGCGCGGTGCAGACGTCCCGTCACCATCGGCAGCGCCGCTACCGCGACCACCGCCGTCACTACCCCGACTACCCATGCGGTCCAGGATGCGCCGCGGTAATCGGTGAAGTCCATGACCCACGGGGAAATGAACAGCAACACGCCGAAAAGGATCATCGCGTAGTCGCCGTTCGCACCCAGGGCGGGCCGATACATCTGCGCGAGGCCGGTGAGGGCGATGAGCGCGCCGAGCACGATCAACGACCACATCGCCTTGTCGGTGGTTACCAGCCACAAGAGTGACAGCGCAGCGAACACGCCAAGCACTACGGCCAAGAGGTGCTGTGCGCGGCTTTCGGTGAACATGGTGTGCCTCCTAGGGCTCAGGAATGTCTCCTTTCTTCGGTATAGCCCTGATTGACCGCCCGATCAATAGCGAAGTGGCTACGATTGCATAGCGCCCCGAGTGATCGGGTTCACTCCGGCACCTCACCAAGCAGACGTTAGGGTGAGCTTCGTGGCACCTTCAGCAACAAACCCCGCGCCGATCGTGATCGTCGGCGCCGGGCTCGCGGGCCTGCGCACCGCCGAGGAACTGCGCCGCGCCGGATACGAGGGCGCGCTGATCCTGCTCGGCGACGAGCCCCGGTTGCCGTACGACCGACCGCCACTGTCCAAGCAGTTCGTCCGCGGCGAGACCGACGACACCACGCTGCGCCCCGCCGAGTTCTTCACCGAGAAGCGAATCGACCTGCGACTCGACACCGAGGCGGTCGGCGTGGACACCGAGGCGCGGCAGGTGCGCCTGGCCGACGGTTCCACCCTCGGCTACGACCAGTTGATCATCGCGACCGGCCTGCGCCCACGCCGCCTGCCCGACCTGCCCGATCTGCGGGGCGTGCACGTACTGCGCGGCCACGCCGACGCCGCCGCGCTGCGCACCGAATTGGCCGAGGCGACAACGGCGCTCGTGGTCGGGGCCGGATTCATCGGTTGCGAACTCGCGGCCAGCTTCCGCACCCGCGGCCTGCCGGTGGTGCTGATCGAGCCGCAGCCGACCCCGCTCGCCTCGGTACTCGGTGCGCAAGTCGGCGCGTTGGTGGCCAGGATGCACGGCGCCGAAGGTGTCGATCTGCGTTGCGGCACCGGCCTCGGTACGCTGCTGGCCGACAACGGCCGGGTGCGCGGCGCCGTCCTTTCCGACGGCGCCGAGGTGGCCGCCGACCTGGTGGTGATCGGTGTCGGGTCGCGCCCGGTGACCGAATGGCTCACCGAGTCCGGCATTGCCCTGGCCGACGCCGCGGCGGGCGGCGGCGTACTGGCCGACGAGGTGGGCCGGACCTCGGTCGAAGGTGTCTGGGCGGTCGGTGACGTCGCGGCTTGGCTGCACCGGACCGGTCAGCGTAAGCGGATCGAACACTGGACCAACGCGGGCGAACAGGCACGCTTGGTGGCCTGTGCGATCCTCGGCGCCGCCGCGCCGACCGCGGCCCGCGTCCCGTACTTCTGGAGCGACCAGTACGACGTGAAGATCCAGGCCCTCGGCACCCCCGCGGCCACCGACGACGTACACCTCGTTGTCGATGACGGCCGTAGATTCCTCGCCTTCTACGCGCAGGACGGCAAGCTCACCGGTGTCGTCGGCGCGGGTATGACGGCTCAGGTGATGAAGGCCAGGGCCAAGATCGCCGCGGGCGCTCCGGTGTCGGAACTGCTCGCCCCCAGCTGAGTTCGGCCACCCGGCCGGGCGCTACCGACCCGCGCGGGGGGCCGGGTCGCGCCTGAAGCCGCCGCACGCAACCGGCTCGGCCCGGCCCTCCGGTGACCGGTCGAGCCGCTACCGCGCATATCGCGATCGGGCACTGTAATACGGTTGTCTCTGTGATCGTCGCGCTCATCGATTCGGGTCTCGGGCTGCTGCCCACATCCGCTTGGCTGCGCAAGCTGCGGCCGGACGTGGATCTGCTGCTGCAATTGGACCCCGACGGCGCGCCATGGGGGCCGAAGCCGGAGCAGTGGACGATCGACCGGGTGGTCGAGACCGCACGCACCTCGGTCGGATTGGGTGCCGAGGTGATCGTGATTCCGTGCAACACCGCCAGTGTCACCGCCTTGGAGCACGTGCGCGCGGAGGTCGGACCGGATGTGCCGGTGATCGGTACCGTGCCCGCGATCAAACCCGCGGCGGCCGTCTGCCGCTCGGTGGCGGTATGGGCGACCGCGGCCACCACCGCGAGCAGGTACCAGGCGGATCTGATCGCCAAGTTCGGCGGCGACGCCGATGTGGTGGGGGTGGCCTGTCACGGTCTCGCGGACTCGATCGATCGGGGCGACCTGGTCGCGGCCCGCGAATCCATCGCCCGCGCCGTCGAGCAGACCCCCGACGACGTCGAAGGCGTAGTCCTCGGCTGTACCCATTACCCGCTGGTGATCGACTCGATAGTCGCCGCCTTGCCCGATGGTGTCCGCCTCTTCGACAGCGCGCAAGCCGTTGCCGCACAGACGATTCGGCGGATGGACGCGCTCGGCCGCCCCACGCCGGGCAATGGTGCGGTGATCGTGCGGAACAGCGGACGGCCCGGCACGCTGCCCGCCAGCGCTGCCAGCTTCGAATCCGGCCGGGTCCTCGGCGCCCAGGGCTGACTTGCCGCGCCGGAAGGAGGTTCGTTCGATGACCGAGGCACCGACCGCCGCGGACGTGCAGGCCGCCCTATTGGCAGTCGCGAACCCCGCCGACGCGATCCATCTCCAGCGGTTCTTCAAGACCGGGCCAGGAGAGTACGGCGAGGGTGACGTCTTCATCGGGGTGCGCGTACCGATGACCCGCGCCATCGCGAAACGTTTTGCGGCACTGCCCCTCGACGAGATCGACGCACTGCTGGACAGCGCCGTGCACGAGGACCGGCTGGCGGGGCTGGTCATTCTCAACGCCAAGTTCGCCAAGGCAGCCAAGCCGAGCACCTTCGATGACCAGGCGCGCGCGGCAATGGTGGATCTTTACCTTGCCGCCGTGCGCCGCGGCCGCGTGAACAATTGGGACCTGGTCGACGCGTCCGCCGAAAACATCATCGGCCCATGGCTATTGGACAAACCACGGGACCTGCTCTTCGAGCTGGCCCGCGCGGATTCGCTGTGGGAGCGGCGGGTCGCGCTGCTGTCCACCTTCGCGTTCATCAAAACCGGCGACGCCACAACCACTTTCGAGCTGTCCGAGCGCCTGCTCGACGATCGCCGCGACCTCATCCAGAAGGCACTCGGCTGGATGCTGCGCGAGGTCGGCAAACGCATCGATCAGCGACTACTGACCGGCTTTCTGGACAAGCACGCGGCCGAGCTGGGGCGAACGGCCCTGAGCTACGCCACCGAACACCTCGAACCCGCGGTCCGCGCTCACTATCGCGCGCAGTAGTCCGCGAAGATCAGAACTGGATCTTGAGGTGGTCCGTCACCGGATGCGCCTGGCAGCCGAGGATGTAGCCGTTCTCGATATCCTCCGGGTCGAGAATTTCGGCGTTGTCCATCTCCACCTTGCCCTCGAGCACCGTGCACGCGCACGAACCGCATTCGCCTTCCTGGCAGGAGTAGGGCACGTCGAGGCCCTTGGCCAGCATGATGTCCACCAGCGTCTGCTTGCGCGGCCACTTCAGCTCGTGCACTTCGCCGTCGAGTTCCACCTCGACCGTCGCCGCCTCGGCCGCCTCCGCGTCGGACACCTCGATCGGCGCCTGGTCCGCGAACGGGTCGCCGGCAAGGGAATTGAACACCTCGGCATGCGTGCGCGAGCGCGGCACGCTGAGCTGCGCGAGCGCGTCGTGCACCCGGTCCATGAACGGCTTCGGTCCGCACATGAACGCCTCGTACTCCTGGTACGGGGCCACCAGGGCGGCCAGCGCGTCGGCGGTCGGCAGCCCTTGCAGATATTCGAGCCAGTGGATCACGGTCAGCCGCTGCGGATGCTTGTCCGCGAGTTCCCGCAGCTCGCCGGCGAAGATCACCGATTCGTGGTCACGATTGGCGTATACCAACACAATTCGGCCATTGCCGCGCGCCAGCGCCGACTTCAGGATCGACATCACCGGCGTGATGCCGCTGCCCGCGCCGAACAGCAGCAGATCCGCGTCCAGATCCTTCGGCGTGAAAACGCCTGAAGGCGGCAGCACTTCGAGCGAGTCGCCCGCTTTCACGTTGTCGCACACCCAGTTCGAGCCGTAGCCGCCCTCGGTCCGTTTGACGGTGACCTTCGGCCGATCGTCGGTATACGGCGAGCTGGCCAGCGAATAGCAGCGAGCCACCGAGCCGGTCAGCTCGCTCGGCACGCGCAGCGTGAGAAACTGGCCGGGCTGGTAGCGGAAGCGCTCGGCCATCTCCTCGGGAACGTCGAAGACCAGCGAACAGGTGTCGGCCGTCTCGGCGATGACCGCGGCTACCCGCAGCACGACCGAGCGCGAGCCATGTGGAACCTCGACAGTGGGCCTATCCGCCCCCCGGCCACCACCCCCCATGGCATCGCTGCGCGATTCTGTATTCATTGCGTCCTCTCGAACCCGGCACAGGCACTGCACGGCGCCAAAACTAGAACGTGTTGCAGTTTCATCGTACGTCGGACTTCGACTGCCGGACAAGCTGGGCCTCTAGGCCGGAGATCAGCACCTCCATGCCGAAGTCGTAGGCATACTTTCCGCGCAGGTCCGCCATGTGCTTGGTGGCGCGCTCGACCGCGGCGGGCAGCGCGACGTCGGACAGCGGCGCGCGATCACGCGGGTTCACCCGGCTGCGGCCGAACAGGTAGGTGTGAATCGTCGCGTACGCGGCGAGTACGTTGCGGTCGGTGAAACCCGCCTCGAACAGGATCTCCATGATCGCGGCGATCAGGTCGAGCTGTTTGCCGAGCATCTGCTCGATCAGCACGTCGCCGAGGCCGGGATGCTTGCGCAGCTTGTCGTCGATCTGGTCGATGAGGTCACGCAGCCGGTACTGCCACGGGCCGGATTCCGGTGGTGGCGTGCGTACTCCGGTCAGTGCGGCGGTGGCAACCAGGTCGAGCAACTCGCGCTTGTCGGCGACGTAGTAGTACGGCGCCATCGGCGAGACGCCGAGTTCGCGGGACAGTCGCCGCATCGACAACTTCTCCACACCGTCTTCGCGGACCACCCGCAGCGCGGCCTCGACGATCTCGGACTCCGACAGGGTATTGCCGCCTCCGCTCGCCTGCATTCGTCCGACTCCCATGCCACCTCTACCACCGCGGGCGCGTGCCGCCCGTCCCGTCCTGTTCAGCTGCGTTCCATCCGAAGTCTATGCGCGATCAGCTGGACTCAGGTGCGCAGGACGGCCCTCCTGATGTGCGATGTGTGCCGGGCGTCCCGGCCGCTGCCGAAGTGGATACCGAGAACCTGTTCCATTTTGTCAGCGGATGACGTTATCGTGTGACGGCGGCTACACCGGGTGGCCGCGGCCACGGATCGCTCGCTCGGAGGTACCCATGCCGGAATACGGATCCAACGGACACACCGACACCGACCACTCGGGAACGGTCGGCGCAGTCGAGGCTCGCGACGACGCCGCGGCACCGCTGGTCGAGGAGACCCTCATCGAAGAGGTGTCCATCGACGGCATGTGCGGCGTTTACTGACAGGCGGTGCAGACCATGCTCGATCTCGATACCCGATGGCAGTTGCATCCGCGGGTGGCGCTGCGGCCGGAACCGTTCGGTGCGCTGCTCTACCACTTCGGCACCCGCAAACTCTCCTTCCTGAAGAGTCAGCGGATCGTCGAGATCGTGCGGTCGCTGCCGGCCCACCCCTCCGCGCGCACGGCGCTGCGCGCGGCCGGTATTTCCGACGAGAATGCCGTGCTCTACGTGAAAGCGCTGACACAGCTGGTCGATTCCGACATGATCGTCGGGGCGCCGGCCGATGCTCCGTTGGCGCCCGCCGCCGTGAGCCCGGCTCCGGCACCGTCGACGGCGGGGGTGGTCCCGCCGTCCGACGCGGCGGTGCGTCTGGTCGATCGGTTCGAATCCGGTCTGGCCGCACCGATTTGCCTCACCTGGGAACTGACCTACGCCTGCAATCTGTCCTGTGTGCACTGCCTGTCCTCGTCCGGCCGCCGCGATCCGCGGGAGCTGAGCACCGAACAGTGCAAGGCACTGATCGACGAGTTCGAGCGCATGCAGATCTTCTACGTGAACATCGGCGGCGGCGAGCCGACGGTGCGCCCGGACTTCTGGGAGCTGGTGGACTACGCGACGGCGCACCACGTGGGAGTGAAGTTCTCCACCAACGGGGTTCGGATCACCCCGGCGGTTGCCGCGCGATTGGCCGCGAGCGACTATGTCGACGTACAGATCTCGCTGGACGGTGCCGACGCCGCGGTGAACGACGCGGTGCGCGGTCCTGGTTCCTACGACATGGCCATCCGGGCACTGGAAAACCTTGCCGCGGCGGGCTTCCGGGACGCGAAGCTGTCCGTCGTGGCGACCAGGCACAACATCGGCCAGCTCGACGAATTCCGGGCTATCGCCGAAAAGTACGGTGCCACCTTACGATTGACCAGGCTGCGCCCGTCAGGCCGCGGCGCGGATGTCTGGGACGACCTGCATCCGACGCAGGACCAGCAGCGGGTGCTCTACGACTGGCTGGTGCGCAACGGCGAGGGCGTGCTCACCGGTGACTCGTTCTTCCACCTGTCCGCGCTCGGTCAGGCCCTGCCCGGCTTGAACCTGTGCGGCGCGGGCCGGGTGGTCTGCCTGGTCGATCCGGTCGGCGATGTGTACGCCTGCCCGTTCGCCATCCACGACCGGTTCCACGCCGGAAATGTGGTGTCCGACGGCGGTTTTCGCACCGTATGGCAGGAGTCCCAGCTGTTCGCTGAGCTGCGCGAGCCGAGCGGTGGCGGCGCGTGCGCGTCGTGCAGTCACTTTGACTCGTGCCGCGGCGGCTGCATGGCGGCGAAGTTCTTCACCGGCTTGCCCGCCGACGGGCCGGACCCGGAGTGCGTCCAGGGTTACGGCGAGGCGGCGTTGGCCGACACCGGCAGGCTGATCCCGCGCTCCTCGGTCGATCACTCCCGGCGGGTGACGCCCCGGACGAGTTCGCGCAAACCCGCCCCCGTCCCACTGACGCTGTCCGTGACGCGCCCGAGCGTATTCCCGCCTGAACGTCGCCCGTCCCGGGCCTGCGACGAGAACCCGCTCGCCTGACGCCATGGCGGTAACCAACCGTATGCTGCCGACCGCGCGGCGGGCGTCTTCCGGTCACGACCGGCCGATTGCCCTCGCGTTGCCGGATGCTGGAATCGGGCGCGAGTCGGCGCTTCATCGTCCGTCGCAACAGGTGTCACAGCTCTCGGCGGAGCGGTTTCGTGCGGAATTCTGTCCTTTTAACCGGACTGATGATGCTTACGCGCGAATCTCCGCCTAGCATGCCAGGAATGCGCCATGATCGCCTGCCCGACGGATTCGGGGTGCGGATTGATCCACGGGTACGCGCATACTCCGGAGGCCGGGTACTGATCGGCGGTTCGCCCGCACGGTTGCTGCGACTTGCCCCGGAGGCCGCCGAGATGATCGGCGACGGGTACCTCGAGGTGACCGGCCCGAAGTCCGCGACCGTTGCCAGACGGCTGCTCGACTCCGGAGTCGCCAACCCGCGTCCCCGCCTGCTGCCCTCACCCGAGGACGTCACCGTCATTGTGCCGCTACACAACAACGCCGACGGGCTCGCCCGGCTACTCGCGGCACTGCGCGGGCACAACGTCATCGTGGTCGACGACGGCTCGGACCAGCCGGTGCAGATCCCGCGTGACCGGGGCACCCGCTGCCGGGTCACCGTGCTGCGGCACGACCACCGGCAGGGCCCCGCCGCCGCGCGCAATGCCGGATTGAAGGCCGCGACAACCGACTTCGTCGCGTTCCTCGACTCCGACGTGGTGCCGCGCAGCGGCTGGCTCGAGGTGATGCTCGGGCACTTCAGCGATCCGGAGGTGGCGCTGGTTGCCCCAAGGATCGTCGCGCTCGACCCGGAGTCCAATGCCCTCGCCCGCTACGAGCACACCCGCTCCTCGTTGGATCTGGGCAGGCGGGAGGCCGCAGTGCAGTCGCACGGACTGGTGTCGTACGTGCCGAGCGCCGCGCTGCTGGTGCGTCGCCGGGCACTGCTGGCGCAGGACGGATTCGACGAGTCGATGCAGGTCGCCGAGGACGTGGATCTGTGCTGGCGGCTCGAGCAGGCGGGCTGGCGGTTGCGCTACGAGCCCGCCGCTCACGTCGCGCACGACCACCGGGTTTCCTTCCGCGCCTGGTTCGGCCGAAAGATGTTCTACGGCACGGGCGCAGCGCCGCTCGGTGAACGCCACCCCGGCATGGTCTCGCCACTGTCGGTGCCCTCCTGGACGGTGCTGGCCGCGTTCCTGTTCGCCACGCTGTCCAAGTGGGGGCTGATCGGCGGGCTGATCACGCTGGCGACGGCGCTGGTCCGACTACGCCGGGTCTTCGCGGAACTGGACAACCCGACGCGGATCGCCGCGATCTACCTGTCCCGTGGTTTCTTCGCCGGTCTGTGGCGCCTGGCCTCGGCGATGTGCAGGCACTACTGGCCGGTGACGCTGCTGGCGATGCTGGCGTCGCGGCGCATTCGGCGCATCGCGATCACCATGGCCGTCGCCGACGGTCTCGCCGACTGGTTCACCCATCGCGATGCCGGTGGCCTCGATCCGGTGCGCTACGTGGCGTACAAGCGGCTCGACGACATCGCCTACGGCACCGGGCTCTGGGTGGGCGCGTTCCGCGCGCGCAGCCCGGAATCGCTGAAACCCGCTGCGCCGTCCCACTGATCCGCGCCGTCAGCACCGATCGGACCGGGTTCGGATGACCGACACGCTCATCGTCGGGGGCGGCACCGCGGGCTGTGTGCTCGCGGCACGGTTGACCGAGCAGCCGGACCACACCGTCCGGCTGCTCGAGGCCGGTCCGATGTGGGTCGCGCCGGACGGATTTCCGGCGGAACTGCTCGACGCCACCCGCATGCCGATCGGCGCGGACGCACCGTGGCTGTGGCGCTATCCGGTCACCCTCGCCGACGACGGCGTAGCGGTGCGGGGAAACATAGTGCGCGGCAAGGTGCTCGGCGGTTCGGGTGCGGTCAACGGCAGTTACTTCGTGCGGGCCACCGCGGCGGACTTCGCGGCGTGGAGCGCGGAGTCGGGTTCGTCGCAGGCCTGGTCGTTCGATTCGGTGCTTCCCGCATACTGCCGTTCGGAGCGTGACCTCGACTTCGGTGACCAGCCCTGGCATGGCGGGTCCGGCCCGATTCCGGTGCGCCGCACCGCAAATCCGGTACCGCTGAGCGAGCAGTTCGCCATTGCCTGTGCGGCACTGGGGTTTCCGGCTATTCCCGATCTCAACGCAGGCGCGGGTGCCATCGAAGGCGTGGGCCCGGTGCCGTGCAATACGGACAACGGTAGGCGGGTGAGCACCGCGTCCGGCTACCTGCTGCCGGTGTTGTCTCGGCCGAATCTCACGGTGCGGAGCGCGACGTCGGTGCTGCGCATCCGCTTCCACGGCACGGCCGCCGTCGGTGTCGACGTGCTGCGCGACGACCGGACCGAAACCATCTGGGCCGACCGCATCGTGCTCAGCGCGGGCGCGATCGAATCCGCCGCGCTGCTGCTGCGTTCCGGCATCGGCAACCCCGAACAGCTGCGGGCACTCGATATCCCGGTCGTGCATCCCGCACCGGTCGGTGCCTGGTTCACCGACCACCCCGAAATCGGTCTCGAATATCGACTCCGCACACCGGAACGAGCAACCGTTCCCTTGGAATACGTCCTGGAAACCGACGATGTCGAAATCCGCCCCTACACGGTCGCTTTCACCCCTGGCGTAGGACGACTCGGCGTTGCCCTGATGCGGCCGCGCTCCGCCGGTGTGTTGCGGCTGCGCTCGGCCGACCCCGCGGTACCGCCGGTCATCGAGCACGACTATCTCTCGGCCGAGCACGATCGGACCCGGCTACGCGACGCGGTCGCGACGGCATCGGAGGTGCTGCACCACATGTCGGCGGAACTGCTCACCGAGCGGATACCGCGGTCGCCGCAGCAGGCCGGTGCCTGGCTGCAGGCGAATCTGGCTACCTCGCAACACCTCTCCGGCACCTGCCGGATGGGGCCCGCGACCGACGATCGAGCGGTGGTGGACGAGCGGTGCCGGGTGCACGGCGTGACCGGTTTGTCGGTGGTCGATCTCGCTGTCGTCCCGGTGCCGTTGAGCCGTGGCCCGCAGGCCACGACGGTGATGATCGCCGAAAAGGCCGCCCGGAATTGTTCAATGGAAAATCGTCCACTTTATTAATCGAACGCCTAATGTTCGCAACACACGGGTCGCGTCCGTGTGTGGTAGCCAGAAGCTGAGGCGAGCGCCGCGCGCCCTTCGCCGAATCGACTGAGTGATCGGGGCCGTGCACCGGGCAGAGCAGCCTGGGGCACCGGCGTATTCGTGCTGCCCGCAGGCGCCGGCTCGCTGTTGTTTCGCCAAATGAGGAGGCTCTGGTGCACCATACGGAGTCGGGCCGGTGCAGCGCGCGGCCCCAGCAGTCCCCGAGACCGCAGCGCCGGGTGAGCTGTATCTGTCGGGGGTACAGCTCAGCCGGCGTGGTCCGGTGCGCTGGAGGGTCGCTCGCCGGCGATGAAGTTTCGACAATCGACGTCGAATTGCCCGACTTGTCGGTGGTCGCCAGTACGCTGGGGGAAGGCGTGACCGAGTTCGATCCGCAGCTCACGGTCACCGACGGCCAAGTGGTCGCCACAGACTTCGTCGGTGCCGGACACAGGGAAGGTCCGGCACCGACGGGGATTCCGCCGAGTTCCGCTGCACCGCGGATCTGTCCGGCGAACCCGCCATCGAAGTGTGCACCCCGTCATCTACCCCGGCGTCTCCGCGACTGCCGAGGAGTCGTTCCCCGCACCCTCTTTCGAATCATCCGCACCGTCGCCGCGCATTGCCGCGCGTCGCCGACCGGTCATGCCGTCGGCCGTCGGCACCCCTCTTCCGCGCACAGACCCCGAAAACCTGACCCAACCAGGAAAAGGAAAACCCCGATGAACAACCCCTTCGATGACGACGACGCGCAGTTCTACGTCCTCGTCAATGACGATGGCGAGCACTCGCTCTGGCCGGTCTTCGCCGCCGTCCCCGGCGGCTGGACCATCGCCTACGGCGCTGCCGCACGCCAGGCCTGTCTGCGGTACGTCCGAACCCATTGGGTCGATATGCGGCCGAAGTCCCTCATCGAGGCCATGTCCAACGAAACACCCTGAGGCCGTACCGAACCGCCCAAACCGCCCGTATGGGCGGGGTGTGCCGCCGCAAATCCCGCTGCCGACCGGCGCACCCCGCCCCCTACTCGTACTTCGCTGCGCCCCAGTGCATCATAGAAGTATGACGAATCAACGGATCACCCCCACGCTGCCGGAGACGTTGATCGAAGCAGCCCACCGTTGGGAGGCGGGACGCCCGACTCCCGCGCAAACACAACAGATCAGCGTCTGGCTGGACCGGATCATGCACCGGCACCGTCCGCAGGACACCGCCAACGCTTAGCGCCACAGCAGCGCACCACCGTCGGCTCGCCGGAATCTCACCGATCAGCACGTCTGATCGTGAGCCGCCGCCGAATGACGGTTCGCTATGCCTTCGTTCGGGTCGACTCGATGACCGAGCGGGCGTGCTGGCGCCACTCGGCGACCGCTCGACCGCGAAAACCGGTGAGCGCGGCGTCGAACTGCCTGGCGCGCTTGGTGACAGTCAGGCCGATGTAGGTGTGGTGACTGGTGATCGCTTGTGTCGCAACGGAACACGCTTCATCGATTTCTCCGGAACTCAGCAACGCGGTGGCGTGTTCGAGGCGGACGAGCGCCGGTTCCGTTGTTTCCTTCGGGTCGTACCTGGCCAGCGCGCGGGCAGCGGCGTTGGCGGTTTCCGCCGCGCGGCCGAGATCGGCGTAGCCGATAGCTTGATAGAACGCGAGCTTTTCCGGGCGATAAGAAAAGATTCCGACCGTAAGCTCTTCCGGGTCAATATTTTCCAATGCACGTCCGGATCTTTCGATACACCGCGCGAACTGGTCGGCATTATTGAGACGGGCATGTGCCCTGGCCGCTATTCCCCACAACCAGGCGGCGGCGGGGCCGTGTGCCGGATTCTGGTCGAGGCGGCCACCGAGCAAGTTCAAGACTTCCTTCGGTTTGTCGCTATAGGTCGGTAGATATGCGAGACCGGCCATGGCGATATCCTCGGAATATCGATCACCGATGTCTTGCGCGGCGTGGATAGCGGTGCCGTACCACATGCGGGCCTGGCCCAGATGTCCTTCGTTGAACAGGATCTCGCCGACCACATTGGCCAGTCGGCCCGCCGTGCGCACCAGCCGGACCTGATGGTGGGTTGCCTGCCGCTGGCCGAGAGTTCCACGGACGGTGCGGAACTGCTCGAGGGTGGTGGCGAGCAGCTCGTGTGGCGGCACCCGCACCACCTGTTTGCCGAGTGCCTCGACCGAGTGCTCGAACAGTTCGAGGCGTCGCTCGCTGATCGATCCGGCATCCAGGGTGGCCAGCATCTTCTCCGGTTCGCCCGCTACCAGATCGGCGGCAGGCCCGGTGAGGCCGACCCCGATGCAGGCCAATAACTCTCGCCTTCGCACGTCGTCATCCTCGACTTCCTTGTCGAGCCCGATGTCCCTACCGAGCTGGGTTTCCGTATCGAGCGCCGAGTAGGTGTCCGCTAGGTCGAAGCCGGTGCCCCGGCTCGCTGTGACGGCCCGCTCGAATCGCGCGACGACGACGGGATCGGCTTCGGACAGAACCCGGTCGAGCAGCCGCTGGCTCGCGGCATGCATGCGGTTGGTCCGGCCGTTTTCCCATAGGACGACGGTGCGCGGGGTGACGCCCACCAGACGCGCGAATTCGTACCGACTTCGCCGCATCGCGGCGCGAAGCGCTCGGACATCCTCGCCCGTCCAGTCGATCTCAACCATAGGTCCCGCTTCCTCGCACCAGGCTGATACAAACGGAAACTACTCGCAATTACCGCATTCGGGACTGTTATCCACCGAATCGCAACGTGCACGCTGAAGCAGCACCCGGTGCCGGGGGTTCTGCCCAAACCCCTGACGAGGGCGCCGGCATTCCAGAATCCGACGCAAGGTCCGACACGGTCCGATCCATCCGTGTCCCGCGGGATTCCGGGGCGCCTTTCGGTGCCGGGTGCACCGACTTTACGTGGAGGTGAACAATGGACGTATTGCACTCGGATGTCCGGGAATTGTGGCGAGTACAAAGCCGCGACTGCGGGCTTGATCCGGTGGGTCTCAGCTACGACCGAGCGCGATTCATCCTCACCGTGCACGGCGGTCACGGCGCGCGTTGCCGCCAGTATCTGGCCGCGGCGGCCTACTGCTTCCGGCGGGCCGCCGAAAAATGAGCAAGGCGGACTCGGGGTGGGGCCGAGTCCGCCTTGCTTCGGGGTTGGTTCAGGCTGCCGCGGAGAGCGCCTCGAACTCCTTGTCGGTCAAGGTGATCCGCGCGGCGTCGGTGTTCTCGTCGAGGTGCGCGACGCTGGAGGTGCCGGGAATCGGCAGCATTACCGGCGAGCGGCGCAGCAGCCAGGCGAGCGCGAGCTGGGCGGGGCTCGCGCCGTGCTCCTTGGCGATCGCGTCGAGCGGGCCGCCCGGCCGCGCGAGCTCGCCGGTGGCGATCGGGAACCACGGGATGAACGCGATGCTCTCCCGCTCGGCGTAGTCGAGCACGTCCTCGTCGGTGCGGTTGGCCAGGTTGTACAGGTTCTGCACCGAGACGATCGTGGCGATCTCGCGGGCCTGCTTCAGCTGCTCGACGCTCACCTGGGAGACGCCGATGTGCCGGATCTTGCCCTCCTGCTGGAGCAGCACGAGCTCGCCGAGCTGATCGGCCAGCGGCACCTGCTCGTCGATCCGATGCAGCTGGTAGAGGTCGATCTGCTCGACGCCGAGGTGGCGCAGGCTGAGTTCGGTTTGCTGGCGCAGATATTCGGGCCTGCCGACCGGCCGCCAGTCGCCCGGCCCCGAGCGCGTCAAGCCGCCCTTGGTAGCGATCACCAGATCATCGGCGTACGGGTGCAATGCCTTCCGGATGAGCTGCTCGCTGACGAACGGGCCATAGGAATCGGCGGTGTCGATGAAATTGATGCCGAGTTCGACGGCCCGCCGCAAAACCTGTACCGCCTCGTCAGGATCCTCGGGTTCGCCCCAGACGCCGGGACCGGTCAGCTGCATGGCGCCGTAGCCGAGCCGGTGAACGGGTAGGTCACCGCCGAGGGCGAAGGTGCCGGACGCTTCGGCGGGCCGTGCGTGGAGGTTGGTGCTCATAGGAAATTCGGTTCCTTCCGAAGTGGAATTGCGCGAAAGCGGACGAGCCGGTCGGCCGTCGCGAGGCGACGGTGCTATCGCGAGCAACGTCGACGTCGTGCTGTCGATTCCCCGCACGCGGGTGGCGTTCGCGGCGAGCGAAACGTCAGCCCAACTTTTGCAGCAGCGCCGTGGCCACGGCGGCGGAGGAGCCGGGATTCTGTCCCGTGATCAGGTTACGGTCGACGACGACATTCGGCGCCCACGGTTCGCCCTCGCGGAAGTCGGCGCCCAACTCGACGAGCCGGTCCTGCAGCAGCCACTGTGCCCTGTCCGCCAGACCGGCCTGGGTCTCCTCCGCGTTGCTGAATCCGGTCAGCGCGTACCCGGCGAAGGCATTGCTGCCGTCGGCCTTCGTGGCGGCGAGCAGCGCGGCGGGCCCGTGGCAGACGACCGCCAGCGGCTTACCGGATTCTAGTGCGGCGGTGAGCAGCTTGCCGGATTCGGCATCGACCGCGAGGTCTTCCATGGGGCCGTGGCCGCCGGGGTAGAAGACCGCGGCATAGTCGGTGAGGTCGACCTCCGCCAGTTTGACGGGATGGTGCAGTTCGGTGCACTCCGCCAGGGTTTCGGCGATTTTGTCGGCCTTGTCCTGACCGCCGTTGGCGTCGGCGGTGAGGCTGCCCTGGTCCACCGGTGGCTGCACGCCGCCGGGGGTGGCGACCACGACCTCATGACCCGCCGCCTTGACCGCCTCGTACGGCACCGCGAATTCCTCGGCCCAGAATCCGGTCGGGTGCCGGGTCCCGTCGGAAAGTGTCCAGGTGTCGGCACCGGTCAGCACAAAAAGTAGTTTCGCCATAGTTCCGACACTAGGACCGCCTCCGTAGCCTGGCCAATGGGATCGCCGATATCAGACATCGGAATTCTGATGGCTCTTCCGCTCGGCCAAGACCGTGCGCGCCACCGCGATTCCGTTGAGCGCGGCGGGGAATCCGGCGTACCCGGCCATCTGGATCATCACCTCGACGGCCTCCTTTTCGCTGCCCCCGACGTTGAGCAGGCCGTGGACGTGCACTGCCAGCTGCGGCGCGACGCCGAGGGCGGTGCACATGGCCACGGTCACCAGTTCGCGGGTCCGCAGATCGAGCCCGGGCCGGGAGTAGATGTCGCCGAAGGCGAACTCGATGAGGTAGCGGGCGAAGTCCGGGGCGATGTCTTGCAGCGAGGCAATGACCTGTTCGCCCGCGTGCCCGTCGACCTCGGCGAGAGCGGCCGCACCGCGGTCGAATCGGTTGCCTTCCGGTGCGGTGGCCGGGACGGGTTCGGCGGGCAGGTCGGTCCGGGCGGCGAAGACCTCCTTGGCGGCGGTGAGCCCGTTGAGCGCGGCCGGGATGCCCGCGTAGACGCTGGCATGGATCAGCGTCTCGACGATCTCCGTGCGGGTGCAGCCCACATTGAGCGCGCCCTCGATGTGGAAGCGCAGTTGGGGCGCGGCGTTGCCGAGGGCGGCGAGCGCGCCCACGGTGGCCAGCTGCCGCTGCCGCAGGGTGAGTCCGGGGCGCGAGAGGATGTCGCCGTAACCGAACTCGACGGTGAGGCGGCCGAAGCCGGGGGCGATGTCGGCCAGGCTGTCGAGCACGGCCGGATCGCCGATTTGCTCGAGCAGCGCGAGGCCGCGCGCATAACGATCGTCCTGGCCGGTGGGGTGCTGGGTGCTGGTCATGGGACGACCATAAAAGTTGGAGTGCGCTCCAACGCAAGCCCTGGATTTCGACTCATCCCTGTAGGGGAGGCCGGTTCAGGGGGAATCTCGGGGTCCGTCCCCGATGTGTGCGGGCCCGCCGATTCCTAGCGTTTCGGGTATGCGATTCGCACCGATCATTGTCACCCTTTCCGCGGTTGCTCTGCTTGCCGGGTGCACCTCGGACCAAGGGTCAGAGACCGCAGCGGGAGTGTCGGACAACAAGATTCGCGCCGTACAGGCCGATATCGACAGGATCGTGGCCGCCGGTGTCACCGGGGCGATCGCGACCGTCACCGATAACGGTAAGACCGTTGTGCTCACCAGCGGGGTGGCCGATATGGCCACGGGCGCCGCGATTCCGGCCGATCCGCCGCAACGGGTCCGGGCGGGCAGCATCACCAAAACCTTCACCAGCGCGATCGTTTTGCAGCTCGTGTCGGAGGGAAAGGTGCGGCTGGACGAACCGGTCGATACCTATCTGCCCGGGCTGCTGACCGGGGACGGCATCGATGGGCGGGCGATCACGGTGCGCCAGCTGCTGCGTCACCAGACCGGACTGCCGGACTTCGCCGACGATCCGCGCGCGGATGAGTACCAGGCGGTACTGAACGATCGCACGATGACACCCGCCGAAGCCGTCGCGATGACCCTCGAACGGCCCGCCGTTTTCGCACCGGGGACGCGCTGGGAATACAGCAACATCAACTACATCGTGGCCGGCATGCTGATCGAAAAGGTCACCGGCGCATCGTATGTCGATGAGCTGAACCGGCGGATTCTGCAACCTCAGGGATTGGCCGATACCTACTTGCCCGGACCGGGGGAACGCGATATCCGCGGCCCACATCCGAAAGGTTATGCGGTGGTGAACGGTACGGTCACCGACGTGTCGCGCACCGAGCCGTCGATTCCGTGGGCGGGAGGCGCCTTGGTCGCGACGGGCGCCGACTTGAACCGCTTCTACGCGGCGCTGGCCGCAGGCCGGGTGGTGCCTGCCGACGAACTGCGCGAGATGCGTGACGCTGTGCCCGCGGGTCCCGACGCCACAATGGATTACGGCCTAGGTCTTGGGTCGATGCGCTTGTCCTGTGGTGCGCAGTTCTTCGGTCACGGCGGCGGCATCTACGGCTATCTCACGTTGACCGGCGCGACGACCGAGGGGCGGGCGGTGACCTACCAGTTCACCAAGGACATGGAGGCGGAGCCCGAGGCCATCGCCATCCTCAGTGACGCGCTGTGCCCCTAGTGCCAGTCTGATTCGAGGGGTCTCCGTCGTCCGGGCGAGTAACCGCCCGGACGACGGAGCCATGCTCGCGGAGCCACGATTCCGCAGCGGCTCAGATGAGGTTCTTCTGCTTGCGGATTCGACGCCGCACATCCGCCAGCAGGCTGTAGGTTCCGCCGTGCCGGAGGAAGCGTGGGATGAACCGATTGACGAAGGCGACGAACACGAACAGGTGCTCGAAACGCCGCTGGTCGGCGGCGCTCCATTCGACCTGGAGTTGTTCGCGGAAGATCGGCGCGAGGAACCCGATCGTGAGGAATTTCAACAGGTTTCGGAACGGCAGCCGCAGATACCAGTGGATCATCCGTAGATTCAGCAGATCGTCCAGGTAGCCGCGCACGTACTCGTCGATCATCACCTGTTCGCAGGCTTCGTTCCAGTATCGATCGAATTCCGCGCGGGTTGGCGGCCACATCTCCTCGGTCACCTGCAACGTGGTGCCCAGCGTCGAGGACGACAGATAGAACGCCTCGGCCTGCTCGTCGCTCATCCGCCCCTGCAGCAGTTGATAGGTGTCCTCGAAGCCGATGTACAGGCAAGCGGCGACCCACAATTGGAGATTTCGGTCGAACGCGTTGTACTTCACCGGCGCGCCCGGCGCCGAATGTACTTGCCGGTGCGCGACATTCACCGCCTCGCGGTAGGCGAGCCGTTCCTGCTCGGTGCCGAGGATGGCGACCGCCAGATACTGCGTCGTGGTGCGGGCCCGTTTCCACGGGTGCTGGAGCAGCGACCCGGATTCGACCTTGCTCTCGGCGACGCCGTACCCTACGCCCGGCCTTGCCATCTGCATCACCACATTGGCCGCGGCACCCGCGAAGGACCAGAAGTCGAGCGCGTCGGTCAGTTTGATCGGCCGCTTCGTGACCGGCCGGTGCGCGGAACCGATGGTGATCCGCGTTCGGTCTTTCGTCATCGGGACGGTGTCGCGGCGATTCGAGGAATGAGCGGCGGCGGTCATGGGGAGTCCTTCCGTGTCCTGAATCGACTCCGCAGGGTGTGCACACCCTGTGAACTACAGATAACTTAAGCCGCCCAGGTCTGTCGCGTCAACGAGGGTGCGTTCATGCGATTATTCCAGGTAACAGGGTAACCAATCTACGGGAAAGTCTTCCATGGTTGGTGGAATCGTGCGTAACATAGCGCCCCATACCGGACCATGCGGTGTCCGGCTGGATCCAGCGGCGGATCCCATGGTGGTCCGTCGCGGGCGGCCGGTCGCGTTCGTCCGGCACGCGAAAGGACACGCATGCTCAAGAAGCTGGATCGGCTGTTCAGCTACGAGATGAAGGTCTCGGAGTTCCTCGGGACGCTGATCATTCTCGGCATCCCGTACGGGCTGATCGGTGTGATCTGGACCCTCACCCACACCGGCCACCTGCGCGATATGCACGGCATCGACGTGGTCGTCTCGTTCCTGGGCTCGATCGTGTGCTGGCCGGTGCTCACCTTCTCGAATGTGTGCATGACCTGATGATGTTCTTGGTTTGGCTCATCGACATCGGAGTGATCGGCGTGAAGGTCCTGGGCGGGCGCACGCGGGTGAATCCGGTGCTCCGGTTCGGACTGTGGCTGGCTGTGCTGAGCGCCGTCGTGGCGGGCATCGCCGTGGTCGGCTACCTCCTCGTCTTGCTGCAACGGCAGCTGACCATCGCCTGAGCCTGGAGAGGCAGTACCTAGTGACGATCACCGAACGACCGCCGGACCGGACCGATCTGGAGAAGGCCGTCGACGACCTGAGGGGCCTATGGCAGCGGCACCCGCAACGGTCGCTGGAGACGCTCGGCCGCCAGGTGACCCTCGGCCGTGATGCCGTCGCCGAGATGTTCCTGGCGTTGTTCACCCGCCGGTTTCCGTTCCAGGAATTCGTCAAGCAGTGCGCCTTCATGGCCAGTGTGTCCGCGGCGCCGACGGTGTTCGTCGCGATACCGGTGGCGGTGGTGGTCTCGATTCAGCTGGGTGCGCTGGTGAGTCAGGTCGGCGCGACCACCTTCATCGGGGCCGTCAGCGGTCTCGGCATCATTCGCCAGGGCGCGCCGCTGGTCACCTCGCTGATGATCGCGGGCGCGGTCGGCTCGGCCATCTGCGCGGACCTCGGTTCCCGCACCATCAGGGAGGAGATCGACGCCATGAAGGTGATGGGCGTCGATCCGATCCGCAGGCTGGTTGCGCCACGGCTCGCGGCCGCGGTGCTGGTGAGCATGCTGCTGTGCGGGTTCGTGGTCTTCGTCGGCTTCGCCACCGGCTATCTGTTCAATGTCTATGCGCAGGGCGGTACTTCGGGATCGTTCATCAGCACGTTCGCCTCCTTCGCGGTCGCGAACGACCTGATCGTCGCGCTGGTGAAGGCGGCCATCTTCGGGGCGCTGACCGCGATCATCGCCTGCGATATCGGCCTGCACACCAGGGGCGGCCCCGGTGGTGTCGCGAATTCGGTGAACGCGGCGGTGGTCAACTCGGCCCTGATGTTGTTCGCCACCAACATCATCATCACCCAGGTGTACAACACGCTGTTTCCGGCGAAGGTGCTCTGAGATGGGGTCGCGATACACGCCACCGGCGTTGCAACCGTTGCGCGTCGTCGGCGGCGCGGTCCGCGGACCGGTTCGGGCCAACCAGCGGCTCGGTCACCAGGCCATCACCTTCGTGCGGGCCGTCGCGGCAATTCCGTTCGCGCTCAAGCACTATCGCAAGGAGGTGCTGCGGCTCACCGCCGACGTCGGGTGGGGCAACGGGTCGCTGATCGTCGGCGGCGGCACCGTCGGCGTCGTCATCATCCTGTGCGGGTTCGGCGGGATCACCGTCGGCATGGAGTCGTACACGGCGCTGAACCTGCTCACGATGAACCCGTTGACCGGCGCCATCTCCGGGTTCGCCACCACTAGGGAAATCGGCCCGATCCTGGCCACGTTGGCCTTCGCGATTCAGGCGGGCTGCCGATTCACCGCCCAGCTCGGCGCGATGCGGATCTCCGAGGAGATCGACGCGCTGGAATCCATTGCCATTCGCCCGCTGCCGTATCTGGTGAGCACTCGGATGATCGCGGCGACGCTGACCATCGTCCCGCTGTACAGCGTTGGCCTCGCGGTCGCGTATCTGATGACGAAGCTGTCGGTGCTGTTCCTCGGCGGCACCTCCGCGGGCACCTACGA
The DNA here is from genome assembly GCF_019222765.1 of Nocardia iowensis. Lineage (NCBI taxonomy): Bacteria > Bacillati > Actinomycetota > Actinomycetes > Mycobacteriales > Nocardiaceae > Nocardia > Nocardia iowensis. Next base: position 8,098,648 of record NZ_CP078145.1, on the reverse strand, counting down.
CCACTACTTCTTCCAGTTCCTCAATGGCGCCGACGTCTTCTTCTCGGTGCTCAAAGTGGTGGTGTTCGTGCTGCTTTCGACATTCCTGCAGTGCTACTACGGCTATGTCGCCACCGGCGGCCCGGAAGGGGTCGGGCACGCGGCGGGCCGCGCGATCAAGATGGTGATCGTCGTGATGGTGTTCGCGAACCTTGTTCTCACGCTAGCTATCTGGGGAATCGACCCCGGCTTCCGGATCTCGGGATAGGGGTCGCGATGCTCATCGATCCCAGTGGTCGCGGCCCGAGTGCGCGGCAACTCTCGCTCGCGGGTATCGCACTGACGACCGTCACGTTGCTGCTGTTGTTCCTGCTCGGGCTGCGCTATAACGGTCATTTCGAGGACAACGTCGGCGTCGTCGCCGTGCTCACCAGCACCGGTGACGGGCTGCCCGAACACGCCGACGTGAAATTCCGCGGCATGATCGTCGGTTCGGTCGATGGCGTCGAGGTCGTCGCCAAAGGTGAACGCCAGCGTGCCGAGTTGAAGTTGAAACCCGCTGTCGCGGCGATGATTCCGGCGGCCGTGACGGCCCGGGTCATTCCCAACAACATCTTCGGCGTGACGGCGATCGAGCTCGTCGACAACGGGCAGACCACCGAAACCCTGCGCGCGGGCGCGGAGATTCCCGAGGACACCAGCGAGGGCACCGTCCAGCTGCAGACCACGCTGAGCGTGCTGCGGGATGTGCTCGACCACATCCAGCCGGAGAAGCTGGGCCGGGTGCTCGCCACGCTCGCCGACGCACTCGACCCGTCCGTGCGCGTCCCCGGTTCCACCATCGAACGTTTGGACCGCTGGCTCACCGAGGTGCACGCCATTCCTGGGATCGGCGCCATGCTCGGCGATCTCGGCCGGACCGCGACGGCGTTGAGCGCTTCCGCGCCCGAGCTGGTCGGCGTGCTGTCGGAGTCGGTGACCACCGCCCGCACACTCACCGAACGACGCGACAAGCTGATTGCCCTGTTGACCAACGCGAACGGGGCGGTCGACTCGGTGAATTCGCTGTTCGCCCGCAATCCCGACGCGGGCAAGGAAGTGGTCTCCGGTGTCGACGAACTGTTCGGCAGCTTGGCCGAGGATCCGCAGGCATTGCCGGACACCGCGGCCAATCTCAATGTCTCCCTGCAGCGATTGCGTTCGGTGTTCGGCTTCGGGCCGAGTCGCCAGATGATCTGGAAGATGGATGTGTCCTTCACGCCGTTCCAGCAGTACACCGCCGAGGACTGTCCGCGATACGGCAGCATGAGCGGACCCCGTTGTGGCGGCAGCACTGTTCCGGAAGTTGCTCCACCACAGGAGTTTCCGTCGCAGATGGCACCGAAGTGGTTGGATGCTGCGGGACCGGCGCCCGTGCTGCCGACCATCCCCGGCCTTCCCGGTATTCCGCTGATTCCCGGTCTCACGGCCCCGGCTGCCGCAACGGATCCGACACCGAACCCCGCTGCTCCCAGCGGTTTACGTGGAACAGACGCGGTAGCCGCGATCGTCGGCGGCAAGCCGACCGCCGCGCAGTATCTGCTGCTGTCGCCGCTGCTGGCAGGCGGCTCGGTCACCCCGGCGGACAAGGGCGGTCGCTGAGATGAAATCAGGTAAGGCGCTGATCGGGTTCAGCCTCTTCGCCGTCGTTGCGATCGTGCTGACGTACACGATCTGGTCCACCCTGCAACGTTCGGTGACCGGCGACACCGATTCCTACTCCGCGACGTTCTCCGACGTCCTCGGTCTGCGCGTCGGCGACGACATCCGGATGGCCGGTGTGCGAGTCGGCCGGGTCGACGCGATCGACTTCGACGGCGACTACCGGGCGCGCATCGACTTCCGCATCCAGCGCAAGCAGCGGCTCACCACCACCACGAAGGCCATGGTGCGCTATCAGAATCTGATCGGACAACGCTATGTCGCGCTGGTTCCCGGCGCGGGCGACGGACAGGTGCTCCCGGCGGGCTCGGCGATACCGCTGGAGCGCACCGAGCCCTCGTTCGATGTGTCCGCGCTGCTGTCCGGATTCGAGCCGCTGTTCAGCGTGCTGCAGCCGGATCAGATCAATTCCCTGTCGGAGACGCTGATCCAAGCCTTGCAGGGCAACAATGTCTCGCTCAGCGCGTTGATCACCCAGGCCGCCGAACTCGCGGGCACCTTCGGGCAGCGCGACAAGATTCTCGGCGATGTCATCACCAACCTGAGCAGTGTCATCGCCGGACTGGCACATCGCAGCGGGGAGCTGGAAACGCTGATCACCCAGGCACGTTCGCTCGTCGAGTCGCTGTATGCGCAAGGCGAGTCGCTGAAGAGCTCCGTCGATCAGGTGGCCGTTTCGACCGACTCGCTGGTGCAACTGATCGGCCAGGTGAAGCCGAATATGGCGCAGGCGCAGCACGATGCGACGAGCGGCGTGGCGCTGCTGTTGCTCAACGGCGCCTCGTTGGATCAGGCGGCCGTGGAGCTGCCGGACGTGCTCAATGGCATCGCCAGGTTCACCAGCTACGGCGCCTATGGCAATGCCTACATCTGCCGCCTGGATGTCTCGCTGTGGGGTGTGCTGCTGCCACCGGGGTTGTTCTCGCAGATCGGCGGCAATTCGCAATCGGAGGTGTGCCGGTGATGACACGAGCGCGGTCCCTGGCCGGACGCGTCCGACTACCGCGGAACAGGTTGCTGTGGCTCGGTCTACTCGCGGCGGGCTCGGTGCTGCTGCTGCTGGTCGGCTCCAGCGCGTTGTCGCAGGCCCGGCTGGGGGACAAGACGATTCAAGCGGAGTTCGCCCAAGCGGCCGGGTTGCGGGCGGGCGCGTCGGTGGATGTGTCCGGCATCGAAGTAGGTTCGGTGCGCGCGGTGCGACTCGACGGCGCGAAAGTTGTCGTTGACCTTCGGGTCCGCCGGGACCTGCGCCTCGGCCCCGACGCACGCGCGGCCATCAAGATGACCACCATCCTCGGCAAGTTGCACGTCGAGCTGGTCCCGGGCAACGGAAAAGGGCTGCCGGGCAACAAGATTGTGCTCGCCAATACTTCGGTGCCGTACAACCTCGGCAAGGTCATTCGCGATCCGGTGTACAAGTCGTCGTTCGAGCGCATCGAACGGATCGATCCGGCCAAGTTGCGCGAGTCGCTGGACCTGCTCAGCCGGCAGATGGGTGATTCGCCGCAGCTCACCGTCGAGGCGTTGAACAGCATCGGCGCGCTGGCCAAGGTGATCAACGAGCGCCGCGACGAGGTCGACGTGCTGTTGAAGAGCATGGATCAGGTGTCGCAGTTGGTGTCCGACAATCGCAACAGCGTGCTGCTGCTGCTCACCCGGGGCGAGGCGATCGGCAATGCCGTCGCGCTACGCCAGAATTTGCTGAAGTCGTTGCTGGACAACGTCGCCGAGCTCTCCCGCCTATTGCAGGAGATGGGCCTGGAGAACAACGATCAGCTCGGCCCGATGATCCAGAGCCTGAACACCATGTCGGAGGGCTTGGAGAAGAACCGGGACAACCTCGATTCGCTCTACGAAATCATGCCGGTCGCGTTGCGGCAGTTCAATAACGCGCTCGGCAACGGTCCCTACGGCGACGTGTGGGCGCCGTGGGTCTTCCCGGACAACTGGCTGTGTTTCGCCGGTGCGGTACAGGGGTGCAACTGATGAGAATAGGTACTTTGCTGAAGACCGCAGTGCTGTGCTTGGTGACCGGCGTGGCCTCGGGGTGTTCGTTGCTGCCGGACAGCCTGAGCGCGCTGCCGGACCAGTATCTGGGCGAACATCTGCGGATCAGCGCCGATTTCGAGAACGTCGCCGGTCTGTACGCGGGCAACGACGTCGCGATTCTCGGTGTCCCGGTGGGTCGGGTCGACACGGTGACGGCCAGAGGCAGCTATGTCGAGGTGACCATGTCCATCGACAAGAACGTCAAGGTGCCCGCCGATGTCGTCGCGGCACTGGTGTCGCCGCAGCTGATCACCAACCGCCACATCGAACTCGCGCCCGCCTATGAAGGCAACGGCCCGGTGCTGACCGACGGTGCGCACATCCCCTTGGAGCACACTCGCACGCCGGTCGAGCTCGACCGCATCCTGGACAATTTCGACCAGCTCGGCCGAGCGCTGAAGGGCGACAACGAGACCGGGCCGATGGCGAGCCGGGTGCTGTTCCCGCTGCTCGACGGCAACGGGGACAAGCTGCGCGAGACGCTCGACGCGATGTCCTCGGCATTCGAGGTGAGTCTGGCCAATGGGGACCAGATCTCCAACACCATCGTGAAGCTCAACGAGATCACCCAGATCATCGCCGAGAACGACCAGACGGTGCGCGATTTCAGCGGCAGGCTCACCGAAATGGTCGGGCTGATGGGCGATCAGGCGCCGGGACTGCAAGCGGTGCTGACGCAGCTCAACGACTTCGTCACCAACACCTCGACGGTGGTGGGCAACAACCGTGAACAACTGCTCGGTGCGCTCACCCGATTCACTACGCTGACCGGGCAGATGCGGGCCAACGCGCGCTCGCTCACCGAAATCGCCGACGTCACGCCGCTGTTCTTCCAGAACCTCGCCAACGCCACCAGTCGCGAACATCAAGCGCTACGCCTGCACGGGCTGCTTGACAAGGCGGTCCTCGACGGCGAGGCGCTTTCCGTGTTCTGCGAGCGAGTGCAGATGCGGCTCGACGGGTGTCGCACCGGCAAGATCCAGGACTTCGGGCCGGATTTCGGGCTCACCGCCGCGCTGCTCGGATTGACCAAATGAGGACCAGGGCGCTGGCCGCGCTGGTCGTCGCCGCGACCGTCGCCGCGACGGCGGGCTGCGCGGTGACGGTGGACAATGTGCCGCTGCCAAAGCCGGGCATCGGCGGCCCCGGCTACCCCCTGCGCGCGGTGTTCCGGGACGCGCTCAACCTGCCCGCGAACGCGCACGTAAAGATCGGTGGCACCGATGTCGGCATGGTGTCCGCGATCAGCACCACCAACTTCCTCGCCGAGGTGGAAATGCAGATCCGCCAGGACATCCAGCTGCCCCGTGGCACCACCGCCGAGCTGCGCCAGGCCACCCCGCTCGGCGACATGTTCGTCGCGATGACCCTGCCCGCCCGGCAGGACAGCGCCGAGCTACTGCGCCCTGGCGACACCATCGCCCCGGATCTCACCTCGACCGGCGCCTCGGTCGAGCAGCTGATGATGTCGGTCTCCCTGTTGCTCAACGGCGGCGGACTCAATCAGGCGGCGCGGATCACCGCCGAGATGAACTCCATGTTCGCCGGGCGCGCACCGGAGTTGTCGCACCTGATCACCGAAATGACCGACGTGCTCGCCGCACTCAATCAGCGCACCGCCGACGTCGATGGTGTGCTGTCCGGGCTGAATACGTTGACCGGGGAGTTGGCCAGACGCAAAGCCGAATTGGGCGCGGCTGCGGACACTTTTCCGCCGCTGATCGGTCTCGTCGCCGAAAACAACAGGGCCATCGCCGATCTCATCGCCAAGGTGTCGGTGACGATGGCGGCGCTCGGTGACTTCACCGACACCACCGGGCCGGACTTCGTCAGCCTGTTCGACAGCATTCAGCGGCTGATGTCCGGATTCACGCAGATGGGCGACGATCTCGCGGGCACGTTGGCGGGCCTGCACGCCATCTACCCCTCGATCACGGCCAGTATGGACGGGCCGGTGCTCGCGGTCGCGGCCACCGTGTCCTATCTGAGCGTCGGTGCGCTGACCGACCCGAAGGGCAGCAGGCCGCCCGAAATCGGTGACGTGCCCGCCTTCATCGGCAGTCTGGCGCAGGTCATCGAAAAGGTGATCGGCCGGCTGCAGGGCGGTGGGCGATGAATCCGCCGCTGTGGCAATGGCTGGTGCGGCGCCGGGTCGCGGTGGCCAATGTCGGCTTGATCGTGGTGCTCGTGCTCGGGGCGTCCTATCTCGGCGCCAACGTGCTGCGGATCAATCCGCTGCCGAGCACCTACACCGTGCGGGTCGAGCTGGCGAACTCCGGCGGCCTGGCGGCGAACAACGACGTGACCTTCCGCGGTACCCGGGTCGGCCGGGTCTCCGACGTGCGGATCTCCGGCGACGGTGTCGCCGCGATCGCCGAAATCGACAAGACCGCACGGATTCCGGTGGGCGGCACGGTGGCCGTCGGGCGGCTTTCCGCGGCGGGCGAGCAGTATCTCGACTTCCGGCCCGACGCGGACAGCGGGCCGTACCTCGCCGACGGCGCGGTGGTCGAGCGCGCCAGGACGACGGCACCGGTGACGGTGCAATCGGTGCTCGCGAGCATGAGCGGATTGATCGGCGGGATGAACCCGGGACGACTCAATGTGATCGTCGACGAGCTCGACAAGGCACTCGCGGGTGGCCCGGATCGGTTGCGCAACATGATCTCCGGAATCAGCAGGGCGATAGCCGGGTTGACCGATCTGCTGCCGCAGACCAGGCAGCTCATCGAGAACCTGCAAGTGATCGCGGAAACGACCTCGCACGCCCAACCCGACCTGACCACGCTGACCACCGGCTCCAGCGCGCTGTTCCAGCAGCTGACCGCCGCCGATCAGGAGGTGCGCAAGTTCCTCGACCTGGGACCGGGTCAGTTGGCCACCCTGGGCGGCATCGTGCGCGACACCGAGGACCCGATGACCAACCTGGTCACCAACTTCGTCGCGATCACCAAGGCGGCGAAGCTACGGGCACCCGCTATCGCGGCCCTGTTCCCCGCGCTGCGGACGGGGTCGGAGGCCATCGGTATTCCGGCGCACGACAACGCCTATCACACGCTGGTCGACCCCTGGCCGCGCCCGAGCTGTGACTACGACACGGTGCCGGTGGTGCCGACGACGAAGACCACCGACACCAGGGTGCGGCTCTACAACTACTGCGTCACCAATAATCCGGCGCTGCAGGTTCGCGGTTCCGCGAACGCGCCACGACCGAATGTGCCGGACAACGGCTCCGGCCCGCCACCCGGCGTCACCGGTAACGAACTGTCCCGACCGGTACCTGGTAGATAGGAAACCCCATGAGCGACAACGAAGATCCGAGCACTTCGACGTCTGCGGATTCGGCCGCGCCGGATACGTCGAGCGATGCGGTGGCAGAACAGGCTTCGCCCGCGTCGGGCCAGGCGGCTGCGGACGGAGATGCGGAGAAGGCCAGTGCGGGCAAGCGCCTGCGGCTGTTGTCCGGCCGGGCGGGAGTGATTGCTCTGCGGGCAGCGGCAGCTGTGCTGCTTTGTGCCGCAGTCGCTTCGAGCGTCGTCTTCTTCTTGCAGAACAAAGGCAACAAGGCCGTTCTCGACGCCAATGCGGACGCGCGCACCGCCGCCTGCAAGTACGCGCCGGTGCTGGCCGATTACGACGCCAAGAACCTGGACGCCTACTTCACCGCCGTGCTCGATGGTGCGACCGGTGATTGGAAGAAGCAATTCGACAGCACCAGCAAGGAATTGCGCGAAGTGCTCACCCAGGGCGAGGTGGTGTCGAAGGTGAACGATGTCCAGTGCGCGATCAAAACCGGCGACGAGAGCTCCGCCGAGGCGATAGTGGTCATCGGGCAGACGATCACCAGCATGGGCACCCAGGGCAAGCCCGCGCCCGGTCAGTTGTCCATGGTGATGCGACTGGAAAAGGTGGACGGCCGCTGGCTGGTCAACAAGGTGAACTCGCCACTGGCTCCGCCGCAGCAGTAACTAGCCGCTCTCGGCGCCGAACAGGACGACCCGCATGAGGTGCACCACCCGCTGCCGTGAGCACACCGGGTCGTCGGAGCCGAAGCGCTGGCCGAGATCGACGACCAGAGCCAGTGCCGCGTGCACCAGGAGCCTGGCGTCGGCCGCGGACAGCTCGGGCCGCACCCCGACGAGTAGCTTCGCCCATTCTTCGACGTTGAGCCGCTGGATGTTTCGCAGCACCGTCCGATCATCGGCGGGCACATTGCTGATCTCGGCGTAGTAGACGAAGGTCAGTTCGCGCTCGGCGAAGGAGCCCGCGACGTACAGCTCGATCAGCGTCGTCAGCGCCTGTTCCGGGCCGTCCGCCGCCGCGACGGCGGGCCCGATCGCGGCCGAAACCCGTTCTGCGGCGCGGCGAAAAGCGGCCGCGAGGATATCGCCCTTGCCGCGGTAGAAGCGGTACACCGCCGAGGATGCGGGCAGTCCGGCCGCGGTGGCGATATCCTCCACGCTGACATTCGGGTAGCCGCGTTCGTGGAACAGTTCGATAGCGCGGGCGAGCAATAGTTCGTGCTTGAACGTCAGCGGAATCTCGGTTGCCGCAAGGGTTTCGGTCTGTGCGGCCGAAGGTGGCAGGGTGCAGTCGGCGACGGCCAGGCAGGCGGTGCCGAGCAGCGTGCTCAAAGCGCGCACCGGGATCGACACGTGGTGATCGCCGATGCTGCTCAGCACGCTCAGCACGGCGGCCGACAGCACCGCCCGGTCCGTCTTGTCGAGTTCCGGCCGGGCCGCGGCGAGCAGCGACATCAGCACCGAATTCACCGTCGCCAGTTGATCGGCCAGGATCGTGGCATCGGCGTCTTCGAGATAGCGTCGCTGCCAGCGCAATAGCGCGGCGCTGCGGCGGTTCGCGATCGAAGCGGTGATCAGTGCCTCGATGACGTGCCCGAGCCGGGCCGGTGCGGGCAGCTCGCGTGCGGAGTCCGGCAGCCGCACCGCCGCCTCGCTGAGGCCGCCGAGCCGCAGGGCCTCCTCCCGGAACAGCGCGTACTTGCTGGGGTAGTGGCGATACAGCGCGGCCGAGCTGATGTCGAGCCGGGACGCGATGTCCTCCATGCTCACGCCGTGGTAGCCGAGCGACCCGAATGCCTCGGCGGAGGCCGCCGCGATCTGGGCCCGTCGATCACGTGGTCGCCGCCGGACCACGCGCGGTGCTGCCCCGTCGGACGCCTTGTCCGCAGCGCGGCGTTCCTGGGCACCCATGCCGCGATGGTAGCCGAATCGGACACTCGGTAGAGGGGCCTTGCGTACTTGAATTCAAACTGAATCGGAGATCACAACGAGAGCCATATTCAGGCCGTAACCTTTAGTGCTTCGAGCTCGACGGGATGGAATCTCGCGTAACATAAACGACCGGTCGGTACCGCAATGGAAGCCGGCTGACTCGATCAGGCGGCGGGGCGACCGAACAGAACCAGCTGCATGAGCAGGCGCACGCGCGCCTGCGCCGCCATCGGCTGGTTGTCGAACGCCCGCCCCAGATCGACCACCAACGCGAACGCGGCGTGGATCAGGAACCGCGCTTCGGCAGGCGACAGCTCCGGCCGCACCTCGCGCAGCAGCCGCGCCCATTCTTCGACACTGAGCCGCTGGATGTTTCGCAGCACCGTGCGTTCTTCCGCCGGAACATGCTGGAACTCGGTGAAGTACACGTAGGTCAGCGCACGTTCGGCGAACGAGCCCGCGACGTACTGCTCGATCAGCGTGGTCAGGGCGCCCTCCGGGGTCGCCGCGCTCGCGACCGCCGGGCCGACTGCCCCCGAAACGCGTTCTGCCGCACGGCGAAAGGCCGCGGCGAGCAGGTCGCTCTTGCCGCGATAGAACCGGTACACCGCCGAGGCGGCGGAAAGTCCTGCGGCGGTGGCGATGTCTTCCACGCTGACATTCGGATACCCGCGCTCGTGGAACAGCTCCACCGCTTTGCGCAGCAGCAGTTCGTGTTTGAACGAATCCGGGATCTCGACCACCTGGAGCGGTTCGGCGGGCTGCTCGGCGGGCAGCTCGGCGCCGACGATCGGCCAGCACGCCGAACTCAGCAGCCGGGCAAGGGATTTCGCCGGAAGCGTGGCGTGGTGATCGGCAATGCTGGTGATGGTGCTCAGCAGTGAGGTGCGCAGCACGCGGATGTCGTCCTCGGTCAGCTCAGGGCGCAGCTCGGCCAACTGGTTGCCCAGCGCGCCGAGCACGGCGAGCTGCTGGTCGTTCAGCGTGGCCAGGTCGTCGGGCTCGAGGTAGCGGCCCTCCCAGCGCACCAGGGTGATGGTCGGCCGGTTCTCGATCGTGACCGCGATCAGCGCGTCGAGCACGTGTCGCAGCCGCTGTTCGGGTGGCAGGCCCGCGGCTTCTTCGGGCAGCTCGACCGACTCGGTCATCGCCAGGCCCACCCGCAGCAGTTCCTCGCGGAACAGCGCGTACTTGCTCGGATAGTGACGGTACAGCGCGGCCGAGCTGATGCCGAGCCCCGAGGCGATGTCCTCCATGCTCACGCCGTGATAGCCCAGCGCACCGAACGCGGCGGCGGAGGCGGCGGCGATCTGGGCCCGTCGATTCTTCGGCCTGCGTCGGATCTCCCGGGGTGCCGAGTCGCCGCTGCTCGCCTTCCGCGCCGTACGGCGATTGTCGACACTCATGTCGGACATCGTACTGATCAGGGCTGGTGAGACGGGCCACGGCTCGGGGCGGGCCGCCTGTCGCCCAGGTTATGTGTCCTTGGCCACCACCGAATCGGCTCGGTACCAGCCCGGAAACGCTCGGCGTCGACCGCCGAGACGATCAGTGTGCGCAGGTCACAGACGCGTGGGTGGACACAGTCGTGCGCTACCGACGCTGACGCGCGCTCTGCTCAGCCGCGTGGCGTGATGACCAGACGGGCCTTGCCTCGGGGGACCGTCGTGATGTTGCGCGTCTTTCCCCGTTCGGGCTCCGCCCCTTCCGGCAGCGAAAGCGCGTGCCGCACAAGAATTTCCCGCAACACGGTGGTGCCCTCCATTAGGGAGAAACCCGCACCGATGCAGCGCCGGACCCCGCCGCCGAAGGGCAGCCAGGTATTCGGCGCCACCTCGCCCGCCAGGAAGCGGTCCGGCCGGAAGACGGCGATGTCGGGATAGTTGTCGGGGCTGCGATGCGCGAGCAGGATCGAGGTATTGACCACCGTGCCCGCGGGCAGCCGCCGGCCGCCGATGGTCATGTCCCTGGTCAGTTTTCGGTTGGTCCCGTTGATGACAACGTGCAGCCGCATCGCTTCCTTCATGACGGCTTCGAGGTACTTGTCGTCGCCGGTACGCGCGGCCTCGGCGGCCTCTCGTTGAATATCGGGGTGCGCGGCGATCTCGTACAAGGCCCAGGACAGCGCCGACGCGGTCGTCTCATGGCCCGCCAGCAGCAGGGTGATGAGCTGGTCGCGCAGCTCGGCGTCGGTGAGCGGCGGGTCGTGATCGTCACCGGTGCCCGCGTGCAGCAGCCGGGACAGGACATCGGTGCGTTCGGCCAGATCCGGCGCGCGTCGTCGGCCCGCGATTTCGGCGTAGAGCAGGGCGTCGACCTCGTGCAGATTCGTGGCGAACCGTTTCCACGGGCCGACCCGGCCGAGCATGGTCGACTGGAAACCGAGGAAGACCAGCGGATTGAGGTTCACGATGTGCTTCAGCCGTGGCGTGAGCTCGGCGCGGGTCTGTTCGTCGGTGACCCCGAACACCACCTGCATGATCACCTCGAGGGTGAGCGCGTTCATCCGGTCGAGCGTGACCAGCGTCGAACCCGGTGTCCAGCGGCCGATCTCGGCGACGGCGATGTCGGCGACCAGCTCGCGGTAGGCGCGTAGCGCCGCGCCGTTGAAGGCGGGCATCAGCAGCCGCCTGGCCCGCGCGTGTTCGTCCTCGTCGGTGAGTAGCAGCGAGTGCTGGCCCATGATGTGGCCGAGAATCTGGTTGCCTTCGCCCGCGTGCAGGTCGCGCGGATTGCCCGCGAAGATCTCCTTGATGTGTTCCGGCCGGGAGAACACCACGAAATGATCGGCGAACGGCGGGATGCGCAGCGTGAAGACGTCGCCGTACCGGCGGGCGAGCGCGGGCACGAACCGCTGCCGATCGACTTGGAAGAAGATGCTCTGCACAAAGGCGGGTAGTCGTGACCCCGGCGGGTACGCGGCCGTCTCGTCGCGTTCTCGGACGTCCTGTGCGGCCACGATGCCACCTCCGCGGGTAAGTGACGAACCTGTCGCCTACCACGCTAGGAGATGCGCACCGCGGGGTCTATCAATACCGGCCGATCCGACGACGTCGAGACGGTGACGATCGGCCGCTGCTAGGCGCCGGTGTTCGGGCGAAGCGTGGCGTACCAGTCGAGCAGGTCCGGGTTGTCGACCGCGCTGCGCTCGACGACCCTGGTCGGGTCGGCACCCTGGAACAGCTTCTTGATGGGGACCTCGAGCTTCTTGCCGGTGCGGGTGTGCGGAATGCCAGGGGCGATGAGGATTTCGTCCGGCACGTGCCGCGGCGAAACCTCGGTGCGGATGGTGGTGTTGATCCGGGTCTTCAGCTCGTCGGTGAGTTCGGCGCCGGGAGCGAGGACGACGAACAGCGGCATCCAGTAGCCGCCGTCGGGCTGTTCGGCGCCGATGACCAGGGCTTCGGCGATCTCGGGGAGGGCTTCGACGGACTGATAGATGTCGGCGCTGCCCATCCGGACGCCGTGCCGATTGAGGGTGGAATCGGAGCGGCCGTGCACCACGATGCTGTTCCGATCGGTGATGGTGATCCAGTCACCGTGCCGCCAGATGCCGGGATACATGTCGAAATAGGCTTCGTGATAACGCTTTCCGTCCGGGTCCTGCCAGAAGCGGACCGGCATGGACGGCATCGGCTTGGTGATGACGAGCTCGCCGACCTCGTTCCGGACCGGCTGACCGGTGCCGTCGAAGGCCTCGACCGCCGCGCCGAGGAAGCGGGCCGAAAGCTCGCCAGGCCAGGCCGGGACGGTGCGGACCCCACCGAGGAAGGCCGAAACCACATCGGTGCCACCGCTGATCGAGCTGACCTGAACGTGCTCACCGGTGTTCTCGCCCAACCAGACCGCCGACGAGGTCGGTAGCGACGCGCCGGTGATGCCGACCGTGCGCAGAGCGGACAGGTCGTGCTCGGCGCGCGGCACCGCACCCGCCTTGATGCAGGCGAGCACGTAGCCGGGACTGGTACCCAGTACGGTGGCGCGGGTCTCGGCGGCGATGCGCCACAACGCGTCCGGGGCCGGATAGGTGGGGCTGCCGTCGTAACAGACGATGGTCGCGCCGACCAGCAGACCGGCGATCTGGAAGTTCCACATCATCCAGCTCGGGCTGGTGTACCAGAAGAATGTATCGTCGGGGCCGATATCGGATTGCAGCGCAACGGCTTTGAGGTGCTCCAGCAGCACGCCGCCGTGTCCGTGCACGATGCCCTTCGGCAGCCCGGTGGTGCCGGAGGAGAACACGATCCACAGCGGATGATCGAAATCGACTGCCTCCGTGCTGATCACGGCGGGGGCGGCCTCGTCATGGGCGATCGCGTCCCGCCACGGCGTCGCATCCGGTACGTCGAAGCCGAGCTGTGAGACGGCGATCGTGCCGCGCAGCGTGCCGAGACCGGCTTGCAGGGCGGCGATGTCGTCGCGCTTGTCGTGCGCCTTGCCGCCGAAGCGGTAGCCGTCGGCGGTGATCAGTACGGTGGGTTCCAGCTGGCCGAGCCGATCCAGCGCGGCCTTGGGGGAGTAGTCCTGGCCGCACGCGCTCCAGACCGCCCCGATGCTGGCGGTCGCCAGGAACGCGATGACCGCCTCCGGAATATTGGGCAGATAGCCGGCCACCCGATCACCGGCCCGCACGCCCATCGACCGCAACGTACGGGCCAGTGCCGTCGAGTAGTCGATCAATTCGACCCAGGACACCTCGCGCGTGGGTGTGTCCTCGGCGACCGCGACGATCGCGGGCCGATCGGTGCGGAACTGGCGAACGATCTGGTCGACGTAGTTCAACCGAGTACCGGGAAACCATTGCGCGCCAGGCATTTCGGAAGAGGGCAGTACCTCGCCCGCCACCTCGCCGAGCTCGAAATAATCCCACACCGCATGCCAGAAACCGGCGATGTCATCGACGGACCACTGCCACAACGTGGCATAGTCCGGCGCGGCGACGCCGGTGCGCGCCTCGACGAACTTCGCGAAGTCGGTGATCCTGGCGTCGGCGATATCCTGCTCGGTCGGCACCCACTGTGGTTGCACCGCATTCCTCCTGGCTGTTCGAACTGGTGGTCAGGCGCGCTCGGCGCGCCGCACGATCTGCTCGGCATGCCGCAGCACCGGGGCATCGACCATGCGGCCCTCGAAGGCGAACACGCCACGGTGCTTCGGCACTTCGCCGAGTACCCGGCGGGCAAAGTCCAACTCCGCCGCCGAGGGGGTATAAGCGGCGCGAATGACCGCCACCTGGTTGGGGTGGATGGCGACCTTCGCGTCGAATCCGACGGCGACCGCGTCCAGCGCTTCGGCGCGCAGACCGTCGAGATCACGGATGTCCAGATACACCGAGTCGAGCGCGAACTTGCCGTACGCCTTGGCCGCGAGCAGCGTGGTCGATCGCACATGGCGCGCCACATCGCGGTAACTGCCGTCGGCGTGCCTGCTGGAGTTGCCGCCGAGCCCGGCGACGAGATCCTCGGCACCCCACATCACGCCGATCGCGTTGTGCGCCTGGACCGCTCGGCCGGCCGTGAGCGCACCGAGCGGCGACTCGATCAGCGCGATCACCTCGTACTCGGCCAGCGCCGTGATCTGTTCGGCGGCTTCGCATTTCGGCAGCATGACGCACCGATATCCGGTGTCGGCCAGTGCGGCCAAGTCGAGGGCGTGGTCGTCGGTGCCTGCCGCGTTGATCCGGACCACCGTGGCCGCGGGATCCAGGGGCGTCTCGACGAGTGCCTTGCGCGCCGCTACCTTGTCCCCGGCCGCAACCCCGTCCTCGAGATCGAGGATCACCACATCCGCGGCCGCGGCGGCCTTCGCATAGCGTTCCGGCCGATCCGCGGGACAGAACAACCACGCCGACCCCGGCATCTCCCAGGTCATGACTGTCCGGATTCGGGTCGTAGGCGGATCATCGCGTTGCGGACGGCTACCGCGACGACGGTGCCGTGCTGATTGCGGGCGGTATGGCGGAAGGTGACGATGCCCGTACCGGGCCTGCTCTTGGAGACGCGCTTGTTCAGGACGACGGTTTCGGCGTAGATGGTGTCGCCGTGGAACAGTGGCGCCGGGAAGTTCACCTCGGTGAAGCCGAGATTGGCGACGGTGGTGCCCTGGGTCAGGTGCGCCACGGCGAGGCCGACCATGGTGCCCAGGGTGAACAGCGAGTTGACCAGGCGCTGATGGAACGGCTCCTGGGCGTCGCTGTAGGCCGCGTCGATGTGCAGCCCCTGCGGATTCATGGTCAGCGTGCTGAACAGGACGTTGTCGGTCTCGGTCATGGTGCGGCCGGGCCGGTGCTGGTAGAGCACGTCGGTTTCGAGTTCCTCGAACCACAGGCCGGTCTGCACTACCCGGCGCAGGCCATCAGTCGTCTCACTCACAAACCCAACTCCCGTCCGATCAGCATCAACTGAACCTCCGTTGTGCCCTCACCGATTTCGAGGATCTTGCTGTCCCGGTAGTGCCGGGCCACCGGGTATTCGTTCATGAATCCGTAGCCGCCGAAGATCTGGGTGGCGTCGCGGGCATTGTCCATGGCGGCCTCGCTGGCCACCAGCTTGGCGATGGACGCCTGCTTCTTGAACGGCTTGCCCGCCAGCATCAGTGCCGCAGCGTCATAGTAGGCGGTACGGGCCGTGTGGGCCCGCGCCTCCATTCTGCCGATCTTGAAGGCGATGGCCTGATTGCGGCCGATGGCCTGGCCGAATGCCTCGCGTTCCTTGGCGTAGCGCACGCTCTCGTCGACGCAACCCTGCGCCGCGCCGACCGCCAGCGCCGCGATGGCGACGCGGCCCTCGTCCAGGATGCGCAGGAAGTTGGCGTAGCCGCGGCCGCGCTCGCCGAGCAGGTTCTCCGCCGGCACCCGCACGTCGGTGAAGCTGAGCGGGTGGGTGTCCGAAGCGTTCCAGCCGACCTTGTTGTAGGCGGGTTCGGCGACGAAGCCGGGGGTGTCGGTGGGCACCAGGATGGTGGAGATCTCCTTCTTGCCACCGGTCTGGCCGGTCACCGCCGTCACCGTCACCAAGGTGGTGATGTCGGTGCCGGAGTTGGTGATGAACTGCTTGCTGCCGTTGATGATCCATTCGCCGCTGTCGGCGACCGCCGTGGTCCTGGTGCCGCCCGCGTCGCTGCCCGCACCCGGCTCGGTGAGCCCGAACGCGGCCAGCGAACGCCCACTGGTCAGCTGCGGCAACCATTCCAGCTTCTGCTTGTCGTTGCCGAAGCGGTAGATGGGCATCGCGCCAAGGGAGACACCGGCTTCCAGCGTGATGGCCACGCTCTGGTCGATCTTGCCGAGCTCCTCCAGCGCCAGGCACAGCGCGAAGTAGTCGCCGCCCATGCCGCCGTACTCCTCGGGGAACGGCAGCCCGAACAGGCCCATATCGGCCATGCCGGAAACCACCTCGTACGGGAAGGTGTGCTGCGCGTCGTGCTCGGCGGCCACCGGTGCGACCACCGACTGCGCGAAATCCCGCACCGTCAAGGTGAGATCGCGGTACTCCTCCGGCAGGGTGCCGGTGGACAGGAAGTCGGTCATGCTGGGTTTCCTTCTCGCTCGGCGGTATTCGAGGATTGTTCGATTCCCTCGTCGGCCCGGCGGACGCCGGAATCCGGTGACGCGGACTCTTCGCGGGCGGGCGTCGCGACAATGCGGGCGAGCACTTGATCGAGGCGCACCTGCGTGCCGGGGGTGACCAATATTTCGACGGTTCCGGCGATCGGGGCGGTGAGCGAATGCTCCATCTTCATCGCCTCCACGATGACGACCGGATCGCCCGCCGCCACGGTGGCGCCGCTGGACACCGGCACGGCGATCACCGAACCCGGCATGGGGCTGTGGATTTCGGCGTCGCCGATGTGCTCGGCGGTGCCGCGCACGCTCGCCTCAGCCATCTCGCGCAGCATCGCGCTGCCCGCGGGTCCGGCCAGCCACAGTTGCCCGTCGTATTCGGCGACCCGGTACTCGTGCCGGACACCGTCCAGGACCAGGGAAAGCACGTTGTTGTCGAAAGCGGCGGTGAGCGAGACCGATTCGCCTTCGCTGATTCGTGCCGTCGCTTCGTTCGGCGTGCCGGTGAGGTACACGTGCTCGACCCGGTCACCACCGGTCAACCGGATGGCGGTCGGTGCCGCGGTGCCGATGCGCCAGCCGGAGGGGATGTGCCACGGATCGCCCGGCGTCGCGGGCCAGCGTCGCAGCCAGCGGTAAGCGGCGGCGGCCAGGAACAGCTCGTCGCCGACCGGGGTGGGCTGGAAGTCGGCGACCCGGCGATCGAGCAGTCCGGTATCCAGTTGCCCCGCAGCGACATTCGGGTCCGCCAGCAGGAAGCGCAGGAACTCGATATTGCTGGTGACCCCGAGCAGAACCGTATCGCCCAGTGCCCGATCGAGTTTCGCGATCGCGGCGGTACGGTCGGCGCCGTGCGCGATGACCTTCGACAGCATCGGGTCGTAATCGCTGCCGACAACGGTGCCGACCCGCAATCCCGAATCCACCCGGATCCCGGTGCCTTCGGGCTCGGACAGGTCGAGCACCGTACCGCCGGTGGGCAGGAACCCACGACCGGGATCCTCGGCGTACACCCTGGCCTCGATGGCGTGCCCGATCATCCGGATCTCGTCCTGCTCCACCGCGAGCTTCTGCCCGGCGGCGACGCGAACCTGGCACTCCACCAGATCGATGCCGGTGACCAGCTCGGTGACCGGATGTTCCACCTGCAGGCGGGTATTCATCTCCATGAAGAAGAACTCGTCCGGCCGGTCGGCCGAGACGATGAATTCGACGGTGCCCGCGCCGACATAGTCCACACTGCGCGCGGTATTGCAGGCGGCCGCGCCGATCCTGGCCCGGGTCGCGGCGTCGAGCAGCGGCGACGGCGCCTCCTCGATCACCTTCTGGTGCCTGCGCTGCAGGCTGCATTCGCGTTCGCCCAGGTGCAGCACATTGCCGAACTGGTCGGCGAGGACCTGCACCTCGATGTGCCGCGGGCGGGTGACGAACCGCTCCAGGAACAGGGTGTCGTCACCGAACGCCGCCGCGGCCTCGCGCCGCGCGCTGACCAGCGCGTCCGGCAGCTGAGCGGGATCCTCGACCAACCGCATGCCCTTGCCGCCGCCACCGGCGGAGGGCTTGACCAGCACCGGATAGCCGATCTCCCGGGCCGCGGCGATCAGGTCGGCGTCGGTCAGACCGGGCCTGGCGATGCCGGGCACCACCGGGACGTTGAACGCGGAAACGGTGTTCTTCGCCGCGATCTTGTCACCCATGATCTCGATCGCCCGGGGCGGCGGGCCCAGGAAGACGATGCCCGCGTCCGCGAGCGCCGCGGCGAAAGCGGCGTTCTCGGAAAGGAATCCGTACCCGGGATGCACCGCTTGCGCGCCGGTCCGCACGGCGGCGGCGACCACCTTGTCGATCGCGAGGTAGCTGTCACGCGCGGGGGCCGGACCCAACCACACCGCGGTGTCGGCCTCGTGCACATGCCTGGCGTCGGAATCGGCATCGCTGTAGACCGCGACCGAGCGAATGCCCATGGTGCGCAGGGTGCGGATGACGCGCACCGCGATCTCGCCGCGGTTGGCGACGAGAACGGTGTCGAACCCGACGGGATGAGATTTGTTCAGCATCACACTCACATCCGGAAGACGCCGTAGGAAACGGGCTCCAGCGGCGCTTGCGCGCACACCGAAAGGGCAAGCCCGAGGACAGTTCTGGTGTCGGCGGGATCGATCACGCCGTCGTCCCAGAGCCGGGCCGTCGAGTAGTAGGGGTTGCCTTGGCGTTCGTACTGCTCCCGGATCGGCGCCTTGAACGCCTCTTCGTCCGCCGCTGACCACGGCTGACCCGAGCTGTCGAGCTGATCGCCGCGCACCGTCGACAGGACGGAGGCGGCCTGCTCGCCGCCCATCACCGAGATCCTGGCATTGGGCCACATCCACAGGAAGCGCGGCGAATACGCGCGCCCGCACATCGAATAGTTGCCCGCGCCATACGAACCGCCGATCACCACGGTCAGCTTCGGCACCCGCGCGCAGGCCACCGCGGTGACCATCTTGGCGCCGTGCTTGGCGATGCCGCCCGCCTCGTAATCGCGACCGACCATGAACCCGGTGATGTTCTGCAGGAAGAGCAGCGGAATCTTGCGCTTGTCGCAGAGCTCGATGAAATGCGCGCCCTTCATGGCGGATTCGCTGAACAGCACACCGTTGTTGGCGACGATGCCGACCGGGTGGCCGTGGATGTGCGCGAATCCGGTCACCAGGGTCTTGCCGTATTCGGCCTTGAATTCGTGGAAGCCGCTGTCGCCGTGCGGGTCACCGTCGACGAGCCGGTGGATCACTTCGCGGACGTCGTACGGGGTACGCAGGTCGACCGGCACCACGTCGTACAACTCCGCCTCCGGCGCGGCGGGCCGCACTGCCGGCCGTACCTCCCACGGGGGCGCCGGGCGCGGGCCGAGGGTGGCGACAATGCGTCGGACGATGCGCAACGCGTCCAGGTCGTCCTCGGCCAGGTGATCGGTGACACCCGAAGTGCGCGAATGCAATTCGCCGCCGCCGAGTTCCTCCGCGGTGACCACCTCGCCGGTCGCCGCCTTCACCAGCGGGGGGCCGCCGAGGAAGATCGTGCCCTGATTACGCACGATCACCGCTTCGTCGCTCATCGCGGGCACATAGGCACCGCCCGCGGTGCAGGAGCCGAGCACCGCGGCGATCTGCGGAATTCCCTTGGCGCTCATGGTCGCCTGGTTGTAGAAGATGCGCCCGAAGTGCTCCCGGTCCGGGAACACCTCGTCCTGCTCGGGCAGGTAAGCGCCGCCGGAATCGACGAGATACAGGCAGGGCAACTGATTCTGCAGCGCGATTTCCTGGGCGCGCAGATGCTTCTTCACCGTCATCGGGTAGTAGGTGCCGCCCTTGACGGTGGCGTCGTTGGCCACGATTACGCACTCGCGCCCGGACACCCGCCCGATCCCGGTGATGATCCCGGCGCCGGGGGATTCGTCGCCGTACATTCCGGTCGCGGCCAGTGGCGACAGCTCGAGGAACGGACTGCCCGGGTCGAGCAGCTGGTCCACCCGCTGGCGCGGCAGCAGCTTGCCCCGCGCGACATGGCGGTCCCGTGCCTTCGGCGGGCCGCCGAGCGCGGCTTTGGCCAGCCGGGCGGTCAGGTCGTCGACCAGCGCCTTGTGGGCGACACGGTTGTCGACGGCCTCTTCGGTAACGGTCATCACTTGATCCTCTTGGTCAGCGTCGCGGAGCGATTCGATGACGGGTGGTGGTCGGGCGACGGGTGGGTCAGTTAGTCGCCGATAACTGGAATCCAGGTTAATCTTGGTTAACCGAGATGTCCAGGAAGCGCTTGCGAGCCGCGAATGCGCGAGGCCGCAGGAGGCGAAAGGAGCGCGTGTGACCAGCATGGATTCCGGCACGCTCACCCGCCGTGAACAGCTGAAGGCGCAGCGACGGCAGCAGCTCCTCGATGCCGGAGCCAGGCTCATTGCCGACCGCGGCTTCCTCGGCATGCGACTGGACGACCTCGGCGCGGCCGTTGGCATCAGCGGACCCGCCGTCTACCGCCATTTCCCGAACAAGGAAGCGTTGCTGGTGGAATTGCTCGTCGGGGTCAGCCAGCGACTGCTCGACGGCGGCAAGGCGGTGGTGGCGAGCACGTCCGCCGCGGACGAGGCGCTGGCCGGTCTCGTCGACTTCCATCTGGACTTCGCGCTCGGTGATCCGGAATTGATCCGCATCCAGGACCGAGATCTCGAGAATGTTCCGGCCACCGCCCGGCGGGAACTGCGCCGCACCCAGCGCCAGTACGTGGAAATCTGGGTCACGGTGCTGCGCGAGCTGCACCCGGACCTACCCGAGGAGTCGGCGCGGGTACAGGCACACGCCGCCTTCGGCCTGATCAACTCCACCCCGCACAGTGCGACCACGGCGACCGCCGCGCGGGCCCGGCCCATCCTGCGCCGGATGGCGCTGTCCGCTTTGGGGTGACGGGCCGCCTCGGGGTGTGCGCTCGATCATCGAGCGCTCCACCCGCCGTCCATCGTGTAGGAGGCTCCGGTCACCATGCCCGCCTGCGCCGAGGCGAGCCAACCCACCAGTGCGGCAACCTCTTCCGGCTCGACCAGGCGCTTGATCGCACTCTCGGTGAGCAGGATTTTCTCCAGCACCTCCTGCTCGGGAATGTCGTGTGCCTTGGCCTGGTCGGCGATCTGCTTGTCCACCAACGGAGTTCGGACGTAACCCGGGCTGACGCAGTTGCTGGTGACGCCGTGTCGGCCGCCCTCCAGCGCGGTGACCTTGGACAGGCCTTCCAGTCCGTGCTTGGCCGTCACATAGGCCGCCTTGTATTCCGATGCCCGGATCCCGTGTACCGACGAAATATTGATGATCCGGCCGAAGCCGTTGCGGTACATGTGCGGCAGGGCGGCCCGGATGAGCAGGAACGGCGCCTCGACCATGAGGGTGAGCAGGTTCCGGAACTGCTGCGGGACGAAGTCCTCGAGCGGGCTGATGCTCTGCACGCCCGCGTTGTTCACCAGGATGTCCACCTCGAGCTCGAGCGGTTCCAGCGCCTCGACGTCGAGAAGATCCACCGCCCAGGACTTTCCGCCGAGTTCGCGGGCCAGCGCTTTGGCGCCGATGTCGTCGATGTCGGCGATGGTGACCAGTGCGCCACGCGCGGACAGTTCGCGGGCGCAGGCCGCGCCGATGCCACTGGCGCCGCCGGTGATCAGGGCGGAACGTCCGGTCAGGTCCGTCATTTGGTAACCGCCGTGGCGGGGCGGGCGGCCAGGCTTTCGGCATCGGCGAGGTCGACGGTTTCCAAATCCAGGCCTTTCGTTTCGCGGGCGAAGAAGACGGCGATCACGGTGACGCCCGCGGCAATGGCCAGGTAGATGGCGATGGGCACCGCGGACTTATAGGTGTTGAGCAGCCGGACGGCAATGATCGGCGCCAGTGATCCGGCCACGATCGAGGTGACCTGGTAACCAAGGGACACACCGGAATACCGCATCCGGGTCGGGAACATCTCGGCCATGATCGCGGGCTGCCCCGCGTACATCAGCGCGTGGAACACCAGGCCGATGATGATGGCGAACATGATGACCGCGTTGTGCCCGCTGTCCATCATCGGGAAGGCAAAGAACCCCCAGGTACCCGCGGTCAGCGCGCCGACCAGGTACACCGGGCGCCTGCCGTAGCGATCGGACAGTTGCCCGGCCAGCGGAATCATCAGGAAATGCACGGCGTGCGCGGCGAGTAGCCACCAGAGAATGACCTTGGTGTCGACGTGCACCTGCACCTTGAGGTAGGTGATGGTGAAGGTGACCACCAGGTAGTACAGGATGTTCTCGCCGAACCGCAGTCCCATGGCGGTGATCACGCCGCGCGGGTAGCGCTTGACCACCTCGACGACGCTCAGCGACGTCGCCTTGATCTGCTCCACTTCCTGTTGCGCGGCAACGAAAATGGGCGCATCGGTGACCTTCGTGCGGATGTAGTAGCCGACCAGCACGACGACGGCGGACAACCAGAAGGCCACGCGCCAACCCCAACTGAGGAAGGCCGCGTCCGACAGCCAGGTGGTCAGCGTCAACAGCACCGCGGTCGCCAGCAGGTTCCCCATCGGCACACCCGCCTGCGGCCAACTCGCCCAGAAACCGCGACTGCGACTGGGACTGTGTTCGGCCACCAGCAGAACCGCGCCGCCCCACTCACCGCCGACGGCGAAACCCTGGATGAAGCGCAGGGTGACCAAGAGCGCGGGCGCCCAATAGCCGATCTGACCGAACGTAGGCAGGCAGCCCATCAGAAAGGTGGAGGCGCCCACCAGGATCAGGCTGAATTGCAACAGCTTCTTGCGCCCGTACTTGTCGCCGAAATGCCCGAAGACGATGCCGCCTAACGGGCGGGCGGCGAAGCCGACCGCGTAGGTGACGAAGGCGGCGAGGATCGCGTCCAGATCGCTGGTGCCCTTGGCAAAGAACACCTTGCTGAACACCAGCGTCGCGGCGGTGCCGTAGAGGAAGAACTCGTACCATTCGACGACCGTGCCAGCCATCGACGCGGCCACCACTCGTCTCAGGCCGGTCGGCACCCCGCCGGGCTCGCCGCCCGTCGGCCACAATGCACTGCGCACGCTCATCGAACTCTCCTTCATGCCAGGGGTCACATCGACGTCTGGATGTGATGGCCCCCACAAATCTTGGCTGCAACGAAGTATTAGTGCAGATGCGCGCGACCGCAATGACTTCTTGTGCAGTACATATCTGCGAGAATGCACATATGGGCGCGGTGTCAGCGGGGTCCGGTCGGCGACCGAGCGCGGATGACCTGCTGGTTCTCCTGGCGGTCGGCCGATCCGGGCGCTTCGTGTCGGCGGCCGAGGAACTCGGCATCAACCACACGACCATCTCCCGGCGCATCGCCGCGCTTGAGCACAGCCTGGGCGGGCGGGTGCTGACGCGCGCCGCGGGCGGCTGGGAGCTCACCGATCTGGGGCGCGAGGCGTTGGCGGCCGCCGAGGTAGTCGAGTCGGCCGTCACCTCCCTCGCCGCCGACACCGGTGGAAACCGGGTGCTGCAAGGGGTGGTGCGGATTTCGGCGACCGACGGTTTCAGCGCCTACCTGGCCGCCCCGGCGGCCGCCGAGGTGCAACGACAACATCCCAAGATCGCCGTCGAAATCGTCGCCACGACCAGACGTGCCTCCACGCAGCGTTCGGGCCTGGATCTCGAAGTGGTCGTCGGCGAGCCACAAGTCCACCGCGCCACGGCGATCAGGCTCTCCGACTACTGTCTCGGCCTCTACGGTGCTCGCGACTATCTGCGCGAACACGGCACCCCGGCGAGCATCGAGGATCTCGCCCAGCATCCGTTGGTCTACTTCATCGACTCGATGCTCCAGGTGGACGACCTGGATCTGGCGTCGAGCTTCGCCCCCGCCATGCGCGAATCCGTCACCTCCACCAATGTTTTCGTGCATGTCGAGGCAACCCGAGCCGCGGCGGGTATCGGCTTACTGCCGTGTTTCATGGCCGACCGGCACGCCGACCTGACCCGAGTGCTCGCCGCCGAGGTCTCGGTCAAGCTCGCCTATTGGCTGGTGGCCCGTGCGGAAACCCTTCGCCGGCCAGAAGTCGCCGCGTTCGTGGACGCCCTCCGCGCGAAGGTCGGCGACCAGCGCGCCGCCCTGCTCGGCCTGCGCCGCTGACCGCGGAGCGGGATCAGGCGACTTGGATTTCGATCGGGGCGATCGCGAGGTGCGGCCGGTCGGTGGTGACGGTGACGCTGATGCGGCCAGGGCCGGTGGGGACGTTGACGAAGATGGTGGCGGGCGGCTGGTTCCACGCGGTGTTGTCGGAGATCGGCGCCGGGACCGTTCCGGCGGCGCCGGTGTCGAGGTTGCGCCAGTTCGCGAACACGGTGACGCCGCAGGGGCTGCCGAAGGTCGGGGTGGCCTTTACCCAGCTCAGGCCGAAGCGGGCGGAGCCGGAGCCGTCGGCGGAGATACCGGATTGCAGCTGGCCGACGCAGACATCGCCCAGCGAGTACGTCACGCCGAAGCTGGCGCTCGGCGGGGCGGCGGATGCGGGTGCGGCGCAGACGGTGACCGCGCCGAGCAGAGCGGATACGGCGATTGTGTTGCGCAGAAGCGACTTTCGGTACTGCATATGATCACATCCTCGTCGGTGGGGTCGAGTGCTGTGCTGATGTACCGCTGGTGGCCGACATTGTAGAGCGGCGATGGCGCGACTC
The DNA here is from genome assembly GCF_019222765.1 of Nocardia iowensis. Classification (NCBI taxonomy): domain Bacteria; kingdom Bacillati; phylum Actinomycetota; class Actinomycetes; order Mycobacteriales; family Nocardiaceae; genus Nocardia; species Nocardia iowensis. Next base: position 8,073,921 of record NZ_CP078145.1, on the reverse strand, counting down.
GTCAACCCCTTAGGCGGCCATTCCCCCTGCTCCATCGCGCGTTTCGAGCACGCCCCCTGGTTACCCGGAGCCAGCGGTGAGGCGGCCGTCCACCATGCGGTAGACGGCGTCCATCCGGTGCAGGTGGGCGCGGTCGTGGGTGACCAGGAGGGTGGCGGCGTCGTGTTCGCGGACGACGGTGAGGACCAGATCGATGACGGCCGCACCGCGTTCGGTGTCCAATGCGCTGGTCGGCTCGTCGATGACCAGCAGCGCGGGATCGTTCATCAGGGCGCGGGCGATATTGACGCGTTGGCGCTGCCCGCCGGAGAGTTGGGCGGGACGTTTCGCGTGCTGGTCGGCGAGGCCGACCGAGTCGAGGAGTCGCATTGCCTTGGCGTGGGTTTCGCGGCGCCGACGCGCTGAGGTGAACAGGCGTTGGCCGAGATGAGCCATCACCTCGAGCTGCTCGACCGCCGTCAATGCGGGCACCAGGTTCGGTTGCTGGAAGACGATGCCGATGGACGAGCGGCGCAGTGCGGCGGCTTCGCGGCGGCCTACAGTAGCGAGATCGGCACTGCCACCGGGTGTTTCGAGGCTGATCCGGCCGGAGTCCGGGCGGATCAGGGTCGACGCGACCGCGAGCAGGCTGGACTTGCCGGAGCCGGAGGGGCCGGTGATGGCGGCGATGCTGCCACCGGTGACGCGCAGGCTCACCCGGTCCAGCGCGGTGAGCCGATCCGTGCCGTCGGGGTAGGTGAGGGTCACGTCGTCGACGGTGAGCGCGGTAGTGGTGCGAGTCGCGGTGATCATGTCTCGAAAACTCCTATGGTGCAACGCTTGTCGGTAGGTGGGCGGCTGCTCAACGTCCGGCACCGAGTGCGGTCAGTGGATCGGTGGTGAAGAGGAAACGCAGCGCGAAGGCCGCACCGAACAAGCCGAGCACGATCAGCGCGGCGGCGGGCAACAGCGTGGTCGCCGGACTCAATACGAACGGCAGCGCGTCGCCGAGGAAAGCCGCTGCGGCAACGGTGATTCCAAGGCCGATGGCAACGCCGGCGGTCAGCACGATCGCGGCCTGGGCGAGTGCGTCGCGGACCAGGGAACCGGAGGCGGCGCCGAGTGCTTTGAGGGTGGCGACATCCGGCATCCGCTGCACCGTCCACACGGTGAAGAACGCGCCGATCACCAGCGCCGAGATGGCGAACAGCAGCACCGTCATCAGGGTCAGCGAGCCGTTCTCGGCCTGGTACGAGCTGAGCGCGGACAACGCGCCGGACACGCTGGTGGTCTGCGTGTGCGCCTCGGCGTTCACCGCTTGCTGATTCGGCACGCCGGACACCGCGAGCACGGTCGCCGCGCCGGAGCGCGGGCTCATCGCCTGCCAGTCGGCCAGGGTCGTCCAGACCACCGGTGTGTGGCTGTACCAGTCGTCCCCACGCACGGCGGCCACGGTGAAGGTGCGGCCCGCTATGGTGACGGAATCACCCGCCGCGGCGCCGAGATCCTTGGCCGCGCCGGTGCTGAGCACCACCGTGCCGTTCTCGGTTGCCGAGCGGTTGCCGAATGCCGTTCCGGTCGTGCCGAGGAACGCGACCTTCACCGGGGCCCGGCCGCTCGGGTCGACCCTGCCGTGACTGATGCCGATCGGATCGACGGTGCCGCTCGGACCTGCCGCCGACCGCCAGGCGGCAACCTGTTCCGCGGTCAGCGTCGAGGCGTCGAACGACGGCGCGGCGCCGGTGTCGGCGAAAACGACCGTGTCACCGGGGAACGATTCCACGGCCGAGATGTTCTGGTGCGCGAGCCCGGCCGTGAGCCCGCTCAGGAAACTCACCAGCAGCGCCACCAGCGTGACGACCATGGTGATGAGCAGGAAGCGGCCGCGGGCGGCGCGCAGGTCTCGCAGTGCTACGAACATGCCTCCACACTTCCGCTCGACCGGCCAGCGGCCATCGCGCGCGGGAAGGAAAGGAGCACCATCGAAGGGTGGGTGGCGTTTTACACCTTTCGATGGATGCCGCCGAGGTAGCCGCACATAAGCTGACAAGGTGCACTCGTCCCCGCTCACGCCCGTCTTCACCGCGCTGCGGCTCGGCCTGCATGCGCTGGTGACGGCGTTGGCCGTGGTGATCGCGGTCCGCGCGCTGCTGCCCGGCGCGGCGCATCCCATCCCGGTGGTCGCGTTGACGGCAGGCTTCCTGGTGACGTATTTCGCCGGTGCCGTGCTGAGCGCGCGCCGCCGCGGCACCGCGATCTGGTTGACGGCGCTGACGGTGTGGTGGCTCGGCCTCGTTCTGCTCGCCCCCAATGCCGGTTACCTGGCCTTCGGCCTGTTCTTTCTCTATCTGCATCTGCTCCCGCGCCCCTGGAGTCTGGTCGCGGTGGCCGTGGCCGCGGCGGTGGCGGTGGTCGGTTTCGGCGCGCACTGGGGCTGGTCGGCGGCAGGCGCGATCGGTCCGATCCTCGGCGCGGCGGTTGCCGTCGGTATCGGCCTCGGCTACCAGGCATTGTTCCGCGAGTCCGCAGAACGCCAGCGCCTGATCGACGAATTGCTCAGCACCCGAGCGGTACTCGCGGATCAGGAGCGCACCGCGGGCAAGTTGTCCGAGCGCGAGCGACTGGCGCAGGAGATCCACGACACCGTCGCCCAGGGGTTGAGCAGCATCCAGCTGCTCCTGCATGCCGCCGAACAGTCGGCCCCGGATCACCCAGCGGTGCAACAGATCCGGTTGGCCAGGGAGACAGCGGGGGAAAACCTCGCCGAAACCCGAAGGCTCATCGCGGAACTGGCTCCGGCAGCGTTGGAAGGTCAGTCACTGGCCCAGGCACTGGAACGCATCTGCTTGCGCGCCGACGCTCCCGGACTCGCCACCCAGCTGGTGGTGGAGGGCACCCCGGAGCGGCTGCCGATGCCGGTGGAGGCGGCGCTGGTGCGCATCGCGCAAGGCGCGGTCGCGAATGTGGTGCAGCACGCGGATGCGGGCCGAATGCGCCTGACGCTGACCTACGCCGACGCCGAGGTCCTACTCGACGTGGTTGACGACGGCGTCGGCATCGCCCCCGACGTCCTCGACCGCGCGCCATCGGGTTCCTTCGGACTGGCCGCCATGCGGTCGCGCGTGGAGCAGCAGGGCGGCACCATGACGGTGGAATCGGAGCCGGGACATACCGCGGTCACGGTCTCCTTCCCACTCGAACCCGCCGCACCCGAACCGGATTCGGCCCGACCGGGGGAGCACGCATGATCCGCCTGCTGCTGGCCGACGACCACGCCATCGTCCGCGCCGGCCTGCGCGCGCTGCTCGACGGTGGCGACGACATCACCGTTGTCGGCGACGTGCCCACCGGCGAGGCAGCGGTCGCGTTCTGTGCCACCACGCCGGTGGATCTCGTGCTGATGGACCTGAGCTTCGGCCCGGGCCGCTCCGGCGCGGACGCCACCGCCGAACTGCGCGCTCTCCCGCAGCCGCCGAATGTCCTGGTGGTCACCAACTACGACACCGACGCCGACATCCTCGGCGCCATCGAAGCGGGCGCCTGCGGCTACATCCTGAAGGACACCCCGCCCAGCGAACTGCTCGCCGCCGTCCGCTCGGCGGCCGCGGGCGAGAGCGTGCTGTCGCCCGCGGTCGCCTCGAAGCTGATGACCAGGGTGCGCCGTGCCGACACCACCTTGAGCCCGCGCGAAATCGAAGTGCTGCGGTTGGTCGCCGACGGACGATCCAACCGCGAGATCGCCAAGCAGCTGTTCCTCAGCGAAACCACCGTCAAATCCCATCTGGTGCACATCTACGCGAAACTCGGTGTGCGATCGCGCACCTCGGCAGTCGCGCGCGCTCGCGAGCAAGGGGCGATCTGAGGTACCCGGTCCGAAGCGACGTGCCAGGGTGGCAACTGGCGCGGGCGTGCTCGCGACATGCGTCTCCCGGTGCCCCGTCCAGCCGCCTGCCTGCCCCTAGGGTGAGGCAATGGCCTCCCTCTCGGATCCTCAGGTGCGCGAGTTCCTCTCCCACGGCACGCGGACGGGCAAGGTGGCGTTCGTCGCCGCCGACGGCCGACCGATGGTGACTCCGGTTTGGTTCGTTCTCGACGGTGACGAGTTGGTGTTCAATACCGGCAAGGCCACCGCCAAGGGCAAGGCGTTCGCGCGCGACGGTCGCATTGCGGTCTGCGTCGACGTCGAGGGCATGCCTTACCCCTCCGTGCAGTTGCAGGGCACCGTCACCCTCTCCGAGGATCCCGACGAACTGCTGCGCACGGCCACCGAGATCGGCGGTCGCTACATGGGCGCCGACCGCGCCGAGGAATTCGGCAAGCGCAACGGGGTGCCCGGCGAGCTCGTCGTGCGCCTGCGGCCGACCAAGGTGCTCGCGCACTTCGACGCGACGGCCTGACCGAATCCGGCGAGCAGGCCGCCATACACTCAGCCGCATGACCGTGCACTTCATCGGGGCCGGGCCGGGCGCGGCCGACCTGTTGACCGTGCGCGCGGTCACCCTGCTCCGCACCTCCCCGGTGTGCCTGTACGCGGGCACCTACCTGGACCCGGACGTGCTGGCGCACTGCGCGCCCGACGCCGAACTGATCGACACCCAGCGGCTCGACCTCGACCAGATCACCGAACACCTGGTGCGCGCGGACAATTCCGGCAAGGACGTGGCCCGGCTGTGTTCCGGTGACCCGTCGCTCTATTCGGCGCTCACCGAGCAGACCCGCAGGCTGGACGCGCACGGTGTCGCGTGGGATGTCACCCCCGGCGTCCCCGCCTACGCCGCGGCCGCGGCCCTGCTCGGCACCGAACTCACCGTTCCCGAGGTTGTGCAGTCGGTCGTGCTGACCCGCACCCAGGCCCGCTCGACCGCCATGCCGGACGGCGAAGCCTTGGCCAACTTCGCGAGCACCGGCGCCACACTTGTGCTGCACCTGGCGATCACACGCATCCGAACGCTGGCCACCGAGCTCGTCGCCGACTACGGCCAGGACTGTCCGGTCGCCGTCGTCTACCGCGCCAGCCAGCCCGACCAGCTGATCCTGCGCGGCACCCTCGCCGACATCGCCGATCAGGTCGAGGCGGCGGGCCTGCGGCAGGCCGCGGTCATCCTGGTCGGCCGCGCCTTGTCCGGCACGGTGGCGTGTGCGCAATCCCACCTCTACGACCCGGCTCGCGTCCGCGATCAGTGACCCGCCGCACCGCCCACATTGCGCATCGCGCAGGATGTGAGGTCTGCAACATGAGGCAAGCAAATCACTCCCAGCTCCGCTGCCTGTGATGATGTCCTTCCGCTATAGCGGTTGGTTGGTTCGGCGCGTACGACGACGGTAGATTGGTCCGGTGATCTGCAGCGAGATTCCCGGCATTGCCGGTCGGTGGGTAGTGGGCGCGGTCGCGCCTATGTAACAAGGTCACCCTGGCGGACAGATAGTGCCAATGAGCTTTTTTGCCTGATTGATTATGAGAACTGAACCCCGAGACGCGGGCGCCACGCTGGGATAGGTGAGCGTCCTGTCCGGGTGTCGTCGGGGAGCGCTTGCGTGGTGTTCCGGAAGCGAGGTTACGGTTGGACCGGCTGGATTTCGGCGGAAACGGCGAAGCTGGTGGCGAACGGGCATCCGCTGGTTCGGGCTACTTCCCGCTGTCTCCTGCGCAGCTGGGCATCTGGTACGCGCAGCATGTCGACCCGCAGGTGCCGGTCAACATCGCGCAGTACGTGGACCTGCACGGTGACCTGGATGTCGAGGTCCTCGAGCAGGCCAGTATCGACGCGTCGCACGAGCTCGGTTCTGGCTTCCTGCGGATCATCGAACGCGACGGTGAGCCGCTGCAATTCATCGACCACAGCATCGCCGACTACGACAAGGTCACCTATGTAGACCTGCGCGCCGAGGCCGATCCGGCCGCGGCGGCGATGGCGTGGATGCGCTCGGAGTACAGCCGCCCGATCGACCTGACCACCGATCGCCTGATCACCATCGCGGCGCTGCGACTGGCCGACGACCACTGGTACTGGTACTCGCGGGCGCACCACATCGCGCTCGACGGCTTCGGCGCGATGACCAACCTGAACCGGGTCGCCGAGCTGTACACGGCGTATGTGAACGGCACCGAGCCCGCGGTATCCAAGGCCACCGACCTGTACACGCTCTATGAGCAGGAAATCGCCTACCGCGAGAGCAAGCGCTTCGGCACCGACAAGGAGTACTGGGCCGAGCGGGTCGCCGGGCTGGAGGAGGGCACCAGCCTGACCGGCCGGTCCGCCCCGCCCGCCGCGATCAACGGAATCGCCAGCGCGGCCTTGTCGGACGAGCAGAACGCGCTGCTGGATGCGGCTGTGCGCCGCCATGATTCGTCGCCCGCCGGGCTGCTACTGGCCGCGTTCGCCGGCTATCTGGCGCAGTGGAACGGCGTCGAGGACGTCATTCTCAGCCTGCCGGTGACCGCGCGTACCACCGCGGCGATGCGTCGCTCCGGTGGTGTCTCGTCGAACATCGTGCCGCTGCGCCTGCACGTCGGCCACGACACGACCATCGGCGCACTGCTCAAGCAGGTGACGGTGGAAGTATCCGGCGCGCTGCGGCACCAGCGGTACCGGCACGAGGACATCCGCCGCGATGCCGCCGGTGACGGCGTGGTGACCACGGAGTTCTTCGGCCCGTGGGTCAACATCATGCTGTTCCACGACGAGCTGGCGATGGGCCCGATGGTCGGCCAGCTGCACGTGCTGTCCACCGGCAGCATCGAGGATCTCGGCGTCAACTTCTATCAGTCGGTCGCGGGCACTCGTTCGCACATCGACTTCGAGACCAACCCGAACCTCTACACCGAAGACGAAGCGCACCGGCATCATTCGCGCTTCCTCGAATTCTTCGACCGATTCCTGGCAGCCGAGGAAGATGCCACGGTCTGGACGCTGGACGTCACCACGGCGGACGAGCGCGAGCGCTCGCTGCTGGAGTGGAACGACTCCGAGCAGGAGGTGCCGGACACCACGCTGTCGGCGCTGCTCGATGCGCAGATGCCGTTGACGCCGGACAATATCGCGCTCGATTTCGAGGGCGCGACGTTGACGTACGCGGAGTTCGACGCGCGGGTCAACCGGCTGGCCCGGTTCCTGATCGCCGACGGAGTCGGCCCGGAATCGCTTGTCGCGCTGGGTATGCGGCGGTCGCTGGAGCTGGTCATCGGCATGCACGCGGTGCTGAAGGCCGGTGGCGCGTACGTGCCGATCGATCCGGATCATCCGGCCGATCGCACCGCCTACATCCTCGACAGTGCGGCACCGGTCTGTGTGTTGACGCTATCGGCCGATGAGCTGGAACTGCCGGAATCGGTGCGGCAGGTGCGCATCGACACGCTGGACGTGTCGCAGTACTCGGCGGCACCGATCACCGACGCCGAACGGACGCGACCGCTGCGGCCGGACAACACCGCCTACGTCATCTACACCTCGGGTTCGACCGGCCGCCCCAAAGGCGTAGCGGTCACCCATCACGCGATCGTCAACCAGCAGCTGTGGATGCTCGACGAGTACCGGCTGACCGCCGATGACGTCTACCTGCAGAAGACCGCGACCACCTTCGACGTGTCGCTGTGGGGCTACTTCCTGCCGCTGATGGTCGGTGCGAAACTGGTCATCGCCGCGCCCGACGGCCACCGCGACCCGCTGTACGTCGCCGACATGATCGCCCGGCACGGCGTCACCGTGACCGACTTCGTGCCGTCGATGCTGACGGTGTTCGTCTCGCACGCCACGGCGGCGCAATGCGCCAGCCTGCGTGCGGTTTTCGTGATCGGTGAGGCGTTGCCGCCGGAGACCGCCGCCGGTTTCCGCGCGATCACCTCGGCCGGATTGCACAACCTGTACGGCCCGACCGAGGCCGCGGTCTCGGTGACCTACTGGGAGGCGACCGCCGCCGACAAGCTGACCGTGCCGATCGGCATCCCGGAGTGGAATGTCTCGGTCTACGTGCTCGATTCGCGGCTGCGCCCGGCCGCGATCGGCGCCCCGGGTGAGCTGTATCTCGGTGGACGTCAGCTGGCGCGCGGGTATCGCGGCCGCCCGGATCTGACCGCCGACCGCTTCGTCGCGAACCCGTTGTCGGACAACGGTGAACGCATGTACCGCACCGGTGACCTGGTGCGCTGGAACGACGCGGGCACGCTGGAATACATCGGCCGCACCGACTTCCAGGTGAAGTTCCGTGGTCAGCGCATCGAGCTCGGCGAGATCGAGACCGATCTACTCGCTCACCCCGCGGTCAGCCAAGCCGTCGTGCTGGTGATGGATACCGCCACCGGTCAGCAGTTGGTGGCCTATGTGGTTGCCGCGCCCGGGCATTCGGTCGATCCGGCGGAACTGACCAGGTTCGCGGCCGAGAAGCTGCCGAGCTACATGGTTCCCGCATCGATCATGGTGCTGGCTGCCTTCCCGCTCAACACCTCCGGCAAGCTGGACCGTAAAGCGTTGCCGGAACCGGTGTTCAGCGCGGACGAGACCAGTTTCCGGGCCCCGCGTACCCAGGCCGAGCAGATCGTGGCTGGCATCTTCGCCGATGTGCTGAGCCAGGACCGCATCGGCATCGATGACAACTTCTTCGACCTCGGCGGCAACTCGCTGGTCGCCACCCAGGTGGTCTCCCGGATCGGCGTGGCGTTCGGCACCCAGATCGGGGTGCGGGCGCTGTTCGAATCCCCGACCGTGGCCGGGATCGCCGCCCGCGCGGAGAACGCCAGCCCCACCGACGGAGCCCGACCGCCGCTGGTGGCGCAAAACCTGCCGGAGCGGGTGCCGCTGTCGCTGGCCCAGCAGCGGATGTGGTTCATCAACCAGTTCGACCCGACCGTGCCGACCTACAACCTGCCGTTCGTGGTGCGGTTGCGCGGCCAGGTCGACCTCGACGCGTTGCAGGCCGCGCTGACCGATGTGGTGGCGCGTCAGCAGTCGCTGCGCACGATCTTCCCCGAGTCCGGCGACGGCGGCTATCAGCAGGTGCTGCCGGTCGAGCAGGTCGATCTCGGTATCACGGTCGAGCCGATCGATGAAGCCGAATTGCACGGTGTGCTGGCCGCGTTCGCCGCCACCGGCTTCGATGTGTCGCGGGAACTGCCGATCCGGGTCCGGGTCTACGCGGTGACCGGCGGTCGCGACAACGGTGCCGCCGATTACGCGGTGGCGTTCGTGGTGCATCACATTGCCGCGGATGGTTTCTCGTTCGGCCCGCTGGCTCGCGACGTCGCCGCCGCCTACCTCGCGCGCGCCGCCGGACAGGCGCCGACCTGGACGCCGCTGCCGGTGCAGTACCAGGACTTCAGCGTCTGGCAGCGCGAGCTGCTCGGCGCCGAATCCGATCCCGGGTCGATGGCCGCTCGCGAAATCGCCTACTGGCGCAGGGCCTTGGCCGGGCTCCCCGATCAGCTGGATCTGCCCACCGACCGGCCGCGCCCACCGGTGCCCAGTTTCACCGGCGGCCGGGTCAGCTTCGACATCGATGCCGAGCTGCACCAGCGCCTTTCGGCGTTGGCGCGGGCCAAGGGCGTGAGCCTGTTCATGGTCATGCACGCCTCGCTGGCGGTGCTGCTCGCCCGGCTGTCGGGCACCAGCGACATCGCCATCGGCACCCCGGTCGCCGGGCGTGGCGAGCAGGCGCTCGACGACCTGATCGGCATGTTCGTCAACACGCTGGTGCTGCGCTCGGAGGTGGACGGCAGCGAACCGTTCACCCAGTTCCTCGAGCGCACCCGCGAAACCGATCTCGCGGCGTTCGCCTTCGCCGATGTTCCGTTCGAGCGCTTGGTCGAGGTGCTCAACCCGACCCGCTCGCAGGCCCGCCACCCGCTGTTCCAGGTGATGCTGTCGTTCCAGGAAATGTCGCACGCGACACTGGAACTGCCCGGACTGTCGGTGACCGCCGATGAGCTCGAAGTCGACATCGCCAAGTTCGATCTGCAGTGGACCGTCACCGAAGAGCGTGGCGTCAACGGCGAACCCGCGGGCATGGCTGCCGTGGTGTCGTTCGCCACCGATCTGTTCGATGCGTCGACGGTCGCCGAGTTCGGCCGCCGCTACCTGCGCGTGCTCGAAGCGGCCGTCACCGCACCGGAATCCGCGGTGCGCGACATCGACATCCTCGACGAGGCCGAGCGCACCACCGTGCTCACCGCCTGGAACCTGACCGCGCACGAGCTGCCCGCGGCCACCGTCCTGGACCTGTTCCAGGAGCAGGTGCGCCTGCGGCCCGACGATATCGCCGTCCTGTTCGACGGCGGTACCCGCAGCTTGGGCGAATTCGGCCCGCAGGTGCAGCTGAGCTATGCCGAGTTCGCGGCGCGGGTGAATCGCCTGGCGCGCAAGCTGATCGCCGTGGGCGTCGGCCCGGAAACGCTGGTGGCCGTCGGTATCCGCCGTTCGGTGGACATGCTGATCGCCATCTACGCCACCATGACCGCGGGCGGCGGCTACGTGCCGATCGACCCCGACCATCCGGCCGAACGCACCGAGTACGTGCTGGCCAACTCGGCGCCGGTGTGCGTGCTGACCACCCTGTCCGACGACGTCAGCGCCGTCGACTGCCCGGTAATCGCCGTCGACACACTGGATTTGAGCGAATTCAGCGACGAGCCGGTCACCGACGCGGAGCGGCGCGCACCGCTGCGACCCGCCAACACCGCGTACGTGCTCTACACCTCCGGCTCGACCGGTCGACCCAAGGGCGTGGCCGTCAGCCACACCAGCGTGCTCAACCAGGTCGCCTGGATCACCAACGAGTACCGGATCAGCCCGGCCGATGTGGTCCTGCAGAAGACGCCGGTCACCTTCGACGTCTCGGTGTGGGAGTTGTTCGGCACCTTGGCCGTCGGCGCCCGCATGCTCATCGCCGCGCCCGACGGACATCGCGACCCGATGTACCTCTCGGAGATCATCGCACGGCACCAGGTCACCATGACCTCGTTCGTGCCGTCGATGCTCTCGGTCTTCGCCGGTACCGCCTCGACCACCGAATGCGCCTCGCTGCGTGCGGTTCTCGTCGCCGGTGAGGCCCTGCCGCCCGCCACGGTCACCGCGTTCCGGCACTTCTCCACCGCCGCGATGCACAACCTGTACGGCCCCACCGAATTCACCGTGCACGCCACCGCCTGGCATCTCAACGAGGTCGCCCCCAGCTCGGTGCCGATCGGGCGCCCGGTGTGGAACGCGCAGGCCTATGTGCTCGACGAGGGCCTCGAGCCGGTCCCGGTCGGCGTTCCCGGCGAGCTGTACCTTGGCGGCATCCAGACCGCCCGCGGCTACCACGGCCGCCCCGACCTGAGCGCCGAACGCTTCGTCGCCGACCCGTTCGGCGCGCCGGGCGCTCGCCTCTACCGAACCGGTGACCTGGTCCGCTGGGTCGAACCGCGCGATCCCGAGGTCGGCTCCGCCGGCGTGCTGGAATACATCGGCCGCACCGACTTCCAGGTGAAGTTCCGCGGCCAGCGCATCGAGCTGGGCGAGATCGAGGCCGCGCTGCTCGACCACCCGGCCGTCGGCCAGGCGGTCGTGCTCGTCATGGACACCGTCGCGGGCGATCAGCTCGTCGCGTACGTGGTGACCCCGGCGGGCCCGGTCGACATCGACAACATCAAGAACGCGCTGCACCGCACGCTGCCCGCGTACATGGTGCCGTCGGCGATCGTGGTGCTGGAAGCGTTCCCGCTCAACCCGTCCGGCAAGCTCGACCGTAAGGCGCTGCCCGCCCCGGTGTTCGAGGTGCGCGAATTCCGTGCGCCGACAACGCCGATCGAGGAAATCGTCGCGCAGGTCTTCGGCGAGGTACTCGGCATCAATCGCGTGGGTGTCGACGACGACTTCTTCGAACTCGGCGGCAACTCGCTGATCGCGACGCAGGTCGCCTCGCGCCTCGGTATCGCACTGGACACCCGGGTGCCGGTGCGCATGCTGTTCGAGGCGTCCACCGTGGCCGCCCTCGCCGCCCGGGTGGAATCGCACGCCGGTGACGGCGCGCGCAAGGCGCTGGTGGCCCGGATCCGTCCGGAAGAAGTGCCGCTGTCCCTCGCGCAGCAGCGCATGTGGTTCCTGAACCGGTTCGATACCGAGTCGGCGGTGAACAACATCCCGGTCGCCATCCGGCTCTCCGGCGACCTCGACGTCGCCGCGCTGCAGGTCGCGGTCATCGACGTGATCGACCGGCACGAGTCGCTGCGCACCGTGTTCCCGGAGACCAAGACCGGGCCGGTGCAGGTGGTGCTGGACGCCGCCCAGATCGTGCCCGACCTGACGCCGGTGCCGGTGACCGAGCACAACCTGATCGACCACCTGGTCGAGCTCGCCTCGATGGCGTTCGACGTGACCAACGAAGTCCCGTTGCACGCACGGCTTTTCGAGATCAGCGAGACCGAGTACGTGCTCGGCATGGTGGTGCACCACATCTCCGCCGACGGCTGGTCGATGGGCCCGCTGGCCCGCGACGTGATGGTGGCCTACGCCGCCCGCACCTCGTGGGAGGCGCCCGCTTGGTCGGCGCTGCCCGTTCAGTACGCGGACTACGCCCTGTGGCAGCGCGAGGTGCTCGGCTCCGAGGACGACCCGAGTTCGCTGATCTCCAACCAGATTCGGTACTGGACCCGCGAACTGGCCGATCTGCCCGACGAATTGGTGCTGCCCGCGGACCGGCCACGGCCCGCAACGGCCTCCTATCGCGGTGGCACCTACCCGTTCGTGATCTCCGGCGAGACTCAGCGCGCGCTGGTCGATCTCGGTCGCCGGCACAACGCCTCGCTGTTCATGGTCATGCACAGCGCGCTGGCCGTGCTGCTGGCCCGCGCCAGCGGCACCAGCGACATCGCCATCGGCACCCCGGTCGCCGGACGTGGTGAAGCCGCGCTGGACGACCTGATCGGCATGTTCGTCAACACCCTCGTGCTGCGCACGGAGGTGGACGGCGCGGCGAGCTTCGCCGATCTGCTCGCCCAGGCCAGGGAAACCGACCTGCACGCGTTCGCCCACGCGGACGTGCCGTTCGAGCGGCTGGTCGAGGTGCTCAACCCGGCCCGCTCGCAGGCCAGGCACCCGCTGTTCCAGGTGATGCTGACCTTCCAGAACACCAGGCAGGCCAGCCTGGAGCTGCCAGGGCTTTCGGTCAATGGGGTCGACTACGACGCGCGGCTGGCCAAGTTCGACCTGCAGCTGACCCTGCAGGAGACCCAGGACGAACTCGGCGAAGCGGCTGGCATGTCGGCCGAATTCTCCTACGCCGAGGACCTTTTCGACCCGGACACGGTGGCGGCGTTCGCGCGGCGACTGGACCGGGTGCTTGCGGCGGTCACCGCCGACCCGACCGTCCCGATCGGCGACATCGACCTGCTCGCGCCCGACGAACGCGCTCGGGTACTGGTCGACTGGAACGACAACGCGCACCAGGTGCCCTCGGCAACGCTGGTCTCCCTCTTCGACGCGCAAGCGGCGGCGACGCCGGACGCGGTCGCCCTGGTCTTCGACGAAGAACGGCTCACCTATCGCGAACTGCAGGTGCGGGCCAACCGGATCGCCAGGCAGCTGATCAAGGCCGGGGTCGGACCGGAATCGCTTGTCGCACTGTCGATCCGCCGCTCCAACGAACTGGTCATCGCGATGTACGCGGTGCTGCAGACCGGTGCGGCGTACGTGCCGCTGGACCCGGATCAGCCCGCCGACCGGATCAACCACATCGTCGACACCGCACGCCCACGGATGATCCTGTACCGGTCCGCGGACGGCTTCGGCATCGATCTGCAGCGTGAAGTGTCGGTCATCGCGATCGAGGGCATCGAGGGCGTGCCGGGTATGGCCGCCTCCAGCGGTGCGCCGATCACCGACGCCGAACGCATTCGGCCGCTGCGGCCGGGCAACACCGCCTACGTCATCTTCACCTCGGGCTCGACCGGTCGCCCGAAGGGTGTGGCGGTCAGCCATGCCGCGATCGTCAACCGGCTGCTGTGGATGCAGCACGAGTACCCGATCGGGCCCGCCGACGCGGTACTGCAGAAGACGCCCGCCACCTTCGACGTGTCGGTGTGGGAGTTCTTCTGGCCGTTGCAGACCGGTGCTCGCTTGGTCGTCGCGAAGCCGGACGGGCATCGCGACCCGGTCTACCTGGCCCAGATCATCGCCGAACAGGGCATCACCACAGCGCATTTCGTGCCGTCGATGATGTCGGTGTTCGTCTCCACCCTCGGCAACGAGAATGGCGACGCGGATGGCTATCCGTCGTCGCGGTTGCGGCAGGTGTTCGCCTCCGGTGAGGCGCTGCCCGCGCAAACCGCGCAGCGCTTGCGCGAACTGACCGGCGCCCGCTTGCACAACCTGTACGGGCCCACCGAGGCTGCCGTCGACGTCACGTATCACGAAGTGACGCACGCGGATACGGTCTCGGTGCCGATCGGGCGACCGGTGTGGAACACCGGGGTGTTGGTGCTCGACGCCAGGTTGCACCCCGTCGCACCGGGTGTCGCGGGCGAGCTCTATCTCGCGGGCGATCAGCTGGCCGTCGGCTATCTCGGCCGCCCGGATCTGACCGCGGACCGATTCGTCGCCAATCCGTACGGCGCCGCGGGCGCGCGGATGTACCGCACCGGTGACCTCGTCACCTGGACTCCGGCCGGTGAGCTGGAGTACCTGGGCCGCACCGACTTCCAGGTGAAGCTACGCGGCCTGCGCATCGAGCTCGGGGAGATCGAGGCCGCCCTGCTGGCCCAGCCCGGCGTCGCGCAGTCCGTCGTGGTGGTGCGGACCGACCCGCACGCTGGCGATCAGCTGGTGGGTTACGTTGTCGCCGAAGCTGATTCGGTAATCGACCCGGACGAGGTCAAGGCCGCCCTGGCCGGTGTGCTGCCTGCTTACATGATTCCGGCCGCGCTGGTCGTGCTGGACGCGTTCCCGGTCAACGCCAGCGGCAAGCTCGATCGCAAGGCGCTGCCCGCTCCGGTGTTCGAGGCCAAGGTATTCCGTGCCCCGGCCACTCCGATCGAGGAGATCGTGGCCGAGGTCTTCGCCGAGCTGCTCGGGCTGCCGCGCGTCGGCGTGGACGACGACTTCTTCGAGCTCGGCGGCAACTCGCTGGTCGCCACCCAGGTGGTGGCGCGGCTGAGTGCGGCGCTGGACACCGAGGTGGGTGTGCGCCTGCTGTTCGAGGCGCCGACCGTGGCCGCGCTGGCCGCCCGGGTCGAATCCCGGGCGGGATCCGGTGCGCGCCAAGCGCTCACGGCACAGGTGCGTCCCGAGTACCCGCCGCTGTCGCTGGCGCAGCAGCGGATGTGGTTCCTCAACCGGTTCGACGCCGACTCGGCCGCCAACAACATCCCGGCCGCGGTGCGGCTGGAGGGCGCGCTGGATCTGGACGCGCTGCGTGGCGCGGTCGCCGACGTCGTCGCGCGGCACGAATCGCTGCGCACCATCTACCCGTCGCGTGACGGCGTTGCCTACCAGCGGGTGCTGCCCGCGACCAGGGCGATCCCGGACCTGGAGGTCTTCCCGGTCGCCGAGGGCCAATTGCTCGGCGCCATGTACGAATTCGTCGAGCGCGGCTTCGACGTGACCGCCGAGCCGCCGGTGCGGCTGCGTGCCTACCAGCTCGGCTCCGGCGGGCAGGAACGCAGCGACCAAGGCATCAACACTGCGGATTACGTCCTCGTCGTGGTGGTGCATCACATCGCGGCGGACGGCTTCTCGATGCGGCCGCTGGTCCGCGACCTGATGACCGCCTACCTGGCGCGCACCTCGGCGACCGAGCCCGGCTGGCCGCCGCTCGCGGTCCAGTACGTGGATTTCGCGCTGTGGCAGCGAGAAACGCTCGGGTCCGAGAGCGATCCCACCTCGCTGATCTCCGAACAGCTCGACTACTGGCGCCGCGCCCTCGCCGGTCTGCCCGACGAACTGCGGCTGGCCGGGCGTCCCCGGCCCGCGATCGCGTCGTATCAGGCCGGGACACACCGATTCCGGGTGCCCGGCGAGCTGATCGATGAGCTGAACCGGGTCGCGCACGCGCACGGCACCACGCTGTTCATGGTGGTGCACAGCGCCTTCGCGGCACTTCTCGCCAGGCTGAGCGGTTCGGACGACATCGCCATCGGCATTCCGGTGGCGGGTCGTGGCGAGCAGGCGCTCGACGACCTGGTCGGCATGTTCGTCAACACCCTGGTGTTGCGCGCCCAGGTCGACACCGACGCCTCGTTCACCGACCTGCTTGCCCAGGTGCGCGAGCGCGACCTGCAGGCCTTCGCGCACGCCGACGTGCCGTTCGAGCGGCTGGTCGAGGTGCTCAACCCGGCCCGTTCGCAGGCGCGGCATCCGCTGTTCCAGGTGATGCTGTCGTTCCAGAACCTGGGTCGCGCGTCGCTCGAGCTGCCCGGACTCACGGTGTCCGAGCTCGGCATCGACCAGCCGACCGCGAAGTTCGACCTGCAGCTCACGCTGAGCGAGGTGCCCGACCGGTCGGGGCCGAGCGCCGAGGCGGCGATGGATGCCGAACTCCTCTACGCCACCGACCTTTTCGACGCCGCCTTCGCGAATACCTTTGCCGAGCGGTTCCTTCGGGTGCTCGGTGGTGTCGCCGCCGAACCGACCGCGGCGGTGGGCGATATCGAGCTGTTGGACGTGGCCGAGCGCGCGTTGGTGGTCGAGCAGTGGAACGACACCGAATTCCCCGTCGACGCGGCGCTGACCTCGCCGGTGGGCGATGCCGCCGCGACGCTGGTTTCCTTGTTCGAGGCGCAGGTCGCGCGCACGCCGGAAGCGGACGCGGTGACCTTCGAGGGGACAAGTCTGTCCTACGCCGAGTTCGCCGGGCGGGTGCACCGACTGGCGCGCTGGCTGAAGCAGAACGGCGTCGGCCCGGAATCGTATGTCGCCCTCGGCATGCGGCGGTCGATCGACCTGGTCGTCGGCATGTACGCGGTGAACGCCGCCGGTGGCGCGTACGTGCCGCTGGATCCGGATCATCCGGCCGACCGCACCGACTACATCCTGGAGACCGCGCGTCCGGTGTGCGTGCTGACCTCCGGCACCGACCTGGCGACCACGGCCTCCCGGCAGGTGCGCATCGATCAGCTCGACCTGTCGGAGTTCTCCGACGCGCCGCTGACCGACGCGGATCGGCACAAGCCGCTGCGCCCGGCCAATACCGCCTACGTGATCTTCACGTCGGGCTCGACCGGCCGCCCGAAGGGTGTCGCGGTCTCGCACGCGGCCATCGTCAACCGCCTGGTCTGGATGCACGCTGAGTACGGCCTTGCCGCCTACGACGTGGTGCTGCAGAAGACGCCCGCGACCTTCGACGTGTCGGTGTGGGAGTTCTTCTGGCCCTTGCAGGTCGGCGCGCGACTGGTCGTCGCGAAGCCGGACGGCCACCGCGATCCCGCCTACCTGGCGCGGCTGATCGTCGAAGAGCGCGTCACCACGGTGCATTTCGTGCCGTCGATGCTTTCGGTGTTCGTCGCCGAGGAGCGCGCGGCCGAATGCGTCAGCCTGCGCAATGTTTTCGCCTCCGGCGAGGCATTGCCCGCGGTCACCGCACAGCGGCTGCGCGCGCTGACCGGCGCCCGGCTGCACAACCTGTACGGCCCGACCGAGGCCGCCGTCGACGTGACCTTCCACGAGGTGACCGAGGCCGACACCAGCTCGGTGCCGATCGGCGCACCCGTCTTCAACACCCAGGTCTACGTGCTGGATTCGCGGCTGCGGCCGGTGCCGGTCGGCGTGCCCGGCGAGCTGTACCTCGCGGGCGCGCAGCTGGCGCACGGGTACGTGGCCCGGCCCGACCTGACCACCGAGCGCTTCATCGCCAACCCGTTCGGTCATGCCGCGCGCATGTACCGCACCGGCGACTTGGTCTCCTGGACCGAGGACGGCGAGCTGGAGTACCTGGGCCGCACCGACTTCCAGGTGAAGCTGCGCGGTCTGCGTATCGAGCTCGGGGAGATCGAGAACGCGCTCACCGCACTGGAATCCGTGGCGCAGGCGGTCGTGCTGGTGCGCACCGACGAGCGCACCGGTGATCAGCTGGTCGCGTATGTGGTCGGGGATCCGGACCGAGCCTTCGACGTCGAGACGGTGAAGGCCGCGCTCGGCAGCCGGTTGCCCGCGTACATGGTGCCGACGGCCTATGTGGAGCTCGACGAGTTCCCGCTCAACCCCTCCGGCAAGCTGGACCGCAAGGCACTGCCCGAGCCGACGTTCGCGGCCAAGGTGTTCCGCGCGCCGACCACGCCGGTGCAGGAGATCGTCGCCGACATCTTCGCCGAGGTGCTCGGTGTCGAGCGGGTCGGCGTGGACGACGACTTCTTCGAGCTCGGCGGCAACTCGCTGGTCGCCACCCAGGTGGCGGCGCGCCTCGGCGAGGCGTTGGACACCCAGATTCCGGTGCGCGCGCTGTTCGAGGCATCGAGTGTCGCCGCACTGGCCGCGCGGGTGGAATCGGCTGCGGGACAGGGCGGCCGGGCGCCGCTGGTGCCGCAGGAACGCCCCGAGCTGGTGCCGCTGTCGCTGGCTCAGCAGCGGATGTGGTTCCTCAACCGGTTCGACAACCGCACGGCGGTCAACAACATCCCGGTCGCCATCCGGCTCACCGGCGAACTCGATGTCGACGCGCTCAACGCGGCGATCGGCGATGTGCTGGCTCGCCACGAGGCGCTGCGCACCGTGTACCCCGAGGTGGAAGGCACCGGCTACCAGCGCGTCCTGCCCGTCTCCGAGGTCTCGTTCACGGTGGCCGCCGAGCCGGTGACCGCGGCCGAACTGCCAGCGCGCATCGTCGAGCTGGCGAGCGTGCACTTCGACGTGACCGGCGAGATCGCGTTCCGCGCAAGCCTGCTCGCCTTGGACGAGCACAACCACGTGGTGGTGCTGGTGATGCACCACATCAGCGCCGACGGCTTCTCGCTGCGGCCGCTGCTGCGCGACGTGGTCGTCGCCTACAGCGAGCGCACCCGTGGCGAAACGCCCGCGTGGGCGCCACTCGAGGTGCAGTACGCCGACTACGCGCTGTGGCAGCGCGACGTGCTCGGTGTCGAGCACGATCCGGAATCGGTTGCCGCCCAGCAGATCGCCTACTGGGTCGAGCAGCTGCGTGATCTGCCCGATCAAATCGAGCTGCCCGCCGACCGCCCGCGTCCGGAGATCGCCTCCAATGCCGGTGGCACGCACGGCTTCTCGATCGATGCCGAGCTGCACACCGCACTGGCCGAGCTCGCGCGCCGCCGGGGCGTCACGCTGTTCATGGTCGTGCACGCCGCGCTGGCCGCGTGGGCGGGCAGGCTGTCCAACAGCACCGATATCGCCATCGGCACCCCGATCGCCGGGCGCGGTGAGCGTGCGCTCGACGACCTGGTCGGCATGTTCGTCAATACGCTTGTCTTGCGCAGCGAGGTCGATCCCGCCGCGAAGTTCAGCGACCTGCTCGAGCAGGTACGCCGGACCGATCTGGCGGCGTTCGGCAATGCCGATGTGCCCTTTGAGCGGCTGGTCGATGTCATCAGCCCGGCCCGCTCGCAGGCGCACCACCCGCTGTTCCAGGTCGCGCTGACCTTCGAGGCGGCCTCGGCCGCCGATATGGGCACGGTGCAGCTGCCCGGCCTCGATCTCGATGTCGTCGAATTCGACCCGGGCACAGCCAAGTTCGACGTGCAGCTGACCGTGGGTGAGACCGCGGACGGCGCGCTGGCCATGTCGTGGAACTACGCGACCGAGCTGTTCGATCCGGAGACGGTGGCCTCGTTCGCCGACCGGCTGGTGCGCGTGCTGCAGACCATCGCCGAGGATCCCGAGATCGCCGTCGGTGATATCGATCTGCTCGGTGAGGCCGAGCGCCTGGATGTGTCGCAGCGCTGGGTGTCGTCCGGGATGGACGGCGGCGCGGGCCTTTTCGGCGAATCCGAGACCACGCTCGTCGCGCTGTTCGATGCGGCGGTCGCCGCGCATCCGCACCGCACGGCGGCCCGCTTCGGTGTCGAGCAGTTGACCTACGCCGAGCTGGACCGGCGCGCGAACGTGCTGGCGCGCAGGCTGATCGCGGACGGTGCCGGACCTGAGTCGTTGGTCGCGGTGATCCTGCCGCGCTCGCTGGACCTGGTGGTCGCGCTGGTCGCGGTGGTGAAGACGGGCGCGGGCTATGTGCCGGTCGACCCGACCTACCCGGCGGAACGCATCGCCTACGTGCTGGCGGATTCCCAGCCGACCAGCGTGATCCTGGATTCGACCGTCCAGGTGACGGTGCCCGCGGAACTGCCGAGCGTCGTGCTGGACGGCTTCGCCGTGGAGACCGGCAATATCGAGGACGCCGACGACGCGCCGATCACCGACGCCGACCGCAATGCCGCGCTCTCGCCCGACCACGTCGCGTACGTGATCTACACCTCCGGTTCGACCGGCCGCCCGAAGGGCGTCGCGGTCGCGCACCGGAATGTGGTGCGGCTGTTCGCCAACACCGACCGCGACTTCGGCTTCGGCCCGGACGACGTGTGGACGCTGTTCCACTCCTACGCCTTCGACTTCTCGGTGTGGGAGTTGTGGGGCCCGCTGCTGTTCGGCGGCACCCTCGTGGTGGTCGACTACTACACCTCACGCTCCCCGGAGCAGTTCCTGGAACTGTTGCGCGCCGAGCAGGTCACGGTGCTCAACCAGACTCCGTCCGCGTTCTACCAACTGGCGGAAGCCGATCGCAATGCCGCACCCGACGCCGCGCCGCTCGCGCTGCGCTACGTGGTGTTCGGCGGCGAAGCCCTCGAACTCCGCAGGCTCTCGGATTGGGTTGCCCGCCACGGCGATTCAGCGCCGCTGCTGGTCAACATGTACGGCATCACCGAGACCACGGTGCACGTGTCCTACCGTGCGCTGGACGCCGCCACCATCGCGGCCGCCTCCGGCAGCGTGGTCGGCCGGGCCATCGCGGGCCTGCGGGTGTACGTGCTCGACAACCGGCTGCGGCCGGTTCCGGTGGGTGTCGCGGGCGAAATGTATGTGGCGGGACCGCAATTGGCCCGCGGCTACCTCGGCCGCCCGGACCTGTCCGCCACCCGGTTCGTCGCCAACCCGCTCGGCGGCACCGACGCGGCGGGCTCGCGCCTGTACCGCTCCGGCGACCTCGCGCGCTGGAACCGCTTCGGCGAGCTCGAATACCTGGGCCGCGCCGACGACCAGGTGAAGGTCCGCGGCTTCCGCATCGAACTCGGCGAGATCGAGTCCGCCATCCTGGCCCAGCCCGGCATCGCCCAGGCGGCGGTCATCGTGCGCGAGGACCAGCCGGGCGACCAGCGGATCGTGGCCTACGTGGTCGCCGAACCCGACGTCGTCCCGGTGCTCGATCAAGTCCGTGACGGTGCCGCCGAGCGGCTTCCGTCGTACATGGTGCCCTCGGCGCTGGTGCGGCTCGAGTGGATTCCGTTGACCGTCAACGGAAAGCTCGATCGGCGCGCGTTGCCCGCACCGGCCGTGCAGGCTCGGTCCTTCCGCGCACCGGTCACCCCGGTTCAGGAGACGGTGGCCGCGGTGTTCGCCGAAGTGCTCGATCTGCCGAGGGTCGGCGTCGACGACGACTTCTTCGAACTCGGCGGCAACTCGCTCATCGCCACCCGGGTCGTGTCCCGGATCGGTGCCGCGCTCGGCAGCACGGTCGAGGTGCGCGCGCTGTTCGAGGCGCCGACCGTGGCAGCCCTGGCCGCGCGGGTGGAATCGCATGCCGACGGCGCCGCACGGGCCCGTCTCGTCGCTCGCCCCCGGTCGGCCGACGAACTGGTGCCGCTGTCGTTCGCGCAGCAGCGGATGTGGTTCCTGAACAAGTACGACACCTCCTCGGCGGCCTACAACCTGCCGATCGCCATCCGGCTGACCGGCGCCCTCGACGTGGCCGCGCTGCGGCTGGCGGTGGCCGACGTGGTGCGCAGGCACGAATCGCTGCGTACCCGCTACCCAGAGCACGGTGGCACCCCGGTCCAGGTGATCGTGCCCGCCGAGAACATCGCGCTCGACCTGCATCCGGTGCAGGTGGATCCGGCCGAACTGACCGCCGTGGTGACCGACTTCGTCACCACCGGATTCGATGTGGCCGAACAGGTTCCGCTGCGCACCCGGCTCTACAGCGCGGGCCGGGACGAGCATGTGCTCGTCGTCGTGGTGCATCACATCGCCGCGGACGGCTTCTCGATGGGGCCGCTGACCCGCGACGTGATGCTCGCCTACTCGGCACGCACCCAGGACAGCGCGCCCGGCTGGGCGCCGCTGGCGGTGCAGTACGCCGACTTCGCGGTCTGGCAGCGGGAAGTCCTCGGCGCCGAGGACGATCCGGAATCGCTGATGGCGCGCCAGGTGGCGCACTGGCAGCGAGTGCTCGACGGTGTCCCGGACGAGCTGACCCTGCCCGCCGACCGCCCGCGTCCGCCGGTCGCCTCGCTGCGCGGTGCGACGCTGCACCGCGAGCTGCCCGCCGACCTGGTCGCCGCGCTGGAAGACATTGCGCGGCAACGCGGTGCGTCGCTGTTCATGGTGATGCACAGCGCGCTCGCGGTGCTGCTGTCGCGGCTGTCCGGTGCGGACGATATCGCGGTCGGCACGCCGATCGCGGGCCGCGGCGAGCAGGCCCTCGACGATCTGGTCGGCATGTTCGTCAACACGCTGGTGCTGCGCACCGGAATCGACGCCGCCGAATCGTTCACCGAACTGGTGGATCAGGTGCGCCGCACCGACCTGGACGCGTACGGCAATGCCGACGTGCCGTTCGAACGTCTGGTGGAACTGCTGGCACCGGAACGCTCGCAGGCACGCAACCCGCTGTTCCAGGTGATGCTGGCCTTCCAGAACCTGGATCGCACCACCCTGGAGCTGCCCGGGCTCTCGGTGTCCGCACTGGACCTCGAAGAGAACGTCGCCCGCTTCGATCTGCAGTTCACGCTGTCGGAGCAGGGCGAACCCGGCACGGCCGGAATGGCTTTGGCGCTCACCTACGCCACGGACCTGTTCGACGAGTCGACCGCCGCCGAAATCGCGCAGCGCTGGCAGCGGGTGCTCGAGGCGATTGCCGCGAACCCGGCGATCGCGGTCGGCCAGATCGACGTACTCGACGCCGCCGAGCGAGCCGACCTGACCGCCCGCTTCGGCGAGCAGGCCACACCGGCGCGGACGCTGCCGGAGCTGATCGCCGAGGCGGCCGCCATCGACCCGACGGCACCCGCCGTCGTGTTCCAGGGGCGCAGTCTCTCGTACGGCGAGCTGGACGAACGCTCGAACCGCTTGGCGCGCTTGCTGATCGAGCGTGGGCTCGGCACCGAGGATCTGGTCGCGGTCGCCGTGCCCCGCTCGGACGACTCCTACTTCGCCGAATGGGCGGTGGCCAAGTCCGGTGCCGCTTTCGTGCCGATCGACCCGACCTACCCGGCCGACCGCATCGCGCACATGGTCACCGATTCGGGCTCCCCGGTCGGCCTGACCGTGACCTCGGTCCGCGCGGACCTGCCGGACTCGGTCGAATGGCTGGTGCTCGACGAACTGGAGCTGACCGGATTCGACGCCGCCGCGATCACCGATGCCGATCGCGTGCGACCGGTGCGGCCGGAACACCCGGCCTACGTCATCTACACCTCCGGATCCACCGGTGTCCCCAAGGGCGTCGTGGTCACCCATGCCGGGCTCGCCAACTTCCGGGACGAGCAGAACGCTCGCTACCACGTCGACTCGAACACGCGCGCACTGCATTTCGCGTCGCCGAGCTTCGACGCCTCGATCCTCGAGTTCCTGCTCGCGATCGGCCGCGGCGGCACCCTGGTGGTCTGCCCGCCCGGCGTGTACGGCGGCGAGGAACTGGCCGAGCTGATCCGTACCGAGCGGGTCACGCACGCGTTCATCACCCCGTCGGTGCTCGCCTCGCTGGATCCGGCTGCCCTGGCCGACATGCGGGTGATCGTCGCCGGTGGTGAGGCGGTCCCGGCCGATCTGGTCACCAAGTGGGGTGGCGCGCCGGACGGTTCGGGGCGACGTTTCCACAACGGTTACGGCCCGACCGAGACCACCATCATGACCAACATCAGCGACCCGCTGACGCCGGGCGATCTGGTCACCATCGGTGGGCCGACCCGCGGCATGCAGTCGCTGATCCTGGACGCCCAGCTCCGGCCCGTTCCGGTGGGTGTCGCAGGTGAGCTCTATCTGTCGGGTATCCAACTGGCCCGTGGCTATCACGCGCGGCCGGGGCTGTCCGCCGAACGTTTCGTGGCCAATCCGGCTGTCCCGGGTGCGCGGATGTACCGCACGGGTGACGTGGTCCGCTGGACGCGCACCGGTGAGGTCGAGTACGTCGGCCGGTCCGATTTCCAGGTGAAGGTGCGCGGTTTCCGCATCGAACTCGGCGAGATCGACGCGGCGCTCGCCGCGCACGCGTCGGTCGACTTCGCCGTCACCGTGGGCCACAAGAGTTCCGCCGGTGCCACCTCACTGGTGTCCTATGTCGTTGCCGCACCGGGTCGGTCGATCGATGTGGCCGACCTGACCGGCCACGTCGAGGAGCGGCTGCCCGCGTACATGGTGCCGTCCTCGATCATGGTGATCGACCGCGTTCCGCTCACCCCGGTGGGCAAGCTGGACCGAAAGGCGTTGCCGGAGCCGGTGTTCGCGACCGAGGTCGTGTTCCGGGCGCCGCGCACGCCGGTCGAGCAGACCATTGCCGAGGTCTTCGCCGAGGTGCTCGGCGTGGAGCGGGTCGGTGTCGACGATTCGTTCTTCGCCCTCGGCGGCGACAGCATCGTCTCCATTCAGCTGGTGTCGCGGGCCAAGGCGCGCGGTGTGGTGTTCACGCCGCGGCACGTCTTCGAGCAGCGCACCGTGGCCGGGCTGGCCGCGGTCGCCGAGACCGCCGACGCCGCAGCGGCTTCGGCGGTAGTGCTCGCCGAGCTGCCGGGTGGTGGCGTCGGCACCATGCCGCTCACTCCGGTCGTGCGGTTCATGGCGGAGCGGCGCGGCTCGTTCGGCCGGTTCAACCAGACCCTCGCGCTGGAGCTGCCGGTCGGCATCGACCGGGCGGGCATCGTCGCGACCGTCGGGGCGGTCATCGACCGGCACGACATGCTGCGGGCCAGCCTGCGCGAGGTCGACGGGGAGTGGCTCCTCGAAACCGCCGCTGCGGGAACGGTCGACGTGGACGCGTTGATCGATCACACCACCTTCGAGGCCGGTGTCGACGACGCCGCGTTGATCGAGATCGCTTCCGCCGCACTGGATTCCTCGCTCGATCGGCTGGATCCCGCTGCGGGCGTGGTCATTCGGTTCGTGTGGCTGGAGCCGTCGCGCAGCGACCGGGCGGGCCGCCTGATCGTCGTCGGACACCACTTGGTGGTCGACGGTGTCTCCTGGCGCATCCTGGTGCCCGACTTCGTCGCGGCCTGGGGCCAGCGCACCGCCGGGCAGCAACCCGAGCTGGTCGCACCGGCCACCTCGATGCGCGCCTGGGCGCACGCACTCGAACGTGAGGCGCGCAGTGCCGAGCGAGTCGCCGAACTCGACCACTGGCGTTCGGTGGTCGACGCGGCCGACCCGCTGCTGACCGAGCGTCCGATGGACCCGGCGGTCGATACCTCGGGTGTCATCGAGAAGCTGCAGGTCGAGGTGTCCGCCGAGGTCACCAAGGCACTGCTGACCAAGGTGCCCGCGCTGTTCCACGGCGGCGTGAACGACGGTCTGCTCACCGCGCTGGCCCTGGCCACCGCGAAATGGCGGGCGCGCCGGGCCGGTACCCGCGGCGACGATTCACTGTTGATCCGCCTGGAGGGCCACGGCCGCGAAGAGGACATCGTGCCCGGCGCGGATCTGTCCCGCACCGTCGGCTGGTTCACCGCGATCTTCCCGGTCCGCTTCGACCTGTCCGGCATCGACATCGATGCCGCGCTGGCCGGCGGACCCGCGCTCGGCCATGCGGTCAAGGCGATCAAGGAGCAGCTGCTCGCGGTGCCGGACAAGGGCATCGGTTACGGCCTGCTGCGCTACCTGAACCCCGAGACCGCCGCCGAGTTGCCGGTGGAACTGCCCGGCCAGGTGAGCTTCAACTACCTGGGCCGCGTCTCCGAGGGCGATGTTCCGGAGTCGCTGCGCGGCTTCGGCTGGATCCCAGCCGCCGAAATGGGTGCACTGGGTGGGGCCTACGACGCGGACATGCCCGCGATGGCGCCGCTGGATATCAACGCGATCGTGACCGGCGACAAGCTGACCGCGAACATCGGCTACCCGTCGACGCTGCTCGACGCCGCCGCCGTCCGCGAATTCGGTGAGCTGTGGACCACCGCGCTGGAAGCAGTTGCCCGGCACGCCAATTCGACCGGCGCGGGCGGGCACACCCCGTCCGACTTCGCGCTGGTGCGCAGCACACAGAGCGATATCGACGGCTGGGAGCGGCGCTTCCCGAACCTGGCCGACATCTGGCCGCTGTCCGCGCTGCAAGCCGGTTTGCTCTTCCACGCCAGGCTCGCCGCCACCTCGGTGGACGTCTACACCGCGCAGGCGGTGCTGACCCTCACCGGCCGGGTGGACGCGGCCCGGTTGCGTTCGGCCGCACAGGCTTTGGTCGACCGCTACGAGAACCTGCGCACCGCGTTCGTCACCGATCACGACGGCAGCCCGGTGCAGGTGGTGCTGGACAGCGTCCGGGTCGCCTGGTCCGAGCACGACCGGATCGAGCAGGGCCACGGCGATGACCTGATCGCCGCGGACCGCGCGGAGCGCTTCGATCTGGCCGAGCCGCCGCTGATCCGGTTCACGCTGATCCAGGTGGCGCGCGACCGCTGGCAGTTCGTGGTGGCCAACCATCACATCCTGCTCGACGGCTGGTCCATGCCGCTGCTCATGCAGGACCTGCTGGTGCTCTACGCGGCACACGCGGACACCAGCGTGCTGCCCGCCGTCCGGTCCTACCGGCACTTCCTGGAATGGACCGCGCAGCAGGATCATTCGGCCTCGGTGGCCGCGTGGACCGAGGCGTTGCGCGGTGTCACCGAGCCGACGCTGCTGGCCCGCCCGGACGCGGGACGCGAAATCACCTCGCTCGCCGGTGAATACTTCTTCGAGCTCGACGAGTCGGCGACCGAACGGCTCACGACATTGGCCGGTTCGCTGGGCGTCACGCCGAATACCGTGCTGCAGACCGCGTGGGGCATCCTGATCGGCCGGATGACCGGCCGCGACGACGTGCTGTTCGGCACCACGGTGTCCGGGCGTCCCGCGGACCTGTCCGGCGTGGAGTCGATGGTCGGCCTGTTCATCAACACCGTGCCGGTGCGGGTGCGCTTCGACCCGGCGGAGTCCGCGCGGCAGCTGCTGGCCAGGACCCAGGGCGAGCAGGCGGATCTGCTCGATCACCACTACGTCGGTCTCGCGGACATCCAGTCCGCCGCCGGTATCGGTGGACTGTTCGACACGCTGGTGGTGTTCGAGTCCTACCCGGTGGACGCCGAGGGCCTGCAGGAACGCGCCGCGGATATCGACGGCATGGCGGTCGTCGGCCTCGACGCGGCCGATGCCACGCACTACCCGTTGACGCTGATCGCGCAGCTGGATTCGCGACTGCGGATTCGCGCGGGTTACCTGCGGGACCTGTTCGACGAGCAGACCGTGCGGCGCATCGCCGATCGCCTGATCCGGGTGCTGACCGCGATCACCACCGAACCCGCTGTGCCGGTTGGTGATATCGAGCTGCTCGACGCCACCGAGCGTGAGCTTGTGGTGTCCGGCTGGAACGACACCGCGCACGAGGTGGATGCGTCGGCGACCCTGGTCTCGATCTTCTACGAGCAGGCCGCGCGCACGCCCGACGCGACCGCGCTGACCTTCGAGGGGACAAGTCTCTCTTACGACGAGTTCGCCGGACGAGTGAACCAGCTGGCGCGCTGGCTGATCGCGCGCGGCGTCGGCGCGGAATCGTATGTGGCGCTCGGCATGCGGCGTTCGATCGATCTCGTCGTCGGTATGTACGCGGTGGCGGTCGCGGGTGGCGCGTATGTGCCGCTGGATCCGGATCATCCGGCCGAGCGCACCGAATACATTCTGGCCACGGCCGATCCGGTGTGCGTGCTCACCTCGGGTAGCGACCTCGACATCGATACCGCGCAGGTGCGGATCGATCTGCTCGATCTGAGCGGGCTGTCCGAAGCCGAGATCACTGACGCGGACCGCCGGGAACCGTTGCGGCCGTCGAACACCGCGTACGTGATCTTCACCTCCGGTTCCACCGGCCGCCCCAAGGGCGTCGGCGTTTCGCACGCGGCGATCGTCAACCGCCTGGTGTGGATGCAGTCCGCTTACGAGCTGGACGCCACGGACGCCGTACTGCAGAAGACCCCCGCCACCTTCGACGTGTCGGTGTGGGAGTTCTTCTGGCCGTTGCAGATCGGTGCCCGCCTGGTCGTGGCCAAGCCCGACGGACACCGGGACCCGGCGTACCTGGCCGAGGTCATCAGCGCGGAGCGGATCACCGTCACCCACTTCGTGCCGTCGATGCTCGCCGTGTTCGTCGCCGATGCCGCTGCGGCGCAGTGCGATTCGCTGCGCCTGGTGTTCGCCTCCGGTGAGGCGCTGCCGCCGAAGCCCGCGCACCGCCTGCGCGAGCTGACCGGCGCCGCGTTGCACAACCTGTACGGCCCGACCGAGGCCGCGGTCGACGTCACCTTCCACGAGGTCGTCGACACCGATACCGATACCGTCCCGATCGGCGCGCCGGTCTACAACACCCAGGTGTACGTGCTGGATTCGCGGCTGCGGCCGGTTCCGGTCGGCGTCGCGGGTGAGCTGTATCTGGCGGGCACCCAGCTGGCGCGCGGTTATGTCGCCCGTCCGGATCTGACCAGCGACCGATTCGTGGCCAACCCCTCCGGCACCGCTGGCGAGCGGATGTACCGCACCGGTGACCTGGTGGCCTGGACGGCGACCGGTGAGCTGGAGTACTTGGGCCGCACCGACTTCCAGGTGAAGTTGCGTGGTCTGCGCATCGAGCTGGGCGAGATCGAGGCCGCGCTCACCGCGCTGGACGAGGTCGCCCAGTCGGTCGTGGTGGTCCGCGGCGACCAGCACACCGGCGACCAGCTCGTCGCCTATGTCATCGGCGCGCCGAATGTCCGGGTGGACACCGAGCTGCTGCGCGAGGACCTGGCGGAGCGGTTGCCCGCCTACATGGTTCCGTCCGTGGTGATCGTGCTGGACGAGTTCCCACTCAACGCCTCCGGCAAGCTGGATCGCAAGGCGCTGCCCGCGCCGGTGTTCGAGGCCGCGGTGTTCCGGGCGCCGACGACGCCGGTGGAGGAGATCGTCGCGGCCACCTTCGCCGAGGTGCTCGGCCTGGAACGGGTCGGCCTGGACGACGATTTCTTCGCGCTCGGCGGCAACTCGCTCACCGCGACCCAGGTCGCCGCGCGGCTGTCCGCCGCGCTCGACACCGATCTCGGGGTGCGCGAGCTCTTCGAGGCGTCCACGGTGGTCGCGCTCGCGGCCCGCGCGGAGACCCACGCCGGTGCCGGTGCCCGCGCGGCGCTGGTGCCGCAGCAGCGGCCGGAGCTGGTGCCGCTGTCGCTGGCTCAGCAGCGCATGTGGTTCCTCAACCGCTTCGATCCGGACTCGGCGGTGGACAACATCCCGGCCGCGGTGCGGCTGTCCGGCCTGCTGGACCGGCAGGCCCTGCAGATCGCCGTCGCCGACGTGCTGGCCAGGCACGAGTCGCTGCGCACCTTCTACCCGGAGGTCGACGGCGCCGCCCATCAGCAGACCGTCCCGACCGCCAAGGTGATCCCGGATCTCGCGCCCTTCGAGGTGACCGAGGCCGAACTGCCGCAACGGCTTTCCGAGCTGGTGCTGACCGCCTTCGACGTCACCACCGAGGTGCCGTTCCGGGCCCGGCTGTTCGAGATCAGCCCCACCGAGCACGTGTTGGCCCTGGTGGTGCACCACATCTCGGCCGACGGCTTCTCCATGGGCCCGCTGACCCGAGACGTGATGACCGCCTACGGCGCTCGCGTCGAAGGCGGCGAACCCGCCTGGCGGCCACTGGAAGTCCAGTACGCCGACTTCGCGCTGTGGCAGCGCGCGGTACTCGGCGACGAGGACGACCCGGAATCGGTGATCGCCCAGCAGATCGCGTACTGGTCGAACTCGCTGGCCGGGTTGCCCGATCAGCTCGACCTGCCCGCCGACCGGCCGCGGCCCGCGGTCGCCTCCGGCCGCGGTGCGACGCACGAGTTCGAGATCGACGCCGAAACCCACGCCAAGCTCACCGAACTCGCCCGCACCAGGGGCGCGACGCTGTTCATGGTCACGCACACCGCGCTGGCCGTGCTGCTGTCGCGCCTGTCGGGGGAGAGCGACATCGCCATCGGCACGCCGGTCGCCGGGCGTGGCGAGCGTGCCCTCGACGATTTGATCGGCATGTTCGTCAACACCCTGGTGCTGCGGACCCCGATCGACGCCGGTGCGACCTTCACCGATCTGCTGCGTACGGTGCGGGCCACCGACATCGCCGCGTTCGGGCACGCGGACCTGCCGTTCGAGCGGTTGGTCGAGATCCTGAACCCGGCGCGCTCGCAGGCGCGGCATCCGCTGTTCCAGGTGATGCTGTCGTTCCAGAACCTCGGCCAGAACAGTCTCGAGCTGCCCGGCTTGACGGCCAGCGGGGTCGAACTGCCGATCGACACCGCCAAGTTCGACCTGCAGCTGACCCTGTCGGAGAAGAACGCGGGCCGGCCGGCCAACGGCGCTGGCGCGGCTCCGGCTGGCATCAGTGCCGAATTCATCTACGCCACCGACCTTTTCGACCCGGACACGATGGCCGAGCTGGGGCAGCGGTTCAACCGGCTGCTGAAGGCGCTTGCGGCCGAACCGGATCGGCCCATCGGCGATATCGCGCTGCTGGACGAGCGGGAGACCGAGCAGGCGCTGCGCGGCTGGAACGACACCGACCGGGACCTCGGCACGCCGACCACCCTGGTCGCCGAGTTCGCCGCCCAGGCACAGTCCACCCCGGACGCGGTCGCGGTGATCGATCCCGCTACCGGGGACTCGTGGAGCTACGCCGCATTCGGTGCTCGCGTGCACCAGCTGGCGCGCAAGCTGATCGAGGCGGGTGTCGGCCCGGAGACCCTGGTCGCGCTGGGTCTGCGGCGCTCGGTGGACCTGGTCGTCGCCGCCTACGCGGTGCAGGAGGCCGGTGGCGGCTACGTGCCGCTCGACCTCGACCAGCCCGCCGACCGGGTGCACTACGTGCTCGAATCGGCCGATCCGGTCTGCGTGCTGACCACCTCCCGCGACGGTTTCGACGCGGACGGCCGGACCACCCTCTCGATCGACGAGCTGGACCTGTCCGGCTACTCGGACGCCCCGGTGACCGACGCCGAACGGATCGCGCCGCTGCGGCCGGAACATCCGGCGTATGTGATCTTCACGTCCGGCTCCACCGGACGCCCGAAGGGTGTCGCGGTGCCGCACGCCGCCGTCGTCAACCAGATCCGCTGGATCACCGGCGAATACGGTATCGGCGCCGACGATGTGGTGCTGTTCAAGACACCCGCCACCTTCGACGTGTCGGTGTGGGAGCTGTTCGGTCCGATGACCACCGGTGGCCGCATCGTGGTCGCCAGTGCGGATGGGCATCGCGACCCGCAGTACCTCGCGGACGTGATCGCGGCCGAACGCGTCACCATGACCTCGTTCGTGCCGTCGATGCTCACCGTCTTCGCCGGAAACGTCGACGCGACCGGCGGCAGCGCCGCGCTCGCGTCGCTGCGGACGCTGTTCGTCGCCGGTGAGGCCTTCACCGCCGAAGCGGTCGAGGCCATCCGCCAGGTCACCTCGGCCGAGCTGTACAACCTCTACGGCCCAACCGAATTCACCGTGCACGCCACGCACGGGCCGGTCGCCGACGAGGCGGACGGCGCGGTGCCGATCGGGCTGCCGGTCTGGAACGCTCAGGCTTACGTGCTCGACGCACGCCTGCACCCGGTGCCGCCGGGTGTCGCGGGCGAGCTGTACCTCGCGGGCGCGCAGCTGGCGCGTGGCTACTTCGGCCGCGCCGACCTGACCTCGGATCGCTTCGTGGCCAACCCGTTCGGTGCGCCGGGCGCCCGGATGTACCGCACCGGTGACCTCGTCACCCGCGACGACACCGGCGCCATCGAGTACATCGGTCGTACCGACTTCCAGGTGAAGCTGCGCGGCCTGCGGATCGAGCTCGGCGAGATCGAAACCGCGCTCGCCGCACACGATTCGGTGGCTCAGTCCGTCGCCATGGTGCGCTCCGACGCGCACACCGGCGACCAGCTGGTCGGCTATGTCGTGCCGGTCGGCGGCGCGACGGTGGACGTCGACGCGCTCCGGACGCACCTGGCCGCGCGACTGCCTTCGTACATGGTGCCCGCCGCGATCGTGGTGCTCGATGCCATGCCGCTCAACCCGAACGGCAAGCTGGATCGGCGCGCGCTGCCCGAACCCGCCTTCGAGGCACGGGAATTCCGCGCACCGTCCACCCCGGTCGAAGAGATCGTGGCCAATACCTTCGCCGAGGTGCTCGGCCTCACCGACACCGACGGCGAGCGCGCCGTCGGCCTGGACGACGACTTCTTCGAGCTGGGCGGCAACTCGCTCATCGCCACCCAGGTGGTCGCCCGCCTCGGTGCCGCGCTTGACACCCGCATCCCGGTGCGGATGCTGTTCGAGGCGCCGACGGTCGCCGCGCTGGCCGCGCGGATGGAAACACACCAGGGCACCGGGCGCCGCCGCGAACTCGTCGCGGGCCCGCGTCCCGCCCGCATTCCGTTGTCGCTGGCGCAGCAGCGGATGTGGTTCCTCAACCGGTTCGACAACCAGACCGCGGTCAACAACATCCCGCTCGCCGTCCGGCTGACCGGCTCGCTCGACACCGACGCGCTGGCCATGGCCGTCGCCGACGTGGTCGACCGGCACGAGGTGCTGCGCACCGTCTACCCGGAAACCGCCGACGGTCAAGGTGTTCAGGTCGTGCTGCCCGCCGGGCAGGAAATCGAGCTGACCCCGATCGAGGTGTCCGAGACCGAAATCCAGGACCGGGTCAGCGAATTGGTGCTGACCGGCTTCGACGTCACCACCGAGGTGCCGGTGCGGGCCCAGCTGTTCCGCGTCGCGGGCTCGATGGACGGCTCGCAGCCCGACACCCATGTGCTGGTGTTCGTGGTGCACCACATTTCCGGTGACGGCTGGTCGGTACGGCCGCTGGCCCGCGACGTGATGGTGGCCTACGCGGCCCGCTCGCGCGGCGAGGCCCCGGCCTGGGCGCCGTTGCCGGTGCAGTACGCCGACTACGCGCTGTGGCAGCGGGAAACCCTTGGCTCCGAAGACGATCCGACCTCGCTGATCGCCCAGCAGGTCGCCTACTGGTCCGACAGCCTGGCCGGGCTGCCCGACCAGCTGGACCTGCCGTCGGACCGCTCGCGGCCCGCCGTCGCGTCGAATCGCGGTGGGGTCTACGAGTTCTCGCTCGACGCGCAGCTGGTGCGTGACCTGAACGCGCTCGCCAGACAGCATGGCGCGAGCCTGTTCATGGTGGTGCACGCCGCGTTCGCCGCGCTGCTGGCGCGGTTGTCCGGCAGCGACGACATCGCCATCGGCACCGCCGTGGCCGGTCGTGGTGAGGCCGTGCTCGACGACGCCATCGGCATGTTCGTCAATACGCTCGTCCTGCGCAGCACGGTCGACCCGGCCGAGCCGTTCGCCGAGCTGATCGCGCGCACCAAGGACCGCGACCTCGCCGCCTTCGGGCACGCGGACCTGCCGTTCGAGCGGCTGGTGGAGATCCTGAACCCGGCCCGCTCGCAGGCGCGGCACCCGCTGTTCCAGGTGATGCTGTCGTTCCAGAACACCGGGGAAGCCTCGTTCGAGCTGCCCGGTCTCGAGGTCGCCGGTGTCCCGCTCGACGTGGTGACGGCCAAGTTCGACCTGCACCTGAGCCTGTCCGACCGGCTCGACGCCGAGGGCTCCGCCGACGGCATGACCGCCGAATTCGCCTACGCGACCGACATGTTCGACGCGAATACGATCGCGGGCGTCGCGGATCGCCTCGTCCGGTTGCTGACCGTCGTCGTCGCGGATCCGACCGCGGTGATCGGCGATGTCGAGCTGCTGGATTCGGCCGAGCACGCCCAGGTGGTCGCGCGCTGGAACGACACCGCGCACCCGATGGACGACACCGCGACTCTGGTGTCGATGTTCGAGGCGCAGGCGGCCCGGACACCCGATGCGACCGCGTTGACGTTCGAGGGGACGAGTCTGTCCTACGCCGAGTTCGCCGCCAGGGTGAACCGGCTTGCCCGCCACCTCATCTCGCTGGGCGTCGGCCCGGATTCCATGGTCGCCCTCGGTATGCGCCGATCGGTCGAGCTGGTTGTAGGTATGTACGCGGTCAGCGTCGCCGGTGGTGCGTACGTGCCGCTGGATCCGGATCATCCGGCCGACCGCACCCGCTACGTGCTCGACACCGCCGAGCCGGTGTGCGTGCTGACGACCACGCGGGACCGGTTCGACGCGGGGAAGACCGCCGTCGTCGAGATCGACCGGGTCGAGCTGTCGAAGTACTCGGACGCACCGGTGCTCGACATGGATCGTCGTGCGCCGCTGCGCCCGTCGAACACCGCGTACGTGATCTTCACCTCCGGTTCGACCGGCCGCCCGAAGGGTGTGGCGGTCAGCCATGCGGCGATCGTCAACCGTCTGGTGTGGATGCAGGCCGAGTACGGCTTGGACGGCACCGATGTGGTGTTGCAGAAGACTCCGGCCACCTTCGACGTGTCGGTGTGGGAGTTCTTCTGGCCCTTGCAGATCGGTGCCCGCCTGGTGGTCGCGAAGCCGGACGGTCATCGCGATCCCGGTTACCTCATCCAGGTCATCACCGCCGAAGAGGTCACCACCGCGCACTTCGTGCCATCGATGCTGTCGGTGTTCGTCGCCGAGCAGCGCGCGGACGAATGCACCAGCCTGATCAACGTTTTCGCCTCCGGCGAGGCGCTGCCCGCCGCCACCGCGCAGCGGATGCAGGAACTGACCGGTGCGCGTCTGCACAACCTGTACGGCCCGACCGAGGCCGCGGTCGACGTCACCTACCACGAGGTGACCGAAGCCGACACCGTGTCCGTGCCGATCGGCGCCCCGGTGTTCAACACCCAGGTGTACGTGCTGGATTCGCGTCTGCACCCGGTGCCGGTGGGTGTCGCGGGTGAGCTGTACCTCGCGGGTGTGCAGCTGGCGCGCGGTTATGTCGCGCGGCCGGAATTGACCGCGGATCGGTTCGTGGCTAACCCGTTCGGCGCGGACGGCGAGCGCATGTACCGCACCGGTGACCTCGTCACCTGGACTCCGGCCGGTGAACTGGAGTACCTGGGTCGCACCGACTTCCAGGTCAAGCTGCGCGGTTTGCGCATCGAGCTCGGCGAAATCGAATCCGCGCTCACCGCATTGGATTCCATCGCCCAGGCCGTGGTGATTGTGCGCTCGGACGACCGCCTCGGCGATCAGCTGGTCGGGTATGTCGTGCCGACCAGCGGCCACGCGATCGACATCGATGGCGTGCGCGCCGAACTCGGTGGCGAGCTGCCCGCGTACATGGTGCCCTCGGCGTTCGTGGTGCTGGAGGAGTTCCCGCTCAACGCCTCCGGCAAGCTGGATCGTAAGGCGCTGCCCGCGCCGGTGTTCGAGGCGAAGGTGTTCCGCGCCCCGGCCACCCCGATCGAGGAGATCGTCGCGGGCACCTTCGGCGACGTGCTCGGCGTCGCCAGGGTCGGCCTGGACGACGACTTCTTCGAACTCGGTGGCAACTCGCTGCTGGCCACCCAGGTGACCGCGCGGCTGGGTGCCGCGCTGGACACCCAGCTGGCGGTCCGCGACCTGTTCGAGGCGTCCACCGTGGCGGCGCTGGCCACCCAGGTCGAGCGCAACGCGGGCTCAGGCAGGCACCGGCCCAAGCTGGAGACCGGCGAGCGTCCGGCGCGGATCCCGCTTTCGCCCGCGCAGCAGCGCTACTGGTTCCTCAACCAGTTCGACACCGCGACCTCGGCGGTCGACAACATTCCGCTCGCGGTGCGGCTGTCGGGCACCCTCGATGTCGCCGCGCTGGAGCAGGCGATCGGTGACGTGTTCGCCCGCCACGAAGTGCTGCGCACCACCTACCCGCGCTCCGCGGAAGGCCCGCACCAGGTGATCCGGCCCGCGGCGGAATCCGCGGCCGCGCTCACCCCGGTCGACGTCACCGAGGACGATCTGCTCAACGCGGTCATCGCCTTCGCGCTGACCACCTTCGACGTCACCGTCGAGGTGCCGTTGGCGGTGGCGCTGTTCCGGATCGCGCCGGACGAGCACGTGCTCGCCTTCACCGTGCACCACGTGGCCGCGGACGGTTCGTCGATGGGCCCGCTGGCCCGCGATGTGATGGCCGCGTACGTGGCCCGCGTGCAAGGCGAAGTGCCGCAGTGGGTTCCGCTGCCGGTGCAGTACGCCGACTACGCGCTCTGGCAGCGTGCGGTGCTCGGTTCCGAAGACGATCCGGAATCGCTGGCCGCCCAGCAGGTCGCCTATTGGAGGACCGCGCTCGCCGAGCTGCCCGATCAGCTGGAGCTACCCGCCGACCGGCCACGCCCGCCCGCGCAGTCGTTCCAGGGCAAGGCGATTCGCTTCGAGATCTCGCCGGAGCGGCACGCCCGCCTGCACGAACTGGCTCGCGCCAACAACGCGTCGCTGTTCATGGTGGTGCACGCCGCGCTGGCAGTGCTGCTGTCGCGGTTGTCCGGCACCGACGACATCGCGGTCGGCACCCCGATCGCGGGCCGCGGTGAACGCGAACTCGACGACCTGATCGGCATGTTCGTCAACACCCTGGTGTTCCGCACCAGGGTCGCGCCGGGCGACCGTTTCGCCGACCTGCTCGCCGATGTCAAGGAACGCGACCTCGAGGCGTTCGCCAACGCCGACGTGCCGTTCGAGCGGCTGGTCGAGGTACTCAACCCGGTCCGCTCCACCGCGCGCAACCCGCTGTTCCAGGTGGGTCTGTCGTTCCAGAACCTGGCCGAGACCACCTTCGAGCTGCCCGGTCTTTCGGTGAGCGCGGTCAACTTCGACTCGCAGCTGGCCAAGACCGACCTGCACGTCACGCTGTACGACCGGTACGCCGAGGACGGGACGCCCGCCGAGATCATCACCGAATTCGGTTACGCCGTCGACCTGTTCGACGAGGACACGGTGCAGGGCTTCGCCGACCGGTTCGTGCGCGTGCTCGACGCCGTGGTCGCCGACGCCACCATGCCGGTGGGCGAGATCGATCTGCTCGCCGAGGACGAGCAGACCCGCATCCTCACCACGTGGAACGACACCGCGCACGAGGTCGACACCACCGCGACGCTGGTGTCGCTGCTCGATGCCACGGTCGCGGCGACACCGGACGCGGTCGCGCTCGTCGCCGACGATCCGACCGGCCAGCAGGAGCTCACCTACGCCGAACTGGACAACCGGGTGAACCGCCTTGCCCGCTACCTGATCGAGCGCGGCGTCGGCCCGGAGGACCGGGTGGCGCTGGCCATCCGCCGGTCCACCGATCTCGTGGTCGCCATGTACGCCGTCGCGAAAACCGGTGCGGCGTATGTGCCCATCGATCCGGACCAGCCCGCCGAGCGGACCGACTACATCCTCGGCACCGCGGCACCGGTCTGCGTGCTGACCACCGGCCGCGACGGATTCCGCACCGCCACCGCCGAAACTGTGCAGCTCGACGCGCTCGACCTGACCGGTTTCGCGGCCCGCCCGGTGACCGCGGGCGAACGCCGCGCAGCGCTGACCCCGGCGAACACCGCGTACGTGATCTTCACGTCCGGTTCGACCGGCCAGCCGAAGGGTGTCGCCGTACCGCACGCCGCGATTGTCAACCAGTTGCAGTGGGAGATCGCGACATTCGGGCTCGGCGCGGACGACGCGATCCTGCTGAAGACCGCCGCGACGTTCGACCTGTCGGTGTGGGAGTTCTGGACCGCGGCCGGATCGGGTGGCCGCCTGGTCATCTCGGCGGCCGACGGCCACCGTGATCCGGCCTACCTCAACGAGCTGATGCGCGGCACCGGGGTGACCACGCTGCATGTGGTGCCGTCGATGCTGGACGCGCTGCTCACCGAATCCGCTGGCCGCCTGACGCATTCGCTGCGTCGGGTGCTCGCCATCGGTGAGGCGCTGCCCGCGGCGACCGCGCAGCGGTTCCGCCGCGCCAACTCCGCCGAACTCTTCAACCTGTACGGCCCGACCGAGGCCGCGGTGTCGATCACCAGCCACCTGGTCACCGATGCCGACCAGATCGCGGTGTCGATCGGCGCGCCGGAATGGAACAGCCGGGTCTACGTGCTCGACACCAGGCTGCGGCCGGTCCCGGCCGGTGTATCCGGCGAGTTGTACCTGGCCGGTGCGCAATTGGCGCGCGGTTACTTCGGCAAGCCCGAGCTGACCGCCGACCGGTTCGTCGCCGACCCGTTCGGCGCACCGGGCGAGCGCATGTACCGCACCGGCGACCTGGTGGCCTGGAATGCTGCCGGGGAGCTGGACTACCGCGGCCGCACCGACTTCCAGGTGAAGATCCGCGGCTTCCGCATCGAGCTCGGTGAAATCGAGGCCGCGCTGCTGCGGCAGTCCGCGATCACCGCGGCCGCGGTGCTCGCGCACACCGATCCGAGCATCGGCGACCGGCTGGTCGCCTACGTCGTGCCGCGGGCGGGTCAGCTCGACAAGCGCGCACTGCAGACCGCGCTGGCCGCGGAGCTGCCGTCGTACATGGTGCCGTCGGTACTCGTCGAGCTCGACGCGCTGCCGCTGAACGCCAACGGCAAGCTCGACCGGAAGGCGTTGCCGCAGCCCACCTTCGAGAAGGCGGTGTTCCGCGCGCCCACGACGCCGATCGAGCAGATCGTGGCGAACACCTTCGCCGACGTGCTGCGGCTTTCGGATCGCGAAGGGACCGAATCGAAACGACTCGGTCTGGACGACGACTTCTTCGCCTGGGGCGGTAACTCGCTGCTGGCGACCCAGGTCGCGGCTCGGCTCGGTGAGGCACTGAACACCCGCGTGCCGGTCCGGTTGCTGTTCGAGGCCTCGACCGTCGCCGCGCTGGCCGTTCGGGTCGAGCAGCACGCCGACGCCGGTGGCCGCAAGGCGCTGACCGCGGGGCCACGCCCGGAACACATTCCGCTGTCGCTCGCGCAGCAGCGCATGTGGTTCCTCAACCGGTTCGACACCCAGTCTGCGGCGTACAACGTGCCGATCGCGGTGCGGCTCACCGGTGCCCTCGACGTGGCCGCCCTGCGCGCCGCGATCGCGGACCTGGTCAGCAGGCACGAGATCCTGCGCACCATCTACCCGCAGACCGACAGCGGTCCGGTGCAGGTGATCCTGCCGCCCGCGCAGGCCGTGCCGCGCCTGGAAGTGCGCGTGGTCGCACCGGCCGACATCGAATCCGCCGTGGTGGCACTGACATCGACGATGTTCGACGTCACCTCCGAGGTGCCGATGAAGGTCGCGCTGTTCCAGATCGCCGGCGACACCGCGGGTACGGCGGCAGCCGAAGACGCCACGGCGGGTTCGGTCGCGCCGGATGTGGAATACGTGCTGGCGATGGTGGTGCACCACATCTCCGGTGACGGCTCCTCGGTCGGCCCGCTGACCCGTGACCTGATGATCGCCTACGCCGCGCGTTCGGCCGGCGAGGCGCCGAACTGGGCGCCGCTCGAGGTGCAGTACGCCGACTACAGCATCTGGCAGCGCGAGCTGCTCGGCAGCGAAGACGACCCGGAGTCGCTGGCGTCCAAGCAGGTCGCCTACTGGCGGCAGGCGCTGGCGGACCTGCCGGACCAGCTCGATCTGCCGTCGGACCGTCCGCGCCCCGCGGTGCAGTCGTTCGCCGGTGGCAAGGTCGAACTGCGCATCGACGCCGAGACGCACCAGGCCTTGATCGAGCTGGCCCGTACCGAGGGCGCGACGCTGTTCATGGTCGTGCACACCGCGCTCGCGGTGCTGCTGGCCCGCCTGTCGGGCACCGACGACATCGCGATCGGCACGCCGATGGCGGGTCGTGGCGAGGCCGTCCTGGACGACCTGATCGGCATGTTCGTCAACACGCTGGTGTTCCGCACCAGGGTCGACGCTGGCGTGGCGTTCACCGAACTGCTCGCGCGGCAACGCGAGATCGACATCCAGGCCTTCGCGAATGCCGATGTGCCATTCGA
Source organism: Nocardia iowensis (assembly GCF_019222765.1). Lineage (NCBI taxonomy): Bacteria > Bacillati > Actinomycetota > Actinomycetes > Mycobacteriales > Nocardiaceae > Nocardia > Nocardia iowensis. The sequence goes on along the minus strand of NZ_CP078145.1, from coordinate 8,033,693 downwards.
ACGACTCGTCGAGGTGCTCAACCCGGTCCGGTCCACCGCGCGGCATCCGCTGTTCCAGGTGGGTCTGTCGTTCCAGAACCTGGCCCAGGCCGGGCTGGAACTGCCGGGCCTGACAGTGTCCGGGCTCGACATCGATACCGAGCTCTCTCAGTTCGATCTGCACCTGATCGCGACCGACCGCTACGGTGACGCGGGCGAGCCCGAGGGCATCACCGGGTTCTTCACCTACGCCACCGATATGTTCGACCGGGATACGGTGCAGGGCTTCGTCGATCGGTTCGCCCGCCTGCTCGGTGAGATCATCGCCGCGCCGCGCACCGCGGTCGGCGATATCGAACTGCTCGACGCTGCGGAGCGCAACCAGCTGGTGGTCGGGCGCAATGCGACCGACTACGTGGTGGATTCGTCGGCGACGCTGGTGTCGCTGCTCGATGCCTCGGTCGCGGCCGGACCGAAGGAAGTCGCGCTGGTCACCGAGGACGGTGCGTCGGTCACCTACGGTGATCTCGATGGTCGCGTGAATCGTCTTGCCCGGCATCTGATTTCGATGGGTGTGGGTCCGGAGTCGCGGGTGGCGCTCGCTATCCGCCGCTCGGTGGATCTGATTGTGGCGATGTATGCGGTGGCGAAGTCCGGTGGTGCGTATGTGCCGGTGGATCCGGATCAGGGTGCTGAGCGGACCAGCTACATCCTTGAAACCGCTGCGCCGGTGTGTGTGCTGACCAACGCGGATGCTGAGTTTGATACTGATGTCGCGCCGGTGGTGCGGTTGGACGAGCTCGATCTCGAGGGTCTGGACAAGTCTCCGGTCACCGATGCTGATCGGGTTGCGCCGCTGCGTCCGGCGAATACCGCGTATGTGATTTTCACGTCGGGTTCGACTGGTCGCCCGAAGGGTGTGGCGGTGTCGCATGGGGCGATTGCGAATCAGTTGCAGTGGAAGGTGACCGAGTTCGGTCTCGATGCTGCTGATGCGGTTTTGTTGAAGACGGCGGCGACGTTCGATTTGTCGGTGTGGGAGTTCTGGTCGGCTGCGGTGTGTGGTGGTCGTTTGGTGATTGCGGCGCCTGATGGTCATCGGGATCCGGCGTATCTCAACGAGTTGATGGCTCGCGAGTGGGTCACCACGCTGCATGTGGTCCCGTCGATGCTCGATGCGCTCACTGCGGGCGATTTCCCGAACTCGCTGTGGCGGGTGCTGGCGATCGGTGAGGCACTGCCCGGTGCGCTGGCACAGCGCTTCGTGCGTGAGCACTCGCGGACCGAACTGTTCAATCTTTACGGCCCGACCGAGGCCGCGGTGTCCATCACCAGCCATCGGGTGAGCAGGGCGGACGAAACCTCCGTCGCCATCGGCCTGCCCGAATGGAACAGCCAGGTCTACGTGCTGGATTCGCGGCTGCGGCCGGTTCCGGACGGCGTGGCGGGCGAGCTCTACCTCGCAGGTGCGCAGTTGGCGCGTGGCTACTTCGGTCGTGCGGATTTGACGGCGGATCGGTTTGTGGCCAATCCGTTCCGGGCTGGTGCGCGGATGTATCGCACTGGTGATTTGGTGGCGTGGAACGCTTCTGGTGAGTTGGAGTACCGGGGTCGTACCGACTTCCAGGTCAAGATCCGTGGTTTCCGTATCGAGCTCGGCGAGATCGAGGCCGCGCTGCTGGCGTTGCCCGAGATCGCGCAGACCGCGGTCATCGCCAAGTCGGACCCGCGCACCGGCGACCGCCTTGTCGCCTACCTGGTCTGCGCGACGAATGCCGATGTCGATGTCGCGCAGGTGAAGTCGGCGCTGGGCGCTGCGTTGCCGTCGTACATGGTGCCGTCGGCGTTTGTGGTGCTGGATGCGTTGCCGTTGAACGTGAATGGCAAGTTGGATCGTAAGGCGTTGCCGGAGCCGGAGTTCGAGGCTCAGGTGTTCCGTGCGCCCTCGACCCCGATCGAGGAGATCGTGGCGTCGGTGTTCGCCGAGGTCCTCGGTGTCGAGCGGGTCGGTGCCGACGACGACTTCTTCGGTCTCGGTGGTAACTCGCTGCTGGCGACTCAGGTCGCGGCTCGGATCGGTGCCGCGCTCGACGCACGAGTGCCGGTGCGCGCGCTGTTCGAGGCGTCGACTGTCGCCGGTCTGGCCGTGAAGGTCGAGCAGCACGCCGGTGCCGGTGGCCGCCGCGCCCTGGTGGCAGGCCCGCGCCCGGAACAGGTTCCGCTGTCGCTCGCCCAGCAGCGCATGTGGTTCCTCAACCAGTTCGATACCGCCTCGGCCGTCAACAACATCCCGGTCGCGGTGCGGCTCACCGGCGACCTCGATGTCGGCGCGCTGCAAGCCGCCGTCGCGGATGTCATCAGCAGGCACGAGACACTGCGCACCGTCTACCCGGAGCAGGGCCGCGCCGCGACCCAGGTCATCATGCCCGCCGAACAGGCCGTGCCGGACCTGACGCCGGAAACCGTTGCCGCCGAAGACATCCGTCAGCGGATCATCGACGTGGTCACCGCCGGATTCGACGTCACCGCCGAAGTTCCGTTGCGGGCCAAGCTGTTCCGGGTCACCGACAGCGAATACGTGCTCGTGTTCGTTGTCCATCACATCAGCGCCGACGGCTGGTCGATGGGCCCGCTGACCCGCGACGTGATGCTCGCCTACGCGGCCCGCTCCGCCGGGGTGCCCCCGGGCTGGGCGCCGCTGCCGGTGCAGTACGCGGACTTCAGCCTCTGGCAGCGCGACGTGCTCGGCTCGGAGACCGATCCGGCGAGCCTGATCTCCCAGCAGGCCGAGTACTGGCGCACCGCGCTGGCCGGGCTGCCGGACGAGCTGAACCTGCCCGCCGACCGGACCAGGCCGACGACACAGTCGTTCGCCGGTGGGCGTGTGGTGTTCCCGATCGACGGCGAGCTGCACCGACGGCTCACCGAGATCGCGCGGGAGCAGAACGCGACCATGTTCATGCTCGTGCACGCGGCGCTCGCGCTGTTCCTGGCGCGGATGTCCGGCACCGACGACATCGCCATCGGCACCCCGGTGGCCGGTCGTGGCGAGGCCGAACTCGACGACGTGATCGGCATGTTCGTCAACACGCTGGTGCTGCGCTCGCACGTGGAAGGCGACCTGACCTTCGGCGAACTGCTCGCGCGGACCAAGGACGCCGACCTGCAGGCCTTCGCGCACGCGGACCTGCCGTTCGAGCGGCTCGTCGAACTGCTCAACCCGGAGCGCTCGACCGCGCGGCACCCGCTGTTCCAGGTGGCGCTGTCGTTCGAGAACCTGCCGGAGACCAGCTTCGAACTGCCCGGATTGCACGTCGGGGCGGTCGATTTCGATGTCGACACGGCGAAGTTCGATCTGTCGCTGACGATTCGTGAGGCGGCCGCTGGCGCCGCCGACGGCGCGGGCATGTACGCCGAGTTCTCCTTCGCCCGTGACCTGTTCGACGACGCCACCGTCGAGGTGTTCGCCCAGCGGTTCACCAGGCTGCTCGACGCGATCGCCACCGACCGGGCCACCCCGATCGGTGACCTGCCGCTGCTCGACGAGGCCGAGTACGACCTGCTGACGCACGTGCACGGCGAGGACGTGATGGCCACCGGGCTGCTGCCGGACCTGCTCGCGCGGGGCGCGCGGCTGGACCCGGAGCAGATCGCGGTTCGCTACCAGGGTCGCTCGATCACCTACCGCGAGCTCGACGAGTACTCGTCGCGGCTGGCGCGGGTGCTGATCGATCGCGGTGTCGGTCCGGAACGCATTGTGGCGCTGTCCTTCCCGCGTTCCTACGAAATGGTCGCGGCGTTCTGGGCGGTGGCGAAGGCCGGTGGCGCGCACGTGCCGATCGACCCGACCTACCCCGAAGACCGGATGCGGCACATGGTCAACGACTCCGGCGCGGTCATCGGTATCACCGCGAGCGAGTACGTGGATCGCCTGCCGCGCGACGTCGAATGGCTGCGGCTGGACGACCCCGCGCTGGGTGAGCTGATCGAAGCCGAGTCCCCGGCGCCGGTGACCGACGCGGATCGGATCTCCTCGCTGGCCATGCGGCACCCGGTGTATGTCATCTACACCTCGGGTTCGACCGGTATGCCCAAGGGCGTCACCGTGACCCACGCGGGCATGGGCGGCCTGGTCGGTGTCGCCACCGACCTGTACCACCTCGAGGCGCACCACCGGTTCCTGCACATCTGCTCGCCGAGCTTCGACCCGTCGGTGCTCGAATGGCTGTGTGCCGCCTACACCGGTGCGACGCTGGTGATCGTGCCGTCGAACATCATCGGCGGACCGGAGCTGGCCGAGCTGCTGCGCACCGAGCGGGTGACGCACACGATCATCACCCCCGCGGTGCTCGGCACGGTGGATCCGGCGGGCATGGAGGCGCTCGAAGTCGCTTCCGTCGGTGGCGATGTCACCACGCCGGAACTGCTGGCCAAGTGGCAGCCGGGCCGGAAGTACTTCAACGCCTACGGTCCGACCGAGACGACGATCATCTCGTCCTACGCCAGCCTGACCCCGGGACGGCACATCACCATCGGCCTTCCGGTGCGCGGCATGTCGGCGCTGGTGCTCGACTCGCGGCTCAACCCGGTGCCGCCTGGTGTCGCGGGTGAGCTCTACCTCGCCGGTGGCGCGGTGGCGCGTGGCTACCACAACCGTCCCGACCTCACCGCGGAACGATTCGTCGCCAACCCGTGGAGCAACGAGGGTGCGCGGATGTACCGCACCGGTGACGTGGTGCGCTGGTTCGCCGAGCCGGGCGAGCGCGCGGGTAACGCCGCCGTGCCCGAGGTGCGGTGGGAACTGGACTACGTGGGCCGCTCGGACTTCCAGGTGAAGATCCGCGGCTTCCGCATCGAGCTCGGCGAGATCGACACCGTGCTCGCCGGTCACGAGGACGTCGAGTTCGCGATCACGCTCGGCAAGCAGACTGCGGCGGGTGCGACGATCCTGGTGTCCTATGTGCTCGCGGTGCCCGGCCACGAGATCGACACGGTCTCCCTCGGCGAGCACGCCGCGCGGAGTCTGCCGCCGCACATGGTGCCGTCGGCGATCGTGGTGCTGGACGAGATCCCGCTGACCCCGGTCGGCAAGCTCGATCGCAAGGCGCTGCCCGAGCCGGTGCTCGCGCCGCGCGAGTTCCGCGCGCCCGCCAGCGAGATCGAGGCAATCATCGCCGAGGTGTTCGCCGAGGTGCTTGGTGTCGAGCAGATCGGTTTGGACGACTCGTTCTTCGCGCTCGGCGGCGACAGCATCCTGTCCATCCAGCTGGTGTCGCGGGCCAAGGCGCGCGGCGTGGTGTTCTCCCCGCGTGACGTGTTCGAGCGGCGCAGCGTCGCCTCACTCGCCGAAATCGCCACGCTCGGTGCGGGTGCCGAACAGGTGAAGCTGGAAGAGCTGCCCGGTGGCGGGGTCGGCGAGATACCGCTGACGCCGATCATGACGCAGATCCTGTCGAGTGGCTCGTCCTACGAACGCTTCTCGCAGACGATGGCGCTGCGCCTGCCGGACGGTATCGACCGGGAGACGCTGGTCGCGACCATCGGGGCGGTCTTCGATCACCACGATGTGCTGCGGACGCGGTTGCGCCGCACGGCATCCGAGCGCTCGGACGGTGGCGACCGGTGGCAGTTCGAGGCGTTGGCGCCCGGTGCGGTCGACGTGGATGCCATGGTGCATCGGGTCGAGCTGGCCGCCGACGTCGACGACGCGGAGCTGCGCCGGGTCGGTAGCGAAGCGTTCGACGCCGCGCTCGGCCGGTTGGATCCGGCGAATGCGGTGATGGCGCAGTTCATCTGGTTCGCGTTCGAGGGCGAGCGCCGTGATGTGCTGCTCATCGTCGCGCACCACTTCGTCGTGGACGGTGTGTCCTGGCGCATTCTGATTCCGGACTTCGCGGTCGCCTGGTCGCAGCTGGCCGCCGGTCAGCAGGTCGCGTTGCCCGCCAACGGAACCTCGATGCGGCGCTGGGCGCACAGCCTGGTCGAGGCCGCCTCGTCGCCCGAGCGGCTCGCGGAACTGCCGTTCTGGCAGCAGGTTTCGACGACACCGGACCCGCTGCTCGGTGCCCGGCCGTTCGATCCGAAGGTGGACACCTTCGCCACCGTCGAGCGGGTCGAGGTCACGCTGCCCGCCGAGGTCACCGACGCGGTGCTCACCGCGATCCCCGGCCTCTACCGCGGCGGCGTGAACGACGGGCTGCTGTCCGCGCTGGCCATGGCGGTCGCGCGCTGGCGAGGTGCGGGTTCGGCGGCACTGGCCCACCCGTCGCCCGACCACCGCCCCTCATCGAGTCGCTACGCGACGCTGATCAAGCTCGAAGGTCACGGCCGGGAAGAAGAGGTCGTGCCCGGTGCGGATCTTTCGCGCACCGTCGGCTGGTTCACCACGGCTTACCCGGTGCGACTCGACCTGGGCGACAACGATCTGACCGATGCCTTCGCCGGTGGCGCCGCGCTGGGTGAGATCGTGAAGTCGGTCAAGGAGCAGCTGCTCGCGGTGCCGGACAAGGGCCTCGGTTATGGGCTGCTGCGCCACTTGAATTCGGCGACCGGTCAGCGCTTGCGCGACGCGGGCCAGATCAGCTTCAACTATCTGGGCCGGATGTCGGCCGGGGAGATCCCCGAGCAGCTCGCCGAAATCGGTTGGGTGCCGGTCGCCGACCTCGGCCAGCTCGACGGCGACATGGACCTGGACATGCCCGCCAACGCGACGATCGACATCAACGCGATCGTCACCGACGGAGCCGACGGTCCGGAGTTGGGTGCGGCGTTCGCCTTCCCGTCCGGGTTGTTGACGCGGGAACAGGTGCAGGAGTTCGCCGACCTCTGGGTCGCGGCGCTCACCGCGCTGGCCACCCATGCGCGGCGGCCGGACGCGGGCGGCTTCACGCCGTCGGACATGCCGCTGGTGCGGGTCGGCCAGACCGATATCGAGCTGTGGGAACGGAACTACCCGGCGCTGGCCGAGGTGTGGCCGCTCTCGCCGCTGCAGTCCGGTCTGCTCTTCCACGCGATGATGACTCAGGCGACGGTCGACGTGTACACCATGCAGGCCGTAGTCGACCTCGGCGGTGCGCTGGATGTCGAGCGGCTGCGCGCGGCCGCGCAGGGCATCATCGATCGTTACCCGAACCTGCGCACCGCGTTCGTCACCGACTCCGAGGGGCAGGCCGTGCAGGTCGTGCTCGACCGGATCGAGGCGCCGTGGCGCGAGGTGGATCTGACCGAGTTGCCCGCCGAGCAGCGGACCGCCGAACTGCGCAGGCAGGTCGCGGCCGATCAGGCGACGCACTTCGACATGGCGGTGCCGCCGTTGCTGCGGTTCACGCTGTTCCGCACCGACGCGGCACAGTGGCACCTGGCGATCACCACCCACCACATCCTGTTGGACGGCTGGTCGATGCCGCTGCTCATGCGGGATCTGCTGGTGCTGTACGCGGTTCGCGGCGATCAGAGCGCGCTGCCGCGGGTGGCTTCCTACCGCAACTTCCTCGGCTGGCTGGCCGGGCGGGACCGCGCGGCATCGCTGCGGGCGTGGGCGACCGCGCTCGACGGTGTCAACGAGCCGACACAGCTTGCGCCGCAACCACGTTCGGCCGAGCAGTACGAGATCGGCAAGCTGATCACCGAGCTGGACGAGGACCGCACGCGGCAACTCACCAAGCACGCCGCCGAACTCGGCGTCACGGTGAACACGCTGGTGCAGGCGGCCTGGGGCATCCTGCTCGGACGGCTCACCGGCCGCGGCGATGTCGTGTTCGGCGCCACCGTGTCCGGACGGCCCGCCGAGCTGCCCGGCGTCGAATCGATGGTCGGCCTGTTCATCAACACCCTGCCGGTGCGGTTGCGGATCGATGATCGCCAGACCATCGGCAAGCTGCTGGAGCGGTTGCAGCACGACCAGGCGGACCTGCTCGAGCACCACTACGTGGGGCTCACCGACATCCAGCGGGTGGCGGGCACCGGATCGCTGTTCGACACGCTGCTGGTGTTCGAGTCGTATCCGATGGACAAGGAGGCCATTTCGGCCGCCAGCTCCATCGACGGCATGTCGGTGACCGGTGTCGGCGTCAACGACGCGACCCACTACCCGCTGACGCTGCTGGTGACCGCCGAGTCGACGATCGAGCTGACGCTCAAGTATCTTGGCAGCCGGTTCACCGCGGACGAGGTGGAGACTTTGTCCGCGCGACTGATCCGGGTGCTGGAAGCGCTGCTCGGCGATCCGGACGGACTCGTCGGCGACATCGACATCCTCGATGCCGGTGAACGGGCCCGTCTGCTGGTCGAATCCGGCATCACGGCAACCGTTTCCGCGCCGGAGCCGACCGGCCGGGTCGGCGCGCACACGGTCGCCAAGTTGCTCGCCGAGGTGGTCGAGGAAGATCCGGAAGCGCCCGCGCTGCTCGCCGACGGCGACGAAATCGCCTACCACGTACTGGATCGACGCTCCTCGCAGTTGGCGCGGGTGCTCATCGATCGCGGTGCGGGACCGGGCGATATCGTCGCGATGGCGCTGCCGCCCACGGTGGACGCGGTCATCGCGGCCTGGGCGGTGCAGAAGGCCGGTGCGGCACTGCTGTTCGCCGGTGATCTGTCCGCGGAAGACATGGCCGCCGCCGGAGCGACATTCGGCATTACTCCGAACCCGGTGCCGGACAGCGCGATCCGCTGGCTGGTCCCGTCGGAGCCGAAGACGCAGGCCGAGCTGGCCGCGGCCCCGGCGCACCCGGTCTCCTACGCCGATCGGGTCCGCCCGCTCGGCGAGGACCACCCGGCCTTCGTCGTCCCGGCGGGCGACGGAGTCCTCGCGATCACCCAGACCGAGGCGCTCGCCCAGGCCGAACACGTCAGGGAGGAGTACGGCATCGACTACGAGTCGACCACGTACACCGCGTCCGTCTCCGGCCGCGCCGCCATGCTCGAGTTCCTGGCCGCGGCCACGGCAGGCGCTCTCTCGGTCCTCCCGACCGGCGACATCGCCAGCGACCTGTCCGACGGCGAGGTCACCCACTGGTTCGTCACCCCCGCCGACGCAACCGACGTGGCGGACGACGAGGTCAAGATCGTGATCGCGGAATAGCTACCCGCACAAAGCGAATCGCCGGTGAAGAGCACAGTCGGTGCTCTTCACCGGCGTTTTCTGCCAGAGCCGGTGGGCGGCGCGGTCAGTGCACGATGTCCAGCGAATGTTCTTCGGCGAATATCTTGCGGCACACCGGGGCGCAGAAGGTGTAGTCGATGCCATTGTGGCTGAGGGTGATGTCGGCGGTGGCCAGGTCGACCGTCATTCCGCAGACCGGGTCGATGGCGTGGCCCTCGGGAGCTTCGGCTGCGGTGGCGGAGTCGCGGTAGTCCTGGGTCATCAGCTTGGTGATTTCGGTGATGGTGGTTTTCCGGCCGAGGGTGCCTGCGCAGTTTTCGCGCAGGCCGATGATCTGTACCACGCAGTGCGGTTCACGGGTTAGGCGTTCCGAGTCGCTTTCGGTGGCGGCGATGGTCCGGGTGATCAGCGGGATGATGTGGTCGCCGAATTCGATGTTGTTGCTCCACGCGCTCGGCACGGTGACGCGCACCAGGTAGCGCGGTGCGGCCACCGTGCTCGGCCCGCCGGTGGCCCAGACCTCCGGCCTGCGCACCAGAACGTGCGTCAGCTCCCTGACCTTGTCCATCACCGCGTCCGGCGCTCCCGGCTCGGTGGTCAACTCGCGGAGCAGGCGCTCGGCCAATTCGCGCTGCTGTTCGGCGCTCATCGTCTCGTCGGAGATGAACAGCTCGACGGTCATCATGGTTGTGTCTCTTTTCGTTGGCGGCAAGGTGAGGGTGACGATCAGCAGAATCAGGGGTTGCCTTTCGTAGGCGTACCTTGTACGCCTACGTCCAGTATGCGGGTGGCTTGTACGCTGTCAAGCCATGCCACGTCCTCGTTCGCTGACGAAATCCGATCTCGGTGCCGCCGCGCTCGCGGTGATCGACCGCGACGGGTTGTCCGCGCTGACCATGCGGGCCGTAGCGAAGGAACTGCGGATGGCCACGATGGCGCTGTACCGCTACGTCTCCGACCGGGCGGAATTGGAGGTCCTGGTCGTCGATGAGGTGCTGGTCGGGCTCGACGTGTCGACTCCAGCGGAGGCCGATGTTCGGGACCGGCTGAGCCTGCTGCTCGAACGGATGCGGGCCGCCATCTCCGCCCACCCGGCTACGGTCCCGCTGGTGCCTCGGCACCGGAAGTCCTCGACGGCCACCCTGCGCTGGATGGAAGCCATGTTGTCGGTACTCACCGAAGGCGGCTTCGCCGGGCCGGATCGGGTGATCGCCCAGCGCACGTTGGTCGCCTTCCTGCTCGGGTTCTTGCAGAACGAGCACTACGCGTCGATCACCGCGCCCGAGACCGCGGCCATCGCCCGACTCTCGCCCGACACGTATCCCATGCTGACCCAGACCGCGGCGCAAGCACGAGAGATGTCGGTCGACGACGAGTTCCGCGGCGGCCTCGGGATCGTGCTGCGCGGCTTGGCGATCGAGTGACGGTGCGCCGGGCTAGGTGAAGGTCGGCGCGTAGCGGTCCAGCCAGACCGCGAAATCGAGGAACTGTTCGAGGTCGAAGCGATCGGGTTCGATCATTTCGTCGGCGGGCCGATCGACCGCCTTGGTCACGGCGTCGTGGTCGTACAGTCGGAAGACCGGATGCTGTTGGGTCGCAAGGATATCGCTCGCCTGCCTGCGTATCGCCTCGGTGTAGTGCACGTCCTTGGTGATCGGGTAGTGGCTCTTGACGCGTTCGACGACGGATCGGGGCAGCGTATCGGCGGTGGCCGCGCGCAACAGGCTCTTCTCCCGTCCGTCAAAGGATTTCAGCGACCATGGGGCGTTGTAGACATACTCGACCAAGCGGTGATCGCAGTAGGGCACTCGGACTTCGAGTCCGACCGCCATGCTCATCCGGTCCTTGCGGTCGAGCATGGTGCGCACGAATCGGGTGAGGTGCAAGTGCGATACCTGCCGCATCCGGAACTCCAGGTCGCTCTCCCCGGCCAGCCGGGTGACCTCGGCGGTCGCGTCCGCGAAGCTGTCCGCGAGGTAGGTGTCGAGGTCGAGTGCGGCGGTCAGATCCGGATCGAGCAACCTGGTGCGCTGCACGAACGGCGGCGGCAGCACCGACAACCAGGGGAAGGTGTGCATCCCGTGCTCCGCGGCGCCGGCGAACCAGCGGTAGCCGCCGAAGAGCTCATCGGAGGATTCGCCGGACAGCGCGACCGTCGACTGTTCGCGAATTGCTTTGAACAGCAGGTAGAGCGACATCTCGCTATCGCCGAAGCCGGCGGGCACGTCGCGGGCCGAGACCACGGCGGCACGGACAGCCGGATCGGACAGGGTGGCGTCGTCGAGCACGATGTCGCGATGGTCGGAGCCGACATGCTCCGCGACGGCTCTGGCGTAGGGTGCGTCGAGCGTCGCCCGCCACTCGTCTGGCACGAAATCCTGCTGCTGGTTGTGGAATTCGATGCTGAAGCTGCGCAACCGCTCGCCGGAATTGCGTAGGTGTCGCGCGGCGAGGGCGGTCAACACGGAGGAGTCCAGCCCGCCGGACAGCAGTACGCAGCGTGGCACGTCGGAAATCAGTTGCCGGGCAACGATGTCCTCGAGTAGTTCACGGATGGTGCGGACGGTCGTGGCGCGATCGTCGCGGTGTTCGAGGGTTCGCAACGACCAGTAGGGGGTCGTGCGAATGCCCTCGCGGCCGACGGTCATCAGGGCGCCCGGCGGCACCTGATGCATGCCTTCCCAGATGGCCAGGTCCGGCCGGGCGATGGTCACGAACAACTCGCGCAGTCCGTCCATGCCGATGGTCTTGTCCGCCAGCGGGTTCGCGAGGATTGCCTTGGGCTCGGAGCCGAAGAGCACGCCGTCCTCGGTGGGGTAGTAGTAGAGGGGCTTGATGCCGAGGCGGTCGCGGACCAGCACCAGCTGATCGGTGCGCGAGTCCCAGATGGCGAAGGCGTACATGCCGTTCAGCCGCTCGGCGAAGGCCGAACCCCATTCCAGGTAGGCCCGGAGCACCACCTCGGTGTCGGATTCGGTCGTGCACCGGTGCCCACGGGCGCGTAGTTCGGCCCGGAGCTCCCGGAAGTTGTAGGCCTCACCCGAATAGACCATGGCGACAACGCCTTCCGGCGTTTCGACGGTCATCGGTTGCGTGCCGCCGACCAGGTCGATGACGGCAAGTCGCCGGTGGCCGATGGCCGCGTGCGGCGCGATCCAGCGGCCGCTGTCGTCGGGGCCGCGACAAGCCATGGTGGCCGTCATCGCATCGATGGTGTTGCTGCTTGCTGTCGAGAAGTCTCGCTGGAAGGAGACCCATCCGGTAATTCCACACATACCCCAATGTTAGAGCTACTAGAAAGATAGAGCAACTATAAGTTTGAGGTGAATATAGTAAGCTGCTCGCATGAGTGAACCCGGCCTGCGCGAACGCAAGAAGCAGCGCACCAGAGCGGCCATCGCCGAGGCGGCCTATAGGTTGTTCGAGGAGCGGGGCTACGACGAGACAACGGTCACCGAAATCGCTGCCGCGGCGGATGTTTCGCCCGCCACGTTCTTCAATCACTACCCGACGAAGGAGGCTGTCCTCTTCGCCGACGGCGGCCAGATCCTCGACGTAGCGCTTGCCGTGATCACCGACCGCGCGCACGACGCCAGTGTCGGGGAGGTGCTCGGTGCGGCGATGCGGGCGATGATCGCGGATATGGCGGGTGGTCCACGCGACCTGACGGGTGAACTCGAGGCGGCCAGGCTCCGGTTGCTGATGTCGGTTCCCTCGCTGCGCGCCGCCACGTTGCAGCGGTTGTTCGAGGTCGAGGATCGGCTGGCCAAGGCGTTGTGTGCGGCGTTTCCCGGTGAGCTGGACGAGGTGCGGGCCGCGGTGCTGGTCGGTGGGCTCTGCGGTGCGCTGTTCGCCGCCGGGCGCACCGCGATGCGGGAGGGGCGCCCGGCGGCGGCCGCGGTCGAGGAGGCCATCGAGTACGCGACCCGCGCCGCCGACGGCAGCGGCCGCTGAGCAGAGCCGTCGCCCGTTGTGGCGCAACGGCTCTCGCCACATTCAGCCGAACAATGCCGTGACGTCGATGGATTCGGCCATGGCGCGGGCGCCCGCGTCGTTGAGATGCATGCCGTCGCCGCAGTCGTAGGCGGGGCGGATGAAGTCGGGCCGCTCCGGATCCTCGACCGCGCGGGCGACATCGAACACCGAGTCGAAAACGTCGGTGGTGCGTAGCCATTCGTTCACCTGGCGGCGCGTCGGCAGGGTTTCCTCGATCGGCATACCTTCGTAGATGCAGGCAGCGTAAGGGCCGATGGTTGCGGCGTGGATGGTCAGTCCCGCGTCATGGGCGCGGCGGGCGATTTCGGTGAACCCGGCGATCAGCTCGTCGGCGGTGGCGGGTGGTTCGCCCGACATGCCGCCGAGGATGAGGTCGTTGATGCCGAAGTTGATCAGCACCGTGGTGGCGCCGGGGACGGTGCCGACATCTCGGCTGAATCGCTCCACGCCCGGCACGCCGATTTCGTTGGTCAGCAAGCGATTTCCGCCGATACCCTGGTTGACCGCCCAGCCGCGGTCGAGCCGACTGTTGAGGACGTCCACCGAGCGGCGGTTCGTGCTCATGGTCGAGCCGACGCCTTCGAACCACGAGTCACCCAGTGCCACGGCGATCGGGGTGTCCGCGGGGGCGAGTACATCGACGCCGGTGACGTAGAAGCGCGCGGGAACCTCATCGGCGATAGCGAGGCTCGTCTCCGAGACCACGTTGCCTGCCGCCACATAGGCTATTTCGTTGGGCTGGTGGGAGAAGGTCGCGAGCCCGGTCTGCTCGGGTAGGTAGAGGCTCAGCATCAAGTCGGCGCCCGCCGTGACGGCAAGCTCGATCGGATCGCTGATCACCTCGCCGCCGACCGGAATGGTGACCTGTGCCGCGCCGTCGAAGCTGAGCCCGGTGTCGGTGTCGGTGATGATGTCGCTGCCGGTCTTCCGCAGCGCGACCCGCGCGGCACCGATGACGAGCGGGACCCGTCCGTAGCGGTTGGTCAGCAGGATCCGGAGCTGTTCGCCGCCACCGGCCAGGTGCAGCACCTGGCGCACGGTTTCGTCGGCGAAGGCCCGTGATTCCGCCAGCTTGACCTGCTCGTACGGACTGATGACCGCGGAACGGAAACCGGCGACCCAGCGGGTGGTGTCAGGCATCGAGAGCTCCAGTAGTTGTCGCGAGGAATAATGCGTATGCATATTTCTACAACGAGATATTCCTCGTGTCAACTATCCTCACAGCAATCACTTCGGGTAGGTTGATGCCATGGATGTGGACCTGTTCGACGACCCCAGGCTGACCACGATGGGTCTGCTCTTCGAGGCGTACGCAGGGGTGGTCAGCAAGTTGGAGCCGGTATGGAACGCGCATGGCCTGTCCGCGCTGGACTTGAACGCCCTTATGCGCCTGAGCCGTTCGCCGAATCGGCGGCTGCGCATGACGGATCTGGCGACGCAGACCTCGCTGTCCACCAGTGGCGTCACCCGGCTGGTCGATCGGCTCGCGCGGTCGGGGCTGGTGGAACGCGAACTCGACCCCGGCGACCGGCGCAGTGCGTACGCGGTATTGACCGCGTCCGGCGCGGACCGGCTCGCGCAGGTGCTGCCGGACTATTTGGTCGCGGTCGACCGCTGGTTCACCGGACTGCTGCCGCCCGCGCAGCTCGACGAATTCATCGCGGCGCTGCGGATTGTGCGTGACGCGACCAATCCCGACGCGACCGTCGGCGCCGACTGATCGGCGCCAGTCGGCGAATTGCTGTTCGCCGCTAGTCGCGGGACTCGGTCAGCAGGCGCTCGAGCCCGTCGAGAATCAGGTCCAGTCCGAAGTCGAAATCGGCGACACCAGCGTGCTTTCCGTCGATCACCAGCTGTGCCAACGCGTTCATGTACGGATACTGTTCGGCGGGTATGCGGGGCAGGAAGTGCTGTGCGGCGGAAGCGTATTCGTCCGGACGTAGCGGGAAGTTGGACTCCTGCAAGGTGAATCCGTAGATATGGCTGTCCATCGCGTTCCATGCACGGTCGGCCAGCTGATAGGAGAAGCCCGCGGCCCGCAGGCAGCCGACGGTGGCGTCGACGTAGCGCAGCATGGCCGGGCCCACGTTCAGTCGCGAGCCGATCAGCCCAGTGGCCCATGGGTGACGCAGCAACACCTCGTGGGCGGCGGTCGCCCGCGCGCGCATGGCCGTCTTCCAGTCCCCGCCGACCTCGGGCACGCCCATCTCCGCGACCACCAGATCGGCGATGCCGTCGAGTAGGTCGTCCTTGTTGGTGACATGGTTGTACAGCGACATCGCCTCGACGCCGAGTGTCTGTGCCAGCTTCCGCATGGACAGCGCCGTGAGGCCATGCTCGTCGGCCAGGCGAACGGCGGTGTGCAACACCCTTTCTCGGTTGAGTGGAGCGCGCTGGCTGGTGGCGGTTGTCTTGGGCATAGGCCCTCTCTCTTGACGCACTTACGGTGTAAGTGTAGCGTCCGAGGTGAGCGACTTACGCTGTAAGTAGCCGTTTTCACGCGAGGAAGTTCCATGGCCGAGGTCCACAGCCCGCAATCCGCAGTCGATGTCAGCACGATGACGGCGATCGTCGCGCCGCAGTACGGTCCCAGCTCGGTACTTCGGACGGAGACAGTGGACCGGCCGACACCGCGCGCGGACGAAATCCTGGTCCGCGTCCGTGCCGCGGCGGTGAGTCAGGGCGACCTGCACTTGCTCACCGGAACTCCCTACCTGTTGCGACTCGGATTCGGCCTACGGCGACCCAAGGATCGGATCATCGGGCACGATCTGGCCGGGGACGTGCTGGCGGTCGGGTCCGAGGTCACCGGATTCCGGCCCGGCGACACGGTATTCGGTGCGGTGGACTCGGGCGCCTTCGCCGAATACGTCTGCGTGCCGGAGCAGCGGCTGGCGCTGGTCCCTGCCGGGCTGGGCATCGAAGAGGCCGCGGCCGTGCCTGATTCGGGAATGACCGCACTGCAGGGCTTGCGTGATGTCGGGCAGCTGCGGGCCGGACAGTCCGTGCTGATCAACGGCGCCTCGGGTGGTGTGGGTACCTTCGCGATCCTGATCGGCAAGGCACTCGGTGCCGAAGTCACCGCCGTCTGCAGCACTCGCCATGTGGCAGCGGTCCGATCCCTCGGCGCCGACCACGTAATCGACTACACCACAGAGGATTTCGCGATGAGCGGCCGCCACTACGACGTGCTTCTCGACCTGGTCGGCAATCGGTCACTGCGCGACTGCCGAAAAGTACTGACCCCGAAGGGCGTATTCGTCTCTTCGGCAGGCGCACCCGGCGGAAACTGGGCAGGCCCGGTCATCTGGATGGCAAAGGTCTTGCTGACCAACCTTTTCACCAGCCAACGGATAGCGCTGCTGCTCATGCGCCCGCGCCGCGCCGACCTCGAGTTCCTTGCCGGGCTGGCCGCGGACGGCAAACTCCGCCCGCTGATCGAAAAGCGCTATCCCTTGGCGCGGGCCGCAGCGGCCGTGCAGCACCTCGCCGACGGGCATGCCGAAGGTAAAACAGTGATCGTGGTCTGAACCACGAGTCTCTAGTTGACCGATTCGGCGAGGCGGGCGGTGAGTTCGCGGATGTGGGCGATGAGTTCGGGTGGCTCGTGGACGCGGAACGGGAAGCCGAAAGTGGCCACGTAGACGGCTAATTCGTCGAGGGAGTTCGAACCGGTGCGGAGGACGCAGGTTTCGGTGTCGACGGCTTCGATGACGCCGACGGTGGGGGCGATGCGGTCCGCTGCGGTCTCGGCGGGGACGGCGAGGGTGATGCGGGCGGAGTAGCGGTACGGCGAATCCGATACTCCCCGGGAGAGATAGCCGGACAGGTCGGTTTCGGGCGGCTCGCGCGGGGTGAAGCGAGGGCCGGTGGGGATGCGGGGGTGTAGGCGGTCGACTCGGTAGGTGCGCCAATCGGCGCGGTCGACGTCCCAGCCGATGAGGTACCAGCGGCGGCCCGCGTGCGCGAGGCGATGGGGTTCGGTAGCGCGCAAAGACGCTGTCCCGTCGTGGCTTCGGTAGTCGAAGCGGAGGCGGTGACTATCCCGGATAGCACCCGCTATCGCGGTGAGCGTGTCCGGGTCGACGGTCGGCCCACCGTCGCGCACCGTGACGGTGACCGACTGCAGCAGGCTGACGCGGTGGCGCAGCCGGGACGGCAGCACCTGTTCGAGTTTGGTGAGAGCCCGCAACGAGCTGTCCTCGATGCCGGTGATGGTGCCGCCCGCGGCGGTGCGCAGACCGATCGCCACCGCCACCGCCTCGTCGTCGTCCAGCAGCAGCGGAGGCAGCTTCGCGCCCGCGCCGAGCCGATAGCCCGCGACGCCGGGAGTGGCATCCACCGGGTAGCCGAGGTTGCGCAGCTTATCGATGTCGCGCCGCACGGTGCGCACGTCGACCTCGAGGCGTTCGGCCAGGTCGGTACCGGTCCAGTCGCGAGGAGTCTGGAGCAGCGACAGCAGCCGGAGCAGTCTCGCGGAAGTTTCCAACATGGATTTCAGTCTGCCGGAAACCTAGGGCGAAAGTTGTCCTAGGTCGGTCATATCGTTTTTTTCATGAGCGACGAGATCCACGAATTCCGCATCGACATTCCGCAGCAGCAACTCGATGACCTGCGCACTCGACTCGACAACGCCCGCTGGCCCGCGCCGCTGCCCGGCGACGGCTGGGACACCGGCGTGCCGACCACCTGGCTGCGCGGTCTGGTCGACTACTGGCGCACCGAGTACGACTGGCGCGCCGCTGAGGCACGGCTCAACTCCTACGCCCAGTACACGACCGAGATCGACGGGCAGACCATCCACTTCCTGCACGTCCGCTCGCCCGAGGCGGATGCGCTGCCGCTGCTGATGACACACGGCTGGCCGGGCTCGATCGTCGAGTTCCTGGACGTGATCGGACCGCTGACCGACCCCCGCGCGCACGGCGGTGATCCGAAAGATGCTTTCCACCTGGTGATTCCGTCGCTGCCCGGGTTCGGTTTCTCGAGCCCCGTGATCGAGGCGGGCTGGACGATCGAGCGGATCGGTGCGGCTTGGGCCGAACTCATGCACCGACTGGGTTACCGGCGCTACGGCGTGCAGGGCGGCGATATCGGCGCCGCGGTGAGTCCGCAGGTCGGCAGGGTCGCGCCGGAACACGTTGCGGGAGTGCATATCAACGGCGGGCCCATTCCGTCGCTGCCGCTGTCCGACGAGGAGATGGCGAGTCTGACCGAGCTGGAGCGGGACCGGATCCGCCGGATCGAGGCGTTCATGCGGGAGGAGTTCGGCTACATCGCGATTCAGTCCACCCGTCCGCAAACGCTGGCCTACGGTCTGGTGGATTCGCCGGTCGGGCAGCTCGCCTGGATCATGGACAAGTTCCGGGAGTGGACACACCCGCGAAACGTGGACCCGGACAAGATCATTGATCGCGATCGGCTGCTCACCAACGTGATGCTGTACTGGCTCAACGGCACCGCCGGTTCGTCGGCCTACGTCGGCTACGCCCAGGACGCGCCGTGGGGAGCGCGGCAGGTGAACTCGGGCGTGCCCACCGCGGCGCTGGTCTTCGCGCACGATGTCGGCATCCGCAAGTACGCCGAAACCGAGAACACCATCACCCGCTGGACCGACGTCGACCGCGGTGGTCACTTCGCGGCCATGGAGGAACCCGAACTGCTCACCACCGATATCCGCGAGTTCTTCCGCGATCTGCGCTGAAACCCGAAGTCCGTGAGCCTGTTCCGGCATGTCGCCGCCGGAGCAGGCCCACAATTATGGACAGCAGGACCGTCGGCGAGGTGCAGCCATGGACAAACCGAAACCATTGAGCCAGGAACACCGGGAAGACTTCTGGCGCCGCTGCGGGTGGTCGCCCGAACTTCCGGACACCGAGCGCGAAGCGATCGAACGCGCCTGGGACGACGAATCGATCGAAATGGCAGAGCTGTTCGGCTGGTGAGCCCACTATCCCGCGGTGAGTTCCCCGGCCAGCTGCCATGAGTTCCGTTCGGCGGCAAAGGCTGCTGCCTGCGTGGCGCGGAAGTCGGCGATGGATCCCTCGTTGGCGGCCAGAAAGGCGCGATAGTCGGCGAGGCGGAACTCGCCGTCCTCGGCGTGCACCTCGACGTTGCCCGCGGCGAAATCGGCGCGCAGGTCGAGCAGCTCATCGGCGGCGACCGGGTACCAGCGGATTCGATCGAAATAGCGGAGCAGCCAAGGCGTTTCGCCGCAGCAGGGACGCCGGTCCGCGCCAGGGCGACCGGCGAGCGGGCCCGCGTGATGGTTCCAGACCTGGGTGGTTCGGCCGACGAACTGGTAGCCGCCGGGCCCCTCCATCCCGTAGATGCACAGGTAGGCGCCGCCGATGCCGACCGCGTTCTCCGGCGTCCAGGTACGGGCGGGATTGTATTTGGTGGTGACCAAGCGGTGGCGTGGGTCGGTCGGGGTGGCGACCGGGGCGCCGAGGTACACGTCGCCCAAACCGAGGACGAGGTATTCGGCGCCGAAGACGGTGTCGTAAACATCTGCCACTGAAGCCAATCCGTTCATGCGGCGGATGAATTCGATATTCCACGGACACCAGGGGGCGTCGGCGCGGACGCCGTGCATGTAGCGGGTGATGGCCTCGCGGGTGGCCGGGTCGTCCCAGGACAGCGGGAGGTGCACGGTGCGGCTGGGGACGACGAGCTGATCGGCGGCGGGCAGGTGCTGTTCGGCTTCGGCCAGTAGATCGAGCAGGACGGGCACCGGCAACACCTGCGGGTCGACCCGGATCTGTAGCGAGCGGATGCCGGGGGTCAGTTCGGTCACGCCACGCACACACGCGGCGAGCAGGTGCTGATGCAGGGCATGCACGCGGGCGCGCAGGCCGAGGTCCAGTGTCATGATGCCGTATTCGACGAGCACAGCGTCGTCGCCCGCTCGGCGGTAGGTCACGCCGGTCGCGTCGTCGACGTCGGTGCGGCGCAGTATTCCGTCGTCACCGTCGCCGCCCGCCGACAGCACGGTGGGCCAGGCGGCACGGCGTGCGGGACCCAGGTCGCGGACCGAGGCGGCGCGATCACTACGGATCGGCACGAAACGCACGGCGTCGCCGGGTGTCAGCTGCCCGAGCTTCCAGCGGTCGGCGGCGACCACGGTGACCGGGCAGACGAAGCCGCCGAGGCTCGGGCCATCGGGGCCGAGCAGGATCGGCGTGTCGCCGGTGAAGTCCAGCGCGCCAACCGAATACGGGGTGTCGTGAATGTTGGAGGGGTGCAGTCCCGCCTCGCCGCCGTCGGTGCGCGCCCACTCGGGTTTCGGGCCGATGAGCCGCACGCCGGTGCGGTCGGAGTTGAAGTGCACCTGGTAGTCGGTACCGAGGATGGTGCCGAAGTCGGTGCGGGTGAAGAACTCCGGCGCACCGTGCGGGCCTTCGGTCACCGCCAGCTCCCAACGCCTGGACAGCGCGGGCTGGTCGTCCATCGGGACGGCGGTCGCGACGCGGCCGTGCTGGGGACCGAGCGGCAGAACCGCGCCGCCGCGCAGGGCATCACCGTCTCTGCCGCCGAACCGTCCGAGGGTGAATGTAGCCGCGCTGCCGAGATATTCGGGCAACTGAATGCCGCCCCCGACCAGTACATAGCAGCGCATCCCCGGTCCACGAACCGCACCGACGTCGAGGACGCCGCCCGCGGGGACTCGAACGGTCCGCCACTGCTCCACCCGAACGCCGTCCACCGTGACGTCGGTCGGTGCGCCGGTGACGCACACCCAGGTCGGCGCGGCGAACTTCAGCGCCGGACCACCGAGGGTGCACTCCAGCCCGGCCGCACCTTCGGGATTGCCGAGTACCCGATTGCCGAGCCGGAACGATAGATCGTCCATCGGTCCAGACGGTGGGACCCCGACGTGCCAATATCCGGTTCGCCCCGGCCAATCCTGCACTGTTGTCCGCATTCCCGGACGGATGACTTCGACGGTCGTGAGCGGAAACCTGCTGGTTTCGAGCGGATGGCCAGTGTGCTTCGTACCGTCGGACAGTTCCGTGACGGTCACCGCGACACCACCATGCGGATCGGCGTCGGGTCGAAACCGTTGCAGGGGTTATTGATCTGCGGGCAATTGGAGACGAGGACGAGCGTATCGACCTCGGCGCGCAGGGTGACTTTCTTTCCCGGAGCGGACAATCCGTCGACGATACCGAGCGTGCCGTCGGCTTCCACCGGCACATTCATGAACCAGTTGATATTCGACACCAGGTCGCGTTTGCCGAGGCCCCAGTGCAGCGCGGCGGCGAGGAAATTCTCCACGCAGGCGTGCTGGTGGCGGGTGTGGTGCCCGTAGCGGAGCGTGTTCGACTCCTGAGAGCAAGCGCCCGCGATGGTGTCGTGGTTGCCTACGTCGTCGGCGACGACGGTCATCAAGGCGGTTCCGGTATCGGTCAGCAGCACGCTGCCGGTGGTGAGGAAGATGTTGCGCTGCGCGGCGACGGTGGCCTGCGCGCTGTAGCGGTCGGTGTGATCGGCCGCCGAATACAACAGGCAGTCGACCGCCTGGTTGCCGTGCAGATCGATGATCTCCAGCTGGTCGCCCGCCGCGACCACCGCCGACCAGGGGGAGCGGGCGGGGACGATCTCGTCGAGCACGGTGGTGCGAGACGTCATCGACTTGCCTCCGTTGTGCGTGCGGCCGACCAGGCGCGTTCGGTGTTCACCACGGCCCGTTGGTATTCCGGATCGGTGTTGTGCGCGACGGCCAGATCCTCCGGCGCGGCCCAGGCGACGACATCGAGATCGGTGGCGGCGCGGTCGTCGAGCGGATGCGCGGCATTGGCGACGAGCAGGATCACCGGCAGGTGCACCAGCAGGTCGACCGAGGCACCGGCGGCGGCGCTGCCGGTGGCGGTCAGCGCGCCGTCGGATTCGACGCGCACGCCGCGGAAGAACGACACCGTCGGTCCGATATCGCGTGGTTGCAGACCATGTTTGGCCCCGGCCAGGCACAGCAGCTGTCGGGCTTCGGCAGTCGGCCCGCACAGGGCGTCGTGCCTGCCCGAGGTATCGGCGAGCACGGTGGCGAGAACGCGGCCCTGGTCGGACAGCAATGGATGCCCGTCGCCGAGGTAGGCCTGCCACGGAACCTTTACGGTGTCCGCGACATTCAGCCGTTCCCACGGTGCCTCGGCGCGCACTAGGAGCAGATGCGCACATGCGGCGCCCGTCGGGTCGGCCAGCCGGACCCGAGTGCCGCGCCCGAGCACGACATTCGCGGAGCCCGCGCCCGGAATGCGCTGAGTGAAGGTAATTCTCGTGGACTCGACACCATCGGGCAGATCCGGTTCCGCGACGGCCGCGGTGGCCGCCTGCGAACGCGCGTGCGCCCTGGCACCGGTGGTGGATGAGGTACTGGTCATTGTTGCCTCCTTCGGCGGGCGCTGTGCGGTGGTGGCGGGAGCGCCACCACGCTGCACATCAGACGGATTGTGTTGTGGCGTCCGAGGTTTCGGCGGCACGCCGCGTACCGCCGACCAACCGGTGTACGACCGCTCCGACGGCAACCACCAGCAGCACGAACAGCGGCGCGGCCCACTGCATCCACCAGCTGCCGCCGTTCGGCGTGTACACCTCGGCACGCGGCCAAGCCAGGTTCACCGCCATCGCGATGCCCCACAGCACCGCGAGCACGTTGATCGGGAATCCCAAGCGGCCCAGACTGAACAGGCCGGTCTCGCTGGCTTCGTCGGCGGGCATGCCCTTGAACCGGCGAATCAGCAGCGGCACCGTGACCAACAGGTAAGCCAGGTACAGCGTCACGATGCACACACTGGCCAGCGTCGCGAAGATCGCGGCATTCCCGAGATTCAGTACCAGCAGGCCGATGCCGAGCAGGCCGATGACGACCGCAGGCAGCACCGGCGTACCGAAGCGCGGATGTACCGCGGCCAGACTGTGAGCGAACGGCAGCTTCCCGTCGCGTGCCATAGAGAACATCAGCCGCGAGCCCGCGGTCTGAATTGCCAAGGTGCACACCGTGACCGCCACCGCAACGCAGCCGAGCAGCACCTTGCCCGCCGGGCTGTCCAGTTTCGAGGTGAGCACGTAGGCCAAACCGTCCGTGGCCAGTGATCCGTCGGACAGGCTCGGTGCGGCCATCAGCGCACCGAGGAGCAGCAGTCCGCCACCGAGCGCGGAGACCGCCAGCGCGGTCAGGATGGTGCGCGGCGCCACCCGGCGCGGATTCTTCGTTTCCTCGGAAAGTTCACCGGCGGAATCGAAGCCGACCATCACGTAGGCGGCCATCAGCCCGGATACCAGGAACGCGGCCCAGTACGCGCCCGGCACCGCTTGATCGGTGTCCAGCACCACGCCGGGCCCGCGCTCGGTGTGCGTGAAGAACAGCGCGATGATCGCGAGTACACCGACGATCTCGACGGTGACGCCGATCGAGTTGATCCGTGACATCAGGGCGATGCCGAGCACGTTGACGACCGTGGTGATCACCAGCAGGATGCTGCCGAGCAGCACCGCGTTCGTCGCGCCGGACGACGAGGTGAGCGCGGTGTCGTCGCCGACCAGCTGGAACCCCGGCCAGATCGACGGCAGCACCACCTGCAGTGCGATCGCCGCCGCGGCGGCGGTCACGATCTGCGCGATGACCATCATCCAGCCCGCGAACCAGCCGACGAGCTCGCCGCCGAGGCGGCGCGACCACTGATAGATGCAGCCCGAAATCGGGTAGCGCGCGGCCAATTCGGCGAAGTTCAGCGCGACCAGGAACTGTCCGGCGAACACGATCGGCCAGGTCCAGAAGAAGGCGGCGCCGCCGAACGAATAGCCGAAGCCGAAGAATTGGAAGATCGTGGTGAGGATGGAGACGAACGAGAAGCCGGCCGCGAACGAGGCGTAGCGGCCGAGTTTGCGGCGCAGGACCGGCTGATAGCCGAATCGGGCGAGGTCGGCGCCGTCCCGGCTGGTGTCGGGCGGCGGGGCGGGGACGAACGTTGTGGCCATGAGGGTCCTTCGGCGAGCGGCCAATACCTATCAGCTGACAGTTTTGCGGTGGCGATCGCGCTTTCGGTGACCCGCGTGTATCGCTTTGGGTAACCCCGGTAACGCCTGCGTTGCGGATCGGTCCAGCGGAGACCTGCCAGAATGAACCTTGTGGCAAACTTCGGCCCCGGCCGTCCTCGAGTGGAGCAACGACGCCGTCGCGGCCAGACGCCGCGCGCCGAGATCCTGGACGCTGCCGGGGAGCTGTTCACCACCAATGGTTATGCGAACACCTCCACCCGTGTGGTCGCCGACGCGGTCGGCATCCGTCAGGCATCGCTCTATCACCACTTCGCCGCCAAGGATGACATCCTCGATGCGCTGCTTGTCGAAACCATAGCTGCCCCATTGGAACTCGCGGAGCGATTGCGCGATGTGCGGGAACCGACGCCCGCGCGGCTGTATGCGCTGGCCTGGTTCGATGTGCGCCAACTCTGCGCGGCCCGGTGGAATCTGGGTGCGCTGTATCTGCTTCCGGAACTGCGCACCGAGCGGTTCGCCGCGTTCCGGCTGCGGCGCGACGAACTGCGTGGGCACTACGAGACGTTGGCGGCGGCGGTGCTGGCCGAAGCCGGCGGCGCGGGCATCGTCGGCGCGGCGGCGCTGCCGTTCCGGCTGGTCGAGATGGTGATCAACATGCGTTCGGACGAGGGCAGCGCGCCGGTCTTCGCGGAGCGGACGATCCCCGAGGCGGCGCTGCGGGTCCTCGGCTGGCCCGGCGACCTGGACGCGCTTCGTGGCCGGGCGCAGTTGCTGCTGGCCCAGCTCGAACCGGCCTGAGACCTACTTCCCCGCGCTACGTCCCCACTCGAGGCCCCAGCGGTAGGCCTTGTCGACTTCCATCTTCCCCCACAGCGGGCGCCGGGCAGGCGGCCGGATGAACACCCCTTGACGGTGAACCACGAACTCCCCGTTGACGTTTTCGATCAACGCGAGCACCATCTCCCGCGAATTGTCGGTGCACCCGCTCACCGACATCTCGATCGGCGGCGAGCCGATCGGGTACAGCGTGGCCGTAGCGTGCACGCCACGGAAATCGTCGGTGCCTTCGTACAGCGAGGCGAACACCAGAATCCGGCGGAACCGCGCGGTGTGGTCCAGGTTGATGTCGAGGTTCTCGCCTGCCGCGACGGCGCCGGTCCGATCGTCCTTGTCGAGTTGGATGAAGGGCGGCTGCTGCAACGAGCCGAACCCGTCGAGTGGGCCGATGGCGCCCTTGGTTCCGTCGGTCAGCTCCCAGAAACAGCACAGGTCCAAATCGAGACCGCGCTTGCGTTTGCCGAACCCGCGTCGGCTGTCGGTGGCACCGGACCAGTTCAGGTTGATCCGCATCACGCCCCCGGTCGCGCCCTGCTTGGTCAGCGAAATCGAGGGCGCTTCCTTGGTCAGCGAGATCTTGCTCAGGTTGACCGGTGCGTCCGGCGGCGGTGCGACCGATCCGGACTGCTGCCCGGGGAGGGCCGGTGGCGCGACGTGCGGACCCGCGGGTTGCGGCGGTGCGTACTGCGGAGCAGGCGGGGGCGGTGGCGGTGGGGCGGCGAACTGATGCGGCGGCGCGGCGGGCGGTGGCGGCGGGGCGAACTGATGCGGCGGTGCGGCGGGTGCCGGGGCATCGTCGACCGAGATGCCGAAATCGGTGGCCAGACCGGCCAACCCGGAGTCGTAGCCCTGCCCGACCGCGCGGAACTTCCACGCCCCCTGGCGCCGATACAGCTCGCCGAGCACGAAGGCGGTCTCGGTGCTCGCGCCGACGCTGTCGAATCGCGCCACCTCGGCGCCGTTGCCCGGATCCAGCAAACGTACATAGAGGCCATGGAATTGGCCGAAGGTGCCGCCATCCGCGGACGCGGCGAGCACGATGCTGTCGATCTGCGGTTCGACCTGGTCCAGGTTCGCCCACAGCACGTCGAGCACGGTCGGCCCCTGCTGCTTGCCCTCGTGCCGGACCGCGCCGGACGGATGCGCGGGCTGGTTGTAGAAGACGAAGTCGGCGTCCGTGCGCACCTTTCCGGCGGCCAGCAGCAGCGCCGAAGCGTCGGCGTCGGGCACCCCTGGCCCGCCCTGCCAGCCCAGTTCGATCCGGACGGCGGACGTCGGCACCGGCACGTTGGAGCCCTTTGTCATCGACACACTTGCCAACGTATCGGAAACGAGCCGCCGGTGTCCCGGCGCGTGAGCAGGCCTCGCCGGGTGACGATGCGGCCGCGGGTCGGAGCTCAGCGCGTCGGCGGCGCGATCTGCCAGTGCTGTTGCAGCGCACCGGCGATCTCCGGCAGTACGGTCACCGGAATGCGCTTGCGCCGCAACATGTCCCGGATCTCGGTGACCTGCTCCCGCTTACGCAGGTCGTAGGCGCCCGAGACCGGTCCGAGCACCGGCGGGATCGACAGCAGTACCAATTCGCCGTGTTGTTCGTCCCCGCCGACCAGGTCGAGTGCGAGCGACCAGCGGGATCGTTCGTCGAGGGTGAAGCGTCCGGCGACCACGCGATCCCAATCGATGCTGGACTCCGTCCACGGGGTGCGCCGGTAGATCACCCGCTCGGTGAGCACGATGGCGTCCCTGGTGAACAGCGCCGCCACCACGGCAACGCCCGCGACCGCGCCGAGCAGCAACCCGGTGACCACCCGGTTCACCCCGAACAGGGCGACCACCGCCGCGCACAGCGCCACGGTCACGAGGATCCCGAGGCAGCTGTAGAGCACCGCGCGCTGTGTGGGCACCACACCCGCCCGCACCATTGTCATCTCATCTACCTGCTTCCGGCGTGCTGCGGCACACGCTACCGCGCACCGCACTACCGCACACCTCGGCTGGGTCAGGCTTCCAGCGCGACCGCGGCCTCGGCGGTGTACACCAGAAAGGTCAGGCTCTGCTGGAAGTACAGCTGCACCGACTCGGCGTCGTGCGACAGGTAGCCGATCGACAGGTCCTGGCCGATCCGCAGGTCGTAGTCGCCGCCGCGGGTGGTCAGCACGAACGCGCCGTCGATGGCGGGCGCCCAGATGATCTCGCCGTCCGGAATGAGGCGCTCGATGTGGGTGCGGATCGGATGGCCGTGGTCGGAGGTCTCGCTGACCGCCGTGAAGAGGTCCGCGCTCAGCAGCGCCGAGTACGGTCCGTCCACGCCCGCCAGTCGCAATGCGGTGAGCGCCTGGGTGACGGACTCCGGCACCAGGCGCGGATCATTCGGCAGTGCGATCGCCTGGTTGGTCGAACTGGCCCGGATGCCGGTGATCTCGGCGGCCGGGTAGCCCTCGAAGATGGCCCGGTCCTCGGCGAACGCGATTCGCTTCGCGGCGTCCTTCACCGGATCCAGGTCGGTGTCGTTGGCGCCGCGTTCGACGTTGTCGAGTTCCTCGCGGGAGAGCCGGAACGGCACCCGCAGCTCGACCAGCGGCGCGACCACCCGCTGCCGGGCGATGACGCCCTCGTCGGGCGCGGCGATCGGGGTGGTGTGCCCGGTGCCGACCGCGGCGTAGTCGAGGCCGTGCGGGCCGGACAGGTCGACGACGCGACGCCCGGCGATGTGCCGTTTGAAGGTGCGCGTCGCCTCTTCCCCGATTGCCGACCACGCCTCGTCGGTGATCGGCGCGAGTTCGCGATGGAGGTTGTTCATGACTGCATGCTCCTTTTCAACGTGCCGATACCGAGTGAGCCCGAGCCGATGTCGTTGGGCTGCACGTTTTTCGCTGCGCTGGCTTCGTCCGGCGGCGGCGGAAGTTCGTCCAGGAAATCCAGGGGTGGCGCGAAGAACGAGGTGCCGGTGACCGCGATGGAGAAGTCGAGAAGGCGGTCGTAGGCCGCCTCCTCGGTGCCGACGAACATCCGGGTGAGCATCAGCTCGGTGACGGTCGGCGTCGCCGCGTAAGCGACGTAGTACGTGCCGAATTCGCCGTCCTTGACGCTGCCGAACGGCATATTGGCGCGCAGGATCTGCCGCTCGGTGCCGTCGGCGTCGACGATGGTGTTCACCGCGACGTGCGAGTCCGCGGGCTGGTCGGCGTCGGAGAGCTCGAAGTCGTCGAGCTTGGTGCGCCCGATCACCTTCTCCTGCTCCTCGACCGACAGCGCCCGCCAATCCGCCAGTGGGTGCAGGTACTTCTGCACGACGACATAACTGCCGCCACGGAATTCGGGATCTTCGTCGCCGACCAGTGCGGCCGCGTACGCGGCCCGGCCTTCCGGATTCTCGGTGCCGTCCACGAAGCCGAGCAGATCGCGCTGTTCGAAGTAGCGGAAGCCGACCGTCTCGTCCACGATCGTCACGGCGCCGGCCAGCCGGTCGGCGATCGTCATGGCGAGTTCGAAGCAGGCGTCCTGGTTCTCCGCCCTGATGTGGAACAGGAGGTCGCCCGGGGTGGCGGGCGCCTGGTGGTGCTCGCCGACGAAGCCGGGGAATTCGTGCAGTTCGGCGGGCCTCGGGCCGGCGAAGAGCCGGTCCCAGGCCGCGGAACCGATCGAGGTGACGCAGGTGAGCCCCGCACCGGGGATGCGGAACCCGACCGAGCGGCGCAGACCGGAAATGTCGGCGAGCGTGTCCCGCACGACCGCCTCGCCGCCCTCGTCGATGGTGGCGACCAGGAAGATCGCGGCCGGGGTGAGCGGATCGAGGATCGGCTGAGGCTCGCTCATGATGATCAGCGTAGTGCCAGGCACCCGATGACCGATCAGATGGCGGGGGGTGTGGCTACTGTGGCGTGGCCACGGTCAGCAGGAACGCCACGTCGTCGACGGCCTTGACGCTGTGCCTGGCCTTGGGCACCACGAGCAGGTCGCCCGCGGAGCCCTTCCACTCATTGCTGCCGCTGATCAAGGTCAGGGTGCCGCTGAGCACGAGCAGGGTGGATTCCCCATTGTTGTCGTGCTCGGCCAGGCTCTGACCCGCGCTGAGTCCGACCACGGTCTGCCGCAGCGAATTCGCGTGACCGCCGAAGATGGTTTGCGAACTGCGCCCGCTAGTGGCAGTGCTGGCCAACTTGAGCTGTTGGCGAGCAACCGCAGTCAGCGATTTCTTGTCCATGGACCGCCTTTCGCAATCGCAGCAACCTGGTGCGGGGCTGGCGCACCGGCTGGGAGCGTTCGGGCGAACGAAGGTCGCCCGCCGCTTACTCAGGAGTATGCCCGACCAGGCTAGGTCACGGGTCGGCTTTGCGCGGCCGGGTCGCCGCGCCGCGGGATCTGTGATCGAACGGTGTTGTGCGGCTCCAGCGATGGATGCGAGGAGTTTGCCGACTAGTCGGGTCGGCCGCGGGTATAGCGCCGGGTCCGGTACCGCAGACCGGTGCTCGATTCGTGCCACGGCGCGGTGTCGTCGGCGGTCCATTCAGGGCCGATGGGTGGGGCGTAGGCGTCGCCCTCGACGGTGGTGTCCACCTCGGTGACGAGCAGGTCGGTCGCAAAATCCATAGCGGCGCGGTAGATCTCACCGCCACCCATCACCCACACGGTGTCCTGATCGCCGAGCGCCAGCGCCTCGGCCACTGAAGCGGCCCGTTCGGCCCCCTCCGCCGCCCAGTCGGTCTGCCTGGTCACCACGATGTTGCGGCGTCCGGCCAGCGGGCGGAATTTCGGCGGCAGCGAATCCCAGGTGCGCCTACCCATCACCACGGGATGTCCCATGGTGACCTTCTTGAAGTTGGCCATGTCCTCGGGCACCCGCCAGGGGATGGTGTTCTGGAAACCGATCACCCCGTCCGGGGTTTGTGCCCAGATCAGTCCGATGGTGCGGGCACTCACACGGCCACCGGGGCCTTGATCGCCGGATGATGCTGGTAGTCGACCACTTCCACGTCCTCGTAGACGTAGTCGAACAGCGTCGGCGCCGGGCGCAGCCGCAGCGTGGGGAACGGGTACGGCTCGCGGGTCAGCTGTTCGCGGACCTGGTCGAGGTGGTTGTCATAGATGTGGCAGTCGCCGCCGGTCCAGATGAAATCACCGGGCTCCAGCTCGGTCTGCTGCGCGACCATGTGGGTGAGCAGGGCGTAGCTGGCGATATTGAACGGCACGCCGAGGAAGAGGTCCGCGCTGCGCTGATACAGCTGGCAGGACAGTCTGCCGTCGGCCACATAGAACTGGAAGAACGCGTGGCAGGGGGCGAGCGCCATCTTGTCCAGCTCGGAAACGTTCCAGGCGGACACGAGCATGCGCCGGGAGTCCGGATTGGTCCGCAGCGTCTGCAATACCTCGGAGATCTGGTCGATGTGCATGCCGTCCGGGGTCGGCCAGGACCGCCACTGCACGCCGTAGACCGGGCCCAGTTCGCCGTCGGCGTCGGCCCATTCGTCCCAGATGGAGACGCCATGCTCTTGCAGCCAGCCCACATTGGACTCGCCGCGCAGGAACCAGAGCAGTTCGTAGACGATCGACTTGAGATGCACCTTTTTCGTGGTGATCAGCGGGAAGCCTGCCGAGAGGTCGTAGCGCAGCTGATGGCCGAAGATGCTGCGCGTTCCGGTGCCGGTGCGGTCCGCTTTTTTCGTGCCGGATTCCAGCACCAGTCGGAGCAAGTCCTCGTACTGGGTATCGGTCGCCACGGCTGCCAACTCTAGTCGTCACCGCACCTGGCAAGCTCGGCGCATGCGCATGCTCTCCGTGATCGGCATCGGTGCGGGCGATCCCGACCAGGTGACCGTGCAGGCCATCAAGGCGATGCGCCGGGTCGATGTGTTCTTCGTCATCGGCAAGGGCGCGGACAAGCGCGAACTGGTCGAGGTGCGGGCCGCGATCCTGGCCGAGCACGTCGACCGGCCGTATCGGATCGTGGAGATCGCCGACCCGCCGCGCGACCGCGCACCGGCCGACTATCAGGGTGTGGTCGAGGACTGGCACGAGCGGCGCTCCGCGCTGCTGGAGGAAGCCTTTTCGCAGGTCGACGGGGTCGGTGGGATTCTGGTGTGGGGCGATCCCGCGCTGTACGACAGCACCCTGCGGATGATCGAGCGGGTGCTGGCGCGCGGTGCGGTGCGCTTCGACTACGAGGTGATTCCCGGTGTCACCAGCGTGCAAGCACTGGCCGCTCGGCACCGCATGGTGTTGCACCGCATCGGTGAACCGGTGCACATCACCACGGGAAGGCGGTTGCGCGAGGACGGGCTCACCGGTTCCGCCGTGGTGATGCTGGACGGCGACTGCTCGTTCACCCAGGTCCCCGGCGACGACATCCACATCTGGTGGGGCGCCTACCTGGGAATGCTGGACGAAACGCTGATCGAAGGCCCGCTGCGCGAAGTGGAGCAGCGGATCGTCACCAGCCGCGACCGGCTGCGCGCCGAGAAGGGCTGGATCATGGACATCTACCTCCTGCGCCGGGGCTGACGACCTGCTCTTGTCGGGGGTGGCCGGTAGCCTGGGATGCGTGCCCGAACTACCTGAAGTGGAGGCGCTGGCGCAGTTTCTGCGAGAACATGCCGTCGGCGCGGTGGTGGGGCGCGTGGATGTGGCGGCGTTGAGCGCCGTCAAGACTTTCGATCCGCCGGTGACCGCGCTGTCCGGGCGGGACGTGACCGGGGCGGGGCGCTGGGGGAAGTTTCTCGGGATGGAATGCGGCGGGTTGTGGCTGATCACCCACCTGTCCCGGGGTGGCTGGCTGCGCTGGATCGATGAACCGAGTCAGACGCCGCCGAAGCCGGGCGGTAAGAGTCCGCTGGCGCTGCGGGTGCATTTCTTCACCCCGGAGGGCGCGACGCCCGCCATCGATCTCACCGAGGCGGGGACCAAGAAGCGGCTCGCGGTCTACATCGTCGATGACCCGAAGCTGGTGCCGGGCATCGCGCGGCTCGGACCGGACGCGCTCGACGTGACCGAGGAACAATTCACCGAGATCCTGCGTGGCACCTCGCAGCGGATCAAGACCGCGATCGTCGACCAGACGTTGCTGGCGGGTATCGGCAACGCCTACTCCGACGAAATCCTGCACACCGCGCGCATCTCGCCCTTCGCCAATACCAAAACCCTTGCGGCGGACAAGGTTTCCGAGCTGTACGCGGCCATGCGCGCGGTGCTGACCGACGCCGTGCGGCGGTCGGTCGGCCAGGACGCCGCCCGGCTGAAGGGCGAAAAGCGGTCCGGCATGCAGGTGCATGCCCGCACCGGCATGCCGTGCCCGGTCTGCGGTGACACCGTCCGCGAGGTCTCCTACGCCGAGCGCTCTTTCCAGTACTGCCCGACCTGTCAGACCGGCGGCAAGATCCTCGCCGACCGGCGGATGTCGCGACTGCTCAAGTAATCGGTCCGGCCAACGTCGGCACGCGAACGCCTTGCCAGGCAAGGCGTTTGGCCTTGTCCGGGTCGTGTTCCAGGCGCGTGGGTGCGTCGATGATCAGGGTGGTGCGCCGCGACTCGGTGTAGGCAGGCCAGGAGGGCAGCGGTGCGCCGGTCCGGGCGAAGGCCAGCCAGTTGTCCTGGAATTGGTGGGTGACGGCCTGCAGGCCGCGACGGCCGCCCGCGGCGGTGATGGCGCGGCCGAACGGCGTCTCGCCCACGCCGAATACCGGGATCAGGTCGGAGGCGTGGGTGGCGCCGAGGCCAGCGAGATGTAGTGAGCGCGGGGCGAAGTCGTAACGGTAGGCGTAGGTGGGGGCATAGCGACTGTGCCCGGCCATCGCGGTGACCGACGGCCGCCAGAAGACGAAGTCGCCACCGGCACGCACCGCAGCCCTCGATGCCGGATAGCCGGGATATACCGCGGCGATCCGGGATTCGGCGTCATCGTCGGGCAGTGCGGCGCGCAGTCGCTCGGGTGTGGTCGGCAGCGAGTCGGCGAACTTCGCGAACAGCGTCCCTTCATCCCGGTTCGTGCCGATGATCAGCGGAACGCGATGCGCGTTGCCTTCGGTGATCGCATCGATCGGCGCCTGCGGGAGAAAGTCGCCGTCGACCATCGGCGCGACGGGGAACAGGCCACGTCGTTCGCGCAGCACCCGGTTGCTGGTGCGGTCGACGGCGCGCCGAATGTCGTTGGCGCTGGCGGTGAGCAGCGCCTCGGCCGCCGTGTCCGGAGTCGCACCGAGCGCGTCGACGCAGCGCCTGGCGAACTGGCGGGCATCGTCGGCGGTCATCGCCCAGTCGGCCGGTGGGCTCTGCGAAATCGCTTGGTGAAAAAGCCCTTTCGAGGTCGGCGTAGCCAGCAGGCTGAGCACCGCGTGCGCGCCCGCCGACTCGCCGAAGATGGTGACGTTGCCGGGATCGCCACCGAACGCGGCGATATTGGTGCGCACCCACGCCAGCGCGGCGACCTGATCGCGCAAGCCCAGATTGGACTCGAAAGAATGTGCGGGCGTGGAGAATTCGCCGAAATCGACATAACCGAACGCGCCGAGCCGGTAATTCAGCGACACCAGCACCGCATCCCCGCGCACGGCGAGCCGCCCGCCGGAATACAGCCCGAGCGCGGAGGTGCCGGTGAGGTAGCCGCCGCCGTGGATGAACACCAGCACCGGGCGCGGTGCCGCTGAAGGTGTCGCGGGCACGGTGACATTCAGTGTCAGTGAGTCCTCGTGGGTCGGTTGGTACCGGCGCGGCCCGATCCGCGCACCTGCCCGATGCTGCATGGCGGCGAAACCGAACTCGGTGCTCTCCCGCACTCCCGCCCACGGCTCGACCGGTTGCGGTGCCCGAAACCGCAACTCGCCCACCGGCGGCGCGGCATAGGGGAGGGAGCGCCAGCGCAACACGCGGCGGCCGCGACGACCGCGAACGACTCCGTCGGCGGTCTTGATATCTGTCGATGCCACCATCCACCGATGGTACTTACGCGCGTCGTGTCTCCAACAGGCGTAACCAGAACTCGCTCACCGCGGGGAAAGCGGGCACCGCGTGCCACAGAGTTGCCAACGGCACCTTGCCGACCACCGCGATGGTCGCCGCGTGCAGTTGTTCGCCCGCCTCGGGGCCGACGAAGGTGGCGCCGAGGAGGGTGTCGGTGGCGGTGTCGATGACCAGTTTGGCGTGCCCCGCGAAGTCGTTGCGCGCCAACGCCGATCCGGCTACCGCGATGTCGAGCTCCGCCGTCTCGACCGCGTGACCCGCGTCGCGGGCCGCCGCTTCGGTCAGTCCGACGGAAGCGACCTCGGGCGCGGTGTACACCACCTGCGGGACCTGTCCGTGGTCGGCACTGGCGGTGAACCGGGCGTCGGTGAGCGGCTTGCCCTCCGCGCGGGCCGCGATCACGTCGCCGCACACCCTGGCCTGGTATTTACCCATGTGCGTAAGGGCGGCGCGGTGGTTGAGATCGCCAACGCAGTACAACCATTCGCCCGCTACCTCGCGCACGGTCAGGTGATCGTCGACCTGCACGTAGCCGTCCGGCAGGCCGACGGCGGCGAGACCGAGTCCTTCGGTGGCCGGGGTGCGGCCGGCCGCCACGATGATCTCGTCGGCCTCGATCTCGGTATCGCCCTGGTCGCTGTGCAGCCGCACGGTGACCGGGCCGCCGTGGATCCGTCCTTCGCCGGTGTTCTTGGCGTCGGGCCGGTCCACGCTCCTGGGTTCGGTGCCGAACAGGACGCGGACGCCGCGCTCCGTCAGCGCGGCGACCACTCGTTCGCTCGCGAAGGGTTCGGCCGAGGCGAGCACCCTGGCCCCGCGCACGACCATGCTGACTTCGGCGCCGAGCGTGGCCAGCCAGGTCGCCGCCTCGCAGGCCACCACGCCGCCGCCGATGATGACCACGCGACGTGGGATCTCGTGCAGATTGGTGGCGTCGCGGGAGATCCAGGGCAGCGCGGCGCGCAGGCCGGGCACTTCCGGGATGCTCGCGCGGGTGCCGGTGGCCAGCACCACCGCGTGTCTGGCGCGCAACACCTGCCCGTCGACCTCGACTTGGCGCTCGCCGGTGAGCCGCCCGGTGCCGCGAACGATATCGATGCGGTTGTCGGCGGCCCATTTCACCTGCGAGCCGTCGTCGTGGTTGTCGACGAAGGAGTCGCGGCGGCGCAGCACGGCCTCGACATCGAGGCCGGTCGCGGTGATCCCGTCCATGGCCCGCGCGCCCGCCAGCACATGGCCGGGCCGCAGCAGGGCCTTACTCGGGATACAGGCCCAGTAGGAACATTCGCCGCCGACGAGTTCGCGTTCCACGATCACCGCGGTGCGGTCGCTTCCGGCGATGGCGTAGGCGGCGGCGTTCTCGCCCGCCGGTCCGCCACCGATCACGATGACGTCGTATTCGCGCTCGTTGTTCGGCATGGCGGCGGCTACTGCAGGTAGCCCTCGACCTGCCCGGGGGAACTCGGTTCCGCGGTGTCCGGAGACTCGCCCTGGTCGATCCGCGCCCGGCGGTGCCGCAGCAGATCCCACGCCTGGTCCAGCATCACCTCGAGCTCGGCGAGCTGCTGGCGCTCCGTCTTGGGATCCAGCTCACCCTTGCTCGCCTGCGCACGAAGCTCGTGCTCCTGGTCGACCAGTGCTTTGATGCGGGCCAAAACGTCCTGTTCGGTCATGTCGACCATGCTACGGCCGCGCCAGGCACGCGGCGGCGATCGGCACGGCCGTGGCCAGGTCCGGCCAGGACAGCGCGGTGTAGCCGAGCGCGATGCCGAAGTGGTGGCGCCGCGGGCCGAGGTGATGCCGCGACAGTGGGTCGAGCGCGACGCCCCGCGCCCTTGCCTCGGCCACGCCGCGTTCCTCCGCCGCGGCCGAGGCGAGCGGCACCACCACATGCGAACCGGCGTCGTCGCCGAGCACGTCGAGTCCGCGGCGGCGCAGCTCCGACACCACCAGCGCCCGGCGCGGTGGCAAGGCGCGGCGCAGGCGGCGCAGATGCCTGGCCAGGTCGCCATGGGTGGCGAGCGAGACGAATACCTGCTGGCCCGCCGGACTCGGACTGGTCCCGGTGCGATGCCGATACGCGACAATGGCGTCGGTGATCTCCGGCGCGGCGACCAGCCAGCCGACACCGAGGCTCGGCGACAGGATTTTGCTCGTGGTGCCCAGATGTACCACCACGTCCGGTGCCATCGCGGCCAATAACGGCAATGGCGCTGTGTCGTAGCGTAATTCACCGTCGTAGTCGTCTTCGATGACGAGTAGTCCGGCTTGTCGCGCGTGCTCGACCAGCTCGACCCGGCGCGCGGCGGGCAGGCGCGCGCCGAGCGGAAACTGATGTGCCGGTGTGCAATACACGGCCTTGATGTTCGGCGGCAGGCGGTCGACGCGGAGTCCGTGCGTGTCGACGGGGACGGGTAGTACGCGGACCCCCGCCGCCGCGAAAGCGCCTGCCGCCCGGTTATATCCGGGATCTTCCATCGCGACGGCATCCCCCGGGCGCAGCAGCGCGGCGGCGAGTTCGCTGACGGCCGAACTGGTTCCGGCCGTAGCGATCGGCACCGTGTCGCTGCCCGCGCCGAGACCGCGATGACGGAGCAGATGCTCGACGACCGCCGTGCGGAACTCCGGCTCGCCCGCACGGTCCTTGCGCACCAGCGGGGAAAGATCGGCGGCAACTCGCCAGGCGCGCCGCCAGGCGGGCCGATCGATGGCCTCGGCGCACGGCGCGCCGGGTTCCAGGTCGAGCAGTGCTGGCCCCTCGCCCGCGCCGTGCTGCTGGACCGGCCGCGTCGGTGCGGCGGGCGGTGCGGTGGTCAGGTAGGTGCCCGAGCCTCGTTTGCCGCTGATCCAGCCCTCGGCGTGCAACTGATCGAAGGCGGCGGCCACGACGGTGCGGCTTACGCCGAGCCGTTCGGCGAGGGAACGCGACGACGGTAACCGGTCGCCGCCGCGCAGCAGCCCATTGCTGGCCGCGGCCCGCAGACCGTCGGCGACCTGCACCGACAGCGGCTCCGGCCGCCCTCGGTCGAGGGCGAGGGGCAGTTCGTCGAGCACCGGTCACCTCACGAATGGACTGTGCGAATTTCGCTGAATTGGCACTTTGATAATGCCACTCGGCGGCCGATTCTGGACACATGAACGGATCAGCCACTTCGAGGCCCCCACTCTCGCCGACCGCGCGCAGCACGCTTACCCGGTCGAAGGAACGAGCGCGCGGCGATCGAGCCGACCTGGACGCGGTCCTCGACGCCGGTCTGGTCTGCCACCTCGGCGTGCTGCTCGGCGGCGCACCGGTTGTGCTGCCCACCATTTACGGACGCGATGGCGACACCCTCTACCTGCACGGCTCGACCGGCGCGGGCAACCTGCGCGCGGCCATCGCCGGTGCTGTCTCGGTCGCGGTCACCCTGGTCGACGGCGTCGTCTACGCCCGGTCGGCAATGCATTTCTCGATGAATTTCCGCTCCGCCGTGGTGCACGGCCGCGCGGTGGAGATCATCGACCCCGCGACGCGATTGCACGCCCTAGAGGTGATCACCGAACACGCCGCGCCGGGTGCCTGGTCGCGGGTGCGCCTGCCGAACAAGAAGGAGTTGGCCGCCACCATGGTGCTCGCGCTGGACCTCACCGAGGCCTCGGTCAAGGTCCGGACGGGTGGCCCCAACGACGAACCGGCGGACATCGAGAACGGCGGCGTGTGGGCGGGTGTGCTGCCGGTGCGCCAGGTATGGGGCGACCCGGTCGCTTCCGCCGACCTGGAGCCGGACATCGCGGTGCCGGCAGACGTACTGGACCGCGCCGCACCCGATCTCGTCCCGGTGCGGTGAGCTCGCGGTGGAGTGGCCGGTGTGCCGCCGTTCACCACCGACGTGCGGGGATACCGTGGGTGCGGAGGGCCTGCTGTGCCAAATCCGCTAGCGCGGTGGGTGATTCGATCCGCGTCGGGTCGAGGCTGACCAGGGACAGGATGTAGTCCTCAGCGAGGCGACAGAGATAGCCGGACAGCCGGGTCCTCGGCAGTTGGGCGGCAGTGAGGCCGGGGTGGATGGCCCGGGCGGCGACGCCGAGGCACCTGTGCGATCCCAAGGTCTGCAAGGTTGCAGGCAGGGTTCCGATATTGGAGCACAAGATGTCTCGCTCGCCCGCGCCCTTGGACAAGGTGTAAGCCAAGCGGTCAGGGATCACCTGGAGCAGTTCCTCGGGCATGCCGCCGGGGCTGGACATGCGGTGCTCGTAGGCGGCACGTGACTTCTCGCGGATCGTCGCGGGAGTATCGGCTTGGTCGACGGTGATGTCGGTCATCGCGAGATCGTTGTCGACCCGTGGTTCATCGCGAGTGTCGACCGGCAGGCTGGCGTCGATCGTCTCGTGCTGGAAGCCGCTGGTCCACAGTATGTTTGCGATCAACGAGATGAACAGGCTATTGGCGGTGCCGTCCTGGGCGGCGGCCGCTCGGTCCCATTCGGCCACGCCACATTGCAGTGTCGCGCTGTGCGTTACCACGGGCGGCTCGTCGATGACTTCGCGAACGGCCGGTTGCGGTGGACGATCGGGAATCCCGCGCCGCAACGCTCGTGCGGTGCCGCCCACCACGATCGACCACTGCCGTCTGGCGTCGGCCCAGTCCGATGCGGGTGCGGCGGAGGCGGTGGTCGCCGATGTTCCGCCGAGGGCATGGTCAACCGCGAGCACCAACGCTCGACCGTCGGCCAAAGCATGCGAACAGGTCAGGGAGACAAGCGAACCGCCGTCGTCCAGGGCGGTGGCGGACAGCCGCCAGCCGGGACCGTACTCGGGATCGAGGCCGCCGCCCTGTTGGTCGGCCCAGGCCAGAAGCGCGATGGTGGGAATCGGCTGTTCGGTGAGCGCCAGCGGGTACGCGCGGGTGCTCGGCTGCCAGGCCCGCCGGGCGCCCGGCACTCGCGACCGAATCACCCGCCGTCCCAACGGTCCGGTGCGCAGCGCCGTGTGCACCACGTGCAACAGCTGAAGATCGATACGGTCGGCGGTGCGCCACAGTCCTTGTAGCGCAATAGGAGTGCCGAGGCCGCGGTGGGTGCGCAGGAAGATTTCGTCGACGACGCTCAACCGGTCCATCGGGCGCACGGCTACACCTCGCTCTCGACCGGGCTCGACGGCGCTGCGCCCGTGGGTGATTCGCGATGCCGGTTCACGCCTGCGTGCCGTGGCGACCCGCGCCGGCGGCGAACCGCTTGGCTCCGTCGAGCG
Organism: Nocardia iowensis; assembly: GCF_019222765.1. Lineage (NCBI taxonomy): Bacteria > Bacillati > Actinomycetota > Actinomycetes > Mycobacteriales > Nocardiaceae > Nocardia > Nocardia iowensis. The sequence goes on along the minus strand of NZ_CP078145.1, from coordinate 7,994,602 downwards.
CACCGTGGGTGAGTGCGGTGATGCCGTGCCGCAGCTCGTTGCGCAGCGCGGTCTCCTCGCCCATGCCGTCCTGCTCCAGCAGCGACATGCGGTCCGAGCGCAGACAGGCTTGCGGCAGGGCGGCGAGCTCCGCGGCGAGTTGTTCCGCGGCCCTGCGGGCGTCGCCGGTCGGGACGACGCGGTTCACCAGGCCCATCTGCAGTGCCTCGGTCGCGCCGACGGGGCGGCCGGTGAGCACCATGTCCATGGCGCGGCCGGTGCCGATGATCCGCGGCAGGCGCAGTGTGCCGCCGTCGATGAGCGGCACGCCCCAGCGGCGGCAGAACACGCCGAAGGTGCTGTCCTGCTCGGCAACTCGCAGATCGCACCACAGCGCGAGCTCGAGCCCGCCGGCCACCGCGTACCCGGAGACGGCGGCGATCACCGGTTTGGACAGCCGCATCCGGGTGGGACCCATCGGGCCGTCGCCGTCCTCGGTGACCTGATTGGACCGCTCGGTGCCGAGGCCCTTGAGGTCGGCGCCCGCGCAGAAGGTGCCGCCGTCGCCCCACAGCACCGCCACCGCCGCGTCGGTGTCGGCATCGAACTCGCGGAAGGCGTCGGCCAGTGCCGCCGCGGTCGGTCCGTCGACCGCGTTGCGTGCCTCGGGGCGATGCAGAATCACGGTGGTCACCGGCCCGGTGCGTTCGATTCGTACAGTCATGGCCCGAACATACGCCGTAAAACCCCTCTTGTGGCAAGAAATGAATTCGTGGTTCACTTCTTGTGTGGCCTACCGCAGAACTCCCGCCGTGCAGGCCCGCCTGGACGCCCAGGCGGGGCTGATCGTGCAGGCCGCGACCAAGGTTTTGTCCAGGGCGGGATACGCCGGACTGTCCATGGCGGCGGTCGCCGCCGAAGCGGGCTTGGCCACCGGCACCGTCTACAAGAATTTCGCGGGCAAAACCGAACTGGTCAGCGCGGTGTTCCGGAAGGTGGTCGGCCGCGAGGTTGCCGCCGTGGTCGCCGCGAGCGCCACCGGAACGGCTGTCGAGCGGGTGAGCGCCGCGGTGGAGACCTTCGCCGGACGTGCGCTGAAGAATCCGAAACTCGCTTACGTGCTCCTCGTCGAACCGGTGGATACCGTGGTCGACGCGGAACGGCTGCATTTCCGCCGTGCGTTTGCCGAAGCCTTCGAATCCGCTGTGGCCCAGGGTGTGTCGCGGGGTGAGCTGCCCGGGCAGGACCCGCGGACCACGGCGGCCGCGCTGGTCGGGGCGATCGGCGAGGTCATGGTCGGACCGCTCGCCGCCGCGCCGCACAGCGAATCCGTTGTCCCCGAACTAATTACCTTCGCTTTACGCGCACTCGGTTTGCGCGCGGAACCGAGCACGATCGCTCGGCAGGAATCAGGAGTGTCCGATGCAGACGCATGAAGTCTTCAACCAGGTGCCCGACATCGCGCCGTTCGACGTCGCACGCAACCCCGCGCTCCTCGAAGGGCTGCACCGCGAGGGCGCGGGCTGGGCCGAAGCCGAAGTGCGTGAACTCGGTGTGCTGGCGGGCGGATCCGAAGCCCAGGAGTGGGGACGCCTGGCCAACGAGTATCCGCCGGTGCTGCACACGCACGACCGGTACGGCAATCGGATCGATGAGGTCGAATTCCACCCGCACTGGCACGACTTGATGAATGTCGCTGTGTCGCACGGCTTGCACGGTGCACCGTGGCTGGAGGATCGGCCCGGCGCGCACGTCGCCCGCGCGGCCAAGTTCTACCTCTGGGGCGCCGCCGACGCGGGGCACATGTGCCCGATCTCGATGACCTACGCGGTGGTTCCAGCCTTGCGGCACAACAAGGAACTGTCGGCGAAATACGAACCGCTGCTCGGCTCCCGGATCTACGACTTCGGTCTGCGCGAGCCTTCGTCGAAGGCGGGCCTGATCGCCGGCATGTCGATGACCGAGAAGCAGGGCGGCTCCGACGTCCGCGCCAACACCACAACGGCGACGCCGCAACCCGACGGCTCGTACCGGATCGTCGGGCACAAGTGGTTCACCTCGGCGCCGATGTCGGACATGTTTCTCACGCTGGCGCAGGCGCCGGGCGGACTGTCCTGTTTCCTGTTGCCCCGGGTGCTGCCGGATGGCACGCGCAATCCCATTCGCATCCAACGGCTCAAGGACAAGCTGGGCAACAAGTCGAACGCCTCCTCCGAAATCGAATACGAGAATGCCATCGGCTGGCTCGTCGGTGCGGAGGGTGCGGGCGTCAAGACCATCATCGAGATGGTGAATATGACTCGGCTGGACTGTGTGATCGGTTCGGCCACCGGCATGCGCACCGGTGTCGTGTTCGCCGCGCATCACGCGCGGCACCGGGAAGCGTTCGGCGCCAAGCTGTTCGATCAGCCAGCCATGCGGAATGTGTTGGCGGATCTGGTGATCGAATCCGACGCTGCTACGACGGTGATGATGCGGCTTGCCGGTGCCACCGACCGTGCGACGGGAGATCCGGCCGAGGCCGCACTGCGGCGAATCGCGTTGGCGGTCACCAAGTATTGGGTGTGCAAGCGGGCTCCGTCCCATGCTGCGGAGGCATTGGAATGCTTCGGCGGCAATGGTTATGCCGAGGAGTCGGGCATGCCCCGGCTTTATCGCGAGGCGCCGCTCATGTCGATTTGGGAGGGCTCGGGCAATGTCGCCGCCTTGGACGCGTTGCGTGCCATGGGCAGGCAGCCGGAGACCGTCGAAGCCTATTTCAACGAGGTTTCGCTGGCGCGCGGCGAGAATCCACGACTGGACGACGCGATCACCCGGGTCGGCAAGGAACTGTCGGACCTGAGCGACATCGAATATCGCGCCCGTCGCATCGTCGAACTCATGGCGCTCGTGCTGCAGGGCGCACAGTTGGTGCGGCATGGTCACCCGGCGGTCGCCGACGCGTTCTGTGCCAGCAGGCTCGGCGACGACTGGGGCATCGCCTTCGGCACGCTGCCCACCGGTGTTGACACCGGTGCGATCCTGGAGCGCGCATTGCTCTGAGTTTGTTGCGCAGCACTGGTCGGTAGCCGGAATCGGCTGGACAGCAGGAGATACAGCAGTAGGCCCGGCACATCGGTTGATCTTGGTATCGACATACGGCCGGGCCGACGATGGCTCCGAGTCTGGTGAAACCTGCTCGAGTTGAACATTTTTATACGTCGTCTTCTCAGTTTTATGGCGTATCAATACATTTGGACGTCGGCGTGCACTGACGGGTAAGCCGTGACATGAACGGCTGACCAGAAGATACGAAAGGTATTCGCGCATAATATTTATGCCTGCGCTTGCCGATAGCCCGAAGATATCCGGTCTCGCCATTCCTTTCCCCAGTCCTGTCTCCAGTCGAGTTGACCGCCGGTATGTGGTTCTACTTGGTCATGAAACCCACACAAATACGGGCGGGACGTAATACCGCCTTCGCGTTAATTGCCGTTGCGGCAATGATGTTCGCGTCTGGTCCTGGTGCCAGCAGCCAGCCGCCTGCGGGTTCCGACCTGTCGGCCGTGCCGAAAGAGGTGCTGACGGATCCGCAGGGCGCCGTCCAGCAGGTAGTGCCCAAAGAGCCGGTTCCGGTTCCGGCGGGAACACCGAAGGAAGCCCCCGCCGTCGCGCAAGCGCACGCGGGCGCAGTAGAGAAGGTCTTCGGCGGAAATGGCGATACCGCGGGCGACCTCGTCGTGGAATCCGTGTTCCCAGTCGGTGGTGGGTCCACGGTTCGGTTGCGTCAGGAGATCGACAAGGTGCCGGTGTTCGGTGCATCGGCGGCGCAGTCGCTGGCCCCCGACGGTTCGCTCATCTCGGTGACCGGTGCACTGTCCAAGAAGTCGCAGGGCAAGTACACGACGACTACGCCGGCCGAAGAGGTAAAGGCGACCGCGCTGAAGAAGGTTGTCGAACAGAGCAAGATGCCTGCCGACAAGCTGACCGTCGCCGAGGCGAAGGCCTACTGGTACGACGCGAAGCTGGCCGCCAAGGGCGAGGCGGAGAGCGTTGCGGTCCCGGCTTACAAGGTCAAGATCGACGGCGTTATCGAGAAGGACGAGCCCGCTGAGTGGATCGTGTTCATCGACGCCAACAACACCGGCAAGGTGCTGGACAGCTGGAGCGAGACCAAGCACCTCAACCGTGTGGTGTGCGATAACGCGAACCGGCGCATCGACCCCAGCCGGGCCGGGTGCGGGACCGGAACCCTGCGGTCCACCAGGTCCGAGGGCCAGCCGCCCGTCGGTATCAAGGATGTCGACGACATCTACACCTACCTGGGCAACACCGATGCGTTCTACGCGCGGTACACCGGGCTGAAGGACCTGACGGCCCTCATCGGCTCCGACACCGGGGATGGCAAGGGCCGAGCACTGCGCGCCACCGTCCGTCTCTGCACCCCCACCGCGTGCCCGTACCGGAATGCCTTCTGGTCCGGCAGTTACATGGCCTACGGCGAGGGTCTCACCACCGAGGACATCACCGGACATGAACTCACGCACGGCGTGACACAGCGGACCAACGGTCTCGTCTACCGCAATGAGCCCGGTGCGATCAACGAATCCATGTCGGATATCTTCGGCGAGCTCACCTTCCTGGTGAACACCAGCAACCCGTGCAACACTCCGGCCAATCGGTGGAAGCTCGGTGCCTGCAGTGCCATCGGCGTCATCCGGGATATGAAGAACCCGAACGCCTACCAGGATCCCGACACGTATCGGGGACGCTACTGGTACACCGGTACCGGTGACAGTGGCGGTGTCCACATCAACAGCGGTGTCGGCAACAAGACCGCGCAGCTGATGGTCGACGGCGGCAGCCTCAACGGCGTGAACGTCACCGCGATCGGCCTCGAGAAGACCGCCGCGCTGTACTGGACGACGCAGACGATGTTGTCGTCCAATTCCAACTACGCGGCATTGTCCAGCGCGCTGAAGAACGCGTGCAACACCAATGTCCGGAACGGGACTGCCGGGACGACGGCTGCCGACTGTGTCCAGGTGACCAATGCCACCCAGGCCACCAGGTTGCCGCAACTCCAGGCCCGCACCTGATAATTACCAGTTAACGGACGTCTCACCGTGCCCGTCTCGGGCTCGGTGAGATGTCTTTGTCCGGTCGCGGTGATCACGCCGGGGGCGGTGGGTTTCAGCTCGGTAGGGTGGCTGCGGTGGACAGTCCGTATTCCGAGATATCGTTGCGTGCGCTCGCCGATCGGGTGCGCGCACACGCCGACGGTCGCCGGTATCTGCTCGGTATCGCTGGACCGCCGGGCGCGGGGAAGTCCACCCTGTCGGTCCGGCTCCGGGATGCGCTCAATGCCGAGTCGCCGATGGCCGAAATCGCGCCGATGGACGGCTATCACCTGACCAACGAGGTGTTGCGTGCCGCGGGAAGCCTTGCGCGCAAAGGTGAACCGGACACCTTCGATACCGCGGCCTATCTCGACAACCTCCGCAGACTTCGGGACACTCCGCTCGGCGAACCGGTGCCATGGCCGATCTTCGATCGCACCGTGCACGATCCGATCCCGGCGGGCATCGTCTTCGATCAGCAGCTGATCGCGATCACCGAGGGGAACTACCTATTGCTGGACGATGTCGGGGACCGGGAATGGTCGGCGGTGCGCAAGCTGCTCGATGAATGCTGGTACCTCGACGCGCGGCGGGAGCTGATCGAGGATCGCTTGCTGCGCAGACACATTCGCGGCGGCCGCACGCCCGAGGCCGCTGCCGCGAAGGTACACGACAGCGATCTGCGCAACGCCGATCTGATCGCCGCCACGAAGGACCGAGCCGATCTGCTGCTCCGCCAGACGGCCGGACGCTACGAGGTCGCGTTCCGGCACTGATCCGAAACTAGCCCAACTTCTTGGCGCGGTACCAATGGATCAGCGCGTCGGTAGACGAGTCTCCTTGCGGCTCAGGCGATTCCGTGGAAGTAAGCGAGGGCGCCAGTGCCAGCGCCTGCTGCTTGCCCAGCTCCACACCCCACTGGTCGAAGCTGTCGATGCCCCAGATGGTGCCTTCGACGAAGACCTGGTGTTCGTAGAGGGCGATCAACTGGCCGACGACCGACGGGGTGAGCTGCGGTGCCAGGATGGTGGTGCTCGGCCGGTTGCCCGGCATCACCTTGTGCGGCACCACCGTCGGGTCGGTGCCCTCGGCGGCGATCTCGTCCGCGGTCTTGCCGAACGCCAGCACCTTGGTCTGCGCGAACAGGTTGCTCATCAGGATGTCGTGCATGCTGCCGGTGCCGTCGCGGGTGGGCAGATCGTCGGTGGGGCGGGCGAATCCGATGAAGTCCGCCGGAATGAGACGCGTGCCCTGGTGCAGCAGTTGGTAAAACGCGTGCTGGCCGTTGGTTCCCGGCTCGCCCCAGAAGATTTCGCCGGTGGCGGTGGTGACCGGGGCGCCGTCGGCGCGCACCGACTTGCCGTTCGACTCCATCGTGAGTTGCTGCAGATAGGCGGGAAAACGGGCCAGGTCGTTCGAATAGGGAAGTACCGCACGGGATTCCGCGCCGAAGAAGTTCGAATACCAGACGCCGAGCAGGCCGAGCAGCACCGGTGCGTTCGCCTCCAGCGGCGCGTTCGCGAAATGCTCGTCCATGGCGTGCATGCCCGCGAGGAACTCGGCGAAGCGTTCCTTGCCGATGGTGGCCATCACCGAGAGGCCGATCGCGGAATCCACCGAATAGCGGCCGCCGACCCAGTCCCAGAAGCCGAACATGTTCGCGGTGTCGATGCCGAATTCCGCCACCTTCTCCGCATTGGTCGAGACGGCGACGAAATGCTTGGCGACGGCGTCCTCGCCGAGCGCCGCCACCAGCCAGCGCCGGGCCGCGGTGGCGTTGGTCAGCGTCTCCAGCGTGGAGAAGGTCTTGGAGGCGACGATGAACAGCGTTGTGGCCGGGTCGAGTCCGTCGAGTTTCGCCACCAGATCCGCCGGATCGACGTTGGAGACGAACCGGGCGCCGATCCCGGCGTCGGCGTAATGCCGCAGCGCCTGGTGCACCATCACCGGCCCCAGGTCGGACCCGCCGATGCCGATATTGACCACGGTGCTGATGCGTTCGCCGGTGGCGCCGCGCCATTCGCCGGAGCGCACCGCGTCGGTGAATTCACCCATCCGCCGCAGCACCTCGTGCACCTCGGCGCCGGCGTCGGCGCCGTCCACGGTCAGCGACCGGCCCTCGGGCAAACGCAATGCGATGTGCGCGACCGCGCGATCCTCCGAGGTGTTGATGTGCTCGCCGCGGAACATTGCGTCCCGGCGCTCGGCCACCTTCGCCTCGCGCGCCAATTCGACGAGCAGGTGCAGGGTTTCCCGCGTGATGCGGTGCTTGCTGTAGTCGATGTGCAGGTCCGCCACATCGACGGTCATCGCACGGCCGCGCGACTGATCGTCGGCGAAGAGTTCGCGCAGGTGCCGCCCCGCGATCCCGTCGAAGTGTTCGTGCAGTTTCCGCCAGGCCGCCGTCGCGGTGATGTCGCTGCTCACGTCCGCCGAGGTTACTCACCGCTCCACGGCCGCGCACGGCAAACACCCCGGAGCGTCGATTCAGGCCGGTGGGTACCTCGCATTCACCGCGGTCATCCGCGGTCCGATGACGGCCTGCGTCCGGCCGCGCCGATTAGGCTTGGTTCATGGTGTCCGAACGCGAACTTCTCGAATCCGTCCCGACGCAGCTGTGGATCGGCGGGCCCGTTGCCGCCACGGGCGGCGGCACCTTCGCGGTGCACAATCCGGCGAACGGGGAGGTGCTGACGCAGGTCGCCGACGCCACGCCCGAGGACGCGATGCGGGCGCTGGACGCGGCCGTCGCGGTGCAGGCGGAGTGGGCCGCGCGGCCGTCCCGCGAGCGCGGCGAGATCCTGCGCGCGGTCTTCGAGCAGATCACCGCCAGGGCCGAGGAATTCGCGCTGCTGATGACCCTGGAAATGGGCAAGGCGCTGCCGGAGAGCCGCAATGAGGTCAAGTACGGCGCGGAGTTCTTCCGGTGGTTCAGCGAGGAAGCTGTCCGGGTGCACGGACGCTACCTGCACGCGCCGTCCGGCACCGGCCGGATCATGGTGCACAAGCAGCCGGTCGGGCCCTGTCTGGCGATCACGCCGTGGAACTTCCCGCTGGCCATGGGCACCCGCAAGATCGGTCCCGCGCTGGCCGCGGGCTGCACCATGATCGTCAAGCCCGCCTCGGCGACACCGCTGACCATGCTGCTGCTCGCCAAGCTGTGCAGCGAGGCGGGGCTGCCGGACGGGGTGCTCTCGGTGATCACGTCGAGCCGGTCCGGTGCCGTGACCCAGCCGCTGCTCGACGATCCGCGGCTGCGCAAGCTGACCTTCACCGGCTCCACCGAGGTCGGCAAGAAGCTGGTGGAGAAGTCGGCGAACGGGCTGCTGCGCACGTCGATGGAGCTCGGCGGCAACGCGCCGTTCGTGGTGTTCGATGACGCGGACATCGACGCGGCCGTGCAGGGCGCGATGCTGGCGAAGCTGCGCAACGGCGGCGAGGCGTGCACCGCGGCCAACCGCTTCCACGTCCAGCGGGGCGTGCTCGAGGAGTTCACCAGCAAGTTCGTCGAGGCGATGGCGTCAAGCGTGACCCTCGGCCCTGGCTCCGACCCGAACACCACCCTCGGCCCGCTGATCAACGAAGAGCAGCTCAACACGGTCAGCGAGCTGGTCGAGGACGCCGTGGCGGTAGGCGCTCAGGTCCGGCTGGGTGGCAAGGCGCCCGGCGGGCCCGGTTGGTTCTATCCGGCCACCATCCTCAGCGACGTCCCGCCGCAGGCCAGGATTCTGCGCGAGGAGGTGTTCGGGCCGGTTGCCCCGATCGTCGGCTTCGACACCGAGGAGCAGGGCATCGCGGCGGCGAACGACACCGAATTCGGCCTGGTCAGCTACGTCTACACCCGTGACCTGGATCGCGCCCTTCGGGTCGCCGAGGGCCTGGAATCCGGCATGGTCGGCGTCAACCGCGGCGTAATCTCCGACCCGGCAGCACCTTTCGGCGGCGTGAAGGCCTCCGGCTTCGGCCGCGAGGGCGGCACCGAGGGCATCGAGGAATACCTCTCCACCAAGTACATCGCGCTCAGCTGAGCGCGGACGGAGACGAAACGACCGCCCCGGGGTGATATACACCCGGGGCGGCCTTGGGGATGCGGTTGTCGTGCTTTTGCCGCATGGGTCTAGGGCCGCGTTCCGCGGCCGGTGGACTAGCCGAGGTCAGTGGCCGAGGCGGCCGCGGCCGAGGCGCAGCAGGAGCATCGCGAGGGTGTGGCCTTCCTGGCCGAGTTCGCTGAATCGCTCCAGCACCTTCATTTCCCGATTGTGGACGAGGCGGGGCCCGCCGGACGCCATCCGCGTCCGGCCGATGATCCGGGAGATCTCCGTGCGGCGCTTGATGGCGGCGAGGATCTCGGCATCGAGGTGATCGATCTCCTTGCGGAGCTTGTCGATCTCCGCGTCGCTCTGCGGCAGCGCCGAATCGGACCCGGTCGTCGTTGCGGGGGTGCTCATCATTCATCTCCTCGTGTCAGAACATGGATCGGCGGGTGAGCCCGGCTCGTTACCGATCGGTTCTTTCACCGTGAAACAGCCCTGGTAGGGCCTTCGAATTGTCCCCCCAGGATGGTGCGCTCAGATACCAGCGCCGCGATCACGATATCCGGTCGGTAACCGAAACGGATGTATCGCGTGGGCACTCATCATGTCGCCAGTCTGCCACGGGCCGGTAGGTATGCAAAACGATTCGTTTTGTGAATCTGCTGAGAAGCCGGACACGGATTCATCGCGGCCGCTGCCCGCTGAGTTCACTCTCCGTTCGCTGTCGCGGTACCGAACCGAGCGCGAGACAACCCGGGGCTTCATCTCTGTCGGTGGGCGCCGGTAGCGTGGATGGGCGATGGACATCACGGTGGCTCCCAAGACGCAGGCCGGTCGCGCCCGGCAACCGGATTCGATACATCAACCGCAGGTCACCGGTGGTAACGCCGAGGAAGCGGTGTCGGCTGTGGAGGAGGTGCGAGCGGTGCGGGACACCCAGCGGGCCGCTGTTCCCGAACCACCGCCGTCGGCCGCCGAACAGGAACAGCGGCGTGTCGAACGGGAGAAGCGGCGCGCCGAGGAGGCCGAGCACCTGCTCGACGGCCTCAACCCGCAGCAACGTGCCGCCGTTGTGCACAGTGGCGCACCCCTGTTGATCGTGGCGGGCGCGGGTTCCGGCAAGACCGCCGTGCTCACCCGGCGCATCGCTTACCTGCTGGCCGCCCGTGGCGTGACCCCCGGCCAAGTGCTCGCGATCACCTTCACCAACAAGGCTGCTGCGGAGATGCGGGAGCGGGTAATAGGACTGGTCGGTCCGCGTGCGAACAACATGTGGGTGTCCACGTTCCACTCCAGTTGTGTCCGCATCCTGCGCATGCAAGCGGCCCTGCTGCCCGGCTTGAATTCGAATTTCTCCATCTACGATGCCGATGATTCGCGGCGACTGCTCACCATGATCAGTCGCGACTTCGACATCGACACCAAGAAATACACCGCGCGACTCCTGGCGACCGCGATCTCCAATCTGAAGAACGAGCTGATCGGGCCGCAACAGGCGAGCGCGGATGCCGAGTCGGACGAAACCGAACTGCCCGGCTTGGTCGCCCGCGTCTACGCCGAATATCAACGGCGCTTGCGCGCGGCGAACGCGCTGGATTTCGACGATCTGATCGGCGAGACGGTGGCGCTGCTGCAGAATCACCCGCAGGTCGCCGAGTACTACCGGCGCCGGTTCCGGCATGTGCTCGTCGACGAATACCAGGACACCAACCACGCCCAGTACATCCTGGTGCGCGAGCTGGTCGGTCATCACCGGGAAGATCGCGCCGAGGATCAGGCGCCGCCAAGCGAGCTGTGCGTGGTCGGTGACGCGGATCAGTCCATCTATGCCTTCCGCGGCGCGACCATCCGCAATATCGAGGAGTTCGAGCGCGACTTCCCGGACGCGGAAACCATCCTGCTGGAACAGAACTACCGTTCCACCCAGCACATCCTGTCCGCCGCCAACGCGGTGATCTCGCGCAACGAGAACCGGCGTGACAAGAAGCTGTGGACCGATTCCGGCGAGGGCGACCTGATCACCGGTTACGTCGCCGACAACGAGCACGACGAGGCCGCGTTCGTGGCGCGCGAGATCGATCGGCTGGTCGATCAGGGCGAGGCCAACTACGGCGATGTCGCGGTGTTCTACCGGACCAACAACAACTCCCGCGCGCTGGAAGAGATCTTCATCCGGATGGGCTTGCCGTACAAGGTGGTCGGCGGCGTCCGGTTCTACGAGCGCAAGGAGGTGCGCGACATCGTCGCCTACCTGCGGGTGCTGGAGAACCCCGAGGACGCGGTGAGCGTGCGCCGGATCCTGAACACCCCGCGCCGCGGCATCGGCGATCGGGCCGAGGCCTGTGTCGCGGTGCACGCCGACCAGCGGGGGATCGGTTTCGCCGCCGCGCTGCGCGACGCGGCCGACGGCAAAGTCGCTCTGTTGAATACGCGGGCGCAGCGGGCGATCGCCGGATTCCTCGATCTGCTGGAAGAGATCAGGGCGGCGGGTGTGCAGGACGACCTCGACTTCCCGGATGTCGGCAATGTCGTCGACGCGGTGCTGGAGCGCACCGGCTATCGCGCCGAGTTGGAGGCCTCCGACGACCCGCAGGACGGCGCCCGGCTGGACAACCTCAACGAACTGGTCAGCGTCGCACGGGAATTCAGTTCCGAGGCGCACAACAACGCGGAGGCGGCCCGGCAAGAGGGGCTGTTGCCGGAGGTGGGCGAGGGCGAACCGGACCCGGGGTCGCTCGCCGCGTTCCTGGAGCGGGTCTCGCTGGTGGCCGATACCGACCAGATCCCGGATGAGGGCACCGGCGTGGTCACGATGATGACCTTGCACACGGCCAAGGGGCTCGAGTTCCCGGTAGTGTTCGTGACCGGCTGGGAGGACGGCCAGTTCCCGCACATGCGGGCGCTCGGCGATCCGGCCGAACTGGCCGAGGAACGTCGGCTCGCCTATGTCGGGATCACCCGGGCCAGGAAGCGGCTGTACCTGACCCGCGCCGTGGTCCGCTCCGGCTGGGGCCAGCCGGTCTCCAACCCGGAATCGCGTTTCCTACAAGAGATTCCGGATCACTTGATCGATTGGCGGCGGCTGGAACCGGCGGGTTCCGCCGCGACGCGGGGCATCCGCCGCCGGGGTGACGACGACCGGATGGAACGCGACTGGACCCGCGGCGACGGCTGGTCCGAACAGCGACCCGGGGTCCGTGCGGACCGAGGGCCGCGTCGGCCCGCCCCCGGCGCCGCTGCCCGCAACAACGCGAATCTCGTTCTCGCGGTGGGTGATCGCGTCAGTGACGACAAATACGGTCTCGGTAAGGTGATCGCCGCGGAGGGTTTCGGCCCGCTGGCCACGGTGACCATCGACTTCGGCACCGCGGGCAAGATCCGTCTCATCCCGCAGTACAGCCGCACCTTGGTCAAGCTCTGAGCGGTCGCCGAAGGCCGTTCGGCGGGGCCGTTCGGCCCTGCCGTGCGGCCGCTCCGCATCGGTAAGGTCCACCCATGGACACGGTCGCGCAGCACATCCTGTGGTTGTTTCCCATGCTCTGGCTGGGCATGGTGCTGGCGATTTCGTTCCTGGAGGCACCGCTGAAGTTCCGCGCGCCGGGGGTAACCCTGGCGCTCGGCCTCGGGATCGGCCGGTTGGTGTTTCGCGCGTTGAATATCGCCGAGACCGTGCTGGCCGGTGCGTTGGTACTGGCTGCCCTCGTCGTCGTGCCAGCCCCGGGCGCCTGGGGCTGGCTGGTTGCCGCCGTGGCGGTGCTGGCGGCACAACTGCTGCTGGTGCGGCCACCGCTGACCCGACGGACCGATCGCGTGCTGGCCGGGGAAGAGCTGCCGCGGTCGCACGCCCACTTCTGGTACATCGGCCTGGAAGTGGTCAAGGTGGTGGCGCTGATCGGGTTGGCGATCGCCGCCACTCCCTAGCGGCCGGTCCGCGCTCAGCTGGGCAGCAGGTCGGTGAGGGCTTCGTCCAGGGTGGGGTAGCGGAAGGTGAAGCCGCTGTGCCGCAGCACTTCCGAGGTTGCGTGGCGGCCGGTCAGCCCTAGTGCCGAATCGGAGCGGAGGAAGATCGCGCCGATCTTCAAGAGCGCGACCGGGGTGGGCGGTGCCGGTGGGCGGCGCAGATGCCTGCGCAGGGCGGCCATCAGTTCCCGGTTGCGGACCGGGAAGTCGGTGGCGGCCACCAGGACGCCGTCCGGCAAGGTGACCGTCGGGTCGAGACCGAGGGCGGCGCGGACGATGGCCAGCCAGTCCTCGACGTGAACCCAGCTGAACCATTGATCGCCCGGACCGACGCGCCCGCCGAGACCCGCCATGGTCAACTGGCCGAGGCGTTTCAGCGCCGGGGCTTGCGGATCCAGCACGATCGAGGTGCGCAGGATGGTCGAGTGTGTGGCATCGGCACCGTCGAACGCCCGCTCCCACGGTTCGGCCACGCCGGTCATCTGCGGCAGCCCCACCGGCAGCGGAGTTGTTTCGGTGCACCGGGTTTCGCCCGCATCCGACCAGATCGCGGTGGTGCTCGCCTGCACCCAGTAGTCGATCGGCGCGTCGAGGGTAGCGGCCGCGTCGACCAGCGCGCGAGTGGAATCCACGCGACTGCGCCGCAATTCGTCGATATTTCGTTCAGTAGGCCGACAGTCGACCAGCTTGCCCGCCAGGTTGACGATCGCCGTCGCCCCCGGATTACGCAGCGCGGCAACCCAATTGCCCACTGTCTTCCCGTCCCACTCCACCTGATCGAACGGCAGCACCGCATCCCGTTTACGGGTCAGGATGGTCACGCGATGCCCACGGCAGGTCAGATCGGCGGCGATGTGTTTACCCAATGCGCCTGTGCCACCGGCGATTACCACGGTCAGTGCGGTAGCCCGGGGTTCGATCCCGGCCAGTCCGGCCAGCCGAGCGAAGCAGACCCGAGCGTCGGTCTCCAGCAGCGACCCGACCACCATCCTGGCGACCGATGCCGAGGGACCGCTGAACGTGAGCTGCTGGCTGATCTCGGTGCCCCCGTCGCGCGGCGTCAGCGTCCACGACAACCGCATCTGCCCCGCCGGTTCCGGCTGCTCGATGGCCAGCGCCCGCCCAGGCACCAGCGTGCTGATAACGAATGGCGGCGCCGTCCGCCCATGCAGCGTTTCGTAAACCCGCCCCCTAGGCAGGTAGTCACCCGTCGTACCCACCGCGACCGCCCCGTGCAGCCGCACCGAGGTAACCGCCGGATTCCATTCCGGCCACCGCACCGGATCCGCCAGCACCCCCCCACACGAGTTCCGTTGGTAACGCGATGAACTGGGTGTACGTCGTCGTACGTGCCATACCCCCGACGCTAGCCCCCACCTGCCCCTAGCAGTACGTGCGCCTCGTCACCCACCCCGTCAGTCCCGCTGAGGCCCCAAACTAATTCCCCGAGTAGCCAACCAAGGCACTGGATCAATCTTGTCCGATCCGTTCAACCAAACCTCGAAGTGGCAATGCGGCCCGGTAGAGAATCCCCGGTTTCCGATGGTGGCGATCTGATCGCCCGCCATCACACGCTGCCCCTGGGACACCGTGGCGGTGTCGATGTGCCCGTACACGGTGACCGTGCCGTCGTCGTGCAGCAGGCGAACCCACATACCGAACCCGGCCGCGGGGCCCGCTTCGATGACGGTGCCGTCGGCGACCGCGACGATCGGGGTGCCGATCGGTCCGGCGATGTCGATACCGAGATGCTGTACGCCCCAACGGGCGCCGAAGCCGGAGGTGAAGTTACCCGCGGCGAACTTGGCGAAGAGGGGACGTAACTTCGCGGCTTCCGCTTCTGCCAGATCCTGCGCGTACTTCTGGCCTTTTTGCAGAATGTCGTTGAAATCGCCGAGATGGGTCGGCCCCGAGACGTTGAGCAGTTGGGGCGATTCCGGCGAAGCATTGGGGTCGGCCAGGCTGACGGACTGCGCGGCGATCTCGTGGATCTGCCCGGCCGCCTGGTAGTCGACGGACTGCGCGGGCTGGTCGGGCGAGGCGAGCGCGGCCTGTCCCGCGGCGACGACAGCGCCCGCGGCCACCGCGGCGACCGCGGCACGCCCCTTGAGGGCGGCGGGCGGTGCGGGCAGCCGGTGTGCGCCACCGCGTTTGACGGCGCTGGGTTTGGTGGCGCTGTGGCCGGGGATCACGGTCGGCGTGGCCGGCGTGTCGGACTCGGCGTCGGATGCCCAGGACTCTTCCGGAGCCCAGCAGCCGTCCTCGGGTGCCCGATATTCGTTCTCGGGGGTCCGATACTGCTCGTCGGCCCAGGCGTCGCCCGCGTTCCATGCGGCGCCGTCGGACCAGGAGCTCTGCTGCGACCAGGAGTCCTGCGGTGCCCACGAATCCTGCTGGGACCAAGACTCGTTCGCGGTCCAGGAGTTGGCGGGGCCGTAGTACCCGTCGGCTTGGCGCGCGTCACCGGCGGCGTGGAAGTAGTCGCCCTGCGGTGCGGCATCGGCGTAGTCGGTGCGCGGCGCGGGGTTGTAGTCGGCGGGCGGCGTGTTGTACAGCGAGTTCCGCTGCCGGTCCACCGAGGGGCCCGCGGGCCTGCCGTAGGAAGCCTGCGCGCCGAGGGCGTCATCATCGTTGCGGTAACGATGTCCGGACCGAGCGCGATTTTCAGGAATAAGGGCGGAGCGATGGTTCATCGGCTGTGCCACATCATGAAGCGAGAGATGTTCGCGAGGCCGAGGTGCCTGCTGATCAGCGGCGTCGACGGGTCGTTTGCGGAACGGCTCTCCATCTGCGGAGTGCTGTGCTGCATCAAGCTTGCCGTCCTCCTAGTCGTGACCGTGCTGTGACATCGACCGCAATGACGGTAACGAAACGATTGCGCGTCCCGCAAGCGCTGCGGCCGTTCTGTCCGAACATGTGAGATTGATCACGGTAACACCACGGAATATCTTTCTGTGTATTGGGCACCCGCGCCCGGCGGAGCGACGACGATTTGTAGTAGATCCAGCCGTGCTCCCGGGTTCGGCGGCTCTACCTGGCGCGGTGTCAACAACCTACTCGCGAGTAGCGATGGCCAGCGGTTATTCCGCGCCGCGCACGAGCCCGTGACCTGCGCCACTTAGGATGAACGTGGCCGATTGGCCGTCCATGTGACTGATTAGAGTCCGACCCGACCCGCTTCCGACGTCGGGCCGCCAACAAAGACGTTGTCATCACAACGCAGACGAGACGGTGAGTACATGGATCTCTTCGAATATCAGGCGAAGGAGCTCTTCGTTAAGCACGGAGTGCCTTCGTCCGAGGGCCGCGTCACGGACACGGCCGAGGACGCCCGCGCCATCGCGGCGGAAATCGGCAAGCCGGTGATGGTCAAGGCTCAGGTGAAGGCCGGTGGCCGCGGCAAGGCGGGTGGCGTCAAGTACGCCGCCACCCCGGACGACGCGTTCACGCACGCGCAGAACATCCTCGGCCTGGATATCAAGGGCCACATCACCAAGAAGATCCTTGTCGCCGAAGCCAAGGACATCGCGGAGGAGTACTACATCTCCTTCCTGCTCGATCGGTCCAACCGCACCTACCTGGCCATGTGCTCGGTGGAAGGCGGCATGGAGATCGAAGAGGTCGCCGCAACCAAGCCGGAGCGCCTCGCCAAGGTCGCCGTCGACGCCGTCAAGGGTGTCGACCTCGCATTCGCCCGCTCGATCGCCGAGCAGGGCCACCTGCCCGCCGAGGTGCTCGACGCGGCGGCCGTGACAATCCAGAAGCTGTGGGAGGTGTTCGTCAAGGAGGACGCCACCCTGGTGGAGGTCAACCCGCTCGTACGCACCCCGCAGGACGAGATCCTCGCCCTCGACGGCAAGGTCACCCTCGACGAGAACGCCGAGTTCCGCCACGCGGACCACGAGGCCTTCGCGGACAAGGACGCGACCGATCCCTTGGAGCTCAAGGCCAAGGAGAACGACCTCAACTACGTCAAGCTCGACGGTGAGGTCGGCATCATCGGCAACGGCGCCGGTCTGGTCATGTCGACCCTCGACGTGGTCGCCTACGCGGGCGAGAACCACGGCGGCGTCAAGCCCGCCAACTTCCTCGACATCGGTGGCGGCGCCTCGGCCGAGGTGATGGCCGCCGGCCTCGACGTCATCCTGGGTGACTCGCAGGTCAAGAGCGTGTTCGTGAACGTCTTCGGTGGCATCACCGCCTGTGACGCGGTCGCCAATGGCATCGTCAAGGCGCTGGAGATCCTCGGCGCCGAGGCGAACAAGCCGCTGGTCGTCCGTCTCGACGGCAACAAGGTGGACGAGGGTCGCCAGATCCTCGCCGATGCCGCGCACCCGCTGATCACTCTTGCGCAGACAATGGACGAAGGCGCCGACAAGGCCGCCGAACTGGCAGCGGCCAAGTAAGGAATCCGGAAATGTCTATCTTCCTTAACAAGGACTCGAAAGTCATCGTCCAGGGCATCACCGGCGGCGAGGGCACCAAGCACACCGCGCTGATGCTCAAGGCGGGCACCCAGGTCGTCGGTGGCGTCAACGCGCGCAAGGCGGGCACCACCGTCGCGCACACCGACAAGGACGGCAACGCGGTCGAGCTGCCGGTTTTCGGCACCGTCGCCGAGGCCATCAAGGAAACCGGCGCCGATGTCTCCATCGCGTTCGTGCCGCCGAAGTTCGCCAAGGACGCCATCATCGAGGCCATCGACGCGGAGATCCCGCTGCTCGTGGTCATCACCGAGGGCATCCCGGTGCAGGACACCGCGTTCGCGTGGGCCTACAACGTGGAGAAGGGCAACAAGACCCGGATCATCGGCCCGAACTGCCCCGGCATCATCACCCCCGGCGAGGCGCTGGTCGGCATCACCCCGGCCAACATCACCGGCAAGGGCCCGGTCGGCCTGGTGTCGAAGTCCGGCACGCTGACCTACCAGATGATGTACGAGCTGCGCGATTTCGGCTTCTCCACCGCCATCGGCATCGGTGGCGACCCGGTAATCGGCACCACCCACATCGACGCCATCGAGGCGTTCGAGAAGGACCCCGAGACCAAGCTGATCGTGATGATCGGTGAGATCGGTGGCGACGCCGAGGAGCGGGCCGCGGCCTACATCAAGGCCAACGTCACCAAGCCGGTCGTCGGCTACGTCGCGGGCTTCACCGCGCCCGAGGGCAAGACCATGGGCCACGCGGGCGCCATCGTCTCCGGCTCGGCGGGCACCGCCCAGGCGAAGAAGGACGCGCTGGAGGCCGCGGGCGTGAAGGTCGGCAAGACGCCGTCCGAGACCGCAGCGCTGGCCCGCGAGATCCTGGAAAAGGCAAGCGTCACCGCCTGATCCAAAGTACGAACGAAGGCCGCCACCGGATTCGGGGCGGCCTTCGTCATGCCGCGGACCGATCCGCTTGCCCCCGTGGAAGTCTCGCGGGCGAGCGGGTGTCCCGGGTAGCATGGCGACGGGGACGGCACCGGGGAATGCCCGGGGGAGAGCATTATTGGCCGCCCCCTCTATCGGGAGGGATCACATGATTACCAGAACTGTCTTTGCCATTGCCGTCATCGCGGGGGTCGCCGCGGGGGCCGCGGGCACCGCAACCGCCGATCCGGTGCCACCGGCGCCGGTGGAGCAGGCAGACGCCGCCGCCCAAGCGCCCGGCGACGAGGCTCCGATCGTCGCGGGCGCGTTCAAGGCACTCGGCCGCTAGCGTCCACGCCCGGTCTATTCGAACGAAGGCCGCCTCGGGTTTCGGGGCGGCCTTCGTCATGCCTGGGGCGGACTCGGGCCGGTCATCGGGGCGGGCAGACGTGGGCGGGTCGGGCAGGGCATGCTTGACCCGTGGATGTGCTGGTGTTGGGTCCAGTGCAGGTGTTGGCCGACGGTGTGGTGGTGACCGTCGATCGGCCGCTGGAGCGGGCAGTGTTGGTGCGGTTGGCGTTGGCGAATCGCGTTCCGGTGCCGGATAGGCGACTGGCCGAGGATCTATGGGGCGCCGAGGTCGAGCGACCGGTACAGCGGTTGCGGGTGGTGGTGTCGCGACTGCGGGCGGCGCTCGGGCCGTCGGCCGAGGTCATCGGGCGGACCCCCGCGGGGTATCAGGCGACGGTGTCGGCGCCGGATCTGCTTGCGGCGGAGGCGGCGGCGCAGCGGCTGCATACCGCCCGGCGCACAGGTGATTACGCCACCGTCGCGGCCGCGGCCATGGCCGCCCTCGCGCTCTGGCGCGGGCATGCGCTGGCCGATCTGCGCACCATCCCGTTCGCCGCCGCGGAAGGGGAGCGGCTCGATGATTGGCGGCTCTCGCTGACCGTCGCGGGGCTGGAGGCGAACCTCGAACTCGGCGCGGCGGGCGAGGTGGTGACCGAGCTGACCGGGCTGGTCGCGCGATATCCGATGCATGAGCCACTGTCGTGCCTGCTGGCGCTGGCGTTGTATCGCACGGGGCGCCAGGCCGATGCGTTGGAGCGGCTGGCGCGGCTGCGGCGGGCGTTGGCCGAGGAACTCGGTGTCGACCCGTCGCCGGATACGGCGTCGCTGGAACTTCGCATCCTGGAACATGATCCGTCGCTGCAAGCCGCGGCGTCTGCTGCCGCCACGGGCGAGACCGCTGCGCCGGGGACCGCGGCGGCGGGTGGCCCGGCGACCGGGAGTGCGTCATCCGGTGTGGACTCGGCGAATGTCCCGCGGAGCTTCGGCCCGGAACCGGGCGCGTCCGAATCGGCTCCGCGGCCGGTGTCGGCAATTACCACCCCGTTGACGAGCTTTATCGGCCGTGGTCGCGAATTCGCCACACTCACAACGGCTTTGGTCGAGCCGGGGCTGACGACAGTAGTCGGCGTCGCGGGCAGCGGAAAATCGCGCCTTGCCGCCGAACTCGCGCGATCGACCGCCCGCTCCGGCAGATCCGTCGTCCTCGTCGAGCTGGCGCCGCTGGACCGCGCCGAGGACGTGCTGCCTGCGGTGGCGGCGGCCGTGGCGGCGGGTGGCCTGGCAGCGGAGGAGGCGATAGCCCCACACGACCCATTGCCCGGGATCGCCGCCGCACTCGGCGGCGCAGCGGACGACCGTGGGCCAGCCCTGCTGGTCCTCGACAACGCGGAGCACGTGCTGGAATCGGTGACCGAATTTGTCAGGACGGCAACCGGATTCACCGTCTTGGTCACCTCGCAGCGGCCACTGGGGGTGCCGGGCGAGGCGGTGCATCCGCTGGGGGCGTTGGACCGCAGCGTCGCGGTGGCGTTGTTCATCGAGCGGGCCGGACTGCCAGGCCTGGTGACGGCCGCCGAGCGAGAACAACTGGTGGCGATCTGCGCGGCGGTGGACTGGCTGCCGCTGGGGATCGAGTTGGCCGCCGGTCTCACCAGGACCTTGACGATTTCCCAACTGGCCCAACGGATCGACGATCGGGTCCGGCTGCTGGTCGGTGGTGCGCGCGGTGCCGCCGGCGGACGACACACCAGCCTGCGGGTCGCGCTCGATTGGAGTTACGAGCTACTTGCCGAGCGAGAACGGGCGGTGCTGCGCAGGCTCGGGATCTTCGCGGGCGGGTTCACCCTGGAGGCGGCCGAGGCCGTGCTGCCGGAAGCCGACCTCGAGCCGGGTGACGTCGCACCGGCCATGGCGGATCTGGTCAACCGGAATCTGGTTGCCGTCCAGACCGACGGTGCGACAAGGCGTTTCGTGCTCTTGGAGACGGTGCGCGACTACGCGCTGGCCCGGCTGGCCGAGGCGGACGAGACCGAGGCACTGTGTACCGCGCATCTGCGCTGGTGTCTGCACCTGGTGCGCTCGATCGGCGCGTCCGACGATTTCGCCGCCGCCGAATCGGTGGCAGCGGTGTTCGCGGAATGGCCCAACATCCTGGCGGCGCTGGAGCGCGCACCCGGAACCTCGCGGCCGGCAGATGGTTTGCGGCTGGCGATCGAAATGCATGTGCCCTGGCTGGCCCGGGCTCGGTTCCGTGAGGCGCAACGCCACTATGCGGCGCTGACCTCGATGGCGGGGGCCGATATCGCGCCGCACGAGCTGGCACAGGCGTTGAGCCACTACGGATTTCACACGTTGATGACCGGTGACCTGGACGCCGCCGCCGGGCAGCTGGCGCGGGCGGGTGCGCTGGCGGAGCCGCTCGATGATGCGGAGCTCGCGCAGACTGTGCGCTATTACCAAGGGATCGTCGATATCGAACGGGGCAAACTGCCCGCGGCCGTCGCGCGGCTGCGCGAGGGGGAGCGGCTGGCCGCGCACGACACCCAGGGCGCGTCGTTCGCCGACGCGCTCGGCACGGCATTGCTGTATTCCGGCGATGCCACCGAGGCGCTCGCGGCCTACACCCGATCCAGCAAGGTCGACGCGGCGCACGCGGACGAGCACGGCCTTTCCCGCGGGCTCGGCAATCAGGCCAAGGCGCTGCTCGATCTCGACCGGGTGGCCGAGGCGCTGGCCGCCGCCGAGGAGTCCGACCGGTACGCCCGCCGGCTGGACGACCGGCAGATCCTGCCGCTGAACGACCTGACCCGTGCCGCCGCGGCTCTCGCGTCGGGGCAACTCGACGCGGCCGAGTCGTACTGTCGCGCCGCCCTCGGGCAGGAGGAGGACGCGACCGGCCTCGCCCGCATCGATCTGGCCGACGTGCTGATCGCCAAGGGGGAAACGGCCGCGGCCAGAACCCTGCTCGACGAGGTCTTCGCCTCGTCGACTGGTGGTGTGCCGCTGCTGGCCGCGCGGGCGGTTTCGGTAGCACTGCTGCGTGCGGAGGGCGACGAGAAGGCCCAATCGCTGCAAGAAGAGGTCCGCGCCGAGTTCGCGGCGGCGGGATTCGGCTGGCGTCGCTATACCGACCGGCTGGCTACCTCGTGAAGTGCGGGTGAAACCGCGCTGAGACGCTGCCATCGGAGGTGCTTGCAGTCGGCAAACGGGTCGCGACCTGGGCGAGAGGCGCCGAGCAGGTCGTCCGGCCGGTTTGTTGAGGGTGACCTGGACGAGCGAGTGCAGTAGCGTCAGGAGGGATCCAGCAGTTGAAGACCACGTATGACTCGACCTAGGAGACGACGACATGTCATACCCGTCCGGGGGCTCCGGGTACAACACACCCGCGCCCTCCACACCATCCAGCATCGGTTCGACGGCCGGTGGTGCCAGTTCAGGTTCGAGCGCGTCCGGTGCGGAGGCCAAGGGTCTGCCGTTCTTCCTGGTGGTCGGTGTCGCGGCGCTCGGCGTGATCAACTTCCTGCTCGGTTTCGTGCCCTTCATCGGTAGCAAGCCCATCGACTTCGGCGGCGCCCGGGTGGCGAGCAGCGAGACCGCGAACCTGTTCGAGGCCTCCGGTGCCGCACTGCTCGGCATTCTGCTGCTCGGCGGACTGCTCGCCGGTCTGTCGCTGCTGCCGAAGCAGAACTGGACGGGTGCGGCCGCGGCGGCCTCCGTCACGGGTTTCCTCGCGCTGCTGCTGCACTCCTTCACCCTCGCCGACGGCATCGAGCTGGAGTGGGGGGCGTACCTCCTGCTCGTGCTCGCCTTCGTGCAGGCCGCGGTCGCGGTGGGTGCGGTGCTGTTCGAATCGGGCATCGTGAAGGCGCCCGCGCCGCGGCCCGCCAACCAGCAAGCTTTCGGACAGGGCGGCTACGGCCAGCAGCAGCCGTCGTCGTTCGGCCAGAGCCAGCCCGCGTTCGGGCAGAACCAGCCCGGCTACGGCCAGGGCCAGCCGGGGCAGCAGCCGTACGGCCAGCAGTCGCCCTACGGCCAGCAGCCCGGTTACGGTGCGGCGCAGGGATCGCCGTACGGCCAGAGCCAGCCGAGCCAGCCCGCGTACGGTCAGCCCGGCCAGCCCTACGGTCAGCAGCCCGCCTACGGTCAGCAGCCGCCGACCACGGCTTTCGGTGCGCCGCAGCAGGCTTCGCCGTACAGCTCTCCGAGCACGGCCCAGCCGCGCCAGGACGAGGGCGCCACCCAGCACTTCGGCTCCGCCGCCCAGCCCGCGCAGCAGTCGCCGTACGGTTCGTCGAACTACGGTCAGTCCGGTCAGACCGGCGGCCAGCAGAGCGCTCAGCAGGGCCAGCCGTTCGGCGGCGAGCAGGGCGGCGACCCGTCCTCCGACGCCACCCAGGCGTTCCGCCCGTCCGAAGACAACAAGTAGCAGTCGTTCCCCCGGCGCGCGTTTCGCGGCGCGCCTGACCCGCCCGCGCCGGGGAGCCTGCCACGCTGAATTGTCATGAGTGAGCGTCTGCGAGTGAATCAGGGACACAGCGCGCCTGCGTGCACGAAGCCGAGGGTCAGCGGGGCGCGACCGTGAGCGAGCGTCAGCGAGTGAACCGAAGACTCAGCGCGCTGCCGCGCACGACGGAGCCGAGCGCCAGCGAGGCGGAGTCGTGAGCGGCTCCCGAAACTCCCTTGCGCGCCGGACGACCGGGTCCCGCGGTGCGTCGGAGCCACCTGCCGACGTCGACGAAGCCGGGTTTCTGTCACTGACTCCCGAACGCGCCAGAGTCCTCGTCCTGGTCGCCGGGCGACCGACGACCTACGCGCTCACCGTCATCATCGTGCTGGCGCTCGCGACATTGTTGACCTCGGGCAGCAACCTGGCCGGCACCTCCGGCGCGATCGCCGCGGGATGGCTTGGCGTGCATCAGGTTCCGCTGGTGATCGGCAAGACCTCGCTCGGCCTGCTGCCGCTGTTGCCGACCGCGCTCGTGCTCTGGCTGGCCGCCAGGGAATGTGCCCGCGCCGTCGAACCCGATTGCACGCGTGCCGATCTCGGCTGGATCGTCGGTGCCGCGCTCGGCGGGCCGCTCCTGATCACCGCGATCTGCCTCGCGGTCGCCGAGGACGCCTCCGGCGTCGTCGCGCTGCAACCACCGAACACCCTCGCCGCATTCGCCTGGGTCGGCGGCCTGTACCTGGTCGCGGCGGTGGGCGGGATCGCGACCAAGAACCGGCGGCAGGTGTTCGCGCTGCTGCGCCTGCCCGAGTGGGCGATCTCGGGCATATACGGCGCGGGTCGTGCGGTGCTTCGGCTGCTTGGCTGCGCTGCCGCGCTCACCGTCGTCTCGTTTCTCGCGCACATTCCGCGGATCGGTGACACCTATCAGAGTGCGGGCAACGCCGCCGGGGTGATCGGGCTGACCCTGCTTTCGCTGGCTTACCTGCCGAACCTGGTGGTCCAGGCGGTGGGCGTGCTGGTCGGTTCGAGCGCGCAGGTCGGTGCCGCGTCGTTCGGGGTGTTTTCCGTTGTCGGCGGGCCGATTCCGGCGGTGCCGCTGATGGCGGCGGTGCCGACCGGACCGGCGGCGGGCTGGTGGCCGGTGCTGCTGCTGATTCCGGCCGCGATTGGCGTGCTCGGCGGGCTCGACCTCGCCCGCAGCTCGACCGACCGGATCGGTGCGCCGTGGGCCACGCTCAGCTCGGCGGGACTGGCCACCGTCGCACTGCTGCTGCTCGGCGCGATCGCGGGCGGCGAGCTCGGCACGTTCGGCCGGATCGGGCTCGACCTGCCCGTCTTCGCCGCGGTCACCTTCGCCTGGCTGGCCATCCCCGGCTATGCCGGTCTGGCGTTCTCGCGCTGGTTCCTCGTCCCGGTCGGCGCGGCGCCCGCCGACTACGCCGACCCCTACGACGAGGACGACGACTACTACGCCGACGACGATTACTACGCGGACGACGACTACGCCGACGACGACTATGCCGAGAACGACTACGCCGAGAACGACTACTTCGAAGACGACTACGCCGACTACGACGGACCGGATCTGGAAGTCGAGCTGGACGGCGAACTCGTCGAGGAACAAACCGCGATCGGCACCGTGCGCGCCACCGGCGCGGATACCACACCTGACATCGTCGACGCCGAGGTGGTCGAGGCGGACCTGCCGGAAAGTGACCGTGTCGACGGTAGTTAGGCGTACCTCCGCATTCGCTCCGGCCATGCGCGGTCTGTGGAACGGACTCCGTCCGGCTGCGCCCTTTCTGCGTACCTCCGCATTCGCTCCGGCCATGCGCGGGTGTGCGGACGGACTGCGTCCGGCAGCGCCCGTTAGGCTCTAACGCGGCGGAGCTCTTCCGTCCGCCATCCGATCGACCCGCAGGAGTAGACCCCTGACGCCCCCGCATGCCCCGTGGACACCCGCCGCGGCCCCGGCGACCGTCGTCGTGCTCGCCTCGGGCACCGGGTCCCTGTTGCGCGCGCTGCTCGACGCGGCGAGTGCCGCGGACTTCCCCGCGAAGATCGTCGCGGTCGGCGTCGACCGCACCTGCGCGGCCACCGAGCACGCCGAAGCCGCGGGCGTACCGCATTTCAAGGTGGCGCTGAACGACTTTCCCGATCGCGCCGCCTGGGACGCCGCGCTGACGGACGCGGTCGCCGGGTACGCACCCGATCTGGTGGTCTCCGCCGGGTTCATGAAGATCCTCGGCCCGGCCTTTCTCGACCGGTTCGGCGGCCGAATCATCAATACCCATCCCGCGCTGCTGCCCGCCTTCCCGGGCGCGCACGGAGTGCGCGACGCGCTCGCCTACGGCGTGCGGGTCACCGGCTCGACCGTGCACCTGGTCGACGCGGGCGTCGACACCGGGCCGATCCTCGCGCAGGAGGCGGTGCCGGTGCTGCCCGACGACGACGAGGCCAGCCTGCACGAGCGCATCAAGGTGGTCGAACGGCGGTTGCTGGCGCAGGTCGTCGCCGCCGTCGCGACGCGGGGCATTGTTTCCGACGGACGAAAGGCAGTTATCCCAGATGAGCGAGTACTTCGGTGACTGAGCGCAAGGCGATCAGCAGGGCGCTGGTGAGCGTCTACGACAAGACGGGCCTCATCGAGCTCGCCACCGGTCTGCACGCCGCTGGCGTCGAGCTGGTGTCGACCGGGTCGACCGCGAGCAAGATCGCCGACGCGGGTATCCCGGTGACCAAGGTCGAGGACCTCACCGGCTTCCCGGAGACCCTCGACGGCCGGGTGAAGACGCTGCACCCACGGGTGCACGCGGGCATCCTCGCGGACTTCCGCAAGCAGGAGCACGTCGACCAGCTGGCCGAGCTGGGTGTCGAAGCCTTCCAGCTGGTGGTGGTGAACCTGTACCCGTTCACCCAGACCGTGGCCAGCGGGGCGAGTCCCGACGAGTGCGTCGAGCAGATCGACATCGGCGGACCGTCGATGGTGCGTGCCGCGGCGAAGAACCATCCGTCGGTCGGCGTGGTCGTCGACAGCGCTGACTACGACGACGTACTCGCCGCCGTGAAATCCGGCGGCTTTACCCTGGCCGAGCGGACCGCGTTGGCGGCCAAGGCATTCCAGCACACCGCGAGTTATGACGTCGCGGTGGCGAGCTGGCTGACGAACACGCTGGTCCCCGCGGTCGGCGAGAGTGCGCCTGCGGCCGCGGGTGCTACCGAGCTGTTCCCCGGCTGGCTCGGCGGAACCTGGGAGCGCGCCGCGGTGCTGCGCTACGGCGAGAACCCGCACCAGGGCGCCGCGTTGTACACCAACAACGACGGCAGCCTCGGGCTGGCGCAGGCACAGCAGTTGCACGGCAAGGAGATGTCGTACAACAACTACACCGATGCCGATGCCGCGTGGCGCGCCGCCTACGACCACAACGCGCCGACGGTGGCGATCATCAAGCACGCCAACCCCTGTGGCATCGCGATCGGCGCCGACATCGCGGCGGCGCACCGCAAGGCGCATGCCTGCGATCCGGTGAGCGCGTTCGGCGGCGTGATCGCGGCCAACCGCGAGGTCACCGTGGAGATGGCCGAGCAGGTCGCGGAGATCTTCACCGAGGTGATCGTGGCTCCCGGCTACGCCGACGGTGCGGTAGAAGTGTTGCAGCGCAAGAAGAACGTGCGCATCCTGATCGCCGAACCGCCGCGGCGCGCGGGTGCCGAGCTGCGCCCGATCAGCGGCGGCGCGTTGCTGCAGCAGCGCGACATCCTCGACGCGGCGGGCGACGACCCGGCCAACTGGACGCTGGCGGCGGGCGAGGCGGCCGACGCCGAGACCCTCGCCGATCTCGAATTCGCCTGGCGCGCTTGCCGTGCCGTGAAGTCCAACGCGATCCTGCTCGCCAACGACGGCGCCTCGGTCGGCGTCGGCATGGGACAGGTCAACCGGGTGGACGCGGTGCAACTGGCCGTGCAACGGGCGGGTGACCGCGCCAAGGGTTCGGTCGCGGCCTCGGACGCGTTCTTCCCGTTCCCGGACGGCCCGCAGCAGCTCGTCCAGGCGGGCATCCGGGCCATCGTGCAGCCCGGCGGCTCGGTCCGTGACCAGGAAACCATCGACCTGGCCCGCGAGGCCGGCGTGACGCTGTACCTGACCGGTTCCCGCCACTTCGCCCACTGAATTACCGACACCGAAACGCCACGCCGGTCCGCCGACGTGGCGTTTCGGCGCCACCGGCTCGGGCCGAAGCGGAGCAGATCGCCAAGTCGATCATGATGCTGCTCCGGGTCATGGCGCAGCAGACTCGGGGCCCACCGCAAGCAGCCAGCTATCTCAAATTCGCGGCGCTGGGAGACGCCATCGGCGAACCCGCGTAGTAGCGCGGTCGCGCCCTACGCCGCGCTCAGCACCTGCCGGTTGCCCAGTGGTGCCTTCAGTGGCACCTCGAGCGTGCCGAAGACCGCGATCATGGTGCACATCCGGCCCACCGCGTCCGCGCGGGCGCCGGATCGCAGCTCGACGGTGACCGTCGAATCGGTTTCCCGCACGGTGGCGTCGACGCCATAGCATTCGGGCGAACCGGTCTGGAAGTTGACCGCGATCCGGTTGTCTGCCAGGCGAGTCCACGAGGTGAACGGGATCGGGTGCGCACCGACGATGGTCGGGTCGGCGGTGAACTGTCTGCCCGTGTTGGGGCCAGAGTCCTCCGTCGGCGTACTCGGCGCCGCACTGGTCGAGGTGCTGGTGTTCGGTTGCGCGACACCATCATCCGAACCACCGCACCCCGCCGCGACGAGGCACCCGAGCACAACGGCAACAGCTGCGGCGGCACGCCCGCCCGAGATCCGAGTCATGCCGACAAGCCTAGTGGGCAACACCTCCGGTCATCTCACATCGGAACGGACACGGCAATGGGACACACCCCACAGTGAACTTTCGGCGAACCGTGCGCGTAATCCCTACGTAACCAGGGCCGGAGCAGTATCTTCGGCCTAGATGCGTGCCTGAGCAGCACGGCGCGTGTCGAAGTCGGATGCTCGTCAGAACCTTCGAAAGGAAGAACCGTGGGCGACACACTGCGCGTTGGCGAAGAACTCGGACTGGGTCAGTCCCTGCAGGGTGGTGCTTACACCCTTACGCTGCAGGACGACGGAAATCTCGTGCTGTCCGAGCCGGACGGAAATGTGGTGTGGTCCACCCTGACTCACAATCAGGGTGTCGAGCGCGCGACCCTGCAGGACGACGGCAACTTCGTGCTGTACAAGGGTGAGGGTTCGGCCTGGTCCACCGAGACCAATGGCAAGGATGCCGATCGGCTGGTCGTACAGGCGGACCGCAATGTGGTGCTGTACGGCAAGGACGGCAGTGCGCTGTGGGCCTCGGACACCAAGACCGACAACCCGCTGCAGGCCCCGGAGCCGGAGCCGGTCGCCGAGGCGTCCGCCGCCGAAGAGGTTCCGCCCCCGCCGCCTGCCCCCGAGGCCCGCACCTACACGGTCGAGCCGGGCGACACCCTGTGGGCGATCGCCGAGCGCTTCTACGGTGACGGCAACCGCTACCAGGAGATCGCGGACGCCAGCGGCATCCCGAACCCGGACGCGATCAACCCCGGCCAGGTGCTGACCATCCCGTAAATTATTGCGGTGCAAGACAAAACGTGGGGCCCCGGCGCAAGTAGCCTGGGCCCCCGGTGTCTATCGGTACGGCAAGCTCAGTACCGCATGGCATAGGAGACGCGGCGTGCCAGTGACTTCTTGCGCTGCGCCGCCTGGAACCGGTCGTCTTGCTCGAGCACCTTGGTGGCGCTGGCGACCCGGTTCTGCGCCTGCGCCATGGCCTGCTCCACCGGCATGACCGTGTCGAGGTCGAACAACTCGATAATCCGGGTGACCCGGTCGTACACCGAGCCGCCGACGATCTCATAGGGCAGCCCGAGCTCTTTGACCACGGCGATCAAACTCTCGTCGGACAGCTTCCGAAACGGCTCCGAGACCGGGCGATGCCCGTCGGTCTTCATCGGGAATTCGACGGGCAGGTGCACAAACGCGTCGTACAGGTAGCGGGCCCGGTCCTTGACCACATCGCCGAAGATGTCCACGTATTCACGCAGCGGCTGCTTTCGCCCGAGGCCCGCCACCGACTTCACCGTCCGCAATGCCCATGAGGCGCCAGGATTGATGCCGACCGCCATCCGGGCGGTGCCGTACACCCATTCGTGCACCACCGATCCGTCGGAAATGAAAGAGCCGTCGCGTGATTCGTTGTGTACCCGCTCCTCGAACCGGCGCAGCCCGAGCTGTAGCAGCTCGATCGAGTTCAGCTCCATGACCGTCTTGCCCGGCACCAGGTCGACCAGCAACTCGCGCGAGGTCAGCGCATGGGTGCGCGGGATGCCGGTGGCGATCGACAACGCCTCGGTGGCTGTGCTCTTGCCTACGCCGTAGGTGCCGGAGATGGCCAGCTTGATGTGCTCACGTCGTTGTCCGCCGATCAGGTACACGGGCCCGTCTCCTATCGCTCTTTGCGTAACTGCACGGCGGCGCGCCCAGTGTCGGGCAGCCGGAGCGGGCGGGTGACGTTGTCGTCCTCGGCGGGCACGCCGGGCGTTGCCAAGGCGGCCTCGTTCAGGTCGCCGCGGCGCAGGGTGGCGAAGGCGATCAGTCCCGAGATCGCGGCGAGTACGGCGGCGAGCAGCATCGCCTGATGGAGTCCGTCGAGGAAGGCCGCTTCCGCGGCCGCCCGGACCGGCCCGGTACTCGCCACGTGCGCACCGCCGCCCGCGGCGATCACGTCGGATATCTCGGACACCTTGTCGCCCAGCATGGTTCGGGCCGCTTCCGACTCGGCGAAGGCATCGCCGACCCGGTTCTGGAAGAACGCGCCGACGGCCGCGATACCGATGGCGAGGCCGGCCTGCTGGAAGGTCTCGTTGACCCCGGAAGCCATGCCCGCCTTGTCGGGGATGGTCACGGCGATCGACAGCGCGGCCCGCGGCGGATTGAACATGCCCATGCCGAGCCCGATCAAGACCATGGCGGGGATGAGTGCGGTCCAGCCGGAGTCCACGTCCACCAGGCAGACTGCCGCCAGGCCCGCGGCGATCAACAGCTGCGAGGTGCCGACCAGCACGGCGGGCGCCAACCGGGTGACCAACCCACCCGCGATGGCGGCCGCCACGAACAGCAGCAATGTCAAGGGCAGGAAGCGGATTCCGCTGGCCAGCGCCGAGTAGCCGAGTTGGTTCTGGACGTAGGAGATGAGCAGGAACAGGGCGGGCATGACGGTGAACGCGCACAGTGCGGTAACGACCGAGAGACCGCCGAAAGTATTGTTGCGGAACAGGTTCAGGTCGAACATCGCACGGCTGCGCCGGGTGATCTGGGACCGGGCGCACCAGGCCAGCAGGAGCACCGCGACCAGGAAACAGAGGATGATCCTGGCGCTCGCCCAGCCGTCCTCCTGACCCCGCAGCAGCGCGAGAACCAGGAAGAACAGCCCGGCCGAGAAGGTGATCATGCCCGGCCAGTCCACCGGTGGTGTTGTGTAGCTGCGGGATTCGCGCATCTTCAGCACACCCAGAACGAGCGCGCCGATGGCGAGCGGCACATTGATCAGGAAGATCCACCGCCAACCGGCCGTTTCGGTGAGGCCGCCGCCGATCAGCGGCCCGAAGGCGATCGCGAGACCGGTCACCGCACCGAACACCCCGAAGGCCACGCCGCGGTCCTTGCCTCGGAACTCATGGCCGAGCAGCGCCGGGCCGACCGCGAAAAGTATTGCGCCGCCGAGCCCCTGGACGAGCCGGGCCACGATGAGCACGAACACATTCGGCGCCAGCCCGCAGGCGAGTGAGGACAGCGCGAAGATGATCATCCCCGCGTTGAAGACGGTCCGCCGACCGATGCGGTCCGCCAGGGAACCCGCGGCCAGCAGGATCGCGGCAAGGCCGAGCGCGTAGGAGTCGAGAATCCACTGTAGTGAGGAGAACGAGGAGTCGAAGGCCGCACGGATATCGGGTAGGGCTACGTTCACCACGGTCAGGTCGAGCATCAGCATGAAGGTGGCCACGGCCACCGCGACCAAGGTCCAGATCGCGGTGTCCGATCGCCGGTGCATGGTGTCGGTCGGTCCGATGGCCATATGCGAATTGTCCTCTGTTCAGGCGGCTTTCGACGCGAACGCGACGGCCTTGTCCGCTGGTACGAGTTCGGGGAGACGATACAGTCGCGTCACGTGGGTGATCACATCTTCGAGCGATCCACCGAACACGAAGTAGGGGATGGTCGATGCGTGCAGGGTCTCGAGCAGGATGCGTTCGGTCAGTGTGCGCTGCTCGGCATCGTCGCCGATGAGCGTCTCCGGATCTATCCGGAGGTGAACAAACGCATCGTAGGAGATGTCGGCGCGGCGGGCGACGATTCCCGCGTGCGCGGTCAGAAAACCGTTCTCGAAGAGGCGATTCGGAATATCGAACGGGTTCGTCAGCCAGCTGAGCAACCCGCGGCTGCGGCGAATGGTTTCGGCCACGGCCCACTCGTTCAGCACCGATCCGTCGGAGACGAAACCGGATTCGGCTCTCGCCTCGGCGTCCACTCGCCGTTCGAACATGCGCACCGGCAGTTCGACGGTCTGTGCCAACCGCCGCTGACTGGTCACCACCGACGATTCCGGTGACAACCCGGTATGCGGGAGCCCGGTGGCCAGCGACAGGGCGGTGGCCAGCGTGGTCTTACCGGTGCGCGGCGCACCGGTAATCGCCAGCCGCACAGCGGGCAGCTCCGTCCGTACCGGGGCCGGTGCCGGACGGTCCAGAGTATCGGTGGTCATTCCGGTAGCTGGTGGGCGAGCAGGCAGGAGCCGGTCACACCGTTGAAGGCCTTGATCTGGATATCGGCACTGCGCCAGCGACTCCCGCCGCGATCGATGATCGAGGCGCGCCGGAGTTCGAGGATGCCTTCAAAGGAGTCATCGATCGGGCGATGCGGTCCGGCGGTGACGAACTCCAGCTTGCGCATCCAGAGGGTGTTGCTGTTCGTCCGATCCAGCGAATCCAAGTGGTACAGCAGAATTTGCGAGGACTGGGCCGCGCCGACCACGGAATCGATGGGCGAGGAGGAATCCGAGTACGCGGACTCCGCGCCGGAGTACCCGCCGACTGTGCCCGGAGTGATTCGGTGCTGCCCGGTGATTCGGCCGCCGCTCTCGTCCACCGTGAGCTCGGTGGCGGTCAATGTGTGGTCTACCAGGCCGTTCAGATAATAATGCGGTGCGGGGCCGAAGATTTCGGCGATGCTGCCGAAACGTTCGATCCCTGGCTCGGACCGCAGACCGCAGCCCGGCGGGTGCACGATGGCGAGGGTGCCGTTGAGCGGTCCGACCTGAAACTTGAAGCTGGTCTCGATCTCCGCTTCGCAGGTGTCGGCGGTATCGGAGGTGCCGATCACGGTTGCCGTCACGGGGACGTTCGCCAGGTCCTCGTGTGGCTTCGCGCCTGCCCGTACCGTGGCATGGCGCACCCACGACCGCCCGGATTCGGCGGGAGACAATTCGCGCGTCCGCGCGACCGCGGCGTCGCACAGCGCCACGGCGAGCATGATGGTGTCCACGCTGCTCACGTGGGGTACCAGTTCACTGTTCTTCTTGGTGGACCAGCCTGCCGGATAACTCAGGATGGCGCGTCCGGTGTGCTGAGCGCCGATGGAACTCGACCGGCTGAGTGAGAGCTCGGTGAAGTCCCTACCGACATTCTTGTAGCCGTCTCCGAAATATCGGATGGCGTGCGGGCCGAGTGGTTCGTCGTAACTGGAGAATGACTGTTTCATACTGGGGCACCGCACTTTCGAACACAGATCGAACAGATGACACAGAAGGGGGTCAGGCAACCTTCGGAAGACCGAATACCTGACCCGCGTATGAGAGCCCGGCACCGAAGGACACTTGCAGCGCAAGCTGTCCTGGCTTCGCCCGCGCGGAATTCACCAGGTCGTCGATCGCCAGCGGGAGGGCCGCGGCGGACGTGTTGCCCGACCGGCGGACGTCGTCGGCGATCGCGACGGACTGGTTCTCCCAACCGAGTTCGCGGACGACGCTGTCGATGATCCGCTGGTTCGCCTGGTGCGGAATGAAGACCTCCACCTCGGACAGCGCGATCTCGCCCGCCTCGGCGATCCGGCGCACCAGGCTCGGTACCGTCGCGGTGGCCCAGCGGAACACCGCGGTGCCGTCCATCCGTAGCGAGGGCGCGACCAAGGTGGGATCAGCGCGGAATTCTTCCCAGGTCGGCTCTTGCCGGATCAGGTCGGCATGCTCGCCCGTGCTGCCCCAGACCGTGCGTCGAATGTGTCCTGAATCGACCCGTGTCACAATTGCGGCGCCCGCCCCATCACCGAAAATGGGGGCGACCGACGGTTCTTCGAGGTCAATATTATTGCTGAGCTTTTCGGAACCGATTACCAATATCGTGTCGGCTTGCCCGGCATTGATGAGGGCGGCCGCTTGGCCGATTCCGTGGGCATACCCGGAGCAACCCGCCGATATATCGAATGCGGCCGGGTGGCGGCAGCCTAATTCCGCGGCGACCGCGGGGGCGCAGGCCGGTGTCTGGGTGAGCTGTGTCGAGGTCGCGAGAATAACCATATCGACCAGTTCAGCGCGCATTTCGGCGGCGCTGAGAGCGGTATCCGCCGCCTTGGTCGCCATGGTCGTGACGGTCTCGTGCGGGCCCGCGAAACGACGCTCGGTAATCCCCGTCCGCCGAATTATCCACTCATCGTTTACATTCAGTCCAGGAGCCAGTTCGGCGTTGGACACAATTCGATCGGGTCGGTAGACGCCGATCATTGATATGCCGGCCTGTAAAGTCATGTCGCGACTCCTCAACTCACCCGGCGGCGGCCTTTTTATCAGTCTGTTATCAGTTAGATAATCTAACATCCGGCGATGGGACGGGGTGTTAGAACATCTTGCTATAACACCAGACCCGCCGATTGGTGTGACGGATATCACACCAAATGTGGAGTGTCGTTCAGAATCTACTGTGCGGCAACCTGTTCCGTGTACCGGCAGGTACCTGATCTCCACATCGGGTGCCGTCCGCGCCTCTTCGTCCTGCTCGGCCGGGCGTGCGCGGGCGCGGCGGATTCCTTTGGTGCAGAATGACGTCCATGCGCATCGTTGTGGCCGGATCCTCGGGATTCCTCGGCAAGCACCTGGTCGCCGAACTGAGCAAACGCGGCCACGACGTCATTCGGCTGGTGCGGCGCGACGCCGTGGCGGCTGATGAAATCACCTGGGATCCTTACGGTTCCGCCTTCGCCGCGGACACCGTCGCGGGGGCCGACGCGGTGATAAATCTGTGCGGCGCCGCGGTCGCGGGCAAACGCTGGACACCGTCCTATAAGGAAGAACTGCGGACCAGCCGGATCGTGCCCACCCGCGTGCTGGCCGAGGCGGTCGCCGCCGCGGGAGTTCCGGTACTGCTCAACGCCTCGGCGGCGGGCTGGTACGGCGACACCGGCGATCAAGACGTCGACGAATCTGCACCGGCCGCAACGGACTTCCTCGGCACCATGTGCCGGGAGTGGGAGGCGGCCACCGCGGTGGCGGCCGACGCGGGTGCGCGGGTCGTGTTGCTGCGCACCTCGAATGTGCTAGCCGCGGATGCCGAGATCGTCACCAGGCTGAAGCCGATCTTCAAGCTCGGTCTCGGCGGCCGATTCGGCACGGGCCAACAGTATCTGCCGTGGATCTCGCTGCTCGACTGGACCGCCGCGGTGGCGTCGCTGTTGACCGGCTCGACCGCGGGCCCGGTCAACATGGTGGCCCCAGAGGCCGTCACCAACGCGGAATTCGCCAAAACGTTCGCGGCCGCGCTGCACCGCCCGGCCGCATTAGTACTGCCAGGCGCGGTATTGAAGCTGGTCGGCGGCGAGGCGGGGGCCGAGCTGCTGCACGGCCATAAGATGCGGCCGAAGGTCTTGGAAGCAAACGGTTTCGAGTTCACCCACCCCACCCTGCAACGTGCCATGGAGTGGTCGTTCCCCGGCAAGTAGCCAGCGGCAGCGAGGAGGCCCGCGATGCATCGCATCGAGGGCCTCGTCGTCCGCTGTGCCGCGCTCGGAGCTACCGGCTGGTGAAGGGCAACAGCGCCATCTCGCGGGCGTTCTTCACCGCGACGGCAACCTGACGCTGCTGTTGCGGGGTGAGCCCGGTGACCCGGCGGCTGCGAATCTTGCCGCGATCGGAGATGAACGTGCGCAGCAGGTTCACGTCCTTGTAGTCGACCTTCTCGATGCCTGCGGCAATGAGCGGGTTCTTCTTCGGACGGCGGGCCTGCTCGGCGCGAACCTTCTTCGACGGTGCTCGCTTGACTGCCATATACGGGATCCTTCGTACGAGAACAGTGGTTGTCTACCAGCTCGATTTGCGCACACCGGGCAACTCGCCCCGGTGGGCCATCTCGCGTACACGCACACGGGAAAGTCCGAACTTCCGGAGATGACCGCGCGGTCGTCCGTCAGCGGCGTCCCGATTGCGCAATCGTACCGGACTGGCATCGCGCGGCTGTCGCCGCAGCTCAGCGAGGGCGTCGGCGCGTGCCGTGTCCGATGTGCCCGGCTTGCGGATGAGCTCCTTCAGCTCGGCCCGGCGCGCGGCGTAACGCTCGACGACGGCACGGCGTTGCTCGTTGCGGGCGATCTTCGACTTCTTCGCCATCTCAGCGCTCCTCGCGAAAATCGACGTGCTTGCGGACCACCGGGTCGTACTTGCGCAGCACCATCCGGTCGGGATCGTTGCGGCGGTTCTTTCTGGTCACATACGTGTATCCGGTGCCCGCGGTGGACTTCAGTTTGACGATCGGCCGCAGCTCGGTCGACTTGGACGCCATGGGTTTCTCCTCGTCAGATCTTGTCGCCCCGGGCCCGGATCCGAGCCACGACGGCCTCGATCCCGTCCCGGTCGATGGTCTTGATGCCCTTGGCCGAGACGGTCAGCGTGACGCGCCGGCCCTCGCTGGGCAGGTAGTAGGTCTTGCGCTGGATGTTGGGATTCCAGCGACGACTCGTCCGCGTGTGCGAGTGCGAAACGGACTTGCCGAACCCGGGTTTGCGCCCGGTGACCTGGCAGTGGGCCGACATGCGGGCTCCCTCCGGTAGATGACAATCATTTTCGACAACGATTGATCGACAATGTACCGTTGCTCTGACGCAAATGAAAATCGTTATCGAAAGGAGTGCCGTCCGTGCTTCCACCTGAGGCCGACCGGAGAACACCCGTCGTGGTACTCGCGGGCTTCGCCGGGCTCGCCGCGGCGGGCATGGACCACGCGGCCACAGCGCTGTGCGACGAACCCGGCACCGTCGTCGTCCACCATGACCTGGGCCAGCTGCGCGAGGGCATCGTGCATCGCACGGTGCGCAGCGCGACCTATGAGACGTCGGACGTGCTCGAACTCGCGCACGGCTGTGTCTCCTGCACGCTGCGGATCGATCTGCTTCCGCTGCTGCGCACACTCGCCGCGCGGGACTCCGTCGATCGCATCGTGCTGGCGTTGGATCCCGCCTTCGAGGCCGAGGCGGTCTGCCACGCCATCGAACATGTGGTGGTCGAGGGCATCCTGGGCCGGGTCGACGGCCCGGCCGGGCGCGACGTGCGCATCGAGGCGGTGCTCACCTTCCTGGACGCGGGCGCCTGGCTCGCCGACGCCACCGGCGAGGAGACACTGGCCGAACGTGGCCTGGCCCGCGCCGACGACGAACGCACGGTGGCGCAGCTGGCCGTCGGCCAGGTCGAATTCGCCGACGCGGTAATGGCCTTGGGTCCGGCCGAGCCCGGAGCCGAGGCCGATCGCGGCAAGCTGGCGGCGGTGCTGACCCGACTCGTTCCCGACGCGCCCGTGGCCTGGGTGGACGAGCCGCACACGATCACCACGGACCGGGTCGAGGCACTGCTCGCCCTGGTGCCCGCGCACGCCCGCCGCGGCCGGGTGTTCGACGCGCACGCACCGCTGCTGCGCGGGCAGCCACCGCTCACCAGCGACTACGGCGTCACACTTCTCGAATTCGCCGCGAGTAGGCCGTTCCACCCCGGCCGCCTGCACGAGGCGCTCGACGTGCTCTTCGACGGCGTGGTGACCGCGCGCGGCCGAATGTGGCTGGCCACCCAACCCGACGAGGTGGCCTGGCTGGAGTCCGCGGGCGGTGGCCTGCGCGTCGGCAGCGCGGGTCGCTGGCTGGCCGCGATGTCGGAAGCCGAACTCGCCCAGGCGGATCCGGACCGGCGGGCGATGGCCGCGCTGCGCTGGGACGACCAGTTCGGCGATCGGGACATCTCGCTGGTGATCCTGGTGCACGACGCCGACCCCACCGAGATCCGTGAGGCGCTGCACTGGGCGCTGGTGGAGGACGACGAGCTACGGCTGGTCGAGCGGGCGCCCGAGCGGGTCGCCCAGTGGGAGGACCCGTTCGGCAGCTGGCACGCCGACCCGTGTGAGACCACCGAAGCCACGAACCTGCCGATCGAAGACGTGAAAGGCCCGAGAGGAGAAGCGAAATGAAATCAGGGATTCATCCGGACTACCACCCGGTGGTGTTCGAGGACGCCGGCACCGGCAAGCAGTTCCTCACCCGGTCGACCGCGACCAGCACGCGCACCGTGCAGTGGTCGGACGGCAATACGTACCCGCTGCTGACCGTCGACGTGACCGCCGACTCGCACCCGTTCTGGACCGGCGCGCAGCGCGTGCTGGACAGCCAGGGCCGGGTGGAGAAGTTCGAGCGCAAGTACGGCAAGCGCACGCGCCGCGGGGAGGCCTGAGATGGCGGTACCGAAGCGGAAGATGTCGCGGTCGAATACCCGCAGCAGACGCGCCCAGTGGAAGGCGACACCGCCGGACCTGGTGCCCGTGACGGTCGCCGGTGTGGTGCACAAGGTGCCGCGCCGACTGGTCGCGGCGGTGCGCCGGGGGCTCATCGACCTCGACCGGATCTGACCGGTCCAACGAGAACGACAAAGCGGGTCGGCAGAAGATTCTGCCGACCCGCCGTCGGTTCCCATCGACTTCGGTACGGCATGCCTGGGTCAGGCCGCCCCTGCCGGGGACGGCTCCCGCTGAGGAATTATCGACCCATCGCAACGGAAGCGACAAGCACCGAGCCGGTTTTGCTGGCTCGTGTCAGTGCAACTAAGTCAGGCCCCTTCCTTGGCCGCGAGGTCCGCGAGGGTGGCAGCGAGCCGGAAGTACTTGTTGTTGGCCAGATCGGCGATCGTCTTGATCTTGAGCGCCGCCAGCAGCTGCTTGTCGTGCTCTTCGGTGAGACCGGCGAGGGCCGACGGGGGAGCGGAGAGGATTTCGTTCAGCGACTTGTTCTCGTACGCCTTGTCGAGAGCCTTGTCGAGCACCACGTTGACGGCCATGCGAACTCCTTCGAACGAACCTGGATGTGCGGCACCCGTGCGGGCGCCTTGTGCCAGCCGACGATAACTCGGATGGTGCTGTCGTGGGGGCCGAACGCGGCGGGGTCGAGGGTCGAGCGAGCGGTCAGGACGTCGTATCGGCGTGGTGGTCGATCAGCACTCGATACTGCACAACACCGGCAACTGATTAGCTATCGGCCTGGTAGGGGCGACGTTGCAACCTTGTGCGCGATGCGATTGCGATCGGGTAGCTACCAGGCGAAATACCTACTGTGAGTTGGTTTTTGGCAGGCGGAAAAGTCTCCATGAAGTGATGCGATCGTGTCCTGGCGCCGGTACCCTCGTGCGAGAGGGCGGGTTCTCCCGGTTCCCGAGAGAACCCGCTCATCGCCAACATCCCGGCCGCGAAAGTTCCCCTCCGCGCAAGCCGACATCACCGCGTCGAACGCGATTCCAGCGCACCACTATCAGATGTGTCCCGCGTACCCGCGCCATGCCCCGGCAAACCGGGCAAGTCCGGCAACTTCGACTCCAGTCGCGCCAACTGCTCACCGACCAACGCCGCGGGCCCCTCGATCAACGACAACGGCCACGGCCAATTCCGCCCGCTCAGCCGCTGCACCTGCTCGGTGAGATCGGCCGTCGTCGCCTCCAACTCGCTGATCTCGGTGCGCAATTCACCGACCTCGTCCTCCAGTTCGCCGATCCTGGCCAACGCGGCAGCAACCCCGTCCACCAAGGTGCGATTGCGGCCCTCCGCGTCGGTACCCAACTGCGGCCAGCCGGACAGGCCCGGCCCGCGCAACTGGATCTGGATATCGCGCAGCACTGCCTCTTGCTCCGGCGTCACGTCCGCCTCCTGTATGAAATCCCACTGACCGAAATCGGTCGTCTCGGCCACGTTCACATCGCAGACCACGCCACCGACGATCTGCTGGCGCAGCGTCTGATGGATATTGCGCCGCGTCTCCACATTGCCCCCCGACCAGGCATCGGTCTGCCATGCCCAGGTGGCGCTACCCGAGTCCAGCGCCCGGCTCACCGGCCAATAACCGCCGTAGATACCGACATTCGCGCGTCCGAGCACCGTCGCCGCACCATCCAGGTAGGCATTGATGGGTTGCTGGTCCTGCGGCGTCGCATCGAAATCCGCGGAAAAGTAGATGGGCCGGTCCTCCCGGCCACCGCAGCGCAGCACCTGCGCAAGCCCCGCCCGCGCGTCCACCACGCCAGCGCCGTAACCGTCCAGCATGCGGGCCGCGGTGGTTTCCCAGTTCGACACGATCGAGACACCGTGCGCCCGCAGCTCATCGGCCTCGGCCGGGGTCAAGAGTTTGCCGGGCAGGGTGGGACCACCGTGGGACAGATACCGGACCACGAAATCGAAACCCGCCGCGCGGATCGCCGCGCCGCCCGGACGTGCCGCGGCGTAGTCCAGACCGAAACGCATGTCTCTCACTGTAAAACGGACAGCCGAGGATTTCGGTGGCATCGCCGAACCCGGGCGACGGGCGCGGGAATCACACCGCGGAGTTCGACTTCACTACCCGAACCGGGACGGGGGTGCGCCGGTCCGGCGCGATCAGGATCGCGCTGATCGGGATGGCCAGTGACAACATGCCGAGCACGAACACCGGAACGAAGAAGCCGAACAAATCCTCACCGGGCGGCATCGAGCCGGTCGCCGAGAGCTGGGTCCGCAGACCGGCCAGGTCGGTGTAATGCAGGCCAGCCACGCCGGCCGCGAACAGCAGCGCCGCACCGATCAGGGCAGGCAGCGAGCGCCACGTCTGGGTGAACCACAGTGCGGCCAGCGAGATCACGACCGCGATCGCCGTCGCGGCGAGCAGCAGCAGCGGCGTCAACCTGGTCGAACCCTGAATCCGGACGGCATCCAGTGCCAGGAAGTGCATCAGGCCGAAACCGGCGCCCATCACCAGGCCCGCGGCCACCAGGCGGGGTATCCGCGGCACGGATCCGTTGATCGCCAACGCGGCCCACACCGCGAGCACCGAAACCACGGCCGCCCCGGCGACATTCAACACGTCGTACCGAATCAGGCTGCCACGCACCGAGACACCCAACATCGAGACGAACACCGGAAGCCACACCCCGATGGCACCGATCGAAATCGCCGCCGACACCTGCCACACCACCCGGAACTGGGCCGTCGACGACTTCGCCGCCTGCCGGATGCAGCTGAAACCGATCAGCGCGCCGACCCACGAGACCACGACGGACAGGCCGATGATCCAGTAGCCCATGCTGAAGTAACTCAAAGCACCGCCTGTTCGCGTTCCTGCACGGCGAGACGTTGAATGGCGTACTCGGTCACCGCGGCCAACGACTGCCGCACCTCGTTGGCATTGCGCGCGTCGATGTCCACGATCGGCACACCCTCGCGCACCGCGAGCGCCTCACGTAGCTCGGCGATCGGGAAGCGGGGCGCGTTGGGGAAGCGGTTGACCGCCACGAGGAACGGCAGGTTGCGCGCCTCGAAGAAGTCGACCGCGGCGAAGCTGTCCTCCAGCCTGCGGGTGTCGATCAGCACGACGGCGCCGATCGCGCCGCGGATCAGGTCGTCCCACATGAACCAGAAGCGCCGCTGCCCCGGCGTACCGAACAGGTAGAGCACCAGGTTGCCCGGCAGGATGATCCGGCCGAAATCCATGGCGACGGTGGTGG
Organism: Nocardia iowensis; assembly: GCF_019222765.1. Classification (NCBI taxonomy): domain Bacteria; kingdom Bacillati; phylum Actinomycetota; class Actinomycetes; order Mycobacteriales; family Nocardiaceae; genus Nocardia; species Nocardia iowensis. Next base: position 7,953,288 of record NZ_CP078145.1, on the reverse strand, counting down.
TCTCCTTCTCCGGGGTGTCGGCGAGATCGTCGATACCGTCGGAGAACCTGGTGACCATGGCTTCGGTCCGCAGCGGAACGATCTCCGATACCGCACCGACGAAAGTCGTCTTGCCCGCGCCGAAACCGCCAGCGACCACGATCTTCGTCGAGGCCATCCGGTTGTTGTCCGAGTCGGTATGGCCGGTGTTGGTGTCGGGCCCGATTTTCCTATAGGGCACGGAGTCCACGCAAAGTCCTCTCCATCAAAGAACGGCGCTCGTCGAAACTCGCCTCGTCAGTCAGTGTCGAATGCACACGCAGGATGCCGTCGACGACGAGGTCGCCGATCATCACCCGGACCATGCCGAGCGGCCGATCCAGGTGGGCGGCGATCTCGGCAACAGACAGTCGGTGCGTGCCGAGCCGAAGAATATCCGTGCGGACATCACCGGTAGGCCAGTCGAGATGCGCAGTGTAGGACAGGGTCTCGATGACCGCCTCCATCGGCAGGTCGACCGCGGGCTCGGTACGCCCCGACGTCAGGGCATAGGGTCGGACGCGCGTGGTCGGTTTTGGTCCAGGTCCGAATGGATTGGACATCTCACGCTCAAACCGCGGTGCGGGCGGTGGCCGTGACCACCGTGCCGACCCGGTCGACCAGCAGTGCCATCTCGTAGCCGATCCGGCCGATGTCGTGCGACTTGTTGGCGAGCACGGCGATGTGCGAGCCATTGCCCACGCTCATCACCAGCAGATAGCCGCGCTGCATCTCGACGATCGACTGCATCACCTTGCCGCCGTCGAACAGCGACGCCGCGCCCATCGACAGACTGGCCAGGCCCGCGGTGACGGCGGCGAGCTGTTCGGCGCGGTCCGCGGGCAGGTGCGGGCTGGTCGCCTGCAACAGGCCGTCGGCCGACACCAGCACCGCATGGGACACGCCGGGCACGTCCCGGGTGAAGCGGGCGACCAGCCAGTTCAGGTTCTCATCCGTGGTGCTGTTCGCGTTGGTCATGCAAGCCCTCCGTCGTTGTACTGCGCATTGGCCCGCCCACTGCGGACCCCACTGAGATGCCTGGTCAGGTTGGTCCGGATCTCCTCGGGGTCACGGGCTCCGGGTTCGTCTTCCTGGGCCAGGCCGCCGGGGACGAGCTGCGCGCCCGGCGTGCGGATAGGAAGCCCACCGCTGGTGCGACCGGTCGGGGTCGGCCGGGTGGCCTCCTCGGCGGCCATCCAGCCGGCATCGGCCGGCGAGGTCCATGTCGTCTCGGTCGCCTGCGAGGTGGCGGGCTCGACCAGCCATTCCGAGACCATGCGTTGATAGATCGGGGTCGGCGAGGCACCCGCCACCGGCTGCAACCGGGAGGAGGTGACCATCGCGGGCTCCGGCGTCCGCGGCGGAGCCGGTTCGGCGGCAGGCACGGTGGCCGGACGCCGGATCGGCAGACCGGACCGCGAAGTGGTCGCCGGGGCGGGCTCACCCGAGCTGTCGCGCTGCTCAGCCGAGCTGTCGCGGCTGTCGCGTTGCTCGGGCTCACGCGCAACCGTCGGCTCCGGCTCGGTCCACAGGTCAGTGCTCTGCTCCTGCTCCGCGGCTGCGGGCCGACCCGGGCTGGTGCTCGATTCGTTCGCCGTCGGCGGGCCGAACGGGGACCGGTCGTCGCTCTGGTTGTTGATCGACCACGGCTGAGTCGGCGGCTGCGAGTCCGGATCGCTGTCCGGCGTGTTGTTGCGGGCGGCCATCGAGACCACCGGCTGCCCGGGTGCCTCGGCGACCCGGATGGCAGGCCGGCGTTGCGGCAGTCCCGACGTGGTCACCTCGAACCGCGGCGCGTTGTGCTGCGGCAGGCTCGGCACCGGAACCAGGTTGCGCGGCTGCGTGTTCTGCGACGGCGCCGCGGGCAGCGCGTACTCGCCGGTGAAGTGCAGCGGCTGCCCGTTCGGATCGGTGGCGTCCAATGGCGGCGAGACCAGGGCACCGGGCAGGTGCACGCTCGCGGTGATGCCGGGCTGCTGGGCCATGGTGGAGGTGCGGCGCAGGCTGGCGGTGATGGTGTGCCGCTTGGCGAGCCTGCCGACGACGAAAAGACCCATCCGGCGCGCCGTTTCGACGGTGACCTCACCACCCGAGGCGAGCCGGTCGTTGATGACCTTCAGATCCTCGGCGGCCATGCCGAGGCCGCGGTCGGTGACCTCGATCAGGTAACCGCCGTCGACCGCGCGGGCCACCGACACGGTGACCGGAGTGGTCGGCGGCGAGTACCGCAGCGCGTTGTCGATCAGTTCGGCGAGCAGATGCTCGATGTCGATCGCGGGTTCGCCCGCGACGATGCCCTCGGGGACGGCGGTGATCTCCACCCGCTGGTAGTCCTCGACCTGGGAGACCGCGCTCCACAGCATGTCCGAGAGCTGGACCGGGTGCAGCTGGCCGCGGCGCAGTGCCGTACCGGCCAGCACCAGCAGGTTGTCGCCATTACGCCGCATGCGGGTGGCGAGGTGGTCGAGCCGGAACAGGCTCTGCAACCGTTCGGTGTTGTCCTCGTCGTGCTCGAGGTCCTCGATCAAAGCGAGCTGCTGCTCGACGAGGGACTGGCTACGCCGGGAAAGGGTCTCGAACATGTTGCCGATCTGCAAGCGCAGCCGGGCCTGGTCCGCCGCGAGGTGCAGGGCGGCCTGGTGAATGTCGTCGACGGCGCGGGCCAGCTGGCCGATCTCCTCGGTGGTGTGCACGTCGACCGGGGCGATCTCCGGGGTGGCGCCGCCGGAACGGGCCTGCTCCAGCTCGCGGGGCAGGTCCTCGTGCGCGACCTTCAGCGCGTCGCTGCGCAGCCGGCGAATCGGCACCACCAGCGAGCGCGCGACGGCCAAGCCGAGCACCAGGCAGGCGAGCAGCGTGGTGACCACGATCGCGACATCGCGCAGCACGCTGCTGCGCACGTCGGCGGTCTGATTGGCGAGCTTGTCATCGATGATGTCGACCAGGTTGTTGGTGACCTGGTCGTAGGCCTTGCTGGAGGTGTTGAGCGAATCCATGATGGCGCCGGGATCGCCACCGCCCTGACCGAGCGCAGCGAGGCGCGACTGCACGGCGTTGAGCAGGGTATCGGCGTTGATCGCCGAGGACGGGTTGAGCTGCGCGTACTGCGCGTTGAGCACCAGCTCGGACCCGGCGGCGATCAGCAGCTTGGCCTGGACGGCCGGATTGCGCGCTGGGTCGGCGGTGGTGATCATCAGGTATTCCTGGGTGAACACCCGGCGGGCGTTGGTGCTGACGCCGAGCTGCAGGAAGTACCGCTGAATGGTGACCTCTTCGAGCGACGGCGACACCGCGATCGCATTACCGATGCGCGCGGCGACTTCGTCGGACTGCTCGGCAATGGTCTGCGGCGAGCTGTTGAGCAGCCCGTTGCGCATGGTCCGGCCCGCCGCGATCGCCGCGCCGAGTTCGGTGGTCACGCGGTTGTCGCCGGTGGCGGTGCGCAGCGTGGTCTCCAGATCGACCGCGGTCTGATCGAAGCGGGCGCTGACCTTGTCGAGCTCCGGGTCCTGCGTCTGGTTGGTTCGCATGGTGGCAGCGGTGATCGCGAGGCGTTCGGTGGCCGCGCCGAAGGCAAGCATCGGACGGATGATTCGCGCCTGCTCGGAGGTCGCGTTCAGCTGCGAAATCGTGCCGAGCTCATCGTTGATCCGCAACACCGCGAAGGTAGAGGCCAGTAGGACGGGCAGCAGGAGAACGATGCCGACCTTCCGGGTTACCGGCAAGTTGGACAGGCTGAAATACCAGGAACGCGGTTTTGCTTCCATTCCGCTTCCGTCGCCTCCACTCCGCGCAGGGGCCCTCGGGATGGCACGTGCTGTTCAACGTAAGTGGGATCTACCCGCCGAGAACCAACTAAAGGTCTTCTTTTTACCGCAGGGAACATACCGCGAGGACTGCCTATCGGCAATCTGAGGGACAAGGTCGGACGGTGCCCGAATATGGCTACACGTAACAGGTTTCGCGTTGTACGACTTCTGGAGTGTACAGACCAACTGGACAGGTGATCTAGGCAGCTCCAGATCGTCGATAGCTGAACGGGTGCTGTCATCCGGCGTACCGGTCGACCGCGGACCCGGCGTGTCGGGTGGCGCCTCTCAGTCGCCTCTCAGTCGATACGGTCAAACTGGTCGCATGCGCATTCTGGTAGTCGACGACGATCGCGCCGTTCGTGAGTCGCTGCGCCGGTCATTGACCTTCAACGGCTACTCCGTCGACCTCGCGGTGGACGGCGTCGACGCCCTCGACAAGGCGACGAGTCAACGACCGGACGCCCTGGTTTTGGACGTGATGATGCCCCGGATGGACGGGCTGGAGGTCTGCAGACGCTTGCGCAGCACCGGTGACGATCTTCCGATTTTGGTTTTGACGGCACGTGATTCGGTATCCGAGCGGGTGGCCGGCCTCGACGCGGGCGCCGACGACTATTTGCCGAAACCGTTCGCGTTGGAGGAATTGCTCGCGCGTTTACGCGCGTTACTGCGTCGCACGACCGCCGATCCGGGCGAGGCATCGGAGGCAATGACGTTCGCCGATTTGTCGCTGGATCCGGTGACCCGAGAGGTTTCTCGCGGCGAGCGCGCGATCAGCCTGACTCGCACCGAGTTCTCGTTGCTGGAAATGCTGATGGCGAATCCGCGCCGGGTGCTGACCCGTAGCCGCATCCTCGAGGAGGTCTGGGGCTACGACTTCCCGACCTCGGGCAACGCCCTCGAGGTCTACATCGGCTATTTGCGCCGCAAAACCGAAGCCGACGGCGAACCACGCCTCATCCACACGGTGCGCGGCGTCGGATACGTGCTGCGGGAGACGCCCCCCTAGGGCAAGCCATGCCGAGAACCGTTCCGAAGCGACCCGTCGTCGCCGGGCTGGGACAGCAACAGCGCCCGCCCGACCCGGCCGAAATGCGGCCACCCATTCCGCTCACCCGCTCGGTCTCGTTGCGTTGGCGGGTGACCTTGCTGGCCGCGTCGGTCGTGGCCATCGCGGTCGCCGTGACCTCGATCGCGGCCTACGCGATGGTGGCGCGCGCGTTGTACGGCGATGTCGACGCGCAGTTGCACACCAGGTCCGCGACGATGATCAACGGCGACATCGACAACATGACCTTCCAGACACTGAGCCTGGCGACGTTGTTCTCCAACGACATCGGGGTGGGAATCATCTATCCGATCCCACCCGGCGCACCCGTGAACCCCATCCCGGCGTACGTACCGCCGCAACCGACCCGGCCGCCCATCGCTTCCGAAGAACTGGCGGTAGCCCGCGGCGAGCAGCCTTCATCGTTGCGCACCGTCGAGAACCAGCGGGTCCTGGCTCGGCGTACCGATTCGGGTGTCACGCTGGTCATTTCGCAGCGGCTGCAACCGACCAGGGAGGTGCTGGACCGGTTGGCCTGGCTGCTGTTCGTCGTCGGCGGCTGCGGGGTCGTGCTGGCCGCGGCGGCGGGCACCGCGGTGGGCCGCACCGGATTGCGGCCGATCGCGCGGCTGACCGCGGCGACCGAGCGGGTGGCGCGCACCGACGACCTGACGCCCATCCCGGTGACCGGCGACGACGAATTGGCCAGGCTCACCGAGAGTTTCAACACCATGCTGCGCGCGCTCACCGAATCACGGGACCGGCAACGCCGATTGGTGGCCGACGCGGGACACGAATTGCGCACCCCGCTCACCTCATTGCGCACCAACATGGAATTGCTGATCGCGTCGAGCCGACCGGGCGCACCGAGCATCCCGGACGAGGACATGGTCGAGCTGCGCGCGGACGTGATGGCGCAGATCGAGGAATTGTCCACGCTGGTCGGCGATCTGGTCGACCTGGCGCGCGAAGACGCGCCCGAGACCGTCTACGACCGGGTCGACCTCGGTGAGGTGGCCGAGCGCGCGCTGGAGCGGGCCAGGCGCCGACGCAGTGGCATCGAGTTCGTCGCCGGGTTGCGACCCTGGTTCATCTACGGCCACGAAGCCGGGCTGGAGCGGGCGATTCTCAATGTCCTCGACAACGCCGCGAAGTGGAGCCCAACCGGCGCGCAGGTCTGGATCAGCATGCACGAAACCGGTCCCGGCCTGCTCGAATTGACGGTCGACGACGCGGGACCCGGAATACCGCCCGCCGAACGGGAGTTGGTGTTCGAGCGGTTCTACCGGACGACGGCGTCGCGCTCCATGCCCGGCTCCGGACTCGGCCTCTCCATCGTGAAACAGGTGGTGACCAAGCACGGCGGCACCATCGCCATCGATACCTCACCGCGCGGCGGCACGTTGGTGCGCATCGTCCTACCAGGGGAGCCGGGCGCGCCGACGACCGAATGACGGAGCGTTCGATGGAATCGGATCCGGTGAATTCGACGGCGCGCGCGGCGGAGGCCGGAGCCGTATCGTATGGCTGGGGGAGCGGTCGGTAGTCCGCTCGGAGTGGGTACGCAGTCTCGGACAATTGCAAGCACGGTCTCAGTCCGCTCTCAGTCGTCGTCGTCAAGCTGGTCGGCAGACGCTGAGGAGAAACGAGGAGTCCATGACCGAGGATTCGAAGGACCGGCGGGACGAGCCGGCGAACGCCGCATCGGACCTGTCCAAGCCGGCCGACCAGATCCCGGCCGCACCGGCGGGTCCCGTTGGCACGCCATACGGGGCGGACGCCGCCTACGCACCGCAGGGCTACGGGCCCCTGGGGGGACAGCATCCGGCGGGGCACTACCCGCCGCCGCATCAGCACACCCAGCCGTTCCCCGGCCCGGACTACGGCGCACCGCACTTCGACCCGCAGCCGCCGCACGGGGCGGGCTATCCCGGCCCGGAGTTCGGTGGCGCGCAGCAGGCACCGGCCAAGCGCCCGGTCCGCACCGGTCTTGTCATGGGAGCGGTCGCGCTGGCCTTGGTCAGCGGTGGCGTCGGCGGCGCGGTCGGCGCGCTGGCCACCCACTCGGACAACGGGCGCGCGCCGATTACCAATGCACTCGACCAACCGAAACCCAATGTCAACACGGTCTCCAACGCACCAGCGGGCTCGACCCAGGCGGTGGCACAGAAGGTGCTGCCCAGCGTGGTGATGATCAAGGTGGCCAGCAGCCGCGCCGAGGGCGAGGGCTCCGGGGTGGTGCTGTCTTCCGACGGCCTCATCCTGACCAATAATCACGTGGCCGCAGGCGGTGGCCCGAGCGCCAAGATGGAGGTCGTGTTCTCCGACGGCAGCTCCGCGCCCGCGACCATCGTCGGTGCCGACCCGGTCTCCGATCTGGCCGTCATCAAGGTCTCCGGCAAGAGCGGTCTGACCCCGATCGAGCTGGGCAGCTCGGACAACCTGCAGGTCGGCCAGCCGGTCGTCGCGATCGGATCGCCGCTCGGCCTCGCCGGGACCGTCACCACCGGCATCGTCTCCGCGCTGAACCGCCCGGTGTCGACCCAGGGCCAGGGCCCGCAGAACCCCGCGGGCGCCAACCCGGTGATCGACGCCATTCAGACCGACGCCGCGATCAACCCCGGCAATTCCGGTGGCGCGCTCGTCGATGGCAACGGCAAGCTGATCGGCATCAATACCGCGATCGCCAGCCTCGGCGCCGGGGAGCCGGGAGCAGGCCAGCAGAGCGGATCGATCGGCCTCGGTTTCGCCATTCCGGTCGACCAGGCCCGTCGCGTCGCCGACGAGCTCATCAAAACCGGGCATGCCACCTACGCGCAGATCGGCGTCAAGATCCAGGCGTTGGACTCGATCAATGGCGCCAGGGTGCTGGAAGTCACTCCCGACGGCCCCGCCGCGAAGGCGGGCATCCCCGCGGGCGCGGTCGTCACCAAGCTGAACGACCGCAGCATCAACACCGGCGACGCACTGGTCGCCGCCGTTCGCTCGCACCAACCAGGAGACAAAGTGAAGGTCACCTACACCGATGAGCAAGGCAACAACCCCAAGACCGTCGAGGTGACCCTCACCGGCGCACCGGCGGACGGTGGCCGATGATGCGGGTGCTCCAGGGTGGCTTGACGCCGCTGCTCGATACGGCCGCTGACGTTCTCGGCACAAGCGCTACGGTGAGCACCATGGAAATCGATGCTCCGGTGGCGGGGCGTGCTCTGGTGGTGGTCGTCGATGATCGAACGGCGCATGGAGGTGTTGACTCGCTCGGCCCGCTGGTCACCGAGTTGCTCACCGAGGCAGGCTTCCTCGTGGACGCATCGGTGTCGGTACAGGCCGACGAGGTCGAGATCCGCAACGCGCTGAACACCGCGGTGATCGGCGGTGTCGATCTGGTCATCTCGGTCGGCGGCACCGGCATGTCCCCGCGTGACGTCACCCCCGAGGCCACCTCCCAGGTGCTCGACCGCGAGTTGCCCGGCATCAGCGAGGCCCTGCGCTCGTCCGGCCGGGTGGCCGGCTCGCTCGACGCCGGTCTGTCCCGCGGTGTCGCCGGTGTTTCCGGCAGCACGCTGGTGGTCAACCTGCCCGGCACCCGGGCCGCGGTACGCGATGGCATGGCGACCCTCGGTCCGTTGGCCAGCAAAGTGATCGGCGAACTCTCCGGATTGGTCGAATAATTACGGTCTCCGGCCCCTCCGACGACATCCCTCGTCCGGCAGCTCGCCGGGCGAGGGATGCGGCGCGTCTCGCCGAAATCTTCGGCGACGCCCTCCCAGACACTACGAGCGACGAACGCGGAGACGACTCGGCAGACGAGTCCGCCGCCGATGATTGGCTGCGCGCGCAGAAGCCGCCGCACCACGGTTGACGCCCTTATCTACGTAGTAACTGCGTATTGAGAAGTTGGCTCGCCGTAATCTCCTCGTGATTGTTTACTTTCGACGAAACTCTGACGATATTCTTACGGCCTTGTCCCGTATTCAGCACTTGGCGCTTTGGTGACTTCACCGGCATCGATCAGCCGCTCGGACTGTCTCCACCAATGCATTTATGCATGTCGAGCGTTATTTGCATGTGTTCGACTGTGACCTACATCACATTGATCTTTATGAAAGCTCGCGTTGCAGTGCCGTTACCTAGCGTTTAATGTTCGCCACGAGCCACCCACACTGGACTTCACCGGCCCGGGTACGGCACGTACGCGTCGGCCCGGCGGAACCTGGCTCGGTTCCGGTCGCCAGCCGGAGCGTCGCGCCGAACTGAATTGCTGGTTACATACCGGCAACAATGGGGCGACAAACTGAGCTGGGCCTGCGAGGACCACTGTCCAGCCTCGATGGTCGAGGCTGACTGTTTTAACCTGATGAGGGGAAGTATGAGCGAGAACCGCACCAACGGTCTGCGCCGCGGTGCCCGCGTCGCGGGCGTCGGCGCTGCCGCGGCCGTGGCCATGGGCCTGCTTTCGACCGGCGCTGCCAATGCTGACGTTTTTGTGCCGTTGCCGGACGGCCAGAAGGTCGGCCCGGGCGTGACCATTACCCGTACCGGGGAGCATGCCCTCGTGTCGCCGTCGCTCGCCGCCAACGGCGCGGGCCGCGTTGTCTGGGTTTCCGGCAACGCCTCGGCCGATGTCACCGAGACCCCGGAAGGCAAGGTCGGTCCCTGGAACGGCGCGACCAACAACCCCGGCACCAACAACTCCTCGACGCACGGTGCGTCCCAGCTCAACACGGGCTACATCATCGGCTGCCAGATCAGCATCGCCGATGACGCGATCGGTCTCGGTCTTTCCGCCAGCGCCGATCTCACCAAGGGCGGCCTCGGTGGCAAGTTCGGCATCAACCTGGGCCCGGGTGACGTGAAGTTCGTGCAGGTCGAACTGAAGGACATCACCAAGCCGGGTACCTACTCCGTGGAGTACCAGGATTTCGAGATGGAGATCCAGGGTTGCGCGGGCTACGCCCAGGCCCGCTCCTACACCGTGGTCGAGATCATCGGTGACAACTACTCGAAGACCACCCTCTACGGGATGCCGTTCAGCATTGGCTGACGACTGTCCGACTGTCGAATTGTTGAACACTCTTCTCGCTGAAACGAACTCAACCCCTGAGGGAATTACACATGATCAACCGTAAGAATGTGGCGCGGGCAGCCGGTGTCTGTGCCGCCGCGACCGTCGCTTTGGGCCTGTTCTCCACCGGTGCCGCGAACGCGGACACCTTCGTGCCGCTGCCCGGTGGCGAGATCACCAAGACGTTGTCCGACGGCACCGTGGTGACCGTTCGCCTGGTCAACGAGTCGGCCAACATCAACCCGTCCATGGGCTCGACTCCGGTGCACCGCAACGCGTGGGTGTCCGGTTCGGCGCGGGTCGAGGTGTCCGGTTCGGGTGCCACGGGCGGCAAGATCCGTCCGGGCTATGTGGTCGGCTGCCAGGTCAACATCGAAGGCGGCGGCGCTACGGCCGGCGTCGAAGGTAGCGGCAACTGGGACGGCAAGAGCGGCAGTGTCGGCGTGGAGGGCGGCGGCAGTCTGAGCCTCGGCCCCGGCCAGGCGAAGGCGTTCTACCTGCTCGATCGCGAGCTGGCCGATGACTACGGGAACGAAGATCACTCCACCCAGATCACGTTCAAGGGCACCAACGGCTCGGTGACCTGGGCCGATTCCACCATCGGCCTGGCAGGCTGCGGCGGTTACGCGCAGGCGCGCTCGTTCGTCAAGGTCAAGGTCGAGACCGACAACGTCATGTCCCACGTGACGCTGTGGGGCCAGCCCTTCAGCCTCGGCTGACACCAAATATCAACTCGCACAAGATAAGCGGGCCCGTCGCCACCGCGACGGGCCCGTTTGTTGTTCCCACCTGCCGCCGATGTCCCTGCCACCCCCGAAGGCATCCCGGCAGGGGCGTCAAATCTCCACTCGCTGTTGAGAATTCGTTCCGCTAGGGGTCGACAACCATGATCAACCGAAAGAAACTGACGCGGCAGGCCGGACTCGGGGCCGCCGCCGCTGTCGCGCTGGGCCTGTTCTCGACCGGCGCGGCCGATGCCGATATCTTCATCCCGCTGCCCGGTGGCGAGACGCACAAGACGTTGGCGGACGGCACGGTGGTGACGATAGAGCTGGTCGACGAATCAGCCGACATCAACCTGTCCGTGGGCGCCACTCCGGAGCACCGCAGTGTATGGGTATCCGGTACGGCACAGGTCGAATTGTCCGGCACGCCCGAGGGCAAAGGCGGCTCGATCTTTCCGGGTTACACCGTGGGCTGTGAGGTGGACATCGCAGGCGGCGGTGCCGCCGGTGGTTTGGACTGGAGTGGGAATGCGATCGAGCCGAACGCCGGTACCGCCATCGGTGGCAATCTGTCGCTCGGACCCGGTCAGATGAAGTCGTTCTACGTGCTGGATTTGGAGCAAGGCGACGATTTCGGAAGCGCGGTGCACGAAACGCGCAATCAATTCGAAGGCAACCATGGCTCGGTCAGTTGGGCCGACGAGACCATCGACCTGACCGGCTGCGGCGGACCCGCGCAGGCGCGCGCGTTCGTCAGTCTCAGCGTCGAGACCGACCAGGTCGTCACCTGGATGACGTTGTGGGGAGAGCCTTTTACGATCTGAAACTCAGGACTCGTGCTTACCGCCCGCGCTGCGCTGGCCCTCGGCCAGCAGGTCGCGGATCTGGATCAGCACCTCCGCATCGCTGAGCTCGGCAGCTTCCGGACTGAACCGCTTCTTCACGTGCATGGCGGGCAGCACGAGCACGAAGTACAACACCGCGGCGACGATCACGAAGTTGATCGCGGCGGTGATGATCGGACCGACCTGGACGAAGGTCGCCGCTTTGTCGGCTACGAGCCGAAAACCGAGACCCAGCTCATCGCTGCCGCCGAAGACGGCCAGGATCGGGTTGACGATGCCATTGGTGAACGCGGTGACGATCGCGACGAACGCGGTACCGATGACCACCGCCACCGCCAGGTCGACAACGTTTCCGCGGAATAGAAAATCCTTGAAACCCTTGAGCATTGCCGATATCTCCCTCCGGAGCTGGCGGAGTGGCAAGCGCTAGTGTGGAGCTGACAGGTGGTGCTCGGCGGTCTTCCGGTACGCCCGATGCTAGTTGGCCGTGATGGCAAATGTGCGGACAACTCAATGGAAGACAACGGTGAGCGCGGTGTGCAGTGACGCGGCCGCGACCACTGCCGCGTGTTCGGCGTCCATCGCCACCAGCACCACCCGTTCCTTGGTGCCGCGTCCGTCGCCGGGGCTGGACACCAGCACCACCGCGGCGTCGGTCGCCAGCGTCCGGGCGGGCCGTGAGCCTTGCTCCTCCCCGCCGATCACGTCGACGCGGTCACCCGCGCGCAGGATTTCGGCGACGGCGGTGTCGGCGAGCCGGATCGGCACGATTCGCGCATCGCGCGCGCCGGTCGCGACCGCGGCCAGCCGGGGTCCGACGACGCGGATGTCGGTGAATACCTCGCCGCCGCGCATCGCCCCGGTCAACGTCGCACCGATCACGTCCGACGGATCACGCACGACGCCATCGGGCAGTGTGGCGGATTCGTGGGGAGCCGAGCGTAGATCGCCCGCGTCGAGGACGTGGCCCGGCGCCAGATCACGTCCGGCGATGACCACCGTGGATCGTTGCGCGCCGGGATCACCACGCAGGAACAGGATCGCCGCCAGCGCTACCAGGCCCGCGGCGAGCAGCCGCCGCGCCAGCACGGTATCTGCCCATGGCGGTCGCTGCCACGTCCCGAAGTGGAAGCCGCCGCCGCGGCCGAGATCGGCGAATGATCGAGTCATGGCCGGATCCTATGGCCGTGATCACACCCGCGGATGGCGGAAAAGGGTTAGCTGTGGATAACGAAGAGGCTGCGGATAACTCGGCGAATCAGCTGGCCACAGCGGTGCTGGCGGCCGCGCTGCTGCCGTTGGACGAGCTGGAATCCGAGCTCGACGAACTCGATTCCTTCGCGCCGCCGTCGGACTTCGCGGGCTCGCTCGCGGTGGACGAGCCGCCGCGGCTATCGGTGCGGTAGAAGCCGCTGCCCTTGAACACGATGCCGACCGAGTTGAACAGCTTGCGCAGCTTTCCGGAGCATTCCGGGCAGACGCTCAGCGCATCGTCGGAGAAGGACTGAACGATGTCGAAGCGGTTGTCACACTGGGTGCACGCATACGAGTAAGTTGGCACAGCATCCTCCGCAAGTTTTCGTCATCTGGCACTCTACAGCCGACAGTGCCAACGTTGCCAATCTACCGTTCATTCCGCGACGTGATCTTCGACAAGCCGATGCAACCCGCCGCGTGGCGTGAGTGCCCAGCCCATTCGCAGGTCGTGCGGTTCCTCGGGCAGGCGGTCGACCAGCTCATCGTCCCGGACCACCGCGACCAGCCGCGCGTCCGGCCTGGCCGCGGCCAGCGTCCGGTCGTAGTATCCCGCGCCGCGCCCGAGTCGGACACCGCGCCGGTCCACCGCGAGCGCAGGAACCAGGATCAGCTCGGCCCAGCCGACCGCCTTGGTGGGCAGCGGCTCGCCGGTGGGCTCTAGCAGGCCGAACCTGGCTCGCCGCAGACTTGCCCGGCCGGTGTATTCGGTCCAGTTCAGCGGCCCCGGCGGCCCGGTGACCGGAACGAGCACGCGGGCACCCGCCTGCCGCAACGCGTCCAGCACCTGCGTCGACCCCGGTTCGCCGCGCACCGGCACGTACGCGCAGACCCACCCGCCGGCTTCCAGCGCACGGGCGGCCGCGACCAGGGCCACGGCGTCCGCCGCGTGCTCCTCGGGTGTCATCGCTGCCCGTCGAGCAAGAATTTCGGTGCGCCATGCATGTTTATCGCGCTCACCGGGCATCTCCATGTCGATCACCATAGGCTGGCCGGAATCCCGGTCGGCTCGACGCCGAGTCAGGGGCTGTGACGATGGATAGGGTATGCGCATGACAGCAAAGGCCGGACAACCCGGCGACGCCACGCTGGTCTCGTGCTTCCGCACGGCCGTGGTGCCCGCAGCCGGGCTCGGAACGCGATTCCTGCCCGCGACCAAGACGGTGCCCAAGGAACTCCTCCCGGTGGTGGACACCCCCGGCATCGAACTGGTCGCCACCGAGGCCGCCGACTCGGGCGCCGAGCGGTTGGTCATTGTCACCTCGCCGGGCAAGGACGGTGTGGTCGCGCACTTCATCGAGGACCTCGTGCTGGAGAGCACCCTCGCCGAGCGCGGCAAATTCAAACTGCTGGAGAAGGTGCGCAAGGCGCCCGGCCTGCTCGATGTCACCTCGGTGGTGCAGGACGAACCGCTCGGCCTCGGCCACGCGGTCGCCCAGGCCGAAGCCGCCCTCGACGACGACGAAGACGCCATCGCCGTACTGCTGCCGGACGATCTGGTGCTGCCTTCGGGCGTGCTCGACGTGATGAGCCGGGTCCGGCGCAAGCGCGGCGGCACCGTGCTGTGCGCCATCGATGTCCCCAAGGACGAGGTCAGCGCCTACGGCGTGTTCGACGTGGCGCCGGTGCCGGACGCGGTGAATCCGAATGTGCTGCGGGTCAAGGGCATGGTGGAGAAGCCCGCGCTCGCCGATGCGCCGTCCACCTTCGCCGCCGCCGGTCGATATCTGTTGGACCGCGCCATTTTCGACGCGCTGCGCCGAATCGAGCCCGGCGCGGGCGGCGAATTGCAACTCACCGACGCCATCGCGTTGCTCATCGCCGAGGGTCATCCGGTTCATGTGGTGGTGCACCGTGGGTCGCGCCACGATTTGGGCAACCCGGGCGGCTATCTTCGTGCTGCGGTCGATTTCGCTTTGGAACGCGACGAATACGGCCCTGCCCTGCGGGAGTGGCTGCAGCATCGGCTCGGTCCCGACTGGGATCCGCAGTTGACTGCCTACGACTGAGGCGGGCGTCGGTTTCGCCGATAGTGGACCGTCGGGTACGAATGATGGTTCACCGCGCGGGGTGAGCGTCAGACCCGGAGGCGGTAGCTTGCGTAACCACGAAGGGGCAGCGAGCACCGCCGATGGAACACTGGCGTGCGCCTAACCGGTTGTGCCGGAGTGGAATCGCGCGGTGCGATCGGTGGTGTGCGAAGAGATCAGGAAGGGCTGGATGCGCTCGGTTGAGGATCAGCAGATCAAGGTGACCGCCGCGGCGGTCGCGCCTCGGCCGGTCCGGGTCGCGATATCCGAGGCCCAGGGCCTGCTGTGTGCCGAGGACGTCGTCACCGAACGACCGTTGCCCGGATTCGACCAGGCGGCGATCGACGGCTACGCGGTGCGCAGCGTCGATGTGGCCGCCGCGGGCACCGACATTCGCAACGAGAACGACGAACTGGTCGATCTGACACTGCCGGTGGTCGGCGAGGTGATCGCCGGTTCGCGCCAGCCGATCCGGCTGCAACCGCGCCAGACCGTCCGGGTCGACACCGGCGCTCCGCTGCCGACACTCGCCGATGCCGTGCTGCCCCTGGACTTCACCGACGGCGGCCGCGCGAAGATCAAGATCTACGAACCGGTCCGCTCCGGCGACTACGTGCGGCGCATCGGCGACGACGTACAGCCAGGTGATGTCGCGGTGCGCGCGGGCACCATCATCGGCGCGGCCCAGGTGGGACTACTAGCCGCGGTCGGTCAAGACAAAGTGCTCGTGCATCCGCGGCCGCGGTTGTCGGTGATCTCGGTCGGCGGCGAACTCATCGACATCGATCGCACCCCCGGGCCCGGCCAGGTCTATGACGTGAACTCCTACGCCCTCGCCGCGGCCGCCAGGGACGCGGGCGCGGACGTGAACCGGGTCGGCATCGTGAGCGCGGATCCGCGCAGGCTGCGCGACGTGGTCGAGGGACAGCTGGTGCGCTCCGAGGTCGTCGTCATCGCCGGCGCGGTGGGCGGCTGGGCCTCCGATCAGGTCAGGGAGGCACTGGAGGGGCTCGGCGAGCTCGAAATCGCCCGGGTAGCCATGCATCCCGGGTCGGTCCAGGGCTTCGGTCGGCTCGGCCGCGACGAAGTGCCCACCTTCCTGCTGCCGTCCAACCCGGTCGGCGCGCTGGTGGTGTTCGAGGTGATGGTGCGCCCGCTCATCCGAATCGCCTTGGGGCGCAGACATCCCATGCGACGGATCATCATGGCGCGGACCATCACCCCGATCAGTTCGATGGCCGGTCGCAAGGGCTACCTGCGCGCGCAACTCATGCGTGACGAGGCCACCGGCGACTACCTGGTGCAACCACTCGGCGGTGGCGCGGGCGCGTCGTCGCACCTGCTCGCCACCTTGGCCGAGGCCAACAGCCTGATCGTGATAGACCCCGACGACACCGAGATCCGCACCGGTGACGAGGTCCGGGTTGCCTTCCTCGCCCAGCGCGGCTGAGGCGTGGAGGCGATGAGCGTGTTCCGGGTGACCCAGCATCCGGGATGGCCCGCGCGGCTCGGTCCGGTCCGGGTCGCGGCCGGGCAGGTGACCCTGCGTCCGGTGCGCCTGCGCGACGCCGCCGCGTGGAGCCGAATCCGGCTGCGGGACAGGGAGCATCTGGAGCCGTGGGAGCCCACCGGCCGCGGCGCGTGGGAGGCGCGCAATCACGCGTCCAACTGGCCGTCGCTGTGGTCGAGTCTGAAGGCCGAAGCCCGGCGGGGCGCGATGATTCCGTTGGTGATCGAGGTGGACGGCGCGTTCAGCGGGCAGTTGACCGTCGGCAATATCGTGCGCGGTGCGTTGCGTTCGGGCTGGATCGGTTACTGGGTGGCCAAGGACCTCAGCGGCCAGGGTGTCGCGACCGCGGCGCTGGCGCTCGGTCTCGACCACTGCTTCGGGCCGGTCGGCCTGCACCGGGTCGAGGCGACGGTGCGGCCGGAAAACCTGGCGAGCCAAGCGGTGCTGCGCAATGTGGGCTTCCGGGAGGAAGGCATGCTGCGCCGCTACCTCGACGTGGACGGCGCATGGCGCGATCATCTGCTGGTCGGCATCACCGTCGAGGAGCTCATGGGCACGGTCGTCGACCGGCTGATTCGCGAGGGCCGGGCCACCCCGCTGTAGTTACTCGTGCAATCCGGACACGCCCGGCGCATTCGACGCGCGGCAGAATTGGTGGCTTTGTGACAGGTGTGGCAGATGTGCACGGCGCGCCTGCCGTATCTCGACGCGTCACGGAATTAACCTACGGACGTCGGAGGTGCGTCTTGCGCCCCCGGCAGGGAGCCTGCGAGGCGACCGGCGTGCACGCCGCACCGGCGGATGAACGCCGGGCGGACGCGGGGCGTGCTACGCACCGCTCGCCGGCCGAACGGACCAATCCAGGCCGGGACGGAGGTGCTGACCGCGATGCCGAATTCGATCCTGTGGATCGGACTGGTCGTGCTCTGGGTCTTCGTCCTGTTCCCGATCCTCGCCGACCGGCACCCGAGGATCCGGCGGACCACCGACGCCGCCCTCGCGACGCGCGTGCTGCACCGTGGAGATTCCAAGCGGCGCACCAGGAGTGGACCGGCCGCAGGCCACGAAACCGACCCCAACTGGCGGCCACGCCGCGCACAGAGAAAGTATTCCCACAGCGATGATGCGGAGGACCGGATGACAACACCGGCCGACGACCCCGTTACCGAAGGTGACATGACCGCGATCGCCGAATCCGCGGCATCCCACCCCGATCCCGACATCGCTGACGCCGAACTCGCCGACGCCGAACTCGCTGACGCCGAACTCGCTGATGCTGAACTCGCTGACGCTGAATTCGACGACGCCGGACCAGATGGTGCCGAACTCGATGACGCGGTAGAAGCGTCCGATAACGAATCGGTAAGTGCGGGAGCGGAAGACATCGATTCCGACAACGCGGACAACGAAGTCGCTGCGCGAAACGACGACGCGGTCGATGATGACGAGGTGGGCGAAGAGCGCACCGAACCGGCAGCAGCCCGGATACCCCCCGCGCGCTCCACCGCGCCCGCGCGCGTCGCCGACGACGACTACGACGACGAGCCCGCCGCGCATCGTGACTGCGACGACTACGAATCCGATTCCGACGACCTCGATTACGTTCCGACCCGGCGCGGCCGCGGCGGCTATGACCCCGAGGCCGACGCCATCGCCCGCGCCGCCCGCTACACCTTCCGTCAGCGCGCCGTCCTCGGTCTCGTCCTCGCCGCCCTACTGTGCGGCGGCCTCGCCGTCGCCATGACACCCCAATTCTGGTGGGGCTGTGGTCTGGCCTGCGTCGTGCTCGTCGGCTACCTGACCTACCTGCGCCGGCAAGTACGCATCGAAGAAGACATCCGCCGCCGCCGCGCCGCCCGCCTCAGCCGCGCCGATCAACTCGGCGAACACCACCACGGCCCACGCCCCTCCCAGGCCACCCGCGCCAGCATGGACCGCGACACCGCCCGCGCCCTCCGCCGCCGCTCCGCCCTCCTCGAAGTCGACGACGAAGACCCCATGTTCGACCACCTCGACCCCTTCGACCCCGCCACCGCCCGCGCCCTGCGCGACCGCACCGGCGGCGGCGACATGCGCCGCGCGGCAGGCGAGTAGAACCACACCAGCGTAACTCCCGATAACCCCAGCTCACCCGCCCGATTCGGAGTCTCGCAACATCCTTTGCTAGAGTGACACAGCGCGGTTCCCCGGAGCCGCACGGGGCTATAGCGCAGTTGGTAGCGCGTCTCGTTCGCATCGAGAAGGTCAGGGGTTCGATTCCCCTTAGCTCCACCTAGTGTCCCTTATCCGAACCCGTGACCATACCGGCACGAGTTCGGATAAGGGACCAGCGTTGACCGACCGAGATGGTCAAATCTTCTTCCTATGTTCTCCATCGCTGTTTCGTGCCTGGGCATTGCTTGAGGGTGGAGCCGATGTCGGTGCGCGTCCTGTGCCGCCTCGGTCGACGATGCGTAGAGCCTGTCTAGGTCAGGTCGTCTACGTAGAAGCGTTCGTAGAAGGTGTGATTCATCAAGCGGCGGGTGTTGCCGTCCGCGTCGCGGTGCATCGCGTGGGGGTTGGACAGTACGCCCAGGGCTTCATGCAGCACGCCTGTACCGGCTGCTAGCTCCGCAGTTACGGAGGAGACCGCTGCTTTTGTCGTGGCGCGATGGGCCTGGATGCGTTGGAGTCGGACTTTGATCTTGGCTTGAGGCAGTGTGCCATCGGCGGAGAGGTCGAGAAGTCCTTCCTCCTGCCCGTCGAGTTCGGCAAGACGTGCCTCGAGGCTGGCGTGGCTGGCATGGATAGTGCCTTGCTCGTCGGCCAGTGTCGATTCGAGCAGGGTGTTGACATCGCTGGCGAAATCTGGCGGCAGGCGAAGCGTCGTGTAGCGGCCGACGATGGGTTCTTCGATGAGAGCGACCGGCAGATGCGGCAAAGTCGCAGATACCTTCCTGGCGGCTGCGGCATACGAAGTATTCGTAGATGCGGCCAGTGTGGCTGCGTGCTTCGGTGTAAATCAGCCGCGATATCCGGCCGTGGTCGCGGTGGCATCGACGGCAGAAGAGGCCGCCCTCGAGGTAGTGCATGAAGACGCGGTCGCACTGCCGGCTTTGCTGCGGAAGTTTCGGACGTCCTGTGTCCGTTCGTAGAGGCGGGTTCGTGGCGACCAGGGTAGATCTGGTTCTTGTGGACCACGAATCCGGTGTAGTAGAGGTCGGCGAGCATGCGGTGCAGTTGGCGGGCTTCGACGGGGCGTTCGGGCAGTTGCCGCGGGCTCGGCTGGTCAATCCGCGATCGGCCATTGCCGCTTCGAGTCGTTCGACGGTGTAGCCGCCGGTGGCGTAGAGCTTCCACGCGGTGCGCGCCAACGGTGCACGCACAGGGTCGAGTCGGATGCTGTTGAAGAGTTCGCCGTCGAATTCGGTTTGGGTGTTGAGGTAGCCGAGTTTGGCGTAGCCGTTGATGGCTTTCTGCAGCAGGACCGAAGGCCGGGCCCAACAATGGATGGCCGGATACTTGCGCGATCACGGCGTGAAAACATGGCTGCACAAACCGATCGCCGCCTTCGCCGAACGCACGCTGGCGCCCGATGCCGAATGGGGCCCAGCCAGAGGAGACGGCTTGACCCTACGGGCGGGCGATGTGGCCATTCTGGACTGCTCGCCGATCGTCGACGGCTACACCGGCGATGTCGCCTACACCGTCAGCGTCGGTGCGAACGCCGAACTCAGCAAGGCTCAGACGTTCCTCAGTGAACTGCGGGACCTGCTGCCGGAGCAGTTGCCGATCCAGCAACGGCTCGACGATCTGTCTCAGCGGCGGATCATCATTGCGCCATAACCCCGCGAACACATCGGCGTTGCACCATCGGGCGTAACAGGGCGCCGGACTGGCAGGGACCGGTATTCGGGTAATCGGGTTCTGGACCGGGAGAGGTCGGTGTGCAGGGGGCCCGCGTGTGTGCGTCTCTGTTCAGCTCAGACGACTCGGGCTGAGGCTTCTGGTGGCTGATCAGCGGTTATCTCGACCTCGGTGGCACCGAGGATGCGTCCGTTGGCTTGGACCTCGATGCGGTGTGGGCCGGGATGGATCGTGCGGATCGCGAGGTGCCCGAATCGGTGTTGGCGTGAGAAGGGGACCGCTTGGCCTGCGGGGAGGTCCCGGACGGTCAGCTTGAACACTTTGCCCGCTTTGGGACCGCGGAATCCTTGGTAGTGGACCAGGTAATCGATCGCCGCTTTGGTTGAGTTGGCGGCGCGCAGTGTGAACGTGAGCGTTGTCGTGTCTCCGATGGAGATGGTGGAAGGTGAGCAGGCGAGGTTCGCGATTTCGATCGGGGCGCTGTGATCGAACCCGAGAACTGCAAGAGCGGCCGGGTGCCCTCGCTTGACGAGGGTTCGCAGGCCGTGGCGCACGACGAAATCGCCCTGTGTGGTGCTGAGGGACCATCGCGTGGCGGTGTCGAGGGCGAGGTCGGGGTGGTCTTTGCTGATATCGTTGAGATGGTTCGCCACTGAACGGCGTACGTAGGAGGAGTCGTCGTTGACCAGAGCCTCCAGCAGCCCCAGCACGGGAGTGGGATCGGCGACGAATCGGGACAGTCGTGGCGCCCAGGGCAGCCGCGGCCGCGTGCCCTCCGAGACGAGCCGCCGCACATGTTCGTCCGGGTCAGTGGTCCACGACCTGAGGTAGTCCATCGTGAGGTGATAGTGGGCGTCGAGGAATGGGCGGATGGCGAACTCGGCGGTGTAGCGGGGAGTGAGTGCGGCAAGTAGCGGGAGCGCGATGTCTGGCCGATCCAGCATCGCTGAGGCAACGTAGGCGTTGACGGGCATGGAAGCCCACCCCTCGAGGCCCCCGTTGTCGAGGGCAGCGCGGATCAGCTGATCGGCTTCTTCCCGGGACGCCGGCATCGTCGCGGAGAGGGCACCGGCGATCCTGTCCATACGAGCTTTCAGCTCGAGTTCACCGATGCCGGTGCCTGCGAGCTGCTCGAACGCGGTCCGGTCGAACGAGGCCGAGGCGCCGGCGAGTTCGCGTGCGAGGCGCGCGATGAGCTCCGGTGACAGTTCTTCTTTGAAGTCGGCCATCTCAACGCCATCCGCTGGCGAGGTCGAGGGCCTGGGCCACTCGCTCCTCTAGGCTCGATGGCAGGAGAGCTTCGATGCGTTCCCACTGCTCGTTCGTGAACTGCGTGAATCTCGACCTGCGCACCATGGATTCGAGTCTGCCGCAGGATCACTCGCACCCACGAATCGGGGACGCGACCTGTAGCTCATCCGAGGACGCGGTAGCCGAGATCGCAGGCTGCTCTGAGCAGAAGTTGTCACCCCGCCTGGATAGTGTGTCGGCATGCCGAATACCGATGCGTCAAACCTGGAGGCCGAAGTCGTCGCCGCGAACCAGTTGCTGGCGACCTGGTTCGGGACCGACGCGGACCCGGAGATCCTCGACCGCCTCGCCGCGACCCAGGCCGAGACGTTCTCGATGGTGAGCATAGACCGTGTCCGAGTCAGCCAATCCGAGCTGCTGGCCCTGCTACGGCAGGCGCGCAATTCCCGGCCCGGCCTCGAGATCCAGATCACCGACTTCGAGGTGCTGTTCAGCGAGGGCGACGTCAGGGTGATTCGCTGTATGGAACGCCATCACTTCGACGGGAAGCGCAGCGATCGCTGGACGACCGCCGTGCTGACCACCCAGCCGACCTCGCCTCGATTCCTCTGGCAGGCACTGCACGAATCCCTGGTCGACTGAAGCAACATCACCGCCATTTCTGAGTACGGTCGCGCTCGCGGCGAATGAGGTATTGGTGCTCGGGGTCGGTGCGATCGCCTTACTGGGCCGTGGTGTGCCCGGCGCAGGCGGGCAATCGGGCCCGAGCGCGGCGGCGTCTTCACCGCCGTGGTGCTGTGGAACGCCGCTCCTTGGGACGCCACCGTCGCCCGGCCCTCATCGGCACACCCGCTAAGCATCAAACACCCAGCCCCGCAGCCAAAATCAGGAAACCCGCTCGACCAGTGACTACCGGAACCTCGTTGGTTTTGCGCGGCTACTATCGGGACCCGCTGACAGCGGCGGGCACTCTGTGGACCGAACAACGTCGGCTGTCGGGAAACCTGGACGACCGGATAGTCCGGTTCAGTGCGGGCCGATGTGCGGTTTCGTGCCGGGCTCCTGTGCGGGTTCGGATTGGGGCGCGGCAGGCACGACCGGCTTGGGCAGTTTGTCGGTCGCGTCAGCCCGCGTGACCTCGGCGTCCACGCCAGGGAAACCGATCGGTTTCGAGGCAGGCGGCTGGGCGAGGCGCAGCGCGGAGGTGAGATCGCCGAAGGTGCGGCGCCGCCAGTCGGGATGCTCGCCCGCGATCTCCGGCGGCATCAGCCAGGTCACCGCAGGCAGCTTGGCCGACTGCGCGTCGGCTTCGAAGGTCCCGGCGGGTGAGGATTGAATTCCCTTGCGGTACAAGGGCGAATCCGGCGCCGCTTCGCATGAACAGCCTTCCGCCGTTCCGGCAAACCGATTGCTGCGCCGACCAGTATCCCAGCCGCCTGAGCCGTTCCACTTTCGGCTTGCGCCGTACGGGCGGACCGGTGCGCCGATCTGCGCGTTGTAGTTACGGTCCTAACCCCAGCTGCGAGCGAACGGCGAGCGAGTGGGCTACAAATCCTCTACCAACCTCTCTCAGGCTGGGATTTTTGGTTTCCGGACTTCCTTCGCGTTGGTGGATCTTCCAACTAAGTCCCAACTAATTCGGCTCTGGTCACCTCTGACCGCCCACTGCCTTGTCGAGGGCTGCAGCAGCTGCCCGGTGAACCCGACCATGTGCCATGTAGTGGCGCTGGGTCATCGCGGGGTCGACGTGCATCAGGACATCCGCCGTCACGCGTGCCGACGAGCCAGCGTCATCGAGAATCGTCGCCACCGCGCCTCGGAAACTGTGCGCCGTCACATCGTCCGGAATGCCCAACGCGTCGCGAACCCGCTGCCATTCATGCCCGACGTTCTGAGGATCACGCAGCGTCCACACGGTCGAAAGAAACACCAGATCGAGCACCGCTTCCTCGGTCGGCGGAGATGCAAGTTTCCGTGCCGCCAGGTTCTTGCGCCGCTGTTCAGCATCTCCACGACGAACTCAGGCAAGGCCAACGCTCCCTTGCGGTTCTCCGGATCGTCTTCGTTCTCGACTCGTACGAGACCTTTGCCCTTGACCCGAACGACCTTTCCGCTCGTGCGCAGCGTTCGCGCTTTCAGATCGATGTCGGACCACAACAGCCCAGTACCTGGCTGCGTCGCAATCCGGTGCCCGCAAGCATCGTTATCCAGTCCGCGAGATCGAGCCGTTCACAGAATTCCGCCACAGTCGGGGCGTGTAGGAGGCCACTGGCTTCTTCCGATTCCGTTCTGCCCGCGACAGTTTTCGAGGGCACGGAGCATCGGAGCTGCGTACGGCCGCCAGCATGGCACACAGCTCCTCGACGGTGATGTCGCGAGAGCCGCCTGTCCGTCCCCTGGCCTCGATATTCTCGGCGACCACCGAACGCCGTGTTCTCGCGTTAGGCCAAGCCCAACCGCCGACTGCCGCAGTGGAACGCAACCCGGCTACGCACCTGGTGTCGAGCGGGGCGGTACCGGGCAAACCCAAGGCCGTGACCGAGGACCGACACGCGACCGCTGACGCCCTGGACTCAAGCCGACACCGCCACCGGCAACGCCTGCAATGATTCCTGAATGCGAAAGATGCCCCCCAGACGAATCTGGAGGGCAGCTCGCGTTAAGGCTCGGTTGAAGCAAATTAACCGGGTATATCGACGTCCAGCAGGCTCATTCGCCGCCCTGGCTTGTTCCGTTCCCCGGCTCCTTAGTCCAGCTGCCACTCCGGCTCCGGCTAGTGCACACCCCCATCGTCGTCCCCCCCATTGTCCGAGTCCTCCTCTGGCTTCGGCTCTGGCTTCGGCTCTGGCTTCTTCTCCTCCTCCTCCTTCTTCTTCTCCTTCAGGCAGTCTTTGAACTTGGCGAAGTCATCGGCTTCCTCCGCGCACTTCACGATGTCCTCGGCCTTCACGGCGGCGGCTGCGGTGGGTGCCGTACCCACGGCGAAACCGGTCGCGACTGCTACCGCAATTGCGCCGACAGTCACCCGGCGACCTATTGAACCGACGATAGACATGGGCGAACTCCTCCTTTGCACGCTCTGTGCGGGCTGGTACCAGCCCGGATTTAGTTCGTCACGGACGGGTCGTCGGATGGTTCGTGCGAACAGCGCTGGGCCAGAAGAGGCACGCGACCTCGGCGGCTCTGATACTCAGTACCGAGGCGGCGACAGCTGCCACCAGTATCCGGCTACGACGCATAGCGTCTCCCGTCCGTAGAGGTCGACCGGCCGATCCGGTCCGGGTCGAGCTGGACTGGCGTCTGTCATTGCGATGAAAGCCGTTGGTGTTCAATACGTTCAGTTAGATGATCTGCATGTATTCCTGCCATCACCAGTCGGATCGGACGGTCTCCTGGACGTCTGCGTCTGCGGGTAATGGGGGCGCCCTCCGCTGCGCTCGGGGCGGCACCCTGGTGCGTAACCGGGATGAAGGACCGTTCGGTAAAGGCCGGGCGCCCAAGGACTGAAGAGTTCCAGGAGACATGACGACCCCTGGGTACGAGTCGAGCCCGATCCGAAGGACGGACCGGGCTCGGCTGCAAGGCCAGGGGGTGGGTTGCCAGCGTCAGATCAGGAGCAGTCCAGCGTCTGATCGTCCCACTGGCCGTTGGCCTGGTCGTATTCTTCTTCGGTGTTGGCGTTTTCGATAGCGGTCGTTCTGGCGGCTGAGCCACGCAGCCCGGGCCCGAGCCGACCTGCAACTGCAACAGGTGGATTCGGCCACATTGAGCCGGGCTGTACCCTCCCGGCGCGGGTGGTCTCACCGACCGATCTCGCCAGTTGTCCAGCAGATCGCAGGCACGCTAGTGAGTCACTGCTCGCCAATAGAAATGTTGTGTCTGGCCAATGGGATCGCGTGTCACTGTGAGGAGGTGCCAGCCGGCGTTGCTCCATTCATCTAGATGCGCCTGAATTTCATCGTGACCGTTGCTGTCGACGCGGCTGTGTTTGTAGATGTAGCGCCCTTGCATACTTCGAGGGTAGGTGGCCGCGCCGTCGCATCGCCCGATTCCTGTTTCCCGTACGCCAGGTACTGACCGTCGCGTCGCGACCGGGCAGGCACATGGTCAGATTCGCGAAAGATAATGTGCCGCAACTTTGATGCGTTCACTCGAGGCGCCGCGCCCCGGACCTCCAGTCGAATCCGCCTACCGCTCAGGTTCGACTCCGCGAATCTGTGCCCGCCCAGAGCCTACCGAGCCGATCCCCCGCAAGGACTGCGCCGCAATGCTTCTGGATCACTACTGGGCGGGAGATGAGCGCGGCGGGAAGCCCG
Organism: Nocardia iowensis; assembly: GCF_019222765.1. Classification (NCBI taxonomy): domain Bacteria; kingdom Bacillati; phylum Actinomycetota; class Actinomycetes; order Mycobacteriales; family Nocardiaceae; genus Nocardia; species Nocardia iowensis. The sequence goes on along the minus strand of NZ_CP078145.1, from coordinate 7,927,568 downwards.
TTATCTGCGCACCGCGGTGTCGGAGGGCAACTCTCCGAACCGGTCGCGATATTCGCGGGCGAAGCGACCCAGATGGGTTATGCCCCACCGATAGGCGATCGTGCCGACCTGGTCGGTGGAGCCGAGGATGTCGGCGCGGATCCGCTCGAGCCGGAGGTTGCGGATGTAGGACATCGGTGACAGGCCGAGGCGGTCGCGGAATGCGGAAGTGAGGGTCCGCGGGCTGCAGGCTGCGGCCGCGGCGATGTCTCCGAGGCCGATGTGCTCGGTGAGGTTCGCGTCGATGAACGCGAGGGCTGCGCGCAAGGAGCGCGGGTAGCCGGGCTGCGGACCGTCACGCAGTTCATCGGTGTGCGAATGTGGCTGGGCCAGCAGCAGGGCGGTGACGATGCATCGGAGCTGGCTGCGCAGTAGCTCCGCGCGCTGGAACAACGGGTCATCCGAATCGAGCTGTTCCACCAGGGAACGCACCAGTAGCCGCACGGCGCGTCCCTTGGGTTCGGCCAGGTCGAGGGCGAAATCGAAACGCACTGTCGACACGGGCGGGTGCCCGGTCAGCGCGGTGAATTCTTGATCGACCAGAGCGGCGTCGATCCGCAGCCCCAGAAACCGCGTTCCGTCGCCGAGTGGCCGCAGCTCCTGGGTGTCTCCGGGGTTGATGATGCCCGCCGTCGCCGGGTCGAGGGTCGCCCGCAGGCTCCCCCTGGTCGCCGCGATCGTGCCTGCCACACCGATATTGACGAAATAGGACCGGCGGCCGACCCCCGAGACCACGCGCACATCGAGTGGCGAGGCAAAGTAGCCGGCCGCGAAGTCGTGGGCGCTGACGCCGCGCAGCTCATGGTCGCCGTGGCGCAGCCCGTCCAAGGGTGAGGTGGCGATCGAGCCGCCGAACAGCCGGGTGGCCGCGTTGAGCAGATCGACCGGGTTCTGCGACTTGGTGAGGAGGAAGTTGTGCAGCGGCGCCGTCACGGCGTTCACCTCCCTTGCACCGGCCGCCACGGTTTTCCGCGTCGCGTGGCGGGTGGCGCTGGTGTCAGTATGTCACCGCATGGCCGGACGCCGAGTCGACCAGCGGCTTGGCGTCCAGCAGTACGAACACGATCAAATCGGTGGAGCGACGAACAGCCCGCGGTCGATGTCGTTGTGGGACTTGGCGGCGATGAACTCGTTCATCTCGTCGGCCGTGCCCCACTGATCCGCGTTGGCCGGGTCGCGCAGGTCGTAGAGGTGCGGATGCCAGGTGTCCTCGTCCAAGATCTCCAGCTCGGTGGTGTATTCCACGGTGTTACCGGCCCGGTCCAGGTAGTAACTGAAGGAGTTGTCACCGGCCCGGTGCCGGCCCGGCCCCCACAGGCGCTCGATACCCAGGCGGCGCATCCGTCCCGTCCCCCGCATGTACTCATCGATGCCACGCATCTCGAAAGATGCATGGTGGAACGCCGCATGCGGTCCGCGCACGATGCCGAAGCTGTGGTGGAAGTTGTTGCACCGCAGGAACCACATGATCTCGTGGCTGGTGCCCAGGCACATGGTGTCCGAAAGGCGGAGCCCCAGGTGCTTGATGTACCAGCGCACCGTCGCCTCAGGTGTGGGCGAGTTCATAAGCACGTGAGACAGCCGGACCGGAACGGGCTCGCGGGCCTCGATCCTGCGGTGGCGCCGCGGGGTGACATCGGCGGAGACCTCTACGACGCGCCCCTCGTTGTCGAAGAAGCGGACCGCGTAGCCGCCCCCGGGAGTATCCAGCAGTTTCGGTTCGTGCACCAGCCGCACGCCCTGCGCGATCAGCTGCTCGGTCAGGGCGTCGACATCGGCGGCTGCGGCCGCGCCGAAAGCGATTAAATCGGTGCGCTTTTCGGCGTCCTCGCGTAGGCGAACCACGTACTGTTCCGGAGACCCTTCGGCCGCCAGAAACGCGACCCCGGTGTCGTGGGCGGTCTCCGTCAAACCCCATGTCTCGGTATAGAACCGCCGCTGCTCGGCGAAGTTCGGCATCGCGATATCGACGTGCCGCAGATGGGTTATCAAGCTATTGGTGCGCACGGGTACTCCTCGATGAGTCGGTTAATTGAGTCGCTCGGTCAGCCAGTCGACGACGGTTTCGAGCACGGGACCTCGGCCCATATGACCGCCGGGGAACATCCGCGCGGCCTTGGGGCTGCCGTGCTCGAGCGCCAAATACAGGTCCGCCGAGGCGTTTTGCCGATCGTCCTTGCCGTTGACCAGCAGCAGCGGGCACGACGGTTGGTCCAGCACCCCTTGGTCGAGCAGGGACAGCTCCGGGCAGCGGGCGACGTAGTCTTCGAAGCTGTTGCCGCCGAAGATGCGCGCCCGCGCCGGCATGAGGTCCATCAGGTAGGACGAGGCATTGCGGCTGCGCTCCTGCCATTCGGGCTGGAACGTCAGATGGATGCCGCCGCCCCAGTTGACGGCGGCGGCCAGCTGTTCGCGATGGGTGTGGGCGAGCTTCATCGCCCAGTAACCCCCGAATGAAAGGCCGAGCGCCGCAACCTTTTCGGAGTTGAGGTCCGGCTGCCCGCGCAGCCAGGCGAAGACGGGATCCCATTGCCGCTCGGCGTCGCGGCCCGCCTGCACCGGCGACTGCCCCACCCCCGGTTTGTCGATGTGTAGCGTCGCGAACCCGCGTTCGCGGAGCATCCGGCCGCGCGCGTAGGTTTCCTCCTTCCATACATCGATCCCGCCCCACATCAGGACTACCGGCGGTCGCACCGCCGCTCCGGGCGGGCGTGCCACGAAGAACCGCAGCGCATCGCCGTCTCCGGCACGCCCGTCGAAGGTCAACTCGACGTGCTGGACAGGTGTGTGCTCCAGCGCGGACATCCGCCCGAAGTACTCCACGGCCAGGTCGTATGCGTGCAGCTTGGCCGGGTGCAGGGGCGAGGGATAGCGGCCCAGGAACGCGAATTGGTATGCCTGCCACCAGTTCTCCAGCGCTTGCTCGCGATCGTCGCTTGCCTCGGCCGCGCGCGCCCGGCTCGCGAATTCCTCCGCTCCGGCCAGCCAGTGCCCGGCCCAGGACTCGGGATCGATGCCGGGGAGCGTTTCGATGTGCCGCGCGGCGGCATCGTGATCGATGGCGTTGAAAGGGTTCCTGCGTTGCTCGAGGTGTTCGCGCAGCCACTGTTGGGCGTCGGACAGGGTTCGGGTGGTTGTAGCGGACACCTGTGTGTCTCCTTCTGATATGTGAACGCCCGGTGCGGCGGCGCGCGGGATGGTTACGCGGGCTCGGCCATCCGCCGATGGCAGGCATCACCCAGCGGATACGCCTCGCTGTGGCGTTGCGCCTGTTCCAAGCCGGAGATTGTCACCGAGGTCCGCACGAGCGTGCGGCACCGCTGTGCACGCCGGGCGACGAACGCCTCGACGCCGCGCTCGACGGTCGAGTGGCGTTTCAGTTCCTCGGCCAGGACGAGCCCGTCCTCGATGGCCAGCGCCGCGCCGCTGGCCATCTGTGGCGCCGGTGCGTGTGCGGCATCGCCGATCACGACGCAGTTTCCGCGGTGCCAGGCGCCGCTCAGGAGAACGGTGTGGACCGGTCGGCGAACGATCGAGTCGGACGCGGATGCCAGCGCGCGGAGTTCTTCCACCCGGCCCGGGAAGACCGCCAGCAGGTCGGCCAGCCGCGAGGCGAGCTCGGCTTCGGGCAGCATGTTCGGCTGCACCCCGTTCTCGGTCAAGAACACATAGGCATGGCGACCCGAGATGGGCACGATGCCGGCCGTGTTGACCTTCCCGGCGAACTGGTGAATACCCGTCGCCCACGCCGGACGCGGCACCAGAGCCCGCCACACCATCTGCCCGAGGTAGTCGACCGGCGTCTCGAAGCCGAGCAAGCCCCGCACCGACGAGCGGATACCGTCCGCACCCACCAGCAGGTCGACCCGTCGGTCCGTGCCGTCCGACAGGCGCACGTCGACCAGAGCCTGTTGCGGGTCAATCGAATTGACGGTCAAGCCGTGGTGTACCAGCACCCCGCACCGCTCGGCCTCCGCGTGCAAGATGCGGTGCAGCTGCGGGCGAGCGATGCCGACCATCGCCGGACGCCGCGCGCCGATGAGCCGCGGCAGCTCCACCCGGTCGCTCGGTATGCCGTCGACGTCCACATGGGTGATCACGCTCATCCCATAACCCTCGGCCAGACACGCGTCCGCCAAGCCCAGCGCATCCAGAGCACGCAGCGACGGACCGGTCAGGCACAGCCCCCATCCAGCGGTCGCACGGTCCCGACTGGCTTCGGCGATCTCGACCTGCCAGCCCGCGCGCGCCAGGGCAGCCGCCGCGGTCAGCCCGGCGACACCCGCCCCCACGATCATGGCCGACCGCTTACCGCGAAACTCGTTCATACCCAACTCCTGAGCGCCGATTTCATCGGAACGATAGGAGCGGCCAGCCACTCTCGTTATCCGAATCTGGCGGCGACCATCCACTTCGGGCAACCGGGTTCTTTCGCACCAACCGGACGCCTCCGAGCGCTGGGACGAGTTGCTATCGGTGGCAATGAGTCTCGGCAACGAGGGCACGCTTTCGGCCGACACCGAGCCGACCGGATTCGGCAAACCGACCCCCGCGGGTGGGTCGCTGCGTGCGATCGCTGCCCGCTTGGGCGGACACCGGCGAGGCCGAGGTTTGCTGTTGAGCCCATGGCTGACTCGGCATGTACCACCGTGACACCGGCCATTCGGGCCTCCGCCGTCGGGACATCGCTCTGGCGGGCGGCTCAATTCGAAGGGGTTGGAGTTGGATCCTCGACACAATGCCACGGCGACGGTCTAGGTCGGGTTTGTGGAGCCTGTCGGCGGGAACAATCTCTCGGCCGAGTCCGTGATCCTCTTGGAACACGACCACCCCATGCCACATACCGTTCCGGTCCCGGCGCCACACGAGGAGAATTCCCTCGCGAGTCTCCGGTCCGTCTCCTCCGACCCTCAACCCATGGCCGTCTTCCCGGTGCCGCGCCCCTGGACGCCTATCCGTGGGTCGCCTCCCGCGCGTGGTAGGGCAGGTCAGGTGAGCGCTTTGCGCAAGGGCTCGGACCACGGTAGCCAGCGGGGGTCGGGGCCTCCGGTGTCGTCGCCGACCATGTTGGTGCAGGTGTAGCCGACGGCGGTGCCGGATTCGGGGTGGGCGAAGCCGATTCGTCCGCCGGTGCCGATCTGTCCGAAGGCGCCGTTGCCGAGGAGTTGGGTGGGGCGAGTTAGTTCGTAGCCGTGGGCGAAGTAGTTGTTTCGCGGCATCATGTCCAGGGGCGCCGGGTGGTTGAGGCCCTCGGTTTGGGGTTGGCGGGCCCGCTCTACCGCTTCCGGGGTGAGCAGGCGGATGCCGTCGATTTCACCGATCGTCGCGGCGAACATTCGTGCCACCGAGCGCGCGTTTCCGATCCCGTTGCCGGACGGGACTTCCGCCGCGTGCCCCGCTCGGGTATTCAGCAGCGCGAGGCCCTCGTCCCTTGTCGCGACCGTCGCGAGCGTCGCGCGAACCAGCCGTGTGCTGACGTCGACCCCCATGCGGATCAGCACCGCTTCCACGTCGGCGGCGCCGGGCATGTACCGGCGGGTGAACTGCGGAACGACCCGGTATTCCTCGTTTTCCGGCAGGCCGATCCACATACTCAACCCGAGCGGCTCGGCGATCTCGGCGGCGAGGAACTCACCGACGCTCTTTCCGGTGACCCGCCGGATCAGCTCGCCGGCCAGGTAGCCCCACGTAAGGGAGTGGTAGTAGAACGCGGTTCCCGGCTGCCACAGGGGAGTCATCGACTCCAGCGCGGACACGCACGCCGACCAGTCCGGCAAATCTCGGGCCCCGATATGGGATTCGGCATCGAAGCTGGACAGCCCACCTCGATGCGACAGCACGTCGGCGACCGTCATCTCGGCCTTGCCCCCGGCCGCGAACTCCGGCCAGTACGCCCGAACCGGGGTGTCGAGGTCGAGCTGGCCTCGATCGACAAGGATGTGCACGCAGGTCGCGGTCATCCCTTTCGACACCGACATGAGCACCGTCAAAGATTCCGCGTCCCACGTCTTTCCGGACTCCGGGTCCTGCCCCGTCCAGAGGTCCACTACGACGCGCCCCTGGCGATACACGCACAGCTGCGCGGCGCCCTCATCACCCTCGTGTGCGCGCGTGAAGCCGTCTCGGACCCCTTCGAACCCGCGCTCTACAAAACCCTCCACCAACGCCTCGAGCCTCCTCGACGAGATCCAGCGGGGGCACCGGACAGGCGAAACCCCTTCGCGCCCAGACGATATCCGACTGGATGGGCCTTTTTCCTGTCGCGCCGGTTCGCTTATCGGGTGAGGCTAGCGGGGCGGGGCAGGGTTACCGCCGGGGAATGTCTCGGTTGTCATGCAGAAGAGGGTGACTGCGGTGTAGTCGTTCGTCTCCCAGCCGATGGCTTCCCAGGCGGACTCGGTGTTGGCGAAGACCGCCGACGGGGAGTCGCCAAGTAGGCGGTAGCTGAGGGCTCTGCGTCGGAACGGAACATGAGTCCGCCGCGGTCGCTTTGGTCCCTTAGGGTGGCCAGATCTCGCAGGTAGCGGGTCCGCGACGACTGGAGGCTTGGGTGGCGCAGGCGAGGAAACTGAGTCGGCGTGCTGTTCTTGCTTCGGGCCTGGCGGTCACCGGGCTGGTGGCGGGCATTCCGTCGGACACTGCTCGGCGCGACGGTCGACGGAACACGGTGGACGCGCGACGGGATCCGGCGCATACCGACGTGTTGTTCATCGGTGCGCACCCGGACGACGAATCGAGCAATCTCTCCACTTTCGGACAGTGGCACGAAGACCTGGGCTGGCGTACCGGCGTCGTCACCGTCACCCGTGGCGAGGGTGGCGGCAATGCCGTCGGGCTGGATGAAGGACCGGAGCTGGGCCTGATCCGGGAGACGGAGGAACGGACCGCAACCGCGTTCGCCGGGATCGAGAACATCTACTACCTCGACAAGCCGGACTTCTGGTACACCCTGTCCGCGCCGCTGACCGCACGCATCTGGGACGAACAGGACACGATGGCCAGGCTGGTGCGCTTGGTCCGCCTGACGACACCGCACACGATCGTGGTGATGGATCCGCGTCCGTTCAATCAGCATGGCGGACATCAATTCTCGGCGCGTCTCGGAATTGAGGCGTTCCGGCTGGCGGGTGACCCGAACGCATTTCCCGGGCAGCTCGCCGACGAGGGGCTGGCACCGTGGCAGCCCAGCAGGCTTCTCGCCCAGAACTACCGGTTCGACTCGCTCCTCGGACCCGAAGCACCCGAACAGCAACGCACCGATCCCGACACTGGGTTGCCGGTCATCGGCGTGTGGTCCGGTGTCCGCTCGCGTGTCCACAACACGACCTGGGCGCAGGTCGAACGCGACGCCGCCCGGCTATATCTGACACAGGGTTTCGCCGCGATGCCCGCGCGCGTGCCATCGGACGCGCGGCAGCTCGGTTCTGATTGGTTCACGGTGCTGGCCGAGGACGGCCGGTTCATCGAGGCGACGGTGCACCGGCAAACCGGATTGAAGCCGCTGTACGCCGAGTTCGCCGCGTGGGCCGACCGAGTCGGCTTGCCGTGGTTGGCCAACCGGGTCCAACCGGACTACCCGCCGAACCCGAGCACTACGATTCCGGCCGTGGCGATCGCGCCGGTCGTCAATGCGGTCGAGGGACCGGGGGAGTATCCGGGACCAGAATTGCCGCTCGCCGTCTGGCAAGGCGGCGGCGGGTGCGCCGCGACCGCGAAGCTGGCCAGGCACAACGACGACCTGTACGTGCTGGTCGCGGTGACTGACGACCGGCGGGGCGCCGAACTGGCGGCCGACGACATCAAGCGGCATTGGCGCACCGACTCGGTCGAGATCGCCCTCGATCCACGCGGCGATTCCGACGACACCTCCACCACCTTCAAGACCGGCATCCTGCCGTACTCGGCAACAGGCGGCCCGGCCGCCGAGCGCGATGCCGACAATCATCAGGGCTCGGCGCTATCGGGGATGCGGGTGGCCGCAGTGGTCACCGAACCGTACCGGGGGTACACGGTCGAGGTGAAGATCCCGCTCACCGAGCTTCCCGCGGCGGTCGACCCCGACAGGTTCGCGATGAACATCCTTGTCTACGACTCAGATACCGACGACAAGACCGGGCAGACCCGCCTGGCTTGGTCACCATTCGGCAGTGCGCAGGCAGACCCGTACGTGTGGGGCACCGCAAAGCTCGCGGACTATCGCCAACCAGTAATTGCGCCGACCGGGATGCCGCCCGTCATCCCGCAGACCGCCGCCCGCAGCGCCGACTCGTCCGCGTCGCTGGCCCAGGCCAGGCGTACCGGAGTGCCCATCGCGGGCGGCCCGAGGCCCAGATCCGCACGCTAACCGAAACTTTCGTGCGGACCTGGCTGGGCGCGTGCCGTCAAATAACCTGCGAGACCTGGTAGGCAACCCCGCCTTCGATCAGATAACCCGAACCGACACAGACGATGTCGTTCAGCCACGCGTACTGCTCCGAGCCGGTTTCGAAGAGCGGAGCGGTTCGAAAGTAATAACGCGCCGGGTCGATCTGACGGCTCTTGACGGGATCGGCGAGGTCGTCTCGCAGTTCGGGCGGAATGACCCAGCGTCCCCCGTAGGTCACCTGGATCAGGGCGTCGTCATGCGTGCGTAGCGTCAGCCGCACATCGAGCGTCATTGCTCGGTCGGGACGAAACAATGCCCAGTCGCCACCGCCCGGCAGTACTTCGCCGCGGAGCTTCGGCCCATCGAACGATCCGCCGGCAGCGCCGAACAGGATCCGATGACCGAACGGCCCCTTCCCGATGTCCAGCGGCGGATTCAAATCGATGGCCATGTCGAACAGGTGGGTCGTCTGGATCTCGGCGACGGCCCGCACTCGTGAATCCGGTGTCATGTCAGTGCTTTTGGTAGTCACACGTTAAGCATACGGTCGACCGTATAGTTGGTAAAGGGCTTGTTGCCGCAAGTGCCGGTCGCCTCGGTGCATGCGCGCAGGTCGCCGGGTCATTCGTCTTTTCATGGGGTGTCGCGATAACTTGGTCGCGTGATCAGGAATTCGGTACCCACGACGGCGGGAGCATGGCGGGCGGGTGACGGCGCCGCGGTGTCGTTGCGTGCGGCGACGGTGGCGTGGGCGCTGGCCGCACATGCCGAGTTGTCCGAGATCGCCACGGGGTACGGGCATTTCATCACCGTCGGCGAGTTGGCCGATCGGGTGCAGGAGGCCTCGGGGGTGCATACCGAGGCGCCGACGCGCACCTGGATGGACGCGATCCTGCGCAAGATCGCCCGTCGCTGTCACAAGGCGGGGGAGCCACCCCTCACCGCGCTGTGTGTGCGGCAGAACCACACCGTCGGCGACACCTACAAATACGTACTGGAGCTTGCCGGATTGCCGATGCCGGACGATCTCGAATTGCACGCGGCCTACGCCCGCTGGCAGTGCTACGAGTTCTACGGCGCCGCAATGCCTTCCGATATGGCGATTCCACCCCTCACCCCCAAGGTGGCGGGCCGTCGTTCGACGAGCAGCACCGCGCAGGTGGAAGTCAAGCCGCAGCCGACGCGTGCGGCCGTATGCGCGCAGTGCTTCATCCAACTCCCCGCCAACGGCGTGTGCCACTACTGCGTATGAGGGACCGACCCGCCATCGGGGCACGGGTCGCCGGAATAGTTCAGGCCGAGGGCCTGGTGCACCAAAAGGGCGACCGCGGGCGAGTCGGGGAGGATGCCGTGGTGGAAAGAATCGGTGGGGCATACGTCTTGGACCCACACATTGTCGACGGTCGAGCCGTGACCGGCGCGGAGGAAGGTGGCTTCGGGCGGGGTGACGACGTGGTCCACGCGCGTCGCGATCGCCGTGTAATGAATGCCGGGTTCGGTGTCGCCCGCGGCATTGAGGGTGCGGATGAATTCGCTGCCGGTCAGCTGTTGCGCCGCCGCGATACCGAGCACCCTGGCAATCACGCCGTCCGTTATTCCGGATGCGCTCCCGGTCGGTAGTAGCTGGCCGAGTCCATCGGCCGTGGTGCCGTGGTGGGTGGCGGCAATGGTGACGAGTCGGCCGACCTTGTTGCGGCTCGCATCGCCGCGATACGCGCCGCCCTCGAACCGCAAGTACTGCCGGGTGAGCGGACCGCCCTGCGAATGCGCGACGATATCCACCTTCGCCGCGCCGGTGGCATCGCGCACCCGGTCGACGAACGCCGCGAGTTCCCTGGCGGAGGAGCGGATGTCCGCCGTGCCGAAGACGCCGGGAGCCGAGCCGCGCACGCTGAACGGCGCGTGGCCATAGTTGAGCGAGAAAACGCATACCCCAAGGCCTTTCAGCTGCGGCGCCAGGGTGTCCCACGAGTTCTGATTGCCCCACGTCCCGTGCACGAGCAGCACCGGTTCCGGCCGGGCCGATGTCGGGACGCACCCCCAATCGTTCGCGCCCGCGGGCGCGAAGGCGCCATCCCGACTGATATCGGCCCACGCGGGAGCGGCCGCGACCATTCCCGCGACCACGAATGTGACAGTCAGAGCGGGGATTCCTCGACGGCATGCACGCGCAGGCATCGACGCACAACTCCTTTCACCAAAAGGTCTGCACGGCAAATTCGACGCCAATCACGCCACCAGGCATTGTGCTTCCATGCAACCATTAGGGCGAATAGGTGGCAAACATGTTGCCGGAGTGGCGCGAAAAGGTTTCTAGAGCGACCGAGCGGTTTTCGGTACATGCGAACTATCGGCTGCATAGGCTCACGAAGCTTGTTGTTCGACCGCCTGGAGTTTTCTGCGATGACGATGCCCCCGCCCACCGCGCATAGCCGGGCCGTGCCCGCCCCGCCCGGTTCGCCGATCGACACCGACGGCCCGCGGGTGTCGCTGTATTCGCCGGAGTTCGCGGCGGATCCGCACGGCGCCTATCGGCAGATGCGCGAACGATACGGATCGTTGGTGCCGGTGGAATTGGCGGCGGGCGTGCCGGCCACTTTGGTGATCGGGTATTACACCGCGGTGCGGATCTTCAATGATCCGGACCATTTTCCGGCCGATCCGCGCACCTGGCAGCAGAGCGTTCCGGCCGACTGCCCGGTGTTGCCGATGATGCAATGGCGGCCGAATGCCTTACGCAACGCGGGCGCCGAGCACGCGCGCTACCGGCAAACCAATACCGCGGGGCTCGACAAGGTCGATCAATACGGTCTGCACGACACCGTCGCCGAGGTCGCGATACCGCTGATCAATTCGTTCTGCGCGGACGGCTCGGCGGACCTGGTGCGCCAGTACGCTTTTCCGCTCGCCTTCGCGGTTCTGAACGCCTTGCTCGGTTGTCCTGCCGAGATCGCGCAGCAAGCCGCGACCGGTATGGCCGCGATTTTCGAGGGCGTCGACGCCGACCGCGGGAACAAGATGCTCATCGGCGCACTGCTGGAGTTGACCCAGCTCAAGCGAGCCGAACCCGGCGACGACGTCACCACCCGAATGCTGCAGCACCCGGCCGGGCTGAGCGATACCGAAATGGTGCACCAGTTGGCCACGCTGTACGGCGCGGGCATCGAGCCGCAGCAAAATTTGATCGTCAATACGTTGCTGCTGATCCTCACCGAGGAGCGCTTCGGCGGCAGTGTGCTCGGCGGCAGCCTGTCGACCAGGGACGCACTCGACGAGGTGTTGTTCAATGACCCGCCGATGGCGAACTTCTGCATCAGCTTCCCGAGGCAGCCGATCTTGATCGATGACATCTGGTTGCCCGCCCACCAGCCGGTCGTCATCAGCATGGCCGCCTGCAATACCGACCCGGAGATCGCCGCGAACCAGTACGCGGGCAACCGTTCCCATCTCGCGTGGGGCACCGGCCCGCACGTCTGCCCCGCCAGTTCGCTGGCCTACCTGATCGCCCAGGACGCCATCGACCAGCTACTCGACGCCTTACCCGAGCTAAGCCTCGCGGTGCCCGCCACCGACCTCACCTGGCGCCCCGGCCCGTTCCATCGAGCACTGACCGCCCTCCCCGTCACCTTCCCCGAATCTCCACCGTTACCGCAGCCGTAATTGCCCGCGCAAAGGGGGTGCGACCGGCGACAGGCCGGGCGGGTGGTGGGGCATCGTGGCTGGTGGGACTTAGGGTGCGGAGATGGCTAACCTGCATGGTCAGCATGAGCGGCGGCGCACCAGGGCGGAGTGGTTGGCGATGGTGCGGGCTTCGCCCTACCTGCCCGCGACCGTGCTGGTGTTGCTGGTTGCCGCGGCGGCGGGATTGTTCGCGGGGTCGTATACGTACGCGCTGGCGAATCCGACGCCGCGCCAGATTCCGATCGCGGTGGTCGCACAGGATCCGCCGGTTCGGGAGTTTCTGGCGGAGATGCAACGTTCGCTGCACGATTCGCTGGCCGTGCGGGGGTATGACAGCGCGGTGGCGGCTCGCTCGGATGTGGACGAGCAGAAGGTTTTCGCCATCGTCGGGGCGGGGTCGCCGGGTGTGCGGCTCGATATTTCCAGTGCGTCCGGTCAGTCGGTCGCGCAACTGCTCAGCGGGACCGCGGCGCAGGCCGGTCCGGTCGTGGGGGTGCCGGTCGAGGTCACCGATGTCGTGCCGTTGCAACGCGGCGATCCGCGCGGGCTGGCGATCTTCTACATCTCGCTGGCCGCGGTGATCATCGGCTTCATCGGCGCAACACAGTTCAGTGTGCAAGCGTCCGCGCTCAACCCGGCCGAGCGGATCGGTTTCACCGTGGCCTATTCGGTGTTCGGCGGTTTCACCATTGCGGCGGTGGCGGATTGGGTGCTCGGTGCGGTTCGGCTGCCGTTCGCGGAATCGTGGTTGATCCTGTCGCTGACGATGTTCACCTCCGGGATGGTGTTCACCATGTTCAACACCCTGGTCGGACGGTGGGCGATCCTGCCGACCTGGGGTTTGATGGTGCTGCTCGGCAACCCGTCCTCCGGCGGCGCGGTCTCCTGGCCGCTACTGCCCTCCCTGCTCGGCCACATCGGCCGCTGGCTGCCGCCTGGCGCATCGGTGAACGCTCAGCACACCGCGGTGTATTTCCGTGCGCACCAACACCTTTTCCCGTTTCTGGTACTCGGCGGCTGGGCGCTGGTCGCGTGCGCGGTGTTCTGGATCTGGCGTCACCGTCATCCGGGCGGACGGCCGACGCGGAGTGCACACGCCGCCTGAAACAATGACCGGTGCAGCGCAATGGTTCTCGGCACGCGCGCATTGTGCTGGCGAAGTGGAGCGCAGCGGGCGGAACTGCGCGCGGGACCACCGTCAGATCGGGAAGTGGTCGGCGAGGAACTTGCCGAAGACGTGCCTGGAGATCTGGGTGCCCCAGTCACCCCAGGTGAAGTCGTAGATGTGTTCGCCGTAAGGGATTGCCAGCAGCTGACTTTCGACGCCGACCCGGCGTAATCTTTCGTTGAGTTCGACCGAGCCCCGGTACGGGGCGACGTGGTCTCTGGTGCCGTGCAGCAACAGCGTCGGCGGCACATTCGGCCGGACGTAGGTCACCGGGGATGCCGCTTTATAGCGGTCGGGCACCTGGTCCGGGGTCCCGCCGGTGTAGTCCGCGAGAAAGGCGTGCATCCGGTCGGGCAGACCGGTATCGCGCCAGGCCTCGGCCAGGTCGGGAACGGGGTAGAACGCCGCAACCGCCTTGACGGCCGTGTCGGTCACCGCACAACTCGGCAGCACTCGGTCGTCGGCGTAGGCGGCCATCAGCGCCAGATTGCCGCCCGCCGAGCCACCCGCGATCATCACCCGCTCCGGATCGATGCCGTACTTGCCTGCCTGCTGCTTGACCCACCCGACGGCGCACTTCACATCCGCGGGCGCTTGATTCCAGCGCGGCGGCGGGGTGAGCCGGTAGTCGATGGCGAAGACGGCATATCCCTTGTCGGTCAACCACTTATGCCACTCAGGCGCCTCCCCGCGATCGCCGTGGGCCCAGCCGCCGCCGTGCACCCAGACCACCGCGGGCCGCGGCGCCGTGCCCGCGGGCAACTTCACGTCGAGCCACAGATCCGCACCCTCGACGGTGTTGTACACGGCGCTCGACGATTCGACGGGTGCGCCGGTATTCGTGCCGCCGGTGAGGTAATCGCCGAACGACAGCTTCGCGTCATGCCGTACGGCCATCCCCCACGACGCGGCCAGCGGAAAGCCCGCGGCGACCACGCCGAGCAGGCACACCAGCCCGGTCACCGCCGCCACCCGGCGTACCCCGATGCGTCCCTTCCTGCCGAATGCGATGAGCGACAGCGCGAATCCCGCCGAGCCGAGCGGGATCAGGTACAACCCATAGTCGCTCACCAGATGCGTCAGCAGCACGAAGGGCGCGGGAATTCGCACCATGAGGATCACGTAGCTGAACGCGACCATCACCACGGCCAGCACCGCCGCCAATGCCGTAATTAGCCAGCGAATGACCATTCGATCATTAACGCATGGCCACCGGCGGCCGCCACGGCGGCACGCCGGTCGCTGGGCGCGGCGCCTGGTTCAGGACTGCCGCCAGGCGGCGATCGCGGCTTCCCATCGGCGGTTGGTAGTGAATTCGAGGATTTCGCGGCGGTCGATCAGCACGTAGATCTCGCCGACCGTGGTCGTCTGCATGATCAGCGGCTTTCCCGCATCGAGCAGGCCACCGATGAATCGGCCGTAGAGCGAGGTGAACGCACGGCGCAGCGAGAGGATCGCCTCGCGCGGCAGCGTCAGATCGCCCGCGTCGCTCCAGTCCGTCAGCACCAGGCCGTGGTCGGTGAGTTCGATTCGGCCGCGCCGCGGAAACAACGCCCGTTGACTGACGATCCCGGCCGCTTTGTCCGCGATGCTGTACTGCCGCAGCTCCGCCACGGTGGCAGCGATGTAGCTCGCACTTCGCACAACATCCGTCACGACGAACACCTTCCGGCCGAATAGCAAGCTCTGTGGGGAATTGTCCGGCCGGGCAGCGATCTTGCACATCGGCCCACCGGCCCGATCGTTATCGTTCGAAGGATGTATTTTCCGGCGTCACCGCTCCGCCTCGGGGCGTATGCCGCGGACTCCACCATCCTGCTCAACGGCTGATGGAGCTCGGCCACAACTACCTCCGGCTCGCCGCGATCCGCCGAAGGGTGGACCCGGAGAACCGAATACGCACGGTCCTGCTCAGCTGAATCTCGAACGCACTCAACAGGATTCGATGAAGGCTAGGGGGCTTCGCGGACGAGGAGGGCGCGGACGTAGACGAGTTGGAAGCCGATTGCTTGGACGTTCTGCTGGGATTTCGAGCCGGGCAGGGTGGTTACCACGGCGAGGTCGCAACCTTCGGCGGCGGCGTAGGCCAGGCGGGTCGACAAGAGCGAGGCCTGTACCCCGCGGCGGCGGAAGGCGGGCAGGGTTGTCGCTCCACAGAGTTGGGCGACACCTTCGGTGCGGCGCAGGCTGGCACCGCCGACGGGGACACCGTCGAGGTGAGCGAGGGAACCGGTGAAGCCGGTCGTCGCGGCGAGGTCGCGCATCGCGGCGTCGAAGGCTTCGCGAGGGAACTCCTCGGTGGCGGTGACGCCCTGGGTGTCGGGTGCGGCGAAACCATCGATGAAGACGTTCATCCAGGTTTCGAACTGTTCGGGGCCGACGGCGGAGATCTCGACTCCTTCGGCCGGATTCGCCTGCCTGCCTTGGTCCAGACGCGACGCGAGTACGTTCTCGAAACCGGTCAGCAGGTAACCGCGCCGGGTCAGGCGTTCGACGACGGTGGGGTCGGCCAGGGTCGAGACCTCGAACTGCACCGGCGCGTCCCGCTCGGCGTAAGCCTGCTCCACGGCCTTCAGCTCACTGTCGTCGAAGTCGCCGGTCATGCCGACACCGACGACCTTGTTCAGCGGCGAACCCGCGCCCGCCCACACCGCGAGGCCGCTGCCGATGGGGTGCACGAGCACCTGCTCCTTCGGGTTCCGCCGTGCGGCCGCGCGGGCACCCTCTTCCATCATCGATCGTTCGACGCGCTCGATGCGGGCCGAAAGGTCGGTTCCGGCAAACAAGCTCAGTTCAGGCAGCATGGATGCATTCCTACCAGGGTAGGCGCAGAATTCGAGACGATTTTACTGTGGCCCATCGGTCCGCCCACGGCGCTGGCTCGACTACAACTGGGCGGAGTCCCGGAACGCTCGCGCAAGCGAATCGGATTCGTCACCGGCCCTTCGCAATGGCACCACCGCGGCGAGAATGCCGAGACCCGCCAGCGGAAGCAGATCCAGCGTGAGCACGGGCGCCACGGCGCTGACCGTCATCACGATCGGGCTCCACCAAGGCAGTCGTCCGGCCCGCGCGAGCAGGATGGTCAGCACGACCAAGCCGAGGAAGAACAGCGGCGGCCCGACCGTGTAGAACGCGAGCCGAACACCAGGGGTATCCGAGAACTCATGGCTGAGCCGGGACATGCCCGCCTTGTCCGCGGCCTGTGCGGCGAACACGATGTCGGCGCCGAATTGGACGATTGAGGTAACCAATCCGACCAACGTGACGGTCACCGCGGCGGTCCGCAGGCCGCCGGGGCCGAGCAACTGTCCGAGCCCGAGTACGGCCGGGACGAAGAGCACCATGCCGATCAGGCCGACGATGTGCGCTGCCTGCCAATCGAGGCCCGGCCCGTAAACACCATCCGCCAAACCGAACAGCCGGAGCACTCCGTACCCGGAAACGAACAGGGGCGCGATAAACAGCAGCACTCCAGGGGATTTCACGCTCATAAGCTTGGCAGGGCGGGCGCGCGGAGACCTCCGGGAAAACCCTGGTTCCGGATATCCGGGTGACCGTGGCGCGTGTTGGGCCAACCGATACCAAAGTGTCGCCTTCTTCCGGTCGCGACCGGGCCGACCGACGGTGATGATGTTGGTGTTCAACACGTTTCATCCCACGAGGAGCCCGTTTCAGTGTCACAAGCCAATCTCGACCTGGTCGCGCAGGTGTACCGCGCCTTCGACGAAATCGATTTCACGGCCATCGAGCGACTGTTCGACCCCGATATCGAGATAACGATGACCGCGCAATTACCGTGGGGCGGAAAACACGTAGGACACGAGGGCGCCATCACATTCTTCGGCACGATGCTGTCGAGCATCGAAGCCAAGTCCATTCCCGAACGCAGCTTCGCCGCGGGCGACGACGTGGTCGTGATCGGTCGCGGTGTCGGTGCCACCAGGCAAGGTGTCGCCTTCGACCTCCCCCAGGTGCACGTGTGGCACGTGCGGAATGACCGCATCGCGGGATTCACCACCTACCTCGACACCCCGGGCATGCTCACGGCACTCGGCGAGGCGCGCTAACCGAATCGCCCGAACCACCGCTGGCCCACCGCCTGCCGCGGTCGGCTGGCTTGAAACTGCACACCCTTGAGTGAGCCGCACACCCCGTATACAGGGTGTGCGGCTCACGCCGTAGTCAGGTGTGTTGTCGTGGACGGCGGCGATACTCGCGAAGTAGATAAGTAGATTAAATAAATTGGTGATATATTTTGGGGGTGGCAGGACAGCGGCACGGGCTTGATGTCGACGAGCTGGTCAGGGTGATGGGAGCGTTCACGAGGGCGTCCATCCGGTTGCCCAGCGCTGAGAAGCACACGTTCACGACGCTTTCGGTGTTGCACACGCTGGTCCATCGGGGGCCGATGCGGTTGTCCGCGCTGAAGGTGACCGAGCAGATCACTCAGCCCGCGATCACCCAGTTGGTGAGTCGGTTGGAACGGGACGGGTTGGTCGAACGCCGGCCGGATCCGGCGGATGGCCGGGCGGTGCTCGTCCGGGTGACCGACGCCGGAGCGCGGGTCGTCCAGACGCGACATCGGGAGCGGGTCCGCCGGATCACCGAGCTGGTCGCGGCATTGACGCCCACGCAACGACAAAGCATCAGCGCGGCACTGCCCGCGCTCGAGCGGATGGCCACGCTGATGGACTCGCCTATCTCGGAAGGACATTCATGACATCGCAGTTCCCGCTCGAGGCCGCGCCCATCCACGTCACCGACGACGTACTGGACGATCTCGCGGCACGGCTCCGGCTCACCAGATGGCCGGACGACGCGGGCAACGAGGACTGGTACTACGGCGTCGGCCGCGGGTACCTCCAGGAACTCGTCGAGTACTGGTTGAACGAATACGACTGGCGCACAGCCGAAGCCGCGATCAACGCCTACGAGCACTACCACGTGAGCGTCGAGGGCGTGCCGATCCACTTCTTGCGCAAACCGGGTGTCGGACCCAACCCGACGCCGCTGATCCTCACCCACGGCTGGCCATGGACCTTCTGGCACTGGGCCAAGGTGATCGACCCGCTGGCCGATCCCGCTGCCTTCGGCGGCGACCCGGCCGACGCCTTCGACGTCATCGTCCCCTCACTGCCCGGCTTCGGCTTCTCCACGCCGTTGCCGAAGCACCCCGACATGAACTTCTGGAAGGTCGCCGACCTCTGGCACACGCTGATGACCGATACCCTCGGCTACCGGAAATACGCCGCCGCAGGCTGCGACGTCGGCGCACTCGTCACCGGTGAGCTCGGCCACCGATACGCCGACGAACTGCACGGCATCCACATCGGGTCCGGCCAGAAACTCACCCTCTTCAACGGCGACCGGGCCTGGGATCTCGCTGGCGGCCAACCGATCCCGCCGGATCTGCCCGAGCCCGCTTACCGGCAGCTCCTCTCCTTGGAGCACCGGTTCGCCGTTCACCTGGCGGCGCAGGTCCTCGCGCCGAGCACCCTCGCCTACGGCCTCACCGATTCGCCCGTCGGCCTGCTCGCCTGGATCCTCGAGCGCTGGGTCAAGTGGAGCGACAACCACGGCGACATCGAGTCCGTCTTCACCAAAGACGACATCCTCACCCACACCATGATCTTCTGGGTCAACAACGCCATCGGAACCTCGATCCGCTACTACGCCAACGCGAACCGCTACCCATGGACTCCCGCGCACGACAGAATTCCGGTCATCGAAGCCCCCACCGGCATCACGTTCGTCGGCCACGAAAACCCGCCCGGCGTAACCACTCCTGAGCAACGGGTGCAGAGCTGGCTCGCCAGCGACCGCGCCGAGTGGTACAACCACGTCAACCTCACCGCCCACGAAGCAGGTGGCCACTTCATCCCTTGGGAACTCCCTGACGCCTGGGTTGATGATTTGCGCCGCACGTTCCGCGACCGCCGTTGAGTGTCCGCGACCGGTCAGCCGGGTAGTCGCTCGGCGGGATAGTCGTCCAGTGCGCGGTCCGCGTTGCCGACGATGACCGGATGACCGACCAGATCGAACATCGCGATATCGGAGTGGTGGTCGCCGAAGGCCGCGCAAGCGGCCAAGTCCACATCGGCGCGATCGGCGTAACTACGCAGTGCCGCCGACTTGTCGTCGCCGACCATGGTTGAGATGACTTCGCCTGTGTAACAGCCATTTTCGACACCGAGCACGGTGCACAGGATGGTGTCGGCGCGCAGCAGGGTCGCGATGGGGCGCAGCGCGGCGTCGAAGGAGCCGGACACCAGGACGATTCGGGTGCCGGAACCGGCGAGTTCGTGCAGGCGATGGCGCACTGCGGGATTGAAGAAGCCCGAGGTCGCGATGCGGGAGGTGAACCAGGCGCGGCCGACGCGATGGACCTCCGCCACGTCGCGATTGGCCCAGTGGCGATAGAACCAGCGGTGCGACTGAGCGCGGCTCATGCCTTGCGCACGTAGCGCGTAGAACTCGCGGATCGTCGCCGCGCCGTCGACATCGGTCCGGCCGTTGGCGTCGAATGCGAACAGGGACAGGAAAGTGATCTCCCGGACCAGGGTTTCGTCCACATCGACGAATGCCGCGGGCACCTCGCTGGCCGGGAGATCTTGCGCGGGAAGGGATTCGAGCGGCCCGCTGATCATGACGCCAGCCGCGACGCGCGGGCGGCGGGGGCTGGAAGCTGCCGCACCTCCGACGTCACCCCGAACAGCCGCAGCAGCGGCGAGGTCATCGCGGTGGTCACCAGCGCCATCACGACAAGGATCGAATAGAGCTGCACGCCGATGAGTCCGGTGGTCAGGCCGACATTCAGGATGATGAGTTCGGTGAGCCCGCGCGTGTTCATCAGACTCGCCAGCGCACCGGCCGCACGCGGTTCGATCCCGGTGGCGCGCGCGGCGAAATAGGTACCACCGAGCTTGCCGACCAGGGCGGTCAGCAGAATCGCGGCCAGCTCGAATACCCCGGCCCGGTCGAGCGAGCCGAGATCGACCTGCAGTCCCGCGACGACGAAGAAGGCGGGCAGAAAGACCGAACTCAGCAGTTGCGCACCGGCTTCCACGGCGGGCCGGTGGGTGCGCGGGAAGATGACGCCGAACAGGAAGGCGCCGAAGATCAGGTGCAGACCGATCCATTCGGTGGCCGCACCCCACAGCAGGGCGCCGGAGACGGCAAGGAAGATCATCGTATTGGTGGTGGTCGCGGCGGTGGATCGCGCGGCACGAGCCAGCAACGGGCGCACGATCCACCACATCGCCGCCACCAGCGGTACGAACAGCAGCAGCCGCCACTGATCGCTGACACCCGGTCGGGCGATGCCGATGACGAAGGCGAGCACGATCCAGGCCAAGATGTCGTCGATGGCCGCGCTGGCCAGGCTGAGCTGCCCGATCCGGGTGCCCATCAGGCCGCGATCGTGCAGGATCCGCGCCAGCACCGGGAACGCGGTCACCGCAAGGGCACAGCCGATGAACAGGGCGAAGCCCAGTGCACCGCCGTCCTGGTGTCGTGACAGAACCGCAAGGGCGACACAGCAGCCGAGCACGAACGGGACGAAGTAGGCCGACAGCGACACCGCGGCCACGACGCGCCGGTTGCCGTCGAACGATCCGCGATCGATCTCCAGCCCGGCCAGGAACATGAAGATCATCACGCCGACATTCGCGAACGCGCTCAGATAAGAGCGGATGTCGTGTGGAAAGACCATTCCGGATAAGTGTGCCCCCAGAATTGTGGGCCCCACGATGATGCCGGCCGCTATTTCGCCGATTACCGCGGGCTGACCCAGACGCTCGGCCAGCCTGCCGAGCACGCGCGCGGCCGCCGCGATGAGCACGAGATCCACCAGCAGAAACACCATCTGGTTACTGGACAACGTCAGCTCCGTTCGAAATGGGCGCACGCGGTGGCCGCCCGGTTCCTCCGTCGGAGCCGCGCCGGAAGACCTGTCGATCCAGATTTCCCGGTTAGGACCCCGACTCCCCGGGTACAACGATAACGTGCATCGCTGAGTGCGCGGATCTGTGTGATTCACGGCACACTGTCGTCGATCCGGTCATCCGTGCTGGCGGAAAGTTGCACCTTCTTGTCGCGGATCGCGCTGGTCAGAGGCGGGTCCGAGTGACGATACTTCGAACCTAGGCTCGAGTTGCCCCAGTGAGGGGAGGCACTAGTTGTTCGACGGTAAGACAGTTCTGATCACCGGCGCCGCAACAATTATCGGCACCGAAGTGGCCCGCGTATTCGCCGATCAGGCCGCAGACATTGTGCTCGGGGATATCGATGAAGACGGGGGTCCTCGCGCCGCGGCCGACGTGGGGGAGCGGGCGACTTTCCTACCCCTGGACATTCGCGACGACGAATCCATAGCCCAATTCATCACGAAGGCCGCCGGAAATACCGGCCGTATAGACGCATTGGTGAATATCGCCTGCATTTACGGCGACGACGAAACGACGAACCCGCGAGCGCAATGGCTCGAGGTGCTGAACACGAACGTGATCGGCACGGCACTGATGTGCGAAGCCGCGCGGCCACACCTGAGGGAGTCGGCGGGGTCCATCGTCAACTTCACCTCGCCGAGCGGCCACGTCGCTCAGCACGGCCGCCTGCAGTACCCGGTGAGCAAGGCCGGAATCGCGCAGCTCACCCGCAGTCTCGCGCTGGCATACGCGCCCGACGGGATTCGGGTGAACAGCCTCGCGCCCGGCTGGACCTGGTCCCGGGTCATGCACGACATCACCGGCGGCGACCGGGCGCGCACGAACAGCGTGGCGGCGCCGTTCCACATGCTCGGCCGGGCGGCCGACGCGAGCGAGGTCGGCGAGGTCGCCGCCTTTCTCGCCTCGGCCAAGGCGAGTTTCGTGACCGGCGCGGAATGGGCCGTCGACGGCGGATACACCGCACTGGGGCCGGAGCAGACGTTCTCGGCGATCGCCCTTCTCGTGCAAGAGAATTAGGAACACGACGGTGAACAAAGAAACGTTATCGGCCACCACTCTGCTGGCCGCGGCCCGTTCGGTAGCACCCAAACTGGCCGAGCGCCGCAGCGAGATCGACACGGCACGGCGCATTCCCGACGATATCGTCGAACTGCTGCGTACCCTCGGCATCTATCGCATGTGCTTCAGCACCGAACACGGTGGGCCCGGACTCACCTCGCTGGAACAGCTGGAAATCGTCGAAGCACTCTCCTACGGTGACACCGCGACCGGCTGGTGCGCCATGATCGGCGCGGCCACCGGCATCTACGCCGGATACCTGAACGACAAGGCCGTCGCCGAGCTGATGCCGACACTGGACCTGGTCACCGCGGGCCTGATCTTCCCGGCGGGCCGCGCCGAACGGGTCGACGGCGGCTATCGACTGTCCGGGCGCTGGAAGTTCGGCAGTGCGATCACCCACGCGGACCTGGTGATCGGCGGCGCCTTCGTGCTGACCGACGGCCGGATGGAGACGACACCGGCGGGCAAGCCGGTGGTCCGGATCTTCTTCATGCGCCGCGACCAGGTCGAGGTCTTCGACACCTGGGACACCATGGGTCTGCGCGGCAGTGGCAGCAACGACTATGCGGTCGAGAACCTCTTTGTGCCGGAACATCATTCCTTCAGCTTCAGCGAACGCAAAAGCGGCACAGGTAAATTGGCCGAACCGGAGGCGCTGGCCCGCATCATGCCCGGCGTTCCGCTCGGCACGGCTCGTGCCGCCCTCGACTATGTGCGCGACCTCGCCGCGGGCAAGGTCATCGCCGCGACCGGGCAGAAATGGGCCGACAACTACCGCGCCCAATACATTCTCGGCGAATGCGAAATGGAATACATCGTCGCGCGCAGCGCTGTCGTGGAAACCATTGACACGCTGTGGGGTTCGCTCGACAAAGAGCGTTTCGCGAATCTGTCGCCGGACGCGCGGATCAGCACCGCGCTCGCGCGCACGCACGCGTTCCGCGCCGCCCGCCGCATCATCGCCCGCCTGTGTGAGCTGGTTGGCACGGATTCGATCTACAAGCCGAATCCGCTCGATATCTGGCAGCGCGACATCAACACCATGGCGACCCACATCATCGCCCACGACGCCGTGATCCAGTCCACCGGCGCATTCCTGCTCGGTGGTCAACCCGAATTCCCGTTCGTTCTCGGCCTCGGCTGAGCGAAAAACACGAAAGGACCGCAACCGGCATGCGCGATCTCACGGAGTTCTCGACTCGCAACGGTGGCTTCCGCAGCGTAGTCGTGACTGCGGTCGAGGTTTCCTCCGCACTCGGCGCCGATACGGAGTCGACCTGGAAGGGACTGCTCGCGGGCGAAAGCGGGATCACCGCCATCGACGACCCGGAGATCGCCGAGCACAACCTGCCCATCGCCATCGGCGGCCAGTTCATGAGCGACCCGACCGACGAACTCGATCGGGTGCAGAAGCGCCGGATGTCGTACGTCCAGCAGGTCGCGTACGTGATGGGTAAGCGCATCTGGGCCGGCCTCGGTGAGCCGGAGGTAGACAAGGACCGGCTCGGCGTCTCGATCGGCACCGGTCTCGGTGGCGGCGACGTCATCGTCGAGTCGCACGACAGGATGCGCGAACTCGGTTACCGCAAGGTCTCGCCGTTCGCGGTGCCGATGAGCATGCCGAACGGGCCTGCCGCGGTGCTCGGGCTGGAGATCGGGGCGCGAGCGAGCGTGGTCACCCCGGTGTCGGCGTGCGCGTCAGGGTGCGAATCGCTGGTGCACGCGTGGCGCGCGCTTATCCTCGGTGAGGCGGACATCATCGTCGCGGGCGGCGTCGAAGGGCATATCAATGCCCTTGCGCTGGCAGGCTTTTCGATGATGCGCGCGCTGAGCTCCCGGGTCGCGGAACCGGCGCGGGCATCGCGCCCGTTCGACCGGGACCGGGACGGCTTCGTCTTCGGCGAGGCCGCCGCACTGCTCGTGCTGGAAACCGAGGAGCACGCGCTGGCCCGCGGCGCGAAGCCGCTGGCCCGGCTGCTCGGCGCGGGCTTGACCGCGGACGGCTACCACATGGTGGTGCCCGATCCGGAAGGCAACGGCAATGCGCGCGCCATGCGCCGAGCCCTCGAAACCGCCGGTGTCGCAGGCTCGGAGGTCGATCACGTCAACGCGCACGCGACCGGGACCCCGATCGGCGACGTGGCCGAGGCCAAGGGCATCGCCGCCGCGATCGGCAGCCACCCGGCCGTCTACGCACCCAAATCCGCACTCGGCCATTCGGTGGGTGCGGTCGGCGCACTGGAGGCGGTGATCTCGGTGCTCAGCCTGCGCGACGGGGTGATCCCGCCGACGCTCAATCTGGAGAATCAGGACCCCGAGGTCGACCTGGATATTGTCAGCGGCGCCGCGCGCTACACCGATCTGAATTTCGTCATGAACAATTCGTACGGCTTCGGCGGACACAATGCCGCCGTGCTGTTCGGGAAGTATTAGCCGCATGTCCGGCTAAGAGGGGAATGTACTGCAGTGGACGTCGTACACAATCGCCCACGGCTGCCATCGTTGACCGGACTCCGGTTCTTCGCGGCACTCTCGGTATTCATCTTTCATGCCATGCTGCCGAACTCACCCATACCGCCCTTCCTGCCGGTAAATTTCTTCGCGGATCCCCAGCTCGCGCACAACAGTGCGGTCGTGGTCGGCAAATTGGGGTTTCTCGGCGTTTCCTTCTTCTTCATCCTCAGCGGGTTCGTGCTGACCTGGTCGTGGAAGGAGGGGCAGAGCAAACTGCTGTTCATTCGACGGCGCATTGTGAAGATCTTCCCGAACCACCTGACGCTATGGGTGGTGTGCATGGTCTTGTTCGCCGCGGCCATCACGCCGTGGAAGTCATGGTTGCCGAACTTCTTCCTCATCCACGCGTGGTTCCCGCAGAACTATATCAATGCGGGCGTCAATACCCCTTCCTGGACATTGTCGTGTGAGTTTCTGTTCTACGTGCTGTTCCCGTTCCTGGTGCCGCTGATCCTGCGGATACCCGCGAAATACCTCTGGTACGGCGCCGCCGCGATGGTATTGGGCATGGCGGCGGTCGAGTTGGTGAACGTCCATCTGATACCCAGTTCGGAGAAATCCGAGTTGACGCCCATTCCCGTCCTGCAGCTGTGGTTCGGCTATCTGTTTCCGCCGGTGCGACTGTTCGAGTTCTTCCTCGGTGTGTTCATCGCGCGGATCGTGGCGGAGGGCCGGTGGCTCCGGGTGCCGATCTGGGCCACCCTCCTCGGCTGCCTCGCCGGGTACCTCGTGGCCATGTACACCCCGTTTGTCGTGGGGTTTTTCCTCGCCACGGCCATCCCGCTCGCCCTGCTGATCGGTGCGGCGGCAACCTCGGATATCGAGGGTCGGTCGCGATTCCTGTCCAGCCGGTTCGTCGTCTGGCTCGGGGACATCTCGTTCGCCTTCTACATCTGCCAAGGGGTGGCACTGTTCTACGTCCGGCATCAAATGGGTGACGTGGCATTCAGCGCCCCGATCGCGATACTGGTGATTCTCGCGCTGTTCTTCCTGAACATCCTGATGGCTTGGCTGCTGCACACCTTCGTGGAATCGCCGGCAATGCGTCACCTGGCCAGGCCGAAGCGTAAACCGAAACCAGCGGCGCCCGCGTCCGTCCCCGTCGGCGTTCCGGTGAAGCCCGCTATACCGCAAACACACGTTGCGGGGGATTAGTAAGTATTTGTCACGTCGTGTTCGCTGTGCGCGAAACCCGAAGACCCGGTATGCAAACCGGGTCTTCGGCGTTCTCATAATGCCGATTTGCAGAAAGAATCTTGCTTGCAGGCGCACTCGAACAGAGTTACGATGATGATGTTATTCGAGATGAGCGTGTAGAGATTGGGGGGCCGTCTTCCGGCCGCACGCGGGACATGGATCACATCCCGCGCTCCGATGGCCGAAGTCCTAGTTCGACAATTCTTCGGTGCATGCTGTTCAGGCGCTTGCGGAGCTGGGCGAAACTAAAACACCCAGGCAGCGCGATACTCGATGAGCTGGTGCGGACGGTTCCGCAGCGTTCATTTCCATATTGAATGCAGCCGATGTCAGCTTGGGTCCGATATCGATGTAAACGACATGCGGTGGCCAGGCGATCTTTTCAGTACAGGTGCTCGGACGGACACGGGCGGCACGCCGTCAGGCGAGCCGCGAACTTGCTGTGCCGACCGTATTCGTCCGTGCTGTCATAAGTCACCGGAAGGTAGTAAATGAGCACAACCGTCGGTAGCAGTTCAGAATTCGTTCACCAACAATTATCGAAGCCGCCGGCGCCGCCGCTCCCGGTGCCCGCCGAGGCGATCGCCGCGGATGTGCTGCGCCTGGTGTTCGCCAGGCGGCGGTGCGCCGAGCCGGACACGCTCTGCGACGTCGTCCCATGCGACGACTGCTTCGCACCGCATCTGAAGAAGGTGATCGGCTACGTCGAGGCGGGCAAGCCGGTGCATTTCGTGATCCCCGCGTTCCCCGCCAAGTCGCGCAACCGCCGCAAAACCCTTGGGCGACTGCCGGATATGGCCGAAACCCTCGCGATCGAATCGCTGCAGGGGTTCTGCGATCAGGTCTCGGCGGTCTACGCACCCGGCGCGATCGTGACGATCTGCTCGGACGGCCACGTGTTCAGCGATTCATTGGAGATCCCGGATCACCACGTCGACGAGTATGCCGTCGAGTTGCGCCGGGTGATCCGATCCACCGGCGGCGGTTCGATCGGCCTCTACGGATTGCGCGACGCCATGCCCGAGATGACCTGGGACCAGCGGCGTCGTGCCCTGCTGGACGAGTTCGCCACCGGCATCGACGCCATTCGCGAGGCGGTGAAGACCGATCCGGCGATGCGGCGGATGTTCAACGGCATCCACCGATTCATGGTGGAGGACAACGCGGCACTGATGCCGGAACTGAGTGCGACACAGCGCCGGAACAGGTCGAAGGACACCGCCTACGAGGTGGTACAGCGCAGCCAGGCGTGGAGCAGGCTGGTCGCCGGCGTGTTCCCCGACGCGGTGCGGCTGTCCATCCATCCGCAAACCCATCACAGCGACAAGATCGGCTTCCACCTGCTGCGGACCCAGGACAACTGGCTGACCCCGTGGCACGGCGTCGTGCTCGACGACGGCACGAAATACACGCTGATCAAACGCGCCAAGGCGGAGGACCTCGGCGCCCGGCTGGTCTGGCGCAACAGCCGCCCGAGCCATTTCGTACTCGCCAATCGAGGAGCATCATGACAAACACCCTGCGGCCGGCCCCGCTGGATGGTACCGACCTGCAACCCTTCGCCCGGATCGTGACCGCCCCGACAGCCGGGCAGAGCCTGGCCGACGTGCCGATCGACGACCTGCTCGCGACGGTCCTGGCCACCAAGGTCACTGTGCTGCGCGGCTACGGCCTGCTCGACAAGGCGGAGCTGGAACAGTACTGCCGGGCAGCGGGCGAGCTGCTGCGGTGGGACTTCGGCACGATCCTGGACCTGGTGGTCCGCGACGATCCGCAGAACTACCTGTTCGACAAGGGCGATGTGCCGTTCCACTGGGACGGCGCCTTCGCGGCGCAGGTGCCGCGCTTCTTCCTGTTCCAATGCCTGCGGGGTAGCTCGCCCGGCGCTGGCGGGGAAACCGTGTTCTCCGACACCACCCAGGTCTACCGCGAGGCACCCGAGGACCTGCGGAAATTGTGGGCGCAGACCACGATCACCTACCGCACCGACAAGCTCGCTCACTACGGCGGGCTGGCCAAGTGGCCGCTGCTCGGGACGCATCCGGTGACGGGTGCGACGACCATCCGCTACGCCGAACCTCTCGATCCCGCAAAGTATCTCAATCCGCTCTTCCTCACCCTGGAGGGCATCGCGCCCGAGGACGGCGTCCGGGTGATGGAGGACCTGCGGGAGCGACTGCACGACCCGCGCTACTGCTACGCGCATCCCTGGGAGACCGGCGACATCGTCGTCGTCGAGAACCACGCTCTGCTGCACGGCCGCAACGGATTCAGCGGATCCGCCGAGCGCCACGTCCAGCGCATCCAGATCGTCTGATCGTCGAAGGAACGTGTCATGCCAACACCTGTTACCGAAATTGCCACCGAGTACGACGTAGTGATCATGGGCGGCGGTCCGGCCGGGTCGACGCTCGCGGCCATGCTGTGCCGCGACACCGATCTGCGCGTCGCCGTTTTCGATCGAGAGGAGTTCCCCCGCGAGCACATCGGCGAGTCCGGTGCGCATCCGCTGGTGCCGGTTCTGCAGGCCAGCGGGGCGTTGGAGAAGGTGCTCGCGAGCGAGTGCTGGATCCAGAAGTTCGGCGGAATCTACCAGTGGGACAACGATCGTCCGTTCGTGTCGTTCTTCGAACACGCCGACTACCTGGTCGACGGCGTGTACCGCTGGTCGATCCATGTCAATCGGGCCGAATTCGACACTGTCCTGCTCGACCACGCCGAAGACAGTGGGGCGCAAGTCTTCCAGGGCGTGCGGGTCACCAAATTCTTCCCCGGCGACGGACATACGACCGTCGTACTGGAAGACGGCACCGAGATCAGGGCGGGGTACTTCGTCGACGCCTCGGGTCGGGCGAACCAGGTTGCCGCCCGCGGCTCCCGGCGCGACAAGCAGTGGCTCTCGGAGTACCGCAATATCGCCATCTGGTCGCACTTCCGCAATTGCCTGCCCGCGCAGCAGGCGGCGGGCGAGTGGAATATGTTCCGGGAGAACAATTTATCGCCCATCTACGCGGTGGCGTTCGAGCACGGCTGGGTGTGGTACATCCCGACGCCGCGGCTGGTGGACGGGGTGCGCGAAACCGTGTGGTCCATCGGCATCGTGACCAACCCGGACTCGCTGGCCAGGGTGGATCTTCGGGACGCGGAGATCTTCCGCAAGACGATCCACTCGATCCCGGTGCTGCGGGAGCTGATCGCCGACGCCGAGCCGATCCGCCCGGAAATGCTGACAGCGACCAACTATTCGCGGATCAGCGACTGCTTCGGTTCCTACGACGAACGCTGGCTGGCGGTCGGCGACGCGTCCTACTTCGTGGATCCGCTGTTCTCGTCCGGGATGTCGTTCGCGGTGACCCAGGCGTGGGCGGCGGCACTGGTGCTGCGCAAGAGCTTCGACACCGCAGTCGACGAGCAGACCAAGCGGGATCTGTGGCGCGACTACGACGTCGAGTGGCGCGGGATGGCCGAGACCTGGGCGCTCGGCATCGACCAGTGGTATCACGAGATCTCGCGCACCCACCCGGACAGCATGTACTGGCAGCGTCAGAAGCGCGGCACCGCACTGGCGAACGCGACCGAGGGCACCTTCCAGGCGCTACTCAACACGGCGCTGGTCCCCGACCTGCTCAATGTGATGACCAACGGCAGCCGCGATCCGCGGGATCTGGCGACCGAGGGTCCGTACCTGACCGCGCTCACCGCCGCCGACGCGGTGGAACTCGGTGCGCAGGACCGGATTTCGCTCGCGCCGCACACTCGGATCCGGGCTGGGCTCGGCGCCGATATGCCCGGCTTCAAAGGCATGTCGCCGCCGTTCGAGGTGCCGCAGGAGGTGCGCGACGGCCTCGGTCACTATTGGCGTGACCCCATCGCCAATGCCGACGCGGCCCCGGAACCGCTCGCCGACACGGTGCCGTGTCATCGCTTCTACTCCAGCGTCGATCCCGAGATCGAGGTGCGGTGCCTGGAACGCGATGGCGGGCAAGGGCTCTGGGACGCGCTCGCGGGTGGGCCGGTGCGTTGGTCCGAGCTGGCGCCGACACTCTCGGTGCTGCAGGGGCGGGCGCTCAAGCGGTTGCTCCGGGCCGGGCTGGTTGTTATCGAAGCAGCTGGTGAGCGCGATAACGCTAGGTGAGACCCGGAAATTGGTCAGAGGGGAGATCTAGGGTAACCCTATGAGGTCTGTGGCGGTCCTTGCGGTCGACGACGTCATTCCGTTCGACCTGTCGGTCCCGATCGAAATCTTCGGCCGGGCCCGGCTCAGCGATGGCACCGCGGGCTACGACGTTCGTGTTTGTGGCGAGAATTCCGATGTCTCATCGAGGTTCTTCGCGATATCCGCGGTCCGGGATATCGAATTCCTCGACGAGGCGGACACGATCATCGTTCCCGGCTCGCTCGCCTATCGCTCGGCACCGTCACACCGTTTGAAAGCCGCCCTGCGCCGCGCCCATGAGCGCGGCGCACGGGTGGCCTCGATCTGTCTGGGCGCGTTCACCTTGGCCTCGGTCGGGCTGCTCGACGGCATGCGGGTCACCACGCATTGGATGGCGGCCGCCGAACTCGCCGCCGACTATCCGCTGGTCCGGGTGGATCCGGCGGTGCTGTTCGTGGACAACGAAAGTGTGCTCACCTCGGCGGGGGCGGCCGCGGGGTTGGATCTGTGCCTGCATATGGTCCGCCGCGACTACGGTTCGGCCGTCGCGGCGGAAACCGCGCGGCTTTCGGTGATGCCGTTGACCCGCGACGGTGGTCAGGCGCAATTCATCGCCGACCGCCCGCGCTCGGAGGCCGACCACAAATCGATCAACCCCACCCTGGAGTGGGCGGAATCCGCACTCGGCGCCCGGATTACCGTGTCGGATCTCGCCGAACGCGCCGGTGTCAGTCAGCGCACGCTCATCCGGCGATTCAACGAACAGGTGCGTATGACGCCCAACGAATGGCTGCAAACGGTGCGGGTGCGCAAGTCGCAGGAATTGCTGGAGCAGACCGATGCCACCATGGAGAATATCGCCGACCAGGCGGGGTTCGCGTCGGTGGCGGCGCTGCGCAAGGCATTTCGGAAAACCACCGGGGTCACGCCCCAGTCGTATCGGAAAGCCTTTCTCTGACAGCGGAACTAGTCGGCTGTCGGTCCGGTGACTTCGAGCCCGGCCGCCTGCGCCGCCTCGCTGAGCACCGCCTCGACCATCGCGGGCGTGAGTCGGCCGGTGAAGGTGTTCTGCTGGCTCACGTGGTAGCAACCGAACAGATGCAGTGGAGCGCGGTCGGCGCCGTCGGGTGCCAGCTCGATGTGGGTGCCGTGCCCGAACTTCGGTCGCGGGCGCGGAATTATCCAGCCGGCCTCGGCCAGCACGGGCAGCAGTGCCTGCCAGCCGAAGCCACCGAGCACCACCACGGCGCGGACAGTCGGTGCGAGCAAGGCGAATTCGGTGGCCAGCCAGTGCCGGCAGCGATCGCGCTCGCCCGGTGTCGGCTTGTTGTCCGGCGGTGCGCAGTGCACCGGTGAGGTGACGCGGACGCCGTACAGGCGCAATCCGTCGTCACGATGCGTCGCGGTCGGCTGGCTGGCCAGGCCGACCGCGTGCATGGCGGCGTAGAGCACGTCACCGCTGCGGTCGCCGGTGAACATGCGCCCGGTCCTGTTGCCGCCGTGCGCTGCCGGTGCCAGGCCGACGACGAACAACCGCGCGTCATCCGGTCCGTAGCCGGGAACCGGGCGGCCCCAATAGGTTTCGTCACGGAAAGCGGCACGCTTCTCCCGCGCCACCAGTTCGCGCCAGGCAACCAGTCGAGGGCAGGCGAAGCAATCGGCGACGGCGGCGTCGAGCTCGGCAATGGAATGGCACACCGAATTCACCCTAGGTGTGGCAGCAGGGCGCCGGTGAGGTGGTCGCGAGCCACGCCCTCGTGGATCGTGCTGTCGGTCATCAGGACTCCATTCGGTGTCGTCGGTGCGGCCGGTTGATCAGCGAGCTGGACGATCATGTTCACTGTGCATCAGTGTTCATACCGGGGTGTCGGATCCGCCTTCGCAGGTCGTCTGTCCAGTTCAGCACCGTCGTGAGGATAGATAACGACCGGGACATGTGATCGTTACCACGGGGTCTGTGTTGATAGCATGGCCTTTCTGACCGACCGGATGCGGGCTTCGCCCCCGGATTCACCTCGAAAGAGTCTTTCCATGCAGTTTGAAATCGTCGAGCGGGACGAAACGTGGGTTGCCGGGTTACCGGTGCGCAGCCCCAAGCGTGCGCTCGGAGAACTGCGTGACCACGACCTGGAGGCCGCCTGGGCGGCCGTGCTACACCAAGAGCTCGGCGGCCCGCTGGCCAGTGCCTACACCGACTACACCGGTGAGCTCGGCACCTACAACACCCAGATCGTCGGCTACGAGTGCGCGTCCTTCGCTGATGTCACCCGCGGCCACCTGGTGGCCCGGCTGCCGCGCGGCACCTATGCGAGGTTCTCCTCGGTGGGTAACTTCCCGCAGGTGATGACCGACCTCTGGACCCAGATCGCCTACGCCGAGGAGCACAACCAGATCAAGCGGACCTACACCGGTGACTTCGAGTGTTACCCGCACGCCTACAAGATCGAGCTGTACTTGGCGGTAGACGCCCGATGACCTATGCGATCGCAGTGCGTAACGAGGCGATTTACGGCGGCCTGGTGGTGCCGAGGGTGCGTCCGAGTTTCAAGGTCAGCAACAGCGACCTGATCGAATTCCTCAAGGACCGGCTGCGCGACCGCAAGGGCGCGGACCGTCCGATGTACACGGTGTACGTGCCGGACCCGGCGGGCAACTACAACGCCGTGGTCTGCTTCGAATACCACGAGCCCGAGTCGGTGCCGATCGGTGACGTCCTGGTTCGTGTCCCGAAGGGCGTCTACGCCCGCTTCGCGCCGAACGGGGACTATCACGATCCGGTCGAGGACGTATGGGCCCAGGTCGACGACGCGACGGCGTCGGCCGAGATCACCCGCGCCTACCGGGAAGAAATCGAGATCTGGCAAGGGCCGGATTCGGTGGAGCTGTTCATCTCCATCCTGGTCTAGCTAGCTGGAAGTTAGCTGCGCTAGAACCGACCAGTCCCCCCGAAATGCTGTTCGACCGTGAGGTGGGTTCTGACCAGGGGGAATTTGCGAGGGTCCATCCAGTTTTCGGAAGATTAACCAGACGTCTGGTCAATTCTTGCCGGATGACGGATACTGCCCTAGGCAAACTCGTCCGTAAGCGGGATTCGGGTGGAGATGTCGGCCCCGGTTCGACGACCGCGTAAGGATGCGGAGCAACGGAGTAGGAACAGTATGGCTGTCGAGGCGTCGCACGATTGCTACCGGGCCGAACCGATCTGGTGGGATAATCGGCCACGTCGGGCAATTGCCGATGAATTGCAAGGCTCGCCGATTCGAGACGGACAGCACGGGCGCCGAGCGTCGGATACCTACCCCGGAATGGTGGGGTGACGGATGGGTGATGACAGCAGCCGAAAAGCGCGACTCCCCAGCGCACCGGCCACGATTTTCCCGGATTTCGTGGATACACTGGCGTCGCTTCGATTCTCGGACCTACTCGGAGTACCTGAGCATGAGACCATGGCGTTGGTGCTATGCCTGAGCGATTCGGCCGCGACCCGGGTGGGGAACCGGCGGCTCCGTAGCAGGCGGCGTCCGATGCCGGGCGTGGACACCCGTGGATAGCGTGATCGGAGACAAGGTGCCTCGGCGGACGCTCGACTCATTGGTGACCCAGGTCGCCTCCGAGCTGATGGGCGTCGACGCCACCACCATGGCCGAGGCGACCGAGCGCGTCCTTGCCCAGCTGGTCGAATACTTCGACGTCGACTTCAGCTATGTGCGGCACACCGACCGTGAGCGCCGGGCTTCGGTACTGATCGCCGAGTGGCCGCACCGGCCGCAGGTGCCTGATCCGGATCCGCTCGAGATCGTCTACTTCGAGGGCGCCGATCCGGTGTTCCGGGCGTTCGAACACGCGACCGAGCCGATGATCGCCCGGCCGACACCGGAGTTCGCCGACTACCAGGAAACGATGCGCCGGGCCTCCGGCATCCCCGTCGTCACCACCGCGGCGGTGCCCTTGCTCTCCCGCGGCGAGTCGACCGGCGTGCTCGGCTTCATCAAAACCGGCGATCGGGAGTGGAGTACCCGCGAACTCAACGTCCTCAAGGCCATCGCCGCGCTGTTCGCCCAGCTGCAGGCGCGGGTCGTCGCGGAGGAGCGGTTGCGCTACATCGCACTGCACGACGACCTCACCGGGCTGGCGAATCGCCGCGCGCTGCTCGAGCACATGGAAGAGCGGCTGCGCCCGGGCAGCCCGGGGCCGGTCGCGGCGTTCTTCCTCGACCTGGACCGGCTCAAGGCGCTGAACGACTTTCTCGGGCACACCGCGGGCGACAACTTCATCCGCACGCTCTCGTCGCGGCTGCGCGAGCATCTCGATCCGGACGACATGATCGCGCGCCTCGGCGGCGACGAGTTCGTCATCGTGCCCGCCAAGCCGATGGACGCGGTCGCGGCCGAGGAGGAGGGCACCCGGATCCAGCAGCTCATCGGCCGCCGGGTCACCGTGGGCGGTGAATCGGTGAGTCGCGCGGCGAGCATCGGCGTCGCCGTCGGCATCCCCGGCGAGACCACCGTCGCCGACGTGCTGCGCCGGGCTGATCACGCGCTGCTCTCGGCCAAGTCGGGCGGCGGCAATGGCGTCGCCGTGTTCACCGACGCCATGCGGGCCCAGTTCGAACTGCAAGACGATGTGGAGCTCAATCTGCGCGGCGCCGTGTCCGACGGCTCGCTGCTGCTGCACTATCAACCCGAGGTCGATCTGCGGACCGGCCGGATCGTCGCGCTGGAGGCGCTGGTCCGCTGGCTGCATCCGACCAGGGGCCTGCTGCCGCCCGCGGCGTTCGTCACGGTGGCGGAGGCAACCAACCTGGCCGGTGAGCTCGGGCGCTGGGTGATCAGATCGGCCTGCGCCCAGTTCGCCGAGTGGCGCAGGCGTGGGCTCGCCGCGAACGTGGTGATGCGGATCAATGTCTCGCCGGTGCAGCTGGTCAGCCTGGACTTCGTGGAGCGGATCGAAGACATCCTGCGGCTGTTCGGCATCGACGGCAGCTCGATCTGCCTGGAGATCACCGAGCATGTCGTCGTGCAGGATCTGGCGCGTACCCAGGTCACGCTGCGCGGATTGAAGCGGATGGGCGTGCAGATCGCGATCGACGATTTCGGTACCGGTTACAGCTCGCTGTCGCATCTGAAGGCGCTGCCGGTGGACGCGGTGAAGATCGACCGCGGCTTCGTGCAGCGCCTCGGTGCCAGCACCGACGATCTCGCGATCGTGAAATCCATTATCGGACTTGCCGGTTCGTTCGGCCTCGGGGTGGTCGGCGAGGGCGTCGAGACGGCGGTGGCCGCGCGCACCCTGGTCGGGCTGGGTTGCTATCGGGCACAAGGCTTTTTGATCGCCAGGCCGATGCCCGCCGATGAAGTGGAAGCGCATTTGGCGGTGGGCCGCATCCCACTCGATCTCGATCTGCCGCGGGCGAGCCGGGGTACCGCGGGGATATGACCGGCGGCGGTGTGCCCGAACACAAGCTGTCCGAACATGATTGGCTATTGATCGAGGCGCTTGGCCGCACCCGGACCGGGCGATCCGAGGTACCGACGGTGGTTGCCGACGGGCCCAAGGTCAAGGACTGGGCAAGTCTGCTGCGGGTCCGCCGGGAACTGCATGCCGCCGCGCCGCAGCGCATCGTCGAGGTGGTGCAGAGCTGTGCCGAGACCGGCGAGTTCGTTGCCCATCGCGAGTCCGGGCTGGTGGTGGTCGGCGTGCCCATTCGGTGCGCGTTCGACGAGGTGCACGGGGTGCAGGTGTGGGCGGGGCCCGACGACGTGCGGTTGCCCGAGCGTCCTCGGGTCGCCGCATGGGACTGGCAGGCCGATACCGAATTGGCGCACCACGGCCCGGGTTTGGAGGAATTGGTGTTCGCGCGGGCGCCCGAGGATGTTCGGGTGATCCGGACACCGCCCGAGGCGTTCGGTCGGATGGTCCGTTTCGAGGGGCGGATCGACTATTTCGAGATGGTCGGCACCCTCGACGGCAGGCACCAGAGCGCCGTCGACATGATCGGCGACGACGACCTGGTGCGCAGCTTCCAGATGGTGACAAGGGCCGATCCCGTCGCCCGCCGGATCAGGGCGCTGATGCGCGAATTCACCGATGCGGTACCGGCGCAACCCGATGTCGACATGACGATGCTGCGTGCCGTGTCGCAGCGCGCGGACGAAGGGGTCGGCTTCATCTGGCTGAGCTCCGGCCTCATCTACGAATGGACTCGGATCCCGACGCCGCCGCTGGACCGCTGGGGTATCGAACGTCCGACGGTGCATCCCGACGACCTCGCGGACTTCCGCACCGCCTGCGCCGATCTGGCCGAGGAACGCGCGGCCGACGCCGCTGCCAGACACCTGCGCCTGCGCGTGCGGTTCACCGATACCGACTGGATTCCGGTGCGCGCCGAGCTGCTGCCGGTGCTGCCCGCCGAGAGTGGGCACGGGCTGATCAGGGTGTGGCGCGAGCTCGCGAATTGACCCTGGAAACCCGGTTTTCCGGGTCTTTCACGGCTGTTCATGCCGCGTTCGGCGCATCGGTCCCGAAGATAACCCGATGGGCTGCACCATCGGCGAGGTGCGCATAGTTCAGCTTGCGAACTTCTACGGCCCGCGCTCGGGTGGGTTGCGCACAGCCTTGCATCATCTCGGCGAGGGCTATGTGGCGGCCGGGCACGAGGTGGTGCTCATCGTGCCGGGCGCGCGCCGATCCGAGGAGTTGCTACCGACCGGTGTTATGCGAATAACCTTGCCCGCCTTGGCTATTCCGTGGACCGGCGGCTACCGCGCGGCGGACCCGCGGCGGGTCGCCGACGTGCTGACCGGGCTGCGTCCCGATGTGCTCGAGGTATCGGACCGGCTGACCCTGCGCGGATTCGGCCGCTGGGCCCGGCGGCGCGACGTGGCGGGCGTGATGATCTCGCACGAACGGCTGGACCGACTGCTCGGTCAGTTCATGCCCCGCCAGGCCGCTCGCCGCTGCGCCGACGTGGCCAACGGCCGCACCGCCGCCGACTACGACATCGTCGTCTGCACCACCCCATTCGCCCGCGAAGAATTCCTGCGCATCGGTGCCCCGAACGTCGAGCTGGTGCCGCTCGGGGTGGATCTGGAGCTGTTCAGCCCGCGCAGGCACGACGGCAGGCTGCGCGCCGATCTCGGTGCGCCGGGGCATCCGCTGCTGGTGCACTGCGGCAGACTGTCGGTGGAGAAGCGGGTGGAGCGCAGCATCGAGGCGGTCGCGGCATTACGCGAGACCGGCACCGAGGTCCGGCTGGTCGTCGCCGGGGACGGGCCGCGGCGCGACGCGCTGGAGCGCCGGGCAAAGGCGTTGCCCCCGCTGACCGGCGGACTGGCTCCCGTGCACTTCACCGGATTCATCTCCGAACGCGCGATGGTGGCGAAACTGCTTGCCACCGCGGATGTTTCGCTGGCCCCGGGTCCGCACGAGACCTTCGGTCTCGCCGCGCTGGAGGCCCTGGCGGCGGGCACGCCGGTGGTGGCGAGCCGGTCCTCGGCGCTGGCCGATATCGTGACCGCCGAGTGCGGCGCGGTCGCCGACGACCGAGGGTCCGCGTTCGCGCAGGCGGTCACCGACGTGCTCGCGCTGCCGACGGCCGGACGCAGGCGAGCGGCCCGCACCCGAGCCGAGCAGTACACCTGGCCGCGGGCGGTGGCCGGAATGCTCGCAGTACTGGGCCGCTGAGCGTCGTCCAAGTACCCTGCGGTGAGCCGATTCGAGCAATTCGAGATGGGGATACGCAGTGCGAGGTAGTGGGCGACCGGGCCGCAGGACCGTGCGGGACGCGAAGGTGCTGATCACAGGTGCCGCCAGCGGTATAGGCCGGGCCACCGCGCAGGCCGCCGGCGCGGCGGGGGCGAAACTGATCCTCACCGATATCGATGCCGCCGGGCTGGACGAGACGGTGGCGGGCATCCGGCGCGACGGGGGCGTCGTGCTGGCCGCCGAGGCCTTCGACATCACCGACTACGACGCCGTCACCGCCTTCGCCAAGAAGGTGCACGAGGCGCACGGCAGCCTGGACGTGGTGATGAACATCGCGGGCACCTCGGCCTGGGGCACGGTGGAGAACCTGGAGCACAAGCACTGGCAGCGGATGGTCGACGTCAACCTGATGGGCCCGATCCACGTGATCGAGAACTTCGTGCCGCCCATGGTGCGGGCGGGCCGGGGCGGATCGCTGGTCAACGTCTCCTCGGCGGCCGGGCTGCTCGCGCTGCCATGGCACGCGGCCTACAGCGCGAGCAAATACGGCATCCGCGGCGTCTCCGAGGTGCTGCGATTCGATCTCGACCAGCACGGCATCTCGGTGCACCTGGTGGTGCCCGGCGCGGTGGACACGCCGCTGGTGCACAGTGTCGAACTGGTCGGCGTCGACCGGGAGTCCCCGAAGATCCGCAGGCTGACCGAGTCGTTCACCAAGCACGCGGTGTCGCCGGAGCATGTGGCGGCGTCGATCCTGCGCGGCATCGAGCGCAACCGGTTCCTGATCTACACGTCGTTCGACATCCGATTCGGCTACTGGTGGGCGCGGAAGTTCGCGCTGCCCTACGAGATCGTGATGCGGCGTGCCAGCGCCCGATTCAGCAGGTTGCTGGCCGCGCAGCACAGTTGAGCTGCACGTCGAGCACGCGCGCGCCGGGCCCCTCGGTGCCGAGCCGGTCGTGCTCGTTGACCAGCTTGCAGCTGCCGAGCGACAGGCAGCCGCAGCCGATGCAGCCGGTGAGGTTGTCGCGCAACCGAATCAGCTGGGTGATGCGGTCGTCGAGATCCGCGCGCCAGGTGGTGGACAGGGTCTCCCAGTCGCGCCGGGTGGGGTTGCGGCCTTCCGGCAGCTGATCGAGGGCGGCGCGAATCTCGCTGAGCGGGATGCCGACCCGCTGGGAAATGCGGATGAAGGCGACCCGCCGCAGCGTCTCTCGCGCATATCTGCGCTGATTCCCGCTGGTACGGCGGCTGGTGATGAGTCCTTCGCGTTCGTAGAAGTGCAACGCGGAAACTGCTACTCCGCTACGCTCGGAAAGCTGACCGGGGGTCAGCTCCTTTGCTCGCCAATCGGCTGTCGACATGCACGCTCCTCCATTCCCCTCAACAATACTTGAGGTTAGGGTGTGCTGGGGGAGGAATCGCCGCAACGGCACGTCGGCCCGGGAAACCGGGCCGTGCGAGGCCGTTGCGCGGCAAGAACGCATCGAAGGCGATGAATTACGTGCTCTTGTGGCCGCGGCGAACTACGGTCTGAGCATGGGAGCAGACGCTGTGCCCGCACGGCACGGAGAGGACTCGGACGCGGACGGGTTGGACCCGGACAGTTCGGATACCCGGTTGCGAGTGACCTCGGAGGTCGGCACGCTGCGCACGGTGCTGCTGCACCGGCCCGGCGACGAACTGCGCAGACTCACCCCGCGCAACAACGACCAGTTGCTGTTCGACGGCATCCCCTGGGTCGAGCGGGCGCAACAGGAGCACGACGCGTTCACCGGCGTGCTGCGCGCCCGTGGCGTCGAGGTGCTGCTGCTGGCCGACCTGCTCGCCGAGACCCTCGCGGTCAGCGGCGCCGCCCGCATCCAGGGCATCTCCGCCGCCGTGGACGCGCGCAGGCTCGGCCACTCGCTGGCCGACCAACTCGCCGCCTTCCTGCGCGGTGTGCGGGCCAGGGACCTGGCCAATATCCTGATGGCCGGGATGACCTTCGACGAACTGCCGTTCGGGCCCGACGCCACCTCGCTGGTGCGGCGGATGCACCACGGCGCCGACTTCGTCATCGACCCGCTGCCCAATCTGCTGTTCACCAGGGACTCCTCGTTCTGGGTCGGCCCGAGGGTGGCGATCACCTCGCTGGCGCTGCCCGCCCGGATCCGGGAGACCTCGCTCACCGATCTGATCTATGCCTTCCATCCCCGGTTCCTCGGGGTACGCCGGGCCTACGAATCACACACCGCGCCCATCGAGGGCGGCGATGTGCTGCTGCTTGCGCCCGGTGTCGTCGCGGTGGGCGTCGGCGAACGCACCTCGCCGGCCGGCGCGGAAGCGTTGGCGCGCAGCCTGTTCGACGACGATCTCGCGCATACCGTGCTGGTCGTCCCGATCGCGCAGAACCGGGCCACGATGCACCTGGATACCGTCTGCACCATGGTGGACGCCGATGCGCTGGTGATGTATCCCGCGGTGCGTGACTCGTTGTGCGCGTTCACCATTCAACGCGAGGACGACTACGGCGGCCGCAACGGCGACGGCCGGGTGGCGATGAGCGGACCCGATCCGTTCCTGGTCGCCGCGGCCAAGGCCATGGGTATCGACAAGCTGAGGGTCATCGACACCGGGCTGGACGGCGTCACCGCCGAACGCGAACAGTGGGACGACGGCAACAACACCCTCGCGCTGGCGCCGGGCGTGGTGGCCGCCTACGAACGCAACGAGATGACCAACGCACGCCTGGAAGACGCGGGCATCGAGGTGCTGCGCATCCCGGGCTCCGAATTGGGTTCCGGTAGAGGGGGACCCCGTTGCCTGTCCTGTCCGCTCTCTCGGGATGACTTGTGAGACAAAATGTTCAATATCAGCGTGTCGCATGAGTCGACCGTGCCGCCCTACGAGCAGTTACGCATGGGGATCATCGCCAAGGTGCGCTCCGGCGAGCTGACCGCGGGCACGAAGATTCCCACCGTCCGGGCGCTGGCGGCCCAACTCGGCCTGGCCCCCAATACGGTGGCCCGCGCCTACCGCGAGTTGGAGGCGGACGGGGTGGTCGAAACCCGGGGCAGGCAGGGCTCTTTCATCGCCTCGTCCGGCGATCCGACCCGCGATGTCGCGGGTCGCGCCGCCACCGCCTATGTCGCCACCGTCCGCCGTCTCGGCCTCGACGACGCGGCCGCGCTGCGTTACGTCAAGGCGGCGCTGGAGGGTTAGCGCCAGCTGGGCAGCCAGAGGTGGTCGTGCCAGTTGGCGGGTGTGATCGGCAGTGCGGTGAGGATCGGCCAGAGCCAGATGAAGTTGGCGATCACCAAACCGAGGTAGAGGCATACCGCGAGCAGGCCGAGCGCGTGCCGTTCGTCGGGCGCGACCGGTAGATAGGTTCCGACGGGACTGCGCGGCACCGCTATTCGCCGGGACGGGCCGAGAATATCGCCGAGCACCAAGGCCATTCCCATCACCAGGAACGGTGCGAGGGCAACCGCGTAGAAGTAGTACATCTGCCGGTCCAGGGTCAGGAACCAGGGCAGCAGCGCCGCGCCGTAGCCGACGAGCACCGCGGCATAGCGCCAGTCGCGGCGAACCACGCTGCGCCACAGCATCCAGGCGATCACCGGGAGGGCGAGCCACCAGATCGCCGGCGTGCCGATCAACATGACGGCCTTGACGCACTGGTTCTGTCCGCACCCGGTGACCCCGGTGTCCACGTAGTGGTAGAGCATCGGCCGCAAACCCATCGGCCAGGTCCACGGTTTGGATTCCCACGGATGGTGGTTGCCCGCCGCATTGGTCAGACCCTCATGGAATTTGAGCGTCTCGCCGCTGTAGTACCACAGCGAGCGCAAGGGCGCGGGGACCCACCCGAACGGACCACCGGTGCCCACCTGGTTGCCGACCGCGTACCGATAGACGCCGGTTTCGCTGCTGAACCAGGCCCAATAGGTGGCCAGATACACCCCGAGCGGCACCAGCACCAGCGCGTACAAGGCGGGTCCGACGTCACGGATCGCGGTCCCGAACCACGGCCTACGGACGCCGTACGCACGCCGCGCGGCCACATCGAAGCACACGCTGAGGATGCCGAAGGCGACGATGAAATAGACGCCGGACCACTTTGTCCCGCAGGCCAATCCGAGCAGCACCCCGGCGCCGAAACGCCACCAGCGCACCCCGAGCCGTGGACCAAAGGGGCTCACCTCGACCCGGCCTTCGGCATCGACCCGCGCCATCCGGGCCCGCACCTCGTCGCGGTCGACGATCAGACAGCCGAAAGCCGCGGTGACGAACAGCGCGACGAAGATGTCGAGCATGCTCATCCGCGACGAGACGAAGGTGAGCCCGTCGGCGATCAGCAGGATGCCCGCGATCGCCCCGATCAGGGTGGAGCGCGCCATCCGCCGCACGATGCGGATCACCAGCAGCACCAGCACCGTCCCGGCCGCCGCTGAGGCGAAGCGCCAGCCCCAGCCGGTGTAACCGAACATCGCCTCGCCGATCGCGATGAGCTGCTTGCCG
The DNA here is from genome assembly GCF_019222765.1 of Nocardia iowensis. NCBI lineage: Bacteria > Bacillati > Actinomycetota > Actinomycetes > Mycobacteriales > Nocardiaceae > Nocardia > Nocardia iowensis. The sequence continues at coordinate 7,885,230 of NZ_CP078145.1, read as the reverse complement.
ACGGGCGGGTGCACCACTACCCCGTAACCGGGGTTGTCCTCCAAGCCGCCATTGTGCAGCATCTGCCACGCGTGCGGCCCGTAGTGCTTCTCGTCGAAAACGGGAGTTCCGCCAACCGTCGGATAGTTGAGCATGGTGAACCGGGTGACCGCCGCGATCGCGGTGAGGAACGCGGTGACCAGCCAGCCACGCAAGGTGTCGGTCGGCCCGAAATCGGGTGCGGGGCGCAGCGGCGCGGGGCTCGACCTGGAGGGCACGGCCCCGAACGAAGGGGTCACGCGCTGGTCGGTCACCTGTGTCACGCCCCGATCGTATGCTGTGCGCGTCGCCCGGCCCCGCATCGGTGAACGCGACACCGCCTGAATCACATACCACGCCGCAGACTCCCGCGTTATCACGATCACATATCGACCCACCTAGCCGCCGGAGCGGCACCGCCGCGCACCTCTCGGATAGTCGCGCACGGAACCGCCGAGGAATTCGGGTGCGTGCCGCGGGTGGGGCCGCGGCCGAGGGTGCGGGCGGCGGGGCTCGATAGGCTGCGAAGGTTCGGTGGTTGCCGGGCATGGTCGAGACGGGAGTGCGGTGGCGGACGAGGCGACAGGACCGGGCAGGTTGGTGCTTGCGGCGACGCCGATGGGGGACATCGGTGACGCGTCGCAGCGGCTGCGGGATGCCCTCGGGTCCGCCGATATCGTCGCGGCGGAAGACACGCGGCGCACCAAGTCGCTCGCCAAGTCACTGGGCGTGGAGATCACCGGACGGGTGGTGAGCTTCTACGACCACGTGGAGATCGCGCGGATTCCGGCGCTGCTCGGCGATATCGAGGCGGGCCGCACGGTGCTGTTGGTGACCGACGCGGGCATGCCATCGGTCAGCGACCCCGGCTACCGGCTGGTCGCGGCCTGTGCGGAGCGGGATCTGCCGGTGACCTGCCTACCGGGACCGTCGGCCGTCACCACGGCGCTCGCGCTGTCCGCCCTTCCGGTGGAACGGTTCTGCTTCGACGGCTTCGCGCCGCGCAAGGGCGGTCAGCGGCGAGAGTGGTTGCGCACCTTGGCCACCGAGCCGCGCGCCTGCGTCTTCTTCGAGGCGCCGCACCGCCTGGCCGACTGCCTGGCCGACGCCGTCGAGGTGCTCGGCCCGGACCGCCGCGTCGCGGTCTGCCGCGAACTGACCAAAACCTATGAGGAGGTCATCCGCGGCACCCTCGCCGAGGTCGCCGCGTGGGCGGTGGACGGCGCCCGTGGTGAGATCACCGTCGTCCTCGCGGGCGCGCAACCGAAATCCGCCGATCCCGCCGACCTGGTCGACGAGGTCGAGGCGCTGACCGCCGAAGGCATCCGGCTCAAGGACGCCTGCGCGCAGATCGCCACCGCCAACGGCGCCTCGCGCAACGAGCTCTACGACGCCGTGCTGACCGCTCGCCGCAGCGGCGAGGTCTGATCGAACCAGGCATGATCGTCCTATGACTTCTCTCGAAAGCAAGGCAAAGGCGTTCCTCGCATTGCATCGCCCCGGCGATCCCGCCGTGCTGCCGACGGTGTGGGATGCGTGGTCGGCGAATGTCGCGGTGGCGGCGGGGTTTTCGGCGCTCACCGTGGGCAGTCATCCGGTCGCGGATTCGATCGGCCGTACCGACGGCGAAGGGATGACCTTTGCCGAGTCGCTCACCAGGGTGCGGCAGATCACCGCGGCCGTCGAGGTGCCGGTGTCGGTCGATATCGAGTCGGGTTATGGCCTGGAGCCTGCCCAACTGATCGAGGGACTGCTGGCGGCGGGTGCTATCGGTCTCAACATCGAGGACACGGTGCATAGCGAGGGTGGCCGGTTGCGTGCCCCGCAGGAGCACGCCGATTTCGTGCACGGCCTGCGCGAATTCGCCGATGCGACCGGTGTGCACGTGGTGGTCAACGCCAGGACCGATCTGTTCCTGCGCAAGGACGGCGACGACGCCGACCGAGTCGACCGCGCCATCGAGCGGCTGCGGTTGGCCGCCGCGGCGGGCGCCGACGTGCTCTTCCCCGCGGGTGCCCAGGGCGACGCCGACGTGCGCCGCCTCACCGGTGAACTGCCGCTGCCGATCAGTATGGTCGGCCTCCCCGACAAGTCCGACAAGGCCGTGCTCGCCGACCAGGGAGTAGCCCGCATCAGCTTCGGCCCCTACCTGCAGCGCGCCCTCACCGCCGAAATCGACCGCCTCCTCGCCCGCTGGAAGTAGCGCGACCGACGAACGCCGGGTGCACCTTGTCGGAGTCGCCTGCGATGATCGACGGATGAAGGTACTTGTGATCGGGGCTGGTGGACTGCTCGGCGGTGCGGTTGCCGAGGCCTTGGCAGGGTCGCACCAGGTGGTGCGGGCGGCGCGAAGCGGGCCGGTGCGGGTCGATCTCGAGGACGCGGCCTCGCTGGACGCACTCTTCGCCGAACTGCCCGACCTGGACGCGGTGGTGTGCTGCGCGGCGAGCGGTCCGCTCGTCGATCTGGCAACGGCCACCGACACCGACATCGCCGCGGGTATCCAAGGCAAGCTGCTCGGCCAGGTCGCTTTGGCGCAGCGCGCGATTCGCCATCTGCGCGAGGGCGGGTCGATCACGCTGACCGGAGGTACCTTCGATTCCCCACTGGCGGGCGGATCACTGGGCGCGCTGATCAACTCGGGCCTGGAAGGATTTGTCCGCAATGCCTCCGCCGAACTGCCGCGCGGCCAGCGCATCAACCTGATCAGTCCAGGCTGGATCACGGAGACGTTGGCAAAGCTAGGCATGGACGAGTCCGGCGGCACACCGGTCGCCGACGTCGCCAAGGCTTATGTGCATGCCGTGGAAGGTGATTCGCAGGGCCAGATCGTCCGTTTCTGAGGCGCTACCGCGGGAAAGCTGTTCAAGCGCTGGTGGGTAGGCCGAGGGTGGTGGTGACGAAGTGGATGAACAAGGGGGCCAAGGCGGGGACCTGTTCGGGGCCGTCGGAGACGATGACTCGGCGGGTTCGCTCACCGATGGCGTCGGGGAGCAGGGCGATCAACTCGTCCGACACCTTCGGTAGTGCGGGATTCGCCTGGCGCGCTTGGTTATAGAAGATGCGGTACAGCTCTGCGAAGCGGTCGACGGCGAGATCGCGGTAGTCGACGGCGGCCTGGTTCACCTTGAAGGATTCGACGAGTACTAATCGGGCGAAATCCGGTTCGGTAGCGACGGTTTCGCAGAACGTGACGACGATCGACTCGATTCTGGCGTGCACGTCGGCGTCCGGCGCGAGCTGTGCGAGCTCGTCGACGATCCGGGCGGCCACGATGTCGACGCCGGTGTGCACCGCCTCGATGAAGCACTCCTCCTTGTTGGCGAAGTGTTCGTAGAAGGTGCTGCGCGAGACCCGCGCTCGGGCAACGATATCGGTGAGCGTCGTGCCGGGATACCCCCTGCTGTCGACGCATTCGACCATGGCTTCGATGAGTCGTCCCCGTTGCGAGACGAGAACGGCGTCGCGCGCTGCCCGATGCCGGTCGGCGAAACTGGTCCGCGGCATCGGTGTAGGTCCTGGCGTCTGCTCTCCGCGCATGAGTGCCCTCCCTGGTCAGCGATCATGAGCATGCGTAACCCTGCATTATCCTGCTGTGCGCCAGGTGATTACCCGCCGGTGGGCAACGATGGCCGTTTCGGTCCGCGACCGGACTGTGCGATGTACCTTCTGGAAGGTGTTCAGTACGTGGCGGTACACGGGGTTGGTCGATGGGCGGGGTATCCGAGAGCTGCTGCGGCACGCGGTAAGAGTCGTGCGTTCGCTACTGGCGCGCTTCGTCTCGGTCGGCCGCACCCGTCCCGCCGATCCGCACCGTCCGGGATTCGGGCGGACGGTGCCGCGCCCGGCCTACGCCACAACCAGACAGTGCGTACCGGCCCGCAGCAGTCTGGTGCGGCGTCGTCAACGCGGCACGGGCGCAGCGTGATTCGGTAGCGGTGGAGTTCGGATCGAGCGCAGCCCATTTCGACACCGGTGCAACCTGTTTCGGCGCCGGATCAGCCTGTTTCGCACCGGCGCGATCTGATCCGGCGCTGGGTCAGCCTGATCCGGCACCGACGGAGCCTGTTTCGGCACCGACGCAGTCTGTTTCGGCACCGGCGCAGCCTGATCCGGCGCCGGTCAGCTTGATCCGGCACCGCCCCGCGGACCAGTACGTCAGTCCTTCGGCTCGATGTACTTGGGGTACACCGGTTCCGGTGCGGGCAGTACTACGCCCGGTACGATCGGCGTCGCGATATCGGCGAAGGTGCGATTTTGCTGGCCGAGCTGATCGAGGATTTTGCTCGCCGAACCCGGCATCACCGGCTGCACCAGGATCGCGACTATCCGCAACACCTCGAGCGTCACGTACAGCACCGTCGCCTCGCGGGCCAGATCCTCCGGCGTGCCGGACTTGGCCAGCGCCCACGGCGCCTGCGCGGAGAAGTACCGGTTCGTCTCGCCGAGGGTCAGCCAGATCGCTTCGAGCGCGAGATGCATTTGCTGCGCGTCGTATTCGGCACGGCAGCGATCGAGCAGCCCGTTGGCGAGGTCCAGCAGCGCCCGGTCGTCCTCGGTGAATTCGCCCGGTGTCGGCACCACCCCGCCGCAGTCGCGCGCGACCAGCTTGGTGCTGCGCTGCACCAGGTTGCCGAACTCGTTGGCCAGGTCGGTGTTGATCCGGCCGACGATCGCGTCGTGGCTGTAGCTGCCGTCCTGGCCGTAGGAGATCTCGCGCAGCAAGAAGAAACGCACCGCGTCCAGGCCGTAGGTGTCGACCAGTTCCAGCGGGTCGACCACATTGCCAACCGACTTGGACATCTTCTCGCCCTTGTTGTACAGAAACCCGTGCACGAACACGCGTTTCGGCAGCTCGACGCCGGCCGACAGCAGGAAAGCGGGCCAGTACACGGTGTGGAACCGGGTGATGTCTTTGCCGATGATGTGCACGTCGGCGGGCCAGAACCGCTGGAACGCAGCGGATTCGGTGTCCGGGAAGCCGACGCCGGTGATGTAGTTGGTGAGCGCGTCTACCCACACGTACATCACGTGATCGGGATGGCCGGGCACCGGCACACCCCAATCGAAGGTGGTGCGCGAGATGGACAGATCCTTCAGCCCCGCCTTGACGTAGCTGACGATCTCATTGCGACGCGTTGCGGGCGCGATGAATTCAGGATGCTCTTCGTACAGCGCGAGCAGCTTGTCCTGATAGGCGGAGAGCCGGAAGAAGTAGTTCGACTCCTCGGTCCAGGTGACCGGCGTCTTCGTCTCGGTGGAGATCCGGGTGCCGTCATCGAGCAGCGTGGTCTCTTCCTCGGTGTAGAACGCCTCGTCGCGCACCGAGTACCAGCCCGAGTAGTTGCCCAGGTAGATATCGCCGTTGGCGAGCATCCGCTGCCAGATCTCGACGGAGGCCGCCTGGTGATCCTCGTCGGTGGTGCGGATGAACCGGTCGAAGGAGACGTCGAGGGTCTTGTCCAGCGCCTCGAACACGTCGGAGTTGCGCGCCGCGAACTCCTGCACCGGGATGCCCTCGGCGACGGCCGTCTGCTGCATCTTCTGACCGTGCTCGTCGGTGCCGGTCAGGAAGAAGACGTCGTACCCGTCGAGCCGCTTGAACCGGGCGATGGCGTCGGCCGAGATGTACTCGTACGCATGCCCGATGTGCGGCGCACCGTTCGGGTAAGCGATGGCCGTGGTGATATAGAAGGCGGGGCGGTCAGCTGCGCTCATGGTGTGTCTACTGTAATGCGCGTGGTTTCCAACGCTCACGCGAATATCCGCCGTGCCGTTTCCCGGGTCGCCGCGGCCATGCCCGCCTGTGCCGATACCGCTGTGTCCGGCGGTTTTCGATGAGCGGGAAGCGTCCGGCGCGGGATTTGCCCGAACCGCTGGCGCCGATTGTCGATGCGCACACCCACCTCGACGCCTGCGGCGCGACGGACGCGGCGTCGACGGCGGTGATCGTGGATCGCGCCGCCTCGGTCGGTGTCGGTCAGGTGGTCACCGTCGCCGATGATCTCGCCGCCGCGCAATGGGCGGTGCGGGCCGCGCATTGGGACTCGCGGGTGTACGCCGCCGTCGCGCTGCACCCGACGCGCGCCAACGCGCTAGACGATGCCGCGAAGGCCGAACTCGAACGGCTCGGCGCCGACCCGCGGGTGGTCGCGATCGGCGAGACCGGACTCGACTACTACTGGCCGGGAAAACTCGACGGTTGCGCCGATGTCGAGACGCAGATCGAGGGTTTCCGCTGGCATATCGACCTGGCGAAGCGGCTGCGCAAACCGCTGATGATCCACAATCGCGAGGCCGACCACGATTTGCTGACGGTGCTGCTGGACGAGGGCGCGCCGTCGACCGTTATTTTCCATTGCTTCTCATCGGACACCCATATGGCGTTGGCTTGCGTGGCAGAGGGTTACGTGTTGAGTTTCTCCGGCACGGTGAGTTTCAAGAATGCCCATGAGTTGCGCGAAGCCGCCAAGGTGGTGCCCGACGAGCTGATTCTGGTCGAAACGGACGCGCCGTATTTGACCCCGCATCCGTTCCGTGGTGCTCCCAACGAACCGTATTGCCTGCCATACACCGTGCGCGCGCTGGCAGAAGTGCGCGAACAGGACCCCGCCGAATTGGCGAAGATCACCACGGCCAACGCGCGCCGGGTGTACGGCATCTGAGCGTCGCCCGCTATTTTCCGGCACTTGGCATACCCGTAAGGGGGGCTGGATATGCCCAGTGTGTCCTACATCACTACGATGGTCACATTTCGGCATTAACCTGCGGCGTCGATATCTGTTCGTGATATTGATAGCCCCAGCTGAAGCTAGTGAAGGTTGTCGACCCTCTACCCCCTCGTTATCGTACTGTGACCATGTCCCCATTTACGAGGATCAACCAGTCGCGCTCCCCGCTGCTGTACGTGGCGGTCGGTGCGCTGCTGATGACACTGATCGTCGGCGCCGGCCTGGCGATCGTGAACCGCAAGACGGTGACGGTCGTCGTGGACGGCGAAAAGCGGGTCGAGACCACGATGTCGCTCAATGTGCGCGGTGTGCTGCGGGCCGCCGGGTTCGCCGTGACCGAGCGCGACAAGGTGGCCCCCGCCCTCGCGGCGCGGATCGGCGACGGTGCGACCATCACGCTCAACCGGGCGCGTGAGGTCGAGCTGATGGTCGACGGCCAGGCGCGGAAGGTGTGGACCACCGGTCTGACCGCGGGCGAGGCGCTCGAGCAGCTGAGCCTGCCCAGCGAGGTCTACGTATCGCCCGCGCGCACCGAGAAGCTGCCGCTGGAAGGTGCCGCGCTGAAGGTGGCGACGCCGCGGTCGGTCTCGCTGCTCGACGGCATCGGCGCACCGGTCGACGTCCGGCTCGCCGCGCCAACGGTCGGCGAATTCCTTGCGGTGGCGGGCATTCCGCTGATCGAGCAGGACACCGTGGAGCCCCCGGCGTCCACCCCGCTGACCGACGGCGTGCGAATCACGGTGACGCGCAAGCGGACCGAGACCCGGATGGAGACGCTGCCGCTCGACCCGCCGGAGAACGTGATCGAAGACCCGACCATGAACATGAGCCGCTCGGTGGTGGAGACCCCCGGTGCGCCGGGCGTCCAGGACGTCACCTTCGCGGTCACCATGGTCAACGGCCAGGAAGTAGAGCGAAAGCCGGTCAGCTCGACGGTCACGGTGACCGCGCAGCCGAAGACCATTCGCAAGGGCGCCAAGCCGGGCACCGAGGTGCCGCCGGTGCGCGACGGCGCGATCTGGGACGCGCTGGCCCGCTGCGAATCCACCGGCAACTGGAGCATCAACAACGGCAACGGTTATTACGGTGGCATCCAGTTCGACCAGAGCACCTGGGAACGCCAGGGCGGACTGAAGTACGCGCCCCGTGCCGACCTGGCGACCCGCGAAGAGCAGATCGCCATCGCCGAGGTAACCCGGGCGCGGCAGGGATGGGGCGCCTGGCCCGCGTGCACCAGCCGACTCGGTCTCAGCTGAGCGCGGTAGACGGCGCGGGTTTCCGGCCGCACAGGTTTTGACTTCCCGCATACGGATTCGCTTGAGATTCCGTATGCGGGATTCAGGCGTGCGTGGGGGAGATGGGGATTGTCCAGCGAGATTCCTAGGTGTTGCCTCTGATTCGCTGACTCGTCATGAGGGGCGGGCAGCATCACGCTGATCTGTACACTCGTCCAGGTTTGTGACGGTGCGGGTCGGGTCTGTGAGGTGTTCGGTGCGAGTTGTCCAGGTGTGCCTGCGAGCAGTGGCGGTGGCCACGGTGTCGGCCAGTGCCGCGTTGTTCGTGAATGTTGCTCCCGCGCAGGCGGCGGCGCCGGGGTCGGTGATCTCGGTGGCCGTGCAGGCGGACGGTTGGCACGGAACATCGGGCGGCTCGGTGGTCGAGTACTGGATGCGCGGCTCGGACGGCACGCCACGGCAGGCCAGCGGGGCACTGTTCGTTCCGCAGGGCACGCCGCCCGCAACCGGCTGGCCGGTCATTGCCTATGACCACGGCACCAGTGGACTCGGGGCGGGCTGCGGGGGGCAGTCCGATCCGGAAGGTCATCCGTACCAGCAGATTCGGACTAAAGAATCGCAGCTGATCCAGCGTCTGGTCGGGCAGGGCTTCGCCGTGGTCGCGCCCGACTACCTCGGGCTCGGCCGCTTCGACACCGGTCCGCACCCGTACCTGGAGATCGCCACCGAGGCCACGGCCACCATCGATCTGCTGCGCGCGGCCCGCGCTACCCATCCCGAGCTGTCGCGGACCTGGGCGGTGCTCGGGGTGTCGCAGGGTGGTCAAGCCGCGCTCGGCACCGGCCACCTACAGGCCACTTACGCGCCCGAGCTCGATTTCCGCGGCACCATCGCGATCGATCCCGAATCCGATGTGGAGAAGGTGCTGCCGCTGGCCGGGCCGAACCTCCCCGCCGTCCGCGGCGGTGACGGTGCGATGAGCTTCTTCGTCAGCATCCTGGCGGGCCTGCGCGCGGCCCGCCCCGACGTGCACGTCGACGATTACCTCACCCCGCAGGGCCGCGCGGTCCTGGACAGCATCGGCACGTTGTGCCTGGACGGCATCACCGATCGCGTGAAAGGCCTCGGCGTCAGCGATCTGCTGGCCCGACCCCTCGCCGACGAGCCCATCCGCGCCGCCCTCGACGCCTACCTCACCGTCCCCACCTCCGGCTACAACGCCCCGATCCTATTGCTGCTCAACATCACCGACACTGTCGTCCCATCCCCGCTACACGCCGCCCTCGCCACCCAACTGGCCGCCAACGCCGTCGACTTCCACACCGTCACCGGCACCGGCAGGCACACCCAACTCAACCCAGCCATGTACGCCGCCATCGACGCCTTCCTGAACCGCATCAAAGCAACACCCCAGCAGTAGCCGGGTCGGTGCCGGGGGGTTGATAGGTTCTTCAGGTGTCCGAACCTGAAGTTGCCGCTCGTGGGAGTGCCGCGTTGCTGGGGCCCGCTGAAGTGCGGGTGCTGGCGGAGCGGCTGGGGGTGCGGCCGACCAAGCAACTCGGGCAGAACTTTGTGCACGACGGGAACACGGTGCGGCGGATTGTCGCGGCGGCGGGGGTGGGGCGTGACGATGTGGTGCTGGAGGTCGGGCCGGGGCTCGGCTCGTTGACGTTGGCGTTGCTCGACGTGGTGGATTCGGTGGTCGCCGTCGAGATCGATCCGGTGCTCGCGCGGCATTTGCCGGTGACCGTCGCGGACCGAGCGCCGGAGTTGGCCGACCGGTTGACGGTGGTCGAGGCGGACGCGTTGCGGGTCGCCGCCGCGGACCTACCCGTGCGGCCGACCGCGTTGGTGGCGAACCTGCCGTACAACGTGGCGGTGCCGGTGCTGCTGCACCTGCTCGCCGAATTGCCCAGCATCACCGTCTCTTTGGTGATGGTGCAGGCGGAGGTGGCCGATCGGCTCGCGGCCGCCCCCGGCAGTCGCATCTACGGCGTGCCCAGCGTGAAAGCCGGATTCTTCGGCACCGTCCGCCGAGCGGGGGCGGTCGGCACCCAGGTCTTCTGGCCGGTCCCGCGGGTGGACTCCGGCCTGGTCCGCGTGGACCGCTACTCCGAACCGCCCTGGCCGATGGACACCGACCACCGTCGCCGCGTCTTCGAGGTCGTCGACGCCGCCTTCGCCCAACGCCGCAAAACTCTCCGCGCCGCCCTGGCGGGCTGGGCAGGCTCACCCGCCGAAGCCGAACGCCGCCTCCTCGCCGCCGACATCGCCCCGACCGCCCGCGGTGAAACCCTCGACACCGCCGCCTTCGTCCGCCTAGCCGCCCAGGGCTAGCGACCGGGTCTCGCTGCCACCGAAATCAGGTCGGTTCAGCGGAATGAGCGCAGGCGCAGGCTGTTGGTGACGACGAAGATGCTGGACAGGGCCATGGCTGCGCCGGCGAGCATGGGGTTGAGCAGGCCTGCGGCGGCTAGGGGGATGGCGGCGATGTTGTAGCCGAAGGCCCAGCAGAGGTTTCCCTTGATGGTGCGCAGGGTGGCGCGGGAGAGTCGGATGGCGGCGCCGACGGTGCGCAGGTCGCCGCGAACGAGGGTGATGTCACCGGCCTCGATGGCGACGTCGGTGCCGGTGCCCATGGCCATGCCGAGGTCGGCGCGAGCCAGGGCGGCAGCGTCGTTGACGCCGTCGCCGACCATCGCGACCACCTTGCCGTCGCGTTGCAGGTTCCGTACCGCCTCGAGTTTTTCGCTCGGCAGCACTTCGGCGATCACCGTGTCGATGCCGACCTGCTCGGCGACGGTGCGTGCGGTGGCGGCGTTGTCTCCAGTGAGCAGAATGGGGGTCAGGCCGAGGTCGCGGAGTTCGGTAATCGCCTGAGCGCTGGATGATTTGATCGTGTCCGCGAGGACGAGAATGCCGCGCGCCACGCCGTCCCAGGCAACGGCCACCACGGTGCCACCGGCCTGTTCGGCGGCCGTCCGCGCCGCGACGAGTGGGTCGGGCAGTGAAATCGACCGACTGGCAAGCAGTTCGGCGCGGCCGACCAGTACGTCGCGTTCCTCGACGGAGCCTTCGACACCTTTGCCGCCGTGACTGACGAACCGTCGAAGCGGTTTCAGAACCTGCCCACGTTCGGTCGCGCGAGTGACCACCGCCCGCGCGATGGGGTGCTCGGAACCGCGCTCAACCGATGCGGCGATCATCAGCAACTCGTCCGCGTCGGTCCCCTCGGCAGGCACGATGTCGGATAGCGCCATCCGCCCGGAAGTCACCGTTCCGGTCTTGTCCAACACCACGGTGTCGATGCGCCGAGTGGACTCCAGCACCTGCGGACCCTTGATGAGGATGCCGAGCTGCGCGCCGCGTCCAGTGCCCACGAGCAGCGCGGTCGGCGTCGCGAGTCCTAACGCGCAGGGGCAGGCGATGATCAGCACCGCGACCGCCGTGCCGATGGCGACGGCCGCTGGTGCGTCGGTGCCGAGCCAGTAGCCGAGGGTGATGGCGGCGATGGCGAAGACGATCGGCACGAACACCCCGGCCACCCGGTCCGCGAGACGCTGCACCGGCGCCTTGCGGTTCTGCGCGTCCTCGACCAGCGCCGCCATCCGCGCCAGCTGGGTATCCGCGCCGACCCTGGTGGCGCGCACGGTGAGCAGGCCGCCCGCGTTCACGGTGGCACCGACCACCGGATCGCCGGGTCCGACCTCGGCGGGCAGTGACTCGCCGGTCAGCAGGCTTTGGTCGAGGGCCGAATTCCCCTCGACCACAACACCATCCGTGGCAACCTTCTCGCCGGGCCGGACCAGGAACAACTCACCGATCCGCAATTCCGCTACCGGAACCAAGGTTTCGGTTCCGTCGCGCAGCACCGAGACGTCCTTGGCGCCGAGTTCGAAAAGCGCCCGCAGCGCCGACCCCGCCCGCTCCTTGGCCCGTGTCTCGAAGTACCGTCCCGCCAAAATAAAGACGATCAACCCGGCAGCCACCTCGAAATACACGCTCGACGCCGCATCCGAGCGCTGGATCGCCAGGCTGAACGAGTGCTTCATCCCGGACATGCCGGCGTGCCCGAAGAACAGCGCGTACACCGACCACCCGAACGCGGCCAGGGTGCCGACCGAGACCAAGGTGTCCATGGTGGCGGTGGCGTGCCTGGCATTCGTCCACGCCGCTCGATGGAAGCCTGCCCCACCCCAGATGACCACGGGTGTGGTGAGCGCCAGCGAAACCCATTGCCAGTTCTCGAATTGCAGCGCGGGAATCATCGCCAGCACGAGCACCGGCACCGCGAGCGCGATGCTGATCAGGAGCTTGCGCCGCAGAGTGGTCAGCTCTGCGTACTGGTCGGTTTGTGTTGCGCCCGAGGCGGATACGCGCGCCGCATACCCCGCGTCGGCAACCTGTTCTACCAGCGAATCCGGCGAAATCGATTGTGGATAACGAACTTTTGCCTTCTCCGTGGCGAAGTTGACGGTCGCGGTGACGCCGTCGATTCGATTGAGCTTCTTCTCGATCCGCGCGGCACAGGAAGCGCAGGTCATCCCGTCGATCGCCAGCTCGATCGAGCGCAGGTCGGCGGGTGCGGACATCAGTGCCCGCCACCCGGATGCGGTGCGCCGCCGGATGTGGATGGGCCTGTGGATGATTCGACCATAGCTGCTTCCATGGTGAACTCGGCGGTGTGTACCGCGCCGCCGTGCGAGAAGTTTAGATACAGCCGATCCGCGCCCGCACTCGGGGCCTGCCCATGGAGCGCGACCTCGGGTCCCGGCAACGGGTGGTGCCGGATCCGGAACCGGACGGCTGGTGCGCCGTCCGGTCCGGTGATCCGACGGTCCGGCATCAAACGGCGACCTCGTAGCCTGCCTCGTCCACGGCGGCGGCGATATCGGTAGCGGCGATCGGCGCGGTGCTGTCGACTGTGACCGCGCCGGTGGCCAGATCCACGTCGACGCTCGTGACGCCGTCGATCTTGCCGATCTCCGTCTTGACGGAGCTCACGCAGTGCCCGCAGGTCATCCCCGTGACGGTGTAGGTGGAACTGGGCATCTCCGACTCCTTCGCTCGTTACCTCATCATACGGGCCGGGGGTACCCCGACGCGACCGAACATACCCCCTAAGGGTATATAGTGCAAGTGTGCGATTCGTCGCTTATCGCGCGCGCCGCGCTCGTACCGCGAGCGTCACCGCGGCAACGAAAACCGCTCCAAGCGCGACGAACACGACCTGCGGCCGCGCCAGCGTCTCGTCGCCCGCCGTCAAATAGATCCCGACGTTGATCAACCAGTGCCCGACCGCGGCGACCAGCACCCGCTGCCAGTAGCTGCCGTTGCCGAGCGCACCCAACAGCACCGCGAACGCCATCGCCGAGACGAAGAACGACACCGCGACCACCGGGCCCGCACCGAACGCCTGCACATGCCACAGCGCCCACAACGCTCCGGTCAGCGCGATCGCGACGAACCGCCGCACCCGCGTTTCCAGCAGTGGCTGCAGGAAACCGCGCCAGCCGATCTCCTCGCCGGTCGCGCCGATCAGCTGGATGACGAAGAACACCGCGAACGGCACCCCACCGACCACCGCGGGGCCGACCAGATCGTGCCCGGTCAGTGCGGTGGCCCCGGCGATCAGCGACCCGAGCAGCAGGCACGCCGCGACGACGTAGCCGAGGTTCTCGCGAACTCGCCGAGCCGGAACCGGCGGCGGAAACAGGGGTCCGACAATCGTGCGGCCGACGAGCCAGGTCGCCAGCGCGCCGAGCGCCGGACCGAACTGGACCAGCGACAGCGCCGCCGGATCGATGCCCGAAACCGGTTGCACCGCAAGCATTGCCGCCGAGCCGAGCAGGGTGGCCAGGACGTAGATCCCGATGATCGTCCAGAAGATTCGGGCCGCGGGTGCCGGGCCCGGCTGGTCGGTCCGCGCCGCATCGGAGGCGGTGCCGATGGCTGATGTGGAGGGAATCTCCGGCTGAGCTATCACCGGCCGATAGTGGCATGCCGTCGCACTGTTGCTGTTCATACCGCAGTGCCATTGATCGAGCAGTGTCGTTCATACCGCAGTGCCACACATAGTGGTCGCTATCCCGTCCGGCCCCAGCCGTGCATGGCCAGCTCGGCGACCTTCTCGAGTTCCGCGCGGCTCGCGCCGTCCCTGGCGGCCTGCGACATCCCCTGCATGACCGTGCCGATGTAGCGAGCCAGCGTCGGCGCGTCGACCTCCGCGCCGAGCAGGCCCGCGTCGATATCGGCCTGGATCCGTTGCGTGAACAACCCTAAATTCCGGTTGCGCAGCTCGCGCAGCTGGTCGGCGACGTCGCCGCTGGTCGTGTTGACGCCCGCGCTCATCACCAGGCAGCCGTGCGGGCAGTCGGGCCTGGTGTACTCGAACGCCGCCTCGCGCAATGAGCGCCGCACCGCGGCTTCGGCCGTCGGCTCCTCGGCGAAGGCGCGCGCGACGAATTGGCCGTAGCGTGCGCCGAAGTTCTGCACCACCTCGCCGAACAGCGTCGCCTTGTCGCCGAACGCCGCGTAGAGACTCGGCGCGCCGATGCCCATCGCCGCGGTCAACTCGCCGATCGAGGTGGCCTCGTAGCCGCGCGCCCAGAACAGCCGCATGGCCTTGTCCAGCGCGGCCTCCCGGTCGAACGAGCGCGGCCTGCCGCGAGTCGGGGTGCTCATGGCAGTCATTCTATAGCGATCGCTAGAGAATGTGCTAGTGTCCCAGTTCTGTAGTGATCGCTAGAGAAAGGGGCCCACGATGGGCGCACTGACAGGTAAGACCGCGCTGGTGACCGGAGGCAGCCGGGGGATCGGCCGCGGTATCGCCGAACGGCTCGGGCGGGACGGGGCCCGCGTGGCGGTCCACTACAACGGGAACGAGCAGGCGGCCAAGGAAACCGTGGTTGCGATCGAGGCCGCGGGCGGCTCGGCCTTCGCCATCCGCACCGAACTGGGCGTGCCCGACGATGCCGCGGCACTCTGGGCCGCCTTCGACGCGCACGCCGACGGGCTGGACATCCTGGTCAACAACGCGGGCATCGACGGCATCCGCCAGCCGATCGCGGGCACCGACGAGGCCGCGTTCGACCGGGTCTTCGCGGTCAACACCAAGGCGCCGTTCTTCGTCACCAAGCTCGGCCTCGACCGGCTGCGTGACGGCGGCCGGATCATCAACATCTCCACCGGCCTCACCCACGGATCTCACATGCCGCAGCTCATCGCCTACACCATGACCAAGGCGGCGATCAATGCCATGACCAGCGTGCTGGCCAAGGAGGTCGGGGCGCGCGGCATCACCGTGAACGCGGTGGCGCCCGGAGTGATCGACACCGATATGAACGCCGAGTTCTTGCGCGACAACGACGAGATGGCGGAACTGGTGGCGAGCTGGTCCCCGCTGAACCGGGTCGGCCAGCCCGCCGATGTGGGCGATATCGTCGGGTTTCTCGCCTCCGACGACGCCCGCTGGGTCACCGGGCAGTGGATCGACGCCACCGGCGGCGCGCTGCTGTAACCGAATGATTCACATCGAGTGAAAGGCCGATATCGACACGAGCGACCGTCAGACCCACCGGTTAGGCTTGGGCACCGTGCTGTCAGTTGTGCCAAGCCCCATCACCGTGCGCGCGCCGTCCAAGGTGAACCTCCATCTCGGAGTCGGTGACCTGCGCGCCGATGGGTTTCACGACCTGACAACGGTGTTCCAGGCGCTATCGCTCAGCGACGACCTGGAGATCGCCCCGGCGGGCTCGCTGGCCGTGCGGGTCTCCGGCGAGGGCGCCGCTGAGGTGCCGACCGACCGGACCAACCTGGTGTGGAAGGCGGCCGTCCGGCTCGCGCATCTGGCGGGCCGGGCGCCGCTGGTGGAAATCGCCATCGCCAAGGGCATTCCGGTGGCGGGCGGCATGGCCGGTGGTAGCGCGGATGCCGCCGCGGCGCTGGTCGGCCTCAATGAACTGTGGGATCTGGGGCTCAGCCGCGACGAACTGGTCGCCGTCGCTGCCGAACTCGGCAGCGACGTCCCCTTCGCCCTGCACGGTGGCACCGCGCTCGGCACCGGACGCGGCGAACGGTTGCTCCCGGTGTTGTCCCGCAATACTTTTCACTGGGTGCTCGCGCTGGCAAAGGGCGGGTTGTCCACGCCAGCTGTCTTCGCGGAGCTCGATCGGTTGCGTGCGCACGGCACCCCACCTCGGCTCGGTGAGCCGCAGCAGCTGATGCAGGCGTTGGCCTTCGGCGATCCGAAACAACTCGCCCCGCTGCTCGGCAACGACTTGCAGGCGGCCGCGCTGTCGCTGAAGCCGGAGCTGCGCCGTACTCTGCGTGCCGGTGTCAACGCGGGCGCGCTGGCGGGCCTGGTCTCCGGGTCCGGGCCCACCTGCGCATTCCTGTGCGAGAGTGAGGAATCCGCGGTATCGGTGGCCGCGGAACTGGCCGGCGCGGGGGTGTGCCGCAGCGTCCGAACGGCGAACGGCCCGGTCCCCGGCGCCCGCGTCCTCAGCGGCGAGACCCCCGGCAAGCGGTGATCAGGCGATGACGTCGGCCAGTCGGTCGACCTGCTCGGCATCGCGGCCGTAGCAGTAGAGCATGACTTCGTCGGCGCCCATGTCATCGAATTGTTTGATGGCCGAGCGAATTTCGCCGGGTGTGGTGAGCATCCCGTCGAGCATGTAGTCGGCGCGGCCGCTGAATTCGTAGTAGCCTCCCATCGAGGCGCGCGCATCGTCGATCAGGTCTTGATCGCCGAGTGCGACATTGACCTGGGCGACGATGCGTGGCGCACCAGCGCGGCCGTTGGCCGTCCAGGAACGGCGAACGGTATCGAACAATCCGCTGGCCCAGGACGGTGCGGCGGCGGCGAGAAAGCCACCGCCCCAACGACCTACGCGTTCGAGCGCGGCGGGCTGGAAACCACCGAAGAGCAGTTCGGGGCCTTCGGGACGCAGTGGTGCTGGGCCGATCGGGCCGCAGTCGGTGCTGTACGGCTCGCCGGACCACACGCGCCGCATGATCCGCAGTTGTTCGTCCAGCCGACGGCCGCGGGTGCGGATGTCGGTGCCGGAGGCGAGGTGATCGTCCTCGCGGCCGCCGACGCCGACGCCGAGCACGAAGCGCCCGCCGGACATCCGGTCCAGCGTCGCGGCCTGCTTGGCGAGCAACGCGGGCTCGCGCAGCGGCGCGATCAGCACCTCGGTCTGCACCTTGATGCGGTTCGTGGCGCCGGCGACCAGGGCGAGCGCGACGAGCGGTTCGGGATTGTCGTAGACCAGCCGGTCGAGCAGGCCGAGGGTGCTGAACGGACCGGCATCGGCGCGGCGGGCCCAGTCGAGCAGGACGGTGGAATCGGAAATGGGCAGGCCTAGACCGACGTGCATGGGAGAACCTCCAAGAGGAAAGCGAACTCGATGGCGCCGCCCGTTGACACCTCACTAGATTCCGAGGTGGGGCTCCCATTCTGCGGCTGTACTTCCGGGGAGCGCCTGACTGACTAACTTCGTTCGTAACGAACATCGTTCGTTGATGCCAATTTAGACGAACATCGTTCGTTGCGCAAGTGATGGGCCGGAGCAGGGGGATGTGGGAGCTCAGTACGCTTGCTCAGGGCACGCACGTAGCCCGCCGCCGTAAGGACCGGAAGGATTCATGTCCAACCTGATCAACCTCGAGCAGGTCTCCAAGAGTTTTGGGATCACGCCGCTACTAGAGAACGTATCGATGGGCGTCCACGCGGGCGAGCGCATCGGGGTCGTCGGTCTCAACGGCGGTGGCAAAACCACTCTGCTCGAGGTGCTCACCGGTCTCGAGCCGCCGGACAGCGGGCGGGTCAGCCGCGTCGGCGGCCTGCGACTCGCGGTGGTGACGCAGCGTGGTGTGCTGCCGCCGGGCTCGACCGTGGGTGAGGTCGTGCTGGCCGGGCTGGCCGATGACTCGATGACAGTGGACGTCGCTGAACACGAGTGGGCCGCCAATCCGCGCATTCGCGGCGTCATGGAGGGGATCGGGATCGCCGGGCTCGGCTTGGAGACCTCGATCGACAATCTGTCCGGCGGGGAGCGGCGTCGCGTCGCCCTGGCCGCCGCGCTGGTCCGCGACCTGGATCTGCTCGTGCTCGACGAGCCGACCAACCACCTCGACGTCGAGGGTGTGCAGTGGCTGGCCCAGCATCTGCTCAACCGCCGCAGCGCCCTCGTGGTCGTCACTCACGATCGCTGGTTCCTCGACACCGTCGCCACCAATACCTGGGAGGTCGTCGGCGGCAAGGTCGAAACCTATGAGGGCGGCTACGGCGATTGGATCTTCGCCCGCGCCGAACGCGCCAGGCAGGCCGACGCTTCCGAGGCGCGGCGCGCGAACCTGGCTCGCAAGGAACTCGCCTGGCTGCGCCGTGGGGCGAAGGCTCGTACCGCAAAGCCGCGCTACCGGGTGGAGGCGGCCGAGGCGCTGATCGCCGATGTGCCCGCGCCGCGCGACAGTGTCTCGCTGGCCGCGTTCGCTCGAAAGCGCCTCGGGCGGGTGGTGATCGAGCTCGAGGACGCCACCCTCACCACCCCGGACGGCCGGGAGTTGGTGCGCGACTTGACCTGGCGCCTCGCGCCGGGCGAGCGGGTCGGTCTGGTCGGGGTGAACGGTTCCGGCAAGACGACCCTGCTGCGCACGCTGGCGGGTGAGACCGAGCCCGCTGTGGGCAAGCGGATTCAGGGCCAGACGGTGCAGATCGGTTGGCTGCGCCAGGAACTCGACGATCTGCCGACCGATATGCGGGTGCTGGAAGCGGTTCAGCAGGTCGCGCAGCGAATCATGCTCGGCGACAAGGAGATCTCCGCGGGACAGCTGGCCGAGCGGCTCGGCTTCACCCCGGCCAGGCAGCGCACCCCGGTCGGCGATCTGTCGGGCGGTGAGCGGCGCAGATTGCAACTGACTCGCATCCTGATGGCCGAGCCGAACGTGCTGCTGCTCGACGAGCCGACCAACGATCTGGACATCGACACCCTGCAACAGCTGGAGGACCTGCTCGACAACTGGGCGGGCACCCTGGTCGTCATCAGTCACGACCGCTACCTGATCGAGCGCATCTGTGATTCGACCTGGGCACTGTTCGGCGACGGCAAGCTCACCAACCTGCCCGGCGGTATCGACGAGTACCTGAAAAAGCGCGCCGCACAGGGTGATGTGGCGATTCGCTCGGGCGGCGCCGACGCGAAATCGGCGCCCGTGACCGATGCCGCGGCCCAGCGCGCCGCTCGCAAGGAGCTGTCCAAGCTGGAACGGGCCATCGAGAAGTTCGACGAACGCGAGCAGCGCCTGCACGCGGCGCTGGCCGAGGCTGCCACCGACCCGGACAAGCTGGTCAAGCTGGGTGCCGAGCTCAAGCAGGTGGTCGCGGAAAAGGAAGCCGCCGAGGAACGGTGGATGGAATTGGCGGAGGGTAACTAGTGCCCGGCGGCGCGGTCGTCTTGGATGGTCACCGGTAGGCAGGTCCGCACGAAGTCACCGCCGAATCCGGTGAGTGCCACGCTGCGGTAGATCACCTTGGTGCCGAACCCGGACCGCTTCAAGAGTTCGCGCACCGGCCCCTGTGCCTCCAGCAACTGATAGCGGTGCGGATTGCCCACCGGCTCGCGCAGGTGCTCGACCAGCCCCAACCGGCGCAGGTTGGTCAGGTACTGCTGGATCCGGTTCGGGAAGCGCAGCCCGGCATGCTCGCCCACCAGCGTCAGCATCGACCCGACCCGTTCGGCGCCGAGCGCGCGTGGGCGTCCGGTCCTGATATCGATCGAGGGTTGCGCGCCGTCCAGGTGTAGGAAGCGCAGGATCCGCGCCTCGTCGGGCGTCAGCTCGGCCAGCATGCCCGCGAAGGCCGGATGGTGCTCGTCCTCGCCGTGCGTGCTCGCCGACAATCGCAGCAGCGCCGCGCCCTGCTCGCGCAAGGTGGGAACGGCATGCGCGGCAGGCTCATTCGGGGCTTCCGGAAAGCCGAGCGCCCGGCGCACTCGGTCGCGCACCTCGGATTCGGCCTCGGCCAGCACTTCTCGCGGCGGCACGCCCTGGATGCTGCGCTGCACGACGGTCGAGGTGACGCCGACCGCGGTGCCGACACCCCACGCCGTCACACCGGTCATCGCGGTCCAGGCCACCCGGGCCACGCCGGTGGCAGCGCGCACGCCGGCCACGGGATAGGGCACCCGCGTAGCGGATTCGTCGCGGCGGGCGACCGCGCTGTCCGGCCACCGGGCGATCTCCGTCGACGGCGCGGCGGCCTCGGGGGAGTGCTCGGCGGCCCCGGCATCGTCGCCGGGATCGGATTTCGCTACAGCCATGTCGTCGCCACTCCTGTTCCGAAAATCAGGATATGAGCGTATCCGGCGAACAGGCCCAACACGCCGCCATGGAGAAAAAGCAGCCACTCATCTTGTTTGATGGCCGAGCGCAGCATGTCCACGAAGTCCGGTGGCTTCAGCGCCGCCATCTGCTTGGCGATGTACTGGTTGATGTGCCTGCCCTGGCGGACGTTGAACTCCGGGTCGGCGAAGGCGATCGGGGCGATGGCCATCGCCTCGGCGGTGAAGGTGTCCTGCAGGGTGTCGTAGTCGCGGCTGCCGAGCATGAACTTGACGGCGGGGCGGGCGGGGCCGAGGGCGCGGTCCGCGGCCGGGCGCAGGGTGTCCTCGAGCATCTGGATGGTCCGGTCCGAACGCGGTCCGTTGAGCAGTTCGTCGCCGAGATTGGCGACCGTCATCACCTGACTCGACACCAATTCGGCGTAGCCGTCGGTGATTTCGGACTGGCGTTTGATGAGCAGACCCTGCCGCCACGGGCACCACCACTTCGGGTAGGCGGGCGCGAAGATCATGTTGATGCCGACCCAGTTGACCACCCAGCCGATCACCACGCCGCCGAGCGGCAGCACGACCAGGCTCGACCAACCGGTCAGGTGCAAGATGGCGACCAGCACGGCGCCCATCGGCGCGCCGAAGTAGAAGCCGAAGTTGATCATGAACCGCAGTTCTTTCGCACCGAGCACCTGGAACAAGGTGTTGAGCAGTTGCGGCCGGGCTTGGAAGTAGCGAATCACCATCTGCTTCACATCGAGCAGTTGATCAATATTCGCACCTAATTCATCTGTCAGCTCGCGCAGAATATCCGGTAGTTGCTGACGAACCCGCGCGTGCACCATGTCCCGCACTTGGCTCGGCAGGTTGTACCAGAGCTGTGGATGTTCGCGTTTGAAAATATCTTCGACGATGGTCTGGATCTGTTCGTCGGCGATGCTCGCGAGATGTTCGGCGAGCTTGTCCGGCTCCAGTTCGCGATAGAAGTCCGCGACACTGCCGAGTTTGGCCAGTCCCTTGTCGACCGCGATGCTCGCCATCTTGTCCGCGCGCGACGGAACGATGCCCTGCCAGCCGAATCTGCCGTCGTAGCTGAGTAGCGGAAGCACTTGAATTCGTTTGGGCAGGAAGGGGTACAGCGCGCGAAGTCCGGGTAGTCGGAAGCCATGGAAGGCGATCGGCCGAAACAGCATGAGCACGCCGGTCCAGTTGGTGATGTAACCGATGGCCCCGGTGAAAAGGGGGATTGTCAGAAGCTCGAGGAGGATTGTGGGGTGGATTCCGAACACACTCTCTAACACGACACCCTCCTGCCGATACACCGGTGACCGCCGCCTCACCGGCACCTCAAAGTAGCACCCCATCGGCATCCGGACTCTATTGTGATCAGAGGCACTTGATCCATCCCGGAGCGCGCGGTGCCGCGGTGCCTGGTGCGGAGATATCGGTCACAGTGCTTGTCGGGAATGCCGCATCCGCCGAGCCCGACGGCGAGAATGACCAGCGACACAGGGGGCAGTAATCTGTGGGGCGGATTCGTTCACCTGGCGATATCGGAGTATGACGTGGCAGACGACAGGACCGGACAGGACATCACCCGAGCCGGTTCCCGCGCCGTAGAGCGCAGTTCGGATGTCGAACAGCGGCAGATCAGCAACGAGGCACGGTTGATTCGCGGGGTTTTCCGCGCGGCCGGACTCGCTGCGGGCAGCGTGGTGCGCGGCGGGCAGTGGGCGGTCGGCACCACGTTCGAGGTCACCAAGGAGATCACCCAGGCCGCGCTGGACGGTGAGTCCTCCGCCGATATCGCCGAGCGGACCGGAAATGCGTTGCGCTCCATAGCCCGTAGCGCACTCGGCGTCACCGAGGGCTCGGTCCGCGAGATCGTCAGCTACGTGCCGACGCCGAACGGTCCCGGTCCCAGCGGCGGCGCGCAACAACAGGCGCTTGCCGTCGGCTCCTATCTCCGCTCGGCCAGTACCGATGAGCTGCGCCGTCGCGGCGACGCGCTGCTCGCGCGATCCGCGGATGTCTACTTCACCGAGGACGTGCACCCGGCCTACGACCGCATCCTCGATGAATTGGCTCCCGACGAGGCGCGCATTCTGCGGTTCATGGCGCAGAACGGCCCGCAGCCGTCGGTCGATGTTCGCACCAACCGCCCCCTCGGCATCGGCTCCGAACTGGTGCAGGGCGATCTGACCTCGGTACCCGAGCAGGCCGGCGTCCGCTACCCGGATCGGGCGCGCCCCTACCTGATCAACCTCAACCGGCTCGGCCTGACGCTGATCTCCGACGACCCGGTGGTGCTGAGCCGATACATGGTGCTCGAGGTGCAGCCGTTGGTCGAGGCGGCGCTGAAGAAGGCGGGCCGGGCGCCGAAGATCGTGCGCAAGAGCCTGCGACTCACCGAGTTCGGCGAGGACTTCTGCCGCACCTGCTTCACGCTCGGAAACTAGATTCGCAGTTCTCCGCATCCACCGCCCACAGCGCGGTGTCGACGGTTCCCGTTGCTGCACTGGATCGAAATATCTCCCGAACAGTGATAGCAATCTGATACAAATCTCCCAAATCGTGAAGCCGTAGGGCTTCAGATGGGATTGTTAAGTATGGATCAGGGAACCGGCGGGCAGGGCCGCGGCGACCCGAGTGCGGGTGGTGGCGGGCAGGAGCGGAGACTCGATGATGTCACCGCCATCAGCAGACTGAAGTTCAGATACTTACGCAGCCTCGACACGAAATCCTGGGATGACTTCGCGGACACCATGATTCCCGAGGCGACTGCAACCTACAGCGAATACCTGCAGTTCGAATCGCGCGACGCGTTCCTCGCGTTCATGCGCAACACGCTCGGCCCGCACGTCATCACCGAGCACCGCTGCGACCACCCCGAGATCGACGTCGACGGTGACTCCGCGACCGGCACCTGGTACCTCGCCGACACCGTGCTCATTCCCGGCCACAACATGCTGCTGCGCGGCGCGGCCTTCTATTCGGACGAATATGTGCGCTGCGACGATGGCCGCTGGCGCATTTCGCACACCGGCTACGAACGCACCTACGAAGTGGTGCTCTCGCTCAGCGACCTGCCGAGCCTGCGCCTGACCTCCAGCCGCTGGGGCCTCATCTCCAGAGAAGACGGCATCATCTCCTCCGTCGAACGCAACCCCGGGACCCCGCCGGGACGGCGCGAACCGGAAGCGGGCTGAACCCGGCGGTCCCGATGGCGGTCGGTCAGTCCGCGGTCGCGACCAAGGGCTCCAGGGTCAGCTTCGGGAATTCCTTCTCGATGTACTGCAGCCGCCACTTGTCGCTGAACAGTGCGAGCAGCGCGCCGTCGCTGCGGGTGAACACTTCGACTCCGCGCTGCCTACCGAGTTCGTCGGCCGACGCGGCATCGGTGCGCCTGGCCAGCGTGTAGGGCAGGTGCTCCATCCTGGTCTCGACATTGAACTCGGTCAGCATGCGCGCGGTGACCACCTCGAACTGCATGGGGCCGACGGCCGCGAGCACGGGTGATGCGTCGCCGCGAATGTCATTGCGCAGCACCTGCACAACGCCTTCGGAGTCGAGTTGGTCGATGGCCTTGCGGAACTGCTTGTACTTGCCCGCGCTCTCCGCTCGCAGCACCGAAAAATGCTCCGGCGCGAAGGACGGGATCGGCGGGAACTCCACCTTCTTGTCCACGAACAGCGTGTGACCCGGCGCCAGCGCCGTCGCGTTCACCAGGCCCACCACGTCGCCGGGGTAGGCCGTGTCGACGGTGTTGCGTTCCCGGCCGAACACGGTCAGCGCGTACTTCGTCGCGAACGGGCGGCCGGTCTGCGCGTGCGTGACCACCATGCCGCGCTCGAACTCGCCCGAGACGATCCGCATGAAGGCCAGCCGGTCCCGGTGTGCGGCATCCATGCCCGCCTGCACCTTGAATACCACCGCGCTGAACGGCTCGGTGATCTCGCGCGCACCGCCGTGCACATCGGGCCGCGGGCCGGGCGGGGGCGCCAGCGCGACCAGCGCCTCCAGCAGCTGCCGCACCCCGAAGTTCAGCATCGCCGAGGCGTAGATGACCGGCGAGGTCTGCCCCGCGAGGAACATTTCCTGATCGTGGTCCTGGCCGGTGGCCGAGAGCAGCTCGCTTTCCTCGACCGCGGTCGTCCACGCCTCGCCCTCGCGCGCCTCGGCCTGCGCCGGGGTCAGCGACTCCTCCGGTGCGATGGTCGCGCCACCGGCGGTGCGGGTGAAATGGATGTATTCGAGCGGGGCGCCGTCTGCGCCGCGGCGCAGCAGGCCGCGGAAATCGCCCGCGATGCCGACCGGGAGGAACAGCGGGGTCGGCGTGAGGCCGATCCGTTCGTTGATCTCGTCGAGCAGTTCCAGCGGCGCCTGGCCGGGCCGGTCCCACTTGTTGATCACGGTGATCACCGGGATGCCCCGGTGGCGACACACCTGGAACAGCTTGAGCGTCTGCGGCTCCAGGCCCTTCGCGGCGTCGATCAGCATCACCGCGGCATCGACAGCGGTGAGCACCCGGTAGGTGTCCTCGGAGAAATCGGAGTGGCCGGGGGTATCGACGAGGTTGATCACGCTGTCGACCTCGGCGCCCTCGGCGCGGTAATTGAACTGCAGCGCGGTCGAACTGACCGAGATGCCGCGCGCCTTCTCCATCTCCATCCAGTCCGAGACGGTGGAGCGGCGTCCGGCCTTACCGTGGATCGCGCCCGCCTCGGAGATCATCCTGGCGTGCAGCGCGAGCGCCTCGGTGAGCGTCGACTTGCCCGCATCGGGGTGCGAGATCACCGCGAACGTGCGCCGTCGGGAAACCTCGGCGGGCAGTCCCTCAGGGGAGGCGGTCAACGGAACAACCTTTCACAGACGACCGATCGGCAACCGCTCTAATCTACGCGATCGGCATAACCGCGACACCACGCCTGCCTGGCCACCCGATTCCAACCGTGCATAACCATTGCGGTATGGTGTCCGGGTTGTCTCGGCGAGGGTGACCGCAGACCAGATTTGCGTTCACCGTGATCGACGCGGCTCGGCTTCCGGCCGTCCTCGTTCGTTCTTCGCCCGACGAGTAGACCAACCAGCCAGGGCGGATACAGACCCTGGCGCACTGTTGACAGCCCGGAACAGCCGTAGGGAGTAGATCCAGTCATGTCCGACGCCAACCTTCTCGAAGCCGCCGTCCGCACCGAGTTCGGTAAGGGTGCCGCCCGCCGTACCCGTCGGGCCGGCAACGTTCCCGCCGTACTGTACGGCCACCAGGCCGACCCGCAGCACCTCTCGGTCGACGCGCGGGCCTTCTCCGCCATCCTGCGCGAGCACGGCACCAACGCGGTGCTGAACCTCGTCATCGACGGCAAGAAGCAGCTCGCGCTGACCAAATCCGTTGTCGTGCACCCGATTCGCCGCTACATCGAGCACGCCGACCTGCTCATCATCAAGAAGGGCGAGAAGGTCACCGCCGATGTGAACGTCATCATCACCGGCGACGCCGCCCCCGGCACCCTGGTCACCCAGGACGCCACCACCATCTCCATCGAGTCCGACGCGATGAACATCCCCGAGTCCATCGAGGTCTCGGTCGAGGGCGTCGAGGCAGGCACCCAGATCAACGCGGGCGAGCTCGAGCTGCCCAAGGGTGTCACCCTGATCGTCGATCCGGAGACCCTGATCGTCAACGTCATCGCCGCCCCGCAGTCCGAGGCCGAGGTCGAGGAAGCCGCCGAGGCCGCCGAAGCCGCCGCCGAGGCCGCGAGCGCCGAGTAAGAACATCGGAATCGGTTAGTAGATGACCGAATCCACGACCGGGCCCGCGCTCGTGGTCGGACTGGGAAACCCAGGACCCGAATACGAGCGCACCCGGCACAACGTGGGGTTTTTGGTCGCCGACGTGCTGGCGCAGCGCGTCGGCGGCCGTTTTGCCGTGCACAAGAAGTCCGGCGCCGACCTGCTGCAGGCCCGCCTCGACGGCCGCCAGGTGCTGATCGCCAAACCACGGACGTTCATGAATCTGTCCGGCCGCCCGGTCGCCGCGCTGGCGAAATTCTTCTCCGTGCCGCCCACCGAGGTGATCGTCGTGCACGACGAGCTCGACCTGCCCTTCGGCGAGATCCGGCTCAAGCGGGGCGGCGGCGAGGGCGGCCACAATGGGCTTCGCTCCATATCGAGCGCCATGACCACCAAGGACTACCTGCGCACCCGCATCGGCATCGGCAGGCCGCCCGGTCGGCAAGACCCGGCCGACTACGTGCTCAAGCCGTTCGCGGCGCCGGAGCGCAAGGAAGTGCCGGTGATCGTCGAGCAGGCCGCCGACGCCGTCGAGCTGTTGCTCCGCGTCGGCTTGGAAACCGCGCAGAACCAAGTGCATTGACTTGCTGCGTGGCGAATTCGCCACGCAGTCAGTGACTCCGAGTTGCGGCGCGGACTCCGCGTTGCCGCGCCGCCGAGCAGGTCAGCCGCGCGGCAGATGGACGGCCGTCGCCGCGCGCCGCAGCTTGCCCGAGGAGGTCTTCGGCAGCGCGCCGGGGCCGAGCACGGCGACGGTGCGCGGCCTGGCGCCCACCTCCGAGAACACCGCGTGCACGATCTCGCGCTCGATCCGCTTGACCGCGTCGGCGTTCTGGTAGTCGTTGCTCTCCACCACCACGGCGAAACTTTCCCGCTTCTGCCCGGCATCCAGGCGCACGGCCACCGCGTTGCCCGGCCGCACCCCGGTCACCCTGGTGGCGGCGCGTTCGATGTCGGTGGGATAGATATTGCGGCCGCCCATGATGATGACGTCCTTGATCCGGCCGCACACCACGATCAGGCCCTCGTCGGTGAAGTAGCCGATGTCGCCGGTGTCGAGCCAGCCCGAGGCGTCCTGGGCCGGGCGGAATCCGTCGACTGTGACGTAGCCGGAAGTGACTGCCGGACCACGTAATTCGATGACGCCGACGGAGCGGGTCGGCAGCACCTGGCGTTCCGCGTCCACGACGCGGCCCTCCAGGTGATCGACCAGGTAACCGAGCGTGGGCAGCCTGCGGATATTGCCGTGATGCCCGTGCTCGTCGGACACCGGGACGGCCTTGCCGATCGCCTCGAGCAGGTCGGCGTCGACCACATCGAGCACCTGGCCGAGGCCGGGATCGGGAATCGACACGGCCAGCGTGGTTTCCGCCATGCCGTAGACGGGGGTGAGCGCCATCGGGCTGAGCCCGAACCGCTTTCCGGCCGCGGCCAGCGCGTCCATGGTGTCCGGGTCGACCGGCTCCGCGCCGTTCCACATGTAGCGGACGCTACTCAGGTCGAATGCGCCGTCGTCGGCCTGCCGCAGTCGGCGAGCCAGCAGGGAGTACGCGAAATTGGGTGCGGCGGTGACTGTTCCGCGGTACTTGGCGATCAACTCCGCCCATAACAGTGGCCGCATCAGGAAGTCGAGCGGCGTCACGCACACCACCTCGGCACCGAATTGCATGGGGACGCTGAGGAACCCGACCATGCCCATGTCATGGAACAGCGGCAGCCAGCTGACCATCACGTCGTCGTCGAGCTGGAATTTGACTCGATCGAACATGGCGTAGGCGTTGACGAAGAAGTTGCCGTGCGTGATCCGCACCGCCTTGGGCGACCCGGTCGAGCCGGAAGTCAACTGCTGCAAGGCGATATCGTCCTCGGTCGTCGGCACCGGATCGGTGTCCGCGCCGTCGCGCAGCTGGTCGATGCGCACCACCGTGATGCCGCGCTCGCGCAGCAGCGGCTCGGCCGCCTCGAACGGGGCGCCGAGCACCACCGCACGTGCCTCGATCATGGTCAGCACGGTCTCGGTATCGCGGGCCCAGACGACCAGATCGGTGCGCGGGGTCGGCTGGTGCAGCATGGTGATCGACGCGCCGCGCATCCAGATGGCCTGGCAGGCGGGTGCGATGTCGACCGGCATGCCCGCGAGCACACCGACAGCGTCACCGTGTCCGATGCCTGCCGCGGCGAGCCCACCCGCCATCCGGCGAGCGATCCGATGGATCTCCCCCCAGGTCTGGCGCAGGGGCGCGTCCGGCTCACCGGTCACCAGCCCCCGGGTCGACGCCTGCGCCGTCGCATACATCTCGTCGGTGAACCTGCTCAACGTCAACTCCCTCATCACCAGCTTCTGGCCGCCTACCGACCTGCAACCAACTATCCCGCCATTCCCGTGTGGCGTTAACCCCTTTCCAGCGTGTCCGCGTTTGCTGGAGTGTCGCGGGTAACGAAATCGAGGGGTCAGTTCCGCGTCGTCGGCGCGGGAAAGGTGGCCGCGTAGTGATCGACGTAGTGGCGGCCGGAGCGGGCGGCGATTTCCCGCATCAGCTCATCGGTCGCGGTCCGCGCGGCGACGTGGTGGTCGTCGCGATGGTGCTCGGCGGGCAGGTAATAGCGCGGTGCGCCGAAGCTGATCCGGACCTTGCCGAAGCGGGGCAGTCGGCGGCCGCGGGGGTTGACGCGGTCGGTGCCGGAGAGCACCACCGGAATCACCGGGGCGCCGGTCGCCATCGCGACGCGCAGGGTGCCGGTGCGGCCGCGATAGATCCGACCGTCCGGCGACCGGGTGCCCTCGGGATGGATGGCCCAGATGCCGCCGTCCTCGAGAATGCGGGTGGCGGCGGCGAGTGCGTCGGCCGCGGCGCTGCCGCCGGTCCGGTCGACCGGCACCTGGCCGGTCGCCGAGAAGAACCACCGCTTGAACCGTCCGCGCGGACCGGTCCCGGTGAAGTACTCCTGCTTGGCCAGGAAGGTGACCTGCCGCGGCAGCACGAGCGCCAGGTACAGCGAGTCGATCACCGCGAGGTGATTGGCCGCGACGATCACCGGCCCGGTCCGCGGAACATGATGCAGCCCTTCGACTTCGGGTCTACCCAGCACCCGCAACAGGGGACCGAGCAACACGTACTTGAAGAGCCGATACCACACGCAAACCTCCCGAAAAGAATCTGTAGACACTGTCTACAGCATTGAGGTAGACAGTGTCTACGCCCAGTGTGAGGAGATTCGATGGTCGTCGTAGACAATGTCCGCATGGTCGCGAACGAACCACTGCGGGAACGGCTGGTCGGTGCGGGCGTCGACCTGCTCGAAGAGGTCGGTGCGGCGCAATTGGGACTTCGCGCCATCACCCGGGCCGCCGGTGTCTCACATGGGGCACCGCGCAGGCACTTCCCGACACACCGAGCGTTGCTCGCGGCCATTGCGGCGCGTGGGTTCGCCGATCTGATCGACCGCTTCGCGGCGGCCGACCCAACCCCGGCGACCGCGCGAGAACGGCTGGCGCGCATGAGCGTCGAGTATGTCGAGTTCGCCGGCGAACGGCCGGAGATGTTCACCCTGATGTTTCGGCACGACCTGCTCGAGGGCTCGGGCGAGAATCTGCGCGCGACCACGCTGCCACTGTTCGAGCGGTTCGCGGCGTTGGTGGACGAGGCCGCTGAGAGCGCTTGCGAGTCGCGCAGGCGCGAGGCCGCTGAGAGCGCTTGCGAGCCGCGCAGGCGCGAGGCCGCGCACGGCGGAGCTGTCAGCGCGGCGGAGCGTGCGATCGCGCTGTGGACGAATCTGCACGGCATAGCCGCGCTGCGAGCGAACCGCAGCCTGCGGCTCGTCGGCCCCGCCACCGATACTCGCGCGCTGGTCGACCGGGCGCTCGAACTCCATCTGGCCTGAAAGGTATTGCCTACCGGCCGATCACGAATCGGCTGCGGCGCTCACTACAGCGCGGCGACAGCTGCGACGAACCGGTCCAACTCATCGAAGCTGACGAAGCAATGCGGCGCGGCGCGGACCACGGATTTCAGCCCGCGGCCGGTCATGTCCAGCAGGGTGGACCCGGCGTGGCTCACGGTCACCGTGATGTTCTGCTCGGCGAGCAGATCGCGCACCGCAACCGAATCGAGGCCGTCGACGGTGAACGACACGATGCCGCTGTGCCGAATGCCGATGTCGCGCACCGTCACTCCGGGAATCTCGGGAAGCGCTTTGCGCAGGTGCTCGGCGCGCGCCGCGACCGCGTTGTAGACGTTCTCCTGGCCGAGTTCGAGCAGGTATCGCACGGCCGCGCCGAGGCCGAGCCGCCCGGCCACATCGCATTCCCAGAACTCGAAGCGGCTGGCGTCGGCCGCGACCTGGTATTCGTCCGGACCGGTCCAGGCGGCGCTGTGCAGGTCGAGCCGGGCGGGCTCGATGGCTTCCACCAATTCCGGCCGGACGTAGAGGAATCCGGTGCCGCGCGGGCCGCGCAACCACTTGCGGCCGGTGGCGGAGAGCGCGTCGACATCCAGCTCGGCCACGTCGATGGGCAGCTGCCCGGTCGACTGACATGCGTCGAGCAACACCAGCGCACCCACCGAATGCGCGATCCTGGTGGCCTCGGCGGCCGGGTTGACCAGGCCGCCGTTGGTCGGTACATGCAGCACCGAGACCAGCTTGACCCGCTCGTCGACCAGCGCCGCGAGCGCGTCCAGGTCGAGCTGCCCGCTGCTGTCGCTCGGAATCCGCTCCACCGTGGCTCCGGTGGCGCGGGCCCGTTGCATGGCCGCGATCGCGTTGCTCGCGTAGTCGGCCTCGGAGATCAGGATGCGGTCGCCCGCGGTCAGCGGAATCGAATAGAAGAAGTCGGCCCATGACCGGGTCGCGCTGTCGCTCAACGCGATACTGGACGGTGCCGCGTTGATGAGCGTGCCGATCGCGGTCTTCACCGCGGCGAGATCGTCGAGGCGTTCGTTGGCGGCGCGGTAGCCGCCGACTTCGGCTTCGCGCCGCAGGTGGTCGATGACGGTGTCCAGGACTACCCGCGGGGGCAGCGACGAACCGGCACTGTCGAGGAAAACCACGCCTGGCTCGGAACCTGACGCGCAACCAGGAGTGTCGGCTCGGACACGATCTTCATCCAGCATGATTCCGACCCTAACGGGTGGTCTCGAGCGGAGTTCGTCCCCAGTCGGCGCCCGGCCGCAGCCCCGATCCAATCCCCAGTTCGGCTTCTTGTCGGTTTCTTGTCGGTCCCCCTCGCTACCCTGGATGGATCGCCGCGAGCGGAACACGGAACGGCAACGTGGCGATAACGGATCGACGGCGGACACGAAACCACAGCGACTCGGACTCACGGTGGAGGTTGGTATGGCGGTCACGCTGGAACAGTCGGAGTTGGTCAGCCGCGTTATTCACGATGGGGAGCTGGGCTCGCGAGCCGCGGCAGAGGCGTATATCGGCGGTGTCTGCTTCAAGCAGGGCCCACCTACGCTGATCGGCGCCGAACTCGAGTGGCTCACCGTGCAGGGTGAGTGTTCGGCGTCAGGCCCCTCGGCCGCCCCGCGTCCGCAATTGACTGCTCTCGCGGATGCCCTCGGACCCTATGCACCACGGTCCATCGCCCCCGACTCCGCGGAACTCGCGTTACCAGGGGGCAGCCGGGTCACCATCGAACCCGGCGGTCAGATCGAACTATCCAGCGCACCGTTCGCTGATGCCGCGCAGCTGTGTACCTCGCTCCGCGACGATGCCCGCCGCTTGCGGGAACTTCTCGAATCCCGGTCCATCCGAACCGTTTCCGTCGCCGCCGACGCGGATCGCCGCCCCAAGCGGCTGCTCCAGCTGCCGCGCTACCGGGCCATGGAACAGACCTTCGGCGGCATCGGCCCGTTCGGCAAGCTGATGATGTGCAATACCGCGGCCACGCAGGTCAGCCTCGACGCGGGAGCCGACCGCGCCGACGTCGCCGCCCGCTGGACCGCGCTCTACGCCATCGGCCCCGCGCTGCTGGCCGCCTTCGCCTGTTCGCCCGCGTTGCGCGGCGCTCCGGTCGGCGACTGGGCATCGCAGCGGATGCGAGCCTGGTTGCGACTCGACAATGCCAGGACCCGGCCGCCGCTGATGGACTGGGCGGATCCCATCCGCGGGTACAGCAGGTGGGCGCTCGACGTGCCGCTGCTGTGTGTCCGAAGACCGGACGAAACCGGTGGCCCGGACCTGCCTGGTCGCGGTGTCGACTCGGCCTGGTCCCCACCGCCGGGTGCGACCTTCGCGGACTGGCTGTCCGGCGCGCTGGACGACGAAGTCGGCCGCAGGCCCGACCGAAATGACCTCGACTATCACCTGACCACGTTGTTCCCGCCGGTGCGTGCGTCCGGTTACCTCGAGGTCCGCTATCTCGACGCGCAGCCCGGCGACAGCTGGACGGTGCCGATCCACGTCCTCGACGCGCTCATGTCCAGCCGCGCCGTGGTGGCCGAGGCGACCGAGGTCGCCGCGCCACTGGCCGGTCATTGGCTCGATGCCGCCCGTTATGGGTTGGCGGACCTGGACATCAGGTCGGTAGCGGTCGAACTGCTCGACCTGGCCGCCGCCCACGCGGCGAGCGCCGAGGCGGGACGCGAGATCGAATCCGCCGCCGAGCGATGTCGTGGCGGACGAAGTCCCGCGGCGGTGTCCGCGGCGACCGGTGCCGGGGCGGGCGGGCCCGGAGTCGTTTCGTGAGCAGGCCGATCGATCGGCACTGTACGGGCAGAGCGCTGCTACGTCGCCGATCCGGCATTGACGGCGTACCCATACGCGCCGCAGTCGACAGGAATCAACCCCGGAGAGCTATCGTGACCATTCAGCATCCCCCGGCCACCGACAACGCCGGAACCGAGCAACTACGCGACCGGATCGCCGAAGTACTCACCCGCGCGCGGCAGCGCACCCTCACCCTCACCGACTGCATCGACGAAGCCGAACTGGTGGCACAGCATTCGCGGTTGATGAGTCCCCTGGTGTGGGACCTCGCGCACATCGGCAATCAGGAAGAACTGTGGTTGGTTCGCGACGTGGGTGGCCGCGAGGCGGTGCGCGCCGACATCGATGAGCTGTACGACGCGTTCAAGCACGCCCGCGCGAACCGTCCCACGCTGCCGCTGCTCGACCCGACCCAGGCACGGGGATATGTCGGCACGGTGCGCGACAAGGTGTGGGATGTGCTGGACAGCAGCGATTTACGTGGCTCGCCGCTGGTCGACGGCGGGTTCGCCTTCGGCATGATCGCCCAGCACGAGCAGCAGCACGACGAGACCATGCTGGCCACTCACCAGTTGCGCACCGGCGCACCGGTGTTGTCGGCGCTCGCCGTGCCGACCACCGCATCGCCCGTCACTGGTGAAGTCGTCGTTCCCGCAGGTGAATTCACCATGGGCACGTCCACCGACCCCTGGGCACTCGACAACGAACGCCCGGCGCACCGAGTTACCTTGCCGGGCTTCGCGATCGACGCCGCGCCGGTGACCAATGACCAGTACCTCGCCTTCATCGACGACGGCGGCTACGACCGGCCCGAGCTGTGGTCCGACCGCGGTTGGGCGCACCGGAAGGAGGCGAACCTGGTCGCGCCGCAATTCTGGGAGCGCGATCCGGCCGGACGCTGGTGGCGCCGCGTCTTCGGGGTGATGACCCCGCTGCGCCCGCACCAACCCGTGGTGCACGTGTGCTGGTTCGAGGCCGAGGCCTACGCGAACTGGGCGGGCAAGCGATTGCCCACCGAGGCCGAGTGGGAAAAGGCCGCGCGCCACGACCCGGCCACCGGCGCCTCGCGCCGATTCCCTTGGGGCGACACGGAACCCGACGCCAGTACCGCGAATCTCGGCCAGCGGCACCTGGAACCGGCCGACGTGGGCGCCTATCCGGCGGGTGCGTCCCCGGCCGGTGTGCACCAGCTCATCGGCGACGTCTGGGAGTGGACCGCATCCGGTTTCGATCCATACCCGGGTTTCCGCGCGTTTCCGTACGCGGAGTACTCCGACGTCTTCTTCGGCGGTGACTATCGCGTGCTGCGCGGCGGCTCGTTCGGCACCGACCCCGTCGCCTGCCGCGGCACCTTCCGCAACTGGGACCACCCGATCCGGCGGCAGATCTTCTCGGGATTCCGGCTCGCGCGTGATCTTCTCGAAGGAGAGGGCTGATGTGCAGGCACCTCGGTTATGTCGGGCCGGTGGTGAGTGTCGGTGACCTGCTCACCGGTGGTACGCATTCGCTGCGTACCCAGGCATGGGCGCCGCGCGATATGCGCGGCGGCGGCACCGTCAACGCCGACGGATTCGGCGTCGCATGGTGGCGCGCGGTCGAATTGGACGCCCCTGGTAATCCGCTGGCCGCCAGCGCACCGTCCGGGGCTGGGGCGAACGGCAGCCTGATCGCGAGCCGGTACCGCAACGCCGCGCCCATCTGGACCGACCCGGCAGTGGAAGAAGTACTGTCGCAACTGCATTCGTCGGCCGTGCTGGGGTCGATCCGGTCCGCCACCGTGGGAATGCCGATCGAGCGGGCCGCGTGTGCGCCGTTCACGAGCGAGCGGTGGGCCTTCAGCCACAACGGCTCGGTGCCGAACTGGCGGCCGGTCGTCACTGCGGTGTCGTCCGACTTGGACACGGCCGCAACCCAGTTCGGCGCGACCAGGTTGTTCGAGACCATCCGCTTGCTCGATGCGGAATCGGCCACTGATGCCGCGATGCTGTGGGTGTTGTTGCGGCAGTTGCTCACCGCGGTGGAACCGGGCGGTTTCGTCGACTCCCCGGCGGCGGCGCTGGGCATGCTCGTGTCCGGCGTGCTGAAACACGCGCCGAACGCCCGACTGAACTTCCTGCTCGGCGACGGCGAAACCGTCTGGGCCACAACCGTGCACCACTCGCTGTCGGCGCTGGTCTCCGACACCTTCGCGGTGCTGTCCTCCGAACCCTATGACGACGACCCCGGGTGGCAGTCGATTCCCGACCGCAGCCTGGTGATCGCCCGCCCCGGCGAGCTCACCATCGATCCTTTGCCCAACGGCACGAAAG
The DNA here is from genome assembly GCF_019222765.1 of Nocardia iowensis. Classification (NCBI taxonomy): domain Bacteria; kingdom Bacillati; phylum Actinomycetota; class Actinomycetes; order Mycobacteriales; family Nocardiaceae; genus Nocardia; species Nocardia iowensis. The sequence continues at coordinate 7,850,098 of NZ_CP078145.1, read as the reverse complement.
GCTCTTCACTATGACCGCACCGACGCTGGAGATCCACCTATCCGACGACGACCTCACCTCGGCGTTGCGCGCGGACGCCCGCCTCGGCCTGACCGCCGACCCGAAGTGGCTGCCGCCCAAGTGGTTCTACGACGCCCGCGGTAGTGAACTGTTCGAGCAGATCACCGAGCTCCCCGAGTACTACCCGACGCGCACCGAACGGGCACTGCTGGAGCGGGTGGTCGGCGAGATCGCCCGCGTCGCGCAGGCCGAGGTGCTGGTCGAGCTCGGCGCGGGTTCGGCCGCCAAGACCCGGCTGCTGCTGTCCGCCTTGACCGCCGAAGGCCCACTGAAGACCTATGTGCCGCAGGATGTCTCGGCGACGGCATTGCGCGCCGCGGCGGACGAGATCGCGGCCGAGTTCCCCGGGCTGGCCGTGCACGGCGTGGTCAGCGATTTCACCGACACCCTGCACAACCTGCCCGGCGGCGGCCGCCGGATGATCGCCTTCCTCGGCGGCACCATCGGCAATTTGGTCCCCGCTGAACGCGCCGAATTCCTCGGCAGCATCTACGAGGTGCTGGAACCGGGCGAGCAGCTGTTGCTCGGTGCCGGTCTGGTCATCGATCCGGCCGTGCTCGTGCCCGCCTACGACGACGCGGCCGGCGTCACCGCCGAGTTCAATCGAAATGTGCTACACGTATTGAACTCTCGACTCGGCGCCGACTTCGCCCCGGACAAATTCGAGCACATCGCCCGTTGGGACACTGACAACGAGTGGATCGAAATGCGGCTGGCGGCAACCGAAGACATGACCGTCACGGTGCGCGACCTCGACCTCACCGTGCGGTTCGCCCGCGGTGAGCAGATGCGCACCGAGATCTCGGCCAAGTTCCGGGTCGATGGCTTGACCGCGGAACTGGGCGCCGCGGGGTTCACCACCGAGCAGGTGTGGACCGATGCCGACAATCGCTTCGCGCTCGTCCTCGCGGCCCGCGACTAGGCGAGCAAGGGCGACCGGGTAGTCGCGCCGGTCACCACTGCGGCGAGCCAGTCGACCAGGGGCCGCATCGTCTCCCAGGCGGTGCGGATCTCCTTGGCGGCTCGTGGTTTGTCCAGCCAGGGCGGTGCCCCGAAGTCCTTGTTGCAGACCAGGGCCTTGTGGCGGAGCAGGTCGATCCGCGGATGGTCGGCGTCGTAGCCCTTCGGCTTGGTCTTGAGCTTTTCGCCGCCGATCGTGTAACCCGCTTCGGTCAGCTTCGCCAGAATCGCTGCCAGCTCCGGGCCGCGCACATCGTGATCGATGGTGGCGCGCAGCTGGGCGATCTGCTCGGACGAACCGCCGTAGAAACCACCAGCGACGTACAGTCCCGCCGCGCCGACCTGCACATACCAGCCGGTGCTCGGCGCAACGGACACATACGCGCCCTGGTGATCCTTGTACGGCGTCTTGTCCTTGGAAAACCGCACGTCGCGATACGGCCGGAAGATCTTGGCCGCACCGAAATCCGGCTCCAATTCGGCGGTGAGGGCGACCATCGGCGCCTTCACCGCCGATTCGTACACGTCCTTGTGTGCCGTCCAGAACGCCTTGGAGTTGTCGGCCTCGAGATCCTCGTAGAAATCCAGCCCCGCCAGCGGAAAGCCGCTGAACTCGGTCATGACTGTGCCTCGCTCATACCGAGCAATCTACGTTCTCAGGTCTCCGTTGAAGATGAGGAACCCCACCAGGAAGCCGATGATCATGCCGACGCCCGAGGTGATCGCGGCCCACTTGCCCAGCGGTTCGCCCTTATTGTGGCCGACGATGCCGAGGACGATCCCCGCAGGACCGAACAGGATGGGGCAGAACAACACCGAGATCACCGCGCAGACGAAACCGATGATCGAGAACACCTGGGTGCCCGACCGCTGCGGTTCGGTGCTGTACGGCTGATAGGACTGCTGGGGGTATTCGCCGTAGCCGGGTGGCGTCGGACCTTGTTCGCCATAGCCACCAGGTGGCGGATAGTTGTAGACGCCGCCTTGCGGATACTGCGGCGGGCTTCCCGGTGCACCCGGTTGGCCGCCGCCCGGATACTGCGGGTACTGCGGCGTTCCCCATTGCTGTTGACCGCTCGTCGGCTGATCAGGGGGCGCGCCCCACGCCTGGTGACTACCAGACGGTGCCGCAGGTTCTGCACCCCATGTGGGCTGGTTGCCCGATGGCCCGGCCGGACCACCCTCCGAAGACGGTTGGCTCATCGACGGCCCAGCAGGTCCCGAGCCCCGAGATGGCTGACTGCTCGACTCTCCCGCCGGTCCTTCGCCCCATGCGGGTTGCCCGGTGGATGGACCGGCAGGCCCCGTACCCCACGGTTGCTGCTGTCCACCCAACGGTCCGGCGGGGGCCTCGGTCGGCTGCCACCATTCACCGACCGGTGGTGGCGGTGCGGTGTACGGCTGACTCGAAGGTTCCGCCGCACCAACGCCTTTCGACAACGACGGCGCGGCACCGGAGTCTTCGCTCGGAGTCTTCGCGGACTCATCCGCTCCGGTTTCTCCGGACGACGCCGCAGCGCCGGAGTCGGGCGAGGACTTCGCGGGCTCGCTCGCCCCGGTCGCTCTCGATGACGACGGTGCCGGTGCACCGGTCTCCGCGTCCGCCGGCTCCGGCGCACCACCGGTGGGTTTCGGATCCTGTGGCGTGCTCATCGCGCCCTCCTCCGTCTCGTCCGGCGGCGCCCGTTTGCGTCCCTGGCGCATTCGCTCCGACAATGCGTGGTCGGAGGACGGACCGCGTCCGGCTGCTCCGTTATGCGTACCACGCCGGACGAGCCGTTATAGCCGATTGCGCAAGGCGGCGCGTCCGTCGCGGGGCCGCTGGTCAGAGATCCGAGTCGTCGACGATTTCTACGGCCGCCACCTCGGCGGGCCGCTCGTCCTCTGCTACTTCCTCGGCGCGCTGCTCGCGCGGGGTCGCCTCCTGGGCCAGTTCGTCCGCGATGCCAAGCCTGCCGTCGTCTTCGTTCTCGTGATAGCGAATCCGCAGGTCATCCGGCGGATCCTCGACATTGCGCTGATAGGCGCGGATCTCGTCGGCTTGGTCGTCGTCTCCCATATCTGTGTCCAACGGTTCACGGTCCATACTGTTCAGTATCCCCGCGTATCGCCACAGCTAACGGAACCAGCGCAAAGAAATGGCGGCCCGGACCGAAGCCCGAACCGCCATTTGCGCAGTCTGAAAGCTAAGCGTTCCCGTTGAAAAGGCCCGTTACCGAGCCGTTCTCGAAGACCTCGCGGATGGTGCGGGCCAGCAGCGGGGCGATGGACAGCACCGTCAGCTGCGGGAACTTCTTCTCTTCGGTGATCGGCAGCGTGTTGGTGACCACGACCTCCTTGGCGCCGCAGGCGGCGAGCCGCTCCGCGGCGGGGTCGCTCAGCACGCCGTGCGTCGCGGCGATGACCACGTCACCGGCGCCCGCGTCCTTGAGGACCTTGACCGCGCCCGCGATGGTGCCACCGGTGTCGATCATGTCGTCGATCAGGATGCAGGTGCGGCCCTCGACCTCACCGACCACGCGGTTCGCCTTGATCTGGTTGGGCACCAGCGGGTCGCGGGTCTTGTGGATGAACGCCAGCGGCGAGCCGCCGAGCGAGTCGGCCCACTTCTCGGCGACGCGCACGCGGCCGGAGTCGGGGGAGACCACGGTGATGTGGTCGAGGGTGTAGTTGTTGCGGATGTACTCGGCGAGCTGCAGCTGCGCGTGCATGTGATCGACGGGGCCGTCGAAGAAGCCCTGGATCTGGTCGGTGTGCAGGTCGACGGTGATGATGCGGTCCGCGCCCGCGGTCTTGAGCAGGTCGGCGACCAGGCGAGCCGAGATCGGTTCGCGGCCGCGGTGCTTCTTGTCCTGGCGGGCGTAGGGGTAGAACGGCAGCACGGCGGTGATCCGCTTGGCCGAACCGCGCTTGAGCGCGTCGATCATGATGAGCTGTTCCATCAACCATTGGTTCAGCGGCGCCGGGAAGCTCTGCAGCACGAACGCGTCGGAGCCGCGGACCGACTCCTCGAAGCGGACGAAGATCTCACCGTTGGCGAAGTCGCGTGCGGTCTGCGGCGTGACGTGGACGTCGAGTTCCTTGGCGACCTGCTCGGCCAGCTCAGGATGAGCGCGTCCCGAGAAGAGCATCAGGTTCTTCTGGTTGTCGATCCATGACGCGGTCACTGCTGTTTGCCATCCTTTTGCTCGATTGCCTGACCCGACATCTCTTTGGCGGCGTTGGCTTCTGCCGCCGCGCGCGCCGCGGCCGTCCCGGGACGGTGCCGTTGCACCCAGCCCTCGATGTTCTTCTGCGGCCCGCCGGATACCGCGAGTGCGCCGGGCGGAACGCTTCTGCGCAGTACAGTACCCGCCGCCGTATACGCGCCGTCACCCACCGTTACCGGTGCGACAAACATCGTGTCGCTTCCCGTTCGCACGTGTGAGCCGACAGTGGTGTGATGCTTGGTCACTCCGTCGTAGTTGACGAAAACACTGGAAGCGCCGATGTTGCTGTGCTCGCCGATCGTCGCGTCGCCGACGTAGGTCAGATGCGGCACCTTGGAGTGCGCGCCGATCGAGGCGTTCTTGGTTTCCACGAAGGCGCCGAGCTTGCCGGAATTGCCGACCACGGTGCCGGGACGCAGGTAACTGAACGGGCCGATGGCCGCGCCGGGGCCGATCATCGCGCCCTCGCCGTGGGTGCGGACAACCCGGGCACCGTCGCCGACGACCACATCGGTCAGCGTGCTGTCCGGCCCGATCTCGGCGTCCTCGCCGATCACGGTGTCGCCGAGCAGTTGCACGCCGGGGCGGAGCACGGCGTCGCGGCCGATCCGCACACTCGCGTCCACCCAGGTCGAGGCGGGATCGATGATGGTGACACCGGCGCGCATGTGCCGTTCCAGGATGTAGCGGTTGAGCCTGCTGGTGGCATTGGCCAGCTGCACCCGGTCATTGACGCCGGTGACCTTGGCCGCGTCGACCAAGCGGGCGCCGTGCACCGGATGCCCGGCCTCGTGCGCCAGCCGCAGTACGTCCGTCAGATACAGCTCGTGCTGCGCGTTCGCGGTGGACAACCGGCTGATCATGGTGCGCAGCACGGCCGCGTCGAAGGCGTACACACCCGAGTTGACCTCGGTGATCGCGGACTGCTCCGGCGTGGCGTCGGCGTGCTCGACGATCTCGACCACCTGGCCGTTGGCGTCGCGGATGATGCGCCCGTAGCCGTTCGGGTCGTCGGGCACGAAGGTCAGCACGGTGACCGCGGAACGTTCGGCGTAGCTGCGATGTTCGTCGAGCAGCGCGGACAGCGTGTGCCCGTCCAGCAGCGGCACGTCGGCGGAGGTGACCAGCAGATCGCCCTCGAAACCGACGGGCAGTGCGGCGAGTGCGCACTGCACCGCGTGACCGGTGCCGAGCTGTTCTTCCTGGATGGCCGGGGTGATCTCGCGCCCGAGGTCGGTGGCGACCGCGTTGACCGCGGCGCCGACCTGCGCACGGTCATGCCCGACCACGGTGATGAGGTATGCGGGGTCGATCTCGTTCGCCGCATGCAGCGCGTGCGCGAGCATGCTCCGACCGGCCAGCGAATGCAGCACCTTGGGGGTCTTCGACCGCATTCGCGTCCCGGCACCGGCTGCGAGAACGACGACGGCGGTCTGCTGTGGCATGGATCTCCCTCGGCTGCCTGTCATCGTGCTGGGGCTCTTGCTGTGCTGGGCGCAGATGTGCGGGCCAACGATAGTCATCGTGCTGCCGAGCTCCGCCGCCAGGACTCGAACCTGAACTATCTGAACCAAAATCAGAGGTGCTGCCATTACACCACGGCGGATTGTCACATCGGCGGATCGGGAACACCCGCCGCTGTGCCACGGCACGGGAAAGATCCTCGCATACTGGCCCGCCTCTCCGCGATTCTTGCCGGTCGTTGGTGCGTTGAGCGTGCCGTCGCGCGAGAAGATCGGGGGCGCGCCCGGGGTTGACGGGGCGTTTGACCGAGCTGTCTGGAACAGTTATGGCACCGGATGGTCGTTTGGCGAAGGGAGGCGGGTGCGATGTCGTCCAGTGAACCGCCCCGGGTGCACCGGCCGCGGATGACGGGTACCCAGCGGCGGCAGCAACTGATCGAGATCGGTCGCGCGCTGTTCGCCGAACGCGGATATGACGCGACCTCGATCGAGGAGATCGCGCAGCGCGCCCAAGTCTCCAAACCCGTGGTGTACGAACACTTCGGCGGCAAAGAGGGGTTGTACGCGGTCGTGGTCGACCGCGAGATGTCGATGCTGCTCGACATGATCGTCTCGTCGCTGACCCAGAATCGGTCCAGGGTCCGGCTCGAACAGGTCGCGCTCGCGCTGCTGACCTATATCGAGGAACGCACCGACGGCTTCCGGATCCTGGTGCGTGATCAGCCGACGGGCAATGCCGAGGGCCGCTACTCCAGCCTGCTCAACGAGGCCGTGAACCAGGTGGCGCACATCCTCGCCGGGGATTTCGAGCGTCGCGGTTTCGACACCAGCCTGGCCACCCTCTACGCCCAGGCGTTGGTCGGGCAGGTCGCGACCGCGGCCACCTGGTGGCTGGACGAGCGCAAGCCCTCGAAAGAGGTTGTCGCGGTCCACTTGGTGAATCTGTGCTGGAACGGGCTGAGTCATCTGGAGGCCGACCCGCAACTCAGCTCGGAGTGGCCCGCCGGTATCGAGGAGTGACTCGGGTTGTTAACCAGTGAATTGCGAAGTGGGTCCGGTCGAATGCTCGAATTGGCTGCCGGGCGCGCGCCTGGTGGTACGGTTCACCCATCCTTTGGGTGCTGTTCGGGCGGTAAGTCGGTCTACTTCGTGATGTCGGTCTACTTCAGGATGGCTGGTTTTTGGGATGACAGGCGGATCTGATGGCTAGGCAAGCGCGCGCGGAGATCACCCGCGACTCCGTTCTTGCGGGCGCTGCCGATGTCTTTCTGCGCTTGGGTTACGCGAACGCGAGTCTGAGCGAGATCATCGCGCAGTCCAATGTGACCAAAGGGCGCCTTGTACTTTCACTTCGGCTCGAAAGAAGAGCTGGCGCGTGCGGTGGTCGACCAGGGCAACGAGCGGCTGGTCAGCTCGTGTCAGGGTTTCTTCGATCCCCGGGTGCCCGCGCTCGAGGCGTGCATCGGCATCACCTACGTCGTGGCCGATCTATCGATGAACGATCCGATGGTCGGCGCGATGCTCAAGCTCACCCACCAGATCGGTGACTACCGCGGCGCCCAGGGCGACAATATCGCCAAGACCTGGGGCGACACTTACCGCGTTCTCTCCGAAAGGGCCATCGCCCAGGGCGATTTGCAGCCGGAGCTCGACGCCGAGGTGATCGGGATGCTGCTGCAGGAGATGACCGCGGGCGTGCACATCATCGCGGTCGGCACCGAGTCGATCGATCAGATGGCGACCCGGATGGAACGCGTCTGGTACTTCCTGCTTCCCTCGATCGTCCCCAGCGAGAAGCTCGCCTACTTCCGCGAGTTCGCGGCCCGGCGGCTGCGCCGCTACGTCCCATAGCATCCCCGGCTCGACGTGTCACCGGCGCTGGCTAGACTCGCCCCTGCCGCTCGAAACACCCGCTTGAGCTCAGGAGTTGTCATGTCGACCCATCGTCCACCGCTGGCGGGACTCGCGGCGGTAGCCGGTGCCGATGTCGCGTTGCGGACCGTCGCCGAGTTGGTCGGCAAGACCTCGATCGAGCTGGTCGCGCCGTCCGCGGTGCGCCCGTTCGTGGCCGCGACCATCGCCGCGACGCGGCCGCTGGTGGTGGTGACCGCGACCGGTCGCGAGGCGGACGATCTGTCGGTCGAGCTCGAGGAGATGCTCGGCCCCGCGGTCGCGCAGTTCCCGTCCTGGGAAACCCTGCCGCACGAGCGGTTGTCGCCCGGCGCCGACACGGTCGGGCGCCGGCTCGAGGTGCTGCGCAGGCTGGCCCACCCCGAAGACCCGGCCTTTCCCGAACCGCTGCGCGTCGTGGTGACCACCGTGCGCTCGCTCATGCAGCCGATGGCTGGTGGTCTCGGCGATATCGAGCCGATCGTGCTGCGCGTCGGCGCCGAACTCGATTTCGACGAATTGCTCACGCGCCTGGTCGAATTCGCCTACACCCGGGTCGACATGGTTGGCAAGCGCGGTGAGTTCGCGGTGCGCGGCGGCATCCTCGACCTGTTCCCGCCGACCGCCGATCATCCGGTGCGGGTGGAGTTCTGGGGCGACGAGGTCACCGAACTGCGGCCGTTCGCGGTCGCCGATCAGCGCTCGCTGGCCGAGGTGTCGGTCGATGCCGTCATCGCGCCGCCCTGTCGCGAACTGCTGCTCACCGCCGCCGTGCGGGAGCGGGCCGCCGCGGTCGCCGTCGACTACGCGGCCGACGCCGCGCTGGTCGAAATGCTGGAAAAGCTGTCCCATGGCGTCCCGGTCGACGGCATGGAAGCGCTGCTTCCGGTGCTGCAGCCCGGCGAGCTGCGGCTGCTGACCGAGGTGCTGCCCGAGGGCACCCATGTGCTGCTGTGCGATCCGGAGAAGATCCGCACCCGCGCCGCCGATCTGGTGCGCACCGGCGAGGAGTTCCTGGAGGCGTCCTGGACCGCGGCCTCGTTCGGTGCCGCCGCGCCGCTCGGCGCGCACGGTCTCGACCTGGCGGCCTCCGGTTATCGGGCGCTGCCGGTCGTGCACGCGAGCGCGGACGAGCACGAACTGCCCTGGTGGACGCTGAGCCCGCTCACCTCCGGCGCCCCGTCCGAGGTGGTGCTTCCGGTGCTGGCCGGGCCGACCGCCCGCGGCTCCGACGAACTCGTCGCGACCATCTTCGCCTCGCTGCGCGCGCACGTGGCCACCGGCGGCCGCGCCGTGGTCGTCGTTGCCGGACACGGTACGGCGCAACGCATTCTGGAACGGCTCGCCGACGCCGAGGTGCCCGCCGGATTGTTGGAACCCGGTGCCGAACCGGGCAACGGGGTGGTCGGCGTGCTGTGCGGTTCGCTGCACGACGGCCTGGTGTTCGATGACGCCGGGCTGGTGGTCGTCGCCGAATCCGACCTCACCGGCAACCGGGTCACCGCGCCCGGCGAGGGCAAGCGGCTGCCCGCCAAGCGCCGCAACCAGGTGGACCCGCTGGCGTTGAACGCGGGCGACATGGTGGTGCACGACCAGCACGGCATCGGGCGCTTCGTCGAGATGATCGAACGCACCATCGGCGGCGCGCGTCGCGAATACCTGGTGATCGAATACGCGCCAGGCAAGCGCGGCCAGCCCGGCGACCGGCTGTTCGTGCCGATGGAGTCGCTGGATCAGCTGTCGCGTTACGTCGGTGGCGAGATGCCGAGCCTGTCCAAGCTCGGCGGGTCCGACTGGGCCAATACAAAACGCAAGGCGCGCAAGGCGGTTCGGGAGATCGCCGGTGAGCTGGTGCAGCTGTACGCCGCGCGCCAGGCGGCGCCCGGCCACGCCTTCGGCCCGGACACCCCGTGGCAGCAGGAGATGGAGGACGCGTTCGCGTTCACCGAGACCGTCGACCAGATGACCGCCATCGCCGAGGTGAAGTCGGACATGGAGAAACCCGTCCCGATGGACCGGGTGGTGTGTGGCGACGTGGGCTACGGCAAGACCGAGATCGCCGTGCGCGCCGCGTTCAAGGCGGTGCAGGACGGTAAGCAGGTCGTCGTGCTGGTGCCGACAACCCTGCTGGCGCAACAACATCTGCAGACCTTCACCGAACGCGTCGCGGGTTTCCCGATCACCGTGAAGGGCCTGTCCCGATTCACCGACCCGGCCGACGCCCGCGCGGTGCTGGAGGGCATGGCCGACGGCAGCGTCGACATCGTGGTCGGCACCCACCGGCTGCTGCAGACCGGCGTGCGCTGGAAGGACCTGGGCCTGGTCGTGGTCGACGAGGAGCAGCGGTTCGGCGTCGAACACAAGGAACACATCAAGGCGCTGCGCACCCACGTGGACGTGCTGACCATGTCGGCGACGCCGATTCCGCGCACCCTGGAGATGAGCCTGGCTGGCATCCGCGAGATGTCGACCATCCTCACCCCGCCGGAGGAGCGGCATCCGGTGCTCACCTACGTCGGCGCCTATAACGACAAGCAGGTCACCGCCGCCATCCGGCGTGAACTGCTGCGCGACGGCCAGGTCTTCTATGTGCACAACCGGGTGTCCTCGATCGAAAAGGCCGCCAAGCGCATTCGCGATCTGGTGCCCGAGGCGCGGGTCGCCGTGGCGCACGGTCAGATGAACGAAGACACCCTCGAATCCACCGTGGAGGGCTTCTGGGAGCGGGAATTCGACGTGCTCGTCTGTACCACGATCATCGAGACCGGCCTCGACATCTCCAACGCGAACACCCTGATCGTGGAACGTGCTGATGCCCTTGGCCTTTCGCAGCTGCACCAGTTGCGTGGCCGGGTCGGCCGCAGCCGGGAACGCGGCTACGCCTACTTCCTGTACCCGCCGGAGAAGCCGCTCACCGAGACCGCCTACGACCGGCTGGCCACCATCGCCCAGAACTCCGACCTCGGCGCGGGCATGGCGGTGGCCATGAAGGACCTCGAAATCCGCGGTGCGGGCAACGTTCTCGGCGCCGAACAGTCCGGCCATGTCGCCGGTGTCGGCTTCGATCTCTACGTCCGCCTGGTCGGCGAGGCCGTCGAGGCCTACCGCGCCGCCGCCGACGGCAGGCCCATCACCTCCGAGGAACCCAAGGAGGTCCGCATCGACCTGCCGGTCGACGCGCACATTCCGCCCGACTACATCGCCAGCGACCGCCTGCGGCTCGAGGCGTACCGCAAACTCGCCTCCGCCCAGGAGGATTCGGCCCTCGCCTCGGTCGTCGAGGAGCTCGTCGACCGCTACGGGCCGCTGCCGGTCGAGGTGGGCAGGCTGGTCTCGGTCGCGAAACTCCGGCTGCTGGCCCGCGAATACGAGGTCACCGAAATCGCGGTCACCGGAACGACGCTCAAGGTCTCGCCGCTGCACCTGCCCGACTCGAAGCAGATGCGGCTCAAGCGGATCTACCCGAGCGCCAACTACCGTGCCGCCAGCGGGGTGATCTCGCTGCCACTGCCGCGTGTCGAAGACAGCGTCGGCGCCGAACGCGTCCGCGACGTAGTGCTCCTGCAATTCGTCGCGGATCTGCTGCTCGCCCTGGACGGAAAAGCCCAGGGCGCGGTGGATCTCACCACGGCGACCGAAGTCTCGGCCGCGCGATGAGTGGGGACCGCGACGAAGCTGTCCTGCGCGCCGCCCGGCACGCTGCCGCCAGCCAGGCAACCGGTGCTCCGGAAACCGCCGAGCCGCCCTCCGACACCGCGGTCGTGGCCGCGGGTCTGACCGGCGCCGTCGAAGTGATGGACCGCCTTTGGAATTTCGGCGGCTGGGAGGTCACCCAAACCCACGACTCCCTGCGCCCCTACCTGCTCGAGGAAACCTACGAGCTCCTCGACGCCATCCAGCACAACGACGCCGAAACCATCAAGGAAGAACTCGGCGACCTGCTGCTCCAGGTCCTCTTCCACTCTCGGATAGCCGAGGACGCAGGCGAATTCACCGTCGACGATGTGGCCGCCGCCCTGGTGGCCAAACTGGTCAATCGCAGCCCCTACCTCCGCGACACCCAATTCGCCGCCGACACCACCCTCGACGAAAAGATCGCCGCTCAGGAAAGGGCCTGGGAGGAACGCAAATCCGCCGAGAAGTCCCGTCGTTCCTGCCTCGACGGCATAGCCATGGCGCAACCGGCCCTGGCGCTGGCCGAAAAGATCCGCGCCCGCAGCACCAAGGCGGGGCTCCCGGATGACCTGATCCCCGCCGCGCTCCGGGTCGTCCACCTCGGTGGCCAGGACAGCGCCGAAGAGCGCCTGCGCAAAGCAACCCTGAACTTCGCCGCCACCATCCACGCCACCGAAGACGCCGCCGAAGCTGCCCGCGGCGAGCGGCTTCCGCTTTCCAGCCACGAATGGCGCAAGTACTGGGTCGCCCAGACCAGCGCGGACTGATTCCGGGCAGGTTGTCGCCCTGCGCCTGACTCGCCTGTCGGCCCATGCCGCTAGCGGTAGCGTTGTCGGGTACGAACGTCGGCCGGATCGGAGGTGTCGGATGCTGAGTGTGTTTTCTTCGCCGGGGCATTACGTGCAAGGGCGGGAGGCGACCGCGCAACTCGGTGCGGAGATGACCCGGCTCGGGCTCGGCGGGCCGGTCATGATCGTCGCGGGCGGTAGTGCGCAACGGTTGTTGACCGAGGCGTGGGACCGGTCGTTGAGCGACGCGAAAATCGCTTACGCCGTGCACCATTCGAGTGGGGAGTGCACCCGCGCGGAGATCGCCCAGATCACCGCGGCCGTGCAAGACAGTGGCAGCACAGTCGTTTTGGGCGCGGGCGGCGGCAAGGTGCTCGACTCGGCGCGCGCGGTCGCCGACGATCTCGAACTGCCGATGATCAGCTGTCCGACCACCGCGTCGAGTGATGCGCCGTGCAGCGCGCTGTCCGTGATCTACACCGACGCAGGGGAAGTCGAGACCTATCAGCTGGTCCGCCGCAACCCGGCGCTGGTGCTGGTGGACACCTCGGTCATCGTGCAGGCCCCGGCCAGGCTGCTCGCCTCCGGCATGGGCGACGCCCTCGCCACCTGGTTCGAGGCGCGCACATGCACGCTGGCACAGGTGCGCAATATGCGCGGCGGCGCGTCCACCCGCAGCGCCACCGCGCTCGCCGAACTCTGCTACCACACCTTGTTGGCCGATGGGCCGCAGGCATTGGCCGCTGTGCGGGAGCACGCCGTCACCCCCGCGGTCGAGCGCATCGTCGAGGCCAACACCTTGCTGTCCGGGCTCGGCTTCGAATCCTCGGGACTGGCCGCCGCGCACGCCGTGCACAACGGGCTGACGGCTGCCCCGCAGACCCACGCGTATCTGCACGGCGAAAAGGTCGCGTTCGGCGTCTTGACTCAATTGGTCCTCGAAGGCGCCCCGTCCGCCGAGGTCGACACGGTCCTCGACTTCTGCACGGAGGTCGGCCTTCCCACCACCCTCGCCGCTCTCGGCTTGGCCGACGCCGATGAAAAGACCTTGTCCGCGATCGCAACCCGCGCCACCGCACCGGGCGAAACAATCCACAACGAACCCTTCGCCGTGGACGCCGCGATGACCCTCGACGCGATCCGCACCGCTGACGCCCTCGGCCGCCGATCGCAGTAGCCCCGAGCGGCACATGGCCGCGGCAAAGGTATGAGCCGCGTCACTCGGTACCGGGCGCTGGTTAACGTCGGACCACCTCGGCGGGATTTCGACATGAAAACCTCACCTTCCCGCAAGCATGTCGTCACCGTCTGGCGGGAAACCTGTCGGTAGGCCTTCGCTATCCTGGCGGTGGAACCCGGAAGCCAATGGCGGGCAAACCGCCGGGGAGGACGTTCGGTCCGGTGCACATCAGCAGAGTCGCGGAGCACCCGCGACCCGATCATGTGTTGTTCCACTTCAGCGACACCCATGTGATCGCCGGTGACGGCGATCTATACGGTGACGTCGATGCGGACCAGCGGTTATGCCAGTTGCTCGAACAGGCTGCGGCCAGTCGGATCCAGCCGACCGCGATCGTGTTCACCGGCGATCTCACCGACAAGGGTGAGCCCGGCGCGTATGACAAGCTCAAGGCGCTCGTCGAGCCCTTTGCGCGGAGTTTGCCAGCGCCCATTGTGTGGGTCGCCGGAAACCATGACGACCGTGGTCTGCTGCGCCGCAAACTGCTCGGCGAGCGGGCCTCGACCGCCCCGCTGGACCGCGTGCATCTGATCGACGGTCTGCGCATCATCGCCCTGGACACCTCGGTCCCCGGGCACCACTACGGCGAGATCTCCGACGACCAGCTGGATTGGCTGCGTTCCGTGCTCGCCGAACCCGCCCCGTTCGGCACCATCCTGGCCATGCACCATCCGCCCGTGCCGTGCGTGCTCGACCTCGCCGTCACCGTGGAGCTGCGCGACCAGCGCAAGTTGGCCGACGTGCTGGACGGCAGCGATGTCCGCGCCATCCTGGCCGGTCACCTGCACTTCTCCACCAACGCGACGTTCGCGGGCATCCCGGTCTCGGTGGCCTCGGCGACCTGTTACAGCCAGGATCTCGGCGTCGAGCAGGGCGGCCTGCGCGGCCGGGACGGCGCACAGGCCTTCAACTACGTGCACATCTATCCGGGCACCGTGGTGCACTCGGTGGTTCCGATCGACCGCGGCCGCACGGTGGGTTCCCCGTCAACCGCGGCACAGACCCGGCGGACGCTCGAGCGGGAGGGCATCGTCATCCCGCCCGCCGCGCGCATCCCGCACGTCATGCGGCGCCGGGCGACGACTCCGGAATCGGATGACGAGACGGTGCGCTGAGCCGCTCCCACGGCGCCGGATCGGGGAAGTAGCGCGACAAGAACTTCGAAACCGCCCGCACCCGTTCGGATTCGGAGATCTCCGGGAAACTTCCGTCGTTCAGGCAGAAGAAATCGACATTGCGCTTCTTGGCGATCCCGTCCAGTAGTGCGAGCCCCTTGTGGCTGGTCGTGTCGACGTAGCGCACCTTCGCCTTCTCCTGCGGCACCGCACGCCCGGTCAGCAGCGCGTAGTAGTGATACAGCGAGTTGGTGACGGAAATGTCGGTGGCCGAACGGAATCGGCTGGTCCTGGTGCGCGCGAAGTCGGCGGCGAACTCCTCCTCCATCTCCAGTAGCACGCTGCGGCGCAACGGAACCGGCGTGTGCTCGAGATGCCGGGTGATGATGTGCCCGAACCGCTGCGCGAGCAGTTCCCGGTTCACCCGGGCGGCGTTCTCGAAACCACTGCGGCGCTCGTTGTTCCGGCCCGGACCGATCCTGGTGTCCGCCTCGATGAACCGGCTCACCCCGGCCGCGGTGAAGAACATCGACGGGCGCACCGGACGGGCGAAGAACATGTCGTCGTTGGAGTACAGGAAGTGCTCGCTGAGCCCCTCGATGTGCTGCAATTGGCATTCCACCGCATGCGAATTGAACGTCGGCAGTCCGCTGGTGTCCGAAAAGTGGTCCAGCGCACGGACAACCGTCACCTTGGGGTGCTCGGCAAGCCAGCCGGGCACGGTGGAGTCGGTGGCGATGAAGATCCGCCGGATCCACGGCGCGTTCTTGGCCACCGAGCGCAGTGCGTATTTCAGCTCGTCGATCTGCCGGATACGGGCATCCGCGTCGTCACCCTCGCCGACGACGACCTGCGCGAGCATGCCCGCGCGACGGGCACGGAACTCCGGGTCCGAGCCGTCCACCCAGGAGAACACCAGGTCGATGTCGAAGTTCACATCGGTGGCCTGCGGGGCGAACATGTCGACCAGGGTCGGCCAGGCGCGGTCGAACAGCAGCACCTGCGTGTGCTCGACATCGGCCAGGTCGAACACGTTGCGGGTCAACGCGTTCGGGCGCGGGCACTCGACCGTGTCGCCGTGGTACTCCCACAGTTCCAGGTCGACGTGATGCGCCGGATCGCTGTCGCGGCCGAGCCGGAAAACGTTGCGCTGCACCTCATCACACGCGAAACCGGCCGCCGTCGCAGCGGCCGTCACCCGGCGCACCATCAGCTGGTGTGCCGCATCCGTGGCCAGCACGAGGCGCTGGCCGCTGTCGCGGACCAGCAGGAACGGCACCTCCGCCGCCGCGAGCTCACTGCGCAGCCACCCGAGATCGGCGATCATCGTGGCCGAGACCAGCAGGTTGCCCGCCATCGGCCGGGCCGCCATCTCGACCGCCGCCGGGTTCACTGCCCCCATGTCCATCATCAGTTTCTTCTCCACATCCATCCGTGCACTGTTGGGTCCCGTCACCGAGGCACCGCGCCGGCCGAGCGGCGCTACGCCGACGTCGTGACGTCGGCTGGGCAGCACCGCGCCCGGCGCGGTCGCATTCAGAAGTGGGGCACGATGCCGTAGCGCGGGCACGAATTGATCACGCGGATTCCAGACGATCGGTAAACCATTCGTTTTCACCTCACTCACGGCAGGACGCACAGCGTCGGATGGGTGTGCTGGATCCGTGCGCGCGGCGAGCTGACGACCGAGCGTGCGCACGGGAGACAGCACGCTGGACCGGACAGTCATCGGCCGGCAACAAAGAGAGATGTCCCAGACAACAATGGGGACTGTACGAATGATGCATCGACGGTGACATTTCGTCAATCGGGACACTCCGTCCCACCCACTGCCGTTCCGCTGCCTCTGGCGTGGCCCTTTGCCCCGCTGGTCATCCGTGGCCGGTCGGACGCGGTGTCCTTTGCCTGGTCGGGCGGGGCGTACGCCTGCCGCGCCGTGCTCGCATCGTGATGGTCATCATGACCGGCCAGCTAACCGAGAACCAAGGGTAGCGCCGCTTGGGACAATTAATTAGGCTAGCCTCACCAATCTTTAAAGTGCGAAGGGAGACCAACGCTGTGCGCGTCGTCATTCTGTTCGGATCGGAGATGGGCACGGCGGAGACCGTCGCGGACAGCGTCGCCGACGCGCTGTCGGCGCACGACGTGTCGGTCTACGACATGAGCGACTTCGCCGTCGACGACCTCGACGTGCACGACTTCCACGTCATCGTGTGCTCCACCTACGGCGACGGCGATCTGCCGACCGGCGCGGAGCCGTTCTTCGACGAGCTCGACGCGTGCGCCCCCGATTTGTCCGGACTGCGCTTTGCCGTGTTCGGCCTCGGCGACAGCATCTACGGCGACACCTTCAATCGTGGCGGTGAGATCGCGGCGGAGAAGCTCGTCGCTCGCGGCGCCATTCAGGTCGGCGAGCACGCTCGCCACGACGCGTCGACCGAAATCCGCCCGAAGGAGATGGCCCGCGACTGGGCGGCAACATTGCCCGTCCCGGCGCTCACCTCGGCCTGATAGTCCACTGAGAGCACTACGGACATCGGGTGCAGCGTCAGCGGGCAAGCGGCCCAGCACTTTAGACTGCTATCAAAGCGTGGCACAGCCCGCCGCGCTCGACGATCCATGAGGTGACGAAGATGGCAGCGGAAGCGAGCCCCGCGCAACGTCAAGACCGCTCGACAGCTCATCACGAAGATCATCCCGAGCTGGCCGTGCTACCGGAGTGGCCGCAGGAAACGATCGCCGTGCTGGTGACCACCGACCCGGCACCGCACGCGATCCCGGTGTCCTGGCCGGTGCGGGCAGGCGATCGGCGCATCCTGCTCAGCCTGAAGTCCGACCGAGGGTCGCTGGCCCGGCTGCGGGAACGACCGCAGGTGGCGCTGCTGATCCTCGGCGGCGGCAATGTCGCGCTGTGCGCGCGGGGAACCGCCAAGGTGATCGCCGAGGAGATGCCTGATGCCGCCGACTATGTGGCGGTGCGCATCGATGTCGAGGCGATCGATGATCATCGGCAGTCGGCCTTCGCGGTAGCCAAGGGTATCCAGCGCACCGTGCTCGACCCGAGCGAATTACACGCGCTGGAGCGTCGCGTGACCACGTTGCGTGCCTGGGCCGAAAACCAAAACTGAACCGGCATAACAGTTCCGGGACCCATGATGATAATCGGGAATGAAGGCGGCGCGAACGGGCCGCGTGGAAGGGATTCATGAGTGTCACACTGGCCAAAGGCGGAAACGTATCGCTGTCGAAGCAGGCAGCCAACCTCAACAAGGTCGCGGTGGGTCTCGGCTGGGACGTGCGCACCACCACGGGCGCCGACTACGACCTCGACGCGAGCGCGCTGGCCACCGGCCCGAACCTGAAGGTGCTGTCGGATCAGCATTTCATCTTCTACAACAACCTGCGTTCACCCGAGGGCTCCATCGAGCACACCGGCGACAACCTGACCGGCGCGGGCGAGGGTGACGACGAGGTGATCAACGTCGACCTGACGGCCACCCCGCCGACCATTACCAACATCTTCTTCCCCGTGTCCATCCACGAGGCCGACGCGCGCGGCCAGTCGTTCGGCCAGATCCGCAACGCCTTCATCCGCGTCGTCGACGCGGCGACCGGCATCGAGCTGGCCCGCTACGACCTGACCGAGGACGCGTCCACCGAGACCGCGATGATCTTCGGCGAGCTCTACCGGCACGGCAACGAGTGGAAGTTCCGCGCCATCGGCCAGGGCTACGCCTCCGGCCTCGCTGGCATCGCCCGCGACTACGGCGTGCACATCTGACTGTTCGCGCGCCCCGCCGCGAAGCCGGGCGGGGCGCGGCCGATCAGCTTGGGCTGCTGAGGCTTTCCGGCGCCTCGGGGATGAGCTGTGGGTGGTCGCGGTTTCTGGCGTCGAGCAGGGCGAAGTAGCGGCGGAGCATGAGGATGGCCGTGGTCGCCAAGCCCGCCGTCAGGCCCCACCAGACGCCTGCCGCACCTAGGCCGAGGGGGAAGGCGAGCAGCAGGGCGACGGGGAGGCCGACGACCCAATAGCCGACCAGCGACAGGCGGAAGCCGGCGTTGGTTTCCTTCAGGCCGCGCAGTAGGCCGGTGCCGATGTTCTGGGCGGCGTCGAAGAATTGCAGCACGATGCCGATCAACAGCAGCGTGTGCGCGATCTGAATGGTGTTGCTGTCCGACGAGTTCAGGAAGGGGAGCAGCACCAGGTCGGGCGCGATCACATAGATCGCGCCGGTGAGCGCGGCGACGACGGCCACATGCCGCAGCGCGAGCCAGGCCAGTGCCCTGGCGTGCTGGTACTGGTCGCGGGTTACCGCGTGGCTGACCAGGATCGAAGCGCCGTGCGACAGTCCGATGGCGACCTGGAACACGATGTAGATGATCTGGTAGACGACATTGTGCGCGGCCAGCGCCGCCGGACCGATACTGCCCATGACCAGGGCGAGCACCGAGAACATGCCTGCCTCCGAGCCATAGGTGAGCGCGATCGGCCCACCCAGCCGCAACTCGGCCAGGACGGTCGAGCGCCGCACCGGCCACGGCCGCAGCGGCAGCGTCGCGCCGAGCCGGGCATCGCGGCGCACCATCGCCAAGAACACGCCGAAGGTGATCAGGAAGACCAGCGAGGTCGCCACCCCGATACCGGTCAGGCCGAGCTCGGGCAGTCCGGCGCGGCCGTGGATGAAGCCCAGTGCGAGAACAAGATTCAGCACCACCGACCCGAGGGTGACCCACAGCAGCGCCTGCGGGCGTTGCATGCCGACGGTGTATTGGCGCAGCACCTGGAACCACAAGCACGGCAACAAACCTGGCGCCAGCGCGACCATCAACGGCCGCGCGTCGGCGAGCACCCCCGCGTCCTGCCCGAGCCATTGCAGGGCCCAGCCGAGTCCGATGAGCACTGCGCCACCGGCGATTCCGGCGACCGTCGCGATCAGGAAGCTGGACCGCAGAATGTCTTTGATCTCGTGATCCGGCGACTCACCACGTTTACCGGCCGAACTCACCGCGCTGGCGATCTGATTGCCGCTCGCGGTGATCAGCCCGACGCACATGGTGCGAATCTGATTGAACAGCGCGATCGCCAACCCGCCCGCGGCCACCTGCTGCACGCCGAGCGTCCCCATCAGCACGACATTGGTGGTCGACACCGCGATCTGCGCCAGCTGCGTCATCGCGATCGGCGTCGCGAGCGCGGTGAGCCGACGACTGTCGGCCCGATAGCCCGACAAATTCACCGGGCCACCCCCGTCGGGGGCAGTGCAGCGCGCACGGAGTGCTTCATCGTGCCTCCGCGAGTTCGGGGCGGCGGGCGGCGGGGGCGTAGCGGTGCAGCATTTCGCGGACTTCGGCTTCGGCGGTGAGGTCGAGCAGGTCGCGCTCGATCATCCAGTTGTCGTCGAAGACGGTATCCAAATACTTTTCGCCGCCGTCGCAGACGAGGGTGACGATGGTGGAGCCGGGCGGGAATTCGTCGAGCCGGGTGAGGGCGGCGTGCACCGAGCCGCCCGCCGAGCCGCCGATCATCAGCCCGAGTTCGGCGGCGACCGCGCGGGCGGTGGCGAAGGCCGCGACATCGGAGACCTTGACGCCCTCGTCCAGCAGGGAGTAATCCACGGCCGTGCCGATGGTGGCGCCGGGCGGGGTGCCGGTGCCGGACTGCCAGTACGGGCCGCCCTCGCCGCCGAAGGCGATCGAACCGACCGGCTCCACCCCGATCACCCGCGGCGGGCAACCGAGTTGGCGCAGCCGGGTCGCGGTGCCGAACAGCGAACCGCCGGTGCCGACCGAGGACAGCAGGATGTCGACCCGCTCCACGTCTTCCAGCAATTCCTCGGCGACCGCGTAGTAGCCGACCGCGTTGGCGTCATTGTTGTGTTGCTCGGTGAAGTAGGCGTCCGGCCGCGCGGCGGCCATCGCCTCGGCCAGGTCCTCCCGGGCCGAGGTGGCCAGGTTGTCGTCGCCGTCGTCGGCCACGAACACCAATTCCGCACCCATTGCTCGCATAGCGCGCAGCTTGTCCTTACATGCGTGATGATCGACCACCGCGGTGAAGCGATACCCACGTTCGGCAGCTACTACCGCGAGACCGAGCCCGGTATTCCCGGATGTCGACTCGATGATATGCCCGCCACTGGCCAGCAAACCGCGCCGCTCCGCATCGAGCACCATCTCGCGGGCCATCCTGATCTTGGCCGCGCCGGTCGGGTTGAACTGCTCGAGCTTGAGCAGCAACCGGGTGCCGGTCGAGGTGGCCGCCAGTTCGAACAGCGGCGTGCGGCCGATCAGATCCGTCACGCGCGTGACGAGCGGCATGGGTTTTCTCCTCGTTCGGGGTAGTGGGTGGGTGTCAGCCGTCGAGCGTCCAGCGGTACCGGTCGCCGGGCGCGTCGTGCAGCACCACCTTCGGCGGTATCGGCAGGTCATGGAAGGCGGACTCGTTCGAATCCATTTGGTACCCGGCGGTGTTCGGGTAGATCAGCAGGTCGCCTACCTCGGCGGCACGCGGCAGCGGTACCCGCCGCCAGCTGAGCAGGTCGGAGTCGAGACAGGTGGCGGCGCCGACGCTGGTCGGCGTGGTGGTGCCCGGCCGGGCGGGCCACAGCAGGGGATCGGGCAGATATTCGCTGTCGAACCACTGCTCGGACAGGCTCAGGCTGGTGCCGTCGACGGTGACGAGGCAGTACGGCTCGCCGTTGGCGTGCCGGACTTTGCTGCCCTGCACCCGAAAGACGGTGAATCCGGCGTTGGCGAGCAGTGCCCGGCCCGGCTCGATCGCCAGCCGGATGTTGTTGTCGCGCAGTCGCTCGGCGAGCCCGTCGTGCGTCAGGATAGCGGTGAGCATGGCGGGGCCTGGCGCCGGAAAGTGGTAGGGGTAGTACGACTCGAACGACTTGCCCGAGTGGAACCACTGCCGGTCGACGTGTTCGGTGAACTCGGCCCATGCGGTCGCCGGGACGTAGTCGACACCGAATCCGCCGCCGATCGACAGCGTCGTGGCGGGGTGGCCGAGCGTCCGCGTGTGCAGGCAGCGGGCGATCAGCGCACCGGCCAGCTCGGCGCGCGCCGGTGCGTCGTAGCCGGAGAGATGAAAGCTGAAGCCCTCCAGACGAATCGAGTCGCAGCCGTCGAGTGCGGACAGCGCCCGGTCGATCTCGGCATCGGTCATCCCGAACCGGCTGGCGGACGCGGCGGGCAGCACGCGAAGCAGGACGCGGGCCGGTGCGGTCGAGGTGCCAAGTGCGGCAAGCCGATCGAGCTCACCGGGGTCATCGACGGCGATCAGTGCGCCGTGCCGGGTGGCCAGCCAGAGCAGATCGTCGGACTTCGCGGGTCCGGTCACCATCAGCTCGGCGCCGCGAATGCCATGTGCCAGCGCCGCCGTCAGTTCGCCGGTGCTGGAAACATCCACGCCCACACCGTGTTCCGCACAGGCGCGCACGACGGCAGCGGACTTGTTCGCCTTCTTGCCGTAGTAGATGAGGCCGTCGACATCGGCCTGCGCGAAGGCCGCGCGGAATCCTTGGATATTGCGGCCGACCCGGGGCGGGTACATCACGTGAAACGGCCCGCCCAGTGTGAAGGCGATGTCGCCGAGCATGTTCGGGTCACCCAGCGCGCGCTGCTCCCACTCGTCGAGGTGCGCCGGAAGGGGAGTCGCGCAGCTGGAACTTCGCGTCGGGGCCTCTAATCCCACAGCGGCACCTCCGTGCCTCGTCCCTCGGCGATGGCGCGCTCGGCGAGGGCGTGCGCGACGGCGATGTCGGTCAGCACGAGCCCGCTGTTGTAGACGAAGATGCGCTCGTCGTCCGAGCGCCGTGCGACCGCACGGCGGCTCAGGATCTGCGGCAACTCGGCGTCCACCGCGCGCAGCTTCCCGTCCGGCCCGACCATGTCGGTACCGGTCAACGCCATTTGCTCGGCGCTGGTTGCGACGACCCGGTCGGCGTCGATCAGCGTCGAAGGAGCCAGCCCGTAGCCGACCAGCACCGCCGTCGAACCCGGTGCGAGATCACTGGATTCGAGCGCCACCTCGGTGCCCGGACCCGCGGTGGCCAACACCACATCGGCGGTGGCCGCGGCGGCCCGCGGATCTTCCACGGTTTCGAGCAGCGCGTGCGGGTAGTACTCGGCAAGCTGGCGGTGCACCGCGTCCAAACCTTCGGGATGGGTGCCGTACAGCATCAGCTTGCGCAGCTGCGGATTCGCGGCGAGCAAGTGCGGCAACGCGTTTCGCCCTTGCGTGCCGGTACCGATCAACAGCACGCTCTCCGCGCCGCGGCGAATGGTCTCGCGCACCAGCAGCGCCGACACCGCCGGCGTGCGCAGCGCACCGACCCTGGAGCAGTCCATCATCGCGATCGGCGCGCCGGTGCTGTCGTCGTAGAGCGTGATGGTCGTGTAATAGCGCTTGGTGCTGCGATCGTGACCGGGATCGAACTTGTACGAGGTCTTCATCGCGACCACCCGGCGGCGTCCGTCGCGGCCGAGCATCGCGTAGGACACCGACCAGCCGTCCGGGTTCGCCACGCTGAGTTTGCGCGGGTTGTCCGAATCGCCCGCGGCGAAAGCCAGATACGCGTCCTCCACCGCGCGGACGACATCGCCGGGCGTGATCGGCACGCCGGCCAGGTCGCTGCGGCTCAGCACCCGCAGGGGGGTGGTCCGGTCACGAGTGTTCAAAGGGTCCTCGATCATGTGCTGCTTCCCGCTCTGTTCCCACCGGATCGTTCTCCCGGTGTCCGTCCGTGCGGGCGGGTTCGACGCCGCCGGACCCGAACGCGGTGCTGCCTGCCGCTCGGAACGGGGCGACGATCCGTTGCCCGTACCCATTCTCGTCGGCCTCTTCGGCCCGCCGCGGTCGTTCGGGCAGGCGCACGTTCACCCGCTTCAGCCAGCGGTCGGTGCCGTCGTAGCGCGCGGTGAACGGTACTCGACCGTGCACCGCGACGTCATTGTCCACCAGCAGCACCTCACCGGGAGCGAGCGCGGCCGTGACGCAGACCCGCTCCAACTCGGCGGTGAGCCTGGCGTAGGCGGCGCGGAATTCGGCGTCTGCGTCGTCGAGCGGGGTGTAGGCCGGGTCGTAGCGCAGCGTCGCCTCGTCCGGTCCGGCCGGGGTCCACAGCGTCGGCAGCGGGGGAGCCGAATACCGTTCGTGCCCGGTGCCGTAGGAGACGTCGGGCAGGATCGGCAGGGTCGGTACGCTCAGCAGCCGCCGCTGCTCGGCGGTGAGTTCGACGCGCCGCACCGATGACACGGTGGTGCCGACCATGTCCGGATTGCGCAGGCAGGCGAGCATCAGCAAATGGGCGCGCGCCGGGTGGAAAGCATCCTCGCTGTGCGGGCTGAGCAGCGTCTTGCTGCTCGCACCCGACTGCTCGTGCTCATGGCCGGGGGAGGGCAGGATGTTGTTGACCAGCCGGCCGCCCTGCTGGCCTTGCCAGCCGAACGGCTCACCGGCGGACCGGGCCAGCAGCAGCATGACCAGGTCGAGTTCGAACGAACTCGCGCGGCGGGTTGCGCTGCCGCTCCACTGGGCGGCCTCGCGCCAGCTCGGCGGGGTCGGCCCGCATTCGTCATCGGTCAGCGGAAGCCTGCTCACGATGGTCGCACCGGCCGCAGTGGCGGGCGGGCGCATGGTGCGCCGGACATCGGCGGGCAATTCGCCGACCCTGGCGTCGATCTGCGCGATCAAGGCCGGATCGGTCAGCGTGTCGGCCATGGTGGCCGGGTCGTGCGGCGTCGAATCGAGTGTGGTAGATATCTCCCGCGCGAGTTCACGCACCGCACGCCCGGCGGCGGCGGGGAGCTCACGGCGCTCGATATCCTGCGGGTGAAGCGTCTTACGTTCGGAGAGAACGCCTTTCACCGAGGGTTTCCCTTCTTCGCATCGTTCGAAAAAGCAGGAGTGACGTCGATCTGCGAAGCTATCCGGTCTGACCGCGTTAAGCAAGGCTTACCTAAGCGAGTCGGTCAAAAATAGCAGAAACACATAAATCAAGTGAAGTCCGGCTTCAGTGCCCCGGCGTGGCGAAAAGCCTATTAGGCTAGCCTTTCCTGATCGCATCGGCGCCTTGCCCTCCACAGGACCGCCGACCGCGGGTACCGGATGTTCGTCCAGGAAGAAGGCAGCGCAATGGGTTTGAATCGGCGGCAGCTGTTGCAGTCGAGTCTCGGTGTGGGAGCGGTGCTGCTGCTCGCCGCGTGCTCGAAGGACACGGACTCGTCCGGGCCCGCGCGGCGCGGCGGCACGCTACGGGTCGGTGCGCTCGGCACCGCGGCCCGGATCGAACGCGATCCGCACGCCAATCTCAGCAACGACAGCGACTTCCTGATCACCTCGCTGGTGTACGACGCGCTCACCGTACCCGGCGCCGACCCGAATGTGGCTCCGCGCTTGGCCACTCGGTGGGAGCCGGACGTGGAACGGCGCCGCTGGACCTTCACCCTCGCCGACGGCGCGACCTTCCATGACGGCACACCGGTGACCTCGGACGACGTGGTGTGGTCGTTGCGCAGGCTGCGCACGGTCGGCGGCGCCTCGAAAATGCCGGTCGCCGTGGAAGACATCGCCGCGGACGGGCCGAACCGGGTGGTGCTCACCGTGCCCGAGCCGAACACCCAGCTGCCGCTGCTGGTGCGGCTGATGACGTTCACCGTCAAGAAGGACACCACCGACTTCACCAAAGCCGTTGGCACCGGCCCGTTTCGGCTCGAGTCGTACCAGGGCGGCAATGCCAGGCTGGTCCGCAACGAGCGCTGGCACGGCGAGCCGCCGCTGCTCGACGCCATCGAGGTCACCATGTTCGAGAGCGCGACGGCGCTGGGCAATGCCGTGCTCGGCGGACAGATCGACCTGGCCTCCAATGTCGGTGCGATCGCGGGCCGCACGGCCGAGGGGCGGGCCGATCTGCGAGTGGTGCGGCGCGCCGACGACACCATGCTCGGCGTCGCGATGCGCGCCTCGGACGGGCCGTTCGCCGACGCCAGGGTGCGCACCGCCGTCCGGCTCGGCGTCGACCGGAATGCCCTGGTGAACCAGGTGCATTCGGGATACGGCAAGGTGGCCAACGACATTCTGGGCACCGGCGACCCGATGTACGACAAGTCGATCGCGCAGCGCACCCGCGATGTCGATCGCGCGCGGACGCTGCTGCGCGAGGCAAGTTTCGATACCGGCCGCAGTTATCCGCTGCTCACCAAGGCGGAGGCGCCCGGCGAGGTCGAATCGGCGAAGGTGATCGCAACGCAGCTGGCCGATATCGGTGTCCGCCTCGAGGTGGTGACCCAGGACGCGAACGCCTTCTACGACCAGACCTGGTTGAAGGCCCCGCTCTACACCGTCTCCTGGGGCACCAACGATTCCACGCTGTTCTACGCGAACAAGCTGATGTCCAGCGGCTCCAACCGCAACGAAACCGACTTCAAGGACGCCGCTTTCGACGCCGCCACCGCGAAAGCCCTGGCGGCGCAGAGCGACTCGGAGTACGGGCAGGCCTGTCGCGACGTGCAGCGCATCCAGCACGAGCGCGGCGGCTACCTGGTGTGGGGTATGGCCGATGGCATCGACATCGCGTCCGCCCGGGTGCACGACCTGCCGACGCTCGGCGGCTACGCCAGGGTCCAGTTGGAACGAGCCTGGTTGGCGGAGTGATCCCGTTCGCGCGCCTACTCGTCCGGCGCATCGCCCTGCTGATTGCCTTGCTGGCAACGGTCTTCGTGGTCGTGGATTTGTTGCCGGGCAGTACGGCACGGGCGGTGCTCGGGCGGGACGCGACCCCGGAGCGGGTCGCGGCGAAGGAGCGCGAACTGGGGCTGGATCGTCCACTGCCGGAACGCTTTTGGAGCTGGATCTCCGGTGTGCTGACCGGCGATTTCGGTAGCACGGCGCGCGGGCGTTCGATCAATGAGTTGCTTGCCGACAAGTTTCCGCCGACGCTGCTGCTCGGCGGGCTCGCCCTGGTGGTGACGGTAGTGGTGTCGCTGGTGCTCGGTGCTTGGTGGGCGGCGCGACAGAGCCTCGCGCCGGGAGTGGGTGTCGGGCCTGGCGCGGTGACCGCGGGCGTCGTTCCCGCTCGGCGCGGTGCCGACACGCTTCGGAGGTCGACGGCGGTCATCCGGCAGAGCACGGTGCGAATCCTGCAACCCGCGACGACCGTCGCCGCGGCGATACCCGAATTCGTGGTCGCGACGCTGTTGATTCTGGTGTTCGCGCTCGCCGCGGGCTGGCTACCCGCCGTCACGATCACCGAC
This sequence comes from Nocardia iowensis, assembly GCF_019222765.1. NCBI lineage: Bacteria > Bacillati > Actinomycetota > Actinomycetes > Mycobacteriales > Nocardiaceae > Nocardia > Nocardia iowensis. The sequence goes on along the minus strand of NZ_CP078145.1, from coordinate 7,823,443 downwards.
CGCTCCGGCTTTCCGGCGAGTCCCGACATGCTGATACTTCCCGTGCTGGCGCTGGCGATCCCGCAGATCGGGTGGAATACCCGGGTGGTGCGCGCCGCGCTGGTCGACGCCGCGCAGGCACCGCACGTGGAAAGCACGGTGCTGGACGGTATTTCGGCCCGCACCGTGCTGGTCCGGCATGTGCTGCCCTTCGCGCTGCCCACGATCGTCGCGAGTTTCGCGACCACCGTCGGCATGGTGCTGGGCGGTTCGCTGGTGGTGGAGACCATCTTCAACTACCCGGGCCTTGGTGCGGTGCTCGCCGGTTCGGTGGCGGATCGCGACGTGTCGGTGGTCGCCTCGGTGGTCGCGCTGTCCGGCGCGGTCATCATGTGCGTGCTCGCGGTCGCCGACGGAATCCGCGCTTGGTCATTACGGGGGCACGGATGAAACGACTACGTATCCGCGGAATGCTTCCCGCCGATGGTGCGCCGGGGGTGGACACCGTCGCAGCCGAGGTCGACGGCGCCCCAGGCGACGTGGTCGATGGACAGCGGAGGAATCGCCGTCGCGTGCACCGCCTGCGGGTGTTGACAGTGCTGCCCGCCGTGGTGGTGACGCTGCTCGCCGTGCTCGGCCCCGCACTGGCCCCGCACGCGGCCGAGACCCCGATCGGAATTCCGTTCGGCGACGCCGGGACCGATGCCTGGTTCGGTACTGACCGGCTCGGCCGTGACGTCCTGAGTCAATTGCTGTACGGCGGTTGGGGTCTGCTGCTGCTGGCCGCGGTGATCGCGCTAGCGGTGACGGCGCTGTCCTGTGTGCTCGGCGCGGTCGCCGCGCTGCGGCCCCGCATCGGCACGCTGATCGAACGCGCGACCGACTTCGCCATGCTGCTTCCGGCCGTTCTCGGCATCCTGCTGGTGCTGACCTCGTGGCCGGACGCGGGCGCGTACGGCTTGCTCGTTGTCGCGCTGCTCTTCGGCACGCCGTACTGTGCACGGGTTTTCGCCGCCGCCGCGGCGGGTGTCGCGGCGTCCGGGTACGTCGAGGCGGCCCAGGCCAGCGGTGAAACGCTGCCGCACTTGGTCTTCCGTGAAGTGATCCCGAACCTGCGCGAGGTGATCACCGCTCAGCTCGGGCTGCGTTTCGTGGCCGCCGTCTACCTGGTCAGCACGGCGTCGTTCCTGCAACTGCCGACCACCCTCGGCGCGAGCAACTGGGCAGTCATGGTGCGCGAGAACTCCTCCGGGATGCTGCTCAATCCCTGGGCGGTGCTCGCGCCGAGCCTGGCGATCGCGGTTGTCGCGGTGAGCGTCAACCTCGCCGTGACGGCCTTCGGACGAGGGGAGTCGCGGTGAGTGACCCCGTGCTCGATGTGCAAAGGGCGGCCAAGGCCCCGCGTGGCGTCGCTGGCGGACACTGCGACGAGGCGAACAACCCCGCGCGGGAACTCGGTAGCGCTCGGTCTGCCGCGAGCGTGCCGGTGGTAGTCGAGGAGTTGTCGGTGCGTGGGTCCGCCGGGCAGGAGTTGTTCGAGCCCACCAGTTTTCAGATCGCCGCAGGCAGTATTTCCGCGCTCACCGGACCGTCCGGATCGGGTAAGACAACGCTCATGCGGGCACTGCTCGGACAACTGCCGTCCGGTGCCGCCCGCCGCACCGGCTCGGTGTCGGTCGCGGGCCACGATGTGTTCGCGCTGGATCCCGTTGCCCGGCAGCACTTCCGGCGCACTCACGTCGCTTACGTAGGGCAAGACCCCGGGTCGGCGCTCAACCCCTTGATGCGGGTGCACGGCCTGCTGCACGAGGTCGCCGGGCACGCCTCGCGTGACACCGTCATCGAGACATTGGAACTGGTCGGCCTCTCGGCGGAACATCTGCGCCGCAGATCCGGCGAACTCTCCGGCGGCCAGCAGCGCCGAGTCGCCTTGGCCCGCGCCCTGATCCGCCGCACCGGCGTCCTGATCCTCGACGAGCCGCTGGCGGGCCTGCACGGCTCCCTGCGCACCGACATCGCGCGCCTGCTGACCGAGATCGCCGTCGAGCGCGCCACCGCCATCCTGCTCTCCGGCCACGACACCGCCACCGTGCACGCCATCGCGGACAACGTGATCGAGCTTGGTGCCGGGTCGGCGGCGCTGCTGGCGGCGAACCGCCCGATCGTCGAGCGCGATAGCACGAGCGATCTGCTGGGCGAGAGCTCGTCGGGTGGGCACCGCACGACGGCTGCGCGCACCACGGACGACGGGTTAGCTGACACTACGGGTACCTCAGTGCCCGGCTCGGTAGCACAGGTTACTGAACCATTTCTGCTGCGCGCCAAGGGAATCGGTACCGCGATTGCCGAACGTGAGGTGTTGGCGGGGGTTGATTTGGAATTGGCACCAGGCTCAGCGCTCGCGGTGGTCGGTGCGTCAGGCGCAGGCAAAACGACACTGGCCAGGGTGATCGCGGGTCTGCATCGCGCTGCGACGGGAACACTCGAGCTGCGCGGAACCTCGGTACCGGTCACCACCGGCAGACGAACCGCCCATGGCCGCAACGGCATTCAGCTGGTCACCCAGAACCCGCGGTCCGCGCTCAATCCACGGCGCACCGTCGCGCAGACCCTCGGACGCCCGCTACGCCGCATCGGCAAGGTGCCGAGACGCCAACTGGGGCAACGGGTCGCCGAACTACTCGCCTCGGTAGAGCTGGCCCCCGAATTGGCCGCCCGCTATCCGCACGAGCTGTCCGGCGGGCAGCGACAGCGTGTCGCACTGGCTCGCGCCCTCGCCGCGGAACCCGCCGTCCTCATTTGCGATGAGATCACCTCCGCCTTGGACCACGCGACCGCCGCCTCGATCATGACCCTGCTGGATCGGATTCGCGCGGACCGCCGGATGGGCCTGCTGGTGATCAGCCACGACATGGGCGTCGTCGCCGCGCATTGCCCGCGCCTGGTGGTCCTCGACCACGGCCGAATCGTCGAATCCGGCGATACCAGCGCCATCCTCGCCGCCCCCACCCATCCGGCCACCCGCGCACTGCTCGGCTGACCCACCCGACTCGCCCCATTTACTCCGGCGACCAGCGAATTCCCGGAGCTGCCCCGCCGGATCTGGATGATAGGTGGAGTGCTCTTGAAGAAGACCGGCGCTTTGGTCGCCGTCCTGGTGACCCTCGTGCTCGCCGGGTGTGGGATCGACAGTGATCTCACCCCGATTCCCGAGGGCATTCCGCCCGGCCCCGGCACGCCGCTGCCGCTGATCGACCTGGACGGCCCCGGCCGCACCGCGCTCCAGTTGCGCGGGTGGGCCGAGGAACAGGCGGATCGCATGGCGATTCCGTCGGTCGCGCTGGAGGCGTACGGCTACGCGGCGGCGGTGCTGGTGCGGTCCAGGCCGGGCTGCGGCATCGCCTGGACGACGATCGCGGGGATCGCGAGCGTGGAGAGCAAGCACGGCACCCATCGCGGCTCGCGCATCGATGCGGACGGCGTGGTTCGCCCGCCGATCATCGGCATCCCGCTCGACGGTGCCCCTGGCGTCGCCCTGGTCAAGGACACCGACGGCGGCGCGCTCGACGGTGACCCGGTGTTCGACCGGGCGATCGGTCCGCTCCAGTTCATCCCGGAAACCTGGCAGCGCTGGGGTGTCGACGCCAATGGCGACGGCGTCGCCGACCCGCAGAACATCGATGACGCGGCGCTCACCGCGGCCCGCTACCTGTGCGCCAGTGGCGGCGACCTGACCTCCGAACACGGCTGGCAGCGGGCGCTGCTCACCTACAACCAGTCCACCAGGTACCTGCACACCGTGCGCGACCGCGCCGCGGCCTACAGCGTCGGGCGGCGGGTGTGACCTCGTCGACCGGAGTGCCGGTTACCCGCCCAGCTCGGCGGACGCTAGGCTCGCAACGCACGGCAATTCCCGTGAGACCTACCGTGCCTGCAGCCGAAGGAGTGTCGTTTTCGTGGCCATCATCGAACAGGTCGGAGCTCGTGAGATCCTGGATTCTCGCGGAAACCCCACTGTCGAGGTCGAGATCGCCCTCGACGACGGCACCCTGACCCGGGCGGCCGTGCCGTCCGGCGCGTCCACCGGCGAGCACGAGGCAGTAGAGCTGCGTGACGGCGGCGACCGCTACGGCGGCAAGGGCGTGCAGAAGGCCGTCGAGGGTGTCCTCGACGAGATCGCACCGGCCGTCATCGGCCTGGACGCGGTCGAGCAGCGCACCGTCGACCAGGTGCTGCTGGATCTGGACGGCACCCCGGACAAGTCCCGTCTCGGCGCGAACGCCCTGCTCGGCGTCTCGCTTGCGGTGGCCCGCGCCGCCGCCGAGTCCTCGGGCCTGGAGCTGTTCCGCTACCTCGGTGGGCCGAACGCGCACGTGCTTCCGGTGCCGATGATGAACATCCTCAATGGTGGCGCGCACGCCGACACCAGCGTGGACGTTCAGGAATTCATGGTCGCCCCGATCGGCGCGCCCACCTTCAAGGAGGCGCTGCGCTGGGGTGCCGAGGTGTACCACGCGCTCAAGGCGGAGCTGAAGTCGAAGGGCCTGGCCACCGGCCTCGGCGACGAGGGCGGGTTCGCCCCCGACGTGGCCGGCACCCGTGAGGCGCTCGACCTGATCAGCACGGCCATCGGCAAGACCGGTCTGAAGCTGGGCAGCGACGTCGCGCTCGCGCTCGATGTCGCGGCCACCGAGTTCTACACCACCGGCAGCGGCTACAAGTTCGAAGGCAGTGTCCGCAGTGCCGCCGAGATGACCCAGTTCTACGCCGAGCTGCTCGCCGCCTACCCACTGGTCTCCATCGAAGACCCGCTGTCCGAGGACGACTGGGACGGCTGGGTCTCGCTCACCGACGAGATCGGCGAGAAGATCCAGATCGTCGGCGACGACCTGTTCGTCACCAATCCGGAGCGGTTGGAAGAGGGCATCGCCAAGGGCGCCGCGAACGCGCTGCTGGTGAAGGTGAACCAGATCGGCACGCTCACCGAGACGCTGGATGCGGTGGAACTCGCGCACCGCAACGGCTACAAGACGATGATGAGCCACCGGTCCGGCGAGACCGAGGACACCACCATCGCCGATCTCGCGGTCGCGGTCGGCAGCGGCCAGATCAAGACGGGTGCGCCGGCGCGCAGCGAGCGGGTTGCCAAGTACAACCAGCTGCTGCGCATCGAGGACGCACTCGGTGACTCCGCGCGGTACGCAGGCGACGTCGCGTTCCCGCGCTTCGCATTCGAGGGTTAGTCATGGCGGTGCGAGCGATGGGCCCGGAGGCGGTAGCCTGCGTAACCACGCAGGGCCCCGGGAGCACCGCAGATTAGATACAGGGGTTCGCTATGACGGAGCGACGTGCGCGTGGATCCAGTCCAGCCGGGCGTGGGGACCGCCGCACGTCGCGTTCCGCCAGATCGCGGCCCAAGGCCGGATCCGATACGGAGACCGCGGCCCGGCCTGCCGCGGTAAAGCGCACCGCGCGCAGGCGGTCCGACGACAAGAAGGCTGGGCCGCAGAAGATCGGGCTGCGCGCCGAACACGGCACGGACAGACACGAGCGCACCATCCTCGGCCTGTCCACCGGCAAGGCGGTGGTCCTCGCCATCGTCGTGTGCGCGCTCGCGCTCACGCTGGCCGTGCCGATGCGCACGTACTTCACCCAGCGGGCCGAGGCGGCGCAGTTGGCGCAGCAGCGGCAGGAACTGGAGTCCGATCTCGCGCGGTTGCGGGATCGCCGTGCGCAGCAACAGGATCCGGCCTACATCAGGTCCGAGGCGCGGGACCGGCTGCGGCTGGTGCTGCCCGGCGAGACCCCCTACATCGTGCAGGTGCCCGGCATCGAGGCACCCGCCGCACCGACCGCCGCGACCAAGTCCAGGGAACCCGACCCCTGGTACACCGAGCTGTGGCGCAGCATCTCCGAACCCCAACCAGACCCCGCGGCCGACCGGACACCAGCACCTGGTCCGCCGCCGGCCGCACCGCCGCCAGGACCGGAAGGACCCAGGTGACACCGAACGACCAGGATCTCGCGATCATCGCCAAGCAGCTCGGCCGCGAACCACGCGGCGTGCTGGCCGTCGCCTATCGCACCCCGGACGGGACCCCGGCCGTCGTGAAAACCGCGCCCCGACTGCCCGACGGCACCCCGTTTCCCACCCTGTACTACCTGACCGACCCGCGGCTCACCGCCGAAGCGAGCAGGCAGGAATCCGCGGGCGTGATGCGCGAGATGACCGAACGGCTCGGCAGCGACCCGGAATTGGCCGCCGCCTACCGTGCCGCGCACGAAAGCTATCTGGCCGAGCGCGATGAAATCGAGTCGCTCGGTACCGATTTCACCGGCGGCGGGATGCCGGAGCGGGTCAAGTGCCTGCACGTGCTGATCGCGCATGCGCTGGCCAAGGGGCCGGGGGTGAACCCCTTCGGTGACGAGGCGGTGGCACTGGCCGCCGATAACGGCTTGCGCGGCACCGCGATTCCGGCCGACTGGCCGAAATACGAGCGGGTCGGCGTTCGCGAAGACATCGGCGTCGGAGAAAACGGAGCACAGTCATGAGTGATCGGGTAGCTGCCGTCGATTGCGGTACCAACTCCATCCGACTATTGATCGCCGACGTGCTCGGCGACGGCCGGCTCGCCGACGTGCATCGCGAGATGCGAATCGTGCGCCTCGGCCAGGGGGTCGACGCGACCGGTTCGCTTGCGCCGGAAGCGATCGAACGCACCAGGGTCGCGTTGGCCGACTACGCCGCGCTGATGCGGGAGACGGGTGTCGTCCGGGTACGGATGACGGCCACTTCCGCCACCCGCGACGCGGCCAACCGGGACGACTTCTTCGCCATGGCGCGTGCCGAACTCGGCACCGTGGTGCCTGGCGCGGAGGCCGAAGTGATCACCGGTGATGAGGAGGCACGGCTGTCCTTCGCCGGTGCCATCGGCGAACTGTCCAGCGAGGCAGGGCCTTTCGTCGTGGTCGACCTCGGCGGCGGATCGACCGAGCTGGTTTTCGGCGACAGCGACGGTGTGCAGGCCGCCTACTCGGCCGATGTGGGCTGTGTCCGGATCACCGAGCGCTGCCTGCCCGGCGACCCGCCGAGCGCCGAACAAGTCGGCGCGGCAAAAGAATTCGCGGCCGAACGACTATCCGAGGCCTTCGCCCGAGTTCCGGTCGAAGGCGCGCACACCTGGGTCGGCGTCGCGGGCACCATGACCACCCTGGCCGCCGTCGCCCTCGACCTGCCCGAATACGACTCGGCGAAGGTCCACCTCACCCGGCTCAACCAGGATCAATTGCGCGAGGTGTGCGATCGCCTGATCGGCATGACGCACGACGAGCGCGCCGCCCTCGGACCCATGCATCCCGGCCGGGTCGACGTCATCGGCGGCGGCGCCGTCATCGCCGAGGTTCTCGCCGATGAGCTGTCTCGCCGCGCGGGCATCGCCGAGCTCGTCGTTTCCGAGCACGACATTCTGGACGGCATCGCCCTCTCCATCGCCTAATGGACTTCAGCATCGCCTAGCGGTTTCAACACCAGTGCGAGAAACCGTTCGGTTCAGCCTGAGCTAACGGCGGCAAACCAGGTGCCCAATCGCGGGACCGCGGCCTCGTGCCCCTCCGTCCGTTGAGTCGCCCCGGCGCTCTTGGCATCGCTGCTGGTGGCTGCGGTGTGAGGTTAACGCGTGCCTGTTTCGAGTCGGTGCGGCGAGGTATTCGATCTCCGATGCGACTCATACGATGCCCCGGCGTATACCGCCCGCAAACCGACACCTGGCTGCTGGCCCGTGCCGCTGCCGGTGCCGCGCTGCCCCGGCAGCCGCGGGTACTCGACCCGTGTACCGGTACCGGCGCGCTCGCGATCCGGGCCGCCCGGATGGGCGCCTCCTCGGTCACCGCCGTCGACGTCTCCCGGCGCGCGATCGCGACGGCCTGGCTGAACAGCCGCGCCGCTGGTGTGCCGATCGAACTGATCCATGGTGATTTCACCCAGGCGGTGCGCGGCCGCACATTCGACGTGGTCCTCGCGAACCCACCGTATGTGCCGTGTGCGGACCCCGACGCCACGCGCGGCCGCAAACGCGCGTGGGACGCGGGTTGCGATGGTCGGGTGCTGCTCGACCAGCTGTGCGGGATGCTGCCCGAACTGCTTGCCAAGGGTGGTGTCGCGCTGATCGTGCACTCGACCCTGTCGGGCGAGGAGCTGACCCTGAACCACTTGCGGGACAACGGATTGAAGGCATCCATTGTCGCGCGCCAGACCGTCCCGTTCGGCCCGGTGCTGCGTCGCCGGGCCGAATGGCTCGAAGCCGCAAAGCATATCGAGCCGGGGCAACGCTTCGAGGAATTGGTGGTGATCCGTGCCGACCGCATCGAACGCTGAGGAACCGAGTACCGGCCGTCCGGCCGCCGACTACCGCAGGGTCATCCTGGTCCCGGGAGGTCCCGCGCTGATCGAGGGTCCGGTGGAACTGGTGTCGGAGGACGGCACGGTGGTGCGGTCGGATCGATTCCAGGTCGCGATGTGTCGATGCAAGCGCAGCAAGACTTTTCCGCTCTGCGATACCAGCCATCGCAAGAAGGCTCGTCGCGACTGACCGCGACAGCTCGGACGGATGCCGCGACTCATGGGGAGCCGCCCCCGCGCACACAGCGGCAGCCGAACTCGCACAGCGGCTGCCGAACTCACACAGCGGCTGCCGAACTCACACGGCGGCAGCGATTTCCTCGCGCAACGAGCTACGCCCGGCTCGCCAGCTGTCCAGAACATGTTGCGCGAAGCGATCTTCCAGCAGATCCGTCACCTGGATACCGAAGACGACCGATTCGGTGAGTTCCGGCTCCCGCGCGAGCAGGTTGCCGATCACATCACGGCGCATCACCTGCTCGTGTACGGCGTCGGCCTCCACGTGTTCGGTGTAGAACAGCAGGCAGGCCGGGTCGGCATCGAATCGTTCCAGCGCCTCCACCATGCGCCGCGCACCGGGCGGCGAGGTGATCTCGACCGTCGCGAAATGCCCGACCAGCGCACCACGCCGGACGCGGTGCAAACCGAACAGCGACATCATGTTCACGATGGCCAGCATCGGGGCCGGGACGGCATCGAGGTAGTGCAGATATCCCGGATCCAGCCTGGCACCGGCGAGTAGGTCCGCGTACAACTGCGCGTGCACGCGTTCCCCACGGCCGCCACCGAATTCGTCGAATTCGACCGCGACCAGCGACGCTTTCGCCTGACCGCGCAGCCGCGGGATGGCCCACGCGTACGGGTCGGCCTCCTTGTGGTGGTAGATGGAACGCTGCACGAAATACTCACACAGCTGCCACCATTCGCCGTTCTCGCGCAGGTACTGACTGACCCCCGTCGGCTCGGCGGGCTCGACGAGTAGTTGCGCGAGTTCGTCCTCGATGTCGGCGCCGCCGGGCACGTCGCGCCGCAGCGCGGCGAGAAACGGTTGCTCCATCGCCGCCCGCAGCCGCAACAGATCCGGATCCCACTCCCACTCAGGGTCTACCGAATCCATTCCGTGGTAATGCAATTCGTAGCAGGTGTGCAGCGCGAGCTGCAGGTCGTCGCCGTACGGATCGGCGTCGCCGACCGCGGGCAACGCGCCGCCGCGTCCCGGCTCGGTGCGCAGCAGCTCGAGCACGGCGGCGGAGAGTTCGCCGCGTGGTTGCGGTAGCGGGATCGGGGCGATGTCGTCGCGACTCATGGGCGCGGGGTCTCCTCCTCGGTCTTGCGTGCCCGGCCGACGACCAGATCTGCCAGCCTCGACAGTGATTCCTTGTTGCGCGGCACCAGCAACAATTCCTGGACCCCGTCGGGCACCAGGGTCGCGGGCCCGCTGATCGCGCGTTCGTACATGCTGACCCGGGTACTGTCCGGCGTGATCTCGGCCAGTTCCAACCGGATCCACGCCGAACCGACCGGCCACAGCCGCGCCTCCAACTCCAGCATCCGCGGCGGGTCCACGTCGTGCACCTTCGTGGTGTCGGACAGAGTCAGCGGCCACGGGCCGACGCTGTGGTGGATGCGGGTCCCGACCGCGGGCCAACCGGCATCGACATCGCGAATGTGCGAGGCGCCGACCACCCAGAGCGCGTACAGCCAGCCGTCGGCCAGCACCGCGAACGTGTCCTCCACCGAGGCGGTCACCGTGATCTCCACAGGTTCCATTCGTGCGTCACTTTCCATCGTCAGGGTGGGCCCGCTGCGGTGGCTGAGTGTTCGCCACCGCGACCCGGTGTCTCTCGGATGCCCAGCCGGGACCGGAGGAAACGCCTCGCCTGGTGGCGGGACCGATGCTCCGTCGGGCGGCGATTCTGCGGATTCGGTACTGATTCGCAGTCTTGCATGTCGCGTAATCCGCTGCATGCTGCGAGGATGTTCGAGATTTCGGTGTTGATGCCGAAGAATCGAGCGAAACATGGGATGGTCTGAGGATGTCGGAAGCAACAACGGCTGAGCAATCGGTCGCGGGACGGACTCTCTTCGGCCACCCGATCGGCCTGACCAACCTGTTCGGAGTGGAGCTCTGGGAACGGTTCTCCTACTACGGGATGGTCACCATCCTCGGCTACTACCTGTACTACTCGACGACCGAAGGCGGGCTCGGCCTGTCGCAGAGCACCGGTGTCGGCATCGTCGGCGCGTACGGCGGCCTGGTCTATCTGTCCACGGTGCTCGGCGGCTGGATCGCGGACCGGCTGCTCGGCATGGAGCGGACGGTGTTCTACGGCGGCGTCGTGGTCGTGGCGGGTCACATCGCGCTCGCCGTGCTGCCCGGCCTGGCCGGTGTCGGCGTCGGTCTGGTGCTGGTCGCACTCGGCAGCGGCGCGCTCAAGGCCAACGCCTCCTCGCTGCTCGGCACGCTGTATCCGAAGGGTGACGCCCGCGCCGACGGCGGGTTCACGCTGTTCTATCTCGGTATCAACCTCGGCGCGTTCAGCGGTCCGCTGATCACCGGACTGCTGCAGAACCACGTCGGCTTCCACTACGGCTTCGGCGCGGCGGCGATCGGCATGGCGCTCGGCCTCGCCCAATACGTGGTCTTCCGGCACAACCTCGGCACCCACGGCCGTGAGGTGCCGAACCCGTTGCCGCGCAGCGCGATCGGTCCGCTGATCGGGCTGCTCGTCGGTGCCGCGGTCGTGGTCGCGGTGGTCTGGGTGACCGGCCTGGTGACGCTCGACAATCTGCCCGAGGTGACCACCGGCGTCATCGCCGTCGCGTCCGTCATCTACTTCGTCGTCATGCTCACCAGCGCCAAGGTGCTGCCGATCGAACGCAGCCGGGTGCGCGCGTTCATCCCGCTGTTCATCGCCAACGCGGTGTTCTGGTCGCTGTTCCAGCAGATCTTCACGGTGCTCGCGGTCTACTCCGACGAACGGATGAACTGGAGCGTCTTCGGCTGGACCGCGCCGTCGAACTGGATCGGTTCGGTCGAGCCGGTCTGGATCATCGCGCTGTCGCCGCTGTTCGCCCTCATGTGGACCAAGCTCGGCTCACGCGCGCCGAGCACGCCGCGCAAATTCGCGCTCGGTGTGGTCGGCATGGGCCTGGCGTTCCTGCTGTTCGTGCCGCTGTCCGCATTCAGCGGCCAGACGGTTCCCGCACTGCTCGTCGTCGCCGTCATGGCCGGGTTCGCGGTCTCGGAGCTGCTGCTCTCACCCATCGGACTTGCGGTCACCACCCAACTCGCGCCGGAAGCTTTCCGGGCACAGATGATGGCGCTGTATTTTTTCTCGGTTGGCATCGGCACGTCGATGTCGGGTACTTTGGCTCGGTTCTATGACCGAGACCACGAAATCGCCTACTTCGGTATCACCGGCGCCGTCGCGGTCTGCGCCGGACTGATCGTGGCCGCCATCGCACCGCGGATCAGCAGGCACATGGCGGGCGTACATTAGCCTGCCTGCCGGGCATAGACAGTTCGACAGCATGACCCAGAGGTGAGGAGAAGGTGTGGCGATCCGCGAGCCGGACGACGCGACGGAACAGGTGGCTGCTCGATGGGGCGGATTGTTCCGCACCAAATCCGTCGAACAGTCGATCCGAGACACCGACGAGCCGGATTCGAAACTCCGCAAGGACCTGACCGCGTGGGACCTCACGGTCTTCGGCGTCGCGGTGGTGATCGGCGCGGGCATCTTCACGCTCACCGCGCGGACCGCGGGCGACGTCGCCGGACCGTCGGTCTCGCTGGCGTTCGTCTTCGCCGCGATCGCCTGCGGACTGACCGCGCTCTGTTACGCGGAGTTCGCGTCGACGGTCCCGGTGGCGGGCAGCGCGTACACGTTCTCCTACGCCACCTTCGGTGAACTCGTCGCCTGGATCATCGGCTGGGACCTGATCCTGGAATTCGCGCTCGCCACCTCGGTCGTGGCCAAGGGCTGGTCGCAGTACCTCGGTGAGGTGATGGGCTCGACGCCGGTCGTGCACATCGGCTCGCTGTCCTTCGACTGGGGCGCGGTGCTGCTCATCGCAGTTCTGGGCGTATTGCTCGCGACCGGCACCAAGGTGTCCTCGCGGGTGTCCGCGGTGGCGGTGGCCATCAAGCTGGCCGTGATCGCGCTCGTGCTGATCGTCGGTGTCACCTACTTCAAGTCGGAGAACCTGACGCCCTACATTCCGCCGTCGCAGCCGGGGGAGGAGGGCGACGGGCTGCGCCAGTCGCTGTTCTCCTTCCTGACCGGCGCCGGGCACAGCAGCTTCGGCTGGTACGGCCTGCTCGCCGCGGCCAGCCTGGTGTTCTTCGCGTTCATCGGCTTCGACGTCGTCGCGACCACCGCCGAGGAGACCAAGAACCCGCAGAAGGCGGTGCCGCGCGGCATCCTCGGCTCGCTGCTCATCGTCACCATCCTGTACGTCGCGGTGTCGCTCGTCCTCACCGGCATGGTGCCCTACACCGACCTCTCCGGTGGAAATGCCACGCTGGCAACGGCTTTCGCGATTCACGGGGACACCTGGGTGAAGAACATCATCTCGATCGGCGCGCTCGCCGGGCTCACCACGGTGGTCATGGTGATGTTCCTCGGCCAGACCCGGGTGCTGTTCGCGATGTCGCGCGACGGGCTGATGCCGCGCAAGCTCGCGCACACCGGCAAGCACGGCACGCCGGTGCGGATCACCGCCATCGTCGGCGTCGTCTGCGCCCTGCTGGCCGGCTTCGTCGACTTCGGCACGCTCGAGGAAATGGTCAACATCGGCACGCTGTTCGCGTTCGTGCTGGTCTCGATCGGCGTGCTGATCCTGCGCCGCACCCGTCCCGACCTGCCTCGCGGCTTCCGCGTCCCGCTGGTTCCGCTGATCCCGATCCTCGCGGTCCTCTCCTGCCTCTGGCTGATGCTGAATCTGTCGGTGGAGACCTGGCTCCGCTTCCTGGTCTGGATGGCCATGGGCTTCGTCATCTACTTCGCCTACAGCCGCCGCCACTCGCTGCTGCGCACCACACCCCTGGAGTAACGCGCGGGTGCGCCACTCGCGCTTCGCTGAATGCGCTCCTGGGGCAACTCTGCCTCAGGGGCGCATTTCGTGTGTCCGGGCGGGCAGGGTGCGCGAGTAGCGTGGCGGTGGTGTCGCAGCGGGAGCTCGTAGTCCTCGGGACTGCCAGTCAGGTGCCTACCAGGCAGCGCAACCACAATGGGTATCTGCTGCGATGGGATGACGAAGGCGTGCTGTTCGATCCGGGGGAGGGGACGCAGCGGCAGATGATGTTCGCCGGGGTCTCGGCCACCGACATCACCCGGATCGCGATCACGCATTTCCATGGGGATCACAGCCTCGGGCTCGCCGGTGTGGTCCAGCGGATCAATCTCGACCAGGTGCCGCACGCGGTCGACGTGTGCTTTCCCGCCTCCGGCGCGGAGTATTACGACCGGCTTGTCAACGCCACCTCCTACTACCATCGGGCCGAACTGCGGCCAAGGCCGATCGATCGAGCGGGGGCGGTGGACTTCCCCGGCGTGCCTTTCGAGGTTTCCGCGGTTCGGCTTTCCCACCCCGTCGACACCTTCGGTTATCGGCTGACCGAGCCACCCGGGCGCCGCATGCTGGCGGACCGGCTGCGTGCCTTCGGACTGAGCGGGCCGGTCATCGGCGAACTCCAACAGCGCGGTCGCCTCGAAATATCCGGCCGCACGGTTAGTCTCGACGAGGTCAGCGAACCGCGTCCGGGCCAGAGCTTCGCCTTCGTGATGGACACCCGGCTCTGCGACGGCGTGCACGAACTCGCCGCGAACACCGACATGCTCGTCATCGAGGCCACCTTCCTCGACGTGGACGCGCACTTGGCCGCGGAATACGGCCACCTCACCGCGGGCCAAGCCGCGCGGGTAGCCGCCGACGCGGGCGTCCGCACCCTCGTCCTCACGCACTTCTCCCAGCGCTACCGCGACCTGTCCGACCACCTCGCCGAAGCGGGCAAATACTTCACCGGCGACCTGCACATCGCCACCGACCTCAGCCGAATCCCGCTGCCGCCCAGGCGATAACATACCGGCCTTTTCGTCGTCTACGGCCGGTGCTCTTTGGTCAAGTGCCCGACTTTTTTCCGGATGGCCCCGACACTTTGCCCAGGTTCAACACTCGGAATTCCGGTACACCCGTACGACTCGGTACGCTGTCCCGGACGCCCCCATAGCCCAATTGGCAGAGGCAGTGGACTTAAAATCCATCGAGTGTCGGTTCGAGTCCGACTGGGGGCACGTACAGCATCCACACAAGTACCGTTGACTGTGCTGACGAGGCGGTTCCCGGGTAGCGATCACGGAGCTGCTGATCGACGCTGCGGCGTGCGCGACTTGGGGCGGCGGTCGTCGGATTCCTGTCGATGTCGAGGTTGACGATCTCGATCTGGTCGCGGTGCTCGGAGTAGATCGCTTCGAGACTCGGGTCGACCTGCCGAGATTCCGAGCTCCAATCTGCCCTGAAATGGGCCAGGACAGGCAGATCGCTTTGGCGGTGACGGCGTCTTGGTCGCGGCGTGGGCAGGTTGTTAGCTTTGTAGTCGTCATTGATCTGTCCAGTTCGCCCGGCCGCGCGATCGGCCCCTCATGGTCGCGAAGGCGGCCATGGCGGCGGGATTGTATGAGCTGGCCAATTTTAGAAGTCGCCGAAGAGCCAATTTCCGGGGGCGTCGGGGTCTGGGGAGCAATAGAATTGGCGGGTTGCCTCGGTGAACTGGTCGAAGGTGATGGTGGTGGCGTTGGCGGGGTAGAGGTGGGCCAGTGATTGGGCGCAGGCTTCGTCGGGGGCGCCTTCGGCGGTGAGGAATCGGCGGAACTCGTCGCGGTCGAGCAGGGCGTTGCCGTCCTTGTCACAGACCTGGCAGATCACCGTGAGGACGGGTTTGATCGCGCGATCGAATCCGTCGGGCCGCCCCAATAGGCTTGCGGCGCTGGTCTGGATGAACTCGTTCTCGTCCACGTGACCGTCGCCATTGCGGTCGCCGTGGCGGTGCATGGCGGCGAACAGGCGGGTGTAGGTGTCGTCGATGGCGTTCGCATTGTCGGACCCCGGCTCGAGGTCGAAATTTTGACGGAATCGTCGCGCGATGGCTTGGTAGTCGCTCAGCTCGAGGACACCGTTGCCGTTGACGTCGAGGAGTTGGAACCGCTTGCGGTACTTGCGTAGCTGAATGTCGTTGGGTGTCATCGCGTCTCCAGGCGCACGGGAAGTCGGTCGAGGCGGCGGGCGACCACACTGGGACGCCAGCTCAGGTCGGTGTCCACGAGTCGGACCCGGGTATAACGGCGGGCCATGCGGGCGAGCAGCGTGAACACGGTGAGGCGGGCGAGGTGCGAGCCGAGGCAGTAGTGGGTACCGGCACCGAACGCGAGTTGCTCGACACCGGGCCGGTTCAGCCACAGCCGGTCGGGGTCGGGGTACCGATTCGGGTCGCGGTTGGCGGCTGCCAGCAGCAGCATGAGTTTCTGACCCGCCCGCAATGTGCCTGCGGGGCAGTCGATATCGGTGAGGATGCGGCGGGTGACGATGTGCACGGGACTGTCGTATCGGAGGAGCTCGCCGACCTTGGCGGGGTCCGGATCGTCGCGCAGGACAGTGAACTGATCGGGGTGGGGGGTCAACGCCATCAGCGCACAACCGAGTTGGCCCACAGTGGTGTCGAGCCCAGCCATCAGCAGCATCACGATATTGGCGACGCCGTCAGGGTGGTCGAGTCCGGAATCCGCGGACAGCAGATCGGCCGCCAGACCGTCGGGATGTAGCTGCCCAGCACGCCACGCCTCGTCGACGAACGCGCGGAATTCTCCTACGGCGCGGCGGAGTTCGCCCCGCACCGAGGTCGAGGTGAGTGGGTCGCTCATCCGAATGATGGCGGCGCTCCACCGGGTCAGGTTGTGGTCCTGGTCGGCAGGTAGGCCGAGCGTGTCCCGAACGAGCGTCGTGACAACGGGTTCGGCCACGTCCCCGATGAAGTCGATCACGGTGTCGGACGGCAGTGACCGCAGGGTGCTGTCGATCAGGTTTGCCACCTTTCCACGCCGCTCGGCGATCGCGCCGGGCATGAACCGGCGTGACATGATGCGCCGCAGCGTCCGGTGCGAATCGCCCTCGTTGAACAGAAGCCATCGGCCGCCGAGTGCACCGGCATCGCCACGGCGGGCCTGCCAATGGGATTCGGCGGAGAAATCAGCGGAGACTCGGTCGCTTTTGAGAAGCGTTGATACTTCGCGAAATCCGATGGCAACCCACGGGCCGTTCGCGCTGCGGAACAACGGCCCGTGTTCGCGCATACCGCGATAGACGGGGTACGGATCCCGAAAGAATTCGGGATCCGTCAGGTCGAGTTCCACTCAGGCAACGATCGATCCGAACAATCGGCTTCCCGGCGCTTGCGGATCGCCGCTGCCGTAATAGTCGTCGATGATCCTTGCCCAGGATTCCCGATCCAATCGGCCGTCCGAATCCACCGCGCGCGCAACGGCATCGCGGTCCATGGGTGCGCCCATGACATGCAGGAGGTCATCGAATTCCGTCGCGCTGAGGTGGTCGTCGTGGTCGGTGTCGGCCGTGGTGAAGACGGCGTGGGCCACCGCGCGCATGGCCTTACCTCGGGATTTGGCGACGCTCCTGCCCACGGATTCGAGGAACTCGGCCTCGCTGACGCGGCCGTCGCCGTCGGTGTCCATGCGTTCGACGAGCTTGTCGAACAGCCGCAGATACTGATGTCGGAGGTTCATGGCGGTGGGACTGTCGGCGGCGACTCGGAAAGCGACGAGTAGGCGGTCGACCATGGCGTTGTAATCGTCGCGTTCGAGATATCCGTTGCCGTCGAGATCCAGCGCCCGGAATTGCGCTGCGGCCTTACGTTGCTGGTAAGTCAATCCGGAAGCACGCATGATATCGCCTTCTTCCACATGGGAGAGGATCACGTGTGAGAGTCGATCAGCAGCTCCCCAATGCTACGACTGGTCAAACGATGTGCGGGTGGAATCCCGTTAATTCTCGGCACGACAGCGTTTTTCGCGCCGGAAGCGATCAAAGCGCCACAGGAACGACGTGTGGTTCAAACGGTACGGTCGGCCACGGGACGAATCGCTGCTGATCATCGACGGCGAACTCGACACGCATCGCCCTCGTACGAACTACTCATCCGGCGGGGCTGTCCGCCACGAGTCGCGCCGCCCATCCCACTGATGCCGTCGGCAGCAACCAATCAGGAAGGCGCTCGGTGGGACCGGCATGCCGCGCCGGGCGCGCCGAAGCGGCTGGATGCATCGAAGGGCGACCGACTAGTCGCACCTCCCCGTCGAACCGGCATGAAAGCCCCGCCCGGCGATCAACGCCGACTGGGTGCGCTGCGGGATGAAGTTGTCAGCCGGAACTGACGTCGGCCTCCCGGCGGTCGCCTATGAGCACGCTGGCCGGGTGTCCATTCACGAGTATCCGATGTGTCGCCGACACGGCAAGGTTGTGCTTGGACAGTGCCTCGCCCAGTACGTCCTCTTGACGTCGATTGATCAGGACCACGAATCGGCCTGTGGGTTTCAGTACGCGCGCAAAGTTTTCGGCGACGTCGGCTATGAATTCGTCATAGGGTGTGTCGGTTTCGTCATATTCCCCCCATGGCGGATCGGTGACGATCGCATCGATCGAGTTGTCGGCGACAGTCGGAAGTCGTCGTGCATCTTCGGCGGTGAACTGGACCTGCTTGGCCCGGACGAGCTCCGGTTGGAAATCCTTCTTCAAGGTTCGATATTCCGTGTCCGAGTAGATTATTCGGCCAGCGGGATACTTCGTGCGCGCCAGCACGAGTGACCCCCGGCCGCCGAAAGGATCGAGAAAGACATCGTTCGCGGCAGGTTTGGAGGCGCGTACCAGCATCTCGGACAACTCGGGACCCAGGGCGCCTTTCGGCGTGCCGGTGCCCTTTCTTCTGGGCATCTTGAGAGTGAACAGAAATGAGTTCAGATCTCGGCGTCCGATGATCCAGTATTCGACCCCCGAGCCACGAGCCTCGACACGGCCTGCGGTTCGTGTCGCGATGGAGTTTTCGAGACGCGCTTTGGCGTCACGCGGCAATGGCGCCAATTCGCCATCGACCGAAGCCATGATTCTGAAGGGTCGCTTCTTGGGCGCCAATCGGCCGAATTCGGGCCGTTTCAATTGCCCGGTAAGCGCACTCATTGCTCCGGGCAGACCGTTCGACCGATCGGCTTCGCCGAAGACGATGAAAACATTCTTGAGGTATGTGGTAGCGGCTACGTCCTCGGACCTGGACCCGCAATCGAGTAATGCGGAGCTGTCGTCCAGGAACACGATCTTGACTCGTTTCAGATCCTGTCTGAGTGAGCTTGTAATCAGTTCGCCGAGACCAGCATTGAACTGGACATAGTACCGCATGACCGCATGTTAGCACATTGCTCGGAGGTGCTTCTGTCCGGCAGCTTCGGGCGTTTCCACCGCATTATGCCTTTTGGTTCAGTTCATACTTCTTGCAACAGTATCTGTTGAAATGTCCGCTGCAGATCGGGGCCGGGGCTCAATCCGAGTTCTTCGCGAAGGCGGTCTCGTATCTCTTCGAAGAGGCGGACGGCGGCGGCCTGTTGGCCGCTGGATGCGAGGGCGAGCATGAGGCAAGAATGCAGGTTCTCGTGCAATGGGTCGCATTGGATCGCTTTGGTGAGGGCCGGCACCACCTCGAGGCTTCGCCCCAGCTGACTCGCTACGTGGGTCAGGTCGACGAGCATTGCGTTGTACTGTTGTCGAAGCATTGGCGCAATAGAGTGCTCGCTAGCCGCGGGTGGCACATCCTCGGCGACTCCGCCGGACCAGAGCTCGGTGGCGCGCTGCATCACCTCGAAGCTCTCCGCGAAATGTCCTCTGGCAAGTTTTTCTTTGGCGATGATCGAGAGTCGGTTGAACTCCAGTAGGTCGAGCTGATCGGCCCCGGCCTGTAATAGGTAGCCGGTCGGAGTGGAGACGATGAGCCCGCTGAGTTTCCGGCTGGAGCGACCCGGATCGAGTATCCGGCGAAGCCGGGCAACATAGGTGTAGACCAAATTTACCACCGAGTTCGGCGTCTCCCTGTGCCACACCGATTCGATTATTTCTTCTCTGGAAACCGGATTGTTCGCCTTCAGAATCAAGGCCACGAGTAATCGGCGTTGTTTGAGCGGACCGAGGTCCAACGGTTGGCCTCGATATGTCGCGCGTAGCGGGCCCAGGACGTGTAGCTTTACCTGCTCTTCAGTTTCTTCGAGTTCAGAGGCGTCGAGGAAATGTGCGGAAATCAAATCAACTCCCACTACTGTGTCGGCTACCAGCTGAGCCGTATGTCATTCATAAAAATGGCTTATACGTCTGCCGTATGTCGGCCTGCACAAACTTTTCCTACCCCCTTTACAGCCCCTACTCTTTCCGCGGTGAACCAAGTCGCCGCTAATTTCAGTTGAAAGTAAAACAGGATGTCCGGTACTAGTCAAGCTAGTAGCGGGCGCTTAGCAGACTCGTTGGTCTGGTTCGGCGAAACGGCTGTGCGGCAACCGATCTCGTACCGCCAACCGGTGCGCACACCCGGTCGGACCAGCGCATTGGAGATCTGATCCAGATTCGTTCCAGGTCGGCTTGTGAGGCTCGATGTCGGGAAACAACGTGCTGGTGAGGATGGAGATGGCTGGATCCGACTCGAATACTTCTGCCCCGAGCGCTGCGAGTTCTGTCGATCGGGCCTGGATGACGGCGCTGAGCCGGTGGCTCGGCTTGCTGCGGTCCCACGCCGATCGTTCCGATCCGCTGGACGAGACGGTGGTGTGCCTGCTCGAAGCGACGGTCGCGGCGGCGACCGCGATCGAACACCTGCGTAGCGGCAGTACCGACCATGAGGTCAGGGCCGACCTCCAGGAGGTGCTCGCCTCCGCGCGAGCGGCGGTCGTCACCGCCACCTATGCACTTGCCGAGCCCCGACTTCCGATGTCGGCGGACTCGAACTCGAGGGGAGGAAATGTCTTGTCGGACAGCGGGAAAGACAGCGTTCATCGAATCGTCCTCGGTGGCCGCTTCGGCGAGGAGGACGAACGCGTCTCGATGGCGCGGCTGGACCGATTCGCCGAAGCAGGTGGGCTGTTCATCGACACCGCCCACTCCTACGCCGGTGGTGAGGCGGAGCGGGTGATCGGTCGTTGGCTGCGAGTCAACCCCGGGACGCTCGCGGTGGTGGACAAGATCGGCCATCCGGATGACCGCGGTCGGCTCGATCTGAGCCGATCGCGACTCGAGACCGAACTCACCGACTCGCTGCGCCGGCTGGGTGTGCTGACCCTCGACATTGTGCTGCTCCATCGCGACGATCCGGCTCGTCCGGTCGCCGAGTTGGCCGAAACGCTGGCCGATTTCGTGCATTCCGGGCGCGCACGCCAGGTCGGCGTGTCGAACTGGTCGCCGGATCGGTTGGCACAATTGGTCATTGAACTCGGCGAGCACGGTGTCGTGCCGGTGGTCAGTTATCAGTACAGCCTCGCCGTTCCGGCCAAACCACTGTGGCCGGGTACCCGACATGCCGATGCCGCCCTGCTGGCGGTGATCAACGATCATGAACTGCCCCTGTTCGGCTGGGCCGCCCAGGCGCGCGGTTTCTTCGCCGGCCGGGTCGAGCCGACCGCGGATTCCGGGCTGGATCCGTTCGACACCGAGGAGAATCACGCTCGCCGGCGGCGTTGCCGGGAACTGGCCGAGCGGTTGGGCACCCGACCTGAGACGGTCGCGCTGGCGTGGTCGCTGCGGGCCGGCCGGAGTTATCCGATCGTCGGCCCGCGCGATATGGCCGAGCTTGACCATTCGCTGGCCGCCAGCCGACTGGTGCTCGACGACAGCACCGTGGAGTGGCTTGCCCGAGGTGCCGCGTGACGCCGCCATCGCGGCCGGTGCTCGCGGTAGATCTGGACGATGTGTGCGCGGACCGGTTGGGCGTCATCGCGCGCGATCTGCGGGCACAAGAGCGGCCGGTCCCCAGCGACCGCCCGACGCGATGGGATCTTCGGGACTGGGGCGTACGCGATCACGACGACTACGACCGTTTGCACTACGGCGCCTTCGTCACCGGTGACGGATACCGCACCATGGCGCCGTTGCCGGGTGCGGTAGAGGGACTGCGCACGCTGCACGAGTCGGGATTCCGGATCCGGGTGGTGACCGGACGGCTCTGGACCAGTCAGATCGTCGGGTCCGTCCTCGCGGCGACGGGCGCCTGGCTGGACACCCACGGTATCCCGGCCGAGGACGTGGTTTTCGTCTCGGACAAGACCGCGGTCGAGGCGGATGTCTATCTGGAGGACGCCCCGCATTTCATTCGAGACCTACGTGCGCTGAACCGCGCCGTTCTGGTGTTCGACCAGCCCTACAACCGCTCGTTCGAGCAACCTCGCACGACCGATTGGGCGATGGCCGTGACGTGGTTGACCAACGCGTATGCCGCCGGGCAAGTGAGGAATTGAGATGAGTCTGACCATCCTGCATGTGCTGGTCCCGGAGCCGCCGGGCGAGCTCGGCGGCGCCGATATGCATGTGCTCGACCTCGCCGTCAGTCAACGTGCCGCGGGGCTGCGTCCAGTGGTGATCGAGCGCGGGTCGGAAGAATTCGCCGCGCGCGCAGGCGATCTCGGCCTCGAGGTGGTCAGCGTCACCGGGGCCGGATTCGGCACGGCGGTGCGCCGGCTCGGCGCGACGATCGCCGACGTCAAAGCCGATGTCGTGCACGCCCATGGTTACGACGCCGATTACTGGGCGGCCGCGGCCAAACTGTCCTTTCCCCGCCTTTTCCGCACGCGGCCGCTGGTGTTCACCCAGCACGGGATCGTCGAGGATTCGCTGTGGCACAAGGCGAAGACCTACCTCGACGTCGCCTGCACCCGGCTCGCCGACGGCGTGGTGGTATGTGCGGAGGGCTTGTTGCCGCGCATCCGGCGCTGGTGCCCGAACGGGCACGTCGCCTACATCCCGAACGGGGTGAGCGCACCGCGGCTTATGGACCGATCCGCGGCCCGCGCGGAACTGGCCGAGCGATTCGGTGTACCCGCTTCCGCGGTACTGGTCGGCTATGTCGGACGACTGTCACCGGAGAAGCGTCCGGATCGCGTGCTGGATCTGGTGGCCGCCGCGCGTCGGGAAGATCCGCGTATCCACGGAATCCTGGCGGGCAGTGGCGGATTGGCCGACTCCCTGCGCGAGCGTGCCGTGGAATTGGGGATCGCCGAGGCCGTGACGTTCACCGGCCTGCTACCGGACGTGGGTCCGGTTTACGCGGCCCTGGACGCCTTCGCGCTGCTCTCCGACACCGAGACCACCTCCAGGGTGGTGATCGAGGCGATGACGAGCGGCGTTCCCGTTCTCGCATCGGCCGTAGGCGGTCTGCCCGATCTCCTGGACGCGGGACGCGTCGGTGAACTGGTTCCGGTCGGTGACGGCCCGGCGGCGGTACGGGCGCTGCGCGCGGTGCTGGCGGACCCGGAACGATACCGTGCGTCGGCCAAAGCCCGTGCGGCACAGCTGTTTCACACCGATGCGATGCGTGCGGAAGTAGGCCGTTTCTACGATCGCCTGCTGCAGGATCGCAGCCGCTCGCGCGCGATCGTGAGCAGCGCGGAGGACCGATGACCACAAGTGAACGCCTGCGCGTGCTCTATCTGACCCATCACTCGCCGTGGCCGGCAGCCAGCGGTGGCCGTCTCCGCGATGCGGCCCTCATACCGCAACTGGCTCGGCACGCCGATCTCGAGGTGTGGGCGGTGTCGCGGCGGTACGAAGAGGATGTCGCGGCGGCCGCCGCGCACACCGATATCCCGGTGCGGGTATTCCGCGACGAGAGTCGCCAACGAGCATTCCCGACTCGGCACTCGGAGACGGTGCGCCGACTGTTGGCCGAGCGGGAAGCCGGCGATCGGCCTTTCGATGTGGTTCATGTGGAAGGGCATTACCTCACCCATCTGCTGCCCGATCGCCTGGCCGCCCGCAGCGTGCTGGTCGAGCACAATATCGAGTCCAGCCTGGTGGAGCAGAAAGCGTCGTTCGGCGGTCTGGCTCCGGAGAATTTCGACGACTTCGCCAGCGTTCGGACGGCCGAATTGCAAGCCTGGCGCCGGGTGGCGCGGGTGGTGACGTTGTCCGAGGAGGACCACCGGCGGGTACGAGACCGAGCGTTCGACGTAGATGTTCGGGTGGTGCCCAACGGATCCGATCACACGCCGTTGCACACGCCCGCCCCGCGCCCCGCGGACCAGGTCGCCGCCCGGCCCCGGCTTGGCTTCCTGGCCAATTATGCGTACTCGCCGAACCAGGATGCCGTCGACTGGATGCTCGATGAGGTCTTCGAGCGTATTCGCGCCGAACTTCCGGGGGCCCAGCTGATCCTGGCCGGATCCAATGTGGACGTCGTCGCCCAGCGGGCAGCCGCGAAACCCGCTGTCACCGTGGTGGGTTGGCTGGACCGGGTCACCGCCCTCTGGGACATGGTCGATGTGGTCATCTGTCCGCTGCGGATCGGCGGCGGCGTCAAAGTCAAGATGATCGAGGCCATCCGCGGCGGCTGCCTGATCGTGTCCACCGGACTCGGGCTGGAGGGATTGCCGCCAACGAGTCGGGCCGCTGTCCTGCGTGCGGACGACGCCGATCGGTTCGCGGCCGCGACAGCCCGCTTGTGCACCGATGGCGAGCTGCGGCGCAAACAACGAGAACGGGTCGCTACGGCGCAATTGCTGCAGCCGACCTGGACGGAGGTGGCGCGGATGCTGCACCGGCATTGGCGTGACGTGCATTCGATGGCAGTAGGGGAGATAAGTGTCCACTGATCGTTACTTCGTTCCGTATCTGCCGACCGGCTCGACCTTCGGACAAGATGAGATCGACGCCGTCGCCAGGGTGCTCAGGTCGGGCGCCAAACTTTCCTGCGGCCCGGAACGGGACGCATTCGAGGCCGAGTTCGCCGCCTATACCGGTGCTCGCCACGCGTTGTCGCTGACCAACGCGACGATCGCGCTGGAGTTCGCCACCTATCTGCTCGGACTGCAGCCCGGTGACGAGGTGATCGCGGCGACGCAGACATATCAAGCCAATGTCACTCCGCTGCTCGGGCTTCCGGTGGTGGTGCGGTTCTGCGATATCGATCCCGACACCATGAACATCTCGCCCGAGGCGTTCGCCGCACTGGTGACCGAACGGACCCGGGCGGTGTATCTGGTGCACCACGGCGGGAACCCCGCCGATCTGGATCCGATTCGCGCCATCGCCGATCGGCACGGCATCGCCGTCGTCGAGGACTGTGCCCATGCGCTGGGCGCCTGGTACCACGGTCGGTCGCCGGGCACGATCGGTGATCTCGGGTGCTGGAGTTTCCAGTCGTACAAGAACATCTCCACGCTCGGCGAGGGCGGCATGCTGACAGTGTCCGACGATCGCTGGGCCGAGGTAGCCGGACGAATTCGCGCCATCGAACCGGATGCCGATTTCGTGCCGCGCGCCGATCCGCAGCTGGGTGAGTATCGCGCGCCGGCGGACGATCTCGAGCGGCACGCCAAGAACGCCTATCGGGAAGATTGTGTCGCCCTGCGTCATCCGGGCACCAACTCCAGCTTGTGCGAACCGGCGGCGGCCGTCGGCCGAGTCCAGTTGGCTCAACTGGACAAGCTGGTGGCTCGGCGCCGTGAGATCGCCGAGATGCTCGACCGGGGGCTGGCCGCCGTCGACGGTATCCGCACGCAGCGCCGGGTGCCCGGGATCGACAGCGCGCACCATCTGTACACCTGCTTCCTGGACCCAGAGACCGGAATCGAACGGGACCAACTGATTCGGCGCCTGGACGCGGCCGGGATCCAGATCCAGCTCCGCTACTTCCCGGTGCACCTCCTGCCCGAGTGGCGGCGCCTCGGCCACGGCGTCGGCGAATGCCCTACCGCGGAACGGGTGTGGTTCCGGGAGCAGATCAATCTGCCGATCTACCCCCAGCTCACCGATTCTCAAGTGCATTTCATGGTCGAGACCATGGCGAACACGTTGCGAGAACTGGCGTGACCAGCAACCGCGACGCGCCGGTTCTGGTCTTTTCGCCGCATCTGGACGACGCGGTACTCGGTGTCGGCGCTTCCCTGGCCGCACTGACCGAGCAGGGCCGATCGGTCGTGGTATGCACGGTGTTCGCCGGGGCCCCGAGCGGTCCGAGCTCCGCCATCGCCGCCGAATTCCATCGCGAGTGCGGGTTGACCCAGGCGCCGGTGCGAACGCGGCGGGCCGAGGATCAGGACGCATTGACCGAACTCGGCGTCAAGCCACTGTATTTGGAATTCCTGGACGCCTTGTACCGCCGACACGGCGACGAATGGCTGTGCCGCCGTTCGGATTCGGTCTTCGACCCGGCGCTGCCGGACGAACCGCAACTGGCGACGGCACTGCTCAACACCGCGCGTGCGGTGATCCGGGAGCACCGGCCGGCGGCGGTATGGACTTGCCTGCCCACCGGCAATCACGTGGATCACCGCCATACCGTCCTGACCGCGGCCCTGGCGTGCGCGGCCGAAGGCATCGACCTGCTGCTGTGGGAACCGTTGCCCTACGCCCTGACCACGACCATCCACCCACCAGGAGCGCCCGGCCCCAATCCGGTGAACCCGGGCCCGCGACACCTGGCACGCAAATTGTCCAGCGTCGCCCGGTATCGCTCGCAACTGAACATGTTGTTCGGCGCTGACTGGGCCGAACAGATCTGTCGATACGCACACCACCGTCGACGGGCGACCGGTGCCGCCGAACCACTGTGGCGGCTCGGCGAGCGCACCGCAACGACCACCAAGGACTCGAGGAGACTCCGATGACGAAAAAGACCTGGGTCGCCGGGCTCAACCACGGCGCACACGATTCGGCCGCTGCCCTGCTCTGCGACGGCGTCCTGGTAGCGGCGACCGAACAGGAACGATTCACCCGGCGCAAACGGGCCATCGATCAGCCGCCGGTGGATGCGCTGGCCTGGTGCCTCGAGCACGCCGGGATCACCCTCGCCGACCTCGACGCGGTCGCCTTGGGAAGCGATCTGGACGTTCTCGGCGCCTGGATGGGCCTGAGCCCGGAGCAGCGTCGCGCCGAACTGCCGCTGGACGACCCGGACCGGCTCTTCCCGACGGAGCTGTTCGGCTCCGAGCAGCGGCCGCCGGTGATTCCGGTCCGCCACCACCTCGCCCACGCAGCCAGTTGCTTCTGGCCGAGCGGTTTCGAGGAAGCCGCGATCTTGGTCCTGGACAATCGCGGCGAGGACTCGGCGACCACGCTGGCGTACGGCACCCGCGACGGCATCCAGACGCTGGTGTCCTATCCGGTGGAGCACTCGCTCGGGCTGTTCTACCGAATCGCCACCCAGTACGTCGGGCTGTACAGCAAGGACGGCAACGCGGGAAAGCTGATGGGACTCGCCTCCTACGGTAAGCCTCGCTACCCGGTCGCACTGCGGCACTCGGCCGACGGGCCGATCTGGGATGGAGTGCCCGCGGCCACGGCTTCGGGGCGCGAACTGCCGCCGCAGCGCACCCAACAGTTGCTGTCCTACTTCGCCGAGCACGCCTATCCCTACGCGATCGGGTTGTCCGACGACATCACCGCGTACGTGGACTTCGCGGCTTCGGTGCAGTCGGCGGTGGAGGAGACGATCCTGGGATTGGCCGCCGAGCTGCGCGATCGGACCGGCTCGCGCAACATCTGCCTCGCCGGCGGGGTCGCGCTGAACTGCACCGCCAACGGCCGACTGGCCGGTTCCGGCCTGTTCGACAACGTCTTCGTCCAGCCCATGGCACACGACGCCGGCGTCGGCCTCGGCGCGGCTTACGAGGTCGCCCGTCAGATAGCGGCCGACGATTTCGCTCCCCAGCGGATGACTCATGCGTTGTGGGGCCCGGAATTCTCCGACGACCAGATCGCGGCGGCACTCGCCGCGCGCGGGCTCGACGCGCGGCGGCTGGACGAAGACGAGCTGGTGTCGCAGGTGGCCCGCATCGTGTCGGCCGGCGGGGTGGCGGGCTGGCATCAGGGCCGCAGCGAGGTCGGCCCCCGGGCACTGGGCGGCCGCAGCCTGATCGGCGACCCGCGCCGGCGGGAGACGCTGGTGCGCTTGAACCAGGTCAAGAACCGGGAGATGTGGCGGCCCCTGGCTCCGAGCGTGCTGGCCACCAGTTTCGACAAATACTTCACCGGAACGCCGAACCCGTTCATGATCATGGCCGCCTCGGTGCGGGAGGAGGTCCGGTCGCAGATTCCGGCCGTCGTACACATCGACGGCAGCGCCCGTCCGCAGGTGGTGGACGAGGCCGACCAGCCGCGCTACGCGGCACTGCTGCGGGCCTTCGAAACCGAGACGGGCATCCCCGTGCTGGTCAACACCTCCTACAACACCGCGGGCATGCCGCTGGTGAACCGCCCCGAGGAGTCGATCGATGTGTTCATGAACACCGATCTGGACGCGCTTGCCATCGGGTCCTACCTCGTCACCCGGCGCTGACCGGCAGCGGAAACGGGCTGTCACTCATGGGTTCACGGCGATCGGCAAAGCTGGTTCCGGAGGTCCTGCGGGAGCGGAACTTCGCCTGGTACTACCTCGGTGAGGTGACCTCGCTGCTCGGCGACGCGGTCCTGCCGATCGCGCTGACCTTCGCGGTGCTCGAGACCACCGGCTCGATGACCGCGATCGGTCTCGTATTCGCAGCCGGGCTGGTGCCCGAGGCGATCCTGTTGATGGTCGGCGGGGTGATCGCGGACTCGAAGGATCGGCGCAAGGTGATGATCATCTGTGACGTCGGTCGGATGATCGCCCAGGCCGTGCAAGGTGTGCTGCTCCTGACCGGGCATTCCAGCCTGCTCACCTTGATCGCCCTGCAATTGGTGTGCGGCACCGGAATGGCATTCTTCCGTCCCGCGCTGAGCGGACTGGTTCGCCAGATCGTCGGTTCGGAGCGGCTGACCCAGGCCAACGCCCTGGTCAGCTTGGGTGACAACACCGCCCATTCGGTCGGCCCTGCGCTGGGCGGGGTGCTGGTCGTCGCGGTCGGACCCGGCGGCGCCCTACTCGTCGATGCCGTGGCGTCCGCGGTCAGCGCGCTCGCGCTGACCGCGGTGCGCACGGACCGCCCGGCTCCGGACCCGGAGCAACCGTCGAGCTCGATCCTGAAGGATCTGGTCGAGGGCTGGCGGGAGTTCCGTGGCCACGGCTGGCTGGCGGGCTTGGTGCTGTGGATGTCGAGTTTCTATCTGCTCGGCATGCCGGCGATGCTGGTCCTCGGCCCGGTGGTGGCCAGCGAGCGGCTCGGTGGCGTCGCCGCGTGGTCGGCGATCTCGGTCTGCGCCGGCGTCGGTGGCGTGGTCGGCAGTCTGCTCGCGATCCGGATTCAACCGCGATTCCCGCTGCGGCTCGCGGTCCCGGCGATGGCCTGTTACGGGTTGCCGCTGCTCCTGCTCGGCTGGTCCGACCGGTTGTGGCCGGTCGTGCTGGCCGCGCTGCCGGGCAGCGTGGGATTCGCGCTGCTCAGTATTTACCTGACCACCGCGATACAGCGCCATATCCCCGAAGCCATGCTTTCCCGGGTCAGCGTTTACAACTGGTCCGGCAATGTGGTCGTGCTGCCGATCGGTCTTGCCGTGATCGGCCCGCTGGCCGAAATGTTCTCTCCCACAGCCGTACTCGTAGCCACCGGCAGCTGGGTTGTCGCGACCCCGATGCTGTTGCTCGCGGTCGGCTCGATTCGAAATCTTCCCGCATCTCCATCGTCTGCGGACACTAGAGAGGATCCGACAGTGAACAAACCGTTTGAGTCCAACCCTGCGACGGAAATTGAATCCAGGCCTGTCCGAGTGGCGATTGCCGGGGTAGGAAACTGCGCGGCGTCCTTGGTGCAGGGAGTCCAGTACTACCGGGACGCGCCACCGGATGCCCAGGTGCCGGGTCTGATGCATGTCCAATTCGGCGACTATCACGTTCGCGATATCACATTCGTCGCGGCTTTCGATGTCGATGCGAAAAAGGTCGGTGTGGACCTGTCCGAGGCCATTGTCGCGAGCGAGAACAACACCATCGCGATCGCCGAGGTGCCGCCGTTGGGGGTGATTGTGCAGCGTGGCGAGACGAAGGATGGTCTGGGTCGTTACTACCGCGAGACCATTACCGAGTCCGACGCCCGCCCGGTCGATGTGGCCGCGGTGCTGCGGGAGGTCGAAGCCGATGTACTGGTCTCGTATCTTCCGGTCGGTTCTATGGAGGCGGACTACTTCTATGCCCAAGCCGCACTGGATGCGGGGGTGGCTTTCGTCAACGCGCTACCGGTCTTCATCGCCTCGGACCCGGAGTGGGCCGCGAAGTTCGAACGGGCTGGCGTGCCGATCATCGGCGACGATATCAAGTCGCAGGTCGGCGCCACCATCACCCATCGGGTACTGGCGAAACTGTTCGAGGATCGCGGCGTCGCGTTGGATCGCACCATGCAGCTCAACGTGGGCGGCAATATGGACTTCAAGAACATGTTGGAACGCGATCGACTGGAATCGAAGAAGATATCCAAGACCCAAGCGGTCACGTCGCAGGTGCCGCGGGAATTGGGAGCGCGGAATGTTCATATCGGCCCCTCGGATTACGTCGAGTGGCTGGACGACCGGAAATGGGCTTACGTCCGCTTGGAGGGCCGGGCCTTCGGCGATGTGCCACTCAATCTGGAGTACAAGCTCGAGGTGTGGGACTCGCCGAACTCGGCCGGCATCGTCATCGACGCAGTCCGAGCGGCGAAGATCGCCCTGGATCGAGGCATCGGCGGGCCGATCGACTCGGTGTCGTCGTACCTGATGAAATCGCCGCCGCGGCAGGTATCCGATTCCGCGGCCCGGGATGCGGTGGAACGCTTCATCGGCGGTGAGCAGGACGAATGACCGCGCCGTTACACCCCGGCCTGGCGGTGACGGTCGTCGACGACGGCGGTCGCACGCGCGCCCGATTGAGCTCGGGCCCGGACGGGTTGCGCATCGAGGCCGGCGGTGACTCGTGCGTGGTCACCGCTGTGGATCAGGCGCGGGAACCGTTGCGCACGTTGGGGGAACTCGGTGAACTCCGGGTACTCGCGACCGCGCAGCTGTGGCCGGTCGAGCGCTACGACGGCCTGCTGTTGTTGGCGGTCGCCGCGCACTGGCCCGAACTGCTGCTGCCCGATGGGACCCGCCTGCACGTAGTGCTCGGCTACGCGCTGCCGGTCGCCTTGCACCCGGACTGGCTCGGCTGGGCGGAACGGAACTTGGCTGCCCTGATCGAGGCCGATCAGCTCGGCACCGTGGCGGCGGCCGATCTTGTCGCCGTCGAGCCGGAACCGAGCCTGCGGCGCAAGCACAAGCGCCTGTTGCGCATGCACGCCGAGACCGTGGTGGTCGAGGACGGCGACGTGGACGAGTTCCTTTCGCACTGGCAGTCGTTCAGCGCCGAGCGCTACCGCGATGAATCTGCGGCTCGGAGTTCGGCGTTGCGGGACCTGCTCCAGATGAGCGGTAGCCGGATTCGGCGGTTTTCGAATTCCGGAAAGGTTATTTGCCGCTCGGCGGTGTGCACCGATCCGGATGGTCGAGCGCTTTTCGACATAATGGCCAGCTGGGATTCCGAGGCGGCCCGTCTCCGGCCTGGAATCTACGCGGCTGTCCACAATCTTATTGACGCCGGAGAGCGAGGTTTATATTATTCGCTCTGTTACGGCAACTATCCGTACAAAGACATTGTGGTCGGGACCTCTCCGCGATTGACGCTGCCCGATCTCATTTCACGCTGACCCAACGGTCGCATCTCTCTCGATGATTGGAGTTCCCTCATGCTCAAGCGTGCGCTCGACGACGTGCTCGGTACCCAGAACGATGTCGAATGGGGTAATGGGACGAGCCGGCGGCTGCTCACCGACGCAGACAACCGCGGCTTCACCCTGACCGAGACATATGTGCGGCCGGGTACCGAATCCCATCTCCGATACGACAATCACATCGAGGCGTGCTATTGCATCGAGGGTTCCGGTTCGGTAGAGAACGCCGACGGTTCGTTCGCGATCACGGTCGGCACGGTTTACGCACCCGACAAAGGCGAGGAGCACATTCTGCGCTCGGCGCACGGAATGCGCTTGGTCTGCGTTTTCTCCCCGGCGCTGAAGGGGTCGGAACAGCATTCGCTCGACCTTAACGAATATTCCAGTTACTGACCGGTTCTTTCCGCATTCTCCTGAGATAGGCGTTCGATGGCAGAATACATCGACCTGGTGGTTCCCAATATCACGGAATTCAACCTCCGGCATCCCACGCTCGGTACGGACCCCGGTCTCGAGCGCACATTCCTCGAAGTCGGAGACTGGTTCACCGACCAAGCCGTGCTGTGGACCGAGGGCCCGGCCGTCCTGCTGATGGCCGACGGGTTCGATCGGCAGTGGTTCGACGATCTACACGAGGTCCTCGGCCGCCGACCGCCAGCGGTGGTGAGCCCGCGGCGCACCACCGGCCTGCTGCTCAGGGATACCTTGGCCGACGCCGAGGCATTGCGGCGCCTGCAAGACCGGTTGGCCGGGCATCAGGTGGTTCGATTCCGGTCGTTCGGAGCGTCACCCGAGCTCTATCGGCTGGCCGCGATAGTTCGCAGCTGGGGACATCGCATCGAACTGGATGTGCCTACCGAGCAGCACTATTGGGCCAGCCTGTACCTGGAGTCCAAGATGAGCTGCCTCGACCTCGCCGGATACCTTCCCGGCTTCCGGGTGCCTCGCGGTGTCACCGTCGGGACTTGGGCGGAACTCACCGGGGCGGTCGCGCGAATTCTGGCGGAGGCCGACCGGGTGATCGTGAAAGCGATGCACGGAGTGGGCGGTGAAGGATCCGCGGTGATCGACACCACCGACGCGTCCCTGGAAAAATTCTGGCAAGCGACCGAGGCGGATCCTTTCCTGCGTAGCTTCCCGCTGAGTGTTCAGGAATATGTCGAACATGCGCCGGAGTTCGGTTGCCCCGCTGTCGATGTGCTGATCGATGAGGACGGGGTGGCCGAGATGGTCGGCAGTGTGCTCACCGTGGACGAGCATCGCTACCGCAACTTGACCATCGGCGCCGGGGTGCTCGACCGCGGCGTGGAGAAGCGGATCCTCGATCTCGGACATCAGGTCGCGGCGTTGGCCAGCGCTTGGGGCTACCGGGGGTGGTTCGGAATCGACTGCGTGCTCAGCCGGGACGACCTGCTTTATGTCACCGAGATCAATGCGCGACGGACCGGCGCGATCCAAGCCATCGAGTTGCGACGCACGGCCGGCTCGACCGGTTCGGTCGCGTACTCGCACGACACGATTCGGGTTCGAGACGATGCTCCGGTCAGTTACACCGACGTTGTCCGTCCGATATTTCGGGAGCTCTGGCGGGACGGGGTCAAAGCGTTCCCGACCACCGTCCGCGCGCTCGACCACCATGAGCCGATGATCGGCCTGGTGACGGTCGCGTCGACAGCGGCCGAAGCGGAACGAATCGCAACCGGTATTCGCGCCGATCTCGGCGACATCGTGGCCGACCGGGGCGGACCGCTGCATCCGGTGGCCGTGCACAACACGCCCTGACGCTGCGCCAGTGGGGGTTCAGGCTCGGGGTCGGCGCGGCTCGCGTGCGCCCGGCGTGCTTCTCGTATCCGTCCCGAGTACGCGATCGAGGAGATGGTCGACGAGTTCGACTGCCCCCGCTGTGGTGCCGTAACCCTGGAGCATGCCCTGGGCGAGTCCGGCGATCGCCATGGCGATGAGCTCGGCGTCCAGTTCCGGGTCGTTCGGATCCGAGATTGCCGGACGCTGAGCTCGCCGGAGTTGATCTGCGACGATCGTGACCAAAGCTCTTGGTGCGGCGAAGGTTTCCTCCGCGGTGATGCCTCGGCCGACGATCGCTGCCCAGCCGAAGGCGCCGAGCACAAGGGTTTCCTCCCGGCGTTGGTCGTCGAGCGGCAGCAGTTCGGTCAATACCGCGCGGATGGCTTCGCGGGGTTCGGCGTCCGGTCCGAGCGCGGTCCACCGTTGCATGAACCGGGCACCGGCGTCCGCCATGACCGATCGGTGGGTCGCCAGGAGGAAATCCTTCTTGGTGCCGAAGTAGTACTGCACGAGCCGAACCGAGATCCCGGCCTCGGCGGCGACGGTTTGAAAGGTCACCGCTTCCAGGCCGCCGCTGACGATGACTCGCCGAACGGCATCGGTGATCTGGCGTCGCCGCACCTCATGGTCGACCAATCGTGGCACGAGAACTGCCGCCTTCCTCTCCTGTCGAAGAACCTCTAGATGGTACGCACGTATCGCATCCGTGATACGTCGTGATACGGCCATACCACCAGAACGCGGCCGGAGGCGGAGATCGGTGCCAGGTACCGTTGGACGGTGAACCCAGCTGATGCGCGATGCCTCAAAGACGGTGATCTCGACACCCGCGAGGAAAATCTGCGGCTGCTGCTGGTGCGGGCTGCTGACGGCGACACCTCCGCCAAGGAAGCGCTGTGTGCGCTCGTCCGGGACTATCCGGATTACCACCGGTCGCTGTACAGCCGGGCGTTGAACCGGGCGGCGGTCTTCGGCGATAACACGCTGCGGGCACCGCTGCTCGCGTCACTGGCCGATACTCGGTACAACTGCCAGGCATGGGCCGCGATGGGCTGCGCGGCGCTCGGCTTCCGCGACGCGGTTCCCGGCTTGATCGCGATGCTGGACCACCCGCAGCAGATGGCGCGTGAGCAAGCGGTGATCGCGCTGGGCACCCTCGGTGACGAATCGGTCGTCCCGGCGCTCACCCCGGTGCTGCGGGACTCGATCGCAGGAATGCGCGAACGTGCCGCCGAGGCCCTCGGCCTGATCGGCGGCGATGCGGCCCTGGCCGCACTATGGGACGAATTCGAGAACCGCCGGTACTACCGCATCGGCTATATCGCCAGCGCGCTGGCCAAATTCGCCCCGGACGTCATCCCGAGGTTGTCTGCGGCGGCCGACAGCGACGACCCGGACCAGCGATACTGGGCTGCGGTCGCGCTCGGTTCGACCGGTGACGATCGTGCCGTGCCGACGCTGGAACGGCTGATGGCCCACGACCGGGGCGCAACAGTTTTCGACGGCATGGTGAGCGTCGCCGCGAAGAAGGGCCTGCGCACGCTGCGACGCATCCAAGCCGCAATCGCAGCCCGCGAATCCTGAAAGTTCAACTGCCGCAGGCCAGTGGCCGCGCTGGTGAAACCGCTCCGAACCCCAATCTTTATTGGTAGCAGCATCGAATCCAGTAGCAGCGCAGTGAACTCAAAGGGAGGCATATGTTGTCCAAGTCATGGAAGACCCGTACTGGTGCCGCTGCGGCACTGGCGCTTGCCTGCTGGACCGCCAGTGCCGCGGCCGAAGCCACGGCAGCCACGACACCCACCATCAAACCGGACAGCGCCGAAGCTGCTGACCCGGGATCGGGATCCTCCGGCTGGCGGGCTTTGATTGTCACGGTGAAATACACCTGCGACAAAGATGCAGCCGACACGGTCGTGGTCGCCGCCGAGTCCGCCGATGACGAGTATATAAGCGGCGTGGATCGCGTGGCGGCCAAGTGTGACGGTAAGGAACAGACTGTCAAGGTCAAGCTGCCCACCGACGACCCCATGGGTAGGGGGTGGGATCCTGCCTCGAAGGTCAAGGCTGCCGCGGCCTTATTCAAGGACAAAGAGAAAGTGGCCGGGGAACAGGCGACCCTCACGATCGAAAAGCCAGAAGAGTAGACAGAGGTGCAGCTGGTCCGGCGATGCGACGGCCGCATCACCGGACCAGTTGCGGCGTCTACCAGCGGATGCATCTTCGCCGCGGGCGCGGGCTCGAGACCGACCTCACGCGCCTAATTTCGGCACCGGACGTTGAGCGTCTGGGCGGAGTCACCATGGGGGCACTCAACACCAGGTCAGGGCTGGTGTCGCGCGTAGGGCGGGGCCGACGAGGCGCGCTTGCCGTCGGGCAAGCGGTGCCCACGGTGACGGCGATGCCAGGAGAGCGAGTTGAGCCGCGGGTTCGCGCGGCATTCCAAATGTCACCTTTGCACCCCGGCTCGGCACAATGCGGCCATATTCATCGCTGCGCACAATGTGCATGAATATTGAATCCCGGGCTTAACTGGTTTATAGAATGGCTAATTTCCCGGCCTCCTGCGGGCAATTTACCCTACACTTTCGGCTGGGAAGTGGGAATTCGATCGGGCAAGTGAGACCGACTCGTTACCGATCGAAAGTCGGGCAGCGCCTTTCCATTATGGAGTCATAACAACTCATTCCGAGTGCCGAGGTACGCCTGTGCCCACCTCCCGGCGGCCATTTCGGCCTATCGATCGATCAGCACGACCGACGAAGAAAGTTGCCTTACATTGAGATGGACAAATCCATGCCGCAGCGGCGGTTGGATATTTCCGAGTGCAGTCACCACCCTCGTCATCGCGACCGCCATCGGCATGGCGGTGACCATCGGCCCGGTCAGCGCCGAACCCACCGCCGACGGCCTGGACGACGCGATCAGCGACAGCCTCGCGACGCAGCAGATCGAACCCGCCACCGACGAGCCGCCGGTCATCGACCGCATGCGCAGCGACGGTGAATGGGTCTTCGGCGCCGCGACCGTCCCGGAGGACAGCGAGAGCGAGGAGACACCGAAATCGTCGCTGTATGTGGCGAAGCTGGACGACGACGGGGACTGGCAGGTCGCGCTGGAAGGCACCCCCGAGTTCGGCCACATGGTCAGTGACGCACCGGAATCGGTGGTCAGCGGCAGCGAGAAGGCGGCACTTACCGCGCCACAACCACGTTCGGGAAACAGTGCGCTCTCGCTCCCGTGGAAAGAGGGCCAAGCCTGGTTCATGGGCGGTGGGCCGCACGGTATCAGCGGCTCCAGTCGACCGTACAACTCACTGGACTTCAATGGCGGCGACGGCCGGGTTGTGGCGCCCGCATCCGGCCACGTCTACAAGACCTGTGTCCGCAACGGCAGTGCCGAGGTGAAACTGGTCCACAACAATGGTTTCACCACCACCTACTACCACATGACCGACATCATCGGCGCCGCCGACGGCACCGAGATCGCGGCGGGAACTTACCTGGGCCGGGCCAGTACTCAGCTGCCGTGCGGCGGCTTCGCCAGCGGCGCGCATGTGCACATGTCGCTCTATCAGGGCAAGCAGCCGGTGCCCGTCGACGGTGTGACCATCGGCGGCTGGACCTTCCACGAGGGGCCGAACGCCTACGGCGGATTCGCCGAGCGCAATGGTCAGCAGGTGCGGGCCGGCGGCAGGCTGATGAACTACGGCGGCGGTGACAACTCGAACCCACCGAAGCCGCCCACTCCGACGGACCCCAAGCCGCCGACGCCGACCGACCCGAAGCCGCCGACGGACCCGAAGCCGCCGACGGACCCGAAGCCACCGACCACGACGAACCCGAAGCCACCGAACCCCACCCAGGCCAAGGGCACCGTCCGTCCACATCCCGACCGGAATCGGAACGTCAACCTGCGGTCCGGTCCGGGAACGTGGAATTCGGTCGTCGGCGCGGCCCGCAATGGTGATGTCCTGACCATCGTCTGCACGGCGCGCGGTGAGTGGCTCAATGGCAAGTGGGGCGCCACCGACCTGTGGAACAAACTCGACAATGGAAAATGGATCAGCGACGGCTTCCTCGACACCGGAAGCAATGGACCGGTAGCGCCCGCATGTCAGCAGAATGGTCCCCCGAATTCCGCCGACCCAGGCCGCGGTTCGGACAGTGAAATTCCCGACAACGAAGGCACCGAAGGTGAATGGACAGAGAACGACGAAGCCGAGGGCGAATGGTCGGACAGTGAGTGGCCCGACGATGAATGGTCGGACGATGAATGGTCCGAGGAAGAATGGCTGGAAGACGGCTGGTAGCTAGCCGTTTCAGCAGGCCAGCTCGGTGCGGCGCGGAGTGCGGGTCGGCGCGGTAGCGCGTACCGCGGCGGCGATCGCGACCACCGGTGGTATCCAGCGGGACTCGCTGGGGGAGATCTCCCAGCAGGCCGAGCCGTTCGCCAGTCTGGTCGGCGGCAGGGGGATGCTCGCGCCGCCGGTGTGCACGGTCGCGCCCGCGCCGCGCAGCGCCGCTATCGCCATTTCCGCCTTGGTGAGGCCGCGGACCAGGTGGATCTCGCGGCGCTGGGTGCCCGGAATGGCGATGATCGGACCGGACAGGTTGTTCGCTCGGAGGAATCGGCGCACGCCGGCGGCGAGCGCGCCGGTGAGTTCGACGGCCGCGACCTGCTCGTCGGTGATCAGGCAAGTGCCATTGGCTGTTTCGGCGACCGTCCACCCGCGGCTGCGGTAGTCCTGCATAGCATCGGGTGTTGCCGTAGCGCCGGAACTCGGGTACGTCGCGGGCACTGCCTTCTCCTTTCACCAGGTAGTTCGAGATGTCGCGGTCGGTGCGGCCGGTTCCGATCGCCACCGCGAGCCCGACCGCACCTCCGCACCCGTCAGCAAAGCCGTTGCCGCTAAGCGTTTCCCTACAGAATGCTTGTGGTCATGAACCGCACCAGTGATTCTGCTTGGTTCTCGCAGCAGGGACATCGCCCCGCGGGCGCTTCCCCTGTCATCCTTTGGTCGGACCTATCCGCACCGGAGTCATCCCCGGTCGGTACCCCGACCCTGAGGCGTACCGCCGTTCGACGGAGCCGCCGAGACTGTTCGGTGCGGGCTCGCCGCTGACCGCGCACGTATTCTGCGACTGTGACAAGTCAGTCGGCGCATCCGTCCACCCGGTGGCGTGTGGCGTTGCTGACCTGCGGCGTGCTGCTGGCGGCGGGTGGCGCGGGCACGCGGCCGTTCAGCGCGGCGGCGGCAATGCTGGTGCTGGTCGCTGCCGTCGCGGTCTCGGTGCGTGCGATCCGGCCGCGCCCGGCGCGGTCACCCGGCACGCCCCGGGTGCGGCGTGGCATCGCGCTCTGGACGGCGCTGCTGCTCGCGATCGCCGCGTGGGAAGCGTATGCCTATGTGCGTCAACCAGATTGGCTGCACCCCAGCACCGACCACCCGACCCTGTCGACATTGCTGGACCCGGCATTGGAGCAAGGTCCGCTGCGATTCGCGGGCTGGCTGGTCTGGCTGGGCGTCGGCTGGTGGCTGGTGTCGCGATGAGCGACCGTGCGGTGATCATTATCGGGTTCGCCGTGCTGCTGGCTGCCGTACTCGGCGCGCTGATGGTGGCGCGGCTGCGCCGCGCCTCGGTCGCGTCCTTGGCGGATACAGTCGCCTATGCGATGAGTTACCGAGCCGTGCGGATCGTCGCCGTGCTGGGCTGGGCCTGGCTCGGCTGGCACTTCCTGGCGCGGTAGGGCCCGCGACTACCGTGCATTCCTGGCTAGGCTGGGTCCGGCAGTGCGGTCCTGGCTCGGCCGCGGGTGAGCAGCCAGCCGACGGCGGTGGCAATCGGGAACATCAACACGCCGTAAACCGCTGCGGGAACAGCCATTTCGGTGCTGTCCAGGACGCTGATGGCGATCGTGATGGCGATGGTGCTGTTGTGGATTCCGATCTCCATCGAGCAGGCGATCGCCTGGCGGTCCTCGACGCCGAGGCGGCGCGGGACGAAGTAGCCCGCGGACAAGCTGAGCACGCAGAACAGCACGGTGACGGGGCCGACGTCGATGAGATAGTCGATGATGTTGGAACGTTCGGCGATCATCGTTCCCACGATCACCAGCACCAGCGTCAGCGCCGACCCGATGCGCACCGGCCGGTCCATTCGGTCGGCGAACTCGGCCGACAACCGCCGCACCGCCATCCCGATCGCGACGGGGATCAGCACGATCGCGAATACCTGAACCACCTTGCCGAACTGCAAGCCGACCGCGCCGGAGCCGTGCTCGGGTTCGAAGTAGTCGATGGCGAAGTTGGTCACCAAAGGAAGCGTCACTGCGGCGATGACCGAATTGACCGCGGTGAGTGAGACATTCAGCGCGACATCGCCACGGAACAGGTGGCTGAACAGATTAGCCGTCGTGCCGCCCGGTGAGGCGGCGAGCAGCATCATCCCGACCGCGAGCAGCGGTGGCAGGTCGAACAACAGCACCAGACCGAAGGCGACGGCGGGCAACAGCAGCAGCTGACACGCCAGCGCGATCGCGACGGTTTTGGGGGTTCGGGCGATGCGAGTGAAGTCCGCCACCGTCAGAGACAGCCCGAGCCCGAACATTATAACGGCCAAAGCCAATGGTAGAGCGACCGATACAAGCGGAGAATCCATAAAACTTCCTTCAAACTTTCGGCCGCGCCTATGCGCATGGTGCGAACAGCTTAGACGGTTCCCGCGCCGCGCATCGGCAACTCGGCGGTTGTGCGTCCGCGCAGGTCGGGGCCTCGCGGTGGGGGTCGCGTAGCGATTCGGGTCGGCCATCGATGCGGTGCCGCTTTCCGGTGGTCGAGTCCGGGTCGACGCTTTCTGGTCCGGGTCGTGCGACCCGTGTTAGCGTTCGCCTCGAAGCGCGAACTTCGTGGGTAATTCGCCTGTCGCACAGGCTAATTCGGCATGTCCCGGCTACTCGGCCGGGTGGCGCACCGCGTGAGCTGCCATCACTCTCGAATCGACCGGAATCAGCGTAGGAGAATTTTCGATGATCGTTCTGGGTTACAACGGTTTCACCCACAGCAGTGAGATCAGGATTTCTGATCACGGTAGCCAAGATATCGACAGATATAACGTGCTCGGCCATGACGCCGCGGTCTCCGTCACCATCGACGGCACCGTTGTCGCGGCCGTCGAGGAAGAACGGCTCAACCGCGAGAAGAAGACGTCACAATTCCCGACCAACGCCATCGACTGGTGTCTGCGCAAGAGCGGGATCGAGCTGAAGGATGTCGACTACTTCGCCTTCCCGTGGGCGGTCACCGACGAGGTGATCAAATCCATTGTGCTGGATATCTTCACCCTCGCACCGACTCCGACGATGGCCTTCGGGATGACGGCGGAAATCGGTGAGCTCTACACCAAGCTGCTCACGCACGAGGCGATTGCTCAGGATTTCCGGGAGCGCACCGGCTTCGACATCCCCGCGGAGAAGCTGATCCTCGTTCCGCACCACCTGGCGCACTTGATGTGCGGCTACCAGATCCGCGGCGGCGGCGACTCCGCCTTCTTCATCAGCGACGGCCGTGGTGAACGGGAATCGGCGATCGCCGGGCAGATCGTGGGTGGAAAGATCACCCTCTTCGATCAGATGACAATGACAAGCACCAACTCCGTTGGGCTCTTCTACAACAACATCACCCGCTATCTCGGCTTCCTGCCCAACAACGACGAGTACAAGGTCATGGGCCTGTCGGCGTACTGCCAGACGCCGACCGACAAGAGCATTATCGACCGGTTCATTTCCCTCCAGGACGACGGCCGGATCGAATTCACCGTCACCACCGATAATGCGCGGGGCGAACACCCTTATCGCGACTTCTTCGACGATATTTTCGGTGGTAACGACGGCAACCGGGAATCATTCGAATTCCGTGCCAGGGTCGCTCGTGCCGCGCAGGATGTCACCGAGATCGCCACCGCCCACCAGGTCGCGGCCCTGTCGAAGTTGACCGAACTCTCGAATCTGATCATCGAGGGTGGCGTCGCCCTGAACTGCGTGAACAACACGAAGCTGTTGGAGAACAGCAGTTTCGACAGCGTGGATGTGAGCTTCGGCGCCAGCGACACCGGCCTCGCGATCGGCGCCGCGGCATTCGTCGGAAACCAGTACGGCGGCGTGCGGCCCACTCCCACCGGCACCTACCTCGGCCCGGACTACACCCACGAGGAAATGCTGGCGGCGACCCACTCGTACGCGGACCGCATCACCGTCAAGGAGCTGGCTGCGGGCGAGGTCCCGGCCAAGACCGCGGAATTGCTGGCGGAGAAGGTGGTCATCGGCTGGTTCCAGGGAGCCGCCGAATACGGCCCCCGGGCACTGGGCGCGCGCAGTATCTTGGCGAACCCGATGTTCGAGGACATCAAGGACATCATCAATATCCGGGTCAAGCACCGTGAGCCGTTCCGCCCATTCGCCCCGATGGTGCTGGAATCGAC
The DNA here is from genome assembly GCF_019222765.1 of Nocardia iowensis. NCBI lineage: Bacteria > Bacillati > Actinomycetota > Actinomycetes > Mycobacteriales > Nocardiaceae > Nocardia > Nocardia iowensis. Next base: position 7,781,882 of record NZ_CP078145.1, on the reverse strand, counting down.
CGCCGAGAAGCTTTTCGAAATGGGCAAGCTGCCGACGTCGCCCTACATGACGTTCGTGGTTCCGGTCCGGGAAGAATTCCAGGACAAGATTCCGGGTGCCTGCCATGTCGACGGCACCTCGCGGGTCCAGACGGTGTCCGATGCGCAGAACCCGATTGTTGCCGAGCTGCTGCGGGAGGTCGAGAAGACCACCGGCGTCGCGTGCGTGATCAACACATCGTTCAATGTCGCGGGCGAGCCGATTGTCTGCTCGCCGACCGACGCCATCGAATGCTTCCTCGGCACCGAGATCGATTATCTGGTCCTCGGCCGTTTGCTGATTCAGAAGACGGCGAGCTGAACGTGCGCCGGGCATGCCCGGGTGAATGTCACCCTGGCATGCCCGGTATGGCGAGTGTCGAATATCCGTCAAGACGCCAGCTGCGCGCGCATGCTGGCTTCCATGCGGTCGGCAATGGTGTCGACCGCGGACAGCCCGGCCAGCTCGCGCCGCAGGTCTTGCGCCCTGGTGCGGTAAGACGCGGTGCCGAGCACCTTGTCGACGGCCTTGCGGATCGCCTTCGGCTTCGGCGACCCGGTACGCAGATTGATCCCGGTTCCCGACCAGGCCACCAAAGCGGCCGCGTCCTGTTTGCCCTCACTGTCGCCGCCGACGATCAACGGCACACCGTGCGACAGCGCGTAATGCAGTCCGCCGTAGCCGCCATTACTGACCATCACGTCGACCTTCGGCAGCAGGTACGCATACGGAATGAACTCCGCGACACGGGCATTGGCGGGAACGTCGCCCGTCAACTGCTTTCCGCCGGTCGTCGCGACGGTGATGACGTCCGCGTCGGCGAGTGCGTGCAGCGTCGGCAGCAGCAGCCGCGAGTGGTCGCTGTTGTCGATCGTCCCCTGCGTCACCAGCACCACCGGCTTACCGGAATCCAGATCCGCCCACCAGGCCGGCGGTTCGAAGGTGGCCGGCGGTGGCGGCAGGACGGGACCGACGAAGCTCACCAGCCCCGGCCGCAGATCGCTGCGCGGAAACTCGAACGACGGGCAGGTCAGCTGCAGGATGCCATCGGTGAGGGTGGTCCCGTCCATGAAGTACCCCGGCAGTTCGGCGCCAGAGGCCTCGCGCAGCCGATCGGCGAACACCCGGTGGCACGGCGCGAATATCACCTTGCGAACCAGCATTTCGAGCACCGCATTGCGAATCCTCCCGAAGACATTCGGGATCGGTTGCAGGCCGAGTCCGATCGGCGGGGTATCGCGGCTGGACACATACATCGGCACCACACCCGCGGTGAACACCGCGGGTCGTTCCGACTTGGGTTGTAGCGCCAGCGGGAGCACGCCACAGAACGCCGAGTCGACGAGTACCGCGTCGACCCGGCTCTTCGCCAGCAGTGACTGCAGTGCTCGATACTGATGCGGCATCGGGTTGGAGAAGAGGTTGTCGATGTCGAAACGCAGCTTCGCCAAGCCCTTCTTGGTCGTCCGTTCCGGAAAGGCGGCGTCGAGATCGCTCGCGTCGAAGTCGCATTCGGCGGGCATCACCACATGCTCCAGACCCGCGGCGGCGACCTGTTCCGCGAACCGGCTGCCTGTCAATACCTGCACGCGATGACCACGCCGGACGAGCTCGGTTCCGACCGGCAATAGTGGTGCCAAATGCCCGATAATCGGCGAACTACTCAGAATGAAATGTCCCATTGCCGAAGGATACGCACGGATATCGCGTCGAGGCAGCGGACAATTCGACGGAGCGACCCCGGCGAAATGTCGGCAGCGTAACGCAAAGACGTCGGTCGGATACGCTGGGCACCCACCCGCGGATAGCGGCCTATCATTGGGTCGGTGTTATAAGCCGTCCGCTTGCAGTTAGGGTCATCCTATGTCCAGTGGTTCCAGGCGCGCCTACCGAACCGGGCTGTCTCCCGGCGTGATCATCGATGCCGCCCTGGCCCTGACGGTCGAGCGCGGACTCGACGCCTGGAGCATGCGGGACCTCGCGGCCCGCCTGGACACCTCGCTGTCGGTGATCTACCACCACGTCGGCGACCGGGATCGAGTGTGTGCTGCCGTCGTCGACCGGGTCTACGCGGGCATGGACCTGAACATCGATGAAATGGATTGGCGGAAACTACTTTACGGTGTGCTGTCCGCGATGATCGATCATCTGGCGCACTATCCCGGCGTCGCCGCGTGGCTGCTGCGCAACGGTCCGCAGACCGAGGAACTGGTGCCGGTCCTCGACGCCGGTGTGGCGCGGATGCTCGACGCGGGCTGGGGTGAGGAATCGGCCACCGCCTACTCCGTCGCGTTCAACACCTGCCTCGGCCTGATCGCCCTCGGTGACCAGCAGGTGAGCGGCACCGATCCCGGCTTGGCCGGCCTGCTGCACCTGCTGGAGACGTATCCGTCGGCCGGCTCCGGCGCCAAGCAGATGCAGCAGATGGTCGCCCGGTTCACCACCGACGACGAGGGGCTTGCCGCCACCCGCCGCGACTACTGCCTGTACGCGCTCGACCGCGTGCTCGACGGCCTGGAAGCCCGGCTGAACCAGCTGACGAACAGGACGACCACAGCGCGGTAAGGCGTTGTCGCGGTGGCCGCTTGCGGATTCTCCGCGGGCGGCGGCGGTCCATCGGCCCGGACCCCTTGGGCGAACAAAATAATCGCCGTACGATCCGAACCGGATTCCACGCATTGTCGTGACCGAGCGGATTCTGCGCGTAGCCGGACAACTACTCGGTGGCACATGCCCTTCGCGACGGCATACGCAGCAGCAGATGAGGAATTAGGGTGAGTCGTGCGTTATCGAATTTCTGCCAGGAATAGGAACAGGTGAACCATGGCGATTCACGCAATTGCCCCTTATCCGATTCCCGAAGAGCAGCGGCTGCCGGTGAACAGCATGCCGTGGCAGTTGGATCCCGGACGGTGCGCGCTGCTTATCCATGATATGCAACGCTATTTTCTGGATCCTTTCGCGGATTCGAAATGGGCGCTTATCGAGCGCATCGCGCTGTTGCGCAAAACCTGCGAGGCTGCGGGCATACCGGTGATCTTCACGGTGCAGCCAGGGCACCAGGATCGGTCGGAGCGCGGGTTGTTGTTCGATCTGTGGGGCTCGGGTCCGGACGCACGCGTCGACATCCCCGCCGAACTGGATCCGGCCGGCGCGATGATTCTCACCAAACGCCGGTACAGTGCCTTTCACCGGACCGAGCTGCTGGATCTGCTCGGCGAACACCGGCGCGATCAGTTGCTCGTCTGTGGTGTGTACGCCCACATTGGTTGCCTCGCAACGGTTCTCGACGCTTTCATGAATGACATCCAGGCCTTCGCGGTCGCCGACGCCATGGGTGACTTCTCGCTGCGCCACCACATGACCGCGCTCGAGCACATCGCCACCCGCTGCGGTGTGGTGATCACCTCGGCCGCGGTGCGGCAGGCGCTGGAGCGCACGCCATGACCGAGTCCGATTCGCGGGGCCTCACGGGCCGGGTCGCCGTGGTGACCGGCGCGGCACGCGGCATCGGTGCGGCCGTGGCGGCCGCGCTGAGCGAGGAGGGCGCCGTGGTAGCGGCGCTGGACCGGGACGAGGCCGAGCTCGAAGCGATGGCCGGTCGGGTCGGCTCGGGGGTTTACCCCTATCGCCTCGATGTCGCCGACGAGGCCGAGGTCGAGGCAGTCGGCGCGAAGATCGAGTCCGATATCGGCCCGGTCGCGGTGCTGGTGAATGTCGCGGGCGTGCTGCGCACGGGCGAGGTCACCGAGCTGACGACCGAGGACTGGGCGGCGACGTTCGCGGCGAACACCTCTGGGGTCTTCCACCTGTGCCGGTTCGCGGCACGCACCATGCGCAGCCGGCGCGCCGGTGCGATCGTGACCGTCGGCTCCAACGCCGCCGAGACGCCGCGCGTCGGGATGGCGGCGTACGCCGCGTCCAAGGCGGCGGCCACCCAGTTCACCAAGTGTCTCGGGCTCGAACTCGCGCCGTACAACGTCCGCTGCAACGTGGTGTCGCCGGGTTCGACCAATACCGCCATGCAGCACGCCCTGTGGCAGAGCCCGGACGGATACGCCAAAGCCGTTGCCGGCGACCTGGAATCGTTCCGCACCGGGATCCCGTTGGGCCGGATCGCCGAACCCGAGGACGTCGCGCGGCTGGTCACCTTCCTGGTCTCCGACCACGCGCGGCACATCACCATGCAGAACATCTACGTCGACGGCGGCGGTTCGCTGCGTTGACGCCGAGCCTGATTCGAGGCCGACATGACGCCCTCTCAATTCACCCCCTGGCCACCCGAATTCGCCGCGCGCTACCGCGCCGCGGGGCTCTGGACCGGCACCACCTTCGGTCGCATGCTGGCCGACTCCGCTGTGCTGCACGGCGATCGCACGGCGCTCGTCGACGCCACCGGCAGTTGGACCTATCGGCGCCTCGACGCTGACGCGCACCGGCTGGCCAGTGGCTTCTCGGGGCTCGGCATCCGGCGTGGCGACCGCGTGGTGGTGCAGCTGCCGAACGTCGCCGAGTTCGTCATCGCCTGCTTCGCGTTGTTCCGGATCGGCGCCATCCCGGTCATGGCGCAGCCGACCCATCGCGAGCACGAGATCTCACACGTGTGCGCACACAGTGAGGCGGTGGCGCACATCATCCCGGACCGGCACTTCGGGTTCGATTTCCGGGAGCTGAGCGCCCGGATCAGGGCCCGATGCCCGAGTCTGCGGCACACCATCGTGCACGGGGACGCCGGTGCCGACGTCGCCCTCGCCGATCTGTTCGCGGAACCGGTGCCGATGCCGGATCCCGACCCGGGGGACATCGCGCTGTTGCAGCTTTCCGGCGGCACCACCGCGGTATCGAAGCTGATCCCGCGGACGCACGACGACTACGCCTACAGCGTGCGCGCGAGTCTGGATTTCTGCCCGCTCGGCGTCGACGACGCGTACCTGACGGTGCTGCCGGTGGCGCACAATTTTCCGCTCAGCTCGCCGGGCATCCTCGGCGCGCTCTACGCGGGAGCGACGGTCGTGCTGTCCCCGAGCCCCAGCGTGGACGACGCCTTCGCGCTGATCGAGCGGCACCGGGTGACCGTCACCGCGGTGGTTCCGCCGATCGCGATGCTGTGGCTCGGCGCCGCGGCCACCACCGAGTACGACCTGTCCAGCCTGCGGGTTCTGCAAGTCGGTGGCGCGCGGCTCAAGCCAGCGGTCGCCGTGCAGGTGCAGACGGTATTCGGCTGCCGTCTCCAGCAGGTGTTCGGGATGGCGGAGGGACTGGTGAACTACACCCGCCTGGACGATCCCGACGAGATCGTCACCGAAACGCAGGGGCGGCCCATGTCGCCGATGGACGAGGTGCGCGTCGTCGACGACGACGATCAGCCGGTGCCCACCGGGACACCGGGGCACCTGCTGACCCGCGGTCCTTACACCATTCGCGGATATTTCCTGGCACCGGAACACAACGCTCGCGCCTTCACGTCGGACGGCTTCTATCGCACCGGCGACATCGTGCGCCTGCTGCCGTCCGGGAACCTGGTCGTGGTCGACCGAGCGAAGGACGTGGTTAACCGCGGCGGCGAAAAGGTGGCCAGCGAAGAGGTGGAAGAGCAACTGGCCGCCCACCCCGGTGTGCGTGACGTTGCGATTGTCGGCGAACCCGACGACGTGGTCGGCGAGCGGGTATGCGCGTTCATCGTTCCGCACGCCGAGCCGCCCAAGCCGAAAGAACTGAAATCCTTTCTGCGCGACCGAGGATTGGCCGCGTACAAGATCCCCGAGCGGTACGAGTTCATCGACTCGCTACCGCTCACGGCGGTCGGGAAGGTGAGCAAGAAGGCTTTACGACAACGGCTTACGACTGGGTGACAGTCCGCGTTCGGCATTGCGGCGGTCGGTTCCATGGGTAGAATCAGAAAATTGGAACACTGATCTAAACTGACCGTTAGGGGGCCCATGAGTACAGCGGTTCTGGATTCGGTACCGACCGAGGACGCGCGGCCGAAAGAGCCGAGCGGACTGGGTGTGCTCCTCGCGCCTGTGAAGTTCCGGCTGGCGGTGGCGGCCGCGTTACAGCTGGTCGGGGCGCTGGTCGGGCTCGCGCCGTACATCGCGGTGGTCGAGATCGCCCGGGAATTCCTCGGCAACGACCGGGTGGATCGCGGCGCGGTCTGGCTGTGGGTCGTGGTGGCGGCCGTCGGCTTCCTCGTCCGCATGGTGTGTGCGGCCATTGCCTACACGATCAGTCATATCGCCGATGCCGACGTCGGTTTGCAGATTCGCCGCCGGATGGCCGAGCGGTTGGGCAGGGTTCCGCTCGGCTGGTTCACCGACCGCAGTTCCGGCCGGGTGAAGCGGGTGCTCTCCGACGATGTCGCCTCGGTCCATCACGCGGTCGCGCACGTGGTCAACGATGTGGTGGCCGCCGTCGTCACGCCCGTTGTCGCGCTGGCCTACCTGTTCGTGCTCGACTGGCGGCTCGCGCTGATCTGCCTTGCGCCACTTGTCCTCTGGTTCGGGCTGGTGGCCTACATGATGCGCGACGAAGAGGCCAGGATGGCGCGCTGGAGTGCCGAACTGGACAAGGTGAACACCGCCGTCGTCGAATTCGTCGACGGCATCGCGGTGGTGAAGGCGTTCGGCCAGGCGGGACGGGCGCAGGATCGGTATCGCAAGGCGGGCGACGATCTCGCGCGCTTCCTCGGCGAGTGGGCGGGCCCCATGCGCCGCCTGGATGCCATTGCCTCGCTGATCATCTCGCCCCCGGTGCTGCTGCTCGTAGCACTCGGCGGCGGGGTGTGGCTCGACGCCGATCCCGCCGAGGTCATCGCGTTCGTCATGCTGGCGGTCGGGCTCGGGGCGCCGGTACTGGCCCTCGGCTTCGGCGCCGCGGCGATGCAGGTGGCGACCGACGCCGCCAAACGGGTGGCCGAGCTGCTCGCGACCCCGGAGCTGAGTCGCACGTCCCAGACCAAGACACCCAAGGGTGCCCGCGTCGAGTTCGATGCCGTGCGTTTCTCCTACGACGGACGCACCACCGTGCTCGACGGCATCGACCTCGTGCTGGAGCCGGGCACGGTCACCGCACTCGTCGGTGCGTCCGGTTCGGGCAAGTCGACGCTGGGGCGACTGCTACCGCGCTTCTGGGACGTCGACGAGGGCGCCGTGCGCATCGGCGGCGTCGACGTGCGGGAGATGTCGGAGCGCGACCTCTACCGTCATGTCGGATTCGTCTTCCAGGAAACGTTGTTGCTGCGCACCAGTATTCGCGACAACATCGCCCTCGGCCGGCCCGAGGCCGACATCACCGAGATCGAGGCGGCGGCCAGGGCAGCGCAGATCCACGATCGCATCATGGCGCTGCCACGCGGTTACGACAGCGCGGTCGGCACCGACGCACATTTGTCCGGCGGTGAGGCGCAACGGATTTCGATCGCCCGCGCGATACTGGCCGATACCCCCGTCCTGGTACTGGACGAAGCGACGGCCTTCGCCGATCCGGAATCCGAAGCGGCGGTGCAGGATGCGCTGTCGCAGCTGACCACCGGCCGGACCCTGCTGGTGATCGCCCACCGACTGCACACGATCCGCGGCGCCGACCGCATCGTGACGCTCTCGGGCGGCCGGATCGTCGCGGCGGGACGCCATGATGACCTGATCGCGGCCGGTGGCGCGTACGCACGCATGTGGGACGCGCAGTCGGCCGTTCGGGAGGAAACAGCATGATTCGCAAGCTATTTCGTATCGTAGATCCGGATGACCGACCGCGGTTCGTGCGCTGGATCGGCCTGATCGCCGCCTTCTCGGTGCTACAGGGCATCTGCGTTTTGCTCGTGGTTCCCGTGCTGCGCCCGCTGCTCGAGGGCGATCGGGACGCCGCGGTGCCGTGGCTCACCGCGCTCGCGGTGGCCACGGTCGCGACCTGTGCGGTGTTCTACGCGCAGGCGATGCACGGCCAGCAGATCGCCGACGATCTGCTGCTCGGCATGCACCACCGGGTCGGTGACCATCTGGCCCGGCTGCCGCTGAGCTGGTTCGGCACCGACCGGACGGGTCGGCTCACGCAATCCATGTCGCAGGGAACGCAGAACATCATCGGCGTGCCTGCCCACCTGATGCAGCCGGTAGTCAGTGGTGCGCTGACACCGGCCGTGGTAGCCATCGGCATGTTCGTATTCGATTGGCGACTCGGTGCGGCACTACTCGTTTCGGGCTTGGTGCTGCTCGCCACGCACAACTGGGCGCAGACCGCCATCGCCCGGAGTTTCGGTGCGATCGATCGAGCCGCTGTCGAGTCGGCGAGCCGGGTGGTCGAATTCGCCCAGTGTCAGCCGGTGCTGCGGGCATTCGGTCGCACGGGTGCGGACAACGTGCTGCTCGACGATGCCCTCACCGGACAGCGTCGCGCCTATGACGAAATGAATCGCAACGCCGTCTCCGCACTGATGGCGTTCTCCGTCGTCGTGCAGGCCGCCTTCGTCGCGCTGATCGCCATCGGGGTGGCGCTGGCGTTGGGCGGCTCGCTCGACGCCGCCGAACTGATCGCGCTGCTGGTGCTGGTCACCCGCTTCGTCGGTCCATTGATCGAGATCGTGGATCATGCGGCCGCGTTGCGGATGGCGTCCGAGGACATCGACCGGATCGACGAGGTGCTCGCCGTCGAGCCGCTGCCGGAGGGCGCCACGGTGCATCCGACCACCTCCGGCGGGGTCAGCTTCAAGAATGTGGCCTTCGGATACGGCGATCGGCAGGTGCTGCGGGACGTCAGCTTCGAAGCGAAGCCGGGCACGCTGACCGCGATCGTCGGGCCGTCGGGTGCGGGTAAGACGACGCTGCTGCGGTTGGCGGCGCGCTTCTGGGACGTCGATGCGGGCGTGGTTCAGGTCGGCGGTACCGATGTGCGCGAGCTCGCCACCGAGGCGTTGATGAACCAGCTGGCCATGGTGTTCCAGGACGTGTACTTGTTCGACGACACCATCGAGGCAAACATCCGGCTGGGCCGGCCGGATGCCTCGCTGGACGAAATCCGCGACGCCGCCAGGCTGGCGCGGGTCGACGAGATCGTCGACCGGCTGCCCGACGGCTGGAACACCCGCGTCGGCGAGGGCGGGGTCAGCCTGTCCGGCGGTGAGCGCCAACGGGTTTCGATTGCCAGGGCGCTGGTCAAGCAGGCGCCGATCGTGCTGCTCGACGAGGCGACGGCGGCACTCGATCCGGACAACGAGGCGGCGGTTTCCGCGGCGATGCGCGCACTCGCCGAGCAGCGGACGCTGCTCGTCGTCGCGCACCGCCTGCCCACCGTCGCGTCGGCCGATCAGATCCTGGTGCTCGACGAGGGGCGGATCGTGCAGAGCGGCACGCACGACGAGCTGATCGACGCACCCGGCCGCTATCAGGACTTCTGGCGGGAACGGGAAAGAGCGAAGGGTTGGCGGTTGACAGTATGAAGCCCAATTACGGCCTGCTTGCGGCACTGTACGTAAGTCAGTATTTAGGATTTTCCTTCTTCGGTGTCGGGCTGGTCGCCATCCTGCGGGATCGCGGGGCTTCGCTCGACGAGATCGCGACGCTCGAGTCGCTGCTGCTGATCTGGGTCGCCAAGCCGCTGTGGGCGCCGCTGGTCGACCGGATCGGCTCGTATCGCAGGTGGCTGCTCGTCCTGCAGCCGCTGCTCGCCGGCGTGCTGCTGCTGGCGACGCCGCTGGATCCGGTGCGCGACCTCGGGTTGTTGATGGTGGTCGTCGGAGTGGTCGCGCTGCTGTCCGCCACCCAGGACATCGCGACCGACGCCATCGCGGTGCGGATGCTCGAATCGGAGCAGCGCGGTATCGGCAACGGCGTGCAGACCGCGGGCGGCTACCTCGGTGGCGTGCTCGGCGGTGGCCTGACCCTCGTCGTCTACGACCAGTTCGGTTGGGCGGCGGCCATTGTCACGCTCGCGGTGGCGACGGTGCTGCCGCTGCCGCAGATCCTGCGGTTCCGCGAACCCGCGGCCCGGCCGGTGGCTCGCCGGGCGAGTCTGCGTGCGGTGTTCCGCCGTCCGGGGATGCTGCGCTGGATTCTGCTGGTGCTGCCACCCTGTGTTGTCGGGCTGCACGGCAGCTATGCGTTGATCACGCCGATGCTCGTCGACCTCGGTTGGTCGCTGACCTCGGTCGGCATCACCACCAACGCACTCGGTGGGTTCGTCGGCATCTTCTTCGGTATCGCGGTGGGGGTGCTGGTTTCCCGCTTCCGGCGCCGCTCGATGCTGGTCTGGACGCAGTGCGCACAGGTCCCCGCGATCTTGCTGCTGGCCGTGGCCTGGTTCGTATCATCGTCGCCCGCGGTGCTCATCGCCGCGATGGCCGTGCAGGCCGCGATGGCGGCGACCATCACCATCGTCTTCACCGTCACCATGGATCTGTGCGCGAAAGAAAGCGCGGCAACCGATTTCACGGTGGTCAGCAGTTTCGTGATGATGGTCGGCATCGTCGGAGGCATCATTCTGACCGCGCTCGCCGAGCCGCTGGGATACACCACCACGCTCGCCGGTGCGGCGGCCATCGCGCTCGTCGGAGTGGTCGTCGCGCTGCGGTACTACCAGGACAGCAGTCCCGATGCGGTGGCCGAGCCCGCGGTCGTGCGGCAGGTCTAGCGCCCGAGGTTCCGATCGGCGGCGACCCGGTCGCCGCCGATCGGCGTCAGCGCCTCGGGGTCGGGACCAGGAAGCGGACCACGCTGTCGAACTTCTCGCAGGTCTCCTCGAATTCGCGATCCGGGTCCGACTGCCCGACAATCCCGGCTCCGGCCTGCAGCCAGGTCGTGCCGTTCTCGCGATACACCCCGCGCAACACCAGTGCGGCATCCATCGTTCCGTCATAGCCAACGGTGAGCACCGATCCGCTGTACAACCTGCGCGGACCATCCTCGACGTCCCGAATGCATTGGTAAGCAGCGTCTTTCGGCACGCCCGAGGCGGTAACAGCGGGGAATACGGCACCGAACGCGTCCCACGCGGTGCGGCCGGGAGTGAGCAGACCGGTCACCCGGGAGCTGATGTGCTGGACCGATCCACGCTCGCGCACCACCATGAAGTCCTTGACCGCGATCGACTCCGGCGCGCAGGCGCGGCTGAGATCCTCGACCGCCACCTTGACCGAAATCGCGTGCTCGTAAACCTCTTTGGGATCGCTGAGCAGGTTCGCACGCAGTAACTCGTTGTGCGCGTTGTCATCGGCGTCGAGCGCTCGCGTGCCCGCGAGCGCGTGGGTGGCGGCCCGGCCGTCCGCGCCCACCCCGAGCACGATCTCCGGGCTGAACCCGGTCGCCTCGATGCCACCGAGCCGCAAGAGAAATGAGCGGGCGGGCGTATTGCCGCGTCGGCCCGCGAGGTAGGTGCCGACGAGATCGACCTCACCTTCGACGGTTATCCTGCGCGACAGAATGACCTTTTCCAGGGCGCCCTCGCTGATCATCTGGATCGCCCGTGCCACCTGGCGCCGGTATTCCGCTGCGCCCTGCTCACGGACTCGGATCGGCTCCGACGGTGCGCCGAAAGTCCCTGGCCGTCCGAGTACTGCCGCCACGGCGGCGTCAGCGGCGGCCGGATCTGTCGACCTGATGTGGGCGTATCCGTCGCGCAGCCGGACCTCGGTGCGGGGAATCACCAGATGCAGCACCCGGTGATCGTGGGTCAGCGTGCCGCGAGCCGCTTCGGGGAGCTCGAACGCGGCCCACCCGTACGCCCGCCACTGCGCAACACCCGCACTGTCCAGCAGCTCCTGGATGCGAGCCAGCGGTGCCTCATGCCATGGCAGTTCGGTCTGCCGTGGTCCGGTCAGTCTGATGCCGGTGCGATCGGCGACGACCTCGGCCAGCGCGCCACCGGCGAATGTCCATTCCTGGCCCGCCTCGTACACGACGAATTCGTCGTGTACCCCGGCCGAGGCCAAACGCGCCACCGCGGCCAGAGGTTCGTCCGGCAGTGAAATCGTCCGATCCAGGTAATTCGTAGAGAACGGTGGATTCACCATGATTCCCCATCTGCTCTGTGCTGTGCGCAGCCACGCGGTGACCTCTGTGATCGCGCCGTTGGCAGGCGTGTACAGAACCCTCGAGTCGGCGACGACGTGGGACGCCGAATCGAAATCCTATGGCGGGCAACGAGTTGGTCCAAGGGTCAGTCGGCTGGGCGAAGCCACCGCACGGCGTATCGCGGTCTTCGGCGACGCCGCCGCGGCGGGGACGACGGCTCACCCGGCGGATCCCGGTTGCCGCCGCGCACCGACGTTGTCGACCAAAAGTGCTGTTGCACAGTCGATCTCATCCATAATAGAGCCGTGATCGTGGACCGCTCGACTGGCTCCCGACCTTCGGACGCGGGAATGCCCGACTCGGCCGAGGTCGACAGCGCGATCTTGTCGCGGACGGCCGCGGATATTCCGCGGCCGACCGATCGGCCGGATCTGGTAAGCGCGGCCAGGGTCATGCTGCTCGGCCTCATCGAGGCGCGCCCCGGCGTTCAGGTGATGTACGTCCTCCGGTTCATCGTCGGCGGAATGCTGAGCCAGCCCGCTGATCTCGATATCGGGGTCGGCATCGGCTGCGCCGCGTGGTTCTGCGCGATCGCGTGCGCCTACATCTGGAACGGCTACTCCGACATCGTTGCCGACCGGATCAACGGATCGACCAGGCCGTTGGCCGCAGGCAGGCTGCGGCCCGCTGTCGCACTACGGATTGCGACCTCGCTCGCCGCCGTGAGTGTGCTCTCGAGCATCGCGTGTTCGATCAGCTTGCTGCTGCACACAATCGGCGCGCTGGTGCTGGGGTATGCCTACTCGTTCGGGCGGCACGCACTCAAACGCAGCCCGTACGGTGTCACCGTCACCGTTACGCTGATCGGCCTGCTGACCTTCGACGCGGGCCGGGTCGCGTTCGGCGGATCGGTGACGGTCGGATTCGTTGCCTTCGCGACGAGCATGGTGCTGTGGATGGTGGTCGGCGGCGTGGTCAAAGACCTGGATCACCTGCCAGGCGATATCGCTACCGGCCGTCGTCCGCTCTTCGCGCAGGTCGACTACCGGCACGGTTGCATCGGCGTCGGTGCGGTGGCCGTGCTGCCCGCGGCCTGCCTGGTGTCGGTCGCCGCGGCGACCCCGCTGCCCCTGCACGCCCCGGCGGGCGGGTTGATGGCCGGTGCACTCGTGCTGTGCCTGTGTCTGCGGCGCGGTTCGGGCGCGAATACCGCACGCGCGCGGCGGCGTCCGTACCGCACCTTCATGTACACCCAGTACCTCGTTCACCTGGGGTGCGTCGCCGAGTTTCGGTTGATCGTCTGAAAGACACCGGTTTCATGTCTGAAAGACACCAATTCTATTGTCCCGCAATGGTGATGCTGCGGCGGTATGATGGCATTACTTTCTGGGGGAGAGGTGGATGGAGTCGGAAGATCACCAACGTTTGCTCGTCGCCATCAGCGCTCGCGCTGATGCGATCGTCACTGGCTATATCGCGGAATTACAGGCCATCCGGAGTCCGCTCGCGCTCCCCGACGTGGTGGACGGTGTGGTAGAGCAAGCGCACTCGATCCTGCACAGTCTCGCCGAAGATCGTGCCGTCGAGGCCGTCGAGCTGAGCCGCCGAATCGGTCAAGCCAGGGCAGCTGCCCGCGTGCGTCCGGTGGATTCGATGCGCGCGGCCGCGGTGCTGTTCAATACCGCTCTTCCGGTGGTGCACGAAGTGCTCCGGGAGGCCGACGCCATGGACGACTTCGTCGAGGTCGTCGCCGAATTACACGACGCCATCTACGCCAGGGTGGTGGCCGCGGCTGTTCCGTATGTGAACTTCCTGCTCCGGCAGCTGTACGAATCGCACATCAACGAGCGGCGCCGGGTCGGTCGCGAATTGCACGACCGGGTGGCGCACGCGATCGCGGTCGGGCTACAGCAGCTGGATCTGCGGGAGATCGACCTCTCCCGGCGGGACAGCGTCAATGCGGACGAACGGCTCGAGACGCTGCGGGAATCACTGGTCGAAGCCCTCGTCATCGTCCGCGAACTGGCGGGTGTGCTGCGGCGTTCGCAGACGCCCGACGGGCTCGACGTCGCGCTCTATCGCTACGCCGACACGGTCGCCGCACTGGGGGTCGATATCCGGCTCAGCGTCGACGGCGATCTCGAGTCGATTGCCATCGAGGTCAGGGACGAGCTGTATTTCGTTGTCCGCGAAGCCATCCGCAACGCGGTGGCACATTCCTACACCTCGGAGATCCTCGCCCACGTCGGCATGTCGGACGGCATCTTCGAGGCGATCGTTGAGGATTTCGGCAACGGATTCGACGCGGAGAAACAGTTGCTCGACGAGCGCAGAGGTGGCAGCGGCTTGACGTCCATGCGAGAACGAATGGAGATTCTGGGGGGCACACTGAAAATTGTGAGTACGCCCGGTCTCGGTACACGAGTGACGGCTTCCGTTCGTTTGTAGTCCACAGTAAGGAGGAACGATGACCTCCGAGCGTTCCGAGCGATACCGGGTCGTCATTGCCGACGATCACACGCTGTTCCGGCAGGGTGTGTGCCAGATTCTCGCGGCCGAACCGGATTTCCACATCGTCGGCGACGGCGCGTCCGGCCACGATGCCGTCGCGCTGGCCGCCGAGCACCGGCCGGACGTCTTGCTGCTCGACGTGGAAATGCCGGGCGAGGGCGCGGTGACCACGATTCGGCAGATCCGGGGTGTCTCGCCGGATACCCGGGTGGTTGTGCTGTCCATGCATGCGAGTACCGATCTGGTGCAAGAGCTGACGTCCGTCGGCGCGTCCGCCTATATCGCGAAAACCTCTGGGCGAGAAGAGCTGTGTGCCGGTATCCGGTCGGTGGTCGGGGACGGCCAGATGGTGATGTGGTACGTGCCCCGATGGGCGATGCCCTCCGCGGGCGAGGCGGAAGGTCCCACATTGTCGTCCCGCGAATTGGAAATTCTCAAATTGGTAGCTCGCGCGTTCAGTAATTCTCAGATCGCCGCACAGCTATATGTCAGCGAAGCCACCGTCAAACGACATTTGACCCGTGTTTACGCAAAATTGCGAGCGCGCTCGCGCCTGGACGCCGTCCATCGCGCCGTCGCGCTCGGACTGCTTTCGTCGCCGGGTGGCCGTCGGCAATAGCCGCTGAATTCTCCTCGACTGCCCCGGCGCACAGTGCCGGTCGGCGGTCGATTCGGCATGCCCGCCGCCCCGCGATCGGTGCGGCGGCCGCGACCTGACCCGGTGCGCTCGCCGACGAGCGAGCCGATCGGTACCGGGTGCACGTTTTCCCCGGCTCTGCCGGAAAGCCCGCGCTCACCAGCAATTCGGCTCTGCTGCCAGTCCTAGCACGTCTGCGGAGCCGCCGTGGCGTTTAGCGAATCCATGGCCGATTCCGGTCAGCCGGTGAGCCGAAAGTAGTAACGGTGGATCACCTTATCGCTTGCCTTGTTGATCGACCGGGTGCACCCCTCCCATTACCTATTGCCCAATAGTTCGTCGGTTATGCATGCTGGCGCCTAGCTCAATCGAAATGGGCAACGCAGGAAGGATGGGGCCGGATATGGGTACGGTTACCAGCATCGATTCGACAAGCGTTCTCGCTGAGGGCGAAAGAATCGAAATTCCGATCACCGAGTTACTTTTCGGTGATTCGCCAAGAAAAGCCGAAAACGCCGCCCACATCCAGACCCTTGCCGCGGTGAAGGCCCCGCTCCCGCCGATCATCGTGCACCGGGCGTCGATGCGGGTGATCGATGGCGCACACCGCTTGCGGGCAGCCGAGCTGCGTGGCGACGACACCATCGAGGTCCAATTCTTCGACGGCGACGAGCGCGATGCCTTCGTGCTCGCGGTCCGGCTCAACAGCGCGCACGGCCTGCCGCTCACCCTGGCCGACCGCAAGGCCGCCGCCGCGCGAATCATCGAGTACCACCCGGAATGGTCCGATCGAGCGATCGCTGCGGTCGCGGGCATCTCGGACAAGACCGTCGCCTCGCTGCGCGGCGAGTCGGGCAACGTGCCGCCGTCCGAGCGACTCGGCCGCGATGGCCGGTATCACCCGCGCAACCGGGTCGACGGTCGCATCCGGGCGAGCGAGATCTTCGCCGAGAATCCCACGGCATCGGCTCGTGAAGTCGCGCGTGCGGCAGGCATCTCGGCCACCACCGCCAAGGATGTCCGGGCGCGGATGCGCCGCGGGGAGAATCCGGTGCCCTCGCAGCAACGTGCTCGCGCCGCGGTCGAGACCTCGGTCGCCCCCGTCCCGGTTCTGCCTACCGTCGATCGACGCGCGGTCGTGCGCCGGCTTCGGTCCGATCCATCGATACGTTTCTCCGAGTCCGGCCGCACCCTGCTGCGCTGGCTGGAGGCACCGGGCGCCGACGACACGGAATGGGATGCGGTCACTCGCAACATCCCCGGGCACTGCACCCGCGCCATCGTCGAGCTCGCCCGGCTGTGTGCCGCGGACTGGCAGCGGTTTGCCGAGGCGCTGGAAAGCCGCAGCGACCAAGCCTGTTGACGGTTCGACAACGATTTTTTTACTGGGAGAATCATGGTTTTCAACGGATCTGTGCCCCCGGTCGCGGCCACCGCGACATTCGAATCGAGAATCCCGGACAGCCAGCGCGACCTCGTGCTACTTGTCGCGACGCTGCTCGGCGAGGCTCCGGAGGACATCGATCCGGCGGAGAACCTGATCGAATGCGGTATCGACTCGCTCAATGTCATGCGGGTCGTCGATTCCTGGAACCGGCGCGGTCTCGGCATCAAGTTCGCGGAGCTGTTCGAACGGCCGACGATCGCCGACTGGTGGCAGCTGGTTTGCGCACGGACCCCGGAGATTTCGCCGGAGGCCGTCGTCGCCGCCGTGGTGGACGAATCGGCCCCGTTCGACCTGAGCCCCATTCAGCACGCGTATTGGGTCGGCCGGGGCGACGACCAGCCGCTCGGCGGCGTCGGCTGCCACGTGTACCTCGAGATCGATGGCGGCGGTGTCGATCCCGCTCGCCTCGAGCACTCGGTCCGCGCGGTGGCCGAACGGCACGCGATGTTGCGGGTGCGCATTCTCGGCGACGGTACGCAGCAGATCGTGCCGCGACCGGACTGGCCCGGCCTGCGGGTGCACGATCTGCGCGACTCCGACCGGGCCGCGGCCGAGCTGAGCACACTGCGTGATGCGTTGTCGCACCGCAGACTCGACGTCGAGCACGGCGAGGTGTTCGACGTGCAGTTGTCGCTGCTGCCGAATGGCTCGACCCGCCTGCACGTCGAACTGGACCTGCTGGTCGCGGACGTATTGAGCTTCAACATCTTCCTCAACGACCTCGCCGCGGCCTATCGCGGCGACCCCGAAGCGCTGCGCCCACTGTCGTATTCGTTCCCGCGTTACCGGACGGAGCTGACCGCACAGCGCGCGGCCGCCGTCGAGGGTGACCGGGCGTACTGGACGTCCCGGCTGGCGGATCTGCCTGCCGCGCCGCCGCTTCCGCTCGCCGTCGATCCCGAACGAGTCGTGGGACCGCGGTTCCGCCGGATCGCGCGCTGGCTCGAGCCTGCCGCATACCTTCGTCTCACCGAACGGGCGCGCGAGCACCAGGTGACCGTCGCGATGATGCTCGCGACCGCCTTCGCCGAGGTGCTCGGCCGGTGGAGCGGCACGTCGCGGTTGCTGCTCAATGTTCCTGTCTTCGACCGGAAAACGTTGCACCCGGACGTCTCCGAGATGATCGCCGACTTCACCAACCTCGTCCTGCTCGAGGTGGACCTCGGCGCGCCGGGTTTCGCCGACCGCGTCCGGCGTACCCAGCGGCAGTTCCAGACCGACATCTCACACACGGCGTACTCGGGCCTCGATGTGCTGCGCGACCTCGCGCGCAACGGTGACGGACATGCCGGTGCGCCAGTGGTTTTCGCCAGCAACCTGAACAGCGGGGACCTGCTCAGCCCCGACTTCCGGGAGTCCTTCGGCGAACTCGGCTTCATGGTTTCGCAGACACCGCAGGTATGGCTGGACCACCAGCTGATGGAGATGGACGGCGGGCTGTACCTGAACTGGGACTACGTCCCCGAGCTGTTCGCCGAGGGCGTCGTCGAGGGCATGTTCGACGCGTACTGCGGTGTGCTGGAGTGGCTTTCGTACGGTGACTGGTCGGCGCCGGTGCCGATCGAACTGCCGCAGGACCAGCGGGCGGTGCGCGGCGTAGTCGGCGCGACCGAGGGCCTGGAGTCCGGGCGGCTGCTGCACGAGGCGTTCTTCCAGCGGGCCGAAGCGGATCCCGCGCGTCCGGCGTTGCTGTGGGACGAGGACGGCGAGATGTCCTACGGCGAACTGGCCGACTGGGCATTGCGGGTGGCCGGTGGGTTGGTGGCCGACGGCGTGCGGCCCGGTGACCTGGTCGGCGTGACGGTACCGAAGGGTCCGGCTCAGGTCGCGGCGATCTTCGGTGTGCTGGCCGCGGGCGCTGGCTACGTACCGGTTGGCATCGATCAACCGGCCGTGCGTCGCGAACTCATGCTGGGTGCTGCCGGGGTTCAGCATGTGGTGGCCGACGCGGCGCGGGGCCCGTGGCCCGCGGGCGTGCGGGTGATCTCGCCGACGGAACCGGGTGGCACTCCCTTGCCTGGTCCGGTGGGTGTCGGCGTATCCGGTTCGGCCTACGTGATTTTCACGTCCGGCTCGACGGGTCAACCCAAGGGCGTAGAGGTTTCGCACCGGGCGGCGGTGAACACCGTCGAGGACGTCAACGAACGGTTCGGCGTGGACGCCGACGACCGGGTGCTCGCGGTCTCGGCAGCGGATTTCGACCTTTCGGTCTACGACCTGTTCGGCTTGCTCGGTGTCGGCGGCGCGCTGGTGCTGGTCGGCGAGCAGGACCGCAGGG
The DNA here is from genome assembly GCF_019222765.1 of Nocardia iowensis. Taxonomy (NCBI): domain Bacteria; kingdom Bacillati; phylum Actinomycetota; class Actinomycetes; order Mycobacteriales; family Nocardiaceae; genus Nocardia; species Nocardia iowensis. The sequence goes on along the minus strand of NZ_CP078145.1, from coordinate 7,762,991 downwards.
AGGCCCGCCGCTGGGTCGAGCTGTGTCGACGCCACGACGTGACCGTGTGGAACAGCGCACCCGCGTTGTTCGACATGTACCTGACCACCGCCGAGGCCGAGGCGGGCGAGGTGGCCGATCGGATTCGGTTGGTACTGGTCTCGGGTGACTGGGTGGGCTTGGATCTGCCCGGTCGGTACCGGAGCCGTTGTGCCGGTGGCCGATTCGTCGCGTTGGGCGGCGCCACCGAGGCCGCGATCTGGTCGAACGCCTTCGAGGTAGATCAGGTCGGTCCCGAATGGCGCTCTATCCCTTACGGTTTCCCGTTGCGCAACCAGTGCTATCGGGTGGTGGACACCCAGGGCCGGGATTGCCCGGACTGGGTGGCGGGCGAGTTGTGGATCGGCGGCGTCGGTCTGGCGGAGGGGTATCGGGGCGACGCGGCGAAGACCGAGGAAAAGTTCGTCTGGTGGCAGGGCCGACGGTGGTATCGCACCGGTGACATGGGGCGATTCTGGGCGGACGGCACGCTCGAATTCCTCGGTCGGTTCGATCATCAGATCAAGGTGCGCGGTCATCGAATCGAGCTGGGCGAGATCGAATCCGCGCTCGAAGCCCACCCGCACATCGATCGCGCGGTCGCGACCACCATCGGTACCGGTGCCCATCGCAAACTCGCCGCGGCCGTCACCGCCGCCGAGACCGCCGAGCCCGCCACCGACGAGGTGGAGCTGTGGCTGCGCGATCGGCTTCCGGCGCACATGGTTCCCGAACAATTCGCCGTCATCGCGGTGCTGCCACTGACGCCGAACGGCAAGGTGGATCGTGCCGCCGTCGCCACCGTGCTCGAGCAGCAAGACATCACGACCGGCCAGGAGGCCGAACCGCCGCGGGGGCGCATGGAGCAACTCGTCGCCGAGCTGTGGGTCGAACTGCTGCCGATCGACCGCGCGACGCGAACCGACAACTTCTTCCGCTGCGGCGGCGACAGCCTCATCGGCACCCGTCTCGTCGCGCGGCTGGGCGCCGCCGGGATCGAGGGCGCGGAGCTTCGCGGACTGTTCGCGAACCCGACGCTGGCCGGTTTCGCGGCAACGCTGGAACTCGGCAACGCGAACGTGGTCGGCTTCGAGCCGGACCCGGCGGCCCGCTACGACCCCTTCCCGGTGACCGACGTGCAGCTCGCCTACCTGATGGGTCGGCGACCGGAGTTCACTCTCGGCGGTATCGGCTGCCACTTCTACAGCGAATTCGACGGCAGCGACATCGATCTCGCCCGGCTGCAACAGGCCTGGAACACGCTGATCGAGCGGCACGACATGCTTCGCACGATCTTCGACGGGAACGTGCACCAGTGGGTGCTGCCCAGCGTCCCCGAGTTCGTCATCGAGGTCACCGACGCCGATGCGGCCGACGCCGACACGGCGCTCGCCGAACTGCGTGAAGACATGGCACACCGGACCTTCGAGCCCGGTGAATGGCCGCTGTTCGATGTGCGCGCCGTGCGGTACGGCGACCGGGTCCGCATCGGCGTCGGCCTGGACAACCTGATCGTCGACGCACTCAGCATCTTCATCCTGTTCGCGGAACTGGAACTGCTGTACTGGGATCCGGCGGCACCGCTGCGGCCGGTCGGCATCACCTTCCGCGACTACGAGCTCAACACCCGGCCGAGCGCGGAGGACATCGCCGCGGCGCGCGACTACTGGCTCGACCTGATCGACCGGCTACCACCGCCACCGGAACTTCCGCTCGCCATCGAGCCGGGCCGCATCGAGACGCCACGCTTCGCCCGCCGGGAGACCCACATCGACCAGGCCAGCTGGGCGAGGATCACCGAGCGGACCCGCGAATACGAGATCACGCCGTCGGCGCTGTTGCTGGCGTGCTACGCCGAAGTCCTCGGTGCCTGGAGCACGCAGCAGGATATGACGTTGACGCTCACCACCTTCCAGCGCGACCCGGTCCACCCCGACATCGACAACATCCTCGGCGAGTTCACCTCGCTCTTGCTGGTCGCGTACGAGCCGGAACCGGGCTCGGGACTGGCCGCACGGGCGCGCGGTCTGCAGGAACAGATCTGGCGCGGCCTCGACCATCAGGCGGTGTCCGCGACCTGGGCGCTGCGCGAGATGGGGCGGCGCGCCGGGGTGGCCGAGGTGAGCATGCCGGTCGTGTTCACCAGTGCGCTCGGCGTGCTCGACGGCATGGACACCAGTGGTGCGTCCGCCTTCGCCGAGGTCTCCTGGGAAATCTCGCATACGCCGCAGGTGTCGCTCGACCTTCAGGTTCGCGAATATGCCGACGGCGTCTCGGTCAGTTGGGATTTCGTGGAGGGACTGTTCGCCGACGGCGTGATCGACCAGATGTTCGCCGCCTACTGCGCCGCGCTCGACTGGGTGGCCGGGGGTGACTGGGCAACGCCGCTGCCGCTGCGGCTGCCTCAGCGGAACTCGCTGCCGATACCGCGCGCGGAGAGCGGCAGGCCGTTGCACGGCGGGTTCTTCGAATGGGCCGAGCGTGAGCCGGGCCGGGTGGCCTTGGTGTGGGGCGAGGACGGCGAGTTGTCCTACGGGACGTTGGCCGCGTGGGCGCTACAGGTGGCCGGTGGCTTGGTGGCCTGCGGCGTGCGTCGCGGTGACGTTGTCGGGGTGACGCTGCCGAAGGGCCCGGCCCAGGTTGCTTCGATTCTCGGTGTGCTGGCCGCGGGTGCGGCGTACGTACCGGTGGGTGTCGACCAGCCGGTGGCACGACGGGATCGGATGTTCGCTTCGGCGGGCGTCCGGTACGTGGTGGCCGACGAGGCCAGCGGCGGGTGGCCCGAAAACATGCGGGTGATCTCCCCGGCGGCACCGGACGGTACCCCGTTGCCAGGCCCGGTCGGCGTCGACGTATCCGGTTCGGCCTACGTGATCTTCACGTCCGGGTCGACGGGTGAGCCCAAGGGCGTAGAGGTTTCGCACCGGGCGGCGATGAACACCTTGGACGACATCAACGAACGGTTCGGCGTCGGTGCCGACGATCGGGCATTGGCGCTGTCGGCGGCGGATTTCGATCTGTCGGTGTACGACCTGTTCGGCTTGCTGAGCGTCGGCGGTGCGCTGGTGCTGATCGGTGAGCAGGATCGCCGCGAGGCCCGCCGCTGGGTGGAGCTGTGCCGTCGCCATGAGGTGACGGTCTGGAACAGCGTGCCCGCGCTGTTCGACATGTACCTGACCGCGGCCGAGGCCGACGGTACGGCCGACCAGATCCGGTTGGTGCTGCTGGCCGGCGACTGGGTGGGCATGGATCTGCCCGTGCGATACCGGGCGCGCTCTGCCGCAGGCCGATTCGTCGCGCTCGGCGGGCCGACCGAGACGGCGATCTGGTCCAACGCGTACGAAGTCACCGAAATGGATCCCGAATGGCGTTCCATCCCCTACGGATTCGCCCTGCACAACCAGTGCCACCGAGTGGTGGACACCCAGGGCCGGGATTGCCCGGACTGGGTGGCCGGTGAACTGTGGATCGGCGGAGTTTGCGTCGCACAGGGATACCGGGGCGACGCGGCCAAGACCGCGGAGAAGTTCGTGTCCTGGCAGGGCCAGCGCTGGTATCGCAGCGGTGACGTGGCGCGGTTCTGGCCGGACGGCACGCTGGAATTCCTCGGTCGGCTGGACCATCAGGTCAAGGTACGTGGCCATCGAATCGAGCTGGGCGAGATCGAATCCGCGCTCGAGGCGCATCCGTACATCGATAGCGCGGTCGCGACCACCGTCGGTACCGGCGTCCACCGCAAACTCGCCGCGGCCGTCACCGCCGCACACAGCGGGGCGACCCCGGCCACCGACGGCATGGCGGAGCTGGACCGAGTGCTCGACGGCGGTGTCGATGAGGCACTCACCACCGGTGGCGATGTCGAAGCGGCGATCGTCGAGGCGCGGATCGCGGCATTGCTCGCCGCCGGGCTCGAGTCCGGCCCCGCTCCGGTGGACGACATCGCAGCGGCGCTCGGCGTCGCAGACGACTTCCGCAATCTGCTGGTGCTCTGGCTCGACTGGCTCGTCGAGCGGGACGTGCTCACCGCGCACTCCGGCCGCTTCGGTACCGGAGCACGCTGGGACGAGGCCCGTGATCCGGCCGTCTTGGCGGCGAATGTCGCTGCGGCCGAGGGCACGTGGATGCACTCCGTGGCCGAACGGTTGGCCGTCGCCGATGCTGAAGTCACCGAGATCCTGCGCGGCGATCGGTCACCGCTCACCCTGCTGGAGGATCCGGTGCTCGCGCCGGAGTCGCTGGTCGCCGGGCAGCCGGATGTCGGGGCCGCGATCGGCCGGATCGCCAGAACGATCACCGGGCTCGCCGCCCGGCTCGGCCGTCCGGTCCGCGTCGCCGAACTCGGTTGCCGCACCGGCATGGCCGCGCGCCACCTGCTCGACGGCCTTGACAGCGAGCACATCGAGCTGACCTTGCTCGACCCGTCGCCCCGACTGCTCGACCTCGCCGCGCAGCGGCTCGACGGGCTGCCGCACAGCAGGCAGTTCCGCGCGATGACCGGTGGGGTGCTGCCGCAGGACCTGCGCAACCACTTCGACGTCGTCGTGACAGTCGTTGCGCTGCACCGATACCGCGATCCGGTGGACGGCGCGCTGGAGGCGGCCGACCTGCTCGTCCCGCGCGGTCTGCTGGTCGGCATCGAGCACAGTGAGCTGGCACCGATCGGGTTGCTCACCGCGGCCCTGCTCGAGCGCGGGTTCGGCGGTGGCCGCCGCAGCCCGATGCTGGACAAGGCCCGCTGGGCCGACGTGCTGACCGCGGCGGACCTGTCCGAGATCGACATTGCCGAGCGGGACGATTCCGCGCTGCTGCTGCTCACCGCGCGCTCGGCGGTGGACCGCCCGGTGCTCGATGCGGAGCAGGTGCTGGCCAGGCTGCGCGGCGAACTGCCGACGCACATGGTGCCCGATCGGTTGACCGTGCTGCCGCGGCTGCCGCTGAGCGCCCGCGACAAGGTCGACCGCAAGCGGGTGGCCGAGTTGCTCAGCTCGATCGGTGACGGCGAGGAGGCAGGCGAACCGCCGCGCACCGAGGTGGAAAAGGCCATCGCGGAGCTGTGGGCCGGGCTGCTGCCCGGCGCGGGCGCCGACATCGGCAGGCACACCAACTTCTTCGCCATCGGTGGCGACAGCTTGACGGCAACGCATTTCGCCGAGGCGGTGCGCCGCCAGTTCGGTGTGGTCTTGCGGCTGCGGCAGATGTTCGCCGAACCCACCGTGGCCGCGGTCGCCGACACGATCTCGGCCCAGCTCGACGAATCAATGGAGGACGGCGAGATATGAGTCCCAATCAAGTTATCGCGGAACTGGAAAAGGCCGGGGTGCATCTCTGGGAAGAATCGGGCAAGCTCCGATTCCGCGCCCCGAAAGGGGTGATGACCGGCGAACGCGTCGCGGTCCTCCGGGAGCAGAAGGAGGCGATCCTCGCCGCCCTGCGCAGCGCGGGACTGCCCACCGTCGTCGCCGATCCCGCGCACGCACACGATCCGTTCCCGCTCACCGACGTGCAGACCGCGTACGTGATGGGCCGCAGGCACCGATACGCCTACGGCGGCATCGCCTGCCACATGTACGTCGAAGTCGAGTACGACGAACTCGATCCCGTCCGGGTGGAGCAGGCCTGGAATCGCCTGATCGCGCACCACGACATGCTCCGTGCCGTCGTCTCCGACGAGGGCTTTCAGCAAGTGCTGCCGGAGGTTCCGCATTACCCGATCCCGGTCGCCGACCTGCGCACCGGCACCGACGAGGCCGTCGAAACGTTCCTGACCAAGGTCCGGGACGAGCTCGGTCATCAGCAGATCAGCACCGACAAGTGGCCGCTGTTCGAGTTGCGCCTCACCCTGGCCCCGGCCAGGGCCGTGCTGCACGTGTCGGTGGACTTCCTGCTCGCCGACTGGGCCAGCATCTCGATGCTGCTCGATCAACTCGAACGATTGCAGCGGGACCCGGATTACGCACTGCCGCAGACCGATGTGTCGTTCCGCGACTACGTGCTCGCCGAGCGCGGCATGCGGGACGCGGCCCAGTACCAACTCGACCGCGACTACTGGCTCGACCGCGTCGACGACTTGCCGCCCGCTCCCGAACTGCCCACCTCGTCGCGCGAGGACGACCTGCCGACATTCACCCGCAGGGAGCTGCACCTGGCGCCCGACGACTGGGTCGCCTTCAAACGGCGTGCCGGCGGGGCGGGCGTGACCGCGTCGGGTGCGGTGCTCGCCGCCTACGCCGAGATCATCGGAATGTGGGCGCGGCGACCGGATTTCACGCTGAACCTGACGCTGCTCAACCGGCTGCCGTTGCATCCGCATGTGCCCGTGCTGGTCGGTGACTTCACCTCGGTCACCCTGCTCGAGGTGCGCCCTGGTGGGGCCGCCAGCTTCGCCGAGCGGGCCCAGCGGCTCGGCACGCAACTGTTCGACGACATGGACCACCGGCTGTTCTCCGGCATCGAGGTGATCCGCGAGATCGCTCGTCGGCGCAGCCAGGACGAGGCGCTGATGCCGGTGGTCTTCACCGGCTCGATCGGCCTGGACAGCGGCAACGACGAGGCATCGCTCGGCCGGTTGGGCTACGGCATCAGTCAGACACCGCAGGTGTGGATCGACTGCCAGGCCTTGGAGCGCGACGGCGCCCTGCAATTGAACTGGGATGTGCGCACCGAGGTGTTCCCCGACGGCCTGGTGGACGACATGTTCGCCGCCTTCGAGGACCTGCTCGTCCGCCTGGCCCGCGACGAGGACGTGTGGAATGCGCAAGCGCCGGTGTCATTGTCACCGGAGCAGGCACGGCGCCGCACCGAGGTCAACGCGACGACCGGCCTGATCCCCGACACCCTTTTGCACGAGCCGGTGCTCGCGGCCGCGCGGCGCCACCCGGACCGGGTCGCGGTGATCGACGCCGCGGGCAGCTACACCTATCACCAGCTGTGCGCCCGCGCCCGCGGCATCGCGGACGCCATCGGGCAGGCCGGTGCGGCGCCGGGTGACATCGTCGCCATCGCGGTGGACAAGGGCCTGGATCAGATCGCGGCCGTGCTCGGCGCATTGGCGGCCGGTGGCGTGTACCTGCCCATCGATCCGGGTCAGCCGGTGACGCGGCGGGATCGCATCCTGAGCGACTCCGGTGCCGCGTTCCTCGTCGGCGCGCAGGCCGACACCACCGCGCCGACCTCGGTCCGAGCCATCGGACTCGACGAGATCGCCGCGAACACCGCGACTTTCGAGCTCGCGGCGCGCAACCGCACCCCCGACGACCTGGCCTACGTGATCTACACGTCCGGCTCGACGGGCACGCCGAAGGGCGTGATGATCAGCCACCGGGCCGCGGCGAACACGATCGCCGACATCTCCGAGCGCTTCGAGGTCACGGCCGAGGACCGCGTGCTCGGCCTGGCCAATCTCGGCTTCGACCTGTCGGTCTATGACATCTTCGGCACCCTGGGTGCGGGCGGCACCCTCGTGCTGCCCGACGCGGCTCGGCGGGGCGAACCGTCGCACTGGGCCGAACTGGTTGCGCGCCACGGCATCACGGTATGGAACTCGGTGCCCGCTCAGCTGCAGATGCTGAGCCACTACCTGTCGGCGCACCCCGACCTTGCCTTCCCGTCGCTGCGGTTGGCGCTGCTGTCCGGGGACTGGATTCCGGTCACCCTGCCCGACGAGATCCGGGCCAGGGTGCCGGGTCTGCGGTTGATCAGCCTCGGCGGTGCGACCGAGGCGTCGATCTGGTCGATCCACTACCCCATCGATGCGGTCGATCCGGACGCGTCGAGCATTCCCTACGGCTATCCGTTGCGGAATCAGACCTTCCACGTCTACGACCACGAAATGCGGGACCGTCCCGAGTGGGTAGCGGGGGAGTTGTACATCGGCGGGGTCGGCGTTGCCCTCGGCTACCTCAATGACGAGGAGCGGACCGGGCAGCGTTTCCGACGCCACCCGGTCACCGGTGAAACGCTTTATCGCACGGGTGATTTCGGCCGATACCTGCCGTCGGGGGCGATCGAGTTCCTCGGCCGGGAGGACGACCAGGTCAAGATTCGGGGCCATCGCATCGAGCTGGCGGAGGTGGAGTCGGCGTTGCTGTCGCACCCCGCGGTGTCCGGCGCGGTCGTGCTCGTCGACGGCGGCGAGGCGCTGCGCCGCAGGTTGGCCGCGTTCGTCGCGGCCACCGAGCCGCTGGAGGACCTGCACCTGGACCGCTACCTGCGCGATCTGCTGCCCGGCTATATGTGCCCGTCGGCGGTCCACCCGGTGGCGGCGATACCGGTCACCGCGAACGGGAAGGTCGATCGCGCCGCGCTCGCCTCCGAACTGCGCGGCCTGTCCGGTGTGGCGGCCATGGGCGGCGACGAGCCGGCCGAGGGTCTGGAAACCACGCTGGCACAGCTGTGGGCCGAAGTACTCAAGATCGAGAAGGTCGGTCGGCACGACGATTTCTTCGCACTCGGTGGCAATTCGCTGCTGTCGACGCAGCTGGTGGCGAAGCTGCGCGATCGGGTGCCGGAGGCGGCGGGCATGTACTTCGACACGCTGGTGCGCGAACTGCTCCCGGAGCCGACGGTGGCGGCCATGGCCCGCTATCTGTCGAGCGTTGGTCAGGCGGCGCAGCCGGAACCCGCGCGGCGCAAGATCGTGTCGCCGCTGGTGCATCTCGGCCACGGGACCGCGGACCCGGTTGTGGTGCTCGTGCACGACGGCACCGGCAAGTTCTACAACTTCGCCGCGCTGCCGAACCTGCTCGACCCGGATCGAAAGGTGTTGGGGCTCACCGCCGGTGACGCCGAGACCTATCTGCGCACCGAGCCGGAACTGCTGCTGGAGCGGCGGGCCGCGGCGTACGCGCGCTTCGTCCGCACCGAGCGTCCGGGCCGGGTCCAGGTGGCCGGTTACGGCGCGACCGCGGTGCTCGCGCTCGAGTTGGCTCGCGAAATCGCGGCCGCCGGAACGGAAGTCGACAAGGTGGTGCTGGTCGATCCGTATCGCCTGAGTGATCTCGCCCGCGACGATGCCGAACTCGAGTACCTGTTCGCGAAGGAGATCGGGGTCGCACCGGCGGCGGTGGGCTTCCCGCCGACCCTCGCGCAGGTGGCCGGGCATCCGTGGAGCACGACCTCGGCCGAGCGGATCGCGGCGATCGGCGCGTTGGTCGAGATCGCCACGGACCTGACAACGGCCAAGCGCTACGACATCTTCCGCGCGACGGTAGATGCGTTGCGCGGCTACCGGGTTCAGCCGTACGACGGGCCGGTCGTCGTCGTCGGATCGGCCCCGGAACCGGAGCTGACCGGGTTGGTGGACGAGCTGCGCACCGGTGGCCTCGGCGATGTCACGGTCCATCATCCGTCGCCCGACGAGAAGTTCGCGCTGCTCGCCGCACTCCTGAACGAGGCGCGATCATGACCGCGCGGATCGGGCTGCTCGGCGGCTACGGTGCGGTCGGCGCGCTGATCGCCGAGCGGTTGCACAAGCAGGGGGCAGGCGATCTGCTGATCGCCGGACGGGACGCGACCGCAGGCCGTGCGCTGATCGCCGACCGCCTCGGTGGCGCCGGTGAATTCGCGCAGCTCGACCTGATGGATGCCGACGCGCTCGCGCGCTTCGGCGAACGCTGCACCGTCCTGGTGAACTGCGCGGGACCGACCCGGCTGATCCTGGATCGGGTCGCGCTCGCGGCGCGGCGGGCGGGCGTGCCCTACGTCGACATCGGCGGCGACCACCCCGTGCATGCCCGCCTGGCCGGTGCGCACGACTGGTGCGCGGTGCTTTCCGCGGGCATGATCCCCGGCCTGACCGGTTTGCTGCCGCGGCACCTGGCGCGTGGCTGCGATGTCATCGAATCGCTGACGGTGTACCACGGCGCCCGCGACACCTTCGGGTACTCCTCCGCCTACGACTACGTCGTCGGCATCAGGGACGGCGACGATGTGCCGTTGGCCGCGTGGCGCAACGGTCCGGCCCTCGACGCGGTGCGGCGGCAAACCGATATCCGTTTGCCGCACTTCAGGGAGCCGGTCACCGCGCAGCCGTATCTGTCGCCGGAGGCGCGCCGGAGCGCGACCAACCTCGGGCTCGGGTCGGGTACCTGGTACGCCGTACTCGAAGGCGAGCGGCTGCCCGGCTTGCTCCAGCAGATTCCAGGCAGCGCCGAGTCCGAGGTTCCGTCCCTGACCGAAAAGGTCAGGCAGGCAGCGGAATTCGACGTGCTCGGCCGCGCGCGACACGCCACCATGCTGTTCCAGCTGGATGGCAAGACCGCGGGGCAGCCGGTCACTCGATCGCTGGTGCTGCGTGCCGACAGCGCCGCGGCACTCGTCGCGGCCGCCGCGGTGCCCGCGATCGTCGCGGTGGCCGCGGACCGGATCGGTCCCGGCGTGCATTTCGCGGCCGAAGTCCTCGCGCCCGACCGTGTGGTCGACGACCTGGCCGCCGATCCGGCGGTCGTGCACCTGTCCGAGCACGACACCGCGCTCGACGAGCTCATCGCACTCGATGAAGGAACGATATGAGAGCCACCGACCAGTCCCGTTTCCGGGTGTACCGCCCGGAACCGTCACCGCAGCTGCGGCTCGTGTGTTTTCCGCACGCGGGCGGTTCGGCAAGTTTCTACCGTGGGTGGGTCGAGCATCTTCCCGACGGCATCGAACTTGCGATCGCGATCTATCCGGGCCGCGAGGACCGGTTGGTCGACTCCCACCCGGACACCCTCGAAGGTCTCGCCGACGAATTCGTCGCGGCGCTGCCGGGCGGCCCCATGGTGCTGTTCGGGCACAGCATGGGCGCTGCCGTGGCGTTCGAGGTCGCGCGCCGGACGACCCGGCCGGTCGAACGGCTGATCGTCTCCGGCCATCCGCCGCCGCATCGGCTGCGACCGAACGACGTGCACCTGCGTTCCGAGGAAGGCCTGCTCGATGAGCTGCGCAGTCTCGGCGGTGCGACGACGGCACTGTTCGACCATCCGGAGATCCGCGAGCTCATGCTGCCGATGATCCGCGCGGACTACCGGCTGATCGAGCGATACCAGCCCGGTTCGGTTGCCCCGCTGCACATTCCGCTGTCCGCGGTGATCAGCGACGCCGATCCGGAGATCACCGAGGACGAGGCGCTGGCGTGGCAGGACTGCACGGTGGCCGGCTTCGATCTGCACACCATGCCCGGCGATCACTTCCATCTCGTCGAGAACCAGCGTGCGTTCGTCGGATGGCTCTCGGGGCTGCTGACGACCTCCGACACGCTCTGGCCTTCGACGCCGTGACGACAGCAGAAAGGACGGCGCGATGACTACCGAAGCGATCGATGCCCGCAAACCCGATGTCTTCGACCCGACGGCGGTGGCCGACGAGAGCGAGCTGTTTCTCGCGTCACCGACCTCGACACTGGTCGCCCGCGACGTGATGGCGGCGGCCAACGCGACCCCGCTGGCCGACGCGGCCGAGCACGGCACCGCCCTGCTCGCCGACTGCGCCAGGGACATGACCGCCAAGGACCGGGCGTCCGGCGGACCACTGCTGGTCGGTGCCGTCCCGTTCGCACCGAACGCACCCGCGCGCCTGGTGGTCGCCAGGGATATCCACTGGGGCCCGCCCGCCAGCCGCACGTATACCGGTGGGGCGCCGGAGATTCCGCGCGCGGTGCGGGTGGATCTGATGCCGTGGCCGGATCGGTACATCAACAGTGTCGAACGCGCGCTGGTGAAGCTGGCCGGGTCCGGCCAGCACAAGGTGGTGCTGGCCCGGGCCATCGACGTGATCACCGCCGAACCCGCACGGGCCCGCGACCTTGTGCGCAGCCTGATCCTCGGTGAACCCGACGCGTACGTCTTCGCCGTTCCGGTAGGCACGGTGCGCAACGGCGCGCGCCGGATGCTCGTCGGCGCCAGTCCCGAATTGGTGGTTCGCCGAGTCGGCCGCAGCGTCGTGTCCAACCCGCTTGCCGGGTCGGCCCCGCGCAGTTCGGATCCGGTCGAGGACCGGCGCCGGGCGTGGGAACTGCAACGCTCGGCGAAGGACCTGCGGGAGCACCGGATCGTCGTCGACGCGGTCGCGGATGCGTTGCGTCCGTTCTGCGCCGCGCTCGAGGTGCCCGATCAGCCGTCGGTGATCCACACCAGAACGATGTGGCATCTGTCGACCAGGGTGCGTGGGGTGCTGGCCGATCCGCTGCCCAACGCACTGGAACTCGCCGCCGCACTGCATCCGACCCCGGCGGTCTGCGGCTGGCCCGCGTCCTTCGCGCGGCGGGTGATCGCCGAATCCGAAGCGTTCGACCGGCAGTTCTACTGCGGGTTGACCGGATGGATGAACGAGACCGGCGACGGCGAGTGGGTGCTCGCGCTGCGGTGTGCGGAGGTCGCCGATACCCGGCTGCGGCTGTACGCGGGCGCCGGTGTCGTCGAAGGCTCCGATCCGGCAAGCGAACTCGCCGAAACGAGCGCGAAGTTCCGCACCTTCCTGTCGGCGATCGGCCTGGAGGACGCCGTCGCGATGGATCCGAGCGGGCAAGGGGCGCGCCGATGACCGCCCCGCTGTCACTGACCGGCGTGGGGCGCGACTTCACCCCGTGGCCCGACGATGTTGCCGCCGGGTATCGGGCGGCCGGCTTCTGGACCGGCGCGACGCTCGGCAGTGTGCTCGCTCGGTCCGCCCGCCTGCACGGCGGCCGGACGGCGGTGGTCGATGCGGTGCGCGGCTGGACATATCAGCAGCTCGATCACGAAGCCGACTGTCTTGCAGCCGGTTTCGAGGGTGTCGGGATCGGGCGCGGCGATCGGGTGATCGTGCAGATGCCGAACGTCGGCGAATTCGTCGTCGTGTGCTTCGCGCTGTTCCGGATCGGCGCGATCCCGGTGCTCACCCAGCCCGCCCATCGCGAGCACGAGATCACCCATCTGTGCGCGCAGAGCGACGCGGTCGCCTACGTCATCGCCGATCACTACGCCGGGTTCGACTATCGCGCCATGGCGGAGCGGATCGCGGCGGCCTGCCCGAGCCTGCGGACCACCATCGTGCACGGGGATCCCGGCCCCTACATCGCGCTGGCCGACCTGTATCTGGAACCGGTCGAACGTCCCGAACCGGCGCCGGGCGACATTGCCCTGCTCCAACTCTCGGGCGGGTCGACGGCGGTACCGAAGCTGATTCCACGCACGCACGACGACTACGCCTACAACGCCCGCGCCAGCCTGAGCGCGTGTCCGCTCGGACCCGACGATGTGTACTTGGCGGCGTTGCGGGTGGCACACAACTTCACCCTGTGCGCGCCCGGCATCCTCGGCGCGCTGACCGTCGGCGCCACGGTGGTGCTGTCGCCGAGTCCGAGTGCTGACAACGCCTTTCCGTTGATCGAGCGGCACCGTGTCACCGTTGCCGCGGTGGTGCCGCCGGTGGCCCTGCGCTGGCTCGATGTGGCGGCAACCACCCGGCACGACCTGTCCAGCCTGCGCGTATTGCAGGTCGGGGGTGCGCGATTCAAGCCATCGGCGGCCCGCCGCGTCGGTGCCACCCTCGGCTGCACGCTGCAGCAGGTGTTCGGGATGGCCGAGGGGCTGATCTGTTATACCCGCCTGGACGATTCCGACGAGCTCATCGTCGAGACCCAGGGCCGGCCGATGTCACCGGGTGACGAGGTCCGGATCGTCGACGACGACGACCGGCCGGTGCCCGACGGCACGCCGGGGCATCTGCTCACGCGCGGCCCGTACACGATTCGCGGCTACTACCGCGCGGACGAACACAACCTGCGCGCCTTCACCGCCGCCGGTTTCTACCGCACCGGCGACATCGTGCGCAGGCTGCCGTCCGGCCACCTCGTCGTCGTCGACCGGGCCAAGGACATCGTCAACCGCGGCGGCGAGAAGGTGGCGTGCGAGGAGATCGAGGAGATCCTCATGAACCACCCGCGGGTGCACAATGCCGCGGTCGTCGGCAGGCCCGATGACCTACTCGGCGAACGGATCTGCGCGTTCGTGATCCCGCACGGGCCGCTGCGGCCCCGCGAGCTCACGGAGTTTCTGCGCGACCGCGGCGTCGCCGCGTACAAGATCCCGGACCGATTCGATTTCGTCGAGGAATTTCCACTCACCGCCGTCGGCAAGGTGGACAAGAAGGTGCTGCGGATGCGTGCCGCGCAGGAGGAAGCGCGATGAACGAAAGCTTGTTCTCGGTCCAGGGCAAGGTCGCTCTGGTGACCGGCGGTGCCCGTGGAGTCGGTGCGCTCATCGCTCAGTCGCTCGTCGAAGCGGGCGCACAGGTCTATCTCACCGCCCGCGACGGCATGGCCGCGGAGAAGGCCGCCGCGGCATTGTCGCTGCTCGGTGACTGCCGATCGCTGGTCGCTGACGTGTCCTCGGAAGCGGGCTGCCGGGCGCTGGCCGAGGAATTCGGCACGGAAGAGCAGGCACTGCATCTGCTCGTCAACAACGCGGGGGTATTTCACGCGGCCCCGCTCGACGAGTTCGACGAGACGGGTTGGCGTGACACGCTGGCCGTCAATCTCGAGGCCGTATTCCACATGACGAAATTTCTCCGGCCGCTGCTGGTGGCGGCATCGACACCCGACGACCCGGCCCGTGTCATCAATGTGGGCTCGATCGACGGAATACGCGTGCCCGCCGCGGAAAGCTACTCCTACGGCGCGAGCAAGGCCGCGATGCACCATCTGACAAAGCATTTGGCGAACCGGCTCGCACCACAGATCACCGTCAACGCCATGGCACTCGGGCCGTTCGTCTCCGACATGCTCGAGCGCGACCTGGCGCTGGAAATCGGTGCGCGATTGGCCATGCGCAGGCACGGCGGCATCGACGATATCGCCGGCATTGTCGGTTTCCTCGGTTCACGAGCGTCCTCGTTCATCACCGGCACCGTCATCTCCGTCGACGGCGGAATGGCGGCGGCATGAGGCTGATATTCAACCGTTTCTCCATCAACACAGTCGAAATCGAGGTATGAGGATGTCGGCATCGAAAACCGCGCTCGTCACGGGCGCGTCATCCGGTATCGGGGCGGCATTCGCCCGCCTGCTCGCAGCGGAGGGCTACGCACTGGTCCTGGTCGCCCGGCGCGAGGAAAAGCTGGCCGAACTGGCCACCGAATTGCGGGAAGGCAACGGGGTCAGTTGCGAGGTGCTCGCCATTGATCTGACCGAACCCGGTGCGCCGGAAAAGATCATGGCGAAGATGCACGAACTCGGCCGCGGCATCGATGTGCTGGTCAACAATGCCGGCCTGTGCGCCAATCACACGTTCGCGAACGCGTCGTGGGAGAGCCTCGCGGGTGAGATCCAGCTGATGATCACCGCCGTCACCGAACTCACCCACCGCGCACTGCCACATATGCGCGAGCGTGGCTGGGGCCGGGTCATCAACCTTTCGTCGGTATCAGCGTTCGGGCCGCCAGGGCAGAGCCTGTTGTACACGGGAATCAAGACCTACGTCCTGCACATGTCGCAGTCGCTCAACATGGAACTCGCGCCGCAGGGCATCCACGTCACGGCGCTGTGCCCCGGACAGACCCGCACCGAATTCCACGATGTGATGGGCGTTCGCGAGATCGCCGACGGGATGCCCGGCTTCTTCTGGCAGGACCCCGAGGACGTCGCCGCCGCGGGGTGGAAGGCCGTCTCGAAGGGCAAGCCGGTGTGCGTGCCCGGCGGGGTGAACAAGATCTTCACCTACATGACGCGTCCGATGACGGTGAACATGATCTACCGGTTCGGCCGCGACTTCAATCCCTTCAAGAACACCGCCGCATAGGTCATCATGCTCGACCAATTGACGCTCGACCACCGGATGACGGTCGGTGAATTGCCGACGGCGATAGCCCTCGGCAGCGTCGTCGTCGATATCCGCTCGCAGCGGCAGCGCACGCGCGAGGGCCCGCTGTACGGAGCCCTGGCCATCGGCTCCGATGTGGTCGTAAACCGGCTCGACCCGGCGAGCCCGTCGTGTCTCGCCCTGGCACGCGAGCACACCGGCGGATGGATTCTGGTGTGTTCGTCCGGCGATTGCGCGGACGTCATCGCGGCGGGTCTACGCGGGCGTGGATTGGGAAAGGTGATGAGCCTGGTCGGAGGTTTTCGTGCGTTGTGTGCGGCGAGCAGTCTGACAATCGCCGCGCGCACACCACATTTCGAGCGGAGCGTGGCCATGGTGCTGTGCGGCTGAAGTGGGGAAAGTCAGCAAGAAAAATGCCGGTACGCCGGTAACAGATACCAATGGCAGCCATAGGTGAAAGGTCCACCGCCGCAATGAATGACACGAACAAAAACGAACGTCCGACCATCGCCATGAGCGAGAAATTCTTTTTCGTGGTCGACTCCGCTACCGCGGGTCAGCACGTCGCGATGCTCGCGGTGTTCACACCGCCGAAGGGCGCCGACGCCGACTACGCGACGCAACTGCTCGGACGGCTGCGGGAAATCCGCACCTTCGCACCCCCGTTCAACTACGTGCTGGACCGACCGGCCATGCGCAAGATCAACGCGACGATGAGCATGCTCGCCGACGACGCCGTCGATCTCGACTACCACCTGCGCCATCACCGGCTGCCCGCCCCGGGCGGCCAGCGCCAGCTGGACGATCTGATCGCCGAATTGCACGGGCCTCAGCTGGATTTCGGTAGGCCGCTGTGGGAGTACCACCTGATCGAGGGGCTCGAGGGCGGACGCTTCGCGACCTACGTCAAGTTCCACCACGCGGTGATGGACGGCGTCGGCTGGAATCAGCGCTTCGTGCAGTCGGTCACCGAGGATCCCGGGACGGCGGAGCTGCGTCCGATCTGGACGGTCGGCCCCACCTCCGAGCTGCCCCCGCCGCCGAAACCGGCACCGATGCGGGAGCTGCTGGAGGCGCGAAAGTACATGAAGCGCAATGCGAAGCAGGGTATCGCCGAGGTCGCGGCACCCTATGTGGCGCCGAAGACCGTGTTGAACGGCAGGTTGACGCACCGTCGCCGCGCGACGACGGTCAGCTATCCGCTGGAGCGCATCAGGGGTATCGCCAAGGTCGCGGGCGTCACCGTCAACGACATCCTGGTCAGCAGTGTCGCGGGCGGACTGCGCCGCTATCTCGAAGAGCGGGGCGAGCTGCCGGGCAAACCGCTCATCGCGAGCGTTCCGTTCAATATTCGGGTGCCCGGTGACGACGCCACGCTCAACGCCTACAGCACGATTCTGATCACGATGTTCACCGACATCGCCGATCCGGTCGAGCGATTGCGGGCGGTGGCGCGGTCGAGCACGATCGCCAAGAACGATATTCGCAGCCGCACCCCGGAGGTCGCGGTGATGTACTCGCCGTTGATCGGCGGGAAGTTCGCGCTCAATCAGGCGACCGGTTTGGCAGGCCGGACGGCGCCACCCTTCAGTGCCATCGTCTCGTGCATTCCCGGTCCGGACGCCGATCTCTACCTCGCGGGCGCACATCTCGACGCGATGTTCCCGATCGGCCCGCTGTACCACGGATGCGGGCTCATCGTTGCGGCGCTGACGATTTCGGGGGCATTCGGTATCGGATTCCACTGCTGCCCGGACACCGTGCCCGGTATCGATCGCATCGCCGCGTACACCGGCGCGGCGCTGGACGACCTGGAATCCGAACTGACGGTCAGTGCGAACCTGTAACGAGATGTTGGGACGTCGCCATGTTCGAGGAATTAACCCAGTTCTATGACTGGTTCGCCGCCCGCGAATGCGCCAACGACTATCGGGTGAATGTCCAGTCGCTGGATGCGTTGGACGGTTGGTATACCGATCCGCGGACCGGGAACGTGCACCACCGCAGTGGCAGATTCTTCTCTGTCATCGGTGTCCGGGTGAGTACCGAGAACCGCAGACCGGCGGCCTGGTCCCAGCCGATAATCTTGCAACCGGAAATCGGGATCCTCGGCATCATCGCCAAGCGGATGGGCGACTCGATCTACTGTTTGATGCAGGCCAAGATGGAGCCGGGAAACGTCAATCTGCTCCAACTGTCGCCAACGGTGCAGGCGACGCGGAGCAACTTCACCCGGGTCCATCGCGGCAGCGCCGTGCCGTATCTGGACTACTTCCGCTCGCCGCACCGTGGTCGGCCGGTTTTCGATTCGCTGCAATCGGAACAGGGCTCGTGGTTCCTCGGCAAACGGAACCGCAACATGATCATCGAGGTGGCCGAGGACGTTCCGGTCCTCGACGACTTCTGCTGGCTGAGTGTCGCGCAGCTGGCCGAGCTGATTCGGGTGCCGAACCTGGTGAACATGGACGCCCGCACGGTCTTGTCCGGGATCCCGTTCCTCACCGGCGATTCGGACCGCGCCGGCGCCCCGCTGCACTCGCTCGGTCACATCCTCAGCTGGTTCACCGAGGTCAAGTCGCGCAACCAACTCGACAGGACGGTCGTGCCGCTCGCGCAGTTGCCGGAATGGGAGCGCTCGGGCGGGGTGATCCACCGCCCGGACGGCAGGCATTTCTCGGTGATCGGCGTCGAGGTGCAGGCCAGCAATCGCGAGGTACGGCAGTGGTCGCAGCCCATGTTCCGCCCGGCCGAACGCGGCGTAATCGCCTTCCTCGGCCGACATTTCGCGGGCACATTCCATGTGCTGGTGCACGCGCGAACGGAGGCAGGCACCGCCGACGTCGTCGAAATGTCACCGACGGTGGCGTGCATTCCGGGGAATTACGCCGCCGCGCCGGAAGCGGAACGGCCGCGATATCTGGATCTTGTGCTCGGCGCGTCCGCGACACAGGTGCTCGTCGATGTCGTCCACTCGGAGGAGGGCGGCCGCTTCTATCACGCGGAGAACCGCTATCTCGTCATCGACGTCGGGGACAGCCTGCCCGTGGATGTCCCGCACGACTACTGCTGGATGACCATCGACCAGCTGACCGGATTCATCCGCTATGGGAATCACGTGAATGTCGGCGCGCGCTGTCTGCTCAGCTGCATGACCGATCTAATCCCGCAGGAGGCAACATCATGACCACCCGTGTGTGGGACTACCTCGGCGAGTACGCCAAGGAGAAGGACGACATCCTCAATGCCGTCGAAACCGTGTTCAACTCAGGGCAACTCGTCCTCGGGGCGAGTGTGCAGGGGTTCGAGGCGGAGTTCGCGGCCTACCACGGTCTGCCCTTCGCCACCGGCGTCGACAACGGCACGAACGCGATCAAGCTCGGGCTCGAGGCGATCGGTGTCGGGCCGGGCGACGAGGTGATCACCGTGTCCAATACCGCGGCGCCGACCGTGGTGGCGATCGTCGGTGCGGGCGCGACACCGGTCTTCGTCGACGTGCGGGACGAGGATTTCCTGATGGACACCGATCAGGTGGCCGCCGCGATCACTCCGCGCACCAAGGCGATTGTGCCGGTGCACCTCTACGGGCAGTGCGTGGACATGGCGCCGCTGGAGCGCCTGGCCGCCGAGCACGGCCTGAAGATCCTCGAGGACTGCGCGCAATCCCATGGCGCACGACAGCACGGGCGGATGGCGGGCACGATGTCCGACGTAGCGGCCTTCTCCTTCTATCCGACCAAGGTGCTCGGCGCCTACGGCGACGGCGGCGCGGTGGTCACCGCCGACGAGACGGTTCACCAGAACCTTCGGAAGCTGCGCTACTACGGCATGGAAAAGGTGTATTACGTCGTGCAGTCGCCGGGCCACAACTCCCGGCTCGACGAACTGCAGGCGGAAATCCTGCGACGCAAACTGCGCAGGCTCGACGAGTACATCGACGGCCGCAACCGGGTGGCCCGCCGGTACGAGCAGTACCTCGGCGACCTCGACGGGCTGCGGCTGCCGGTGACGAATCCGGGCAACACCCACGTCTACTACGTCTACGTGGTGCGCCACCCGGCCCGCGACGCCATCATCGAGGCGCTGCACGCGCACGACATATCTCTCAACATCAGCTACCCGTGGCCGGTGCACACGATGAGCGGCTTCGCCCACTTCGGTTGGCGCACTGGGTCATTGCCGGTCACCGAGCGGTTGGCGGGGGAGATCTTCTCGCTGCCGATGTATCCGTCGCTGTCCGAGGCCGAGCAGGATCATGTCATCGAGTCGGTCCGTACGGTGGTCGGGTCGCTATGACGAGGCAGCGAGTCGGTCGCCGGGCCGGGGGCGTCCGGTGATGGAAGGACCGGGGTTCAAGGAATGCGGCATCGAAGGCGCCTTCGAGTTCACCGCGCCCGTCTATCGGGACGGCCGCGGCTTGTTCACCACCCCGTTCCGCGAGTCCGCCTTCCGATCCGCGCTGGGGCGACCGCTGTTTCCGGTGAAAGACATCAGCTTCAACGTCTCCGCGCGTGGGGTGCTCCGTGGCATCCACTACACCACCACGCCGCCGGGACGCGCGAAGTACGTGTACTGCCCGCGCGGTCGAGTCACCGACTACCTGGTCGATTTGCGTGTCGGCTCGCCCACCTTCGGCCAGTGGGACGCAACGGAACTCGGTGGCCCTGGCGGCCGTGCGCTCTACATCCCGGTCGGCGTCGGGCACGCCTTCCTGTCCCGCGCGGACGATTCGGTGATCGTCTACGTGATGTCCGAAGAGTATGTCCCAGAACAGGAGCGCGCTGTCTCACCGCTGGATCCCGAACTGGGCCTGCCCATTCCGTGGGACATGGGGATCGCGCAGTCCAAGCGCGATCTGATCGCTCCCACCCTGGCCCAAGCCGGTGAGCGGGACTTGTTGCCCGACTACCGGGCCTGCCTGAAAGTCGAGGCCGAACTGTGGCAATGACAACCCCGGAACATGTCACGATTCTCGGTGCCAGCGGCTTCGTCGGCTCGGCCGTGCTGCGCGAATTGGCCATGCGTCCCATCCGGATTCGGGCCATCTCCCGCAGGCCCGCGCCCGTGCCCGCCGCCGCCGTCGCCGATATCGAGGTGTGCACGCTCGACCTCACCGCGCCCGGTGCGGTGCGCGCCGCCATCGCGGACACCGACATCGTTGTCCATACGGTCGCGCATATCGCGGGCGCGTCGACCTGGCGGATCGATGCCGGAGACACCGAAGCGGAACGGGTCAATGTGGGTGTGGTCCGCGACCTCATCGACGCCGCGACCGAACACGGCGGCTCCCGCACCCTGCCGCGCGTCGTCTTCGCGGGCACGACAACGCAAGTCGGCGTGACCGAGAAGGAGATCCTCGACGGATCCGAGCCGGACCGGCCCGCCGAGGAATACAGCAGGCAGAAGCTGACCGCCGAGCAATTGCTGCTCGCGGCGACCGACGACGGGGTGCTGACGGCCACCTCGCTGCGGCTGCCGACGATTTTCGGATTCGTCCCGCACGCGGCGGTCAGCGATCGGGGCGTCGTCGCCACGATGGCCCGGCGGGCGCTGGCCGGCCAACCGCTGACGATGTGGCATGACGGATCGGTGCGGCGGGATCTGCTCTTCGTCGAGGATGTCGCTCGAGCCCTGGTGGCGGCGTGCGATCACGTGGACGAATTGTGCGGGCGCGCCTGGCTTGTCGGGTCGGGGACCGGATCTCCGCTCGGCGAGGTGTTCGCCACGATCGCCGATGTCGCGGCCGAGTACACCGGCGCGGCGGTGCCCGTCGTGTCGGTGGCAGCGCCCGACTATGCCGCGCCCGGGGACTTTCGCAGCGTCACGGTCGATTCCTCGGCCTTCCGTGCGGTCACCGGCTGGTCGCCGCGGGTCGACCTGGACGACGCGCTGCGTCGCATGGTCGCCTTCTGCGCCGGTGACCGCGAACAGGTTGCGCCGGTGCTCGTCGAGCAACCGGCGGACTCCCGATGAACGACTTTGTGCAACAGCCATTTTCGACCGATAGAGGAAACATGTGCCGTATTTGTGGTGGAACCGTGCAGGAGTTCATGGACTTCGGCCGCCAGCCGCTCTCCGACGCCTTTCTGACCCCCGAGGAGGTAGCCGACGAGTTCTTCTACCAGCTGCGGGTCGGCGTGTGCGAGTCGTGCGCGATGGTGCAGCAGTTGGAGGAGGTGCCGCGGGAGCGGATGTTCAATGACTCCTATCCCTACGTGTCCTCGGGCTCGAGCCGGATGCGGGACCACTTTTCGCGCACCGCGGCGGGGTTCCTGGAGTCGGAACTGACCGGACCGGACCCGTTCATCGTGGAGATCGGGTCCAACGACGGAACCATGCTCAGCACCATCAAGGCGGCAGGCGTGCGCCACCTCGGCGTCGAACCGTGCGGCGGGGTCGCGGACGTGGCCCGCGCCGCCGGTATCCGGGTGCGCTCGGACTTCTTCGAGGAGTCCGTCGGCGCGGACATCGCCGCGAAAGACGGGCCCGCGAACGTCATCTTCTCGGCGAACACGATCTGCCACATCCCGTATCTGGATTCGATCTTCCGCGGTGTCGATGCGCTGCTGGCCCCCGACGGCGTGTTCGTGTTCGAGGACCCCTACCTGGGTGACATCGTCGAGAAGACCTCGTTCGACCAGATCTACGACGAGCACTTCTACCTGTTCTCGGCGCGGTCGGTGGCGGCGATGGCCCGGCAGTTCGGCTTCGAGCTCGTCGACGTGCTCCGCCTTCCGGTGCACGGGGGCGAGGTGCGGTACACCATCGCGCGGGCCGGTGCGCGCACGCCGACCGATGCGGTCGCCGAGCTCATCGCCGCAGAGGACAAGCACGGCCTGGCCGAGTTGTCGACGCTGCAGAAGTTCGCCGCCGAGGTCGACAAGATCTGTCACGACCTCGTCGACCGGCTCGAGGAGCTGCGCGACAGCGGTGTGCGGGTGGCCGGATACGGCGCCACCGCCAAGAGCGCGACGATGACGAACTACGCGGGTATCGGACCGGATCTCGTGCCGTGCGTGTTCGATACGACCCCGGCCAAGACGGGCCGCCTGATGCCGGGTTCCCATATTCCGGTCCTGCCCGCCGCGCAGTTCGCGGCGTACGGCGCCGAGCGCGTGGTGCTGTTCGCGTGGAACCACGCCGAGGAAATCATCGCCAACGAGCGGGAATTCGCGGCGCGCGGTGGCCGCTGGCTCGTCTACGTACCGGACGTGCGGCTGCTCTGATTCCAGGATTGATCCTTGACTGTGTCTTTACTCTGTGCCGCCGAAGCACTAAATTAGAACAGTGATCTAATACGCGGTCATCTCAGGACGATTGGAGCTCAGAGGATGCTCGGTTCGACGCAACAAGGGGCAGCGCCACCGCCGCGGGCTGCCTCGGCACGCTGGATCGCCCTAACGATCCTGGTCATCCCCGTCGTGCTGGTGGGGATGGACATGTCTGTGCTCTACCTGGCGATTCCGTCCATCGGCAAGGATCTCGCGCCGAGCAGCAGTCAAATGCTCTGGATCATGGACAGTTACGGCTTCGTACTGGCCAGCCTGTTGATCGTGATGGGCAATATCGGTGACCGGATCGGTCGGCGCAGGCTGCTACTCATCGGCGTGGCGATATTCGGCGTGGCGTCGGCGGTCGCCGCCTTCGCGCCGACCACTGCCGTGCTGATCGCGGCCAGGGCCGCGATGGGCATCGGCGGTGCGACCTTGATGCCGTCCACCTTGGCGCTGATCCGCAACATCTTCGAGGACGGCGAGGAACGGACCAAGGCCATCGGCATCTGGACGGCCGCGTTCGTCGGCGGCGGCGCGCTGGGACCGGTTCTCGGCGGTGTGCTGCTGGACTTCTTCAGCTGGGGCTCGGTGTTCCTGATCAACGTGCCGGTGATCGTCGTGTTGCTGGTCCTCGCGCCGTTCTTGGTGCCGGAGTACGCCAACCCGGTGAACTCGCGGTTCGACCTCGTCGGCGCGGTATTGCTGCTGGCGGCGATCTTGTCGAGTGTGTACGCCTTGAAACACAGTGCCGAGATAGCGGGACTCGACCGGGCCAGCGTCGTGTCGCTGCTGGCCGGGCTTGCCCTCATCGCGGTCTTCGTGCTGCAACAACGGCGTACCCCGGTGCCGCTGGTCGATGCCACATTGTTCCGCAACCCGGCATTCCTGGCCGGTGTAGTCGCGGTGACGGTGGGGATGCTGGCGATGATGGGTCCGAACCTGTTCTTCGCGCAGTACCTGCAGTTGATCTTGGATATGGGTCCGTTCGAGTCCGCGCTGTGGATGCTCCCGATGACCGTCGCCGCAGCCATCGGCGCCATGTCGGCGCCGCCACTGCTCAAGGCCATCGGAACCCCGGCGACGCTGTCGGTCGGCTTCGTGATCTCCGGGATCGCCCTACTGGTGCTCAGCGCCAGCCGGGCGTCGGACGGGGTATGGATCCTGTTGGCCGGTGGCATGCTGTTGGGTCTCGGCGCCACCATCGTCATCACCCCGGCCACCGAATCCGTTGTCTCCGAAGCGCCACCGGATCGCGCCGGCGCGGCCTCGGCGATCTCGGAGACCGGATCCGAACTCGGTGGCGCGCTCGGCATCGCGATTCTGGGGTCGATCGGCGCGGCCGTCTACCGCCTGTCGGTGGACGTTCCCGCGGGGCTGCCGGCCGAAGCCAGCGACGCGGCCGAGGACACCCTCGCGGGGGCCCATCAAGTCGCCGGACAGCTCCCCGCGGAGGTGGGAGGTGCGCTGCTGGACAACGCGCGGTCGGCCTTCGCGTCGGGCTTCTCGGTCGCCGCGGTCGCGGCCGCCGCGATCATGTTCGGCTTGGCCGTCGTCGTGCCGCTGCTGGCTCGCCGGTCGATCAAGACCGAAGAAGTGCCGGTGAAAACCGCTCTTTGATCGGTAGCTTTTCTTCCTGGTGTCGACGCTGTGCGTCGGCACCAGGAATTTTGCGTGGGCGCATTCGAGCGTGCCGAGAAATGGTTGTCGAATATCGGCAGCGGTGCGCCGGTGACGCATATCTACCGCGGGCGATGCGTAATCGACTACGCGTCGCGTGCGGAATCGTAATCTCTTGCGGCACAACGTGACTTGGCTATGCTGGCATTAAATATGGCGCGTGCTTGCACATAATTTTTGCTGGCAAGAAGGGAACAAGAATGGCTGCCAAGTCCACCCTGGCCGCAGCTCGGGAAACGACGGAACGTCTGCTTCCAGGGTTGCTCGACGAACTCGACGCGAGCGGCGAATCGATTGCCGATCGCGATGAACGCAGCCTCATTCCGGCGTGGGTTCGAAACGATGGACCGCTCCTCTGCACGCCGCGCGACCTGGGTGGTCTCGGCGCGACGGCGGTCGAGGCGGTGCAGGTGCACATCGCGATCGGCTCGATCGCGCCCGCGCTCGGCGCGGCAACGACCATGCATCATCTGTCCATCGCGGCCCTTGCCGAGTTCGCGGAGCAGGCCACCGAGACCGAGCGGCAAATGATCCGGCAGCTGGCCGTCGACCGGCAGGTGCTCGCCTCCGGTTTCTCCGAGGGCAGGCCGGGCGGTTCCATCTTTCACCCCACCATGCGGGCGACCAAATGCGATGGCGGCTATCTGCTGACCGGTCGTAAGGCGCCGTGCTCGCTGGCGGAATCGATGGATGTGATCGTCGCCAGTGTCGAGCTGGACACGGGCGAGCGGGCGATCGCCTTGGTGCCCGCGAGCGCGGAGAACCTGACCGTGCGGCCGTTCTGGCGCGCTACCACGTTGCGCGGGGCCGAGTCATGCCTTGTCGAACTCGACGGGGTGTTCTGCGCCGAGGAAATGGTGATCAAGAACGCGCTCGACGACACCGGCGAGACCGAATTGCTCGGCTACCAGTGGTTCGGCCTGCTCATCCTCGGCACCTACCTGGGCGCGGCGTACGCGCTGCTGCGGGACACGCTGGCCCGGGAGGGCAATGTCGATCCCAAGGGCGTAGCCGGCATGGCGGGTTTCCTGCCCGCCGTGGAGAACTCGCTGATCGGATTGGCCGCGGAGCTCGACGCGAAGCCGGTCACCGCCGACTCGGCCGCGGAGTTGCTCGCGTTGCGCGAGGCGTTCGACGACTGCATCGATTCCCTCGTCGGGAAGGTCAAAATGGCCGCGGGCGGCATCGCCTATATGCGGAATCCCGATATCGGGTACCTGGCGGAAGTGTGCACTGTCCACCGATTCCATCCGCCATCGATGCGTGACTCGGGTGCGAACCTCGTCGCTTGGCTGCGAAACGAGCGCGAGTTCCGATTCGTGTAATTCTCGGCCCCACATCCGGTTGCTGAATGCTGCCGATCTGTATCAAACTATCGAACGAAAGCATGATTTAGGATGTCGCATAACCTGATCGAACGGCTCGCAGCCAAGTCCCTGCCACGGCTGATCTGTGAGCTCGAGGAGAAGTCCATTTCTCCGTTCTTCCGAACAATGCAGTCCGCCGTCGGAGCCTCCGTGCAGATGGAAGACCGGCAGGTAATGATGTTCGGCTCCAACAACTACCTCGGGTTGGCCGCGGAGACGCGGGTGCTGCATTCGGCGAACCGCGGCATCCACGAGTTCGGCAGCGCGACGACCGGCAGCCGATTGCTCAACGGCACCGTGCAACTGCATGTCGATATCGAAGAGCGACTTGCCCAGTGGTATGGGACCGATGGCGCGCTGGTGTTCACCTCCGGGTATACCGCCAATGTCGGCACGATTGCCGCGCTGCTCGGGCGGGAGGACACCGCCGTCGTCGACGCCTACGCGCACGCTTCGATCATCGATGGCGTACGGCAATCGGGTGCGCGGCTGCGGCGGTTCGAGCACAACAACGTCGACAGCCTGCGCGCGGCCCTCGCCGAGGTCGGCAACACCTCCGGCGACGTACTGGTCATCGTGGACGGGCTCTACTCGATGGAGGGCAGCCTTTCGCCGCTGGCCGATATCGTCGCCGTCACCAAGAGCGCGGGCGCCGCGATCATGGTGGACGAAGCGCATTCGCTCGGCATCTACGGCGAGCACCGCCGCGGCTGGGCCGAGGAATGCGGGGTGCTCCCCGAGGTCGATGTGCTCATGGGGTCGCTGTCGAAAGGGCTCGGCAGCACCGGCGGATTCATCGTCGGTTCAGCGGATCTCATTGCCGGACTGCGGGGCGCGGCGCGCAGTCTGATCTTCAGCACCTCGGCGACACCGGCCAGCGTCGCGGCCGCCAACGAGGCCATCCGCATCGTGATGAGCGAGGAGGGAAAGGTGTTGGCCGCGCGGGTCGAGGACGCGGCGCGCACCCTGACCACCCTGCTCGACGACAAGGGCGTGAAAGTCGAAGGGGCGACCGACCATTGGTCGCCCATCCTGCCCGTTGTCATCGGCGACGACGAACAGGCGATCGCGGTATGGAACGAGATCCTGCGCGGCGGTACCTACGTCGGCATCGCGATGTATCCGGCGGTGCCCAAGGACCGGGCGCTGCTGCGGGTGTGCGTGTCGGCTTCACACGACCGGGATGATCTCGTGAAGGTGGCCGATGTGATCAGCAATGCCTTGGTCACCACGGCGGTCCGGTAACCAGCACAGACGACGGGGCGGCGGCCCGCTATGGGCCGCCGTTTTCGTATTCGAAATTCGACAAGGTGTATTCGCGCTATCGATATTCTGAGAGCTGAAACATGGGACATTACAGGAGTAACGTTCGGGACCTGGAGTTCAACCTGTTCGAGGTACTCGGCCTGAATTCGGTCCTCGATTCCGGCGCCTTCGGTGAGCTGGACGCCGGCACCGTCAAGGAAATGCTGTACGAGGTTCGTCGCCTGGCCGAGGGGCCGCTGGGTGAGCCGTTCGCCGAATCCGACCGAAACCCACCGGTTTTCGATCCGGAAACGCACAGCGTCACCCTGCCCGAGGCCTTCAAGAAGAGCTGCCGCATCGTTCGCGAGGGTGGCTGGGACAAGCTCGTCGTCGCGAAGGAACTCGGCGGTATCGAGGTGCCGCGGGCGGCCATGTGGGCGATCGGCGAACTGATCCTCGGCGCCCAACCGGCGGCGTTCCTCTATGAGATGGCCGGTGCCTCGTTCGCGAACATCTTCTACCACAACGGCACCGAAGAGCAGCAGCGTTGGGCGAAGATCATCGCCGAACAGGGCTGGGGCGCAACCATGGTGCTCACCGAGCCCGACGCCGGTTCCGATGTCGGCGCGGGCCGCACCAAGGCCATCAGGCAGGAGGACGGCTCCTGGCACCTGGAGGGTGTGAAGCGGTTCATCACCTCCGCCGACTCCGATGACCTGTTCCCCAACATCATGCACTTGGTGCTGGCCCGCCCCGAGGGCGCCGAGCCGGGCACCGAGGGCTTGTCGCTGTTCTTCGTGCCGAAGTTCCACTTCGACCGCGAGACCGGCGAACTCGGCGATCGCAACGGCGTCTTCGTCACCAACGTCGAGCACAAGATGGGCCTGAAGGTCTCGGCCACTTGCGAACTCACCTTCGGCGGCAACGGCATTCCGGCCAAGGGCTGGCTGGTCGGCGAGGTGCACAACGGCATCGCGCAGATGTTCGAGATCATCGAGCAGGCCAGAATGATGGTCGGCGTGAAGGCCGCCGCCACGCTGTCCACCGGTTATCTGAATGCGTTGGAATACGCGCGAACTCGGATTCAAGGCCGTGACATCGGCAGCGGCAAAGGCAAAGCCGCGCCCCGCGTTCCGATCATTCGGCATCCGGATGTGCGCCGCAGCCTGGCCATGCAGAAGGCCTACGCGGAAGGTCTGCGCGCGGTGTACCTTTACACCGCCGCGCACCAGGATGTAGCTGTGGCCCAGCAGGTTTCCGGCGCCGACCCCGATCTGGCCGCGCGGGTCAACGACCTGCTGCTGCCGATCGTCAAGGGTGTCGGTTCCGAGCGGGCCTACCAGTTCCTGACCGAATCGCTGCAGACCTTCGGCGGTTCCGGCTTCCTGCAGGACTACCCGATCGAGCAGTACATCCGCGACGCGAAGATCGACTCGCTCTACGAGGGCACCACCGCCATCCAGGCGCAGGACTTCTTCTTCCGCAAGATCGCCCGGGACCGCGGCGGCGCGTTGGGTCACGTGGCGGGCCAGATCCAGCAGTTCATCGAGTCCGAGGCGGGCAACGGTCGGCTCAAGGGTGAGCGCCAATTGCTGGCCACCGCGCTCGAGGACGTGCAGGGCATGGCGGCGGCACTGACCGGACATCTGATGGGTGCGCAGGAGAATCCGTCCGAGCTGTACAAGGTCGGCCTGGGTTCGGTGCGCTTCCTGCTCGCGGTGGGTGATCTGCTCATCGGCTGGCAGCTGCTGCGCCAAGCCGAGGTCGCCGTCGCCGCGCTGGACAACGGTGCCGATGACGCGTTCTATCACGGCAAAATCGCTGTCGCGCAGTTCTTCGCGCGCAACGTGCTGCCGGAGCTGACCGCGGTGCGCGCCGTGCTGTCGAACCTGGACAACGACATCATGGAACTCGACGAAGCCATGTTCTGAATTGAGAATTGCCTGATATGACGGACGCCTTTCTTGCCGAAACCGAACTATTACTTCGTGCCGCCTATGAGAAACTAGATGTGAATTCCGGCAATGAGCCGCTGTCTTCGGCCGCGGCCCGGATCGTGCAATGCGCCATCGAGGCGGTGACCATACTCGATCAGCCGAGCATGGTCTCCGCGGGCGAAATGATTTCCTGTGCCCGTGCGGCCGTCACCGCGGCGACGTACGCGATGCGGGAAGTCGACGGTCGGGATCGACGGCGTCGAGTGCCCGGATATGCCCGGGTTGGCGTCGATGATTCGGCCCTCGGACCCTCCTAACGATGTACTGACCTGCTGATCGATCCTCCGATCGGAGGACGCGGAGTGCCCGCGAGCGGCCGTAATTTGGCCTGCGTACAGGTGCTTTTCGCTGATCGGTAGAGGCAGGCAATGATGGACGTTATCCGGGACAATCCGGTCGCCACGATGATCGTGGTGTCCGAGGCGGGGCTGTGGGTATTGCTGGCCGCCGGGCTGATCGCGGGCTATTTGCTGCGGCTGCGCACGGTGGGTGCGGCGCTGCTCTGGGGCATCCCGCTGCTCGACGTCGCGCTCATCGCCGCGGCGGCGCTCGATCTGCACCGGGGTGCCGAGCCGGGGCTGATCCATGGGCTGGCCGGGGTGTATCTCGGTGTCAGCGTCGCGTTCGGGCCCGCGATAGTGCGCTGGGCGGATGCGCGATTCGCGCACCGCTTCGCCGGTGGGCCCGCGCCGACGAAGCCGGCGAAGGGCACGCCCGAGAAGGTGGCCGCGCTGTGGCGGGAATGGCAGCGCGCCGTGCTCGCGGCGACCATCGCGTCGGTGGCGCTCGGCCTCATCATCCTCACGGTCGCCGCGGGCGACCAGGCAACGAGTTTGTGGTGGTGGGTCGGACGCTCGTGGACCGTGGTCGGCCTCTGGCTGGTCTTCGGCCCGCTGTGGGAGGAGATGTCGTCGCCGCGCTGGACGAAGCAGGCCTAGCGGACTCCGCTGGACACGCCAACGATCGGCGCACTCCTTGTCGCGTGCGCCGATCCAGCACAATCGGTACATGGCCAAGCCCTGTCTGCTGCTCCAGCTGCGGCCCGAGTGCGCCGCGGCCGACGACGAGTACCACGCCATCCTGCGCGCCGCCGATCTTGCCGCCGATGACGTGGTGCGAGTGCAGATGGACCGGGGCTTTCCCGATGTCGAACTCGACGACTACTCGTCGGTCATCGTCGGTGGTGGACCGAGCAATGTCAGCAGCCCGGATGGCGAGAAGTACGACTATCAAAGGCTTTTCGAGCCCGGGCTGAAGAAACTGCTCGCCGAGATCGTCGATCGAGACTTTCCGTATCTCGGCGCCTGCTACGGATTGAGCATCCTGGCGGACGTCCTCGGCGGCGAGGTGAGCGACGAACGATACGGCGAGACAGCGGGCGCGCAAACCATCGAATTGACCGACCAGGCTCGGGCCGACCCGCTGCTGCAAGGCATTCCAGCGTCTTTCCGGGCATTCGTCGGGCACAAGGAGGCGTGCCAAGCGGTTCCGCCCGGCGCGGTGCTGCTGGCCGGTTCGGCCGGCTGCCCGGTGCAGATGATCCGCGTGGGCGAGCACGTGTACGCGACCCAATTCCATCCCGAACTCGACGGCGACGGACTTGCGCTGCGCATCGAAATATACCGCCACGCAGGGTACTTCGACCCGGCCGAGGCGGAATACCTCACCGCACTCGGCCATCGGGAAACGATCACCGCGCCCAAAGAGATCCTGCGCCGATTCGTCACCAGGTACCGAGACGATCGCGACACCGCCGACACCGCTTCGGATTGCCCAGCCAAAGCCTGAGACCATCGGGTGCGGCCGTGATAGCACGAACTTGCCAAGGATCCGCTGCCGATAATTGTCAGCCGGACGACTTGCTGCGCCTGTTGGCGCGCAGGGCGGCGTTGTCGGTGCGCAGGCGGGTGTTGTCGGAATGCAGATCGGCGTTGGCGTCCTCCAGGTCGAGGATGCGGCCGATGCCGGCGAGGTTCACCCCGGCCGCCGCCAGGGTGGCGATCCGTTGCATGCGGGCGAGATCGTCGGTGCTGTAGCGGCGGGTGCCGCCATCGCTGCGCGCGGGAGTGAGCAGGCCGTGGCGTTCGTAGAGCCGCAGCGTCTGCACGCCGATCCCGGCCAGCTCGGCGGCCACCGAGATCCCGTACACCGCCTGCCCCGGCTCGGGCAGGGGCGACCCGTTTCGCGGCTCCTGCGGCATTGCTCTCCTCATGTCTGCGAACTATCAGGTTTTCTATTCTAGATACTTGCACTCTCCTGTCGAGAGTGCTACAACAAATCTATGTCAGATGGCAGAGGTTATCTGACCCCGACTATGAAGAATGGAGTGAGTTGGAGGTGGCGACCATGCTGATGCGTACCGATCCGTTCCGTGATCTGGACCGTTTCACGCAGCAGGTGTTCGGCACAGCGGCCCGTCCCGCGGTGATGCCGATGGACGCCTGGCGCGAAGGTGACGAGTTCCTGGTCGAACTCGACCTGCCCGGCATCGACCCGCAATCGCTGGACCTGGATATCGAGCGCAACGTGTTGACCGTCCGTGCGACACGCCCGGAGCTCGACTCGGGACGGTCGATGATCGCCGCGGAACGTTCCCGTGGCGTATTCAGCCGCCAGTTGTTCCTCGGCGATGGCCTCGACACCGACCACATTCGCGCCGACTACACCGACGGCGTGCTGCGCCTGAGCATCCCGGTCGCGGAGAAGGCCAAGCCGCGCAAGATCGAGATCGAGCACACCGACCGGCGTCAGGCGATCAACGCCTGATCCGTACCGGCCCGACGCTTCTCGGAGGAGGCGGGGTCATGACCGGAATCGACACTCGCTCAGGAACGTTGGCCGACCTCGGGGACGCGCTGCTCGCGCTCGACCCAGACCTCGAGCAATTGTTCGCCGAGGTGGACACGATCCTCTGCGAAGCCAACGCACGGCTGGCGGAGCCGCGCCGAGCGTCGGTTCCGGTGCCGGGCCCGCGACCGCGCGCGAGCCCGCGGGTGTTGCTGCACCCGGACTGGTTGCGCGGTCGTTCCCCCGGCACCGGCCGAGCGACCCAGCGCGGTCCTCCTCCGCCGCGCTGACCAGACCAATTGCACAGTGGGACAGGGGAAGTGAGGTGATGCCCGTATCACGATGACGAATACCACGTCCGCCGGTGGTGCTGCCGCCACCGCCCCGCACCAGGCGCGTTCGAGCACAAGGTGCGACCAGCCACCCGCGCACCGCCACCCTTGTGGCACACCGGGGTAGGACCGGCACCGCCACCGCGGACCTGTCGAAAAAAGTCACGTTCCTCTTCCTCCGGGCGGGCCCGGCAATCGGGCCCGCCCGGTTCACCCGTCCGCAACATCAGTGCGAGGAGGTTCGCCATGACCACGATCCCCGCGGGCAACCCCGCCGACTACGCCGAGCAGCGCATCCCCGTGCACGACCCCGAGGCCGCCGGACTCGACGCCACGGCGCTCACGCCGCTGGCCGAACGCATCCGTCGTGCCTTCGACAGCGCGGACATCGCCGACCGCATCGAGCAGTCGGTGATCACTCCGCTCCCGGATGACGACTACCCCTTCGCCTACTGATACCGACCAGGCCACCGATCCCCGACGTTCACCGGAATGAAAGGCATCCGATGGCAGTCCAGCACGCACACCGCCTTGTCCTCACCCTGCTCACCGGCGTCGCCGCGCTCACCGTCCTCGGCGCTCCGCCGATCGTCCTGCTGATACTTCCGGCCTTGGCGGCCTGTGCGATCCTGGCGATAGTGCTGCGCGACCCGCACCTGGCCCGTTCACCCGCGATCGAGGCGGACATCGATGGGCGTGAGCACCCCGAACCGCTGCTCGATGGCGTCGGCGGCGGCAAGGCATAGATCTTCGCGGTACATCGCGCCGATGAGCTGGACGCCAAGCGGCAGGCCGTCGAATACGCCGACGGGGACTGCCACGGCGGGTGCACCCACCAGGGAACTCGCCGTACACAAGCGCACCGGCCCCATCATTCGCTCGTGCTGTTCGGCATCGGAGGGCACCATCGGCGGCGGTGCCAGTTCGGTCGACACCGGTCCGAGCAGCAAGGGGTAGCGCGTGAAGAACTTCGTCCACGCGCGCTGCACGCCGAGCCGGGCCGCGGTCAACTGGATGTAACCGGCCAAGTCCAGCGGTGGTCTGAGCTGCATGCTCAACTCCATGTGCAGCTGGGTATTCGGTGCCAGCAATGGGCGAATGGCCGGCCAGGCGAGGGAGAACTCGGTGCTGATCAGTCCGGCGTAGACCTCGAGTGCGTCGTCCAATGCGGGGACCGTCACCTCTTCGACGAGATATCCCGCGTCGCGCAAAGCGTCAGCGGCGGCGGTGATCGCGGCCTCGATGTCGGGGTGCACGCCGTGGCCGCCCGGATCGGTGACCACCCCTACCCGCTTGGTCACCACCGGACCGTCGACCGGCACCGGCACCGCGCGCGGGTCCTGCCCGTCGGCGCCTGCCAGAACTTCGCAGACCAGTCTCAGGTCGGCGACCGAGCGGGCGATCGGCCCGTCCACCGGGAGTAATTGGGAGGCCAGCGTCGGCTCGTGATCGCCGAGGCGGTGATCGGCGGCGAATCGGCCGTAGCCGGGCTTGAGCGCGGCGACTCCGTTGAACACCGCGGGGATGCGCAGCGAGCCACCGGAGTCGTTGCCGAGGCCGACCGGTGTCATCCCGGTCGCCACCGCGACAGCGTCGCCGCCGCTGGTGCCGCCGGGTGTTCGTCCGTTCGGATCCCATGGGTTGCGGGTGTCGCCGTAGAGGGTGCTCGTGGTGTGCATGCCGCCGATCGTGAGATCGGGGAGATTGGTCCTGCCGATCGGGATCGCACCGGCGGCCCGTAGCCGCCGCACCGGTGGCGCGTCGGCCGCGGCGACCAGTTCCCGAAACCGCGGCACGCCCATCGTGGTTGCGGACCCCTCGACGTGGATGTTCTCCTTCACGGTGAGTGGCACCCCGGCCAGCGGACCCAATGGCACGCCCGCTGCCCGCTGCTTGTCGACCTCCTCGGCGGCGGCCAGCGCGGTCTCGGCCAGCAAGGTGGTCACCGCGTTCACCGCCGGATTGACTTCGTCGATGCGTGCCAGGTGTTCAGTCATCACCTCGACCGCGGTGACCTCGCCTGCCTTGATCGCGGCGGCTACCTGCGCTGCCGACGCCCGATACATCTCCATGGCGCCGAACATACAGACCTGTATCTGGATACACTACTGAATATGGACCGCCTGACTCGTGAGCAGAGCCGGCAGCAGACCAAGCAACGGTTGCTCGCCGCCGCGGCCGAACTGTTCGCCGAACGGGGGGTCAACGGCACCTCGGTGGAGCAGATCGCCGAGCGCGCGGGTTTCAGCCGAGGCGCCTTCTACGGCAACTTCGCCGACAAGCACGAACTCGCCCTCGATCTGATCGTGCAACGCACCGAGCGCGAACTCGACGAGGTCAGCCAGCTCGACCACAGCACCGGTGAACCGCTGCGACAATTCCACCGCGACCGCGCCCGGCATCACGCCGAATGGCTCACGCTGCGTCTGGAACTCGTGCTGCACGTGCTGCGCAACCCCGAACTGCGGCCCCGCCTGGCCGAACGCGAGCTCTTCGCGCGTGACGCCATCACCTCTGGCATCACCTGCCGTCTGCCCGATCCGCCCGCCGATCCGGCCTTCCTCGCCCTGATCGTGCACGCGCTGGAGGACGGCCTGCTCATCCAGAAACTGCTGACACCCGAGGGGAACCCCGATGATGTGGTGGCGCAGGCTTTCGAATTGCTGATCGCCTCCTGGACCGCCCTCGCCGCGGCGAAACCCCAGGCAGCCGCGGGTGCGGGGGAGACGTAGCGCAGGGGCGACGCGCCCGCGGTCTATCGTGGAGCCGTGGGCGTCATGGGCGAACTGTTCCCGGGTAAGAAGCTGGCCGACGAGGGCAGCGAGGACAGCGATGGGCAAACGCACCACCCCCGCGTCGAGCTCGACCTCGACGCCGGTGTGGTCCGGCTGACCGGCCCCGCCGCACCAACGGCGGAACCGGCCGAAGGCGGCTGAACCCCAGGACTGCCGACGCTGCCCGTAGGCCGGAATATCCGACTCAGGCGCGTTCGTCCTTGATGGCCCGGACCACCTCGGCGATCCGGACATTGATCAGCGCCGTCAGCCGCTGCTCGCACGCGGGCACCGCGATCGGCGTCCACTGATCCGCGATCACGTACCGGCCGTCGTCCTCGAGATCGCGCCACTGTAATCGGCTGCGGGTGATGCCGCGCGGCCCGAACAGCGAACGGCCCTGCACGACGTCGATCGTGCCGACCAGGGTGGCCGGGTGGCGCAGGAACTCGGTCGAGCGTTCCCAGGTCGACCCACCGGCGACGTTGTGCACGATGGATTCGCGGTACCGGTAATCCATTTCGTCGTACTCCGGCTGGGTGAGCAGCTCGACATTCGACCGCGTGCCCGCCGCGACCGGGGGCAGAGCCGCCGCCACCGTGTCGGCCAAAGCCAGTGCGGCACAGGGGGTCACGGTGAAACCCGCGCTGTGACGCACCGTCTCGCCCGGCAGTTGGGTCACCAGGCAGCCCTGCTCGCCCGCGCGTACCGCAAGCATCCGGATACTCGACTCGGGATCCGCACAGCACCGGCCGTTGTGCCCGCGCACTTGGATCGCGATATCCGGATTCGTCAGCATCGCGAAGATGCCGTCGAGCGATTCGTCATTGTGGCGCAACCGCTCTCGCGTCTCAACCTTCTCCCGGAGGAAGTCGCGATAGCCGGGAGTTCGGCTGGTGAAGGTGAGTGGCGCGGGCAGAAAGTCTTGTCGCACACCTTCCCACAGGACCAGGAACTCCAGGTCGGTGAAGGTCAAGGTTCGGCTCATTGCTGCACAACGGCCCGGACCGACGACGGCTCGCCACCGAGTCCTTCTTCCATGTGTTCCTCGGATATCAGGTAGTCGGCCCGCTTGTGTTCGCGGCGCCCGTCGTTCGGTGCCACGCCGCCCATGGGCGGGGCCATGCCGGGTATGCCGGGCGCCGTCGACCCGCTGACACCGGCCAGGCTCATCGGCATCGCGCCGGTGACCGTGGCCCGGGGGAACAGCTTCGACGCCTGGTCGAGCAGGTTGCGCGGCGCCGGTGCGGAGCCGCCGAGCCCGCCGGACGGCTTGGTGCTCGGCCCGCCGGATTTGGCCGGGTCGTGTGCGTCCGGCAGCAGTGACGAAAGAAGCGGTGACAGAGCCGGATTGGTGCTCTTGGTGGTCGGCAGTTGCGGTATCGACTGCAATCCCTGCTGCAGCAGCGAACGAGCCTGGGAGAGTAGCTGATCCTGCGACGACTGCTTGCCGGTGCGTGGGTCGGCTGAGGAATCGGAGCGCACCCGGGATTTCGTCTCCGAACCGGATTTCGAATCCGAGCCCGAACCGGATTTCGAATCGGACGACGATCCTGAACCTGATCCAGACCGTGAATCTTCCGACGAGTCCTCCGAATTCGACCCGCCGGACTCGTCGGATGAGGTCTCCGATTCGGACTCCGAGGACTTCTCCGACTCCTCCTCCGCCGAGCCGTCGGACTCGGACCCCTCGCCCGTCGAAGTCTGCTGAATGGTGAAGTCAGGCGGTGCGCTTCGCGCCTTCGGCAGCACCGGGATCGCGGTGCTTGACGCTTCCAGGCCCGGGATGTACGAACTCTCGAAGCCCGCGATGG
Organism: Nocardia iowensis; assembly: GCF_019222765.1. Taxonomy (NCBI): domain Bacteria; kingdom Bacillati; phylum Actinomycetota; class Actinomycetes; order Mycobacteriales; family Nocardiaceae; genus Nocardia; species Nocardia iowensis. The sequence continues at coordinate 7,725,936 of NZ_CP078145.1, read as the reverse complement.
CCTTTTGCAGCAGCTGTTCCTCCGCCTCGCTGCCGACTTCGGGCAGCGGGCCGGTCGGCATTGCCGCCTTGGTTTCCGCCAGCCAGCTCGAGGCGTACTGGAGGCTGCTCGCGACCAGTTGCATTCCGCTCGACAGCGATTCGACATTGTCGCGGTAGCCGTTTGCCGCGGTGATGGCGCCGGCGATGCCCTTGCCTGTCCACGCGCCCTTCTTTTCCATCTCGCCGAGTTGGTCGGCGAACTTGGTGAACACCGTGGTCAAGCGCTCCGCCATCCAGCCCCAGGTAGCAGCGGAGCTGGCCGGCAGCGGCGGGTTCATGCCGAGACCCGCCTGAGAGAACCAGGGGAGGTCGTGACCGTACGGGTTCTCCGCTTCGATCGCCTCGGTGGCCTCGCCCGCGGCATCCGGCCGCGGCGGGTCCTGCGGTGGCGGGGTCTTGCCCGGTACGGGTGCGGGGGGATAGCTCGCGGCCCGACTCTCCGCACCGGGCCGCAGCTGATCGAAGGCGGCCTTCGAATCGAATTCGGTGTCCCGGTACAGTTTTCCGGCGGTCACGAAGTGCTCGCCCATCGCACTGAGTATTTTCTTGTGAGCGATCAGGATCTGCCCGAGATCCCGCGACGCCGCATCGAATTTCTTCGCCAGCGCTACACCGGAGTCGAGGTGGCGATTGTCGCTGAACCCCTTGTGCTCCTCGATATCGCCGAGCTTCGCCTCGACCGCGGTCACCGCGTACAGTGCGTCGGCGGCGAAATTCGCCGCATCGCTCGCCGCGTCCGGCGCGAGCCGCAACTCGCCCTCGCGCAACCGTTCGGTCAGTCCGGGCCACGGGTTGACCGGCGAAGGTTCGTTGCCCATCCTCGACTCCTGACTCTCGCGTTGTGCCGCCCCAAATATCGAGCGTCACGTGCGCGAATTCAATCCGAGTCCATCAATTCCGCATCCATAAAAAATCATCGGAGGCAGGAGTCGAGGTGGCGGGCTAGCCGTGGAAGCGGCGAGCTCCCGCGTAGGGCATCGAGGTCATCGGGGACTCCGTGACGCCCGTGCCGTAGGTCGAGGCGTGGATGACCTTGCCGTCGCCCGCGTACAGGGCGGAGTGGCCGCCGCCGTAGAACGACACCAGATCGCCGGGTCGCAAATCCTCCTCGGCCACCGGGGTTCCCGCGGCGAGCTGGTCATAGCTGGTGCGCGGGACCGAGACGCCAGCCTGCTCGTAGGACCACTTGACCAGGCCGGAGCAGTCGAACGCGTCCGGGCCCGCCGAGTTCGCGTAACCGGCGCCGAGCTTGGCACGGGCGGCTTCGACGGCGACTTCGCCGGTGGTCTTCTCCGGCGCGACGCGGGGAAGCACCGGGGCCGGTGACCGGAAGCCGGGAACACCTGCGAGGTCGAAGTGCCCAGGAATGCCGGGGAGCGTGAATTCGGTTCCGGGAGTGGCGAAGTCCGCTCGGGAGGGAGCAGCGGATGGCGCGCTCTCCTGCTGCGGAATCGAGGCGGAGATGCCGGGAAGGCCAGGCGGGATGGCGATTTCGTTCGGCACCTCGAAAGTTCCGATGCCTGCGACGGTTACCGTCTGTGCCGATGCCTCTCCCGCGTTCAACAGGAGGGCGCCGGAGAAAGCTGCTCCCGCGGTGAGTGCCAACCAGAACACCCGGCGGAGCGAGCGGGGATATCGGACGTCGTCGGTCTTCGATGCCATGATCAAGTCCTCCGATGGTCATTTCGAAGGCCTTGGCGGGTCACCTGACGCCGCACGCTATGGCGCACCGGACTTCACCAAGTCTCCGAATAGATTCGAGAACATTCACGGTGATCTGTCAGTCCAAGCGGATCCGATTTCCCATCCTTCGACACAAACGGCGCGGAACAAATTGCGACACACTGGAAAACAATAACGAAACGATAACTAATTATGTCATTTATGCGAAAAGCTGCTGTTGACCTGGGCGAATGTGTCATTCAAACCCGAGTAAATTAATGTGGCTGAGCTCGCGTGGGCGGCTTTGATACCCCGTATTGGTGGCTCTAAACGGCTGATAACGCTTTCTTCCGAGAGTTTTCAGCGATCCCCCGGCTCGGCGAGACCCGGCAGGTCGTCGTGCCTGCGCAGGGCGTCCAGCACTGTCGTGACGGCGGCGCGCGGGGGTACGCCGCGCCGGATCACGGCGGTGATCGTCCGGGTGACCGGGCTGGCGAGGTCCCTGGTCACCACGCGGTAGCGCGGGTCGACGGCAAGGCCGGGCAGCAGGGCGATCGACAGGCCCGCTTCGACGTGTTGCAGCGTCATCATGTAATTGCTGAATCGGCAGATCACCCTCGGCTCGAAACCGGACTCGCGGCAGAGCCGGGTTGCCAGACTTGCCATGTAGGACTTGGGCATATCGAAGACCCACGGTTCATCGGCGTAGGCGGCGAGATCGGCGGGTCCGCGCGCGGCCCGGCCGGGTGGCAGCACGAGCACGATCGGATCGGTGGCCAGCGCCACGATGTCGACGTCCGGGCCGAGTGGCTGTTCGACGAAGTCTGTTGTCGTGATGACGATGTCGGCGTCACCGACGCGTAGCGCACGCATGCTCTCGTGCGGTTCCAGCTCGTGCAGCTCGATGTCCAGGTGCGGGTGGGTGTGCGCCAGCCGGGTCACCGCGGGCACGCACAGCGAGTGGATGGCGCTTTGGAACGCACCGAGCCGGACCAGTCCGACGGGTTCGGCACCGAGGCTGCGCAATTCCGCTTCGACGGTGCCCATGTGGTCGAGGATGGCCCTGGCCCGGCGGGCCAGGATCAGCCCGGCCGGGGTGAGCCGGACCCGTCGGCCGGTCCGTTCCAGCAGCTGCGTATGTGTCTCGGCCTCGAGCACCGCGAGCTGCTGAGACACGCTGGACGCGCTCAGATTCGCCGCCTGCGCGACCGCCCGGACGGTGCCGAGGGAGTCGAGCTGGCTCAGCAGGCGCAGCCGCCAAGGGTTCAGCATGCGTCCATTGTTGTGCGGCTCCGCCGAACAGCACAGCCGGAATTGTGAGATGGACGTGTCGCTCGTGCCGCCCCTACCGTCGGAACATGGCTTCTCCCACCATCACATCGCGATCCACCGAAGACTTCTGGGCCGACGCCGACCGTCACCTCGTGCGCTACGCGGGCACGGGCTCATTCACCCGAGAAATCATCGCCCGCGCCGCCGGAAGCTTCCTGTACACCGAAAGCGGCAGGGAGATACTCGATTTCACCTCGGGGCAGATGAGCGCGATTCTCGGGCACTCGCATCCGGACATCGTGGCGACGGTGCGCCGCCAGGTCGGCGAGCTCGACCATCTGTTCAGCGGCATGCTCAGCCGCCCGGTCGTCGACCTCGCCCGCAGACTGGCGGGCACCGTGCCCGCGCCGCTGGCCAAGGCGCTGCTGCTGACCACCGGCGCCGAGGCGAACGAGGCCGCGATCCGAATGGCCAAGCTGGTCACCGGCAAACACGAGATCGTCTCGTTCGCCCGGTCCTGGCACGGCATGACCCAGGCCGCGGCAAGCGCGACCTACAGCGCGGGCCGTAAGGGTTACGGCCCGGCCGCGCCGGGCAACTTCGCGATCCCGGCGCCGCACCCCTACCGGCCCGACTTCACCACCGCCGCAGGCGAACTCGATTGGCGCAGGCAGCTGGACTTCGCCTTCGACCTGATCGACGCCCAGTCGGTCGGCAGCCTGGCCGCCTGCATCGTCGAGCCGATCCTCAGCTCCGGCGGGGTGATCGAACCGCCGCCCGGCTACTTCGCCGCGCTGCACGAGATGTGCCGGGAACGCGGCATGCTGCTGATCCTCGACGAAGCGCAGACCGGTCTGTGCCGCACCGGATCCTGGTACGCGTTCGAGCGCGACGGCATCGTGCCGGACATTCTCACCCTGTCCAAGACGCTCGGCGCGGGCCTGCCGCTCGCGGCCGTGCTCACCAGCGCCGAGATCGAGCAGGAGGCACACGACCGAGGGTTCCTGTTCTTCACCACCCACGTCGCCGACCCGCTGGTCGCGGCGGTCGGCAATACCGTGCTCGACGTGCTCGTCCGCGATCGGCTCGAGCAGCGGGCGGCTGAGCTCGGCGCATTCCTGCGCCACGGCCTGGCGCGCATTGCCGAGCGACACAACGTCGTCGGCGACATCCGCGGCCGCGGCCTGCTCGCCGGGCTGGAACTCGTCGTCGACCGGGCGACCAAGCAGGGCTCCGACGAACTCGGCGCGCTGGTCACCCGGCGCTGCCTGGAGTTGGGTCTGCACATGAACATCGTGCAACTCCCGGGCATGGGCGGTGTCTTCCGCATCGCCCCACCGCTGACCGCCACCGAGGACGAGCTGTCGCTCGGCCTCGCCATCCTGGACCAGGCGATCGGCGAGGCGGCCGCGCGGATCTGAGCCCGCCGAAAGGCCTCCGGTGCCCGCCGGATCGCCGTGGGAGCGCAGGCCCAAGGAACGTCTGGCCCGACAAGTATGGGCAGCTCGATCGGTAACCGGTGCGCTGTCCACCCCGATGTGCCGAGCAGGAGCCGGTCGGGAAATTGGGGTGTGGAGTGCGTCGTTCTCTGAAAAGCATTGCGGTATCGGTCAGCACGGCCGCCGCGGTGTTGCTCGGCACCGAAATCGTGTGCGGCACGGCCGATGCCGCACCAGCGGACCAGCGGCAGTGCGCGGTCACCGATGGGCGAGAACCGCAGACGGCGACGCCGGAAGAGGTGGGGCTCGACGCGGCCGCGCTACGCAAGGCGGTGGAGTTCGCGGCGGACCCGACTCGGCTCAACGTCCAGGTGTTCCGCAACAACTGTCTGATCGCCGCCGGGCCGCGCAACGACCAGACCGGTGGCGTGCCATGGAATCTGTGGAGCAGTACGAAAAGTGTGGTCTCCATGGTCGCGGGCATCGCCATCGATGAAGGGCGGCTTCGGCTCGACGACCCCATCGACGACTATCTCCCGGCTGGGCTCGGCGACGCGGCGCATCGGGCGATCACCGTCCGCAGCCTGCTCACCGAATCGTCGGGCGTGCAGGTCGCGGTGGCCTCGGAGGGCATCACCGGGTTGGCGCAGGTCGACCCGAACGTGGTCGCGCAGGCGCTGGCGATGCCCATCGAGAAGCCGCAGGGTGTGGAGTGGAAATACAGTCAACGAGCCGTTGATCTGCTCGTCTATGTGGTGCAGCGCGCGGTGGGCACGGACTTTCAGGCGTATGCCCAGCGAAAGTTGTTCGACCCGCTGGGTATTCGGCGGACCGACTACCACTGGGGCCGGGACCGCAGCGGCAACACCTACGGATACGCGCACCTCGTCATGCCGCCCGACGATTTCGCCAAGCTCGGCTTGCTGGTCGTCAATCACGGTGACTGGCAGGGCAAACGGATCATTTCCGCCGACTATCTCCGGCAGGCCAGCCGTCCGACGGCAACCAATCAGTGCTACGGATTCCTCTTCGTGGTCAACGGACCGGGCTGCACCGTCGAGCTGCCGGGCCTGCCGCCGGACGCGGTGAAGATGGGCGGCATGATGCGCCAGGACAACTTCATCGTGCCGAGCCTTGGCCTGCTGGTCAGCTGGACCGGGGTGACCGTTCCCGGTGGCGCGGTGAGCTTTCCGCACGACGTGCTCCGCGGCATCGTCGGCGCCTTCCGCGCACCGCTGCTTCCGGACCCGGGACCCTATGTGCAGCAACCGGATATCAGCCTCGCCGACCCGATGATCTCGAACCCGGACGCGACCTACGGCGCGCTGGGCATCGGTCCCTACGCCTATCCCGGCTGTGGACCGCTCGAGTGCCTCGGCAAGCCGCTCGCGCCGCCCTTCGGCGACTGGCCACCCGGCTGCTTCATCCTCGGCTGTCTGGGGCCGCACCCCGCGACCCCCGGCATCCGATAGCGCCGCTGGGTGAGGACGATCACAGAATTTTGCACTTTCTGAAATTTTGCAGTTTGTGTTAAATTTTGGCCATGCCACCGACCGAGCGGGCGGAGTCACCGATCGGTCTCCGTGCCCAGAAGAAACGCCAAACCCGGCTCGACTTGTGCATGGCCGCACGACGGTTGGCGGTAGAGCACGGGCTCGACGCGACGACCGTCGAGGACATCGCAAAGGTGGTCGGCGTCTCGCCGCGCACGTTCTTCAACTACTACGACACCAAGCTGGACGCGGTGGTCGGCCCGATCGAGGAGATCGGCAACGCGCACGCCCGCGAAGTGTTCATCGGCGGTGGGCCGAGTGGGGTCCTCATCGAGGATCTCACCTGGCTGTTCGCCTCGGCGTTCGAGCCGGAAACGGAAGTGCGCGAGGCGATCTCGCTGGTGATCGAGCTCATCAAAGCCGAGCCGCGGGTATTCGCGGCCTTCATGGCCGCTGGTGTCCGGCAGGAGGCCATTGTCGGTGACCTGTTGTCCGCTCGCGCGGGCGCACCGGTCGCCCCCGAATTCGCCGCGCTCGCAGCGGGAATCATGACCACCCTCACCACCCGGGCCGCGATGACCTCGGCCGCGGATTCGACCAAATCGCTGACCGCGGCGCTGCACGACCACTGCGCGATGGCCGCCCGGCTGTTCGACAAGCCTGACGACGCACAAAGGAGACCCGCCCGATGACCTCGACGGCTGAATCGCCGCCAGTCCCGATTGTCTTGACCCAGAAGCGAATCTGGCTCATCTTCGCCGCGCTGATCGCGGGCATGTTCCTGGCCAGCCTCGATCAGATGATCGTCGGCACCGCCATGCCGACCATTGTCGGCGAGCTCGGCGGCGTCTCACACATGGCCTGGACCGCTACCTCGTACCTGCTGGCCACCACCATCGTGATGCCGATCTACGGAAAATTCGGCGACATGTTCGGCAGGCGTTGGCTTTTCCTGTTCGCGGTCACCGTCTTCACGGCCGCGTCCGTCGGCGCCGCCGCGTCGACCGGTTTCTGGGAGTTCATCGTCTTCCGCGGCCTGCAGGGCGTCGGCGGCGGCGGTCTGATGATCCTGGCGCAGGCCATCATCGCCGATGTGGTGCCCGCGAAGGATCGCGGCAAGTACATGGCCCCGATGGGCGCCGTCTTCGGTATCACTTCGGTGGCCGGGCCGCTGCTCGGTGGCTTTTTCGCCGACACCCTCGGCTGGCGCTGGTGCTTCTGGATCAATGTGCCGATCGGTCTCGCGGCGCTGTTCATCGCGTTCCGCTATTTGAGCGTCCCCAGCCACCGGCCCAAGACCAGGCCGGACTATCTCGGTGTGCTGCTGATGTCGGCCGCGACGACGCTGTTGATCCTGATCACCGACTGGGGCGGCAAGCAGTACGCGTGGGGCTCGACGACGATGGTGACGATGATCGCCGCACTGGTGATCGTGGTCGCGGCCTTCATCGCCGTGGAAGCACGGGCCGAGGAGCCGATGCTGCCGCTGTGGCTGTTCCGCAACCGGACCTTCGTGCTCACCTCCGCGATCGGCCTGCTCGTCGGTCTGGTCATGTTCGCGGCGCTCGCGTTCATCCCGACCTACCTGCAGATGGCCACCGGCGCGTCCGCCTCGGTCTCCGGCCTGCTGTTGATCCCGATGATGGTCGGCCTGATGATCGCCCTGATGGGTTCGATGGCCGCGATCACCAAGACCGGCCGGTACCGGATCTACCCGCCGCTGGGCGCGCTGATCATCATCCTCGGCATGCTGTGGCTGACCCAGTTGACCGCACACACCGCGATGTGGGTCGTCTCGGCGATGCTGTTCGTGATGGGCGCAGGCCTCGGCCTGATCATGCAGATCATCGTGCTCGTCGTGCAGAACGCCGTAGCACCCGATCAGATCGGCACCGCGACCAGCGCCAACAACTACTTCCGGGAAATGGGTGGTGCCATCGGTGTCGCCGTCTTCGGCTCGATCTTCACCAGCCGGCTGACCGAGGGGCTGACCGATGCGTTCGTCTCGCACGGCCCCGAGGTGATGGCGGCGAAACTCGATCCGGGCGCGCTGGTGCCGTCGGTGGTCAAGAACCTGCCCGCGGACCTGCACGACGCGATTGTCGGGGCATACGTACACGCCCTGGTCCCCGGCTTCTGGTACCTGATCCCCGGTGCGATCATCGCCTTCCTGCTCGCGCTGTTCATCCCGCAGCTGAAGCTGTCCGACGAGGCGGGCATGGTCGCCCGCGGCGAAGCGGTAATGGACAAGGCGGAGTCGACCGAGGACGGGAAGCCGGATCCTCGGCTCGTCACCGAACACAGCTGACGGACACACCCGGGCGGTTCGGGCGACAGCCGAACCGCCCGGGTTTCGTCAGTTGTGTCCTGGGCAGGGGTTGCCGGTGTAGTCCGGGTCGAGTGCCTTCTTGACGAGGTAGGCGACGGTCGGCGACTGGGGGAGCGTGCCATGGTCGAAAGTGTCTGTGGGGCACAGGTCTTGGATCCAGACGTTGTCAACCGTCGCGCCGGGACCGGCCTGTAGGAAGGTGGCCTCCGGCGGGGCGGAGGCGTCGTCGAGGGTGCTGGCGATCACGGTGTAGGAGATGCCGGGGTCGGTGTCACCCGCTGCGTTGACGGCGCGCAAGAAATCGCTGCCGACCAGCTGCTGCGCTGCCGCGGTTCCGCCGATCCCCGTCAGTCCGGCGGCGAACCCCGCGGACGCACTGCCGGACGGGAGTCGAGTCGCCACCCCGCGCATGGCCGAGCCGTGATTTGTGCCAGCGAGCGAGATCAGATGGTCGACCTTGGCCGCGCCACCGGCGAAGCGCAGGTACTGGCGCGACAGCAGCGCACCTTGGGAATGGCCGACGAGATCGACCTTCGCCGCGCCGGTGGCCGTGCGCACGCGGTCGACGAAGGCGGCGAGTTCGCCCGCCGACGAGTGGATATCGCCGGTCCCGTACATTCCCGGCAGCGCACCGAGCACGCTCGCGGTGTCGCGGCCGTAATTCAGCGAAAAGACGCAGTAGTCTTCGGCTTTCAGCTGCGGCGCGAGCACGTCCCAATCGTTTTGGTTGCCCCAGGTGCCGTGCACCAGCACGACAGGCCGCGGGTGAACGGCGGCGGGCAGGCAGGTCCAGTCATTGGACCCCTCGGGCGGAATGCTGCCGTCCGGGTTCTTGCCCCAGGCTGGGCCGGGATCGGCGATATCGCTGGCGGCCGCGGTGGATTCGGTAGCGGACCGGTCAGGGACAGCTGGTTGCGGGCCTGCTTGCGCCCCCGGGGCGCAGATGCCGGTCAATAGGCCCACCGCGGCGCTCGCTGCCGCTAGACGCAACTTCGCTGCCATAGAGATTCCTCGGTACTAGATCGTTTCGGGCGTGCCGAGCCGGGACCTCGGCAGACACGCCCGACCCCTGAGGAAACCGTACAGCGCTCGGCTTTGTTGCGTGCGGCGCCGCGTCGGCGACAGCTAACGGCCGGTCGGTGGCCGTCGTTCTCGAGCCGCTGGAGCAATGCGGGCATATCGAGCCGAGGTGTCCGTCACTCGCCCGCCTGCTGCAGGCGGCGCGCCTGCTGCATGGTGGAGATCAGCGCGAGGGTCGACTCGGCACCCTGGTTCTCGTTTCTCCCTGTGGGTTCCAGTCCGTCGCAGCAACCGCCGCTGACCGGGTCGATCAATGGGGTCGAGACGTCGTTCGAGCCGCGGAACCATGCCTCACACAGCAGCACCGCATCCTTCCAGTGATGGTCCTTGGTGTCGTCGTAGGCGCGGGCGCAGGCGTCCGCCAGGGTCGCCACCTCGATGGGTTGCTGGTCGAAACCGGGCCGCTTCTCGCCGGTGGCCCAGCCGTCGACCGGGGTGACCGAGAGGTGGTCGCCCGCTGTCTCCATTTCGAGCAGCCAGCGCAGCATTGCCAAGCCATCGGCGTGCGTGCGTCCCTGGCCAGGCAGCGCGGCGCCGGCCGCCAGCAGCGCTTCGGCCAGCACGGCGTTGGCGTAGTGCAGCCGTGGTTCGGGCCACCGCCAGTCGAGCCGACGGGTCGGCGGACCGATCAACGCGGCGGCGTCGGCCAACAACGCTTGGGCGGTGAGGTTTCCGGGGTCGGATCGCAGCACCTCGGACGCGCCGAGTGCGGCGAACGCCATCGCGCGCGGGAACTGCGAACGCTGCTTCGCGCTGATGGTGAACTGCACCGATGCCTGCTCGGCCAGTTCCGGCCGGCAGGCGACGACGGTACCGAGTGCCCAGAGCGCGCGGCCCCAATGATCCTCAACACTCGGTTCGTCCTGCCAGCTCCGGTCGGCGCCGCGCCGATTGTGGCAACGGCCGTCCTCGGTGCACGCGTCGAGAACGAAGCGCAGGTACACCCGCACCAACGCGTCGAGCTCTTCGGTGGGTTCCGGCTCGCGGACCACGACAACGAGCGCCCGCGCGACATCGTCGACGCAGTAGCCGTTTTCGAGACGGGGGGTGGTGAACTTCGCGTGTTCGAAGATCCCGCAGTCGTCGCTGAGTCGTAACAGATGGGCGTAGGAGATGGTGATCGTATTGCTCATGCCGTGGCCAACTTCGCATCGGCTTGCCGCGTCGCTGCGGCAAGCGCATCGTACTTCCTGCTCACTGCGGGCCAGAGTAGTTCTGGTGCAATGCGTTTCGCTTCGGCGCTCATGCGGGCCGCCAAGCCCGCCTCGGTGAGCACCTGGCGCGGCGTGGCCGCGATGGCGGTCGGCGATTCGCGATCCACCAGCAGGCCCGCGCCGCTCGACAGCACCTCCCGCGCGTGCGGAAAGTCCGTCGATACCACTGGTTTACCCGCTGTGACGGCTTCAATCAGCACGAAAACCGGTTTCGGTAGGCGAGTTCCGCGCACCGACCCGCGAGTCGGTAAAGGTGGCCAACCCGCACTGGGTCGGTGGGTAGGTGCTCAGAACGCCGTAGGACCGAACTGACACAACGTCAGCCTTTCTGATTCGAGCCAGCGCCGACGGTGCCGCTGTCTGCAGCCACTCAATTGGCTGATCGTGTCGCGCTGAAGCGCTTGAGAATCCGCTCCGGAGCACGACACGGGCGGATCGACCACTAGACCTCGATCGTAACACTCAGGTCACACTGGGTCGATGTGATATGGTCGTCGCATCAAGTCCGCCCGTTCGGGACGGCTCTCGGCGATGAATTCGCCAGTAATCGAGGATTTTATGAGAATCGGCGTAATCGCGTCGGTCGCCCACCGTACGCCACCGAAAAACTACGGCCCGTGGGAGAACATCGCATCAACCCTGGCCGAGGGCTTCGTCGCGCGCGGACACGACGTCACGCTGTTCGCGACGGCCGACTCCGAGACGTCGGCGCGACTGGTCTCACCGGTCGCTTCGGGGTACGCGGAAACCGCCGGGGCGGACGCGAAAGTGGCTGAGGCGCTGCATAATTCGGCAGTATTCCAGCAGGCTGGCGACTTCGACGTGCTGGCCAACCACTTCGACTTCATGCCGCTGACCTACAGCCGTCTGGTGCCGACGCCGATGGTCACCACGATTCACGGCTTTTCGTCGCCGAAAATCGTGCCGGTTTATCGGGCATTCGATGACATCGCGCACTATGTGGCGATCAGTGACGCGGACCGGCACTCCGATCTTCGCTATGCGGCGACCATTCATCACGGCATCGACACCGCGCAGTTCACATTCCGGCCCGAGCACGGCGAATATCTGCTCTTTCTCGGGCGAATTCACCCGGACAAGGGAACGCACCTGGCCATCGAGGTGGCCCGGCTGACCGGACTGCCCTTGATCATCGCCGGTGTGATCCAGGACGAGGAATACTTCCGCACGGCGGTCGAACCGCACCTCACCGGCACCGCGGTGACCTATGTCGGACCGGTGGGCCCGGCGCGGCGAGACGAACTGCTCGGCGGCGCTCGCGCGCTGCTGCACCTGATCGGTTTCGCGGAACCGTTCGGCCTCGCGGTCATCGAAGCGCTCGCTACCGGAACACCGGTTATCGCAACGCCATTGGGATCGATGCCGGAAATCATTCGCGATGGCAGCACCGGCTTCCTCGTCACCGACGTGGCCGGTGCGGCGGCCGCGGTAGCCCAGGTCGAGCAGCTCGACCGGCGCGTCGCGCGTGATGACGCGTGCGCGCGCTTCGACGCGGATCGAATGATCGATGACTATCTCGCGCTGTTCGAACGCATCGTGCCCGCGACACCGCAACAGCAGGGCATCGGTTCCCCCGGACTGTTCTCACACGCCGGGCTGTAGCCGGGTTTCGACCATCGGTCAGCGGGAACGTCCGGCACACCAGCCGAAACCGTTCCCATCCGAGGAGTATCGATGTCTACCGATGCCATCGTGCTGTTACGTGAAGACCACAAAGCAATCCGCAAGCTGTTCCGAGACTTCGAGAAGGCGGGCGACACCGCGAAAGCCACCAAGGCCCGCGTCGTCGAGAAGATCATCGAAGCGCTGACCGTGCACACCTATCTCGAGAACGAATGCATGTATCCCGAGGTCCGCAAGCTCGTCCCGGAGCTCGAAGACGACATCCTCGAATCGTATGAAGAGCATCATGTCGCCGACGTGCTCGTGACGGAGCTGGCGACCATGAAGCCCGACGACGAGCACTTCACCGCGAAGACCACCGTGCTGATCGAGAACGTCGACCACCACATCGACGAGGAAGAGAACGAGTGGTTCCCGCAAGTCCGTGAGCACCTGGGGCGCAAGCAACTTCAGGAGATCGGGGCGCGGATGCTCGAGCTGAAGGAGAAGGCGCCCACCTCGCCGGCGCAGCCCTCGGCGGTGAAGAAGGCGGTCGACGCGGTGATCTCCTGACCGGTCCGCACTGATCCGTGGCCGGTTAGGGGCGCCAATTGTATTGTGCGGACATGGGTCTAGCGAAGCTTGCCGAAGAGTTCTGGGACTGGCGGATAGCCACACTGCCGGACTCCAGCGACGATCTGCCGCGGGTGCAGCGGCCGGACGGCTGGCTGCCCGACTGGTCGCCGACGGCGATCGCGGAGCGCAGGACGGTGCTCGCCGAGCTGACCGGCAGGCACCGCGAGCTCGACCTGTCCGACGAGCCGGTCGCGGTGCGGGTCGACGGTAGGCTGCTCGGCTCGGCGCTGGCCAGGGTGCACTGGGAACTGGAGTTGATTCGCGGGTGGGAGCGCAATCCCGAGTTCTATATCCAGCAGAGCCTCAGCCCGATCTATGTGCTTCTGCTGCCGCCACCGCCGTTCGACACCGCTCGGGCGGCGACGATCAGCGCACTGCTGCGGCACGTGCCGCTGGTGCTGGAACAGGCACGGCAGAATCTCGCCGCACACGCGAGCGCACCGTTCGCCCGCAGCGCGGTGCGCCTGCTGGACGAGGTCGGGGGTTCGCTCGAAGCGGCGATGGCCGCGCTGGTTCCCTTCCTGCCGGATGAGTACGCGGCGGAACTACCCGCGGCGACCCGGGTAGCTTCGGAAGCCGTTGCGGCCTACCGGGATTGGCTTACCGAGCAGCTGCCGTCACTGGGCGCTGCCGAACCTGTCGGACCGGAATCGCTGGCCTACTTCTTGCATCGGGTCGCATTGCTGCCGTATTCGGTGCGGCGGCTGCGCGAAATGGGCAGGCAAGAATGGCACCGGGCCGTCGCCACCGAGGCCGTCCTGCGCACCCGGTATCGGGACGCGCCCGCACCGCCACTGCCCGCCGATGCCGTGGAGCATGCCGCTCGCCAGGCTGCCGATGAGCGTGCGGTACGTGAGTTCGCCGAGCAGCGGGGGCTGCTGAGCCAGCCGGATAGCCTGCGGCACTACCGGTTCGCGCCCATCCCGCCGTATCTGGCACCGCTGAGCTGGCTCGGGGTCACCGACGACCTGACCTGTCCTACCCGCAGGGACGAGGACGCCATTCGTTACGTCCGCGACCCGCATCCGGAGCTGCCGTACTTCGACCATGCCGCCGCGTTCGATTCGCGCACCGCGATCGTGCACGAGGGGGTGCACGCCCAGCAGGTCGCGATCGGTTGGCAACACGACAATCCCGCCCGGCAGCGGTTCTACGACTCGGCGCCCAACGAAGGCATCGCGTTTCACTACGAGGAGTTGATGCTCCAGGCCGGGCTGTTCGACGACGCACCGGCCAGCGCGATCTTCGTGGTGAATGCCATGCGGCTGCGGGCATTACGGGTCGAGGTGGACATCGACCTCGCGCTGGGCAATCTCTCCATCGAGCAGGCGGCCGATCGACTTGCGGTCGCTGTGCCGATGGATCGAGAGACGGCGTGGGATGAAGCGGTGTTCTTCGCCGGTAATCCCGGTCAGGCGTTGAGCTATCAGATCGGCAAATTGCAGGTCCAGGACCTGCTCAGTACGGCGGTAAGCGAACTCGGCGACGGCTTCGACCTGAAGGAGTTCCACGACCGGCTCTGGCGCGAAGGGAATGTTCCGCTGGCATTGCAGCGGTGGGAACTGCTCGGCCTGCGTGACCATCTCGACGAGGCGGACCGGCTGGCCGGGTAGGGCCAGCACCGCATGTTCCGGGCCCGGCGCTGCGTTGCGGGTGTGATCGGTGCACTTATCGTGCTCGGCGGGTCGAGTGCCTGTGGGACTGAGGTCGGGACCGCTCCCGCTCCCGGCCAGGGAGACCGCGGCAAGGTCGTGTCCACGACCCCGGTCGCGCAGTTGTCGACCGAGGAGACCGCGGGCTATCTCGCCGAGGGACGCATCAATGCCGCGGTACGCAACGGTGTGGACGCGTATCGGGTGCTCTACCGGACGATTTCGCCGCAGGGAGAGTCGACCACCGCGAGCGGGCTCGTTGTGTTGCCGCGCACGGATTCTCCTCGCTTGCGGGTGGTCGTCTTCGAGCACGGCACCGTGGTGCGCAAGAGTGATGCGCCGTCGGTCAATCGGTGGAACCGTCCCGACCAAGCGCGGACCGTCATGTTCGGAGCAGCCGGGTACGCGGCCGTGGCTCCGGACTACCTCGGTCTCGGCGAGGGGCCGGGGACTCATCCGTACACCCATGCGCCTTCGGAGGTGAGCGCTTCGGCTGACTTGCTTGTTGCCGCGAAAGCCATTGCTGCCAAGCATCATCGTGAATTCGAGCGCGACGTGCTGGTGACCGGGTTCTCCCAGGGCGGCCATGCCGCAATGGCTTTCGGTAAAGCGTTGCAGGCGAATGAGGTTCCCGGCTTCGGTGCCGCGGCGCTGGCCCCGGTCAGCGGGCCCTACGATCTCCAGCACGTCCAAACACCCGCCGGGCTCGACGGTCGGATCGCGCCCGGCCCCGCGGTGTTCTTCTTCGCCTATTGGCTCACCTCGATGAACCGGATCTACCACCTCTACGACGATCCCACCGAAGCGTTCCAGGAACCGTATGCCGAAAAGATCGAGGGACTGTTCGACGGCACCCGCAACGAAATCACCATCGCCACCGCCCTTCCCATCACCCCGGACCTGCTGTTGACGCCGCGATTCATCGAGTGGGCGGCCAAACCCACTGGCGCCGCGCGAAAGGCGATGAGCGACAGCGACACCACCTGCGACTGGGTGCCACACATCCCGGTCCGCCTCTACGCCGCCAGCGGCGACCGCAATGTGCCCTACGCGAACGCCGAGCACTGCCTGCGAGCCATGCGCACCGGCAACGCCACCCTGCACGACCTGGGCGATCTCGACCACGCAGGCTCCGGACGCGCGGCGTTGCCGCAGATTCTGGCCTGGTTCCAGCGGGAGTTTCCGGCCAGTTGAGGCGCGGGGGTCAGGCGTTCGCGGGTAGGTCGGTGCCCGCGCCGCGGCGCCGGATCGCGACCAGGTCGTGGCGGGCGGCGGGGAGGGTGCTCTCGTGCACGCCCTCGATGGTGAAGCCCGCGTCGGCGATCATCACGCGGTCGTCGGCTCCCGGCTGGCCCTCGCTGGTGAGGTAGTCGCCGAGGAACATCGAGTTGGCCAGGTGTAGCGCCAAGGGTTGCAGGGTGCGCAGGTGGATCTCGCGCCCACCCGCCAGCCGCACCTCCACATCGGGGAAGTAGAACCGGAACAGCGCGAGGATGCGCAGGCAGCGGTCCGGTGTGAGCTCCCAGCGGTGGCCGAGCGGTGTTCCCTCGAACGGGATCAGAAAGTTCACCGGCACCGAGTCGGGATCCAGCTCGCGCAGCGCGACCGCGAGATCCACGATGTCGGTATCGGATTCGCCCATGCCGAAGATCGCTCCGGAGCACGGTGACAGTCCCGCGGCCGTCGCCCGGCGCAGGGTGTCCACCCGATCGCCGAAGGTGTGGGTCGAGCAGATGTCCGCGTATCGGGCTTCGCTGGTGTTGAGGTTGTGGCTGTAGGCGTGCGCACCGGCGGCCGCGAGACGCTCGGCCTGGCCATCGGTCAGCAGGCCGAGGCAGACACACACCTCGACCTGCGGGTTGTCCACCTTGATCGCGGCGATCGTGTCCTCGATGCGCCGGATATCGCGCTCGCCAGGGCCCCGGCCGCTGGCCACCAGGCAGACCCGCTTGGCACCGGCTCGGACGGCGTGATCCGCGACTTCCGCGGCCTTGCCCGGGGTGATCCAGGAGTACTTGAGCACCTCCGAGGCTGAGCCGAGGCGCTGCGAGCAATAGCCGCAATCCTCCGGGCACAGTCCGCTTTTCATGTTCACGATGGTGTTCAGCTTTACCCGGCGGCCGAAGAACTTGCGCCGTACGCGCGATCCCGCCGCCACCACGTCGAGCAGTTCCACCGTTTCCGACAGAACGGACAATGCCTCCTCGCGCGTCGGTGCCTCCCGTCGTAATGCCTTGTCCACCAATTGATCCAGCAGTTCAGCAGTCATGAGAGCCAACGTATCAACAAACTTGAACACTGTTCAAGTATTTCCTTGAACGGTGTTCAAGTTCGGTGCTGTGCAGGGAAACCTTGGTTACCGCCAGCCGGTGGCGAACTGCAAGGCGAGGCTGGAGCAGGCCAGGATCACCGCGAGGATGCCGCCGAACAGGAGCGGGCGAGATCCGGCGCTACGGAGTTGCCGCCAACTCAGCGAGGTGCCGATGGCGGCGAGGACCGCGGCGATCAGCCACGCGCTGATGCTCGCCAGGGGAGCGGTCCATGAGCCCGGGACCATCCCGAGTCCGGCAATCACCGATGCGGCGAGAAACAGGGCGACAAAGAGTGGAAATGCCTGCAGAACTGAGCTTTTCGCCGTCGTATCGGCGCGCCGGTTCGCGAGATGCAATCCCAAGCACATCGGAACGATCATCAGGCTGCGGACAAGTTTGACGATCACCGCGAAATGAGCTGCGGCAGGTCCGAAAATGACCCCCGCCGCCAACACGGACGACGTGTCGTTGATGGCCGTGCCCGCCCAGAGCCCGAAAGCCTCCTGGGACAACCCGAGCAGCCGTCCCAACGGTGGATAGACAAGCACGGCAACGACATTGAAGACGAAGATGGTCCCGAGAGCGTAAGCGACCCGATCGCGATCAGGCTTGAGCACCGCCGTGGCAGCGGCAATGGCCGACGCCCCGCAAATCGTGGTACCCACCGCCACCAGAATCGCCGACTCCCGATCCAGCGCAAGCATTCTCCCGACAACCACCGCGGCCACAGCCCCCGCGATCAACGTGCCGACCAGCACCACCGCCGTCTCCCGCCCAACACTCAGCACTGCCCCCACCGGCAACCCGAGCCCGAGCAACACGATGGCAGCGCCCAGCACCCGCTGCCTGGTCAACACCAGCCCTGGCTCGAAACGCCCTGTGTCCGTGCCATACCGGCGCGCCACCGCCCCCACCCCGGCACCCCCGGCCAACGCAAGCACCGGCGCCCCCGCCACCGGCACCATCACCCCCAACAACGTTGCCGCAGTAGCCAACCCAGCCACCAACAACAAACCGGGACCAAAGCGACCAAGGAACCTCACCCCCAAACGATCCCGCCCCACACCCGCCCGAGGTAGCCGCCGAAACAGCAACACCCCATAAGCCAGACGAATGGCTCGCGCCCATGATCAACGGGACATGACGGAGGCCCGACTCGTACTATGCCGCAGCCATGTCCCGTTGATCATGGCGATGGAGGGTCCATACTGGGAGGGTTATGACGCTGCCACCGGGGACGCCTGATCTGGACGTTCTCGATTTGTTGGTTTCGGTTGCTGAGCTCGGGAGTTTGGGGGCGGCCGCGCGGCGGCACGGGATCAGTCAGCCTGCGGCGAGTATGCGGATCAAGGCACTGGAGCGTCGGTTGCGGTTGCGGCTGTTGGATCGCGGACCTACCGGGTCGGTGCTGACGGACCCGGGGCGGTCGGTCGTGGGGCATGCGCGGTTGGTGCTGGAGGCGGCGCGGGCGTTCAGTGCTGGTGTCGCCGCGCTGCATGCCGCCGACGTGCCGAGGCTGCGGGTGGCCGCGTCGAAGACCATTGCCGATCATCGGATTCCGCAGTGGCTCAATGCGTTACGCGTCAGCTGTCCAGAGGTGGCGGTGTCGCTGGAGGTGGACAACACTCGGCATGTCGAGGCGTTGGTTCGGGAAGGTGCGGCCGATATCGGTTTCGTGGAGGGTCCGCATCCGCCGCATGGGCTCGGTAGCCGGGTGCTCGGGGCGGACGAACTGGTGGTGGTTGTCGGGCCCGCGCACCCGTGGGCGCGTCGGCGGAAGCCGGTGACGCTGCGGGAACTGGCGACGACGCCGCTGCTGTGGCGCGAGCCGGGGTCGGGGACCAGGGACACGGTGTGGGAAATCCTCGGCGCCGAATGTCAGCCCGCGCAGCCCGCCGCCGAGCTGGGCTCGGCGGTGGCGATCTCCGCCGCGGCGCGGGCGGCGGTGGCGCCCGCGGTACTGAGCAGGTTGATCGCGGCCGCCGATTTGACCAGTGGCGCGCTCATCGAGGTGCGGGTGGCCGAGCCGGTGGTGCTGAGCAGGAAATTTCGCGCGATCTGGCGACGGCAATCACCGCCGTCGGGACCGGCCGGGATGCTGGCCGAGCATGCCGCGCGGCTCGAATCACATGGCGCTCGTCACTGGTGACCTGGCGATTCAGCACGCCGGATGCGGGTAGGCAGTCCAGGACACGGATCCGAACCAGAAAGGCGGGAATGATGAGCCAGCCCATCACCAGCACTCTCGACACGGAACAGCAGAAGGTCGCGGGGGAGGCCCTGCGGGCAACCGTGATCGACCTGATCGACCTGTCGCTGATCGCCAAGCAGGCCCATTGGAACGTGATCGGCCGCAACTTCCGGTCGGTGCACCTGGCCTTGGACGAGCTGGTTACGGCGGCCAGGGAGTTCACCGATGCCGCGGCCGAGCGGGCGACCGCCGTCGGCGTCAGCCCGGATGGCCGGGCTGACACGGTCGCGAAGGAGACCAGCGCCGTCGGCTTCCCCGAGGGCTGGCAGCAGGACACCGATGTCATCGAGGGGATCGTCGGCAATCTGCACGCCGTGATCCAGCGCCTCCGGGAACGGATCGAGGCGACGGAGAAGGCCGACCCGGTGACTCAGGACCTGCTCATCGGCATCGCCGCCCGGCTCGAGCAGCTGCACTGGATGTGGCAGGCGCAAGTGGCGACGATCTGACGTCGCGCACAGACGGTGTGCAGCGCTAGCGCGACAGTCCGTGCACGCGCGCGATGAGGCGCTCCAGCACCGTGCGCGGCAGCAACCTGCGCACCGCGAACATCACCGGTGCGTTGCTGCCGACGGCGTAGAGGGGCCGCGGCCGATCGGCCTCGACGGCCTGCACGATCGTGTCGGCAACCCGATCGGCCGTGATGCCTTTCCCTTGTGCCTCATCGAGTTTCGCGATGAACTTGGTGAAGTCGGCGGTATGCGGCGAACCGTCGGATAGGTATTTCGTCCGGCGTTCCCGCAGTCCTGTGTTGATCTGTCCCGGTTCGATGGTGGTGATCCACACGCCGAACGGTGACTCCTCGAACCGCGCGGCCACCGCGAACCCCTTCAGCGCCGCCTTCGTTGCCCCATAGGACGACCGATACGGCATCGGGAAGCTGGCGATCATGGACCCCACCATGACCACCCGGCCGTACCCGCGCTCCCGCATGCCAGGCAGCACCGCCTGCGTCAGCGTCACCGGCCCGAGCACATTCAGCCGGAACAACCGCTCCACCGCGTCGGTCGGCAGTTCCGCCAGCGGTCCGGCCTGACTCTCTCCGGCATTGTTGACCAGCACATCGACCTCGCCGAGCTCCGCGACAAATGCCTCGATGGACCCGGTGTCGGTCAAATCGAGCGCCCGGTATTCCACCCCCGCCACCCGAGCCTCGTCACCGATCCCCTCTGGCTTCCGACTCGTCCCGATCACCCGATACCCCCGCCGCACCAGCGCCGCGGCCGTCGCCTTCCCGATCCCCGACGAAGCACCGGTAACAACAGC
Organism: Nocardia iowensis; assembly: GCF_019222765.1. NCBI lineage: Bacteria > Bacillati > Actinomycetota > Actinomycetes > Mycobacteriales > Nocardiaceae > Nocardia > Nocardia iowensis. The sequence continues at coordinate 7,705,666 of NZ_CP078145.1, read as the reverse complement.
AGTGCGAGGCATAACCATCTCCTTTAGTCAGCGACTCCAGCCGACGATAGCCCTCCCTCGACCAGCCTCGCAGCTTCGCCACCCCCGATCACGCCACCCGCTGTGCGAAGCCGATCAGGCGGGTGCGGCAAACGTGAGCGCAACGGGGGGTGGCGGGTTGGCGATGGCGTGTTGAATTCTGTGGGTGGGGTCGGTGGACGGGTCGGGGGCTCGGGTTTTCGGGGGCTAGGGTTGGCCGGCGCGATAGGGCGGGACTGCTGTCGCCGGGATGTGTAGGCCGCTGGATGCCGAGGAGATTGTTGTGGTTGTCGACACTGTTCGTGAGGAACAGGCGATCCGTCAGCTGACGGAGCGGTTGGTCGAAAACTTCGGCGGCACTTACTCTGCGGAGTACATCGAGGGAGTCGTGGGGGCCGCGCGCAGGCGGTTCGAGGGACATCCGGTCCGGCAGTTCGTGCCGATCCTGGTTGAGCGGTACGTTCGTCGGGAATTGGAGCCGGTGGGGGATGCGGCGAGCGCGGCTGCCGGGCCGGGAACCGGCAAGGCGCGCAGGGCGATCCCGAAGCACAAGGCCGATTCGGGAGATCGCGGATTGCCGGTCGTGCTCCGCGAAACATGGTCCACCAACAAGCGTTTCGTCTCCGGTGCGGTTGCCGCCGTGGTCGCGGCGCTGGTCGTGGTGACCGTCGTCGCGGTGGTGCTCGCGGTGCGACAGCCCGGCGGCGGACCGGTCACGGCGGCGCCCGCCGCGCCGCTGACGGTGGTGCACGGCGTGGTCGGGTCCGAGAAGATGTCGTTCTTCCAGGACTCGAAGGTCGTCGAGGCGCTGGCGCGCAATGGGTTCGAGGTCGAGGTCGACTCGGCCGGGTCACGACAGATCGCGACCTCGGTCGACCTCGCGAAATACGACTTCGCATTCCCGTCCAGCGAGCAGGCCGCCGAGCGAATTCAGCGGCAGCGCAACGTGAATGCCAAATACATTCCGTTCTCCTCGCCGATGGCGATCGCCACGTTCACGCCGATCGCCGACCTGCTGGCCAAGGCGGGTGTGGTGCGTCCGGGACCGGTGCCGACCTTCGACATGGCGCCTTATCTGCGCATGGTCGGCAACAACACGCGGTGGGATGATCTCGGCGACAACGCCGCGTATTCCGTGCGCAAGAACGTGCTGATTTCTACCACCGACCCGCGCAGTTCCAACTCCGCGGCCATGTACCTGGCGATCGCGGGCTACGTCGCGAACAACAACACCATCGTGCAGGGCACCTCCGCCGAGGAAGACATCCTGCCCACCGTGGCAAGGCTTTTCGTCGGCCAGGGCTACACCCAGAGCAGCAGCGAAGGCCCGTTCGACAGTTACCTCGCGACCGGCATGGGCCCGACGCCGCTGGTCTGGATCTACGAGGCGCAGTTCGTGGACGCCGCGGTGCGCGGCCTGATCAAGCCCGACATGACGTTGCTGTACCCGTCGCCGACCATTCTTTCCCGGCACACGCTGGTGCCGTTCGGCGAGCGGGGCGACCGGATCGGCCGCTTGCTGTCCACCGACCCCGACCTGCAGCGCCTCGCCGCCGAACACGGCTTCCGCACCAGCGACGCCGCCCAGTTCGGCAAAGTCACCTCCGACCACAAGATTCCGGTCGCCAACGACCTCATCGACGTGATCACCACCCCGACTTACGACACGCTGGAGCGCCTGCTCGACGGAGTCACCAAGTCCTACAACTGACCCGCGGACGAACGACGAGCGTGCTGCCGCATTCAGCGCGTGCCGTGGCCCGCGCAGGCGGACAGGGCGGTGTCCTTGGTGGCATTGAACCTATCGATGGTGGCGTTGAGTGTGTCGGTGTCCGCGCGACGGGCCAGCGTGTCGGCGAGGACCCGGCTGTCGTCGCGGTAGGTGTGCAGCACATCCGCGATGTTCGACGGCACCTCTTGCGTCACCTGCTGGTCCACCGCGCTCGCGCCGTCGCGCAACGTGGTGACGGCAACGTCGGCCTTGCTGTTGGCCTCCGGATCGTTGACGCCCTTGACGTTGCTGACCGCGATGTAGTCGTTGAACACCCGGACCGAGTTGCCGTTCGCCTCGTAGAAGGCATCGCACGCCGATCCGGTGGCGCGTTCGATGGCGGCGGCGCGCGCCGCCGATGCGGCGATGGCGGAGGCGGTGACCTCGGAGGTGTGGGCGGCCAGGTCGGTCCGGTTGACCTCGGCGGTGCCGGAAACCTGCTGCGAGCAGGCACCGATGATCAGCACGCCCGCCACGGTCGTCAAGGCGGCGACGGTGAGGCCCGTGCGTTCCAGTCGTCGCATGCCGGTCCCTCTCTCCGCTCGGCAGGTCCGGCCGGGACGGGATGCCGGACATTTCGACCGTACGTCGACGCGGCAGGTGTCGTCATCCGGCTGCACCGATATCGATGACCAACCGATATCTGCGGGCTGTGCCTATCGCACCGGGGCGGCTCGTGGCCCCGGTGCGACAGACCGGTCGGATCAGCTCTGGCCGAGCATGGCGCGCATCTTGTCGATCTCCGCTCGCTGGCTGTCGAGGATGGTGCGGGCCAATGCCTTCGACTCGGTGTTCGTGCCATCGGCGAGCTCGGTCTCGGCCATGGCGACCGCGCCGGTGTGGTGCTCGATCATCATGGTCAGCCACTGGCGATCGAAATCCGGGCCGGACGCGGCCTGCAGGGCATTCATCTGCTCGGCGCTCATCATCCCCGGCATGGCGTGACCGTCGTGGCCGGTGCCCGCGGTGGGAGCGGGCTTGCCGAAACTTTGCAGCAGCGCGGTGATCTGCTGCATCTCCGGCGCCTGGGCCTTCTCCACGTCGGCGGCGAGAGCCAGCAACTGCTGGTTCTGGCTGTGGCTCGGCACCAGCTTCGCCATGTCGACGGCCTGGGCGTGATGGGGGTACATCATCTGCAGGAAGGTGACGTCGGCGTCGTTGAAGTCGGTGCGGGCCGCCGCCGACGTGCTCGACGACGCGGGCGCGGTCGAGGTGCCGTGATCCATTCCGGACATCGGGTCGGAGTCGTTGTCGCTACAGCCCGCGATGAACAGGGCGGCGGCCGCGGTGCTCGCGGTGAGGACGGCGGTGATCCGGGTACGTGTGATGAACATGGTTGTGCTCCTTGCGAATTGGGTTCGATTGGTTTCTGACATGGCAAAGCGGCGACCGTCGCGACGGTCGGCTGCCTGTCAGATCCGCAGAATCGACAACTCGGCTAGGGAGAGCACGGTCCACGGCGGCGACCGTTCGCGCCGTGGGCGCGGATGACGCAGCCGCGCAACACCATTGCCCGGCCGATCAGCCATTCGATACAGCAACACCAGCGCGAGGGCCAGGGCAGCGGCGGCGAGGATGAATACACAGCCGTGCATCCCGCCGTGCAGGCCCCCGCAGCCGTCGCCCGCGCAATCCGCCCCTGCCGCACCGGAACTCCCAGGCATCGCTAGTTGACCGATGGCAACGTCTGTCGGCATCGCCGTCGGACCGAGGTCGCTCCCTCCCGCCCCGGCAGCCTGGTTCAAACCATGGCTGTGCGGCATGGCGCCCGGGCCGAGATCATGGCCGTGCGGCACCGGTTCGAGGGCAGTGCCGGTCCGTAGCGCGAGCATCCGGTCGGTGCCGGTTGCCGCGGCCGCCATCTCGGCGGTGAGTCCGCCACCACCCGCCCCCGCGCTGTGGTCGGAATGCGCCGCCGCGTGACCGGACATCGCGAACACCACTGCGTGCATGGCGACGATCCCGGCCAGCAGCACCAGCACGCCGAGCGCCCTTGCGGGCCCGGTCGCGCGCAGCAGAGGGTGCTGTTCGGCCACGCGGTCAGTGTAATAGCGGCTCATCAGTGCTACGCAATACCCCTTGCTGGTATGGGTACCTACGGGACGGCGATGTCGATAACCAGTCGGGTCGGGTTGGTCAGCGCGGTGACGGTGAACCCGGGCCGGTCGGCATTGACACCGATGAACGACTGTGTGGTGCCCTCGAACACGGTGTTCCGGTACACGCCCGCGATGCCGGGTGCGCTCGGATCGGTCGCGGGGTCGGGTCCCGCGTACGGTGTGACGGCGCTGTCGAACGGATACGCGGACCCGAGGATCTGCACCTCCAGGATCGAGTCACCGGCTACGTCGATGGGCTTGCCGCTGCCGTCCTGCACGGCCCGGTCGGTGTACTGCACGATCCAGCCCGGCGTGCCCTTGCCGCCGAGGTCGTAGACCACGCGGTCGAAGCCGGGCTGGCGGCCGATCCGGACGTCGGTGACGGTGAGGCCCGCGTCGCCGGACGCCGTGCCCCGCTTGGGCAACGCGTCGCGCGGGGCACTCGGCGCTTCGGCGAGGGTTCCGGTGGTCGAAGCCGCGGGGGTGGCGGGGGTATTCGCGGTGGATCCGGCGTCGTCGCCGCAGCCCGCGAGCAATGCCGTCGCAGCGGCGATGGTCAACACCATCCTGTTACGCATGGGGCTGATGGTAAACGGCGAGTGGGGCATCTCGCGGGATTTGCGGGTTTCTCGATGTTTGCCGCCGGGCCTGCCACGCGGTGAACCGGTGGCGAGGCTGCCTCGTTGTTGTGGGTGAGCGGGCGGAAATCGCGCGTCATGATCGATCCGGAGGACCCGAAACATGCTGTCGAACAAGCACTCTCATCGAGCCGCACGGTCATTCGCCGCTGCCTCGGTAGTTCTCGTCGGCTTGCTGAGTGCGTGCGGAAGCACCGATGCGGGACAGCCCACCCCCGTGGTGGCCCCGGCCCCGGCGGCATCCACCTCGGTCGCGGCTCCCGCGGAAGCGCTGCGGAGCCAGGCGCCCGCCAAGACCCAGGGCTGGCTGAAGATCTACCGGGGAATGGCGCCTACCGGCGCAAATGCCATTGAGCTCGGCGTCGCGAACAATATCGCTGCCGGACAGTACGTTACGGCGGCGAACCGTGCGGTGTATCGATTCGACAAGGACACCGCGCAGCCGCCCACCTCGACGTGCGTGGGCGAGTGCGCCGCCAAGTGGCCGCCGTTGATCGCGGAGCGCGGCCAGTCGGTGTCTGTCACGGGCGTCGACCCGCAACTCGTCGGCTTCGTCGAACGAGCCGATGGCGCATGCCAAATCACCATTGCGGGCTGGCCGGTCTACTTGTTCGCCAAAGACGCGAAGTCGGGTGACCTGCTCGGGCAAGGCGTCGGTGGGGTCTGGCACGCGGTGACACCCGTGGGCGGCAAGGCGGCTGCCAACTGAGTCGAATCTCTTGTGCCGCTTATCATCCTGGACGCCGACTCGGCTGCGGCACGGTGTCCGATCACCGGTTTGCCGGGGCCGATGTGACGTGGGGGCAACGATCTAGCACACTTGAGGCGTGGCAGATGTCGAGCACGTACTCAGCCGACTGCGGCGGTATCCGGATGTGGAGGCATTAAATCTCTACGCCGTGGATGCCGCCGATCGGCTGATTCTCGATGTCGCCGATGAAGCGCTCGCCGCCGCTGATAGCGAGAAGGTAGCTATCATCGGCGACGGGTACGGCGCGCTGACCATCGGCGCGATCGCGGCGCACGATCTGCGCGACCTGCGCGTGCACCAGGATCTGCTGACCGGCGAACTCGCCCTGGCCAACAATGCCCGCGCGCTAGGGTTCGCCGATCGCTACACGGCCTACCCGCTCGGCCGTGAGTTGCTCGCCGATGTCCGCGTGGTGTTGCTGCGGCTGCCTCGGGCACTGGCCGGGCTGGCCGAGGTCGCCGACGCCATCGCGCGGTACGCCGATCCCGAGGTGGTGGTGTTCGCCGGCGGCCGGGACAAGTATCTGACCAAGTCGATGAACGACGTTCTGGCCCAATCCTTTTCCGAGGTCAGGGCCAGTCGCGGCCGGCAGAAGTCGCGCACCCTGCTGGTCAGTGGCCCGAAACCGGTCGGCGAGCCGCCGTTCCCGGTACGCGACCGGCTCGACGATCTCGACATCGATGTGGTCGCGCACGGCGCCGCCTTCTCCGGCGCCCGGCTCGACATCGGCACTCGATTCCTGCTGCAGCATCTGAAGTGGATGAAGCCCGACGCGCGGGACGCCATCGACCTCGGTTGCGGCACCGGGATACTGGCCGTCGCGCTGGCCAAGGCGCGGCCGGGCCTCGAGGTGGTCGGCACCGATCAGTCCGCGGCCGCGGTGGCCTCGGCGACGGCCACGATCGCCGTCAACGGCGTCGCGGATCGGGTGACCGCGGTGCGCGACGACGCGATGTCCTCGGTCGCCGACAACAGCGCGGATCTGGTGCTGTGCAACCCGCCCTTCCATGTCGGGGCCGCCGTGCACACCGGGTCGGCGATCAAGATGTTCGCCGAGACCGGCCGGGTACTTCGGCCCGGTGGCGAGCTGTGGACGGTGTTCAACTCGCATCTCAACTATCGTGGCGTCATCGAGCGCATGGTGGGCCACACCGACGTGGTCGGCCGCAACCGCAAGTTCACGGTCACTCGTTCCGTCCGTGGCCTGCACGACGCGCAACAGCGGTAGAGTCCGAATTGTCCGCCTCGGCCGGTTCCCTGGGAACTAGCGCCGGGCAGTAAACGTTGGACTTGGCAGTTGGGTATCGAGCGAAAGCTCGACGAACAGCGGCAACGACCAGAAAGGGACGCAGGTGCGTAGCACAAGCAATCCAGTTTTCCGAAACTTGCCTCGGCAAGAGGGCAGTGGTGGCTACGCCAACTTCGGCTCAGGAGTGACCGGCGCGGGCCAGCTCGGCCAGCAATACGGTAACCAGTACGGCCAGCAGTATCCGCCGCAGCCGTACCAGCAGGCACCGGCCACCACCCGCTCGATGACCATCGACGACGTGGTGACCAAGACCGCCATCACGCTCGGCGTGCTCGCGCTGTCGGCCATCGTCTCCTACGGCCTGAGCAACGCGAACACCTCGCTGGCTCCGCTGTTCGTCATCGGCGGCGGCCTGATCGGCCTGGTGCTGGTACTCGTCGCGACCTTCGCCAACAAGATGGACAACCCGGTCCTCGTGCTGTCGTACGCGGTGTTCGAGGGTCTGTTCGTCGGTGCGCTGTCGTTCATGTTCACCGACATCAGCTTCGGCGGAGTCGGCGGCAGCGCGATGATCGCGCAGGCGGTGCTCGGCACCTTCGGTGTGTTCGCGGGCATGCTGGTCGTCTACAAGACCGGTGCGATCCGCGTGACGCCGCGCTTCACCCGGATGATCGTCGGCGCCATGATCGGCGTGCTGGTTCTCGCGCTCGGCAACCTGGTCGCCAGCTTCTTCATCTCCGGCGGCCTCGGCCTGCGCGACGGCGGCCCGATCGCGATCATCTTCAGCCTGGTGGTCATCGCGATCGCCGCGTTCAGCTTCCTGCTCGACTTCGACGCCGCCGATCAGCTGATCCGCGCCCAGGCACCGGAGCGGGCCGCCTGGGGCGTCGCCCTCGGCCTGACCGTCACCCTGGTCTGGCTGTACGTCGAGATCCTGCGCCTGCTGAGCTACTTCAACAACGACTGAGCGATGGCGGTACACGCCGCCTGAGCTGACAACGGGTGGTTACCGGAGATCCGGCAACCACCCGTTCTGCATCGCACACACGAAAGGGCGGTCACCGGAAAACCGGTGACCGCCCTTTCGGCGTCCTATCTATCTCAGCTGAGACGCTCGATGACCATGGCCATGCCCTGGCCGCCGCCGACACACATGGTCTCCAGACCGAACTGCTTGTCGTGGGTCTGCAGGTTGTTGATGAGCGTGGTGGTGATGCGAGCGCCGGTCATGCCGAACGGATGGCCCAACGCGATGGCGCCGCCCGAGACGTTCAGCTTGTCCTCATCGATCTTCAGCTCGCGAGCCGAGCCGAGCACCTGCACCGCGAACGCCTCGTTGATCTCGACCAGGTCGATGTCGTCGATCGACTTGCCCGCCAAGGCGAGTGCGCGCTTGCACGCCTCGATCGGACCCAGACCCATGATCTCGGGGGACAGACCCGAGACGCCGGTGGAGACGATGCGGGCCAGCGGGGTCAGGCCGAGCTCCTTGGCCTTGGTGTCACTCATGACGACCAGCGCGGCGGCGCCGTCGTTGAGCGGACAGCAGTTGCCCGCGGTGACCGTGCCGTCCGGGCGGAACACCGGCTTCAGCTTGCTGACCGCCTCGTAGGTGACACCGGCGCGCGGGCCGTCGTCCTTCGAGACGACGGAGCCGTCGGGCAGCGTGACCGGGGTGATCTCGCGTTCGAAGAAGCCGTTCTTGATCGCTTCCTCGGCTCGGTTCTGCGAGCGGACACCCCAGTGGTCCTGCTCCTCGCGGGTGATGCCGGTGAAGCTGGCGACGTTCTCCGCGGTCTGGCCCATCGCGATGTAGGCGTCGGGAATCAGGCCGTCCTCGCGCGGATCGTGCCACACGCCCGCGCCGCCCTCCGCGGCCTTCGCGGTGCGCGCCTGCGCCTCGGCGAAGAGCTCGTTCTGGGTGTTCGGCCAGCTGTCGGCGGAACCGTTCTTGTACCGGGACACCGTCTCGACGCCCGCGGAGATGAATACGTCACCTTCACCCGCCTTGATCGCGTGGAACGCCATCCGGGTGGACTGCAGCGAGGACGCGCAGTAGCGGTGCACGGTGGTGCCGGGCACGAAGTCGTAGCCGAGCTGCACCGCGACGATGCGGGCGATATTGAAGCCCTGCTCGCCGCCGGGGGAACCGCAGCCGAGGATCAGGTCATCGATCTGGGCCGGGTCGAGGGCGGGCACCTTGTCGAGCGCCGCGCGGACGATCTGGGTGGTCAGGTCGTCGGGCCGCATGTCGACCAGCGATCCCTTGGCCGCCCGGCCGATGGGGGAGCGGGCGGTCGAGACGATGACAGCCTCAGGCATGAGGACTCCTTTGTCGGTAAGGAACGTGCGAACCGCTGTTGTTACTCGCGGGTTCTTATCGAATCTACGTCGCGGCCCGGGGAACGGAAATCCGGGGTGGCCTCGCCCAGAGCCTCGAGCAGGACCGGAAGCAGTTGCGCCGCGGCAAGTTCATAGCCCGCGGCCGAAGGGTGGAATCCGTCGGCGGAGAAGAGCAGTTCGGGCTGGGCACGGAACTCCGGTGCCAGCAGATAGCCCATCGGCACCGGACGACCGCCCGCGACGCTGGTGGCCACCGTCTGCGCCCGAGCCAGCCGGACACTCCAGTTGTGCACCACCGTGCGCAACGGCTGCGGAATAGCGGTTACCGTGCCGAGATTCGGGCAGGTGCCGACCACGACCACGCTGTCGGCGCTGCGCAGGCGCGCGACCGCGGCGGCCAGCCGGCGCGCGGAGGCGCGGACGGAATGCTTCTTGGTGATGTCGTTGGCGCCGATCAGGATGATCGCGGCGTCCGGTGGTGGACCGGCCACGAACATGGCGTCCACCTGGCCGGACAGTCCCTTGGAGGTGGCGCCGGAGATCGCCTTGGTGCTCAACCGGATTCGCTGCCCGGTGGCCACCGCGAGTCCGCGGGCCAGCCGTACGCCGGGCACTTCGTCGGCGACCACGCAGCCGACACCCGCCGCGGTGGAGTCGCCGAAGATCATCAGATGCAGGTCCGCGTGCTTGCCGGTGCGCCATGGCTCCGGCGTCAGGCAGCCCGCGGTGTAGATGCCGTCGGCCTCAGGCGGTTTCGAGGTGTCCCGGCCGATCACGCCACGCGCCGCGCCTGCCTGCGCCATCAACAGTCGAGACGTCGCCCACCAAGCGCCGCCTGCTCCGGAACCGGCCAAGACCGTCGCGGCACCGGTCACCGCGGCGGTCCGCCAGCCGATGCGTGGTGCGCTCACGACTGCACCTCGCTAACGCTCGGCTCCGTCGTGCGCCCAGGCGCGCTGTATCCCTGGTTCGCTCGCTGACGCTCGCTCACGAATAGAAATGTACCGACTTCACGCAGCTGGGGCAGCCGGAGCGGGAACGTCGAACGAGCCGTAGGCGGGAATGCTCGCCGCGTCGGTGGTGACGGTGACCGCGATGCGGCCGGGGCCGGTGTCCTGGAACTCCGAGTACTGGACGCTGCCGTAGATGCCGGTCACCACGGTGGTCTCGTAGCTGCCCACCGCGCCGGTGGTGGTGTTGCGCCAGGCGACCGTGGTGCGGACCTCGCACAGCGGGGCCAGCGGATAGTCGCCGGGGCCGATCCCCGCGACGGGCAGTGCCCGCACATTGAGGATCGCCCGGCCCGGCCACGCCGGGCTGACATCGGCCCAGGTGCGAATGCTCGTCCCGCACCAGCCGCCGTAGGCGAGCGTGGGCACCTGCGGAAATTCGGTGGTCACCGCGTTTGCCGGGGCTCCTGTCCCGACCAGCGCGGCCACTGCCGCTCCGGCCAGAACAGCGCAGGTCCGGGCACTGTTCGGCTGCCTCATGGGGCGATCCTAAATGCGGGGTTGCTGGTTTCCCGGGTTTGTCGCGGCGGAACCGCTTCCGCGTGGCGTGCGCGGACGCACACCGGAGCCATCTGGAACTATGGGGCGCATGCGCATCGCCGACCATGTCGTGGACCTCATCGGCAATACGCCGTTGGTCCGGTTGAACTCTGTCGTAGGGCCGAACGCCGGATTGGTGGCAGCCAAGATCGAATACTTGAACCCGGGCGGTAGTTCCAAGGACCGTATCGCGGTGAAGATGATCGACGCGGCCGAGAAGTCCGGGGAGCTACGGCCCGGCGGCACCATCGTCGAACCCACCTCGGGCAACACCGGTGTCGGCCTCGCGCTGGTTGCCCAGCAGCGCGGCTACCACTGCGTTTTCGTGTGCCCGGACAAGGTCAGCGAGGACAAGCGCAACGTGCTGCGCGCGTACGGCGCCGAGGTCGTCGTGTGCCCGACCGCCGTGTCGCCGGAAGACCCGGCCAGCTACTACAGCGTCTCCAACCGCCTGGTCGGGGAGATCGACGGCGCGTGGAAGCCGGACCAGTACTCCAATCCCGGCGGCCCGGAAAGCCACTACGAGACGACCGGCCCGGAGATCTGGAACGACACCGACGGCACGGTCACCCACTTCGTCGCGGGCGTCGGCACCGGCGGCACCATCACCGGCGTCGGCCGCTACCTCAAAGAGGTGTCCGGCGGCCAGGTCAAGATCATCGGTGCGGACCCGGAGGGCTCGGTGTACTCCGGCGGCACCGGACGGCCGTACCTGGTCGAGGGTGTCGGCGAAGACTTCTGGCCGTCCGCCTATGACCCGGCCATCCCGGACGAGATCATCGCGGTCTCCGACGCGGACTCGTTCGACATGACCCGGCGCCTCGCCCGCGAGGAGGGCCTGCTGGTCGGCGGCTCGTGCGGCATGGCGGTGGTCGCGGCCATCGAGGTCGCGCGCCGTGACCCGGACGCGGTCGTGGTGGTGTTGCTGCCGGACGGTGGCCGCGGCTACCTGTCCAAGATCTTCAACGACCAGTGGATGAGCTCCTACGGCTTCCTGCGCGAGCGGCTCGACGGCAGCACCGTCGAACCGCTGGTCGGAGATGTGTTGCGCGGCAAGTCCGGTGAGCTGCCCGACCTGGTGCACACCCATCCGTCGGAGACCCTGCGCGATGCCATCGAGATCCTGCGCGAGTACGGCGTCTCGCAGATGCCGGTGGTCGGCGCGGAACCGCCGGTGATGGCGGGCGAGGTCGCGGGCAGCGTCTCCGAGCGCGACCTGCTCTCGGCGGTGTTCGAAGGCCGTGCGCACCTGACCGATTCGGTGGGCAAGCACATGAGCCCGTCGTTCCCGCTGATCGGCGCCGGTGAACCGATCTCCGCCGCGACCAAGGCGCTGTCGGATACCGACGCGCTGATGGTCGTCGAAGAGGGCAAGCCGGTCGGCGTGATCACCCGCCACGACCTGCTCGGCTTCTTGAGCGTAGGCACCCTCGGGCACTGACGCCGGGCTGGCTACTCGAGGCGGCCCGATTGCTCGAACGGGCGCGGTTACTCGAGACGGGCGCGCAGGGCGAGGGCGTCGCGCGGGGCCATGACCTTGGCGTCGTTGTCGAAGTAGCAGAAGACGTCACCGTTGGCGGACCAGGCGCGGATCTTCGCTGCCCACATGTCCAGGCCCTCGTCGGTGTAGCCGCTGACGTAGAGCTCGTCGTGGCCGTGCAGGCGGATGTAGACGAAGTCAGCGGTGACCTCTTCGATCAGCGGGTATTTGCCTGCGGCGTCGGCGATTACCAGCGCGACCTCGTGCTTGGTGAGCAGCTCGGTGAACTCGGGTGTGACGAAACTGGGATGGCGGATCTCCAGTGCGTGCCGCAGCGGCCGGTCGGCGTCGGTGGTCGTGAACGCCGGATCCACCCGATGATCATGCTGGGTCGCGATGTCGGCGGCTTGGCTGGTGGTGCGCGGGAGATGGGTGAAGAACGCGCCGAGCAACTCGGGATCGAACGGGAAGTTCGGCGGCAGCTGCCAGAGGATCGGGCCGAGTTTGGGGCCGAGGGCGAGTAATCCGGACGCCAGGAAGTTCGCCAGCAGCGCGTCGCCGTCGCGTAGCCGCTTCATGTGCGTGATGAATCTGCTGCCCTTCACCGCGAACACGAAGTCGTCCGGCGTCTGGCTCGCCCAGTTCTGGTAGCTCGACGGACGCTGCAGCGCGTAGAACGAGCCGTTGATCTCGACGCTGTTCAGCTGTGCCGACAGATACGCGAGTTCGCGCTTCTGCGTCACGCCCTTGGGATAGAAGACACCACGCCACGGTGGATACACCCAGCCCGACGTGCCGATCCGGATCTCGCCCATGACTCCATCGTGGCAGCCGAGACCGGCAGAACGGGCGCAGCCGGGCGGAACCCGCCGTCAGCCCGCGCATGGCCGGAGCGAATGCGGAGGTACGCAGAATAGGCGCAGCCGGCGGAGCCCGTCATTAGTCCGCGCATGGCCGGAGCGAATGCGGAGGTACGCCTAGGCGGATTTGCCTGCCGTTGCGCGATCTTGCCGCAGCGTCCAGACCCGACCGACCGCCCAGGCGACCAGCACGGCGGCGAGGAACGACAGCAGTGACGCGCTCATCCACGCCTGCTTGGTGAAGTGCAGCCGCTCTTGCACGTCCACCCAGAAGCGGGTCCACGCACCGGCATCGCCCGGATTGATGAGCTGGTAGACCGAGAACCCGGCCAACCACGCGACGATCATTCCCCAGCGCGGCGGTGCGTCGTCGGCGGTGTTCCACTCGCCCTTGGCGCGCAGGAAGAAGTCGGCGACCAGCACGCCGAGCAGCGGCACGAACACCGAACCGATCAGGCCGAGGAAGCCGAAGTAGTTCTGCATGTTCAGCAGCAGCGCGAGCACCGTGATCAGCGTGCCGAGACCGATCGACAGGATGCGCCGGTCCAGCCGCGGCGCGAGGTTCTGGATCGACACGGCGGTGGAATACACATTGGCGAACGACTGATCGGCCTCGCGGAACACGAAGATGAAGAAGAACAGCCCGCCGAGGCTGACCTGAAGGAACGCCGAGTACTGGCCGCCGCCGGTGGCCTGGGCCAAGGCGAAAAGGCCGAGTGCGTAGGCGACGATCTGGGTGAGCGCGTAGGCCCCGCTGGCCGCGCCGAACGCCGATCCGGTGCTGCGCGAGTGGCGCGTGTAGTCGGCGGCGACCGGCACCCAGGAGATCGAAACCGCCAGTGCCGCATCGGTGGCGATCCAGAAGAGGTTCCAGTCGACGCCGAACGGTCCGTCGCCGCGCGGTCCCGGATTGGCCGACAGGTCGGGCAGCCCCGCGCGGAAGAACTGGATATAGAACCAGACCAGCGCGATCACCACGCCTGCCGTGACGAACCGGCGCAACATCCGGACCGAGCCGAGCGGCCAGATCGTCAGCACCGTCGTGAGCACGCCCGCGGCAACCACATACATCCAGTGGGGTCCGCCGCCGAACAGTTCGTCGGCCGCGTCACCGATGACGATCAACTCGAAAGTGCCCCAGCCGATCAGCTGGGCGATGTTCAGCACGGTCGGCAGATAGCTGAGTTTCGCGCCGAACAGTCCGCGCAGCAGGACCATCGATGGTTTGCCGGTTTTCGCACCTGGCACGGCCGCCAAGCCGAGCATCAGTCCACCGACGACCGTCCCGACGATCATCGCGAGAATGCCCGCGGCGATGGAGAGCTGCGGGGCGCCATCGGAATTCGGCGCGAGCACGGTGTAGGCGCCGGAGAAGGCGAACAGGCTGACGCCCAGATTTGCCCAGAATGCGCTCTGGTCCCAGAAGGACAGCACCTTCGGGGCGGGCTCATCGAGGGTGAAGGGTGCCTCGTGCCGTTCGGAGTTGTGCAGGGTCGATGAAGACATGCCCGAAACGCTCTTCCTACGCCGGCATTACCCGGACAGGTTCATGCGGTCGGCGAAGCGCTGGGGTCCGCCCTCTCAGCCCGGCCGTGCCCGAGCTCCCGCGGTGGGGGTGTGGTTCGGGCGAATAGTACACGTGGCAGCTCCGGCGGCCGATCGGATGCGCGTGCTCGCGCGGTGTGCGGGAGATGAGCTTCGAGTTCGCTCGATCGACTATCCAGTAACGCGAACGGATTTCGAGAATCGCACCAGGCGCGGAAATCTCCGCGCTGAACAGGAGATTGGCGATGTGCGTCCGGGATCACACCAACCGTTAACCGCGATAACGGAGACGTAACGGTTTGTTCACTAGCGAGGGCAAGGATTACTAGGTATGACGCGCAGGCAAGTGATCGGATGGGTAGCTCTGCTGGCCTCGGTGCTTGCCGGGGCGGAATTGCTCGATCGGGTGCATTTCCCGGCGCCGCAGATGATTCTAGCGATCGTCGTCGGCGGAGCTCTCGCGTTGGCCGGGCGGTTGCCCGCTCCGATGCCTCGTGAACTATCCATCGGCGTGCAGGCGATGCTCGGTGTCCTGATGGGCAGCTATCTGGAGATCTCGCTGCTGTCCACCATCGGGCTGGCGCTGGTGCCGGTACTCGCGGTCACCGTGGCGACGCTGGTGATCAGTTTGCTGGTCGCGGTGGTGTTCGCGCGAGTCGCCCACGTGGAGTTGCCGACCGCGACACTCGGTCTGCTGGCCGGTGGGTCCGCGGCGGTGGTGGCCTGCGCCGACGACATGGACGCCGATCCGCGCCAGGTGGCGTTCATGCAGTATTTGCGCGTCGCGCTGGTCGCGGTGAGTGCGCCCGCGCTCGGCGCGCTGTTGAACAACAGCAGCGGTAGCTTGACCACCGAGCACGTGACTCTCGGTGGCGCGGTCACCAATCCCGATCTGCCGTACTGGATGATCGTCGGCCGCGGCGATCAGGTCGCCGGATTGTCCATCGCGGTGATGCTGTGCGTCCTCGGCACCAAGCTGGGCAGGCGGCTCAGCCTGCCGAGCCCGGCGCTGATCGGGCCGATGCTGATGACCGCGCTGCTCACCGCGCTCGGCATCAGTCACGGGTACGCGCCGACGAATCTGTTCAAGGATCTGCTGTTCGTGCTCATCGGTTTCGAGGTAGGCACCCGGTTCACCAAAACCGTTGTCACGGAGATGGCCAGGATGATCCCCGGCATGACGGTCACCATCGTCGCCCTGTCGGCCATCGTCGCCGGGCTCGCCTTCGCCGTGGCCACCTTCGTCGACCTCGAACTGTCCGACATCTACCTGGCCACCACACCCGGCGGCATCAATGCCGTGCTGGCCACAGCCGAGTCGATGGACGCCAACCTGCCGTTGATCACCTGTGTGCAGAGCATGCGGTTGCTGTTGATGGTGCTGATGCTGCCCTTGCTGACCAAGGGGATGCGGTGGCTGGCGGCACGACAGCTCGGGCTTCGGGAGCCCGAGCTGGTGATCTGACTTGGTTGGGGCGGAACCGCTAAGCCTTCCGTACCGCGCCGATGATCAGATCCGTCCATTCGTCGGCCAGCGACGCGAGCCGATACCACGCCGCATGGACCCGATCGTCGGAAACCTTTTCGGCGGTGTGCAGCAGATGGCTGGCATGCGCGTGCGCCGCCGCCATGCGATCGACGGTGGCGCCGAGCGAACCGGCGCGCAGGTGGTCGGTGCAGCTGCGGCGGGGCAGCTGAGTGGCCACCCAGGTATCGATGGCGGCGACCAATTCGGCTCGGCGGCAGTCGATTCCGGCGGCAGCCAGCGGATCACCGTGGCGCTGCCGGTGCAGCGTGGCCAAGCTGCGAGCCCAGACGATCAGCGGATGGTCGGTGTTCGGATCACCGTCTTGGCCGCCGAAAGCGGCGACCAGTTCGCGGTGATCCGGCAGTGGCGCGGCGGTGCCGCCGGTGGCGGAGAGAGCACGATCACGCACGAACATCGCGGGCTCCCAGCGGCGTGCGGCTCCCGATATGGGAGATCGACCCTCGATCGACGGGGACGGCTGACAGCGTGTACATCGTGCACCTCCGGGGGTGTCAGGCGGGAGGCATTGCCCTGATGCCGGATCCGAGATAAGCGTGCGCTGTTTACCTTGGCGTGTCGGTGACAGCGAGATGGCACCGCGATGACAGGTCGTAACAATCTTCTCCGCATCCCGTCGGTCCCGGCTGTGAGGAAGACCGACCAGTCCGCGTCGCTCGTCGGCAGCCGATATCGCCCCGCGCGCCGGATCCGTAGCGGTCGCGTCGAATGCTGCAATGTGGCAAATTATCTGCAAACGCGTGATTCGAGTTATGTCGCCGGGGTATAACCGGCTTTGAAGCAGCCTCGGCAAACTGCCATGGCGTAATCGGATAGCGAAGGGATGGGCATGTACACCTCCAGTTTGGCTATCGATTTCCAGAAGGGGTTTTCGGACGCGTGGAGCTCGATCGCCACGTTCGTCCCCAAGCTGGCCGGATTCATCGTCATCTTGCTCATCGGCTGGATCGTTGCGAAGGCCGTGTCGACAATCGTGAACAAGGTGCTCGAGCGGGTCGGCTTCGACCGCCTGGTCGAGCGCGGCGGCCTCAAGCAGATGATGTCGCGCAGTCGCTACGACGCCTCGGATCTGCTGGCGAAGCTGGCGTACTACGCGATCCTGCTGATCGCCCTCCAGCTCGGCTTCGGTGTCTTCGGTCCGAACCCGGTGAGCGATCTGCTCGACGGCATCGTGTCGTGGCTGCCCAAGGCGGCGGTGGCGATCATCATCGTGGTGATCGCGGGCGCGATCGCCTCCGCAGTGCGTGACCTGGTCGGCAACATGCTCGGCGGCCTGTCCTACGGCGCGATGATCGGCCGGGTCGCCGCGGTGTTCATCTGGGGCGTCGGCATCGTCGCCGCGCTGAACCAGATCGGGGTGGCCATGTCGGTCACCATGCCGATCCTCATCGCGGTGCTCGCCACCATCGGCGGCATCCTGGTGGTCGGCGTCGGCGGCGGCATGGTTCGCCCGATGCAGCAGCGCTGGGAGAACTGGCTGAGCGGGCTGGAAGAGGAGATGCCCGCGGTCAAGGGTCACGCGCAGGCGTACTCGCGTGGTCGCGAGGACGCGTCGCGCGAGCAGCTATGGATGGACCAGCAGGCCGCGCGCGGCCAGGGCCAGTCTGCCCAGCAGTGGGACCAGGGCGCGATGCAGGGCGGTGGCGGCGCGTACCAGCAGGGCGGCGGTTCTTACCAGCAGTCCGGCGAGTACATGGGCTACCGCGATCCGGGTGACGTGCGTTAGGAACGCCGCATCCGTCAGGAGTGACAAGTACGTCCGCCGCGGGCTCGACGCCCGCGGCGGACGTGTGTCAGGGCCAGATGTTCAGGCGGGCTGCCGGGATGCGTGCAAGCACACGCTCGCCAGGCGCAGCTGCACCCAGTCGGCGTCCGCCCAGCTGCCGAGGTCACCGGGCGTCGAGCTGGTCATCGCGCCGTGTTCGGCCGCGACCTCACGGACGTGATCGAGGAGTCCGCGCGCGTAACCCGCGAGCAGCACGCTCACCGGAACTCGCGCGGCGCCCTCGACGCCGAGCTCGAGAATGTCGCGGACGGCGGCGGCGTGCTGATCCAGCGCCGCGGACAGCGCCGGTAGCTCCGCGGCGGCGGCAAGCGCCGGTACCCCGTGCGTCTTGTGCAGGCGGTTCAATATCTTGCGTGCCGACACTTCGAGCAACGCGGGGCCCAGCAAAAACATGTTCCTATGCTAGCAACCGGCGTGTCTTTATGAAATTGTGATGCTTGACCCAGTCGGCTTTGTCGGATTAACCGTCCCAGCAAATTCGCCGCGCGAAAATCGTTGTGGGAGAAACGGTTCGCCGGAAGCCGCCCGATCAGGTGCCCGTCGGCTGCGTAGTCAGTCGAGCCGACTCCCCACGGTCAGGAGCTGGTTCGCCTACCGGACCGGGGCTACCTGAAGGCGTTGGCGTCGGTCAGGGCGCGACCGAGCACCAGCTGATGCACCTCCGCGGTGCCCTCGTAGGTGAGCACCGACTCCAGGTTGTTCGCATGGCGCAACACCGGGTAGTCCAGCGTGATGCCATTCGCACCGAGGATGGTGCGGCACTCGCGGGCGATCGCGATGGCCTCCCTGGTGCTGTTCAACTTGCCCGCACTCACCTGTTCGGGAGTCACCACACCGCGATCCTTCAACCGGCCCAGGTGCAGCGCGAGCAGCTGACCCTTGCCGAATTCCAGGACCATGTCCGCGAGCTTCGCCTGGGTCAGCTGGTACGCGGCCAGCGGCTTGTCGAAGACCTCGCGGGTGCGCGCGTATTCGATGGTGGAGGTCAGACAGTCACGGGCCGCGCCGAGCGCGCCGAAGATGATCCCGAACCGCGCTTCGCTCAGGCAGGCCAGCGGCGAGGCCAGCCCACGCGACTCCGGCAACACGGCGTCGGCGGGCAGCCGGACATCGTCGAGGTCGAGTTCGGCGGTCACCGAGGCGCGCAGCGACAGCTTGCGGTGCATCTCGCGCGCACTGAATCCGGCCGTCCCGGCGGGGACCAGGAAGCCGCGGATCACCTGCTTGCCCTCGTCCTCGGTCTGCGCCCACACCACCGCGACATCGGCCACCGAGCCGTTGGTGATCCACATCTTCGAGCCGTTGAGCACCCAGTCGGTGCCGTCGCGCTTGGCTCTGGTCCGCATGCCGCCGGGGTTGGAGCCGAAATCGGGTTCGGTGAGCCCGAAGCAGCCGAGCACGCGGCCCGCCGCCATCTCCGGCAGCCACTGCTGCTTCTGCTCCTCCGAGCCGTACTTGTGGATCGCGGTCATCGCGAGCGAGCCCTGCACCGACACCATGCTGCGCACGCCGGAATCGACCGCCTCCAGTTCCTGGCAGGCCAGCCCGTACATGGTGGCCGACATGCCCGCGCAGCCATAGCCCTCCAGATGCATGCCGAGCAGTCCGACCTCGCCCAGTTGCGGAGCGATCTCGCGGGCCGGGAAGGTCCCTGCCTCGAACCAGTCCGCGATGTGCGGGCGCAGCCGTTGGTTCGCGAAGGTCGCGACGGCAGCGCGGATCTCGCGCTCGTCGTCGGACAGTAGGGAGTCGATCGCGAACAGTTCTTCCACAGTCACCATGCGCTAAGCCTAATTGGGGAGGGGGCCGGTGAGATCGGAGTCATGTCAGGTTCTCGGCACAAAATTTTCGGTCTACACGGCCTAGCTGCGTAACTAGATCGGAGCCGGCGCGGAAACGCCTCTCGGGCGTCGACTGCGGACGACCAGCGGGTTGCCGGAGAATCGCTCCTGATTAGGCTGGGGGCTATGAGTGAGCTGGGGTTCTCCACACGGGCCGTGCACGCAGGATTCGATCCCGATCCGCAGACCGGCGCGGTGAACGTGCCCATCTACGCGAGTTCGACATTCGCCCAGGACGGGGTCGGCGGGCTGCGCGGCGGTTTCGAATACGCCCGCACCGGCAACCCGACCAGGTCCGCGCTGGAAGCGAACCTCGCCGCGCTCGAATCCGGTAGTTACGGCCGGGCCTTCGCGTCGGGCATGGCGGCAACCGACTGTGCCATTCGCGCCACGCTGCGGCCCGGCGACCACATCGTCATCCCGGACGACGCGTACGGCGGCACCTTCCGCCTGATCGACAAGGTGTTCAGCCAATGGGGCATCGAGCACTCCCCCGCGCACGTTTTCGACGTGGACGAGATGCGCGCGGCGATCCGCCCGAACACCAAACTGGTCTGGGTCGAGACCCCGACCAACCCGCTGCTGAGCATCGGCGACATTCCCGCCCTCGCCGATATCGCGCATGCCGCGGGCGCGAAGCTGGTGGTGGACAACACCTTCGCCACGCCGTACCTGCAGCAGCCGCTGCTGCTCGGCGCCGACATCGTCACCCACTCGACCACCAAGTATCTCGGTGGTCACTCCGACGTGGTCGGCGGTGCGCTGATCACCAACGATCCCGAGCTCGACGCCGCGTTCGCGTTCCTGCAGAACGGCGCGGGCGCGGTTCCCGGCCCGTTCGACGCCTTCCTCACCTTGCGCGGCACCAAGACCCTGGCCGTGCGGATGGACCGGCACTGCGACAACGCGGAAACCATGGCCGAGTTCCTGTCCCGGCATCCGGCCATCTCCCAGGTGATCTACCCGGGCCTGCCGGAGCACCCGGGCCACGCGGTCGCCGCCAAGCAGATGCGTCGGTTCGGCGGGATGATCTCGGTGCGGCTGCACGGCGGTCCCGACGCGGCTCGCGACTTCTGCTCGCGCACCAAGGTATTCACGCTGGCCGAGTCGCTCGGCGGGGTGGAGTCGCTGATCGAGCACCCGGCCGCGATGACGCACGCGTCCACCGAGGGCTCCGTGCTGGAGGTGCCCGCGGATCTGGTGCGGCTGTCGGTCGGCATCGAGGACGCCGCCGACCTGCTCGCCGATATCGAGCAGGCGCTCGGAAGCTGAGAGCCGAGATGACGAAACGGCCGCGCCTGGAAATCGGGCGCGGCCGTTCGTGTCTCAGGGGAAGCAGCCGGTCGGGCCGCGCGGGTCGCGCGGCGCCACGGCCGAAGGCGTCAGCTGTGGTAAGGCTCCGCGCTGACCAGGGTGACCTTCATGGTGTTGCCGTTGGGCAGTGTGTACTCGCGGGTCTCGCCGACCTTGGCGTCGATGAGCGCGCCGCCGAGCGGGGAGGCGGGCGAGTAGGTCTCCAGCTTGGAGTCGTTCAAGCCCTCTTCGCGGGTCGCGATGAGGAAGGTTTCGGTGTCGGACTCGTCGCCGTCGTAGTAGACCTTGACGACCGAACCGGGGAGTGCGACGCCGGACTTCGTCGGCGCGACGCCGACCTTGGCGTTGTTCAGCAGCTCCTGCAGTTGGCGAATGCGCGCCTCCTGCTGGCCCTGCTCCTCACGGGCGGCGTGGTATCCGCCGTTCTCCTTGAGGTCGCCCTCTTCACGGCGTTCGTTGATCTCGGCAGCGATGACGGGACGATTG
The DNA here is from genome assembly GCF_019222765.1 of Nocardia iowensis. Taxonomy (NCBI): domain Bacteria; kingdom Bacillati; phylum Actinomycetota; class Actinomycetes; order Mycobacteriales; family Nocardiaceae; genus Nocardia; species Nocardia iowensis. The sequence goes on along the minus strand of NZ_CP078145.1, from coordinate 7,684,389 downwards.
GCGATGAGCGCATCGAGTTCGCCCTTGAGCCTGTCGTGCGACTCCGGGGTCAGCCACGTCACTTGCGTCTCAGTCATCTCGATCACTCCCTAGTAGTTGTTCCCGGCGGGCCGGGATTCCCTGATAACTGCCGCAGTACCCACCCGGTGGGGCGGGCACGACACCAGTCGACGGCTAGAGCGATCCTGGGAAGTTCATCGAACCCCGACAGACCCTGGTTCCGGGCAAAGCTCATAATCCGGAACAGATAGCGCTGGCCGCCAATGCAGCAAACACGGCTCCGAACCCCGGAACCGTGTATCAGGCCATTTTAGCATGAATCACAAACGTGCAGGTCGGAGTTAATTTCGAGGATGGATGGTACGGCAAAAGGGGCAAATCACCCTGCCCGAAGATAGCTGGGCACCTGTCCACTACATCCGTAAATACTGCTGGAGGCGGGTCGCGAGGACGCCTTGACCGTGGTGGTCTGCTCGATCGTGCCGCTGGTAGACGGCGCGATCAAGACCTCTCGACGGCCGACCTCGACACTGTCGCGCGCCATCGCACGGACGAAACATACCGCAGGCTGTTGCGGGTCCTTGCGGGTGACCTTCATCCGGATCGTCATCGTCGAGTCGTCGGTGACGGTGTAGCCCAGCTGCTCGAACTCGATGTCCTTGGGGCCGTACTTCTGGTAGCCGAGGTAAGCGACGCCACACCCGAGCAACACCACGACAACCCCGAGGGCCAGCGGCAGCCACCGGCGATTGACGGCCGGCCTGGTTCCATACCGATCGGTCGGCCTGTGGTTCGTCACCGGAGCCGCGGCATCGCTGCGCTGGATTCCCTGGGTTCCATCGGGCTGGCTCACAAGGTCGCTCCCGGGGGGTACGTCGGAACAAAAGTCGGTCGAATGGAACTATAGGGAACGAAGACCAGACACCCGCGAGCGAGAGCGATGGTGAACGAGACGTGAGTGGCCTTCGCCTCATGGCGGTGCATGCCCACCCCGACGACGAATCCAGCAAGGGTGCCGCCACGACCGCCCGGTACGCCGACGAAGGACACGACGTCCTGGTCGTAACGCTGACCGGTGGCGAACGTGGCAGCATCCTGAACCCCGCGATGGACACCCCCGGTGTCCTCGACCGGATCAACGAGATCCGCCGCGAGGAGATGGCCGCCGCGGCGCGGGCGCTCGGCGTGCGCCAGCACTGGCTCGGTTTCGTCGATTCCGGTCTGCCGGAAGGTGATCCGCTGCCGCCGCTGCCGGAGGGATGTTTCGCGCTGGTCCCGCTGGAAGAGGCCACCGAGGCGCTGGTCCGGGTGGTTCGCGAGTTCAAGCCGCACGTCATGACCACCTACGACGAACTCGGCGGCTACCCGCATCCGGATCACATCCGCTGCCATGAGGTGTCGGTTGCCGCATTCGACGCGTCCGGCGATCCGGAACGGTTCCCCGACGCGGGCGAGCCGTGGACACCGCTGAAGCTGTACTACGACCACGGGTTCACCGCGCGCCGGATGGAGGTCTTCGCCGAGGAGTACGAGCGGATGGGCGAGCCGTTCCCGCTACAGGAATGGCTGGACCGGATGCGCAAGTACGTCCCCGAGCGCGGCGACGTGTTCTCCAGGGTCACCACCCAGATCGACTGCGCCAAATACTTCCCGCAGCGCGACGACGCGCTGCGCGCGCACGCCACCCAGATCGACCCGAACGGCGCGTTCTTCGCCATCCCGCTGGAACTGCAGCAGCGGCTCTGGCCGACCGAGGAATTCGAACTGGCCAAGACCAGGGTCAAGACGGCGCTGCCGGAGACCGACCTGTTCGCCGGCATCGAAGACGAGCAGCGGTGATGCTGGTTCTGCTCGCCCAGACGCCGGGCACGCCGACCGGACCCGAGTTCGGCAAGGCGTCGCCGCTCGGGTTGGTCCTGATCCTGCTGCTGCTGGCAGGCACGGTGCTGCTGGTTCGTTCGATGAACAAGCACATCAAGAACCTGCCCGCGACATTCGAGCCCGACCACCCCGAGCCGGACCAGGAGGCCGACGAGGGGACCGAGCCCGGCATCACCAAGCGGACCGACGAGGTCGAGCCGGACGGCCGGTCCGACAAGACCTGACTTTCGGTCGCTGAGCTGTTGCTTGTTACTTTTTCGCGCGCTGTTTCGTCAATCAGATAGTCGCGGCACGATCCCCGGGTGGATTCGCTGCCGCGTATCTGTTTTCGATCACGAACAGCTGCGAAAGTAGGAATAGGCAATGGCATTCGAAGAACTGCGCGGCGCGTTGACCGGCCGGGTTCTGCTACCAGGCGATGCGGGATTCGACGGCGCGGCGCGGCCGTGGGCGTTGACGGTGACCCAGCCGGTTGCCGCGGTAGTGCAGGCAGCGAACGCGGAGGATGTGGCGGCCGTGGTCGCCTACGCGCGACGAGCGGGCGTGCCGGTGGTCGCGCAACCGACCGGGCACGGCGCGTCGGGTGGCATCAAGGACGCGATCCTGTTGCGCACCGGGCGGCTCGACAGCGTGCATATCGACGCCGAACGGCGGGTGGCGCGGGTCGGGGCCGGAGCGAACTGGGGGCAGGTGCAGGCCGCGGCGGCGGCACACGGGCTGACCGGCTTGGCGGGCAGCAATCCGGTGGTCGGGGTGACCGGATACACCCTCGGTGGTGGACTCAGCTGGTTCGGCCGCAAGTACGGCTGGGCCTCGGATGCCGTGCGCGCCTTCGAGATCGTGGATCCGACGGGGAGTCCGGCGCGGGTCACCGCCGCGAACGACCCCGAGCTGTTCTGGGCGTTGCGCGGTGGTGGCGGTGATTTCGCCGTCGTGACGGCACTGGAGTTCGATCTTTTCCCCGCGCCCGCCCTGTACGGCGGCCGGGTGCTGTGGCCGGGCAACAGGACACGTGCGGTGTTCGAGGCATTCCAGGAGATCACCGCGTCAGCGCCCGACGAGCTGTCGGTGTGGTTCCACCGTCTGCAGTTCCCCGACGCACCGCCCATGGTCGCGCTCGATGCCGCCTACCTCGGCGACGCCGCGGCCGGACGTGCGCTGTTGGCTCGCTTGGACGCGATCGAGGATCCGATTGCCGACACGCGCGGCGTGCTTCCGGTCGCGAGTCTCGGTGACATCACTGCCGAACCCACCGATCCGAGTCCTTCAGTGTCCCGTGCTGAACTGCTCACCGATCTCGGCGACGCTGTGCTGAAAACCCTTGTGGACGAGCCTGTCTCGCCGCTGGTCGATATCCAGATCCGGCACCTGGGCGGCGCGTTGGCGCAGGCCCGCCCGGAAGGTGGGGCGCGTGGCCCGGTGACCGAGCCGTACCTGCTGTATGCCCTCGGTCTCGGTCTCCCGCATCGCACGGCGGCGGTCAAGGCGCGCAATGTTGAGGTCGTCGACGCGATCAGCGGCCACATCAGCGGGTTGAAGCCGTACACGTTCCTGACCCCGGACGAGTCCGCCGCCGCGGCTTTCGACGAGGCGACACTCACTCGGTTGCGCGCCATCAAGCGAGCCCGCGATACGCAGTCGGTGATCCGCGCGAACTATCCTGTGTCGGGTTAGCGCCGAGATCAGGCGCGGCCGAGCAGATCCCAGCGGTTGCCCGCGATATCGCGAAATACCGCGACCCGCCCGTACGGCTCTTGCCTTGGCGCAGTGACGAATTCGACGCCGCACGACACCATTCGGTGGAATGCGGCGTCGAAATCGTCTACCTGTAGGAAGAATCCGACTCGGCCCGCTGTTTGGCTGCCGATCACCTCGGTCTGTTCCGTGCCGTCCGCGCGGGCAAGCAGGAGGCCCGTCTGTGCGCCGGGCGGGCGAACGACGACCCAGCGTTTGGGCCGCCCATCGTTGGTCGTTGCGGGAGTGTCCTCGATGAGTTCGAAGCCGAGCGCTTCGGTGAAGAAGGCGATCGCCGGGTCGTAGTCCTCGACGACGAGGGTGCAGAGGTCGATTCGCATGGTCACGACATAGTAGGCGCGGCCGAACGAAGGTGGCCCGAGGAGCGTGCACGGCGGGGATGTTTGTCTGGTGCGTCGGCGGAAATCGACTGGTCGATCTGCTGAACCCGCAATGTGCGGCTTGCGACATCGGTGTGAATTGAAACGAAGTAGCCGGTTTCGATAACACCGATTGAAAGTGATTGTCAGCTGCACTCCGTGCATAGCGCGCTCTACGGTCGCAACGGTGATGGCGCAACACTTTTCGTGCCCGGAGGGGCGGTCGTTGCGTGCGCTCCCGGCGCATTGCACACTGTAGCGAGATGCATTCGGCTCGCGCATCCGATTAATCCATCGGCCACCGAGAAGCACACTGCTGGCAACCTATTTCGCGGCGAGCAGCTTTCGCAACGGCCTCCGTATGTCGCTCGCCTGTGTTACCAATTCAGCCAGACCGCTCGACCGAAGGAAGCTCATGGACAACGTGATCGGACAGATCGACCGTGCTCTCGACGCGACGAGCGTCATCGTCGCCGCCTTGGACGACGGCACCATGACCGCGCCGACTCCGTGCCGGGAGTGGGACGTGCGCACCGTGCTGAATCACACGGTGGGCGGCATGCACGTCTTCGCGGCCGCGTTGAGCGGCACGGATTCCGGCGCCGATCACGAATCCGATTGGCTCGGCGGCGATCCGCAGGGCGCGTACGCGGCGGCGGCGGAGGTGGATCGGGCGGCCTGGCACCGGCCGGACGCGCTGGACAACACCGTGCACATCTCGCTGGGCGCACTGCCCGCCCAGCTGGCGGCCATGGTGCATCTCACCGAGTTGGTCGTGCACGGCGTCGACCTCGCGGTCGCCATCGACCGGCCCGATCTGGCCGATGACGAGCTCTGCGGCGAACTTCTCGCCACCATGCAGGCCAGGGGCGGCATCGACAAGTTCCGCGCGCCGGGCATCTTCGGCGCCGAAGTGGCTGTCGAGGACGCGGCGCCCGCCCATCGCAGGTTGCTCGGCTACGTCGGCCGCGACGTGCTGGCGCGGACGCCGTAGCGGGTTTCGCTAACGGATCCGCACCATGGTCGAGGCCGCGAGCAGCAAGAGTTCGCGGGCCGCGGCTTGCTGGTAGCCGAGTCGCCCGCCGTGGTGGCGGTGCAGTTCGTGTTGCTCGGCGTGGACCGACGAGGTAGCCGCACCGATATTTCGGAGCGCGTCGTCGTTGCGCCGTGCGATGGTGAATTTGCGCATGGCAATTCCGCCCTTTCCTCCGGATGCAGGTTTATCGGCCCGATTTCATACGCGCCCCACCGTATTTCGGGCACACCAAAGAAACGTGTGCCGTGCACTGTGGGTGCGTGTTCTGCGCGCCGGAATTCGCGGTCGGCACCGAACACCCTCGGCTCGACGGGTATTCGAGCCGACGGAGAGATTCCGACGGTGGTAGCTCTACCGGTCGAGCTACTGGATCCGCCGAACAGCCGCGAATCCACCGTTGTCCGCGCACCGGGCGCGTTTCGAACTGTATCGGGTCGAATTCGACCGGCGCATCCTATTTTTCGGTGAGGCGACGGGCCGGGTGGCGCAGGATGGTCTTGGTCGTCGCGGCCGCGGATCGGCGTGGGTCGGACAGATAGATCTCGTGGTGGCGGCCGTTCATCGTGAGGCCGTGGGCGGACATGAACGCGTCCATCCTGGCCAGTGTCTCCGGTTCGGTCGCGTACGGGCCGACGTGCAGCACCTGAACCGCGTCCCCTTCGGTGATCCGCTCGAAGGTCGCCCCGCGCACCATGTCCGCGGTGACCACATCCGGCATGCGGATCATCAGCTTCCAGTGCCATTGCTCACGGGGCACCGTGAGTGGGGGTTCGTCTGATTCCACCCACCACAGACCCTCCAGCTTCGGTACCACGAAGTCGTGTCCGGCCGACTTCGCGATCTTCTTGGCGCCGTACGCGGCGCGGTACAACGTCTCGACGGCCGAGGTGTACTCAGGGCCCGCCGGGGCGCCTGAACCGGTGACCGTCAGATAGCCGTAGGTGTCGAAGGTGCGCAGCGTCGGTTCTGTCGGTGCGTCGTTGTAGTGCTTGTCGGTCTTGGCCAGGTCGAGTTTCATTCCGCCACCCTGGCCGCTCCAGCAACTAGAGAGTCAAGCGCCACGCCGACTTGCCGGGTGTAGCGCACCACCGGCAGATCCACTGCCTGCTGACCTGGGCACCCCGACTGTGAGACGGTGGAGTCATGAACCGGCTCGGGAACGCGACCTCTCCGTACCTGCGGCAGCACGCGGACAATCCGGTGCACTGGCAGGAGTGGGATGCCCAGGCACTGGCCGAGGCGCGGGAGCGGGATGTCCCGATCCTGCTCTCGGTGGGGTACGCATCGTGCCACTGGTGTCATGTGATGGCGCACGAGTCGTTCGAGGATGTGGCGACCGCCGAGTTGATGAACGAGAACTTCGTCTGTGTGAAGGTGGATCGGGAGGAGCGGCCCGACCTGGACGCGGTCTACATGAACGCCACGGTCGCGATGACCGGTCAGGGCGGGTGGCCGATGACGTGTTTCCTCACGCCGGACGGCGAGCCGTTCTACTGCGGCACCTACTACCCGAAGCTGCCGCGGGGCGGTATGCCGTCGTTCACCCAGTTGCTCACCGCGATCACCGATACCTGGCAGCACCGGCGCGACGAGGTGCACAAGGCGTCCGCCCAGGTGACCGAGGCACTGCAGGCGCAGGCCGCCGGATTGCCCGACTCGGACTTCACCATCACCGCGGAACTGCTCGACCGCGCGGTCGCCGCGGTATTGCGCGACGAGGACCACAAGCACGCCGGATTCGGTGGGGCGCCTAAGTTTCCGCCGTCGGCGCTACTGGAGGGTCTGCTGCGCAGCTGGGAACGCACCGGTGACCCGGCCGTGCTCGCGGCGGTGACCCGGACCGCCGAGGCCATGGCCCGTGGCGGCATCTACGACCAGCTGCGCGGCGGTTTCGCGCGTTACTCAGTCGACGCCGCCTGGGTGATACCGCATTTCGAGAAGATGCTCTACGACAATGCCCAATTGTTGCGCGCGTACGCACATTTGGCGAGACGCACCCCGGAGGGGGAGCGGGAGCCGTTGGCGCGCAGGATAACTCGCGAAACCGCGCAGTTCCTGCTCGATGATCTCGGCACCGAACACGGCGGTTTCGCCTCCGCGCTCGACGCCGACACGCACCTCGAGCCGGGGCGGCCGGGGGTGGAGGGCGCGACCTACGTCTGGACACCCGCCGAGCTGAACGGCGAACTCGGGTCCATCGACGGCGCCTGGGCCGCAGAGGTTTTCGGCGTGACGACCGCAGGGAACTTCGAGCAGGGCACCTCGGTGCTCACCCGATACACCGACCCCGCCGAACACGACCGTCTCGAACGGATCCGGGACGCCCTCCGCACGGCCCGCGACGGCCGCCCCCAACCGGACCGCGACGACAAGGTGGTCACCGCGTGGAACGGCATCGCGATCACCGCGTTGGCCGAGGCGGGTGCCGCGCTTGGTGTGGACGACTGGGTGAGCGCCGCCGCTCGTTGCGCGCGATTCCTGTTGTCCGAGCAGGTAATCGACGGCCGGGTCCGCCGCGCCTCGCTGAACGGGATCGCCGGAACATCTCCCGGCGTGCTGGAGGACTATGCCTGGCTCGTCACCGGCCTGCTCGCCCTGCATCAGGCCACCGGCGAACTCAACTGGCTCGATGAAGCACAACACCTGCTGGACACGGCGATCCAGCACTTCGCCGACCCGAACATCCCCGGCAGCTGGTTCGACACCGCCGATGACGCCGAAACGCTGGTCACCCGCCCCCGCGATCCCATCGATGGCGCCACCCCCGCAGGCGCCTCCTCGCTCGCCGAAGCCCTGCTCACCGCAGCTGCCGCGAGCGACCCCGACCGCGCCGTCCCCTACCGCGCACTGGCCGAGCAAACCCTCCAGCGCGGCGCGGTCGTCCTGGCCCGCGCCCCGCGCTCCGCTGGTCAATGGCTCACGGTCGCCGAAGCCGCCCTCCGCGGCCCCCTCCAGATCGCCATCGCCACCGAGCCAACCAGCGACCCAAGCGAACTCCTCGCCACCGCCCGAACTGCAGCCCCCGGCGGCTCGGTAGTCCTCGCCGCCGCACCCAACTCGGTACCCCTATTGGCCGACCGCCCGCTGATGCACGGCCAGCCAGCCGCCTACGTCTGCCGCGGCTCGGTCTGCGACCTCTCCGTGACAACCGCCGCCGAACTCCGCGCAGCTCTGGAACGCTAGACCCGCCGGCCCGACCCGGGGTCACAGAGACTCTCGACGCGTCACAGCGGTTGTAGTCGCTGTGAGGCGTGCGGAGGGTCTGTGACCCGCCGCCTGCCGGTGACATCCGCCGCCGCGCTTTCGCGCAGCTCTGGAACGCTGGACCCCGGGGAGGCCCGAACCGCGCACAGAGGCTGTCGATGGGCCACAGCGGTTGTAGTCGCTGTGAGGCGTGCGGAGAGTCTGTGATCCGTGGTCCGGCATTGGTGCCGTGGCGGCCAGGGTGCGGAAGGTCTGTGACCCGGTGCCCGCCATGAGTGCCATGGTAGGTCGGTGTGCGAAGGTCTGTGACCCGTACCGCCGTGAGTGCCGTGTCGGGTGAGCATGCGCCAGGCCGGTGACTCAGTCGGTTTCGGTTGCGGCGGTGCGGACTTCGGCTACCGCGCTGCGTTCGGTGTTGGGGTCCGCGGTGCCGCTCGGTGCGGCTGCTTGCGAGCCGTTGACGCTCGGCGTGCTGGTGGGGCGCTGGTGGGTGTCGGTCCAGCAGGCCGTCGGTTTTTTCATGCCGCGCAGCAGGATCGTCTCGTAGAGCGTCCATTTCGCGCGTTCGTGCGGTGCGGCGGCTTCGATGACGGTGCCGCTCACCAGAATTCGCCGGGGAGCCTCTTTGGCCTCGGTGGTGAGGCGCGCGGCCTCGTTGACCGCGTCGCCGATTACGGTGTACTCGAGGCGGGTGTCGGTGCCGACGTCGCCCGCGAAGACCAGTCCATGCGCGACACCGATGCCGACGTCGAGTTCGCCGGTCGCGACCACCTCGTCACGGATCCGGCGCGCGGCGCGCAGTGCGGGAGTGGCGTTGTCGCGCAGGGCGATCGGGGCGCCGAAGATGCACAACGCCGCGTCGCCCTCGAACTTGTTGACCAGCCCGTTGTTCTCCTCGGTGGCGGTGACGACGGTCGCGAGCAGCCGGTTCAGCTTGGCGACGAACTCTTCCGGGGGCAGCCCGGTGGACAGTTCGACCGAGCCGGTCACGTCCACGAACAGCGCGGTCACCTCCCGCACGTCACCGGTCAGATCGACGCCGCCGGCCAGCGCGCGCTCGGCCACCTCGGTGCCGACGTGCCTGCCGAACAGGTCCCGCATCCGTTGCCGCTCACGCAGATTGGCGACCAGCTCGTTGACCGAGTTCTCCAGCCGCCCGATCTCACTGGTGCTGCCCACCGGCACCCGCACATCGAGATCGCCCCTGGTGATGCGGTCGAGCGCGCGACGCAGCGTGCGCATCGGCGTTGCCACCGCGCGGGCAAGGAAGGCGGTGGCCAGCGCACCGACGGCGAGGCCGACCACCGAGAGGTAGATGGCGGTGCGCACCCGGTCGGCCGGATCGGCGACCGGATTGCCCAGCACCACGATCAGCATCAGCAGCGGCAGCGCCGCCGCCACCGCCCAGCTCACCACCACCCGCACCAGCACCGAGGAACTCCAGTGCATGGTCGGGCCGAGCACCGCGGCCACCACCGGAATGGTCGGGCGGATCAGCCGATCCACGATGAGGAAGGTCAGCCCGACCGATTCGAACCCGCCGAAGGTGAACAGGGCCGCCATCACCGCGGGGTCGTTGTCCGGCGTCACCCGCATGAGCGTCACGGTGGCCACGATGACGCCGGTGATCCACACCGCGAACGCGCGAGCGGTGATGATGATCGGCAGGCGCAGCAGCTGCCGCGCCTCCGCCTCGGTCGGTTTGCGGCCCTGATCCAGCCAGCCGAAATGGGAGGACCGGTCCCGGATGGCGAGCGCGACTCCGACCAGGAAGCCGAGGGTGGGATAGATGCCGACCAGTACCGTCGACCGAATCCAATCCGGGCCGAGTCTGCTGAGCGACCCGCTGAGCCACAGCTCGGTAATGATCACCGCGAGACCGCTGAGGTTGGCGGTGATCACCACCGCCGCCAGACCCCCGCGGGCCTTGAGCGCCCAGATGACCAGCCGGGCGATCATGGCGTTCGCCCGCACGCGTGCGCCCGGACCGGCAGCGTCATGCTGCGGCAGGCGTCGATCCTCTGCTGTGCCATCGTTGCTGCCCCGTCTCGTTCCGTTCTCGTTGCCGACTTTATTGCGGGAACGGCGAAAACGGCACAGCCGGGCCGTTGCGTCGGCCGTTCGCCCCGATCAGCGCAGGACGACGAGCCAGACCGCGATGTAGTGGGTGAGGGCGGCGAGCACCGTCGCGGCATGGAAGAACTCGTGATGACCGAAGACGGTCGGCCACGGGTTCGGCCACTTGGTGGCGTAGAGAATGGCGCCGCCACTGTAGAACAGCCCGCCGACCAGCAGCAGGATCAGCGGCGCGATGCCGATCTGGGTGTTCAGCTGGCCGGCGACCGGCACGATCGCCCAGCCGAGCAGCAGGTAGAGCGGCACGCCGACCCAGCGGGGCGCGGTGGGCCACAACAGTTTCAGCGCGACACCGGCCAGCGCACCGGCCCACACCACGATGAGCAGCGTCTGCCCGGTGCGGCCGGGCAGGCCGAGCAGGGCGAAGGGGGTATAGCTGCCCGCGATGAACAGAAAGATCATCGAGTGGTCCGCCCGCTTCATCCGGATCCGGGCCTGCGGGGTCGGCCAGGTCACCCGGTGGTAGACCGCGCTGATGCCGAACAATCCGCACACGGTCAGCCCGTAGACGGCGGTTGACCATCCCGCGGTCGCCGAGATGGTCGCTGCCTTGGCGATCAGCACGATGGCCGCGATGGCCGCGATGCCAACCGCCCAGGTGTGGATCCAGCCGCGCATCCGGGGTTTGCCGAGCGCGGCGGCCAGCGCCTCGCTCGCTGATCCCTGGTCTTCGACCACCCTGGTGTCACCGCCGCCGACAGATTCGGACACGAGCTACCTCCTGGTTCCACTCGCCGGTAACCTACGGAACCGTAGGTTCCGGTCCTCCGTCACTGTACCGGGATACCCGGTCGGTGCCAGGATCCTCGCCCCGGGGCGTAGGGTGGCCGCGTGGAGCTTCCGGTTCAGGTGCGGGGTTTGCCGTATCGCATCTACGAGGCCCGGCTGACCAAGCAGCTGGCCGGCAAACAACATCCCCGGCACGTCGCGGTGATGTGCGATGGTAATCGGCGCTGGGCCCGCGAAAACGGCTTCACCGATGTGAGCCATGGGCATCGGGTCGGCGCGGTGAAGATCGCCGAGCTGGTCGGCTGGTGTCAGGCCGAGGGCATCGAGATGGTCACCGTCTACCTGCTCTCCACCGAGAACTTGCAGCGCGATCCCGACGAGCTGGAGACGCTGTTCGAGGTGATCACCGACGTGGTCGAGGAACTATCGGCGCCGGAACAGAATTGGAGCGTACGGATCGTCGGCTCGCTCGACGGGTTCCCGGAGCTGATCGCGAAACGCCTGCGCACGGCCGCCGAACGCACCGAAGGCCGGGACGGCGTGCACGTCAACGTGGCCGTCGGCTACGGCGGCAGGCAGGAGATCACCGACGCGGTGCGCTCGCTGGTTCGCCAGGAGATCGCCGCGGGGGAGACCGGCGAGGACCTGGTGCAGTCGATCACCGTGAACGCCATCGGCCAGCACCTCTACACCTCCGGCCAGCCGGACCCGGATCTGGTCATTCGTACCTCTGGGGAACAGCGACTCTCCGGATTCCTGCTGTGGCAGAGCGCATACTCGGAGATATGGTTCACCGAGGCATACTGGCCGGAATTTCGGCGTGTGGACTTCCTGCGGGCACTGCGCGACTTCGCCGCACGGCATCGCCGCTTCGGCATCTGACTCCCGGCGGTGCGTCATGAGCGACCTCGACAGCCGCTCCGACGGGCAGCGCGGGGCAGCGCCTGAGGCGGTGCCTTACATCAGCTACGAGGAGTTCGGGCGCCGGTTCCTCGAATACGCCGCTACCGAGCAGCGCATACTCGGCGCGTTCGACCAGTTGACCGGTGCCGCATTCGATTTCGGCCCGATCGGCGTCGGGCCGGGCCGGTTGGCGAAGGCCAGCGCGCAGGTGCAGCTCGGTCAAGCCGAGGTGCGCCGCGATATCGAGGAAGTGATCTCGTTCGCGCTGAAGATCCCGCTGAGCGTGGACATGCTCATTGATCTAGCGCTGGACAAGCATCGCTTCGAGGTCGACGGCAATATCCACCTGCACCTGATCGTGCGCGCCGCCGAGCCGCTACGCGTAGTCATCGACATCGCCACCCCGCGATCCAGCGATGTCCGGATCAACGTCGCCACCGACACCATTCGCGGGCAGCTCCTGCGCATCCTCGCCAGCGTCGACCAGGAGATCCGGCGATTCATCGCCCGCTATATCGCCAAGGAGATCGAGAAACCGCACATTGCCGCGGCCCGCGATATCAATGTGGCAAAACGCCTCGATGAAGCGTGGAAATTGTAAGCGGGATCACAATTTACGCAGTCGCAGTCTATTGATGCTGTGGTCGGCGTCCTTGCGTAACACCAGGGTGGCCCTTGGCCGGGTCGGCAGAATGTTCTCCACCAGATTCGGGCGGTTGGTGTTGTTCCAGATCTCCTGCGCCGCCGCGGTGGCCTGCTCATCGGTGAAGGCGGCGTAGTGGTGGAAATGCGCGTTCGGATTCGCGAACGCGGTCTTGCGCAGCGCGAGAAACCTTTGCACATACCACTTCTCGATGTCCTCGATGCGGGCGTCGACGTAGATCGAGAAGTCGAACAGGTCCGAAACCATCAGCCGCGGCCCGGTCTGCAGCACGTTCAGGCCCTCGACGATGAGAATGTCGGGTTGCCGCACGCAGTGGAACTTGCCGGGCACGATGTTGTAGGAGATGTGCGAATACACCGGCGCGCACACCTCGGGCGCACCGGATTTCACCTCGGTGACGAATCGCAGCAGCTTGCGGCGGTCGTAGCTTTCCGGGAAGCCCTTGCGGTGCATGATGCCGCGGCGGGTGAGTTCCGCGGTGGGATAGAGGAATCCGTCGGTGGTCACCAGATCCACCCGCGGATGGTGATCCCAGCGGGACAGCAGCGCCTGCAGCACGCGCGCCGTGGTGGATTTACCGACCGCGACGCTGCCCGCGACACCGATCACGAAAGGCACCTGCTGATCGGGGTGCGTCTCGCCGAGGAAGGTGGCGGTCGCGGCGAACAATCGCTGGCGCGCGGCGACCTGCAAGTGGATGAGTCGAGCGAGCGGCAGATACACCTCCGCTACTTCTTCGAGGTCGATCTGTTCGCCGAGACCGCGCAGGCCCCGCAGTTCTTCCTCGGTGAGCACCAGGGGAGTCGACTTACGCAGTGTGCGCCACTGTTTGCGGTCGAATTCCACATACGGGCTGGGCTCGCTCATTCGTGCCACTTACCCGACGCTCCACTTCGGCAAACGCGCACACATACCGCGCCGGCTCCGTGTGATTCGGTCTAACTCTCGCCGCATAGCCGAATTCTGCTCTGCGTCAACATCGTGGGAAAAAGGGGGTGCCCATACCGGGTGGTAACCGGGTCGGTGCTGATGCTTTCCGCCGGGCTACCGCATGTCAACGGCACGGGATTGTGCCGCGCGCGGACTGCCGACGAGCGGCTAATGTCGGTCGGATGGAAGCGCATCCACTCGTGACCGAGTACCTGCGGCTCGGCTTGGCATTCGACCGGCTCGAAGACGGGTTCGTCGACGCCTACACCGGCGATCCGGCGTTGCGCCGCGAAGTGGAGAACGCTCCCGCGCCGGAGCCGCGTCAGCTGGCCCGCCGGGCGGCCGAGCTGCGCGGCGGACTGGCCGATGCGGGCCTGACCGCCGAGCGCACCGAATTCCTTGACGTGCACCTGCGCGCGCTGGAATGCTCCGGCCGCAAGTTCGCGGGCGACGACATCGGCTTCGTCGACGAGGTGCGCGCCTACTTCGACGTGCACATCGCGCCCGGTGACGTCGAGGAATACCGGGACGCGCACCGGCAGCTCGACGAGGTGCTCGCCGGGGAAGGCACGCTGGCCGAGCGGATGGCCGCCCATCGCAAGGCCGACGAGATTCCGCCGGAGCGGCTGGCCGACTGCGTCGAAGCGTTCTCCAGCGCGTTGCGCGAGTTGGTCCGGGTGCGCTACCCGCTGCCCGATCACGAGCACGTCACCTACGAGGTGGTCGGCGACAAGCCGTGGTCCGGCTTCAACTACTACCTCGGCAACTACCACTCGCGTGTCGCGATCAACTCCGATCTCAAACAGCACATGGCGCACCTGCCATCACTGATCGCGCACGAGTCGTACCCCGGTCACCACACCGAGCACTGCCGCAAGGAGGCCGGACTGGTCGCCGCCGGACAGGCCGAGCAGACGCTGTTCCTGGTCAACACGCCCCAGTGCCTGATGGCCGAGGGCCTTGCCGACCTCGCACTACGCTCCATCGTCGGGCCCGGCTGGGGCAAGTGGGCCCAGGAAATCTACGCCGACCTCGGCCTGCGCTTCGACGGTGAACGGGCCGAACGACTTTCGACCGCCTCGGCCAAACTGCTCAGCGTGCGTCAGGACGCGGCGCTGCTGCTGCACGACCGGCGGCGCAGTGCGGACGAGGTCGCCGAGTTCCTGCAGACGTGGAACCTGGTCACCCCGGAACGCGCCCGCCAGTCGCTGCGCTTCCTGTCCTCCCCGCTGTGGCGCGCCTATATTTCCACGTATGTGGAGGGCTACCGCCTGCTCGGCGGCTGGCTGGACCAGGCCGCCGACGCGGACGAACGCGCGGACCGCTTCCGCCGCCTGCTGGACGAACCGCTCACCCCGGGCGCACTCCGCCGAGGCTGACCCGCCGCACCCTTTCGGCGGATCCGCGTCCACTACGTGGGGGTGCAGATCCCGAGAAAGGGTGCGGTCGCTGGCGTTTGTGCCGCACGGTGCGATCCCCTCCGGTCCGAGCCGGTCGGCCGAACGTCCGCGGTCATGCTGCCGGGTGGCAGCGGATTCCAGTGCGTTACTGGATGACCGCGCAGCTCTGGCCGGATGAGATGGTGCACATGATCTGGGACAGCTGGCGGAGCAGTCCTTCGATCGGGTTGGTCGGTACCGCGATCAGGCTGAACATAACGACTCCTTCGAGACGTCGGTGTGAACGATGTCACCTGTTAAGCGGTGATATCGGACCGTTATGTTACGTCCCGCAGCGCCCCGAAAACACCTGCCCCCACGGCTCGGGGCAGGCCCGCATGGTGGTGCGGCACAGGGTCATTGCACGCTGCACAACAGGTCTGACCGCTGTGCGGCGTGCAGTAGGTCTGTGGGTCAGGCGTCGAAGGTGATGCGCACCGAGATGGCGTCGCTGGCCAGGGCTTTCATGACCCATTCGGCTGCTGATTCGGGTACGCGGCCGGTGGCCATGCTGCGGGAGCGGGCGACCACGTCGTCGTCGGGAACGAAGGCTGCGGTGCCGGTGTACCAGCGCTTGCCCTGGCGCAGGCGCACTTTCGGGTCGGTGGCGATATTGCGGGCCCAGCCGGAACGGTAGCCGTGCTGGGAGATCAGCCAGGCGCCTTCCTCGTCGAACGCGACGGTGACCGGAACCCGGCGTGGCTGACCGGATTTGGCGCCGGTGGTCTCCAATTCGGAGACGAACCTGGAGCGGATGCCGACCCGGTCGAGCAGGCCGACGGCGGGGTTGGCCAGGTAGCGGCCGACGAAGCGTTCGCGCCGGAATTTGCGCACGGCGGCGGCGGTGCTGCGGTCACGCATGGCGATGCTCCTTGTGCCTCAACGGTTTCCACGGAAGATGACGCAGGTGGTGGTGGCGTGCGCGACCAGGCGGCCCTGTTCGTCGACGACGCGACCTTCCGCGGTCGCGGTGGTGCGGCCGACGTGGATGGTGGTGCCGGTCGCGGTGAGCCGCTGGCCGTCGGTGGGGACGGCGCGAATGTAGTTGATCTTCAGCTCCAGCGTGGTGTAGCCGACGCCCGCCTCCAGGGTGGAGTGCACCGCGCAGCCCATCACCGAGTCGAGCAGGGTGGCGCAGATGCCGCCGTGCGTGGTGCCGAGCGGGTTGGCGAACTCGGGCCGGGTCCGCAGGCCGAAGACGACCTTGCCGTGCTCGAGTTCGTCCACCTCCATGCCGAGCAGGTCGCCGATGAACGGCGGGCGGTTCGCCATCGTCATCGCCGTGCGGAGCAGCTCGAGGCCCGACAGCTGGGCGAGGTCGATCGTGGTTTCCGACATGAATCCGTCCTCTCGGTGAACCGATCGGTCCACATCTGTCATGATTGCAACATGGACCGATCGGTTCACGCAACCGCGCTCGAGGAGGATTGCCGCGTGAAAAGTCGTTCGAGCCGCGCCGGCAACGCCGAAAGCTGCGGCATCCTCGCTCTGCCCCGGCTAGGTGTCTCGAGTCACAATCGAGCGGAGCCCGCCGACTCGACGGGCGCTCGGAACTTTCACGGGACAGGGGTGGCCGGATGACCGTAGGCCCACGAGCCCGGCTGATCGAGAGTGCGATCGAATTGGTCCGCGAGCAAGGTGTGCACGCGGCCGGACTCACCGCCCTGCTCGATCGCAGCAAGGCATCGCGCAATTCGCTGTATCAGCACTTTCCGTCCGGCAAGGGCGAGCTCGTCGCCACCGCCACCAAGATCGCCGGTGCGCGCTTGGGCGCGGTGATCGAGAAGATCACCGCATCGCGTCCGCCGGATCGGTGGCTCGACGCCCTGATCGGCTGGTGGGTCACGGCGCTCGAGGCGAGCTCGTTCCGCACCGGCTGCCCGATCGTCGGCGCGGCACTGGCCGAATCCGAGCCCGGCGTGCAGGCGGCCGCCGGCGCGGCGTTCGCCGAATGGCATGAAAAGCTCGGTGCCGCATTGGCTTCGGCGGGCATGCCGGCGGCGGAGGCGAAGTCCTTCGCGAGCTTCGTGATCAGTGCGATGGAGGGTGCCATCGTGCAGTCGCGTGCGGTGAAATCCACCCAGCCGCTGGATGACGCGCAGAAGCACCTCGCAGTCCTCTTGGCGGGCTACCTACCGGCAGTGGACGGGTAAGGCCCGCGCCGCACACTCTTCGGCGTGACGCACGCGAAATCGCATGCGATTCGGTGTGTGGGAATTCAACGGGTGTGCGGTTCGGAAATTCGGATCTCTGCCGCGATAGCCGCAGTGGCGTGAACCGGGCGGCGGCAAGATAGTGACATGGGACGAACCCCGTGCCGAAGTGTGCACCCTCGGCCCATAGACTGGGGCCGTGACGCAGACGACGGCCTCGGTCAATACTCAGTCTCTCGGTGAGCTCGACCCGGAGCTCGCCGCCGCGATGGCGGGTGAACTCGCCCGCGAGCGCGACACTCTCGAGATGATCGCCTCGGAGAATTTCGTGCCGCGCGCGGTGCTGCAAGCACAGGGCAGCGTGCTCACCAACAAGTACGCCGAGGGTTACCCGGGTCGGCGCTACTACGGCGGGTGCGAGCACGTCGACGTCGTCGAGACCCTCGCCCGCGACCGCGTCAAGGAACTCTTCGGCGCCGAATTCGCCAACGTGCAGCCGCATTCCGGCGCGCAGGCGAACGCCGCGGTGCTGATGGCGCTGATGAACCCCGGCGACAAGTTGCTCGGCCTCGACCTCGCGCACGGCGGTCACCTGACCCACGGCATGCGGCTGAACTTCTCCGGAAAGCTGTACGAGACGCACTTCTACGGTGTGAGCAAAGAAGACCACCGCATCGACATGGACGAGGTGCGCGGCATCGCGCTGGAAGCTCGTCCGAAGGTGATCGTGGCGGGCTGGTCGGCCTACCCGCGGCAGCAGGACTTCGCCGCGTTCCGCTCGATCGCCGACGAGGTCGGCGCCTACCTGTGGGTGGACATGGCGCACTTCGCCGGTCTGGTCGCGGCCGGTCTGCACCCCTCGCCGGTGCCGCACGCCCACGTGGTGTCCTCCACCGTGCACAAGACCCTCGGCGGTCCGCGCTCCGGCGTGATCCTGGCCAAGCAGGAATTCGCCAAGAAGCTCAACAGCGCGGTGTTCCCCGGCCAGCAGGGCGGCCCGCTCATGCACGCCATCGCCGCCAAGGCCGTCGCCTTCAAGATCGCGGCGGGCGGTGAGTTCAAGGACCGCCAGGAGCGCACTCTGTCCGGCGCCAAGATCCTGGCCGAGCGGCTCACCGCGGCCGACGTCAAGGACAAGGGCGTCAGCGTGCTCACCGGCGGCACCGACGTGCACCTGGTGCTCGTCGACCTGCGCAACTCCGAGCTCGACGGCCAGCAGGGCGAAGACCTGCTGCACGAAATCGGAATCACCGTGAACCGCAACGCCGTTCCGTTCGACCCGCGCCCCCCGATGGTCACCTCCGGCCTGCGCATCGGCACCGCCGCCCTGGCCACCCGCGGCTTCGGCGACACCGAATTCACCGAGGTCGCCGACATCATCGCCACCGCCCTCGCAGGCACGTCGGACGTCGACACCCTCCGCGGCCGAGTCACCAAGCTCGCCCAGAGCGTCCCCCTCTACGACGGCCTGGAAGACTGGCGCCTCCTCGGCTGACCCAGGTCTTCACGAATCCATCGGCGGGCTCGCACATCCGGTAATCACCGGCTGCGCGAGCCCGATCCGTATGCGGCCGTAATCACCGAGCCCGTCCCGGTGCGCCCCCAACTGGCTGCGGTCTTCGTGATGGGCAAGATCCAGCGACTGCGCGCGGGCGGCTGCTTCCCGACGGTGCCCCTTCCGCCGGACCAAGCCGAGCACATCTATTCCGGCGTCGAAGCCGTCAACGCACTGCTGGCCACTCGAGCCGTAGCCCACGGCGCGACCTTCGTCGACGTCTACCCGGCGAGCATCGGCCACGACGCCTGCGCCCCGGAGGACATCCGCTGGTCCGAAGGCCTCTTCCCGAACTCGCCCGCACAACCGTTGCACGCCAACGCGGTTGGTCATCACAACGAGGCACTTATCCTGATCGAAGCGATCCGCCGGAACACCTGACCGAGCACCGGCGGTTCACCGGTCGACCCCACACGACCAGCTCCGGAGCTGACGAAGGACCTAGTACAGGCAACGGCGGCGGCGGTTCAGCCCGTGGGCAGTTCAATGCCTTTGGCGGCGGCCAGTGCGGCGAGCTTCTCCATCTCGTCGATGGCGACGGCGACGTAGACGTGCAGTCGGCCGTCGTCTTCGCGGCGCAGCAGATATTCGTAGTCGCTGTCGGTGAGTTCGGCGCCGTCGCGGTCGTAGAAATGCCAGCGGACGTGGATTCGGGTGAGGCGGGCGGTGAGGTCGGCTTGCTCCAGCAAGGTGTGGCCGACGGAGGCGAGGCCGAGCGACTGGTACAGCGGGTAGGACTGTTTCAGACCTTCGGCCATCTCGGAGGTGGAGGAAAGCGTCCCCACGAATCCGTCGCTGATGATCATGCCGGGCGCACCCCATTGCGCGACCGCGCGGTCGGCATCGAACGAGCTCAACGACTCTTGATATTCGACTAGAAACGACTCGATTTCATCCCGAGTGGTAGTCATGTCGGCAACTTACCCAGCGGTGCGGAGGCGAACACGGCTCAGGCGGAATCCATCCTCGCCCTGGCGCGGATGATCGCTTCATCCAGGTAGCGGCCGATGTCGGCGCTGGTGCCGGGGCGGATCATCAACGCACGGTTGGCCGGGACCTCGTAGTAGCGGCCGTCGGAGGTGTCGATCCAGCGAAGCCGGCCGGTGCGAAGCGGTTCGGCGTTGCGTGGTCCGAGCAGGACGGTGGCGGTGCCGCGGGTGACGCAGGATTGGCGCCAGAAGCGGCGGTACCGCTCCTTGACCTCACTGGATGGGGCGGTGCCGAACGGGTCGGGACGTTCATCGTTGAGATCATCGAGCAGGAAACTCTTTTCGCCCGCGGTGCCTGCCGCGGTCTCCGGCAGCAGTCGCACCAATTCGGTCGCGAGTTGGTCGACGCGGCAGCGGTGCAACTGGACTCGGCCGCCGTCGGGTGCCGGTGCCTGTTGCGCGACAACACCCGCCCCCTTGCGCGTGCCGCAGCCGACCGCTCGTATCTCGATACCGTCGCGGGTGTTGTCGTAGCCGAACAGCTCTATGCGCCAGTCGGGTTGGGCGAGCACGGTAATGGTGCGGGACAGCGGGATGCGTTCCTCGCGGGCCAGCTCGTCTCGGAACTGCTGCTGGTATGCCTGATATTCCCGTAGGCCGGGGATGCGGCTGGTGAAGCGGAACGGAAAGGGCAGTCGGTCGAGTCCGGTCCCGTACCAGGCCGCCGCGAACTGCTCCGCCGACAGCGACCACTGCGCCGTCATTTCTCGCCGATCACCGGAGGCACCGTGCGTTCTACCTCGCCGAGCAGTTCCTTGGCATGCTCCTCGGTGCGCAGGTAGCCGGGGGTCTTGTGTTCGTCGTCGTCCTCGCCCCTGCCGCGGATTCCCGGCGCGAACATGCCGGGATACCCGGCCATGCCCGGTGCGCCGGTTCGGACAGGGGTGGCGGCGGGCTGGGCGCTCGCCGCGCCAGGTGCGGTGCCGGGGGCCGGGGCGGGACGCGAGGTACCGGGTTGCGCTTCGCTGCGCGGGCTCCCCGAAGTGCTCGGACCGGGGCTTGGTGTCGCGGACCTGCTCGGAGAACCGTTGAGCGCGGCGGATGCGACCGTCGCCGGTGTCGACGCCGGTGTCGGTAGCGCCGTCGTGATCGGGCTCCCCGCAATGGTCGGGGTGGCGGTCGTCGGGGACTGCGGAGTGGTCGCAGCGGTAGTGGTCGAGGCGGGGATGGTCGATGCGCCGTTGTTCTGGTCCGGCGAAACGGACTGCGGGGCAGTCTCTTCCGGTACCGCCTCGGGCGTGCCGGTCTCCGCCGCGTCGCCGGTGCCCGCGGCCTCGCCGGTGTCCGCCGACTTGTCGGCCGCCGCTGGTGTGCTGGAATCCCCGGTGCCGGAACCGTTGTTGGCGGCACTCGTCCCCGGAACGGCGCCCGTGCCGGTATCCGTACTGCTGTCCCCGCCGGGCGATGGTACGGAAATCGGGTTGATCGGTGGTGGCAGCGTCGGGATGGCGGGGGCGGTGGTGCCGTACGGCTGGATGTACTGGCTGGTCATCTCGTCGCGGGCCTGCTCTTCGTTGGTGTTGCGCAATTCGGGCCCGCGCGGGTTGGTCGAGGTGTCCACCACGTCGGGCACCGCCAGCTTGAACTTCGCCGCCGCGCTCGCCGCCTGCGACAACGGCGTGCTCTGCGCGTTCAGCGTCTCACCGAATTCAGCGACCCGCGTCGCGTAATCCCGGATGCCGCGCACGGCGTTGTCGGCCGCCGCACCCTCCCAATGCTGTTCGATCGCGGTCTTGATGGCCGTCTCGAACTGCTGACCGGCGGTCGTCACCGCCGTCGCGATCTTCGACCAGGCGTCGAACGCGCTGTCCAGCCCGTCCGGGTTCATCTCGTCGGCCGCCTGCTTGATCTCGGCGTGCGTAAAGCTTTGCGCGTTTTCGGGATTGGTGATCGCGCGGCCGTCGGTCTGTTTCATGATCGCTCCCCCGTAGGGTTGTTCAGCTGCCGGTGGGCAGCAATGGTGCGACTGCTTGGGCGATTTCGGTGGCGATATCGCAGGCGGCGAGGTTCTTGTTCGCCGGTGTCTGCGGGACGTTGGTCAGGATGTACAGCGAGCCGGATCGCATCTCGATGTTGATCGTGCACCCGCCGGGAACGTCGGGTCGCGCTTCGTAGCGCAGTGCTTTGCGTGGGCCCGCCGGGATTTCCACTGCCGCAGGGAATTTCTCCCGTATCTGGGGGAGGGTGCCGTTGGTCGTCTCGACGACGAAGCCGTAGCCCGCCTTGGCGACAAAGCGACAGCCCTTCCACGTGACCCCGCCCGCACTGTCCTGCTTGGGCTCCGGCGGCTTCGCGTCCCACTGGTGCTGCGCCAAGAACTGCGGCGTCAGTGCCGTGCACGGGTCGAAGGCGTGCGGGTTCGACCCGGGCGCTGTGCTCAGGGCGGCAGCGGACGATGTCGTGGAGGTGGCGGGAGTCGGTGTGCCTCCGGCCTTGTCCTCAGCGCAGCCTGTCAGCAGCAATAGTCCTGCGGCGATGGCCACGAAACCGATTCGCGGAGTGCTCGTTCCGCCGGCGCCGTCGCTCATACGCTGATCTCCCGTAGCTTGGCGGCGAACCCGGCGTCGGTCCGTACGTAAGTGTCACGGATTGTGGTGAACATGGTCTGGATCTCTTGGGCGACCGCGATGTAGTCGGCGATGGTGTCGAAGGCGTTGTTCGGCCCGCCGAATGCCTTCTCGCGGAAGAGGGTGACCAGTTCGACGGCGGAGGACAATCGCAGGTTGTTTTCGCCTAGGCCCCAATACGATCGCTCACCGAGCTCGCGCGCGTCGGTCTGCACCGCCACGAGCGAATCGATCAGTTCCTGACACGCCCTATCGATATCAACAAACCCCTGCGGATCCATCCGCACCGTCAACGCCCCGGCCTTCGCATCCTCGATGTACCCGGGAAACGGGCTGTCCACCGCCATCACCGTCCCCTTTCGTCAGTGCCTCTGACCCTATAGACGCGCCCCGCCCCGCTCCGGTTCCATCGAAACACAGCCGATTCTCCGGTGTCAGCACATCGGCCTCGACCCGTCCGTACCGGTCGGCACGAAACCGGGCTACGGAAGACGAAACCCGCGCGGCGCCAACGGTTTCAGTTGATCTTGGCGGTGCCGACCAAGCCCGGGTAATCCCGCAGGTCGATGTCGTTCGTGACCTTGTCGATGTACTTCATCATCAGCGAGAACATCCGCGATTCGAAGAACCGATTGCGCAAGGTGATGCCGAGCGCGGTCTTCGGCGCGAGAAACTTTCCCGCGTTCCCGTTGCCCGCGATCTTGGCGTAGCTCCGCATGATCTCGTTGTAGCGGGCGAAGGCCACCGCGTAATCCCCCTCGGCGACGGCGAGTTCGCCCGCGATGACGTACGCGCCGACCACGGCGAGCCCGCTACCGAAGCCTCCCAACGTGTTTCCGTAGGCCGCATCGCCGACCAGCGCGACCCGCCCCTTGGTGTACTGCCCGTTCAGCCGGACCTGGCTGAGCGAGTCGAGGTAGAGGTCGTCGAAGTCGGCCAGCTCCGTGAGCATCCGCGGCACTTCCCACCCCATCTCCGCATAGACCTCCTCGATGATGCGTCGTTGGGCGGCGGTGTCGTCGCGGGAGTAGTCGAGCTCGGGGGAGGCGAACAGGTAGAACTGGGCGGCCTTCGGTCCGCCGCTGAGCGCGAGTTTGCCAGGGATGTTGTGGGCGTAGGCGGTCGCGCGCTCGCGCGGTCCGGCCGACTTCGCCAACCACGGGCTGGCGCCCGCGATGCAGTAATAATGTCCCAGGTACTTGACGAAATCCTGTTCCGGTCCGAATGCCAGCTTGCGCACTCGGGAGTGGATGCCGTCGGCGCCGAAGACGAGGTCGAAAGTGCGTGCCGGGCCGTGCTCGAATTCGACGTGCACCCCGTCGGCGAGTTCGGTGAGCGCGCTGATCGAATCGCCGAACAGATAGCGGCAGTGCTCCGCGGTGCGCTGGTACATGATCGCGGCCAGGTCGCCGCGCAGGATCTCCACGTCGCCGCCGGTGAAGTCGCCGGACATGGTCGCGAGCCGCTTGCCGTTCTCGTCGACAAAGACGGTGTCGGTGGTCCCGGTCCGTCGCTGCTCGATCTCGTCGCGGATGCCCATGCGGTCCAGCACGATCAGCTGCGTGCGGCCCTTGAAGTCGATGGCCTGGCCGCCGGGACGCAATCGGGGAGCCCGCTCGACCACGGTGACGTCGAACCCGTAGTGGTGCAGCCAGTAGGCCAGGGCAGGGCCTGCGACGCTGGCGCCGGAAACGAGGACGGACTGGTTACGCATGAAGACTCCCGATCACTAGATCTGCGTCCACCGGATTCTGTTTCCGATGGACGCAATTCAGCGTATGGTAGACACAGTTTCAGGTCAACCTGCCCTCCGGAAGGATCTGGTCATGCCCACACCGACCACCGTCCAACTGCTTTGGGGCACCCAGCCGAGGCCCAAACGAGGGCCGAAGCCCGCCCTCTCGCTGGCGGGGATCGTGGCCGAGGCGATCGCCCTCGCCGATGCCGAAGGGCTGGCGAACCTGTCCATGCAGCGGTTGGCCGACCGCCTCGGTTTCACCAAGATGTCGCTGTACCGGTATGTGCCGGGCAAGGAGCAGCTCACCGCTCTGATGCTCGACGCCGCCATCGGAACGCCGCCGGATTTGACTGCGGTGCAAGCTGATTCGGGAGTGGAAAGCTGGCGTGCCGGGCTTCGCCTATGGGCCGAGACGCTGTACCAGCGTTACGGCGCGCATCCGTGGGCTATTGAACTGAGCGCCGGTGCTCGTCCATTCGGCCCCAACGAGATGGCATGGATGGAGAGCGCGCTCGTCGCGCTCACCGGCACCGGTCTCACCGGCTCGGAACGGCTCGACACGATCGTGTTGATCAATGGCCACATTCGCAGTCTGACGCAGCAGATCCAATCTCTCGGCGATGACCCGACCGTGCAGTTCACCGCCCATATCACCGAAATGATGGCCGCGGCGGGTGACCGCTACCCCGCGGTCAGCGCCGCCTTCGCCGAGGAGACCGCAGCGGCAGGCACAGCGGCTGATTCGGGCGGCCCGAATGATGCGCTGAACTTCGGTATCGAACGTGTTCTCGATGGCCTAGCCGTCCTCATGGCCCGCCGAATGAACAGTTGAGCCGTCGCGCGGGACTGCCGTTCGGTCCGAGTACGGCCTATCGTCGGAACATGGCCCAGGACCTCGAACTGCAACAAGACGCGATCACCACAGTGCGGGAGTTTCTTTCCGCGCTCGAGCTCGGCGCCGTTTCGGAGGCGTTGGAATTACTGCACCCAGACATCGTCTGGAAGAACACGTCGCTGCCCGATGTAGGCGGCGGTTTGGCGCGCAAGATACTGCTCAACCTGAATCGGGACGCGTTCGGTTTCGCGGTCGAAATGCACCACATCGCCGCCAACGGCGACATCGTGCTCACCGACCGCACCGACATCCTGCGCTTCGGCCCGGTGCGGATCGCCTTCTGGGTGACCGGCACCTTCGAACTACGCGACGGCCGAATCATCCTGTGGCACGACCACTTCAGCTGGGAGAACTTCCTGCGCGGCACAGTCGTCGGACTGTGGCGTGCCGCGCTCGCTCGCGGCGCAACCGCGCCAGCGCTGCGGGACTGAACGTCGCCACGGCGGTAGCTCAGGCTCGAGTTTCCTGCTGGGCGAGCACTTTTCGCCAGCGCTCGGCCGATTCGAGCATGTCCCGGCCGACGAGTCCGAGAAACTCGCTGGTGTGCTGCGCGCGTGCCCCCACCGGTGTCGTGCTGCCGAACAAATCGACACCACGGCGAGTGAGCTCGGCCAGGTCGAAGATCTGTTGCGCGCTGACCAATGTCGCACGGACCCAAATGTTCTCGTCGACGAAATAGCGGTCGCGGCGACTGCGCGCATCGCGTTCACGATGAATAAGCCCCTGCTCCTCGAGTAGGCGGACGGCCGAGGAGATGGTGGCCGGACTGACCTGGAGTCGCTGTGTCAGTTCGGCGGCGGTGTTGCTCCCGTTGTCGGTGGTGTACAGGCAGGTCAGCACGGCCGCCGCGGTCCGCGGAATGCCGGTCTTGACGCAGATCGCGGTGAACTGCGTCAGGAACTCGTGAACCGCCACATCGCCTGCGGCGGGGGCGGTTTCGGCGGTGGTGGACGGCGACCTGCGTCTGCGTGCGCGTTGCTCGGTCGCCTTATGCGCACGGCCGGGGTGATAGCGGCTCGGCCCGCCGTTGCGAGTGACTTCGCGGCTGACGGTGGAGGTCGGCCGGTCGAGTCGGCGCGCGATCTCGGCGTACCCGAGACCTTCCGCGAGCCCGTCGGCGATCTGCTGGCGATCTTCCTCGGTCAACCTGCCACCCGGCATGGGTCGTGCCTCCTGAATACGAGCGCGTCATGGTGACGAGCGGCTGGATCCATATTGCACTCAGCTACATCTCATTGCAACATGCAAGTTGTAGCGGTGCGTTTATCTCCAGCATTATTGCAATCCAAATCTGGCTCTTACCAGCTAGATTCAAGTATTTCTGGATTTCCGTTGTTGATGGTGCCCTGAACGCAACGTAGCGTTTGCGATTATCCAAAAGATAATCGACAAGGAAGATCGCCGTGAATCAACCACTGTCCGATGCCGTCGAACTCCCCACCACCCGCCCGTCCGGCTGTCCCTTCGACCCGCCCACCGAGTTGGCTGCGCTGCGCCCGCTCGTCCGCATGAATTTCCCAGACGGCCATCGCGGTTGGCTCGCCACCGGATACGCGACGGTGCGCGCGGTCTTCGCCGACCCACGCTTCAGCGTGCGCTACGAACTCGGCCACAGCCCGCTCGCCGATGTGGGCCCGATGCCGCCCGCGCCGCCCGGCGACATGCTCGGTGTCGACGCGCCGGAACACACCCGATACCGAAAGTTGCTGGCGGGCAAGTTCACCGTGCGCCGGATGGCCAAGCTCACCGAGCGGATCGAGGCGATCACCGCCGACCATCTGGACACCATGGCGCGCACCGGCGGTCCGGTCGATCTGATCGATGCGTTCGCCTTCCCGGTGCCCGCGCTGACCGTGTGCGAGTTGCTCGGCGTACCCGCCGCCGACCGCGACACCTTCCGTCAGTACGTAGCCGTCGTGAACGACATGAACGCAACCACGGCGGAACGGACGGCGGCCTACATTGCGGGTGAGGGATACCTCCGCAAGCTGGTGGCCACCAAGCGCGCGGAACCGACCGACGACATGCTCAGCGACCTCACCGACACCGATCTCGACGACGACGAGCTCGCCGGCGTCGGCACCCTCTTGCTCGGCGCGGGCCTGGATACCTCGGCAAACATGATCGCGCTCGGCACCTTCGCGCTGCTGACCCATCCCGATCAACTCGCCGAACTACGTGCCCGGCCCGAACTCACCGACCAGACCATCGAGGAGCTGATGCGCTACCTGAGCATCGTGCACACCTCGTCGCGGACCGCGCTCACCGATGTGGAACTGGACGGACAACTGATCAAGGCGGGGGAGACGGTCGCGCTGTCGGTGCAGGCGGCCAACCGCGATCCGGCCAAGTTCGACGAACCGGACATCTTCGATATCCGGCGCAGCGCGGTCGGGCACGTCGGCTTCGGGCACGGCGTCCACCAATGCCTCGGCCAGCAACTGGCCCGCGTCGAGATGCGGATCGCGTTGCCCGCCTTGGTGAATCGCTTCCCCACGCTGCGTCTCGCGGTCCCGGCGGCGGACATCCCGCTGCGGCACGACATGGACATCTATGGCGTGCACCGGCTCCCCGTCACTTGGTAGGAGGCGCCCATGAAGATCATCGTCGACCGGCATCGCTGCATCGGCGCCGGGATGTGCGTACTCCTTGCCCCTGCGGTATTCGACCAGGACGCCGTCGACGGAAAGGTGCGGTTGCTCGATCCCGCGCCGCCACCTGGTGCGCTGGCGAGCACCCGGGAGGCGGAGCAGGTTTGCCCGTCAGGGGCGATCAGCGTTGTCGCGGACGGGGACTCGTAGCACCGGCACTCGTCACCGCACCGCGCAGCGCGACCCGCGCTTCAGCTGTGCCGAGCCGTTCAGCTGTGCTCGTTCAAGTACTCCAGATAGAACGGCCGCAACACCTCGGCGATGTCACCGTCACCGGCGTGCAAATAGTCGTCGAGCAGCGGCAGCACGTACTTGATGTCCACTTCGCTCTCGCCGAGGTTGCCCGCCGCGGCCTCGGCGGCCGGGATCGAGCTGAGCAACCGCCACAGGAACTTCACGTCCCCGTGCCGCACGGCCAGCTTCACCGCTCGATCGTGCAGTTCCTTCGACGACAGCTTCTCCAGGTCCTCGTTACCGGCCATACCAGCGACTCTAACGGGCGCGGCCGGGCCCGGTCTGCCCCCCGCCGGAACCGAGGGACGACAACTCCCGCCGACCGGCAACGATCGGGTTTCCTCGCAGGTGCGGCGTGAGGTTAACGACAAATTCACGGACACGCCTACCGGTGCGGGAGCGGGGAAGCATAGTTCGGCGGTAGCGTCGGTGGTGCGGGCCGCGGCGGTGTGGCTCGTACGGGAGGTCCTGACCGTGACTGAGCTATTCAGTACGAGGGGGCCGGCACCCGGCCCTCGTGGCATCTGACGGCAACGTCAGGTCCATCAGGACGGACCGGTCCAGCGAGATCGTTCGTGCGGGTGCCGCGCGGACACAGAGGAGCCCACCGTGACTGCTTCACGCTCCGTTCCCGCTCCCTCGGCGCAATCCCGTTCCGCGAAAGGCGGAACCGCCGCGAAGGGGGCACACCCCTCGCAATCCCTCGCCAATACCTTCGTTATCGATACGTCGGTCCTTTTGTCCGATCCGTGGGCTTTTACCCGGTTCGGTGAACACGACGTCGTGCTGCCGCTGGTGGTCATCAGCGAACTCGAAGGCAAACGGCATCACCATGAATTGGGCTGGTTCGCGCGGGAAGCCCTGCGCAACCTGGACGATCTTCGCCTGCAGTTCGGCAGGCTGGATCAGCAGGTGCCGATCGGCACCGAGGGTGGAACGCTGCAGGTGGAATTGAACCACACCGATCCCGCGGTCCTTCCGGTCGGATTCCGCACCGACACCAATGATTCCCGAATCCTGGCCTGTGCATTGAATCTGGCGGCCGAGGGCCGCCAGGTGGTGCTCGTGTCCAAGGATATTCCGCTGCGGGTCAAAGCGAGTGCGGTGGGCTTGCAAGCCGACGAATATCACGCACAGGACGTCGTCACTTCCGGCTGGTCCGGAATGGTCGAGCTCGACGTCAGCTCGGCGCAGATCGATCAGCTCTACTCGGAGTCCGTGCTCGATGTGGACGACGCCAGAGAACTGCCCTGCCACACCGGAATCCGATTGCTGGGCAGTAGTTCCAGTGCGCTCGGCCGGGTCACCCCGGACAAGCGGGTCCAATTGGTGCGTGAGCGCGAGGCGTTCGGCCTGCACGGCCGTTCCGCCGAGCAACGCATCGCGTTGGATCTGCTACTGGACGAGAGCATCGGCATCGTCTCGCTCGGCGGCCGGGCAGGCACCGGCAAGTCCGCGCTCGCGTTGACCGCGGGCCTGGAGGCGGTGCTGGAGCGGCGAACTCAGCGAAAGGTGGTGGTCTTCCGTCCGCTCTACGCGGTCGGCGGCCAGGAGCTCGGCTACCTGCCCGGTAGCGAGAGCGAAAAGATGGGCCCGTGGGCACAGGCGGTCTTCGACACGCTCGACGGACTGGCCAGCCGCGAGGTGATGGAGGAGGTGCTCAGTCGCGACATGTTGGAGGTGCTGCCGCTCACCCACATTCGCGGTCGATCGTTGCACGACTCGTTCGTGATCGTCGACGAGGCACAGTCGCTCGAACGCAATGTGTTGCTCACGGTGCTGAGCCGCCTCGGCACCGGGTCGCGGGTGGTGCTCACCCACGACGTGGCACAGCGCGACAATCTGCGGGTCGGCAGGCACGACGGGGTGGCCGCGGTGATCGAAAAGCTCAAGGGGCACCCGTTGTTCGCCCACATCACCTTGACCCGCAGTGAGCGCTCGCCGATCGCGGCGCTGGTGACCGAGATGCTGGAGGAGTACGGCCCCAACGCCTAAGGCGGGTGGTGTGTTTCCCCTCACACTCGGCGGGTAATATCCCGGCGATAGCTGTTCGGTATGACCCGGCGTGTCCCTGGTGGATTCGCCGGGTCATTGTCGAACAGGGGCCTAGGCTGCCAGCGGCGTCGCCGAGTCGGGGACGCCCTCGGTAGCCACTTTCGAGAGGATGGAAATGCACCACTTCGCTCGACGAACGGCTGGATACACTGCCCTGCTCGCCGCCGCCGGCCTGATCGCCACCGGCTGCAGCAAGGATGACGACGACAAGAACGACAGCGCGGCCTCCTCGGCCGCGGCCATGATGACCACCACCACGGTCCCGATGGGCACCACCGAGGAGCACACCTCCGGTGCCGCGGCGGAGACCAAGATCGCGACGCAGCGCGGCGACATCACTGTCTCCGGGCACATTTTCGACAAGTACGTGCAGACCGGCGGCCCGGCGGGCCCGCTCGGCGCTCCGCTGGAAGCGCAGGAAGACGGACCCGACGACGGCAAGTACCAGGACTTCGTCGGAGGCACCGTCTACAAGGCCAAGGATGGCGAGCCGCACATCGTGTGGGGCGAGATCCGCAAGGCTTGGGAAGACAACGGCGGTGCCATGGGCAAGCTCGGCTACCCGGTCAGCGACGAGAAGGACATCGCGGGCGGTAAGGAGAGCGACTTCTCGGGTGGCACCATTACTTGGGTGGACGGCAAGACGACCGTCACGCCGAAGTAGTCGGTTCGGCGTCCGGGACGTTCCCAGCTGGTCCCGGACGCCCGTCCAGTCTCATTCATTAAATCCCCGTATCGCGGGCTCAGCCGCTAGGTTGTCTAGGTGCAAACTCTCTTGACCGATCGCGAGTTGCTCGAATCCCTCGCGCTGGACGTGGAATCCATCCTGCGCCGGCACATCGACGCCGCCGACGGGTGGCAGCCGCACGACTACGTGCCGTGGGACGACGGCCGGAACTTCGCGTTTCTCCACGGTGTCGACTGGGCTCCGGATCAGTCCGAGCTCAGCGATGTCGCCAAGCTGGCGTTGACCGTCAGCGTGCTGATCGCCGACAACTTGCCCTCGTATCACCGCGAGCTCGGCAAGTATCTGCGGACCGGCGCGTGGTGGCGCTGGGTCGGCCGGTGGACCGCCGAGGAGAACCGCCACGAAATCATGATCCGCAACTTCCTCATGGTGACCAGGTCGGTGGACCCGGTCGAGCTGGAGCGGTTGCGGATGGCGCACATGACCACCGGCTTCCGCCGCCCCGGCATGCACCTGCTCGACGTGCTCGCCGCCTGCGCTTTCGAAGAGGTCGCGGCCGCGATCCGGCACCGCAACACCGCGGCGCTCGGCGAAAGCCCGATGGTCACCGCGATCGCCGAGCGCATCGCGCGCGACGACGAGCTGCAGGCGATCGTCTTCGCCGATCTGGTCGACGCGGGCCTGAACCTCGCGCCCGATCAGACAATGCGCGCCATCGCCGACCAGGTCGCGGCTTTCAAAGTCCCCTCGGTGACCCTGGCCGACGGGCGCAGCAGCGATGAGGTGCTCGCCGAAGCCGGGATCTACGACCCAGCCAAGCAGGACGAGTTGGTCTTCAAGCCGATGCTGCAGCGGTGGAACGTCTTCACTCGGACCGATCTCGGCGAAGTGGGCGAAGCGGCCCGCGCCGAACTCGCGCACCTGCGCGACTGAAGTACCCCCGGTCGGCGCGTGGTTTTACCGCGCCGACCGGATTCTTTCCTTTTTCGCGTCGTTGTGATGAAACACA
The DNA here is from genome assembly GCF_019222765.1 of Nocardia iowensis. Taxonomy (NCBI): domain Bacteria; kingdom Bacillati; phylum Actinomycetota; class Actinomycetes; order Mycobacteriales; family Nocardiaceae; genus Nocardia; species Nocardia iowensis. Next base: position 7,652,819 of record NZ_CP078145.1, on the reverse strand, counting down.
CGCGGCATTGCCAGCGATTAGCTGAGTACATCCGCATTACGCGGTATCAGGGAAAGGAAAGAAATCATGATCACAGCAATTGTCAACGGCCTCGTCGACCTCTTCGGTGTCGGTGCGAAGGCGTTTCTCGCGGCACTCGGCATTCTTGTCTGACGCCACCGCACGGGTGTGTCAGCTCTGTGCGACACACCCTCCACTCGTTCGAGCCCCACGTTGGATGAGCATGAGGGTGTCCAACGTGGCGCTCGACAGGCGTCTACCTATTCCGCGTCTTTAACTTTCGCCATCGAAAGCACGTCCAGTCGACGGTCCAGTTCTTCTTCGGTCAGCTTCTCGTCGAGCAGACCGCGGTCGATAACTGTCTGACGAATTGTCTTCTTCTCCTTCAACGCTTCTTTGGCGACCGCCGCCGCCTCCTCGTAACCGATTGCCGAATTCAACGGAGTCACGATGGAGGGGGACGACTCGGCCAAGGTGCGCAGGTGGTCGACATTGGCGACCAAGCCGCGCACACACCGGTCGGCGAAGAGCCGGGAAACGTTGGCCAGCAGCCGAATCGACTCGAGCAGGTTGCGTGCCATCACCGGGATATAGACGTTGAGTTCGAAGGCGCCGTTCGCGCCGCCGAACGCGACGGCGGCGTCATTGCCGATCACCTGGGCGGCGACCTGGGTAACCGCCTCAGGGAGTACGGGATTGACCTTGCCGGGCATGATCGAGCTGCCGGGCTGCAGGTCGGGCAGCTGCAGCTCGGCCAGGCCGGTCAGCGGCCCCGAGCCCATCCAGCGGATATCGTTGGCGATCTTGGTGAGGCTCACCGCGACGGTGCGCACCGCGCCGGACGCCTCGACCAGACCGTCGCGCGCCGCCTGCGCCTCGAAGTGATCCTTCGCCTCACGCAGCGCGTCGATGCCGGTCGAGCGGACCAGCTCCGCAACCACTTTCGCGCCGAAACCGTCGGGCGCGTTCAGGCCGGTGCCGACCGCGGTGCCGCCGATGGGGAGCTCACCGAGGCGCGGCAGTGTCGCCATCACGCGTTCGATGCTCGCCGCGATCTGCCGGGTGTAGCCGCCGAACTCCTGACCGAGGGTCACCGGCACCGCGTCCATCAGGTGGGTGCGACCCGACTTGACCACGGTCCGCCACTCGGTCGTCTTGTCCAGCAGGACAAGTCGCAGGTGCTCGAGCGCGGGCACCAGGTCGGTGATGACCGCCTCGGTGGCGGCGAGATGCACCGCGGTGGGGAAGGTGTCGTTGGACGACTGCGACATGTTCACGTCGTCGTTCGGGTGCACGGTGACGCCGTTCGCCTTCGCGATCGAGGCGATCACCTCATTGGCGTTCATGTTCGAGCTGGTGCCCGAGCCGGTCTGGAACACATCGATCGGGAACTGATCGTCGTGCTTGCCGTCGGCGATCTCGCCAGCCGCGGCGATGATCGCGTCGGCCTTCGCGGGGTCGAGCAAGCCGAGATCCCGATTCACCTTGGCGCAGGCGGCCTTCAGCAGGCCGAGCGCGCGGATCTGCGCGCGCTCCAGGCCGCGTCCGCTGATCGGGAAGTTCTCCACGGCCCGCTGGGTCTGCGCCCGCCACAGCGCGTCCACCGGTACCCGCACCTCGCCCATCGTGTCGTGCTCGATCCGGTACTGCGTCTCCTCGGTCATGATTTCGACCATATGCCGCAGCGGTCCCTCATGGGGCTGCCACGCCTGTAGTTATGCGCACACGTGCGGAGCGGAATAAGAAAAGACGCGCAGGCAAGATGCCCGCGCGTCTTCGTGGAGCTGGTGGGTGGGTCAGGGCAGCGGCGGGACCGCGTGCTCGTCGCCGATGAAATCGACCGAAGAGTACTCGCGCAGCTTGGTCAGGCGGTGGTACGCATCGATCATGCGAACCGTGCCGGACTTGGAGCGCATCACGATCGACTGGGTGGACGCGCCGCCACCGTAGTAGCGCACGCCGCGCAGCAGATCGCCGTCGGTGACGCCGGTGGCGCAGAAGAAGACGTTGTCGCCCGCCACCAGATCCTCGGTGGTGAGCACGCGGTCCAGATCGTGGCCCGCGTCGATCGCCTTCTGCCGCTCCTCGTCGTCGGTGGGGGCCAGCATGCCCTGCAGTTCGCCACCCATACAGCGCATCGCGGCGGCGGCGATGATGCCCTCGGGGGTACCGCCGATGCCGACCAGGATGTCGGTGCCGGAGTCGGGGCGGGCCGCGGCGATGGCGCCCGCGACGTCGCCGTCGGAGATCAGCCGGATGCGCGCGCCCGCGTCGCGGACCTGCTGGATCAGGTCGGCATGGCGCGGCCGGTCCAGGATGCAGACGGTCAGGTCCGACTTGGACAGCCCCTTGGCCTTGGCGACCCGCCGGATGTTCTCGCTGATCGGCACCGAGATATCGATCACGTCGGCGGCGTCAGGGCCGACCGCGATCTTGCTCATGTAGAACACCGCGGACGGGTCGAACATCGCGCCGCGCTGGGCGACCGCGAGCACCGCGATGGCGCCGGGCGAGCCCTTCGACATCAGCGTGGTGCCGTCGACCGGGTCCACCGCGAAGTCGACCTCGGGGCCGGTGCCGTCACCCACCAGCTCGCCGTTGAACAGCATGGGCGCCTCGTCCTTCTCGCCCTCGCCGATGACCACGACGCCACGCATGGACACCGAGTTGACCAGCTGCCGCATCGCGTCGACGGCGGCGCCGTCGCCCCCCTCCTTGTCGCCGCGACCGACCCAGCGGCCGGCGGCCATCGCACCGGCCTCGGTGACGCGGACCAGCTCGAGCGCGAGGTTGCGGTCCGGCGCCTCGCGGCGGCTCGGTGTCGGGGAAGATGCCGTCATTGCGGGGTGCCTCCTGTGCGTCGGTACGTACCGGTCGATTGTCTCACTCGGACTGAGACGGGCGTACACCCTGCTCTCGGGAGCGGGGTGCACGGGCGACGCCCGAGCGGGCGAGTGGATACTGGGAGCGTGTCGTACCAAAAGCCACGCATCCTGAACGACTACCGGGATCTGTTCTGGTCACTGATCCCGTTGGTGTTGATCGCCGTGGTTTTCGCGGGGCTCGCGAGCCAATGTAGTTTCGGCGCAAAGGGTCCGACGCAGGGACAGATCCCGCACTTCGATGTGCAGGCGGCCCTGACCTCCGACGCGCGCACCCTGCCGTTCCCGATCCGGAACCCCGCGGTGCCCGCCGACTGGACCCCCAACTCCGGCAGCCGCGAATCCATCAGCGGCACCGGCGGCGGACCGGTCAGCACTGTCGGCTATATCACTGTGCAGGGCGCCTACATGCGGTTCACGCAGAGCAACGCGACCGAGGAATCGCTGGCCCGTTTCGTCCTCGGCTCCCGCTACGCCAGCGGCACCGAACAGATCGGCGACCAGAAGTGGATCGTCTACTCCGAGCCCGGCTCCGAACCGGCCTGGATCACCGATCTCGGCCAGTCGCGCGTGCTCATCACCGGCGCGGGCAAGAAGGAAGCGTTCACCACCCTGGCCCAGGCCATCACCGCAGCTCAGCCCCTCAAGCCCTGACTCGGGACGGATCGACCCCGCAAGATTAGGGTCGTGCGCCACGGCCGGATGCGCCGAATACTGCTTGCGGGCGGGGATTCCGACGAATTCGGACGGATCTGATGAAGAAGACCTTCGCCACCCTCGCCATCGCCACCATGCTCATGACACCGGCCGCAATCGCAACAGCCACCCCGATCGCACCCCCCACGACCGTCGCCGACACCGGCTCGGCCTCGACCGGTTCCGCAGCCGAATACCTCTGCCGGGTCCTGCGCATGCTCCGCGCCGGATACGTCGACAGCTCAGGCGGCGGCCCAGCCTGCACCTTCCCCTGACCGCCGCGGTCAGCGGTGGCTGACTACGTTGACGATGGTGCCGCTCGGGTCGCGGACGAAGAAGCGGCGGACGCCCCATTGTTCGTCGGTCAGGGGGTACATGATGTCGGCGCCTGCTGCGGTCAATGTGGCGTGCACGGCGTCTACGTCATCTACTTCGACGCTCATGTTCGGCTGGAGCTTCTCCGCTCCGGGGCCGATCAGGAGGACCTGGGCGGTCGGGTTGGACGGCGAGACCATGGTGACGACCCAACCGAGGTCCATCGCCTCTTCGAAGCCGAGCGACTTGTAGAAGTCGCGGCTGCGCTCGATGTCGGTGGTGTGGATGTCCGGCGTGGCGCGGCGGATCGTCATTCGTCGTCCTCGAGGTCGGTGCGCGAGAGCGCGTCCTCGACGCGTTTTCTGGCACCCGCCAGATGTTCCTCGCAGCGGTTCGCCAACGCCTCGCCCCGCTCCCACAGGGCCAGCGACTCGTCGAGGTCGAGGCCGCCTTGCTCGAGCATCTTCACGACATTGACCAGTTCGTCGCGGGCTCGCTCGTAGCCGAAGGTGGCGATCTCGGCCAATTCGGTCTCGGCATCCTTGCCGGGCTCGGCCAAGGTCAGCTCCTCCTTGTTTCGGTGTCGTCCGTCACGTTCTGCCTGGTGCTCGGTGGCTGAGCGCCCAATGCCTTGGTACCCAGCGCGGCCGCGGTCACGGCACCATCGGCGACCCTGATGCGCAGCTGGCTGCCCGCGGGCGCGTCCTCGATCGTGCGCACCACATGCCGCTCGGTGCCCGCGACGCGTTGCACGACAGCGTAGCCACGAGCCATGGTGGCGGCCGGGCCCACCGCGGTCAGCTTCTCCCGCAGGTGGCGGGTCGCGGTGGCCTCGGTGCGAATGAACTGCTCGGCGCAGCGGCGGGCCGACGCCCGCAGGCGCTCGACTTCCTCACGGCGGCGGTCGATTTCGCGCAGCGGGTCGGCGAGCACGGGGCGCGAACGCAGTTGGGTCAGCGCACGGGTCTCTCGGTCGACCCAGCCACGCAACGCGGCGGCGGAGCGGGCGCGCATATCGCGCACACCGGCCAATTCCGCGGCGGCATCGGGCACGACCCGCTTGGCGGCGTCGGTCGGAGTCGCGGCGCGCAGGTCGGCGACGAGATCACTGAGCGGGTTGTCGGGTTCGTGGCCGATCGCGCTGACGATCGGAGTGGTCGCGGCGACGATGGCGCGGCACAGCGCCTCATCGGAGAAGGGCAGCAGATCCTCGACGCTGCCGCCGCCACGGGCCAGCACGATCACCTCGACGGCCGGATCACGATCGAGCTGGGTCAGCGCCTCCAGCATCTGCGGCACCGCGGTCGGTCCCTGCACGGCGGTATTGCGGATCTCGAAACGCACCGCGGGCCAGCGATTTCGGGCCACGGTCAGCACGTCGCGTTCGGCGGCGCTGGCCCGGCCGGTGATCAGGCCGATGGTCTTGGGCAGGAACGGGAGCGGGCGCTTGAGCCGGGGATCGAAGAGTCCCTCGGCCGCCAGCAGCGCCTTCAGCCGCTCGATGCGGGCCAGCAGTTCACCGATGCCGACCGGGCGAATCTCGATGACGCGCAAGGACAGTGTGCCGCGGCCGGTGAAGAAGGAGAGCTTCCCGTAGACCACGACCCGGCTGCCTTCCTGCAGCGGGATCGGGGACTTGCGGATGAGGTCCGGGTCGCAGGTCACCGACAGCGACATGTCGGCGGACGGGTCGCGCAGCACCAGGAACGCGGTGCGGGTGCCAGGTCGCAGATTGATCTGGGTGATCTGGCCCTCCACCCAGATGCTGCCGAGCCGGTCGATCCACTGCGCGACCTTGATGGCGACAGAGCGGACGGGGAACGGCTGCTCGGCGGAACTTCCCGGGGCCGCGGGGGCCTGGGGTTGGTCGGCGGAGTTCGCCGCCCCAGGAGCAGAGGCGCGTTGTGCCGCCGGTGGTGTGGCTGCCGCGGTTTCGCGCGGAGGGCCGGATGTTTCCCGGCCACCCGTCGACGGTGAGATCCGGGGTTCGGTCACTGGGCCCGCACGGTGGCGATCCGATTCGTCAGCATGGTCACGAACGGCGCCCTGGCACGGGTCTGCTGCTCGTAGTCAAGCAGCGCGGTGAGGTCTTCGACGGTCAGCATGCGCAATCGGGCGCGTAGTTGAGCCAGCGTCATGTTGGCGTAGTCGTAGCGGGTGGCTACTTCCGGCTCGCTGATCGCCGGGGCGGGGTCTTCCGCCCGGACGATCTCCGGTTCTGTTTCCGGTTCCGGCTCAGCGGTTTCCAGCTCGGCGATGGTCGGTACCGGTGCGGTGTGGCCGTTGCGCTCGGCGGCGCGGGCGGTGGCTTCGAGCGGTTCGCGGGTGAAGGCGGACGGTTCGGGTTCCTCGGCGGCGTACAGGTCGAAGCGGCTGCTGCGGGCTGTACTGCTGGGGGGTTGCTCGGGGGTCAGGTCCTCGTCGAAGGTTGCCCACTCCGGCTGTTCCTCCGGAGCGTTGGCCAATCGGTCGAAGACCGCGTCGCCCTTGAGCGCCAGGCTGGTCACGAACTGCTGGACATGCATCGTCGTCTGCAGCATCTGGCTGATCGCGGTGATCGGGAAATTCATTGCGGCCGTAGGTAGCCGACGAGTTTCCTCGATGGCGTAAACGGCGGCACCGGCGGCTACCCGGGCCAGGAACGGTGGTCGAAACATGGTCCTAGCCTGCCCGAAATGGTGTGCTATGCAAAGGTCGGGGCTCACCGGACTGATTCTGGCCCATGAAACGGCGCGCTCGGAGCACGCCTCGCCGCCGCGCGAAGAGTTCGCCGGGCGCGCTGCCCGGACAGCGGTTGGTCGGCCGACGCACGTAAGCTGTCGGCATGTCCTCGGCCATACCCTTGAACGTCGGAATCGCCCGCTCAGCGGGTGCCGGAACCGCCGATCCCGTCGGCGGCAAGCGGGTGCTGCTCGCCGAGCCGCGGGGGTACTGCGCCGGCGTGGACCGGGCGGTGGAAACCGTCGAGAAGACCCTCGAAAAGCACGGTGCGCCGATCTACGTGCGCAAGGAGATCGTGCACAACCGCCACGTCGTGGAAACCCTGCGTGAGCAGGGCGTCATCTTCGTCGACGAGACCGATGAGGTGCCCGAGGGCTCGGTCGTCGTGTTCTCCGCGCACGGTGTCTCACCTGCGGTGCACGAGTCCGCCGCCGCGCGCAACCTGCACACCATCGACGCGACCTGCCCGCTGGTGACGAAGGTGCACCAGGAGGCCAAACGCTTCGCCCGCGACGACTACGACATCCTGCTCATCGGCCACGAAGGCCACGAGGAAGTCGAGGGCACGGCGGGCGAGGCGCCCGAGCACGTGCAGCTGGTGGACGGCCCAGCCTCGGTCGACAAGGTCACCGTTCGCGACGAGTCGAAGGTGATTTGGCTCTCACAGACCACGCTCAGCGTCGACGAGACGATGGAGACGGTCCAGCGCCTGCGCGAGCGCTTCCCCGCCCTGCAGGACCCGCCGAGCGACGACATCTGCTACGCCACCCAGAACCGTCAGGTCGCGGTCAAGGCGATGGCACCCGAATGCGATCTGGTGATCGTCGTCGGCTCGCGCAACTCCTCGAACTCGGTACGCCTGGTCGAGGTCGCCCTCAACGCCGGCGCCAAAGCCTCCTACCTGGTCGACTACGCCCGCGAAGTGGATCCCGCCTGGCTCGACGGCGTCCGCACCATCGGCATCACCTCGGGTGCGTCCGTGCCGGAGATCCTGGTCCGCGGCGTCCTGGACATGCTCGAAGAGCACGGCTACGCCGACGTCCAGCCGGTAACCACCGCAAACGAGACTTTGGTCTTCGCCTTGCCCCGCGAGCTGCGCACGGCCCGTCGCTGACGCGATTCGGTCGGGTCGGTTCGGTTCGGTAGGCCAGCCGGGCTGCACAGAGTTTCGGCGCGTGGCACAGACGAGCCTGCGTTGATCGTTAAATGCGTGGCCCTGGTGCGGCTGGGCTGGCACTATCGCCGTCATGCCAGCAGCCGTGACGCCTGATCACCTCGCCGCTCGCACAGCGCGGGCGTTCGAGGCAGCCGTGGCGGCTGGGCGTGATCGCGGGCTCACGGTGAACGACGCGACTGTGCTGTACGACGTGTTCTCCGTCGTCGTGCATCTCGCTCCGGCGCCGGTGGTGGTGCGGGTGCCCACCGTGCTGCCGTCGTATCTCGACCTCGATGCTCAGGCAGCGCGACAGCGGGTCGAGCTCGATGTGGTGGCGTGGCTTGCGGAGCAGGGAGTTCCGGTGATTGCGCCGAGTCCGCTGGTGCCGAGGGAGCCGGTGCAGCGCAACGGCTTCTCGATGACGTTCTGGCAGTTCGTCGAGCAGGACAAGAACGTCGAGCCCGACTACGCGCACAACTCTCGCTTGACCGCCGACCTGCATGCCGCGCTGCGCGGCTACCCGGGCCAGCTGTCGTTCCTGTCTGCTGCCGAACCGGAGATGATCACAGCGGGACTGGCCGACCTCGACAGGCGTCCGGACCTCATCGACCCGGCTGACCTCGACCGCGCGCGGCGGGAATGGGCACTCCTGGAACCTGTCGTCCGCTCGCGCGCGGCATTCGAGGCGGCGTTCCCCGGCATCGATCTCCAGCCGATCCATGGGGACGCCCCCGCGGCCAACATCCTCGCCACCACGGGCGGCGAACTGTACGGCGACTTCGAGCTGGTCACCCTCGGCCCGGTCGAATGGGACCTGGCATCCATGGGTTCCGATTGCGAGGCCGCGTACAACTCGGCCGCGCGGCAACTAGGTCAGCGTCAGCTGGACGAGCGTGTGCTGCGCTTCGTCGACGCCGTAGGCATGTGCCGGGTGGTGGCGTGCCTTGCGCTGGTGCCGCAGTTGCCCATGCTCGCGGAGGCACTGAAACCGTCCATCGAGCACTGGCGGTCTACGCCTTTTGCCGTCGATCTGGGTAACTGAACCGAGACCTATAGGTTCTCGGGCCTGCGGCGTTCGGTGCGGCTCGAATCACGTTCGCGGTAGCGAACATTGGGCTGCGGATGCGGTGGCGGCATTTCACCGCGACGGCGGGGGGCGTTGCCGCGGGGTGGCTCGTTGTCCGTGCGCGGGACCGCGGGGGCGGGGCGGACTGGCCCGCGGGTAGCCGGGCGACCTTCGCGTGGGCGAGCGGGTGCGGCGACCCGAGGCGGGGCGTCGGCCACCGGGGGTGTGGCGCGGCGGCTCGGCCGTGGGGTGTCTTCCTCGGGATCGAGATCGTCCGGCTCGTCCTTGGGGCGCCGTGCGCGGCGCCGTGCCGATTCGGCGAGGGAGGCGGCGCTGGTACGTCCGGAGCGCGGGCGCTTGGCGGCGCGCCCGCCGCTGTCACCGCGCCCGCCGCTGTCACCGCGACGGGACTCCGTGCCGCGGCCGAACGGTTCGCCGCGGCGCTGCATCATGATGCGCGCGCCGCCGATCAGCAGCACGAGCACGGTGGCCAGCATCATCGTGGGGAATCGCTCCACCAGCGGGACGGCCAGGTTCAACAGGATGTCCTTGATGGAGGTCGCGGGCCGGCCGGTCAGCTGCTGGTAGGCCAGTGGGACGGCCACCGACAGCAGCAGCGGCGGCAACACCATGGTGGTGAACAGGCCGCGGTAGCGGACGGTCAGCACGGCTGCCAGACAACCGACGACGTACAGCGCGGCGAAAGTACCGGTCAGGTCGGTACTGTCGCCGTTCGCATCGATCAAGAACCCTAGAAACGTGCAGGCAACCGCGATCAGGACCGCCGCGCCCACCGGGATGCCCGGGACCGTCGGCAGAATCGAACGTTGCGGCGCGGGCACCCGGGTTCGCACACGTTGGGAAGCAGCCACATTATGAACACTAACCTTCGCCGCGCCCGACGGCGTTATGGCACGGCGGTTGCCCGGGGCTAATCGCCGGCCTCGGCGAAGCCCACCGCGCGTGGCCAGGAATCCACCCGATGGATTGCCGGTACCTCCTGTTCCGCGATTTCCAGGTCGTGCAGTTTGCGCGCGGTGACCATGACCCGCGATTCCACCGACGCCACGGTGTAGTTGAAAGCGTCGACGGCCTTACCGAGTTGGGCGCCGAGGCGGTCCAAATGCCTGCCGGTCATGCCGAGCCGGGCGTACAACTCCTTACCTAATTGCTGAACGGTTGCCATATCTCGGGACAGCGCTTCCTGCCGCCAGCCGAACGCGACCGTGCGCAGCAGCGCGATGAGTGTGGTCGGCGTCGCGAGGATCACGTTCCGGCCGAACGCGTACTCCAGCAACTCCGAGTCCGTGGTCAGTGCGGCATCCAGGAATGGATCGCCTGGCACGAATAACACGACGAATTCCGGCGCCGGGTCGAAGGCCGCCCAATACGCCTTGTCGGCCAGCTGGTCGATGTGCCCGCGCAGGTGTTTCGCATGCCTGGTCAGATGCTCGGCCCGCAGATCGGGATCGTCGACCGTGCTGGCATCGAGATAGGCGCTGAACGGCACCTTGGCGTCGACCACGATGTGCCTGCCGCCCGCCAGGTTCACCACCAGGTCGGGCCGGACGCTGCCGGTCCGGTCGCTGGAGCCGTCGCCCCGGGCGGCGCGGGTCACCTGGGTGTCGAAGTCGACGTGCCTCGTCATCCCGGCGAGTTCGACCACTCGCTCCAATTGGATCTCACCCCATCGCCCGCGCACCTGCGGCGCTCGCAACGCGGCAACCAGCTGACTGGTCTGGCTGGTGAGTTGCAGTGAAGTACGCTGCATTCCCGCGACCTGCTCGCGCAGGCTCGAATAGGCGTTGATCCGATGGTGCTCGACCTGTTGGATGTGCTGGTTCAGCGCACCGACCGCTTCACGCAGCGGATCGACCATGGCCCCGATCGCGTGCGAATGTCGCCGCGCCGCATCCTCGTTCGCCGCAGTGAGCGACTGCCGCAGCAGCCGCTCGTTGTCGGTGGCCGCGGCGAGTCTCGCCTCCGCTGCCGTCGCCCGATGTCCGGCGCGCGCGGCATGGCCGAGCCAGCCGAGCCCTACCCCTGCGGCGAACACCAGCATCAGTGCGACGAGCATCGGTGCGGTCATAGCGCAGATAGTGCCGCACCCCACCGACAAGAACTCTTCGGTGGGCAATTACCCAGCGCCGTGTCGGCAAACTTACCCAGCGCCGTGTCGGCAAACGACAGTCAAGGCGCGCAGACAAATCCACGTTGGAGCGAAGGAAACACCTGCGGACACGCCGCACCACGAGACGGCTATCCGACACGGCGGGTCCGGCAATTGAATTCTGTCGGTCCTCTCGCCTACGGTTTCGCGGATGCGGATGCTGCACACCTCGGACTGGCACATCGGGCGCACGTTCCACGGGGTCGATCTGCTTGCCGATCAGGCTCGTTCACTGACCGCGATCGCGGAGCTGGTGGCCGAGGAGTCGGTCGACGTGGTAGTTCTGCCCGGCGACGTGTACGACCGGTCCATTCCGAGTGCCGACGCGATCGCGGTGTGCAACCGGGGATTCGAGGCCATCCGCGCGGCCGGTGCTCGGATCGTCGCCACGTCGGGCAACCATGATTCGCCCGCCCGCCTCGGCGCGGGTGCGAGTTTCGCGGCCGCGGGCGGACTGTATCTGCGCACCACTGTCGCCGATGTCGACCAGCCGGTACTGCTCGATGACGAGCACGGTCCGGTGGCGTTCTACGGCATTCCTTACCTCGAGCCGGAGATCACCCGTGCGGAACTCGGTGTGCCGCAGGCGCGTTCGCACGCCGATATCCTCGACGCGGCAATGCGCCGGATCCGTGCCGACATCGCCCAACGCGACGGCACGCGCACGGTGGTGCTCGCCCACGCCTTCGTCGTCGGCGGCGAGGCGACGGGCTCGGAGCGCTCGATCTCGGTCGGCGGTGTGGAGACGGTGCCGATGGGCGCCTTCGACGGCATCGACTACGTCGCGCTCGGCCATCTGCATTCGCCACAGACCCTCTCGGAGTCCGTGCGCTATTGCGGGTCCCCGCTGCCGTATTCGTTCGCTGAGAGCTCACACCGCAAGGCCGTGTGGCTCATCGAGCTCGATGCCGCAGGGTTGCATTCGGTCGAACGCCGAGACCTACCCGTGGTCCGCGGCCTGACCAGACTCACCGGAACGCTCGACGAGTTGCTTACCGACGCGAGCCACGCGCCCGCAGAGGAGCACTACGTTTCCGCGGTGCTCACCGACTCGACCCGGCCGGTCGACGCCATGCGCAAGCTGCGCGAACGATTCCCGCACGCGGTGCACGTCGAGTGGGTGCGACCGGAGGGCAACCCGGAGCTGCGCTACCGTGAGCGAGTGCACGGCCGCCGCGACACCGAAGTAGCGCAGAGCTTTCTCACCGACGTCCGCGGTGCGCCGAGCGCGGGCGAAATGGCCTGGCTCGAACGGGCACTGGCGGCAGCGGTCGCCGAACCGGATCGGGTGCCGACGGCCACCGACTCGACAGCGGAACTCTCCGCGTGAGGGCGCGGCCTACCGCGCGCCAAGTACCGCGGCCCGCCACGCGTCCAGCACGGCGGCCCATCGCTGGCCGAGCACCGTTGCTTGCCGCTGGCCGAGCACTGCGCCGTGGTGCTCATCTAGTACTGCGCCCCATCGCTGGCCGAGCACCGTTGCCTGCCGCTGGCCGAGCACCGCTGCCTGCCGCTGGCCGAGTACCACGTCGCCGAGCACCGCGGCCCGTCGCTGGCGGAGTACCGCGGCCCGCCGCTCGTCCAGTACCGCGGCCCGCCGCTCGTCCAGCACTTCGCCCCGCGGCGCACGGTGGTGCGGCTGCATGAGGCTGCACCGGCTGGAGATGACCGCGTTCGGCCCCTTCGCCGAGACCGCCGTCGTCGACTTCGACGCGCTCGGCGCCGACGGGCTCTTTCTGCTGCACGGGCAGACCGGCGCGGGCAAGACCACGGTGCTCGACGCGATAGCGTTCGCCCTCTATGGCCGGGTCCCTGGTGCCCGCGGCGAAAGCAAGCGCTTGCACTCCGATCACGCGCCGGAGCAGACGCCGCCGCAAGTGATCCTGGAGGCGACCCTCGGCGGGCGGCGGCTGCGATTGACCCGCATCCCGGAATTCGAACGTCCGAAGCTGCGCGGCACCGGTATGCGCACCGACCCGCCCAAGGCGACCCTGGCCTGGCTGGACGGGCGCGGCGAAAACCTCTCCCGGATACCCGATATCGGGGACGAGATCATCCGACTGCTCGGCATGAGCGCCGACCAGTTCTTCCAGGTGGTGCTGTTGCCGCAAGGCGATTTCGCGCGATTCCTGCGGGCGGACAACGAGGACCGGGAGAAGCTGCTCGAAAAGCTCTTCGACACCGAGCGTTTCGGCAGCGCCGAACAGTGGCTCGCCGACAAGCGCCGCGCCTCGTCCGCCGACCTGGATTCCCGTAAACAAGGTATCGACCGGCTGATCGCGCAGGTGGGGGTCGCGGCCGGAGTCGGCGCGGCCGAGACCGCGGGCCCGCTGGAGGCCGTCAGCTGGTCACAGGACCTGCTCGCCACCGCACGCACCGACCTGACCATCGCGGCCACCGAAGCCGAACGCTGCCAACAGGAGTCGGTCCGGGTCCGCGCGCTCGCAGAGGAACAACGCCGCCTGCACGAGCTGCGCCGCCGAATGTCCACCGCCCGTAAGCAACTCGACGACTACGCCGTCGCCGTCGACCACCGCACCGCCCTGCAGGCCGAACTCGAACTGGCCCGCCGCGCCGAGCCGGTCGCGGCCGCCATCGACGAAGCCCGCGACGCCGTCATGCAGATGCGCCGTCGTGAGGGCGAAACCATCAGCGCGGCACGGCAATTGGCCGCCCGTCTGCTCGAACCCGGTGGTGCCGACCTCGGCGGCGTCGAACTCGTACAGGTCGAGTACGCCGCACCTGACCACCAGGATGCCGACGGAATCCGTGTCGAGGCAGCGAGTGCGGGAAACGGGGAGTCAAGAGTCCGACCGGGGCGTGCGGATAGCCATGGCGCCCTGGTGGCGGCTCAGTCCGACGATCCGCCGGTCATCAGGGACGACGCCGACATTGATGCCGCGATTCGCCGCTGGAGCGCGCAGATCGGCGGGTTGGACGAGGTGCAGGCCGACGCGAAGTCGGCCACCCGGCTCACCCGCGAGTTGGCGGGGCTGCGTGACGAGGACGCGGCCCTCAATACCCAGGTGACCAAACTGACCAGGCTGCGGGAGCAACTTCCCGGCTCCCTCGCGACCCTGGAGGCCCGCCTGCGCGAGGCCACGAACGCGGCCGCCATGCTCCCGACGCTGACCGCCGAATGCGAACGGTTGCAGACCGCTGCCGCCGCCGCGGTCGAACTAGCGTCCCGCAGAACAGGTCTGGACCACGCCAGGGTGGAGTTCGAGGCGGCCCGCGCCGCCCACAACGACGCCAAGGAACGCGTTCTCGACTTGCGCGAGCGCAGGCTGGCAGGAATGGCCGCCGAACTGGCCGGTGGTCTGATCGACGGCGAGCCGTGCGCGGTCTGCGGTTCCGCCGAACACCCCGCGCCCGCTCGTCCCACCGCTACCGCCGTCGCCAAGGACGCCGAAGATGCCGCGGTAGCCGCCGAACGTGCCGCCGAGGACGCCCGCGACCGCGTGCTGGCCCGAATCACCGCTCTGGAGCGCGAGATCGAGGCGCTCACCGCGCGTGGTGGTGACGCCGACCGGGTCGAGTTGGCCGCCGCTCTGCGCGCCGCCACCGACCGCTACGAGGACACCGCCGAACTGGCGGCCCTCGCCGACGGTTTGACCGCCGAACTCGCTCGCTTGCGAACCGACGAGTCCCGCCTGCACGACGAACTCCGCGAATCCGATTCGCGCAGAAGCACAGTCGCCGCGAACATCGCCACCGCGACAACCCGCCTCGCCGAACTCAACGACCGCCTCCGTGCCGCCGCGGGTGCCGACGAAACCATCGACCGCCGCCGCGCCCGACTCACCGCTCTGGTCACCGACGCCACCACGCTCCGCGACGCCCGTGCCGAAGCGGCCGCTGCCCGTGAACAGGTGGCGGTGATCGCCGACCGAGTCGAAAACCTAGCCCGCGCCGCAGGTTTCGTGCCTGAACAGGAGGACACCGAACCTACCTCCGATAGCTCCGATGTCGACCCGGGCGGTTCGGCCACCGCACCGCGCGACGACGTGGCACGGCTGACCGCGTATGCCCGAGTCGTCAACGCGGCCAGTCGAACTCCGCAACGGCAGGCGGAGATCGAAGCTGAACTGGTTTCCGCCGACCGCGCGCGGGCACACGCGCAAGCGGTTCTCGCGGAACCGGAGATCCAGGCGGCGGAAGTCGTCGAACCCGGTGACCTGGCCGAGCTCGAGGCAATGGTCGCGGCCGCACAGGCACAGCTGAACGCCGCCGTCGCCGTGCACGCCGAGGCGGGCAGGCGGGTAGGCCTGCTCGAGGACCTCGGCGGCCAGCTGTGGGCGGCAGTGGATCGAATCGCCCCATTGCAGCGCACCCACGATGAACTGGCCGGTCTCGCCGAGGTGGTCGCGGGCCGCGGCGAGAACAACCGCCGGATGTCGCTGCGCTCTTATGTGCTCGCCGCCCGGCTGGAAGAAGTGGCCCAGGCGGGTTCGCTGCGCCTGCGCCGAATGTCGGGCGGCCGTTACGAATTCGTCCACTCCGACAAGGCGGGCCCGCGCGGCCGTCGCGGCGGACTCGGACTGGACATCCGCGACGACTACACCGGCGCCATTCGCCCTGCCAAAACCCTCTCCGGCGGCGAGACCTTCATGGCCTCATTGTCGTTGGCGCTCGGCCTGGCCGATACCGTCGCCGCCGAATCCGGCGGCCTCGTGCTGGACACCCTCTTCATCGACGAGGGCTTCGGCGGCCTGGACGCCGACACCCTCGACGCGGTCATGGGCGTCCTCGACGAACTCCGCGCGGGTGGGCGCGTGGTCGGCGTCGTCAGTCACGTCGACGAGATGCGCCAGCGCATCCCCAGCCGCCTGCACGTCCGCCGCGGCCGCACCGGCTCCCACCTCGAAGCCACCGTCGCCTGATTGCGTAACCGCCTGGCCGGGAGGCGCAGTCGCTTGTCGCTTGATCGCGTGGCCGTGTCTGACGGTGAAGCGCTGTGCCACAGTCGCTTGTCGCCTGATTGCGTAACCGCGCCAGGCGGAAGCGCTGCGGCACAGGCGCTTCGGAGTTCGTCCGATCGATCGTGGGCATTACCAACATGCGTCCACGGCGTAGAGCGGTCAGCTGTGCGCCGACACCGCACTCGTCACCGGCTGCTCGACCCGTCTATCGCGCAGCAGCACCACCGTGAGCAGGCAACCCACCGCGGCGAGCCCGGCCGCCGCGCCGAATGCCACACCGAGACCGGTGCGATAGGCGACATCCAGGTCGGCGGTGGACCGCTGTGCGACCATCTCGGCGAGCAGCAACACCGCGGTGACACCGAGCCCGGAGCCGACCCGCTGCGCGGTGTTCACGATGCCCGCCGCGATACCCGCGTCCGCGGTGCCGACCGAGGTGACGGCGGGCGCGGTGACGCCGACGAAGGCCGCGGGCAAGCCGATGCCGAGCAGCACCGCGCCGGGCAGCACGTGGATGAGGTAGCTGCTGTGCTCGGGTGTCCAGGCGAACCAGATCATCGCGATCGCCTGCAGACCGAGACCTGCCGCGAGCACGCGCCACGCACCTAGCCGGTCCAATGCGTAGGGCAGGACGGTCCGGGAGATGACGATGTTGACGACGGCCACGGGCAGTACCGCCAAACCGGATCGGGTCGGGCTGTAGTCCTGGGTGTTCTGCAGATACAACGCCAGCAGCGCGAAGGTCGGCACGTGCGCGGCGCCGACAAGGGCGTTCACCGCCGCCGAGCCACTCACCTTGCGTATAGCGAACAGCCGCAACGGCATCAGCGGATGCGAACTGCGGGATTCGATCAGCACGAAGCCGCCGAGCAGCAGCAGACCGACGCCGAGCGAGGCGGCCGCGAGGGTGCGCGTACCGCTGTCCGCCAACGCGCCGATGGCGTAGCCGATGATCAGCAGTGCCGAGGTGCCGACGATGGCGCCGGGCACGTCCAGCCTGCCCGCGGTGTCCTTATGGCGGCGATCGGCGGGCAATAACCGGACGCAGGCCAGGGCGAGCACGCCCACCGGCAAATTGATCAAGAAGATCGACGGCCAGCCGAACGCGTCGGTGAGCGGTCCGCCGACCGCCGTGCCGATGGCCGCGCCCGCTGCTCCCATAGCGCTCCACACGCCGAACGCCCGATTCCGCGCGGCGGGTGTAGTGAAACTCGCGGTCAACAGCGCGAGCTGAGCCGGAATCACCACGGCGGCGCCGACGCCCTGGAGGGCACGCGCGGCGATCAGCAACGCGGGAGTTCCGGCGAAACCGGCCAGGGCAGAGGCGATGGTGAACACCGCCAGCCCGGTGACGAAGACGCGTCGCGGTCCGAACAGGTCCGCGACGCGCCCGCCCAGCAACATGAATCCGCCGAATGCCAGCAGGTACGCGTTGGTCACCCAGCCGAGTCCCGCTTCGTCGAGACCGAGGTCGGCGCCGATGCTCGGCAGCGCCACGTTCAACACTGTCGTGTCCAGGAAGATCACCAGCTCGACGACCGTGATGAGTAGCAGGATCAACCGGTCTTTCGGCCGGAATACGGCTCGTTCCGTCATGACGAGTCCTTTCACTAGAGTCACGCTCTAGTGAGAGTTTCACTGAAGTGTGACTCTAGTCAAGTAGGGTGATGGTCATGAGTGGGAAGGACACCGGTGTGCGGGCGGCAAGGACGACGGCGAACCGCGCGAAGATGCTGGCGGCCGCGCGGGAACTGTTCACCACGCGCGGCTACACGGCCACGACGATGAAAGCGATCGCCGAGGAAGCGGGCATGGCGGTGCAGACGCTCTACTTCACCTTCGCCACCAAGCGCGCGATCCTGTCCGAACTGCTGGACGTCGAGATCGCCGGTGACACCGAACCGGTCGCCACCCTGGACCGGCCCTGGTTCGCCGAAGCGGTGGCGGCAGCGCCCGCCGAGCAGATCCGGCAGCAAGTCGCCGCGGCGGCAACGATTTTCGCGCGGGCCAGCCCACTGCTCGAGGTGATCCGATCGGCCGCGGCGACGGACCCGGAACTCGCCGAATTGTGGCGGACGAACATTGCCCAGCGGCACACGGTGCAGGTGCGCCTCGCCGAGGCGCTGGCCGCTAAAACGCCCCTACGCCGCGGTATCGACGCGGCGCGGGCCGCCGATATCGCGCTGGCCGTGCTCGCCCCCGAGACCTATCACCTGCTGGTCCACGAGCGCGGCTGGTCTGCGGACAAGTGGGCGGACTGGGCCGCCGATTCGCTTGCGGTACAGCTACTTCCCTAGTGGCGTAAGTAGCGTGGGGCCCGCGCCTTCGTGATCGAGCAGCCAACGTTTGATCGGCAGCCCCCAGCGGAAACCGCCGAGCGCGCCGCCGATGCGGAAAATGCGGTGGCAGGGGATGAACAGCGCCGCCGCATTGCGCGCGCAGGCGTTCGCCGCGGCACGAGTGGCATCGGGGCGACCGGAGATGGCGGCGTACTCGGTGTAGGTGATGGGTGCTCCGGCGGGCACCTTGCGCAGGACTTCCCAAGCGTGCGAGAGGAATTCGCCCGACTGCTGGCGCACGGGCACGGCGTCGATCGCGGTGAGATCACCTTCGTGATAGGCCGTGATGACGCGGGTGAGTTCGCCGAGTGAATCCCGTTGGCGCAGTTCGGCCGGACGCAACATCGGGTGGATCAGCGTACGTAGATTCTCCGCGTCGGCGGTCCAGCCGGAAGCCAGTACGACGCTGTCGGCGTCGACCAGGGTGGTGAACGGACCGATCGGCGTATCGACAGTCGCGAAATCCGCGGTTCCGGTGCCGAGGTGGCGCTTCGTCGCGCGAATAACGGTCGGGGCGTTCATGCTTCGGAATTCGCTTTCGAGGAGGCGGCCTTTGCCGCGGCGGTCTTGGATCGGTCGGCGCGATCGGTCAGCGCCGCCTTCCACAGGTGCATGGACAGATACGAGCGCCACGGCGCCCAGCGGGAGGTGTCGGTGAGATCGACGCCGAGCAGCGCGGCACCCTGGCGAACCACCAGGTCGGTGCTCAGCAGGATGTCCGGATCGGCGAGCAGCCGCATGGTGACATAGTCGGCCGTCCACGGACCGACGCCGTCCAGGGCGAGTAGTTCGCGACGCAGGTCGGCGGCGGTGCGCCCCTGGTGCAGCGCCAGTTCGCCGCTGGCCAGCGCTTCGGCCGCGCCGATGATCGAGCGAATCCGCCGCGTCGGGCCGGTGAGCACCTCGGCGCCGCGTTCGGCGATCACCGCGGGGGTGGGGAACAACAGGGGAATCGGGCCGTCGACCCGGTCACCGAGCGCCTCGACCAGCCGGGCGGTGTGCGTCGTCGCCGCCGACACCGAAATCTGCTGCCCGATCATGGTGCGCAGCAACAGTTCCGGCCCATCGAGGCAGCCGGGCACCCGAATGCCCGGCGTGAAAACCGGCTGCCGCGGCTTGACCGGGTCGAGCGCGGTTTCGGCGTCCGGCGGTGAGCCCGCGCCCGCGTCCGGCAGCCGCACGGTATCCGGATCCGACAGCTCCGGCGCCGAAACCCGCTGTCCCGGAGCGACACCCAGCGCTTCATCGATGCCGATGGGGTCGGCATCGAGGTCGAGTAGGTGGCGCAGGCGCGCTACGGTCGGCGCCAGGTCTCGCATGTCGTGCAGGGATAGTTCGGCGCGCACGTGATCGCGCTGGAAGCTGAGCCGGATGGTCGCGTGCCCGTGCGGAGTCCGCAGATTCCTGGTGTAGGCGCGGCTTTCCCACTGCTCCATGCCGGGTGCCACGTGCGAGGAGAGAAACCATTCCAGCCAGGTTCGATCGAGCGGCTCGCGGTAGGGCAGTCGCAGACTCAGCGAACCGTTGACGGCGGGCACCGGGCGGCCGTTCGAATGGGATTTCGCCCGTTGCGCCTCGGCCCGCATGGTGGTCGGGCTGACCGCGAACACCTCGCGCACCGTGTCGTTGAACTGGCGGATGCTGGCGAAACCGGCCGCGAACGCGATATCCGACATCGGCATCGCCGTCGTCTGGATCAGCAGCCGCGCGGTGTGCGCGCGGTGCGCGCGAGCCAGCGCCAGCGGGCCCGCACCGAGTTCGGTGGTGAGCACGCGGGTCAACTGCCGCTGTGAATAGCCGAGAGTGGCGGCCAACGCGGGCACGCCGCCGCGTTCGATCACCCCGTCGCCGATCAGTCGCATCGCGCGGGCCGCCAAGTCCGCGCGGGTATTCCAGAGCGGCGATCCGGGTGCCGCGTCCGGCAGGCACCGGCGGCAAGCCCGATAGCCCGCCTGCTGCGCCGCCGCGGCCGTCGGCAGGAACGACACATTCGCTCGTTTCGGCGTGATCGCCGGACACGAAGGGCGGCAATAGATTCCGGTGGTCCGCACGGCGGTGAAGAACTGCCCGTCGAATCGGGAGTCCTTGGTCGATACCGCCCGGTAGCACCGCTCGAAATCCAACACCGTGATCGTCACGCCAACCACAATGTCAGGTAAGAACCTACTCCGCTAGCGGAAATCTGCCACGAACCCCCTAGCCGCCACCGGGGCAGGCAGAGCGGCGCCCTCATCGCGCCGCCCTGCCGTGCCTCAGCAGCAGCGGTTCGCCGGCTTTCGGTCCGCCTCCGCGTGCCGCTGACGCCAGTACTCGCGCTCGGTCGGAATCTCGCTACCGGGATGGTTGCGCGTCAGATGGGCGACATACCGCTGGTAGTCCTGCCCGCCGAGAATCGAATTGAACCACCAACCGACCGCGCGAACCGCTGTCGCACAGGCACTTCGAGCGGCAGACAGGCGCGAGGGACCGGCCGATCGAGCAGACCGGCCGTCCCGCGCGACAGCACCGACGGTCAATGCGTCGCTTTCGCGTGCGCGGCGCCCGGTGCCCGGACCTTCCCCGATTCGATCAGGGCGTCCCATTCCCGTTGCACCTCCTTCTCGGTCGGCGTCGCGAAAAAGGCCTTCGGCGCGAAGATCTTCGACGGCTCGTCCTCGGTTTCACTGCTCGGCCCGCCGCCCGCTCGCCAGGCCCGCACACAGACCAGTACGCCGACTATCGCCACGATCAGCACCAGCACCGCGAAGATGATCGACAGGCTGCCCTGGATGAAGGTATTGCGTACCACCTTCTCCATATCCTCCGCCGTTTTGGCCGGAGCCACCACCTTTCCGGCGTCGAGAGCGGCGCTGTAGATGCTGTGCTGCTTCCAGTATCCGAGCTTCGGGTCGGCGGAGAAGATCTTCTGCCAGGACGCCGTCATCGTCACCGTCAGATCCCAGACCAGCGGGATGCCTGGAATCCACGCCCACTTGATCAGGCCCTTCTTGATCACGATGGTCAGCACCACGGTGAGCGCGATCGCGGCGAGCAACTGGTTGGAGATGCCGAACAGCGGATACAGCGTGTAGATGCCGCCAAGCGGATCGGTGACACCCATCAGCAGCACCGAACCCCACGCGGCGACCACGATCGCCGAGCACAGCCACGCACCCGGCCGCCAGGACGGATCCTTGAACTTGCTTGCGGGCCCGCCGAGGTTGCCCAGCGAATCCGACAGCATGAACCGTGCGACACGGGTGCCCGCGTCGATCGTGGTGAGGATGAACAGCGCCTCGAACATGATCGCGAAGTGGTACCAGAACGCCTTGAGGCCGGTGCCGCCGAGGAATCGGTGCAGCACCTCGGACATGCCGACGGCCAGCGTCGGCGCGCCGCCGGTGCGTGACACGATGCTGGTCTCGCCGACGTCCTTGGCCGCCTGGTTCAAATCGGCGGCGGTGATCGGATCCCCGGCCAGACCAAGGCTATTGGTGTAGTTGGCTGCCTTCTCGGCGGTACCGCCGGTGAGCCCGGCGCTGGCGTTCATCGCGAAGTACAGGTGCTGGTCGATGATGCTGGCGGTGATGATCGCCATGACCGCGACGAACGATTCCATCAGCATGCCGCCGTAGCCGATCATCCTGGCATGCGACTGCTTCTCCAGTAGTTTCGGCGTGGTGCCCGAGGAGACCAGCGCGTGGAATCCGGAGAGAGCGCCGCACGCGATGGTGATGAACAGGAACGGGAACAGGCTGCCCGCGAAGGATGGGCCGGTACCGCTGTGCGCGAACTCCGAGACCGCGGGCGCCTTCAGCACCGGCATGGTGATCAGCACGCCGACGGCGAGCAGGACGATGGTACCGATCTTCATGAAGGTCGACAGGTAGTCGCGCGGTGCGAGCAGCAGCCACACCGGCAGCACCGAGGCGATGAAACCGTAGGCGATCAGGAACCACGCGATGGTGGTGCCGGACAACGTGAACCAGTCCTGGCCCCAACCGGATCCGGCGACCCAGTTACCGGAGATGATGGCGAGCATCAGCAGCGCGAACCCGATGAGCGAAACCTCGCCGACCTTGCCGGGCCGGAAGAAGCGCAGGTACACGCCCATGAACAGGGCGATCGGGATGGTCATCGCGATGGAGAACACACCCCATGGGCTGCCGCCGTGCAGCGTGCCGTCCGCGCCGGGTGTCGCGGCCAGCGCGTTCACCACGACGATGCCGAGCACCGCGAGCAGGATCATCATGATCACCAGCACGGCGATGATGGCGGCGACGCCGCCGACCACGCCGAGCTCGTCGCGGGCCATCTGCCCGAGGCTGCGGCCGCGGCGGCGGGTCGAGGCCCACAGCACCAGGTAGTCCTGCACCGCGCCGGCGAAGACGACGCCGAACACGATCCACAGCGTGCCCGGCAGATATCCCATCTGGGCGGCGAGGACGGGTCCGACGAGCGGCCCGGCGCCCGCGATGGCGGCGAAGTGGTGCCCGAACAGCACCCGCCGGTCCATCGGCATGTAGTCCTTGCCATTTTCCAGGATTTCGGCAGGTGTTGCCTGGTCGTCACGCGGTTTGGTGATCTTGTGTTCGATGAGCCTGGAATAGAACTGGTAGGCGAGCACGTAGGTGCACACCGCCGCGACCACGATCCATACCGCGTTGACCGACTCGCCGCGGGCGATGGCGATGACCGCCCAGGCGATCGCGCCGACAATGGCGATTCCGGCGAAAATCCCCTTCTTAGCAGGGGTGATAGGCGAACGGTCCACGACACCCACGGGAGGTAGGTCGGGATCTGTCCGGAGGTATTCGATGGTCGCCATGCGAACTACTCTCCCGTGATATCGAGCTGGACTTGCTGAAACGTTGACAACGTAGCTGAACTGAAGCGCGTGTGAGCCGGACTTAGTGAAGTCTGAACATTGGGATACGAATCGGGGGTGCCACCAGGACTCGCACTGTGTGTTCCTACGAGTGCGGCTGGATCCGTCATGCGCGGCGGGTATGGGTGGCCCGCGGGACGCCGGCTGCCCGGTCGGCCGTTGTTCACGGCGTCCGGAGTTCGCGCGGACGAGTGGGCGTGTTCCCTCGCCCGGCGATGTTGCCATCCGTATGCTGCCATGCTGGCTCGGGCATTTGTCGGTCGGTACTCCCCGGCATCCCCACGCCGAGGTTCACGTATCCATCCGCCGACCGTGGAGGAGCTCGTGTCACCGGTTCGCCGTCGCACTCTGCTCGGCTCGGCGCTGGCTGTCCCGGTGCTGACCGCGTGCGCGGCCGCCGACGACGCGCTGACCTTCTTCTTCCAGGCCAGGCCGGAGGAGGCGCGGGTGCGGCTGCGGATCATCGAGGAATTCCAGAAGCGGCACCCGGACATCAGGATTCGCACCATCATGTCCGGTCCGGATCCGCAGCAGCAGCTGCTCACCTACTGTGCGGGCGGCAAGTGTCCGGACGTGATCATGGCCTGGGAGCTGCTCTATGCCGGGCTCGCCGAGCGTGGCGTGCTGCTGGATCTGCGTACCCTGCTCGATCGGGAACCCGAGTACGCGGAAACCTTGCGCCGGGACAGTTATCCGGCGTTGTACGACACCTTCACCTATGCCGGTGGGCAGTACGCGCTACCCGAACAGTGGTCCGGGGTGTTTCTCTATTACAACCGGGACCTGTTCACAGAGGCGGGTCTGACACCACCTACTCGGTGGGGTGACGCCTGGTCGTTCGACGAATTCCTCGATGTCGCAGGCACGCTCACCCGTTCCGGGCGGACCCGGCAGTGGGGCTTCGCCGACGCCTGGGTGCCGTACTACTCGGCCGCCTGCTTCGGCATGAACAACGGCGCGGAGTGGTTCACGCCGTCGGTGGCGCCGAACAGGGCCAATCTCGGTGATCCAAGGTTCGCCGAAGGGTTCCAGTTCTACGCCGATCTCGCGGTGCGGCATCGGGTGGCGCCGAAAGTAGCTGATCGGCTGTCGATTTCGGCGCCTGATCTGTTCCGTGGCGGCCGGGCCGCGATGGTGCTCGGTGGGCATTGGCTGTATTCCGAATTCGCCGGGCAGGACGACCTTTCCATCGACGTCACCGTGTTGCCCGTCGGGCCGCACGGCGGGGCCGGTGCGATCACCGCTGTCGGCAGTACCGGGCTGTCCATCGCGGCCAGCAGTCCGCGCGTCGAACAGGCTTGGGAGTTCGTCAAATTCGCCACCGGGCCGGTGGGGCAGGCCATCATCGCCGCGTCGGGGCTGTTCGTGCCGGTGCTGAAATCCGCGATGAGCTCACCCGGTTTCGCTGCGGCACACCATGACATCCGAAACCGCGACGTTTTCACCGAAGGTCCCGACAACTCCCGACCCCTACCGATCACGCCAGCCTGGGGCAAAGTCTCCGCCCTCCTCGAACGCGGATCCACCCGCGTCCTACGCGGCGCTGCCACCGCCACCTCCCTCAACGGCCAATTCGCTGCGGACCTAGACGCTCTACTAAGAGACCCGTGAGTGGCACATGGCTGCGGAGGAGGGCTCACGACGGTGTGCCGCTCGCCGAAGGGGAGCTGGCGCGGAAGCGGGAGCGCGCTGGGTGGGTGTTTGTGGCGCCCAATGTGGTGGCGGTGGGGGTGTTTCTGTTGTTTCCGTTGGGGTTTTCGTTGTATCTGAGCTTCTATTCGTGGGATCTGTTTCGGCCGATGCGGTTTGTGGGGGTGGAGAACTATCGGCGGTTGGTGGGGGCGGATCCGTTGTTTCTCATCGCCTTGCGGAACAGTGCGGTGTTCACTGTGCTCACGTTGGTGCCGACGGTGGTGATCGGGTTGGGGATCGCCGCGGCGTTGAATCGGAAGTTGGCCGGTATCGGGATCTTTCGGACGGTGGCGTTTTTGCCGCTGGTTGCTTCCACGGTGGCGATGGCGGTGGTGTGGCGGTTCATCTTCACCGACGACGGGGTGCTCGATATCGGGTTGGCCTGGGTCGGTGTGGGACCGGTGCCGTGGTTGACCGATCCGGAGTTGGCGTTGGTCTCGCTGAGTGTGGTGACGGTGTGGAAGAGCGTGCCGTTCGCGACGGTCATCCTGCTGGCCGCGATGCAGGGGGTGCCGGAGCCGCTGTACGAGGCGGCGAAGATCGACGGAGCCGGTGCGCTGCGGCGGTTTTCGGCGATCACGCTGCCGCTGATCCGTGGGCCGCTGTCGTTCGTGTTCGTGATCACCATCATCAATTCGGTGCAGGCGTTCGATCAGGTGTACGCGCTCACCGGAAGTAACGGGGGACCGGAGACCGGCACCTATCTGCTGGGAATCATGTTGTTCCAGCACGCTTTCGGGTTCTACGAGGTCGGGTATGCGTCGGCGTTGGCGTGGGTGATCTTCGCGATTTTGTTGGTGCTCACCATGGTGCAGTTGTGGTTTGCCCGGCGGGAGGCCGTTGACCTGTGAATACCGGCAGGGCGGAGCGGGCGATGGTGCGGCGGGTGCTGCGGGGCGTGGGGATCTATGCGGTGCTGATGGGCATCGCGTGGTGTGCGTTGGCGCCGATTCTGTGGGCTCTGTCCGGGTCGTTGAAGCGGAGCGGGGAGATTGCCGAGCAGACGCTCCTTCCGGCGAGTCCGCAGTGGTCCAACTACGGCAGGGTGTTCGATCTGCTACCGCTCGGGCGGATGCTGGTCAACACCGCGGTCTACGCGGTGTGCGTCACCGCCGGTCAAGTGTTCTTCTGCTCGCTAGCCGGATATGCGTTCGCGCGCTTGCGGTTCCGTGGGCGTGAGGTGCTGTTCGTCGCCTATCTCGGCACGCTGATGGTGCCGCTGACCGTGACGGTAATCCCGCAGTTCCTGCTGATGCGGGCGCTCGGCTGGGTGGATACGCCGTGGGCGATGATCGTGCCCGGCCTGTTCGGCAGCGCCTTCGGCACCTACCTGATGCGACAGTTCTTCTACACCCTGCCAATGGAATTGGAGGAGGCGGCCATCCTGGACGGCTGCTCCACCTGGCAGGTCTACTGGCGAGTTCTGCTGCCGCACACCCGCCCCGCCCTGATGGTGCTCGCCGTGCTCACCTGGATCACCGTCTGGAACGACTTCCTGTGGCCGCTCGTCATGATCCAGCGCAATGAGATCGCTACCGCCACACTGGGATTAGTACGCCTCCAGGGGCAGTATCACACTCAGTGGCCGATTCTCATGGCCGCATCGATGGTCATTCTGCTGCCGCTGCTCCTTGTGTACGCGATAGCGCAGCGCGCGTTCGTTCGCGGTATCGCCATGTCCGGACTCGGGGGCCGTTGACCGTTAGGGGCGTTGCCAGTCGGGGGAGCGGCCGAGAGCCGCCACGAGTCGATCGGTGGGTGGAGCGGAGTCGGGGATGGGGACCGCCTGCGCATAGCCGTTGACGCCGCGCAGTGGGCCGGTGTCGGGTATCGACAGTGCGATGGGCAGCGCCAGGCCGACCAAGTCCTCAGGCAGGTCGGGGTCGACGCCCAAGGCTTTCGCGATATCCCAGCGGTGCACCAGCATGTCGGCGAAGTGGATCGACAGAAGGGACTCGGCCGGAAATTCCGTGCCGAACTTCGGCACACTGATCGCCCGGCCATCGGTGAGGGCAGCGCCGGTAGCGGTGATCCAGCGGGAGATTATCTGCCCGAAGGCTTTTCGGGGATCCGCGTCGAGCACGGCCGACTCGGGAAGCAGTAGTTCGGATACCGCCTCGTGCTCGGAATTCATGTGCTGCAGCAAGTCCCGCACTTGCCACCCGATGCAGGGGGTCGGCGCCCCCAGATCGGCATCGGTCAGCGCCTCGACGATTGGCACCAGATCATGCAGTGCACGAGCGTCTAGCTCGGAGATGTCCATGCTCCAATTTAAGCGCACGATCGTTCGTGCGTCTAGATGGCCGATGGTGCTCGTGCCGCCGAGTCCGAGCTGATCCGCAGGTCGGCGCGCAGTAGTCGGGAGGTATTGGCGCGTGGTCGGGTGGGGAGTGGTTGGGCGTGCGGGTGGGGTAGGTGCGTGACCTGACGTGTGGGTGGGTGGGGGCGCGGTCGGGTGTGCGTGGCGCGCGGCTGAGTCGTGTGCCGGAGGCGAACGACCGGCGCACGCTTCGCCGCGTTCCGGCCTGCGGCGAGGCGCTGCCCGGTGAGACGGCCGACCGGTTCGCCGCGCAGTTCGACGCCGAGCTGCGCAACCGCTACGGCTCCACCGAGGCGCGTGACTGGGGTGCGGTGGCGCGTGGGCGGAGCGGATGGCGCGCGCTGGGTGTGTAAGTGGCGCGGCAGGGAGCGGTGGCGTGTTGTCGGGCGTGCGGGTGGCGTTCGGCCGGGGGCGAGTGGCGCTTGGCGGGGGCGCGGGTAGCGCGTGGCCGGAGGTGTCTATCCGACGCTGGCGCGTGAGCGGCCTAACGGGTGCATCGATGCCGCTAGGCCGTCACTAGCACGAAATATGTTGTGCGCTGGGCTATTCACCCCAATAGGTGCCGAAGCTCCAGAGGTTTCCCTCGGGGTCGCGGACGACGAAGCCGCGTGAGCCGTAGTCTTCGTCGCGCAGGCCGCGGATCACTTCGGCGCCTGCGGCGGTGGCGCGGGTGAACAAGGCGTCCGGGTCGTCGCAGACCACGTAGACCGAGTCGTGGCCCGGTGTGCGTTCGCCGAATGGGCCCGCGTCCTTGCAAGCGGTGCCGAACATGATGCCCCCGCCGAGCGGCCAACGCATTTCGCCGTGCTCGATGATCGACGGGTCGTCCTCGCGGGCGTAGAGCGCGGTCTGCCGGAAGCCGAACGCCTCGACGAGGAATGTGGCCATGGCCCGCCCGTCGCGGAAGGCCAGGGTCGGCCAGACGGCGGTGCGGGTGGTGGCTTCGGTGGTTGCTGGATTCGTCATGTCCCCAGCGTCACCCGGCGGGCCCCGCCGGGTCTTGGACGGATGGAATCTCCTCGGCCAGCCAGGTCGTCGGGCTGGTGCCCGCGAGTTCGGCGAAGTCTCGGTTCAGATGGGCTTGGTCGTAGTAGCCGCAGGCGGCGGCGACCTGGGCGATCGACACGTACGAGGGGGTGTGTTCCAGCATCCGCCTGGCCCGCTCGAAGCGGATGATCCGGGCCGCCAGCTTCGGACTCGAGCCGAATTCGTTGTTGAACCGGCGCGCGAGATGCTGTCTGCTCCAGCCGATTTCCTCGACCAGCCGCCCGATCGAGAGCGTTCCGCCGGACTGGACCAGGGTGCGCCACGCCCACGTCAGCTCGGGACCGACCACGTGATCGGGGCTGGCCATGCGGGTCAGGATTCGATCGCAGGCGGCGAAACGTTCTGGCCAGGCGGGCAACTCCTGCAACTGTTCCCACAGTTCGCTGCCCACCGGGCCGACGACGTCGGCGCATTCCACCGACGTATCCCACAGCGCCCCGGCGGGCACACCGAACAATGCTCGGCTGCCGAGCGGCGTCAGTGCGACCGCGACACCCTCCTGGTAGCCGTCGTGCGAGATCAGTGCCGAGCTCGCCTGTAACCCGCCGAGCGAACATCGGTAGTCCTGCGGGGACTGACGCGGATTCGTTTGTGCGACAACGTCGATCGGCGGCCCGATGCTGATGACGAAGGTCATGTGCGCCGACGGCAGCCCGCGATGCAGGCCTGCCGCATATCCCGCCATGCGGTAGCCCACATAGTGATCGATGAACGGCGCGAGCATCGGGGCCGGCCGCGCCGTCACCACTTCGGTGCTCGGCTGCATATCGGTCACGCTACGCCGCGCCGTGGCTACCGCAAGGCGAATCAGTTGGCGACGTTGACGTGCGTGCGGATTGTGCCCGGCTCGGCGACCAGGTCGAGCAGGCAGGTTGCCAGGTCGTCGCGGGTGATGCGGATGCCGAAGGTCACGTTGCGTTCGATCGCGGTGCGATAGGAGCCCTTCGCCTTGTTGTCGGTCAGCTGTGGCGCCCGGACGATTGTCCAGTCCAGTGCGGTGTCGCGGACCGCTTGTTCGGCGGCCGCCATATCCGCCAGGCTGTGCCGCAGCAGCGGGCGCAGAATCAGCGGTTTGACGACGAAGCGGGTGAACCAATCATCGCCAGGCCCGGCGATTCTGGCGCTGTTGCTGATCAGCACCAGACGTTGGACGCCCGTGGATTCCATGGCCTTGGTGATCGATAGCGCGGCGTCGGTGCAGGTCGATGTCGGTCCGCTGGCTCTGGATCCAATGGTGTCCAACACGGCGTCGGCGCCACGGATCGCCTCGGTGATCTCGGCGGGGTTCATCGGATCGGCCACGACCACCCGCAGCCGAGGGTGGTCCTGCATCGTGTGCTCGCCTCGGGCCACGGCGGTGACTTCGTGTCCTGCCGCCAGTGCTTGCCGAACAAGTCGGCCGCCGGTGTTGCCGGTCGCTCCGAAGATGGTGAGTCGCATTTTCCAGGCCTCTCAAGTTGGTGAGTACTTACTAACCTAGGATGGTGAGTACTTACTAACTTGTCAACCGGAGGACATGTGGGAACTCGCGATCAGATCCTCGACGCGGCGGCGAAGATCATGCGCACCCGCGGCGTCGTCCATGCCACGACCAAGGAAATCGCCAAGGCCGCAGGCTATTCCGAGGCCGCGCTCTACAAGCATTTCAGTGACAAAGAGGACCTCATCCTCAATGTCCTCCGCCACCGCATGCCCGATCCGGTCGGCGCACGCCCCGAACCCGGTACCGCCACCGTCGAAGCCAACCTGGCCGCGATGGCGCGCAGTGCCCTGAGCTTCTACCAGCAATCCCTACCCCTACTCGGCGGCATGCTGGCCGAACCCCAACGCATGGCCGCCCACCGCGACGCCATGCGCCGCCACGGCGCGGGCCCCGGCCACGCCATCACCGGCATCACCGAATACCTCAGTGCCGAGCGAGAACTCGGTCGAATCGCCGCAGACGCCGAACTACCCACGATCGCCGCCCTCCTAGACGGCGCCTGCTTCCACCAAGCCTTCCTCCGCTTCTACGAGTCCGGCCCAGACGCAACTCCCGCCTCGGACGAACTAGCCAGAAGCCTCGCCCAAACCCTCACCCGAGCCCTCGGCCCCGCGATTTCCCCGCCCTGACCCGCCCCTCAGCCCTGACCCGCCCCGCCGTACACGGCACGCACCCAGAAGCTGGCGGCGGCGAACGGGACGGAGCAGGTTCTCGAATAACGCCACGGCCATGTCCCGTCGGGCTCACTGCGGTTGGCCTAGCCGGGGCCGGAGCTCTCGAATGGGACATGACGGGGTCCGCGCTCGCACTTTGCCGCTGCCATGTCCCATCGGCGCGCGGAGGCTTGGCCGGGGTTGGGCTCGTGCAATTCGAGCGGCGTGGCGCAGGGGGTTTCGGGGGTGTCCCGGGCACGTCCTGGTCGGACGGGGGATCCGGCGCGCGGTGAGATGGAGCACTTGGGTTCGGAATTGGGTTGGGGCCCACTCGGGCCGCTGGTTAACGTTGCGGCTTCTGACGAATTGTGGAGGTGTGATGCGGCGGGTCCAATACGAGCGCAGCGGTGGTCCTGAGGTGCTCGAGGTCGTGTCGGTTGAGGTGCCGACGCCCGGCCCCGGTGAACTTCTGGTCCGGGTCGAGGCGATCGGAGTGACCCTGCCAGTGGTGCGGAAGGTGCGCGAGCAGCGCGACCCGATCGCGCTGGGTGGCGAGGTCGCGGGCGAGGTGGTCGCGGTCGGCGAGGGTGTCACCGGATACGCGCCGGGGTACCGGGTGACCGGGCTGGTATTCGGGCACGGATACGCCGACTACGCGCTGCTGTCGGTGGCGATGGCGTCACCGATTCCCGACGGTGCGTCCGCCGTGGATGCGGTCGCGCTCGTGCGCAGCGGTTTGGTCGCACTGGGTGCCCTCGATGCCGCGGATCCGAAGGAGGGTGAGTCGGCACTCATCACCGCCGCGGCCAGCGGGGTGGGGCATCTCGCAGTCCAGCTTGCCCGGGTGCGTGGCGCGTCGCGAGTGGTCGGTGCGGTCTCGGACCTTTCCAAGGCCGATTTCGTGCGCGGACTCGGCGCGGACGAGGTGATCGAGTACGAGCAGGAATCGTGGGGTGACCCCGTCGACTACACGCTCGATGCGGTCGGCGGCGACCTGCTCGGCCCCGCCATCGCCGCTCTGGTGCCCGGCGGACGCTTGGTCGCCTACAGCTCCGGCGGCGGCACCATCCAGGCGTACGACCTGCTCGTCGGCGCCAAGTCGGTCATCGGCTTCCAGATGGCGCAGGTCGCGAAGGGCCGCCCCGCCCTGTACGAGCAGTGGCGCCAGGAACTGTGGCAGTACGTCGCTTCGGGACAGCTTCGCCCCGCGGTCCACGCGGAATTCGTACTCGACGACGCCGCCAAGGCGCACATGGTGATCGAGGAGCGAAGCAATCTCGGCAAGGTCGTCCTGATCCCCTGATCGCGGCTCACTGACCGCGGCGCACCGACGGTGGGTCGCAGATCCGCAGTCCGCAGATCCGCAGCTCGCCGATCGCTGGCTCGTTGACCGTGGCTTGCCGACCGTGAATCGCTGATCGCGGCTCGTCGATCGCGGCTTGTCGACCCAACTCGTCGATCGCGGCGCCGACCGTGGCTCACCCGATCCGCAGCCCGCCGATTCTGGGTCGCCGATCCACGGTCGGCGACCGCACCGGCTGTTACCCGAGTCGATCTCACAGAGGCGTCCTACGCCTCGCAGAGGGCGCAGACCATGTGAGGCGTGTGGACGCTCTGCGAGATGGATGGGGTGAGGTGGCCGACCGTCGGGTCAGGGGCGGCGGGTTCCGGCGTGTCTGGCTCGGTAGGTGGCAGCCTTGCTCAGGCTGCACCGTGTAGTCCGATGCGTTCGCGCCCACAGTGAGGTCAGCTCGCCGCCGAACCGGCGTTCCTTCGAGGCTGTGGTTTCGCAGCTGGCGGCGGTCGCGGCGCGACCGAACCCGCATATCCGGGGGCTGCGGGCGGGCGCGGGTTGGGGGACCGCGCCTGCCGCGTAGACTCCACTTCTCGTGAGTCTCACCCTCGGAATCGTCGGCCTGCCCAACGTCGGAAAGTCGACGCTCTTCAACGCGCTGACCAAGAACGACGTGCTGGCCGCGAACTACCCGTTCGCGACCATCGAGCCGAACGTCGGCGTGGTTCCGCTGCCCGATCCGCGGCTGAACACGCTGGCCGAGATCTTCAACTCCGAGCGCATCGTGCCCGCCGTCGTGTCCTTCGTCGACATCGCGGGCATCGTCAAGGGCGCCTCCGAGGGCGCCGGCCTTGGCAACAAGTTCCTCGCCAACATCCGCGAGGCGGACGCCATCTGCCAGGTGGTCCGCGTCTTCGCCGACGACGATGTGGTGCACGTGGACGGCCGCGTCGACCCCGCCGCCGACATCGAGGTGATCGAGACCGAGCTCATCCTCGCCGACCTGCAGACCCTGGAGAAGGCGGTCGTGCGGCTGGAGAAGGAAGCCAAAGTCAAGAAGGACCGTAAGCCGGTCGCCGACGCAGCGAAGGTAGCGCAGGAGATCCTGAACAGCGGCACCACCCTGTTCGCCGCTGGCAACAAGGTGGATGCCGAACTGCTGAAAGAACTTTCGCTGCTCACCACCAAGCCGTTCCTCTACGTCTTCAACGCCGACGAGTCGGTACTCACCGACGAGGCCAAGGTCGCCGAGCTGAAAGCCTCTGTCGCCCCGGCTGATGCGGTTTTCCTCGACGCCAAGGTCGAAGCCGAACTCCTCGAACTCGACGACGAATCCGCCCTCGAACTCCTCGAATCCATCGGCCAGACCGAACCCGGCCTGCACGCCCTCGCCCGCGCCGGTTTCCACACCCTCGGACTGCAGACCTACCTCACCGCAGGCCCGAAAGAGGCCCGCGCCTGGACAATCCACCAGGGCGACACCGCCCCCAAAGCCGCAGGCGTAATCCACACCGACTTCGAACGCGGCTTCATCAAGGCCGAAGTAGTAGCCTTCACCGACCTGGTAGAAGCCGGCTCCATGGCCGCCGCCAAGTCCGCAGGCAAGGTCCGCATGGAAGGCAAGGACTACGTCATGCACGACGGCGACGTCGTCGAGTTCCGTTTTAACGTCTAAAGGCCACTGAGGAATAGTGCTGCGTCAGCGCGACCGCGCGGCACTGCGGCGTCACGGAAGGTTCTTGCCTTCGCCGTTCACGTGGCCGGACTCGAGGGTGCCCAGGAAGTCGATCGCTCGTTGCCATGTGAGCGTCGCGGCCTCGCGGTTGTAGTCCGGAAGGCTCTCATCGGTGTAGAAGTGGCCCACTCCTGGGTAGGTGAAGACCTGCGCTGATGCTTCGCGTCTGATGGCGGTGGCTTGCCAGGTGGCGATCCGTTCTGGGGGTGCGAATATGTCTGGGGCGGCGATATGCAGTTGTATCGGGAGTCCAGGTCGCGCCCATGTGGGGAAGTCGGCCAGTCCGTGAAGTAGTAGCACTCCCGCCGTGGCGGAGCGGTCGGGAAGGAGGTCGTGAATCACTCCGGCGCCCATGGAGAATCCGATGAGGGCGGTGTCGTCGGGGAGCTCGTCGAGGGATGCATGGGCTCGGCCGACGATTGTGTCCCAGCCGATTTCGTCCTTCAGCTCGAATCCAGCGTCGAGGCTCGACGCTGTCCGGCCTGCATACAGGTCTGGTACATGAACCTCATGGCCGAGAACGCGAAGCCGCTGCGCGGCACGTAACTCGACGGTCCGCCGACCGTACACCGAATGGAACAGCGCTACCGTGACCATTCCGCCATCATTACCGACTGGAGCTCGGATGGCGATCACCGGCATGATCACAGCAACGAGACCGGGAGCTGTTCTGTCAGAACGCGTCTCAGGAAGTTCGGATCGGACAGGTGTGGTTGCAGTAGGCGGTAGCCGTGGTAGTAGGTGAAGATGTAGGGCTCGAGGAAGGGGGTGCCGTACATTCCTTCGAGGTATGCGAGCTCGTCGTCGGCGAGGAGTGCGGTTTCGGCGAGGTAGGTTCGGACTTCTGACCATGGCTTTTGCTGGGCGACCAGGAAGGCGGCGTTGCAGTAGGCGCTCCAGAGGATGTTTCTGGCTCGGTGGATCTTGGCGTAGTCGCTCGAATCTTGTTGGAGCTCATCGACATTGTCGATCAGCCACCGTTGTGCCTGGTCGTCGGGAAAGAGTAGTTGTTGGGCATGTAGGCCAAGTCCCTCGGACACCAGGTAGGCGGGCGAGGGCATGAAGCGGGTTTGGATGTCCGGTCGGTCCGCCAGGTGAAGTTGCTTGATCATGAACTCGCAGATGTGGCCTGGGAAGGCTTCGTGCGCAACGACATAGAACAGATCCGCGAGATTGAACGGGAGTTGTGGATCGATGAACAAGGTTCCTCGCGTGTCGCCGCGATAAAGACCGCGAAATGGTCCGGAGGCGAATTCGCATGTCACTTCGATGTTTTCGGGTAATGGAAACAGTGTTGTGGTGCGGGTAATCGTTTCGGCTACGGCTCGTTGCACCAGCTCGGAAAGTCGCGCCGTTCGGCCTGGCGGCAGACTGTGGTTCGCGCGCCAAGCGTGCATCCGTTGTGCGAGAGACCCTTTCATGTCCGGTAACCCCTCGTCGAGCAGCTGATACGCCTCGTCGAACTGTTCGTCGGGTATCCAATCGACGTCGATCCCGAGCATGCCCCGGACCTGCTCGTGCAGTGACAGCTTTTCGCCGGACAGTTGCCGCGCCATGGTGTGAAGGGCACCGATCTGCTCTGTCAACGCGACGTCATCGGCGACGGAGGCTGCCAGGTCCTCGGCACGGCGAACCAGGTCTGCCGGATTCGGCAACGGCTCGGCGGCCACCTCGGCGCGCCAAGGGTCCGGGCCTCGATAGTCGAGAATCCAGGTCCCACTGGGGTGTTCGGTCACGAGGCGGTCGATTCGCAAGGCAAGTAGGGCGTATTCGCGCAAAACGTCCATATCCCACCATGCCGGAAAGGTCCGCCACTCGCCCATGATTCTGGGTGACCCGCCGGACATGAGGATCGGCAAATAGGCGTCACCTTGGTGGGGGTCTGCTCACCCCTGGGGGAATGTCCTCAGCACTCGGGTGCCTGATATCGGCGACAAATGCGGCGGAAAGTTGAACAAGTCACCGCCAGCGAACCGGAGCCTCCGATGCCGATCTTCAGCACAATCGTCACCTCGGCAGCACGTCGTGCCGTGGTCACGACGGAAGACGATGTGGCACTGGCGGTTCGCGAATACGGCCCCCGAAACGCAGACCTCACGGTCGTCCTCGTGCACGGGCATTGCCTACGCAGTGAGTCCTGGACTTACGTCCGCGACGCGCTGCTGCGCCAGTACACCGGCGCCCGGGTCGTCTGCTACGACCATCGCGGCCACGGCGACTCGGCCGCGGCGTCCAGGCAGACCTACAACCTCGAGCAACTGGGCTACGACCTGCGCGATGTTCTCGACGCCGTCGCCCCGACCGGGCCGATCGTCCTGGTCGGCCACTCGATGGGCGGCATGACCGTGCTGAACTACGCCGGCCAGAACCCGCACGAGATCGGCACCCGCATCGTCGGCGTCGCACTCATCGCGACCGCTGCGAGCGGGCTTGCCGATGCCGGCTTCGGCCGCCTCCTGCGCCACCCGGTCGTTGAGGTATTCCAGGCTGCCGTCCAACGGGCGCCGGTCCTGATGCACCACGCAAAGCTGTTGGCCTGCAAGATTTTCGCTCCGATCATCCGTACCGCCGAATTCGGCGATCGCAAGGTCAGCGCTGGCGTGCTCGCCCTTGCCAACGCGATGCACAACGAAACACCGATCGTGACCATGGCGAGCTTCTTGAGCGCCTTCATGGACTATGACCAAACCGATACGCTGCCTGTGCTTTCGAAGATCCCGACGTTGATTCTGTGCGGCTCCGCCGACCTGATGACACCGCCGTCGCATTCCGTCGCGATGGCCGCCGCCGTCGAGTATTCGGATTTCGCGCTCGTCGAAGGCGCCGGTCACTCGGTAATTCTCGAGCAGCCGAGGCAGGTTGCCATGGCCATTGCTCGCCTACTGGTGCGGGCGGGCCGCACCGCTGAGCCCCATCCGAATCCACGGTTGGGACTCGGTCGTTCCTCGGCCGGGCGACCATCCGAGCTCACCGCCGGGCGACCGGGTCTTCCCGGTCGGATTTGCGTTGGTACTTCCCGTAGCGGGGTCACACGGCGGTGATGAGCTGCCATGTGTACACCGTCCATCCGGCGCGGTGCCGAGGCCGCGCAGTTCGATCGGCACCTGATCAGCGTCCGCTGCCCACGATAAGGTTGCTCCGGCAAACTGTCGGCCGATAGTGTGTGGCGGTACATCAGGGATCGGTTCGCCGGTCGAATCGGGGGAAGTAATGGACGAATACACCGAGCGTCGTGCCGCGCACATCAAACGATTGAATGCCGCGATCTCCGAGGTACGCGGCAGCTCCAGATCGGCGGATGGCGGCGTCTTCGTCGAGACCGATACCTGCGGCAACATCACCGCTTTGCACATCGAGCCGTATGTGCTGGAGGCGGGTGCCCGGCGGCTCGAGTCGCTGATCGCCGATCGACACCGGATCGCGTATACGAATGCCCAAGCCGAGGCCGAGCGGATCTACACCGAGCTCAATCGGGACGCGCCGAAGCGGGATGCGCCACCTCAGAATGGCTCGCCGCACCGTATGGCGCCGCCACCGTCAGTGGCTCCGCCGAGGTGGCCGAGTGCGCGCGGTTCGTCGCGTCACCAGGCAGACGGCAACGAATACGTTCTGTAGATGAGTGCGCGAATTCGCCGTCCGCAAGTTGTCGAAGGCGGCATGCGAAACCCGAAGGTGTGGTGATCCAGTGTTCGATGTCGACCCCGCGAAGATGCGCAAACTCGCGGCCGATGTGCGGGTCCATTCGGATGCCGTCGCGGGCAAGGCCCCGGTGGCGAAAACAGCTCGCGATCAGGCGCGGGACAATTTGACCGGTTCGGCCACCGGGGTCCGAATCCAGGAAACGCTGGAGGCGCTGGACCGGGTAGTGGAGTTCCATGTCGGTCGGCTGCGTGAGCTCGCCGGTGGAATCGAAGTGCAGGCCACGGCATTCGAGCAGCAGGACGAAGCCTTCGCGAGCGGCCTGCGGCAGGTCGGCCAGCGATGAGCGGATACCGCGAGGACCATCCCCTGACTGTCCCGCAGGTACTGGCCTGGAATGTCGGGCCTGCCCGTGAGGTGGCGTCGATCGTCAAACGTGTAGCGACCGAAATCGATTCGGAAATAACCGAATCGGGGCGCAAGGTCGAGCTGTCGTACGAGTACTTCTACGGCAAGTCGGGTGACAGTGTGCGTGTGCGCGGCGCCCAAGACACAAAGGACGGGCTCGGCACCGCAGACATCTACGAGGAGATGTCCACGATGATCGGCTCCGTGTGCGACACCATCGACGGGAAGATCGGCGAGATCCGCGGGTGGCTCCGCGAGGTCGAGGATTCGGACTGGGATCTGTTCTGCCGCCCCGACGGTGAAGTGCTCTCGCACAAGTCGAATTGGGAGACGATGAAGGAGCACTGGTGGTCTCCCGGAACCGCGGTTGCGATGAAGGAGTTCGAAGAGTTCCGGCTGACCCAAGCGATTCGTCAAGCCCTCACTCGGATTCAAGAAGCTGATTTGACCGGCTCGGAGAACCTCGGGCGGCTGCTGGAGAAGTTGGCCGACTCGGTGAAGCAAGGTTTGGCTGGTACACCGACCGACCCGAATCTGGCGAAGATCCTCGCCGATTACCAAACCAAAACCTCGGATGCCAAACCAACCATCTGGCCGACGGACGGCCCGCTGCTCGACATCATCCGAACCGCGATTCCCGATTTCAAAGCCACCTTGATGACCGAGGAGGAGGCCAGAGCGCTGGAAGACCTCTACTCGAAGAAGGGGGTCTTCGCCCTCAAGGACTTCTTCGATATCACCTCGCAGGCCGAGGAAGAGGCCAAGACCCGGTATCCGGACTCGTTTCTGGATGGGCACGGTGACGCCTTCCGGCATACCTACTGGAATGCGTTGATGACGCAGAAGTTCGGGGCGGAGTGGACGGAAACCTACACCACGAGTCATGAGAAGATCGGCGGAAACCCGCCACACCGCGAGGCCATGGATCTGTACAACAACGAGCAGGGCCGAAAGCTCGGTGTGGCCAACCCGGACGCTTCTCCTGCAGAGCTGGCGCAGAAGGTCAAAGAACAGATCGATAATGGGCAGGCCATTGTTCTCGGGACCGGTACGCAGAGTCGGCCACAGATCACCTGGAGCAATACCGTGAACGAGAGCCAGACCGGTCAGCCCGCCGGAGTCGACATTCCACTAACGGGGAAGTGATCCTGATGACCACGGTGAAGTACTTGTTCCTGGCCGCCGTCGCTGTGCCGATGGTCGGCGCGTGCACGGCCAGCACTGATAAACCTGCCGCGCAAAACTGCACTGGCACTTTCGATTTCGCCGACCGGGTCGAGACGCTCGGATCGAACAGCCGGTTCGATGCCGAGCTGCGCGAGGTGGCGGCAGGCACGGAGGGGGCCAAGTTGATCGATATCACCAGGGCGGCCGGTTGGACCGATGGCTGGGAGCGGTTGGTCGAGGTGCGCGCGTCCACCAAGGAGGCGGACCTCAACGATAAGGCCGGGACGCCTGGTCAATGCTGGAAGAATCTTCCGACGACCGGCCACCGCGACGGGCCGGAGCAGGGCTACTACTTGTTCGTCGACAAGGGCAAGCCGGTGCAAGTTGTTTCGTGGAGCGGCAACAAGAAGCCGCTCGAGGTCCGTGGCCGGGGTGCGCTCACCGCCGAAACCCTGCTGGTGCCAGCGCAATGGCACGACAAGCTCGAGCCCGCGCCCTAGGAGTCAGCGCGCTGCGGACCCACTGCTGATGCTGCCGCCGTTCTCCGTAGGCCGCCGGGCACCGCTGGCGATGCCAGCTGGATCACCGCCGCTTGACATCAACCTTTGTTGATGTTCGACGCTTGCTGTCATCACCTGCACGTGTCGAAAGGAATTGTTATGACGGAGAACCCGGTTCAGCTCGCAGTGATCATCGGTAGCACCCGCGTGGGGCGGTTCGGCCCGACGGTCGCCAACTGGTTTGTCGGGCACGCGAAACAGCGGGACGACATCGCGGTCGATCTCATCGATCTGGCCGAAGACCCACTGTCGGTAGACATGTCGAGTGAACCGGAATCGGGGGGCGCGCAAGCGATAAGCGCACGACTGACCGCCGCCGATGCGTTTGTGGTGGTGACACCCGAGTACAACCACAGTTATCCGGCCCCCCTCAAGAGCGCCATCGATGGGCATTACACCCAGTGGCAGGCCAAGCCGATCGGATTCGTCTCTTACGGCGGCGTTTCCGGCGGCTTACGGGCTGTCGAACACCTCCGTCACGTGTTCGCCGAACTGCACGCCGTCACCGTCCGCGACACGGTGAGCTTCCACGGAGCCGCTCAAGTCTTCGACGTGACAGGCAACCCGCTTGATCCGACCGCTCCCGCGGCTGCCGCCGACCAACTACTCGACCAGCTCGTCTGGTGGGGATCCGCTCTGCGCGCGGCCCGAGCCGAACGCCCCTACGCGGCCTGATCATCGCCGGTGGCTGGGAAGCGCCGCGCCACATCATGTTTTACGTCTGCTAGTGGCCGGTGAGGGACGCGGGGAGGGGTTGCCCGCAATTGTCAGGTGACGGAGTCCCGGCGAGGCGGTCGGCGAACCACTGGATGACGCGCGGCGAGACGGCCTTCTCGTTGTCGTTGTCGTGACCGACACCAGGGTTCCACTGGGTGGTCACCCGGCTCCCGGCGGAGCAGTAACGGTCGACAAGGGCGGCGGTGAATTTCGGCGGGACGAGTTGGTCGTCGAGGCCGTGGGCCAGGTAGACCGGTATGCCGGGCGGCATGTCGGGTGCGCGGTTTTCCTCGAAGGCATGCAGCCAGCCGGGGTCGGCGAGTGGGTCGCCTTTGAAGTAGTCGCCCATGCCGGGCACGATGGTGAGGCGGGGGAAGAGTGCGGCGAAAGGTGTTGCGGCGCAGCCTGCCCCGGCCATTTCATGATTGCGCGCGGCGGCTTGGGGGGTGAGGAGGGCGTTCGGGTCGAGTTGGGGATAGGCCTTCGCGTATTGGGTGGTGAGAAAGGGGGTGACGGCCCAGCCGTTGAGGAGTTGGGGTGGGCGCGCGCGGAGGATGCCCGCGATGTCGGAGGCCGCGGCGTTGGCGGCGTCGGCGACCAGATGCAGTTCGGGCGCATAAGTAGGTGACAGGGCGGCGGCGGCCAGCGAGATGAGGCCACCTTGCGAGACGCCGTAGATCACCATGTCGGCGCCTGCCCCGGAACCGGGCAGGTTGTGCGCGGCGCGGGCGGCGTTCAGGGTGTCGCGGCCCTGGTCGGCGGCGACGAGGTAGTGCTCGCCGTCGCCGGTGCCCGCCGCGCCCGCGTAGTCGCTGGCGGCGACCACCCACCCGCGCCCGAGCGCGTCGTTGAGCCAGGGCATGGACGAGGCGATCTCGGATTGCCTGCTCGGCGCGCAATCGGCACCGAGGCTGACGGTGCCGTGGGCGAAGTTCAGGATCGGCCGATTGGTGCCCTCGGTGAGCGGCGTGAAGACCATGCCGGAAGACACCGCCGGGGTGCCGTGCCGATCCTGCGACCAGTACAGGATGCGCCAGCCGCGGCCGTGCACGCCGGGCAGCGACATCGGCGCGGAACGGATCACCGTGCCGGGTGCACCAGGGGAAATACCCTGGGGCACTTCGTAGAAGGCAGCCAGCCGATCCTGCTCGGCAGTCTGCTGGGCGGCCTGCGTGACGATCGTCCCGTACCAGCCGACCGTCGCGACGAGCACGACAAGCTGCGCGGTCACCGCGGCCGGGCGCCACCAACGCAGGGCGCTCGCGCGAGGTAGCGGCACAGTGAGCCGGACGCCGCGCACCACCATCGCCGTCCCGGTGATCAACAGCGCGATGATTGTCCACGCCGTGAAATCCAACCCGGTACGAAACGGCAGCGTCGTCAGAATCACCCCGGCCAGGACCTGCCAGCCCGCCAGAGCCGCGGACGCCACGACGACCTCATCGCGCCGCGTCCCGGCCAGCAGCGCACAGAGCCCGACACCGATCCAACACGCCCCGACCCACATCAACGCCGTCGACACCGACATGGTCATCGCCGCGCCACCGAAGACAGCGAACCCAGCGGCGAGTAGCGCCTCGACACCCAGCAATCGCCGAGCGTGCCCGAGGCCGGGATCGTGACCGCCAGTGTGCTCGGATGCGGCATCCGGTGACTGCGCCCGCCCGGCCAACCACCACCGCGCCGCAGCGGACGCCGCCAGCACCAGCATCGCGACCGCGACAACCACCCGTCCCGCGATCAGCGAGACGCCGAAGGGCGAGTACAGCAGTACTCCCGACACGATCACCGCGAGCCCGGGCAGCCACCACGCGATACCGCGTGCGTCCCAGGTCCGGGCCTTGCTACCGCTCACCCGGGGCCTCCGTCCTTCGGTTACGCGGCAAAGAGCTCGATGCCGACAACTCTACGGACGGCTGACCAACGGTCGATGTGATCTTCGTCGGTGCGCGGCCGGGCTCAGCGGTTCCGCCACCGCCGTCGCGCCCACTTCCGGGCGGCCGGGCTGACGACGAGTACCGGAAGGAACAGGACGAAACCGGCAAGCACGACCGGAATCATCAGGTAGATGAGCAGTTCACCGAGGACCTGCAGGATGGTCGGAATCGCGAAGGGGACCGCCAGCACCGCCAGAGCAATCGCCACCGGATAGGCGCCACCGGAGGCCGCGGCGATCGCGGCGAACGCGAATCCGGCCGCCAGCACGAGTCCGAGCAGGGCGACGAGATAGTTGTCCCACCATGCGGGTTGTTTGGTGTGAATCGAGCGCCTCCCAAGACGTCGTATCCGACCCAGCCGCAGAGCCTAGCGCCACGATGCCGCCGCAACCGTCAAAGGTTCGAATCACGTTGTGCCGGTAGCGAAGCCAGCTCGACCGGCTGGACCGGCGGCGGTGTCGCTTCGCGCGGGGTGTCCTTGCGCGTGTTCAGCCAGGCGC
The DNA here is from genome assembly GCF_019222765.1 of Nocardia iowensis. NCBI lineage: Bacteria > Bacillati > Actinomycetota > Actinomycetes > Mycobacteriales > Nocardiaceae > Nocardia > Nocardia iowensis. The sequence goes on along the minus strand of NZ_CP078145.1, from coordinate 7,610,533 downwards.
CGACGAACATCAGCCCCGCGCCCACGGCCTGCATCGGCTCGATCGTTTCACCGAGAACGACCCAGGCGCAGGCCAACCCGAAGGCCGGGACCAGGAACATCGCGGTCGCGGCGGTAGCGGGTCCGACCTGACCGACGGCGCGGTAGTAGAGGACGTAGGCAAGCGCCGTCGGCAGGACGCCGAGATATGCCTGGTTGAGCCAGAATTCGACGCCGAGGTCGGACCACGCGACGTCGGGCAACGCGGGCGCGGCGAACAGGCCGAGCGCCACCGTGCCCGCGGCTGTCGCGTACACGGTGACGGTCGGGGCGGCCAGCCGAGCCAGGATCGGCGCGCCGAGCATGGTGTAGCAGGCCCAGCACGCGGCGGCGCCGAGGAAGACGAGGTCACCGAGAAGACGGTTGCCACCGGACGACGGAATGCCCACGAAGAAGACAACACCCCCGGTCACCGCGGCGGCAAGACCGAGCGCCCGCGGGCCGGACGGGCGGACGCGGTCGCGCACGGTCAGGACGAGAACGGTGATGACGGGTGCGGTCATCGGCACGATCACGCTCCCGTCGGCCGCGGGGGCGAGGGACAAACCGAGGAAGAACAGCACGTTGTAGCCGAACACGCCGACCAGGCCGAGCCCGGCGACGCGGGTCGTTTCTCTCGGATCCAGTCGAGGTAGCCGCAGCACGACGACCAGCACCACGGTGCCGATCAAAAACCTTAGGAATCCCGCGACCTCGTGCGGCACCTCGTGCACCGCCAACTTCGAGGAGGCGAACGCACTTCCCCACAAGGCCATAACCAGGACAAGCAACAGTCGGATACGCACTGTGCGATCCTCGTTCCGAGACCTCGGCACCGTATTGAACGCTGGTGCGGGGACAATGGTTCGGTGGCGGAGCGCGAGTGGGTGACGTACCGGCGGATGTCGAACCGTCCGGTCGAGGTGATGCGCGCCCACTTCGAGCGGCACGTCTATCACCCGCACAGCCATGAGACGTATTCGTTCGGGCTCACCCAGTTCGGCGCGCAGAGCTTCGACTGCCGTGGCGCGTCGCGGATCAGCGCGGCGGGCATGGTGATGGCGTTCAACCCGGACGAACCGCACGACGGGCACAGCGCCACTGAGCTGGGTTTCACTTATTCGATCGTCCACATCGGCGCAGAGCTGGTCACCGACCTGTTGTCCGACCAAGCCGGGCGGCCCACCGGCCTGCCCCTCTTCACTGACCCCGTGTTACCCGACCCGGTGCTGTCCTCCGCCTTGAATCGGTTGTGCGCCAGTCTGATCCAGCCCGCCATCGAACTGGCCGCCGACGAGGCATTGGCCGCATCGGTCGCCGCCATGGTGCGCCGCGGCGCCCGCCGACCGCTGGTGAGCTCGTCCGCCACCCTCAACGTCAGCGCGGGAGCCGACCTCGCCCGCCGCGTCCGCGCCGTCCTCGACGACCGTTACCTCGACCCCCTCTCCATGGACGACCTCGTCGGCGCCACCGGCTGCAGCCGCTTCGCCCTCTACCGCGCGTTCCGCGCCAAGTACGGCCTGGCCCCCAGCGACTACCAACGCCAACTCCGCCTCCGCGCCGCCCGCCGCCTGATCGCCGCAGGCCGCCCCGTCGCCGAAGCAGCAACCGAATCCGGCTTCGCCGACCAAGCGCACTTGACCCGCTGGTTCCGCCGCTACTACGGGATCACCCCCGGCATCTACGCCAACGCCATCTAACCCCAGCATTACGTTCGGTCAACCTCGGGACGGTTGACTACTGGATGTCCGGTGGGCGGGGCCAGGGGTTCTCTTCGATGTGTTCGACCGATTGGTTGAATCGCGCGATCAACCTGCTCAACTGGTCGACATCGGTGTGCGGCCAGTCGGCGACCACCGCGCCGATGCCGTCGCGGCTCTGCAGTCGATCGGCGGCCAGTGCTTCCAGGCCCTTGGCACTGGCCTGGATCTTGCGGGCGATGCCGCCTTCGGGGTCGGGGACGCGGTCGACGAGTCCCTGCTTGAGCATCGCGGCGACCTGGCGGTTGATCGTGGAGATGTCGAGTTGGAACGCCTCGGACAGCTCGCGCAGGCTGAGCGGGGCGTCGAACTCCAGTCTGGTCAGGATGAGGAAGGCCGAGCGGTCGAGCTGGAAGCCGGGACGGCGCAGCAGCGACGCGGGGAAGTGCCTGGCGAGCAAGGTCAGCTCGAAGACCAGGCGGGTGAGCGCTGCGTGGTCGGCAGGACCGGAATCGGACATGGGCCTCACTATGTCGTGTGCATCACGGCTATATCAAATTGTGCACCATACACATCGTGTGTAGCGTGCACATTCGTGACTGTTGCTGCCGACGCGTCTTCGACCGTCCCCGATACCGATGACCGCCGGCGTCCCGCGGCGGGCGTACTGATCGCGACCCTCGGTATGGTCGGCGTCGTCGTCTCGCTGATGCAGACGCTGGTCATTCCGATCATCCCGACGCTGCCCGACTTGCTGAACACCTCGGCGTCCAATGCCTCCTGGGTGGTCACCGCGACGCTGCTCGCGGGTGCGGTGGCGACACCGATCAGCGGTCGGCTCGGCGACATGTTCGGCAAGCGGCGGGTGCTGTTCGCCAACCTGATCTCGCTGGTTGCCGGTTCGGTCGTCTGCGCGACGTTCTCCTCGCTGGTTCCCGAGATCATCGGGCGCTCGCTGCAGGGCGCGGCGGTCGGCGCGATTCCGTTGGGCATCAGCATCATGCGCGACGAGCTGCCCGCCGAGAAGGTGGGTTCGGCGATGGCGATCATGAGTGCCACGCTCGGCGTCGGCGGCGCCCTCGGCCTGCCGCTTGCCGCGGTGATCGCGCAGAACGCGGACTGGCACATGCTGTTCTGGACCGCGGCGGGGCTCGGCATCGTCTGTGCCGCACTGGTTTTCGTCTTCGTGCCGGAATCGCCGGTGCGCACTCCCGCGCGGTTCGATTTCGGTGGCGCGCTTGGTCTTTCGATCGCGCTGTTGGCATTGCTCATACCGATCACCAAGGGTGCGGACTGGGGCTGGGCCAGCGCGCCGACGCTGATCCTGTTCGCGGTGTCGCTGGTGGTGTTCCTCGGCTGGGGCGCCTTCGAGCTGCGGCAGCGTTCGCCGCTGGTGGACCTGCGGGTCTCGGCGCGGCCCCGGGTGCTGTTCACCAACGTGGCCTCGATCGCGGTCGGCTTCGCCCTCTACGGCATGTCGCTGACCTTCCCGCAGCTGCTGATGGCGCCGGAGCAGACCGGCTACGGGTTCGGCCTGACCATGGTCAACGCCGGATTGGCGCTCGCACCAACCGGATTCGTGATGATCCTGCTTTCGCCGGTGTCGGCGAAGCTGTCCGCGGCACGCGGTCCGAAGATCACCCTCGCGCTCGGCTCGGCGGTGATCGCGGCGGGTTACCTGTGCGCCGTTGTGCTGATGAACAGCGTCTGGGAGATCATGCTCGCGTCGATGATCGTCGCGGCGGGCGTCGGTCTCGCCTACGCCGCGATGCCCGCGCTGATCATGGGCGCGGTACCGATCACCGAAACCGCCGCCGCCAACGGGCTCAACTCGCTGATGCGTTCGGTCGGTACGTCGACCTCGTCGGCGGTGATGAGCGTGGTGCTCGCGCACATGACCATGCAGCTCGGCCCGCATGTGTTCCCGTCGCGGGACGGATTCCACACCACGTTCCTGATCGCCACGGCCGCGGCGCTGGTCGCGATCGTGCTGACCGCGCTGATCCCGATGCGCAAGGCGCCGGACGCGGCGGCGACGGTCGGGCACGCCTGAGCTGAGAAGCAGTGGGGCCGATCCGGGTTCGCTCGGGTCGGCCCTGCTGTTTCCGAGGTCAGTTGCTGCAGCGGCCGAGGTCGGCCGCTCGCTCGAGCAGCGTCGGCCCTCCGGCGTTGCGGTTCCGCTGCCCCGCGGAGCCCGATGCCGTGCAGACACAGGCGGCGAACAGCAGGGCAGGGTCGTAGTCCACATCTGGTTTCGCCTGGATGTGCTCGGCGAAGAGTCTGGCGAGCAGGAAGCTGCGAATGCTGTGGTTGGCGACCGCTTCCTCGCGCAGTGTCAGCGCCAACACGCTCTGGCCAAGTGTGTCTGGAGAAGTGCTGCTCGGATACCTCGTCGGCCCCTTCTCGTGCCCGACCGAAGATCTGCCCGCTCACACCTCGATCGGAAGCACTCGCTGCCGAGAGTAAGAGACTTGCCGCCGGTCGGCGGTGTGAAATAGGAGATAGCGGCGCGGCGGGACCGGCGGTGTGTCGGTGTCGCCGCGTTATGGAACGTTCGCTGCGAACTCGGCGAAGCGCTGGGCGATGCGGTCCGGGAACTCGCCGTTGACGGCATGCGAGGCATCCGGCCAGACCTCGACCTGCGCGCCGGGAATTGTCCGGGCGGTCTCGGCGGCGCGGGCTGCGTTGTGAACGATGCTGCGCCCGGCCAAGATCGCGAGCACGTGGACCTTGATCCTGGCCAGTTCTTCGACGGTCGGGCGGACCGGCATCGGCTGTGCTGAGGTGAAATCGCGCATGGCAGAGGCGATCAGGCGGCCCTCGGGTATCGAATCGTCTATCGGCACGCCGCCCGAGATGCGGCCGAGTAGCCAGTAGCGCATGCGCATCGGCATGCCAGGGAGGAGGCTGCCCAGCGATACGGCGATCATCTTCCAGGTAAGGGGCGCAAAGGTATTCGCTGGATCGAGCAGGGTTACCGAGGCCGCGTACTCGGGGCGATGCAGCGCCACCTGGATGGCCAGCCAGCCGCCGATGCTGGCACCGAGCAGGTGGGTGCGTCGCAGTCCGAGTCCGGTGAGTGCCTCGGTCAGCCATGCGACCTGGTCGGCCGGGGTGACGAGTTCTTTCTGCTGGGTGCTGGCGCCGGGCTCGCCGATGCTGTCGATCGACCACACGGTGCGGTCCGTCATCAGGCCGGGCAGGTTCGCGGCCCACATCGGCGTCGACGCCTGTCTGCCGGACAGGAGCACCAGGGGCGTGCTGGCCGCGTCGCCGAAGCGATAGGCGCGGACCGGGCCGAAGGAGGTCGACACGGCGACCTGCTCGGCGGGCTGGGGTAGCGCGGCCATGCCGTTGGTGTAAGCGACGGCGAATCGATCGAATCCTGCTTTGGTCGCGAAGTATCCGACCTTCTCGGTGGGTTTTCCGATGTTCGGTGCCAGGAAATACTCGTTGTCGGCCACGGATTTCAGCTTATGCGCGGCGGTGGTTCGTGCAGGTTGATTGCGCGGTGGGTTGAGCTGCGACGATGACCGCGGCATCAGCTGTGTGCTGGTGCCGCGGTCATCGGGGTGGGGAGTGTTTGGTTGTTGTCGCTGGTCACTGTGCTTTGCGCAGGCCCAGGTATTGCAGGGCGGCGAAGCCGCCGACGGTGCCTGCTTGCATGACTGTCCAGATGGAGCCGATCAGGTTCAGGTCCAGAGTGTCTGTGATGAAGAGGGCGGTGAGGCTGGCGAGGACCCAGGTGGTGTTGGCTGCGATCACGAGGCGGGTGGCGGTGGGGTTGATCGTGGGCCGGGTGCCGATGAGGGCGACGGCGAGGCCGTAGAGGGTCAGGAAGATCCCGATCGGGATGCCGATCGCGGTGTCGAGGCCGAGCAGTGATTCAAGAGGTCCGGCCAGGGCGAGGTAGGCCAGGCCGTTAACGGTGGTGATGACGGCGTCCAGGCGCAGGGACAGGCGAAGCAGGGCGGGGCCGGGGGCCATCAGGGTGGACAGGTAGGACGGGGCGGTGGTGGTGGTCATGGCAGGTGTTCCTTCGGTGAATCCGGGTGTGGCGGAGCGTGGTTCGGGGCAGGGTGTGGTGGGACGGGTTCGGTTAGGCGGGTGCGGGTCAGACGGTGGCAGGCTGGGTTCGGGTTAGACGGTGGCGGGGACTTTGTCGAGGAAGCCGTAGACGTTGGCGATGCGGCCGTTGTCGATGATGGCGACGTCGAAGCCGATCACGACTGCGGGTGCGTCGGCGGGTCCGAGTTCCCAGGTGAAGCGGACTTGGTCGTGGTGGGCGTCGACGGGTCCGGCCAGGCGGAAGGTCCAGCCGGGGAATTGTGCTTGGGCGGCGGCGATTGCGGCGTCGATGCCCTGGTGTCCGGTCACGGCCATCAGTGGGTCGGTGTAGGTGGCGGTGTCGGTGAAGACGCGGGCGATAGCGGCTTTGCGTGCGGTGGCCTCGGTGGTGTTCCAGGCTTCGAGGTACTGGGCGACAAGAGTGTTCATGATGTGCTCCTCGAGGGGTTGTGATCTGCGGTTTCGTTGTCGTCGTGGTGACAGGAACTACGTTATGGCCGCGGCGGTATGCCCCGAATCAGTCACCTATAGGTACTTTCGGCATCGGTATACGTATCCGCCACCGCCACCGCCCCCCGGGGAGCCCGCCCTCGGGGAGCCCGCGCTCGGGGAGCCCGCGCTCGGGGAGCCCGCGCTCGGGGAGCCCGCGCCCCCGGGGAGCCCGCGGCCCCCGGCTGGTCACCGGCGACTCTCGCGGCTGGCGCGCGGCTTCGTCGCGGCATTGGGCGATGAGGCCGTGCGCTGGTGATCAATGGGACACGGTGGAGGCTCTACTCGCACAACGGCGCAGCCAGGCCCCGTTGATCATGAGCGGGCGCGGGCGCGGGTGGTAGCCGTGCGAACGGGGCAGCCGCACAGCGAGTTTGCATGGGCCCGCGGCCGCCGCCCTCTGAGCCTGCGGCCACCGGGTGGTCACCGGCGACCCACGCGCGGCGTCGTCGTGGCGCTAGGCGGTGAGGTCGTGCGCTGATGATCAACGGGACATGGTGGAGGCTCTACTCGCACGATGGCGCAGCCAGGTCCCGTTGATCATGAGCGGGCGCGGGTGTAGCCGCGGTTCGGATCGGCTGGTGTCAGTGGTTATTCGCTGTCGTCTGGTGCGACGGCGGCGGCGTAGCGGCGGGCGAGGGTGCGGATGTGGGTGACTAATTCCGGTGGGCCGTCTACTCGGAAGTCCATCATCAGCATGCTCAAGTAGATGGCGATGGTTTCCAAGGCGTCTGCGCCGGTCAGCAGGACACAGGTGTCGGCGTCGACGGCTTCGACTACGCCGACCGCGGGGTTGATGCGGGCGATCACGGTTTCGGCGGGGGCGAGGACGGTGACGCGGGCGTGCACCTTCCAGCCGGTGCTGGCGATGTCTCGCATGACGAAGGCGACCAGGTCGTCGTCGGGGAGTGAGCGGGCGGCGAAACGCCGCGTGCCGGGGTCGGCGCGCTGGATTCTGGCGACGGGAATCGCACTCCAGGAATGGTTTTCGAGCCGGTAGGCAACCAGATACCAGCGCCGCTGCCAATTGATGAGCCGATAGGGTTCGACTTCCGCGCTGTGGTCGGGGTCCGACTGTTCGAGCACGACGGTGGCACCGTCGCGGATGGCTCCGGCGAGCGTGGTCAGGACCGCGGCGGGCACCGGGGCATCCGGTTCCCTTGAGCCGGTAGTGGCGGGTCCGATGGCGGTGGCTTCGCGCAGCGCGGACACCTTGCGCTGCAGGCGTTTCGGCAGAATCTGGTCGAGTTTGGCCAGTGCGCGGGCGACGTTATCGGTGATGTCCGCGATCCCGGTGGCGCCGTCCTCGGCAAGACCGACGGCCACCGCGACGGCCACTGCCTCGTCGTCGTCCAGCAGCAGCGGCGGCATCGTGGTGCCGCGACCGAGCCGGTATCCGCCGATCGCGCCGCGTTGCGCGTGCACGGGGTAGCCCAGCTCGCGCAGGCGTTGGATGTCGTTGCGCAGGGTCCGGTCGGTGATTGCCAACCGCTCGGCCAGTTCCCGACCGGTGTGCGGGCGGTCCTGCAGCAGCGTCAGCAAACGCAGCACGCGAACTGTGGCTGGCGTCACATTTCACCTCTCGAAAATTAGGAACGTAAACAGCCTAATCGAGCCATAGGCTGATGTCAGAAGCAAGAAACAACCACGAGAGGTTCCGACATGAACGCCCCCGACACCGCCACCATCGCCACCCTGACCCCGGTGTGGCGGGACGTGCTCGCCGACTCCTACCGCGCCCTGGCAAACGTTGTCGCCGGTGTCCGCGACGACCAGTGGCAGCTGCCGACCCCTTGCTCGGAATGGAATGTCACGCAGGTGGTGCAGCACGCCGCGGGCGATCAGCTCGCCTTCGCGATGGCCCTCGGCATCGGAACCGGCCCGGCCGACAACCCCTTCGAACCGTCCGGCACCATCGACGGCTCACCGGAAGCCTTGGTGGACAACGCGATCGAGCAGACCGCCGCCGCCTGGGCGACGGTCACCGACACCACCGAAACCGTCCCGACCCCGCTGCCGCACGGCGCACTCGCCACCCCCGTCGCCGCCGTGATGTGCGCGCTGGATGCAGCCGTGCACGCCTGGGACATCGCGATCGCCACCGGCCAGCCGTCACCGTTGACCGACGAACTGGCCGGGTACCTGCTCACCGCCGCCCGCACCGCGCATCCCGCCCCGGGTAGCGGCCAGGACGCGGAAATCATTGAGCCGCTGCGCCAATGGGGCGCCTACGCGGCGATCGTCGGCGGTAGGTCCGACGACACTGCGGTCGCCGAGTTGCTGCGCTACCTCGGCCGCGACCCGCGAATCTGAGGCAGTGGATGGTCGTCAGCGGGCGGTGACGAACCCCTGGGCGACCATCCAGTCACGGGCAACCTCGGCAGGCTCGCGACCCTCGACATCGACCTGACGATTGAGCTCGGTAATAGCCTCATTGGTGAGGCGATCGGAGATGGGCTTCAGGATGGTGGCGACCTGGGGGTGCGCCTCGGCGAAATCCTCGCGCATCACCACTGCCGCATTGTATTTCGGGAAGAAGCGCTGATCATCTTGCAGCAGCACGAGATTCAGTGCGGGAATGCGGCCGTCGGTGGCGGCGACGGAACCGAACCTGCACTGCCTGGCGTCGGCGGTGGCCTGATACACCAGGGCATCCTGGACGATCTGCTTCTGGACCTTGGCCGTGTCGATGTTGTATTTGCGGGCCAGACCGGGGAATCCGTCCTGGCGCACATTGAATTCGGTGCCGACGCAGGTGGCCGCGGCCGCCGGGTCGGACGCGGTCAGCGCGGCGTAGTCGGACAGCGTGCGGACGCCGGTCTCCTCGGCGGTGCGCGCGCTCGTCACCAGCGCGTAGGTGTTGTTCATCGGCGCCATGGCCGTCCACACCATGCCGTGCGCGGCGAGGTCGGCCTCGCGGACGGCCTCGAATTGGCCTGCCTCGTCCGGTATCGGGGTCTCTTTGCCGAGGTAGTTCACCCAGCCGGTGCCGGTGTAGTCGTAGGCGACATCAATCTGACCGTGCAGCTGGGCGTCGCGAAGACTGTTGGAGCCCTGGATGTTCGTCAGGTCCCGCACCTGCGCACCCGCCGCCGTCATGGCGAACTCGATGAGGTAGCCGAGGATGTTCTGCTCGGTGAAATCCTTGGATCCCACGATGATTCGGACGCCGTCGAGTTCGGGAACCGGACGAATGCTGCCCGGCCCCACCCGCAGCGGCACCGCACCACCGGACTCCAGGCCGCAGGCGGCGACCAACAGCAACCCGGCCGCCAGCGCCAGGCCACGCAACCACCGGCTCACTTCAGCCCCCTTGGCCCGAGGAACTGCTCGGCGAGCGCACCGAGCCAGTCGACCAGCAGGGCGAGCGCGACCGCGAGCACCGCGCCGACCACCAGCGTGACATTGTCGCGCAACTTGTAGCCGGTGTCGATCAGGATGCCGAGGCCACCCGCGCTTACCAGGAACGACAGCGTCGCGGTACCGACCGCAAGCACCAGCGAGGTGCGCAAGCCGGCCAGGATATAGGGCACCGCGAGCGGGAACTCGATGCGGCGCAACACCGTTGCCGCCGACATACCTTGGCCACGCCCGGCATCGATGAGGGTTTGATCCACCTCCTGATAGCCGAGAATCGTGTTGCGCAGCACCGGAAGCAGTGAATAGAACGCGATCGGCGCGACACCGATCCAGAAGCCGGTGGTACGGGTGGCCAGGTAGCACAGCACGATCAGGCCGATGGCGGGCGCCGCCGCGCCGATATTGGCGATGCCGACGAAAAGCGGTGCCAGACGGCGGTATCCGGGCCGGGTGAGCAACGTGCCGAGTGGCACCGCGATAACGATCACGATCAGCACCACGGTCGCCGAGATCAGCACATGCTGCCAGGTGACGGTGACGATATTGCTCGCGTTGAGGCTGGCTTGCTGAGTGGTGGTCAGGTCTCGGGCGAACGCCCACACCAGCACACCCGCGGTGAGCAGCAGCACGATCACCGGCTGAACGAACAACCGGATGTGCTCGGCCCGGCGCTGGGCGGCCGGCGCGGACGTCGTCGGCGGGGTTCCGATGGCCGCCGTCACGGCACGTCACCCACTGCGGGACGGCCGGATCCGTGTTCGGCGCGCATCGCCGACAGATGCGACACCAACGTATCGATGGTGATCAGCCCGACATACTCGCCGCGCTTGCCGGTGACGACCGCGTTGGCCGTCTGGTCGGCGAGCAAGGCTTCCAGCGCGTCCTGCAATGTCGATTGCAGCGACAACGGCTCACCGATCGGTGATCCGATGTCGCGCAACGAGTTCGCGTGTGCCAGCTGCTCGGCCGAGGCCCAGCGCAGCGGGCGCCGGTGGTGGTCGAGCACCAGTGACCACGGCCAGTCCTGCTCGGCCAGTGCGGTACGCAGGACGTCGACCGGCTCGTCCTCGACGGCGGTCGGGCATCGGGCCAGCTCGACATCGCGCACCCGGGTGAGGGTGAGTTGCTTGAGCGAGGCGTCCGCGCCGACGAAGCCCGCGACCGTCTCGTCCGCGGGATCGGCGAGGATCGCCGCCGGGGTGTCGTACTGGAGGATGCGGGACTGATTGCCCAGCACCGCGATTCGATCGCCGAGTTTGACCGCCTCGGTGAAGTCGTGCGTGACGAAGACGATGGTCTTGCCCAATTCGCCCTGCAACCGCAGCAATTCGTCCTGCAGCAGGCCGCGGGTGATCGGATCGACCGCACCGAACGGCTCGTCCATCAGCAGCACCGGTGGGTCGGCGGCGAGCGCGCGGGCGACCCCGACGCGTTGCTGCTGCCCGCCCGACAGTTGGCGTGGGTAGCGGTCGCGATAGGTATCGGGGTCGAGGCCGACCAGTTCGAGCATCTCGTCGGTGCGGGCGGCGATCTTCTTGCGGTCCCAGCCGATCAGGCCGGGTACCGTCGCGACATTCTTGGCGACCGTCATGTGCGGGAACAGCCCGGCCTGCTGGATCGAGTAGCCGATGCCGCGCCGCAACTGGTCGGGATTCATCGAGGTGGCGTCGCGGCCGCCGATGGTGATGGTGCCCGAGGTCGGCTCGATCAACCGGTTGATCATCCGCATGGTAGTGGTCTTACCGCAGCCGGAAGGGCCGACGAGCACGACGATTTCACCGGCGGGGATGGTCATCGATACCTGGTCGACGGCCGGTTCACGTTGGCCCGGATAGCGTTTGGTGACGGCATCGAGCACGATCTCCTCGCCGGACACCGCCGATTCGATGCTGCCGGAACGGGTTTCGGTGTCAGTCACGGATTCCCCTCGAGGTGGTGAGACGTCCGACGAGGACGTAGATCCCGTCCAGTACGAGCGCGAGCACGACGATGAGCACGGTGCCGACCAGTGCCTGTGGCACCGCGTTCGGGCTGCCGAGGCGCGCGAGTCCGGAGAAGATGAGGTTGCCGAGCCCCGGTCCCTTGGCGTAGGCGGCGATGGCGAGGATGCCCATGATCAGCTGCGTGCTGACCCGCATCCCGGCCAGGATCGCGGGCCAGGCGAGGGGGAGTTCGATGGCGGTGAGCACCCGGAATCGGTTCATCCCGACGCCACGGGCGGCGTCGGTCACCGCCGGATCGACCGAGGACAGCCCGATGATCGTATTGCGCAGGATCGGCAGCAGCGCGTAGAGCACCAGCGCGGTGATCGTCGGACCCACGCCGAGACCGAGCACCGGAATCAGCAAGCCGAGCAGCGCGAACGAGGGCACCGTGAGGATGGCGCTCGCCAGAGCCGTCGCGAGCGAGGAGCCGAGCGGGCTGCGGTGCACCAGTATCCCGATCAGCACCGCGACGAGGGTCGCCACCAGCACCGACTGCAGCACCGCCGACACATGCAGATAGGAGTCGATGAGCAGCTGATGTCGCCGGTGTACTACGAAAGTCCACAGCGTGTCCAGGGTCGTACCTCCCCGTCGCCCGGTGTTCTGGGAGAGTATCGCGGATTTCGCTCGGCCGGACGGTATTCCGGGCGGCGCGGCGGCCGCCCGGAATCAGGCTCCGATCTCACACCGCCGATCTGATGTCGGTGTGGCCGAAGTCGTTGCCCTTGTAGAGCAGCGGTTTCTTGGTGACGGTGGCGAGTGCGTAGGCGAAGCAGTCGCCGAGGTTGAGCTCGGCTTTATGCCCACTGCCTTTGCCGAAGTCGCGATACGCCGCTCGCGCGATCGCGGCCTGCTCGAGCGTGACGGGAACGAGCTCGACCTGTGCTCGCTCCATCAATTGGTCAGCGCGTCGCGCGAGCACCGGATTCGGATGACGGTCGACCTTGATGGCTACCTCGAAATGGTTGACGACCGACATCGCGACACGTGGCGCCGACCCCAGGATTTCGGTGAACGAGTCGGATTCGGGTTCCTCGTTGAGGATGGCGAGCAGAGCGGACGCATCCACGATCATGCGGGCAGCCCCTCATCATCGTAGAGATCGTCGGTGGTCAGGGGCGGGTACTCGGACTCCCTCATGATCGCGTGGATATCCGCCACGATCGCCCGCAGGTCTTCTAGCCGAGTCTCCTGCTCGGCATCCAGTTCTTTCAACATGCGCTTCAGTGCCTCCTCGACAACGCTGGTTTGCGACATCCCCGTTCGCTCCGCTGCCTCACGCACTAAGGCGTGCACGTTCTCATTCTTGATGTTCAGTCCCATTTTCTACCCTCCTAGAACGGGTTGGTAGAACTCTACCGCTGGTGCGGTTGGAGTGAAAGTGGTTTTTGGCAGGGAACCGTTCGGCGGGCCCGTTCGTCCAATTCAGCAAGGACCAGATCGGCCGCGACGAACCGGGGGAGAAATGTCCGAGCACCAGGCCAGAACCTCGCACCGAGTGCGTTACCGCAGGGAGGGCGCCCGGCACGGCCGGTCGAACCGGCAGGCGGGCCGGTGGCTCGCGGCGGTGCTGCTGGTCATCGCGCTCGTGGTCGCCGGGGTGGTGGGAGCTCGCTGGTGGCAAGAACAATCGGGCGCACCGGCCATCACCGGGCAGCGCGTCACGGAGTTCCCGGCGATCGACCGATCCACGCTCGACCCGACGCAGGCCCGAATTCTCGCGGTGGCGGAGCGCGAGTTTGGCGCGCCGGGGTCGGGCACCAAGTACGCCGAGGGCGTCGTCGAACCCTGGTGCGCGGACTTCGTCAGCTGGGTGATGCGCGAAGCGGGTGCGCCACTGGCCAATCCGAATTCGGGTTCGTGGCGGATTCCCGGCGTCTACACACTCCAGGAGTACTACGCGAGTACGGGCCGATTCGTCCCGTTCGGCGGCTATCAGCCGCGCATGGGCGATGTACTGCTGTACACCGACGCCAGTCCGTTCGGTCAGCACACCAATATCGTGCTGAAGGCCGAGGCCGGTGTCGTGACGACCATCGGCGGCAACGAATTCGGCGAAGTCGGCATGCACACCTTCGCGCCGGCCGACGTCCCGGGCATCGTCGGCTACGGACGATTGTGAAAATCATTGCCAGCCAACGATGGTGGTGACGGGTGCGCGCGACGGGTCGGTGCGCGGGTAGTTCTACGATAGAAGTGGCGGCGCCCGGCAGCGCCGTCGCCGATCCCCGCCCTGCTTCCCCCTCATCGGCAGGACGGGGATCTCGGGTTGAGCGCAGAACGCGCGCTGCCGGACGGACCGGGCACAGTCGGGACGAATGCGGCGTACGCGTGCAAGTTCCAGGCAATGTTGGTCGCGTACCGTGTCGGTTGTCCATCGAGAGGTGAGGGTTTCGGAACATCTGATGCAGCCGACCGACGAACCGAGTAGCGATCCACCCTGGATCGACTATGCCGATTTCGGGGAGCGCTTCGTCACGCACGCGGTGACGAAGGACCGGATCGAAGCCGCGGTGGCCGGGATGACCGGTCGCGGCATGACGATCGGCCCGTTTTCGATCGGTCCGGCCGGCCTCGCGGGTTTCGTCGCCGAGGGCAAGGTGGGCAAGCCGGTGGTGTTGCACAGCGGCCCGCACGTCACCTTCGACGTCACCGTCCCGGTGTCGTTGGCGGTGAAGGTGATGCTCGGCGGCAAGAAGTTGCGGCTGGAAGCACGCGTCGAGATCGACCTGACCTTGCACGCGCGCACCGCCGACCCGCTGCTGATCGTCATCGACATCCCGCCGGTCACCCCACGTGACGTCAGCTTCGTGCTGCGCGCGCAAGCGGTGGAGTCGGTCGGGGAATTGTTGCTCGACCCGATCGCGGGCCTGGTGCAACGCGAAGTCGCCTCCCGGGTGAACGGCATGCTCGCCGACCCGCAGGCGCGACGCAGCCGGGTCTTCGATATCGAGGCCATGGTGAGCGGTACGCCGTCGGCGCATCGGGAGCAGGCGGAGTTCGACTGGATCGGCTACGACGAATTCGGGCACCGGTTCTTCTCGCGGATTGTGACCAGGGAGCGCGTCTTCGATGTGGTGGAGCGGATGGCGGGACGACCGATCGAAGTCGGTCCACTGAAGACCGGGCCGCGCAAGTCGGCGACGGTCACCGTACGGGGGAACGTGCGGGTGCCGCAGCTGGCAGACAAGGCGGACACGCCACGGGCTTTCGACCTGACGCTGCCGGTCAGCCTCGATATCACCGTCGATGTGCTGAAGGCCAACCGCTATCGAGCCGACGTCGAGGTCCCGCTGGTGTTGACCGCGCGTGCGGCCGACCCGTTGCTCGTCGTCATCGATGTGCCGCCGCCCGAGCCGGACGATATCCGGTTGGAGTTCAAGGCACACGGCGTGCGTGCGGCAACGCTTGGTGCCATCGCCGGGATCAAAAAGCAAGTGATTGCCCAGGTCGCCGGGGTTATCAGCAAGGAGTTGGCCGATAATTCCGGCCGGACCATCGACGTCGCCGCCCGCATCGACGGCGTAGGGCCCGCCCCGTCTCCGGCTGGCTAGGCCAGTGAACTGCCACGACAGCAGCGTCGACGGCTAGTTGTCACGCATGTGACCAATGTGAATAGACGTGTCCCGTGGGTCTAGCGGTTCCCAAGTGAATATGGTGAAATAAGTACACGTTCGAGGCTCCCGGCGCGCACTGCATACCTTGGGGAAGGTGCGCCGGGCACGCTGCCATCCATGGTCGGGGTTGCGCGAAGGAGTCCTGCGATGCGTTCCAATTCTGTGTCCCGGCGGGAGCTATTCGGGTATGCCGCCGCGGCGGCCGCGATCGGCGTGACCGCTTCGATGCCGCGCGCCGCCGCCGATACCTTCGGCACGTTGATCGATTACGCGGGCGGAGTCCCGTCGGCCACCGCGATCAGGGACGCCGGGCATCTCGGCGTGATCCGGTACGTCTCCGACCGACGCCCCGGCGCGGAATGGATGGAAGGCAAACCGCTGCGCGCCAACGAAGTGGATCAGTTGCACGAGGCGGGCCTGAACATCGTCTCCTGCTACCAATTCGGCAAGGGCCCCACCGCGGACTGGCGCGGTGGACTGGAGGCGGGCAAGAAGCACGCCCAGCGCGGGCTCGAATTGCACTATGCCGCAGGCGGACCCGACGGTGTGCCGATCTACGCCTCGATCGACGACAACCCGACGCCGGTCGAGTTCGCCACCATGATCGCGCCCTACCTACTCGGCTGGCAGGAGGTGCTCGGCCAGGAGAACACCGGCATGTACGCCAACGCCCCCACCATCGAACTCGCCCGCGCCGCAGACCTGTGTTCCTGGTACTGGCAACACAATTGGGGGTCCAACGGTGTCGTGCACCCCGCCGCGCACCTGCACCAGTTCGAAATCGACAAGCGCTCGCTCGACGGCGTCGGCATTGATCTCAACAATGCCCTCGCCGCCGACTTCGGCCAGTGGTAGCCGCCGCTCTAGGTCTGACAGTGGCTGAGCGGTGCTTCCCGTAGATCGGGCTCGTCGTCCGGCACCACCCGCAGTGTCGGACGGGTGTCCGGTGCCTCGTGGTCGCCGAGCCAGGAGAACATCGACCAGCGGGACAAGCCGGAGAATGCCGAGCCGAGGCTGGTGAACGAGAACGAGGAAATGGCCGACCCGAACGAGCCGACCGAGCCGACCGACAGCACCGAGCCGACGCTGCCGATCGAGAGGATCGAGTAGGCCGACCCGATGGAGAGAATGGAGCCCTCGGATCGGTAGGACAGTATCGATCGGTGCGAGCGCCTGCTCCGGATGGAGCGGCCGGGCCGTATCGAATGTTCGATCGTCGCCATAGTTAGCGGTCTACCACAATCACCGCCCGCGCATGCGTCATCGCGGCGATTCGCCGCCGGGATGTCCTGGAGACGACAAAGGCGGCGACTCAGGAGAGTCGCCGCCTTTACTCGAAACTCAAGCGACGGTGAAGAATCCGAGCGTCGGCAGGAACGAGCAGGTCCGCGGGTCGGCGTCGTCGGCCTTGGTGGTCAGCGAGCCGGCGACGACCGCGACGACTCGGCCGGAACCGGTGTCGGCGATCGCGGACAGGGTGGCCGGGCCACCCGGATTGATCTTGGCCTCGTCGGTCAGCGGCAGGATGCCGGACTGGCGGGTATCCAGGTTCATCCACTGCACCGTCATCGGCGGATTCTGCTCTGCCGTCGGCGCCTTGGTGCCGAGGGCGGTAAACACGAAGCCGGTCTGACCGGCCTGCGGTCCGGGCGGCGGCAGCTGCGCCGGGCCGGGCACGGCGAGCGCGGTGCCGACCGAGTCGGCGGTCGGGCCGATGCAGCCCTTGCCGATGGTCGGGTAGAGGAACTGCGCGATGGCCGGGCCCTCTTGCGGCAGCTTGGGTCCACCGCCGCCGCTGCCGTCCAGGAAGGTGATGATCCGTTCCAGCGTGGACTTGATCTGCGGCGGCAGGTTCAGTGTCGCGAGCAGCGTCCGAGCCTGATCGAGGATGGCCGACTGCGGGCCTGCCGCGATATCGGCGGGACCGGCGATCGAGCCGATGATTGCGGGAGCCAGGGCGGCCAGAGCATCGACCGGGACGCCCTCGGGGACCATCGGCACGGTGTTCGGGGTCGCCGCAGGCGCGGGCGCGGGCGCCGCGACTGCTGTCGTCGGCGCGGCAAGCGTGGCACTCGCCGCGATGGCGAGCGCGGACAATGCAATCCGCGATCCTCGGGTGCGAAGCACTGGTCTAGCCGTCCTTACCTCGGGTACATCTGGGGCCGATGCTGAAAAGCCATCGTTTCGGGGGTCACTCTAGGGACATCACGGCTATGTGTACAGCCGTGCTGCCCTACAGGTGCTGCGGACGATCAGTGTTATCAGACGGTAGCGCGCCCCGGGTGTTACTGGTGTGAAAGGTGATGCAAATGTTATCAGTGATTCAGGGTGAGTCTTTTGATGTGAGGGCGCACGGGGTCGGATCCGCGCTGCGGTTAATCTAGTCGGAGCCGTCCATTCCTGTCGCCGAACACTCGCATTGCCGGGTGCCGGGCCGACGCACCGCACCCGAGTCGAAAGCCTGCGATTTGAACCGTCAACTCCGATGGGCTGTCTCGGCACTCGGTCTGTCCGTGCTGGCCAGGCTGCTCTGGATGCTGTTGTCAGACAACGGCATGAACCTCGTCGACCTGCACGTCTACGTCGACGGATCGGCGGCGCTGGTCACCGACCGGCTCTACGACTTCACCTACGCGGAGAAGACCCCGGACTTCCCGCTGCCGTTCACCTACCCGCCGTTTGCCGCGCTGGTGTTTTTTCCGCTGCACTATCTTCCGTTCACCGTCGTCGCGGTGGCCTGGCTGCTGGCCATCGCCGCCGCGCTGTACGCGGTGGTGCGCATCGCGTTCGAGCTGATCCTGGGTGCGGAGCGGGCGCGCGAGCCGCGGTGGCACACCGCGGCGGTGGGCTGGACCGCGCTCGGCCTGTGGATGGAGCCGGTGCGGACCACGATGGACTACGGCCAGGTCAATGTCTTCCTGGTGCTCGGCGCGATGGTCGCGGTGCGCAGCTCACGCTGGTGGCTCTCTGGTGGGCTGGTCGGCGTCATCGCGGGAATCAAGCTGACCCCGGCGATCAGCGGTCTCTACTTCGTCGCCCGGCGGCGCTGGGGCACCGTGGTGTGGTCGGCGCTGGTGTTCGGCGCGACGGTCGGCATCAGTTTCCTGCTCGCCCCGCATGAGGCGCGGCGGTACTTCGGCACCCTGCTCGGCGACGCCGACCGGATCGGTCCGGTGGGCTCGGTGTGGAACCAGTCGCTGCGCGGCACGCTGAGCCGAATCCTCGGCGACGACGTGGAATCCGGCCCGTGGTGGATCGCCGCGGTGCTGGTCGTTGCGGTGCTGGCCTTCCTGGCCTGGCGCGTGCTCGGGCCGGACGACCGGATGGGCACGCTGATCATGGTGCAGCTGTTCGGTGTGCTCGTCTCGCCCATTTCCTGGTCGCACCACTGGGTTTGGCTGCTGCCGACGGTGCTGTGGCTGCTCTACGGACCGCTGCGGCAGGTGCCCGGCGCCAAGATCATCGCGGGCTACTGGTTGGTGACCACGCTGATCGGCGTGCCGTGGGTGCTGTCGTTCTTCCAGGATTCGATCTGGACCATTCCGCGACCGGCCGTGCTGGCCTGGCTCGGCGCGGTGGACGTGATCGGCGTGCTGGTGTTCTTCGTCTGGGTGATCAACTCCGGTCGGCGCGCGCGCTCAGGCCCGCGGGCGGCGCGGGTGCCCGTTGAGGGCCCCGCGCGCGCCGCCTAGCTTCAGCTGAGTTGCGCGGCCAGTTGGTCGATCTTGCGAGCCAGCTCGACGTCCAGCGCGGTGAGGCCACCCGAATCGTGGGTGGACAGCGCGAACGTCACCTTGCGCCAGCGGATATCGATATCGGGATGGTGATTGGCGGCCTCGGCCGCTTCGGCGACCTGTCGGACGAGCTCGATGCCCGCGAGGAAGGTGGGCGCTTGGACGGTGCGGGTCAGGACGTCGCCGTCCCTGGTCCAGTCCGGAAGGGTGGCCAGTGCCTCGGCCAGTTCGGTTTCGGTCAACAGCGGAGCGCTCACGGCTGCGCCTCGCTGACGCTCGGCGGCTGCGCCTCGCTGACGCTCGGCTCCGCCGTAACCGCTCTTGCGGCTGTGTCTCTGGTTCGCTCGCTACGCTCGCTCATAACCCGGTTCTACTCCTATGCCGGGAGTGATGTCCGTCATTACGCGATCAGTCGAGGGCAACGGGCTCGTGGACGACGCGCGGCGGGCGGCGAAGGTCAGGCGGCGCGCGCCTGTTTGAGCGCTTTTTTCAGGTCCTTGCCGCAGATGCCTGCGGCTTCGCACTTCTTCATACGCATAATGACCACAGGGCATTTCAGGCAGCGCGTCTTTTTGCGACAGCACTTCTTCTTCGGTTTCAGGCGCGAAACCTGCTTAGCCTTGACCTTGCCCATGTCGGTTAGCATACCCTTAGTACAGTGCCTGACGCGTAGCGGTGACCCGAACGCAGGTAGGGTGTATATGGCCGCAATGCCCGGTGAGTTTCCATTCTCCACCTGTTTGCAGGGGTCGGCCGGTACCAACACCTAACAGCAGGAGGATTCAGCGTGTCGTCTGCGCGCGATTTTCGCAACGTAGCCATCGTGGCCCACGTCGACCACGGTAAGACAACGCTGGTCGACGCCATGCTCCGCCAATCCGGTGCCTTCGCCGAGCGAGCCGAGCTCGTCGACCGGGTGATGGACTCCGGTGACCTGGAGCGCGAGAAGGGCATCACCATTCTCGCCAAGAACACCGCCGTGCATAAGCACCACGCCGATGGCTCCGTCACCGTCATCAACGTGATCGACACGCCCGGCCACGCCGACTTCGGTGGTGAGGTCGAACGCGGCCTCTCCATGGTCGACGGTGTTGTGCTGCTGGTCGACGCCTCCGAGGGCCCGCTGCCGCAGACCCGGTTCGTGCTGCGTAAGGCACTCGCCGCGTCGCTGCCGGTGATCCTGGTGGTCAACAAGACCGACCGTCCCGACGCCCGGATCGCGGAGGTCGTCGAGGAAAGCCACGACCTGCTGCTCGACCTGGCCTCCGACCTGGACGACTCCGCCGCCGAGGCCGCCGAGCTCGCGCTCGACCTGCCGGTGCTGTACGCCTCGGGCCGCGAGGGCAAGGCGTCCAAGGAGCGTCCCGAGAACGGGCACGCACCGGACGCGGAGAACCTCGACGCGCTGTTCGAGGTGCTGCTCAACAACATTCCGGCGCCCAAGGGCGATCCGGCCGCGCCGCTGCAGGCGCACGTCACCAACCTGGACGCCTCCGCGTTCCTCGGCCGCCTCGCGCTGGTCCGCATCTACCAGGGCGAGCTGCGCAAGGGACAGAACGTCGCGTGGATGCACGCCGACGGCGTCAAGCAGGTGAAGATCACCGAGCTGCTGCAGACCATCGGTGTCGAGCGTCAGCCGGGTGAGGTCGCGGTGGCCGGTGACATCGTCGCCATCGCGGGCATCCCGGAGATCATGATCGGCGACACCCTCGCCGACATCGACAACCCCGTCGCGCTGCCGCGCATCACCGTCGACGAGCCCGCCATTTCGGTGACCATCGGCACCAACACCTCGCCGCTGGTCGGCCGGGTGCAGGGGCACAAGCTCACCGCTCGCATGGTGAAGTCGCGGCTCGACCAGGAACTGGTCGGCAACGTGTCGCTGCGGGTGCTCGACATCGGCCGTCCGGACGCCTGGGAGGTGCAGGGCCGTGGTGAGCTCGCGCTGGCCATCCTGGTCGAGCAGATGCGCCGCGAGGGCTTCGAGCTGACCGTCGGCAAGCCGCAGGTGGTCACCAAGCAGGTCGACGGCAAGGTGCACGAGCCCTACGAGGAGCTCACCATCGATTGCCCCGACGAGTACCTCGGGGCCGTCACCCAGCTGCTGGCCGCCCGCAAGGGCAAGATGGTCCAGATGGCCAACCACAGCGCGGGCTGGGTCCGGATGGAATTCATCGTCCCGTCGCGCGGTCTGATCGGCTTCCGCACCGACTTCCTCACCGAGACCCGAGGCACCGGCATCGCCAACGCCGTGTCGCACGGCTACGCGCCGTGGGCCGGGGAGATCCGGGCCAGGCACACCGGTGCGCTGGTGTCCGACCGCGCGGGCACGGTGACCCCGTTCGCCATGATCCAGCTCGCCGACCGCGGCCAGTTCTTCGTCGAGCCGGGCGCGGACACCTACGAGGGCATGGTCGTCGGCATCAACCCGCGCGCCGAGGACCTCGACATCAACGTGACCCGCGAGAAGAAGCTGACCAACATGCGCAGCTCCACCGCGGATGTGTTCGAGACGCTGGCCAAGCCGTTGCACCTCGATCTGGAAGCCGCGATGGAGTTCTGCTCGGACGACGAGTGCGTCGAGGTCACGCCGGAGGTGGTCCGGGTGCGCAAGGTGATCCTCGGTGCGACCGAGCGTGGTCGCGAACTGTCCCGCCGGAAGGCTCGGGACCGGGCCGCGCTGTAGTTATCGCGGTAGAGTGCGCACCGTGAGCTCGGGGGCAAGTCGAAGCGCCACCTGGCGCACGTTGCTGATCATCGTTACGGCGTCGTTGACGGTGTTCGCCGGTTGCACGGCGAACCCGCCACCGCCGATCGAGAGCACCGACAGCCCGAAGACCACGCAGGCCAAGCCGGGCAAGAGCACCGTCGTCGTCGCGATCGACACCATCGGCATCGGCTTCAATCCGCACCTGCGTTCGGATCAGTCGCCGGCCACCGCGGCGTTGAGTTCGATGGTGCTGCCGAGCCCGTTCCGGCCGGTGCCGAGCCCGGTGGCGCCCGGCGCCACCGACTGGGTGCCGGACACCTCGTTGATCGCCACGGCCGATGTCACCGCGCAGGAGCCGTTCACCATCACCTACACGCTGCGCAACGAGGCGAACTGGTCCGACGGTGCGCCGATCGCCGCGGAAGACTTCCAATTCCTCTGGCAGCAGATGATTTCGCAGCCCGGTGTTGTCGACTCGGCCGGGTACCGGCTGATCACCGATATCGGTTCCGCGGGCGGCGGCAAGGTGGTGACGGTGACGATGCGCGAGCCGTTCCCGGCGTGGCGGCAGCTGTTCGCCAACCTGCTGCCCTCGCACCTGATGAAGGACTCGCCCGGCGGGTTCCAGGACGGCTGGGTCAAGCGAATCCGGGTGTCCGGCGCGCAATTCGCGATCAAGAACGTCGACCGCGGCCGCGAGGAAATCCTGCTGGAGCGCAACGCCCGCTTCTGGGGCACCCCGGCCGCGCCGGACGAGATCCTGCTGCGGCGCGGCGGAACTCCCGCGCAACTGGCGGAATCGTTGCGCACCAACGACGCTCAGATGACCTTGGTGCACGGTGGGGTCGCGACGCAGGCGCAACTGGCCGCCATTCCGTCGGTGCGCACCGCGATCATGCCGCAGTCACGGGTGTTGCAGCTCGCGCTCAACGGGCGGACCGGGCCGGTGAGTGATATCCGGGTCCGGCGCGCGGTGCTCGCGCTACTCGACCCAGCACTGCTGGCGACGGTCGGCGCGCAGACCGGCGGCTGGGTGGATCCGGTTCGCGCCCAAATACTTTCGCCGTCCGATCCGGGCTACGCGCCGACCGCGCCACCCCGGCTGCCCGCCGAGGAGGCCTTCGCGCTGCTGGCCGAGGCGGGCTATGGCCGCGCGCCGGAACCGCCGCCGGTCAATTCGCCGACCTCGCCAGCGCCGACCCCGCGTCCGGTCGCGAAAAACGGTAAGTCCCTGACGATTCGGATCGGCGCGGTGGAGGGCGACACCACCGCCATCGCGGTTGCCGATACCGCCGCGGACCAATTGCGCAGTGCCGGAATCGATGCCACGGTGCGTGGCATCTCCGCCGACGAGCTCTACGGCCGCGAGCTGGTCGAGGGAACGATCGACGCGATCGTCGGCTGGGAGCGGGCCGGCGCCGATCCGGCCATCGTGCTCGCCTCCCGCTACGGTTGCCCGCCGCCGGAAACCAATACGGGCACCGCCGGTACCTCGCAGCCGAGCACGGATCCGGTGCGCCGCGCGCCTGCCAACCTGTCCGGAGTGTGCGACCCAACGCTGCAACTCCCGATAGATGAGGCGCTGCGCGGCATCGAGACCGGCCGGGTACTCGCCGAGGCCGAGCCCAAGCTGTGGGAGTTGGCCACGGTGCTGCCGATCGTGCAGGACAACGTCGTCGCCGCGGCCGGTCCCCGGGTGGACGGCGCGTCGCTGAGCGGCAGCATCCAGGTCGGCATCTTCGGGGACGCCGGACAGTGGCGAAAGATCCAATGACCGGCGGTCTGCTGCTGGTGCACGCGCACCCGGACGACGAATCCATCACCACCGGCGGCACGATCGCGCACTACCGCAGGCGCGGCGTGCCGGTCACCGTGGTGACCTGCACCCTCGGCGAAGAGGGCGAGGTGATCGGTGACGAATGGGCGCAGCTCACCGCCGACCACGCCGATCAACTCGGCGGCTACCGCATTCTCGAACTGACCAGGGCACTGGCGGCGTTGGACGCCGCGCCCCCGCGCTTCCTCGGCGGCGCGGGCCGCTGGCGTGACTCCGGCATGGCCGGCACCCCGGCGGCGGAGAAGCCGCGGGTGTTCGTGCGATCGGGCGACGCGGCGGTGGACGCGCTGACCGAGGTGATCCTCGAACTCCGGCCGCGTGTGGTCGTCAGCTACGACCCGAACGGCGGCTACGGCCACCCCGACCACATCCGGGCACACCAGATCACCACGGCCGCAGTGCGTTCCGCCGCCGAGCGGGGCTGGGACACGCCGAAGTTCTACTGGACCGTCACCGATGCGGACATCCTGCGACAGCACACGGCCGCGCTGGCCAAGCGCACGGTGGACGGCCTGCCGGGCAGGTTGCCGCCCGGCTGGCGCCTGCCCATCGAGGGCGAGCTCGCGAGCGTGCCGAGCCACACCGTGACGACCACCATCGACGTCTCCGACGCGCTCGCCGCCAAGCGTGCCGCATTGCGCGCGCACGCCACCCAGGTCACGGTGGCGCCGTCGGGGCGCGAATTCGCGTTGTCCAACAAAGTTGCTCAACCGGTACTCCCGGCCGAGTGTTACGTGCTCGTGCGGGGCCGCCGGGGGCCGGTCGGGCCGGATGGCCGCGAACATGATCTCTTCGCGGGCCTGGAATAACGAACTTCTATTCAATGGCGGCGGTTGCGTTCCGCACTTCCTGTCGCATTCGAGGTTTAACTCCGAATGTTGTCTGAGCACCGCCTGAGCTGCGGATATGCGTAGCCTGAGGGTTGCTGTCGCCTCGATAATGTACGCCGGGTACCGTTCCCGTGATCTCGAATTCATCGATGTGGAGGGCGAAGCGGTTCATGACAGCGGTCGGCGACAAGGCTCACCTAAGCATCGAAGACGAGGGTTACCACAAGAGCCTCAAACCGCGACAACTGCAGATGATCGCCATCGGCGGCGCCATCGGCACCGGTCTGTTCCTGGGTGCGGGCGGCCGACTCGCCAACGCGGGACCAGGGTTGTTCCTCGTTTACGGTGTCTGCGGCTTCTTCGCGTTCCTCATCCTGCGTGCACTCGGTGAGCTCGTGCTGCACCGGCCCTCGTCCGGATCATTCGTCTCCTACGCGCGTGAGTTCTTCGGCGAGAAGGCCGCGTTCGTGGCCGGGTGGATGTATTTCCTCAACTGGTCGATGACCGGCATCGCCGACACCACCGCGATCGCGCAGTACTTCCACTACTGGTCCGGGTTCAGCAGCATCCCGCAGTGGTTGCTCGCGCTCATCGCGCTGCTCCTGGTGCTCAGCATCAACCTGATCTCGGTGAAGTGGTTCGGCGAGATGGAGTTCTGGGCCGCGCTGGTGAAGGTGTTCGCGCTGAGCGCGTTCCTGATCATCGGCACGATCTTCCTCATCGGCCGATTCACCGTGCAGGGCCACCCGACCGGGCCCGCCGTCATCGCCGACAACGGCGGACTGTTCCCGACCGGGGTGCTTCCGCTGGTCGTCGTGGTCTCCGGGGTTGTGTTCGCGTACGCCGCGGTCGAACTGGTCGGCACGGCGGCGGGCGAGACGGAGAACCCGGCCAAGATCATGCCGCGCGCCATCAACTCGGTGATCGCCCGCATCGCGATCTTCTACGTCGGCTCGCTGGTGCTGCT
Organism: Nocardia iowensis; assembly: GCF_019222765.1. Taxonomy (NCBI): domain Bacteria; kingdom Bacillati; phylum Actinomycetota; class Actinomycetes; order Mycobacteriales; family Nocardiaceae; genus Nocardia; species Nocardia iowensis. The sequence continues at coordinate 7,585,219 of NZ_CP078145.1, read as the reverse complement.
CGGCCTGCTGCTGCCCTACACCGCGTACACCGCCAAGGAAAGCCCGTTCGTCACCTTCTTCACCATGCTCGGCGTGCCCGGCATCGGCAGCGTGATGAACCTGGTCGTGCTCACCGCGGCGTTCTCCAGCCTCAACGCCGGGCTGTACTCCACCGGGCGCATCTTGCGGTCCATGTCGATGAACGGCAGCGCGCCGAAGTTCACCGGCGTGATGGGCCGCAACGGCGTTCCCTACGGCGGCATCTTGTTGACCAGCCTGATCGCGCTGGTCGGCATCGCGCTGAACGGCGTGGTGCCGGACCGGGCGTTCGAGATCGTGCTGAACATGGCCTCGCTCGGCATCGTCGCCTCCTGGGCCACCATCGTGCTGTGCCAATTGCAGCTGTGGCGCTGGTCCCAGCAGGGCAAGGTGGAGCGGCCGTCCTTCCGGATGTTCGGTGCGCCCTACACCGGGCTGCTCACCTTGGTGTTCCTGTTCTTCGTGGTGGTGTTGACCGGCTTCGACTATCCGGTGGGCACCTGGACTGTCGCCTCGCTGGCGGTGATCATTCCGATGCTGATCGTCGGCTGGCTCGCGGCGCGTAAGCGAGTGCTGGCCATCGCTGAGCAACGGATGGGCTACACAGGTGAGTTCCCGGTGGTCGCCAACATCCCGATGGACGGGGAGAAGTGATCATGCGAGTCCCGTCCGCGGCAGCGCCGGAATAGACTCGCTGCCATGTACAACTGGTCGGTCCAGGACGCGATTGTCGCGTTCGTCGACAGCATGAAGCCGAACTGGCAGGCGCAACACGAGCTGTACCTGAGGGTGCTGTACGGGTTCGTCGATATGCAGAGTCACCTGCTGACCCTCCTCGGCTTCCCGCCGGTGCCGTGAGGGCCGCCGTCGACGACCACGCACCCGTGGCATCCACCTACGGTGATTCGCCGTCCGCATCGGCCGCGCTGGGCCCGCTCATTCTGGTGATCCTGGTGATCGACGCCTTCATCACCCTCGCGCTGGAAGTCCTGTATCTTCCGACCTACCTCGGCGGCACCGCGTTCCCCTTGGCGGGACTGCTGGCCGGGGTGGTGAACCTCTTGCTCATGCTAGGGGTGCGTGCCGTCTCCCAGCGCGTCGCGGTGATGTTCTTGCCGTTGGCTGCTTGGACTTTCGGCTTCCTGATCTGCGCGAGCACCGGGCCCGGCGGCGACATCATGCTGGCCAGTGATTGGCGCACAGTGCTTTTGCTGTTCGGCGGATTGGTGCCGCCGTTGGTGTACATCTATGTGCGGGTGAATTCCGGGTTGTTCAGCAGACGTTGAGTGCCCCTACCGCGGCGGCGGTTGGCCAAGACCATTGAGCGCGGTCGCGATGCGGCTGACACCGGTCGCATTGTCGACGTCCATGGCCTGCATCGACTGAGCGGCCGCGACGATCTGCTGTGCGGTGGTGGCGAACTCGTTGATCGTGCCTTCCACCTCAGCCTTCATCGAATTGGCGTAGGCCACCAGCTTGGGTCCGGTGGCAAAGCCCTTGTTGCCATCGGCGGCCGGTTGCGCCGAGTCGAACAGCGGGCCCAGGGCCGCACGCGCCTCGCGCGCTTCGGTCTCTATCGCGCCACCCGAGGAGTGCACGTGCTCCGGCTTGATGACGATCTCGTCACCGCTCATGATCAGAATCTCCCCTCCCAGAAGGTCAACCACTACCGCAGGGCAGTCCGCTGCCGTCCAACCCCAGGTAGGGGTCGCTCGGCGTAGACGTCACCAAGAAGAGTCCGATCGCGAAGAAGCTGATAGCGGCTACGGCGAGCGCAGTTCCCAGCGCTGCTCGCAACCGCCGCCACCGGTATTCACCGCGCATCAGAAATCGAGAGTGGAACGCAAGACAGCCGAACGCGACCGCGCTCGCCACGGCGGCGAGAGTGGTCGGCACCGAAACGTCCGGTAGCGGCGCGACGACGCGGCATCCGGCGGCGACGATCGAGTCCTGCCAGGCTTGCCGCCTGTCGTGCCGAATCCACAGCGCGACAACGGCTATTGCCAGCGCACCGACACCAGCGGCGCCGATGCCACTGACGGCGGCTTCGCGATGCCAGGCGATCGTCACCAAGTTTCCTTCGGCCGTACGACGGTAATGTTCTGGCGCCCTTCGCCCTGCTCGACCATGGGCAACCGGTTTTGCAGACTTTGATTCGATGCACCCGGTGTGTGCTGTGTATACAGCACCTCACCGTCGGGCATAACCGCCGTCACGATCGCGGTGTGGTGACTCACGCCGTCGGGGTGGCCGCCCGGCCCGTCGTTGTAATCGAAGTAGACGATGTCGCCTGGCCGCGCATCGGACACCGAAACCTGGGTGCCGCCGTTCTCCAAGAAGAATTTTCGCTGCGAGTCGGAGTTGTACCAGCTCTCGGTGTGTGTCTTTCCTTCGATAAATGGAACGCCCACATCTCCGGCCGGCGAGGTGCCCCAGTTGTCGCTGTCGAGGGTGCCCCAGCTCCAGAAATCCATCTTGTCCTTCAGCCCGCCGGCTCGGAGCGCATGCGAGGCGAAGTTCGCGCAGTTGTTGTTGAACACATCGATGCCGGTATCGTTGGCATGCGCCAATGCCCAGCTGACCGCATTCACCGGGTCATAACCGCGGCCGTCGTCGCGAAGGCTCTTCTTCACGTCCTCGGGTATCCCATCCAGTTTGGCGAGTTCGACCGGCACCGCGCGCATCAGGTCCTTTTGTTGCTGGGGCGTCAACGACTGCCACCACTCCCTGACCTGCATCGGGCTCAGGCCGTCCGGCAGCGTGTTACGCAGCGCCTCCAGTGCCTTGTGCACCGCGGTGCTCTGATGGGCCTGCGCCTGCGCTTTGGTGACATCGTCGGGGTCGACCGATACCGCGGCGATGGCCTCGACGCACGCTTGATCGGCCTGCGTCGCCGCTTCGATGGCGTCGTCGATCATCCGCTGCGCGTTCATTTGCGAAATGTAGAGCGAGGGCTCGAACGGTATGTCCGGCGGAATGACGACTCGGCCGTTCGCGTCCACGGAAAGCTGGGCGGCGGTGGCGTAGTTCACGGCGGCGCTCAGTTGGCGCTGGGCGATAGCGACGGCATCCTGCAATACATCCAGCGCCGACATCGCACCGCGGGACATGATGCTCGCATTCACCATTCGGTTGGCGACCCTGGTCAACACGCCCCGGGCCAGACTCCCGGTCTTATCCGGCCAACTGTCCTCCAGCGGCTTTACTCCGTTGGCATGAATATTGTCCGCGGTTCGCTCTGTCTGCTTGGATATCGCAAGCAAGTCATCCGCCGCCGATTGCCATAAATCTGGTTTGGCGTCGCGAAGCTCCGCGAATGTAGCCATCGAATCCCCTCCAGCGCCCCGAATCCCGCCCCGAGCGCCCATATCGTAACGAATCCCCCGCGCGTCGGTGACCCCCTGATTTTGGGGGCGCGGGCCTACCCGCGCTCAGCCGCCTGAGCGGTGCCGAGCAGGCCGGGGGTGGTTGCTTCGATGAGTGACCAGGCTTGGTCGAGTGCGATGTCGAGGACGACGTAGCGCTTCTTGCCCGCGGCAGTGGCCGCGATCAGGGTGGCGACGCCCGCGCGGCGTTGGAAGAAGGTCTGCCGGACGGTCCAGCCGATCACGCCGGGGGCTTCCAAGCAGTCGCGGTCGCGGTCCAGTGAGCCGGATCGGGTGATGAGCCAGGTTGGGCTGGTAGTGGTTTCGGGAAGGACGGTGTGGCCGAGGCCGCGATAGCGGTCTTCGGCCAGCGCGATCGCGATCGGAACCAGCAGCACGGGCACGGCCCACCACCACGGCGAAAAGTCCGCTCCGGCAAGGGAAAAGGCGAGCATGACGAGCGCGGCCACGGCGATGGGTACGAGGGTTCGGGTGTGGCGCCTGCGACGGGCGACCGGTCCGTGGGTGCGCAGCGGTGCGCTGCCCGGGGTCGGTCCCGCGACGTGCGGGTCTGCCTTGTCCAGCAAGGCATCGACCTTGTCCTGGAACTCATTCGGCGCGAGCAGGTGGCTCAGCGTGTGCTCGATGGCGGTGCGTGGCGCCTGGGGCAGGATCTTCTGGCGCGGGTTCTCGCCGGTCATGATGGCTTCGAGTTCGGCGGCACCGGCCAGCCGGAGCAACAGCGGCTCGTTCACCGTCGCGCCGCGAAAGCGAGCCAGATCCAGGGTGATCTGGCGGGTGGTGAACAAGCCGTGGCGCAGATGCAGCGTCCGGCCGTCATCGAGGACGCGCAGTCCGAAATACGTTGTCAGATAACGGGCGCAGGCGGCCAGGCTGACCACCAGCACGATCACCAGGACCAAGGCGATGGCGCCGACGGCGATGAGTACCGCGCCACCGTTCTCCACCCATTGCACCGCATTCGAACGGAACAGCACCTGGCCGACGCCGTATTGGAACGCCAGACCGACGATCGGCGCGACGATCGCGAAACCCGTCAGAGACAGTGGTGCGTAACGAACCCAGCTCGGGTTCCAATGCGCGATCTCCCGGGATGGCGGCTGCTCGGGGCTATCGGCAGTGCCTGTGCCGGTCGGATCGACCTCCGAAACTGTTTGTCCGGCAACGCTTTGCGGTGTACCCGAGGTGTGGGCGAGCAGAGCGGCGCGCAGTTCGGGTACCAGTCGCGCGTCGAGCGCGTCCAATTTGAACTGTTCACCCGAATCCGCTTGCTGCCCGGTGCCGATGGCAAGCACCGCGAGCCCGAGCAGCCGGTGCAGCACGTCGGCTTCGATGTCCACCGACCGGATCCGCGACCGCGGCACCGACAGCTTCTTGCGCTGAATCAGCCCGGTGCGTAGTTCGACATGGGTCGGCCCCACCCGATAGGTGGTGGTGAACCAGCGAGTGAGCGCGAACCCGACGATCAACGCCAGCGGGATGACGCTCCACACGTGATTGCCGCTGCTGGTGCCGAGGATCACCGACCCGATCAGCACGGGGATGAACTTCACCACCTCGGTGACCGGATGCACCAACAGCATTCGCTTGTCCAGCCGCGACCATGGCTGATCGGTCGCCGCCGGGAGTGGCTCCATCGTCACGTCGCGTCCCCCCGATGCTGCGCGGCGATCCGGGTCAGCCGGGTCACCGTCTGCTCGGCCACCGGCAGATCGAGCGCGGAGATCTGCACCGCACCCGCGGACGAGGCGGTGGTCACCGTCACGGTGGCCAGCCCGAGCAGCCGCTCCAGCGGACCGCGCTCGGTGTCAACGGTCTGCACCCGCGAGATCGGCGCCACCCGGCTCTCCTGGGTGAACCAGCCGACCCGGGTATACACGGCCTCGTCGGTGACCTCCCACCGGTGCACCGCGTACCGCCACCACGGCACCACCCCGATATTCAGCACGGCGAGGACCAGCGCCACCAGGAACACCACGAGCTGCCAGCCCCGATGCCCGGAGTCGAGCAGCACCCAGACGATCAGCGCCGCGAACGGAGCCACCCAGACCAGTGCGCCCTGCACGGTCCACAGGAGTTTGGCCTTCGGACTGGGACGCCAGGCGGGGTCGGCCATGATCGTGCGCGGCTGTGACATGCCTGTCATGGTTCCATGAAGTCCGGCCCGTGGTCGCGCCGATTGTGTGCGGCGCGGCGCGGACCGATGGAATACGCCCGGGCTGCACGCAGTTGTCAACGCTCACATGGTGCCTCGCTGTCACGGGCCCCGTGGTGAGTGCGGGTCCCGCGCCCGGTGGGTGCTGGTCACTACGCTCACTCATCAGCAGTGGAGGGAGACAGTTCAGGATGTGTAGCGCATGATCGAAGGCGTGACCGAGCTACCGAACCCGAGTGTCCCGTCCGCAGCGCCTTCCCCATCGGCCATGCGCCGGGCGCTGCGACGAGCCCGCGACGGTGTCACGTTGAACGTGGACGAGGCCGCGGTGCTGTTGCACGCGACCGGCGACGACCTGGTCGATCTGAGCCACAGCGCCGCCCGGGTGCGTGATGCGGGCCTGGAGTCGGCGGGCCGCCCCAAAACCATCAGCTACTCGCGCAATGTCTTCATCCCGCTGACCCGGCTGTGTCGTGACAAGTGCCACTACTGCACCTTCGTCACCGTGCCGGGCAAGCTGCGCGCCGAGGGCAAGGGCATGTTCCTCGAACCCGACGAGGTGCTCGACATCGCCCGTCGCGGCGCCGCGCTGGGTTGCAAGGAGGCGCTGTTCACCCTCGGCGACCGTCCCGAGGACCGCTGGCCGGAGGCCGCGCAGTGGCTCGACGAGCGCGGTTACGACTCCACCCTGGACTATCTGCGTGCCGTCTCGATCATGGTGCTGGAGGAGACCGGGCTGCTGCCGCACCTGAATCCGGGTGTGATGTCGTGGGAGGAGATCTCCCGGCTCAAGCCGGTCGCGCAGTCGATGGGCATGATGCTGGAGACCACCGCCGCCCGGCTGTTCACCGACAAGGGCAACTGCCACTACGGCAGCCCGGACAAGGACCCGGCGGTCCGGCTGCGCGCCATCACCGACGCGGGCCGGCTCTCGGTGCCGTACACCACCGGCATCCTGGTCGGCATCGGTGAGACGCTGCATGAGCGCGCCGAGTCCATCATGGCGATTCGCAAGCAGCACAAGGCTTTCGGGCATATCCAGGAAGTGATCATCCAGAACTTCCGGGCCAAGAACGACACCGCGATGCGCGATGTCCCGGACGCGGGTATCGAGGAGTTCCTGGCCACCATCGCGGTGACCAGGCTGCTGCTCGGCCCGGATGTGCCGGTGCAGGCGCCGCCGAATCTGGTGTCGCACGAGGAATGCCGGGCGTTGATCGATGCGGGCATCGATGACTGGGGTGGCGTGTCGCCGGTGACGCCGGACCACGTGAACCCGGAACGGCCGTGGCCGAATCTGGACACGCTGCGCGAGATCACAGAGGCGTCCGGATATCAGCTGGTCGAGCGGACATCCGCGCACCCGAAGTACGTGCGGGCGGGCAGCCCGTGGATCGATCCGCGAATCGGCGCGCACGTCGCCGCGCTCAGCGATCCGGTCACCGGATTGGCGAACCCGGATGCGATGCCGGTCGGCCTGCCCTGGCAGGAACCGGACCAGTCCTGGGAATCCGCGGGCCGCGTCGACCTCAACACCTCGATCGACACCGAGGGGCGCAACACCGAGAGCCGCAGCGATTCCGCGCTGGGGCAGGACGTGGTCGGTGCCTTCGGGGACTGGGACACCATTCGGGAACAAGCCCGCGACCTGGCCGTTGTGGCGCCGGAACGGCTCGACTCCGATGTCCTCGCCGCGTTGCGGGCGGCCGAGCGCGACCCGGCCGGGCTCACCGACGCCGAATACCTGGCCCTGGCCACGGCCGACGGCGCGAACCTGGAGGCGGTGGCCGCGCTGGCCGATCAGCTGCGCCGCGACGCCGTCGGTGACGACGTCACCTACGTGGTGAACCGGAACATCAACTTCACCAACATCTGCTACACCGGCTGCCGCTTCTGCGCGTTCGCCCAGCGCAAGGGCGACGCCGACGCGTTCACGCTGAGCATGGACGAGGTCGCCGACCGGGCCTGGGAGGCGCACGTCGACGGCGCCACCGAGGTCTGCATGCAGGGCGGCATCGATCCCGACCTGCCGGTCACCGGCTACGCCGACATCGTGCGGGCGGTGAAACAGCGGGTGCCGTCCATGCACGTGCACGCCTTCAGTCCGATGGAGATCGTCAACGGCGCCTCCCGTGGCGGCGAAAGCATTCGTGACTGGCTGGTGGCGCTGAAGGAAGCGGGCCTGGACACCATCCCCGGCACGGCCGCGGAGATCCTCGACGACGAGGTGCGCTGGGTGCTCACCAAGGGCAAGCTGCCGACTTCCGCGTGGATCGAGGTGATCACCACCGCGCATCAGGTGGGGCTGCGCTCCAGCTCGACGATGATGTACGGCCACGTGGACAACCCGAAGCACTGGGTCGGACACCTGCGCGTGCTGCGCGGAATCCAGGATGAGACAGGCGGTTTCACCGAATTCGTGCTGTTGCCGTTCGTGCATCAGAGCGCGCCGCTGTACCTGGCGGGCGCCGCGCGACCCGGCCCGACCAACCGGGACAATCGGGCCGCGCACGCGCTGGCCCGGATCATGCTGCACGGCCGCATCGAGAACATCCAGACCAGCTGGGTGAAGCTCGGCACCACCGGCACCAGAGTCATGCTCAACAGCGGCGCCAACGATGTCGGCGGCACGCTGATGGAGGAGACCATCTCCCGAATGGCCGGTTCGCAGCACGGTTCCGCGAAGACCGTCGCGGAACTGGTCGACATCGCCGCGGGCATCGGACGTCCGGCACGCGAACGGACCACGACGTACGGCGTTCCGCGGCACAAGGTTTCGGCGCTACCACTTTCGGTGGGCTAGCGGCGTAGGCTGGCGTCCGCCGGGGTGACGGAAGGTGCAGGCCTGGTCCCGGTGGACCTCGTCCGGAATGCCGGGAAACCGGCGGACCGACAGCGAAGCTTCCGAATGGATGGAGTCGGACCCGCAAAGACGTGGGACGGTTCGAAATAGGCAGGTCCGGACTATGGTTTCGCACTACTTCAGTGGCGTACGAAACATCTGAAGTTAGGCAAGGCTGACCCGGAGTAGCGTGGGGTGTCCGGATAGGGTTTCGCTGGGCGGACTATCCCCGCAAGGTGAGGACAGACTAGGAGAGCGGCAGTGCCGTACATCATCGCTGAACCGTGCGTTGACGTGAAGGACAAGGCATGCATCGAAGAATGCCCCGTGGACTGTATCTACGAGGGTGGTCGCATGCTGTACATCCATCCCGACGAATGCGTGGACTGTGGTGCATGTGAGCCGGTGTGTCCGGTGGAGGCGATCTTCTACGAAGACGACACCCCGGACCAGTGGAGCGGATACGTGAACGCCAACGTCGACTTCTTCGACGAACTCGGTTCGCCGGGCGGTGCGACGAAGGTCGGCAAGGTCGACTACGACCCGCCGTTCATCAAGGAACTACCTCCCATGGCGAGTGAGTAGCTCTGCCGTGTCCGCACGTGGCCGGGTCAGCAGTCTGCTCCCCGATTTCCCCTGGGACACCATCGCTTCGGTGAAGGCGAAGGCCGCGACACATCCCGGTGGGATCGTCGATCTGTCGGTCGGTACCCCGGTGGACCCGGTCGATCCGCTGATCCGCGCCGCGTTGAGTTCGGCGTCCGCGGTGCCCGGCTACCCGGCCACCCACGGCACGCCCGAACTCCGCGCGGCCGCGGTCGACGCGCTGAAGCGGCGCTACGGGATCACCGGACTGGACCCGGCGGCGGTGCTGCCCGCGATCGGTACCAAGGAACTGATCGCCGGTTTGCCCCGGCTGCTCGGCCTCGGCGCGGACGACCTGGTCGTCATCCCCGAGGTCGCCTACCCGACCTACCAGGTCGGCGCGCTGCTGGCGGGTGCGCAAGTCGCGCGCGCCGACGGGTTGACCCAGCTCGGTCCGCGCACACCGGCGCTGATCTATGTGAACTCGCCGTCGAACCCGACCGGTCGCGTGCTCGGCGTCGACCACCTCCGCAAGGTCGTCGAGTTCGCCCGCGAACGCGACGTGATCGTCGCCTCCGACGAGTGCTACCTCGGCCTCACCTGGGACGGCCGAGCCGTCTCCATCCTCGACCCCGAGGTCAGCGACGGTGACCACACGAACCTGCTTGCCGTGCACTCCCTTTCGAAGACCTCCAACCTCGCGAGCTACCGCGCCGGTTTCGTCGCGGGCGACCCCGCCCTCGTCGCCGAACTGCTCGAGGTCCGCAAACACGCGGGCATGATGGTGCCCTTCCCCATCCAGGCCGCCATGACCGCCGCCCTCAGCGACGACGCACACGAAGCCCAACAGCGCGAGCGCTACCGGGTCCGCCGCGAAGTCCTCCGAAAAGCTCTGCTGGAAGCCGGTTTCCGCATCGACCACTCCGAGGCAGGCCTCTACCTCTGGTCGACCCGCGGCGAACCCTGCCACACCACCCTCGACTGGCTCGCCGACCGCGGCATCCTCGCCGCCCCCGGCGACTTCTACGGCCCCACCGCCACCGAGCACGTCCGCATCGCCCTCACCGCCACCGACGAACGCATCGCCACCGCCGCCAACCGCTTGACCACCCGCTGACCTCCTCCGCTACGACACGCGCACGGGGCCCGTGCCTGGCAACGGGCGCGGTGGGGCGGGGGAGCGTTAGCCTGGGGTATGGACGCTGTGACGGTTGTTCCTACTCCGAGTAATGAGCCGGTGCATTCTTATGGGCCGGGCAGTCGGGAGCGGGAGCTGCTGGTTGCGAAGCTGGCGGAGATTTCTGGGCAGACTGTGGATGTGCCGCTGGTGATCGGGGGGAAACATCGGCCTGGGATCGGGGAGCGGCACGACATTGTCGCGCCGCATCGGCGGCGGCAGGTGCTGGGGACCTATACCGACACGACGCATTCGGAGGCGCAGGGGGCGATTGATGCCGCGATGGCGGCGGCGGCCGGGTGGCGGACGTTGCCGTTCGACGAGCGGGCGGCGATCTTCTTGCGGGCCGCTGATCTGCTGGCGGGGCCGTGGCGGGAGACGGTGGCCGCGGCGACCATGCTCGGGCAGTCGAAATCGGCTCAGCAGGCCGAGATCGACGCGCCGTGTGAGCTGGTCGATTTCTGGCGATTCAATGTGGCGTTCGCGCGGCAGATCCTGCAGCAGCAGCCGGAGTCGAGTGCGGGGGTGTGGAACCGGCTGGACTATCGGCCGTTGGAGGGGTTCGTCTACGCGATCACGCCGTTCAACTTCACCGCGATCGCCGGGAACTTGCCGACCGCGCCCGCGCTGATGGGCAACACGGTGGTGTGGAAGCCGTCGCCGACGCAGACATTGTCCGCGTTCTACACCATGCGACTGCTGGAGGCGGCCGGGCTGCCACCGGGTGTGATCAACATGGTGACCGGTGACGGCGTGGCCCTGTCGGAGGTGGCGCTGGCAGATCCTCGGCTCGCCGGAATCCATTTCACTGGTTCCACCAGGACATTTCAGTATCTGTGGCAGCAGGTGGGCGCGAATATCGGCCGGTACCACGGCTATCCGCGACTGGTCGGGGAGACCGGCGGCAAGGACTTCATCGTCGCGCACCCGTCGGCCGATCCGGATGCGTTGCGGGCCGCACTGATTCGTGGCGCCTACGAGTATCAGGGTCAGAAGTGCTCGGCAGCCTCCCGCGCGTACATCGCGCGTTCGGTATGGCGCAAGATGGGCGACGATTTTCTGCATCTCACCGACGAGCTGAAGTATGGCGACGTGGCCGACCTGTCCAATTTCGGTGGGGCACTGATCGATCAGCGCGCCTTCGACAAGAATGCCGCCGCGATCGGTCGCGCCAGGGCTGCCGGGCTCACCATCCCGGTCGGCGGCGCCTGTGACGACAGCGAAGGGTGGTTCGTCCGTCCGACGGTGCTGCTGGCCGACGATCCGCACGACGAGTCCTTCGGCACCGAGTATTTCGGACCGATCCTGTCGGTGCACGTCTACGACGATTCCGAACCGGGCTCGTACGCCGCGATATTGGCCGAGGTCGAGTCGGCGGCGCCGTACGCGCTGACCGGCGCGGTCTTCGCGCAGGACCGCAAGGCGATCGAACAGGCCGACGCCGCACTGCGCTTCGCGGCGGGCAACTTCTACGTCAACGATAAACCGACCGGTGCGGTGGTCGGCCAGCAGCCGTTCGGCGGCGCCCGCGCCTCGGGCACCGACGACAAGGCGGGCTCGCCGCTGAACCTGCTGCGCTGGGTGGCGCCGCGCACGATCAAGGAAACCTTCGTCCCACCAACCGAGTACCGCTACCCCCACATGAGCTCGTGAATCCGCTGCGCCCGCTCATTCTCGCGGCCTCGGCGTCGCCGCGAATGAAGCGTGTGCTCACCGGTATTCCGGTGACCGCCGAGATCGTGCGGCGGTTCGTGGCCGGGGAGACCAGGGACGATCTCATCAGGGTGGCGCAGACACTGTTGGACAGTGGCCGGATGGTCAGCGTGGACTTCCTCGGCGAGAACACCACCGACCGAGCGCAGGCCGACGCGATGGTGGCCGAATACCTGTCGCTGATCAATGATTTGGCGGCGCTGGAGCGGTCCCCGCGACCGGGGATCGAGGCCCCGCCGGTCGAGGTGTCGGTCAAGCTGTCCGCCCTCGGTCAAGCACTGCCCGTGGACGGTCCCGCGATCGCCACCGAGAATCTGCGCATCCTGTGCACCAAGGCGGCGCAGGCCGACGTGTGGGTGACCGTCGACGCTGAGGATCACACCACAACCGATGCCACGCTGGCGACGGTCCGCGAGCTACGCCGTGAATTCCCTTGGCTCGGTGCGGTTGTGCAGTCCTATCTGCGGCGCACGGAGCGTGACTGTCGCGAGTTGTCCGGTCCGGGATCGCGAATCCGGTTGTGCAAGGGCGCCTATCGCGAACCGCACGAGGTCGCATTCCAGCGTGCGGCCGAGGTGACCGACTCCTACCTGCGTTGCCTGGAGATTCTGCTGCGCGGCGCGGGGTACCCGATGGTGGCCTCGCACGATCCGGTGCCGATCGCCGCTGCCGAAGACCTGGCGGTCGAAACCGGTCGAGGCCCAGGCCGATTCGAGCTGCAAATGCTGTACGGCATCCGCGAGGCCGAGCAATTGCGGCTGGTCGGGGCGGGGTATGCGGTGCGTGTCTATGTGCCCTACGGCAGTCAGTGGTACGGCTACCTCACCAGGCGGCTGGCGGAGCGGCCCGCCAACCTCACCTTCTTCCTGCGCGCACTGGTCAGCAAATCCTGAGGTAAAGCAGTGGCAGGGCGCGTGCCCTGCCCACCGGTCCGCTGGTGTCCCTTCTCCGAAAGTCCCTACACCAGTGGCTTTCCCAGCCGCATCCGCCTGCGCAGATCGAACAGGTAGACGTTCAACGGGAACATCCGCGCCTGCTTGGGCAGCCGCGTGTGTACCACGGAAATACCCCGCAACAGCCGGTCGAATCGGCGCTGGTCCCGTTCGGTCCAGGTCATCCGCATCTCGTCCCGGACATGCTGTGGCAGCAATCCCGCCACGATGAACCGCTGGAGCTTGGCGAAGGTGAATTGGATTGGCCGCGGCATCATTTCGAGGTCGATGAGGGCGTCGAAGTAGTCGCGCAGGGCGGGCTCGATCCGGTGCTGCGCGAGGTTCTCCTCCCACCACGGCAGGAACTCCGCGCGGCTGGCGGGCCACATCTCCTGCCGCATCTGCAAGGTGGTGCCGAGCCGGGCGCTGTACTGGTAGAGCGCCTCGGAGGTCGCCGGATCCAGCGGACCGTGCATGCGGGTGTACAGGTCGTCGAGGCCCCAGTAGATCGTGGCCGCCACCCAAAGCTGCAATTTCGGGTCGAAGGCGTTGTATTTGACCGGGCTCTGCGGCCCGGAGCGAACCGGCCGGTGCGAGTGGTTGACGGCTTCGCGGTAGACCGCGCATTCCTCGTCTGACCCCATCATGGCGACCGCGATGTAGGTCAGCGTGGTGCGCAGCCGCTTGACCGGATGCAAGGTGACCTTGCCGCTGTCCACGGTGCTCTCCAGCACGCCGCGGCCGACCGGGCGCAGGCTCAGCTGCATGATGACGTTGGCGGTGCCGCCGAGGAAAGCCGCGATGCCGTCCATGTACTCCTGGATGGTTTCCGGCGTGAATGACTCGGCGGACAGCTCGGCCCGGCTCGGATCCGACTCGTGCGTGGCGGCGCGCAGCGGTGCGGTCATCGTCGACCTCGTCTTTCTGTTTCCGGACGCTCGCAGAGAGCACGCGGTGAGAAGATTTGTATCTCACCTTCTCATTGCCTCTATGCTCTGTCAATGATGCTGTGCAATGCTTTTTGTGTCATCGTTTCGGCGACCGGATAGGCTGGCAGACATGGCGAAGCTGAGCAGATTGCTGCCGTTGGTGCGGAGCACGGGCCCGGAGGACGGCAATCAGGCACGGGTGCTCGACGCCGCGCTGCTGGCGTTCCTGGACTTCGGCATCAAGCGCACCAGCATGGTCGAGGTGGCCCGGCGCTGCGGACTCTCGCTCGCCACGCTCTATCGGCGCTTCGCGAGCAAGACCGATCTGATCGAGGCGGTCGGGCTGCGGCAGACCCGCGAGTTCGTCGAGCAGGTCGACGCCGCCCTACAGCGGCAGGTCGATCGCGACGCGAGCGCGGAGGCGCAGATCGTCGAGCTGTTCGCCGCGTTCATCACCGGCCTGCGGGACAACCAGCTGCTGCACCGGCTACTGGCCACCGAACCCGAGCTGGTGCTGCCCTATCTCACGACCAAGGGTGCGCCGGTGCTCGAGCTCGGCCGGGACTATCTGGCCGAATTCATCGCGCGGCTACAGCAGGAAGGCAAGCTGCCCGCCTACGACCCGGAGCCGCTGGCCGAGATGATCGCTCGCACCGCGCTGTCGCTCGCGCTGACGCCGCAGACCGTCATTCCGCTGCACGACGACGCCGCGATCCGGCAATTCGCCAGAGACCACGTGGTGGTGTCGTTTCGGGTGCCATGAGGGTGCTCAGGGGAACGGGACGAGATCGTCCGCCAGGTACGGCAGCGCGGCCATGATGTCGGCGGTTTGTTCTTCGGCGGTCCCGTGCGTGTGGGCGACCACCACGAAGCCGCGGCCGTACGACGCCGAGGCGACCTCGGGCACGCCGACATCGGACCAACCCCATTTGGTGCCGAGGACGTACGGCAATCGGGCAGTTCCCCAGTCTTGTTCGGTGCCGTCGGCAGCGGTGGCGCCCGCGGCGGCCATCCATTCGAAGATGGGTGAGCGGGGGTCGGTGCGCAGCTTGGCGATGAGGAAATCGGCGACGTCGGCGGTGCTGGTGAAGGCGAAGCCCCAACTGTCTCCGCTATCGGTCGCGGTGAGGTGGTATTCCGCCGCGATGGTGTCGGTCGCGTCCGGGTATTTGGCTTCCACGGCGCTCGCCGCTCCGTCGTCCGAATAGCGGATCATCCGCTCGGCCAGGTCGCGCTCCGCGTCGGAGCCGTCGCCGTGGCGCAGGGTGTAGTCGGCGAGGTAGAGCTTGACCAGCGAGAGCGCGGTGCGTGACTCGTGCTCGTTGGCGGTGCTCCCATGGAAGCCCATGCCGGAGCGAACCGAGATCGCGGTACGTGGTGGCACCGCATCGGGATCGCTCGTCTCGGCGCTTGCGTTCGGCGGGGTAAGGGCGAAAAAGAGCCCAGCGGCAACGATCGCCACAGTCCGACGGCCCATGGTTTCCTCCTGGGTCTGCCCCCTTCGGGTGGAATGCCCGACTCCTTCGAGATCACACTGTTCGACGGCGAAATGCCCGGACCGGTTTGTCAGACCAGGCGAAGCCCGAGGCGGCGGCGGATGCGCAGGTCCAGCAGGTAGGCGTTGATCGGGAACATGCGCGCCTGCCGGGGGAGCCGGGACTGAGTGGCGCCGAGGGTGCGCATGATGCGGTCGAGGGCGCGATCGTCGCGCGCAGTCCACGTGCAGCCCATTTGGTCGCGGAGGTGCTGGGGGAGCAAGCCGATGACGAAGAAGCGGTGCATGCGGCCGAAGGTGAGTTGTACCGGGCGGGGCAGCATCTTCAAATCGATCAGGTCGTCGAAGTAGTCGCGGATCGGCGGGTCGATCGTGGTGGTGGCCAGATTCTTGTCCCAGTACGCGGCGAAGGCTTGCCGATCGACGGGCCACATGTCCGGCCGCACCTGCAGTGTGGTGCCGAGGCGGGCGCTGTAGCGGTAGAAGGCGTCGGCGGTGGGCTCGTCCATCGGGCCGTGCATGCGCTCGTACAGGTCCTTCGCGCCCCAGTAGAGGCACGCGGCCACCCACAGCTGGAGGTTCGGGTCGAATGCGTTGTACCGCACCGGACTTGCCGAGGTCGAACGCACCGGCCGGTGCGAGCGATTGACGGCTTCGCGGTAGTCCTCGCGCTCCGCGTCGGTGCCGAGCATGGCCACGGCGAGATAGGTGACGGTGGTGCGTAACCGCTTGACCGGGTGCAGCATGACTTTTCCGCTGTCGACGGTGCTTTCCACGACGCCGTAGCCGACGGGGCGGTTGCTGAGCTGCATGATGACGTTGGCGGTGCCGGCGAGTAGGCCGGCGATGCCATCGATGAACTGGGTGATGTCGATATCGTCCGACGGCTCGGCGACGTGCGTCGTTGCGCGAAGTGGCGTGGTCATCGTTGACCCCTAGCTCAATGAGAAGGTTGTACATGAACTTTGTCACCGCCTCACCCGCTGTGTCAACCGTCACATCGCAGCGTCATTCACCTGTGATCGGTCGAGGCGCCCGGGGCGGGGCGAAGTAGTTTGGGCGCATGTCGTTCGGTCCGCCGCTGCTGCTCAGTTCCCTGAACCCGCTCGCCGTCGCAGGCGGCGCGGATATTCCGAATGCCGTCACCATCGACGGGGTGACGCTCTCGCGCAGTGATCTGCTCGGTGCCGCGACATCGGTGGCCGAACGCGTTGCCCGCGCCGATCGGGTCGCGGTGCTGGCCGAGCCGACCGTCACCACGGTGCTCGCGATCGTCGGCTGCCTGATCGCGGGCGTGACCGTCGTTCCGGTGCCGCCGGATTCGGGCACCGCGGAACTCGCGCACATCCTGGCCGATTCCGGGGCGCAAGCGTGGCTCGGGAAAGCGCAGGAGGGGAGCGAGCTGCCCGTGATTCCGGTGCGGGTGCACGCCAGGTCGTGGCACACCTACCCTGAACCCGACTCCGCCACAACAGCTTTCGTGCTGTACACCTCCGGGACGACCGGATTGCCGAAAGGCGTTGTGCTCAGCCGCGGTGCGATCGCGGCCGGATTGGACGCACTGGCCGATGCGTGGGCGTGGACCGCGAACGACGTGCTGGTACACGGACTTCCGTTGTTCCACGTGCACGGCCTGATCCTCGGCGTGCTCGGCCCGCTGCGGGTCGGCAGCCCGCTGGTGCATACCGGCAAGCCGACCCCCCAGGCGTATGCCGCCGCGTCGGGCACGCTGTACTTCGGGGTGCCGACCGTGTGGTCGCGCATCGTCGAAGATCCAGCTGCCGCAAAGCGATTGGCGGACGCTCGACTGCTCGTGTCCGGTAGTGCACCGCTGCCCGTTCCGGTCTTCGAGCGGTTGCGTGAACTCACCGGCCACGCGCCCATCGAGCGCTACGGCATGAGCGAAACCATGATCACCTTGTCCACCCGCGCCGACGGTGAGCGCCGCCCCGGGTGGGTCGGCACCCCGGTGCGAGGCGTGCGGACCCGGTTGCGCGACGAATCCGGCGCCGATGTCGCGCATGACGGTGAAAGCATCGGCGGCCTCCAGGTTTCCGGCCCGATGCTCTTCGACGGCTACCTCAACCGACCCGAAGCCACTGCCGAAAGCTGGACCGACGACGGCTGGTTCAAGACCGGCGACGTCGCCGCCATCGACGCCGACGGCTTCCACCGCATCGTCGGTCGCGAATCGGTGGACCTCATCAAATCCGGTGGCTACCGCATCGGCGCAGGCGAAGTCGAAACCGTCCTCCTCGGTCACCCGGACGTCGCCGAGGCCGCCGTCGTCGGCCTCCCCGACCCCGACCTCGGCCAGCGCATAGTCGCCTTCGTCGTCCTACGCCCCACCGCGCCTGCGTCGATCGAACAAGACCTGATCACCTATGTGGCCGAACAACTCTCCGTCCACAAACGCCCCCGCGAAATCCGCGTAGTCGATTCCTTGCCCCGCAACGCCATGGGCAAAGTCCAAAAGAAGCGCCTCACCTGAGCTCGCCGACCGCGACGGAACTCGCCGCGCGTGAGTTCGTCTGCCGCGCCGGAATACGCCAGCGATTTCGTGCGCGGCAGGTCAATGAGCGCGCTGCTCGTGGCTTGCCACGGGGCGTCGAGTCAGTCGTTGGCGTGCAGGGCGGCGTTGAGTTCGATGCCGGTTCCCTTGCGGGGGACCACTTCTACCGCGCCGGTGACGGAGTTGCGGCGGAAGAGGAGGTTGTTCTGGCCGCTGAATTCGGCGGCCTTGGTGACGGTGCCGTCGGGGGCGGTGACCTTGGTGCCCGCGGTCAGGTAGAGGCCCGCTTCCAGGACGCAGTCGTCGCCGAGCGGGATGCCGAGGCCGGAGTTGGCGCCGAGCAGGGAACGTTCGCCGATGGAGATGATGGTGGTGCCGCCGCCGGAGAGGGTGCCCATGGTGGACGCGCCGCCGCCGATATCGGAGCCGTCGCCGACCACCACACCCGCGGAAATGCGCCCCTCGACCATGGAGTTGCCGAGGGTGCCCGCGTTGAAGTTCACGAAGCCCTCGTGCATGACGGTGGTGCCGGAGGCGAGGTGCGCGCCGAGCCGGACCCGGTCCGCGTCGCCGATGCGCACGCCGGACGGAACGACGTAGTCGACCATGCGCGGGAACTTGTCGACGCTGTACACGGTCACCGGGCCGCGGGCGCGCAGCTTGGCGCGGGTGGTCTCGAAGCCGTCGACCGCCGCCGGACCGTGGTTGGTCCACACCACATTGCTCAGCAGCCCGAACTGGCCGTCGAGGCTCACCCCGTGCGGCCGGACCAGCCGGTGCGAGAGCAGGTGCAGGCGCAGGTAGACGTCGTGCGCGTCGACGGGGGCGACGGACAGATCGGCGATCGTCGTGCGCACCGCGACCACATCGACACCGCGCGCCTCGTCGAAGCCGAGCAGCGCCGCGTACTCGGCGGGCGCGTCGTCCAGCCGCTTGGTCCCGGTCTCGGCGAACTCGCCGAGTTCCGGGCTCGGGTACCAGGTGTCGAGGACGGTCCCGTCCGCGGTCACATTGGCGATACCGACTGCTGCTGCTCCCTGAGTACTCACGTCCACAGAGGTTACCGACCCGCCGTCACCCGTGGTGAGCCTGCTCCGCGCCGGTGCCGTTCGACACGGTCGTAGGGTGGGTACGTGACCATCGACCTGCGTGCCGACCCGATTACGCTGACCGCCGCTCTTGTCGACATTCCGAGCGTTTCTCGGGACGAACTGGCGATCACCGATCTCGTCGAACAGGCGCTGCGGGAGCAGACCAGCGGATTCGAGGTGCTACGGCACGGGAATGTGGTGCTGGCGCGGACGAATCGCGGGCTGCCGACCCGGGTGGTGCTGGCCGGTCACTTGGATACCGTGCCGATCGCCGACAACGTGCCGGGCCACTTCGCGGTGAACGCGGCGGGTGAGCGGGTGCTGTACGGCTGCGGATCGGTCGATATGAAGTCCGGCGACGCGGTGTTCCTGCATCTGGCCGCGACGGTCGCCGAGCCGGTGCACGATCTGACGCTGATCTTCTACGACTGCGAGGAAATCGCTTCGGAATTCAATGGACTCGGGCACATCGAACGCGACCTGCCGGAGTGGCTTGCCGGTGACCTGGCGGTGCTCGGCGAACCGTCCGGCGGCTGGATCGAGGCGGGTTGCCAAGGGACGCTGCGGGTTCGGCTGTCCACCGCCGGGGTGCGCGCGCATTCGGCACGAGCCTGGTTGGGCGACAACGCGATTCACCGCCTGGCACCGATCCTGCAACGGCTGGCCGACTACCGCGCCCGCGAGGTCGACATCGACGGGTGCGTCTACCGCGAAGGGCTGTCCGCGGTACGGGTTTTCGGCGGAGTGGCGGGCAATGTGGTCCCCGACGCGGCCGAGGTGGACGTGAACTTCCGCTTCGCGCCCGACCGCACCGTGACCCAAGCCGTCGAGCATGTCCGCGAGGTGTTCGACGGCCTCGAGCTGACCTTCGAGGTGACCGATTCCGCCCCGGGCGCGCTGCCAGGGCTGACCGCCCCCGCCGCCAAGGACCTGGTCGCCTCGGTGAACAGCCACGGTGGCGGCGGAGTGCGCGCCAAGTACGGCTGGACCGACGTCTCCCGGTTCGCCGCCCGCGGCATCCCCGCCGTCAACTTCGGCCCCGGCGACCCCAACCTCGCCCACAAGCGCGACGAGCACGTCCCGGTCGACCAGATCACCGCCGTCACCGCCATGCTGCGCACCTACCTGACCGGCTCGACGGACTGACCACGAAACCCGAGGAACATCCGTGACCGACACCGCTCCCACCTTCGCCCTGGTCCCCGATCACGTGTCCGACGCCGGTCGCTACGTGCAGCTGACCGCCCAAAACCTCATCAACGGCCTGCGCTCGGGATCGGCCGATGTCGAAGGGCTCATGTCGAGCTGGCGCGGCACCGCGGCTACCGCCTACGCCCAGGCCTGGGACGAAACCCACACTGCCGCCATGGCCGTTTTCGAAGCGCTGGCCGACATGGCCGATCTACTCGGCGTAGTGGTCGATCGCACGGCCGCGACCGACTCCAGCACCGCGAGCGCCGTCAGCTCGCTGGACTTGCCCTAGCTCCACCTCGAGCGAAACATCCGATCCGCGGCCTGTGGGGGACAACGACATTGACCGAGCAGTATCGCGTAGACCTCGCACAGCTGGAAGCGGTGACAGCCAAGGTGGCCAGCTTGGCGGGGTTCGTGAACGAGTCCTTGCGTGAGGTGGACGAGCGCATGGCCGCTGTGCAGGCAACCTGGACCGGTGCCGCGGCAGACGCGCACGCTACCGCGCATACCGAATGGACCACCGCCGCCGCGAAGATCGCTGACGGCCTGGCGAAGATGCAGGCTGCCGCAACAGCGGCCCGCCGGTCCTACGAGCAAGGCTCGGCAGCGAATATCGCGATGCTCGGGCGCGGTGGTGGATCCGCGCGGTGACCGGCACTGTTCTCGACGTCGACGTCACCACCTACTACGACACCGCCGCGAAGGTGGCCGCGGGCGCGTCGGCCTGGTGGGCTGCCGTCGACGCCCAATGGCCCGAACTCGCCAAGGCGACCGATATGGCGGGCAGCTACAGCGACGCCAAGGAGTGGGCGCGGACCTACGACGCTCGCGCGACCGAGATCCTGCGCATGGTCACCCGAGTCGCCACCGCCGCCCACAGCTACGCCATCATCCTCAACGAGCTCGGCTACCAGCGCGCCCTCGATGAGCACGGGGCCACGATGAACGCCGGACCCGCACCGGTAAAACCACCGGCACCGATGTACCCGGCACTCAATTGCCGGGTGCCGCTACCGAGTGCGG
Organism: Nocardia iowensis; assembly: GCF_019222765.1. NCBI lineage: Bacteria > Bacillati > Actinomycetota > Actinomycetes > Mycobacteriales > Nocardiaceae > Nocardia > Nocardia iowensis. Next base: position 7,564,166 of record NZ_CP078145.1, on the reverse strand, counting down.
GCGGCCCCGGCAGCGGGCTGAAGGATGAAGGGCTCGGACTCGTCGAGAAGATCGGCATCACCGTGCCCGACGGCAACGCCGCCACCATCTCGAACGCCGCCGACACGTGGGACCGTGCCCGCACCGCCGAAGGGGCCGCCGCGTTCCCGGCCGTCCTCGAAGCCGCCGCCGTCGCGTTCGATGCCGTCATCGCACCGGAAATCGCGTTCATCGATGAAGACCTGCGCGCGCTGAAGTCGGCCGCCGAAGCGGTGCTCGCCGCCATGGGCGAACTGGCCGAGTCCTGTCGCGCGCACCGGCAAGCACTGGATGAACTGCGCGACACCCTGCGCCAACAGCTCGAGATGGTGCGCGATGCGCTGATCCAGGAACTGGCCATCAACGCCGCCATCGCGATCGCGTCGTCCTGGATCACCTTCGGCGCCGGTGCCGCGGTCGGCCTGGCCGGAGCCGCCGCCATCTGCGCCCGCTACGCCCGCCCAATGCGGACCCTGATCGAGCAATGGCAGAACAACCGCCGGATCCGCGCCGGAGTGAAGCTCGACCAGGACCTTGCCCGGCATGTGCGGGAAATGGAACGTCTCGAGGACCTGGCACCTGGTGGTCGGCTCAAGCCCAAGGCAGATCCACCGCCGAAAAACGAACCGATCGAGGTGCCGACGACCAAGCATCCGCCGGGTACGGCCAAAGTCGATTTGACTCCGGAAGAACAGGCGGCGATCAATCGTTACGTCAGTGACGGATCGGTGCTCAACAAAGCTGTCCGTGAAGGGCGAGAACTCACCCCCGATGAAAAGGCATGGCTCGACCAGGTCAATAAGGCACTGGACAAGATGCCGCCGCATGAGGGCATGGTTACCCGCCGAGTCGAGCTGACTCCAGACGAGATCGCGAAGTACAAACCGGGGCATGAGATCACAGAGCAGCCGCTCACGTCGTCCTCCGCCACACCAGAGGCTGCGAAAGACCGCAACGTAGAATTCCAAATCGTTTCGAAGAACGGAAAATACCTCGGCCACAACGGAGGTATTCCCGAAGAAATGGAAGTGCTGTTCAGATCGCCCACCACGTTCGAAGTGGTCTCGAAAACTGAGGTCAACGGACGCACTATAATTCTCATGGGCGAGAAATAGGCAAAGGGAGTTAGTGATGCCAGAAGAAATCGACGGCAAGATCTTCAGGGAATCTCACGAGGTGGAGAACCCGCTGAGCGAAGAAGAAAAGGCGAGGATCATCGAAATGGCCGCCGAATTCAACCGCATTCGCGATGCCATACCCCCCGATCAGCTGAGACACCTCCCCGACAAGTACGGAGACGAAGACAGACTCGGCACCCCGAAGGAAGCCGAGTACCTGGCCGAGGTCGAGGAACGGAAGAAGCGCGGCGAGTACTGGGGCTGAACGTAGGACGACTTCTCCTGTCCGACCCGTTGCCCTGGTCCACCGCCCGGTAGCGTGGATCGCATGTCCACCGACGCCGCTGACCGTGAGGTTGCCAACAAGCCGAAGTCGACAGCCAAGTTCCGCGGGCCGGTCATGTTCCGCCGCGACCGCAAGGACGGGATCGGCACTGCCGACCGGAATTTGCTGGACCGGCGCGGCGACACCGATTGGGTGCATACCGACCCGTGGCGCGTGCTGCGCATCCAAGCCGAGTTCGTCGAGGGTTTCGGCGCGCTCGCCGAGGTGCCGCGTGCGGTGACCGTTTTCGGATCGGCGCGCACCGGGCCGGATCATCCGGAGTACGAGGCGGGCCGGGCCATCGGCGCGGCACTGGCCAAGGCCGGTTTCGCGGTGATCACCGGCGGCGGGCCCGGCGCGATGGAGGCGGCGAACCGGGGCGCGTGTGAGGCGGGCGGTTATTCGATCGGCCTCGGCATCGAGCTGCCGTTCGAGCAGAGCCTCAACGACTGGGTCGATCTGGGCATCAACTTCCGCTACTTCTTCGTCCGCAAGACGATGTTCGTGAAGTACTCGGAGGCCTTTATCTGCCTGCCCGGCGGCTTCGGCACCCTGGACGAACTGTTCGAGGCGCTCACCCTGGTGCAGACCCGCAAGATCACCCGCTTCCCGATCATCCTGTTCGGCACCAGGTACTGGTCCGGACTGGTCGATTGGCTCCGTGACTCACTCGGCGGCTCCGGCAAGATCTCGCCCGGTGATCTCGGGCTGATCCATGTGACCGACAGCGTGGAGGAGGTTGTGCAGATCATCCTCGCCAACGCCGAGGCGAATGGCGCGCAGGACGCGATCGGTACGGAGGACCAGTGGTGAACGAGCAGCCCTACGCCATCTGTGTCTACTGCTCCGCCAGCACCATCGATCCCGCCTATCTTTCCCTGGCGGCCCAGGTTGGCGCCGAGATCGCCCGGCGCGGTTGGCAATTGGTGTCCGGTGGCGGCAATGTCTCGATGATGGGCGAGGTGGCGAACGCGGCGCGGGCGGGCGGCGCGAACACCATCGGGGTGATCCCGAAACATCTGGTGCACCGCGAAGTCGCCGACGTCGACGCCGACGAGCTGGTCGTCACCGACACCATGCGGCAGCGCAAGCAGATCATGGAGGACCGCGCCGACGCCTTCCTCACCCTGCCCGGCGGCATCGGCACGCTGGAGGAGTTCTTCGAAACCTGGACCGGAGGCTATCTGGGACAGCACAATAAGCCCGTGGTGCTGTTGGATTCGGATGGCTTCTACCGAGGTCTTTTCCGATGGCTCGACGAACTCTACGACCGTAAGTTCGTGCCGCAACGCGCCATGGACCGCGTCACCGTGGTCACCGATCTTTCGTCTGCCTTCGCGGCACTGGAGGCGGCCGCGGCGCCCTGATGAGGAGAACTGAAAAGTGAGTTCAGACGGTCGCTCCACGGTGAGCCTGTTAGACCTGGCCAGAAGCCTCCCGGCGATGGCGCTCGACGCGCCGGGCATGCTGCGCAACGCGGTCGGCATGCTGGTCAAGCCGGACGACAAATCTTCTGTCGGGCTGTACTTTCAGCGCACCGCCCATCGTCATCCGGACCGCCTGTTCCTGCGTTTCGAGGGTGCCGCCTACAGCTATGGCGAGGCCAATGCCGAGGTGAACCGCTACGCGTCGGTGCTCGCCGAGCGTGGTGTGCGGCGCGGCGACGTGGTCGGTGTCCTGATGACCAACCGGCCCGAAACCCTTTTCGTGGTCCTGGCTTCGGCGAAACTCGGCGTCACGGTCGGCCTGCTCAACCACCATCAGCGCGACCAGGTGCTCGCGCACAGTTTCGGCCTGCTGAACAGCGTGCTCAATGTGGTCGGCGAGGAATGCAAGGAGGCATTGGACTCGCTGTCCGAGCCGCCCGCGAATGTGTTGTCCGCCAAGGATCTACACGCCGCCGCCCAGGGTGAGGCCGCCACCGATCCGCCGGTCTGCGCCGAGATCACCGCCAAGGAGCGCGCCTTCCTGATCTTCACCTCCGGCACCACCGGTCTGCCGAAGGCCAGCGTGATGACGCACCTGCGCTGGACCAAAAGCATGGTCGGCCTCGGGGGCCTCGGTATTCGCTTGCGCGGCAACGACACTCTGTACTGCTGCCTGCCGCTGTACCACAACAACGCGCTGACCGTCGCGCTGTCGACCGTGCTGTGCTCCGGTGCCACCTTGGCGCTGGGACGGCATTTCTCGGTGTCCCGCTTCTGGGGCGAGGTGATCCGCGAGCAGGCAACGGCTTTCATCTATATCGGTGAACTGTGCCGTTACCTGCTCAACCAGCCCGAGAAGCCCACCGACCGGCAGCACAGGGTTCGCCTGGCGGTCGGCAACGGGCTGCGCCCGGAACTGTGGGACGAGTTCAAGCAGCGTTTCGGCATCAACCGGATCGTTGAGTTCTACGCTGCCAGCGAGGCCAATATCGCCTTCGTCAACGCGTTCAGCGTCGACCGCACCGCGGGGTTCGGGCCGCTGCCGTACGCGGTGGTGGAATATGACGACGAAACCGGAAAAGCCAAGCGGGACAACAACGGCCGGTTGCGCCGGGTCGGTACCGGCGGTGTCGGACTGCTGCTGGCCAAGGTGACCAGCCGCTCGCCGTTCGACGGCTACACCGACAAAGAGGCCTCCGAGGCGAAGCTGGTGCGCGACGGTTTCAAGAAGGGCGACGTCTGGTTCGACACCGGCGACCTGGTCCGCAACCAGGGCTGGCATCACATCGCGTTCGTGGACCGGCTCGGCGACACCTTCCGCTGGAAGGGCGAGAACGTGGCGACCACCGAGGTCGAAGGCGCGCTCACCCAGTCCGATGCCATTTCCCACGCGGTCGTCTACGGCGTAGCCATTCCCGGCACCGACGGCAAAGCGGGCATGGCCGCCGTGACGCTGAGTCCCGACGCCGAGTTCGACGGCAAGGCCGTCGCCGAGCTGACCTACGACCGGCTACCCGGCTACGCCGTCCCATTGTTCATCCGGGTCGTCGAGGAACTGGAGCAGACCTCCACCTTCAAGAGCCGCAAGGTCGAGCTGCGCAAGCAGGGCTACGCCCCGGACGGCGACGGCACCCTGTACGTTCTCGCGGGCCGTTCCGACGGCTACGTCCCGGCCTACGACGACTACCCCTCCGACGTGGCCGCGGGCCGGGCGCCGAAGAACTGACACCGAACGCACCCCGCACGGCATCGTCACTCCTTCACCAGGAGCCAAAAGGGGTGCACACCCCCAGGACGGATGCGGCTCTCGAGATCGGGTGCGCGGGTCCCGCACCTGGGGGTGGAGATACATGAGTCGGTACAGTCGGGGAGTGCCCAGCCCGACCGTAACGCCCCTGCCAAGCCTGTGTGGCAAGTCGGTGGCGACGGATCGGGCGCTGGTCATGGCGATCGTCAATCGGACTCCCGATTCGTTCTACGACAAGGGTGCGACCTTCACCGACGCCGCCGCCATGGACGCGGTCGCGCGTGCGGTGGACGAGGGAGCCGATCTCGTCGATATCGGCGGGGTCAAGGCGGGCCCGGGCTCGGTGGTCGACGCGGCCGAGGAATCACGACGGGTAATCCCGTTCGTCGCGGCAATTCGCGAAAAGTACCCGGAGCTATTGATCAGCATCGACACCTGGCGGGCCGATGTGGCGCTGGCCGCCGTGCGGGCGGGTGCGGATCTGATCAACGACACCTGGTCGGGCGCCGACCCCGATCTGGTGCGGGTGGCCGCCGAACACGGCGTCGGAATCGTGTGCAGTCACACCGGCGGAGCGGTGCCGCGCACCCGTCCACATCGGGTCCGCTACGCCGACGTGCTGGCCGAAGTGACCGATACCGTGGTGCGCGCGGCCGAGAACGCGGTCGCGGCGGGGGTGCGCAAGGATTCGATTTTGATCGATCCGACCCATGATTTCGGCAAGAACACTTATCACGGGCTGGAGTTGTTGCGCGGAGTGGACGTTCTTGTAAATACCGGGTGGCCAGTCCTGATGGCACTCAGCAACAAGGATTTCATCGGGGAGACTCTAGGTGTCGATCTTTCCGAGCGGTTGGAGGGCACATTGGCAGCAACAGCATGGTCGGCCGCCGCCGGCGCCCGCGTCTTCCGCGTCCACGAAGTCGCCGCGACCCGGCGGGTGGTGGACATGATCGCCGCGATCCAAGGCATCCGGCCCCCAGCACGCACCCTGCGAGGTTTGGTATGAAATTCCACCACCCCCACAGCCGCGAATACAGCCCCGCGTGGGCGACGACAAACACCTGGGACACCCCCGACTGGTCCGTCGACGAACTCGTCGCCGCCAAAGCGGGCCGCACCGTTTCGGTGGTGCTGCCCGCGCTCAACGAGGAAAACACCGTCGCCGACGTGGTCGCCAGCATCCGCCCACTGCTCGGCACCCTGGTCGACGAACTGCTCGTGCTCGATTCCGGCTCGACCGACGCCACCGCCGAGCGGGCCCGTGCCGCGGGCGCCGAGGTGATCAGCCGGGAACAGGCGGTGCCGGAGTTGGACCCGGTGCCGGGCAAGGGTGAGGTGCTGTGGCGCTCGCTGGCCGTCACCAGCGGTGATCTGATCGCCTTCGTCGACTCCGATCTCATCGATCCCGATCCCGCCTTCGTCCCGAAGCTGCTCGGCCCGCTGCTCACCGTCGATGACATGCACCTGGTCAAGGCCTACTACCGCAGGCCGCTGCGGCAGGGCGGTGCGGTGGACGCGCACGGCGGCGGGCGGGTCACCGAGCTCGTCGCCCGGCCGCTGCTCGCCGCGCTGCGCCCCGACCTCTCGGACGTGCTGCAGCCGCTGGGCGGCGAATACGCCGGCACCCGCGAGTTGCTCACTTCGGTACCGTTCGCGCCCGGCTACGGGGTGGAGATCGGGTTGCTGCTCGATACCTACGACCAGCTCGGCCTGTCCGCGATCGGCCAGGTGAACCTGGGGGTGCGCACCCACCGGAACCGCCCGCTGGCGGATCTGGGGGTGATGAGCAGGCAGATTCTCGGCACCGTGCTCGGTCGCAGCGGCGTGCAGGATTCCGGGGCAGCGCTCACCCAGTTCCCGCTGATCGGGGACGCCTTCACCGCGCAGAGCACCGAGGTGTCGCTGGCCGACCGGCCGCCGATGAATACGCTGCGCCCGGCATGGGCGGCTGCCTGATCACAGTCTGACGTGCGAACCCGGGTGCCGCTGGTGCCCGGGTTCGTTGCTGTTCGTCGAAAGCCATGGGCCGACAACGGATGCGATTCGCATATTCGCCAGATAGTGAGCGAGTTTGCTGTCTGGACGCTAGGGTGGAGCTCGGGTCTTACGTTCGCATTCTGTATTCCGAGACGTGCAGCCATTGCGCACTCATGAGCAGGAGATACGTCTATGACTATTGGTGAGCTACCCAAGCAGGACACTCGGCAGCCGGAGTTTGCCGGTCCCGATTACACGCTGGCGACATTGCGCGTCAACGGCCACGTTTTCCCGGTGGCCCTGGAACCACGGGTCAGCCTGCTCGATGCCCTTCGCGAATACCTGCGTCTCACCGGCACCAAGAAGGGGTGTGACCAGGGCGCGTGCGGTGCGTGCACGGTGTGGGTCGACGGCAAGCGCGAATTGTCCTGCCTCACCTTGGCATTGAGCGTGGAGGGACGCGAGGTCACCACCATCGAAGGGGTCGCGGCCGGGGAGGAACTGCACCCGGTGCAGCGCGCCTTCATCAGTTGCGACGGCTTCCAGTGTGGGTATTGCACACCGGGCCAGATCATGTCGGCGATCAAATGCATCGAAGAGGGTCACACCGGCAGCGATGCGGAGATCGCCGAATGGATGAGCGGCAATATCTGCCGCTGCGCCGCCTATCAGAACATCAGGGACGCGATAAAGACCGCGCGCGACGAGATGGGTGAGACCCGATGAAGCCCATCGCCTTTGCCCGCGCCGAGACGGTGGACCAGGCACTAGCCGCGGTGACCGCCCGACCGAATACCGTATTCCTGGCCGGTGGCACCACTTTGGTGGACATGCTGCGGATCGGCGCGATGGAGCCGGACAATGTCGTCGACATCAACCGGCTGCCGCTCACCGACCTGGAGCATCGCCCGGACGGCGGCCTGCGTATCGGCGCGATGGCTCGGATGGGCGACGTGGCCGCCGATCCCGGTGTCGTCGAACGCTTTCCGTTTCTGTCCATCGCCCTGTGGAAGGGCGCGTCCGCGCAGATCCGCAACATGGCCTCGATGGGCGGCAACCTGATGCAGCGGGTGCGGTGTCCACAGTTCCGCGATATCGCGTTCGCCTGCAACAAGCGCGAGCCGGGGAGTGGCTGCGGCGCGCACGAGGGACTGCATCGCGGCAATGCCGTATTGGGTACCAGCGAGCACTGTTTCGCCATGCATCCGTCCGATATGGCGATCCCACTGACCGCACTCGACGCCGTGGTGCACGTGCAGGGCCCGCGCGGTAGCAGGGCCATCGCCTTCGACGACTTCTTCCTCTTGCCCGGTGACACACCGCATCTCGAACATCCGATCACCGCCGACGAACTCATTGTCGGAATCGACGTGCCGCCGTTGCCGTTCGCGGTGAACTCGCACTACCTGAAGGTGCGCGACCGCGAATCCTATGAATTCGCCGCAGCTTCCGCGGCAGTGGCGCTCGATCTGATGGACGGGCAGGTGCGTGATGTCCGCATCGGTCTCGGCGGCGTGGCGACCAAACCGTGGCGCGCCAGAATGGCCGAGGCGTTGCTGATCGGCAAGCCCGCGACGAAGGAGAATTTCGCGGCCGCCGCCGCCACCGAACTCGCGGGCGCCGACGGCAGCCATGCCATGAATCGGTTCAAAATCGAACTGGCGCAACGGACCATGGTGCGCACGCTGGAAATAGTCGCCGACGGGATCGCGCAGCGAGGAGGTCGGAAATGAGCGCTCCAGCCGCTGCCAAGCTCGTCGGTCAGGGACTCGACCGCATCGACGGGCACGCCAAGGTCACCGGTGCCGCCAGGTACACCGCCGAGATCCCGATGCCGAACGCCGCCTACGGCGTCATCGTCGGAGCCGAGATCGGCAACGGCACAGTGACATCCATCGACACCAGTCGCGCATTGCGTGCCGGTGCGGTCGCTGTGCTCACCCACGAAAACTTGCCGCGGGTCCCGTCGGTGCCGCTGATGCCATCCCTGTTCGGCCAACCAGCACCGGGCCAGACCTTCTTTCCCATGCAGGACAACACGATCCACTACTTCGGCCAGCCGATCGCCGTGGTCGTCGCGGACACCTTCGAGGTTGCCCAGCACGCCGCCCGGCTGGTCGAGGCCACCTACGACGCACAGCCCGCGCTGGTGCGGCTGGACGACGGACGCGACGAGCAGTACCTGCCGGACAACATTTTCGCGGGCCAGATCCCCGCGTCCCAATCGCGTGGCGACTTCGCGTCCGCCGCGGCATCAGCCGCGCACACCGTCGATGCGACGTTCCGCTTCGCCGCCAATCACCACAATCCGATCGAATGCTCGGTCACCGCCGCCATGTGGAACGGGGATTCGGTCACCGTCTACGACGCCACCCAGGGCATCGTGGCGAGTCAGCTGACCATCGCGGCGCACCTGGGCATCTCGCCGAGCAAGGTGCGGGTGGTCACCGACTACGTCGGCGGCGGTTTCGGCGCCAAAGCCATGATGTGGCCGCACGTTACGCTCGCCCCGCTGATCGCGCGGGAGCTGGGCAGGCCGGTTCGGGTGATCTTGAATCGCGAGCAGATGTTCTACGGCACCGGATTACGGGAAGAGCAGGAGCAGCGCGTCACCCTGGTCAGTGACGCGGACGGCCGGTTCACCGGCTTGCGGCACCACAAGCTCTCCGTCACTTCGCATTTCGACGACTGGGCGGAACCGTCACTGGAGGTGGCGAGCAAGGCGTACGGAATCCCGCACTGGGACGGGCAGTATCGGCTGATCAAGGGCAACACCATGACGCCGACGTTCATGCGCGGGCCTGGTGAGGCTTCCGGCATGATCGCGCTGGAGTGCGCCATAGACGAACTCGCCGAACAACTCGGCGCGGACCCGGTGGAACTGCGGCTGCGCAATCACTCCGCCGTCGACCCGGAGAGCGGAAACCCGTGGAGCTCCGACGGTTATCTCGAATGCCTCCGGCTGTCCGCGCAGCGTTTCGGCTGGGACCGCCGTAACCAGACCCCCGGATCGCACACCGACGGGAACTGGCTCATCGGCTGGGGCGTCGGCACCGCGGGCTACCCGGTGTACGAACCCGGCCAACCGCAACGGGCACACGCTCGGTTGCGTGCGGACGGCTCACTCGTTGTCCAGACGGGTACCCAGGAATTCGGCACCGGGGTGGCCACGGCTATGTCGCAGGTCGCCTGCGATGCCATGGGCATGCCGTTCGACCGCATCCGGTTCGAGATCGGCAACACCGACTACCCGAACATCGCCGCCACCGTCGGATCGATCGGCGCGAGTGCGGTCAGCTCCGCCGTGCACACCACCTGCACCCAGTTGCTCGCCCAGCTCATCGAGATCGCGGTCGCCGACATCGACTCACCGCTGCGCGGCCGCACGCCCGATGAGATCGAGGGAGTGGACGGCCGACTCCGGCTGATCGAGGACCCTTCGGTCAGCGAGGCCTACGCGGAGGTGCTGGAGCGGAATCATCTCTCGGATATCGAGACGACCGGCAGTTGGCGGCCCGCCACGACGGCGGCGCCGTACGCGAAGATGAGCTTCGGCGCGCAGTTCGCCGAAGTCGCCGTGGACCCGGAGTTGGGCATCATCCGTGTTCGCCGCATGGTCGGCGCCTTCGCACCCGGCCGGGTGCTCAATGCGAAGTTGGCGCGCAGCCAAGTGCTCGGCGGCATGAATTGGGGCCTGTCCCAAGCACTCATGGAGGCCACCCTGCCCGATATCCGCGATGGCCGCTGGGCCAACGCGTCGCTGCTGGAATACCTGTTGCCGGTGAACGCGGACGCTCCCGAGGTCGACATCTCGTTCGTGGAAGTCGATGACACGGTTGTGAACCCGTTGGGCGTCAAGGGCATCGGCGAACTCGGCATGATCGGTGCCGCCGCCGCCATTGTGAACGCCGTCCACCACGCCACCGGCCGCCGCTGCCGCGACATTCCGCTACGGCTCGAACATCTGCTCTGATTCGCCGCGGCGGGCTCAGCGGTGGATGGGCCCGTCGAGCCGATCGAGCGGTCGCGCCGATGCCGAGCCGCGCTCGGCGAGGATCTGCGCGGCGATGGAGATCGCGGTCTCGTCGGGTGTGCGTGCGTTGAGGTCCAGGCCCAGTGGGCTTTTCAGGCGCGCCAGCCGACTCTCGGTGACGCCAGCGGCGCGCAGGCGGTCGGTGCGTTCGGCGTGGGTGCGGCGGGAACCAAGGGCGCCGACGAAGGCGATATCGTCGATGCGCAAGGCCGCCGCGATCGTCGGCACGTCGAACTTGGGGTCGTGGGTGAGCACGCAGACCACGGTGCGGCCGTCGATCCGGCCCGCCTCGTGTTCGGTGCGCAGGTACCGGTGCGGCCAGTCGACCACGACCTCGTGCGCGGACGGGAATCGGGCTGCTGTGGCGAAGGTTTCGCGGGCATCGACGACGGTGACCCGGTAGCCGAGCTGGCGGCCGGTGCGGCTCAGCGCCCGCACGAAATCGTTCGCACCCGCCAGGATCATCCGCGCGGGAGCCGCGAAGACCTGCACGAAAACGCGGGGGCGCGGGGAGGCGTCGGCCTCGCACTCGTCGGCGCCGACCACTCCGCTGTGTCCCGTGGCGAGCAGTGCGCGCGCGTCGCGGTCGACGCCGTGCCACGCGTCGGTATCGCCGTCGCGCACCAGTTTCCATTCCGCGGTCGTGTCCAGTCTGGTGGCCAGCGCGACCGGGGTGCCTGCCTCGATCCGCCGACGCAAGTCCGAAAGGATCGCGAGGTGCTCCGGCCCCACCCGTTCGACGAAGACCTCGATCTCGCCGCCACAGGTCAGCCCGACCGCGATACCGTCGCCGTCGGCGTAGCCGAACCGGTCGGTCACCGCGTGCCCGGTGCTCAGCACCTGCCGCGCCGATTCGACGACCGCGGCCTCCACACAACCGCCCGACAGCGACCCGACGACCTCGCCCGATTCGGTGACGAGCATGGCCGCACCCGGCTCACGCGGTCCGGGGCCGGTGGTATCCACAACTCGCGCCAAGGCCACGGGGCCCTGGTTCGCCAGCGTTGTCAATTGCTCGAGCATGGCGCGCATCAGCACGGTTCCTCTCTCGAGCGGGCTCACCGGGGTACACCGGCTCATATCCAGCCTACCGGGCAACAGTCCGGCAAAGCCCGTAGGCGGACCGGGCCGGAGCGAACGGCTATTCGGCCTGCCTGTCGGTCAGGACTCCTTGGGTGGCTGGGCCGACGCGTGTTCCATTACCGGGTCTATCAGGCGTTCCTCCGATTCGGGGGCCACCGGGGTGTTCTCCTCGGCGAGTCGTGCCTGTAGCGCGGCGACGGTCAGGTGCCGGTGCGAAGCAGTGGGTCTGCGCAGCACGGTGACGATCAGAACCACCAGGCCGACCGCCAATACGGCGCCGCCGACGATGACGAGCGGGTTCATCACTGCCTCCTCGGGAAACGCATCAGTCGATCGTTTCGCGGAGCTCGAAGCCGGGTGGGACCGTGCCGGTGTGGAAGTAGGCGGCGAAGATCTCGGCCGCGGTTTCGGCGGTGAATACCTCGTTCGGATAGATCCAGGGCGTCGGCATGTTCTCCGGAACCTGGACGCAGATGGCGGGCTCGCCGTCCCAGCTGCCCGCACGACCGACGGTGTGCAGGCGGGTGCTGCCGTCGACGGTGGTGCGGAGTTCGAGGACCAACGCGTCCGCCGATCCGGTGCACCGCAGATAGTTCTGTCCGGGGGCGGAACTGACCGCGGGGGTGATGTCGGCGGGGCGCATGGGCGCGGGCAGCCGGGTCAGTTGGATCGAGTAGCGGTGGTGGCCGTCCAGCCTGCGTAGCGGTCGCAGGAAGTTATCGATGGTCTCGCCTGCGCCGATGAACAGCTTCAGCCGGTCGCTGTAGGTGACCCGATGGGTCGTGATGATCGGATCGGCCGCGTCGATCACGGCGGCCTGTCCTGGCTCGAGCGGCTTCGGCCGCACCGTACGGACCGTGGGCGCGGAACTCGCCGCCATCGAACGTGGAACACTCATCTGAGCTCACCTATCAACGCTTAGTTATCTTCTAGCTATCCAAGCATCGCATCGGGATTTCCCGAAGGGAAGGGCAGAGTGACCTGCGCCACATTACTCGTGTGGCGATCATTGTCGGCACCAGGTCGCGCGGTGGCTGCCAGCGGAATTCAGCGACGCGAACCCGGTGCGGGCACCCGCATTTCGGGGTCGTGCCGATAGACCGGCGTGAGCAACTCGGCTTCCAGCGGCTCACCGGTCGCGCGGTCGAATCGGCAGGCGACCAGCACCGAGAACAGGTGCGTGCCCGCCCGTTCGTGCAGGGTGGCCAGCCGGGTGGCGAGCAACCGGATAGCACCGAGCGAGCCGGGCGGGTGCATGCCGTCGATCATCAGCACCGTGCCGCGCCCGTCCGGACGCGGTAGTCGCGCCAGATAGGCGATGTCGTGCGGATCGGGTCCGCCCGGGCGATAGACCCGGCGCGCGGCCCGATCCTCGATGCCACGCCTGGCGTCACCCGCCCTGGCCACCGCGCGCCGCAGCCGCGGATCGGCGGCGAGCAGCTGACGCAGGCTCGGCGAGAGTTCCGGGCCGCCGAGCACGATCACGCCGTCCCGGTTCAGGTCGACCGGCCGTCCCGGCAGGAAGTGCTCGATCGAGGCGGTGAAGCCGAGTTCGCGCAGCAACTCGACGAGGCGATGCGGCGCCGCCGGATCCGGCGCGCCGATCACCCGGCCCGCCCGCACCTCCGGCACCAGCACGGTGAGCGTCCCGTGCCCGAAGAACAAGCCCTCCGGTGCGGGGCCCTGGGTGCTCACCTGATGGATCCGAGCGCGGGAAAGCCCGGCTGCCGCACCGATTCTGGCGAAGGTCCAGCCTTCGGCGTGTAGCTCGCGGATCACCGCGCGACGGATCCTGGTGAGTTCGTTGATGGTCTGCTGGGCCGCCGCCACCCCATCGGTGGCCGCCTTCAGTCGCTCGACCTTGTCTTCGATCGCGAAAACTCGCGCCACGTCATCGGCCGACATGTGCGAAGTCTAGACAGCTGGACAGGCCATGGTGTCTAGTTCGCTTGACACCGAGCCCTTCTCGTGACTCGTTCGCGCCAGCTCACGTAGCGTCGGTGTCGATCGGTGGACGTTCGTTGCGCTCCAGCGGTTTTTCCAATTTGGGCATCGGATAGTCCGGCATTCCGCTGTTCGTGCCGTAGAGATCCTTCTTGTCCGGCAGCGCGTCCTCCATGTTGCGGAAGATCGAATCGTCGCCGTTGAGAAGGTGTTTGGTCACCATCGAGCGCGGGGTCATGCCGCGCAGCTCGTTCAGGTCGGCCAGCGGCTTGCGGAAATCCTCGAACTCCGGGCCGAGCTCGTCCTTCAGCTGTGCGGTCGCGCCGCTGGCGTAGTCGCGCACCTGACGCAGGCTGCGCGTGGTCCAGCGAACCGCGCCGGGCAGTCGCTCCGGTCCGAGGATCACGAGGGCGGCGACGAGCAAGATCATCATCTCGCTCCAGCCGATGTTGCTGAACACGGATCCAGGCTACCCGGCCATTCGACCAGCGGCTCAGTCGGATTCCAGCGTGACGGACACGTCCACCTGCCTGCCGTCGCGGATCAATACCACGTTCACCGTCTCGCCGATCCGGCGTGACTGCACCGCGACCACGAGTTCGTCCGGACCGGTCACCTCGCGATCGCCCACCTTCACGATCACGTCCTTCTCGACGATCCCGGCCCTGGCAGCGGGCCCGCCCGGCGCGACGTCGGCCACCTCGGCGCCACTCATCTGCTCGTTCGCGACCACCTTGCTGCGCAGGCTGACGCCGAGTGTCGGGTGGTGGATCTTGCCGTCGCGGATCAGCGTCTGCGCCACCTCGGTGGCCCGGTCCACCGGGATGGCGAAGCCGAGGCCGACCGAGCCGCCGGTCTCGCTGCGGATCGCGGTGTTGATGCCGATGAGCCTGCCCTCCATGTCCACCAGCGCGCCACCGGAGTTACCCGGGTTGATCGAGGCGTCGGTCTGCACCGCGTCGATCACCGCGTTGGTATCGCTGCCTTCGCCCTGCAGTTTCACCGGGCGGTGCAGCGCGCTGACGATGCCGGAGGTCACCGTCTTGCTCAGGCCGAGCGGGGAGCCGATGGCCAGCACTTCGTCGCCGACCTGGACGTCGTTGGACTTACCGAGCTTGGCGACGGTGAGGTTCTTCACGTCGACCTTGAGCACGGCTAGATCGGACTTCGGATCGCGCCCGACGATATTGGCGGGCACGCGGGTGCCGTCGGAGAACTGGACCTGGATGGCGGCCTTGTTGGTCTTGTCCTGCGCGGCCATCGAGACCACGTGGTTGTTGGTCGCGATGTAGCCAGCGCCGTCGATCACCACGCCGGAGCCGGTGGCGCCGTTCTCGCCGACGGTGACCCGGATGGACACGACGGCGGGCAGCACCGCGTTGGCGACCTTGGCGATCTGGCTGTGCGGCTGTTCGGGGTCGGCGGCCTGCTCCAGCGTGACTTTGCGGGAGGTGAGCGTGGAGGCCTGCTCGGCGGTCAGTCGGCCGACCAGGCCGCCGAGCACGCCGATGGCGAGGGCGACGACCGCGAGCAGGGCAAGGGCCTTGGGGGCGACGCGGGAACCGAACAGGACCTCGCGGGCGCTCAGGCGCTGCGCCTGCGGCAGCGGCTCGGATTTCGGCGTCGGTACCGCGGGCGCGCCGAGCCGTGCGGCGGAGGTCGGGTCGCGCCACGGGTCGACGGGGCCTGCCGCGGGCGCGGTGTCGTCGGCGGCGTCCGGGTCGCGCTGCAAGAGTTCGGTGGAACCTGCCGGGCGTCCGAACGCCTCGGCGAGCACCGCGTCCGGCGGGCGGTTCTGCACGTCCTGGCTCGCGGCCTGCGCGGAGCTACGGGGGAGCGGCTCGGCGAACGATCCGGACAGACCGGTGGGCCTGCGGAAGGCACGGGCGGTGTGGGTGTCGACATGGGGTCGGTAGACCGGGCGCGGCCCCAGGACGGGCGCGTCCGGCGGCCGCAGGTTCCCCCTGTCGGCCGCTGTGCCTTTGGATCCCTCGCTACGCTCAGTCACGCGGGAAACTCTACTTGCGCCACCACGTAGTCCACCGAGTCGCGGCGAACGAATCGGTCAGAAAGCCGAAAACCGCCTCGTTGCGCGGAGTCCCGGTGGATCCGGACGTCTGGCTCGACGCGCCGCCGGGGAGATCGGCGAGCGGAATTCGGGTCAGGCTGTCGTGCAGACCCGTGGGAATGGAGATCGGGCCCGATTGGCGCAGCGCGACGCGCGCCTGCTGTTGCGCGTCGACCTCGGCCGCGCATTCCGGGCACTCAGAAAGATGTTGGGCGGCACGCAGATAGGCGTTCATCCGCAACTCGCCGTCCACATAGGCCGCGACCGCTTCGCTGGCCAGATGCTCGGTGGGACGGAATCGAGGCGGACGACGACCGGACGTGCTGGAGTCGCCACTCATTCGGTGCTCACCCTTCCAACCGACATCATCCGATCCGTAGGGCGATGCCTTCGTCCGGCTCACCCGATGTTTGCTTCAGCGGCGAACCGCTGCTCACTTCCATTATGCGCAAGGTAGTCGCGCAGTGCCTGTCGCCCGCGATGAATGCGGCTGCGCACCGTACCGAGCTTCACGCCGAGCGTAGCGCCGATTTCCTCGTAGGAGAGTCCTTCGATGTCACACAGCACGACAGCGGCGCGGAATTCCGGCGCGAGCGAATCCAGCGCACGTTGCAGATCCGGGTCGAGGCGGGCGTCGTGATAGGCCTGCTCCGGGTCGGGACCTTCGGATGGGACCCGGTCGTAGTCCTCCGGCAGCGCTTCCATCCGAATGCGGTTGCGGCGGCGAACCATGTCGAGGAACAGGTTCGTGGTGATGCGGTGCAACCAGCCCTCGAAGGTGCCCGGCTGGTAATTGGACAGCGAGCGGAACACGCGGATGAAGGTCTCCTGGGTGAGATCCTCGGCGTCTTGCGCATCGCCGGACAGGCGGTAGGCCAGCCGGTAGACGCGGTCGGCGTGTTCGCGGACCAGGTCGTCCCAGGACGGCATGGCCGCCCGGTCACCGGTGGCATCGAAGGCAGCGGTACCGGTGAGATCCACGGCCTCGTCGGCCTCGGACTCGATCGGCAGAATCTGCTCTGGCAGGGTGGCGTGCTCACGCGCCGCATCGACCATGTGGATGGGGCTACCTCCTACTAGGGACCGTAAACTCGGAACTGGGCTCCGATCCGAATCTGTTTCGGACCTGGAACCGTTACGTTGGATACAACCGACAATCGGTATGTCGTTGTTCCCGCGTCCCGTGTCGAGCGGTCGGCTGGTCTTGCGTTGCCCCTACTCTTTCCTGTCCTGATATGGCCTGGATATGGAGACCCTGAGGGACACCTGAGAAAACTTCCGGGAGATTCGCGCGCAACGCGTCATGCGTGGCACCCACTAGTACGACCTGAATACGCGCAGAGGCGGGATAGCCTCATACGGTGGCATCGAATTTGGAGCGAAATCTCGCCTACGTGGAGGAATCCGTCGTGGAGGACGAGATCCTCGTCAGCGCGCGCGAACGGGCCACCGAACTCGGTGCGGTGCCCGTGCCGCCGTCGGTCGGGGCGCTGCTGAGTATGTACGCACAGTTGCTTGGCGCCAAGGCTGTGGTCGAGGTCGGTACCGGCGCGGGCATCAGCGGGCTGTGGCTGCTCGACGGCATGCGCGAGGACGGAACGCTGACCACCATCGATTCCGAGCCGGAGCATCAGCGCGCCGCCAAGGAGGCGTTTCGTACCGCCGAGATTCCGCCCGCGCGCACCCGTCTGATCAACGGCCGCGCGCTCGATGTGCTGCCCCGCCTCGCGGACGGCGCCTACGATTTGGTCTTCATCGACGCCGCACCGCTCGAGCATCCGCAATACGTCACCCAAGCGGTGCGGTTGTTGCGCGCGGGCGGCGCCATTCTGCTGCACAACGCGCTGCTCGGCGGGCGGGTACCCGATGCGGCGCAACGTGATCCGGCCACGCAGGCGGTGCGGGCGGCCACCCGCGCGATCGCCGAGGACCCGGAGCTCACCAGTGTGCTGATTCCGGTCGGCGACGGATTGCTCTGCGCTTCACGCGGCTGACTGGTAAAGAAACGCGGTTTCCCCGCCCCACGCCGGGTACCCGGTAGGTAGCCAGTTGGCGGAGGTATAGCAATGCGTGGGTACGAACTCTTCGAAATCGGCCATGTCGGCCACGTCGTCGTAGAACATCGAACGAGTTGGTTGCGGCCCACCCTAGTTCTTTTCGGTCTCGTCATTCTCGCCGCGGTGATCCTGATGGTGCTGGTGAGTAACGCCGACTTCGATACCGGCCCAGCGAAAGTCACCCCGACGCAGGGGTCCTGCGAACCGTTCTGCACGGCGCCGCCCGCACCACCTGCCCCCGGCCAGTAGCCCATCAGTACGTCCGACGCACGCTCCACCGAGCGGTGGAGCGTGGTTCCGCGCTGTTCACCGTTCGTGAATCTGGTTGTCGCGCTGGGCATTGCGCCAGCCGATCGGTGACAGATCATGGAATGCGAAGCCTCGCAACGGATGTAGGATGGCCGGTTCGCCTTCGTCAGGTCACGTTCGAGGAGAGAAGACCGTTCTCGGACGTGTTCGGAGGCTGGACCGCTGGTGACCGACCCCGGAGGGGTGGGCCGGTCGCCGGCGTCGGTCGCGGCCGGGTCGGCGAATACCGCAACGGTGTGGCGATTCGAGGCGCATGCTGCTCAGAGCACATCCGAACCGGTACCAGAGAGGTGATGCTCCCGATCGGGGCATGCGGAAGAGGTGCGACCCGAGTGATCTACTACATCTTGAACAGCAACGACGAAAACGGACGTCGCCCGATCCACTGGGGCGGGACGATGATCGCCTTCGCCCTGGTCCTGCTGGTCGCGGTGCTGATGGTCTATCTGGTCAGCACCGCTGATTTCGGCGGTCCGACCAAGTCGACGGTGCCCCGCACGCCCGGCCCCTGCGCGCCGTTCTGCACCGCTACGCCCGTGCCGCCGCCCTGATCGGCTCTTCCGGCAACGTCGCGACGTGATCGCCGAGCTTCCCCAGACGCCAGACGTCCCCAGACGGCGCGGCCATCCCAGCGCCGCCGCAGCTACACCCAGACGCCCTTGCCGACGGTAACCACGCCGCCGTTGCTGATGGCGAAACGCTCGCGATCACGCTCCAGGTCGACACCGATGATCTCGCCCTCGGCGACGACCACGTTCTTGTCCAAGATGGCCCGGCGCACCACCGCGCCGCGGCCGATGCGGACGCCGGGCATGAGCACGCTGCCCTCGACGGTGGCACCGTCGTCGATCACCACATTGGAGCTGAGCACCGAATTGCGGACCGTCGCGGCCGACAGGATGCTGCCAGCGCCGACGATGCACTCCTGGGCCAGCCCGCCCTGGGCGAACTTGGCGGGCGGCAGGTTCTCGGCGGCACCGCGAATCGGCCAGTGCCGGTTGTAGAGGTTGAAAACGGGGTGCACCGAGACCAAGTCCATGTGCGCGTCGTAGAAGGCGTCGATGGTCCCGACGTCGCGCCAGTAGCCGCGGTCGCGTTCGGTCGCGCCGGGGACGTCGTTGTCGGCGAAGTCGTAGACACCGGCCTGGCCCGACGCGACCAGCGACGGGATGATGTCGCCGCCCATGTCGTGATCGGAGTCGGAGTTGTCCGCGTCGGCCTTGATCGAATCCACCAGCACCTTGGTGGTGAAGACATAGTTGCCCATTGACGCAAAAGTGACATTGGGATCATCGGGCGTGCCGGGCGGATGCGCGGGCTTCTCCAGGAACTGGGTGATCCGGCCGGACTCGTCGGAGTCGATGCAGCCGAACGCGCTGGCCTCGCTGCGCGGCACCCTGATGCCCGCCACCGTGACACCGGCGCCGGACTCGATGTGATGGTTGACCATCTGCTCCGGATCCATCCGGTACACGTGGTCGGCGCCGAAAACCACGATGTAGTCGGGGTCCTCGTCGTAGATCAGGTTCAACGACTGCATGATCGCGTCGGCGCTGCCGGTATACCAGCGCGGACCGAGCCGCTGCTGGGCGGGCACCGGCGTGATGTATTCGCCCCCGAAACCGGACAGCCGCCAAGTCTGCGAGATGTGCCGGTCCAGCGAGTGCGACTTGTACTGGGTGAGCACACACAGCCGCAGAAAACCCGCGTTGACCAGGTTGCTGAGGACAAAATCGATCAGTCGATACGCGCCGCCGAACGGCACCGCTGGTTTGGCGCGGTCCGCCGTGAGTGGAAAGAGTCGCTTGCCCTCGCCACCGGCGAGCACGATCCCGAGTACGTGCGGCTGGCTCCTCACACCTGCCAAACTACCGGGTAACCGGCGCGCGAGTGGCCCCAGCCGAGGCGAAGGTCTACTTTGAAGCGGGTGAGTTTCGGCACGGACACCGGGCGCTCGACGGCGGATTCCGGCGCGCAGGACCGGCTTCGGGTCGCCATGCTGACCCGCGAGTACCCACCCGAGGTCTACGGCGGGGCCGGGGTACATGTGACGCAGTTGACTGCGCAGTTGCGGCAGCTGTGTGAAGTCACCGTGCACTGCATGGGTGTCGCGCGCTCCGATGCCGTAGTGCACCAACCCGATCCGCAGCTCTACGCCGCCAACGCCGCGGTACAGATGATGTCGGCACAGCTGCGCATGGCCGACGCCGCCGGGCAGGTGGACGTCGTGCACTCGCACACCTGGTACACCGGCCTGGCCGGGCACCTGGCGGGCACGCTCTATGGCATCCCACACGTGCTCACCGCGCATTCGCTGGAGCCACGACGGCCGTGGAAGGCCGAACAGCTCGGCGGTGGCTACCGGCTCTCGTCCTGGTCGGAACGCAACGCGGTTGAGCACGCGGACGCGATCATCGCGGTGAGCGAGGGCATGCGCCACGACGTGCTCGACGCCTATCCCGCGGTCGACCCGGATCGGGTGCACGTCGTGCACAACGGCATCGACGCGGGCATCTGGCATCCGGGACCGGTGGCGGCGGGCGCGCGGCCGGTGCTCGCCGTGCTCGGTGTGCGGCCCGAGCAGCCGATCGTGGCGTTCGTCGGCCGGATCACCCGGCAGAAGGGCGTCGGGCATCTGCTCGCCGCGGCCCGCGACTTCGACAAGGACATCCAGCTGGTGCTGTGCGCGGGCGCGCCGGACACCAAGGAGTTGGAGGCGGAGACGGCCGCCGCGGTCGAGGAGTTGCAGCGCAGCCGGGGCAATGTGTTCTGGGTGCGCGAGATGCTGCCCACCGAGCAGATCCGGCAGATCTTGGCCGCGACGACGGTGTTCGTGTGTCCGTCGGTCTACGAGCCGCTCGGCATCGTCAACTTGGAGGCGATGGCGTGTGCGACCGCGGTGGTCGCCTCGGATGTCGGCGGCATTCCGGAGGTCGTCGCCGACGGCCGGACCGGACGGCTGGTGCACTACGACCCGGCCGCGCCCGAGGAGTACGAGCAGGCGTTGGCCACGGCCATCAATGAGGTGGCCGGTGATCCCGCATTGGCCGCCGAGTTCGGTGCGGCAGGGCGGGCGCGGGCGATTGCCGAATTCGATTGGTCCCAGATCGCGGCGCAGACCGTCCAGGTGTACGAACAGGTCCGAAAAATCTGATCTCCGCCGCTATGCCGGTCGGTAGCTGGAGACCACGACGGAGGCAGTGACTTCGGTCGCGTCCGCGAAGGCGGCGATGCGCGAGTCCTCGGTGCCGACGTGGTGGGCGGACGGACCCATGCCCACAACATTCGCCACGTCGCCCTTGGTGAGTTTCATCGGGTACTCCACCAGGACACGATCGACCGCCACGAAGTGACCGGACATGGCGGTGTCGAGCCTGCGGTCCTTGTCCGGGTCGACCGTCACCATGCCGAGCGGGCCGACCAGTTCGGCGAGGTGGCGTTCGGTGGGTGTGGCGACGACGAACCGGCCGTTCTCGGCGAGCACGCGGGCGACCTCGGCCGGATTGCGTGGTGCGAACACCGACAGCACCGCGCGCAGGGTGCCGTCGCGGACGGGCAAGCCGCTCCAGGCGTCGGCGAGGACCGATGCCGCCCGTGGATGGGCGCGGGCGCAGCGCCGGGCGGCCGGTTTGGCCACGTCCAGCGCGATCCCCAGGGTCGAAGGCGCGGCGTCGAGCGCACCGGCCAGGTAGTAGCCGGTGCCCGCGCCCACCTCCAGCACGGTGTCGGACGCATGCGCGTCCGACCCGACCGCCTCTGCTACCGCGGCGGCGATCGGCGCGAAATGTCCCCCACCTTGAAAGGCGGCACGCGCGTCCAGCATGGCCGCGGTGTCGCCGGTCATCTTGGTCGACGCGCCGGTCAGCAGGCTGACATAGCCCTGCTTGGCTATGTCGAAACTGTGTCCGTGTCCACACCGCAATACCCGAGCATGCGGCTCGAGTCCGAGTGCGCATTCCGGGCAGGCCAGTAGACCGGCCAGCGCTGTCAGCGCCGAGGTATCAGCTGGTGACACTCTTCAGTTCGTCGCCGAGCGCCGCGGCCTCGTCCGGCGTGAGTTCGACGACCAAACGCCCGCCACCCTCGAGTGGAACCCGCATGACGATTCCACGCCCTTCCTTGGTTGCCTCGAGGGGACCGTCCCCGGTACGGGGCTTCATGGCCGCCATCCTCTGCTCCCTCCAGATCTGCGCGATATGCTGCGCACTTTCTTGGAACTCCAGTTGTCACCAACCAGCGAGCTCGCCGGCATTTGGCGAGCTACACCCGTCCCATTCTTCCCTATCGCGGATGTGGACGGATACCTGAGTTCAAAAAGTGACCGGTCGGACTGTGTCGGACACGTCACTACCGACCCAGCAATCGGCCAGGTGATCGTCTACCATCCCGGTCGCCTGCATCAGTGCGTAGGCCGTTGTCGGCCCGACGAAGCGGAACCCGCGCCGCTTCAATTCTTTTGCCAGAGCTACGGATTCGGGTGTGCTGGCGGGCACATCGGCGCTGGTTGCCGGGCGCGGCCGGCGCGCAGGTGCGAACGACCAGAGCAGTTCGTCCAGTCCGATATCGAGGTCACGGGCAACTCGGGCGTTGCCGATCGCGGCCTCGATTTTCAGCCGGTTCCGCACGATGCCGGTGTCGGCGAGCAGGCGCGCCACATCGGCCTCGTCGAACTCGGCGACGCGTTCGATCGAGAACCCGGCAAACGCTTCCCGGAAGGCCGGTCGCTTGCGCAGGATGGTGATCCACGCCAGTCCCGATTGGAAAGCTTCCAGGCATAGTCGCTCGAAGAGCGCGTCGTCGCCGTGCAGCGGCTTTCCCCACTCGTAGTCGTGGTAATCGCGGTACAGCCGGGTTTGCAGCGGCCAGGCACAGCGGATTCGGCCGTCGCCCTCGACTGCGGCGAGGTCGGCCGCGCTCACTTGGGCTCGGGCGCGACCGGTGTCTGCCACCGCGCGGCCTGCGCCTCGGCCAGTTGGTGTTGTAGCTCGTCGATCCTGGCGGCCAGCCGGGCCAGCGTCCAGTCCACCTCGGACGCCTTGTAGCCGCGCACCACCTGCTGGAATCGCAGCGCCCGCACATCGGCCCCGGAGATCCCCTCGGCGGGTAGCACGGTAGCCGTGGTCCCCTCCGGCAGCGGCCCCAGTTCCTCGGCCCGCCCGAACACCGCACTGGCGAGCAAGAACAGCACCGCGGCCACCAGACCAACGATCAGCACGTACAACAGCAACGTGAGCATGCCCAAGAGCTTATTGGCACCCACCGACACTGAGCACATGCTGCCACGCGGAAATCGGACCCGGAGATCGCCGGGACAACCCGTGGCACCGAGTCTGGCCTGAATAACGCGGAGAGGCGGGCTAGCGGCGGGTGGTGTCGATGTTGAGGGACATGCCCGCCAGGCCGCGGCGGCGGACGGCGAGTTTGTCGGCGACGTCGAGCAGTGCCTTGGCGGCGGGGGAGTCGGGGTCGCGCAGCACGATCGGGGTGCCCTCGTCGCCCGCTTCGCGAACCGCCTGCTCGATCGGGATCTGGCCGAGCAGCGGCACGTCGGCGCCGACGGCGCGGGTCAGCCGGTCGGCGACCACTTGACCGCCGCCGGAACCATAAAGCTCCATCCGGCTGCCGTCGGGCAGGTCGAGCCAGGACATGTTCTCCACCACGCCCGCGATCCGTTGCCGGGTCTGCAGCGCGATGGCGCCCGCCCGCTCGGCCACCTCGGCGGCCGCGATCTGCGGGGTGGTGACGACCAGGATCTCGGCGCCGGGGATCAGCTGGGCGATCGAGATGGCGATGTCGCCGGTGCCCGGCGGCAAATCCAGCAGCAGCACGTCCAGATCGCCCCAGAACACGTCGGCGAGGAACTGTTGCAGCGCGCGGTGCAGCATCGGGCCGCGCCACACCACCGGGGTGTTGCCCTGGGTGAACTGCGCGATGGAGATCATCTTCACGCCGTGCGCCTGCGGCGGCATGATCATCTTCTCGACCTGGGTCGGTCGAGCGTCGGTGCCGAGCATGCGGGGGATCGAGTGGCCGTAGATGTCGGCGTCCAGCACGCCGACCGAGAGGCCGCGGGCGGCCATGGCCGCCGCGAGATTGACTGTGACGCTGGATTTCCCGACCCCACCCTTGCCGGACGCGACCGCGTACACCCGGGTCAGCGAGCCGGGCTGGGCGAACGGAATGACCGGGTCCGCCGAGTCGCCACGCAGCTGTTTACGCAGGTTGGTGCGTTGCTCGTCGTTCATCACGTCGAGATCGACGGTGACCGCGCCGACGCCGGAGACGTCGGCGACAGCCTTGGTGACCCGCTGGATGATTTCGGTGCGCAGCGGGCAACCCGCGGTGGTCAGGTAGATCTCGATGTGGACATTGCTGTCGGGGCTGATCGCGACGCTTTTCACCATGCCCAGTTCGGTGATCGGCTTGCGGATCTCCGGATCGTCGACCTTTGCGAGAGCGCCCCGCACATCCGATTCCGTAACTACTGGCATGGCAGGAATTTTAGGCGTGTCAAATTTTGGGCAGGTCCCCGGCCCGTGGTGCGACTCCGCTGCTGTAGGAGGTTTCCCAGGCCATGACGTTCGCGACGTAGGCCATCGAGTTGTTGTAGCGCAGGATCGCCTTGGACTGCTGGGCGAAGTCGCGCATGTTCAAACCGCCGTCGCACAGGTACTTTCCGGCGGTCAGCGCCGCGTCGAAGAGGTTCTGTGGATCGGCGATGCCGTCGCCGTTGCCGTCGGCGGCGTAGCGCTTCCAGGTCTGCGGCAGGAACTGCATCGGCCCGATGGCGCGGTCGTAACCGGCCAAGCCGTCCAGCTCGCCGTCGTCGGAATCGCGAATGACGTTGTTGCCTGCCAGGCTTCCATCGAGCACCGGGCCGTAGACCGGGCTGATCGGATTGCCGTCGGCGTCGGCTTTGCCGCCGTACGCGTGCGTGGATTCGACGCGGCCGATTCCGGCGAGCATCGACCACGGCATGGCACAGCCCGCGTTCTCCGCGGCGAGGATGCGTTCGGCGTTCTCATAGGCCGCGACCGCGATGCCGGGAATGCCCATCGGCCCGGCGGGCATTGCCGCGAGCTGCCGACCATCTTTGAGCGCAACGGTTTTCACCACCGGCGGACCGCCCGGCTTTGCCATCTTGTTGGTTACGAATTCGGCCGTGGCGATCGGTTCCACCAAGGCCTGCGGTTTGGCCCCGACTGCTTCCTGATCGTCCCCCGGGACGTGCTGCTCGACCGCTGCCGCGGCCTGACTGCCATTTCCCACATCGGACGCGGCAGTGACTGCCACGAGTCCAGCGGGGACCAAACCGGTCAATGCGATTACGGAACTGCGCCTGACGGTGACAGCCGGCTTTTTTCGGTGACGCCCCACTGTGCGGTGACCCTCCAATGGCTCGATGTGAGCCCTTCGTGATCGGACGAAGGGAAGGCTACCGCATTCGAGACCTTTTTGTTACTGCTTCGTGACCTCGTTTGAGTGTGGCGTCAGCCCTGGGGGGCGGGCGGCAGCGGAATCACGATGCCGAACGGCAACGTGATGCCGGGCGGCTGGGTGGGTTGCGGCACGGCCGTCTGGGTGGGCTCGACCGCGACGGTTGGGGCCGATTCGGGGACGGTCGGGGCCGATTCGGGCGTCTGCGCGGTCTGCTGCTCGGGTGCCTGCTGTGGTGGCGGTGCCACCTGCACTTGCGGCGGCGCGGGCGGCTGGGCCGCCTCCGGCGGTGCGACGCACACCGGCGCGATGGGCTGCTCCGGGTGCGCGGGATCCTTCGGTGCGGCGGTTCCGGCACCGAAGGTCTGTCCGGGTGCGACGGGGGCGACCGCGGGCTCGCCCGGCTGTGGCAT
The DNA here is from genome assembly GCF_019222765.1 of Nocardia iowensis. Classification (NCBI taxonomy): domain Bacteria; kingdom Bacillati; phylum Actinomycetota; class Actinomycetes; order Mycobacteriales; family Nocardiaceae; genus Nocardia; species Nocardia iowensis. The sequence goes on along the minus strand of NZ_CP078145.1, from coordinate 7,538,207 downwards.
CGGCGCCGGAATCACGGCGGGCTCACACGGATTCAGCGGCTTCGGCGGCGGCGGGCAGAAGATGCCGCACGGGATCGGGGGCAGGCCGGGGATGGTGATCATCACCTCGGTCGGCGTCGGTGTCGTCGTTGTGGTGCTCGGCGGCGCGGTGGTGGTGGTCGTGGTGGACGGCGCGGTGGTGTTCACCGCCGTCATGCCCGCCGCCTGCACCTGTGCGCTGCCCGGCGGGATCAGGTCGGGGGAGATGGACACCTGGGTCGGCGAACCGCCGGTGCGGTAGGCCGCCGCCCAGCTGAGCACGTTGGCGGCGTAGGCGGTGGAGTTGTTGTAGCGCAACACCGCGCGGAGTTCCTGGGCCTGGTCGCGCAGGTTCAGCCCGCCCGAACACAGGTACTTGCCCGCGGCGAGCGCGGCGTCGAAGACGTTGTTCGGGTCGGCGACACCGTCGCCGTTTCCGTCGGCGGAGTACAGGCTCCAGGTGCCGGGTAGGAATTGCATCGGCCCGATCGCGCGCACATAGCCGCCGCTGGCCGCCTTGATGATCTCGTTGCCTGGCAACGTGCCGTCCAGCGCGGGGCCGTAGATCGGGGTGACCGTGGTGCCCGCGGCGTCGGTGCGCCCGCCGCCCGCGTGGCCCGATTCGATCCGGCCGATGCCTGCCAGCAGGCTCCAGGACAGGCCGCAGTTGGGCGAGGAGGACTCCATGGCGAGTTCGGCATTGCGGTACGCGGCGAGCACCACTTCGGGGATGCCGAGCGCGCCGCCGACCTGGGGCAGCGAGATCTCTTGCAGCGGTACCCGTCCCGCGAACGGAGCCGACCCTTCGCCGAGCGGAGACATTGCCCGAAGTTTGCGAGGAGCTTCCTGGGTCACCGGGAGCAGACCGACTGTCTTAGACAATCCGCTCGCACCGGTGTTGTCCGAGTTGTCTTTCGATCCGGCTGTATTCGTCGACGCGGCCAGCAAGGCTTCGGGAGCCTCGGGCGCGCCGGTGGAGGTGGTGGGGAGAGCGGCTGAGCCTGAGGCGACGAGACCGGCTACAACCAGGGCCGAGACGGTTATCGGAGTAGATATACGCATTCAGCCACACCAATCCTCTACGTCGTGTGAGCGGCTGTCTGGGCATCCCCCGCCCCGGGCCGCTCGGGACAACGCTGTCCAGGTTACCCATCAGTCAGGTAGTTGTTTGGTATTTCCGGTCAATCATCAGCTACGGGCGGTGAAACCGGGGCTGACGCCTGCTTTCTGGCGGAACTTTTCTTGCGCTGCGGCTTGTCGTCGCCCGCACCCTCGATTCGATCGAGTATCTCCTTCATCTCCTCCAACTCCCTGCGCAAGTAGTCGCGAGTCGCGACTTCGCCCACCGCGATCCGCAACGCTGCGAGTTCGCGGGCCAGAAACTCGGTGTCCGCCTTGGTCTGCGCGGCCCGCATCCGGTCTTCCTCCAGCGCGACCCGGTCGCGGTTGTCCTGCCGGTTCTGCGCCAGCAGGATCAGCGGCGCGGCATAGGCGGCCTGGGTGGAGAACGCCAGATTCAACAGAATGAAGGGGTACGGGTCCCAGCGCAATGCGATGACGAAGACATTCAACAAAATCCAAACGATCACGATGATCGTCTGGATGGCCAGGTAGCGACCGGTGCCGAGGAACCGGGCCACCCGCTCGCTGCTGTTCGCGAGCGCCTCGGCGTCCCAATCGATGCGGAACCGGGACTCGACCGGCGTTTCGAGCCGCATCCGCGCACCGCCGACCTTGTCATTCATGTCCGGAAATCCCCTCGTGCAGCTCTGCCTGGTCGCGCCAGTTGTCGGGCAGCAAATGGTCGAGTACATCGTCCACGCTGACCGCGCCGAGCAGGTGGTTCTCGTCGTCCACCACCGGCCCGCAGACCAGGTTGTAGGTCGCGAAGTAGCGGGTCACCGCGGCCAGCGGGACCTCGGGGCGCAGCGGGGCCAAGTCGGCGTCGAGGATGCCGCCGACCAGGTGGGCCGGTGGTTCCCGCAGCAGTTGCTGGATGTGGACCGAGCCCAGGTAACGCCCGGTCGGCGTCGCGGTCGGCGGCCGCACCACGAACACCATCGAGGCCAGCGCGGGTGTCAGGTCGGGGTTGCGCACCCTCGCCAGCGCCTCGGCCACCGTGGTGGACGGCGTCAGGATGACCGGCTTCGGCGTCATCAAACCGCCCGCGCTGTACGGGGAATGTTCCAGCAGCCTCCGGACCGGTTCGGACTCCTCCGGGTCCATCAGCGCGAGCAGCGATTCGGCCTCGCCGACCGGCAATTCGCCGAGCAGGTCGGCGGCGTCGTCGGGATCCATCGCCTCGAGCACGTCGGCGGCGCGGCGCACCTCCAGATGACCGAGCAGATCGACCTGCTCGTCGTCGGGCAGCTCCTGCACCACATCGGCCAGGCGCTCGTCATCGAGCGCGATGGCCACCTCGATGCGCCGCTTCTCCGGCAATTCGCGCAGTAGATGCGCGACGTCGGCAGGGCGCAGGCCCTCGAATTGCTCGAGCAGCTGGGTGACGTCCTGGCCGGGCCTGCCGATCTCGTACGGGGTCAAGCCGGAGACGTGGATCCAATCCACCACGTGCACGGTGCGGCGGCGCCCGAGCCGGCGATGCCCGCGCACGGCGACCCTGGTCACCCGCCAGTCCCTGGTCCGCGCCTGTTCCATGCCGAGATCGACCACGTGCACGTCCACGCCGGCGAGGTCCGGCAGATCCGGATCCTCCACCCGCACCGTGGAATCCACGATCTGTGCGAGTGCGAGCATTTCGCCGGGCCGCTGGGTGAAGCGCCGCAGACTCACCGTCCCGGTATTCAGCGTCACCACGCCGGGCTCGATCGCGGTGACCCGCAGAATCGGCACGAAAATGCGCCGCCGGGTGGGCAATTCGACGACGAGACCGTGCACCCGGGGCTGCTGGCGGTCGTACCGGATGGCCACGACGACGTCGCGGACCCGGCCGATAGACTCGCCGTCCGGCCCCAACACCACCAGGCCGGCCAGCCTGGCGACGTACACCCTGGTAGCTGCCATGCTTGCCAGGCTAGAGGGTTCGGCGACCGGGAGAAGTACCGCGCCACGATCGACGGGAGTGATCTTGAAGCCGCGCCGTTCGGTGCTCGCCTGTCCAGGCAGCAACAAGAAGATGATCCAGAAGGCGAAGGGCCTGCCGGTCGACGAGGTGTTCCTCGACCTGGAGGACGCGGTCGCGCCTGCCGCCAAGGCGGAGGCGCGGGCGAATATCGTGGCGGCGCTCAACGATTCCGACTGGGGATCGCAGCTGCGGGTGGTCCGGGTCAACGACTGGACCACCGAGTGGACCTACGCGGACGTGATCACCGTCGTCGAAGGCGCGAGTACCGCACTGGACGCCATCCTGCTGCCGAAGGTGACCGACGGCGGCCAGGTGCGCGCGCTGGACCTGCTGCTCACCCAGCTGGAGAAGGCAACCGGACTCGAGGTCGGCCGCATCGGCATCGAACCGCAGCTGGAAAACGCGTTGGGGCTGCGCAATATCGATGAGATCGCCACCGCGAGCCCGCGCGTGCAGGCGCTGGTGTTCGGCCCGGCCGACTTCATGGCGAGCATCAACATGCGCACCCTGGTGGTCGGTGAACAGCCGGAGGGCTACGACACCGGCGATGCCTACCACCACATCCTGATGACGATCCTGCTCACCGCCCGTGCCCACGGCTTGCAGGCGATCGACGGCCCGTACCTGCAGATTCGGGATGTGGACGGCTTCCGGCGGGCCGCCGCGCGCACCGCTGCCCTCGGTTTCGACGGTAAGTGGGTGCTGCATCCGGGCCAGATCGAGGCCGCGAACGAGATCTTCAGCCCGCGCCAGTCCGACTACGACCGGGCCGAATTGATTCTGGACGCATACGCCTTCCACACCTCGGTCGAGGGCGGTGCCCGCGGAGCGGTCATGCTCGGCGACGAAATGATCGATGAGGCGAGTGCGAAAATGGCTCAGGTGATCGCGGAAAAGGGCCGGGCCGCGGCAATGACGCGGACCACGCGTTTCACGCCCCCGGGAAACCGGCCGGAATAGCAGAATAGAGACATGACGAATCCCATGGGGAACTCGAATCGCGCACGGCAGGGCCTGCCGACGCCGCCGTCCGGCTGGCCTGTCGGCTCCTATCCCACCTACGCCGAGGCGCAGAAGGCCGTCGACTATCTGGCCGACGGGCAATTCCCGGTGCAGGACGTGACCATCGTCGGCGTCGACTTGATGCAGGTCGAACGCGTCCTCTACCGGCTGACGTGGGGCAAGGTCATCGGCGGCGGCGTGGTGAGCGGTGCCTGGCTCGGCCTGTTCCTCGGTCTGCTGCTGAGTCTGTTCACCACGAGCGGCGCGCTCGGCCCGCTGCTGGTCGGCCTGGTCGGCGGCATCATCTTCGGCGTGATCTCCACCTCGATCCCGTACGCGGCGACCAAGGGGCAGCGCGATTTCGCCTCCACCATGCAGTTGGTGGCCGGGCGCTATGACGTGCTGTGCGACCCGAAGTCCGCGGAACAGGCGCGGGACATGCTTGCGCGGCTGGCTATCTGACGCATGGAGGTGGTGCAGACGGTCCGCACGGGTGTGCTCGACCATTTCGGCGTGCCGGTGACCGGGGTCGATTCGGCGTCGGTGACCTTTCTCGGCTTGGAACCGATCGAGATCCTGCGGATCGTCGACGGCGATTTGGTGCACTACGCCACGGTGGGCGGATCACGTCATCCGATGGGCGATCCCACTGCGCTGGTTGCCGATCCGGTGCGCGGGCCGCGGGCCGAGCTGGTGCTCACGCTGCGTGCCGCGGCGGGTGCGCACTCGGGGCTGGCCAAGGCGCTCGGCGTGCTTGCCGCCGCGCCCGCGGTGGAAGGCGTTGTGCTGCAAGCGGATGCGCTGATGGACCTGGGCGAGCCGATGTGGCAGAACGCGCCGTTCACCGCGGTGTTGTTGGGGGACAGCGGGATTCCCGAAGTGGTGCTGCCCGACCCGGCCGAGCCGGTTCGCTACTTCGCGGTGACGCCGGTGACCGCGACCGAGGCGGCGTGGGTCCGGGTGCGCGGGGCGCAGGCGTTGCGGGACGCGTGGGCCGAGGCGGGTATCGACGTGCGCGATCCCGAACGTGGCGCGGCCAGAATGTAATCGGCGCTACAACCAGTTGTTGCGGTGGAAGTTGACGTACAACCCGATGCAGATGCCCAGGGTGACCAGGACGACCGAGAAAAAGCCCCATGGTTCCTCGGAGCCGGGGATATGGCTGAAGTTCATGCCGTAGAGGCCCGCGATCATCGTCGGCACCGCGGCGATCGCGACCCAGGCCGAGATGGTGCGCATGTCGGTGTTCTGCTGCACGCCGACCTTGGCCAGCACGGCGCTGATCAGCGCGCTGAGCGCCTCGTCGAAGTCGGTGATCCGTTCGGCGACACCGGCGTGGTGGTCGGCCACATCCCGTAGGTAACGCCGAATCTCTTTGGGCAGTGGCACATCCGGCTTGTGCCCGAGCACCTGCAGCGGAACCGCGAGCGGATTCACCGCCCGGCGTAGCTCGACCACTTCCCGCTTGAGCTGGTAGATCGACTCGATCGTGATCTTGTTGCGGGGGGTGAAGACCTCTTCCTCCATCGCATCGATATCGAGCTCGATCGATTGCGTCACTTCGATATACGAATCCACCACATGGTCGGCGATCGCGTGCAGCACCGCACCGGTGCCCAGCATCAGCTGGGCCGGGTCGGCCTCCAGTTCCTTGCGGAGCGAGGCCAGTTCGGAATGCTCGCCGTGCCGCACCGACACCACGAAGTCCGGTGCCGTGAAGACCATGATCTCGCCGGTCTCCACGATCTCACTGACGCTGTGCATTTCGTGCTCGACATAGGCGACCGTGCGCATCGCCAGCACGAGTGTGTCGTCGTAGCGTTCCAGTTTCGGTCGCTGATGCGCCTTGACCGCGTCTTCGGCCGCGAGCGCGTGCAGCCCGAACGTCTCGGCGATATCGGCCATCTGCGCCTCGTCCGGGTCGTGCAGGCCCACCCAGACGAAGCCCGCACCCCGGTTACGCACCTCGGCGAGCGCGTCGCGATGGGTGAATCTGCCGGGCAGCCGGTGTCCTTCGACGTAGACGCCGCAGTCGACGATGGCCCGCGCGGTCGGGATCGGGATGCGCGGCAGTTGGCGCGGCTCACGGCCTGACCCACGGAACGACGGTAGCTGCGGTATTGATGGCACACCGCGATGCTACGTCGCCTGCGCGTGCGGTCCCCGGCTCCAGCACTGTAAGACTGGAGGGCGTGCGCATCGACCTGCATACCCATTCGACCGCCTCCGACGGCACCGACACACCCGCCGAACTGGTCCGGAACGCGGCCGCCGCCGGCTTGGACGTGGTCGCGATCACCGACCACGACACCACGGCGGGCTGGACCGAGGCGGTCGACGCGCTGCCGAAGGGGCTCACGCTGGTCCGCGGTATGGAGATGTCGTGCGTCGGCCTCGGTGAGGACGGCTGGCCTGTGCCGGTGCATCTGCTCGCCTACCTCTTCGATCCGACCGATCGCGGGTTCGCCGATGAGCGCGAGCGGCTGCGTGGCGAACGGATCGAACGGGTGCGCGCGATGGCCGAGCGCATGGTGGCCGACGGGTTGCCGATTGATCCCGATGCCGTGCTCGCTTCGGCAGGGCCAGCCGCGGGGCGTCCGCACTTGGCCATGGCGCTGGTGGCGGCCGGTGTGGTGCCGAGTGTGGACGCGGCGTTCGAGGAATTGCTCGCGCCGCACGGGCCGTATTACGCGGAAAAAGCCGACACGCCGTTGCGCCGGGCGGTCGAGATGATCGCCACCGCGGGCGGGGTGAGCGTGCTCGCGCATGCCAGAGCGCGTAAACGGGGCAGGCTGCTCGCCCTCGGCGACATCAGGGAACTGGCCACGCTCGGACTCGGCGGACTGGAGATCGACCATCCGGACCACTCCGCGCAGGACCGCACGGTGCTCGCCGAACTGGCCGCCGAACTGGGCCTGCTCACCACCGGCTCGTCCGACTACCACGGCACCAACAAGACCATCCGCCTCGGTGAATACACCACCGACCCAACACAATTCGAGGTGCTCGCGGGCAAGGCGACCGGCGTACCGGTGATCGTCTCGTGAAGGTGCTTCGCGGCCTCAGCGGCACCGTCGCCGCGGGCATCTGCGCGCTGATGCTGGTCGTCATCGGCACCGCGTTCATGGCGGGGCGGCGCGACTTTCCCGGCCCGGGCAGCGAATCGGTGGCATGGCATGTGGTGTCGGCCGGGATAGCCGTTGCGGCGCAGATTTATTCAGATAAGCATCGGGGTTTTGTGGCTTTTTCCGGATCTGCGGTTGTTTTCTTGATCGCCGGATTATTGCTGTGGACCCAGTGGTGGAGTTGATCAGAGGCATTCGGCTGACAACGGATCGAATACGGCCGCGCTAAAAATTGCGGTAATGGTTGCGGCTCGGTGAATTGTGGCCGAATATTTCTCTTTGTGACGGAACTCGAGACGGACGTACTGGTTCTCGGTGGTGGCCCCGCTGGAACCTGGGCCGCCGTCTCCGCCGCCGGCGCCGGCGCCCGTGTCGTGCTCGCCGACAAGGCCAGATGCGGCACCAGCGGGCCGACCGCGCACGGCACCACCGCCTTGTGGAACATCCCGCCCGGACCGGCCAGGGATGAGGCAGTACACCGCGGCTACGCGCACGGCGGCGGACTCGGCGACCAGGAGTGGATGCACCGGGTGCTGGAGGAGACGCACCGGCGCGTCGAGCAGCTGGCCCGCTGGGGCTATCGGTTCCCCGGCGCGGGCCCGGGCGGGCGCGGGTCGTCGTTGCGGGTGTATCTCGACGGTGCCAGCTATTTGCGCCGGATGCGGCGCAGCGTGCTCGACGCCGGTGTGCGGATTCTCGATCACCATCCGGCGCTGCAACTGCTCGTCGGCCGAGATGGTCAGGTCGCGGGCGCGACGGGGGTGCAGCAGCACAATCGGTTCGAGCCGTGGACCGTCCGGGCCGGTGCCGTGGTGGTGGCCACCGGCGGTTGTGCGTTCCTCTCCGGCGGGGCCGGTACCGACGTGGACACCGGCGACGGCCTGCTGTTCGCCGCCGAGGCGGGCGCCCAGCTGTCGGGCATGGAGTTCTCCAGCGCGTACGGATTGACCCCGGCCACCAACGTGTCTGCTCCGGCCGCGCATTCGAGTTCCGCGTCCGGACTCGGGCTGCACTTCGCCACCCTCTACGACGAGTCGGGGACGGTCTTGGAAGGTCACCGCGCGGCGGCTTTCGCCGCGATCGCCGATGGCCGCAGGGTGTTCGCCGCACTCGATGACGTGCCCATCGCGCTGCGTGGCTGGCTGACCGAACAGGGCCTGGTCGACCACACCAGGCGGGTGCCGCTGCGAGCGGTGCTGGAGGGCACCGTGCGCGGCACCGGCGGGCTGCGGCTCGCCCGAGCGGACTGCGCGACCACGGTCGACGGGCTGTTCGGTGCGGGCGACGTGACCACCAGGGAGCCGATCACCGGTGCGGTGAGCGGATTCGGCGGGCAGGGTGGCGCCTGGGCCATCGCCTCCGGGGTGTGGGCGGGCGCGGGCGCGGCGAGATACGCGCGCACCGCCGACCGGCGCAGTCCGGTGTGTGAGGTGCCGGGTGCGGGGCTCAACGCGGTGGCGCGGATCGATCCGCGGGCCGTAGTCGGCCTCGTGCAGGAACACACGCTGCCGCTGCGGCGCAGCTACTGGCGCAGTGCGGGCAGCCTGGTCGACAGCATCGGCGAACTCGACTCGATGTGGCCGGGTGCCGAATTCGACCTCGGCGGCACCGGTCTGGACCGGTTGCGGGCCAGGCAGGCGGCGGCATTGCTCGCGGTGGCGCGGTGGACCAAATACAGCGCGCTGGCGCGAACCGAAACGCGCGGCATGCATCGGCGCACCGATCACCCCGGGGCAGCCGACGACTGGCGGGTGCGGTTGATGTCCGGCGGCTTGGACAACGTGTGGGTGCGGCCGGACGCGCGGGAGATCGCGATGCTCGACGCGGGGGAGGTGGGCGCCAAGGAGATCGCCGTGACGCCCCCGCGCGGGCCCGCTGTGCCGGGTCGGCGCGAATCCCTGGTGTTCGACCTGCGCGGACCGGTTCCACACGCGCGGGAAGCGGGCGTGCTCAGTGCGCGATCGGCTGCGGTGCCGGACGCGCCGGAGATCGTGTCCGAGGCCGAAGCGGGGCCCGCGCCCGCCGAGCAGCTCACACCCGCCGACCCGATCCCGTTGTGACAACTCACCGCCCGGCGCCGGTGGCGTGCGAGTTTTCGCTTACGGCCCGGTAATTCCCGCGGCCTACGCTGGATACAGGCGCGCGACACGGCGGAGACCCGATCGGTTTGGCAAGTCGCGGACCATGCTGGCAGAATGTGTCGGATTCCGTACCTAAGCCACCGCCGGGTACCGGAGTTACGGAGATCTCCGCCTCACGACGCACCGTCGCGACCCGAGGATCACGCCGCATGTTCTGTCCGGACCCACCCGTCCGGCTCCCGCTCCGCGGATCAGTGCCGCGCCACGTCAGCGAAATCGGCTCTGTTGATGCGGCGTCCGCCGGGCACTGCGTGGTTACGCAAGCCGCCGCCTTCGTGCCCGGCTTCCGCCGACGGGTTTTCGCGACCCGCCGTCGGACGCGAAACGTACCGGTCAGCGCACTCGATGAGCGTAAAGAATCCACAGGAGCGGAGCCTGCGGAGCGACCATAGACACTTATACCTATATACCCGGCGGTAACCGTCCCCCGGTTTGTCCGGCCCGAGCAGGAGTGAAATCGTGTCACCTGTGACTGACGCACCGAATGCCACTGCAAGTCTTTCCGAAATCACCCATGACGAGATTTTCGCGGGACATCTCGGAGGCAAGCTGTCGGTAGAACTCAGCTCGCCGCTGGAAACCCAGCGCGACCTGTCGATCGCCTACACCCCGGGCGTCGCTCAGGTGAGCCGGGCGATCGCACAGGACGTCGAGCTCTGCAAGCGCTACACCTGGACCGACCGCCTCGTCGTCGTGGTCAGCGACGGCACCGCGGTGCTCGGCCTCGGTGACATCGGCCCGCGCGCCTCGCTGCCGGTGATGGAGGGCAAGGCCGCGCTGTTCAAGAAGTTCGCCGGACTGAACTCGATCCCGATCGTGTTGGACACCAAGGACGTCGACGAGATCGTCGAGACGGTCATCCGGTTGCGCCCCAGCTTCGGCGCGGTGAACCTCGAGGACATCTCGGCGCCGCGCTGCTTCGAGGTCGAGAAGCGGCTCATCGAGGCGCTCGACTGCCCGGTCATGCACGACGACCAGCACGGCACCGCCATCGTGGTGCTCGCCGCCCTCAACGGCGCGGCCAAGGTGCAGGGTCGCGGCATCGACGGCATGAAGGTGGTGGTGTCCGGTGCGGGCGCGGCCGGTGTCGCGTGCACGAATATCCTGCTGGCCGCGGGCGTTCGGGACGTCACCGTGCTCGACTCGAAGGGCATCATCAGCCGCGAGCGCAGCGACCTCAACGATGTGAAGGCCGAACTGGCCACCCGGACCAACCCCCGCGGGCTGACCGGTGGCGCCGCCGAGGCACTCACCGGTGCCGACGTGTTCCTCGGTCTGTCCGCCGGTCTGATCGCCGAGGAGCTCATCGCCTCGATGGCGCCGGAGTCGATCGTGTTCGCCATGTCCAACCCGGACCCGGAGATCCACCCCGACGTCGCGCGCAAGTACGCCTCGATCGTCGCCACCGGCCGTAGCGACTTCCCGAACCAGATCAACAACGTGCTCGCCTTCCCCGGCGTGTTCAAGGGCGCGCTCGACGCGGGCGCCCGCCGCATCACCGAGGGCATGAAGATCGCCGCCGCCGACGCCATCCTCAGCGTCGTCGCCGACGAACTGGGCCCGGAGAAGATCGTGCCGAGCCCGCTGGACCCGCGGGTCGCCCCGGCTGTCGCCGAGGCCGTCGCGGCCGCCGCGCGTGCCGAAGGCGTTGCCTGACAGGTTCGCTCACTCGCCGGAAGGCGCCTTGTTCCGATCGGGACGAGGCGCCTTTCGCGTGGTGCGAGCCGATGCCCTGATCCAGAGGTTCAGGGCGACCATCGCGCCAAGCGCGACGACGAGGGAGATCGCGAACACGGGATTCTTGTCCGAGTAGCTCGCCCAGACGAACAACAGGATCGCCACGAGGGCCACGTAGCCGCCGATGAACCGGATACTCACGCCTGGAGACGTTAGCCACCTCGGGTGCCCACCGTGCGGATTTACAACGAGTGGTCGTCCAGCCAGGTGCGCGCCACCTCGGCGGGCTCGGCCCGGTCGTCCCTGATCCGGCGGATCATGGTGGCGAGATCGTCGGTGCTGAGCTCGCCCGCAACGTAATTCAGTTTCTCGATCCGGCGCTCGTCCAGCGCGCCCTTGCGCAGCAGCGGCAGCACGTTCTCGGCGCGCACGGCATAGGTGTCGTCGGACAGGATCGTCAGCCCGTCGGTCGAGCCGGGGACCACGGCGGGCGGGCCGGTCAGCAGTCCGGCTTGAATCCGCCCGTCCAGCAGGGCCTTTCGCAGTGCTTCGGCATCGGGAAACGGCAGCGTCGCGGCGAAGGCGCAGTCCGCCACCTGTTCCAGCGCGGGCGGCAGCGTGATCAGGTCCGGTACCGGGGCAACGCCGACCGTGAGCTGGTCGCATCGCGGCGCGAGATCGGCGATGGTGCGCACGTTGTCGTGCGTGGCGGTCTCCGTGCTGAGCACGACTCGCGGCCGCAGGTCGGTGCCGTCGGCGGCATCGGTGACCACCAGCCCCTCGGGCAGCGACTTGCTCAGCGCGCGACCAACGTGCTCCGGTGTGCGATCGCGGGCGGTGGTGTCGAGGAAGGCCAGCAGTGCGCCGCTGTGCTCGCCGATCAGGTCGATCCGGCCCGCGTCGAGTGCCGAAAGATAGTCGGCACGGCTGCCGAGATGCGGTTCGACCGAGGTGCGGGCCCCGGTTCTCGCCAGCGCGCCCGCGTAGATCTCGGCGAGCAGGATGGACTCGACCGAATCACCGGCACCGACCGTGATCCGCGCGCCCTGTTCGCCGTTCCCGCAGGATACGACCAGTGCGGCGGTCGCGACGACCAGTAAACGAGCCAGTATCCGCAGCGACGCGGGCAACACCATTCGGCGACACCAACTCTCCGAGAGACCGACAGAGCTAACAGGAACACCCTGAAGCGGGCAGTATGGACACCCAGAATGTACCGGTGGCTGTGCTGCCCCGGGACCTCGCACTGCCCGCCATGCCGGAAGGACTTCAGTGAAAACCTCGATCAATCCCGATGCCGCGCGGCACGGCCGATCGGCGCTGCGGCTGGCGCTGCGCGCCGCCCGGTTCATCGTCGCCGCCACCGCACTGGCCGCCGCCATGATCCTGTCCGCGTGTGGCAACTCCGACCCGCTCGCCAGCAAGGGCAGCTGCGAAGGCGACGGGCTCATCGTCGGCTCGGCGAACTTCCCGGAGTCGGAGACCGTCGCGGAAATATACGCGGAGGTATTGCGTATCAACGGCTTCAAGGTCGACACCAAGCTGAACATCGGCAGTCGCGAGGCCTACGTCCCTGCCGTGCGCCAGTGCGCGATCTCGGTCATCCCCGAATACACCGGCAACCTGCTCCAGTACCTGGACAAGGACGCGACCGCGACCAGCGCCGCCGAGGTCGAGAGCGCGCTGACCAAGGCACTCGGCTCGGAGCTCACCATCGGCACCCCGGCCCCCGGGGAGGATTCCGACGCGGTAGTGGTCACCCGTGCCACCGCCGAACGCTGGAACCTGCGCACCATCGCCGACCTGGCCGCGCACTCGGCCGAGGTGAAATTCGGTGCGCCGGCGGAATTTCAGGAGCGCGCGGGCGGACTGCCCGGCCTGAAGAAGAACTACAACCTCGACATCGCCGCGAACAACTTCGTGCCGATCGCCGACGGCGGCGGGCCAGCCACCGTGCGCGCGCTGGTCGAGGGGCAGGTGACCGCGGCCGACATCTTCACCACCTCGCCGGCCATCGTGCAGAACGACCTGGTGGTGCTGGAAGATCCGAAGCGCAACTTCGCCGCGCAGAACGTGGTCCCGCTGCTGAATTCGGCCAAGAAGACCGACAAGGCGCTGGCCGCGTTGAACGCCGCCTCGGCGAAGCTGACCACCGCGGAGCTGATCAAACTGAACGAAGCCGTGTCCGGTAGCAGCAAGACCGAGCCCAAGGCCGCGGCCGTCGCCTGGGTAGCCGCGCAAGGGCTGAACACGCCGACCGGTTAGGGGAAACCGTTGTCCGATATCGAATTCAACGGCATCAGCAAGACCTACCCGGACGGCACGCACGCCGTCACCGATCTCGATCTGCGTATTGATTCCGGCTCGTTCACCGTGTTCGTCGGCCCGTCCGGCTGCGGCAAGACCACGTCGATGCGGATGATCAACCGGATGATCACGCCCAGCGCTGGCACGATCACCATTGCCGGACAGGACATTTCGAAGGTCGACCCGGTCAAGCTGCGGCTCGGTATCGGCTACGTGATCCAGAGCGGCGGACTGCTGCCGCACCGCACGGTCGTCGACAATGTGGCGACCGTGCCGGTGCTGCGCGGCGATTCGCGCAAGGTGGCCCGTGCGGCGGCGCTGGAGGTGCTCGATCGGGTGGGGCTGGACCGGTCGCTGGCTGGCCGGTATCCGGCACAGCTCTCCGGCGGGCAGCAGCAACGCGTCGGGGTGGCGCGGGCGCTGGCCGCCGACCCGCCGGTGCTGCTGATGGATGAGCCGTTCAGCGCCGTCGACCCGGTGGTCCGAGCCGAGTTGCAGATCGAAATGCAAAGGCTGCAAGCCGAATTGCAGAAGACCATCGTGTTCGTCACGCACGACATCGACGAGGCGATCACCCTCGGCGACCGGGTCGCGGTGTTCGGCCGCGGCGGAGTGCTGCAGCAGTACGACCCGCCTGATCATGTGCTCGCCCAGCCCGCCACCGATTTCGTCGCCGATTTCGTCGGGCGCGACCGCGGCTATCGCGGCCTGTCCTTCCGGTCAGCGAAAGATGTTCCGCTGCACGAGATCCGGACCGCCACTGCGGCCGAAGTGGCCGCCCTGCGGTTGGATCGCGGCGACTGGGTGCTGGTCGTCGACGCGGAAGGCAGGCCGAGCGGCTGGGTGGACGTGACCGGCGTGGAGGCGGTTCGCGCCGGACGTTCGCTGGCGGAGAGCACGTCCGCGGGTGGTTCGCTGTTCACGCCGACCGGCGACCTGCGGCAGGCGCTGGACGCCGCGATCTCCTCGCCGTCCGGTGTCGGTGTCGCCGTGGATGATTCGGGCGCGGTGCGGGGTGGCGTACTGGCCACCGAGGTGCTGCAACAGTTGGCCGGTCAGCGGGCCACCGAGGACGCCGACCGCAATCGGCACTTCTTCGAGCGGGAAGTGAGCGGCGGGGGGTCGACGTGAGGTACTTGATCGACAACTTCGCCGAAATCATGGGGTTCACCAAAACCCATCTGTACCTGGCGCTGGTGCCGCTGATGCTCGGGTTGGTGATCGCGATTCCGGTGGGTGCGCTGGTTCGCCGCGTCGCTTGGCTGCGTCGGGTGACGGTGACCGTGGCGAGCCTGTCGTACACCATTCCGTCGCTGGCATTGTTCGTGATCATCCCGCCGCTGGCCGGGATCTCCACCATCGATCCGCTGAACGTGATCATCGCGTTGACGGTGTATTCGACCGCGCTGCTGGTGATCGCGGTGCCCGCGGCGCTGGATTCGGTGTCCGCCGAGGTGATCGATGCCGCCGACGCGGTCGGGTTCAGCTCGCTGCGCCGCACGCTCACCGTCGACATGCCCTTGGCCATCCCGGTTTTCGTGTCCAGCCTGCGGGTGGTGGTGGTGACCAATATCGCCATGGTGTCGGTCGGCGCGCTGATCGGCGTCGGCGGCGTCGGCAAGCTGTTCACCCAGGGCTATCAGCGTGACTATCCGGACGAGATCGTCGCGGGCATCATCGTTATCTTGGCGCTGGCCTTGATCTTCGACCGTCTCGTCTACGCGCTGGGCCGCTGGTCGACGCCGTGGGTGCGGGCCGACGCCAGGTCCGCGAAAGCGAAAGGCGGTGCGTTGTGAACCTTTTCATCGACGCCTGGCACTACTTCACCGACGGCGCGAACTGGAACGGGCCCGCGGGCATCGAAACCCGGATCGCCCAACATCTTTGGTACAGCTTTCTCACCATCGTGATTTCCGCCGCGATCGCGGTGCCGCTCGGTCTGGTGATCGGCCACACCAAGCGTGGCGCCGCGGTGCTCGTCGGTTTCGCCAACGCCATGCGTGCCCTGCCGACGCTCGGCCTGCTCACCTTCCTGGTGCTGCTGCTCGGTCTCGGCTTGATTCCGCCGCTGCTCGCCCTGGTAACCGTCGGCATTCCGCCGCTGCTCGCCGGTGCCTATGCCGGAATCGCCAATGTGCCTGCCGATGTCGTCGACGCCTCGCGGGCCATGGGGATGACCGAACGGCAGATCCTGTTCCGCGTCGAGGTGCCAAATGCGATGCCCATCCTGCTCACCGGGCTGCGCGGGGCCACCCTCCAGGTGGTCGCCACCGCGACGATCGCGGCCTACGTCAACCTCGGCGGGCTCGGTCGCTACATCTTCGACGGCATCAGCCTGTACCGGTACGACCGGGTCCTGGTCGGCGCGCTGCTGGTCGCCGTCTTGGCCATGGTGCTCGATGGCCTGCTCGCCATTACCGTCTGGGCGAGCACGCCCGGCACCGGCCGGATGCGGCGCACGTATGCCTTGCCCGCAGCCCCTGACCTGAGCGTACGGTCCGCCGACTGAGCTCGGTCCATCGCGCGCGAGCCCTGGCCGCCGGGCGGGTGCCCGGTGCTCACGATCACTTTTCGCACCGAGCGATCTGCCTTGCGACGGCATTGTTCCGCGCCGTATATTCCGTGTGGAGTATTTGGTGTGGGGCATGTCCGAGGGTGCGGCTAGCGTTCGCCCCGAGTCGACGGCTCCGGCTCGCGTGACGAGCGATCTACGGGAGGTAATGGCATGGCGCAGCAGGCGCGTCCGGCGGTGACGCCACTGGCGATCGCCGTGCTCGCGCTGCTCGAGGAGCGGCCGATGCATCCGTACGAGATGTTTCAGCTGCTGATCGCGCGCCGGGAGGATCTGCTGGTCAAGGTGCGGCCCGGCTCGCTGTATCACACGGTGACACGGCTGGCCGAGCAGGACTTCGTCCGGTCCGAAGGCGTCGACCGGGAAGGAAACCGGCCCGAACGCACCACCTATCGGATCACCGAGCGTGGCAGGGCGGCGCTACGTGCCCGGATCACCGAGATTTTGCGGTATCCCGCGCCGGAATATCCGGTGTTCCCGATCGCGCTGGGTGAGGCGCACAACCTGCCCAAGGACGATGTGCTCGCCCTGCTGCGCGAGCGCGTCGGACATTTGGCAGCCGAGCTGGCCGAGGTCGACTCGATGATCGACTGGGCGCGTGGGCGCGGGGTTCCGCGCCGCTACACCATCGTTCTCCCTTATCAGCGCGCCAGGCTCGGCGCGGAGATCGCCTGGATCCAGAGCTTCCTCGCCGAATTGGACAGCGGGACACTGGAATGGGACGACTTCGATCCGGCCACCGGTGAGCGGACGGTCGAGTCGCACTGCGACCGGCCGAATGCCGATCATGCCGAGCCGCCGAGTCCTGGCGCCGGTCTGCCGCCACCCTCGGCCGACGTCGCCGCGCCATCCGTCGTTCTGCCCCCGTCATCGGTATCAGCCGAGATAGGAACTCCGAATCCATGACCACTCAACGCAATCCGTGGCTGGCGCTCACCGCGCTGGTTGTCGGCTTCTTCATGATCCTGCTGGACATGACCATCGTCGCGGTCGCCAACCCGGCGATCATGACGGACCTGCACGCCGACATCTCCCAGGTGATCTGGGTGACCAGCGCCTACCTGCTCAGTTATGCGGTGCCGCTGCTGGTCACCGGTCGGCTCGGTGATCGCTTCGGCCCCAAGAACATCTATCTGGTCGGGCTCGCCGTGTTCACCGCCGCGTCGCTGTGGTGCGGGCTGTCCGGCAGCATCGCCATGCTGATCGCCGCGCGTGCCGTGCAGGGCATCGGCGCCGCGCTGATGACGCCGCAGACCATGGCGGTGATCACCCGCACCTTCCCGCCGGACAAGCGCGGCGCGGCCATGGGGCTGTGGGGCGGCGTGGCGGGTCTGGCCACGCTGATCGGGCCGATCCTCGGCGGAGTGCTGGTCGACGGCCTCGGCTGGGAATGGATCTTCATCGTCAATGTCCCGCTCGGCATTATCGCGTTCGCGCTGGCGGTGTGGCTGGTGCCCGCGCTGCCGACGAACCAGCACAAGTTCGACATCCCCGGCGTGCTGCTCAGTGGTGTCGGCATGTTTCTGGTGGTGTTCGGCATCCAGGAGGGCAACAGCTACGACTGGTCGCTGCGCATCTGGGTGATGATCGGCCTCGGTCTGGTGGTGCTCGGTGCCTTCGCGGTGAACCAGGCACGCAACAGCGGCGAACCACTGTTGCCGCTGAGCCTGTTCAAGGACCGCAACTTCGCCTTGTCCAACACCGCGATCGCCGCGATGGGTGCGGCAGTCACCGCGTTCATGGTGCCGTCCTACTTCTACCTGCAGGCGGTGCGCGAGCTGTCGCCGACCGAGTCGGCGCTGGTGTTCGCGCCGATGGCGATCGTCACCGGCATCTTCGCGCCGTTCATCGGCAAGTTCGCCGACCGGGTGCAGCCACGGATCGTGCCGACCATCGGCTTCGGGCTGTTCGCGGTGTCGATCTTCTGGTTCTCCGCACTGATGACGCCGGACTCTTCGATCGTCTGGTTCCTGGTGTCGGCCGCGCTGGCCGGTTTCGCGAACGCCTGCATTTGGGGTCCGCTCGCGTCGACCGCCACCCACAACCTGCCGGTCCAACAGGCCGGCGCGGGTGCGGGCGTCTACAACACCACCCGCCAGGTCGGTTCGGTTCTCGGCAGTGCCGCGATCAGCGCCCTCATCGCCGCCCGCATGTCCGCCAACGGCCTCGGCGGCGGCAAGGTCGCCGAAGGCGGTGCGGGCCAAGGCCCCATCCCCGAATTCGTCGAGGACGCCTTCAGCACCGCCCTCAGCCAAGCCACCCTGCTCCCCGCCGCCATCCTCCTCATCGGCGTCATCGCCTCCGCCCTCTTCCTCCGCCACGGCCACTCCGCCCCCGCCCGCCCGAAGGACGAGCCCGCCAGGGCCGATTCACTGACCGGCTGAGTTCAGGAGTGCTGCACCCCACCGACATCCGTCGGTGGGGTGCAGCATTCGACTGGGCGATGGTCAGCGAACCAGCTCTGACAATCGAGTCCAGTCGATTCGTATCCGAATCGGCATGTCGATCACGGTCTCTGTGCTGGTCGGCTCGAGCACGGCGTGTAAGCGGTACTGATCATGGGCGTGATCAAGTACATGAATTGCTATGGACGCGACCTGGTTCTCGTCTGTCCAGACAATCCAATACCAAGGAATACCCGCAAGCGCATACTCAGCTTTCTTCTCGGCGATGTCGATTTTCTCAGACGTTGGTGAGACGACTTCGATGGCTAGCTTTACCATCGACGCGGGCAAAGGCCGAAGCTCCTCCGGAGCGCAGTCGAAAAGTGCCACGTCGGGCCGTCTGATCGTGGCGTTGGGAAACTCCCAAAGCACGACATCGAAGTCGGTGTCGACGTCCAAGCAGCCGTCCTGATGGCGATTCATGTGCGTTTCAGCTGCCACTTCGACCAGGTCGGCAATTCGTCGGGCGGCTTTCTGGTGCCGCCGGGTCGGCGATTCGGCCCGGACGGCTTCGCCGTTGACGACTTCGACGAGACGGCAGAAAGCTTCTGGAAGTTCTTTCCAGATCGCCACTGTGATCGGTTCTGGCTGAAGGTTCTCTTCTTTGGCCCAATCGAATACGGCAGACATGCAGCGCTCCTCTGGGCGGGCAACGGATTCCGTGTCGATCCTATCCCGGTGACGAGTGCGGACATCGGCATAGGTCGAGGGCGATATCAGCTGACCTGGACGGTGACGGAGGGGTGGCCGGTGGCGCCGTCGGGGACTACGTCGCGGCGTTCGGCGGTTTGTACCTCGCCGGTGGCGTCGGTGGAGCGGGCGCGCAGGGTGTGCGGGCCGGGGGTGGCATCCCAGTCGTAGACCCATTGGCGCCAGGTGTCGATGGATTGTTCGTCGGCCAGGCGGGCGGTTTGCCAGGGGCCGTTGTCGATCTGGACTTCGACGGCGCGGATGCCGCGGTGCTGGGCCCAGGCGACACCGGCAACGGTGGTGCGGCCCTGCTTGATTCGGCCGCGCGGGCGCGGGGTGTCGATGCGGGTGCCGGTTTTGATCGGGCCGAGGGCGGACCAGCCGCGACGGGTCCAGTAGGCGGTGGCGCGGTCGAAGCGGGTGATCTCCAGTTCGGTCACCCACTTGGTGGCGGAGACGTAGCCGTAGAGGCCGGGCACGACCAGGCGGGCGGGATAGCCGTGGACGACCGGGAGGGGTTCGCCGTTCATGCCGACCGCGAGCAGCGCGTCGCGGCCATCGGTGAGGACGGACAGCGGCGTGCCCGCGGTCCAGCCGTCGGTGCTGTGTGAGAGCACCATGTCGGCGTCGGGATGCGGGCCCGCCTCGGCGAGCAGTTCATCGAGCCGGTAGCCGAGCCAGCGGGCATTGCCGATCAGATCGCCACCGACCGGATTCGACACGCACGCCAACGTCACCAGCCGCTCCACCGCCGGTCGGTTCGCCAAATCCGCCCAGGTGAGCCGGATTTCGCGATCCACAAGGCCGTGAATGCGCAGCGACCAATCGTCCTTGGACACCTGCGGCACGACCAACGCGGTGTCGATCCGATAGAAGTCCTCGTTGGCTGTGAGATACGGCGTCAGTCCCGGCACCCGCAGATCGGCTCCCGGCGCGATCGGCGTCTCCGGCGCACTCGGCTGCGGCAATTCCACCGCCGCTCGCTCACCCGACACATCGTGTCGCCGTGCCCCGAGCAACCGCCCGCCAACACCGGTGACAACAGCCAGCCCGCCCACCACCAACAGACCCTGCAAGACCTGCCGCCGTTCGGGCTTCGCGGCGGCCCGCTCTGTTCTCGCGGGGTCGGCGGTGCAACCGGCGCGCGGCGACGCGGGTGTTGGCGCGGGCTTACCTGTCTTGTCGCCGAATCCTGTTGTGACACCCCGCGTTTCGGTAGCCGCCTGCTCGGTCGCCGCGTCCGCCGCATCGATCCGACGGGTCAGCACCCGCAACGCGTAGATGCCCACCGCAACGCCGATAATCGTCGGCAGCGCACCGGCGGCGCTGGTCCTGGCGGCAACCACGATGGCGGCGACCACCCCGAAAATCGCGAGCACCGCCGACCCGGCCGCCCGCGTGGTGCGTTCGATCGCCCCCGCCAACCCGGCAACCAGCACGGCAACCAGGCCCATGCAGATATACAGAACCGCCTTGTCGTTGGTGCCAAAAGTGCTGATGGCCCATTCGCGGACACCATCGGGCGTGTGGTCGATCACGGTCGCGCCGATGGCGTTCATTGGCGCCAGGTCGGCACCGAAGAACGCCGCCAGCAACTCCGCGACGCCGAGCGCCACGCCCGCCGAGACGATCCCAGCTACCACCCGCAGTCGCAGATCGGCCATGGTTTCGAGCGTACTGCCGGGCAGCCCCCACCAGTGCCCATTCGCCGACGGCCCCGCTCGCCGCGATGGACCGAGATGTCGCACCACTCGGACGTGAACCGCGGCCTGGTGCCTGCGAAAAAGCGAAAGGCGCTGTCCGCGAAAGAAACTCGCGAACAGCGCCGCGACGCCTCGACTCAGTTGTAGATCTGCGCCACGTCGTCGGCGTGCTGCTTCATCACGACCGCACGCTTGAGCGACAACTTCGGCGTGAGTTCGCCGCCCTCCTGGGTCCAGTCGACCGGCAGGATGCGGATCTTCTTGATTCCCTCGGCGTGCGAGACCTTCTTGTTGGTCTCGGCGACCGCGGCGTCGATCTCGGCGATCAGTTCCGGGTTCTCGATCAACTTCTCGATCGGGGTGTCGGCGGGCACGTTGTGGTTCTTCTGCCAGCCGGGCAGCGCCTCCGGGTCCAGGGTGATCAGCGCGCCGATGAACGGCTGGCCGTCGCCGACCACCATCACCTGACTGATCAGCGGGTTGGCCCGCAGCGAATCCTCGAGCAGCGCGGGGGAGACATTCTTGCCGCCCGCGGTGACGATGATTTCCTTCTTGCGGCCGGTGATGGTGACGTACCCGTCCGCGTCGATGGCACCGAGGTCGCCGGTCTTGAACCAGCCGTCCTGGAAAGCGTCCTCGGTGGCCTCGGCGTTACCCCAGTAGCCGTTGAACACCACCGAGCCGCGCAGCAGCAGCTCGCCATCCTCGGCGATCTTGGCGCCGTGGCCCTCGATGGGCTTGCCCACCGAGCCGACCCGGATGTTTTCCGGGGTGTTCACGGTGATGGCGGCGGTGGTCTCGGTGAGCCCGTAGCCCTCGTAGATGGTGACGCCGACGCCACGGAAGAAGTGGCCGAGGCGGGCGCCGAGCGGACCACCGCCGGAGACCGCGGCCTCGCACTGACCGCCGAGCGCGACCTGCAACTTGCTGTAGACCAGCTTGTTGAACAGCGCGTGCTTGAGCTTGAGCACCAGTCCCGGCCCGCCGTGGTCGAGCGACTCGCTCCACGCGATGGCGGTGTCGGCGGCCGCGTCGAAGATCTTGCCCTTGCCGCCGTCGTGCGCCTTCTGCTTGGCGCTGTTGAACACCTTTTCGAACACCCGCGGCACCGACAGGATGAAGTGCGGCTTGTACGTGCCGAACTGGTCGACCAGGGTGGCCCAGTCGGAGGTGTGCGCGACGATCACCTTGGCGTCGAACGCGGCCAGCGCGACGGCGCGGGCGAAGACGTGCGCCATCGGCAGGAACATCAGCGTCTTCTTGCCGGGCCTGATGAATTTGCCGAGCGCGATCCGGTCCGACTTGGACTCGGCGTAGAGGTTCGCGTGCGAGAGCATGACGCCCTTGGGGCGTCCGGTGGTGCCGGAGGTGTAGATCAGGGTCGCGGGCGACTCGGCGTTGACCTGCTTGCGCCGGTCGTGCACGGCCTGGTCGTCCAGGTCGGCGCCGCGCCTGGTCAGCTCGTCGACGGCGCCCTTGTCGATCTGCAGGGTCTCCCGCAGGTCCGCCAGCGAACCGGCCTCGATCTCATCGATGACCGCGCGGTGCCGGTCGCTGTCGACGATCAGCAGCTTGGTGGCGGAGTCCTGCAGGATCCACTTGGCCTGCTCGGCGGCGGAACTGTCGTAGATCGCGACGGTGCAGCCGCCGACCGCCCAGATGGCGAAGTCGAGCACGGCCCACTCGTAGCGGGTGGGGGCCATGATGGCGACCCGGTCGCCGAGTTCGATGCCCGAGGCGATCAGTCCCTTGGCGACACCGGTGACGGTCTTCGCGAACTCCGCGGCCGTCACGTCCTGCCAGCCACCGTCGCCGCTCGGAACGTTGAACAGCACCGCGCCGGGCGACTCCTCGGCGTGCCGGAAGACGTTGTCAGAATTGTTCGCGTCTTCCGGAATTGTGTAGGAAGCCGGGACTTCGAACTCTCGCATCAGTGCCCTTCCACGTGGGTTTACTGGTCAGTAATCTACGACACCTTGGTCAGGGCCGTGAGGTCGACCACCAGAAACGGATCCGTGCGTAACACCCGAGCTACGGATCCGCTTCGTAGCTATCCTAAGTCGCGCATGTGGGCCGGTTGAATCGCTTCCCGTAGGAACGCGGCCAGCTCGCTCACCGCCGCGGCGGCCGGGGCGACCAGCGCGGCTTGCAGCTGCGCGACGTGCCACAGGCCGGTGCTCTCGGTGAAACGGACGTGCACGCCCGCCGTCCGCAGCGCGGCGACCAGCTCCACGCATTGGCCGTGCAGCAACTCGCTGACGTCGACCTGAACATAGGTCGGCGGCAGCCCGACCAATTCGCCGGTGAGCGGCGCGTAACCAGGATCACTCGAATCCCCGCCACCGAGATAGGCGGCAGCGCAGGCCCGCGACCATCCCCGGGTGATCATCAGATCGCTGTCGCGTTCCGGCGGTTGGTTCGGGTCGGTCCATGGCGCGATCAGGCCGAGTGCGGCCGGGGTGTGCCCGTGCCGTGCGATCAGGCGCTGCGCGGTGGCCAGCGACAAACCGCCGCCCGCCGAATCACCGGAGAGGGCGATCTGGTTCGGCTGGTAGCCCGCGCTGTTCACCAGTTCCAGGAACGCCGCTTCGGCGTCGTCGAGCCCGGCGGGGAACGGGTGCTCCGGTGCCAGGCGGTAGTCGAGGGCATAGACGGCGGCGCCGGTTTCCTTGGCCAGCCGGGCGGTCAGCGACCGGTGGGTCACCGGTGAGCCGACCGCGTAGCCGCCGCCGTGCAGATAGAGCACCGCACCGGTCGGTGTCGCGGTGGCGGTGACCCGCTCGGCCGGTCTGCCGCCGAGCCGAAGCCGGTGCACGGTGGTGCCCGCGGGCACCAGTTGCGCTGCCGAGCCCACCTCGAGCAAGAGCCGCTGCATCCGCCACGGCGTCCGCTGGTTCAGCGTGACGCGGAAGATCGGACGCAGCAACGCTCGGGCGACGGGCAGCGGAAGATTGATGTCCCGCATGGGTTGGATCTCGAATCAGGGTAGGAACGGGCGGTTCACGACGGCGGCGATGCGCTGGTAGCCGGAGGCGGTGACGCGGACGAACACGTCGAGCAGCTTGGCCTCCCAGCCGATCAGCACTCGCCCGTGTCCCTTGCGCACGCCCTCGGTGATGGTTTGCGCGGCCATCTCCGGGGTGTGGATGGCCAGCTTCGCGTCGAACATCGCGGCGGCTTTCTTGCCGTCGATGCCCTCGGCGTAGGTGGAGTTGCGCGCGACGGCGGTCTTGATGCCGCCCGGGTGCACGCAGGTGACCTTGACCGGGTGCTTGCCGACCAGCATCTCCTGGCGCAGCGCCTCGGTGAACCCGCGCACCGCGAATTTGGCCGAGTTGTAAGCACTTTGGCCGGGGACCGCGATCAAGCCGAAGAGGCTGGACACGTTGACGACGTGCCCGGCGCCGGAGTCCATCAGGAACGGCAGGAACGCCTTGGTGCCGTTGACGACGCCCCAGAAGTCGACGTCCATGATCCGCTCGATGTCCTTGAACTCGGACTTGATCACGTCACCGTGGTAGGCGATGCCCGCATTGTTGTAGATCTGGTGCACGGCGCCGAAGTGCGCCTTGACCGCGTCGGCGTAGAGCAGCACCGCCTCGCGCTCGGCCACGTTGACCCGATCGGATTTCACCTGGGCGCCAAGCTTTTCGCAGCGGCGCACGGTCTCGGCCAAGCCCTCGGTGTCGATGTCGGACAGCGCGAGCTTGGCGCCACGCTTGGCCAGATTCTCGGCGAGTGCGCGACCTATGCCAGAGCCAGCTCCGGTGATCACACAGACTTTGTCGCGGAAGTAAGCATCTTTGCTCACAGTGCCCCCACTTTCAGGTCGGCTCGGGACGGTTCGGACGCGGGTGTCGTTTCATAGGCGTCCACGTCGAAAGACTTGGTGAGCCTACGGAATTCGAAAGTGAAGTCCGGCCACAACGTGGTGTTGTTGCCGTGCTTGTCCAGGTACCAGCTGGCGCAGCCGCCATTGATCCAGACGCTCTTGCCCAGTTTGCGCTGGAGGTCCGCGTTGAACTCGTCCTGCACGTCCTTGCGCACCTCCACGGTGCGCAGGCCGAGCCGGTCGACGGTGGCCAGTGCGTCGGCGACGTAGTTGATCTGCGATTCGATCATGTACACCATCGAGGTGTGGCCAAGGCCGACGTTCGGGCCGAGCAGGAAGAACATATTGGGGAAGTTCGCGATCGTCGAACCCTTGTAGCCCTGCTGTCCGATCTGATCGAACACCTCACTGAGGGTGCGTCCGTCGCGGCCCGCAATGGTCTCGTAGGTCGGCGAATCGGTGACGTGGAAGCCGGTCGCCACGATGAGGGCGTCGATCTCGCGCTCGGTGCCGTCCTTGGTGACGATCGAATTCGCGCGCACCTCGGCGATGCCGTCGGTAACCACGTCCACATTGTCGCGGCTCAGTGCCGGGTAGTAGTTGTTGGAGATCAGCATGCGCTTGCAGCCGATCCGGAAGTTCGGAGTCACCTTGGCGCGCAGTTCGGGGTCGCGGACCTCGTAGTGCAGCTTGGCCTTGGCGAGCAGCTCGAACGCCTGCATCAGCGCCGGAACCTTGGCCAGGCCGACGACCTGGGTCTCACGCGCGGCGTAGATGGCAGCGCGGGACAACCGCTGATAGCCCGGCAGGTACTTGAACGCGAGCCGCTCGGGCTTGGTGTACGGGCGGTCCAGGCGGGGGAGCAACCACGGGGCGGTGCGCTGGTAGACGTCGAGCTGTGCGACCTTGCCCGCGATGGCCGGGACGATCTGGATGGCGGAGGCGCCCGTGCCGATGATCGCGACGCGTTTGCCGGTCAGGTCCGCGTCGTGGTTCCAACGGGCAGAGTGGAAGATCTCGCCCTGGAAGTCGTTGATGCCCTTGATGTCCGGGAGGGCAGGCTCGCACAGCGCGCCGACCGCGGAGACCACGGTGTCGGCGGTGAAGCTGCCCTTGGTCGACTCGATCTCCCACTGCGTGGTGGCGTTGTTCCAGCGGGCGCCGGTCACATCGCAGTCGAAGAGGTGCTTGTCGCGCACGTTGTACTTGTCGGCGACACCCTGGATGTACTGCTGGATCTCGCCCTGCCGGGAGAACGAGCGCGACCAGTTCGGGTTCAGCGCGAAGGAGTACGAGTACAGGTGCGACGGCACGTCGCAGGCTGCGCCGGGATAGGTGTTGTCACGCCAAGTGCCGCCGACATCGCTGCCCCGTTCCAGCACGAGGTAGTCGGTGCGGCCCCGTTGGCTCAACCGGATCGCTAGGCCTAGGCCCGCGAAACCGCTGCCGATGATGATCGTCTTGACGTGGCGCACTGGCCGGTCGCCGACAGCTTTGTCTGTAACCTTGCGACTCATGTAACTGAGCGTAGATGCTTATTGAGCAGCAGTCAACAGTATTGAATCACGTTCAGTAGGATGTGAGATGTGAGCAGCAGTCGTTCCGGAGAGACCAAGCGTGTTCGGCTCAGCCCGGACGAGCGCCGCCTGCAACTGATCACGCTGGGGGCCGAGATGCTCGCCGAGCGGGCGCTCGAGGATATCTCTGTCGAGGACATCGCCAAAGAGGCGGGTATTTCCCGCGGCCTGCTGTTCCACTACTTCGCCTCGAAGAACGAATTCCACGAGGCCATCGCACGGCACGTCAGCGCCGAGTTCCTGGCCGCGACCGCGCCCGACCGCAGCCTCGGTCTGTTCGACATGCTCCGCGATTCGGTCGAACGCTACGTCGACTACGTAGAACAGAACCGGGCCGCCTACCACGCCATCCTGCGCGGACCCTCCAGCTACAACCCCGGCATGGTCACCTTCGTCAACGAATCCCGCAGTGCGATAGCCGAACTCGTGCTCTGCGAAGTACCCATCCCCGCCGATGACCCCGACCGTCCCCGCCTCGCCCTCGCCGTCCGCGGTTGGATCGCCTTCGTCGAGGAAACCATTCTCACCTGGATGAGCGAAAAGTCCGTCCCCCGTGAGCAACTCATCGAGCTACTCGTCGAATCCCTTCCCGCACTTGCCCTCAGCCCCGCCCTGGCCGCCGCTTTGCGCGGCTGAGACTTCCACCCGTACCGCCCGGCCTCGCCGGGAACGACTACGTCGCGGGGGTGACCGGGGTCCTCCCTTTGTCGGACGCGGCGGGGGGACCGGCTGCGACACCATCAAAGGCGTGTCGCATCCCGGAACGGAATACTGATGACAGTCACCCTCGTCGGGGCGCTGATCGGCCTCGCCCTCATCGACAGCACCAGCTTCGGCACCCTGCTGATCCCGATCTGGTTGCTGCTGACCCCCGGTCGGCTGCGGTTCGGTCGCATCGCGATCTACCTCGCCACCGTCGCCGTCTTCTACTTCGGGGTCGGCGTCCTACTGGTCCTCGGCGCCGACGCAGTGCTGACGGCGATCCGATCCGGTTCGATCGACATCCCGCAGTTGCCGTTGCGAATCGGCCAGCTGATCCTCGGCATCTCCATCATCGCCCTGAGTTACCGGCTGGAAGCCAGGGCCGAACGGCAAGCAGGCAAACCCGGCAAGATCCAGCGCTGGCGCGCCAAAACAATGTCCGGCAGCGGCAGCGCACGCAGCCTGATGAACCTCGCCTTGGTAGCCGCCACCCTCGAAGTCGCCACCATGCTCCCGTACCTCGCCGCCATAGCCCTGATCGCCAACACCGACCTCAACTGGCCCCTCACCGGCGCAACCCTGGCCGCATACTGCCTGGTAATGACCCTCCCCGCCCTCCTCCTAGCCGCCGCCCGCCTACTAGCCCACGACCGAATAGACCCCCTACTCCAACGAATGAACAACTGGCTCACCAAAAACAGCGCCAAAGCCATCGGCTGGGCCGTAGGCGGCATAGGCATCTGGCTAACCCTCAACGCCGCCGCCACCCTCGCCTTCCAAGCCTGAACCGTCGTAGCCGTGATCAGAACCCCAACTTCGGCCGCTCAGCCGGACGCAGCCGTCCATGCCGGACCAGAAGCGTTTTGGCGAAGAGCTTGATCGGACAAGCCGTGATGGGGCAATCGATGTGCGATTGCATCACCACCTGAGCCGCTTCGATGGTCAGGCCGTTCGCGGCCCGTGCTTGCCGAGCTTAGGGTCGCATCGGACGAACCGACCACGGGCTCTATACGTAAGCCGTGCAGGAAAGTTGGGAACCTATCGCTCAGGCAGGCTCTGTCGAAGTCAAGGCAAGGTACAAGCCCGCTTGTCCTGGTTCGAAGACGGTGTCGTCGTACAGTCGGTCATCGGGCACGTCGGTGGATACGATCTCGTTAGTAGGCCATCGCAGTTGCACGAGCGATGCGGCACCTGTAGAGATCAGGCTTGCCGCGGTCTGTCGGGCTAATTGTTTGGCGGCAGCCTCGTTCAACACGAATTCAGACCCACGCAGTAACCAAAGTAGCTCATAGACGCCGACATTGTCTTCCGTCAGATGGTCGACAGCCTCCTGCATCAACCATTTGGCAGCAGCCGACTCGCCCACTAGTTGCCTCCCAGCGTTGTGTTCCCTTGAAGGGGGATCTTAGTTGTTTTACCATTCTGGGACACTTCCGCGTATGGACCATGGGTCAGTGGATCCGGCCGGTTCCCTTCGGTGTAGCCCGGCATTATGCGGATCTGTCTACCAAAATTGTCCGGATCTCGGTAGACAGTTCCATCGCCGCTCTTGCTGGGTGACTCCACCCATTTGTGGGGAATACCTTCCGCAACTTCCTCTTGGCTTTTGCCCGCGAGAGTCTGCGGATCGAATGCTTTGGGATCACGTACGTTGGGTAGTTCGCGGCTGCGGTCTTCTTCAGCACTGTCTCCGCCGCCGTTGCCGCTTTCACCCTCATCATCGATCAGCACGCGCATGGCGATGATGCCGGTGAGGGCGGTTAGGGTGTTGCCGAGGTCGGGGACGTTGTCGAAGGATTTGATTATGCCGACGGTTCCGGCGGCGGCGGTGGCGAGGCCGACTGCTTTGAGGAGATTGCTGCCCTGGTAGACGGTGCGGATGGTGTTGATTGTGTTGGTGACGATGACGCCGACACCGCCGGCTCCGGCGGCGGCGCTGCCGCCGAAGGTGAAGAAGGCTGCGGCGGCAGCGGCGACCACGGTGAGACCGATTGCCCACTCGGCGGTGGTGATCGCCGATTCGATGTCTGCGCGTACCGCGACCGTTCCGGCGTGATAGTCGGCGACCGGTCCGGCCAGGTTCTGGGATGCGGCGGCGACCTGGCCCGCGCCATTACGCAGGGTTTCGAGGTGATTGAGGATCGGTGGCAGGTTGGTTTTGTCGTCGATGTTGTCGAATAAGCCGATAATTGAGGTGATCCGGGTTGCGGCACCGGTGACTGATTCGTGGTTGGCGAATGTCTTCCAGGTGGACGCCGCTTTGTCGAGCTTCTTGACATCGCCGTTCGGGAGTTTGCCGAATTTTTCCAGGATTTCCGCGACCAGCAAGTCGAAAAGTTCCTGAACCCCGCTGTGGCGTTCGATGCCGATCCCGTTGTCGCGCACCGAGGTCGGGATCGTGACCTGGTGTTGGGTCATCTCGCGAACGTCGGGACGCGGCGGAGGTGGATTGCTCCTGTTGTTTATGCCGTAGTTGTAGCCGGTCGCGTACAGCACATAACCGAAGTTGGTGAGCGCGTCGGCCAGGTTGGTGCACGACTGCATCGTGTCTCGGGCGGTGCGGTCGTAGGTTTCACCCCACTGCTTGCAACCGGGTGCGTCACCGGCCATGCCGGCGCACTCGCCTTTGACGGCGTCGTGGACGGGCTTGTCTGCGCGGCGCAGCTCGGCGGCGAGGTCGTGGCATTTCTTGGCGGCGTCATAGTAGGTCTGCCAATCGATGCGCACTGCTCAGCCCCCTTCCAGCATCTTGTTGTTGATGGCGATCGCGCGGGTATAGCGCGTGTGCGCCTGACGGGCCGCGTCACTCATCTCGCGCACACCTTCGACGAATTCGCGTGCGCCGGTGGCCCATCCGCGATGGGCATCGGCATATGCCTGGGCGGCAACGCTTTCCCATCCGGTCCCATGCAGCGTCGCCACCTTGTCGTCGATTTCATCGAGGTGCTCGGCGACGAACCCGGCAAGTCCGGAGAGCCGGGCCACGATCTGGTCGAGGTGCTCGAGGTCGACCGAGAATTCGGAGCTCATGGCAGATCCAGGCTGGATGTGTTCAGTGCGGTCGCGTTGTTCGAGTCGCGGGATCGGTAGGTATCGGCGGTGACACCGAGTTTCTCCGCCATGCCGGTCAATGCGGACATGATCCGGGTGCCGCCGTCGCGGACGTCGGTCCAGCCGTTGGCGAACTCGGTGGCGGAGTCGCCGGTCCAACTTCCGTTGGTCAGCGCGCCCACGTCCTTGGCCGCGGAATCCAATGCCGAGCGCAGTGCCTCGGCCAGCTCGTAGACGTACCTGCCGACATCGCGCACCTGCTCGGGGACGACCGTGAGCTGCTGTCCCGGAACCACTGGCGTCCCCCCGTCGCTCATGCCGACGAATTCTAGTGACCGCCCTCAGCAGTGTCGACCTCGGAAAACGCCGAACGCCGGGTCGGATCCGCTCATCCAGGAGCGGATCCGACCCGGCGTTCGGGTCAACTAGGGACTAGCTGGTCGGCTCGAAAGCTTCGGCGACGATCTCCGCCTGCTCCACCGCGTGCACCTTGCTGGACCCCGAGGAGGGGGCCGACATGGCGCGGCGGGAGATGCGGCGCAGTTTGCCGAGGCGGTCGGGCAGAACCTCGGGGAGGTTCAGGCCGAAGAAGGGCCAGGCGCCCTGGTTGGCCGGTTCCTCCTGGACCCACGCGATGTCGGTGGCGTTGGGGTAGCGGTCGAGCGACTCGTTCAGGCGGTAGGTGGGCAGCGGGTAGAGCTGCTCGATCCGCACGATCGCGACGTCCTCGCGCTTCTGCTTGGCCTTCTCCGCGGCCAGCTCGTAGTAGAGCTTGCCGCTGGTCATCAGGATCCGCTTGACCTTGCTGCGGTCGCCGATGCCCTGCTCGTAGGCGGGCTCGTCGAACACCGAGCGGAACTTGCTCTCGGTGAAGTCCTTCAGATCCGACACGACGGCCTTGTTGCGCAGCATCGACTTCGGAGTGAAGACGATCAGCGGGCGGCGGATGCCGTCCAGCGCGTGGCGGCGCAGCAGGTGGAAGTAGTTCGCCGGGGTGGACGGCACGGCGACCGTCATCGAGCCCTCGGCGCACAGCTGCAGGAACCGCTCGATCCGGCCGGAGGTGTGGTCCGGACCCTGGCCCTCGTGGCCGTGCGGCAACAGCAGCACGACGTCGGAGAGCTGGCCCCACTTGGCCTCACCGGAGGAGATGAACTCGTCGATGATGGACTGCGCGCCGTTGACGAAGTCACCGAACTGCGCCTCCCACAGCACGAGTGCGTTCGGGTTGCCCAGCGAGTAGCCGTATTCGAAGCCGACGGCGGCGTATTCGCTCAGCGCCGAATCGTGCACCGCGAACCAACCGGGGTTGGTGCTGCCGATGTTGTGCAGCGGGGTGTACTCCTCGGCGGTCTTGCGGTCGATGATCACCGCGTGCCGCTGGGTGAAGGTGCCGCGCCGGGAGTCCTGACCGGTCAGGCGCACCGCACGACCCTCGTCGATCAGCGTGCCGAAGGCCATCAGCTCGGCGAAGGCCCAGTCGACCTTGCCCTCGTAGGCCATTTCACGGCGCTTCTCCAGCACCGGCTTGACGCGCGGGTGCACGTTGAAGCCGTCGGGCACATTCAGGAACGCGTCGCCGATGCGTTGCAGCACCGCCTTGTCCACGGCCGTCTGCACGGTGGTCGGCACCCGCTGGTCGTCCTCGACCGACTCGCTCGGTTCCGGGGTGTACTTCTCCAGCTCGCGGACCTCGTTGAAGACCCGTTCCAGCTGGCCCTGGTAGTCGCGCAGCGCGTCCTCGGCCTCTTTCAGCGAGATGTCGCCACGGCCGATCAGGCTCTCGGTGTAGGCCTTGCGCACCGAGCGCTTGGTGTCGATGACGTCGTACATCGACGGCTGGGTCATCGACGGGTCGTCGCCCTCGTTGTGGCCACGGCGCCGGTAGCAGACCATGTCGATCACGACGTCCTTGCGGAACTTCTGCCGGAAGTCGACCGCGAGCCGGGCCACCCAGTCGCAGGCCTCCGGGTCGTCGCCGTTCACGTGGAAGATCGGCGCGCCGATGAACTTCGCGATGTCGGTGGAGTATTCGGTGGAGCGGCTGTTCTCCGGGGCGGTGGTGAAGCCGATCTGGTTGTTCACCACGATGTGGATGGTGCCGCCGACCCGGTAGCCGCGCAGGCCGGACATGTTCAGCGTCTCGGCGACCACACCCTGACCCGCGAACGCGGCGTCACCGTGCAGCATCAACGGCATGACGGAGTAGCCCTCCTGGCCGTCGCCCTTGTCCAGCAGATCCTGCTTGGCGCGGACCAGGCCCTCCAGGACCGGGTCGACCGCCTCCAGGTGCGACGGGTTGGCGGTCAGCGAGACCTCGATCTCGTTGTCGCCGAACATCTGCAGGTAGGTGCCGTGCGCGCCGAGGTGGTACTTCACGTCGCCGGAGCCGTGCGCGCCGGCCGGGTTCATGTTGCCCTCGAACTCGGTGAAGATCTTCGAGTACGGCTTGCCGACAATGTTGGCAAGCACGTTCAGCCGACCGCGGTGCGGCATGCCGATGACGACCTCGTCGAGCCCGTGCTCGGCGCACTGGTCGATGGTCGCGTCCATCATCGGGATGACGGCCTCGGCGCCTTCCAGCGAGAAGCGCTTCTGCCCGACGTACTTGGTCTGCAGGAAGGTCTCGAAGGCCTCCGCCGCGTTCAGCCGGTTCAGGATGTACTTCTGCTGGGCGACAGTCGGTTTGACGTGCTTCTGCTCGACCCGCTCCTGGATCCACTGCAGCTGTTCGGTCTCCAGGATGTGGGTGTACTCCACACCGACGTGGCGACAGTAGGCGTCGCGCAGGACCGAGAGGACCTCGCGCAGCTTCATCTGGTCCTGGCCGTGGAAGCCGCCGACGTTGAAGGTGCGGTCCAGGTCCCACAGCGTCAGGCCGTGCTGGGTGACGTCGAGGTCGGGGTGGCTGCGGAACTTGTCCTTGACCAGGCGCAGCGGATCGGTGTCCGCCATCAGGTGGCCGCGGTTGCGGTAGGCCGCGATCATCTCCAGCACGCGGGTGCTCTTGTCGACGCCGCGTTCGCGAATGTCCTTGCGCCAGCGCACCGGCTCGTACGGCACGCCGAGGCCGTGGAAGATCTCGTCGTAGAACTCGTCGGAGATCAGCAGGTTGTGGATGGTGCGCAGGAAGTCACCGGACTCCGCGCCCTGGATGATGCGGTGGTCGTAGGTGGAGGTCAGCGTCATCAGCTTGCCGACGCCGATATCGGCGATGCGCTCGTCGCTCATGCCCTGGAACTCGGCCGGGTACTCCATCGCGCCCGCGCCGATGATGGCGCCCTGTCCCGGCATGAGGCGGGGCACCGAGTGCACGGTGCCGATGGTGCCGGGGTTGGTGAGCGAGATGGTGACGCCGCTGAAGTCGTCGGCGGTCAGCTTGGCGTCGCGGGCGCGGCGGACGATGTCCTCGTAGGCGGTGTGGAACTGACCGAAGGTCATCGCCTCGGTGCCCTTGATGGCCGCGACGACCAGCGACCGGCTGCCGTCCTTGCCGGGCAGGTCGATGGCGAGGCCGAGGTTGGTGTGCGCGGGGGTGATCGCGTTCGGCTTGCCGTCGATCTCGGCGAAGTGCCGGTTCATGTTCGGGAACGACTTGACCGCCTGCACGATCGCGTAACCGAGCAGGTGGGTGAACGAGATCTTGCCGCCGCGAGTGCGGGCCAGGTGGTTGTTGATGACCAAGCGGTTATCGATCATCAGTTTGGCCGGGATGGCGCGCACGCTGGTCGCGGTCGGGATGGTCAGCGACGCGGCCATGTTCTTGGCCACCGCGGCCGCGGCGCCACGCAGCACCTTGGCTTCGTCGGCCACGTTGTCGGTCTTCGGGCCACCGGAGGTAGGCGCCGCGTTGGAGGTCGGCGCGGGCGTGGTCTGCGGTGCGCGCGCGGTGGTCTTGGCCGGCGCCGGTGCCTTCGCGGGCGCCGCGGCCTTGGCCGGTGCGGGGGCGGCGGCCTTGGGGGCCGAGTTCACCGACGCGGGAGCCGGAGCCGGGTTCGGCGCCTGCGCGGGAGCGGCCGCGGCCGGAGCGGCCTGGCTGTTACCGGAATCACCCGTGGCTTCGGGCGTGTAATCGGCGAGGAACTCGTGCCAACTCTCATCGACCGAAGATGGATCCTGTTTGAACTTCTGATACATCTCATCGACTAGCCACTGGTTCTGTCCGAACTGGGAAGTTGAGCTGCTCACAGCAGGTGTTCGCCTCATTTCATTTCGCGCTGCGACGTTTGTGACGTGCCCGGCACTCCGTAGCGACTGCTTGCAGGTCGCTCGAAAGGACCAGCATCAGCGGATGCGCGCCGATGCGCCCTATCTGAGGATAGGCCCAGCAGCAAACCGACGGAGCGACTGACCACCCGACAAACCTCACCTCATAGAAGACGACTTGTCCGTTACCGAGAATATTCCCCCGGTTTCCCGTGCCGCTGCCCACAGTCGGGCATACCCGCCGCCGGCGGCAAGCAACTCGGCGTGGGTGCCGATTTCGGCGATCCGGCCGTGCTCGACGACGGCGATCCGATCGGCCCGCGCCGCCGTACCGAGCCGGTGTGCGACGAGGACGGTGGTCCGGCCGCGGGTCAATGATCGACTCGCTGCCAGCACCGCTGCCTCGGCGTCCGGGTCGAGCGTAGCCGTGGCCTCGTCGAGCAGTAACAAGTCGGGGCGCACGAGTTCGGCGCGAGCCAGCGCGATCAGCTGGCGCTGACCCGCGGACAGGCCGCGTCCGCGTTCGCCGACCGGCTGGCGCATACCGAGCGGAAGTGCGGCGATCATGTCGGTCGCCCCGACGGCCGCGGCGGCTTCGGCGATGTCGGCTTCGGTCGCGGCAGGTTTCCCGAACGCGATATTGCTGGCGACGTCGCCGCTGAACAAATGAGCTTCCTGCGGGACGATGCCGAGGCGGGCGCGGAAATCGGTGAGACGGTAATCACGGATATCGATGCCGTCGACGAGGATCGCGCCGGTTCCGTCCGGCGGCAGGTCGTACAGGCGGGCCAGCAGCTTGACGATGGTCGACTTGCCCGCACCGGTGGGGCCGACCAGCGCGAGGGTCGAACCGGGCGGGATGTGCAGCGATACGCCGTCGAGGGCGCGAACCTCGCTGCGCGGATAGTGGAACCGCACATCGTCGACGGTGACCTCGCCACGAAGGCCGTTGTCGATCGACCGGGCGTCCGGCGCGTCGGCGGCGATGGAGGAGGGCGTACGCAGCAGTTCGCCGATCCGTCGCAGGCCGACCCTGGCCTGCTGGTAGCCGTCGAACACCTGGGACAGTTGCAGGATCGGCCCGAAGAGCAGCTGTAGGTACAGCACGAAGGCGATCAACGTGCCCGCGGTCGTGCGGCCGCTCGCCACCTCGCGGGCGCCGACGAACACCACCGCGGCCAGTGCCAGATCGGCCCAGGCGATCACGAAGGCGAAGTAGGTCGCGATGGCCCGTTGCGCGCGCATCCTGCTGTTGCGGTAGCGCTGGGAGTATTCGCCGAAGCGGCGGGCCGAGCGCGGCTCGTGCCGGTTGGCCTGCACGGCGCGCAGGCCGCTGACGTTCTCCTGGAAGTCCGCGTTGACCGCCGAAACATGTTCGCGCGACACGGTATAGGCGGTGGATGAGACCCGCCGGAACAGCGCCGTCGCGAGCAGCAGCACCGGCAGCGCCAGCAACACCACCGCCGCCAGCGAGGCATCGATGACCAGCAGCGCCACCGCGATGCCGACCAGGGTCAGCCCGCCGATCAGGGTGGTCGCGACCCCGGTCTGCAGGAAGGTGGACAGCGCGTCGATGTCCGTGGTCATCCGGGTCATGATCCGGCCGGAGAGCTCGCGCTCGTAGTAGTCGAGGCCGAGCCGTTGCAGGTGGGCGAAGCTGCGCACGCGCAGGGCGTAGAGCACGCGTTCACCGGTGCGCGAGGTCAGCACCGTGGTTGCCGCGCCGACCGCCCAGCCCGCCGCCACCAGCACCGCGCCGATCACCGCCGCGCGGCCGAGGGCCGAGGGCTGGTCGCCGAGCACACCGGTATCGATGGCGTAGCGCACCAGCGGTGGGAAGGCGATGCCGATGATCGCGTCCAACGCGAGAAGTGTGATCACCGCCAGCACCAGCCAGCGGACCGGCCGTAACATCCTCAGGAACCGGAATTCCGGGTCGGGCAGGCGAATTCGTTGCTCATCCAGGCCGGGTTGCTCGGTGGCGGGTGGCAGGCGTTCGATGGTGCGGCGCAGTTCCGGCGTCTCGCTCAGGTCTGCCGCCGCGCTGCCCGGACCGCCGCCGAGTCGAGCCGGTACCGGCCGGGCGATCGGGGTATCGGTGATCGGCACGTGCCCGGTGGGTGCGGGCAGGTGGATCACCCGATCCGCGTGGGCGAGCGTGGATTCTCGGTGCGCCAGGATCAGCGTGGTGCGCCCGCCGTCGTCGGGCAGTGCGCCGAAGATCGCCGCTTCGGTGACCGCGTCCACTGCGGAGGTGGCATCGTCGAGCACCAAAATGCGCGGACGGGCCAGCAGCGCCCTGGCCAGCGCGATGCGTTGGCGCTGCCCACCGGACAGCGTCAATCCCCGCTCGCCGACCACCGTGTCGTAGCCGTCGGGCAGTTCGGCGATGAAGTCGTCGGCCGCGGCGGACTTCGCGGCTTGCCGGATCTCGGCGTCGGTGGCCTCCGGTCGGCCGAGCGCGATATTGGCGGCGATGGTGTCGGAGAACAGGAACGGATCGTCGAAGACGACACCGATCGCCGCGCGGAGGTCCGCCGCGCGTACATCGGCGATATCTACCGAAACAGGTTGTGCGCCGGGAGTTTCGGAACCGAACAGGCGGATGTTGCCGGAGTCGGGCGCGTAGAAGCGGGGGAGCAGCAGCGAAAGCGTGGATTTGCCGGAACCCGCGGGGCCGATGATCGCGACCGTCTCACCGGGTCTGATCCGCAAGTCCAGCTCGCGCAGAATCGGCTGATCGGGATCGAAACCGAAGGTGACCGAATCCATTTCGACGCCGAGCGGGCCGTCCGGCAACTCGACCGGCGTCGCCGGATCCGCCACCACCGGGGCAGTGTCGATCACCTGGTACACCCGCTCGGCCGCCGCACGGGTCAGCTGCGCCATGATCACCACCGACGCCATGGTTCGGGTCGTCGCGGTCATGGTGGCGACGTAGGCGGCGAATGCGAGGAAGGTGCCGATGCCGATCACGCCGTGCACCGCGAGCAGTCCGCCGAGCGCGATCACCGCGACCATCCCGGCTTGCGGGATCGCCGACAGACTCGGCGCGAACCGTGAGTCGATGGCCGCCGCGCGCATCCGTTCGGCGTAGAGCGTGCGGCCCTGCCGTTCCAGCAGTTCGACCATCCGCGCTTCCTGCCCGAACCCCTTCACCACCCGCACGCCGGTGACCGTCTCCTCGACGTGCTGCGCGACCTCCGCCGCCCGCTGCTGCGCCGACCAGGTCGCCGCGTACAGCCGGGGCCGCATGCGATACACCACCACCGCGATCGCGGGCACCACCAGCAGCGCCACCGCCGCGAGCGGCGGCGACAACCACACCATCACCGCGGCGGCCAGCAGAAATTGCAGCAACGCCATCCCGGAGAGCGGCACCATCGCCAGCAATCCCTGCACCAGTTGCAGATCGGTGATCGAGCGGGACACCACCTGTCCGGTCCGCAGCGCGTCCTGTCCGGCCCCGTCCAGTTTCTGCAGCGATCCGAGAATGTCCAGCCGCAACGAGTGCTGCACGTCCAGCGCCAACCGCCCGGCCAGCAGCCGCCGCCCGAACGCGGCGACGAACCGGCCCACCGCCAGCAGCGCGAGCAACATGGCGACGGTTCCGATCACCTCGGTGTCACCGACCCCCGCAGCATCGACGGCCCGCTTGGTGAGCAACGGACCCGCGACCTCGACCAACGCCCCGACGACCAACGCGACCGCGATACCTACGAGCGTTCTGCCGTGCAGCCGACTCTCGGCCCACAGCCTGCGCATCCACCCCACTCGACCCCCCACGCCCGAGTTCGTCAGCTTGCCCCTCTCACCTACCCACGCCACACCCATCGACCATAACGACGCTCACCGACACGCCGTTTGTTCCGCGAGGGGGCCAGCGCCCGCACCGGCTCAGAGGTCGCGCTGGCGCAGGTTCCACCAGGCCGCGCCGCCGATGCCGATGGTCCACAGCAGCAGGACGACGATCGCGGCGGGCGTGGGAGCGAGGAAGTCACTGTCGGGGTAGGAGCCGACGGCGACGGTGCTGACGGTGGCGGAGCCGGGGAAGAGGGTGACCAATCCGCTGGCACCGACACCATGGGCGACCAGCCACAGCAGCGGTTCGACGACGACGAGCCAGCCGAGCACGATCGTGATGGCGGTCGACGACGACCGCAGCAGCAGGCCGAGTCCCGCGCCGATCAACGACCAGCAGACCGCGGCGAACAGTCCGCCGCCGAGCACGGCCAGCAGATCCAGGCCGAAGTCGAATTTGCCGCGGCCGAAAGCGAAGAGCGCCAGCAGCGAAACCAGCTCGATGGCGAGTGCGGCCGCCACCGCGAACACGCCGGTGACGAGAAGTTTCGCGGCGGCGAGCCGGTCGCGGTCCGCGGTGAACAGCGCGGTCATCGGCATGGTGTGGTGGCGGTACTCGGCGCCGCTGCCGATCGCGCCGAACACAGCGGCGGCCAGGATCACCACGGCGAGGCCGACGTACAGGCCGACCGTCGCGGTGCCGGTGATGGGTTGACCCTTGGGATCGGCCTTGCCCGCCATGATCGCGGTGGCCATGCTCGCGACGAGAGCGACCACCAGCGGCACCCCGAGGAGGATCCGGTGCGCCGGGAGCGTGGTGACCTTGCGAACCTCCGAGCTGACGGAGGGCACGAGCTCCGGCGGCAGAATCGTGATCATCGTGGAATCCCGTAGGGCATCGGCGTCGGATGATGGGCTGGCCCGGCGAGGCCGGGATAGGGCGCCGGACTCGGGGGTCTGGTCAGTGCGGCGAGCACCCGGTCGGGATGGATCAGGTCGGGGACGATGCTGTCCAGCCGCACCTGTGCCGCCGCCGCGGCGTCCCGGATATCGGCTTCGGTCGCCTCGGCCACCGCCAGCCGACCGTCCGGCCGGATCACAGCGTC
This sequence comes from Nocardia iowensis, assembly GCF_019222765.1. Classification (NCBI taxonomy): domain Bacteria; kingdom Bacillati; phylum Actinomycetota; class Actinomycetes; order Mycobacteriales; family Nocardiaceae; genus Nocardia; species Nocardia iowensis. Next base: position 7,499,168 of record NZ_CP078145.1, on the reverse strand, counting down.
GATGAACCCGCGCGCGGCCAGCGTGGTCGCCAGCGCGATGGGGGTGGAGGCCGCGACGACGAGGCGATCGGGATGACCGCGCCGCAGCCGGGCCGGACTGCCCTGATACACCACCGCGCCCTCGTTCAACACGATCACCTGGTCCGCACCGGGCAGTACCGCCGCGAGGCTCTCGCTGGTCAGCAACGCACTGCCGCCGCGGGTGGTGTGCCTGCGCAGAAAGTCTTGCAGCCAGCCACGTTCCGCGGCGTCGAGGCCGTCCATCGGTTCGTCCAGGATCAGCAGCGGCGGATCGCCGAGCACGGCCGTAGCCAGTGCCAGCCGAGTCTGCTGCCCGGTCGACAGGGCGCTGCCCTTCGTCCCCGCTGCCTCGGTGAGCCCGACGAGCTCGAGTACCTCCGCGACCCGTCCGTCCGGCACTCCGACCGCCGCCGCGTACACCTTCAGATGGTCGCGCGCGGTCCGGCTGGGATGCAGTCCGCGCGGCGCGAGCACCCCGCCGACGATGCGGGCCGAGCCGATGTCCCGCTCGGCATTGTCACCGCGGGCCCGGTTCGACCCGGGCCCGGCGACCGCCGCTGTCCCCGAGGTCGGTTCGAGCAGTCCGAGCAGGGTCCGTGCGATGGTCGTCTTGCCCGCACCGCGCGGCCCGACCAGGGCGGCGGTGCTGCCGGACGCAACCGTGAAACTCACGTTCTCGACGGCGGAAACCAGACCGTATCGCTTGGTCAGGGCGCGGACGGAGAAGGCGAGCGGAGGCACTGCGGTCACTGTGGCGTGGTGGGCGATTGGGGCTTCGTCGGGTCGATCGCGGTGAACGGTTCGGCGTCGACGATGAGGTGCCGGTCGGCGGGCCAAACCACCGGTGGCGGCCCGAACGCCTCGCGGGCGTTCTTGATCGTGGTCTTGCCCATCGTCCGGTTGCCGACGCCGCCGATCACCGCACCGATACCGGCGGGCACCACCTTGCCCGCCATCAGCGCGGCGCGGCGGGTGATGAAGCGAACGATGAACCGCTTGAGCAGCGAGTCATTCATGGAGGAGAGTCCGGGGATCCGATTGGCGAACACCGTGCCCCAGTTCTTCGCCGAGGTGCCCACGGTCTTCTGGACGATCTCCATCCCGCCCTCGCCGAGGACAACGGCGAGCACCAGCGCCCTGCGCTGCTCCCGGTCCTCCGGCGAGATGCCGTGCACGGCCGCGACCGCGAGGGTGAACACGGCGGAGGCCTCCATGAAGAAGGTGGTCTCCGCGCTGACCGCGGCGATGGCCGCGACCGTGCCGACGCCGGGCACCGCCGCCGTCGCACCGACGGCGCTGCCGCTGCCGGTCACCGCGAGCAGGTACTGCTTTTCCAGGCGCTCGATGATCTGCGCGGGACTCTCCGACGGGTGGGAGCGCCGAATTCGGTCGACATACTTGGCGACCGCGGGTGCCTGCAGGCGAGACCCCGTATCGAGTAGCTGGACCACCGTCTTCTCGAACGCGCCTTTAACCATCGGCGGCACCCTCCTCTTCCGGTCTGCTGGTTGAACTGTAGGACACAGTCCACCACCAACTCGTCATGACAACGATGTACCCAGCCTGATCGGTTCCATCAGTCCGGTTGGCGCAGCGCGGGCACCCGTTCGGTCAGCGGGGGCGGGGGCGGCGGGGTGCCGTCGCCGAACGGGCGGCCGCCCAACGCTTCCCGGCCGTGCGGGGTGAGCCAGTTCGTCAGATCCGGTCCCTTGGGCACGATCCCGGTCGGGTTTATGTCGGTGTGCACCACGTAGTAGTGCGTCTTGATCTGCCCGAAGTCGATGGTGTCGCCGAAACCGGGTGTCTGGTAGAGGTCGCGGGCGTAGGCCCACAGCACCGGCATCTCGCTCAGCTTGGACCGGTTGCACTTGAAGTGCCCGTGATACACCGGATCGAACCGCGCCAGCGTGGTGAACAGCCGCACGTCGGCCTCGGTGATCGTGTCGCCGACCAGATAACGTTGCGCCGCAAGCCGTTCCGAGAGCCAGTCCAAGCGGTTGAAGAGTCGATCGTAGGCGGGCTCGTAGGCATCCTGCGACCCGGCGAAACCGCAGCGGTAGACGCCGTTGTTGACGTCGCGGAACACCGCCTGGTTCACCTCGTCGATCTCGGCGCGCAACGCCTCGGGATACAACTGCGGCGCGCCCGGCCGGTGGAACGCGGTCCACTCGGTGGCGAAGTCGAGCGTCAGCTGGGCGTAGTCGTTGGTTACCACTTGCCCGGTCGGCACGTCGACGACCGCGGGCACCGTGATGCCGCGCGGATAGTCCGGAAAGCGCGCCAGATACGCGTCCCGCAGCCGGGGAATACCGAGTACCGGGTCTACGCCGCCGGGATCGAGATCGAAGGTCCAGCTGAGCTTGTCGTGCGTCGGCCCGCACAATCCCAGCGAGAGCACGCTCTCCAGCCCGAGCAGGCGGCGCACGATCAGCGTGCGATTCGCCCATGGGCAGGCCCTGGCCGCGACCAGCCGGTAGCGACCCGGCTCGACCGGGTAGCCGTCGCGGCCGTCGGCCGTGATCCGCGTGGTGATGTAGTTCGTATCTCGCTTGAACTCGCCGGGCTCGACGTAGGAACCGCTTTCCACCGACTTGGTCACCCGAACAGTCTCGCAGATCGAGGCCCTAGTCTGACGAAATGACTGAAACGAAGGCCACCCGCCTGGAACGGGAAATCACCGACGGTGGCGCCGAGGTGGCGACGCTGACGCTGGCCCATCCGCCGCTGAACCTCTTCGACCGGGCGATGCTGGACGCGCTGATCGACGACATCGCCGAACTGTCGGCCAACCCGCCGCGCGCGGTGCTGCTGCGCGCCGAGGGCAAGCTGGTGTCCGGCGGTGTCGACGTGCACGTCTTCGACGGGTTGTCGGTCGAGCAGGGCGCCGAACTGTGGCGCACCCTGTTCGCGCAGATCATTCACCCGGTGGAGGCGCTGCCGTGCCCGGTGGTGTTCGCCGCGCACGGCCTGACCCTGACCGCCGCCTTCGAGATCGCGCTGGCCTGCGACATTATTCTGGCCGCGCCGAAGGCCAAGTTCGGTCTGGTGGAGACCGTCGTCGGGCTGACGCCGTCGATGGGCGGCCCGCAGCGGCTAGCCGAGCGCGCGGGCTCGGGCCGGGCACGGGAATTCGTGATGACCGGCGATCTGTACCCAGCGGCGACCATGGCGGAGTGGGGCGTGGTGAACGCCGTGCACGACGATGTCGACACTGCCGCAAGGGAATTGACGCACCGTCTGGCGCAGGGCCCGACCGTGGCACACGCGGCGACCAAGAAGATCATCGAGGCGTGGCGCTCCGGTGGTGTGGCGCACGCGGATTCGGTGACGCCGGAGGTGTCCGGCGCGCTGTTCGACACCGCGGACCTCAAGGGCGCGGTGCGCAGCTTCCTCGAGGTCGGTCCGGGGAAGGCGAGCTACACCGGGCGGTGACAGCTAGGACACGTTGATCGCCTCACCCGGCTAAAATGTGACTCGCGTCATATAGTCGCAGTGCCTGCTGACTCGAGGCGCGCGGAGGACGGATGTCGCAGTTGCTTGTCGAATACCCATGGTCACGTCCGCATGCCCGGGATACCCCGCTGGCGCGCGGGGCCGACGGAGTGTTGCGCTATGGCAACCTCACCCCGGCGCTCACCGAGCTACTCGACCTGCAGGTGCACGCGTTCTCCACCCGCGAGGCCGTGGTCGAGGTCGGCGGCCCGCGGCTCACCTACCGGGAGCTGTGGCACTCGGCCTCCCGGATCGCGGGCGGGTTGCAGGAGCACGGCATCGGCTACGGCGACCGGGTCGCCGTGCACATGCCCGCCGGTGTGCGCTGGGTGCAGGCGTTTCTCGGTGCGCTGCTCAGCGGCGCGGTACCCGTGCTGGTGCACGACGGCTTACCGGACGCGGTGGCCGAGCGGGTGATCGCCGACAGCAGCGCCGATTTCGTGCTGGGCCGGGAAATCGCGCGCGGCGCCGAATTACCCGACGGCGCCGCCTTCATCGATGACGGTGCGGCACTGGGTGATCTGGCGCTGCTCAGCTATACCACCGGCACCCCGCTCTGTACTACTGCCGCGCCCAAGGGTGTTGAGCTGACCAACGAAAACCTGCTGTCGGCAATACGTTCGGTGGTCGCCGCGCTCGACCTACCGACCGACGGCCTGCGCAATCTGGTGTTGCTGCCACTCGCCCACGCCAGCGGCTGCGTCGATCAACTGTTACCGACCTTCGCGGTCGGCGGCACCGTCGTTCTCGCCAGGGACACCCGTGGCCTCGCGGAAGCCATTGTGGCCGAACGGATCGACATGGTGTCGGCGACGCCGCGAATCTTCGCGGGCCTGCTGCCCGAACTCGACGGGTTGCGCGGCGAAGGTCTGCGCACCGAGGGCATCACCCGAATCAGCAAGGCCGGGCACCGGGCCGAACGGGCCGCGGCCCCGGCCACCCCCGCGGACCTGGCCGCCGAACTGCGCGAGATGTTCCCCTCGGCCCGGCAGTGGTCCATCTGGGGCGCCACCGAAACCAGCGGCATCGGCCTCGCGGTCGACGACGCGGCCGAGTCGGAGCACACCGTCGATACCGACGCGGTGCTCGGATTCCCGTTCGGCGGAACGGAATTGGCGCTATGGGGACCGAAGGCGCAGACCGGCCACGGCGAACTGCTGTGCCGCGGCCCGAATGTCGCCCCGCGCTACTGGAACGACCCGACCACCACTGCGGCCCGCTTCACCGGAACCTGGTTCCACACCGGCGATCAGGTCACCATCGACGCCGATGGTCTGGTGCGCCGCGGCCCGGCTCAGGACGAATGACCCTGCGTCACTCCAGCATCCGCTCGCGCAGCCGGGCGCGCAGCTCCGGGGTGATCCCGGCGGTCGTCAGGTAGCTGTCCACGTCCCCGTGCAGCGTGTGCATCGAGTCGGTGGCGGTGCTCAGGTATTCCTCGCGCACGCCGAGCAGATCCACCGAGAGCTCTTCGCCACCGAGCAGCTTCGTCGTCATCATCGAGCGCAGCGCCGGGATGGCCCCGTTGCTCAGCATGAAATCGGCCTGCACGTCGGCCTCGGTCACCCCGACCGCACGCAGCAGCGTGGCGATGGCCCAGCCGGTGCGGTCCTTGCCCGCGGCGCAGTGCACGAGCACCGCGCCCTCTCCGCGCGCGATGGATGCGGCGAGGGCGGCGATCGCGGCGTGCGCCTCGGGCAGCGCGGGGAACATCCGATAGACCTCGAGCATGTGGGTGAAGGCCGACTGCGGGGTGGCGTGGTGCGGCGGCGCCTCGGCCATCCGGGAATCGAACGGCGTGACCGCCAGCCGGACACCTTCGGGCAGCCGGTCGTGGCCGATGTGCTCGATCTCGCGTTCGCCGCGCAGGTCGTGCACGTCGCTGACGCGCAGTTCGCGCAGGGCGGCCAAGCCCGCCTCGTCGAGTCCGCTCAGCTGGGCCGAGCGCAGCAGCACGCCCGGCCGGATCTTCGCGCCGTCGACGGTGCGCAGCCCGCCCAGATCTCGGAAGTTGAAGGTGCCGGAGATGAAGTACTGGTCGGCTGGCGAGAGAGTCACCGATCCAGGTTATCGGCCGTCGGCGGTCACCGATAGATGACCGTTTTGCGCGGTTCACCTGTGTGATCGGCCACAGGATTCGGGGGTCGCTCGGGTCCGTCCGTACAGTGGACAACGGTCTGCTTTTCAGCCGGGCAGGGCTGAGAGTGACCCCGAGGGAGGGAATTCGGGGCAGGACAGGGTGGTCTCCCCGTCATTCCGTTTGGGTAACAAAACATTCTTTCAGTCTGGAATTCCCCACTGAACCTGTTCTCAAACCCCGAAAACCCTCTACCATTGATGAACGTTGGACCGGGCAGCCTGGGGTTTCCAGCGCGTATGCCCGCCATGTTCGACGAGTCGCGCCGACGAGGGTGCGCGAGTTCTTTTCGCCGAGGGAGTCGTCGTTGAGCGTACGAGGAGACATAGCAGAGGTTCGGCTACGGCCGACCATCTGCGAGGCCGTCGAAAAGGCGGCCGCCTCACTAGACCATGGAGGCGTGCGTGCGCTTCGGGTGCTACTGCATGCCGGAGTGAGCGCGTACTGGCCGCTGGTCAAAGCCGCCCCGTCCAAGCAGGTCCAGGCCTATGCGGCGACGGTGCAGACACTGAGTGAGCGCTGGGAAGCGCAGACCGACTGCATCGCCGACCCGACCGCGACGGCGGCCTACCGCGAGATGGATACCGAAGTCGCCGCCTTCCTGCAGCTGTGTGCCGATCGCTCGGGCGCGCAGTGGCTGGAACCGGTGGAGGCCATCGCGGCCTACGCGGTCTCGGTGCTGCAAGGCACCGTGTTGCGCTGGCTCGCCGATTGCAATGACGAAACTATGCTGGTGGTGCTCGACGATCTGGTGAGCAGCCTGGCGACCAGGGCCGCCGAGGTCTAGTCCCCTCGGACGCACGGTGACCTTGGGAAATAGGGTCCCGCAAATACTGGACGTTTGACCAGTTTGATGGTTGAGTTGTTCTCGTGAGCGAGCGCAGCGAGCGAACCGACGACACAGCCCGCTTCGGGCATGACGGAGCCGAGCGCCAGCGAGGCGGAGTCGTGTCCGAGACTTCTCCCATCGCGGGGCTGCACGCGGCCACCGCGGAGCTCGACCCGCCGCTGGCCGCGCTCGACCTGACCGCATTGCGTGCGAACGCCGCCGACCTGGTGCGCCGGGCGAACGGTGTCCCGGTGCGGGTCGCCAGCAAATCCGTGCGCTGTCGCGCCGTCCTCGAAGAAGTGCTCGGCGGTGAACTCACCGCTTCTGGCGGCTTCGCGGGCATCATGTCCTACTCGCTGGCCGAGGCCATCTGGCTGGCGCGGTGCGGCGCCCGCGACATCCTGCTCGGCTACCCGACCGTTGATCGGGCGGCGCTTGCCGAACTCGCCGCCGACGACACGCTGCGTCGATCCATCACGCTGATGGTCGACGACGTCGCCCAGCTGACCTTCATCCGCGCCGCCATCGGCACCGACCGGGTGCGCCCACGGGTGTGCCTGGACGTGGACGCCTCGCTGCGGATCGGTCCGATCCACCTCGGCGTGCGCCGCTCGCCGGTGCGCACGCCCGAGCAGGCCGCCGCCCTGGCCGGCGAGGCATTGCGCCGCGGCTTCGAGGTGGTCGGTGTGATGACCTACGAGGCGCAGATCGCCGGCCTGCCCGACAGCAATGTCGCGATACGCCTGGTGAAACGGGCGTCCGCCGCGGAAATCGGCAAGCGCCGTAAGCGGGTACTCGACGCGGTCCGCTCGGTGACCGGGAAGCTGGAGATCGTCAACAGCGGCGGCACCGGCTCGATCGAGGTCAGCATCGCCGACCCGGACGTCACCGAGGTGACCGCGGGTTCCGGACTGTACGTACCGACGCTGTTCGACCATTACCGGTCCTTCACGCCAAGGCCAGCACTGTTTTTCGCCACGTCGGTACTGCGCCGCCCAACCCCTTCCATCGCAACGGTTTTCGCTGGCGGCTACATCGCCTCCGGCCCGACCGGCCCCTCACGGGTGCCGAAGCCGGTGTGGCCCACCGGGTTACGGCTGATCGGCACCGAGGGCACCGGCGAAGTGCAGACCCCGCTGACCGGTGCGGCGGAACTACGCATCGGTGACCGGGTGTGGTTCCGGCATGCCAAGGCGGGCGAACTGTGCGAGCGCTTCGACAAGGTGCATCTGGTCGACGCCGACGGCACCAGGACGACGGTGCCCACCTACCGCGGCGAAGGAAACTGCTTCGGCTGAGCGGGTTCCGCCGTCAGAGCCGGAGGAACCCGGCCAGCTCGGGCAACTCCTCCGGGCAGGCGGGCAGGTATTCGCTGAGCAGCGGCGAGCGGATGATGACCGCTTTCCACATGGCCCGGCACAGCGCCGCGTGAATCAGTGCCCGCGACAACAGGAACGGCATGCCGTAGGGTGCGTCCGCCGGACTGGACGTGGTCATCGAGAGCAGCACCACGGCCGCCTCCCGGCCGCGGAATCGGTCCGGGGTACCGACGAGCACGTCCTCGATCCTGGCCCTGGCCAGCAGTGTCCGAATCCGCCCGACCTGGGCCGCGTACGGGGCGACCACGAAGATGTCGTGCGGGTGCAGCCGCCGGGTCATCGCGCCGATAGTCCAGTTCATGGTGAGCAGCGCCCGCACTCGGCGGACCACTTCGCGGGCTTCGGCCGCTGATTCGGTGGCATTGCCGTGATGGGGTACCAGGACGGTGCTCACCCCGGGCGCCTCGCCGTCGAGTTCCCTTGCGAGCGTGACGGTTTCATTGGAGCGCAGGCGTCCGTCGTAATACAGCCGGGAGATCGGCTCGCACACCTTCGGATGCATCCGCCAGGTGCGGTCCAGGAAGTAGCCGCGTTCGCCGGGTAGCGTGTGCCGCCCCTCGGCGAGCCAGCCGAGCACCGATTCGCCGACCGGTTCCGGGTGCGCGCTGTGGGTGTCCGGTGGGACGGGGTCGCCGAGCAGCAACAGGTTTCGCGCGCTGACCCCGACCGCGACGGCGTCGGCCAGCGGAAACCGGCCCGCGTCGGCGATCACCAGCAGGTCGAGCCCGTCGCGCGGCACCATCTCCTCGTTCGCGAAATCCGTTGGCGTGCCACCGAGTACGCATCCGCTGATGGCGTTGTCCAGGAACCGGGCGTACCGGGAGGCATCGAGGACGACCCAGTCCGGCGCCACCGCCTGAACATCCTTCTTCGCGACCAGTTCCGGCAGCACACCGACCCGCACGACCGCGTCCAGCAGATTCTCCACGGTCGAATGCGTCTGCCCGACAATGCCGATCCGCCACTTCTGCTTGGTGACGAGGCGCTCCAGCACCCGGGCGGCGGTGGAGGTCTTGCCGGTGCCAGAAGGCCCCTGCACCGCGAGGTAGGAGTGGTCCAGTTCGCGCATTGCGGCGGTGATCGCCGCGGCGTGGTCGCCGTGCACCTCGGGCAGCGCGGCACCGGCGCGCAGCCGGGGTGGGCGGCGGGCGAGCAGGTCGAATACCGCGCTCTCCGGGATCTCGGGGAGCGCGACCAACAGTTGCTGCGCCGCGAATTCGACCGCGAGCTCGGCATTCTCGTCCCAGGCCGGTAGGCCGGGCGCGATAGCGGTGGGCAGTTCGTCGTAAGGTTCGCAGCCGTCCGGCAACAGTTCCTCGAGGCGAACGGCATCATCGAATTCGGCGTCCACCGAGCAGCCGAGCACGGTGGCGACGGCGGTGGCGCGCCGACCGACGGCGGTCACCATGCCCGCCGCCGCTGGCCGGTCGTAGAAGGTGTACACGGTGGCGCCCGGCGTCAGCACGGTGGCGGGTCCCGGCCCGCCCGCGCTCCAACTCGAACCGATCCGGCCGGTCAACGTGAGATAGCGCCGCATGGTCGGCCGGTCCGGGCTGCGATGCCATTTGGTGTCGACGGTGCCCCATTCGGCGACGAGCACCCCTGGCGCGTCGGCCCATTCATCGACCGGATGGCTGAGCCGATCCACGTGCGCCCACCACAGCGGCTGTCGCTCCCGCCGGTGATAGCCGAGCGCCGCGGCCATCAGCGCGGCCGTGTGCCGCGGTTCGTTCTGCGCCGCGGCGTATTCGGAAAGCGCCGCCTCGAACGAGGACGGCCGCGACGGCGGCATCGGTTCCAACTCGTCGGGTCCGGCCACCTGGCACCAGGCACCGGCCCGCTCCAGCGTCACCGCCTGCGGGTCGATCCGCTGTTCGGCGGCCCGGTCCAGCAGCCAGTCGCGCAACCGCAGCACGGTCAGGCAATCGCGTTCGGCGGCAGGCGAATGCGCCGCGCCGGGTAGCAGCCGCGCCAGCCTGCTCAACCGGTAGGAACGTTCCCCGATGATCAGCGCGTTGCGGACGATCGGATACAGGTCGACCAGCACGCCGTCGCACAGCAGCTCGTCCACGATCTCCTCGCCGACGCCGGTGCTGCCGGTGCAGTGCAGCAGCGCGGTGCGCACCGCGGCGGTGTAGTGGTAGACGTGCATGTCCGGATACATCCGCCGCCGCTGCACGAGATAGTCGAGCATCTCCGTCAGGGCGCGCCGCTGTCCCGCCGCCTCGCTGCCCGGTTCGCCCTCCGTGCCGAACGGTCCGCGGAAGGTCAGGTGCACCGTGCCGGGCCCGCCGACGTCGACGGCCAGTGGGGTGCGCACGCCGCCGTCGATGGTGAGCGACAGGTCACCGGAGGAGGGTGGCGGCAGTGCGCCGAGCGCGATCGGGTCGACCAGGCTGTGCGTCGGCAGGCCGGAATCCTCCCGGCGCAGCTGGATTTCGGCCTGCCGACGCAGCGCCGCGAAGGTCCGCGGTGGCACGCCGCGCACGGTGTTCTCGGTGCTGACCAGCCGGTCGATGGTGCTCACGCCGGCTTCGCGGAGCCGGGCCCTGGTGGTGGTCGGCATGCCGGCGACGAGTAGCAGGTCCCGCGCGGCCGCCGAGGCCGTGGTGCAGGTGCCGCACCGTCCGCACGCGAGATAGCGGGGATCGCCCCACTGCACGGGTAACAGCTCGCTCATTTTCTCGTCCAGGATGTGTTCCACCCGGCGCCTGCGCGCCCGGTACACCGGGACCAGATCACTCACCGCGTACGCGCTGTTGTCCTCGCCGAGATGCAGCCGGACCAGCGGGCCGGTCAACGATCCGCTGTGGTCCACCGCGTCGGCGCAGGCGGCCAGTTCCAGTGCGACGCCGACACGGTCGGGCCTGCTGTGCGCGGTGCCGTGCACGGTGTAGCGCACCCGGTGCCCCGCCCGGACCAGGAAGTCGCAGGAACAGTCGAACGTTCCGTCGAAGAAGGTGGCGCCGTGGATCACGTGCACACCCGCCCGCAGCGCCGCGATGGTTTCGGCGTGCGCGGCCGTCAGTGCGGCGAGGTGGGTCCGCGTGCTGTCCGATTTGTGCTGCGGGCGTTGGATCTCCACCATCGCGCTGCCGAACCGGTCGCGGAAGTCGCTGATCCGGCGGTCGCGCGAGTCGTCGAACCAGACGCGCGGCTCCGGCGCCCATTCGGCGGCGGTCTCCGGGTCGGCCGCGACGGTTCCCAGTTCGGCATCGAGGGCACGGAGCAGCGCGAATTCACAGCGCGCCGCGCGCACGAGGTCGACGGCGGAGCAGACGACACGATCACCGAACACGAACAAACGCGGCCCTCCTGTGTCTTGCGGGACACCCGCACCCGGTCGGCATCGCTGAGCGGGCTGCGCAATTGTCGCCCATCGACGCCTCGGGTCTCCGCGGGACACCCGCACCCGGTCGGCGTCGATGAGCGGGCTGCGCCATTGTCGCTCATCACGTCTCGAGTTTTCGCGGGACACCCGCTGCCGTCAGCACCAATTACGCACCGGACGGCAACACTGTAGCTAGCGCGGCTGACCTCGGAGTACCCTGCCCGGGTCAGGAGCGTGGCTTACGCCGCTCCGGCCGCTTGGCGGTCGCGCCCTCGCGGCGCGGGCCGCGGGTGAACGAGCGCTGTCCCGGCGGACCCTGGTCCGGCGTCAGCTGGATGAGCACGCCGCTGATCCTGGTGCGCCGCAACGCTTCCAGCGTCTCCGGCGGCAGGTCCGCGGGTAGCTCCACCAGACTGTGGTCCGGCCGGATGCTGATGTGCCCGAAGTCGCTGCGCCGCAGGCCGCCCTCGTTGGCAATGGCGCCGACGATCGCGCCGGGCACCACGCGGTGCCGCTTGCCGACGCTGATCCGGTAGGTGGCCAGCTCGGTGCCGTTGGCCCGACTGTGCGAACCGAAACCGGTCCGATCGTCGTCGCCCTCGAACCGGCGTGGCGCGCGCTCCGGCCGTTCCCTGCGCTCGCGCACCGGCTCCGGCGGCTCGGGCTGCATCAGGAAGTTGTCGCCGTCGCGGGACAGCACGGCCAGCGCGGCCGCGATGTCGACCAGCGGAATGTCGTGCTCGCGTTCGTAATCCTCGATGAGCCTGCGGAACAGCGCCAGGTTCGACGAGGTCAGGCTCTCGGTGATGTCGTCGCCAAACTTGGCGACGCGCTGCGCGTTGACGTCGTCGACGCTGGGCAGCTGCATCTCCTCCAGCGGATGCCGGGTGGCCCGCTCGATCGACTTGAGCAGGTGCCGTTCCCGCGGCGCGACGAACAGCAGTGCCTCACCGCTGCGCCCGGCCCGGCCGGTGCGGCCGATCCGGTGCACGTAGGACTCGGTGTCGTGCGGGATGTCGTAGTTGACCACGTGCGAAATGCGGTCCACGTCGAGACCGCGCGCGGCGACGTCGGTGGCGACCAGAATGTCCAGCGCACCGGACTTGAGCTGGCCGATGGTGCGCTCGCGCTGGTTCTGCGCGATGTCGCCGTTGATGGCGGCCGCGGAAAAGCCCCTGGCGCGCAGCTTTTCGGCAAGCTCCTCGGTGGCCTGCTTGGTGCGAACGAAGATGATCATCGCCTCGAACGACTCGACCTCGAGAACCCGGGTGAGCGCGTCCAGCTTGCGCTGATGCGAGACCTGCACCCAGCGCTGGGTGATGTTGGTGGCGGTAGAAGTCTTCGACTTGACGGTGATCTCGACCGGGTTGTTCAGATACTGCTTGGAGATCTTGCGGATCGCCGCGGGCATGGTCGCCGAGAACAGCGCGACCTGCTTGGTGGACGGCGTGTCCTTGAGGATGCGCTCGACGTCCTCCTGGAAGCCCATCTTCAGCATCTCGTCGGCCTCGTCGAGCACCAGGTACTTCAGCTGCGACAGGTCGAGTGTGCCCTTCTCCAGGTGATCGATCACCCGGCCGGGCGTGCCGACCACCACGTGCGCGCCGCGGCGCAGGCCGGACAGCTGGACACCGTAGGCCTGGCCGCCGTAGATCGGCAGCACGTGCAGCCCGGGGATATGGGTGGCGTAGCGGCCGAATGCCTCGGCCACCTGGATCGCGAGCTCGCGGGTCGGCGCGAGCACCAGGGCCTGCGGGAGTTTGCCGGAGGTGTCCAGACCCATCAGGATCGGGATCGCGAACGCCGCGGTCTTGCCGGTGCCGGTCTGCGCGAGACCGACCACATCGGCGCCGCTGAGCAGTGGCGGAATCGTCGCGGCCTGGATCGGCGACGGCGACTCATAGCCCACATCGGCGATGGCCGCGAGGATGCGGTCATCGATCCCGAGATCGGCGAAGGTCGGGCCGTCGGTGTCCCTGTCGTTGTCGCCAGGAACGCTGTCGACCTGATTGGTACTCATTGACCAGGAGTTTACTGCCTTGCGGTGGTCCGCCCGGCCACCGCCCCAATACGGTGAGACGTATGCAACTGGATAGCTCCGATACGAATCAAGGCCAGGCACCGAACCAGCTGGACGTGGCGGTCGTCCAGTTCGCCCCCGGCACCGATCCGTCGGCCAACCTTTCGGCGCTGCGCGAGCACGTGCGCGCCGCGCGCGATCGGGGCGCGCTGGTGGTCGTCGCGCCGGAATACTCGATGTTTGCCGTCAGTCGGCTCGATGAGCGCGTCGTCGCCGTTGCCGAACCGCTGACCGGGCCGTTCGTCACCGGGCTCGGCGCGATCGCCCGGGAATTCGGCGTGTATCTGGTCGCCGGAATGGCGGAGCAGATCGCGCCGGGCGGCAGCCGGATCCACAACACGCTCGTCGTCCTCGGACCCGACGCGACCCTTGTCGCCGTGTATCGGAAGGTGCACCTCTACGACGCCTTCGGGTTCCTGGAATCGGAGGTGGTCGAGGCAGGCCCGATCGAGCCGCCGACCACTTTCACTGTGGCGGACGTGACATTCGGCTTGCAGACCTGTTTCGATCTGCGCTTCCCGGAGGGCAGCCGCCGAGTAGCCGCCGCGGGCGCGCACGTGCTGGTGCTGCCCGCCCAGTGGATTCCCGGCCCGGCGAAGGTCGATCAGTGGACGACGCTGCTGCGGGCTCGCGCCATCGAGAACATCGTGTACGTGGCCGCCGCCGACCAGGCCGCACCGCGCGGCGCGGGCGCATCGATGCTCATCGATCCGACCGGTGCCGTGCTGGCCGAACTCGGCGACGAACCCGGCGTGCGCACCGCCGGAATCGATCTCGCCCGGCTGGCCGAGGTCCGCACCACCAATCCGAGCCTCGCGTTGCGTCGATTCGCGATCACCGAGCGCAGCTGATGCTGTAGCGCGATCAGGGGTGGTGGTCGGGTGACGGGTAGCGCAGTATCGCGGTGCGATTCGGTGAGGGGTGGTGGTCGGGTGACGGGTGGGCGTAGCGTTTTGGTCGATGATCTACTCCGATCGGACAGTGGCCGGTCGCGCGCTCGGTAAGCAGTTGTTGGACCTACGCGCGGCGCAACCCCTGCTGCTCGGGCTGCCGCGCGGCGGGGTGCCGGTGGCCGCGGCGGTGCGCGAGATCATCGGCGGTGACCTCGACATACTGCTCGTCCGCAAGCTCGGCGTGCCGTGGCAGCCGGAGCTGGCGATGGGCGCCATCGGCGAGGACGGGGTGCGCGTGCTCAACCAGGATGTGCTGTCGCACATCGGGATAACGCCGCAGGAGTTCGCCGAGATCGAAGCCGCCGAGCGGGTGGAGCTGGACCGGCGCCGGGCGGTGTGGCGCGGTGACGCGAAACCGATCCCGTTGGACGGGCGCACCGTGGTGATCATCGATGACGGCATGGCGACCGGCGCGACCGTCGTGGTCGCCTGTCGCGTCGCGCGGCTGCACCAGCCGGTGCGGATCGTGGTCGCGGTGCCCGTCTCGTCGGCCGAGGCATTGCGCAGGGTCGCCGCCGAAGCCGATCAGGTGGTCTGCCCCTTGGTGCCGCATTCCCTTGGTGGCGTCGGCACCGCCTATCAGGACTTCCATCAGCTGGCGGACGAGGAAGTCACCGCCCTGCTCGGCTGAATTCCGCTGTCCCGCTTCACCAGCGGTCGACGTAGGCGATGGTGCGTTCGGCCGCGCTGACCATCGGCCGCAGCTGCGCGATGAAGCCGTGCGCGGTCACCGGGACGACGTCGACATCGTTGCCGGTGCGCACTGAGTAGCGACCGTCGTCGACCACATCGATCCAGCAGAGCACCCCGAACGGGTGGAGTTCACCGTCGTCGCGGCGGGCGGACACCACGATCTGCCCGATGCCATTGCGCGGCTGCCGCAACAGTTTGCGGATCCGGGTGGGCACGGTCGGCCCGGCGACCGGCATGGTGACCAGGTCGCGGCTGTCTTCGCCGACGCGCGCCAGTGGTGCGGTCAGCCGGGGCGTGCGGCCGGGCGGGTTCTCGGGCAGCATCGAAACGACCCGTGCGGTCAAGCTTTTCACGCTGCCGACGAACAGTCGGATGTCACCGCCACGGTCCTCGGTCGCGCCGGGTCGCTGTGCGGCAACCACCGCGACATTGCCCGCCGCGGCGCCGAGCACCCGCACCGGCCGCACAGACTCGGTGCGCGACACCGCGTCCGAATCCGCGGCATTGCCCGCCGCGGCGCGCTCGCCGAACACCTCGAGCCGCAGCTGTGGCGCGCCGAGCACCCGCAACGCGGCCTCCAGGTCGGCGTCGAGCACGCGATCGCACCAGCGCCGTAACTCGGGCAATTGCGCGTCCCGCTCGGCGGTGTCGCGGGCGGACAACCGGACGGCCAGCGGATAGGGGATCCGATCGCCGTCGGTGCGCGCCCACGCCAACGCGAACTGGTCCGGTGTCAGCGTCCAGTTCACTCCAGCTCGGTCCACTCGCCGAGCACCGGCGGCGTGGTCGGGTCGATGGCGCCGATCAGTTCGCCGTTGTCGTCGGCGGGTTCGAGGAAGGTCGGCAGGTCGTCGAAGTGGAAGTCGTCGTCCTCGTCGTCGAAGCGCGTTGGGCGGGCGTTGGCCGCGTTGGCGGCGACGCTGGCGCCGTGCCGCGGCGAGTCGCCCATGGCGAGCGCGCCACCCATCAGTCCGCCCATCGCGCCCGCGCCGAGGCCGGTGACCGCGTCGCTGCTGCTGTCCCGGCGCCGCTCGTCGCGCCTGCGCTGGTCGTCGGTCGTCGGACCGGCGGTGCCCGGCGTGGTCGGTACGACGACCGGCTGGGCTGCCGCGGCGGTGGTGGTCGGTGCCGTGGCTGTGCTCGACTGGGCCGCAGCGGGTGCCGTGTCCGATGGGGCGGTCGTCGCTGCCGCTGCGGTGACTTGGGGTGGTGTCGATGCCAGGGAGCCAACGGCGCCCGGATGAGCTGACGCGCTCGTCGCCGCGAATGTCGAGGGTGCGGCCTCGGCACTCTGCGTATCGGTAGTGGCCTGCTCGTCGGGAGCGGCTTGCTCGTCGCCAGGTACCTGCGCATCGGTTGTCGCCGTGATGCCCGGTTGGGCAGCCGCCGCGGCATGTTCGAGCTGAACCGGTTGCGACACCGAGGTTTCCGTGCCGAAACTGGCTCCGGCCAGTTTGCTGGCCGCGGCACCACCCGGCGCGCTCGGCACGGCGCCGGACTGCTCGTCCAGGAACGCGGGCACGTCGGTGCCGGTCGGAATGAACACACCGGTGTAGATGTCGTTCATCGCGCGCACGATGTCCTGGCGACTGTGCTCGGTCGCCTTCTGATCGGCGACATTGCTGGTGGCCTGCGACGGATCCAACAGGGCGGCACCGAGATCGGGCGCCTTCCCGGTCGGCGCGGACACCGCGGCCCGCAGCGCCTCCGCCGCGTCGCTGGCCTGACCGAGCCGCTGCGAGACGATCGCGAGCACGTCCGCGAGGTCCTGCCCGGTCTGCTCGAACGCGTGCACGGCCTCGGCCGCGTTCCGCGCGCCGCCGCCACGCCAGCCGTCGGCGATGGCCGCCCGAATCTCGGTGTGTGCCTGGGCGACCGCCTCGGCCAGCCCGGCTGCCGACTCGCCCCAGGCCTGCTGCCCGCCCGCGAGCACGTCGGGCTTGAGCAGCTGCACCTTCGTGTAGATCTCCTGATGGCTCATGGTGTCGAAGATTTCGACGGTCGGCGCGTACGCGGGGTCGGTGCGGCGCGGGGCGGTCCCCTCGGCTGTCCTCGGCAATTTACGCATGCGTCGCTCCTGCCACGTCGATCCGGTCGACGGTCACCGCGAGCGCGTGGTCGGCGCCCTGGTAGGCAGCCGCGGCGGCCCGGAAGGTCAGCGCGAGTTCCCTGGCGGCTTCGGCGTATTCCCACAGCCGGGTCAGCGCGCCGTGCGCCTTCTTCTCGAATCCCGCGCGCAGTGCGTCGCCGGATTCGAACCCGCCGAAGCCAGGCAGCGACGAGGCGGCGCTGAGTATCCGCATCTGTTCTTCGATCTGATTGGCGAGTTGCTCATAGCGGCGCGCGCAGCGTTCGTGCACGCCGTCGGCGACGAGCACGCTGTCGATCCACAGCTCACCTTCGTCGACCGCTCGGTGCAGCCCGGCGGCAGTGACGCCGGGTGCCGGGAAATCCGATCGTTCCGGACTGCCGACACCATTGCCGTTCTCGTTCGATGGCACCTCGCCGACCCCCTTCCTCATCTCTGAGCGATGCTCAGGTCACGGGCGCCGTGCCAACCCCACGACGACACCCTGCATCCAGTCCGCGATGTCGGCAGCGACTCGCGCGTGCACCGGCTCGTGCAGTAGATCGTGCCCGGCATCGGCGTACTCGCGTAAATCTACCGATTCGTGGCGCTGAGTCCATACCCTTACCGCATCAATCGGCGCGCGGCGATCCTCAACGCCGTGTACCGCGAGCACCGGAAGCCCAGGTGGCAGCGGCGTTCCCGGCGCGCCCGGTAGCCCGCCGCCGAGTGCCCGCTTCGGCACGCCGGACAGCACCATGCCGCGCACCGCGGCCGCCGGGATGGCGGGCCGCAGCGGGTAGGCGCGTTCGACAACCGTCGAATCGGTCGTCGCCGCGTCCGCATCCGGCACCGCCGACCCGAACAATCCGAGCGCGGTGACCGCCCCGAGCGAATGACCCATCAGCAGCAACGACGATTCCGGCGAGGTCGCGCGGACGATGTCGAACAGCTTCAGCGCGTCCGCGACCAGCTCCGCCAAGGTGCCCGGTTTGCGCGGATCACCTTCGCTCAGTCCGTGCCCCGAGGTATCCAGCGCCCACATCGCGATACCGGCGGCCTTCAACGTCCGCGCGAATCGGTGGTAGTGACCGCTGTGCTGGCCCAGCCCGGGCAGCAGCAGCACCGTCGCCACGCTGTCTTCCGTCGGCCAGCGCCGATAATGCATCCGGCCACGCGCGCTGTCGAAAAAGGGCATGCTCAGATCTTGCCAAAGATCCTGCCGCTCAGTGGACTTCATGTGGCATCCGACGGGTGCGGAACGATGTCGGCCAGCAGGGTTGTCAAGGCGGTTAGACTGCCAGCCGATTGCTGTCCGCGTGGAGAGATCTGGGGATGCGTTGAGAAGACTTCGTAGCCGAGGCCCGCTGCTCTGGATCGCCGCGCTGGTCGCGCTGGCGTGCACCGCACCGGTTGCCGATGCGAAACCGATTGCCCCGGCGGAGCCGATCGCCTCGTGTGCCCCCGCGCTCGCCGCGACCGCGGTGCCCGCGTCGATACCGGTGCTCGACTGGGCGGAGAACATCGGCTACGACGCGCAGGGCAACGTGTGGGTCTCCCGCGTGTATCGCAATGTGGTGCAACGCTATGACCGCTCCGGTGCGCTGACCGCGACCGTCCCGGTGGAATTCCCGGGTGCGGTACGCAGTGGCCCGGACGGCTTGCTCTATGTCGTCTATGGGGACACGCCGACCAGCGTGTTCCGTCCCGGCGGGGTGGTCCGTTTCGATCCGACGGCCGTGGACCCGAAGCCCGAGGTTTTCGTCTCCGGGTTGGCCAGCATGCCCAACGGCGCCGCATTCGACGCGGACGGCTACCTGTACCTGGGTGCGTCACTGTCCGGCGTGATCCGGGTCCGCCCGGACGGTTCCATCGATACCGACTGGACCGCGCAGGCCCCCGAGACGAGCGCGAATGGTGTTGTCGTGCACGACCGCGTGCTCTATGTGACCTCCAATGGCGGCCCGCTCGGCCGCATTCTGCGCATCCCGATCGATGCTCCCGGCAGCCCGTCCACGGTCGCTGATCTGTCCTCGCCGGTGCCCGGTGTGCCGGATTTCGTCGACGACCTACTGATCGATCCGGCCGGGATTCTTTACGTGACCACCATTTTCGGCCAACTCGTCCGCGTCGATCCGGCCACCGGCGCCGCCTGCGCCGTGCTGAACGGGGAGCCGTTGACCTCGGTGGTAGCCATCCCTGGCCAGTCCGGTCAGCTGATGGCAGGCACCGAGAGCGGCGCGGTCCTGCGAATTCAGTTGCCGCGCTGAGCTTGCGCGCCCGCCGAGTTGCCGATAGCGCGATCGAGGCGGACGGACACCGCGCGCAGTTGCCGGATCAGCTCCGGTGGCTGGTGCACCTCGAAGTCGGCGCCGAGGCTGATCAGCCGGTGCGCCAACCATTCCGGGGAGTCGTCGCGGCGGGCGTCAAGGCGGCAGGTGTGCTCGTCGATCGCGACGAGGTCGCCTTGGTCGTCACCGAGTCGACCGGCAACTCGTCCGGCGGGTGCGTGAATGGTGACCGAGAAATGAAAAGTCGGTGTGCCCCAGTCGGTTCGGCGTCCGGCCACATATGCGGCGGGATCGGCGGCGGGTAGTTCTCGCGGCGTGAATCGGGCCGCCGTTGGCTGCGGACGTTCGATCCTGTCGGCACGATAGATGCGCCAGTCGTCGCGCTCGATGTCGTAGCCGACGAGATACCAGCGGTGCCGCGACGGCGCCAGTCCGACAGGTTCGGCGTGCCGCCGGGTCTCGGCCCCCGCCCCGTCGCGATACGTGAAACGCACCCGCTCCCGGTTGGTTACAGCGGCGGCGAGCACCGTCAACACCTCCGGGTCCACCGTCGGGCCGGTATCGGTTGGCAGCGCCAGCGCGGTGCCGAGCACCCGGACCCGACGGCGCAGTTTCGCGGGCAACACCTGTTCCAGCTTGGTGAGGGCGCGAACCGACGCTTCCTCGATGCCGGTGACGGCGTAACCCGCCGCGGCCCGCAACCCGACCGCGATGGCAACCGCCTCGTCGTCCTCGACCAGCAACGGCGGCAGCGCGGACCCGGCCACCAGGCGATAGCCGCCCGCGGCCCCCATCGTCGCCTCGACCGGGTAACCGAGTTCGCGCAGCCGGTCGATATCGCGGCGCACCGTGCGGTCGGTGACGCCTAGTCGTTCGGCCAGTTCGCTGCCAGGCCAGTCGCGCGGGGTCTGCAGCAAGGAGAGCAGGCGCAGCAGCCGTGCGGGGGTGTCGTTCATGAATTTCAGGATTCCAGATAACTAGGACATAGATGGTCCTACATGGCCTCTAACGTAGTGCCCAGATCGCTAGAACAACCCGCAAGGAGCTGCACCGATGACCGACAACCGCACCGCTGTTCGCCCGTTCCGCATCGACATCGCGCAGGCGGACCTGGACGACCTGCACGATCGGCTGAGCCGCACCCGCTGGTCGCCGCAGCTGCCCGGTTCGGGCCGCGAGCGCGGCGTGCCGGTCGCCTACCTGCAGGAGCTCGCCGAATACTGGCGGTCCGAATTCGACTGGCGCGCACAGGAAGCGGCGCTGAACGAGTTCCCGCAGTTCATCACCGAAATCGACGGCCTCGACGTGCATTTCGTGCACGTGCGCTCGCCAGAGCCGGACGCCGTGCCGCTGATCCTGACCCACGGCTGGCCCAACACCTTCGTCGAATTCAGCAAAACCATCGACCTGCTCGCCGATCCGCGCAAGCACGGCCTCGACCCGGCGCAGGCCTTCCACGTCGTGGTGCCGTCGGTCCCCGGCTTCGGTTTCTCGGCGGCGCCGCGGGAGGTGGGGATGACGCCGCGCCGGGTGGCCGAGATGTGGCTGGTGCTGATGGATCGGCTCGGCTACCGGCGTTTCGGCGCGCAGGGCGGCGATCTCGGCGCCTATGTCGCGCCGGAATTGGCGATCGCGGCACCGGATCGGGTGATCGGCGTGCATCTCGATGGCGGTGTCGGCATGCCGACCGCGGCCGACGTGCCGACCATGACGCCGGACGAGCGCGCCGAGTGGGACCTCATGCAGCAGTGGATGACCGGGGTGGACCATCACACCTTGCTGCGCGCCGCCCCGCAGACCTTCGCCCATGGGTGGACCGATTCGCCGGTCGGGCTGCTGGGTTGGCTGATGCACAAGTTCAACGAATTCGCCCCGATGGTCGATCGGGCCGAGGACGCCATCGACCGGGACCACCTGCTGACCAATATCAGCATCTACTGGTTCACCAACACGGCGGCGACATCATCCTGGCCGATGTACAACGGCCTCGGCGACGGCGGATTCGTCTGGCCCAAGGGCCAAAAGCAGGTTCCGACCGGTGTTTACGGCGGCGGGTCGGCACTGATGCTGCGACTCGCCCAGCGTGACAACGACATCGCGTACTGGCCGGAGGGCAATACCGGCAATCACTTCGTCGCGATGGAACTTCCGGCTGAGCACGCGGCCGACATCCGTACCTTCTTCGCCAAGATCCGCTGAACCGGGCTGTGCGGCACCGTCATCCGTGGCGGTGCCGCGGTCAGCTGGCGGGCTTGGTGAATTCGCCGTGCACCGCGGCACCCGCGGGCACGCTAGGGGTGGTCGGCGGCGCCGGGGGAGCCGGGGCCGGAGCGGGCTCGGGGGCCGGGGGAGCCGCAGGAGGGGCCGGGGCGGGCGCGGGAGCGGGCTTCGGCGCGGTGGACGGCGCGCGCTCCGGTGCCGGTCCGATCTCCGTACCGTTGGGGCCCGGCGTACCCAGATCGGGGGCGGTCGTCGTCGGCGGCTTCACCGGCTGACCCGCGGGCTGGTCCGGAACCATGAACGTGCCGACGGTCGGCGTCATCACGCAGTGCGCGAAGGGGTAGTCGATGATGCCCCACATCGAGGCGATGACCGTGCCGGGTCCGCTGTGCACCGTCTTCGACAGCGACGGAAGGCCGTACTCGGTGATGTCGTCGAGCGAATTGATGCCGCTGGCACCGTTGTTGATATTCACCCACGCGACGACGAGGCCGGAAGCCAGCGGCGTGCCGGTGTGCGCGGGGGTCGCGCTGAACCGCAGGGTGCCCGGCTCGACATTGAGGTCCTGGCTGCCGCCTGCCCCGTCGGTGGTGGCGGCCGCGATGATCGTGGTGATCGGCCCGATGCTGCCGCAGCCGAAAGTGGGTGCGGCATAGGCGAACGGGGTGAAGGCGCTGGTGACGTGGCGCAGTGCGGCCACGTCGGCGAGCTTGGTGTACTGCGTCAGCGCGCCGACACCCGCCTGCACGACCGGGTCGGGCCCCGCGGTCTCGGTGAGGTGGGCGAGCCCGGAGTCGAGTGGTGACGGTTCCGGATCGGCGGCTGCCGGGCCGGCCAGGGTCAGCGCCGCGCCGATGCCGAGAGCTGTCACGGCCGTGGTGGCGCGTGCGATGGTCCTGCCGTTCACTCGAACTCCTCGATACGCAAAGTCTCGGGGTCCCCAACCCACGTGCAGCAACGTACCAGTTCGTCGGAAATACCGCCCGGGTAGCCGTGCTGTTCACCTGGTCGACGGGCCGGAGTTGTCGACGGTGCACCGCGAACACGGAGCGCGCGAGCGTGTCCTGCCGGTGTGAGCCAACCGACAGTGGGAGATTACCGGAGGGTAGGTTGGACTCGGACGTACGAGACACAGACGGAGCTGCGTATGAAAATAAGCCTGTCCCCCGACGAAGTCGCCTTCCGCGACGAACTGCGAAACTTCTATCGGACCGAGATCCCCGCCGACATCCGGGAGCGCTTCAAATACGGCCACGAGCTGTCCCGCGAGGACATCGTCCGTTCGCACAAGACCCTCAACGAGCACGGCATCGCGGTGCCGCACTGGCCGGTCGAGTGGGGTGGCAAGGACTGGACCCCGATGCAGCGCCACATCTGGCAGGACGAGATGCAGCTGGCCTCGGTGCCCGAGCCGCTGACGTTCAACGCGCAGATGGTCGGGCCGGTGATCGCGCAGTTCGGCTCCGAGGAGCTCAAGCAGCGCTTCCTGCCGCCAACCGCCGCCTTGGACATCTGGTGGTGCCAGGGCTTTTCCGAGCCCGACGCCGGTTCCGACCTCGCCTCGCTGCGCACCACCGCGGTGCGCGACGGCGACTCCTACATCGTCAACGGCCAGAAGATCTGGACCACGCTCGCGCAGTACGCGGACTGGATCTTCTGTCTGGTGCGTACCGATCCGAGCGCGGCGAAGAAGCAGGCTGGCATCTCGTTCCTGCTGTTCGACGTGAAGTCGCCCGGTGTCACCATCCGCCCGATCAAGCTGATCGATGGCGGCTACGAGGTGAACGAGGTGTTCTTCGAAAATGTCCGGGTCCCGGCCGATCAGCTGGTCGGCGAGGAGAACATGGGCTGGACCTACGCCAAGTTCCTGCTCGGCAACGAACGCACCGGCATCACCGGTGTCGGCCGCACCAAGGTGAAGCTCGGCATCGCGAAAGAGTATGCGGCGCAGACCAAGTCGGGTACCGGCACGCTGCTCGAGGATCCGCTGTTCGCGGCGCGGATCGCCGAGCTGGAGAACGAGCTGCTCGCGCTGGAACTGACTCAGCTGCGGGTGGTCTCGAATTCCTCGGACGGCAAGCCGAATCCGGCGTCCTCGGTGCTCAAGCTGCGCGGCTCGGAGCTGCAGCAGGCCGCCACCGAACTGCTGGTGGATATCGCGGGCCAGGACGCGCTACCGGTCGGTGCCGACGAGATCGCTTCGCCCGGTTGGGCGCAGCGCAGCGGCCCCGCCTACCTGAACTACCGCAAGACAACCATCTACGGAGGCTCCAGCGAGGTGCAGCGCACCATCATCGCCTCCACGATCCTCGGATTGTGAGGCGCCGCCATGGATTTCGATCTCACCGATGAACAGGAAATGCTGCGGGACACCGTCCGTGACCTGCTCGCCCGCAACTACGACCCCGAGTCCAGGCTGAAGGTGACCGACACCGAACTCGGCTGGAGTCGCGATGTGTGGCGCCAGCTCGCCGAACTCGGCGTCCTCGGACTGACCTTCACCGAGGAGGACGGCGGCGTCGGCGCCGGTCCGGTGGAGACGATGGTTGTCCTCGAGGAGGTGGGGCGCAGGCTCGCGCCGGAACCGCTCATGGACGCGGTGCTGGTGCCAGGGGCGCTGATCGCTCTTGCCGGTACCGCCGAACAGCGACAGCGGGTGCTCCCCGAGGTCGCCGCCGGTAACAAGCTGCTCGCCTTCGCGCATGCCGAGCCTGGAGTGCGCTGGCCGGCCACCGAGCTCACCACCACGGCTGTGCCGCAAGGTGATTCGTATGTGCTGACCGGCATCAAGAATCCGGTCGCGCACGGCGACTGCGCCGATGACCTGGTGGTCAGCGCGGAGCTGCCGGGCGGCGGGACGGGGCTGTTCCTGATCGGCGCCGACGCGACGGGCGTGACCCGCAAGAACTACCGCACGGTAGACGGGCAGCGCGGCGCGCAGCTCGAGTTCGACAAGGCCGCCGCCGAACTGCTCGGCGGCGATGTCGATGCGGCCGAAGCGATCCGGTCGGCGCTGGCGCAGGCGCAGGCGAGCCTGTGCGCGGAATCCATCGGTGTGATGGAAGAGGCGCTGCGGCTGACTACCGACTACCTGAAGCAGCGCAAGCAGTTCGGGGTCACCCTGTCGAAGTTCCAGACGCTCACCCAGCGGGCGGCCAATATGTACGTCTCGCTGGAACTGGCACGCAGCATGAGCCTTTACGTCACCGCGGCGGTGGCCGACGGCGAGACCGATCCGCTGATCGCCTCGCGGGCCCGGCTCCAGGTCGGTCGCTCGGCGCGGCACATCGGCCAGGAGGCCATTCAGATGCACGGCGGCATCGGCGTCACCGCGGAGTATCCGGTCGGCCACTACGTGGCCAGGCTGACCGCGATCGAGCGCACGCTCGGCGGCGGGCTGGAGCATCTTCGGGTGCTCAGTGCCCGGGTCGGCGAGTACGCGCTGCCCGAGCTGTAAATGCCTGCGGTGGTGCGTGATCCGCGCACCACCGCGGGTCACTCGTCGTGGTCGTTGGACAAACCCGCTTGCGGGCGCGTGGTCGGCGGCTCGTCCGGTTCCGTCGTTGTCGGCCGGGGCCGCGGCCTGGTGGTCGGCCGCGTGGTGGGGGAATCGGTCGGCGTAGTCGACTCGGTCGTGGTTGCCTGCGGGCGCTCGTCCTCGGACGGGTTCTCGTGCGGCAGACTCCCGTGTGGCTCCGCCGCGGGCGGCTCACCGGATGTCGTGGTGCTGAAACCGGTGAACGGCGTCGCGTGCGGTGCCTGGTACGGCGCGATCTGCCAGGTCGGCGAGGGCGGAATCGATACCTTCGGCACCGTGCCGCTTGGTTCCTGGTGTGCCGCGGGCGCGACGTAGGGGTCCGACTGCAACGGCGGGGGCGCGACGTAGGTGTCCTGCTTGTCGAGTCCGCAGGCGCCGATGAGGACGAGCCCGAGGGAGACCGCGCCTGCGGCGATCGCCGGACCTGCGATCTTGGTCCTGCTGCTCTCCATCGGTGACACTCCTGGTGCTGTTCGAGTGGGCCTCACCTTACTCGAGCACGATCCACCGGGCCAGGCGAAGCGGTCGCCGCCGGTGCGTCGCGGAGGTGTTTTAAACACATGTAATCCACATATCGAATTGGTCTCTTCGGCGTGTCGTGGGCACGTGTCGCTGTCATACGGCCCGGCATGGTCGTAGCGTGTGAGCAAAGTTACGCGTGAGACGCCTGTACCCAGATGAGAGAAGCGTTGTGTGATGAACGCGGCATTGGTTCTCTGATCGGCGTCATCGAGGAGTAGATGATGGGAGCTTACTCGACAACGTCGCAGCGGGGGTCGTCCGCAGCCGCCAAGGATGCGGTGTCGGCTTCTTCGCAGCAGGTCGTGTCGAACAGGTCAGCGCGCTCGCTGTCCACGATTCTTTCGCGGATACTCGCCTGGCTTATCTTCGTCGGCGGCATCGCCGGGGCTGTCCTCGGGATCGCCGGCCTACACGTCGAAATCACCGTCGCCGGGCTGATTCTCGCGTGCACCGCAGGGTTGGTCCTGCTCAAACTCCGCACAGGTGGTCGTGGCGGCAACGAAACGGATTGACGCCGAACCCCACTGAAGCCGGTCCGGCCGAAAACTTCGGGCGTGCAACGTTTCAGCCGCCTACCGTGGTGATCATGAGGATCGAGATCACCACGGACGCGGCCGAGTTCCGCTCGCGTACCGAGTCGTTCCTGCTGCGTGATCCGCTGCGGCACACCGTGATCCTCACGGGTGTCGCCAATCACATCGCGGGGATTCAAGCAGGCAATGGGACATCCAGGTTCCTCTCGCTACACGCCGACGACGCGTCCGTGCTCGGCGTCGCCATGCGAGTAACCGACCGGGACATGTACCTAGGCGAACTGCCCGAGGGCAGCGTCGGCATGGTGGCCGACGCACTGGCCGAGGTGGCCCCGGAAAGCACTGGCGTGGAAGGACTCATCGCCGACGCCACCGCCTTCGCCGAGCGCTGGAGCGAGCGGCTCGGCACCGGCTTCCGGCGGTCCTACACCACCCGGCTGTACCGCCTTGGCGCGCTGCGCATTCCCGACGTCCCCGGAAATCCGCGTCGGGCAACCGAATCCGATGTCGCGCTGTGTACCGAATTCGCCGAAGCCATGCGCATCGAGGCGGGCATCTCGCCGCCCGGACTCGACAAGGCGGCCATTCGCAATCGGGTCGCGGCAGGACTGATGTGGTTCTGGGAGCGCGACGGCCGTCCGACAAGCTTTGCCGCCCAGCAGATCCCGGTGCACGGCTGGTCTCGCATCGGCCTGGTCTACACCCCACCCGAGGAACGCGGCCACGGCTACGCCAGTGCCGTCACCGCGCACATCGCGCAGCTGCTGCGTGCGGACGGCTTGAACGTCTGCCTCTTCGCCGACACCGCCAACCGCACCTCCAGCAAGATCTACCAGGCGATCGGTTTCCATCCGACGCACGAGTTCGTGCACCACGCCTTCGGTTGATCCGCTCGGGATGCGTTGCCTTATGGGCGATGTCGGTAGGGGACCGTCGCGGGGTCCGATAGTGCCGCGCGGCGGGCGAATTCGATGACGCCCAGCAGGGTCGCGTCCGCGCCGAGGAGTGCCGGGGTGACCGTCGGCTCTACCGCGGGCACCAAGGCCCGGCGGCCCGAGAGCTGTTGGCGGATCGCCGGTTCCAGCCAGGGGAACCATGGTGCCAGGACGCCGCCCAGGATCACTTCGTCGATATCGAGCAGGGAGGTGATCGACAGTATCGCGGTGCCCAATGCCTGGCCAGCGATATCCATTGCGGCAAGCGCTCGCTCGTCGCGGCGGTCGAGTGCCTGGACCAGTCGGTCGGCGGCCGGGCCGAGTCCGTCGCGCCGCAGCAGGTCGCCGAGTCCGGCGGCGGTGAGCACCGCCTCGGGGCCGGTGTAGCAGACCAAGCAGCCGCGGGCCCCGCAGGTGCAGGCCGGTCCGTCGATGGCGATGGGCATGTGTCCCGGCTCGCCCGCGATGCCGTGGCTGCCGGTGTGGATGCGCCCGTCAAGCACCACGCCGCCGCCGATCCCGGTGCCTGCCGCGATGTAGACCGCGGCGCGCGGACGCTGTGGATGGGCATGGTATTCGGCCAGTGCGGCGGCGTTCGCGTCGTTGATCACGGCGATCGGACAGGTCACGCTCGGGAGCCTGGCGGCGACCAGCGCACGCAACCGGACCGGTCGCAGCCAGCCGAAATCCGGTGCGACGAGCACGGTTTGCGCATCGTCGTCACCAACCGGCCCCGCCATCGCAATCGCGACGCGCACCAGTTCCGCGTCCGCTGGCACCGCGGTTTCGGCCCGTCGCACCGCGGCGGCGACCGCGTCCGCCATCGACGCGGGCACGCCTGCGGTGCTGTCGTGCGGTGCAATGTCGCGCCACCCGATCGTGCCCGCGAGATCGGCGACCGCCACACGCAGTTGGTCGGCACTGATCTGCACCGCGATGGTCGACGCGCGCCCGGGGACCATCCGGAGCAGCCGTCGGGGCCTACCTCGGCCGCCGCGATTCAGCACTCCGTCCTCGCATACCAGCCCGCGCACCACGAGGTCGGCCACCAGGGTGGTGACCGAGGCGTGCGACAACCCCGTGGCCGCGGCGACTTCGGTGCGCGCGCACGGGCCGTGCTCCGCGATGTGGCGCAGCACCAGACCCAGATTGCCACGCCGGACGGCCACCGAATCGTGCGCCTTTGTCTTCACCACACTCCCGAGACTATGCAGGTCGAGAATTTTTTCAACCATTGACTTATTTCCAGTGAAATCGCGAATATACCGATGGTCCCGGTACGAATCGAAAGAGGTCGCGATGCCCGCTGCGCACATCACCCGTCGAACGGCCCTGCTCGGAGCGGGCGCTTTGGCGTTGGCCGCCGCGTGCTCGACCGAGCGACCCGCGTCGGACACCGTCCAGACCACCTACGGTCCGGTCCGTGGCGTGCGCCGCGACACCGGCATCGCCTTCCTCGGTGTGCCATTCGCCCGGCCGCCGGTCGGTGAGCTGCGGTTCGCCGCCCCGGTGCCGCCAGCGCCGTGGACCGAAACGCTGGCCTGCACCGCGTACGGACCCACTGCCCAGCGCAGTTTGATGGGCGAGGTAACCACCATCCCCGAGCCGAGCATCCCCGGCGAGGCCATCCTCACCCTGAACGTCTTCACCCCCGCCCCGTCCGCGCGCGGACTGCCGGTGCTGGTGTGGATTCACGGCGGCGGCTTCGTGGCAGGCAGTCCGGCCAGCCCCTGGTACGACGGTGCCGCGTTCAATCGTGATGGCGTGGTGCTGGTCTCGGTCGGCTACCGGCTCGGCATCGACGGGTTCCTGCACTTGGACGGCGCCCCGGACAACCGAGGCGTCCTGGACTGGATCGCGGCCCTGCAATGGGTTCGCGACAATATCGAAACGTTCGGTGGCGATCCGGCCAAGGTCACAGTCGGCGGTCAGTCCGCGGGCGGTGGCGCGGTCTGGGCGTTGATGGCCGCCCCGTCCGCGCGCGGGCTGTTCCGCGCCGGAATCTGCGCCTCCGGCGCGGTGACCCAACCGAACGATCTCGCCGCGGGACGCGCCGTGGCCGACCTGTTCACCCGGCGCACCGGGGTGCCCGCGACCGCCGCCGCGCTACGCGCCATGCCCGAGGACACGGTGCTCGATCTGCAAGCCACGCTCCAGGCGCCCGGGCCGGGCAGCGAGACCGTGCCGATGCTGGGTCTGGCGCCGTTCGCCGACGGCGAGCTGATCCACGAAGCGACGCCAGCGCTGCTGAAAAACGGTGCGGGCGGCAATATTCCGCTGTTGCTCGGTTTCACCAGACACGAGTTCAACATGGCGGCCACGATGCTGGCGCAGAACCCCGGCGCTGCGGCAGCCAGCCCACTCGCGTCCGCCGGTCGGGGCGCCGATATGGACGCCTACCGCGTCGCCTATCCCGGTGCCGACGCGACCGAACTCGCCGGACAGGCCATCAGCGACACGATTATTCGCGGACCGTCGTTCCAGGTCGCCGAGGCTCGTTCCGGTCTGGGCCTGCCCACCTGGCTGTACGAATTCGACTGGACCTCAACGGCTCCCGGGTATCGCGGGCTGGCGGCACACTGCCTGGACCTACCGTTCGCCTTCGACCTGTTGCGGGCGCCAGGTGTCGCCGAGGTCGAGGGTGAGCCGCCGCAAGCGCTGGCCGATGCCGTGCACGCGTCGTGGGTCGCCTTCATCGCGGACAACGACCCCGGACCGAACTGGCCCCGCTACACGCCGGAGAAACGGCACACCATGATCTGGTCCGACCAAGGCCATATCGAATCCGACCCCTTCGCCCGCCACCGCCAGATCTGGATTTAGCCGACCTTGCGCTGAGCCGCTTCCGCTCGGACCAACGGGCGTGTGTCAGTTCAGCGGCGCCGAGCGCCACCAGCGCAAGGTCTCATCGATGGAGCCGGAGCCGTCGGTGAACATCAGGTACTGGGCTCGGTCCGGATCGCCGGTGAAGGCCGTGACGATCTTGGGCCCGCCGGTGTCGAATTTGTAGTTGGTGTAGGACTTTCCGCCGTTGGAGTCCGTCGACTTGGTGTTGGCGGGCAACTGCCGCAGCACCGCCTGCGCGTCGGCGGCGGACTTGTAGACGTAGATGCGATAGAGCGGATCCGAGCTGTCACCGCCGCCATAGCAGCGCCACTGCCAGGCCCAGTCGCCGAAGTCCGGATCACCGTCGCTCGGTGACGGCTTGTAGCCGGGATCGGTCTCCCAGCATTTGGCGCCGTTGTAGCCGACCTGCTCGGACTTGGTCGCGGGCACCATGCGCGGGAACTCGGCACTGATCGAGTCCGCTGTCGCGGCCACGACGGCGCCGGTCGCGGCCGCGCTGGTTGTCGTGCTGCCCGCGGTCGAGCCGGAATCGCTGACCGCGCCGATGATGCCGAGCGTTACCACGATGAGCACCAGCACCGCCACGCAGATGCCGATGATGAGACCGACATTCGACTTTTTCGGCGGGCGTGCCGGGGCGCCGCCCGGTGACATGGGCGGTGGCGCGAAGTTGTACCCGGACTGCTGCCCGGGGTAAGGGGAGGTCGGCTGGTGTGTCGGGCCGGTCCCGTGCGGCGGGGCCACCATCGTGGCCGGTGGCGTCATCGAGAATCCTGATCCCGCAAGGTGATTCGGCCCGCTGACCGGCGGTCCGTGGCCGTGCGTCATCGGGTAGGGCGCGCCGGTGGTCGGCCGCGGTCCGGTGGTCGGCCGTGGTCCGGTGGTCGGCCGCGGGCCGTTTACCTGCGGCGCGGTGAACGGTCGTGGCCCGCCGACCACCGGCATCGAGGGCACGCTGGGGTTGGTGAGGGCGTGCTTGGCGGCCGCGGCGAAATCGGCGCAGCTCGGATATCTGTCGTCCGGTCGCTTCGCCATCGCCCTGGCCAGCACGCTGTCCAGCGCGTAGGGCAGCCCGGGACGGTGACTGCTCAGCGCGGGCGGGGCGCCTTGCAGATGTCCTTGGATCACCGCCGCGGGATTGGTCGCGGGGAACGGACCGGTTCCGGTGAACAGCCAGAACAGTGAGCACGCCAGCGAGTACTGATCCGAGCGGTGATCAAGGGATGAGCCGCTCAGCTGTTCGGGTGACGCGTAGGCCAGTGTGGCGGTGAAGGTTCCGGTCTGCGTCAGGTGACCGGTGTCATCGCGGAACCGGGCGATGCCGAAGTCGGTGAGGTACACCCGCTCGCCGCGGCCGCTGCCGGAGCGGGCCAGCATGATGTTCGCGGGTTTCACGTCGCGGTGCAGTACGCCGATGCCGTGCGCGTAGTCGAGCGCGTCCGCGGTTTCGGAGATGATCTGCACGGCGCGCTCGGGCGGCAGCGCCTGCGGTTGCACCGATGCGGCGTCGATGCCGTCGATGTACTGCATCGAGATCCACAGCTGGTCGTCCTCGAGGCCGCGGTCGTAGACCGTGACGATGTTCGGGTGATCGAGCTGGGCGACCAGATCCGCCTCCCGTTCGAACCGCGCCCGCACCTCCTTGTCGAAGAACATCTCCCGGTTCAGCAGCTTCAACGCGGTCAGCCGCGGTAGCCGAGGGTGTTTCGCCAGGTAGACCGAACCCATGCCACCGCGACCCAGTTGCCGCTCGATGACATAACCGGCGAAAACGTCACCGCTGGCCAGCATGTCTGCTCCACTTCCCGCCGCCCGTCGGGACCCACCGACGAACAGGCGCACAGCATAAGAACGCGCGATCAGGCACGGGCCGGACCACGGAAAACATCGAAACCATAGCAGTAGTCGCAGGACCGGCAGTCGCCATCGAAAGTGGGGTAATGCCAGCGACATTCAATAGCGGACAGCTATCGACGTTCACTGTATTCACCCCTCCGTCGGGTCGAGCGCGCGGACACTACCGATGTATCTCGCGCGGCCCACGGGATGCAACAAGTCCCCCTTCGGCATCCTTCGAATGCTGTCGGTGGTGGTCGTTAAGCTGGCCCCTATGCGCATAGGAGCACACGTTCGGCTCGACGGCGATCCGATCGGCTTCGGCGAGAAACTCGGCGCCGATGTCATCCAGATGTTCGTCGTCGACCCGCAGAGCTGGGACAAGCCCACCCCGCACCCACGGACCGAGGAGATCGTGGCGAGCCCGATCGACGTGGTGGTGCACTCGTCCTATCAGATCAATGTGGCCAGCCTGAACAACCGGCTGCGGATGCCCTCCCGCAACGCGGTCGCCCAGCAGGCGAAGGCCGCCGCCGATCTCGGCGCGTTCGGCCTGGTCGTGCACGGCGGGCACGTGCGCTCCGACGCCGAGCTGGATACCGGGATCGACAACTGGCGCAAACTCTTCGAGCGTCAGCAGGACAAGGGCGGCTTCGCCGTGCCGATCCTGATCGAGAACACCGCGGGTGGCAACCACGCGATGGCCCGGCATTTCGACTCGATCGCCCGGCTGTGGGACGCCGTCGGCGATTTCGGCGCGGGCTTCTGCCTCGACACCTGCCACGCCTGGGCGGGCGGCGAGGAACTGGTCGGCGTCGTCGACCGGATCAAGGCGATCACCGGCCGCATCGACCTGGTGCACCTGAACTCCTCGCGCGACGACTTCAATTCCGGCGCCGACCGGCACGCCAACTTCTCCGACGGCACCATCGACCCGCAACTCCTCGCCGAGGTCTGCAAGACCGCCGATGCCCCGGTCATCCTGGAAACCCCCGCCGAAGGCGTCGCCGACGACCTGGCCTACCTCCGCGAACACGTCGGCTAGGAGGTGCCGTCGCGGGTCTGTCCGACATGCAGGTACGGCGCCGAAGCCCCGTCGAGCTGCCGGGTGCGGGTTACCGGCACCGATCATGCCCGGCGGCTGGGCGCGTGATCTTGTTCGGTCGCAGCGAGGTGTCGTCGTACACCGCTCCTGGCGACCCTGAGACACTGTTGCGATGAGTATTCGGCCGTTGGACGGTGTACGCGTCCTGGAGCTGGGCAATTACATTGCCGCGCCGACCGCGGGGCGGATCCTCGGCGACTTCGGCGCCGAGGTGATCAAGGTGGAGCGGCCGAAGGCCGGGGACGAGTTGCGCAACTGGCGGCTCTATGGC
The DNA here is from genome assembly GCF_019222765.1 of Nocardia iowensis. Lineage (NCBI taxonomy): Bacteria > Bacillati > Actinomycetota > Actinomycetes > Mycobacteriales > Nocardiaceae > Nocardia > Nocardia iowensis. The sequence goes on along the minus strand of NZ_CP078145.1, from coordinate 7,466,087 downwards.
GGCGACACCTCCATGCTGTACCGCACCGTCAACCGGAACAAGAAGTCGATCACCCTGGACCTACGCACCGAAGCGGGCCGCGGCATCGTGCTCGACCTGATCCGCCGGTCCGACGTGCTGCTGGAGAATTTCCGCCCCGGCATGCTGGAGAAATGGGGGCTCGGCCCGGCGGTGCTCAACGAGGCGAACCCCGACCTGGTGATCACCAGGATCTCCGGCTACGGCCAGACCGGCCCGCACGCCTCGCGGCCCGGTTTCGCCGCCGTCGCCGAGGCGGTCGGCGGCCTGCGCGAACTGATGGGCGAACCGGACCGGCCGCCGGTGCGAACCGGAGTGTCCATCGGTGATTCGATAGCGGGCGTCTACGCCGCCTTCGGCACGGTGATGGCGCTGTTCCAGCGCGAACGCAAACCGGACGAAACGCCGATTCCGTTGCGCGAGCGCATCATCGACGTCGCACTCAACGAGACGATCCTTTCGGTGATGGAATCCCTCGTCCCCGACTATCTCGCCTACGGCATCAACCGGGGCCGGGTCGGCGGCCTCGTCGAGGGCATCGCGCCGAGCAACGCCTACCCGTGCAGCGACGGCGTCAGCATCATCATCGGTGGCAACGGCGACGCCATCTTCCAGCGCTACATGCAGGTGATCGGCCGCCCCGACCTGGCCGCCGACCCGGAACTGCACGACAACGCGGGCCGCTGGCGCCACCACGACCGTCTCGACAAGGCAATCACCGAATGGACCATCCAGCACACCCGCGCCGAGGCACTGCAGATCCTCGAGGCCGCCGGGATACCGTGCGGACCCATCTACACCGCGGCCGACATCGTCGCCGACGAACAGTACAAGGCGCGCAACATGATTCAGCCCTTCTCAGTGGATGTCGGTGCGGCGGAACCGAAGATGGTCGGCTTTCCCGGCATCGTCCCGGTGATCGGCGAGCAGTCACTACCCATCCGCAACATCGGTCCCGATCTGGGCGAACACACCCGCGAAGTGTTGTCCGGACTACTCGGCATGAGCGACACCGAGATCGACGCCTTGGCGGCGACATGAGCGAACACCGCGCAGCATTCATGCCGCAGCTGGGAACCGGGACTGCCCGCCGAATTCAGGAGACATCATGAGGCAAGACCGGCGGCGACCTCCGGGGCGCGGTCCACGTGATCTGCGTTCGCCGGGCTTCACCCGCCCGACGGTGCATCCGAACCCGGCGGGCGTGCACGAAAAGCCGTGGGGCGGTGTGATGTGCGCGCCGAGGCAGGAACGAGACGAGCGATGACCGCGCCGGTCCTGCGCGACGTGACCTTGCGAGATGGGTTGCAGCTCACCGGAAAGGTGCTGCCGGTCGAGCGCAAGGTCGACATCGTCCGGCGGCTGCTCGCGCTGGGGGTGCCCGCGTTGGAGATCGGTTCCATGGCGCGGCCGGATCTGGTGCCGCCGATGGCGAACACCATGGAACTCGTCGCCGCGCTGAGTCCCGAAGAACTGCAACGCTGTTGGGTGTGGGTCGCCACGCCGCGGCACGTCGAGAAGGCGGCCGCGGCGGGGGTGCGCAACTTCCAGTACTGCTTCTCGGTCTCGGATGCGCACAACAAGGCGAATATCGGCCGCAGCACCGAGGACAGCGTCGCCGCCATGCCCGACGCGGTGCGGCTCGCCGAGGCGGCGGGCGGATCGATCCAGCTGTGCCTGGCCACCAGCTTCACCTGTCCGTTCGACGGTCCGGTCGATCCAGAGCGGGTCCTCGCCATCGCCGGCGACCCGCGCACCGAGGGTGCCGCCGACATCGTCCTCGCCGACACCCTCGGCCAAGCCAACCCCGCCGAGGTCGGTTCGCTGGTCGCCGCCGTCCGTGTGCGAACCCCGCAGCGCCGCATCGTCTTCCACGGCCACGACACCTGGGGGATGGGTGTCGCCAACACCGTGGCCGCCATCCAATCGGGTGCCACGATGGTTGACGGTTCTCTGGGTGGTCTCGGTGGTTGCCCGTTCGCGCCCGGTGCCAGCGGTAACACCTCGACCGAGGACATTCTGTTCGCGACGCGTCCCGAGTGGTTCACCCCGGCTACCCTCGCGGGCTTGGTCGATCTGTCCGAGGACTTACTCGCGGAACTCGGCGAACCGAATCGATCTCGCACGGCGGAGGGCGCACGCTCCAAAGCCGATGCTTTCGAATGGGTTAACGCGCGGACTGCTGGGTAAATATTCAGACAGCGGTCGGTCGAGGGAGAGATGGACAATTCGGCGGGCCTGGCAAATGCGTGGCGCACACCGAGCATCCGGGATGTCGCCGTTCGGCAGCACCGTCGAGCGGGCCGGTGCACTGGACCGCAATGACCAGGCATTGGGTCGGTCGTGGGACGAATATGTGATCTATATCTCGCAGTAGCCATCGATTCGCCGAGGCCGAAAGTGGATGGCCTTCCGAGAAACATCTGTTGAACGGGAGGGGTTGTGGGGCAAAGGCTCAGGCTTTTTGCCCTGCATTGCCGTCTCTATCGGTGCAAATATCCAGTTACCTTGCTGGTGGTCATGCGTCCAGGAAACGCACGTGGGTGTTGCCCCGCCGTGATATCTCTATCGAGCCGACACCGAGGGAGTGTCGGCTGCTGTTCTCTGAAGGGAAAGTCTTTGAAGAAGATTCGTACGTTCGGTTTCGTCTTCGTCACCGCGGCCTCCATCGTGGTGGCCGGCTCGGGCCTCGCGATGGCCGCCGACAAGCCCCCGCTGACCGGTTCCGGTACCGGTTCCGCCGAAGGTTCCGGTGTGGCGATCGACGCCCTCCTCAAGGGCCTGCTCACCGGCAGCAGCGCCGGGAAGTAGTCCGAGAATCGAGGCGCTCGGTGTCCGTTGACCCCGAGCGCCTCGGCCGAACCTCCGAATACAACATCCGATCCCGATTCAGCCGCGGGGTCGGATTCGCCGTTTCTGGGGACTGCCGAACCAGCACTGAAGTCCTAGCGCAGGCGAGGCACGGAAAATCCGTCGCGCCCGCCGGGTCTCGGCCCTTACCATTCCCAGCATGTTCAGCTACGCCATCGCCGCATCGTCCGCAGTCGCGGGCGCGATGGCCGCTGTCCTGGCCGCCTCGGCAGCAGTTGCCGCGCAGCTCGACGGAGCCCGAAGCTGACCTTCCCCGGGATGTCCCGGGACCTCGGACGGGGAAGGTCGCCCCGTCGCTGAGGTCCCGCTCGACACCGTCGGGCACTTCGCTCGTGCCCGCCAGGCAACCCAGGAAAAACCATGTCCAAGAAGACCTATGTCCGCACCAAGCCGCACCTCAACATCGGCACCATGGGCCACGTCGACCACGGCAAGACCACCCTCACCGCGGCGATCACCAAGGTGCTCGCCGAGCGCGGCGGCGGTAGTTTCGTGCCGTTCGAGCGGATCGACCGGGCCCCAGAAGAGGCGCAGCGCGGCATCACCATCAATATCGCGCACGTCGAATACGAGACGGCGACAAGGCATTACGCGCACATCGACATGCCGGGGCACGCCGACTTCGTGAAGAACATGATCACCGGTGCGTCCCAGCTCGACGGCGCCATCCTGGTGGTCTCCGCGCAGGACGGCGTGATGCCGCAGACCGCCGAGCACGTGCTGCTGGCCCGCCAAGTCGGCGTCGAGCACATCGTCGTGGCCCTCAACAAGGCCGACGCGGGTGACCCCGAACTGCTCGACCTGATCGAGCTGGAGGTGCGTGAACTGCTCACCGCCCAGGGTTACCCCGGCGCCGACCTCCCGGTTATCCGGGTCTCGGGCCTGCGGGCGCTCGAAGGCGACGAGCACTGGACCGCCGCCCTGATCGAGTTGCTCGACGCCATCGACACCCACGTGCCGATCCCGGTGCGCTACACCGACGCGCCGTTCCTGCTGCCGGTGGAGAACGTCCTCACCATCACGGGTCGAGGCACCGTCGTCACCGGCGCGGTGGAGCGCGGCCGGGTCCGGCTCGGCGACCGAGTGGCCCTGCTCGGCCTCGGCGAGGAACTCGGTTCGGTCGTCACCGGCGTCGAAACCTTCGGTCGCACCATGGAATTCGCGGCGGCGGGCGACAATGTCGCGCTGCTCCTGCGCGGTATCCACCGCGGCCAGGTCCGCCGCGGCCAGGTCGTCGCCGAACCCGGCAGCGTGGCGGTGCACACCGGGTTCACCGCCCGCGTCTACCTGCTCGGCACCGCGGAAGGCGGCCGCCGGACGCCCATCACCACCGGCTACCGCCCGCAGTTCTACATCCGCACCGGCGACGTGGTCGGCGATGTGACGCTCGCCGGCGACACCGCCATGGCGATGCCCGGCGACACGGTCGAACTGACCGTCGTCCTCGGCCGCCCGGTCCCGTTGGAACCGGGCCTCGGCTTCGCCATCCGCGAAGGCGGCCGCACCGTCGGCGCCGGAACGGTGCTCTCCACCGCCTAGCAGTTGGGGCCGCGGAAACTCCCGCGGCCTCAACTCCGGCAGGTGCCGACTGGGCAGTGGCACCTCACGGTGGTGTCGTTTCGGTGTTCGCCGCCATCAGGTGCCACTCGATAAGCCGCCAGCGGTGGCGTGGTGTTTGCCGGGTCGGTCGGCGGGCATCTTGGGGAGGGGTTCGAGGGGTGGGGTGGCACCGAAGCGTGCGCGGATTTCGGTGCAGGCGCCGATGATTCGGTCGATGTTGTGGTCGGTGATGGCGGCGTGCAGGCCGAAGCGAATGAGGGTGTGGTTGCGGGCGGTGGTGGGCGGGCACAGGAGCGAACCGAAGATGCCGCGCGCTTCCAGGAAATCCCGGATGGCCATGGCGCGCAGGTCGGGCCCGGCCTGTAGCGCGACGATGTGGCTGGCCGAGCCTTCGAGGTCGAATTCGAGCGCGGTCAGTGCCCGCCGCACCATGGTCGACAACTCCCGGAGCCGTTGCCGCCGCCAGTTGTCGAGCCGGATCACATCGAGTGTCGCGGCCAGGCCCGCGATTTCGTACGGCAGCAGGGTCGAGGAGAACACCGCGGGGTGCGACTCCATTTTGAAGTAGTCGACGAAATCGGCGGTGTTCGCGCCGACGAACCCGGCGCGGCCGCCGAATGCCTTGGAGAGACTGGCAATTCGGTACGGCACCCGTTCAGTGAGGCCGAGCGCCGCCACCATCCCGGCCCCGGCGGGCCCGTCGGTGCCGAGCGCGTGGGATTCATCGACAACGAGCACGCTGTCGGTTTCGTCGGCGATATCGCAGATCTGGGTGAGCGGACACCGGCTGCCGTTGGTGCCGTAGATGGCGTCCACCGCGATGATGCCCGGTCCGTGTGCCCGAATCTGCTCGCGGAGGTGGCCGGGAAAGTTGTGCCGGAACGAATATATCGGCGCCCTGCTGACCTTCGCGCCGTGCCAGAGCGACATATGCGCGAATTGATCGATATAGACCGGGATTTCGGGGTCCGCGATTGACTGCAGCAGACCGACCTTCGCTTCCCACCCCGATTGGCAGAGCACTCCGGCGGGTACCCGCAGATGCTCGGCGAGCGCCCGTTCCAGCACGACCTGCGGATGGTCGTCGGGGAGAAACGCGCACGACGCGAACCGGCCGACTTGTGTGGACCGCAGCGCGGTCTTGATCGCATGGGTGATCCGCGGATCGGCGCCCAGCGCCAAGTAGTCGCTACCGTTGAGAACGATGTCGCCGTAGCCGGGCGTGCGGCCGTGCAGGATGTGCCGCCCGCCCCATTGCCCGGCAAGTCTGTCCGAATGAAATCTCTCGACGCGCAGGCGGATCCGTTCGGCGACAGTCGGGCCCATGGAACTCCTTTCGCTAGCGATAGCTACTTCAGAGCACACACGGGACGATTGAACCACTGCCAGGTCGGGTCGGGGTCATATTGGACAACTTGACGGATGACCACTAATTCTCAGGTCGGGGATCGCGCTTCTCGTATTGCCGCCGTCCGGCACCAAGTGTCCGCAATGTTTCAGCAATCGATGAACCGACGGTGCTTCGCCGCGCGGTCGGCATACCGACTGCGCGACCGGTCGTGCGGGATGCACCGGCACAACCGGCCCGGTGAAAGTCAGCGGGTGGCGCGGGGTGCACCCGGACCGGGGTCGATCTGGACTGGACCCGATGCGGTCGGCAGGACCGGAAAGTCGAAGATGGCGGTGGGGATGTACACCGTGGCACAGGAATTGGGGATGTCCACCACACCGGAGAAGCGCCCTTCGATGGGCGCGGCGCCGAGCAGGAGGTAAGCCTGCTCGGGGGTATAGCCGAACTTGGTGAGGTAGTCGATGGCATGCAGACAGGCGCGTTCGAAGGACAGTTGCGAGTCGAGGTAGCGCTGTTCGCCGTCCAGGGTGACCGAGGTGCCGGAAAAGGCAAGGTACTCAGCGTAATTGGGGCCGGAGTTGCCGGGCACGAAGATGGCGTTCTCGCTGACGCCGTAGAGCTCCATGCCGTTCTTGATGAGATCGACCCGCAAGTCGATGAATCCGCCCATCTCGATGGCGCCGCAGAAGGTGATCTCGCCGTCGCCCTGGGAGAAGTGCAGATCGCCGACCGAGAGGTGCGCGCCGTCGACGAAGACCGGATAGAAGACCCGGCTGCCGCGGGTGAAGTTCTTGATGTCCTGATTGCCGCCGTTCTCGCGCGGCGGCGCGGTGCGTGCCGCGTCGGCGGCGACCCGGTCGAACTCGGCACGTGAGAGTCCGCCGAGGATGGCGTCGCGCGGTTCGGGCGGCAGCGCGAGCGGCGGAACCCGGTGCGGGTCGGTCGCGATCAGCGCCGCCTCGCGAGCGTTCCACTTCGACAGCAGTGCGGCGGAGGGTGCGGTACCCATCAGGCCGGGGTGCGTCATCCCGGTGAACTTCACCCCGGGAATGTGGCGCGAGGTGGTCGTTTGTCCGCTGAAGTCCCAGATGGCCTTGTAGGCGTCGGGAAAGTGTTCGGTCAGGAAGCCGCCGCCGTTGTCGGTGGCGAAGATGCCGGTGTAGCCCCAGCCCTGACCGGCCAGCGGGCCGGAATCCTCCTGCGGGATCGGGCCGATGTCGAGAATGTCGACGATGAGCAGGTCGCCGGGCCGCGCGCCCTCGATCGCGAACGGACCCGAGAGGCAGTGCACGGTGCTGAGCGGGGCGTTCAGTACATCCTCGGCGGAATCGTCGTTGTGGATGGCGCCGTCGAACCACTCGCGCACGTGCACCCGGAACTCATCGCCCGGCTTGACGGTCACCGCCGCGGGAATGTCGGGATGCCAGCGATTGTGGCCGACGAACTTCTGCTCGGTGAAGCGCTTGCTGGAATCGAGCGGAAACAGCAACTCGGGCATGGTGTCTTCCTTCGGTATCAGGGGCGGGGAAGCTTGCGGTGCAATGGATTTCGCGTCACCGGTAGGGAGCGGCGTGGCGGCGGAGCGGTAACGACCGCTGGCTCGCTCGCCGTGCGCTTCGTCGCGTCGATCAGCCGGGTGGCGGCCGACCCCGGCCGGATCAACGCGGCGACACCGAACTGCCGTTTGCTGCTCGACGCACATTCCGGGCACGGCGCGGCGGCAGGCACGTCGGCCATCGCGAAGGCGACATCGAAGCCGCCGCAGGCGCGGCAGTGGAACCAGTAGAGGGGCACGATGACCTCTTTATTTTCATATGAATATGTTTCGTCTGAAGACGATACAAAGCTATGCCGATCGCCGCAGCGAAACCGGCAGGTGAAGTTCGGGTTACGGGATTCAGGAGCTCAGTTCGGCGAGCACACTGAATTCGAGGGCGTCGGCATCGGCCAGATAGACCGGCTGGGTCGTGTGCGCGCCACGCACCCGAACCTCACCGCGCGGCCCGCCGTAGCTGACCCGCGACGCGTTGCGTTCGATGGCGCGCAGGTCGAGGCTGCGGGCGGACTCGGCCAACGAGGCGAACAGCAGCAATCCCTCGTAACAGGATTCGCCGATATTGTTGAGTGCGGGCGCGGCCGGGCCGAACTCTCGCAGATAGCGCGCGCCGAAATCCATTCCCGCCGACGACACGACGCTCTCGAAATAGCCGCTGGCGGTGAACAATCCGCGGGTACTGTCGGCGCCGCCCGCGTACAGCACATCCTCGCCGATCATCATGCTCAGGCGCAGCCGGTCGCCGTCGAGCCCGGCCTCGGCGAAGGCGCGGTTGAACGCGGCGCAATCCGCGCCGACCATGAACAGCAGTACGCCCTGCGCCGGTGAGCGGCGGACCAGCTCGAGTGCCTGCCGGAAATCGCGCCCGCCGAGCGGGACGAAGGTCTGCCCGACAATGTCGATATCGGCCGTGGTGTCGGCGAATTCCTTGGTGACCCTTGCGGTTTCCCGAGGCCACACATAGTCGTTACCGACAACGCACCAGCGGCGGATGCCGTGTTCGGCGCGCAGCCAGCGCAGCGCCGGAAACAATTGCTGCTCCGGTGTCTCGCCCACCATGTAGACGCCGTCGGAGTCCTCGCCACCCTCGTAGAACGTCGTGTACACGTACGGCACCCGGCCCGCGGTCTGCGGCGTGATCACCTTGCGCGCGTTGGACAAATGCCAACCCACGACGCCGTCGACCATGCCCGCGCCGACCATCCGGTCGATCGTCGCGGCGAGGACGGGCAGTGGCGCGCCCGCGTCGACCGGATGCAGTCGTACCGGCCGGTCGAGGATTCCGCCCGCGGCATTGATATCTCCCACGGCAAAGGCGGCGCAGGCCTCGCAGGAGGGCCCGAACATGCCCGCGGGCCCGCTCATCGGCACCACCAGGGCGATGTCAACCGTGGAGCGACGAAAACCGGAGAGCGACAACGGAATCACCACCGTATATTTCCATTTGAATATTTACCATACGGGGTTGGATATAGTGCTGCTGTGGACGATAGCACCGCCCCCACCGCGCTGGAGGAGTTGGCGCGACTCGCGCGCAGGGCGTCACAGGAACTCGACCGGGCCATCGCGACCTGCCTCGGCGAAAGCTCCGTCGCGCGCTGGCACGTCCTCGCGGCGGTGGTCGACGGCGTCGGCCACCCGATGTCGCACCTCGCCGAGGCGACCCTGCTCACCGGCGCCAACCTCACCCGATTGATCGACGGGATGATTTCCGACAACCTGGTGCACCGCAAAGTCGACGACACCGATCGCCGCCGGGTGCTGGTTTTCCCCACCCGCCGCGGCTTGCTCGCCTACCAAGGGATGAATCGGGCGATCAGCGAGAGCCGCCTCGATGAGCTCGGCACAAGTAACGGGCGATTGGCCAGATCGCTCGCCACCATGGTCGACCAATTGCGCGCCGAACCCGCTACCACTTAATTGGCTTCCGCGCAGCAATATCGCATCGATACCGGGGGAGTCGGGGAATTCCCTGATGGCGCGTGGGCGCGAACGCGGTAAGACTGGTGTGCATGACTTCGCAAGCTTTGGGCGCCGACACCGCTGATGTGGCGGTTCGGACCGACGTCGCGGCCCGCGCTATCGACCTGGTGAAGACTTACGGGTCGGGAGATACGCAGGTCCGGGCGCTGGATGGGGTGTCGACCGAGTTCGCGAAGGGGGAGTTCACGGCGATCATGGGTCCCTCCGGATCCGGCAAATCGACCTTGATGCACTGCCTGGCCGGGCTCGACAGCGCCAGCACCGGCACCGTCCGGATCGGCGACACCGATCTGGCCGGGCTCTCGGACAAGCAGATGACGCGGTTGCGCCGGGACCGGATCGGCTTCGTCTTCCAGGCGTTCAACCTGGTACCGACGCTGACGGCGCTGGAGAACATCACGCTGCCGCTCGACATTGCCGGACGTAAGCCGGACCAGGCGTGGCTGGATACCGTGCTCGGGCGGCTCGGCCTGACCGACCGGCTCACCCATCGGCCCAGCGAGTTGTCCGGCGGACAGCAGCAGCGGGTGGCCTGCGCGCGGGCGCTCGCGGGCAAGCCGGAGATCATCTTCGGCGACGAGCCGACCGGCAACCTGGACTCGAAAGCCTCCGAGGAGGTGCTGTCGATCCTGCGGGCCGCGGTGGACGAGTTCCGGCAGACCGTGGTAATCGTCACACACGAACCGCACGCCGCCGGGTTCGCCGACCGGGTGGTGTTCCTCGCCGACGGCCGGATCGTCGACGAGATGCGTGATCCGACCTCGGATACCGTCCTCGATCGGATGAAGGCGCTGGAGCAAGCGTGAACGCCAGTCCGATGCGCAAGGTTGCGCTGCGCAACCTTGCCGCCCACAAGGTGCGTCTCGCGCTCACGCTGTTGTCCGTTGTGCTCGGCACCGCGTTCATCGCGGGTTCGTTCGTGTTCACCGACACGCTGCAACGCACGTTCGACGGCATCTTCGCCGATCAAGCGAAGGGTGTCGACGTCAGGGTCGGCCCCAAAGAGCGCCAGGGACAAGGGGTTCCGAACAACATCGTCGACGAACTGCGCAAGTATCCCGGGGTGCGGACGGTCGCGCCGAGCGTGAACGGCGTCGTGGTGTTGCTGACGCCGGACGGCAAGAAGGCGATCCAGACCGGTGGCGCGCCCACCTTCGGGCAGTCGTATCTGCCGCCGGAGAAGGCGGTCGCCGAGCCGAACAAGTTCATCGAAGGCGGGCCGCCCACCAAAACGGGTGAGATCGCACTGAATACCGGTGGCGCCGAGCGGGCCGGGTTGAAGGTCGGTGATCGCACCAAGGTGATGATCCCGTCGCAGGCGAATCCCATCGACGTGACGCTCACGGGCATCTACCAGATGCCCTCGGACACCGGTGGTTTGATCGCCGTGCTGTTCGACGACGCCCAGGCGCGCAAGCTGTTCACCGATGGCTTGTACGTGGCCTATGTCGATATCGCGGCGACCGGCGTCCCCGGCGACCAGCTGCGCGACGAACTCGCCAAGGCGCTGCCGAACTACAAGGTGCAGAACGGCGATCAGGTGCGCGCGGACCTGAAGAAGGAAGTCTCCAACGCGCTCAACTTCATCAACTACTTCCTGCTCGCGTTCGGCGCGATCGCGCTGATCGTCGGGACGTTCATCATCTACAACACCTTCTCGATGATCGTGGCGCAGCGGCTGCGTGAACTCGCGTTGCTCCGAGCCGTCGGCGCGAGCAGACAGCAGGTCGGCCGGTCCGTGGTCGCGGAGGCGTTCGTCATCGGATTGGTCGGCAGCGCACTGGGTTTGGCCGGTGGCGTGGGTCTGGCATTCGGCCTGTCGGCAGTGCTCAACGCGTTCGATCTGGGGTTGCCCACCGGTTCGATGGCGGTGTTGCCGCGCACCATCGTGGTCGGCTTGGTCGTCGGTCTGGCCGTGACGATGCTCAGCGCCTACGCGCCGGCTCGCCGGGCCGCGCGGATCCCACCCGTCCAGGCGATGCGCGAGGAATTCGCTTCGGCCGGTGAGTCTTTGCGGGTGCGGACAGTGGTCGGAGTGGTGCTCGCGGTGGCGGGCGCGGTGCTTGTCGCCGTGGGTGCGCAGTCCACCGGCGGCGATGCGGCGTTGACCGTCGGCATCGGTGCGCTGGCACTGATTCTGGCGGTCCTGCTGGCCGCGCCCGCCCTGTCGCGGCCGGTGGTGGGCGGGCTCGGCGTGCTGATCCGCCCGTTCGGGCCGATCGGCCGGATGGCGCGCAACAATGCCGCGCGGAACCCGCGCCGTACTGCCGCAACGGCTTTCGCGCTCACCCTCGGGCTGATGCTGGTGACCGCGATCGGCATGCTCGGCGCCTCGGCGAAGGCGAGCGTCGGCGTTCTGGTCGACAAGGGGGTGAAGTCCGAGTACGTGCTGGCCGGGCAGCAGTTCGTCGGCGTGCCGTTCGGCGCCGCCGACGCGGTCCGTAAGTCGGTGCCCGGCGTGGCCGATACGGTCGGGATTCGTGCGGTCGGCTTCAAGATCGGCGACGATCAGGTCGGCGGCACCTCGCCGGACGGGCAGCTCGATCGCGCGCTGAACTTCGAAATACTGCGCGGCACTGCCACTCTCGGCGATCGCGACGTGCTGGTCGCCGAAGACGAAGCCGACAAGCGGGGCTGGCGGGTCGGCCAGGAGGTGTCCCCGACCAGTTTCGACGGCAAGAAGGTTCCGCTCACCGTCGCGGGCATCTATCGCAAGACCCCGGTGCTCGGCGCGCTTGTGGTGTCGCCGGTCGTGTACAAGCAGGTCGTGCCGGTCAACTTCCAGAGTAATGTCGTCGTGCTGGTCACCGCCAAGCCCAGCGCGAACCTGACCGAGATGCGCAGCGATCTGGAGAAGGCGGTCGAGCCGTTCCCCGTGGTCCAGGTGCAGGACCGGGAGGAATTCAAAGGCGCGCAAGGCAAACAGATCAACACCCTGCTCGCCATCCTGTACGGCTTGCTCGCCCTTGCGGTGGTGATCGCCATCCTCGGCATCGTCAACACACTGGCGCTGTCGGTGGTGGAGCGCCGCCGCGAGATCGGCATGCTGCGCGCGGTCGGCATGCAGCGCGCCCAAGTCCGCCGAACCATCTATCTGGAATCCATGCTGATAGCCGTGTTCGGCGCCATCATCGGCATGCTCCTTGGTCTCGGACTAGGCGTCGGGTTCCTCCGAACACTGCGCGACCTGGGCCTGGACCAGATCGCCATCCCGTGGAGCCAACTGATACTCGTCCTGGTGAGCTCAGCCGTAGTCGGCGTCCTAGCCGCCCTCTGGCCCGCGGTCCGCGCCGCCCGCACCCCACCCCTGGCCGCAATCGCCGACCTCTGACCTCCCGTGTCGGGCGGCCGCTCCCCGGACCGCACACCTTTAGTGTCAGCCGCACACCCGGTACACCGGGAGTGCGGCTGACACCGTAGGAGTGCGGTCGGCTGACATGCGCGGAGGCATGCGCCCGGTTGTGCTGCTGCGCAACGGTTGTGGTGAGAGCGCACCCCAGATGTCGGCCGAGCATTTGGCGACGGGTGTGCACCTGACACGGCGGGTGCGGTTTGTTGTGCGCGTTTGTCGGGGGATCGGTGGGGGCGGTTCGGTCGTGTCTGTCCGGTCACAGGCATATGAAGTGGACGGATGGTGCTGCTAAGTTAAACGGAGGATGTAGCTCCACTTAATTGCCGGTATCGGCCTGGTTCGATGGGGAAGGAGGCCGCGGGCAATGGTGGCTGTGGGTCTCGGCGGAGGCGTGCAGTTCGCGCCGGGTGGGGTGGTCGAACGGGCGCGGGCTGCCGTGCATGGGCGCGGTGGGGAGGCGGTCGCGCAATTGGCGCTGATTACCGTGCTCTATCTCGGTTATCGCGTCGGGCGAATGTTCACCGCCGACGACACGGGGCGCGCGTTCGGCAATGCTCACGGGCTGCTCGGGTGGGAGGACCGGCTGGGGTTGCCCGAGGAGACGACGGTGCAGTCGATCTTCGTGCAGCGCGACTTCTTCGCTATTCCGGCCAACTTCTATTACGCCACCGCGCATTTCACGGTTGCGGTCGCCGTCCTGTTGTGGCTGTGGGTGTTTCGTCCCGAGCACTATCGATGGACCCGAAACCTGATGGTGGCGTTGACCGGCGCCGCACTGATCGTGCACGTTCTGATGCCGCTCGCGCCGCCGCGCATGTTGCCGGAGCACGGCTTCGTCGATCTGGCCGCGGTGTACGGCCAATCCGTGTACGGCTCAGCCGAATCCGGTGGCTTGTCCAACCAGTTCGCCGCCATGCCCTCGTTGCACGTCGGCTGGGCCCTGCTGCTCGCCTTCGCAGTCGTCGCCGCGACCCGCACCGCGTGGCGCTGGCTCGCGCTGGCCCACCCGCTCGTCACCACCGTGGTCGTCGTCGGCACCGGCAACCACTATTGGCTGGATGTCATCGTCGCCATCGGTTTGTTGGCTGTCGCCGCGCTGCTGCACCCGAAGCTCGTCCCGACCGCCGCGACCGCCTGGGGCGTCATGGGCCCCGTGGTCTCGAAGCCCTTGGTGACCAGCTGAAAACCCGCCCCGTGGCCATATCCAGCCATTCGGGCTGAACAGTCCACCCCGTCGACCGATAGTCGCTCTCAGCTGTGGCTCGTATTGGCGTTGGCCCAGGTCTGCAGGTCGCCGCGGTCCAGGGCCACCGCGAGCAGGGCGGGGAATTTGTCCGGGGTGCAGGCGAAGGCGGGGATGCCGAGGGCGGCCAGGGCTGCGGCGTTGTCGTGGTCGAAGGCGGGAGCGCCTTCGTCGGAGAGAGCGAGCAGGACGACCACCTGGACGCCGGATTCCTTCATCGAGTTGACCCGGCGCAGCATTTCATCGCGGACGCCGCCCTCGTAGAGGTCGGAGATGAGGACGAAGAGGGTGTCGGTGGGGCGGGTGATGAGGGTTTGCGAGTAGGCGATGGCGCGGTTGATGTCGGTGCCGCCACCGAGTTGGGTGCCGAACAGGACCTCGACGGGGTCGTCGAGTTTGTCGGTGAGATCGACGACTTCGGTGTCGAAGACGACGATGGAGGTCTTCAGGGAGCGCATCGACGCGAGGACGGCGCCGAAAACGGAGGCGTAGACAACGCTGGCGGCCATCGAACCGGATTGGTCGATGGCGAGCACGACATCGCGTTGTATCGCTTGGGCTTTGCGGCCGTAACCGACCAGCCGTTCCGGCACGACCGTGCGATGCTCGGGCAAGTAGTTGGCCAGGTTCTTGCGGATCGTGCGGTCCCAGTCGATATCGCGCAGGCGCGGGCGAGCGACGCGGGCGGCCCGGTTCAAGGCGCCGGAGACGGCGGCGACGGTGTGCGCGGCGATGCGCTGCTCGATCTCGCGCACCACTTTCTCGACCACCAATCGCGCGGTGGCCTTGGTGGTTTCGGGCATCACCCGGTTCAGGCTCAGCAGGGTTCCGACCAGGTGCACGTCGGGCTCCACCGCCTCCAGCAGCTCCGGCTCCAGCAGCAACTGGGTGAGGTTCAGGCGCTGTACCGCGTCGCGCTGCATCACCTCGACCACCGTGGCGGGGAAGTAGTTGCGAATGTCGCCGAGCCAGCGGGCCACCCGCGGCGCGGAGCCCTGAAGTCCGCCCGAGCGCTTGCCCGAAGCCTGCTCATCATCGTTGTACAGCGCGGATAGTGCCCGATCCATCGCGACATCATCCGCTGAGCCGAGCCCGCCGAGACCCGCTTCGGCGGCGGTGCCGAGCACCAAACGCCAACGCCGCGCCTGAGTTTCGTCGCCAGCGTTGATCGCACTCATACCGAAACCCCCAAAATGTCTGCCGCGGTGCGCATTGCGATGCTGCCACGTTCTATGTCGAAGCCGCCGTCATCGCCGACGCTGGTGGCGACGGCGGCACCGTCGCGTACCGCTCGGCCGATCGCGCGACGCTCGCCCGATTCGAAGGCGCCGAATGTTCGGCGCAGCAAGGGCAGTGTCTCGACGAACTGGTCTTCGCGCAGTGCACGCAGCCAATCGTCGATGAGGCGCAACAACTCCCGGTCGTGCACCAGCAGTAGGCCGCGGCCGCCGAGGAAGCCGTCGACCCAGGCCGCCTTCGCCGCGGCGGTGTGGCCGACGGACAGGGCGGCGGAAAGCCTGCGGGCAGCATCGGTGTCGTCGATGATGCCCGCATCGCAGAGCAGCCGGACCGCTCGGCCGACCAGGGCGCCGTGCACGTCGTCCCGATCGGCGAGCTTGCGCAGCGCGCCGAGCCATTCGCCGGTGGCCCAGCCGTCGTCGCGGGTGTGGATGGCCGTGTGTGCCGCGTCGAGCAGGGTGCGGAACTCGGTGGCCGCGTCGGTGTCGAGGCCGGTGACGGCACCGGGTAGCCCCGCGCAGATGCGCACGAGCAGGCCGTCGGCGACGTGCGCGAGGGCCTTGGTGTCGGTGCCGCGCACATCGCCGTAGCGCAACGTTCTGATCAGACCGGGCAGCGCGGCGAGCAGGTGGGTGATGTCGTGGTCGAGGGCGGCGGCGGATTCCAGCCGGGTGATCAAGCCGTCGGTGGCGCCACCGAGGTCGGCGAGCAAGGCGACCTCCAGCGCGGCGGTGAGGTCGCCGACGGTGCTGTCCTCCCGGCTCGCGGTGTCGAGGATCTTCGCCTCGGCGGCGGTGCCGATGGTGGTGCCCCAGCGGGACGCCTCGATGATCGAAATGGCGTACTCCGGTCGCCATTCCAGCGTCCAGGTCTCCCGGAAGGTGCCGGTGCTGCGTACCTCGCTGGTGGTCAGCGTGCCCCAGGGGATGTCGAGCACCCGCAGCCGGTGCAGCAGGCGGGAACGTTCGACCTCGCGCTCCTTGCGCAGGTCGAGATCGACGGTCCGCGACAGCGCCTCCTGCTTCATCCGCAGCGATCGGATCCTGGCGCGCAGGTCGGCATCGAGCGGGACGGTCGGCGTGCCCTCGGGCACGGTGCCAAGCGCTTCGCCGACGACGAGCTCGTTGACGACCAAACGCAGCATGGTCTCGTCACCCGCGCACATCACCGCCCGGGTGGCCTCGGTGACCTCGGACAATCCGGCCAGCGGGCGGCCACGCAAGGCGGCGAGCGTGTCGGCGAGGCGGACGGCTTCGATGATGTGCGCGCTCGACACCGGCAGATCGTGGGCGCGCAGCACCCCGGCCACCTTGGTGAGCCAGCGGACGACCGGCCGCTCGGTCTCGGTGAACAGATGGTGGTACCAGCCGGGGGAGGTGATTCCCGCGCCGTATCCGGACATTGTGGACAGCCGCGAATGCGTCCACGGCACCCAGGTCAGCGTGGCTTTCGTCTTCGGAAGTCCTTTCAGCAGCCTGGTATCCGCCGCTGCGGGCCCGAGCTTGCCGGTGAGGGCGGGCGCATGCCATGCCCCGCACACCACCGCCAGCCGTACCGCCCCGTCCTTCAACGCCTTGCGCATCGTCAGCCGCATGTACGCCTCGCGGCGCAACGTGTGCGCATCGATGCTGACGGTTTCCAGCCGGATCGGTTCCAGGTCGAGGACATCGGAGGTGGCCTCGACGACCGAGTCGGTGCCGTCGGCACGCACGTCCTCGGGCGGTCGGAGGTCGATCGGCGCGTCAGTGGCCTGTTCTTCGGCATCGCTTTCGGCCGACATCTGCTCGGCTGATTCGCGCAGTGCGCCCATCGCCTCGGTGATCGCATCGAAAGCGGCTGCGTCGGGGGCGGATTCGACCACCGCATCCCACCAGCGTTCGGCGTCGTCGTAGCCGCCTGCGGCCGCGAGCTCGGTCAGCGGGTCGAATCGGTCACCCGGCTCGTCATCGGCGGCCAGCACCATGGTGGCGGGCAGATCGCAGAACCGCACGGGCACATCGTGTTCCGCGGCATACCGCAACGCCTGCCATTCCGGCGAGAACACCGCGTACGGCCAGAAAGCCGCCTTCGCCGGCGCGTCCGGCAGATAGGCCAGCAGCGCGACCGGCGGGGCCATCCCCTCGGCCGCGACATAGCCGACCAGCGGATCGGCATCCGCGGGCCCCTCGATCAAGATGGTGTCGGGACGAAATGCCTCCAGCGCCAACCGAAGCGACCGGGCGGAACCCGGCCCGTGATGGCGGATGCCGAACACCCGGGTCGTCGCCTCACCCGACACCGAGGTCGTCGAGCCCTTGTGCATCATGGTCTCGCCCCCTGGCCGCTGCCGCTCACCCGGAGACCTCCCGGCAGGCCCGGTAGAAGTCTGACCATTCCGGGCGTTCGCGGACAACGGCTTCCAGGTATTCGGTCCACACCACAGCGTCGGCGACCGGGTCCTTGATCACCGAGCCGAGGACGGCGCCCGCGATGTCGGAGGCGCGCAGGATGCCGTCGCCGAAGTGGACGGACAGGGCGATCCCATTGGTGATCACCGAGATCGCCTCGGCGGTGGACAGGGTGCCGGAGGGCGATTTGAGTTTGGTGCGGCCGTCGGCGGTGATCCCGGAGCGCAGTTCGCGGAAGACGCGCACCACCCGGCGCACCTCCTCGGCCGCGGCGGGCACCTTGGGCAGTTCCAGTGCGGTGCCAAGTTGTTCGACGCGGCGGCTGACGATGGCGACCTCTTCGTCCTCACTGGCGGGCAGCGGCAACACCACGGTGTTGAACCGGCGGCGCAGCGCGGAGGACAGTTCGTTCACGCCGCGGTCGCGGTCGTTGGCGGTGGCGATGACGTTGAAACCCTTGGCGGCCTGCACTTCCATGCCGAGTTCCGTCACCGGCAGGGTCTTCTCGGACAGCACGGTGATCAGCGCGTCCTGCACATCCGAGGGGATGCGGGTGAGTTCCTCGATCCTGGCGATCGAGCCCGCGCGCATCGCGGTCAGCACCGGTGACGGCACCAGTGCGCCCTCGCTCGGGCCTTCGGCCAGCAGCCGCGCGTAGTTCCAGCCGTATCGGATCGCCTCCTCCGCCGTCCCGGACGTGCCCTGCACGAGCAGCGTCGATGCCCCGCTGATGGCGGCCGAGAGATGTTCCGAGACCCAGGTTTTGGCGGTGCCGGGCACGCCGAGCAGCAATAGCGCCCGGTCGGTGGCCAGTGTCGCGACCGCCACCTCCATCAGCCTGCGCGGCCCCACGTACTTCGGGCTGATCACGGTGCCGTCGTCGAGGGTGCCGCCGAGCAGGTAGGTGACCACCGCCCACGGGGAGAGCCGCCAGGACGGCGGGCGCGGGCGCTCGTCGGCGGCCGCGAGGGCGCGCAGTTCGTCGGCGTAGGCCTGTTCGGCGTGCGGACGCAGCAAGTCGGGCGTCACGTCGGTAGTGGTCACTGCAACTCCTCGAGCATCATCGAGCGGTGGTTGAGGTCGTGTGCGAGCTGATCGAAGGCTCGCTCCCAGGTGGGATCGCCGCAGCGGCGGGCCACCACGGTGACGGCGCCCGCGGCGACAACGGGTAGGTGCACCGACGCCGCGGACAGCAGCGACCGGTGCGCGTTCGGGGTGTTGCCGTGTGCCTCCGGACGGCGTGCCGCCGCGCGGGCCCGCTCGAGCAGCAGCAGGATCAGGTGCTGCGCCAGCGGTTCCGGCCACGGGTGCCCCATGGCGGGCAGCAGCGCCTCGATCTCGGAGAGCCAGGAGCCGTCCAGTTCGAGCAGGTGGCGGGTCCGGTCGGCCAGCGGCAGCAGCGCGAACAACTCGCGCCTGCGCAGCATGGCGAGGTCGGTCGGCACCCCCGCATCGAACAGCGCCCGTGCCCATTCCGAATCATGCTGTGCCAGTGCGGCATCCACCCATCCGTCGAAGACCGGCTGGCGGAAGCGGTCGTCGATCGTCGCCTTGACGGCCTTGTCCGGCGCGCCGAGCCCCGCCGCCCAGTGGCTGAGCGGTGTGGCGGCGACCAGCTGGCGGAGCCTGCCCGCGGCCAGGTCGGGTGCGCCGCCCCACCGGTAGGTGAACTCGACGCCGCGGTCGGTGATGCCGTCGCGCCGAGCGGCCGGGTCGAGCGCATCGGGCAGGGCGACAACGAGTTCGGTGTGCCGCAGCCGGTGTTCGATGCGTACCCAGTCGCTCGCGCGCCGGGTCATTCGCTGGGCGAACGCCGAATCGGGCAGCAGCGTCAGCAGTCCGGCGGCGGTCCGTCGGACATCGGCGCGCCGATCGTCCAACCCGGCTTCCAGCAGCGGTTCGTCGGCGAGCGAAATCCCTTCGGCGAGGATGGCGAGCAAGTCCGCTTTCCCGGGTCCGGATTCCTTCGGCCACGCCGCGGCGAGCGTTTCGCGCGCGGCGTCGGCGTCGCGCCCACGCAGGTCGGCCAGCCAGGCACGGCGCTCGGGTGGCTGCCCGAACTGCCAGACTTCCTCGGTTGGCGCCGCGGTGGGCTGCTGCCGCACCAGCTTTCGCCACTCCGGATGCTGGCCGGCCAGCCAGTGCCCACGCGTGCCAGCCAGGCGTAGCAGCGGTGCACGCAGTTCGGCGTTGCTCTTCGCCTGATCGAGCAGCTGCCCGCAGAGCGCATCCGGCGCGCGGTAGTCGTATGGTGCTGCCGCGTCGAACCATTCGGTCAAGAAGGGGGATCGTTCCTGCAGCATCCGCGCGAGCCGGGCGGCGGCGGTGCGCGGCAGCAGCGGTCGGGCGTCGTCCTCGGCGGGTTCCGGTGCGGTCGCGGTGGCCGCGCGTACCCCGCCGCGCGCGAAAACATCGTGCAGCGCGGCGGATTCGAGCAGGCGCAGGGCCGGATCGGCGGGTAGGCGCTCGGCGGCGTTCGCCACGGGCGGGGCGAGGTGGGTCAGCTCCGGTGCCCGCCGCGCGGTGCCGAGGAGCGCCACGGAGGTCAGCTCGGCGGCATGCACCCGCGCCGTCCTGGTATCGGGCGCACCTCGGCCCGCCGGATCGAGCCTGGCCAGATCGATCACTTCACCGGCGGTGAAAACCGAGATGGGCGTCAGGCCTTCGCTGGTCCATTCGGCGGTCACGGTCACCGGGTGGCCGCCGGAAACGCCGAGTAGCCGCCACGGCTGCTCGGTGGGCGCCACCGGCAGCGCGGCCCCGTTGGATTCGGCTATGTACCAGCCGTTCTCGGTACGCACCGGCACGACGTCGACGAGCAGCACCGGCCAGCTACGCAGCCACGGATCGGCGCCGAGCGCCGCGGCGTGGTCGGCGAGCGCGGCGGCCACTGTGCCCGACCGGTCCGGATCGGTCGGCAGTGTCGTGAAAGGTTCTGCGGCGCCATGACGTTCCCCCCAGAGCGCGCGCAACGGCGCGGCGCCCGGGTAGTAGTGCAGGTCCGCGTCGGCGAGCAGACCCAGGGTCGGCACGTCCGCGGGGAAGCCCGGCGACCCGAACGAATGATCGACCACCAGTGCCCAACGGCGAGTCTCGCGGCCGTACAACCAGGTTCGCCGGGTATAGAGGCGTTCGTCCTCGGTGATGCGGACACCGAGGACCATCCACCGATCCCGGACCGCGGGTTCGGTGCGCACCGCCTCGGCCGGATTCGGGTAGCCGACGTGGGTGCGGATGCTGGCGCGCAGCGCCGGAGACAGCTCGTCGATGCGGCGATGCGCGGCAATCAGCAGGTGCAGTCGCGCGTATTCGCCAAGTACTACCTCGGGCCAGTCGGCCCTGGTCACCACCGTGACCGGGAGCTGTCGCAGTGCCGAGGCGACGCCGGGGGCCTGCGCGTCGACCATTCTGGCGGCGATCGCCTCGAACGCCCGAAACGATCGGTCGGTCTGCGCCAGACCGGTGCGCACCTGGTCGCCGAGCCAGACGTCGAGTTCCGCCAGGCCCGCGGTGACCCGTACCCGCCGCTGTTCCGCGGTCGCCGGATTCGAGGTGCGGGCGGTCGGTTCCGGGCCGGGTTTGGCGGCCCGCGCGGCCCGGCCGTCGATCCAGGCCGCCGCGAAATCGGCGGTCGCTGCCGCGTCCTCGACCCGGCCCGCCGCCCACTCGAGCAACAGCGACAGCGCGTGCTTACAGGGAAACTTCCGGCTCGGGCAGGAGCATTTGTACGCGGGTCCGGAGAGATCGATGATCGTCTGATACGGCTTCGCGCCGCTGCCCTGGCACAGCCCCCACAGCGCGGTGTCGTGCTGCCCGGTGCCACGCCAGCGGCTCGCGAGTTTCCGCGCGGCCGACAGCGAGCTCGCGTCCGGCGCGAGCGCCGTGACCTGGTCCTCGCTCCAGCGCGTCATCTCTTCCCCCGTTCCTCGGTTGACCGGATTTCTACACCGGAGCACCGACAAGTGCCGCATCGGCCGGTGTGTTTCGCACGGAAATCACTGCGCCCCCGATGGATTCGATGCCGAAAACATCTTGCGCACAGTGGTGTTGTCTGGCATTCTGTCCTGTTCGGCTCGACCGAACCATCCAAATCGGGTGATACACCATCGAGCTGCCCGCCGGGGCTGGCGAGGGGTGGACATCGAAGCGCGGCCCCAGCCGTTTCGATGGCCATATCCATCCCCGCGCGGGCAGATTCGCATGCGGACCGAGGTCTGCCTCCAGTGGGCGAATCCGACACGATCGGGTAGCGTTTCGCACAGCTTCGACAGTGGCGCCGCTGGAAGCGCTTGCGAGTCGCGTATGCGCGAGGCCGCGCACGGGATCGGAGGCGTGTAGCGGCTCGGTGGTGGAGGGGGTCCGACCAATGCGTCCCGACGCCGACCCGGTGCCGCGGCTGACCGAGGTGGTGACCCGTCGGCTCGCCGCGGACCCCTCGGTGACGCCCTCGGTCGCCCGCACCGTCCTGCGCGCCCTCGGTGGCAGCGAGAACGACGACCGGGCAGCCGAATTCGATGACGCGGGCATCTTCCTGCGCGCCATCCGGGTCCGTGGCTTCCGTGGCATCGGTCCCGAAGCCGAACTACAGCTCCCACCCGGACCCGGCCTCACCCTGGTCGTCGGCCGCAACGGTAGCGGCAAATCCAGCTTCGCCGAGGCCGCCGAACTGGTGTTCACCGGCGGAAACCGCCGCTGGGACGGGCGCTCGGCGGCCTGGCGTGAGGGCTGGCGCAACCTGCACGACGGCAGCACCGCCCGCATCGAGGTGGAGTTGCTCACCACGGGCAGCAAGCCGCAGCTCACCATCGCCAAGGAGTGGGCCGCCGACGCGGACCTACCCGACGCGCAGTGGACCGAACAGCATCCCCCCGCCGCGCCAACGGAATTCGACATCGACCGCTGGGCGGGCAGGCTGGAGCTCTACCGTCCGTTCCTGTCCTACAGCGAGCTCGGCGCGCTGGTCGACGGCAAACCGAGCGACCTGTTCGACGCGCTGCACCAACTGCTCGGCCTCGACGAATTGACCGTGGCGCAGGAGCGAATTCGGATGCGCCGCCTGGAACTGGAACGCGCCGTGCGCGATTCCCGTCAGGAACGCCTCGAACTGCTCGACGCACTCGAATCGGTGGCCGACGACCGCGCCGTCCGGGTGCACGGTCTGCTGCGCCCGGCCCAACCCGACCTCGCCGCCGTGGGACGCGAGGTGATCGGCACCTTCAACGACCCGGGCGGCCCAGCGGGTTTGCGTGCGATCGTGCGGCTGACGCTGCCCACCGCCGCGGAGGTGGCGGAGGTGGCCGCCCGGCTGGCCGAATGCGGCACCGCGCTGACCCGTGGCACCACCGCGGATGCCGAGGCGGACCTGCGCGTGCTGGAGCTGTTGCGCCGGGCCCGCGATCACCATGCGGCGAGCGGCACCTGCCCGTGCCCGGTGTGCGGCCGCGGCGAGCTGGACGACACCTGGGCCCGCGCGGCGGACGCCTCGATCGCGACCCTCGCGGCCAGGGTGGACGCACTCACCACCGCACGCGCCGAACTGGGCCAAGCCCTGCGTGCCGCGCGGTCACTGCCGGACCTGGTGCCGCCGGAACTGGATTTCGACCCACGCAACCCACCCTCGGTGGACACCTCCGCCGTCCGCAGGGCCTGGGCCGACTGGGCCGCGCTCACCTCCGCCGACTACACCCCGGACCTGCCGGACCGGCTGCGCGGCGCGCACGCGCGGCTGGTCGACGAACTCGACCAGGTGCAGCAGGGCACCCGCAAGGAACTAGACCGCCTCGACGAGGTATGGACACCGCTGGTCCCGCGCATCGTCAGCTGGCTGGATGGCGCCCGGGAGGTCGCCGCGCACGCGGCCGAACTGCGCACCGTCAAGAAGGCCGAGGACTGGCTCAAGTCCGCCACCGCGGGCCTGCGCGGCGAACGGATGACGCCGCTGGAGACCACCGCGCGCTGGGTCTGGCAGACACTGCGCCAGCAGAGCAACGTCGAACTCGGCGCGATTCGCTTGCAGGGCAACGCCGGAACCGCCCGCCGGGTGCTGCTGGACGTCACCGTCGACGACGTGGACGGCGCCGCGCTCGGCGTGATGAGCCAGGGTGAGCTGCACGCACTCGGGCTTTCGCTGTTCCTGCCTCGGGCCACGGTCGAGGAGAGCCCGTTCCGCTTCGTCATGATCGACGACCCGGTGCAGGCGATGGACCCGGCCAAGGTGGACGGCCTGGCCAGGGTGCTCGCCGCGGTCGCGTGGACGCGGCAGGTGGTCGTCTTCACCCATGACGAGCGGCTCGCCGAGGCGGTGCGCCGAATGCAGCTCGATGCCACCGTGCTCGAGGTGCAGCGCCGGGACCGCTCGGTGGTCGAGGTCCGGGTGTCCAGCGACCCGGTCCGCCGCTACCTCGACGACGCTCGCGCGCTGGTGCGCACGCCGCAGCTGCCGCAGGCCATCGCCGACGAACTCGTTGCCACCTGCTGCCGGTCGGCCGTGGAGGCCGCGAGCCTGGCCCGCGCCAGGCGCACCCTGCTCGCGGACGGCATGAACCACCGCGAGGTCGAGCGCCGCATCGATGCCGCCCAATCCACCAGGGCCAAGGTCGCCCTCGCGGTGATGGGGGTCGGCGGCAAGGTCGACGACCTGAACAAGCATCTCGCCGCGCGTGAAGGGAAATGGGTGGTCGAGGCACTGCGCGACGCCACCGCGGGCGCGCACGTGCCGATCGGCCGCAGCATGCGCGAATTGATCACGGAGACCGAAAGATTCGTCGCATGGCTGGCGCAGTGAACGCGACGGTGCCGGTGGGCACCGTTGGCCGCCGATGAGCGGGCAGCGTGGACCGCGGCGCGGGCCGTCCGGTGGCGGGCGCGGGACCAAGCGGGGCCCCGCGAAAGGACCGAAGCGGCCGCGGCCGTCGGTGGCCGAGCGGCTCGATACCGTGGATCTGCTGTTGGCGGGATCGGTGACCGACGCGGGCGGGCTGTGGTCGCGCGCCACCGCGTGGATTCTGCGCATCGCCTTGGAGCAATCGGTGGACGAGCTGTGGGTGCGGCTTGCGCCCGCGCTGATGCGCTGCCCGATGCGCGCGCAGCTGATCGCGCTGCGCACTTTCGCGGGTCCCGAGGTGGCGGCGCAGGTCGCCGCGCTGTGGGCGGCGCTGTCCCGGGCCGCGCACCACCACGATTACGAGCTCGCGCCGAGCGTCACCGACCTGCGTCGCTGGCGCGAGCAGACGGTGGCGATCGCCGCCGCGCTGGCGTCGGTCGAGGTGCGTTGAACGCTCAGTGCGGCACCGGCATCGGCTGCCGAGGGCCGCTGATGATGTGGTCGATCATCCCGTAGTCGCGGGCCTCGGTGGCGGTGAACCAGCGGTCGCGATCCCAGTCGGTGAGGATCTGCTCGTAGCTCTGGCCGGTGTGCTGTGCCATCAGTTCGCCGAGCTGACGCTTCATGTGTGCGTGCTGCTCGGCCAGGATCGCGATGTCCGCCGCGGAGCCGCCGAGGCCGGCGGAGGGCTGGTGCATGATGATCCGGGTGTGCGCCAGTGCGTGGCGTTTGCCTTTGGTGCCGCAGGTCAGCAGGAACTGTCCCATCGATCCCGCCATGCCCATGCCGAAGGTGGCGATATCGCAGGCAATGTAGTTCATCGTGTCGTAGATCGCCATGCCCGCGTCGACCGAGCCGCCGGGGGAGTTGATGTAGAAGTGGATGTCCCGTTCGGGATCTTCGGCAGCCAGCAGCAGCAATTGCGAGCACAACCGATTGGCGATGTCGTCGTCGACCTGCTGGCCGAGGAAGATGACGCGCTCGCGCAGGAGTCGTTCGTGGACCGAATCGTCGAGGGTGAGTCCGCTGGTTGCCATGAATCCGAGGGTATGAGGGCGCCGAGAGTACCGGAACCGGAATTCGCTGTCAGCGAATTCAGCTGTGAGCGAACGTAATTCGGCCGGTTTCCGACGCTCGCTGCGTTATGGTGTCCGGCTCGCCCGGCGGATCCCGGCCACCCCGGCCTGACCTTCGACCGCAACGGCGCGTAAGAATCGGGGCATGAGTGGGACGCGGATGTGTCCGTGTGGCCGGGGCGAGGCCTTCGACGACTGCTGCGGACCGGTGCTGAGCGGGAAACGGGCGGCGGCGACCGCCGAGGCGCTGATGCGTTCTCGCTACACCGCATTCGCGGTGGGCGACACCGGCTACCTACGCCGATCGTGGCATCCGCGCACCAGACCCGAGCAGTTGGAGCTCGACCCCGGCCAGCGGTGGGTGTTCCTGGAAATACTGCGCACCGCCGACGGCGGGTTGTTCGATGAGACCGGCCTGGTCGAGTTCGTCGCGCACTACCGCGCGGACGGCGCCCGCGGCTCCCTGCACGAGGTCAGCAGGTTCCGGCGCGCCGACGGCGCCTGGGTCTACCTCGACGGCGAGATCGAAGCCTGAGTAGCGTTGGCGACCATGCCCCGTGTCGCGATCGAGTACTGCACCCAGTGCCGCTGGCTGTTGCGCGCGAGCTGGATGGCGCAGGAACTGTTGAGCACCTTCGCCACCGAACTCGGTGAGGTGGCGCTGATTCCGGGCACGGGCGGAGTTTTCCGGATCACCGTGGACGGTGAGCAGGTGTGGGAACGCAAGGCCGACGGCGGTTTTCCCGATATCGCGGTGTTGAAGCAGCGGGTGCGCGACCGGGTCGCGCCGGACCGTGATCTCGGCCACGCCGATCGCCGCGACTGAACGGCCGACCCGCCGACCGAACGGGGCGTCGGCGGGACTCAGCCGCAGCAGCCGCCACCACAGCAGCCGCCCGCGGCGGGACCCGGCGCATTACTCGGTGCTGCCGCCGCGCCACCACGGCTGACCGTGCCAAACGTGGTCAGCAGCTTCACTGTGTCGGCATGGCCGCTGGGGCAGGACGCCGGATCGGACGACTCCGCCATCGGGCGGTTCACCTCGAAAGTGTCCCCGCAGCTGCGGCACCGATAGCTGTAACTCGGCATCGGTCAAGCGTACCGTCGCGGTCTCGGAATGGTGCGTCGCATACCCGGCTCGCCAGCGGGTAAGTACCCTCGAATAGGAGATCATGAGGTGCGAGGCCCGCTGGAGCAAATCGGCAGCACACCGACGGGTCACTGGCAGGAGGTGCGGACCATGCGCGAGCGCAGCGAGCGGCCAGTCGATACGGCCGCTGGGTTCGAGACGGAACCGGGGTGGGAAGTGCGTGGCGCCGAGCCAGTCGCGACCACGATTTCGGGCGATGTACGCGGCCGCTGGGACGGCCCGGTGGCGGTATGGCGGAGCATTCCCTATGCGGCGGCCCCGAGCGGGCGCCACCGCTTCCTGCCGCCGCTGCCCGCGCCAGCGTGGGACGGAATTCGCGACTGCGCCACCTTCGGCGAGATCGCCCCGCAGACCATGGGCAACATGGTTCCCGTCGATTCCGATCTGCGCATGGGCGAGGACTGCCTTTGGTTGAACATCTGGTCACCGCGCCGCGACCAGGACGAGGCGGCGCACCCGTTCGACTCGGCCGAACCGCGCCCGGTGCTGGTCTGGTTGCACGGCGGCGCCTACTGCCTCGGTACCGCGGCGCAGGGCATCTACGACGGCCGCAAGCTGGCCGAAACCGGCGACGTCGTGGTGGTCACGGTGAACTACCGGCTCGGTGCGCTCGGCTTCCTCGATCTGTCCTCGCTGCCGGGTCCGTTCACGCCGAACCTGGGCCTGCACGATCAGATTGCCGCGCTGGAATGGGTGCGCGACAACATCGCCGGGTTCGGCGGCGATCCGGGCAATGTCACGCTGTTCGGCGAATCCTCCGGCGCGGGTTGCGTCACCGCGCTGCTGACCGCTCCGCGCGCGGCCGGACTCTTCCACAAGGCCATCGCGCAGAGCCCGCCCGCGACCACCGTGTTCGGCCAGGAGCGGGCTGCCAGCGTGGCCCTGCGTTTCCTGGAACTGCTGGAGCTGCCCGCTGCCAGGGCCATCGAACTGCTCGACTGGCCAGTCGAGAAGATCGTCGAGGTCGCGGGCATCCTGCTGGACGAAATCCCGCTGAAGGAACCGGGCAGGCTGGCGGCGGCGCCGGTGGTGGATGGCGACCTGCTGCCGACCTATCCGATCGAGCGGTTCCAGCACGGACGGTCGCATCGGGTGCCGTTGATGATCGGCGCGAACAAGGACGAGGCCTCGCTGTTTCGGTTGTTCCGCTCGCCGATCATGCCGGTGACTCCGGAGGCGGTGAACGCGATGCTCAGCGATGTGGCGGCCAGTCACCCCGAACTGTCGCACGAGCGCATCGCCGAAATCACCTCGGCCTACCCGGATCTGGACAAGACGCGCGGTGCGCTGGCCATGTCCGGCGACGCCGCGTTCCGGATGCCCGCGCACTGGGTGGCCGACGGGCACGCACAGCACTCACCGACCTGGATGTACCGCTTCGACCATGCCACGCCGATGCTGCGCGCGGCCCGGGTCGGTGCGGGGCACGCCACCGAATTGCCTTATGTGTTCGGCAATTTCGGCTCGTTCAACCATGATCCGACATTCTGGCTCGGTGGGCGCAAGGTGGCCATGGAGGTGTCGGGGCGGATGATGCGGCGCTGGCTCGCCTTCGCCACGCACGGGGTGCCCGCCGCGCTCGACGGCTCGAAACACTGGCCGCCGTACCGTCCGTCGACGCGCACCACGCTGCTGATCGACACCGTCGACCGGGTGGTCGACAACCCCGACCGCGACCTGCACACCGCCTGGGGTGAGCACGCCGTCGGCTTCGGCTGACGACGCCCGGTCAGACGGTGGTGGGTTCGGGGGCCGGGGCGCGACGGCCGAGACGAACCGGCAGCTGCTCGTATCCGTGCAGGGTGAACAACTTCCGGCGCCGCGGTTGGCCGTCCAGTTGCAGGTCCGGGAAGCGATCGAACAGGGCCTGCAAGGCATAGACGCCTTCCATTCTGGCCAGGCTGGCGCCGAGGCAGACGTGGATGCCGCTGCTGAACGACAAGTGCTCCTTGGCATTTGCCCGGCCGACGTCGAACCGGTCCGGTTCGGCGAATACCGCGGGATCGCGGTTGGCCCCGGCCAGCGACAGCACGACGGTCTGGCCCGCGCGCAGCTGCACGCCGTCGATTTCCACGTCGCACAACGCGGTCCGCGCCGTCGTCTGCACGGGGGAGTCGATGCGCAGCACCTCTTCGATCGCATTCGGCCAGAGTTCCGGCTCGGCGCGCAACCGCTCCAGCTGTTCCGGGTGCTTGAGCAGTTGCACCACACCATTGCCGATGAGATTGACAGTGGTCTCGAAGCCCGCGCCCATCAGCAGGCTCGCGGTTGCCTTGAGCGCGAACGTATCCAGTTCGCCCGCGGTCACCAGGGTGCTCAGGATGTCGTCGCCCGGAGTGCGGCGCAGCCGCGCGATGTGCTCGTCGAGGTAGTCGTTCATCACCTCCATGGAGATCAGGGCGCGCCGGTGGGCGCGCCAGGAGATGCCGACATCGAGCAGTGGTGTCATCTGGTCGCCCCAGTGCAGGAACAGGTCCTTGTCCGCCTCGGGGAAACCGAGCATTTCGGAGATGATCGCGATCGGCACCTGGGCGGCGAACGCGGTGACCAGATCGGCGGATCCGCCGGACGGCAACCCGTCGAGCAGTTCCGCGGTGACCGTCTCGACGCGGTCGCTCAGCCTGCGGATGGCCCGCGGGGTGAACGCGGAGGCGACCGGCTTGCGCATCTGGGTGTGCTCCGGCGGGTCGATCACCAGCATCGACGGCGGTTCCACCGGATTCGGCGGCAGCGGAAAGTACTTGGCCAGCTTCTGGATCGGACCCGGGATGTCGAAGCTTTCGGTAGTGCGCACGCCGAAGCGGCTGTCGCGCAGGATGGTTCGGCACAACTCGTGGTCGAAGGTGGCCCAGGAGAGCGAGGTGCGAATAAATCTGCCCTCGCCGCGCAGCCGCTCGATGAGCGGATACGGATCGGCGAACCCGGCGGGCCCGCCCATGAGTTCGGCGAACGCGTCACCGCGCCGTGCTTGCATACGCAGCACGAGACGGGGCGCGCCTTGGACGGACAACCAGCGGAACCAATACTGCGGCTTCATCATTCACCAACTCCGTCGTTGTGCGATATGTCCACCGTACGGAACCCGGCCAGATTGTGGAACGTCCTCTAGTCGGACTTCCGCTTATACCGTGGTAGGAGTACCCACTGGCGGTAGGCACGTTCATACCCGCTGGGCAGTGACCCTTTCCGTTTCGATGCGCCGCGCGCGCAGCTCGGGATCGGGGTTGACCACCTGTACCAAGGAGGCACCCGCGGCAAGGACCGCGACGAAGCCGTCGATCAGCTCGGCCGGGGTGTCCCACGGGGTGCTCGACAGCACCCGATCGCCCTCGGAAAAACCCTGCCGCATGGCCGATTTCTTCGCTTCGGCCAGCACCTCCGCGACCGGCATGCCGTCCAGCGCGGCGCCAGCGCCACCCGGCAGGAATTGGTCACCGTGCACCCGTACTGAGGTCGCGAAGTCGGTCACGCCGACCGGGAGGTCGCGCACCGGTGCGCCCATCGGATCCAGGGAGAGGGCCGCGACCTCGGCGACGTCCAGTGTCTCTGGCAACCGGTCGGGCGTCACCAGAGCCAGCTCGGCGTTCTCGTCGGGGCGCAGCACCACCTCGGTGCCCGCCCACCAGCAGCCGAGCAGCACCGCGGCGGTCTGCCAGTGCGCGGGCAGCAGCACCGCGATCCGGGCACCGGGGCTGAGGCCGAACTCGTCGCGGATCAGGTTGGCGGTCTTGGCCGCCCAGTTCGCCAGGGTGAGTCCGGACAGCTCGATCCGGGCGCCGGTGGCGTCGTCGTAGTAGGTGACGCGCGGACTCGCTGGTTCGCGCGCGAGAATCGGATCGAGGACTTTCTCGGTGAGAGTGAGTGCCTTGTCTAAGTCACGCATTGTCTAATTCACGCATTTCGGTCCGTTCTGGCCTGCGTCGATCGGTGGGGCTGGCGGGACTGGTGTCGCGGTGCCGCTCGACGTACCGGAGAAGTCGAACATCCCCCCTGCCGTCGAGCCCGGACCAGAATAGTCGCTCGCCAGCACGACGCTCACCGAATCGGGTGACAGCGTCGTATCCGCGAGTACCGGCAGCCCACCGAGCGCCTTGGCCACGGCCTTGGCCTTGGCGTCGGCGGTGTTCGCGGCCAGCACCCGGCTGCTCGACACACTCGAACCGGTGTAGTTGCCGACCAAGCCCTCGTGGAAACCCTTACCGTTCAACGCCTGTGCGACCTGACCGGCCAGGCCACTGATGCCGCTCGCGTTGTACACGCTGACCGACACGGTGGCCGGATCGACGGCGGGCTCGTCCTGCGCTGGCTCCTTGCCGCCGTCGACCAGCGAGGACACATACGACTTGACCGCCTTCGGGTCGACCCGCACCACCGATTCGCCGCTGCTGGTCATGTAGTTCAGATCGGTGACCGGAATGGTCTCGAACTTCACCTGCCCGCCCGAAAGATCCTGTAGCTGTTGCAGAAAGGCGAGCACGTCCCAGTCCTCGTCGAGCACGACGGTGCGTCCGACCGCATCGCTGAGCTGCTTCATCCGCCCGGGATTGCTGAGCGTCTTCGCACTGAGCACTTGTCCGACCAACTGCGCCATGAACACCTGCTGGCGCACGATGCGATCGAGATCACCGCGCGGCAGATTGTGCCGCTGGCGCACGAAGCTCAAAGCCGATGGGCCGTCGAGGCGTTGGCGGCCCGCCGGGAAGTCGGCGCCGGACATCCACTCGTCGACCGGGTTGTTCAGACACACCTCGACCCCGCCGACCGCGTCGGTGAGCAGCACGAAACCGAGCAGGCTCACCTCGGCGTAGTGATCGACGCTGATGCCGGTCAGGTTGCCGACCGACTTGATCAGCGCTTGGCGTCCGGCCTGGGTGGACTGCTTGTCCGCGTCGGCCTCGGAGACGCCCTGATTGATCAGCTTCAGGCGTTGGGTCTCCTTGGTGGCGCCGTACGCCGAGTTGATCTTGCCCTTGCCCAGGTCGGGAATGTCGACGTAGGAGTCGCGGGGGATGGAGATGGCCGTCGCGGACCGCCCGTCGTTCGGCACCCGGACCAGCACGATGGTGTCGGTATTGGTGCCGACCTCGTCGCCCGCGTGCAGCAGCGCGCGTTCCCGATCGGACAGCGGATTGCCGTGCGCGTCGGTGCGGCTGTCGACGCCGACGAGCAAGATGTCGACGGCGCCGTCGCGGCCACCGCCGAGACCGAGCCCGCCGATGCGTTCGATATTGGAAATCAGGCTGTCGACGCTGTGCCAGGCGAAGCCGGTGATGACGAGCACCACTGCGGCAAGGACCGCGGCGGAGACGCGCAGCGGACCTCCTGCGGGCAACAGCGATTCAGCGCCGCGCGGCCGGGTCACCGGACACCCCCTCGACCGTGGCTACTCTGCGTCCTTTCGACAACTCGATATCCTTTCGACAAGCTCGGGGCCACATTCGACAGCACGGCCTGACCGACCACCCCACCTTTCCTTAGCCCCCGCACCCTTTCGGCAAACCCTGGCTCGCGGCGGGTACCTGCCGAGGGCAACTGACTGAAGGCTAACGAATGGCGTCGCGGCCACCCTCAATCCGCAGGTGCGACGGCGTGCCAGACTTGACTCCCGTGACAGCTTCCACAGCGTCGGACGCCCCCCGATCCGGGCGCCTCGTCGTGACCGGGGCGGGCGGGCAGCTCGGCCGAGAACTGATCCGGCTCGCCCCCGGCGCCCGTGCCCTCGGACACCGCGACCTCGATATCACCGACAAGGCCGCGGTCGCCGCCGTCCTCGAACCGGGTGATGTGGTGATCAACTGTGCCGCCTACACCGCGGTCGACCGCGCCGAGTCCGAACCCGAGGCGGCCTTCGCCGGTAACGAAACCGGGCCCGCCGTCCTGGCCGCCGCCTGCGCAGAGGTCGGTGCGCGATTGATTCACCTGTCCACCGACTATGTGTTCGCGGGCACCAGCGACCGCCCGTACGACACCACCGACCCGACCGCCCCGGTCAGCGTCTACGGGCAATCCAAACTGGCGGGGGAGCAGGCGGTGCTGAAGCTCGCCCCGCAGGCGCACGTGGTGCGCACCGCTTGGGTATATGCCGGGCGCGGAAGCGATTTCGTCGCCACCATGCTGCGCCTGGAACGGGAACGCGACACCGTCGACGTGGTCGACGACCAACTCGGGTCACCCACCTACGCCGCCGACCTCGCCGCCGCCCTACTGGAACTGGCGGACCGCCCGGATGCCCCGCGCCTGCTGCACGCCACCAATGCCGACCAAGGCACCTGGTTCGACCTCGCACGGGCGGTGTTCGATGGCGTCGGCGCCGATCCACAGCGCGTCCGGCCGTGTGACTCTTCCGCGTTTCCGAGACCCGCACAGCGCCCGGCGTATTCGGTGTTGTCCCACCGTGCCTGGGACGACGCCGGGCTGACGCCGCTGCGCCCGTGGCGGGTGGCGCTGGGGGACGCGCTGTCGCGGTTGTCCGACTAGGCTGTGCGGCCGTGAGAGATTCCGATTCCGCCTCTCAAGGGCTGGCCGTCGTCACGGTGACCTATTCACCGGGCGAGCACCTCGAGCACTTCATCACCACGCTGGCCGACGCCACCCCCGAGAAACCACAGGTGATTCTCGCCGACAACGGGTCGACCGACGGGGTGCCTGAGCTGATCGCCGAGGCCAACTCGCACGTGCGGCTGCTGCGTACCGGCGGCAACATCGGCTACGGCGGGGCGATCAACCGGGCCGTCGCCGAGATCGATCCGGACATCGAGTTCGTGCTGATCGCCAACCCGGACATCCGCTGGGGCACCGATTCCATCGACCAGCTGCTCGCCGCCGCGAAGCGCTGGCCAAGGGCGGGTGCGCTCGGCCCGCTGGTGCTGGAACCGGACGGCAGCGTCTACCCCTCGGCTCGTAGCGTGCCGGGACTGCTCGACGGCGCGGGCCACGCGATTCTCGGCACGGTGTGGAAGGCGAACCCGTGGACCCGGCGCTACCGCCAGGAAAACGAGGAGATCGCCGAGCGGACCGTCGGCTGGCTGTCCGGCTCCTGCCTGCTGGTGCGGCGCGCGGCCTTCGACTCGATCGACGGCTTCGACTCGCGCTACTTCATGTACATGGAGGACGTCGACTTCGGCGACCGGATGGGCAAGGCGGGCTGGCACAACGTGTTCGTCCCGTCCGCCGAGGTCACCCACGCCAAGGGGCACGCCGCGGGACGGCACCCCGAGGTGATGCTGCCCGCGCACCACGCCAGCGCGTACCGCTTCCAGGCCGACCGGCATCCGCACTGGTGGCAGCTGCCGTTGCGGCTCGCATTGCGGGCCGGACTTGCGGTGCGCTCCCGGATTGCGGTTCGATCTGCGCTGCGTCAACAGGCGCAGGAATCGGGTCGACAAGCGCGGTAAGCCAGCCGGCGGC
This sequence comes from Nocardia iowensis, assembly GCF_019222765.1. Classification (NCBI taxonomy): domain Bacteria; kingdom Bacillati; phylum Actinomycetota; class Actinomycetes; order Mycobacteriales; family Nocardiaceae; genus Nocardia; species Nocardia iowensis. The sequence goes on along the minus strand of NZ_CP078145.1, from coordinate 7,432,072 downwards.
TCAGGATGCGGGTCGATAACGGCGGGCGAACAAGCATGCGGCGTAAGGGACAATCGATTCACGACCGGTTCGTTTCGGCGTGGGTGAGCCATGGCCGGGTACCGATCCGTGCGAGCAATAACCGATCCACTGTGAACAGGGGACCTTGAATGGCAGGAAATGCAGGCACCGACGCCGTGATCCTGGTGGGCGGACAAGGGACGCGGCTACGTCCGCTGACGCTATCGGCCCCCAAGCCGATGCTGCCGACGGCCGGGCTGCCGTTCCTGACGCATCTGCTCGCCCGCATCGCCGATGCCGGGATCACCCACGTCGTGCTGGGCACCTCCTTCAAGGCGGAGGTTTTCGAGGAGCACTTCGGCGACGGGTCCGACCTCGGCCTCGAGCTCGAGTACGTCACCGAAACCGAGCCGCTCGGCACCGGCGGCGGCATCCGCAACGTGCTGCCCAAGCTGCGCGCCGACACCGTGATGGTGTTCAACGGTGACGTGCTCGGCGGCACCGAACTCGGCGCGGTACTCGACACCCACGAGTCGACGAATGCCGACGTCACGCTGCACCTGGTGCGGGTGAGCGACCCGCGCGCCTTCGGCTGCGTGCCCACCGACGAGAACGGCCGGGTCACCGCGTTCCTGGAGAAGACCCAGGATCCGCCGACCGACCAGATCAACGCGGGTTGCTACGTCTTCCGTCGCGAATACATCGAGAAGATCCCGGCCGGGCGGCCGGTCTCGGTGGAACGCGAGGTGTTCCCCCAGTTGCTGGCCGAGGGCGCCCGCGTCCAAGGCCACGTCGACACCTCGTACTGGCGAGACATGGGCACCCCCGAGGACTTCGTCCGTGGTTCCGCGGACCTGGTCCGCGGAATCGCCCCCTCACCCGCACTGCCAGGCCAGCGCGGTGAATCCCTGGTCCACCCCGGTGCGGGTGTCGCGCCCGGCGCGCTCCTCATCGGCGGCACGGTCGTCGGGCGCGGGGCCGAGGTCGGCGCGGGCGCCCGCCTGGACGGCGCGGTGATCTTCGACGGCGCCATCATCGAAGCCGGCGCCACCGTCGAACGCTCGATCATCGGCTTCGGTGCCCGTATCGGCCCCCGCGCCCTCGTGCGCGACGGCGTCATCGGTGACGGCGCCCAGGTCGGCGCCCGCTGCGAACTACTACGGGGCGCCCGAGTCTGGCCCGGCGTCGAAATCCCCGACGGCGGCATCCGCTTCTCCACCGACGTCTGAGTGCGGATACCCCGACGAGTTACCCAAGTTGCCAACTGATTTCGTCAGCACATGGGTAGCTCGCCGGGGACCGGCCAGCTCCTCCGGAGCGGCACCGCCGGTCACCAACGCCACCCCGCACGCGCCTGAGTCCGGTTGAATACGCGGAGAGGCGGGACAGTCAAGCTCTGGTTTTCCAGACGTAGCGGGTCTTCGGCCTGCCCGCGCGGCCGTAATCCGAACGGCGGGTGACCAATCCGTCGTCGGCCAGCTTTTCCAGGTAGCGCCACGCGGTGATGCGCGAGACGCCGATGGTGCTCGCGGTGTCGGCGGCGGTGATGCCCTCCGGTGCGGCGCGGACGGTGCGGGAGATTTCGTCGAGGGTTTGCGGCGCAACACCTTTGGGGGTGGTGGCGCGCTGGTCGGGGGTGCGAAGGGCGCTGAGGGCCCGGTCGATGTCGTGCTGGGAGACCGCGGTTTCGCCCGCCGGGAGGGCGCTGCGGAATTCGCGGTAGCGGTCGAGCTTGTCGCGAAAAGCGGCGAAGGTGAACGGCTTCAACAGATACAGCACCACGCCGTGCGAGACGGCGGTGCGCACCATGGCGAGGTCGCGCGCCGAGGTGATGGCGATGACGTCGGGCCGGGGCGCGAGGCCGGTCAGCGCCGCCGCGACGTCGAGACCGCTCGCGTCGGGCAACCCGATGTCCATGAGCACCAGGTCGATCGGGGTGCCCTCGGCCGCGGCTTCGGCGGCCGCCCGCATCGCGTCGCGACCGGTGTGTGTCACCCCGACCGGGGTGAAGCCCTCGATGCGGTCGACATAGGCGCGGTGTGCCTCGGCGATGAGTGGTTCGTCCTCGACGATCAGCACTCGGATCACTGTGCATCCTTTCGCGGAATCGTCACGGTTACCGCGCTTTCCGGATCTAGTTCGGTACGAATGGTGCCGCCGTGCCGGGCCACCAGCCGGTGGACCAGCGCGAGGCCGAGCCCGTGATGGTCGGCCTTGGTCGAATAGCCGCGCTGCGACGCCCGCGCGAACGTCTCCTCGGACATTCCGGGCCCGCTGTCCGCGACGCGAACATACAACGTCGAATGTTGTTCTGCCGAAACATTTTCGGCGTGTTCGGTCGGCTCGTCGCGGTGTTGCACGGTGACCTCGACCCAGCCCGACGGGCTGTCGGCGGCGGCGTCGATGGCGTTGTCGATCAGATTGCCGACCAGCGTGACCGTCTCCTGCGCCGACAGCGGCTCGATCGAGTCGAGCGCGGTGTCGTCAGTGATGGTCAACTCGATGCTGCGCTCGGCGGCCTGGTTCACCTTGCCGAGCAGCAGCGCGGCCAGCGCGGGCGACCCGACGGCTGCCAGCAGGCGATCGATAAGTGCTTGGGACAGTTCGAGTTCCGAGGTGGCGAACTCGACCGCCTCCCGGTACCGGCCCAGTTCCACCATGGTGACCACGGTGTGCAGCCGGTTGGCCGATTCGTGTGCCTGCGCGTGCAGCGATTCGGCGAAACTGCGCACCGAGTCGAGTTCGCCCATCACCGCCCGCAATTCGGTGTGGTCGCGGATCGTCATGACGGTGCCGATCGGCCGTCCTTCCCAGGTGACGATGTCCTGGTTGACGAGCAGGATCCGGTCGCCGGTCACGTGCATCTCGTCCCGCACCACGCCCCAGCTCATCTGCTGCATGGAGACCGGTAGGTCGCTGCGGTGCACCTCGCCGTCGGGCAGCTCGAGCAGCCTGCGTGCTTCATCGTTGACCACCTCGGCGAGTTCGCCGGTGATGCCGAAAACCACGAGTCCCTCGTGAATCGAATGCAGTACGGCGTCGTGCTGCTCGTACATGGCCCGCAGTTCGTCGGGTGCGAGGCCGTGCGTCTGTCTGCGCAGCCGACGGCTCAGCAGGAACGATCCGCTGCCCGCGACCACCAAGCCCGCCGTGGCGACGCCGAGGATCAACGGCAGCTGCGCCGCGACCTGGTCGCCGATCTTGGCGCGGGTCACCCCGGCGGATACCAGCGCGACCACGCGTCCGCCGTCGTAGACCGGTGTCACCGCCCGAATGGACGGGCCGAGGGTGCCGGTGAAGGTCTCGGTGAAGGTTTCCCCGGCCAGCGCACGGTCGATGTTGCCGCTGAACGGCTTGCCGATCATGGCCGGGTTGGTGTGCGTGTAGCGGGTGCGATCCGGCGCCATGACGACGATGAAGTCCATGCCGGTCGCGTGGCGGGTGCGCTCGGTCACCGGTTGCAGCACGGCCGTCGGGTCGGTGCTGTAGACGGCGGCCAGGGTGGACGGTGCCTCAGCGACACTCACCGCGACATCTCTCACTTCGCGGGTGGTGGTCACGTCGCTGTGCCGTCGTGCGTCGATCACCGCGAGGACCGCGCCGACGGACACGATCAGGATCAGCACGATCAGCTGGAGTGCGAAGGCCTGACCGGCCAGGGATAGCCGACCGCGTCTCACTAGCTGCTTTCCTCCGCTGAACGTAATGCACCAAACCGTGACCGGCGTCACCCGGACCGCCATCATTCTGCCTGGGGGTCGTGAGGCACCTCACGCCGGCACCACCTCGGAGGACATCACTCGCATGAGCGAAGCAACACCTGAAGCCACACCCAAGAAGCGGGACCGCACCCATTGGCTGTATCTGGCCGTCATCGTCGCGGTCATCGCGGGCATTCTCGTCGGTTGGCTCGCGCCCGAGGCAGGGCAGTCCGTTGCGCCGCTCGGCACCATCTTCGTCAACCTGATCAAGATGATGATCGCGCCGGTTATCTTCTGCACCATCGTGCTCGGTATCGGTTCGATTCGGACGGCCGCCACCGTCGGCAGGGTCGGCGGACTGGCCATCGGATACTTCCTGGTCATGTCGACCTTCGCGCTCGCGATCGGGCTCGTCGTCGGCAACCTGCTCGCGCCGGGTACCGGGTTGAACGTCGGTAGTTCCGCCAAGGCCGGACACGACCTCGCGAATACCGCCGAAAAAGCAGGCGACACCTGGAAATTCATCACCGACATCGTGCCGAAGACGCTGTTCTCCTCGCTGACCGAGGGCAGCGTGTTGCAGGCGCTGTTCGTCGCGGTACTGGTCGGTTTCGCCTTGCAGGCCATGGGCACGCCCGGCGAGCCGATCCTGCGCGCCGTGGCGTTGCTGCAGAAGCTCGTGTTCCGGGTGCTGGTGATGATTCTGTGGCTGGCGCCGATCGGCGCGTTCGGCGCGATCGCGAATGTGGTCGGCAAGACCGGGCTGGACGCCGTCGTAAAGCTTGGCACGTTGATGATCGCGTTCTACCTGACCTGCTTGGTGTTCGTGTTCGGCGTGCTCGGGGTGGTGCTGTGGTCGGTATCGCGGGTATCGGTCCTGAAACTGGTCCGCTACCTGGCTCGCGAGTACCTGCTGATCGTCGCGACGTCGTCCTCCGAGTCCGCGCTGCCTCGGCTTATCGCGAAGATGGAGCACATGGGCGTCGAGCGGACGACCGTGGGTGTCGTTGTGCCGACCGGGTATTCATTCAATCTGGATGGCACTGCAATTTACCTGACAATGGCGTCGTTGTTCATCGCGGAGGCGATGGGCAAGCCGCTCAATATCGGCGAGCAGATCGGCTTGCTGCTGTTCATGATCGTGGCGTCCAAGGGCGCGGCCGGTGTCACCGGCGCGGGCCTGGCCACCTTGGCCGGCGGGCTACAGAGCCACCGCCCCGAACTGCTCGACGGCGTCGGCTTGATCGTCGGCATCGACCGCTTCATGTCCGAGGCCCGCGCGCTCACCAACTTCTCCGGCAACGCCGTCGCCACGGTCCTCATCGGCACCTGGACCAAGACCATCGACAACGACCGGGTCAAGGAAGTCCTCAACCGCAAACTGCCGTTCGACGAACAGACCATGGTCGATAACGACCACGGCGCGCAGCCGCAGCATGAGCCCGACACCAAGGACCTGGTTCCGGCCTAGTTGCTCTGTGAAACACGAAGGGCCCGCAGGATCTGCGGGCCCTTCGCGCTGTCCGGGGTCAGGCGTTCGCGACGACCCGTCGCGGGTTCGACCGGTTCGTCAGCTGCTGCTCGCGGAGCAGCAGCCCGCCGGTGAAGAAGACCAGTGCGGCGGTGAGGCCGTGGATGCCGAAGGCCGCGGCGGACGAGCCGTTCCAGCTGAGCACGGTCAGCATGTCGCCGACCGGGACCAGCGCGATGACCAGGGTGGTGATGCCGAGGGCGTAGCGCTGCTTCGCGGCGAGTAGAGCCAGGATGAGCAGCCCGGACATGGTGTCGCGGACGCCCTTCAGGTGCAGGAACGCGGTCGCGTCGCCGTCCGGCCAGGCGGGCAGGCCGAAACCGGGGGCGATGGTTTCCGGGCTGACCAGGTAGCTGATGCCGATGTAGAGGATGAAGGCCGCGCCGACCAGGGACAGGGCGGTGGCGATGCGCGAGACGGTCATGGTGCTGCTCCTCGATAGTGCGCTGACTCCTAGCATTGCTAGGTTCGAAGGCGACATTAACTGAGCCTCGGTAGATTGTCTAGCGCTGCTAGTATTTGGCCCATGGGCATCCAGACGCGCAAGGAACGGGAACGAGCCGAACGACAGCAACGAATCATCGACACCGCCCGCGAACTGGCGGAGGCACAGGGCTGGGAAGCGGTCACCGTGCGCCGGTTGGCCGAGCGCATCGAATACAGCCAGCCGGTGCTCTACAGCCACTTCGCGGGCAAGTCGGCCATCGTGGCGGCGGTCGCGGAACAGGGCTTCGCCGACCTCGGCGCCGCCCTTCGTCAGGGCCACGTCGACGCGACGAGCCCGGCCGATGCGTTGGCTCGCGTCACCCACGCGTACCTCGACTTCGCGGCGGCCAATCCGGCCCGCTACGACGCCATGTTCATGATGAACACCGACCTCGTCTTCGGTCTGGCCGCGCCCAAGCCGCTGCGCGACGCCTTTGCCGAACTGGAGGCCCTCTTCCGCCCGTTCGTCGACGAGGCCGACCTCGGCGCCCGCACGGAGGTCGCCTGGGCCGCGATCCACGGCCTCGCCACCCTCGACCGGGGCGGACGCCTGCGGCCGGAGTTGCGCGAGCAGCGGCTCGCCATCCTCGTCGACGAATGGCTGGCCGCCGTCGGCGCGCGGTGAACCCGGCGGGGTGACCGCGATCGAATCCTGTTCCATCCGGACCGAATTGCCCTCGACGCGGCGGTGACAGTCGACACTCGCCCGCATCCGGCGGTTCGGGCGAGCGTATCCGCGTTCCTGAGCCGAGGACTGCCCGTCGCGGGCCGGTAGCGTGGAGGTATGCCTGATGTTGTGGTCGTCGGCTCCGGACCGAATGGTCTGGCCGCCGCGGTAGTTTTGGCGAAGGCCGGACTCTCGGTAGAGGTGTACGAGGCCGAGGACACCGCGGGCGGCGGGTCGCGGACGGCCGAGCTGACCTTGCCCGGATATCGGCACGATGTGTGCGCCGGTGCGCACCCGATGGCGTTGGCGTCCCCGTTCTTCGAGGCGTTCGGCCTGGCGGCGCACGGCGTCGACCTGCTCGTCCCGGAGGCGTCCTACGGTCACCCGCTCGACGGCGGGGTCGCCGGGGTGGCCTGGCGCGATCTGGAGCGCACCGTCGAAGGCCTCGGACGCGACGGCGCCGCGTGGCGCTCGCTGTTCGGCCCGCTGGTGCGGCGCTGGCCCGCGGTGGTTGCGGCGGCGATGTCGGACTTGCGCAAGCCACCCGACGACCTGCTGACCTTCGTGCGGTTCGGGCTGCGCGTTCTCGAGCAGGGATCACCGTTGTGGAACACCAGGTTTCACGGTGACATCGCGCCCGCACTGTTGACCGGTATCGCCGCGCACGCGATCACCCCACCGCGTGCCATACCCGCCGCCGGAGCGGCGATGATGCTCGGCACCTTGGCGCACGCCGGTGGCTGGGTGCTGCCAAGGGGCGGCAGCCAGGCGATACCCGACGCGCTCATCGCCGAACTGGAACGCCTCGGCGGCCGAGTACACACCGGTCACCGCGTCGATTCGCTGGACGAGTTCGCCGACGCGCACGCGGTCGTGCTCGACCTCGCGCCGTCCGGACTCCTGCGCATCGCGGGCGACCGGCTGCCGAACCGATACGCCAAGCAGCTGAGACGGTTCCGCCACCGCGGCGGTGCCTGCAAGGTCGACTTCGCGCTGTCCGGACCGGTGCCGTGGCAGGCCGAAGGGCTCGATCGCGCGGGAACCGTGCATGTGATCGGCACCCGCGCCGAGGCGATGACGGCCGAACGTGCCGTCGCCGCAGGGCAACACGCCGAGCGACCGTACGTGCTGTCCATCCAGCCCGGCGTCGTCGACGCCAGCCGTGCGCCGGCGGGCGGCCACACCTTCTACACCTACGCCCACGTGCCGAACGGCTCGACCCTCGACGTCAGCGAGCACGTGATCGCCCAGGTCGAGCGGTTCGCACCCGGTTTCCGCGACCTGATCCTGGCCAAGCACGTTTACACTGCGGCCGAAATGCCTGCGCACAACGCCAATTACGTCGGCGGCGACATCTCCGCGGGCGTCATGAACTTGCGCCAGTTCGTCTTTCGCCCCGTTGCGCGCTGGAATCCCTACGCCACACCCGTTCCCGGCGTCTACCTGTGCTCGTCGTCGACCCCGCCCGGCCCGGGTGTTCACGGCATGTCCGGGGTGCACGCCGCCGGCCACGTCCTGCGCCAGCGCTTCGGCATCACCACCGACCCGCTGGACATCGTCCGCGCCGCTCGCTCCGGAGCCGCCTGAACCGGGTCGACGCTGGGTCAGACGGGCTCGGTGCGGTAGAGGTCCGGCTCCAGGTAGATCACCCGCGCGGCGGGAACCGCCGCGCGCACTTTGGCTTCCGCGTCGTTGATCGCGGCCGCGATCTCGGCGATGTCGAGCCCGGCGGCGACCGACACCTTCGCGGCGACCAGCATTTCCTCCGGGCCGAGGTACTGCGTCTTGAGGTGGATCACCCGATCGATGCCGGTGCCGTCGACCAGATTGGCGCGGATGTCGCGATCCTCACCCGGTGTGGCGCCCTCACCGATGAGCAGGCTCTGCATCTCGATGATCAGGATGACGGCGATGACGCCGAGCAGCAGGCCGATCGAAAGCGTGCCGATGCCGTCCCAGATCGCTTCGCCGGTGATCATCGTCAGGCTGACGCCCGCGAACGCGAGGATCAGACCGACCAGGGCGCCGGTGTCCTCCAGCAGCACCACCGGCAGCTCCGGGCTGCGCGAGGTGCGGATGAACCGCCACCAGCTGGCATTGCCCTTGAGCGGCCGGGATTCCCGGATCGCGGTCATGAAGCTGTAGGTCTCCAGCCCGATGGCGATCAGCAGGATGACGATCGCGACGATCGGCGAGGTCAGGTCCTCGGGGTGCTGGATCTTGTGGATGCCCTCGTAGATCGCGTAGATCGAGCCGATGGTGAACAGCACCAGCGCCACGATGAACGAGTAGAAGTAGCGATTGCGCCCGTACCCGAACGGGTGCAGCTCGTCGGCCTCCTTCTCGGCGCGCCGCTGACCCAGCAGCAGCAGACCCTGATTGGAGGTGTCGGCCACCGAGTGCACCGCCTCGGCGAGCATCGACGCCGAACCGGTGATCGCAGCACCGACGAACTTGGCCACGGCGATCCCCGCGTTCGCCGTCAACGCGGCGAGAATCGCCTTCTTGCCACCACCAGCCGACATGCCCTGGACGTCCTCTCTCCGAATTGCCCGATCCTGGCTAACTTAGCGTGTCCCGGCGTCCGGATACCGGATGCCTGACCGATCAACACCGTGTGATACGGCGGGCAGTATCACACCTTGCCGACGCAGGCGCAGAAGAGCTGGGCGTTGCCGTCCAGTGCGCGGGCGCGAATGTCGGTGTCGGCGGCGGAGATCCATGCGGCCGCGCCGCGTTCGATGGTCAGTTCGGTCGCGCCGTCCAGCAGTCGCACCGAACCCGCCGTGCACAGCACGATGCCGGGGCCCGCGGCGGTGAGCGGGACCTGGGCCGAGCCCGCGGTGAGGTCGAAGCGGCGTAGCTCGAATTCCGGGGCGGGGGTGCGGTAGCGGACCGAGCCGTCGCCCGCCGGTTCGGGCAGCACGACCGGCAGATTGATCGGCTCGAAGTCGAGCACTCGCAACAACTCCGGCACGTCGACGTGCTTGGGGGTGAGGCCGCCGCGCAGCACATTGTCGGAGTTGGCCATGATCTCCACGCCGAGCCCGCGCAGGTAGGCGTGCAGGTTACCGGCGGCGAGGAACAGGCCCTGGCCCGGTTCCAGCGTGAGCCGGTTGAGCAGCAGCGCCGCGAGCACGCCCGCGTCACCGGGGTACGCCTCGGCGAGTTCGAGCGCGGTGCGCGCCTCAGGGGTGAACTCGCGCTTGCCTTTTCCGGACAGGTATCGCACGCAGCCGTCCAGCATGGCGGGCAGCAGGGTGGCGAGCACCTGCTGCGGCAAGGTGATCCAGGTGGTGAACAGGGTGCGCAGGCCGTCCGAGTCCGGTTGAGCGGCAAGCAGGTTCGTGTAGGGCTCGAACCCGTCGACGTCCAGCGCCCTGAGCAATTCGACGGTGCGATGCGGGTCGCGGAAACCGGCAAGCGCCTCGAACCGGCCCAGCGCCACCACCAGTTCCGGCTTGTGATTGTCGTCGCGGTAGTTGCGCATCGGTGAGTCCAGCGGCACCCTGGTGCGGTTCTCGCGTTCGAAACCCGCGCGTGCCTGCGCCGTACTGGGGTGGGCCTGCAGCGAGAGCGGTTCCTCGGCGGCCAGGATCTTCAACAGGAACGGCAGCTTGCCGCCGAATTCCGGGGCGGCGGGGCCTAATTCGCGTTCCGGATCCTCCGCGACGAAATCGAGCAGCGACCTGGTGCGGTTGTCGATCCGGATGTGCGCGGGATCGGCGGGGTGCGCGCCGAACCACAGTTCGGCCTCGGGATGAGCCGACGGTACCGGCCGACCGCACAGCTGAGCGAGCGCGGTGCGCGAGCCCCAGGCATACGAACGCAGCGCACCAACGAGTTCGTGCACTAGTAGCTTCCCCCGAACTGCCCTTGGCTTTCGGTCGCGGTACCGCGGGTGCCGATCAGCCGTAGATAGGCGGCGGCCATTTCCAGCCGTAGCGCCAGCACAGCGAGCTGTTCGAGTTCGCCGCCCGGCCCTGGTTCGGATTCGCCCTCGGGGCGCGGCGGAGCAGGGACGGACGGGTCGGTGAGGCCGGTGTGCAGCAGATCGAGTTCGGCGTTCACCAGGTCGGCGTCGACGAGGCTGGACCCGGTGCCGCCGAACACGGCGATCCGGCGCCTGGCGACGGACTGGTCGGGGTCGGCGCTGAGCACGAAGACACGGATGCGCTCCACCTGGACCGGACCGTCGAGTTCTTCGTCATGGAACAGCGGATCGAAGCCGGGCGCGGATTCGCCTGCGGCCTCGACCATTCGAGCCTTGGCGGCGACCGCCTCGGCCAGGTCCACCGCGGTGGCCACCCGGCCCGCCGACTGCAGCAGCACCTCGGCGCCGTGCTCGGCCAGCTCGGCCGCGGCGGGGGAGTCGCCGGCCAGCACGATGGCGCGCTGGTGCATGCGCGAGGCCAGGGTTTTGGCCGGGTTGCGGAAGACCTCGTTGCTCGGCCCGGCGCGCAACGCCTCGGCGTCGAGCACATCGGCCAGCTCGGTGAGGTCGGGTACAAACGTTGCGCTGCGAGCCGGATCCACCGCCCGCAGGACCGCGATTCCGGCGGCCAGGAAACGCAGCAGCCGGTTGTGATCGAGCACCTGCACCCGTGGCGCGAGCACGGCCGCGCGCCCGGCCACGACGGCACGCATGGGTCCTTCGATGGGCGCGGCGACGACGACCTCGGCACCGCGGCGCAGTGCCCGGTCGACGGCATCGGTCAGGCGCGGGTCACCGGCATCGTCACCGGCGACGAGGACGACATCGAGCGGACCGACCCAGGGCGGCAGCGCGGCGACGGACACGACGGGCAGGCCCGCGCGGTCGCCGAGCGCGGCGACCAGCAGGCTCGCGGCCCGCGCGGCCCGGCCCGAACCGGAGACGAGGACCACGCTGCGCGGCCGCAGCCCGGCCAGCCGCGCGAGCGCGTCCTCACCGATAGCTGCCGCGGTGGCCCGGACCTGAGCGCCGCCGGACGCGGCCGAGCGCAGGGCGCCGCCGGTATCGGCCGCCTCCAGCGAAGCGGCATCGTCGAGGTCGAGCACCGGTGTTCCAGCGATCATCGGGCGTCCCACCTCCCCTCATCGCGCTGAGTCGTTTCCGCCCTTGCTCCCGCCCGGGTCAGCTGCGCCGCCGGGCCCGAGTCGGGCGAATCCAAGGCCTGTGATTCCACTATTCCAGTCAGGAGCGGACGATGCTCAGAATCTGAGCATCGGGCTGAGCCGTCTACTTCCCAGCTCTCCGCCGAATCCTGGGCAGGTGATTCCATTCCGCCGTAATTCCACTATTCCAGTCAGGAGCGGACGATGCTCAGAATCTGAGTTACGAGTGCGTCTACTTCCTCCGGCGATCTGGCCTCGACGTTGAGCCTGAGCAACGGTTCGGTATTCGACGCGCGCAGATTGAACCAGGCGTCGTCGGCGAGCTGCACGGTCACGCCGTCAAGCCTATCGACCGAGATCGTCCGGTCCCCGAATGCCTCCAGCACAGCCATCGTCCGCTCCTGCGCGTCCGCCACCGTGGAGTTGATTTCGCCGGAGGCCGCGTACGTTTCGTAGGCCGCCATCAGCTCCGAGACCGGCCGGTCCTTCTCGCCGAGGGCGGCGAGCACGTGCAGCGCCGCGAGCATGCCGGAGTCGGCGCCCCAGAAGTCGCGGAAGTAGTAGTGCGCGGAGTGTTCGCCGCCGAACACCGCGCCGGTCGAGGCCATCTGCTGCTTGATGAAGGAGTGGCCGACCCGGGTGCGCACCGGGGTGCCGCCCAGCTCGGTGACCAGCTCGGGCACCGCCTTCGAGGTGATCAGGTTGTGGATGATGACCCCACCCGGCTCCTTGGCCAGCTCACGCTCGGCGACCAGCGCCGTGATGGCGGATGGCGACACCGGGTCACCCTTCTCGTCCACCACGAAGCAACGGTCGGCGTCGCCGTCGAAGGCGAGGCCGATGTCGGCGCCCGACTTGACCACCAGGTCTTGCAGATCCACCAGGTTCTTGGGATCGAGCGGGTTGGCCTCGTGGTTGGGAAAGGAGCCGTCCAGTTCGAAGTACAGCGGGACGATGGTCACCCGCGGCAGCGCACCGAAGACCGCGGGCACGGTGTGTCCGCCCATGCCGTTGCCCGCGTCCACCGCGATGGTGAGCGGGCGGACCTCGCCGAGATCGACCAGGTCGCGCAGGAACGCCGCGTAGTCGGCGAGCAGATCGATCCTGGTCTCGGTGCCGCGTGGCCCGTCGTAGCCGGGAACCCCTTCGGCGACTTCGCTCTTGATGGTGGCCAGACCCGTGTCCTGGCCCACCGGAATGGCTTTGGCGCGGCACATCTTGATGCCGTTGTAGCGGGCCGGATTGTGGCTCGCGGTGAACATGGCGCCGGGGCAGTTCAGGCTGCCGGAGGCGAAGTACAGCTGGTCGGTCGAGGCGAGACCGATGTGCACCACGTCGAGGCCCTGGGCGAGCACGCCCTCGGCGAAGGCCTCCGACAGTCCGGGGGACGATTCCCGCATGTCGTGTCCGATGACGGCCCGCTCGGCGCCTTCGGCGCGCATCAGCCTGGCGAACGAAGCGCCGATGTCGGTGATGAATTCGGCGTCGAGTTGTTCACCGACCACACCGCGAACGTCGTAAGCCTTGATCACCGCGTTTACGAATTCGGCAGAGCGGGCGACTGTCATGCCCCATACCCTAATGGTTGGGCGGCAAAGGGTTGAGCCGGTCCTGGGTTTGTTCAGGACGGGGGATCGGGGAGGACCCGTAGATGGCCACGGCGGCCGGTGCGGGTGGTGCGCTGGGGCGGCGGTGTGTAGTCGCGGTAGCCGCGCTGGTCCTGTTCCGGCGGGCGGCGGCGTAGGCCTGCCTCGCGGACCGCTTCGGCGAGCGCGGTCAGATCGTCGTCATCCGGTGTGCTGGACGAGAAGCCGCCTTCGTGGCGAACCATCTCCCAGCCCTTCGGGGCGGTGATCCGGGAGCCGTGCGTTTCGCAGAGATCCCAGGAGTGCGGTTCGGCGACGGTCGCGAGCGGCCCGACGACGGCGGTGGAATCCGAGTACACATAGGTGAGCGTCGCGACGGCCGGATTCTTGCAACCTGGACGGCAGCAACGACGCATGGGGATCACGCCGATGAGAGTAACCCCCCTGGCGTCCCGATGTGGATAGACACGCTCATGAATCGGGCAAATACTCGCGCCACCGGGGCGGGTGCCGCGTACGGGTGAAAGCCGCCGGGGCGCGTTGCCCGGCGCTGCTGATCAGTTATCGCCGCTCGCAACAACATTCGTTACCGGTGCGGGCTCGGCTTGGTGCGTTCTTACTCCGGTTCCGGGTCGATGATGTCCGGGTCGACGCCGAGGTAGGTGGCGATCTGCTGGACCAGCACCTCGCGCAGCAAGTCGACCAGGTCGTCGGGGTCGCTGGCGCGCAGCTCCAGGGGTTTGCGGAACAGCACCACCCTGGCGCGGGTGGCCGCACCGTGCCGGTCGACGCCCGCCGGGATGAGCCGGGACAGCGGCACCGGGCCGTCGGCGACGACCTCGTCCGGCCAGGTGACCGAATCAGGATGCAGCGGACGGATTTTCGGCACATCGTCGACCGCGATGTCGAGTTTGGTGAGCCGGTCGTGCCAGCGGGTGTCCAGCGGTGCGAACGCCTCCAGCACCAGCCGGTCGAACTTCTGCCCCCGGGTGCGCCAGGCGGGCACGGTGGGCGGCAACATCGGCCCACGTACCCCGCGACCACGGCGGATCACCGACCGTGCGGTCGGTGGACGACGATTCCGGGAACGTGCCATGAGTTAAAACCTAGTCAGCCCGTCGCGCGCACGCGCACGCAGTGGTGTCCCGCCGGTCGGCTGGCCGGTCTTCGGTCTACTGATGGGAGCTCGGGCGTACCCCCGGAGTTACTCGCTGATTCGCGAGATCTGTTGTCGCCGTGGCGACTTCTCGCGCTTGCGAATAGCTCGGGGGCCAACCCAAGTCTGCGGTTAACCTATTCCGCGCTTCAGGCGGCGGCGCTCCCGCTCGGAGAGGCCACCCCAGATGCCGAAACGCTCATCGTGGGCGAGTGCGTATTCCAGGCACTCGTCGCGTACTTCGCAGCCCATGCAGATCCGTTTCGCTTCGCGAGTCGAGCCGCCCTTCTCTGGGAAGAACGCCTCCGGATCGGTCTGCGCGCACAGGGCACGCTCCTGCCATTGCTCTTCGATGGATTCGAACATCTCGTCGAAGCCCGTGACGACCAGGCTGAGCCGGGGCGTCGAGACTTCGTCACCACCCCCCTCGCGATCCTTCCAGCCATTGTCTGCGCAGACGCCACGTGCTGCGCCTGCTGTGGAATCGGTCGGCGAGACCATCTCGTTGGCCATCGCTCCGCCTCCTCACTGTGTGTTAGCGCAGAATGATTCGTTCCGTCGGACCAACACGCCTACCGACGGCCATACCCCGCGACGTTGTCCCGCGGACGTCCCCGAGCTCATCATCTCGATGCGAACATCTGTTCGAAAAGCTGTTCGCGCCTTGCACTCTCGCGCGAACCCGAAATGACATGACTGTGATTAGACACGCCGGACGTGTCGATGGTCAAGCCGCCGTCGCTATTCCGTTACTATCCGCGAACGTCTTCCAAGATGATCTTGTCCAACTGTAGGGCAAATGACCAGCAAATATGCGCCGAACATCCGCCGGTCCGGCAGCGCATAGGCTGTGCGGATGTGACTCCTCTTCAAGCGGATACCGAAGCAGGCAACGGGCCACGGATTGCCGTCCTGGTCGGGGGTGTCGGCGGCGCGCGTTTCCTCCAAGGTGTCCGGGAACTGCTGCCCGAGGCCGATGTCACCGCGATCGTGAACGTCGGCGACGACGTCTGGATGCACGGCCTTCGGATCTGTCCCGACCTCGATACCTGCATGTATACCCTCGGCGATGGCATCGATACCGACCGAGGCTGGGGCCGGGTCGGCGAAACCTGGCACGCAAAGGAGGAGCTGGCGAAATATCACGCGCAGCCGGACTGGTTCGGTCTCGGCGACCGCGATATCGCCACACATCTGGTTCGCAGCGAGATGTTGCGCGCCGGGTATCCGCTCTCCGCGGTCACCGAGGCGCTCTGCAACAGGTGGCAGCCGGGCGTGAAACTGCTCCCGGCAACCGACGATCGGTGTGAAACGCATGTGGTTGTGACCGACCCCGACAACCCTGGCGAACGTCGCGCGATCCATTTCCAGGAGTGGTGGGTTCGCTATCGCGCGAACATCGAGACCCATGGATTCGCCACAATTGGGGCTGAGGACGCCAAACCGGCCCCAAATGTGATCGAGATCATAGAGTCGGCTGATGTGGTCTTGCTCGCTCCGTCGAACCCCGTGGTGAGCATCGGCGCCATCCTGGCGGTGCCAGGCATCCGCGGCGCGCTGCGCACCACAGCGGCCAAAGTGATCGGCGTGTCGGGCGTGATCGATGGACGACCATTGCGCGGCATGGCCGACGAATGCCTGTCGGTGATCGGCGTCGAGACCACCGCCGAGGCGATCGGCCGCCACTACGGCGCCCGCTCGGCCACCGGCATCCTGGACGGCTGGCTGATCCACACCACCGACACCGCCGACGTACCCGGTGTCGAAGTACGCAGCGTTCCGCTGCTGATGACCGATCCGCCGACCACCGCCGAGATGGTGCGGGAGGCGCTTGACCTTGCGGGAGTGAAGCCGTGAATGAGCCGACCGAGCCAGCGACGGACGCGGCCGGGATAGACCACGCGGCCGGTGAACTGCGCATCCTGCCGATCACCGGGCTGCCCGAGTTCCGCCCCGGTGACGACCTCGCCGAACACATCGCCGCGGGCGCGCCCTGGCTGGCCGACGGCGACGTGCTCGTGGTGACCAGCAAGATCGTCGCCAAGGTCGAGGGACGCATCGTCGACGCGCCGCTGGACCCGGTGCAACGCGATGCCGTACGCCGCGCCCTGGTCGAGCAGGAGGCCGTGCGGGTGCTCGCGCGCAAGGGCCGCACCCTGATCACCGAGAACAAGCTCGGCATCGTCCAAGCGGCCTCCGGGATCGACGGCTCCAATGTCGAACAGGGCGAATTGGTGTTGCTGCCGGCCGATCCCGACGCCAGTGCGAAGGCGTTGCGTTCGGCGCTCGCGGAACGGCTCGGTGTGCGGGTCGCCGTGGTCATCACCGACACCATGGGCCGCGCCTGGCGCAACGGCCAGACCGACGCCGCGATCGGCGCCGCGGGCCTGCGGGTGCTGCACGACTACGCGGGCGCTGTCGACGGGCAGGGCAACGAACTGCATGTCACCCAGGTGGCGATCGCGGACGAACTGGCCGCCGCCGCGGATCTGGTGAAGGGCAAGCTCGGTGGCGTGCCGGTCGCGGTGGTACGCGGGCTGCCGATCGTCGACGACGGGTCCGCCGCCGCGGATCTGCTGCGCGGCGGCACCGACGACCTGTTCTGGCTCGGCACCGCCGAGGCGATCGATCGGGGACGCCGCGAGGCGGTACTGCTGCGCCGTTCGATCCGGCAGTTCGCCGACGCGCCGGTAGATCCCGAACGGGTCCGCGCCGCGGTCGCCGTGGCCCTGACCGCGCCAGCGCCGCACCACACCCGCCCGGTTCGGTTCGTGTGGTTGCGCGAGCCGGGTCTGCGGGCTCGGCTGCTGGCCGCGATGGCCGAGAAGTGGCGCACCGATCTCACCGCGGACGGGCTGCCGCCGGACCGGGTGGAGCGCCGAATCGCCCGTGGCCGAATCCTTTTCGACGCACCCGAGGTGATCATGCCGTTCTGCGTGCCGGACGGCGCGCACGACTATCCGGACGAGCGCAGGCGCACCCATGAGCGCACCATGTTCACCGTCGCGGTCGGCGCGGCGGTCCAGGGTCTGCTCGTCGCGCTGGCCACCGAGGGCCTCGGCAGCTGCTGGATCGGCTCCACCATCTTCGCGCCGGAGATCACCCGCGGCGTCCTGGGGCTTGAGGATGACTGGAATCCCTTGGGCGCCATCGCCATCGGTCACCCGCCGGAGGAACTCACGCCGCGCTCGGTGCCCGGCCCCGGACCGGGGTTGGTCGAACTGTGAGCGCGGATTCCTTGCATGCATCGGCCACCGAACTGCTCGAAAAATGGTCGCCGACCGAGGGTTCCGACCAATCGCTGCGGCAGGCGATGCTCGCGTTTCTCGGCTCGGCCCCACGCGGTTGTCTGCGCGAGCACGTGCCCGGTCACATCACCGCGTCGGCGGTGGTCTTCTCGCACGACGAACGCGAGGTCCTGCTGACCCTGCATCCGCGGGTCGGCAGCTGGATTCAGCTCGGCGGCCACTGCGAGGAGGGTGACGACACGGTGGCGGGTGCCGCGCTGCGCGAGGCCACCGAGGAGTCGGGCATCCCCGGGCTGCGGCTCGAGCCGGAACTGTATGGCGCCCAAGCGCATCCGATTACGTGTTCGCTCGGCGTGCCGACCAGGCACCTCGATCTGCTGTTCCGGATCACCGCACCGGCCGGTGCCGTCCCGGTGCGCAGCGCGGAGTCCACCGACCTGCGCTGGTGGCCGGTCGACGCGTTGCCCGCCAACGTGGACGTGCTGCTGCGGTAACGCCCCTCGACGACAGACACCCCGGCCGGCTCTCGCCGCGACCGGGGTGTTTGCGTTTCACGAACCCACGTAACTTTACAAATCGGCTGATTTGTCTAGACAAACGACAAATTGATCTCTATCGTCCATTTCAGGGGTAATGCACGTCACATGACGTGCCGCTTTTGGATTGGAGACAACGATGTCGACGACAGCCGACACGTCTGCGCAGCCGGTGACGACCCCGGCCTGGCGCGATCGCAAGCGCTATCTGTGGCTGTGGGGCCTGTTCGCCCCCACCGGCCTCTTCACCATCGGAATCCCGGTGATCTTGGCGCTCAACGAGCTCGGCTGGCACCGACTGGCGCAGGTGCCGTTCTGGCTCGGCCCGATCCTGGTGTACGTGCTGATCCCGTTGGCGGACATCTTCTTCGGGCCCGACGGTGACAATCCGCCGGACGAGGCGATGGAGTACCTGGAGCACGACAAGTACTACCGCTACCTCACCTATCTGTATCTGCCGTTCCAGTACGCGACGCTGATCATGGCCTGCTACCTGATCACCGCGGACCAGGTGAGCTGGCTCGGCTTCGACGGCGGCCTGCAGCTGGTGGACAAGATCGGCCTGGCCATCACGGTCGGCATGATCGGCGGCATCGGCATCAATACCGCCCACGAACTAGGACACAAGAAGGTGCACCTGGAGCGCTGGCTGTCGCGGATCGCGCTGGCCCAGTCGTGCTATGGCCACTTCTACATCGAGCACAACCGCGGTCATCACGTGCGGGTCGCGACGCCGGAGGATCCGGCGAGTTCCCGTGTCGGCGAGTCCTTCTGGGCATTTTGGCCGCGCACCGTGTGGGGCAGCCTGACCTCGTCGTTGCGGTTGGAGAAGGACCGCCTGGCGCGTCTCGGCAAGAAGCCGTTGAGCCTGAAGAACGAGGTGCTCAGCGCCTGGCTGATGTCGGCGGCGCTGTACGGCGTGCTGCTCGCGGTGTTCGGTATCGGCCTGCTGCCGTATCTCGTGCTGCAGGCGGTGGTCGGCTTCAGCCTGCTGGAGGCGGTCAACTACCTGGAGCACTACGGGCTTGTCCGGCAACGCACTTCGTCCGGCCGCTACGAGCGGCCCGCGCCGGTGCACAGCTGGAACAGTGACCACATCGTTACCAATATCTTTCTGTACCACCTGCAGCGGCACAGCGACCACCACGCCTATCCGACCCGGCGCTATCAGACGCTGCGCAGTTGGGATGGTGCGCCGAACCTGCCGAGCGGCTACGCCAGCATGATCCTGCTCGCCTACTTCCCGCCGCTGTGGCGCCGGGTGATGGACAAGCGGGTGCTCGCCCACTACGGCGGCGACATCACCCGCGCGAACATTCAGCCCGGTAAACGGGACGCCGTGCTCGCCCGCTACCGCGGCGGTGCGGCGAGCGGCGAGGTGCGGGCATGAACTCATTTCGCTGCCCCGTCTGTGAATACGTTTATGACGAGGCGAAAGGCGCGCCGCACGAGGGCTTCCCGCCGGGAACCCGCTGGGAAATAGTCCCCGACGACTGGTGCTGTCCGGACTGCGGTGTCCGGGAAAAGATCGACTTCGAACCGATGGGAGCCGTCAAATGAGTGAATACAAGCTGTTCCAATGCATTCAATGCGGTTTCGAATACGACGAAGCCAAGGGCTGGCCGGACGACGGGATCGCCCCGGGCACCCGCTGGGACGATATCCCCGACGACTGGACCTGCCCGGACTGCGGCGCGGCGAAGGCGGACTTCTACATGGTCGAAATCGAACGGTCATGACACTTTGACTGCGGGAACCGCCCGTGACAGTGTCGCGGGTATGCCGCGCACCGGAACCCGTATCCCCTATCAGGAAGCGGCGCGGGAACTCCTGCGTGCGTCCGTCCTCGATGCCATGCGCGAACTACTCACCGAGCGGGATTGGTCCAAGATCACCCTCGGCGACGTGGCGGCCAAGGCGGGCGTCAGCAGGCAGACCCTCTATAACGAGTTCGGTTCCCGCAGCGGGCTGGCGCAGGCGTACGCGCTGCGCCTGGCCGACGATCTGGTCGATCACGTCGACGCGGCCATCACCGGCAATGTCGGTGATGTCCGCGCGGCGTTCCGCGAGGGGATGACCAATTTCTTTGTCGACGCCGCCGCCGACCCGCTGGTGCAGTCACTGCTCGCCGGCGAGGTGAAGCTGGACCTGTTGCGGCTCATCACCCTTGATGCGGGGCCGTTGCTCGACCATGCCACCGGGCGGCTGTCACTGGCTTTCCAGCACAGTTGGGTGGCGGCCACGGCGGCCGAATCCGATGTCATCGCGCACGCGCTGGTGCGCATCGCGCTGAGCTACATTCCCACGCCGCCGGGTCCAGGACGGGATGCGCCGGGCGAGTTGAGCCAGTTGCTGAGCCCGTATGTCGAGGCGATCCTGGCGGCCCGAATCGAGCCCTGATCGGACTCCGAAGAACCGCAGTCCGTTTGCGCGAAGTAAGCCGCACCTTCAGACACATGTGAGCCCACTTAAAAAAGTATGGCCCTAGATGTAACCCTCATCACGTTTCAACCGCCAAGGTCTGCGAAACAGTCGTACAGTCTGGAACTATTCTCGTACATCGGAGTTAGGGTTTCTATTTAGCGGGGCAAACGTGCAAACGGTTGGCAAACCGGCGGTATCTTCTGATCCCAAACGACACTTATGGGTTTTCGGCCTGATCGCTCCACTGAGCGCACTCCTGCCCTCGCAACTCGTGTTGCAGACGGGCGCAAGGGTGTTCTGGTGGATCGGTCCAATCATCGTGCTGATCGTCATCCCAGTGCTGGACTGGGTTGTCGGCGAGGACGGCACCAACCCGCGCGATGAGGATTATGAGTTGCTATCCAACGACCGGTATTACCGGTGGTGCACCTATCTGTTCCTTCCTGTTCAACTGATCGGCCTGCTCATCGCCTGCTACATGTGGGCGGGGCACGAGCTGAGCACCCTCGACAAACTCGGCCTGGCCGCGACGCTCGGCTTCGTCAGCGGCATCGGCATCAACGCCGCGCACGAGCTCGGGCACCGGGTCGAACACGCGGAGCGCTGGCTGGCCAAAGTCGCACTGGCGCAGTCGTTTTACGGTCACTTCTTCGTCGAGCACAATCGAGGCCACCACGTGCGAGTGGCGACCCCGGAGGATCCGGCCAGCGGGCGGCTCGGCGAGACGCTGTGGGAGTTCTTGCCGCGCAGTGTGTTCGGCAGCTTCCGGTCGGCGATCGCGCTGGAGCGGGAGCGTCTGCAGCGCAAGGGCCTGCGCTGGTGGAGCGTGCAGAACCACATCCTGCAGGCATGGTCGATGAGCGTGCTGCTGTTCGGCACGATGATCGCGATATTCGGCTGGACGGTGCTCCCGTGGCTGATATTGCAAGCGGTGATCGGCGCTTCGCTGCTGGAGACGGTGAACTACATCGAGCACTACGGGTTGCTGCGGGCTCGCCGCCCGAACGGGAAGTACGCGCGCTGCTCGCCGCGGGACAGCTGGAACAGTGACCGGCTGGTCACCAACATCTTCCTGTTCCATCTGCAGCGGCACAGCGACCATCACGCCAATCCGGGACGCCGGTACCAGACGCTGCGCAGCTCGATGCAGGCGCCGCAATTGCCTGCCGGGTACGCGACGATGATTCTGTTCGCCGCCGTTCCGCCGCTGTGGCGGGCGATCATGGATCACCGGGTGCTCGAGCATTACGACGGGGATGTCACCCGCGCGAATATCCATCCGCGCAAGCGGCGCCGTCTGTTGGAGATGTACGGCACCGTCGCCACACTGGCTGGCACCCAGTCCAATTCGGCCCAGTCGAAGTCAGGCCCGTCGAGTTCGGCCCAGTCGAATTCCGCGGAGTCGCATTTGGCGGAGCCCGACGTGCCGGAGTCGGGCGCGGCGTAGTCACCGGTCCACCCCGGCTCAGCGGTGGTATGCAGGAGGCAGGGGTAACCCCTTCTCCTGCAACACCTCTCGCATGCGGTCGGGGTAGTCGGTGATCACGCCGTCCACGCCCGTGTCGAGTTGCGCGGCGATGGTGGCCTTGTCGTTCACCGTCCACGGGATCACCCGCAGATCGAGCTGATGGGCGCGCTCCACATAGGTCTTGTCCGCTACCACGCCGAAGCCGGGTTCGCCCGCCTTCCGGCCGTAGGGGACCGAGTAGCCCGGTGAGACGGCGTTGGCGCCGAGCGCCTTCGCCGCCCCGAGCGGATCGCCCGCGAAGTCCTCGTAGCGGATCGGGCCGAGCCACTTGGATCCCGCGACGAAGGTGGTGTCGTCGTACAGCGCCACCAACGGGATCGACGGATTCGCCTTGCGCACCAGCGGAAGTGAACGCCAGTCGAAGCTCTGGATGTCGACATTGCCGGTCTCGCCCGCCGCGGCGACCGTGCTGAGGATGACGTCGACGAATTCCTGTGGTGTCGCGGACTGCTCGGGGTGCTCCGCTTCCACCTTCGTTTCGATGTTGTAGCGAAGGTTGGCGCCCCGGTAGGACTTGACCAGGTCGAACAGCGCGGGCAGCGTGGCGATCCGGTTGCCGGGCACCGCCTGCTGGCCGGGGTAGTCGGCGAGGGTCCGCCCGCAGTCCAGCGTCTGGGTCTGTACGTAGGTGAGGTCGTGTATCAGCTTGCCCACATAGGGGAATTGCGGATCGTCCGGTGTCGCGGGTGCGGTGTCCACACATTTGGTCGCGAGGATGGTGGGGTCGTGCCAGATCATCGGCATCTTGTCTTTGGTGAGCACGATATCGAGCTCCAGCGTGCTGACACCGAGTTCGATCGCCTTGGCGAAACCGGGCAGCGATTCCTCGACGGTGAGACCGCGTCCGCCGCGGTGCGCCTGCAGTTCCACCGTGCGGGACGGGCTGGTCGGTGACGATTCCGAGCTGCTGTCGCACGCGGTGCTCAGGCCGAGGACGAGCAGACCGGCGACGGTGGTGCTGGCTAGTAGGCGGAGGTTCGGCATCGCGCCAAGCTAGCAAGGGTGAGTACGGTGTACCCACCCGCCGCGCCAGCGACTAACCTTGCGTGTTGGTACCGACTTCCAGGAGAGGCAGATAGCGGCTATGACGACCTCAGAACTTCCCGCGCAAACCGCCATGACGGCCGATGTCCGCAATGGCATCGACTTCAAGGTGGCAGATCTGGCGCTGGCCGAATTCGGCCGCAAGGAGATCCGGCTGGCCGAGCACGAGATGCCCGGCCTGATGGCGCTGCGCCGCGAGTACGCCGAGGTGCTGCCGCTGAAAGGCGCGCGCATCTCCGGCTCGCTGCACATGACCGTGCAGACCGCCGTGCTGATCGAGACCTTGGTGGCGCTGGGCGCGCAGGTGCGCTGGGCCTCGTGCAACATCTTCTCCACCCAGGACCACGCGGCGGCCGCCATCGTCGTCGGGCCGAACGGCACCGTCGACGAGCCGAAGGGCGTCCCGGTCTTCGCTTGGAAGGGCGAAACCCTGGAGGAGTACTGGTGGGCCGCCGAGCAGATGCTCACCTGGCCGAACGAACCTGCCAACATGATCCTGGACGACGGTGGCGACGCCACCATGCTGGTGCTGCGCGGCGCGCAGTTCGAGAAGGCGGGCGTCGTCCCGCCGGAGGACGAGAACCACTCGGCCGAGTACAAGGTGTTCCTGAACCTGCTGCGTGAGCGCTTCGAGACCGACAAGGGCAAGTGGAGCGCCATCGCCGAGTCGGTGCAGGGCGTCACCGAGGAGACCACCACCGGCGTGCTGCGGCTGTACCAGTTCGCCGCCGCGGGTGAGCTGGTGTTCCCGGCGATCAACGTCAACGACTCGGTCACCAAGTCCAAGTTCGACAACAAGTACGGCACCCGCCACTCGTTGATCGACGGCATCAACCGCGGCACCGATGTGCTCATCGGCGGTAAGAAGGTATTGATCTGCGGTTACGGCGATGTCGGCAAGGGCTGTGCGGAATCGCTGGCCGGCCAGGGCGCCCGGGTGCAGGTCACCGAGATCGACCCGATCAACGCGCTGCAGGCGCTGATGGACGGCTACGACGTGGTCACCGTCGAGAAGGCGATCGGCGACGCCGACATCGTGATCACCTCGACCGGCAACAAGGACATCATCACCCTCGACCACATGAAGGCGATGAAGGATCACTCGATCCTCGGCAATATCGGTCACTTCGACAACGAGATCGATATGGCGGCGCTGGAGCGTTCCGGCGCGACCCGGATCAACATCAAGCCGCAGGTCGACGAGTGGACCTTCAAGGAATCCGGCAAGTCGATCATCGTGCTGTCCGAGGGCCGCCTGCTGAACCTGGGCAACGCCACCGGCCACCCGTCGTTCGTCATGTCCAACAGCTTCTCCAACCAGGTGATCGCGCAGATCGAACTGTGGACCAAGCCGGACGAATACGACAACGAGGTCTACCGGCTGCCCAAGCACCTCGACGAGAAGGTCGCCAAGATCCACGTCGAAGCCCTCGGCGGCGAGCTGACCAAGCTCACCAAGGATCAGGCCGAGTACATCGGTGTGGATGTCGACGGCCCGTTCAAGCCGGAGCACTACCGCTACTGACCGCTACCGACCGAAGGCGGCCTTCCTCCTGCGACAAGGGGTGAAGGCCGCCTTCGGTCGATCAACTCCGCCGCAGGTAGCCTGCTCGGCATGGGCGTGTTGATTGCGGTGGAGGGAGTCGACGGCGCGGGGAAGCGCACGTTGATCGATGGCGTCGCCGCGGACCTGCGGGGGCGCGGGATTCGACTGACGACGCTGGCCTTTCCGCGCTACGACCGCTCGGTGCACGCGGATCTGGCGGCCGAGGCGCTGCGCGGTGCGCACGGCGATCTCGCTGCGTCGGTCAACGCGATGGCGCTGATGTTCGCGCTGGATCGGGCCGGTGCCCGCGACGAGCTGTCGAAGCTGTTGGCGGACAACGACATCGTGGTGCTCGATCGGTACGTGGCGTCCAACGCCGCGTATTCGGCGGCGCGCCTGGAACAGTCGGCCGACGGCGAAATCGTGCGCTGGGTAGGGGAACTGGAGTTCGGACGGTTCGAATTGCCGGTGCCCGCGCTGCAGATGTTGCTGGACGTGCCGACCGAGGTCGCGGCCGAGCGGGCGCGCAAGCGTGGCGAACTCGACGACCGCCGCGCGCTCGACGCCTACGAACGCGACGGCGGGCTACAGCACCGCACCGGCGCGGTGTACCGTGAGCTGGCCGAACGCGACTGGTACGGCCCCTGGTGGATATACCGATCCGGTGACGATCCAGCTACGGTGACCGCGCGATTCGCTGAATTTATTACTCGATAGGGTTGGATGTGCCGCAGGTTCGCACCAGTGTTGGCGTGGCGGCCCGATCCTGGCTTGGGAGATGACAACATAGTAGTTATGAAGCCGAAGATTCTGGTCGTCGACGACGATATGGCGCTCGCTGAGATGCTCACGATCGTCTTGCGCGGGGAAGGGTTCGACCCGCATGTGGTCGGCGACGGCACACAGGCCCTGGCGGCGGTTCGGGAGATCCGCCCCGATCTGGTGTTGTTGGACCTGATGCTGCCCGGCATGAACGGCATCGATGTATGCCGTGTGTTGCGGGCCGATTCCGGAGTACCGATCGTGATGCTCACGGCGAAGACCGACACGGTCGACGTCGTGCTCGGTCTGGAGTCCGGTGCCGACGATTACATCGTCAAGCCGTTCAAGCCGAAGGAACTCGTGGCCAGAGTGCGGGCTCGCCTGCGCCGCACCGAGGACGAGCCCGCCGAGCTGTTGTCCATCGCCGACATCGTGATCGACGTGCCCGCGCACAAGGTGACTCGTGGTGGCACGCAGATCTCGCTGACGCCGCTCGAGTTCGATCTGCTTGTCGCACTGGCCCGCAAGCCGCGCCAGGTGTTCACCCGCGAGGTCCTGCTCGAACAGGTCTGGGGCTACCGGCATGCCGCCGATACCCGGCTGGTGAACGTGCACGTGCAGCGGCTGCGCGCGAAAGTCGAGAAGGATCCGGAAAATCCGGAGATCGTATTGACCGTCCGCGGCGTCGGCTACAAGGCCGGCCCACCGTGATCCAGCGCGGCCCAGCTACAGCCTTCGGGCGAACGGGGGCATCGACCGCCCGCGAGGCGCAGTCGTGAACGATGGCTCCAGAAGCCACCTGGAGCGGCGGCTGGCAGCGGTGGGGGCACGGTTCACCGAACTCGGTGTAGTGCTGGGCCATCTCTGGCAGCGGTCGTTGCAACTGCGGGTCGCCGTCTCGACGATCACCCTGTCGCTGATCGTGATCACGATTCTCGGTCTGGTACTGACCGATCAGATCACCAACCGAATGCTGGACACCAAGATCAACGCGGCCGTCGAGGAGATGGCCCGCGCCCGCAATGCGGTGCACAGCCAGTTGGTCGGCACCCCCGACGCCGGTACCCAGCTGAACCGCTTGGTCGAGGCGCGCAACGCGCTGTCCAGCGATGGCAGCCCGCAGACCGGTGTCGCGGGCAGTTACGACGTGGCGCTGGTAATGGTGGACAGCGGCCAGCAAGAGGTCGCCGCCGGACCGATTCAGGATGTGCCCGCCGAGCTGCGCAACTTCGTGCGGCGCGGACAGGTCAGCCGCCAGTTCACCACGGTCTCGGACTCGAGCGGGTATCACGGCCCGGCATTGGTCATCGGCAGCCCGAGCATCGAAATACCCACGCTGGAGACCTATCTCATCTTCCCGCTGGCCAGCGAGCAGCGCAGCCTGGACCTGATGCGCGGCACCATGCTGATCGGCGGCATCGTGCTGCTGGTCCTGCTCGCCGCGATCACCGCGCTGGTGACCAGGCAGGTGGTGTTGCCGATCCGGTCGGCCGCGCGGATCGCCGGTCGCTTCGCCGACGGCAGGCTCAAGGAACGCATGCTGGTGCGCGGTGAGGACGATATGGCGCGGCTGGCGCAGGCGTTCAACGAGATGGCCGAGAGCTTGTCCAACCAGATCACCCAGCTGGAGGAATTCGGAAACCTGCAGCGCCGGTTCACTTCCGATGTCAGTCACGAGCTGCGCACCCCGCTGACCACCGTGCGGATGGCGGCGGACCTGATCCACGGCAGCAGCGACGATCTCGATCCGGCGCTGGCCCGCAGTGCGGAGCTGTTGGTCAACGAACTGGACCGCTTCGAGGGACTGCTCAACGACCTGCTCGAGATCAGTCGCCACGACGCCGGTGTGGCCGAGTTGCAGGTCGAATCGCTGGACGTGCGGATGTGCGCGCGGGCGGCGATCTCCACGGTGCGGCACCTGGCCAAGGACGCCGGTGTCGAGGTCGTCATCGATCTGCCCGAGGAGCCGTTGGTCGCCGAGGTCGATCCGCGCCGGGTGGAACGCGTGCTGCGCAATCTGCTTGCCAATGCCATCGATCACAGCGAGGGCAAGCCGGTGCTGATCAGGATGCGCGGCGACGTCGACGCGAACGCGGTCTCGGTGGTCGTGCGCGACCAGTGTGTCGGTCTGCGGCCCGGCGAGGAGAAACTGGTCTTCAACCGGTTCTGGCGGTCGGATCCGTCCCGGATGCGCCGCTCGGGCGGTACCGGTCTCGGTCTGTCGATCAGCGTGGAGGACGCGAATCTGCACGAAGGCAGGCTGGAGGCCTGGGGTGAGGTCGGGGTCGGCGCGAGCTTCCGATTGACGCTGCCGCTGGTGCGCGGCAAGAAGCTCGGCGTGAGCCCGCTACCGCTGGAACCCGTGCGCAGGCAGGCCGCGGTACGGCAGGTCGAGCTCGAGGTCGTGCCGAAGGTGACTGAGCCGGAAGCGGGTTCCGGATCCGGCGACGGTGTGGCGGCGGCCCCCACCGGCAATGGATCGGTGGCGGCGGAGTCGACGCCGATTGTCGCGGACCCGAGGCAAGTAGGCACCGACGCGAGCAAGGCCGACGCGGGCACGGCCGACTCGAAGAAGTCCGACTCGAGCAAGGCAGGCGCGGACGCGTCGAACGAACCCGGGGACGTGCCCTCATGAGGGGGAATCGTCCGCTCGGTGCGCGCCCGGCTCGAGCCATCCGTAGCGCGGCACCGACGACGGTGGCGCCGGCTTCCGGGCGAGGTGGAGTCATGGCAATGCGTACCGGTTCTGCGAAGATGCGGCGGCTGTTCGCGTTCGGCGCGGCGGCCGTTGCGGTGCTCGTCGTGCTCTCCGGCTGTGCGAGCCTGCCGGAATCCTCGGCGCCGCAGGCGCTCGGCACCATCAACCGGGAGCCGACCTCCGAGGGGCCACCGCCGCCGATCGCCGGGCGCGACCCCGACCTGCTGCTGCGCGACTTCATGCTGGCCACCGCCGACCCGACCAACCGGCACCTGGCGGCGCGTCAGTACATGACCCCGTCGGCCGCGGCGCACTGGAACGATGCCGCGGGCATCACGATCGTGGAGAAGCCGGACACGTTGCGCGAGTCGCGATCCGGTGACAAGGCGACCTACCGGGTCCGGGCGCGCAAGGTCGGCGAATTGTCGGCCGACGGCGCCTACCGCGCCACCGCAGATCCGCTCGAGAACAAGATCGAGATGACCAAGGTCAACGGCGAGTGGCGCATCGATGAGCTGCCCGACGGCGTGGTGATGGACTCCATCGCCTTCGGCAAGATGTATCGGCGCTATGTGCTCTACTTCGTCGATCCGACCGGCGGCTCCGTCGTGCCGGACCTGCGCTGGATCTCCGTGCCCAAGGTGCAGCTGACCCAGCGGCTGCTCGCCATGCTCGGCGAGGGCACGCAGCCCGCGCTGGCCCCGGTGCTGCGCAATGAGCTGGCGGCGCCGGTCGCGTTGCGCGGCCCGATCACCAAGGCCAACGGCGACCCGGACGAAGTCGGTGTCGGGCTCGGTGGTGTGAAGATCGATTTCGCCGGTGCGTCGAACTTGAGTCCGCACGACCGCGAGCTACTCGCCGCACAGGTCGTGCTCACCCTCGCGGGCGCCGACATCCTCGGGCCGTACATGCTGCTCGCCGACGGCAAGCCGCTCGACGAGCGATTCGCCAGCAGCGGCTGGTCCGTCGCCGACGTGCAGCAGTTCAGCCCGGCGACCATCGGGCGCAATCAGGTCGGCCTGCACGCGTTGCGCGGCGGTGCGCTGGTGCGGGTGGAGGAGAACAACGGTGTCATCACGCCGACCCCGGGTTACTTCGGCGCCGTGAACAATCTGCTCTCGGCCGCCATGTCGCCGGACGGTCAGTTCGTCGCCGCGGTGGCGGACGCGGGACGGCCCGCGCCCGAACAGCCGCGCACCCTGATGGTCGGCACCTACGGCGGCAACGCTATTCCGGTCGCCGAAGGTGGCACCATCACCCGGCCGTCCTGGAACGTCGACGGCACCGCGGCGTGGGCTGTCATCGATGGCGAGCGGGTGATCCGGGTCGTCAACGACCGGACCACCGGCACCGTTTCGCAGCAGGACGTCGATACGTCGGAGCTCACCAGCGCCGCCTCCGGTTCGGCGTTCCGGCCGCCGATCACCGAGCTGCGGATCTCTCGCACCGGGGTGCGGGCCGCACTGATCGCCGACGGCAAAGTCTATGTGGCGGTTGTCGTTTCGAAGCCGGGCGGCGGGTACGCGCTGACTTCGCCGCTGCCGGTCGGGGTCGACTCGAGTACGGCCGCCGTTTCGGTGTCCTGGTTCGGCAGCGACATGCTGCTCATCGCCCGCGAAGGCAATGTCGACCCGGTCAGCACCGTGTCGTTGGACGGTTCCGGCGGCATCACGCGGACCAGCCGGAACCTGACAGCACCGGTGCGGCAGGTCAGCGCTTCCCCGGAACACCAGTACGCCGCCGATTCCCGTGCGGTGCTGGAGTTGACCAGCAATCCGGACGGCGGCGAACCGTACTGGCGTGAGGTGCCGGGGCTTGGCGCGAACGCCGTACCGGTGCTACCTGGCTGAGGCCTCGTCTACTACTTGCGCACCCAGCCGCCGAACCACGGCAGGTGCTCGAGGTTCTTGATGTACTCGCATTCCACCTTGTAGCCCTCATGGGCCATCGAATTCTCGCAGGCGTACTCGGTCAGGTACGTGACAATCTCGGCGTTCGCGGTCGGCGTGCCGACAACTCCCGTGGCGGCGATTCCGGTGGTCGCGATGGTCGCGGCGATCAACAGCAGTGTTCGAAACATGTGGGTCCCTCCCCATTTATCAAATTCCCCCCGGCTCGGTTTGCGCCGGAGCCATCCGCAGCGTACCTCCGTACCGCAGCCGCGTAAATGGTTCTCTCGCAAGAAGAATCAGTCGCGCCGGGTCGCACACGGCCGTGCCGGGACGGCCCAGCGGGGGTACGGTGGCGTTCGAAGGCAGGCCCGCTCCTGTCGGTGGGTCGGCGCACACTCGGGCGATGCGGACCTTGCTGGATCTGATCCTGCCCGCCTCGTGCGCGGGGTGCCGGGCGCCGGGTGTCGGCTGGTGCGCCGACTGTGCGGCGGCACTCGCGGGTCCGCCAGTGCGGGTATGGCCGCGGACGGATCCCGGGGTGCCGTGCTGGGCGCTCGGGCCTTACGCGGGGCCGGGACGGCGGGCGGTGTTGGCGGCCAAGGAGACTGGCCGCCGGGATGTGGCGGAGCCGCTCGGTGCGGCGTTGGCGGGCGGACTCGCGCGACTGCGGGCGGGGGATCTGCCGTTGGTGCTCGTGCCCGCGCCGAGCCGGACGGTGGCTGCCCGGCGACGCGGCGGTGATCCGGTGCTGCGCGCGGCGCGGGTAGCCGCGAGTTGGCTGCCCGATAGCCAAATGATATCCATGCTGCGGGTGTGGTGGGGTGCGCGTGATTCGGTGGGCTTGACACCCCGGGAGCGGGCGGACAATTTGGCTGGTCGGATCACGACGATACCCGGTTCGGCGGCGTTGTGGGAGATCGCGGAAAACGCCGAGGTAGTGCTGGTCGACGACGTGCTGACAACCGGTGCGACGGCCCGCGAGTCGGTGCGCGCGCTGGCGCGGATCGGAGTACGGACACGCGCCGTATTGGTTACCTGTGCTGCTTGACTCCGGGAAATTTGCGTGAACACTGGCGTACTCCCTGATGTCGTACTACCGTCGCGATCACACACCCGAACCGGGAGTTTGGAGGTGGCGCCTCGGACATCATGTGCCGAGAGATCGTCGATCGGCACGGCTCAATCCCGCCGCACGCACATCGTCTGTGCGGCCATATTCGGGAGGTACGCGTGACGACTTCTTCACGACCTTCAGTGCAAGACGCTGATCCTTCGGTGCTGGATGACCGCACCATGGACGTGACCGAACAATCCACTGCGGACCGAACCAGGACGCCCCGTGCGGACGTCGTGGTGAAAGGTCGCAATGTCGAAGTTCCGGATCACTTTCGGATTTATGTCGCGGAGAAACTCTCCCGGCTCGAACGCTTCGACCCGTCGATCTTCATCTTCGATGTCGAGTTGTTCCACGAGCGAAATCGTCGGCAGCGCAAGAGCTGTCAGCGCGTCGAGATCACCGCGCGCGGCAAGGGCCCGATCGTCCGGGCCGAGGCATGCGCCGACAGTTTCTACGCCGCGTTCGAGTCGGTGACGGCGAAGCTGGAAAGCCGCCTGCGCCGGACCAAGGATCGCCGCAAGGTGCACTACGGGGACAAGACCCCGCTGTCGGTCGCCCAGGCGACCGCCGATCTGGTGGACGACTCGCTGTTCGCGCAGCCGAACGGATCCGGTACCGCGCACGACCACCCCGACGGTGACAGTCGCCGCCGCCCCGACGAGATGGCGGAGGACGCGGAATACGCGGGACCCGGTCATATCGTCCGCACCAAGGTGCACACCGCCACCCCGATGTCCGTCGACGACGCCCTCTATCAGATGGAACTCGTCGGCCACGACTTCTTCCTCTTCCAAGACCGAGAGACCGACCGACCGTCGGTCGTCTACCGTCGGCACGCCTTCGACTACGGCCTCATCCGGCTCGCATAGCAGGTGCCGTTCGCCCGCCGCTCCGGGTGTTCAGCGCACCAGTTGAATGCCCGGAGGCCGGTCCGTGGCGGAAATCAATTGTCGGACAATCCGTTCCGTGCAGCCATTTCCCGGTTGAGCAGTCGATCGATGGTGTTGCGGTGCAGCGCTATCCGGCGCACCAGCGCGATGAACGCGATCACCGGGCCCGCGATCAGCGGCGGGATCGGCGAGGTCACCGACGACGGTCGCGGAAGAACGTCCGGTGCAGTAGCGAGTCGCGGCGGGGCGGGCGCATGGCGTGCAGCATGACCATGTCGGCGAAGGTCTCGGCGTCGCGTTCGCGGGTGGTGCCGTAGTCGGTGCGGCCGAGGACATGGGCGATGGATTCCGGCGAAATCGACGGCAGCAGCTCGGCGACCGCCGCCACGGTGGGCGTGGTCGGCGCGGACTGGTCGTCGGTCGGCTGCTCCGGGCCGTGACCGAGCAGCATGTGGCCCAGCTCGTGCACGATGATGTGCTCGGCATGCCACTCGGTGGTGTCCGCGCCGTAGACGATGACATCGCTGTCCTGCTTGGCGATCCACAAACCGCTGCCCGTGCCGCAGCCGGTCCCGGCGAGCAGCGCGGTGTCGATCGGCAACAGGCTGATGCTGCGGCCTCGATACGCCGCGACGTCGTCGAGGTAGCTCGACAGATCCCACGGGTGCGGTATCGGTACGTCCCGTGTCAGGTGCCGGAAGCGCGCCTGCATGGCCATTCGATCGATCTCCTACAGCAAGCTCAGTGCCCCCATGTAGGCGGAGATGTTACCGACTCGGTGGTGCGGGTCGATCCGTGCTCTCGATGATTCTGGCGAGAATCGACTGATCGACATTGGAACCGCGCAGCGCGATGCTGGAGACGTTGGCGTCCCGCATGGTCGCGAGCAACTCCAGCTCCCGATCGATCGCCGCGGCCGCCGGACCGGTCGTGGTGAGGTAGTCCGCGGCGACACCGAAGCTCTGGGCTATCGCTGCAAGGACATCCGGTTCGACTGTGCTGGAGGCGGTTTCGCCGTCGAACTCGCCGCGGCGTAGTCGCTCGAGGTGGCTCACCGGGATGGACCGGCCCAGGAAATCCCCGGCCTGCTCGGCCACCGTCGCATTGCTGCGTTCGGGGGCGGAGCGGGGATGCACGACCGCGAAGAGTCGATTGATTTTGTGACTCAGCGTGAGCGTCGCGCCGGTCGGCGCTTCGTTTGTCATCTCCGTCACCTCAATGCCCGCCGTTTCGGCTCGCGGTCGTGGCCATGTTGGCAGCCAGCCACCGGGCGCGGAATTGGGCCTCTGTCGCAGCATCCACGTCCTCCGATCGTCCGGCCAACCAGCGCCGGTATCGCCGTTCCTGCAGTTCGTCCGCGTCGCTGGCTTCGGCGGGCACCTCGAGCAGGTGCGCGAACGCCATTTCGACGAGTGGGTGTAGTGACCGACCCGGTCCGCCATTGCGTTCCAGCATCGTGGTGGCGTAGCGGACCGACAGTTTGGCGACCACGCGGTTGAGTTCGTCGATCGCGGCGACCAGTTGGGGATCGTTTGCCCGGCCCTGCTCGACCGCGTCGTTGAACCGGCCGGTGACCGCGAGCAGGCCGGTGAGATCGGCGATTTCGAACCGGATCGAGTCGGGTCCGGCCACCACGGACTCGCCAGGGTGGCGGGCGACCTGCACGGGCTCGTCGGCGGCCGGGGTGCCGCCCGCGTAGGTTCGCGCGGCACTGCCCGGCAGCCAGCGCAACGGCGCGTCGAGTTTGTTCAGCGTGTGCGTGCTGATCGCCGCGTCGCCGTCCTCGATCTTGCGAATCGTCGGTGCCGATGGTCCCCCGAGCTCGCCGATCTGTAACTGCGTGAGTCCGAGCTCGTCCCGGCGTTCCTTGATGATTCGCCCGAATCTCTTCTGGCGCCGCGACAGCTCCGAAGGGCTATGCATAGTGGACCTCAGGGTAGGCGCGAGCAGGATGAAAGGCAAATCGATAGAAAATGTTTGAAAAATCAGTGGAAATATTGTTACTGTTCTGAGGCGCCGAGTCGGACGACATCGGCCTTGCGGAACGTTCCGAGACGAGCAGGGGCGTTCGTCGGGACGGGCGCCTCCGGTCTGTTACGCAACGGCGCGTGGCAGACCGGATTCAGCGGCGGTGGAGGGGATCGCCGCTGCGCACGGCATCACCGTCGGCGAAGGGGGTCGACGGTGAACTTACTATGGAGTAAGTTTGGTGGTCATAGATCTCTCGAAAGGAAATCGCATGGCCACCAAGGCTGCTCGCCGTGCCGTGATCGTGTCCGGTGCGCGCACGCCATTCGTGCGTGCGTTCACCGGATACACGCGGATGGATTCCATCGCGCTCGCCGATGCCGCGGTCCGTGGGTTGTTGGAGCGGACCGGGCTGCCCGGTGCGCAGGTGCAAGCGATCGTGTGGGGTGGGGTCATCCTGCCCAGCGCGGCGCCCAATATCGCCCGGGAGATCGC
This sequence comes from Nocardia iowensis, assembly GCF_019222765.1. Classification (NCBI taxonomy): domain Bacteria; kingdom Bacillati; phylum Actinomycetota; class Actinomycetes; order Mycobacteriales; family Nocardiaceae; genus Nocardia; species Nocardia iowensis. The sequence continues at coordinate 7,397,700 of NZ_CP078145.1, read as the reverse complement.
CCTCGACCTGCGGCTCGACCCGGGCTGTGAAGGCTACACGGTGACCAGGGCGTGTGCCTCCGGCCTGCAGGCGGTGACCTCCGCCGCAGCCGCTATCGAGCGCGGCGAATACGACATCATGATCGCGGGCGGCAGCGACTCCACCTCCAACGCCGAGGTCAAGCTGCCGCAGAAGGTGGTGCACGCCGCGGCGCCGCTCGCGCTCGGCAAGCCGAAGCCGAAGGACTACCTGTCCGCGGTCGCCCAACTCGCGCCGTTCACCGACATCCTGCCGAGCAGGCCGAAGATCGCCGAGCGCACCACCGGCGAGGTGATGGGGGAGTCGGCCGAGAAAATGGCCCGCATCCACGGCGTGAGCCGCGCCGCTCAAGACGAGTTCGCCGCGCGCTCGCACCATCGCGCCGCCGCCGCCATCGAGTCCGGCCGGTTCGACGACGAAGTGCTGCGGGTGCGGACCCCCGAGGGCACCGATATCGAGCGCGACGGACTGGTCCGGGGCAACACCAGCATCGAAAAACTATCGAAACTCGCGCCCGTGTTCGCCGAAAACGGCACCGTCACGGCGGGCAACGCCAGCCCGCTCACCGACGGCGCGTCCGCGGTGCTGCTGATGAGCGAGGAGAAGGCGCTCGCCCTCGGCTACCGGCCGCTGGCCGCGTTTCGCTCCTGGAGTTATGTCAGCGTCGATCCCACCGACCAGGTGCTCATCGGCCCCGCCATCTCCATGCCGCGCGCGCTGGACAAGGCCGGAATGTCGCTGGCCGACATCGACTTCGTCGACATCCACGAGGCCTTCGCCGCGCAGACACTGTCCGTGCTCGCCGCCCTCGCCAGCGACGAATGGGCCAAGACCCGCCTGGACCGCGACACCGCCGTCGGCGAGATCGACATCGACACCCTCAACGTCCACGGCGGCTCGGTCTCCCTCGGCCACCCCTTCGGCGCCACCGGCGCACGGATGGTCACCACCATGGCGAACGAACTCGCCCGCACCGGCAAGAACACCGCCCTACTCGGCATCTGCGCCGCAGGCGGTATCGGCGCCTCAGCGGTGCTGGAACGAGTCTGAGCCCGAACCCGGCCGGGCGGTTCGGGCCTGGTGCCGGGTCCCGGTTGGTGCTGTGCCGGTCCGGCTCAGGTCGGGCGGGGCGGGTTTACCGGCTGTGTCTGGTTCGGTGTGGGGGGAGGACCGGCATCGTGCCGTCGGCGGCGGGTCTGATGCGGTGCGGGATCATCTCGCGTTGCGGGGTCTGCGGTTTGCGGACTTCGTCGGCGATGATCCGCAGGCAGGTGTCGTGCGGGGTCTCACCGGGGCGCCCTTCTCGGCGTAGGCGCAGCATCGCATGAGCGAGGTCGATGCCCAGCTCGTTCGACAGCCGGATGGCGTCGACGTTGGCCATGGCAAACCTCCTGAGCTGAAGAACATTGCGTCCGAGATGGATTCGTCTTTGACGTACCCAATCGGTCCGACGGTGAATCCTCGCGTTGGCGGTCGGTCCGGGCGGACGTGTGTCCGTTGCAGTCGGTGGCGACCGTGGTGATCAGCGCGAAAGTGTTCCCGGGAGACCGGTTTTACCGTCGAGGCGATCACTATACGTCCGGGCGGCGCCGAAATTTGCCAGCGACGATAACGATTCGGTCGTGATCAACCGCCGTAGGTCTCCCGGTGCACCGCCTCGGTCAGCGGGCGGCCGCTGCGCCAGCCGAAACGCTCCAGGTCAGGGATCTGCTGGAACTCGTGGACCGGGCCGACGCACAGCCAGGCGACCGGGTGGATGCCCTCGGGTAGCCCGACGAGCTCGGTGAGGAATTCGGGGTCGTAGAAGGACACCCAGCCGACACCGATGCCCTCGGCGGTGGCGGCCAGCCAGAGGTTCTGGATCGCGAGAACCGCGGAGTAGACGCCGGTTTCGGGGACGGTGGCGCGGCCGAGCACCTGTGGGCCGCCGCGACCGTGGTCATAGGTGACCACGATGCCGGTGCCGCTCTCGGTGATGCCCTCGATCTTGATCGGCTCGAAGGTGGCCGCGCGCTCCGGCGGCAGCGCATCCCGGAACTGGACGCGCTTGTCCGCCACATGCCCGGCGAACTTCCGTAGCGTGCTCGGATCGCGCACCACCACGAAGTCCCACGGCTGCGAGTTCCCGACGCTCGGCGCCCGATGCCCGGCTTCCAACAGCCGCCACAACGTCGCGTCGTCCACCACATCCCCCGTGAACTCCGCGCGCACATCCCGACGCAACCGAATCGCGTCGTACACACTCAAACCCTCAGCGCCCACGCACCCAGTCAACCAGCCCCACCCAATCCCCCGATCACGACCTTCCATACGCCTCACAGCCCTCAGACCCCTGTGAGCCGAATGAACCCTCTGTGCACAGGAGTTTCCAAACGTGCGCCCGGCGCTTCCCTCGGCCGTCGGCCGAAGGGGCGCGGCCTACCTCCGCCAGCCGTGTCCGTGAGCCCACAGACCTTCCGTCCGCCTCACAGGGTGCAAAACGCTTGTGAGCCGTACGAACCCTTTGTGCACAGGAGCTTCAAACGTGGACCGGACCTTCAGCCGTGTGCTGGTCCTTCGAACGTGCACCGGAGCTCGGCCGTCGGCCGAACGGGCGCGTAGCCCGCCGCCGCCCGGAGTGTCTGTGGGCCCACAGACCTTCCGCACGGTTCACAGGGTTTACACCCTCTGTACGGCGTGCGGAAGCTCTGTGGGGCCGGGTCAGCCGACGAATGCGGGTGTGCGCTCGGTGCGGCGGGTGAGGCGGCGGCGGCCTGAGGCGAGGGCGGTGCGCAGGCCGCGGCGCTTGCCGGTTACCGGGTCGATGACGGGACCGGGGCTGCCGGCGAACTTGCGTTCCGAGGCGGTTTCGGGGGCGTCGTCGGCGGTGTCGCGCAGGTACTTGTTCGGCAGCGACAGCTTGAGGATGGTCCGCCAGGCCTTGAAGTACTGCACCGGTAGCGAGCCGGTGGTGTAGGGCAGGTCGTACTTCTCGGCGAGTGCCCTGACCTTGACCGCGATCTCGGCGTACCGGTTGCTTGGCAGGTCGGGGAACAGGTGGTGTTCGATCTGGTGGCTGAGGTTGCCGGTCATGAAGTGGGTGAGCGGACCGCCGGAGATGTTGGCGCTGCCCAGCATCTGGCGCAGGTACCACTGGCCCTTGGTTTCGCCGTCGATGTCGGCCTTGGTGAACTTCTCCGCGCCGTCGGGGAAGTGGCCGCAGAAGATCACCGCGTTGGACCACACATTGCGGACCATGTTCGCGGCGAGATTGGCGGTGAGCGTGGAGAAGAAGGCGGGTCCGGTGAGCGCGGGGAAGATCACGTAGTCCTTGAGGACCTGCTTGCCCATCTTGGTCAACGCCTCGCTGCGCTTGCGCTCGAACTCGGCCCGCTCCGGCGTCCCCGGCTGGTACCGGCCCGCGGCCAGCTTGCCGAGCTCCAGATGCTGGATGGCGACGCCGTATTCGAAGAACAGCTGCAACACCAGGTTGTAGATCGGGTTGCCCAGGTTGAACGGCTTCCACCGCTGGTCGCGGGTTACCCGCAGCAGGCCGTAGCCGATGTCGTCGTCCATGCCGAGCACATTGGTGTACTTGTGGTGCAGGTAGTTGTGCGTGTGCTTCCAGTGCTTGGCCGCGCCCGCGTTGTCCCATTCCCAGGAGCTGGAGTGGATCTCCGGATCGTTCATCCAGTCCCACTGCCCGTGCATGGCGTTGTGCCCGATCTCCATGTTCTCGATGATCTTGGCGGTGCTGAGCAGGGCGACGCCAGCGAGCCAGGCCGGCGGCAGGAAGCTGGCGAACAGTACGCCGCGGCCGCTGATCTCCAGCGCGCGCTGTAACCGGATGACGTTGCGAATGTACTTGGCGTCGCGCTCACCGCGGGAGGCCTCGACTTCCCGCCGGATCGCGTCGAATTCCGCGCCGAGTGCTTCCACGTCGGCCTCGGTGAGATGTGCGTATTCCTTGACATCCGAGATCGCCATGGCGGTTACAGTACCGTAAGTTACGAGACCGTAGGTTACGAGAATCTGAACGCGGCTATGGCAAATCTCCCATTGCGAAAATGATCAGAAGGTGCTAGATCAACCGCGTCGGCGATACAGCGTAAAGCCTTCTCCCGCAGGATCTTCCGGTGCAACGAAGCCCCGGGTGCCGGGCTCGATACTGCACTGCCGCGTCGTCTCGCGCAACCCCCTTCCGGCGCGTTCTCGCGCACCGAGCGCACGGTCTCGAGCCAAGACCCGACTCGTACTGGAGATATGCGGTCAGCCAGCGTCTTTGTCGAATTTTTGCCAGCACGTCACGTGCCGTTCCGAGTATTCGCCTAACTTCCGGCGTCCCTGACGAATGGAGTTCGATCATGCAATTTGGCAAGGCGCTGCTTACGGCTGCTCTGCTGGCGAGCACCGCCATGGTGGGGGTCGCACCGGCGGCACACGCCACGGATCACGAACGAGTGCGCGTGCTGACCTGGAACATCCTGCACGGTGGACGTGAGCCCACGCCGGACAATCTGAACGACCTGATCGATCAGGTGATCGACATCAAGCCGGACGTCTTCTTCGCCGTGGAAACCTACGGCTCCGGCGACACCATCACCGACGCGCTCACCCGCCGAGCGCACAACGGCCGCTACACCGGCGTTCGGATCACTGACCGCCCGGCGGGGCAGGACAACCTGTGGATCTTCACCAAGTACGAGGTGGTCGCCACGTACCCGAAGCCGCAGGGCGGCCCGGTCAGCGACTTCAACCTCGGCGGGGTGCGGGTGCGCGTGCCACACGACGGTGAACTGAACCTGTTCGCCACCTGGCTGACCTACACCGACCCGTGGGACGGCTACTTGATCGACGAGAACGCGATCGACCGCCGCGACGGGCGCGAACCCCGGCACTCCGTCGAGGCTGTCGTGCAGGCCGAGCGGGCGCAGACGCAATACATCACCGACATCGTGCACAACCAGTTACCGAGGATGCTCGGCGGCAATACCGCACCGGTGCTGCTCGGCGGCGACTTCAACACGCTGCCCGGCGCGGACTGGACACCGAGCCAGGCGGACTGTCCGAACCACTTCGGGCTGAGCTATCCGCTGACCGCGACCAAGACCGTCACCGACGCGGGTTTCATCGACACGTTCCGGGCGGCCAACCCGGATGTCTGTGCCGCACCGGGCCGCACGTGGAGCCCGCTGCCCACCGAACAACTACTCACCCAGCAGCGGATCGATTTCACCTTCGCCAAGGGCGCGATCGAGGTGCGTGGGGCGCATGTGGTCGACACGCGCATGCGCGAGCACGGCCCCGGCGTCTTCTACTCCGATCACGCCGCCGTCGTCAGCGACCTGGAGGTGCACTGGTAACCCACGCCGAATTCGGGCCGGTACCAAGCGATACGCGGGTACCGGCTCCGAACGGAGCGGCGGTCCTAGTTCGAGCGATGCTGACGACCGCGCCACAAAGCCTGCCGCCGCGCGGCCTTCCGGCGCAGCGAAGCCTGCTCGTGGCGGGCCCGATCCTGCAGTGCGTGGGTGGCCTCGCGCAGCACATCCTTTTCGTGCTCGGCCTTCTCCCGCAGCGCGCGCTTGGCCTCGCGCAGCATTTCCTTCTCCTGCCGCGCCTTCTCCTTGAGCACCACCTTGGCCTCGCGCATGGCCGAGCGCAGCCCGCGCCGCTGACCGGTCTCCGGGTCGATGCCGAGCCAGTGCACGGTGTCCGAACTCGGCAGCGACGGCAGGGTGATGCCGGCGAACTTGCGTTCCGAGGAGGTCTCGGGGGCATTGTCGGCGGTGGCCTTCAGTAGCCGGTCCGGCAGCGCGAGCTTGTGGATGGTCCGGAACGCGAGCAGGTACTGCTTGCCGAGTGAGCCGGTGGTGTAGGGCAGGTCGTACTTGTCGCACAGCTCGCGCACCCGCACCGCGATCTCGGAGTACCGGTTGCTCGGCAGGTCAGGGAACAGGTGGTGCTCGATCTGGTAGCAGAGGTTGCCGCTCATGAACGCCATCGCGGGCCCGGCCTTGAAGTTGGCGCTGCCGAGCATCTGCCGCAGGTACCACTCGCCGCTGGTTTCGCCTTCCAGCTGTTCGACGGTGAATTTCTCGGCGCCGTCGGGGAAGTGGCCGCAGAAGATCACCGCGTAGGCCCACAGGTTGCGCACGAAGTTGGCGGTCAGATTCGCCTTCAGCGTCTGCTTGAACGCCGGACCGGTGAGGGCCGGATAGAACAGGAAATCCTTGGCCACCTGGCGGGCGATCTTGCGGCCGAACTCCCGGTTCGGCTCCGACATCAGCCCCGGCGGGGTGCCGAGCAGTTCCTTCTCGATGCTCCAGTCGTGCAGCGCGATGCCCCACTCGAAGGTCGCCGCGAGCACCACGTTCGCCAGTGGCTGCACCAGATGGACCGGCCGCCACGGCTCGTCGCGGGTCATCCGCAGGATGCCGAAGCCGAGGTCCTCGTCCTTGCCGAGCACGTTGGTGTAGGTGTGGTGCGAGTAGTTGTGCGCCCGCCGCCACTGCGACGAGGGACCCGTCATGTCCCACTCCCACGAGCTGGAGTGGATCTCCGGATCGTTCATCCAGTCCCACTGCCCGTGGCCGACATTGTGCCCGAGCTCCATGTTCTCGATGATCTTGGCGACGGACAGTAACGCGGTACCGGTCAGCCAGGCCCAGCGATTGCGGCTGCCGAACAGCACCGCGCGCCCGGCCACCTCGAGGCCGCGCTGAGCGGCGATGGTGCGCCGGATGTACTTCGCGTCTCGCTCGCCGCGGGACTGTTCCACCGAACGCCGGATCGAATCGAGCTCCTGCCCAAGGGTTTCGATGTCGGCCGCCGTCAGGTGGGAGAACGCCTGAATATCGGTGATTGCCACCGGGTGTCCTTTCGCTGCTCGATTTATGCTGAGGGTACCCAAAGCGCCGCGACTACACCGTGCTGACGCACGGGGGCCATGACGCTGCGGCAACTGCCGCGCGGACTCAGACGTCCAGTGTGCAATCGCCCGCCGCGGCGGAGATGCAGGTCTGCACCTTGTCGCCCTCGCGGTGCTCGTCACCGTTGCGCAGATCGCGCACATACCCGGAACTGAGTGTCACGACACAGGTTTGGCAGATGCCCATGCGGCAGCCGAACGGCATCTGCACGCCAGCGGACTCGCCCGCCTCCAGCAGGCTGGTCGCGCCGTCCGCCTCGGCGGTGCGGCCGGACTTGCCGAAGGTGACGGTGCCGCCCTCGCCGACCGCGGTGCGCGCGATCTCGAACCGCTCCACGTGCAGCCGGTCCGCGATACCCGCGTCGCGCCAGTGGTGTTCGATCTCGTCGAGCATCGCGGCGGGCCCGCAGGCCCAGGTGTGCCGTTCGCGCCAGTCGGGGAACTTCTCGTCCAGGTCGCTCAGCGCGAACTTGCCGTGCTCGCCGGTCAGGTGCAGGTGCGAGGTGAAGCTCGGATGCCGATCGTGCAGATCGCGCAGTTCGGCGCCGAACATGACGTCCTCGGCGGTGCGCGCCGAGTGCAGGTGTTGCACGTCGGTGACCATCTCGCGACGGTCCATCGCCCGCAGCATCGCCAGCACCGGGGTGATCCCGCTGCCCGCGGTCAGGAACAGCACCTTCTCCGGCGGCGGGTAGGGCAGCACGAAGCCGCCCTGCGGCGCGGCGAGCCGGACCACGGTGCCGACCGGGACACCGCTCACCAGGTGGCTGGACAGGAAGCCCTCCGGCATCGCCTTCACGGCGATCGAGATGACGCGCTTGCCGCCGGCCTCCGGGTCCGACCAGTTCGGCGGGCAGGTCAGCGAGTAGGACCGCCAATGCCAGCGCCCATCGATCAGCACGCCGATGCCGATGTACTGACCGGGCTGATATTTGAAGTCGAAGCCCCAGCCCGGCTTGATCACCAGGGTGGCCGAATCGGCGGTTTCCTTGCGGACGTCGACGATGCGCCCGCGCAGTTCGCGGGCCGACCACAGCGGATTGGCCAGATGCAGATAGTCATCCGGCAGCAACGGGGTGGTGACACGTGCCACGGCCCCGCGCAGTACGTTCAGCTTGCCGCCGCGCTCGGCGACGCTGGCGGCCGGCGCCTCCAGCCACTCCCGGACGCCCCGCACGGAAAATCCCCCTCTTTTCGAGCTCATCGCTGCCGTTCGTCTTCCTGTCGTCGGATGCGCTGCTACGCCGTAGCCAGGTTACGGCATCGTAGGTTAGCTGGCCGATCGTGGCCGGGCACAGCAGGTCAGAGCAGTTCGAGCAGGAACGGCAGCTCCTGCGCGGCGTACCAGGCGAGCTGATGATCCTCTGCGTCGCCAAGCACGAATTCGGCGTCGGTATCGCCGAGATCGGCGGCGTCGACCACGTCGACCGCCTTGGCCACCTCGGGCTCGGCCTCGGCCAGATCGACGTGCACGCAGCCGATCTGGTTGTAGGTCACCGGCCCGGCCAGTCGCACGACGGCGTCGTCGAGGTCGGGGCGTAGCTTCGCGCCGGTCACGTCGGCGGCGATCACCGCGCGCCGGTACACCGGCCCGCCGGTGGCCACCGGTTCCGCGTCGTCGGTTGGCTCGGCCGACTCGTCGCTTTCGTCGCGTTCGGCGGCGAGCAGGCGCAGCGAGGCGCGGGCGGCCTCGCCCATCGCCACCTCGGCCAGTTCCTCTTCGTCGCCAGAGGCGTAGGCCTCGCGCAGCGCCGGGGTCACCGCGAACGCGGTGCCGCCGACCGGGCGCAGTTCCCGGTTCGCGACGAGCTCGCGCAGCATCGGCACCGTCGCGGGGATGTAGACCCGCATTTTCTCCTGATCAGACGCAGGCACCGAGCATCTCCTCCATGGAATCGCGCACCGACGCGGCCAGCACGCCGATGTCGGCCATCGCGTCGCGGTCGGCGTTGAGTCCGTAGAAAACGCGTCCGTCATAGGACGTGATCCCGATGCTCGAGGCCTGATTGCGCAGCAGCGGCGACACCGGATACATCTCCAGCATCCGCGCGCCGCCGATGAACATCGGCGTCTGCGGACCCGGTGCGTTGGTGATCACCAGATTGAACGTGTGCTCTGCGAACGTACTCGCCGCGCGCACGCTCATCGCATGCAGGCTCGCCGGAGCGAACCCGGCCAGGTGCACCAGCGTGCGCGCGCGCACGCCGCGATGCTGTTTGCCATTGGCCTCGGTGGCGTGCGCGATGTGCGAAAGCCGCATCACCGGATTGGGTTCGCCGACCGGCAGATCGATCAGGAACGAGGAGACCTCGCTGGCCGGTTTCAGCTGATCGCCGCCTGCTCCTTCGACATACACCGACATCGGTACCACGGCGCGCAGCGTCGTCGACTCGGTAAGCGCCTCGCCGCGCGAGAGCAGCCAGTTGCGCAGCGCGCCGGTGACCACCGCGAGGATGACGTCGTTGATCGAGCAGTCGAAGCGCTTGCGGATCTTGCGGTAGTCCTCGAGGTCGGTGCGCACCACGTCCAGCCGACGGTTGCGCGAGGTGCGCGCGTTCAGGGGACTGTCCGGCGCGCCGGTTGTCGCGGCGCGCACCGCCGAGACCACCGAATCCATCGCGCGCCCCGCGGCACCGATCACCGCGAAGGCGTGCCCGCTCGCGTGCCGGGCCACCTCCAGCGCTTCGCGCGGTTGCGCGGCCAGATGGGTCAACGCGCCGACGAGCAGTTCCACATCGTTGGGTTCGCGCGGCGCGAGCCAGGCGTCGTCGGCCAACTCGCGCGGCGACGGCCCGGTATCGAGGATGACGTGGCCGATCTCCAGCGCGGTATCCCCGTCGACCAGCGCGGAATGCGACTTGGTGAAGATCGCGCAGCGGCCGTCGGACAGGCCCTCGATCAGATGCATCTCCCACAGCGGCCTGGTCTGATCCAGCGGCCGGGAGGCCAGCCGGGCGATCAGGTCGTGCAGTTGCGCGTCGGTGCCCGGCGTCGGCAGGGCCGAGCGGCGAATGTGATAGGTGATGTCGAACTGGCTATCTTCCACCCAGACCGGACGGCCGAGGGCGAAGGGGATCTCCCGCACTTTGCGGCGATACCGGGGCACCAGCGAGAGCCGGGCCTCGACCAGATCCACCAGCCGGTCATAGTCGAGCACCGGCTCACCATTGCCACCCTGCTCGGTATTTCGGACGATCGCGAGGGAGCCGATGTGGATCGGATTGCTGCTCGACTCGAGCCGATAGAACGACGCGTCCTGCGGCGTCAGTCTCGTGATCACGCTGCCCGGTGCTCCTTTTTCGATGCCGCCTCACGCCCATTGTGCTGGCGCCACAAGGTTTCAGCTCGTCCGCTGTGGCGTATCCGGTGAAATCGGCGTTCCCCTTTACCCGTCCCGGCTTCCGTGGCAAGCTGTCTGACTCGAGCACGGGGAACTCGATTCGATCACAGGGGGACACCGGATGCACAGTCGACGACCATCGCTTTCGCCCGCTCCGCATTTCGAGCCACCGCTGGACGGAGATCGGCCCGGCCACCCGCGCTCGGATGCGTTGTCGCCACGAGCCGCGCTGCCCTGTCGCCGCCGCATGCCGACACATAGCGGGTCGGCTACCCGGGCCGCGGATCGACGCGCCCGGCACGACGGTCGTCTTCCATCGTACGGCACCGACGGTGAAACAGGTTCGGCCGCAAGCCGATTCGCGGAAAGTTCGCTGCGGCTGGTGCTCGAGGTGCTGGACGGCCGGCGGCCGGCGGCTCAGCTGCGCAGGCTCGCGGCGCCCTCGGTGCTGGCCGCGATCGAAACGCTGGCGCGTTCCCCGCAGCCCGGCCGCGCGCTCGGTCCAGCCCGGCTGACCAAGCTCGGTGTCGAGCTGACCGAGCCGAACACCGCCGAGGTATACGGCAGGTACCAGCGCGGCCAGCGGGTCTTCGCGGTGGCCGGGTGCGTCGTTCTGCACCGGGCGGGCTGGCAGCTGACCGCGTTCCGCGTACTGTGAGTACCAGGGCGGACGACCCGGCCACGGGCTGTGCGGCCGAACGTCGCTGCTCGTCGGCACCTACGATCGGCACCGCATTACCATGAAGCGTGCAGCGGATTCCGCGTTCGCGCGCGAGCCCGCACGCCGGCCGTGAGTCCACCCCTCGGCCCGGCGCCGACGACACGAATGACACACCGACCAGAGGACTGACGAGACCCGTGCCTGCGCTGACACTGACGAGGTTGCTACGGATTGGTGAGGGTCGCATGGTCAAGCGGCTCGCCAATTTCGCCGATCAGGTTCTCGAACTCGAGTCGGAGTACGAGCAACTGACCGACGCCGAGCTGCGCGGCAAAACCGACGAGTTCCGGGAGCGCTACTCCGACATGGTCGAAGAGGGCGCCGCCGATCCGCTCGGCACCTTGATGGCCGAGGCGTTCGCGGTGGCCAGGGAGGCCTCCTGGCGGGTGCTGAACCAGAAGCACTACAAGGTGCAGATCATGGGCGGCGCCGCGCTGCACACCGGCAACATCGCCGAGATGAAGACCGGTGAGGGCAAGACGCTCACCTCGGTGCTGCCCGCCTACCTCAACGCGATCAGCGGCGACGGCGTGCACATCGTCACCACCAACGACTATCTGGCCAAGCGCGACTCCGAGTGGATGGGCCGCGTGCACCGCTTCCTCGGCCTCGAGGTCGGCGTGATCCTGTCCGGCATGACCCCGGCCCAGCGGCGGGTGTCCTACAACGCCGACATCACCTACGGCACCAACAACGAGTTCGGCTTCGACTACCTGCGCGACAACATGACGCACTCGCTGGACGATCTGGTGCAGCGCGGGCACAACTTCGCCGTGGTCGACGAGGTCGACTCCATCCTGATCGACGAGGCCCGCACCCCGCTGATCATCTCCGGCCCCGCCGATGCCTCCAGCAAGTGGTACGCCGAGTTCGCGCGGATCGCGCCGCTGCTGAAGAAGGACCTGCACTACGAGGTCGACATCAAGAAGCGCACCATCGGCGTGCACGAGGCGGGCGTCGAGTTCGTCGAGGACCAGCTCGGCATCGACAACCTGTACGAGGCCGCCAACTCGCCGCTGGTCAGCTACCTGAACAACGCGATCAAGGCCAAGGAGCTCTACGCCCGCGACAAGGACTACATCGTCCGCGACGGCGAAGTGATCATCGTCGACGAGTTCACCGGCCGCATCCTGGTCGGACGCCGCTACAACGAGGGCATGCACCAGGCGATCGAGGCGAAGGAAGGGGTGGAGATCCAGCCGGAGAACCAGACGTTGGCCACCATCACCCTGCAGAACTACTTCCGCCTCTACGACAAGCTGTCCGGCATGACCGGTACCGCCGAGACCGAGGCCGCCGAGCTGCACCAGATCTACAACCTCGGCGTCGTCCCGATCCCGACCAACCGGCCGATGATCCGCGCGGACCAGTCCGACCTGATCTACAAGACCGAAGAGGCCAAGTTCGCGGCCGTGGTCGACGACGTCACCGAGCGGCACGAGCGGGACCAGCCGGTGCTGATCGGTACCACCAGCGTCGAGCGCTCGGAGTACCTGTCCAAGCAGTTCACCAAGCGCGGCATCGCGCACACCGTGCTCAACGCGAAGTTCCACGAGAAGGAAGCCGAGATCATCGCCGAGGCCGGTCGGCCGGGCGCGGTCACCGTCGCGACGAACATGGCCGGTCGTGGTACCGACGTCGTGCTCGGCGGCAACCCGGACATCATCGCCGACATCATCCTGCGCCGGGAGGGCCTGGATCCGGTGGAGACGCCGGATGCCTACCAGCAGGCGTGGCTGCCCACGCTGGAGCGGGTCAAGGCGCAGACCGCCGAGGACGCCGAGGTGGTGCGCAACGCGGGCGGCCTGTACGTGCTCGGCACCGAGCGGCACGAATCCCGCCGCATCGACAACCAGCTGCGCGGTCGTTCCGGCCGCCAGGGCGACCCGGGCGAGTCCCGGTTCTACCTGTCGCTGGGTGACGAGCTGATGCGCCGATTCAACGGCGCCGCGCTCGAAGCGATCATGACCAGGCTCAACCTGCCCGACGACGTGCCGATCGAGGCCAAGATGGTCTCCAAGGCGATCAAGAGCGCGCAGACGCAGGTCGAGCAGCAGAACTTCGAGATCCGCAAGAACGTGCTCAAGTACGACGAGGTGATGAACCAGCAGCGCACCATCATCTACGGCGAGCGCAACCGGATCCTGCGCGGCGAGGACATGGAGGGTCAGGTCCAGGGCATGATCACCGACGTGATCACCGCCTACGTCAACGGCGCCACCGCCGAGGGCTATGTCGAGGACTGGGATCTGGACAAGCTGTGGACCGCGCTCAAGACGCTGTACCCGGTGAGCATCGACTACAAGGATCTGACCGGTGAGACCGCGGTCGGCGAAGCGGGCGACCTGACCCGCGAGGAACTGCTCGAAGCGTTGCTCGACGACGCGCACGAGGCCTACGAACGGCGCGAGGCCGAGATCGACGGGCTGGCCGGCGCGGGCAGTATGCGCAATCTCGAACGGCAGGTGCTGCTTTCGGTGCTGGACCGCAAGTGGCGTGAGCACCTCTACGAGATGGACTACCTCAAGGAGGGCATCGGCCTGCGTGCCATGGCGCAGCGCGACCCGCTGGTCGAGTACCAGCGCGAGGGCTTCGACATGTTCACGGCGATGCTCGAGGGCCTGAAGGAAGAGTCGGTCGGCTTCCTGTTCAACCTGCAGGTCGAGGTGCAGCAGCCGCAGCCGGAAGGCGTCTCGGTCGACGCGGGCCTGCGCTCGCCGGTCGGTGCGATGGCCGCGCCGCCGCGTCCACTGCCCACCGACCAGCCGGTGCCCAACGGCAGTGCCGCTCCCGCGGCCTTGCGCGCCAAGGGCATCGACGAGTCCGCCCGGCGTGGCTTCAGCTACTCCGGTCCGGACGAGGGTGGACACCAGGCGGTGCACAGCGACGCCGAGGAATACGGTGGTGACGGTGACTCCGGCACCACCCGTCGGGAGCGCCGCGAGGCCGCCCGCGCCCAGGCCAAGCCCAAGCGCGCACCGAAGGCGCGTCGCCGCCACTGACGGCTGGTAGCTGAATCGAGAAGGCGCCCAAGGACTCCGGTCCTCGGGCGCCTTCTGCGTTTCGCAGGCGATTCGGCAGGCCGGGAAATCAAGAGGTGGGTGGCGGCGGGCGGCCCGGTGAGATCGCTTTTGCGGCGGAACCCGCACGGAGCGTGCCGAACAGGCGTAGCTTTTTTCGTCGTGGACCGGAGCACAGTTGAGGCATGGGTCGGCGAATACGAACGGGCCTGGCGGACGCCGGGGACCGAGAAGCTCGGCGACCTCTTCGCCTCCGATATCGGATACCTGGTTTCTCCCTGGGCGGAACCGCTCACGGGGCTACCCGCGCTAGCGAAGTTCTGGGAGTCCGGCCGCGACGGGCCCGACGAGTCGTTCACGATCGAACGCGAGGTCGTCGCGGTGGACGGACTCACCGCGGTAGTCCGAGCCGAGGTCGAATACCCCGACCAGCCCGCCCGCTGGCGCGATCTGTGGATCCTGCGCTTCGACCAGGACGGCCGCTGCACCTGGTTCGAGGAATGGCCCTTCGCCCCCGGCCAGCCCGATGGGCAGGACGGGTCCAGCGAGGCGCTACCCGACTGAGCGAGGCTGCCCGTGCCACTCAGTGGGGAACGTCCCCAACTGGGTCACCCGACCAGCACTAATCGATGGTGCTCGGGCCGCTGTTGGTGCGCCAATGGTCGTTGGAGTTCAGGGCGGTGAGCAAGAGCCGGATGGCGGCCACCCGGCGCTCCTTGCCGGGGAGTTTGTCCAGTGCGCATTCGGGGTCGGCGGGTGGGCCGAGATGGGTGCAGCCGCGCGGGCAGTCCTCGATGGCGGCGGCGAGGTCGCTGAAGGCGGCGACCACGTCGTCGGGGGTGATGTGGGCCAGGCCGAAGGAGCGGATGCCGGGGGTGTCGATCACCCAGCCGCCGCCGGGGAGGGGCAGCGCGACCGACTGGGTAGAGGTGTGTTTGCCCTTGCCGACCCCGGAGACTTCGCCGACAGCCCGATACGCGTCCGGCACAAGGCGATTCACCAGCGTCGACTTGCCGACGCCGGAGTGGCCGATGAAGGCGGTGAGTCGTCCGGTGAGCAGTTCGAGCACCGGCTCGAGCGGGTCGTCGACGCCACCGTAGACGATGGTGAGGTCGAGATCCTCGAAGGCGGAAGCGAATTCGGACTCGGCGGCCAAGTCGTGTTTGGTCAGGCACAGCACCGGGTGCAACCCACCGGCATACGCGGCGACCATGCAGCGTTCGACGAAACCGGTGCGCGGCGGCGGGTCGGCGAGCGCGACCACCATGAACAGCTGCTCGGCATTGCCGACCACGATCCGCTCGAACGGATCGGTGTCATCGGCGGTGCGCCGCAACACCGTTCGGCGTTCGGTGACCCGGACGATGCGAGCCAGCGAGTCGGGTCGGCCGGACAGGTCGCCCACCACGTCCACCTGATCACCGACCACGATCGGCGTGCGGCCCAGTTCTCTGGCGCGCATGGCGACGATCTGCCGAGTCGGATCGCCGCCGAGCACACAACCCCATCGGCCGCGATCCACCGCCACCACCATGGCCGATTCCGCGTCATTGTGCTGCGGACGGGTTTTCGTGCGGGGACGCGAACTCTTGCCCGGGCGTACCCGGACGTCGGATTCGTCGTACTCGCGCTTTTTCAGTGCGCCGCCCCTTGATCGGAGAGCGTGGGATCGAGCATCCGCTCCCACAGCGCAACGAAATTCGGCAGTGTCTTGGCGGTGGTGCCGATGTCCTCGATCTCGATGCCGGGCACTCGCAGGCCGAGAATCGCTCCGGCCGTGGCCATTCGGTGGTCGGCGTAGGAATGCCAACGGCCACCGTGCAATTCGGCGGGCACGATCTCTAGTCCGTCCTGAGTCTCGGTGACCTTGCCGCCGAGCCGGTTGATCTCGGTGGACAGCGCGGCGAGCCGGTCGGTCTCGTGCCCGCGCAGGTGCGCGATGCCGCGCAGCAAGGACGGGGATTCGGCCAGTGCGGCCAATGCCGCGACCGTCGGGGTCAACTCGCCGACGTCGTGCAGGTCGATATCGATGCCGGCCAGACGATCCGGGCCCTGCACGGTCAGCACGCCGTCGAAGATGCGCGCCTCGGCGCCCATCCGCACCAGGATCTCGCGGATCACATCGCCCGGCTGGGTGGTGAGCCGCGGCCAGTGCGGGATCTTGACCTCGCCCCCGGTGACGGCGGCGGCGGCGAGGAACGGCGTCGCATTGGACAGATCCGGCTCGACATCCCAGTCCACCGCGCGGATGGGTCCGGGTGCCACCTGCCAGGTCTGCGCCTTACGGCTGTGCTCGGGCGCCTGCACCTGCACGTCCGCCCGGCGCAGCATCTCGACGGTCATCTCGATGTGCGGCATCGACGGCAGTGCCTTGCCGTCGTGATGCACGATCAGGCCCTCGTCGAACCGGGCCGCCGACAGCAGCAGGCCGGACACGAATTGCGAGGAACCGGAGGCATCGATGGTCACCGCGCCGCCGCGCAGCGCACCCTTGCCGTGCACCGTGAACGGCAGCGCGCTGCCGTCGATCTCCGCGCCGAGGCTGCGCAGCGCGTCCAAGATGGTGCTGAGCGGGCGAAGCCTGGCCTGCGCGTCACCGTCGAACGCCACATCGCCCGCGGCGAGCGCGGCCAGCGGCGGCAGGAAACGCATCACCGTGCCCGCGAGGCCGCAGTCGACGGCGCCGCCGCGCAGCGGGGCCGGGGTCACCGTCAGCGTCTCACCGTCGCCCTCGATGCTCGTGCCGAGCGCGCACAGCGCCGCGATCATCAGGTTGGTGTCCCGGCTGCGCAGCGCACCGGTCAGCGTCGACGGGCCGTCGGCCAGGGCGGCCAAGATCAATGCCCGGTTCGTGATCGACTTCGATCCGGGCAAGGTCACGGTCGCGTGCACAGGGACATCGACATAGGGCGCTGGCCAGAAACTCACGTGTTCCATCTTCACCCATCACCGGACCGAACACACGGGCGGTGTTCAATTTGCACCGCCTGCGGCGCTGCGTGTTCGCGGCCGAGATGCCACGCAACGCAATTCACCTACTTGTGGCGGCCGTGGATGAACGGAACCAACTTGCGCAGCAGCTTCATGGTGGACTGGGTGCGCGAGTAGCTGAGCAACGCCATGCCGGGAATCGCGAAGCGCTGCACCGCGATCGAGTGCGGGCGGGCGAATTCGCGCAGGCCGGGCTCGCCGTGGATGCGGCCGATGCCGGAATCGCCGACGCCGCCGAACGGCAGGCCGGGGATGGCGGCGAAGGCGAGCACCGAGTTCACCGAGGTGGCGCCGACGTGCAGCCTGCGCGCGATCTCGAGCCCGTTCTTCTTCGAGTACACCGCCGAGGACAGCCCGTACTTGGAGCTGTTGGCCAGCTCGACCGCCTCGTCCACGCCGTCGACGGTGCGGATGGTGACCGTCGGGCCGAAGGTTTCCTCCTGCACCGCCTCGGACTTCTCGTCCACGTCGACCAGCACCACCGGTTCGATGAACGGCGCCTTCACCGATTCCGGGCCGCCGAGCACGGCGGTGCCGCCGTTCTTCAGCGCGGACTCGATGTGGCGGCGCACGATGTCGACCTGACTCGGCATGGTCATCGGGCCGTAGGCGGCCTCGGCACCCGAGCCGGGGCCGATCTTTTCCAGGATCTTCTTTACCTCGGCGACGAACTCGTCGCGCACCGAACGGTCGACGTACACCCGCTCCACACCCGCGCAGGTCTGGCCGCTGTTGGCGGTGGCGCCCCAGGCGACCGCGTCGGCGGCGGCCTTCACGTTCGCGTCACCGGCCACGATCACGGCGTCCTTGCCGCCGCATTCGAGCAGCACCGGGGTGAGGTTCTCGGCGGCCGCGGCCATGATCCGCTTGCCGGTCGCGGTCGAGCCGGTGAACGCGAGCTTGTCGACGCCCGACTTGACCAGCGCCGCGCCGGTCGCGCCATAGCCATTGATCGTGATGAACACGCCCTCGGGCAGATCGGGATTGGCCTTGGCGAACGCCGCGGCCAGGAAATTGCCGATGCTGGTCGAGTATTCGCTCGGCTTGAACACCACGGTGTTGCCCGCGGCGAGCGCGTAGCCGATGGAGCCGTTGGGCGTGTAGACCGGGTAGTTCCACGGGCCGATCACGCCGACGACGCCGAGCGGTCGCTGCTCGACCCTGGCGGCGAAGTTCGACATGAACGCGCCGGGCGAGACCTTCTTGGGCGAGAGCACCTTCTTGGCGTTCTTGGCCGCCCAGGCGATGTGCTCGAGCGCGAGCATCAGTTCCAGGAAGGCGTCGTCGAGCGGCTTGCCGTTCTCGGCGTGGATCAGCTGGCAGAACTCGTCGGAATCGGCGACCAGCTGGCTCGACCAGCGCAGCAGGTGCGTCTTGCGCTCGTCGTAGCTCAGCGCGCCCCAGGTGGCGGCGGCCGCCCGGGCCTTCGCGACGGCCGCGCGCACCGCGTCCTCGTCCGCGATCGGGTGGGTGGCGATGACCTCGCCCGTGGCGGGATTGACCGACGTGAGCGCCGTGTCGTGGTCGGCAGGTTTGGTGTCGGTGGATGTCACGGTGGGTCTCTCCTCTTGCGGGTGGGTGCTCGGGACGACGTGGGCCCGATTGCTCCTGGTGGCGGCCGGTCGGTGCGCATGCGTCAGCGGACGGGCACGGACCACCCATCCTCTGAGAGAATGTTAGGTCAAAACTCTCAACTGGTCACCAGCTATGGATCAATTGTCCATGAGACTGTCGGTGTCGAGTGGGAGTATCGAGATATGTGCGGACGATATGCGACCACGACAGACCCCGGCCGGCTCGCGGTCGAGCTGGATGCTATCGATGAAACCGAAAGCACGGGGGGCTCGGGCAATTTCACCAATTACAACGTCGCGCCGACGAGCCAGGTGCTCACCGTCGTCGAGCGGCACGAGCACGGCCACCAGGACGACGAGCCCAAGCTGCGGATCCGGCGCATGCGCTGGGGTCTGATCCCGGTATGGACCAAGCCCGCCGAACCGGGCGTTCCGGTGAAGGGCAAGCCGCTGTTCAACGCGCGCGCCGACAAGGCGGCGACGACACCCTCGTTCCGGGACGCGGTGAAGTATCGGCGCTGCCTGGTGCCGATGGACGGCTGGTACGAGTGGGTCGTCGAGCCGGATTCGGGCGCGAAGGGGAAGGTGGCCAAGAAGCCCTTCTTCATGTCGCAGGCCGACGGCTCGCGGCTGTACATGGCCGGCCTGTGGTCGGTGTGGCGCGACCGGTCGCTGCCCGACAGCGAGCCGCTGCTGTCCTGCACGATCCTGACCACCGACGCGGTCGGCGACCTGACCCGCATCCACGACCGGATGCCGCTGCCGATGCCGAAGCAGCACTGGGACGCCTGGCTCGATCCGGACCATCCCGCACCGGCGAGCCTGCTGGAGACACCGAGCGAGGAATCGATCGCGGGGATCGTGGCGCGACCGGTGCCGACGCTGGTCAACAGCGTGAAGAACAATGGGCCTGAGCTGCTCGCGCGAGTGTCGGAACAGGAAGAAGCCGAGCAGATCAGCTTGCTCTGATCGCCCGGCTTCCGGTTCGGGTTTCAGTCCGTCAGATCGAGCACCGTACGCTCGGCGTCGCGATATTGAGCCCGCATTTGACGATGCCGGTGACCAGGTCGATGACCCGCGTGGTGACGGTGCCACCGAGCTTTTCGGCCTTGCCGGACGGGTCGTTCGATTTCGGTGCGTTCGGCGTGCTCGGGGCGTCATCCTTGCCCAAGCCGTCGAACGGGAAGTCGATCTCGGTTGCGGTCGGCGGCGCCGCGGTGGCCGTCGGAGCCGGCAGCGCCATCGCGCCGAGGGCCAAGGCGAGCGTTCCGAGCAGGGCGACGATCATGATCCGGACACGCTGTTGCGCGGACATTTCGCATCACATCCTCGAGTCGGACGAATCTGGCCCGTCCATTGACGCACAGATTGTGTCGAATCGAGTGGATTACCCCGTTCTCACCGTGGCGGTCACCGCCGAGGTCAGCCGGACCAGATCGGCCGGTGCGACCTCGATCTCCAGCCCGCGCCGCCCGGCGCTACAGAGGATGCGGTCCCAGGTCAGCGCCGAGTCGTCGACCACGGTCGGCAACAGCTTGCGCTGGCCGAGCGGGGAGATGCCGCCGAGCACGTACCCGGTCGTCCGTTCGGCTTTCGCCTTGTCGGCCATGCTCGCCTTCGGCACCCCGAGCGCGGCCGCGGCGGCCTTGAGCGACAACGTATTCGGCACCGGAAGTACCGCGACGGCGAGCGAACCGCTCGACAATTCGAGCACCAGCGTCTTGAAGATCTGCGCCGCCGTCACCCCCAGTTCCCCGGCGAGCGCGGCCACCGCCTCGGTGCCGTAGGAATCGCTGCGCGGATCGTGTTTGTAGGCGTGCACCCGATGGGCCACCTCGGCCTGGGTCAGCGCGCGGATCGCGGGGGTCGAGGCTGCTGCCATGGCGGACACCCTAACGACGCGACCCGCCGGGACCGCAACCGTTTTTGTCATGCCGGGATTTTGCTGCGGGAACACAGGACGTGTCTCGCATGTTGGAAGCGAGTACACACCGCTCGGCCGGGCCGGACATCCCGCTGACGCCGGTGATCAGCCCCATGAATGACGTGAAGGAGATGTCGGTGCCCGTGCTGCTCGACGAACGTCCGATAGGGACGAAGGCGTCTCCGCCGGAAGCCGGATTCCCCTTCGAATTGCCACTGCCGGTAGATTTGGCAGGTACGGCAATCGAAGGGACAGGTGTGACGAGCGACGATGACGTGGTGACCGACGGTGTCGGTGCCGCGGTCGACGATACGGAGCTGGCCCAGCGGTTCGAGCGTGACGCGCTCCCGCTGCTCGACCAGCTCTACGGTGCCGCGCTGCGGATGACCAGGAACCCGGCCGACGCCGAAGACCTGGTGCAGGAGACCTACGTCAAGGCGTTCCAGGGGTTCAAGTCCTTCAAGGAAGGCACCAACCTCCGTGCCTGGCTGTACCGGATCCTGACCAACACCTACATCAACTCCTACCGCAAGAAGCAGCGCCAGCCCGCCCAGTATCCGACCGACGAGATCACCGACTGGCAGCTCGCGGCCACCGCCGAGCACACCTCGCAGGGCCTGCGTTCGGCCGAGGTCGAGGCGCTGGATGCGCTGCCCGACGACGACATCAAGGCCGCGCTGCAGGAGCTGCCGGAGGAATTCCGGATGGCCGTGTACTACGCCGATGTCGAAGGCTTCCCGTATAAGGAAATCGCCGACATCATGGGCACCCCCATCGGTACCGTGATGTCCCGGCTGCACCGCGGCCGCAAGCAGCTCAAGGGTTTGCTCGCCGACGTGGCGCGCGAGCGTGGATTCAACCGTTCGGGGGAACGCCAGGAGGTCAAGCAGTGAACGCCGAGCGGGACCCCGATATGGACCTCGACTGCACGGCCGTACTCACCGACATCTGGCTGATGCTCGACGGTGAGTGCAACGACGAGACCCGTGCGCGGCTGCAGCACCACATGGACCACTGCTCGCCCTGCATCGAGGCCTACGGCATCGAAGAGAAGATCAAGGGGCTGCTGAGCCGCAAGTGCGGCGGCGACCGCGCACCGGATGCCCTGCGCGAGCGGCTGACCTTCGAGATCCGCCGGACCGTCACGACGACCCAGGTGGAGTCCAGCAAGGTTGACACCGCCGACTCCTAGCCTCGTCCGATAAACAACTGAGCGGCACGCCTTCTCGATGGAAGTGCGTGCCGCTCTGCGTTTTTCGGCCGAGCCGTAGCTCAGGAGTTTGGCCGCTTGCCGTGGTTGGCCGCGTTGCCCTTGCGACTACGCTTCTTACGTCCGCGCTTACCCATGAGTAGTCTCCCTTCTGATTGAAGGCCATTGTTTCATGTGTGGTTGGCTGTACCTTCAGCGGATGCAGGCCGCACGGCTGGGCTGCTCGAACCCACCGAGCGAGCCGCCCGAACCAACCGAGTGAATGGGGTGTCATGGCTGAGGAAGTGCTCGCCGAACTGGTGTCGGTCGTGTACCAGGTCGTGGTCGCCGAAGGTGACGAGGTCAAAGAAGGCGACACCCTGGTGATCCTCGAGTCGATGAAGATGGAGATTCCGGTGCTCGCCGAGGTCGGCGGCACGGTGACCTCGATCGGTGTCAAAGAGGGCGACGCGATCAAGGCCGGTCATCTCATCGCCGTGATCTCCTGATCGATTGCTGCGGTAGATCTACATGGCGACACTGAGCGAGCTACTGGCCGAACACACCGACCTACCCGGCGTCGCTGTGGATCATCTGCAGCGAGTGGTGGGGGATTGGCAGCTGCTTGCCGATCTGTCCTTCGCCGATCTGCTGCTCTGGGTGGGGGCCGGACCCATCTCGGCGGGCGCCGACATCGTGTGTGTCGCGCAATGCCGCCCCACCACGGCGCCGACGGTGCATCAGGAGGATCTGGTCGGCACCCTGGCTTTGCAGGCCGACCATCCGCAGGTGTTCGACGCGCTGATGTCCGGCAAGATCGTCCGCGCCGATCGCGATGTGGAAACCTCCGGCGTGTATCACCCGACCCCGGTGCACGCGGTCCGCGAGGCCATCCCGGTCCGCTGCGGTGACGATGTCATCGCGGTACTGAGCCGGGACACCGACGTGCAGCGTTCCCGGGTCCGCAGCACCCTCGAAATCGCCTATGTAGCCTGCGCCGACGACCTGTGCCAGATGATTGCCGACGGCACCTTCCCGACCACAGAGGACCGTGCGGCCACCCATTCCAGCCCGCGTGCCGGTGACGGTTTCATCCGGCTCGACACCGAGGGCACCGTCGTCTACGCCAGCCCGAACGCCCTGTCCGCCTATCACCGGATGGGATTGCAGGCCGACTTGGCCGGTCAGGATCTCGCGGTCCTCACCCGCTCGCTGATCACCGACCCGTTCGACGCTCAAGAGGTGGTCGGCGATATCCAGGCGGCACTGGCCGGGCGCACCGGCCGCCGGATGGAGGTGGAGGCGCGCGGCGCGACCGTGCTGCTGCGCACCCTGGTGCTGCGCCCGCACGGCGAATTGGCCGGCGCGGCGGTGCTGGTGCGCGATGTCACCGAGGTCAAACGCCGGGACCGGGCGCTGCTCAGCAAGGACGCCACCATCCGGGAGATCCACCACCGGGTGAAGAACAACCTGCAGACCGTCGCCGCGCTGCTGCGGCTACAGGCGCGCCGCACCGAGAACGAGGAGGCGCAGGTCGCGCTCACCGAGTCGGTACGCCGGGTCACCTCCATCGCCTCGGTGCACGAAATGCTGTCGATGTCGGTGGATGAAGAAGTCGATCTGGACGAGGTCGTCGACCGGCTGCTGCCGATCATGGCCGATGTCGCCACCGTGCACACCGCCCGGATCAAGGTGCGCCGGGCGGGCTCGCTCGGCGTCTTCTCCGCCGAACGCGCGACTCCGCTGGTGATGGTGCTGACCGAACTGGTGCAGAACGCCATCGAGCACGCCTTCGATTCCGGCGAGAACGGCACGGTGACAATCCGTTCCGAGCGCTCGGCGCGCTGGCTCGACGTGATCATCAGTGACGACGGCCGCGGCCTGCCCTCGGGTTTCAGCCTGGAATCCTCCGACCGGCTCGGACTGCAAATCGTGCGCACCCTGGTGACCGCCGAACTGGGCGGTTCCATCGGTCTGCATCCGGGCGCCGACATCGGCACCGATGCGGTACTGCGGGTTCCGCTGGGCCGTCGCTCCGGTCGTTAAGTGCCCCAACGCTATAGCGAAACGACGATAAGGTCGCCCTGCCCGGGAGGGCTCCTACTGAGGACAAAGAACCCAACGCAACGGACGAAGACAAACACCGAGCCGGTCTAACCTCGCGGAATTGCGAACTAAGCAAGACCGCACAAGAGAGCCCGGCACCTCGGGGGTGCCGGGCTTAAATGCGATTACCGGACCGGGCTGAATGGTCCGGTAAATCCGATCGTCTGCTCAGACGACGGTGCGGGTGCGCGTGCGCGCGTTGCGACGCTTGAGCGCCCGGCGCTCGTCTTCACTCATACCGCCCCACACGCCGGCATCCTGTCCGGACTTCAGGGCCCAGGACAGGCAGTCAGCGGTAACGGGGCAGCGAGCGCAGACCAGCTTGGCATCGGCAATCTGCGCGAGCGCAGGACCACTGTTACCCACCGGGAAAAACAGTTCGGGGTCCTCGTCGCGACAGATGGCCTTGTGGCGCCAGTCCATTCCTCTGCTCCTTTGCTGGGCGCCGCAAATGGCGCCGACGGTTTGTGGATCGTTCACTTGTGCGACTCGAATGTTTCCGCACGGTTGCTTGTGAATGCTTTCACGAACACCGTAGATGTCAATAGGTATCTGGTGCACCGTGGGGAAGCTCACGCTCTAACGGCCCCCACATGGGGAACCTGCCCGGTCCTTTGTACTCGCTCTACCCAGTTTTCGCAGCACTACCACGATGTTTTTCGTGCGTTTCATGCATCACTCTGGTCGCGGCGCCACGACATCCAAGACGGCGGGCACGGCCGTGAAATCCACCACGTTGCGCTTCCCGATAAAGTCGCCATCGATTTGCAGACCGATGGGTTCCTTCGTCTCGATGCGCACGGACGGAACGTTGTCTTCGCGAAATAAATTGCGAGACTTGGGGTTTCCGTCGACTGCCAAGAGCTGCCTGGCAAGCAGCAGTGTAGGCAGTACAGACATCGAACGCACGGCAAACACGCCGAGACCCGCTTCGAACCTTGTGCCGGGGTTGGTGTGCACCGGGGTCTTGTCGAGGTAGGTCCACGGAGTGGTGTTCGTTACGAAGGCGTAATGCACATCGGTGACCGGTTCGTGGCCTGGGACTTCGATTCGGACGCTTGGCTCGCGGCGCTTGGCGCGGAAGAACTGCCGCACGGTTGTTCGAAGGTAGCGCGCCGGGGTGGCCGTCTTGCCGTTGGCGCGGCTGGCATCGATGGCCTCGCAGACGTCGGCATCCAGGCCGACGCCCGCGCTGAAGGTGAACCACCGGTCGTCGGCGAGGCCGAGCCCGATTCGGCGGTCCCGGTCCAGCGTGAGCAGGTCGATGAGCTGATTGGTGGCGGTCACCGGGTCCGGTGAGATGCCGAGTGCGCGTGCGAACACATTCGCCGAGCCGCCTGGGATCACGCCGAGGCGCGGCAGCCACGCCTGCCCGTCGTTCAGTTCGGGCAGCGGCAAGAATCCGTTGATGGTCTCGTTGACCGTCCCGTCGCCACCGTGCACGACGATCAGGTCCATCTCGTTGGTCGCTGCCCACTGCGCCAATTCGGCCGCGTGGCCGCGATGCTGGGTGTGCGCGACGGTCAGCTGCGTGCGGCTCTCCAGCGCGTGCGCCAGCAGATCCCGAGTCGCCGGAGTGGTCGAGGTGGCATTCGGATTCACGATCAGCAGCGTCCGCACGCCCCGCAGCTTAATTGCCGCGCGGCCCGGGTTTGAAAGGCGCTGAACCGGGGCGGTCAGCGGGCAGCCCACTACCGCTGGTCGTAGAGTTGGCGCGTGGCTGACGGTAAGGATGACGTTTCCGGTGGCGTGCCGACGACGGTGCGTGGTGCGGGTGGGCTGGTGACGCTGGAGGGTGCGGTCGCCGTGATCGTCGCGCTCGTGCTGATCGTGCGCGGACTGCTCGGTCACGACCAGTCGGCGGCCAGCGGGTACGGCACGGCGGCTTGGTTCGGCATCCTCGGCGGCGGCGTGCTCGCGGCGGGCGTCGGCCTGCTGCTCGGAAAGCGTTGGGGCCGGGCGATCGCCGTCATTGCCCAGCTGTTGCTGCTCCCCGTCACCTGGTCCTTGCTCACCGACTCCCACCAGCCGGTCTTCGGCGCCCTGCTGGGCGTCGTAGTCGTTACCGCCCTGATCCTGCTCTTCGCCCCGCCGTCCACCCGCTGGATGGCCGCTGACTACGGAGCCGACCCGAGTAATTCATGATCAACGGGACATGACCGCGGCATTGTTCGGGTACGGCCGCCGTCATGTCCCGTTGTGCGCGCTATTTGGCGGCGGCAGCGGTGCGTAGGGCGGCGCGGCAGAGGGAGTCGGCGCGGCGGGTGGTTTCGGGGAGGCGGTAGCGGGGGGTGAGGGCGAGGACCTGGGCGCAGGCGGTGTCGAGGTCGATGCGGTGGCCGACCGAGACGAAGACCGGTTTCACGCCCGCCCTGGTGCGCATGGCACTGCCGACGACCTCACCATCGATGGTGACGTCGGTGCGGGCGCCGCGCTCGGGTCCTGGTTCGAGATAGTCGCCCCAGACGGATTTGGCGACGCCGATCGTCGGTACGCCGGTGAGCAGCCCGATGTGGCAGGCCAAGCCGAGGCGTCGTGGATGGGCCAGCCCCTGTGCGTCACAGACCAGGAGATCCGGTGCGCCGCCGAGCCGTTCGAGTGCCCGCATGGTGGTGGGTAACTCGCGGAACGCGAGCAGCCCCGGATAGTAGGGAAATGCCGAAGTGCCGTGCGCGACAGCCGAATCGACGGTCTGCAGCGTAATCGCGTCCAGCACGACGACGGCCGCGGCGACTGCGCCGCTGTCGGCATAGGCGCAGTCGAGTCCGGCAATGGTGCCGAATTCCCTTGTCTTCCTGGTGGTCTCGACCTTCGGCCGAAGTTCGTCCTGGATCGCGATGGCCTGGTCCGGCGTGGCCGGCCAGGCGTCCTCATCGATGTGCGTGAGCCATGTCATCGTCGGTGAACTACTGCGCTTCCTTGGCCAGCTTGCCGAGTGCGTCGCCGGTGAGGCGGTAGCCGACCCACTCGTTCTGCGGTGCGGCACCGAGGGATTCGTAGAAATCGATCGAGGGTTTGTTCCATGTCAGCACGGCCCAGTCGAGCCGGCCGTAGCCGTTGTCGACGGCTTCCTTCGCGAGCGTGGCGAGCAAGGCCTTGCCGTAGCCCTTCCCGCGCGTTTCCGGCTTGACGTAGAGGTCTTCCAGGTAGATACCGTGCACGCCGTTCCAGGTGGAAAAGTTGAGGAACCAGATCGCGCAGCCGACCAGCTCACCGTCTTCGGCCACCACGTGGGCGAAGACCTTCGGTGTCGGGCCGAACAAGGCGGTGTCCAGTTGTGCCGCGGTGACCGTGCACTCGTCGCTCGCCTTCTCGTACTCGGCCAGGTCGTGGACGAGGCCGACCAGGCCGGGCACGTCGGCGGGGACGGCGCGGCGCAGTTCTACAGTCACAGTGTTGCTCCGTTGGCGGTGCGAGTCAGGTTGTGCGCCAGGATCGTTCGCACATCGTGTTCATAGCCGAGCACGGTCACCGCGCCGGTCGACATGGCGAACCGGCGGCCCTCCCTGATGTCGAATTCGGCCCAGCGGGTGATCAACGCCCGGGAGAAGTGTCCGTGCCCGACGAGCACGATATCCCGTTCGGGCAGTTGTGGTTCCACCGAGGCGAGCACTCGATCGGCGCGGGCCAGCACCGCGTCCGCGGACTCGCCGCCCGGTACGGTGCCGGTCCAGATGGTCCAGCCCGGTGCGGTCTCGCGGATCTCGGGGGTGGTCAGCCCCTCGTAGTCGCCGTAGTCCCACTCGGCCAAGTCGTCGTCGACCGTGGTGTCGGCGAGGCCCGCGAGCGCCGCGGTGCGCACCGCGCGCTGGCGTGGGCTGGTAAGGACGAGGGGGTCCCGCAGCTTCAGCGCGGTCAGCAGCGGGCCCGCCGCCCTGGCCTGTTCCTCGCCGCGCTCGGTGAGCGGCAGGTCGGTACGGCCGGTGTGGCGGTGCTGGGTGGACCAGGTGGTCTCGCCGTGTCGAAGCAGCACTAGTCGGGCATCGTCGAGTACGGACATGGATCCATCATGGTTCACCCCTGCCGAGCCGTGCCTCCCGGCCGTCCGTACCGGCGGCTATTCGGACTGGTCCAGGGTCAACACGACCAAGGGGAGTGGGCGTTCGATCTTGGACTGGTAGTCCGCGAGCAGCGGATTGTGCTCGAGCACCCACCCGGCGAACTCGTCGTACTCGGCGCCGTCGAGGGCTTTGGCGGTGCCCTGGTAGGTCTTGCCGCCGAACTCCACGGTGACGCGCGGATCGGCCTTGACGTTGTGATACCAGGCCGGGTACTTGTCCTCGATGAACGAACTCAGGTACATGGTTTCGCCGCGGCGCAGCACGCCCAGCGGAATGGTGCGCTTCTTGCCGCTCTTGGCGCCCGTCGTGGTCAGCAGCAGGAGTTCGGCACCGGCGTAGGCACCGCCGACCTTCCCGTCGTTCGCGCGGAATTCCGCCACCACACCGTCATTCCAATTGGCCATCTCCTCTTCGGAGTATTCCTGGTTCCACGGTGCCTCGGGGTCGTCGAAGGAAGTGATGTCGCGACTCGGTTCGGCTGCCGTGGGCTCGGATTCGGTCATTCCGGCAGTCTGCCGCACCCCACCGACAAATCAATCCCACATTTTTCCCGGCGGAGTGACCCGGTCAGCCGAGGGCGTGCAACTCGGTGCCGCGCTGTTCGAGGATGGTGGTGCCGAGCACCGCGAGGGAGATGGGGGCGCCGGTGTAGCCGGGACGTTCCACCGGGATGCGGCCGACCTCGGTGCCGGACGCCGGATCGAGCGCGACGAGCGCCCCGGCGCTCGGCATCAGCAGCCTGCCCGCCATCAGGGCGGGGGAGCCCAGCGCTCCGGCCGCGGTCCAGACCGGGTCGAAGGTGCTGCCGTTCAACGCGATCACGCTGTTGCCGGTGAAAACCAAATAGGCCGAACCGATTCGGGTGGTCGTCGTCTTGTCGCTGAGCGGTGCCGAAAGCTGGTGCACCACAATCGGATTACCGGTCGCGTCGTAGACGGCGAGCCGTGGCGGCGCCGGTTCCGCACCGGTCGACCCCGGCAGGTAGAGCACGATCCTGCTGTCCGACACGGCGAGTACTCGTGCCTCGGGGGAATCCGCTCCAGGACCGATCAGCGTGTGCGAGCCGTGCTCCTCGGGGACGGTGTTGTCCTTCGGCGCGGGATTCAACACGGTCAGCCGGTTGGCCGGATCGTCGGGGCAGCGTTCCAGCACGACGAGCCGGGACGGGCTCGAGCCCGACGACAGCAGCGAGCAACCCTTGCGCGGTTGGGTTTTCACGTTCACCGGTGCGTCGACGAACCCGTATTCGATGGTGCGCACCAGATCCGAGCGCCACATCTCCAGCCGCTTCGGCCCCTGCGCCAGCACATAGGTGCCGTCGACCGACAGCCGAACGGACGGATCCATGTAGCTGCTGCGCGCGGTGCGCCTTGCCCCGTTCTCGCCCGCCAGCAGGGTGGCCTGACTGCAACCACGCTGATCCCGGTACACCGCGACCACGGTGCCGAACTGGCCTTCGATCCCGCAGAGCGGCATGTCGCGCCGGTAATGCCACAGGTCCTCGCCGGTGCGTGGGTCGTGGCCGGTGACCGTGCCGTCGTCACCGGTGACCGCGACGCCGCCGGAGGTCAACGCCCTGGCGGATGCGGCGTTCGGCGCGTGCCACAGTTCGCGCAGCGAGGTCGGTAATTGGTCCGCGGCAACCGGTGTCGGCACGGGCGAGGTCGCGGTCACCGATTCGGTGCCGCGCGCATCGCCGCGTGCCCAGACCACCACTGCCGCGATCACCACGAGCACGGCGATCGCGACAGCGGAGATGACGTCGGCGCGCGTTCGCCGCTCGGGTGCGAGCACGATTGCGAGAGTAACGGATCCGGTCGGTCAGACCGAAGCCGTGGCGGGCTCCACCGTGCTGCCAGCGCCTTCGGCGGTGCCGTCACCGGCAGGCTTGCGGCGACGGCGCCTGCGCCGCGCGGGCTGATCGCCCGACTCCGCATCGTCGGTGCCGTGCTCGTTCGAGCTGCGGGTGCTGTCCTCGTTGGCGGCGCGAGCGCCGTGCTCGTTCGAGTCGCCAGCGCTGTCCTCGCCGCCGCTGTCGTTGCCCGCGTCGGACTCGCCTGCGGGCTTGCGCCGCCGAGAACGACGACGGCGAGCCGGCTTGTCGCCGTTCTCGTCGGCGTCGGCAGATGCGTCATCGGCCGGATGTGCGCCGTTGCGCGGCGCGGTGTCCTCGGTGCCATTGGACGCGGTGCCGTTGGACGCGCTGCCCGCAGACTCGTTGCCGTTCGGCTGCGTCTCGTCGATCGGCTGACCACGCACGGTGCGCTTGCGATTGCGCTTGCGCGGGGCCCGCGCCGGGCGCTCCACCACGACCGCGTCCTCGTCCCGCTCCGGCTTGGTCTTGCGGACCGTGCCGGTCACGCCCGCGGGGATGCCGAGTTCGGCGAACAGATGCGGCGAGCTCGAGTACGTCTCGACGGGTTCGGCGATGCCGAGGCCGAGCGCCTTGTCGATGCCCGCCCACCGGTTCAGCTCGTCCCAGTCGATCAGCGTCACCGCGATACCGGTGCGCCCGGCCCGGCCGGTGCGCCCGATCCGGTGCACGTAGGTCTTCTCGTCCTCGGGGCACTGGTAGTTGATGACGTGGGTGATGTCGTCGATGTCGATGCCACGGGCCGCGACGTCGGTCGCGACGAGCACGTCGATGCCGCCCTTGCGGAACTTGGTGAGCGCCTTTTCGCGAGCGATCTGCCCCAGGTCGCCGTGCACGGCGCCGACCGAGAAACCGCGCTCGGCGAGATCGTCGGCGACCTTCTGCGCGGTGCGCTTGGTCCTGGTGAAGATCATGGTCGCGCCGCGGCCCTCGGCCTGCAGGATCTTGGCGACCAGCTCGCTCTTGTCCAGCGCATGCGCGCGGTAGACGAACTGCGCGGTGCGGTCGTGGATGGCCGAATCGTGCGGCTCCTCGGCCCGGATGTGCGTCGGGCGGCTCAGGAACGTGCGGGCCAGGGTGATGATCGGGCCGGGCATGGTCGCCGAGAACAGCATGGTCTGGCGCTTGTCGGGGACCATGGTCAGGATGCGCTCGATATCCGGCAGGAAGCCGAGGTCGAGCATCTCGTCGGCCTCGTCCAGGACCAGCACGCCGATCTTGCCGAGGATCAGGTGGTTCTGGTTGGCCAGGTCCAGCAGGCGGCCGGGGGTGCCGACGACGACGTCCACGCCGTTGCGCAGCGCCGCGATCTGCGACTCGTAGGGACGGCCACCGTAGATGGAGGCCACCTTCAGCGCGCCCTGGTGGTTCTTCAGGTATTTGCCCGCGTTCTCCAGATCGGAGGTGACCTGGATGCACAGCTCGCGCGTCGGCACGATGATCAGTGCCCGCGGGGTGCCGTCCAGCGGCGTGGTGCCGGTATCGGCGGTGGCGATGCGGTGCAGCAGCGGCACGCCGAAGCCGAAGGTCTTACCCATGCCGGTCCGGGCCTGGCCGATGAGATCCTCACCGGCGAGCGCCAGCGGCAGGGTGAGTTCCTGAATGGCGAAAGTACGTTCGATGCCGATCTCGTTGAGCGCGCGCACGATTTCGTCGCGAACGCCCAATTCGGCAAATGTCGGTGCGGTATGCGTTGCGTCCAGTTCGGCGGTCAACAGCGTCTCCGCCACTCCGGGTTCCTGTTCGACAGTGATCTTGCTCAGGTTCGTGCCTTCCTCGTAATCGCGTCCCGCGCGCACGAGGTGGGGCGGACCGGTCGGCCCGCGACGACCACGTCTCCGCCTGTGATACTCACCCGGCCACGCTCGCGATGTCTTCCGGTTGCCACGCTCGGGGCGGCTACCTCGGGAGATATCGGCGCGGCGCACTGGTGATGCGGAGCTGGTGCGCGCACATTTTCCTGAACGACGAAACCTCTGCTCGTTATGCCGATCGGTGGGTACCGCGGGGCGGTGAACGCACAGATCTGGCAACTCGGTCGAGGGAAACTTTTCGTTGTCCGGTGCGATTGTAGCGTGATATTGTGCGCGGCTCGAATTGCCGCTGCCGATTATTCGAAAACCGAAGTCCGGTTTCCTTGCGCGGTTCCTCGACGTACGCTGCGCGACATGGCAATTCATCTCGCGCGGCAAATCTGGACCACCCTCGAACCACTACATGACGTGGTCTATTTCGGCACCGGTGTCAAGGAGGCGGGTGTCGCGATCGGACTGCGTGGCTACTGGCAAACATACTTCGCATTTCGGGCCGCGCCGCTCGGTGCGGTGACCCCCGCCACAGTGCTGGCGACCTTCGCCGGTTTCCACCCGGAAATGGTGCGTAAGGCACTACCCGAGGCCTGGTCACGGGCCACGCCGGAGCAGTGCCTGCAGGTCAGGCTCGACCTGTCCACCACCCTGCTCCGGGACAACGGCGCGGGTGACGCGGAATGCGCTCGCGCGGTCGAGCTGCTCGCGCCGGTGCAAGCCACCGCCGACCTGACCGGCAGGCCGCTCGCCGCGGCGAACGCGGCGCTACCGCTGCCTGCGGACCCGGTCGGTGCGTTATGGCAGCTGAGCTCCACCTTGCGGGAGCATCGCGGTGACGGGCACGTGGCCGCGCTGGTGACGCACGGCCTGACCGGCCGCCAAGCGTTGATCATGCAGGTCGCCGCGGGCAAGGCGGCGGAATCGGTGATGCGGCAGGCGCGCGGGTTGTCCGAACGGGAGTGGTCGGACGCGTTCGACGAATTGCGGGCCAGGGGAGCGGTCGAGGGTGAACCGGCCAACCCCGCGCTGACCGGCAGCGGCGCGGCGCTGCTCGAGCGCGTCGAGGCGAGCACCGACGAGGCGGCCTGGAACGGCGCGCTGGCGGTGCTGTCCGCCGACGCCGTCACCGAGCTGACGACCTCGCTCGCGCCGTTGGTCAAGCGGCTGCTGGACACGGTCGTGCCGCCACTGAACCCCACCGGCATGGTGCGGCAATAGCGGCAAACCGGACTTGCCTGTTACCGACGGTACCGAGATGTGAGACATTCTCGGGGTGAATATCGCGGACACCGTCACGACCGCCGCCCGCAACGCCTGGGCGCTGACCTTCGGTTCTGGCGTCGAGGCCCCGGATCCCACGCCGTCGACGGTGCTGTGGAACGAGCCGCATCGGCAGCTGCGCCGCTTCGAGCACCGGCCGGGCGACGCCGGAACCGCTGCGGCCGCAACGGATTCGACCGTCCTGCTGGTGCCGCCGCTGGCCGCCCCCGCCAGCTGCTTCGACCTGCGCCCTGACCAGAGCCTGGCCGGTTTCCTGCTGGCGACCGGCCGCGCACCGTACGTCATCGACTACGGCGACATCAGCTTCGCCGACCGGCGGATGGGCTTCGAGGACTGGATCGACGAGATCCTGCCCGAGGCCGTGCTGCGCACCTCCGCCGACCGTGGCGGTGCGCCGGTCGACCTGGTCGGCTGGTCGCTCGGCGGCACGCTGGCACTGCTCACCGCCGCCGCCAACGCCGAGCTGCCGATCCGGTCCATCACGGCGGTCGGTGCGCCGCTGGACTACGACAAGCTGACCGGCATTCCGCAGCTGCGTGCCGTCGCCAAATTCACCGGCGGAATTGGGACCTCGACCCTCGTCCGCGCCGCGGGCGGCGTGCCAGCGTCACTGACCCGCATCGGCTACAAGATCACCGCCTGGGACCGGGAGCTCACCCGGCCGTGGTTCGTCGCCAGCAATATCGCGCGCACCGAAACGCTGGCCCGGATGGAGACCATCGATCGCTTCATGGCCGCGATGCCCGGCTATCCCGGCCGCTTCTACGGCCAGCTGTGGGGCCGATTGATCCTGAACAACGACATCGGTCGCGGCGTCGTGCAATTAGGTCGGCGGCGCATCGAGCTGGCTCAGGTCACCGCGCCCGTCCTGCTGGTCGGCGGGCCGACCGACGTGATCACCCCCGCCGCGGCCGTCGAGGCGGGTACCCGGACCCTCACCGGCGCCGCCGCCGTCCGCTACGAAACCGCGCCCGGCAGCCACCTTGGCATCCTCACCGGGCCCGATGCTCGCGCCACGACCTGGGCGTATCTGGACAAGTTCCTGTCGGCGGCGTGAGCCGAACCGGACCGGGTGCCCAACCGCTGCCCCTGCCATGGCCGTAACCGTCCGCAGTGCCAGTGCAGAGGCGTGTTCGCCGCCGGTCGGGTGGTACTAGGCTGGGGCCATGGGAGCACAGTCACCTGCCGCGCTGGGTGTTTCGTCCGCCGACGCCGTCCCCGCCGATCACCCCGGGGTGATCGATCTGTTCGCGGTGCTCGCCTACGGTGAGATCTCCGCGTTCTACCGGCTGGCCGAGGAAGCCAAATTGTCGCCGACGCTGCGCGGCAAAGTCGCCGTGGCGAAGATGGCGTCCGCCGAGATGGACCACTTCAAGGCATTGGAGTCGGCGCTGGCCGAGCGCGGCGTCGACATCTTCGACGCCATGGCGCCGTTCGTGCGGGCGCTGGACGCCTACCACGCCTCCACCGACCCCTCGACCTGGCTCGAGTCGATGGTGAAGTTCTACGTCGGCGACGGCATCGCCGCGGACTTCTACACCGAGATCGCAGGCGCGCTGACCCCCGAGGTCGCCGCCGTGGTCCGCGACGTGCTCGCCGAGACCAGTCACTCGGAGTTCGTGGTCGAGGAGGTGCGTCGCGCGGTCGAGAGCAGCCGCTCCGAACGCGATCGGCTCACCCTGTGGGGCAGGCGGCTGCTGGGCGAGGCGATCACCCAGGCGCAGTACGTCATGGCGCAGCGCGACGAGTTGACCGAGCTGGTGCTGTCGGCGACGGGCGATCTCAATGGGATTGCCTCGCTGTTCGAGCGGATGCAGTCCAGCCATGCCGAGCGCATGGCGAAGCTGGGTATCTAGCGGACCAGGCGCAGCGCGGGGGACTGGGCGCGCGCCTGACCGGTGAGCCAGACGATGATGCTCTGATCGCGGTCGGCGTCGAGGGTTTCGAACGGCACGTCGACCAGGCCGTGCACCGGATGGTCGATGTGCAGCGTGCCGGAGATGTGCGCTCCGACGTGGTGCGGTTTCCAGCGCGCCGCGAAATCCGGGTGGCGGCGCAGCTCGTCGATCGTTTCCAGCAGCGAATCGTCGCCGGGCCAGCGCAATTTGGCGCGCGACAGCGCGGCGGCGAAGATGTCGGCCGCCTCGGACCAGTTGCGCAGCACCTGCCGCGCGGTCGGGTGCAGGAACGTGTATCTGGCCAGGTTCGGCTGTCCCTCGTCGAGCAGCCCGAGCGGCGAAACGAAGTCCGCCCATGCCGCGTTCCAGCCGAGCACATTCAGTCGTCGGCCGATCACGAAGGCGGGCGTCGGCTGCAACGCGCGCAGGATCGACTGGATCGTGTCGGCGATCTTCTCCTCGGCGGATTCGCTTCCGGGGCAGCGAGATTCGTTGCCCGAGGCGAGG
Source organism: Nocardia iowensis (assembly GCF_019222765.1). NCBI lineage: Bacteria > Bacillati > Actinomycetota > Actinomycetes > Mycobacteriales > Nocardiaceae > Nocardia > Nocardia iowensis. The sequence goes on along the minus strand of NZ_CP078145.1, from coordinate 7,362,478 downwards.
GCTAGCAGGCTGAAGTGATGACGCTCGTTGCCGCGCAGCAGCAGCGCATCGGCGAGTGCGTCGATCACCGCCACCGAGGGATTGGTGTCGCGGCCCTGCTCGAGCCGGGCCAGATAATCCGCGCTCACCCCCGCGCGAACGGCGACCTCTTCGCGGCGCAGCCCGGGTGTGCGGCGGCGCCTGCCCTCCGGCAGCCCGACGTCGGCGGGCCGTAGCTCCGCCCGCCGTGCGATGAGGAATTCCGCGAATCCGTTGCGAGCCATGAGTTCCATCGTGCCGCGTCCTAGGAGGCTTAGCCTCGCCCTGCCAGGTCCAGGATAACTAAGGTCTTGTTAACGGACCGTGGTCCGGCAAAGGTCGACGGCATGACAACTTCTCCCGAATCCACCACCACCGCCCAGTCGCTGAAGCCCGGCTCCTGGACCCTGGACACCGCGCACTCGTCGGTGGCCTTCACCATTCGGCACCTCGGCATCTCCAAGGTGCGCGGCGGATTCACCCGGTTCGAGACCGAGTTCGTGGTCGACGAGTCCGGCGCCGCCACCCTGGGCGCGACCATCTACCTCGACTCGTTCGACACCGGCAACGCCGACCGCGACGCGCACATCCGCACCGCCGACTTCCTCGATGTCGCCAACCGTCCGACGCTGACTTTCCGTGCCACGCAACCGGTTCAGATCGCGGAGAGCTTCGAGGTCGAGGGTGCGGCCACGCTCGGCGACGTCACCAAGCCGGTCACCTTGGATGTCGAATGGGGCGGCGTGCAGGAATTCGGCGCGACCGGCGACCGGCACGCCGGATTCTCCGCCACCGGCACCATCAAGCGCACCGACTTCGGCGTCGGCGGCCCGCTGCCCGGCATGCTGAGCGACAAGGTCAACATCGAGCTCGAGATCCAGCTCATCGAGCCGAAGTAGCACCGGTCGCGCGGAGCGGGCCTGCACAACGGCGTGCGGGCCTTTTCCTGCGTTAGCCGCTGATGTTCGCTGACGGCGCAGGCAGCCGTCTGCCATCTCGGCGTTGCCCTGCACTAGCCTTGGATGGACAGCACAGGACTCTTACGTTCGGAGGTTGGCCGTGGAGGTCAAGATCGGTATTTCGGATAGCCCGCGCGAGCTCTTGATCAACAGCTCGCAGACCCCGGATGAGGTCGAGGAGCTGGTGTCCGGTGCACTGACCGGCACGAGCGGCCTCGTGTCCCTGACCGACGACAAGGGTCGCAAGTTCCTGATCCAGGCCTCGAAGGTCGCCTACGTCGAAATCGGCACCGTCACCAGCGGCCGCGTCGGCTTCGCGACCGTCTGATTTCTTCGGCCAAGGCCGACAGCAACGAGCCCCTGCAACCTTCGGATGCAGGGGCTCGCCTTGTTCGAGCACTCAGTCGATGGGGTGCAGCGGGACGTGCGACAGACCGCCCCAGGCGAGCGAGACGGTCGTGTCGACAGCCTCCTCCTTCGGGATGGGCCGGTCGGCCTCCAGCCAGTAGCGCGCGGTGAACTGGCTCGCGCCGACCAGGCCGACCGCGAGGATCCGCGCGCGGTACGGGTCGAGGCCCGAGTCGTGCGCCACCAGGTCGAACACGGCGTCCACGCAGGCCTCGGTGGCCTGCTCGACCCGGCGCTGCACCTGCGGCTCGCTGGTCAGGTCGGATTCGAAGACCAGCCGGAAGCCCTGCATCTCGTTGTCGACGAAGTCGAAGTAGGCCTGCACCGCGGCGCGGACGCGCTGCCGGTTGTCGGTGGTCGACCGCAGCGCCTGCCGAACGCTGGAGACCAGCATGTCCACATAGTTCTGCAGCACCGCCAGATAGAGCTCCAGCTTGCTGGTGAAGTGTTGATAGAGCACCGGCTTGCTCACGCCCGCGCATTGCGAGATCTCGTCCATGCCCGCGGCGTGGTAGCCGCGCTGCACGAAGACTTCGCTGGCCGCCGCGAGTAGCTGCAGACGTCGCTCGTCACGCGGAAGCCGGGTGCCGCGTTTGGCGGGCTCGGACGACGATCTACGGGACGCCATCCGGTCCACGAGGTCAGTCATTTCGGCTCTCCCAGTTGGTTCCCCGGCAAGGGGTGTGCACCGGGTATCCCAAGAACGATACTCGGTTGTTGCCTGCCCGCAGACCGGGCCCGGATAACTGGTTCGACGCGGTGAGAAATGTCGCACCTACCGGCGGTAGTGGTGTGCCCGACGGTGGCACTTGCCACTTGTGAGAACCTGGTGATCGTGAGCGAGCGACCGGAACGGCCGTCCGGCGGTGGGCGCGATCTGCGCCGCCGCGCTGGCCCCGGCGCGCCCGGTTCCGTAGTGTCGGAACCCGTGGCAAGGTCCGGCCCCGAAGCTCGACCGGGCGCAGCCGCCCGCACCGGCGCTGCGCCACCGCTCGATGCCGAGGACCGATCGGGCCGCCGCCGCCCCGATCCCGCCGCCCGCCCCAACGGCTCCGGCCGAGCCGCGGATCCTCTTGCCGGGCAGCCCGATTCGAACGGCACCCGCGGCGATCGCCACGGCGTCGAGATCTACGATCCGCTCGGCCTCTACGGCCAGCCGGACCGCTCCCATCAGCCGCTGCGCGCCAGCTGGGACCCCACCGCCCCGTCCGAAGGCAGAGCCAGGGGCCGCCCCGAACGCAGCGTCAAAAAGCAAAGCGCCCTGGGCAGATTCGTCTCCACCTACGGTTGGCGGGCCTACGCGTTGCCGGTGCTGTTCGCCGTCACGGTATTGGTCGTCGTCGACGCGGTGCGCGGTAGCGATCCGGTGGTCGTGGTCGGCGGCGCACCCGGCCTGGGGCAGTTGAGTCCACGCGGCGCGAACGCGGGCATTATCGGCGCCCCACCCGGCGACGGCCACTTTCCCACCGACCTGCCAACCGGTGCACTGCCCGAGGGCGGCAACTTCGCCGAAACGGGCGCGGGCACTTGGCATGTGGTGCCCGGTTCGACCGGTCAGGTCGGCACCGGCACCGACACCGTCTTCCGCTACACGGTGGAAATCGAGGACGGCATCGACACCACGGTCTTCGGCGGTGACGAGTCCGTCGCGAAGCTGGTCGAATCCACCCTCGCCAACCCGAAGAGCTGGACGCACGACCAAAAGTTCGCCTTCCGCCGGGTCGACCAGGGTGACACCGACTTCCGCATCTCCCTCACCTCCCGCGAGTCCACCCGCAAGGCCTGCGGTTTCGAGATTCCGATCGACTCGTCCTGCTACAACTCCGACCTCGGCCGGGTGGTGCTCTCCGAGGTCCGCTGGGTGCGTGGCGCGGTCGCGTTCGAGGGCGATATCGGCTCCTACCGGCAGTACCAGATCAACCACGAGGTCGGCCACGCCATCGGCTACCACCAGCATCAGGCGTGCGAAACCGACGGCGGCCTGGCCCCGGTGATGATGCAGCAGACCTTCGGCACCAAGAACAACGACATCGCCACTTTGGAGCCGGACGGCGTCGTCCCGATGGACGGCAAACGCTGTCGCTTCAACCCCTGGCCCTACCCCCGCGGCTGACCCGCGGTCGACCCCCGCAGTCGACCCCGGACCGGGTGCGCGACGATAGGACGGGAAGAACGGTCCGGTCGCGGGTGTTGCACAACGAGATCGACCCATTCGATTCGAGGAGTCCTGGACGTGTCATCACCAAAGTCCCTGCCGCCACTGGTCGAGCCGGCCGCGGAGCTGACCAGGGACGAGGTAGCCCGCTACAGCCGTCACCTGATCATCCCCGACCTGGGTGTGGACGGGCAGAAACGCTTGAAGAACGCCAAGGTGCTGGTGATCGGCGCGGGCGGGCTCGGCTCCCCGGCGCTGCTGTACCTGGCCGCCGCGGGCGTCGGCACCCTCGGCATCGTCGAGTTCGACGAGGTGGACGCCTCGAACCTGCAGCGCCAGATCATCCACGGCGAGTCCGACATCGGGCGTCCGAAGGCCGACAGCGCGCGTGATTCGATCCTCGAGATCAACTCCGGCATCGACGTGCGACTGCACAAGATCCGGCTGGAGCCGGAGAACGCCGTCGAGTTGTTCGCCGACTACGACCTGATCGTCGACGGCACCGACAACTTCGCCACCCGCTACCTCGTCAACGACGCGGCGGTGCTGGCCGGCAAGCCCTATGTGTGGGGCTCCATCTATCGCTTCGAGGGCCAGGTCTCGGTCTTCTGGGAGGACGCGCCGGACGGTCGTGGCATCAACTACCGCGACCTCTATCCGGAGGCGCCGCCGCCGGGCATGGTGCCGTCCTGCGCCGAGGGCGGCGTGCTCGGCGTGCTGTGCGCGTCCATCGGCTCGGTAATGGTGACCGAGGCGATCAAGCTCATCACCGGCATCGGCGAGCCATTGCTCGGCCGACTGATGGTGTACGACGCACTGGACATGAACTACCGGACCATCAAGCTGCGCCGCGACCCGGAACGTCAGCCGATCACCGAGCTGATCGACTACGAGGCGTTCTGCGGGGTGGTGTCCGAGGAGGGCCAGGCCGCCGCGGCCGGTTCGACGGTCACCGCGCGCGAGCTGAAGGACCTGCTGGACGCGGGCAAGGAGATCGAGCTCATCGACGTGCGCGAACCGGTCGAGTGGGACATTGTGCACATCGAGGGCGCCAAGCTCATTCCGAAGGACCGCATCCTGTCCGGTGAGGCGCTGTCCGAGCTGCCGCAGAACCGTCCGATCGTGCTGCACTGCAAGACCGGTGTCCGCTCCGCCGAAGCCTTGGCCGCCCTCAAACAGGCGGGCTTCGCCGACGCCACCCATCTGCAGGGTGGCGTCATCGCCTGGGCCCGCCAGATCGACCCGTCGCTGCCGGTCTACTGATCGACTGATGGCGGGTGCGACCCCGGTCCGAGCGGCCGGGGTTGCGCATCGGCGCGGCGTGCTGTACAGCGTCCACACCGGCGGTACGGTACGGCCGTGACTTCTGTGGAACCACCCGAGCACGTGCGTGCCACGTTCGGTCTGCGCGAAGTGACCCCGGTTACCTTGGGCGACTGGGAGGGTGGCTGGCGCTTCGGAGACGTGGTGCTCAGCCCGGTCGCCGATCACGCGCGGGCGGCGTGGTCGGCGAAGGTCCGCGAAACGCTCAAGGTGGACGGATTGCGCCTGGCCCGCCCGGTGCGCGCGACCGACGGCCGCTACGTCGTCTCCGGCTGGCGCGCCGACACCTACCTGGAAGGCACCCCGGAACCCCGATACGACGAGGTGGTTTCGGTGTCCCTGCGGCTGCATCAGGCGACAGCGCACCTCGAGCGGCCCCGGTTCCTGGTCCAGCCGCCGGTCGCGCCCTGGGTGGACGTGGACGTGTTCGTCGCCGCCGACCGGGCCGCCTGGGAGGCGGTGCCGCTGCGCAGCCTGCGCGCGGGTGGCCCGCTGCCCTCTGCCGAGTCACCGGACGGCCAGCGCAGCATGGAACTCATCGGCCAGCTGGCCACGCTGCGTAAGCCGGTGCAGACACCCGCCCAACTGGTGCACGGCGACCTGTTCGGGACGGTGCTGTTCGCCGGAACCTTCACTCCCGGCCTCACCGACATCACGCCGTACTGGCGGCCAGCGCCGTGGGCGGCCGGGGTGATCGTGGTGGACGCGCTGGCCTGGGGCGGTGCCGACGACGGACTGCTGGAACGCTGGCGGGATCTGCCGGAGTGGCCGCAGATGTTGTTGCGCGCGGTCATGTTCCGGCTCGCCGTGCACGCGCTGCACCCGCGGTCGACGCCGGAGGCATTCCCCGGTTTGGCGCGCACGGCGGACATGGTTCGCCTGCTGCTGTAGAAAAGTCGGCCGCCGAAAGCCCGAGCCTTGCGGCTCAATGACTTTCGACGGCCGAGATTCGATACGCGTTGCGCCGCTTACACCTTGGCGTAGGCCAGCGAAGGCGAGCGGCCGACCGCGAACGAGGACCGCAGATAGAACCACCAGGTGACCGCGCCCATCAGCAGGAACGCCCCGGCATACGCCCAGAACGCGGGCGCCATCGTGTGGTAGTGGATGTTCGACAGCCGCAGCGCCTGCTGCAACAGCCAACCACCCGAGGCGCCGACCGCGCCGATCACGCCGATCGCGGCGCCGGCCTGACGCCTGGCCGACGCGGTCGCCTCGGTGAGGTCGAGGCCGTGCTCGGCGGCGTACTTCTTCGAGATCGCGCTGAAGATGGTCGGGATCATCCGGTAGGTCGAGCCGTTGCCGATGCCGGTCATCACGAACAGCAGCAGGAATGAAATCAGATACAGCGGAAAGCTTTTCAGCTCCAGCGCGGCCATGATCATGGCGACCGAGACCGCCATGCCGCCGAACACGTAGACGGTGATCTTCGCGCCGCCGACCTTGTCGGAGACCCAGCCGCCGAACGGACGGCTGAACGAGCCGACGAACGCGCCGAGGAAGGCGAGGTTGCCGATGGTGCTGATCCAGCCGATCTTCGTGAGCTCCGGGAAGTTGGCCTTGATCAGCGTCGGGAAGGCGAAGGAGAACCCGATGAACGAGCCGAAGGTGCCGATGTAGAGCACCGCCATCACCCAGGTGTGCTTGTTGGTCAACGCCATCCGATAGGACTTGCCGTCGGACTTCGCGCTGGCAACGCTATCCATATAGCGCAGGGCGCCGACGGCCGCGACGAGGATGAACGGGATCCAGACCAGGACGGACAGGGTGATGCCGAAGCGGTAGCCCGCCGCGTCCTTGGCGGTGAGGTGCGTGCCGAGGGTGATCAGCAGTGGCAGCACCAGCTGGGTCTGCGCGACACCGAGATTGCCGCCCGCCGCGTTGATGCCGAGGGCCGCGCCCTTCTTGCCCTCGGGGAAGAAGAAGTTGATGTTGGCCATCGACGAGGAGAAGTTGCCGCCGCCGACACCGGCGAGTGCGGCCAGGATCATGAAGACCCACATCGGCGTGCCCGGCTGGTTGACGAAGTACACCAGGCCGAGGGTGGGGATCAGCAGCATCGCCGCGCTGAACGCGGTGAATGCCCGGCCGCCGAATTTCGGGATGGCGAAGGTGTACGGGATGCGCAGCGCGGCGCCGACCAGCGTCGGGGTCGACGACAGCAGTAGAGCGTTGCTCACCGCGGTGGGGTTGCCCTTGCCGAGTCCCTCCAGGAAGGGGAAGCCCGCGGCGCCCATGCTGGTGACCACGCTGCCCCAGATGACCCAGACGCTGAAGCCGAGGTTCTCGGCGAACACCGAGAAGATCAGGTTCTTGCGCGCGGTCTTCGCGCCGCCCGACTCCCAGAACTTCAGGTTGTCCGGCTCCCAGTGGTCCAGCCAGCGCCCCCGCGTCTGATGCTGGAAGGTTTGTGTGCTCGAAGGGGTTTCGGTGCCGGTGGCGGCTGCGATGGCAGTCATCGGCTTCCTCTCGTTCGCACTCGACCGGCCCTCATCGCGGCACGAGGCCGCCGGCGGAGTCGAGTTGCCTAGCTACGGTCGTTTCACAACGTAGGGGCCGGTTGTTGCGGCACCGTGGCTACGCGTGACGTTCCAGGCAATTCCGACTCACATGCGAAACGGACGGCCAGTGAAAAGTGGGTTACCTGGCGTCATTTCGACCGGAATAACGCTGTTATCGCACGTCGGGGTACTCGGCGATGAGTGAGTTGAGGAAGCAGCTCGCCGCAGAGGCGGCTCGCTCGGGGTCGCCGTCGATCACGGCGTGCACCAATTCGGCGTGCTCCTCGGGGTAGGAGTCGTCGGACTTCAGCGTTCGCGCCCGGATCACCTGTTCGATGATCGGCAGCAGCGAATCGTAGAACTCGAGGTAGACCGCGTTGTGGCTGGCGACCACGATCGCGCGGTGCAGCTCGACGTCGGACTCGATCGCGGCCGGACTGTCGTCGTTCCACGCCTTGTCGCGCTCGGCGAGCAGCTGCAGCAGGTTCGCGATGTCGGCGTCGTCGCGGCGGCGCGCGGCCAGCGCGGCGGCCGTGGTATCCAGCGCCAGGCGCAGTTCCAGGACGTCACGTTCTTCGGCATCGGCGAAATATTTGCCGAGGGTGCCGCCGAGGTCGGAGGAGGCGATCACGTAGGTTCCCGAGCCTTGGCGTCGCTCCAACATCCCCGCGTGCACGAGGGCCTGGACGGCCTCGCGCACGGTGTTTCGACCCGTCCCGGTCAGCTCGGTGAGCTCCGGTTCGGTAGGGATGCGGGACCCGATGGGCCAACGGCTGGATCGAATTTCGGCACGCAGCTGCTCGGTGACCTGGGCGATGAGGCTGGTGCGCCGGACTGGTTGCACCGACCTAGAGTACCGCTCATCACAAATCGTTGCCTCCTATCATCCTGTCATCCTATGATTTCGCAGTGACTGCAACCCTCCAGAAAACTCAGACCGGACAGGAATCCACACTGGTCGAGCAGCGCCGACGTGCGCTGACGGAGGGTCGTCTGCTCGTTCTTGCCGCCATTGTGATGTCGGCGCTGACGCTACGGGTCGCGGTCACCGCGTTCAGTCCGCTCGCCGAACGCATCGGTGACGACGTGGGCTACGGAACCGCAATTGTCGGCGTCTTCGGCATGATCCCGACCGCGATGTTCGCGTTGTCCGGCCTGCTCACTCCGCTGCTCGTGCGCCGCTTCGGGCTGGAACGCACCGCCATGATCGCCATGCTGATGGCTGGCGTCGGCCAACTGGTCCGGGTGCTGCTGTCCGGCACTGCCGAACTCCTTGTTTTCTCCGCACTCGCGCTTGCGGGCATGGGCATCGGCAACGTGGTGATCCCGCCGCTGGTGAAGCGGTACTTCGCGGATCGGCTCGCGGTGGTCAGCTCGCTGTACATCATGATGGTGCAGCTCGGCACCGTGGTGCCCGCGTTCGTCGCGGTCCCGGTCGCCGACGCGCACGGCTGGCGGATCTCGCTCGGACTGTGGGCGGTCCTCGGCTTCGCGGCCGCGGTGCCGTGGATCGGCGTGCTGCGCGACCGGCGCGGCCGCGATCGCGACGACACCACCGCCCTGCCCACCGACGCACCGCGCACCGGACGCGTCTGGCGCTCGCCGGTCGCCTGGGGCATGGCGGGCATGTTCGGCATGACGTCGTTGATCACCTATGCGATGTTCACCTGGCTGCCCAAGATCCTCAGCGACGCCGGAGCAAGCGCCGCGTTCGGCGGTTCGATGCTGGGTCTGTTCGCGGTCGTCGGTCTGTTTGCGGCACTCAGTGCGCCGACAGTCGTCACGCGATTCCGTAATCCGTTCCCCGTGGTGGTCGGCTGCGCGGTCTTCTTCGTCGCCGCCTTCGTCGGGCTGCTGGTCGCGCCGATGAGCGTGCCCATCCTCTGGGTGGTGCTGCTCGGTCTCGGCCCGAGCACCTTCCCGATGGCGCTGACCTTGATCAACCTGCGCACCAGCACGCCGGGTGGCTCCGCCGCCCTATCCGGCTTCACCCAGGGCGTCGGTTACGCGGTGGCCTGTGTCGGTCCGCTGCTGTTCGGCGTGCTGCACTCGGTGACCGACGGCTGGCTCGCCCCGTTCGCCCTGCTCGGCGTCGCGGTGCTGGTGCTGCTCACCGGTGCCTGGCAGGCATGCAAGCCGCGCATGCTGGAAGACACCTGGAGCTGACCGCCTCGGTCGAGTTGCGGGGGTGGTGTGGTGGCGTTCATGCTGTCCGCGGCACCCCTCACCGGCTGACGATCGCCGAGTCCGTCTCGTCGTGACCTGCGGAAACAATTGCGTCACCGCCGCGCAACATTGCGCCGAGCTCACCCGCCGCGCCGGGCGCCCGTGAGCAACCGTTGATACGCCGGTCATTTCGCGCAGCATTGCGGCAATACCCGTTACCTACCGTGGGGCCAACCGGATCTTTGGAGGCCCCTCTTGAGCACGTCGACGAATCGTTCAGTCGAACCAGCCCTGCGCAAGACCGCGGTCGTCGTCGGCCACGGCATGGTCGGGCATCGGTTCGTGGAGGCGCTGCGCTCGCGGGACGAGGCCGGGCAGTGGCAGGTTGTCGTGCTCAGCGAGGAACGGCTGCCCGCCTACGACCGCGTCGGCCTGTCCTCCTATGTGGGTACCTGGGACGCCGCCGCGTTGGCGCTGCCCGGCAACGAGTACGCCGGTGACGCGCTGGTCGAGCTGCGGCTCGGGCAACGCGCCGAGGCGATCGACCGGGAGGCCCGCAAGGTCACCACGTCGGCGGGCGACACCATCGCCTACGACGCGCTGGTGCTGGCCACCGGCTCCTATCCGTTCGTCCCCCCGGTGCCCGGCCACGACCGGCCGGAGTGCTTCGTCTACCGCACCATCGACGATCTGGACGGCATCAGGGCCGCCGCCGAGGCAGCCGGGCCGGGTGCCGTCGGCGTCGTGGTCGGCGGCGGGCTGCTCGGCCTCGAGGCCGCGAACGCGCTCCGGCAGCTCGGTCTCACGCCGCATGTGGTCGAGTACAACCAGCGGCTGATGCCCGCCCAGGTGGACGAGGGCGGCGGCGCGATCCTGGAGCGACTGGTCACCGACCTCGGTCTGTTCGTGCACACCGGCGTCGGCACCTCCTCGATCGAGGAAGCGGGCGGCGGGGTGCGGGTCAACCTGTCCGACGACTCGGTGATCGAAGCCTCGCTGGTCGTGTTCTCGGCGGGTGTCCGCCCGCGCGACCAGATCGCCAGGGACAGCGGCCTCGAGGTCGGCCCGCGCGGCGGCATCATCACCGATCTGGGGCTGCGGACCTCCGATCCGAACATCTGGGCCATCGGCGAATGCGCCGCGGTCGAGGGCACCTGCTACGGCCTCGTCGCACCCGGCTACACCACCGCCGAGATCGTGGCGGACCGGCTGCTCGGCGGCGCGGGTGAATTCCCCGGCGCGGACATGTCGACCAAGCTCAAGCTGCTCGGTGTCGATGTGGCCAGCTTCGGCGACGCGCACGGCACCACCGAGGGCGCGCTGTCGGTGGTGCTGCACGACGCCGCCAAGGGCACCTACGCGAAACTCGTTGTCTCCGATGACGCCAAGATCCTGCTCGGCGGCATCCTCGTCGGCGACGCGACTGCCTACGCCGCGCTGCGCCCGCTGGTCGGGCGTCCGCTGCCCGCCGAGCCCGCCGCGCTGATCTCGCCCGCCGGTGCGGAATTGGGCGCCGACGCGCTGCCCGACGACGCGCAGATCTGCTCCTGCAACAACGTGTCCAAGGGTGCGATCTGCGGCGCCATCGCCGACGGCGCGTGCGACATCGCGGGCATCAAGAGCTGCACCACCGCCGGAACCTCCTGTGGCGGTTGTGTTCCCATGCTCAAGAAGCTGCTCGAGCAGTCCGGCGTCGAGATGTCCAAGGCGCTGTGCGAGCACTTCAGCCAGTCCCGCGCCGAGCTGTTCCAGATCGTCCAGGTCACCGGCATCCGCACCTTCTCCGGCCTGATCGCCAAGCACGGCAAGGGCACCGGCTGCGATATCTGCAAGCCGACGGTCGCCTCCATCCTGGCCTCCACCTCCAGCGAGCACATCCTCGATGGCGAACAGGCCGCGCTGCAGGACACCAACGACCACTTCCTGGCCAATATGCAGAAGAACGGCACCTACTCGGTGGTGCCGCGGATGCCCGGCGGTGAGGTCACCCCCGATCAGCTGATCACCATCGGCCAGATCGCCAAGGACTTCGGCCTGTACGTGAAGGTCACCGGCGGTCAGCGGATCGACCTGTTCGGCGCCCGCGTAGAACAGCTGCCGCAGATCTGGCAGCGGCTGGTCGACGTCGGCATGGAATCCGGGCACGCGTACGGCAAGTCGCTGCGCACGGTGAAGAGCTGTGTCGGCTCCACCTGGTGCCGCTACGGCCAGCAGGACTCGGTCGGCATGGCGGTGCTGCTGGAAAAGCGCTACCGCGGACTGCGTTCCCCGCACAAGCTGAAGCTGGCCGTGTCGGGCTGCGCCAGGGAATGCGCCGAGGCGCGCGGCAAGGACGTCGGCGTGATCGCCACCGAGCACGGCTGGAACCTGTACGTCGGTGGCAACGGCGGCCTCACCCCGAAGCACGCGGTGCTGCTCGCCGGCGACCTCGACGACGAGACGCTGATCAAGTACATCGACCGGTACCTGATGTTCTACATCCGCACCGCCGACCGGTTGCAGCGCACCGCGCCGTGGCAGGAATCACTCGAAGGCGGGATCGACTACCTCAAGCAGGTCGTCTGCGAGGACAGCCTCGGCATCGCCGACGAGCTGGAGGCCACCATGGCCCAGCATGTCGCCGGCTACCGCGACGAATGGGCCGCGGTGCTGGAAGACGAGGAGAAGCTGTCGCGCTTCGTTTCCTTCGTAAATGCCCCTGAAGAGGCCGATCCGACCATTTCGTTCGACGAAACCGGGGAACGCAAGGTGCCGGTGTTGCTGGGTATGCCGGATATCCCGGTCGCCACGCACGGGAAATGACGGCTTAACCGCATAGAAACAGGACGCCTGTACCAATGGGTAAGGCGTTTGGAGGATGACACCGATGACCGTGATCGATACCCCCGGTATTGCCGCAGCTACCGCTACCGGCTGGACACAGGCGTGCCGGCTCGACTACCTGATCCCCGGCCGCGGCGTTGCGGTGTTGCTGAAAGGTGGCCGCCAGGCGGCCTTGTTCCTGCTGAGCGACGGCACGCTCTACGCCGTCGGCAATATAGATCCGTTCGGCCGTGCGGCGGTGATGTCGCGCGGCATCGTCGGCGACCGCGGCGGCGTCCCCGTCGTCGCCTCGCCGCTGCTGAAGCAGGCGTTCTCCCTGATCGACGGGCGCTGCCTGGACGACGAATCGGCGCTGTTGCCGGTATACGCGGTCCGCGTAGCCGACGGCATCGTTTCGATCTCCAACGAGCCGGTACCCGGCGGGCTCGCCTCTTCGGACGGATGAACGCATGACCACCATCGACACTGGCGGCTGTCTTGCCGGCTTCACCATCGGCATCACGGCGGCCAGACGAGCCGACGAGTTCGCCACCCTGCTCGTCCGGCGCGGTGCCGATATCGTGTCCGCGCCCGCCATCCGCATCATTCCGCTGGCCGACGACACCGAACTGGAGCGGGTGACCCGCCAGCTCATCGTCGAACCGCCGCAGCTCACGGTCGCCACCACCGGCATCGGTTTCCGCGGCTGGATGGAGGCGGCCGAGGGCTGGGGGATCGCCGAGGAACTGCGCGCGACGCTCGCGGCCACCCGGATGCTGGCCCGCGGCCCGAAAGCCAAGGGCGCCATCCGCGCCGCCGAATTGCGCGAGGAATGGTCGCCCGCCTCGGAATCGTCGGCCGAGGTGCTCGACCACCTGCTCGCCGAGGGCGTCGAAGGGGTCCGGATCGCGGTGCAGCTGCACGGCGCCACCACCGAGTGGGAGCCGGTACCCGACTTCTGTGAGGTATTGCGTTGCGCCGGTGCGGATGTCGTGCCGGTGCCGGTGTACCGGTGGATGCCGCCGGAGGATCAGGGTCCGATGGACCAGCTGATCGAGGCCATCGTCACCGCCAACCTGGACTGCGTGACGTTCACCAGCGCACCCGCGGTGGCGTCGATGTTGATGCGCGCCAAGGAAACCGGACTGCTCGAAGGCGTGCTGCACGCGCTGCGCGGCCGGGTGCTCGCCGCGTGTGTCGGCCCGATCACCGCCGCGCCGCTGGAAGAGCTCGGCGTGGCGACCTCCATGCCGGGACGCGCCAGGCTCGGCGCACTGGCGAGGCACGTGGCCGAGGAATTGCCGCGGCGGGCCAATCGGATCTACGCCGCCGGGCACACGCTCAGCGTGCGCGGCGGCTGCGTCGTGGTCGACGGCGAGGTGCGCCAGCTGGCGCCCGCGCCGATGGCGCTGATGCGGTCGCTGGCCCGGCAGCCCGGCCGGGTCGTTTCCCGGGAGAACCTGCTCGCCGCCCTGCCCGGCGGCGGTGATGACACCCACGCCGTGGAGACCGCGATAGCCCGGCTGCGCGCCGGTTTGGGCGCACCCAAGGCGATTCAGACGGTGGTCAAGCGCGGCTACCGGCTGGCCCTCGACGCGTCCGAGTGCATCGACAACAACCCGCGGCCGGAGTTGTCCGGGCCGCAGGTTCCCGGCGCCGGTGCTCCGACGCGATACGTGCAGACCATGGGGACGTTGTGAGCGAGCGTCAGCGAGCGAACCAGATATACAGCGCGCCTGGGCGCACGACGGAGCCGAGCGTCAGCGAGGTGGAGTCGTGAGCGCCCCCGCTCTGGTGCTGGTGGCGCACGGCACCAGAAGCACCCGTGGCGTCCAGATGATCGCCGCGCTGGCCGAGGCGGTGTCCAGGGAGCTCGGCGTCGCGGTTTCGGGGCGCGACGCCGAGTCTCCGCTGATGCCACCCACGCCTGCCGTTCGGACCGCTTTCGTCGACGTGCTCGGACCCTCACCCGCCGAGGTGCTGCGCGATCTGCGCGGTGCGGCGGGGGAATCCGTTCCCGCCGTGGTCGTTCCGGCCTTCCTCGCCTCCGGCTACCACGTGTACCAGGATGTTCCCCGCGAAGTGGCCGACAGCGGCCATCCCGCCGTAGCGGTCACCCCGGCCATGGGCCCGGACCCGGCACTGGCCAGGATCATAACCATGCGCCTGCGCACCGCGGGCTGGCGTCCCGGCGACGCGGTCGTCTTCGCCGCGGCCGGGTCCTCCGATTCCCGTGCCCGCCAAGACGTCCGCCGCGCCGCCGCCATGCTCGCCGAACGCCTCGACGCCCCGGTCCGCCTCGGCTACATCGCCACCGGCGCACCCCGAGTTCCGGAAATCGTTGCCGCACTCCGTGACTCCGGCTCCGAGCGGGTGTTCATCGCGTCCTACCTGCTGGCGCACGGCCTGTTCCAGCAGCGGCTGCACGAAGCCGGAGCCGACGGCGTCGCCGAGCCCATCGGCGTCCATCCCGCCGTGGTCCGGCTGATCGCCGACCGCTACCGCGCCGCCGCGCGGGACTGGGTTTCTACCGCGTCCTGAGGTCGGCGCCGAGGCGCTTCGATCGGCGTAGCGCGGGGTATGCCCGGTGCGGATTCTCCGCCGCAGCGAGGCGTATCCGACGAGGTCGGTCCCGGTTATCTGCGCTGACAGTGCCCTCGCACGCGCCGATTGCGCTGGAATAACGCCGCGTTCGGGCATGGATGCCGTAAGTTTGCCCGAGAAAAGATTCAGCGGTGGCTTTCCGAATCCGAGGGAGGCGTGTTGACCGGAGCCGACGACGCCGTGCCACGCGAGGCCATGTCCCTCGAACGCACGGACGCCACGGCACAGTCGATGTACCCACTATCGACGGCGCAGCTGCGCTGGTGGGTGGCGCAGCAATTGCAGCCGGCGGTGCCGATCACGGTGGCGATGTATCTGGATCTGTCCGGCCCCCTCGATGTCGGCTTGATGTTGCGGTGCGCCCGCCGCGCGGCCCGCGAACTTCAATCGCCACACCTGCGCTTCCGCGTCGTCGACGGCTACCCGCGGCAGTACGTCGACACCGCGGCGGAGCTGCCGATTCGGCTCGCGGATCTGACCAACCACGCCGACCCGATCGCCGCGGCGCAGGAGCAGATGGAACGGGACTACAGTTCGCCGCTGGACCCGCTCACCGACGATCTCACGGTCGCGACGGTGTTCCAGGTGGCGCCGGATCATCACCTGCTGTATCTGCGCAGCCACCACATCGTCCTCGACGGGGTGGGCGCGGCGGCGGTGCTGCGGCGCACGGGCGAGCTCTACCGCTCGGAAGTCCTTGCGGGGCACGGGCTGAGTGCCACCAACGGTCATCCTTCCGGCGGGAACGGATCGGGCCCTTCGGCCGGTGGCGGTACGCCTGGGCGAGTTGCCCCCGAGTCGGGCAGTGGTCATCGACGGGCGACCGCGCGGGTGCTGTGGCGCTCGGCGAGCCAGGTCGGCGACAGCGAATCGTGCGGTATGCCAGCGGGTTCCACCCGCACCATCACCGATGTCGGTGGACCGGTGAACAACGCCGTCGCCGAGCCGAATTCGGTGCCAACGGCGCGTGTGGCGCCGCCGAAGGAGGTTCGCCCGCTGACGGTGCCGGAGCTGCTGGACGAGGAACGCAAATACCAGGATTCGGCCCGCGCCTCGACCGACCGGGACTATTGGCGCGACCAACTCGCCACGCTCGGCGAACCGATAGGCCTGGCCGGGCGGCCCGCCGCACCGGAGCCGCGCCCACACCGGGTGACCGCGACGATGGACGCCGCGACGGCGGAACTGCTCGCCGCCGCCCGCGCCCGGCACGGCGCCACCTTCCCGGAACTGGCCATCACGGCCTTCGCCTGCTACCTGGCTCGGATGACGGGCAGCGCCGAAGTCACGCTCACCATGCCGGTGACCGCACGTCCCACCGCGGCGCTGCGCCGCTCGGCGGGCTCCATGTCGAATGTGGTGCCGCTGCGGCTGACCGGCCTCGACACCGGCACGGTCGGCGGGGTGATCGCCCAGGTGCGGTCGACGGTGATCGGCGCGCTGCGCCATCAGCGCTACCGGTACGAGGACATGCAGCGCGATCGCGGGCAGCACCACGTGGTGCGCGGCGGATTCGGACCCGTGGTCAACGTGCTCGGGTTCACCGAGCCGTTCGGACTCGGGTCGCTGACCGGACAGGTGCGCCTGCTCTCCCTGGGCCCGGTCGAGGACCTGCTGGTCAACGGCTATCAGGCCGGTCCGGACGAGCGCTCGATCAGCATCGACTTCCACGCCAATCCGGCCCGCTACCGCTACGACCTGGTCGCCTGGCAGCATCGCGTGTTCCTCGACTACTTCGCCCACTTCCTTGCCGCCGAATCCGATTGCCCGATACCGGCTTTGGATCTCGCGCTGCCCGCCCCGATGGCAGCTGATCCGGCAGGTCCGGTCCGGGTATTGCCCGACCTGCTACGCGCCGGTCTCGTGCCGGACGCCGTCGCGGTACAGGACGGCGCCCGGACGATGACCTACCGCGAGCTGGACGACACATCGTCCAAATGGGCCCGCCAACTCATGGCGGGCGGTGCCAGGCCCGGCGAGTTCGTCGCGATCGCCATCCCGCGATCGCTGGAGTCGGTGCTCGCGCTGTGGGCGGTGGCGAAATCCGGCGCCTGTTTCGTGCCGGTCGACCCCGCCGACCCCGCCGACCGGATCGCCACCGTTATCGCGGATTCCGGAGCGCGCCAGGGGATTACCGTGGTGGCCGTGCGGGACGGCCTGCCGTGTGACACCGGATACGCGGCACGGCAGGACGGCGATACCGACGAGAGCGTGGGTGGATGTGGCACGCACTGGCTGGTCCTCGACGATCCGCGGGCGATAGCGGAGACCGAGCGCCTGGCGGGCACGCCGATCGCCGATGACGAACGGCCGCGGTCACTGCGGCCGGACCACCCGGCGTACCTCATCTACACCTCGGGCACCACCGGGACGCCGAAAGGCGTGCTGGTCACCCATCGCGGACTCGGGTCGCTGACCGACTACATCACCGAACACTACGGTGTCGGCCGGGATTCGGTCGTCCTGCACGCGCACGCGCCCTCGTTCGACGCGCACCTGCTCGAACTCCTCGCCTGCTTCGCGGCCGGTGCGCGACTGGCCGTGGAACCGCCGTCGGTGATCGCGGGCGGGGCGCTGGCGCGACTGATCGCGGACAGCGGCGGCACCCACTTCCTCACGACGCCAGCGGTTCTCGCCACGTTGTCGCCGACCGACCTGCCCGGACTGCGAGCCGTCGTGGTCGGCGGCGAGACGTGTCCGGCGGAACTGGTCCGCGAGTGGGCGCCACACGTCCGGCTGTTCAACGGATACGGGCCGACCGAAACCACCGTCATGGCAACGCAAACCGGACCCATGACGCCCGGCGAACCGGTGACCATCGGCGCGGCGCTGCCGGGAGTGCTCGCGGTGGTGTTCGATTCGCGGCTGACGCGGGTGCCGCCGGGTGCCAGAGGCGAGCTGTACCTGGGTGGCATCGGTGTCGCCGACGGGTATCTGCGTAACCCGGCAGGCACCGCAGTACGGTTCGTCGCCGACCCGTTCGGCATCGGGCAACGGCTCTACCGCACCGGCGATCTGGTCAGCGCGGGCCCCGACGGCGCGTTCGAATTCCTCGGGCGGGTGGACGGCCAGGTCGAGGTGCGCGGGCGGCGGATCGAACCGGCCGAGATCGAGACGGCGCTGCTCGCGGGACCGGAGATCGCGCACGCGGTGGTGACCGTCGCCGATGCCGGGCGGCCGGAAGCGCGACTGGTCGGCTACGTGGTTGCGGCCGAGGGAAGTCCGTTCGACTCCGCCGCGACAGTGCGCAGACTGCGCGACACGCTGCCCGCGGCGCTTGTCCCGTCGGCGCTGATCGAACTCGACCGACTGCCGGTGTCGGGCAACGGCAAAGTCGACCGCGCCGCCTTGCCGACACCGGTGGCGACGCCGCGCCCCTACCGCGCTCCGGAGACAACGACACAGCGGCTGGTCGCCGAGCACATGGGCCGGGCGACCGGGCAGCACCGGGTCGGCTTGGACGACGACTTCTTCGAGATCGGCGGGAATTCCCTGCTCGGCGTGGCGGTCTCGGCCGAGCTGGCGGCCGCGACCGAGGTCCCGGTGACGGTGCGCTGGCTCTACACCACGCCGACGGTCGAGGCACTCGCCGATCGCATCACCGGCTACGACGGTGTCGATGCCGCGAGCGACGACGCCCTCGGTGTGCTACTCACCTTGCGCGGCAAGGGAACTCGGCCGCCGCTGTTCTGCGTGCACTCCGCGGTCCCGCTCGCCTGGTGCTACGCCGGGCTGGCCCGCTACGTCACCGACCGCCCGGTGTACGGGCTCCAAGCACCGACGCTGACCGGTCCCGTCCGCGCCATCAGCACCATCGATGAGCTCGCCGACAGCTACGTCGATGCGATGCTCCGCGTTCAGCCGGAGGGCCCGTATCACCTGCTCGGCTGGTCGCTGGGTGGCCAGATCGCGCATGCCATCGCCGTGCGGCTACGTGACCGCGGCGCCTCGGTCGCCGCGCTGGCCATGCTGGACAGCGTCGTCTTTCCCGACGGCGCGGATCCGCCGCCGGTGCCGAGGATGCGAGACCTGTTGACGCACTTGCTCGGTGACGAACCGGCGGATGCCGACGCCGCACCCGAGCTGACCGCCGCCGAGGCCGCCGCCGAATTGGCCCGCGCCGGTGCGTCATTCGGCACCGGCCTGTCCGAGACGCAGCTCGAGCGACTGCACCGTGGCTACGTGGACGGTGTCGCCCTCTCGCACGGCTACCGCCCTGGCGTCTTCGACGGTGACCTACTCTACTTTTCGGCCACCCGTGGTCCGACCGAACTGTTCGGCGCCGACATCTGGCGCCCGTTCGTCACCGGCGACCTCATCGAGCACCCGGTAGAGGCGACCCACGCCCAGCTCACCAACGCGGCCGTGGTCGAGGTGATCGGCCCGATCCTGGCCCGTCATCTCGAGCGCGTCGCCGTACCCGTCGCGGCGCGGAGCGCGCCGTGACCGACTCGCACGCGCGCTCGCAGATCGGTGCGCGCACCGGATTGGCGTGGCGCAATGTCTATGACGATCCAGGCGAGTGGGCGCGGCGGAACCCCGACGCCGCCGTCCTGATTCGCTACCTCGGCGACCATCTGGTCCAGCCGCATCCGGAGTTGGGCCGAGACGGGCCGGTGTGCCCCTTTGTCCGCCATACGATGGCGCGGCACAGTCTGTGGGCGGCCGTCGTGCCGGGTGGCGACGAGGTAACCGTCGAGGCCATGACCGCGGCGGTGGACGATGCCTTCGAGGTCTACCGCGCACTGCGGGCCGAGGCGGGGCAGGACGCCCGAATGTTGACCTGTGTCACCAGCTTTCCCGGCCTCACCCGCTACGCGACGATCGATACCGTGCACCTGGCGCGCAAGACCGCCGTGGTGCGGCAGGGGTTGATGCTCGGCCAGTTCTACCCCGGCTGCGGCGTATCCGGCCTGTGGAACAAGGACTTCCACCCCCTCGATGCCCCGCTGCCGATGCTGGTGATCCGGAAGATGATGAACACCGACTTCCCGTTCCTGGTCGAGCGCACGGAATGGTTGTACTCGTATCTCACGCAGGTGGCGCCCGACCTGCCCCGGCGCCTTCGCTGGTCGATTGCCGAACACCTGAAGATGACCGATGTCGCCGACGACGCCATTACCGACCTGCGCGTTCACTCGGCAGGCGAACACGCCCGGTGAATGCCGGAGGTCTCGGCAAGCCTGATAGATACTCGACATCATGCGCCGGCTGATGCGATGCCTGGTTCCCGTTCTCGCGGTGGTCGCCGCGATCGTCCCGGCCGGTCCGGCCGCCGCCGATCCCGATTCCCGCATCCTGGACGTGCGGCCCCTCGACGGGCGGCAACTGGAGGTCGTCGTGCACTCGGCGGCGATGAACAAGCCGATCACGCTCTGGCTGTCGCATCCCGGTGCCGGTGCGCCCGC
Organism: Nocardia iowensis; assembly: GCF_019222765.1. Classification (NCBI taxonomy): domain Bacteria; kingdom Bacillati; phylum Actinomycetota; class Actinomycetes; order Mycobacteriales; family Nocardiaceae; genus Nocardia; species Nocardia iowensis. Next base: position 7,342,134 of record NZ_CP078145.1, on the reverse strand, counting down.
GCTGTATCTGCTCAACGCGGTCGACGGCGGCGAGGACGGCGGACCGTGGACGCGCCGCACCGATGTGGCGGAGTTTTTCGCGGACAAGAACGTCAATGTGATCGTGCCGATGGGCGGGCGGGCCAGCTACTACACCGACTGGCTGCGCGACGACCCCGCGCTCGGCCGCAATCAGTGGACGACCTTCCTGACCAGGGAACTGCCGCCGCTGCTGGAAGAGCGGTTCGAGATGACCGGCCGCAATGCCATCGCGGGGCTGTCGATGTCGGCGACCTCGGCATTGAACCTGGCGATCGGCGCGCCCGGCCTTTATCAGGCGGTCGGTTCCTACAGCGGGTGCCCGCGGACCAGCGATTCGGCGGCCCAGGCGTACGTCTCATCGCAACTCGCGGTATTCGGCGCGAATTCCGCGAATATGTGGGGCGGGCCGGAGCACCCGGCCTGGGCCGAGCACGACCCCATGCTGCAGGCGCACCGCCTGCGCGGCATCGCGCTGTACGTGTCATCGGGCACCGGTTCGCCGGGCGAGCACGAAACCCTCGCCGACCGCGGCATCGACGGCAACCCGGCTCGCCTCCTCGACCGCATGCTGGTCGGCGGCGTGATGGAGACGGTCATCGGCAGTTGCACCCGGCCGTTCATCGATCGCCTGCACGAACTGGGCATCCCGGTCACCGCCAACCTGCGCCCGGCGGGCACCCACGCCTGGACCTACTGGCAGGACGATATGCACCTGTCCTGGCCACTGTTCGCCGACGCGATCGGCGCGTGACGGGCCACGCCTAGCTGCTTCTTGTCAGCGAAATTTGTCGGTGCCGAGGTCGACAATGCCGCTATGGCATATGACGAAGAACTGGCCGACCGCATCCGGATACTGATCCCGCCTGGCCCGGAACTGTCGGAGCGGAAAATGTTCGGCGGTCTGGCGTTTCTGATCGGCGGGAACATGGCGGTCGCGGCCAGCGCGCAGGGCGGACTGCTGGTTCGGATCGACCCGGCGGAGAACGACAAGCTGCTCGAGTTCGAGTTCGTTGAGCCCATGGTGATGGGCGGCCGGGACATGGTCGGTTGGGTGCACGTCACCGGCGATGCGGCCGACGACGACACGGTGCTGCGGGAGTGGGTCGAGCGCGGTGTCAGCTACGCGCGGTCGCTGCCGCCGAAAAAGAAGAAGAAGTAACCGGCGGGATCAGCCGCGGACCTGCCTGCGGTAGGTCACCCGGTCGAACTCGCGGCCGTACTCGTCGACCGCGGTCACGTCCATTTCGCTGGCCAGGACACCGGGACGAACGTCGACGCGCAGAAACGAATAGTTGCGGAATCGCACCCGCGACCACGGGGCCGCCTCGCCCCGCTTGCTGCCGCCAGCGGCCCACACGTAGCTGTTGGGTACCGAGGTGTCCGGTAACTCGTTGCCGCGGAAGGACTCCTGCGAGCCGGGCTGGAAATCGTAGCGGGGCCGACCGCCGCCGCCGACCGTGTAGTACACGGTGCCATCGGTTTCCGGGTAGACCACCGAGTTGTCGCCCGCGACCTTCGTCGCGGCATTGCCACGGATCGGGTCGGTGCGTTCGAAGACGTGATTGTGTCCCTGCAGCACCAGATCCACCTGGTAGCGGTCGAACAGCGCCACCCACGCGTCACGCACCCCGCCATCGCTGGCGTGCGCCTCGGTGGTCGAATAGGCGCAGTGGTGGAAGAAGCAGACGATGAAGTCGATATCGGGGTTCGCCCGGTAGTCGGCGAGTGTGCGTTGCGCCCAACTCGTCTGCGCGCCACCGGAATACCCGGTGTTGGCGCGAATCTCATAGGAGACGTCGTTGGCGTCCAGTGAGAGCACCGCGACATTGCCGTAGGTGAACGAATACGCCGACGGACAGCCCGCGGGCCCGTTGCCGGGAAAGTCGAGTCGCGCCAGATGCCCGCCGTAGCCGTTGGTTCCGTAGGTCGCCTCCATGTCGTGATTACCGGTCGCGAACATCCAGGGCGTCTGGGCGGCGCTCGCCTCGATGGCGCCGAAGTAGACGTCCCACACGTACGGATTGAACTTGTCGAAGCCGTGCGCGAGTTTCGCGCCGTGCGAGACGAATTGGTTCGGCCTGCCCATGCCGGACGGATCCGCGTAGGCGATATCACCGGCCAAGATGTGGAAATCCGGTTGGGCGGCGACGATTTGGCGCAGCACGTTGCTGGCGTGCGGGGTGTTCGGATCGTTGTCGGCCGCGTAGTACTTGTCGTCGTAATCGCCGGGCGCGACACCCGCGGGCAGCGCCGGTGTTTCGTCGGTGCCCTGGTCGCCCATCATGGTGAAGCGGAACGGTACGAGCGCCGCCCGGGTGGTCGGCATCGCGGTCGCGGCGGCGCGGATGTCGCCGACGAATCCGTCGCCGGTGCGCCAGCGATAGAAATGCCGCACCCGGCCTGGCAGCCCGTCCACCGGCGCGTGCACATAGAACTGTTCGGCCGAAAGCACGCCGCCGCCGCTGCTCGGCACCTGGGTCAGCAGATTGCGCACCTCGCCCTCCACCGTCGCGCCGAGCGCGGGGGTCGGGCCATGATCGAGAAACACCTTGGTGCCCGCGGGCCGCCTGGACAACTGCGCCGCGAACCGCAGCTGACTGGTCGAATCGGGACCGAACCCCACATGCCGCCCGCCGACCGCGAGCTGCGCGTCCTGGGCATACGCGCGCCGACCGAACGGCGAGGTACCCACCGCAGCCACGGCCGCCGCAGCCGCGGCCCCGCGCAAAACGTTGCGCCGCGACACCGCATGCCCCCGCAAATAGTCGCGATGCCAATCATGCTGTTCAGCTATGGTCATGTCGGCCGAAAGACCACCCGGAATTCCGGTATCCGGAACATCGCCTGCGGGATTCAGCGGATTGGACGACATACCGCCCGATGCTGTACGACCCGAGCACCCCCACCCCCTCAACCTCGCAAGCCGAATACGAACACTGAATGAACACTGTCGATACAACCCCCATCGATCCGGTCAACCCCGGCAAACCACCCACCGCAAGCTAGCATTTCGCTTTACATTGATCGAACATATTTTCGAATCTCGAGGTACCGTCGTCGGCATGGTCGGTTCCCAGCACGAGGCGATGCACCGGATCTTCCAGCACGACCCAGGGATGTTCGCGCGCGCGTTCCGCGCGTTGCACGTGCCACTGGAGGACCCGCTCGAAGTGGCTTTGCTGCCAACCGATCTCACCGAAGTCAGGCCGCTGGAGCGGCGCGTGGACACTCTGCTGCGGATCACCACGGCGGCGGGCCGGTTCCTGCTGCTGGTCGAGGCACAAGGTGAGGACGATCCGGACAAGCCATCGGCGTGGGCGTACTACCTGGCGCACGCGCACGCGAAGTATCGGCTGCCCGCGCTGCTGCTGATCGTGTGTCACGACCGCGTCACCGCGCTGTGGGCGGCCCGGCCCGCCGCCATCGGTCAACCGTTCTGGCCCAGTCTCACCATGCGGCCCCTTGTCCTCGGCCCGCACAACGTGCCTGCGGTGACCGATCCCGATACCGCCGCCGCAGACATTCCCTTGGCTGCTCTCTCCGCGATCACCCACGCCAAGGACCCGCGCATCGGTGCGATACTGAAGACACTCGCCACCGTGTTGCAAGAGATCGACGAGAAAGACGCCCATATCGTCGCCGAACTCACCGAACTCGGCTTGGGCAACAGCCCGGCCGCCCAGACCTGGAGGCACCTGATGTCGATCGATCTGTCGTTCTTCCGCTCCGAGACCTCGCAGCGGTTACGGGCTGAGGGAGTGATCGACAGCATCCTTCGAATCCTGGACCGACGTGGAATCGTTGTTGGAGAGGATGTTCGAGATCGGGTCACATCGTGCACCGATCGTCGTGTGCTCGAAGGGTGGCTCGATCGATCGCTCACAATAACTACTGCCGCTGAGCTTTTCGTTGACGAGTCCGCGCCATGAATCGGCCGGGGGCCGGAGCCGCCTACGAGGCGGCGCGGAACCGTTTCGAGCTCGGCTTCGAGGTCTTTGACCTGGACTTGATGGTTCTTACGGAACCGATCGGGCACGATCGGGGGCATGGATCAGCTGGTGAGCGAGATTGTGGGGGACGAGCCGATGGTGGCGCGGGTGGTGGAGTGGGCTCGGGGGCGGGCGGACATTCGGGTGGTGCTGCGGACGGGGTCGCGGGCTCGGGGTGATGGTGCGGTCGACGCGTTGTCGGACCATGACATCGAGCTGTACACGACGGAGCCGGATAAGTATTCGGGGGACGACGAGTGGGTGCACGAGCTCGGGGCGGTGTGGGTGAATGTGGAGTTGGAGGGGCCTTATGACAATCCGGCGCATCTGGTGTTCTTCGAAGGTGGGGTGAAGGTCGACTTCCAGGTTGTTTCGGTGGACCGGTTGGCGGAGATGGTCGAGGACGGTCTGGACGAGTTGCATGAGCGTGGGTATCAGGTGCTGTTCGATCGCGAGGGGGTGGCGGCGCGGCTGCCTGTTGCGGGCGGGTCCGCACCCGTTGCCGAGCTGCCCGATCAGGAGGAGTTCCGGGCGCATTGCGCGGAGTTCTGGTTCGAAATCGCGCATCTGCCACGGTATTTGGCGCGCGGCGAGCTGTGGGTGGTCAAGTCTCGGGACTGGGAGACCAAGGAACTACTCCTGACGATGATCGAATGGCATGCGCTCGCGCGGCACGGCTCCGGCCACGACGTCTGGCATGGCGGCACCAAGATGCGGGAGTGGGCGGCGGCGGGGGTGTGGGAGCGCATCGAACGGATCTTCGCGATCGGCGATCCGTTGCGGCAGGCGCAGGCGACGGCCGATCTGTTCGCGGAACTGGCCAGGGAGGTCGCCGCGGCCCGGGGTCTCGACTACCCGGAGGACGCCGAGAAGGCGATCCGCCCGTACCTCGACCAGCTGCCTCATCGCTGAAATCCCTGGTCAGCCCGGTTACGAAAAATTCTTCCAGAAATTCTGGGAGATAGGTCGAAGTGGTGACGGCGGCTCCGACCAGAGGGTGACAGCAACTCACCCACCATCGGCAAGGAGCACATCATGTCCGTCAACACCTTCTTCTGGTTCGACAACAAGGCCGAGGAGGCCGCCACCTTCTACACCTCGGTGGTACCGAACTCGCGGATCGTCGACGTCACCCGCAACTCCGACGGGGCGGCGTTCATCGTCTCGATCGACCTCGACGGCCAGGCCGTCACGCTGATGAACGGCGGCCCCGGCCACCCGCTCACCGACGCGGCCTCGCTGCAGGTGGTCGTCGAGACCCAGGACGAGGTGGACCAGCTGTGGGCCGCCCTCACCGACGGCGGCGAACCGGGCCCGTGCGGCTGGCTGACCGACCGCTACGGCCTGTCCTGGCAGGTTGTGCCCGCCGCGCTGCTGCAGCTGATGGACGGAAGCAACCCCGCCAAGACCATCGCCGTCGGCACCGCCCTGCGCAGCATGTCCAAGCTCGACATCAAGACCCTCCAGGACGCATACGACAACGCCTGAGCACCCCGACCGACACCCGCCTCCACCTCGAGGCGGGTGTTTTTGCTCGTCAGTATCCGCCGGCGACAGCCGGGACCATGCGGCCTGCCGCCTGGGTGCGACGGCGATGGACTCGCGCGAGCAGGCAGGCAAGCAACGCCGTTCCGAACAGGACGAACAGCCCGGTATCACCTGCCAGGTACTCCCCGAACACCACCGGATGGGTGGTCGTGACGATCCCGGTCACCACCGCGAAGGCCCAGTTGTGCGCGAAGTGCGCCAGCACCGCGGGCCATACGCTGCCCGACTCGAGCCGCAGATATCCGAGAAAGAAGGAGAACGCGAGAACACTGCCGGTGAACAGCGGCAGCGTCAGCCAGCGGTTGCCTTCGTCGTGATAGTAGGGCGTGAGCAGGATGTACGGCAGATGCCAAGCCGCCCACACCACGCCGACGACCAGCATCGCCCGCCGCTCACCGAGCCAGCTCAGGCGCGGGAGAAGGTAACCGCGCCAACCGATTTCCTCGGTGAACGCGAGGATAGGCCCGGTGATCGCGAGCACCAGCGCATTTGCCCAGAAGTCACTGCCAGGCAGGGTGAACGCGGCGTAGCCGAGGAACACCACCAGCGCCGTGGCTACCGCGGACACCGCGACACTCCCGCCGACGGCCACCGGCCACTGCCGAATCCCGCTGCGGGACAGTCCAACTCGGGCCAAGCCCGCGCGACCCTCCCCGGTCAGCACCAGCAGCAGCACCGTGACCAGCATCGGCGACAACGCGAGAATCAGCCCACCCGCGACACCGGCCGTCGTCACCGCGATCGCCAGTACCAGCACGATGAAGACGCCCGCCGCGGACCGATCCGAAAGCTGACGCCGCACATTTCCTCCACCGTTGACCGACCGGTGCTCACCGTAGGCCGAACCCGGACGGCCCTGGTATCGGGGAACACCCTGAAACTCGAGGTAGGCGCAGCTCAGGCGGTTCAGGGGTGGGGTTAAGGTCGGACCATGCGGCGATTCGAAGCGAGGATCGAGTCCGGCGCCGGTGGCGGCGCGTACGTCGCGGTGCCCGCCGAGGTGGTGGCGGCGCTGGGCGGCGGTGGCCGTGTCCCGGTCGAGGCCCGTTTCGATGGCATCGAGTACCGAGGTTCCATCGTCGACATGGGTTCCGGGCCGTGTCTCGGCGTCTTGAAGTCGATCCGCACCGAGCTGGGTAAGGGACCCGGCGACCGGGTCTCGGTCACGGTGGCCCGCGACGACGCCGAGCGAACTGTCGAGGTCCCGGACGACTTGGCCGCCGCACTGCGAAACGCCGACCTCCGCGCCACTTTCGACGCGCTGTCCTTCTCCCGGCGGCGCGAACATGTCACCGCCGTCACTGGAGCCAAGCGTCCGGATACCCGTGCTCGGCGGATAGCGAAGGTTGTCGAGTCGTTGCGCTGAGGCTGCTTACTCGGCCTTAGGGTCGATGTCGGCGAACGTATCGACCCAACGGTGCGGTGGGCGCGGCGGATTGGGCTCACCGGGTCTAGCGAGCCCGATGGCGTGCCAGCCCGCCGCCACGGCCGCGTCGAGCTCGTCCGGGTGGTCGGACAGGAACAGGATCCCGTCGGCGGGGATGCCGATCGCGCCCGCGATCTTCTCGTACGACGCGGGTTCGCGTTTGCCACCTGCGGTGGACAGGTCGAAGTATCCGCTGATCACCGAGGACAATTCACCGCCACGCGCGAACGCGAACCAATCCTGTTGATTACGAACAGATCCAGACGAGTACACGTACAGCGCGAGACCGTCCGTGTGCCAAGCCCGCAGTGCCGGTGGGACATCGGCGAAGAACTCGCCGTGCAGCGCGCCATTGCGAAAGCCCTCCGCGCAGATCAGGCCCTGGGCCGCTTTGAGCGGTTCCGCCTTGACGTCGGAGTCCAGCCAGCCGCGCAGGATCGCCGCGATCTCGTCGGTGCCCGCATCGGGCCGCTCGGCTTGCTCCCGGGTGGCCGCGATGACGGGAGCGGCCGCGTCCGTGCGGTTTTCGGCCAACCATGCCGGAAGACGTTCGCGGGTATAGCCATAGAGATCTTCGCGCACCGAACTGGTCGGGCTGGTGGTTCCCTCGATATCGACGACTACTGCCGTGATCATGAGGCGGCGAGCAGTTCGTCCAGGGTCGGAAACCCTTCGCTGATCCGGTCGCCGGTGAAATCGCCGATCCAGCCGTCTTCCTCCTCGAAGAAGCGGATGGCGATGAAGTCCGGCCTGCTGCCCATGTCGAACCAGTGCAGGGTGCCCGCGGGCACCGAGAGCAGGTCGCCGCCCTCGCACACCACGGCCAGCACTTCGTGCCCGAGGTGCAAATAGAAGCAGCCGCGCCCGGCGGCGAAGTAGCGGACCTCGTCCTCGGCGTGCCGATGTTCGGCGAGGAACTTCTCCCGCGCCCCCTTGGCGATCTTCGGCCACTCCGGGTTGGTGTCGTCCGGGTGGATGCGGGCGATGTCGATGTGCTTATAGCGCCCGGACTCGTTCAGTTCGGCGACATTGTCGGTGTAGTGCGCGAGCAACTCGTCCGAGCCGATCGCCGCGGCGTTGTCCACCACCGGCCAGCGGCCGAAAGTGATGCCGTGCTTGGCCAATTCGGTGCCGATCACCTCGTCGTCGGTGGTCCGCACCCGCACGTCGGCCGCGTTGTCGGCGGCCATCACCTGGAGCAGGGTCATGTCAATCCAATCTCGAGAGTCTCCTCGCGCGGACCGAAGGCCTGGCGGCGGCCGGTGCGGGCCACCAGCTCGCACAGCGCCTCCAGACATTCGGCGCGATCGCGCGCCTGGGAAAGATTGTCCCCCCATGCGGTGATCCCGTGGCCCGCGATGCACAGGACCGGGGGCGCGGCGGGGTGGTCGGCGAGATAGCGCTCGATGTCGGCGCCGATGCGCGGCACGTCGGGCCAGTTGGGGAACACCGGGATGTCGATGGCCGCGGGGTCGGCGCCGCCGAGGCCCTTGATGAGCTCGTAGTCGGTGAGGCGCAGCGTGGTCAGCTCGCCCGGTGCACCGGAGCGCGTCGCCAGCGCGGTGGCGTAGGGCGGGTGGATGTGCACGACGGCCTGTGCCGCGGTTGCTCGATAGGCGGCGGTGTGAATCGTGGTCTCCGCCGAGGGTTTCCGGCCGTCGGCCGCGACCGGCGCCGAATCCGTCACCCGGACGGTCACCATGTCGTGTTCGGTGAGTTCACCTTTGGACAAGCCGCTTCCGGTGATCACGGCGGTGTCGCCGGTCCGCACCGAAATATTGCCCGCCGTCCCCGGCATCCAGCCGCGCTGATACAGCTCGCGGGCGATACCGGCAATTGCCTTGCCCGGCAGTGGATTCGCGTCGGCCTCGACACCGCCGGTCGATACCTGCGGCGTGAACGTGACCGGCGGCGTGAACGCGCCACCGCCAGATCGGTTCGACACCGGGTTTCCCGTGCTCTGGTCCGCGCGGTGCACCACGCCGAACTCCGTGACCACCGCCGTCACCAGCTCACCGGGCGTCACATCGAACGCCGGGTTGAACACCTCGGTCCCGTCGGGAGCTGTTGCGACGCCGCCGAATCCGGTCACCTCGGCGGCGGCGCGCTCCTCTACCACGATGTCGCGCCCGGTGGCCATCCTCGGGTCGCGGGTGGATTCCGGCGCGACCACGATGAACGGGATGCCGTGCTGGCGGGCCGCCAGGGCGAGCGAATACGTGCCGATCTTGTTGGCGACGTCGCCGTTCACGGTGACCCGGTCGGCCCCGACCAGCACGCAGTCGACCTGCCCGGTCGCCATGGCCCATGCCGCCGCGGCATCGACGGTGAGCCGATGCGGGATACCCGCCTCGGCCAGTTCCCAGGTGGTCAGTCGCGCGCCCTGCAACAGCGGGCGGGTCTCGTCGACCAGGACGTTCTCGATCGCGCCGCGCTCGGCCAGCACCCGCAGCGCGCCGATCGCGGTGCCGAACGCGCTCGTCGCGAGCCGTCCGGTGTTGCAGTGGGTGAGCACCCGCAGCGGCCGGTCCGGGCAGAGTTCCCGGACCAGGTCGGCGGCGTGCGTCGCCGCGGCCCGATTGGTCCGGCCGTCCTCGGCGAGCATGTCGAGGGTCTCGGCGAGCACGGCATCGGCACCCTGCGCGACCTTGGCGCGCACCCGCTGCACCGCCCACGCCAGGTTGACCGCGGTCGGCCGGGCGGCCGCGATGCGATCCGCGTCGTCCTGCACCCGAGCCTCGTCGACCACGCCGTCGACGGTGTGCGCGGCGGTCGCGATGACCACGCCGAACGCCCCCGCGATGCCGATGGCCGGTGCGCCACGAATGGCGAGCGCCCGGATGGCGTCGATGACTTCGTCGACCGTGCGGAGCCGCAGTTCGCGGACTTCGTGCGGCAGTCCACGCTGGTCGATGGTGACCAACGCACCGTCGTCCCAGCTCAGGGAACTGTCGTCCATCAGGCGCATCCTTCGTCGCGGCGACCATGTTGTGCCTGGTCAACGGTATCGGACGGGAGCTGCCTGAAGAAAGCCGACCGTGCCCGCGCGCAACCGCGTGCCGCCGGTTCGGCACTGAACCGGCGGCACGCGGTGCAGATCAGTTAGTTGTGGCCCATCCTGCGCTGCTCGTCATCGCGCCGGTCGTTCATATCCGACTGGCGCTGGTTCGGCATGCGCTGGCCTTCTGAATTTCCGCCGCGGTTCATGCCTTGCTGGCTCTGATCCTGGCGCTGTTGCTGTTGCTGCCGATCCATCTGCCTCGGCATTTTTTTAGGCGTTTTCTTCGACTTTTCAGCCATCTCCACTCGGTCCTTTCCGGGGATTGTTATTCGCCTAACAGCACTCACGATAGCGAGCTCGCAGCAATTCCGGAAGGGAAAGTGAAAAATGCGGGTTATACCGGCGATCCGAGGCATATCCCCTGGTGAGAGCGCTTTAGGCGGGTTAAGGCTTGCGTGCTTCGATTAGGAATCGGGTCGAGTGGGCGACGAACGGACCATTTGCTTCGATCTCCTCGTGCAGCGCCGAGAGCCGGTCGCGGTACCGGTCGACCGTGAAGTCCGGAACCATCCACTGCACCTTCCGCAGGAAGTACACGACCGCGCCGATATCCCCGAACTCGATGCGCAACCGTTCGTATCGAAGATCGACGATGTCGAGTCCGGCGGCTTCCGCCGCGGCTCGATCGTCATTCGGATTGCGGCGCTTACGTATTTCCTCGGGCTGCGCGCCGAGGAAATACTCGACGAGTTCGAAAACGCTTGCCTCGCCGACATGTTGAGCCAGATAAGTGCCGGACGGCCGCAGCACCCTGGCGATCTCCGCCCACCAGACGGTCACCGGATGCCTGCTGACCACCAGATCGAACGCATTGTCCCCGAACGGCAATGGCGGTTCATCCGGGTCCGCGACCAGCACCACCCCGAGCGGATGCAGCAATCGCGTCGCCTCGGCGATGTTCGGCGGCCACGACTCGGTCGCCGCCATCAGCGGCGGAAAGTTCCCCGCACCGGCCAGCACCTCGCCGCCGCCGGTCTGGATATCCAGTGCCGCGGCCACTTTTCCGAGCCGCTCGCCGAGCAGCCGCTGATATCCCCAGGACGGCCGCTGCTCACTGGCTCGCCCGTCGAGCCAGCCGAAATCCCAACCGGCCACCGACACCGCGTCGGCTTCGGTCACCAGGTCCTCGAAGCTGCGTCCCATGCCGCGATTGTTGCCGAGCGGTTGCTTGACCGGCAACCGGTTTTGCCTGCCTAGCCAAGCAGCGGCAGGAACTCGACCGTCGCGCCGTCGGTGGCATCGGCCGGGACGATGACCAGGCCGTCCCTATCGACGAGACCGCCGAGGTGGGCGGTGCGGATGTGCGGGTCGCCGAGCCAGCCGCCCGGCGGGGCGTAGCGCGCGGGGACGATGCGGGGGACCGGGCCGGAAATCTCGGCGGCGTTGTGCAGTGGGCCGAGCAGCGTGCGGCGGGCAGAACTGCCGGTGCGGCCTTCGACCACGGCGGGTGCCAGCGCCATGAGGGTGGCGACGGCGGCGAACGGATTGCCGGGTAGCCCGAGAACGGTTGTGCCGGTTACCAGTTCGGCGACAATCGTGGAACCGCCGGGCCGTAGCCGTAGCCGCCGCACCAGGATTCGTGCGGAGGTGCGGGCCACCGCGGCGCGCAACTGGTCGGCCGCGCCGCCGCCGGTCGCGCCGACGATCACCAGCAGATCGCACTCGGTCGCCGCGGTGAGTACTTCATCGAAGCCGTTCGGCGTGTCCCGTAGATGCACCCGGTCGGCGGTGCGAATCCCGTACCAGGACAGCAGGTCCGGCAGGATCGGCCCGATCGAGTCGCGGGTCTGGCCCGCGTGCAGCGGCCCCTCGCTGCGGATCTCGTCGCCGGTCATGACGATGCGGGCCCGCACCGGCCCGCGCACTGAGCCCGCGGTCACCTCTACGCTCGCCGCTGCGGAAATCAACGCGGCGGTCACCGGAGCCCCCTGCGGCGCAACGAGATCGCCGGGGTTGCGATCTTCGCCGCGGCGCCGTACATCATCCCGGATCGGGGTGTCCGGCAGGCGGTGCAGGATGTCATCCGGTGCCACCCGGACGAATTCGTCGCGGACCACGCTGGTGGTGCCGTCCGGCACGTGCGCGCCGGTGGCGATGCGCACCGCCTCGCCGGGCAGCAACCCGACCGGGCGCTGGCCGCCCGCGAACCCGATATCGCGGCGCAACCGCCACGGCCCGTCGCCCGCCACCGCGTAACCGTCCATCGCCGAGACATCGAAGCGCGGCAGCGGCCCGACGGCCGCCAACGGCGCAGCGAGCGCCGCGCCCCGCACCAACCGCAGGTCCGCCTCGTAGGACGTGAGCCGGGAGAGGTTGTCGCGCAGAATCTTCCGTGCCTCGTCCAGGGCAAGCGCGGGCGCCGGGTCGGCGGCAACCGACTCGCGCGCCTTGCGCACCTCCTCCTCGGTATCGCAGTCGGCGACACCGGGCAGCGCGATGATCGCGGAATCGGCGGGGATCAGCGCCTTCATCGGCTGATTGATCAGTGAATCCAGATTGTCGAGCGCCGCCGCCAACGCGGTGCGCCGCCACACCCCGATCAGGTACTGCGGTCGTCCCGATTCGTCCGCCGCGAATACCGCGTCGGCACCGGATTCACAGATATGCCTGGTCAATTCGGTGACCGACCAGGCGGACAGGAACGGCAGGTCGGCCGCGAGCACCACCACGAGCGGCGCCGCCGAGCCGAGCGCGCCCAGCCCGGCGCCGATCGCCGCCACCGGCCCTGACCCCGGCGGCACCTCACGTACCTGCTTTATCTCCGGCGCCAGCTCGGGCCGATGGGGTCCGACCACGACCGTGTGCGCACACGAGGCGACGGCGGCCAAGGCCGCGTCGAGCATGGACCGACCACCGATGACGATCGCGGGTTTGTCGACACCGCCCATGCGGCTGGCCCGCCCGCCCGCGAGCACGATCGCGTCCGCGGCGGTCAATCAGCACAACCTTGAACGAGGTACAACATGGCGGACATGCTAATTCGTCGCCGCCGGGAAGCCGGGAGGCGAGCACCGATGATTACACCGTCGAACAGTCGCGGGCGGGTCGCAGCAGGCAGAACTCATTGGTTTCGGGGTCGGCCAGGGTGAGGCCGAGCGCCTTTCCCGGATTCACGTCGGCCTGATCGATCGGGGTGGCACCGGCGGCACGCAGCCGGGCCACCTCGGCCGCCTGGTCGTCGAACGAGGCCACATTCAGATGCAGCAGGTTGCGGCCCGACTTCTCGTCGGGGGTGCGCACGAACTCAAGCCACGAGCCGAGTCCGGTCGCCGATCGCAGCCCGGCGATCTGCTCGCCGCCGTGCGCGACCGGCCAGCCGGAGGCGGTCGACCAGAATTCGGCCAGCCGCACCGGATCTCGGGTGTCCACCACAATGGCCGCGACGGCGCCGGTGTCCACGTACTCTTCCCGCGGCTCCAGCACACAGAATTCGTTGCCCTCGGGATCGGCGAGCACCACCCACGGCACCGCGCCCTGTCCGATGTCGATGCGGCGGGCACCGAGCGACAGCGCACGATCGACCTGCACGCGTTGATGGTCGATCGAGCGGCTGGCCAGGTCGAGGTGAATGCGGTTCTTGCCGTTCTTCGCTCGCGCCGCGGGCAGGAAGGTGAGGGCGAGATCGACGCCGTCGGGGTCGGGCGCCGCCACGTCGACTTCATCGGGACGGTCGATGGTCACACCCCAGCCGAGCAGCTCGGCCCAGAAGTCCGCGATGAACCGCGGCCGGTCTGCATCGAACACGACACACGCCAGGCGGGTGGACATGTTTCAACGGTAGCCGTCGAACAGCTCGCTCCGGGCGCGTTTACCGATTCGGGTCCGGCTTTATCGATGCGAGGGTCAAGAAAGCGGAAAACGCGCTGCCCGCAGGTGTACTCGACCCTCGCGGATCGGCACCCCCTCGGCGGCGAGCAGGCGCAGCTGGCGGTCGGCCAGATGCGCGGCTGGCTTGCCGCCCGCGCCGATCACCCGATGCCATGGCAGGTCGGCAGCGTCGGTGCGCATGATCCAGCCGACCGTGCGCGGCGTGGACAGTCCGGCGGCCGCGGCGATGTCACCGTAGGTCGCCACCCGGCCGGGTGGGATGGACGCCACCAGCGCGCGCACCCGCTCGACCTGAGCGTCCGAGGTAGCCATCGGGCTCAGAGCACCGATCGGATGAGCGCGGCCGTCTCGGCCGGAAGAGCCTGCGGGACCATGTGATCGCATTCCCAGTCGTGCACGGTGAGCTGGTCGCCGAGATGTTCGGTCAGCGCCGCGCGGAACGCGGGCATGACGAACGGCGGCTGCACCTTCATCGCCTGCACCAGCACCGTCGGCAGGTTCGCTGGCGGCAGCACGAAGGGCCGCGCCAGCTGCCCCCAATAGGAAGTGATGGCGGGCAGGCTCATCCGCCAGCCGACGCGGCCGTGCGCGGTGGGCACCAGGTGCTCGGTGAGTTCGGCCTCGATCAGCTCCGGTGCCACGTCACCCCATGCGGAGGCCAGCTTGTCTTCGCGCGCTCTGGCAACGGACTCGTAGTCGGGGGCGGCCAGCAGCGATTCGGCGATGGCGTCGATCCGCTCCGGGTCGACCGCGATGGCCGGATCGATCAGCATCAGCCTGCGCACCAAGTCCGGGTGGCGGTTGGCGAGATGAAGCGCACACGCGCCGCCGAACGAGTGCCCGACCACCGTGACCGGTGCCGCTGACTCCGCGGCGAGCAGTTCGACCAGATCCTCGACGACGGACTCGAAGGTCCACGGCGGCAACGAGCTCGACCGCCCGTGTCCGCGCAGGTCAGGTGCGATAACTCGGACATCGGGGAGATGGTTGGTTGCCAGGTGTTCCCAGCGTTTGCCGTGGCCGGTCACGCCGTGCAAGGCGAGCACGGTCGGTCCGGCGGCAGGGCCGAATCGGTAGACATGGAGAGCAGACACTGGTCCATTTTGACTTGTGCCTTCGACCGCCGCTGGGCGAGTCGCGCGAGGGGCGCGTCGGCGTGTCGGTCGTGTCTGTTGCAATAGCCCGCGTGGTGCGATCGGATAGCGCGGTGCGACTTGTTCGCCGGAACGTGGCGGCGCCCCGGCCGCGGGCCTGGGGTGCCGACGTTCGCGCGCTGTTGGATGCCGCGGCCGCGGCCGGACCGACGCGCCCGGGGTGGCGACCCTGGCAGGTGCTCGGCGGACCCGGCACGGGCAAGACGGCCCTGCTCGTCGATCTTGCCGCCGAGCGCATCGCGGCCGGGGCCGATCCGGAATCCGTGCTGGTCCTTGCCCATTCGAAGCAGGCGGCGAGCGCGGTACGCGACGCCATCACCGCCCGCCTGGCCGGCCCCGACGCCGAGGGTGGGGTGCCCGGCGCCACCAGGGAGCCGCTGGCTCGTACGTTGCACTCCTACGCCTTCTCGGTGCTGCGTAGACACGCCGCCACCCACGGCAACCCACCGCCACGTTTGCTGACCGGTGCCGAGCAGGATGCGGTGCTGCGCGAGATGCTGCGCGGCGACCTGACCGACATCGCCCAGGGTGCGGACGGGCTGTGGCCGGAACGCCTGCAGCCCGCGCTCGCGCTCGGCGGGTTCGCTGAACAGTTGCGCGATCTGATGTTGCGGGCCACCGAGCGCGGTCTCGGCCCGGAGGATCTGGTGCGCCTCGGACGCGAGCACAGTAAACCGGAGTGGGTGGCAGCGGGCAAGTTCGCGGTGCGCTATGAGCAGACAATGCTGTTGCGCTGGTCGGTAGGCGTGGAGGCACCGGAGGCGACGGCGCCCGCATTGGACGCCGCCGAACTGATCGGCGCCGCGCTGGACGCGCTGGCCGGCGACGCGAATCTGCTTGCCGCCGAACGGGCGCGCATTCGATACCTGCTGGTCGACGACGCCCAGCAGCTCGATCCGCAAGCCGCGATCCTGGTCAAGGCGATCGGGCACAGCGCGCACACCACCGTCATCGCGGGCGACCCGGATCAGGCGATCTTCGCCTTCCGTGGCGCGGACGCGCGGTTCGTCGCCGATCTGGCCGCACCGGACGGACAGCGAATCGTCTTGCGCGACAACCATCGTTCCGGCGGGCCGGTGCACCTGGCCGTCGCCAGGGTCGCGGCCAAGTTGCCGGGCAGTGCGCCGCAACGCTTTTCGCTGCCGAAGCGGGCCGATCAACCGGCCGACGACGGCACCGAGGTGCGGGTGCGGGTACTCGCCACCCCGGCGAAGGAAGCCGCGCTCATCGCCGATCACCTGCGGCGAGCGCACCTGACCGGGGGAGTGCCGTGGTCGCGGATGGCGGTGATCGTCCGATCGGTGCCGCTGTCACTGCCGCCGCTGCGTCGCGCGTTACTGGCGGCGGGCGTACCGGTGCAGCAGCCCGCGCTCGATACGCCGCTGGCCCGGCGGCGGGGCGCGGCCTGGATGTTGCTGTCATTGCGGGCAGTGCTCGCAGGCGAGAAGAAGGACAAGGAGTCGGCCTTCACGCCGGAGGACGCGTTGGATTTGCTCGCGGGTCCGCTCGGCGGCGCCGATCAGATCACGTTGCGGCGGTTGCGCCGTGGTGTGCGGCGCAGCGTGCTGGAGTCCGAGCGCAATCGGGCCAGGTCGGCCCGGGGCGCGGAGGGGGCCGAGGATTCGGCAGCGGAGTACTCCGAGGGGAGCAGCGGGGATCCTGATCGGACGATAGAAAGCTCGGAACGGAACTCAGGGCTTCCGGAACCAACTCCTGGAAACCTCGAGCGGGCTGCCGACGACGCCGATTGGTACGGCGTAGATCCTGAATGGAATCCAGAAGACTCCGAATGGCATGGTAGCGAGGTCGAACAGCCGGAGGAGAGCGCCGAGCGGGCCGTTGCGGATTCGAGCGAGCCGGGGCCCGACAGCGCCGAACGGGGTGCTGCGAACCAGTCCGGGGAATCCTCGGAGAGCCCCGCGGAGACCGGCGAGATCCTGCGGCATGGCATCGATCAATCATCCGCGGAGGTACTGCGTGATCTGCTGATCGGTGTCGGCGACCCCCGGATCCTGGACCGGTTGACCGACGTCGAGGCCGCGCCGCTGCGGCGGGTGCTCGACGCGCTGGAACGGGCCCGCAAGGCGCGCCGTCGCGGAGCGGGCCTGGAGGACGTGCTGTGGGCGCTGTGGACCGGCTCGCGACTGGAGCGGCGCTGGGTCGCGCAGTCCGAACGCGGCGGCGCGGTCGGCATGCAGGCCGATCGAGATCTCGACGCCGCCGTCGGGTTGTTCGACGCGGCCGCGGGCTATGTGGACCGGCTGCCCCGCGCGAGCATCGAAGGCTTCGTGGAATACCTACTGCAACAGGAGATTCCGAACGGGTCGGGACCGCGCACCGCACCCAAGGAGGCCGTCGCGCTGCTCAGTGCGCACGCCGCCGCGGGGCGCGAGTGGGACGTCGTCGCGGTCGCCGCTGTGCAGGAAGGGATTTGGCCCAACCCGCGTCCGCGCGGCACCCTGCTGAACACCGAGGACCTGGTGGACTTGACCGCGGGTGTCATCGATGGCGGCGAACAGGTGAGCCGTGCGGCGCCGATCCTCGCCGAGGAGCGCAGACTGCTGCTGGTCGCGTGCAGCAGGGCCCGGCGTTCGCTGCTGGTCACCGCGGTGGAATCGGTGTCGGGGGAACGGGATCTGGTTCCGTCGCGATTCCTTGCCGAGCTGCTCGGACACGACGAGGACGGTGAACCCGGCGCACTGCCGATCGCCGACCCGGGCCGTGCCCTGGTCATGCACTCGCTGGTGGCCGAATTGCGGGGCGTGGTCTGCGATCCCGAGTCCGACCCGGACCGCAGGCAACGGGCGGCGCACCAGCTGGCTCGGCTGGCTCGTGCGGGCGTGCCTGGCACGCATCCCGACGACTGGTACGGCACAGCGGAATTGAGCTCACAACGCTCGCTGTGGGACGAGGACGAGATCGGCCTCTCGCCGTCCACCGTCGAGCTGCTGCGCACCTGCCCGCTGCGCTGGGCTCTGGAACGGCACGGCGGCACCGACGGCGACAACCCGCACGCCGTCAAGGGCAACCTGGTGCACACGCTGGTGCAGGCGCTGGCCGGCAAGGTGCCAGAGGCACAGGTGCGGGCCGCGCTCGACAAGGCTTGGCAGTCGGTCGATCCCGGCTCCGGCTGGCATTCCCGGCAGGAACTGCGCCGCACCGAGGCCATGCTGGAAACCTTCATGGCGTGGGTGCGCAACACCCGCGGCGAACTCACCCAGGCCGGTGTCGAGGTGCCGGTCGACTGTGTGCTGCCGCCGCGGACCGAAGACGAACGGCCGGTGCGGATTCGCGGCCGGGTGGACCGGCTGGAGCGGGACGCGCAGGGCCGCTTCGTGATCGTGGACGTGAAGACCGGAAAGTCGCCGGTCACCAAGCAGGCGGCGGTCGATCACGCGCAGCTGGCGACGTACCAGGTGGCGGCGGCGATGGGTGCGCTCGACGCGACCGCCGAGGAAGCGCGCGCGGAGGCAGGCGAATCAGCTGCTGCCGAAGGCACATCCGACGACTCCGGAGCAGCTCCCGGTGCGATGGGTGAGCCGGGTGGCGCGCGGCTGGTGTACGTCGCCAAGCCGAGCAGCAAGGAGGGCGCCACCCAGCGCATGCAACCGCCGCTGGACCCCGAGGCACTCGACAAGTGGCGCAACACCATTCACGATGCCGCAGCCGCCACCGAGGGGCCGAGCTACCTCGCCATGCGTAATGACGGCTGTCGCCACTGCCCCGTCGCGGGCAGCTGCCCCGTCCAGGACACCGGGAGGCAGGTGACCGACGAGTGAGCGAAAAACGCATCCGAGCACCGCTGCCGATCTGTGGTGTCGAATGTCCTTGCTGCACGGTCACCCCGGTGTGTCAGCACCGACCGGCCCATGTCACGTCGCTATCCAAGGCCAGCGGCAGGCGTCGCCGCGACGTAGCCACCGGTGGCCGCCGTGCGCGAAACGTCGGGCCCGTGCCCCCGGCGTGTGACACCGATGCGGGCCAGCCGTGACCGGCGGACGGGTAACGCCGCATCAGTTGGCCGACGCGCTCGGCCTGCCGCCGCCGACCGAGGAACAGGCGGCGGTGATCGCCGCACCGCCGGGGCCGACGCTGGTGGTGGCCGGTGCCGGGGCGGGCAAGACCGAGACGATGGCCGCGCGGGTGGTGTGGATGGTGGCCAATCGGCTCGTGCTACCCGACGAGGTGCTCGGGCTGACCTTCACCCGAAAAGCCGCGCAGCAGTTGACCGCTCGCATCCGGACCCGGCTGGCCCGGTTGGCCGGTGCGCCGCTGTTGCGGGAGCTGGATCCGTCCGGGCAGTTGCGGGCGCAGCTGTCCGGGGCCGAGCCGGAGATCAGCACCTACCACTCGTACGCGGGCAGGCTGCTCACCGAACACGGGCTGTTGCTGCCCGTGGAGCCCTCCGCGACGCTGCTCACCCAGACCCAGCTCTGGCAGCTCGCGCATCAGGTGGTGCGCACCTGGGACGGCGACCTGGACACCGATCGCACGCCGGTCTCGGTGACCGAGGCGATCCTCGCGCTGTCCGGGCAGCTCGCCGAGCATCTGGTCGAGCCGGAACAGCTGGCCGAGGCGCACACCGAGCTGGAAAAGCTGGTGCACACCCTGCCGCCGGGCCCGCGTCAGCGCGGCGGACCCAGCCAGACGCTGCTGAGCATCCTCCAGGTCCAGCGCGAACGCGTCGCCTTGCTGCCACTCGTGCAGCAGCTGGCCGACGCGTTACGCCGTCGTGGCGCACTGGATTTCGGTGCCCAGATGTCGCTGGCCGCTCGGCTCGCCGCCGAACATCCCGAGGTCGCCGCCGCCGAACGCACTCGCTTCCGCCTGGTCCTGCTCGACGAGTACCAGGACACCGGCCACGCCCAACGAGTTCTGCTCGCCGCACTGTTCGGCGGTGCTCAATACGCCGAATCGCCTCCTAGTACGCGATCGACGGAACCCGAGCAGCGGCAACCGAGTAGGCAGCAGGGTTCCGGACGGCGGTCGGTTACCGAGGAGCAGCGCGAGTCACCTGGTGCCGGACAACGGTTGGCGGTGACCGCCGTCGGTGACCCGATGCAATCCATCTACGGGTGGCGCGGTGCCTCCGCCGCGAACCTGCCCCGCTTCGCCACCGACTTCCCCAGCGCGCCCGGCGTTCCCGCACCGACGCTGCCGCTGCTGACCAGCTGGCGCAATCCGCCGGAAGCGTTGGCGCTGGCGAATCTGGTCGCGGAACCGTTGCGCCGCAAGGCCATCGAGGGCGGCGGCGTGACGGTCGATGCCTTGCGTGCGAAGCCCGACGCGGGGCCGGGCGTGGTGGCGCTCGCGTTGACCGAGACCGTCGCCGAGGAACGCGAATGGCTGGCCGCCCGGATCGCCGAGGAATGGGCGGCCCGTCGTGCCGCGGGCGAGCCACCGCCCACCTCCGCGGTGCTGGTGCGCCGCAACGCCGATGCGTCGCCGCTCGCGGAAGCCCTTCGCGCGCAAGGCTTGCCGGTCGAGATCGTCGGGCTCGGCGGCCTGCTCGCCACGCCCGAGGTCGCCGATATCGTCGCCACCCTGCGGCTGATCGCCGAACCCGGTTCGGGTAGCGCCGCGATGCGCGTGCTCACCGGCGCGCGCTGGCGCATCGGGGTCGCCGACATCGCCGCCCTGGCCCGTCGTGCGCGCACGCTGTCGATCAGCCGTTTCCACAGTGGTGACGCGCCGGAGATCACCGACGGGAGCACGCTGGCCGCCGCATTGCGTGAGGTGGCACCGGAGCCCGCCGAGCAGGCGGGGCTGGCCGACGCCATCGCCGATCCTGGTCCGCGCGAACAGTATTCGGAATCGGGCTTCGCCCGTATCGAGGCATTGAGCCGCGAGCTCGCCGCACTGCGCGAACGCAGCGGGCAGTTGCTGACCGAGTTGGTCGCCGATGTAGAGCGCACCATCGGCGTCGGCGTGGAGACACAGGCGCGCCGGGCCATGTCGGGTGCGGGCGCGGGGCGGGAGCACCTGGACGCGTTCGCCGAGGTGGTCGCCGGGTATGCCGCCGACTCCGGCGCGTCGCTCGGCGGCTTGCTGTCCTTCCTCGCCGCCGCCGAGTCGGTCGAAAACGGTTTGGAGCCGGGCGAAGTCGAGGTCGCGAAGGACCGCGTGCAGGTGTTGACCGTGCACGCGGCGAAGGGCCTGGAGTGGGAGATCGTCGCCGTGCCGCACGTGGTGCGCGGTGTGTTCCCGTCGGGGACCGCGTCGGGCACCTGGCTCGGCGCCCTCGCCGAACTCCCGACAAAGCTGCGTGGTGACCGCCGACAGGACGACGCGGCCGAAGGCGTCCCCGTCCTCGACCTGGCCGACCTGTACGACCGCGCCGACCTGGAACGCGCCATCAAGTCACACAAGGAGGCGCTGGAGCGCCGCCGGATCGACGAGGAGCGCCGCCTCTTCTACGTCGCTCTCACCAGAACCGAACGCGTCCTGCTTGTTTCGTCGCACCACTGGGCCGAGACCGGAAGCTCGCCCAAGGGACCGTCCGACTTTCTGCTCGAACTGAAGCACGCCAGCGAATCCCCCGACAGTCCCGCCAACGGCGTCGTCGACATCGCCCGCTGGGACGATCCACCCGCGCACGACGCGGTGAACCCATTCACCGACAACCCGGCCACCGCCGAATGGCCCCGCGACCCCCTCGGCAACCGCCGCGATCCGATCGAACAGGGTGCCGCGCTGGTCCGCGCCGCGCTGGACGAACTCCGCGCCCAACCCGCCGCGCCGCGCGAGACGGCGAACGTGCCAGAGCCGGACGCCACCCCGCCCACGGTGCCAGAGGCAGACACACTTTTCGAGGTCGGTGAGCCATACCCTGTCGAGGCGCCCGACGACATCGACATGCTGCCGCCGGACCCGATGGACGACCTCGCGTCGTCGGTCGACCGCACGGGCGCCGCAGCCGAACTCGCCGACGCCACAGCCGGATCGCGGGCGGGCGACATTCCGCCCGATCCGCTGGACGAGCTCATCTCGGCCGACGATATCGCTTTCGCCGCAGCGGAATTCGATCAGGAATACCCATTCGACCCGACGGGCCCGGTCGGCCCGCTGCCCGACCAGGACGACCCCGACGGCTGGGCCGCCGACGTCGACGCGCTACTCGCCGAATTCGAGGCCGAGCAGGCCGCCGCCGAGGAGGTCGAACTCCCCGGCCAGATCGCCGCGACCGCCCTGGTGGAAATGCGGGCCGACCCCGCGAAACTCGCTGCGCGCCTGCGCCGCCCGCTCCCGTTCCCGCCGAACCCGCTGGCCCGCCGCGGCACCGCGTTCCACGCCTGGGTGCAGCGCTGGTTCGGCTCGACCCGCCTGCTCGGTCTCGACGAACTGCCCGGTGCCGCCGACAGCGCCGCCGCCGACGCGGCCGTCGACGACGAGCTGACCGCGATGCAGGACGCGTTCCTCAATTCCTCGTGGGCCAACCGCAGCCCACTCGATGTGGAGGTCCCGTTCGAAACCTCCATTGCGGGCACCGTGATTCGCGGCCGGATGGACGCGGTGTTCGCCGAGCCCGGCGGCGGCTGGATCGTGGTCGACTGGAAGACCGGCGCCGAGCCGACTCCCACCGAGGAACCCGCGGTCGCCATGCAGCTGGCCGTCTATCGGCTGGCCTGGGCCAGACTGATGGCATCCAGGGAAGGCAGACCCGAGCAGGAGATGCTCGAACGGATCAGCGCCGCTTTCCACTACGTGCGCACTGGGCGCACCATCGCGCCCGCGACGCTGGCCGGTCCCGACGAACTGGCCGAGCTGATCAGGAATTCCGCGCCGACCGGCTCACCTTCAGCGCCTGGATGATCAGCGGGACCTGCAGCGGCAGGCGCAGCACGGTCCCGATCTTGACCAGCTGCGACGCCTTCT
Organism: Nocardia iowensis; assembly: GCF_019222765.1. NCBI lineage: Bacteria > Bacillati > Actinomycetota > Actinomycetes > Mycobacteriales > Nocardiaceae > Nocardia > Nocardia iowensis. The sequence continues at coordinate 7,319,232 of NZ_CP078145.1, read as the reverse complement.
TGTTGCCGAGCATGTCGACGGCCATCTGCACGTTGGCCGGGAAAACCGCGATGAACAGCAGCGCGGCCAGCCGCCCGCCGAGGCTGCGGGTCCGGGGGATGGCCAGCGCGGTGGCGACGCCGAGCTCGGCGACTCCCGAGGCGTAGGTGTAAGTGCGCGCCTCGCCCGGCAATGACTTGGGCACGATCGCATCGAAGGGCTTCGGCATGACGAAGTGCAGCACCCCCATCGGGAACAGCAGGGCGGCGAGGGCCAGTGCGGGCCGTCGCCCGGCATTGCGGACGGGCGCGAGAGCGTTATCTGCCATGAGGCAGCTTTACATTCATCAGGTGTTCGCGTCGAGACCGGGTGGTATCGCGGACAACGGGTAGGCTCCCGTGCTGTGCCGGAGGGACAAGCAATGCCGGAGACATCCGACGCGATGATTACCAGGGCGGGTGAGTCCGGTGTTCGGTGATCGAGCGCGCACGCTCGGGCTGTCGAATCGCCCACATTTCGCCCTGGTCGGTGTGCTGCGTATCCCGGAAGTCCAGACGAGTCCGTGGATTTCACTGACCCGCAGGGTGCTGTTCGCGATCGGGCTGCTTTTCACCGCGGCCCTGGTGGTGTTCATCGGCCGGGACGGCTATCGCGACAATTCGGGTGACGCGCTGTCGTTCCTCGACGCGTTCTATTACGCCACGGTGTCCCTGTCGACCACCGGCTACGGCGATATCGCCCCGATCACCCCCCAGGCGCGGCTGGCCAACATCATCATCATCACGCCGCTGCGCGTCCTCTTCCTCATCGTCCTCGTCGGAACCACCCTCGGCGTGCTGACGGAACGGTCCCGGCAGGCTTTCAAGATTCAGCGATGGAGGCACAGCGTGCGCAATCACACCGTGGTCGTCGGTTACGGCACGAAGGGACGCACCGCGATCGATGCCATGCTCGGCGACGGAATACAGCCCGCCGACATCGTCGTGGTGGACACCGACGTCATCGCACTGGAGGCGGCCGCGAACGCGGGCCTGGTGACGGTGCACGGCTCGGCGACCCAGTCCGATGTGCAGCGGCTGGCCGGCGTGCAGAACGCGTCCTCGGTGATCGTCGCGACCAATCGGGACGACACCGCGGTGCTGGTCACGCTGACCGCCAGGGAGCTCACTAAGAGCGCCAAGATCGTGGTCGCGATCCGGGAGGCGGAGAACACCCACCTGGTCCGGCAGTCCGGGGCCGACTCGGTGGTGGTGTCCTCGGAGACGGCGGGCCGGTTGCTCGGCGTCGCGACGACTACGCCGTCGGTGGTCGAGATGATGGAAGACCTGCTCACCCCCGAGGAGGGTTTCGCGATCGCCGAGCGCGAGGTGGAGCCCTCGGAGATCGGCGGCTCGCCGCGGCACCTGAGCGACATCGTGCTCGGGGTGGTGCGCGCGGGCGTCCTTTCCCGGGTGGGTGAGCCGGAAGTGGACTCGCTCGAGATGGGCGACAAGCTGCTCTACATCCGGCGCACGGCCAAGTAAGGCCGCGCCGGGGCGGCGGGCGTTCGGCGCGATAGTCTCGATGGGTGCCGGTCTTTCAACTCAATGGTGTTCCGCTGCTCTCCCGTTCCGTGCTCGATCGCGCCGAGGAGACGCGCGCCGATGAGCAGGCATTGAAGGAGGGGTGGCGCGACGCCAAGCTGCTGCGGGTGAATGCCCGCGGCCAGGTCCGGTTCGAGAACGGCGCGCTCGTGCTGGACAAGGCGATCGATCTGTCGGCCGAGCCGAGTCCCGCGGCGGTGTTCCTCGGCATCGATGGCGGCATCCATTTGTGGGCCGTGCGTGATCCGAGCCTGCAAGGGTCGCTGACCGACCTGCGCGGCATGTCCAACACCGTCGACGATCTCACCGCCGGGGTGCTCTCCACCGCGGTGGCCCTGCTGAACTGGCATGACAAGGCCGGATTCAACGGTGCCGACGGCACGGTGACCACGTCGAGCAAGGGCGGCTGGTCCCGGATCACCGAGAGCGGTTACGAGGAGTTCCCGCGGATCGACCCCGCGGTCATCTGCCTGATCCACGACGGCGCCGACCAGGTGCTGCTCGCGCGCCAGCACAGCTGGCCGCAATCGCTGTTCTCGCTGCTCGCCGGGTTCGTCGAGGCGGGCGAGTCGCTGGAGCGGTGCGTCGAGCGGGAGGTGAAGGAGGAGGTCGGCGTCGATGTCCACGACATCCACTACCTTGGCAGCCAGCCGTGGCCGTTCCCTCGGTCGCTGATGCTCGGGTTCGCCGCGGTCGGTGACCCCGCGCAGCCGCTGGTCTTCTCCGACGGCGAGATCGCCGAGGCACACTGGTTCACCCGCGCCGAGGTGCGCGAGGCATTGGCCGTCGGCGATTGGTCGGCGCAGGGCACCGGCGCGCGGCTGCTGCTGCCGGGGTCGATCTCCATCGCCCGCACCATCATGGAATCCTGGGCCGCGCTCGACTGACCAGGGAAAATCCGCGACGGGCCGGTGCGGCCCGCGCGGATGCGGTGCTCGAGACCGCGTATGCGGTACTCAGGACAGGGTGGCGAGGGCCTGCTTGACGGCGGCCAGCGAGGGATTGGTCGCGGTCGAGCCGTCCGCGAACTTCACCGTCGGAACCACATGGTTGCCGCCGTTGACGCTGCCGACGAACTCGGCCGACGCCGGATCTTGCTCGATGTCGATCTCGAGATAGCTGATACCGGCCTCTTCCAGCTGCTTCTTCAGCCTGCGGCAGTAGCCGCACCACGTGGTCGAGTACATCGTCAGGTCGGGAGTCGCATCAGTCACGGACGGTTCAACGCCGCTCGGGCCGTCCCTGTTCCACCCAGCCGCACAGGCGGCGCTCCGGTCCGCGCGTTCACCGCGATACCGGACCGGGGAGAAGGAGGTGGGCGATCGACCAGCTGCGCGGCGAACTGGATCTCACCAGCGTGCCGAACTGGGGAATCATGTTGCGGCGCGGCCTGATAGAACTCACCACACACGACCACGCGTGATCGCGAAGGCCATGGCGGGTGAGTGAAGGAGTCCGATGATCGAACATGACGGGCTACGCAACGAGTTCGAGCACGCCGACGAGAGTCCCGGCTTGCTGCTCTGGCAGGTGACCAACCGATGGCAGGCGGCGCAGCGGGCGGCACTCGCGCCGTTCGACCTGACCCACGTGCAGTTCGTGCTGCTGGCCTCGCTCACCTACCTGGCGGTCACCGACGATCCGGTCCGGCAGCGCGACCTCGCCGCACACGCCGCCACCGACCCGATGATGACCTCCCAGGTGCTGCGCGCGCTCGAACAGAAGGGGCTGATCGAGCGCCGCGACCATCCGAGCGATCGGCGAGCGAAGTCGCTGGTGGCGACGGAAGCCGGTGCGGCACTGGCGAATCGGGCGGTGGTCGCGGTGGAAGCCTGTGACCGCGAGTTCTTCGGCCCGCTCGATGGCCGGACCCGGCAGTTCGCTGGCGAACTGCGCAGCTTGCGCGACCGCCTATAAGACCTCATCGATGCCAAGGCCATGGTCCGGCCGCCGCCACGGCTTCCGGCGCGGGCGGTCGGGGCCCGATCCGGTGCGCCACTTGCCCGAGGCGTAGGTCTGGAACAGCAGCGCAACGAGGAAAATGGCCACGACTCCATACACCAACCCGAGCGCACCGATGTGTGGACCGAACGCGCCGAGCAGCACCGCGAGCACCGCACAGGGCAGCGGCCAGGTCAGGATCCAGCGCCACCCCGCACCACTGCGCATCCCGCCGAGCCCGGTGATCACGAAATACGCCGCCGCACCGCCGCACAGCGACCAGCCGATGCCGGTGGACACATGCCCCTTCGCGTGTTCGACGGCCAGCCCGAGACCGGCCGCGATGGTGGCGATCGCGCCGGTGATCCAGCAGTGCATCGCCATCACGTACTGCCTCGGTATCGAACCTTCCGGATCCTCGCCCGCCATCAGGCGCGGTATGAAGCCGTACATCAGGGTCAGTGCCCACAGGACCGCGAGGACGACGAAGGCGCCGAAACCCAAGGCGAGCACCCGCGCGTTCCACGGCACGCCACCGACCGCGCCGATCACCGCGATGACGCCCTCGCCGAGCACGATGATCACGTACAGGCCGAGACGTTCGCCGAGGTGCGGCGAATCGGCGTGCACCGCACGGATTTTCGGCGGCTCGATGTCCTTGAAGCGGCGTGAGGTGCGGAACCTGCGATCGATCGCGTCCTGGGCGCCCGCCATCATCCGTTCGCCGGTCATCCCGAACATCAGCCACAGATCCAGTGCCAGGCCGAGCGCCCACAGCCAGTACTTCCACGGTTCGGGCACCCACAGCGAGACGATCCACGGCAGCACCCCGATGGACAGTTGCGCGATCGGCCAGTCGACCACCAGCGTGCCGCGGCCCCAGACCTGTGCCGCGACGGCGCGCACGAGCACATAGACCGCGGCGAACGTGGTCGCGTGCCGGTCCGGGATGCCCGCGACCGCACCCGCCATCAGTCCGAGGCCGAGCATCGTCGCGAGCATCAGCGGGATCCGGGTCTGGTCGCGAGCGATGTTCCCGTACAGCATCATGCACGCCCATGCCGTCCAGAAGGCCAGGTAGAGCAGCAGATACAGGCCGAAATCGGCGAGCGAGGGGCCACGGTGCAGCAGATGGGTGAGCTGGCCGATCCCGGCGACCGCGACGAGGTCGAAGAACAACTCCATCCACGTTGCGTGCCGGTCGGTCGGGCGGGCGTCAGCTGACGGCGTGTCGGGGGCCACGAGGCGACAGTATTGCGCGGGCGGCGTGAGTTGTCGGCGGTCACTGTCATGATGGGTGCCGTGTCGTCAACCAGTACACACCAACCAGCCGGCCTCGAGCTGGATGCGCTCGACCCCGAACAGGCCGCCGCGGTGCGCGCGCCGCGGGGTCCGGTGTGTGTACTCGCGGGGGCGGGTACCGGCAAGACCAGGACCATCACTCATCGCATCGCGCATCTGGTGTCCGCTGGCCACGTGAAGGCCGACCAGGTGCTCGCGGTGACCTTCACCGCGCGGGCGGCAGGGGAGCTGCGCAACCGGTTGCGCGCGCTCGGCCTCGGCGGCGACGCGAACCAGGTGCAGGCGCGCACCTTCCACGCTGCCGCGCTGCGCCAGCTCAAGTACTTCTGGCCGCAGATCGTCGGCGACGTGCCGTGGCGGCTGATCGACGGCAAGTTCCCGATCGTCGCGCAGGCGGCGAACCGGGCCGGGCTCTCCTCGGCCACCGACAGCGTCCGCGACCTGCTGAGCGAGATCGAATGGGCGAAGGCATCGCTCATCGCGCCCGAGGACTATCCGGCGGCGGTGGCCAAGCAGCGCCGCGAGACGCCGTACGACGCGCTGCGGGTGGCCGAGGTCTACGCGGGCTACGAGAAACTCAAGGCCACCCCGGACGGCCTGCTGCTGGACTTCGACGATCTGCTGCTGCACACCGCGGCGGCACTGGAGGACTATCCGGCGGTCGCCGACGAATTCCGCGGTCGCTATCGCAGCTTCGTGGTCGACGAGTACCAGGACGTCACCCCGTTGCAGCAGCGGGTGCTCGATGCCTGGCTCGGCGACCGCGACGACCTGACCGTGGTCGGCGACGCCAACCAGACGATCTACTCGTTCACCGGGGCGACCCCCGGCTACCTGCTCGACTTCTCCCGCCGCTTCCCCGACGCCACCGTGGTCCGGCTGGAACGCGACTATCGCTCGACCCCGCAGGTCGTCTCGCTGGCCAACCGGGTGATCGGCGTCGCGCGCGGTCGCATCGCCGGCACCCGGCTGCAGCTCATCGGCCAGCGGCCGGACGGCCCGGAGCCGGTCTTCGCCGAATACGACGACGGCCCGGCCGAGGCCGCCGCGGTCGCCAAGTCGATCAAGCGGCTGATCGATGCGGGCACGCCCGCCGCCGAGATCGCCGTGCTGTACCGGATCAACGCGCAGTCCGAGAGCTACGAGCAGGCGCTGACCGAGCGTGGCATCGCCTATCAGGTGCGTGGTGGCGAGGGGTTCTTCTCGCGCCCCGAGGTCCGGCAGGCCGTGTCGGCGTTGCGTCAGGCCGCCTCGCGCGAGGACCTGCCCGGCGCGGCGCGTAGCGGCCCCGCGCTGGTCACGTTGGTCCGGGCGGTGCTGGCGCCGGTCGGCCTGACCACGGCCGAACCCGTCGGCGCCCAGGCGCGGGAGAAATGGGCCTCGCTGGTCGCGCTGGTCAACCTCACCGAGGAATTGGTCGCGCACGACGAGGAACTCGACCTGCCCGGTCTGCTGCGCGAGCTGGCCGCGCGCACCGAGGCGCGGCACCCACCGACCGTGCAGGGCGTCACGCTTGCCTCGCTGCATGCCGCCAAGGGCCTGGAGTGGGACGCGGTCTTCCTGGTCGGGCTGACTGACGGCACGCTGCCGATCGCGCACGTGCTCGCCGACGACGGCTCGGTCGGTGACGAGGCGAAGCTGGAGGAGGAGCGGCGGCTGCTCTACGTCGGCGTGACCAGGGCGCGCGAACATCTGCAGCTGTCCTGGGCGCTGGCGCGCGGCGAGGGCAAGCGGCGCACGCGACGACGCTCCCGGTTCCTCAATGGCCTGGTACCGGACGACTCGCCCGCCTCCAGGATCGCGGCACCGGTCACGGAGGCCAAGGGTGTCCGTCCCACCTGCCGAGTGTGTGCCAAACCACTGATCGGCACCTATGCGACTATGCTTGGCCGCTGTCGTCGCTGCCCGGCGGAGCTCGACGCCGAACTGCTGGTGGCTCTGCAGGAGTGGCGCGCGGAGAAGGCACAGGCACTACAGGTGCGCGAGTTCGTGGTGTTCACCGACACCACGCTCACCGCCATCGCCGAACAACTCCCAGGTGACGACGCCGCGCTGGCCGCGATCGCGGGGATCGGCGCGAAGAAGCTCGACCAGTACGGCGCCGAGGTGCTTGCGATCATCGCTTCGCGGCTGCGCGCAAGACCCCAAAACCGCAGGTAGAAAATAGGTTGTACGGTTCGGCGAACTTGCCTATGGTTGGATTCACGCACCGGGAGGTCATCCCGGCGCGCACAGTCGTCAGACAGATAACGAGTAAGGAGGGAGGCAGACCGATGAACACCACGTACTTCAACGCCATCGACGTTGCGGTGAACTCACCCATGTCGGCCTCCCGGGGGATCCTCGCCTTGCAGGGGATCGGTCTGTCCGAAATCGGTGCGTTCGGCACGCAAGCGCAACTCGCGCCCATGCATGCCCTGTGCACCGTCATGCAGGACAAGCCCAACGCGGGTAGCTGGCACCCGTCTGCCGTCAACACGGCAGACGACGTTGTCGTCATCGCAGCAGAAGCCGGTTATGAGCCGGCGGATCTGCAGGCAGCACGCCTCCGCCCCGCAAACCAAGCGATCGTGATCAGGACTCGACAGAGATGTCGAATACCTAGGTAGGGGAATCTCCCTCCCAGACCTCCTGGCCACGGATCGCACGAAGCGAAACCGTGGCCAATCTTTTTCGGCCCTTCAGCCAGCCGGCACCGGTTTCGCGGACAACGTAACGAACCGCTGCAACGAGCTGAAGGAGAACGACGTGTTCACCGCCCAGGAATGGCCGACGGCCACTACTGACGTGACATGCCGAACCGTGGCGCCGACTACCCGGCCCAGGGAGGTCAACAAGGTTCTGCCTTGCCGTGCCGGAGACCCCGATCTCTGGTTCGCCGAGAGCCCTAACCAGTTGGAGCAGGCCAAGGCGCTGTGCGCCAGCTGCCCCATCCGTAAGGGCTGCTTGAGCGCGGCCATGGATCGGCGTGAGCCGTGGGGTGTCTGGGGTGGTGAGATCTTCGAACAGGGGGTCGTCATCGCTCGCAAGCGCCCGCGCGGTCGCCCGCGCAAGGTCGCGGTCCCGGCATGAAACCGGGAGTGACTTCCCTCCCTCCGGTCGATGTGCTCGATTCGGTTGGTCCTGACACGGGCCGAGCCAACGAACGAGAAAGCAGACGAACCGCTCACCGTTGCCCGGTGGGCGGCTCGTTTGCGTTGTATCAGGTGCGCCGTGGCCGGTGGGGTGCCCGGCGGACGGTCCGCCCGTCGGCGACGGCGAGCACGAGTGTTGTGGTGTCGTCGGCGTGCGCCCACCAGCGGTGGCGCACGCCCGACGGGCAGTAATAGGAGTCTCCGGTGGACAAGGTCACTTCCTCGCCGTTGGCGACGACCGTGATCGTCCCGGTGACCACGTAGATCAATTCGTCATTGGGGTGGGTGAATTCGCGCTCGCCGCGTTCGGTTCCTCCGATGAACTCGAGTGCGCGCAGGTCCCTGCTGCCGTGGACCAGCGAGCGCACCGAGCCGTCGGTGTTCGGGTCTGCTTGATCGAGACGGCCTTCGTCCGCACGGACGACCACCGCACCGGGCGTGCTGTCGGCCGCCGCGAGTAATTCGGTCGCCGTGGTGTCGAGCGCGTCGGCGATGCGTTGCAGCGAGCGCAGACTCGTATTGGTTCGCCCGTTTTCCAATTGGCTCAGGAATGATTGCGACAGTTCGGTTTTCGCGGCCAGCGTGGCCAGCGTCAGCCGTGCCGCACGCCTGCGATCGTGCACAACGGCGCCGAGCCCGGGCCAGCGCGCCCGGTCGTCGCTGTCGTTCCGCACTTGCTCGGCCTTCCTTGTCTGCTCCGCACACTTTCAGCCGAATGGTGTGAAATCCCCGTATTTACATCACGGTGATCGGAACCCTTCCCACATAGTGGAGAAAAGCCACGGTAGGGGAACGGATCGCCGCGCAAGAAGCCGCCCACAATGCGGCGACCACGGGACCGACATCCTGGGAGCAGAGCGGCGGAATAGTGAAGTCGGCGAGCCCACCGATGCCGCCGTCGGCGGCAATCAGCGTCACCGGGCCGAGAATCACCGCGGGGCGCGAGCGCCCGGCGCGTCAGCTGACGGTGCGCTCCTCGCGGAACCCGGGCATCCAGGTGCGGACCAGTTCCATGAAGGGAAGTTCGGCGTCGAGTTGGGCGAGGATGCCCACCGAGCCGCCGAGTACTCGGAAGATCATCACGTATTCGGCCGGAAGTTGCAGGGCGCGTGCGGTTTTCATCTCCTGGCTGGTGATGTCGGAGGCTTTGCCCGCGACCCGCTGCATCCACTTGCGGGTGAAGTGGAACGAGTCGGACCGGATCGGGTCGGTGAAGGGGCGCAGGTAGTCGGCGATCTCTTTGTGGGTGACGGTGCGGCCGGGGATGACCCAGCCGTTGTCGTACATGAGCTCGGTGAGTTCCTCGAAGCGCTCCTCCACCGCGAGCGCGAGCATGCGGCCGAGCACGGGGGGAAACCCGTTCGGCATCGGCGCGCAGGCGCCGAAGTCGATCACCGCGAGCTTGCCGTCGGCGAGCATCATGAAATTGCCGGGATGCGGGTCGGCGTGCAGCAGGCCGACGGTTTCCGGGGAGGAGAAGTGAAAGCGGCCCATCAGGCCCGCGACGCGGTTGCGCAGGGCGCGGGTGCCCTCGGGGTCGGCGGCGCCCGCCTGGATGATCGAAGAGACCGCGGTGCCGTCGAGCCATTCGGTGACGATCACCTTCGGCGAGCTGGCCACCACCTTGGGCACCACGATCTCCGGGTGCCCGTCGAAACCCTTGGCGAAGGCGCGCTGGTTCGTCGCCTCGTTGCGGTAGTCGAGCTCTTCCTCGGTGCGTTCGGTGATCTCGGCGAGGATCGGCTTCACGTCGGCGCCGGGGATGACCGACGCGAGCAGCCCGGTCATCCGGTTCAGCGTCTTGAGGTCCGCGCGCAGCGCCTCGTCGGCACCGGGGTACTGCACCTTCACCGCGACGACGCGGCCGTCCGACCAGATCGCCTTGTGCACCTGACCGATGCTGGCCGATGCGGCGGGGACGTCGTCGAACTCCGTGAACCGCTGCCGCCACTGGGTGCCGAGCTGCTGGTCCAACACCCGGTGCACGGTCTCCGCAGGCATCGGCGGCGCGGCGGCCTGCAGCTTGGTCAGCGCCTCGCGGTAGTGCTCGCCGAACTCCTCGGGGACGGCGGCCTCCATCACACTGAGTGCCTGCCCGAACTTCATCGCACCGCCCTTGAGCTCACCGAGCACGGTGAACAGCTGCTCGGCGGCCTTCTGGTTCAGGTTCGCGTTGATTTCGGACTTGTCGCCCCCGGCCAGCTTCTTACCGAACCCCACAGCGGCCCGCCCGGCGATGCCGAGCGGAATCTTGGCCAACTTGGCGTTGCGGGACGAGCGACGGCGCACGATCTCAGACACGTACCCATCATGGCGGAAGGACCCGCTACTTAGCCATGGCAATCTTGATTCGATACCGTCGACGGCAGTGACCCCGATCACTCCGATGCCGCGTCGCCCGGTCGGCTCGCGTGTTCTCGACACCCGCTGAGGCCAGCGGGAATTCGGCGACACGAGCAGTCGGCATGGCGCGGCCAGCGCCGTCGGTCGAGCAGGTGCGAGTCCAGATCCAGTTCGAGTGTGGCGTCCAGGGTGGCCGGTGCGCGTCTGGTCGTCATGGCCAGCACGGCCTCGACTTCGCTGACCGCGAGGGCCGCGGTGGCCGCGATCCGGGCCGGGGACGCGTGCCCGACCCGGCCCAGCAACTGCGCGGCAAGATGCGGCCAGTCCGCGTCGTTGTCGGCGCGCAGGAGGTCGGCGCAGCGCAGGCAACTGGTCGCACCGGGCAGCACGAGCGGGCCGACCACCCCTCGGCCGTCCCGGATCCGCACCGGAAGGTGGGCGATCCGGTGCCGCACCAGATCCTCCACGAGACGCGGGTCGGCCACCAGGGTGTCGGTCAACACCACCAGGTCGACCCGCCAGGTGGACGCCGGGGCCGTGTGTGGCCGGTAGTCGCGCGAACGGCTCGGTCGCACACCGAGTTTGCGCAGGCCCGCGGCGACCGCGTCCGACACCGGCCCGAGCCCGTGCACGCGCACCGATCTGATCCGACCGCCGCGGTCTTCGGGATGCTCGAGCAGCCCGGCCTCGTCCAGCACGTCGAGCAGGGCCAGCGCGTGGTCGGGCTCGATACCGCATTCACCGGCGCGCCAGACGATTTGCGGCCGCGTCTGCATGCCGTCCAGCAGGCGTAGGAAGGCCAGCACCGTATCGGCGTCGAGCCCGGCGGCATCCAGTACCAGCGCGGTCTCCGGATGCCAGCCGAGTTGCACGACGCCGGACGGGCGCACCAGCACGGCGATCTGCGGGGGCAGCAGCGGACCACGACACAGTGATGTCATGCCGAGCAGTATGCGGATCCCGACAGACCCGCCTAGCCACGAAACCCGAAGTTATCCACAGGGATTCGTGGCTACCAACAGGGCACTCAAGCGGACGGGCCGCTGTCCTTACCCAGGTCAGGGCCGGACTCGCCGCCGTCCGCGCGCCGTTCGTCGTCGTCGGACTTCTGCCGTTCGGCCTTTTCCTTGGCCTCGGTCTCCGCCAACTGGGCAAGCGGATCGTCGAAGGCGGTGGTGCCGCCGCCGATCACCGAATCGATGAATCCAGCGGGGGAGTCCAGATCATTGGAGTCGGGCAGCAGGTCGGGGTGCGCCCAGACACCGTCTCGCTTCTCCATTCCCGCGTCGCTGGTCAGCCTGCGCCACAGGGCCGCGGCCTCGCGCAGCTTGCGTGGCCGCAGTTCCAGCCCGACCAGCGTCGCGAACGTCTGCTCGGCCGGACCACCGGTGGCCCGCCGCCTGCGCAGGGTCTCGGCCAGCGCGCCCGCGCCGGGCAGTCGATCGCCGACGGCATCGGTGACCACGACCTCGACCCAGCCCTCGATCAAGGCGAGCAAGGTCTCCAGCCGCTCCAGTGCCTGCTTCTGCTCCGGTGTGGTCTGCGGTTCGAAGGCGCCCTGCGACAGGATTTCCTCGAGCTTGGCGGGATCGGTCAACGCCATCGGGTCGATGCCCTGGGCGGCCTCCTCCAATGCGGAGAAGTCCATCCGGATGCCACGCGCGTAGTCCTCGACGGCGGCGAGCACCTGCTGCCGCAGCCACGGCACATGGCCGAAAAGCCGCTGATGCGCCGCTTCGCGTGCGGCGAGGAACACCATGATCTCGCTCTCCGGCTGCTCCAGGCCCGCGCTGAAGTCCGCGATGGCCGAGGGCAGCAGGGCGGCGGTACCGGTCGGGCCGAGCGGCAGACCGATGTCGGTCGAGGTCAGCACCTCCTTGGCGAGCTGGCCGAGGGCCTGGCCGAGCTGCGAGCCGAAGGCGAGGCCACCCATCTGACCGAGCATGCCGACCATCGGCGCCGCGAATTCCTTGGCCTCTTCCGGCAGCGAGGCGGTCCACATGCCGGAAATCTGCTGGGCCACCGGGTCGCACAGTCGCTGCCAGGTGGACAGCGTCTCCTCGATCCAGTCGTTGGCGGTCCAGGCAACAGTCTTGCTCGCGCCTGCGGGCAGCGTGGTCGCGCCGTCGAGCCACAGTTCGGCCAGGTGCGCGGCGTCGGCGATGGCGTTAGCGGTGCTCGCCGATACCGGGGTCACGTTCGAGCCGAGCTGCTGGCGAGCCAGTCGCTTGGCGACGTCGTAATTCACCGGGCCGGACTGCGCCGAGCCGGGCTGACCCATGCCGCTGAGCATCTGGCCGAGCGAGGTCAGCATCTGGCCGAGCTGCGACGGATCGAAACCGCCACCGGGTCCACCCACTCCGAACGGGTTGTTCGACTCGGGACCGCCCGGTTCGTCACCGCGGTTGCGGTCGTCGTCGTCGCGGTTCGAAAATCCGAAGGGGACGTCACTCATATGCCTAACGTTACGCGTGTAGTGCAGGCAGTTGACGTTCGCGCGGCGCGAAACCGGGGACGCGCGGCAACGCCGAATGTCCGCCTCTACCGTCCTTCGACGGCGGCGATCACTACTGTGGTCCAGGTGAATCGTCGGATCCTCACCCTGGTGGCCGCTCTGATCCCGGTGCTCGTGCTCGGCGCGCTCGGCACTGTGCTCACTGTGCCGTTCGTCGCACTCGGCCCCGGCCCCACCTTCAACACGCTCGGCAAGGTGGACGGCAAAGAGGTGGTCGACGTCCGCGGCACCGAGGTGGACCCGACCACCGGGCACCTCAACATGACCACGGTGTCGGTGCGCGACGGGCTGAGCATCTTCGAGGCGTTCGGCTTCTGGGCGAGCGGCAAGCACGGGCTGGTGCCGCGCGCGGAGGTCTACCCACCCGGGGTGTCGCGCGACGAGATCGACAAGTCCAACCAGCAGGACTTCAAGGATTCCGAGGGCAATGCCGAGGTGGCGGCCCTGCACTTCCTGAACCTGCCGACGGTGGTGCTGCTGCGCAAGGTGGCCGACGACGGCCCGGCCAAGGACGTGCTGCGAGCGGGCGACGAGATCGTCAGCATCAACGGCGCGCCGATGAACGAGCCGAAGGACGTGGTGGACGCGGTGTCGTCACAGCCGCCGGGCGCGCAACTGACCGTGCAGCTGCGCCGCGAGAACGCCGAGCAGACCGTCCAGGTGACCCTCGGCGCCCGCCCGGACGACAAGGACAAGGGCTACCTCGGCGTGACACCGGGGGAGGGCGCCCGCCCGCCGGTGCAGGTGGACTTCAACCTCGCCGACATCGGTGGCCCGTCGGCCGGACTGATGTTCAGTCTCGCGCTGATCGACAAGCTCACCCCCGGCGAGCTGGACGGCGGCAAGTTCGTCGCGGGCACCGGCACCATCGATCAGGACGGCAAGGTCGGCCCGATCGGCGGCATCCCGTACAAGATGATGGCCGCCCGCGACGCGGGCGCCGAGACCTTCCTGGTCCCCGCCGCGAACTGCAACGAGGCAAAGCAGCGAACACCCGACGGCCTACGCCTGGTCAAGGTCGAAACCCTGACCGGCGCAGTGCAATCCCTCAACGACCTGAACGCGGGCAAGACCACCGTCGGCTGTAGCTGAGCGGTCAGTCGAACGGCTCGTTCTCCATCGTGGCGTGCAGCGCGTCGATGAGGTTGGGCGCGAGGTTGGGGTAGGTGCGCAGGTCCATGTCGGCGAATTCGTCGGCGTCGTCCTCCGGACGCACCTGCAACAGGCACAGCGACGCGCCCTCGCGCAGCACCGCGGCGAACAGCCGGGCCTCCCTGCGGTCCGGATGCGCTTCGGCCGCGGCGCGCGCGGCGGCGTCGGCCGCCTCGTGGTCGGCGAGTAGCGGCACCAGCGCCTCGTCCAGCGTCGATTCGGCATCCGGCGGCAGCACCACGATTTCCTGAACCAGCACGCAGCCCTGCACGGCGGGCGGCCAGCTGGTGGTCGCGAGGAACTCGTCCAGAGCCATCGACCCGCCCGTCACGTCGTCCGGAAACGATTCCTGGGCAACGGGAGTGAGCTCGGCCGCCTCATCGACCTCGTCGAGCAGCTCCGGCTGCGCCGCGACCAGCTCAGCGGTAGGCACCAGGGCGAACATCTGCGGCGGTCTGCCCCAGCCTTCGGCGTCGACGAATTCGGCCACCTCCCGGACAGAGCGGGCGAGGAGCAGTTCGGCGTGCAGATCTGCGGGAGTCACGGGAACATCCAACCAAACCGACTGAAAAGGCAATCCACAAACCCGCAGGTTCACGCTCGATCGACCACCACGCGCGAGTTTTGCGAGCGCCGCGACAGATGCACTACGTGTGATCTGTGTCCGATTCCGTAGAGTAGGCCGAGACGGTCCGAAAGGACCACCCCGCAACATCGGACTGCGGCGTTTCGGCCTGCTGTATCGGCGCGAGCGCCGCCGGACCTTGGAGAGTGGCATCGTGGGCATGCGGCCCCCCACCGGCTTACCTTCGCTTTCCCGACGCAGCCGCGCGCTGCTGCTGGCGGCCATCGCCCTTGCGGCGTTGCTGTTGCTAGGTCCACGACTGACGGACACCTATACCAATTGGTTGTGGTTCGGCGAGGTCGGTTTCCGCAGTGTGTATCTCACCGTGCTGTGGACTCGGATCCTGCTGTTCGTCGGCGTCGCGCTGTTCGTCGGCCTGATCGTCTGGCTGGCATTGCTGCTGGCGTATCGATCCCGGCCGGTGTTCGTGCCGGTGGCCGGGCCGAACGATCCGATCGCGCGCTACCGCACCACCGTGATGAGCCGGCTGCGGCTGTTCGGCGTCGGCATCCCGGTGTTGCTCGGGCTGCTGTCCGGCCTGGTGGCGCAATCGAATTGGGTCACCGTGCAGCTGTTCCTGAACAGCAGCACGTTCAACCAGACGGACCCGCAGTTCCATCTCGACGTCAGCTTCTACGCCTTCGAGCTGCCGCTGTATCGGATGGTGCTGAACTGGTTGTTCGTCGCCGTGGTCATCGCGTTCTTTGCCAGCCTGGTGACGCACTACGTCTTCGGCGGCCTGCGGCTGAGCGGTCGCGAGGGCACGCTGACCCGTGCCGCGCGCATCCAATTGGCCGTGATCGCGGGCCTTTTCGTGCTGCTCAAGGCGATCGCGTACTGGTTCGATCGCTATGAGCTGCTGATGAGCAGTCGTAAGGAGCCCACCTTCACCGGTGGTTCCTTCACCGATATCAACGCGGTGCTGCCCGCCAAGCTGATCCTGTTGTCCATCGCGGTGATCTGCGCGCTCGCCTTCTTCGCCGGCATCGTGCTTCGCGATCTGCGGCTGCCCGCCATGGCGGCCGCGCTGCTGGTGCTGTCCTCGATCTTGGTCGGCGCGGTCTGGCCGCTGGTGGTCGAGCAGTTCTCGGTGCGCCCGAACGCCGCGGACAAGGAAAGCGAATACATCGAACGCAATATCGCCGCGACCAGGCAGGCGTTCGGCATTACCGACGACAAGATCGATTACATCGACTACAAGGGCGAGAGCAAGAAGACGCCAGGGGAGGTGCCGGTCGATGCCGCGACGATCGGTAATGCCCGGCTGCTCGATCCGAACATCTTGTCGCCCACCTTCACCCAGCTGCGGCAGCTGAAGAACTTCTACGGCTTCCCGGAGTCGCTGGACATCGACCGCTACAACCTCGACGGCGATGTGCAGGACTACATCGTCGCCGCGCGCGAGCTGTCCCCGGCGGCGTTGAGCGGTAACCAGAAGGACTGGATCAACCAGCACACCGTCTACACCCATGGCAACGGCTTCGTCGCCGCGCCGGCGAACCGGGTGAACAAGCCACAGTCCGAGGACCCGAACGCGACCGGCGGCAGCAGCGACAGCGGCTACCCGATCTTCATGGTCAGCGACCTGTTCACGCCGACGGACAAGCAGCGGATCAAGGTCGACCAGCCGCGCATCTACTACGGCGAGGTGATTTCGCAGGCCAGTCCGGACTACGCGATCGTCGGCGGGACCGACGGCCAGCGCGCCCGCGAATACGATTCCGACACCGCGCAATTCACTTATGACGGCAAGGGTGGGGTGCCGATCGGCAACTGGTTCAACCGGCTTGCCTTCGCCGCCAAGTACGCCGAGCGCAATATTCTCTTCTCCTCGGCCATCGGCGACGACTCCAAGATCATCTTCAACCGCGCGCCGCGCGAGCGGGTGCAGAAGGTGGCGCCATGGCTGACCACCGACGGCAACGCCTACCCGGCGGTCGTCGGCGGCCGGATCCAGTGGATCGTCGACGCTTACACCACCCTCGACAACTACCCCTACGCACAGACCACCTCGCTGGACGGTGCGCTCGAGGACAGCATCGACAAGAAGACCGGCAGGCTGATTCCGCGCAAGGAGGTCAGCTACATCCGCAACTCGGTGAAGGCCACCGTCGACGCCTACGACGGCACGGTGACCCTGTACGAGACGGACTCGACCGATCCGGTGCTCAAGGCGTGGCGCGGTGTGTTCCCCGGCGCGGTGAAGCCGGAGAGCGAGATCTCGCCGGAACTGCGGGCGCACTTCCGGTATCCGGAGGACTTCTTCAAGGTGCAGCGCGAGATGCTGACCAAGTATCACGTGGACGACCCGCGAGA
The DNA here is from genome assembly GCF_019222765.1 of Nocardia iowensis. NCBI lineage: Bacteria > Bacillati > Actinomycetota > Actinomycetes > Mycobacteriales > Nocardiaceae > Nocardia > Nocardia iowensis. Next base: position 7,302,342 of record NZ_CP078145.1, on the reverse strand, counting down.
GTTCTTCACCAACAACGCGTTCTGGTCGGTGCCGAGCGATCCGACGATCGAGGGCGGCACGCTCAACCAGCCGCCGTACTACGTGCTGCTCGGCGATCAGCAGACGAACAAGCCGGTGTTCAACCTGACCAGCGCCATGGTCGGCTACAACCGGCAGTTCCTGTCCGCGTATATCTCGGTGCGCTCGGATCCGGACGGCTACGGCAAGTTCACGATTCGACGATTGCCGACCGATACGCAGACGCAGGGTCCGCAGCAGACGCAGAACACGATGACGACCGCACCCGAGGTCTCGCGTGAGCGGACCTTGCTGTCCAACTCGAACAAGATCAAATACGGCAATCTGCTGACGCTGCCGATCGCCGACGGCGGCATCTTGTATGTGGAGCCGTTCTACAACGAACGCAATACCGGGCCGAACACCTCGACCTTCCCGCAGTTGCTGCGCGTCCTCGTGAGTTATCGCGATGAGGCGGGCAGTGTGAAGGTCGGCTATGCGTCCACCTTGGCGGAGGCGCTGAACCAGGTGCTGCCGGGAGCAGGTTCGCTGGCGACACCGTTCGGTGGCGACCCGGCGACCAGGCCGAAACCCGGCACGCCACCGCCACCGGCCGAGAGCACTACGCCGCCGCCCAATACCGGTGGCACCCCGGCGCCGCCGCCGGGCGGGGCCACCCCGCCACCCGGCTCGTCGCCCGCGAAGGACGCCGCCGCCGCCGAGTTGAACAGGAAGATCGAGGCCGTGCGCAATGCCATGCGCACCGGGAACTTCCAGGACTTCGGCAAGGCGCTGGATGAGCTGGATGCCGCGGCGAAGGCGTACCAGGACGCCGGTCGCTGAGATAGGACCGAACACGAAGCGGCGCTGCCGTCCCCAGGGACGGCAGCGCCGCTTTCGTTATGCGGTACCGGTGCTCAGTTGCCGGCGATCGCCTGGATCAGCGAGCCGTTCTGCGCCAGGATCTGCTGGTATTGGGCCTCCAGGCCGTGCTGCTTGGCCAGGTCGCTGCCCACGGCCACGGCCTGGTCGACGAGGGCCTTTTGGCTGCCGGGCAGCGGGAGAGCGGGCGCGGCGGCCTCGGGGGCGGGCTCCGGCTCCACGACGGCCTCCGGCTCCGGCTCGGAGGTGCCGGGGCGCAGGTACTGGCCGCAGTGCGGCCAGGCGCCGACGCCCTGGGTGGCGAGCACGTTCTCCGCGACGCGGATCTGCTCTTCCTTGCTTGCGGTGTGGGCGGAGCCCTGGCCACCGTTGGCCGCCCAGGTGCTCGGCGAGAACTGCAGGCCGCCGTAGTAGCCGTTGCCGGTGGCGATCCCCCAGTTGCCACCGCTCTCGCACTGCGCGACGCCGTCCCAGTTGTGGGCAGGCGCGGCGGAGGCGGTCGCGGTGGAGAGTGCGAACGGGACGGCAACAAGGGCGCCGGTGACAGCGGCAAAGCCGAGGGCGCGGGCGTTGAACTTCCGGTTCTCAGTCATGTGTGTTTTTCCCTCCCTGCGCCTACCAACACGACGATCGAGCTGCCGTGTCCCTGCCCCCAGGTCGTCGGGGATCCTCGAACCGCGGGGCAGGGTCGCCGGTATTCGTCGGTTCGAGTTCGAGCCCATCACGGATGATCCGGGCCGTGAACGCACGGTAACGAAGAAATCTCGGCAGATCACGTCTTGATAACAGTCGAATTGCATGAAGCGAATAACCCGAATATCGTCCTTTGTGCAGGTGGGAAATAACATCAACACGCATTCTGGACGGTCTGTTATAGCACCGTTATGTGATCGAGATCACCACGATATAGTGAGCCAGATCACGTTTAACGAGTTGCCGCCGCCGGTGATAGCCCCATCCGCATTGTTCGCCGGGGTGTCGCGAGTTCGCGCGGCGGAGCCGTAAGGCGTGTGATCCCCGACTCTCCGGTCCGCTTCGTCGCCGCTCGGGTATGTCTCGCCACTCGCCCTTGGCCCGGCAAATACCCCCGCTGACCAGACGATTTGCTGTCTCCGTGAACCCGTGTGTAATGTTGTGTTTACCGACGCGGGGTGGAGCAGCTCGGTAGCTCGCTGGGCTCATAACCCAGAGGTCGCAGGTTCAAATCCTGTCCCCGCTACAAACGGCCCAGGCCAGAGAGATTTTGAATCTCTCTGGCCTGGGTCATTTTTCGGTCTTCTCGATCCTTACTCGACCTTTTGGTCGGGGAACAGCGCGTTCTGGATCGCAGCGGCCATCGCTCCGTTGGGACGGCGACGCCGCGAGGCGTAGGTGTTGAGGGTCTGAGTCGGGTTGACGTGACCCACCAGATCGGCCACCAGCGCTGCCGACAGCTTCGCATCGAGGCCGACGTCGACGACGAATTTGCGGAAGGAATGGCCGCTCATACGGTCCGGTAGACCGAGCGCTGCCCGGACCCTGCGCATCTGGTCGTTGAAGTTCGTCGGGTCACGCAACGTCCCCGCGGCCGACTGAAACAGCGGTGTCGTTCCGTCCTTCATCGGCCGCAGCGTCGGAATCCGCAGATCCAGCATCGCCATACCGTACGGTGCGAGCTGGATCGAGCGACGCAGGTTCTTGGGGTTGTCGGGGTCGTCCTCATTGGACACCCGGATCAGACCGACGCCCCGGACCCTGACCACGTGGCCAGTGACATCGATGATGCCCGTCTCCTGGTCGTAATCTTCGAGCAGGAACGCCAGCAGTTCCGAGATTCGCCCACCCGTGGTGGAGAACATGGTGAACGGGTCTGCGAGATCGCCCCGTTTGCAGAACTCGGCCACGGTCGGCACTCGATACTTCGGGTCAGGCGGGACGAGCACGCCGTTCTTCATCTTCGGTAGGGGTGGGCACGGCACTTGGCTTGTGCGGAGGTCGAGGAGCAGTTGCCGAACCTGTTCGGGCTCAAGGGCGATCGCGCCCTTCCCCTTCTTGCTTTTGATTGGCTCGGTCTCGCGCATCGGATTGTGGGTCCATACGTCGTACCGTGTCGCCAGTGCGCACATTCCGGTGAGAACGATGCGCACGCCTTTTGCGTCAGTTCCACCGCGCTGCTTGTATTCGGTGATGAAGCGCTCGAACCTTTGGGTGCTGCACTCTCGGAGGCGAACGAGGCGCAGCGCGTTGAGGATTGCGACGGCGACACGATCGTAACGGGCCAAGGTGTTGTCAGTGCGCTTCTTGACCTCGACCAGGTATTTCCGATAGGCGATCCACAGGGCTTCGACGGTCGTCTCGCGGTTGATTTCGTCGCTGCCCGAATGGGCGCGGTCTCGAAGGTGTTCGAGCAGACGGCGTTCGGCGACGGCTCCGGTACGGTCCGCGGTTCCTTCGGGTGTCCAGCGGTAGGCGCGGCGGGTTACTCCGTCGTGGTCACGGACCTTGCAATATGCGTACCAGTAGTTGGGTTTGATCTGTTTGCGGGTGATCTTGCCCCAGGTGCCGATGGGTAGCGGTGGACGCGCCATCAGCACACCCCAGCGATCAAGGCATGCGCGTATTTCATTGTTACTCCCGTGTTGTGCAATGACCGGTGCTAGCCGGTGTTGAACAACTCCAATTCTACGGGGGCAGAATAGATTTACGTGCCGCCGCTCGGAGTGAGTATCGAAATATGTTCTACAGCTTCTATTTCGACGCTTCACCGGACAGAACGACCACGCCGGTCGTCTGAATCTTCAACGGGGGCCGGGGATGTCGATTGTTGGCAGCCAGCGCACGGATGAGGTCCGATACGAGTTTGCGCTGATCGCGGTCAAGGATCGCGGCCTCCGGCGGCGGGTTGTAGGGCTCGTCGAGTTCGAGCGCGATACCCGACCAGTGCGCCACGTCGCGGATGTCGAGCTTGAGCGTGGCGGCAACGGCGCGGACGGTCTCCAGCGACGCCGGATGCTCGGGGTTGTCGATCAGGCGAGCGATGGTGGTGCCGTGCACGCCCGCTCGGTCGGCGAGCTGGTTGCGGCTGTTGATACCGACCGCGGACATTGCCGAGGCCCACGGTTCGGGTACCGGGCGGGTTCGTGCCATGTCCACAAGGGTAAGGCATATGTCCACACTCACTGTCCATACGATAGCGATTTCGTTGATTCAGTGCAGACAGAGGTCGGTCAATAGCACTTCTAGCTGCTACGACTATCTATACCGTGTTCAAGTTCAGTAGACACGTATGTCTTCTGTTGTTACTGTCTGTAGCAGGGGGAGGCAGCACAGAGGGAGGGAACTTTGATGGCGAACGGCACGCAGTTGAGCACCCGGACCGCCTTGCGAGATGCCATGACCGCCGAAGGCTTGTCGGTGCGGCAACTGGCCAAGCGAGCAGGGTGCGGCAAGAGCATCATCGGACTGCTGCGTTCAGGAGCCCGAAGGTCCTGTAGCCCGGAGCTGGCAGCGAAAATCGCTGCGGCGCTGGATATCCCGATTCACGAGCTGTTCCCCGACGAGAAGGACGGAGGTACGGACTGAGCGACGCTCAACAGATCTACGGGAGAGAAATAGTTGACCCGGTGGGCTAGCACTCCACCGGGTCGGTGCACATCTACGGGAGTAGTTATGCGAATCCAGTTTAACCCGTCGGCCGCCAAGCCGTCAGGCGGGCACATCGCGTTGCCGTTGAACAGGCGGTCATGATGGCGATCGAGTTCAAACCCGCCGTGCGACGCAAGTCTCCGGCACGGCTGGCGCTTGCTGGCCCTTCTGGTTCCGGCAAGACCTACACCGCATTGGCGATGGGCTGGGCGTGGGCCCAGCGCGAGAAGTCGGTGATCGGGATGGTCGACACCGAACACGGCCGCGCCAGCATGTACGAGGGACTCAACGGCTGGCACTGGGAAACCCTTCACCCCGACCGCTTCTCACCGCTGGGGTTGGTCGAGATCCTCGGGGCCGCTGCAGGGCGCGGGTTCAACCCGTTCATCATCGACTCGTGGTCGCACTATTGGTTCGGCCCGGACGGGATGATCGAACAGGCCGACCGCCGCAAATCAGGGTCCAACAGCTTCTCGGGCTGGAAGGAAGTCTCCGGCGACGAACGCAAGATGATAGAAGCGATGCTCACCTACCCAGGGCATCTGATCGTCACCTTGCGGACCAAGACCGAATACCTCGTCGAAGAAGACACCAAAGGCCGAGCGGTCCCACGCAAGGTCGGCACCAAACCGGTGCAACGTGACGGACTCGAGTACGAGTTCGACATCGTCGGCGACCTCGATCTGCGCAACAACCTGCACATCTCCAAGACTCGACTGCCATTTCTGGCAGGTGAGGTCATCGCCCAACCCGGAGCCGAACTCGCTACCCAGATCGCAGACTGGCTCGACGCCGGACACGCGGCACCGACGGTCGCGGAGTTCCGGCAGCGGATTCTCGATGTCGAACAGATGACGCAGTTGCGCGAGATCTACCTCGAGATCGACTCCTACCGGATGCTCGGCGCACCCACCGTCGACCACGAGGGAACACCTACCACGCTGCGCGAACTGATCGTGGCCATCAAAGAGGCCATGGAGGCCGTGGAAAGGCAGCAGGCCGCACAACGCGCCGCCGCCGAAGCGGCCGACAAGCAGGCAGAGGGAAGGGGGTGAGAACAGATGGCAATAAGGAAATGCGAAGCACCAGGCTGCACGCACGGACTGATCAACCGCACCGAGATCGCCGAACGGCTGCGTGTCACCGAGCAGTTGGTGTTGCAATGGCGATCCCAATCGAAACCACACCTGCTGGCCGACAAAGGGTTTCGACTCAACGGGGATTCCGGGCCGCTGCGGTGGGTCGAATGCGACTACTGGGCCTACCTGGCCGGGCTGGCTGAACCGAGGTCGGCGTGAGCAGCCGCGGGCGTCCTTCCCTCGACTCGGTCACGAGGTCGAAGGAGGACGCCAAGCGGGTGTTCGTGGCCGAGTACCGGTTCCTGCGCGAGGCGAACATGACCCACGATGCAATCGCGCAGCGCCTCGGCCTGACCGTGGCCACGCTGCGTACCCGCATCCTGCGCTACGACTGCCTGATCTTGTCCCAGGCCGAGCAACGGATCGCCGATCGACTCGACGGGCTCATCGACGCCGGTGAACCGTTCACCCTCGAACAGCTGCACACCCTCGACGACGGAATCGCGTCGATGCTGGTACAGATCGCGCTCAAACGCGGCCGCATCCGCTCGTCACAGTCACGGGCGCAGCGACCCAGACGTGCGCCGGTTTACACACCGGTCGGTGTCGAGTCGTGAGCACGGCCGACCCGTTCGGCGATGGCCAAGACTGGCTGGTCATCGACGAAATCAACGACGAGCTCCGTCATCTCACCCGCGTGCTGTGGGAGTGCCGCTACATCGTGGAAAGCGGTGGCGGGCGCGCGGCAGTGACCGAGCGCCGCTGGGATGACGGCCAACACGAGTCCCGTGAGGTCGAACCACTGACCTGACCAACCGCCATGTCGACCCCACGCCGCACCTAGCAGCTCGATGTCGCGCACTCGCGGCATCGAGCCATGCTGGCGCGCAACGACTTCGGAGTACCCGCATGCCCGTAGAAGCCCGCGAGGCCACCAGAGACACCCGCGGATACATCAAACTCGCCCTGGACTTCCTCGAGAACCCCAAGACCGGCCCGATGTCGCCGGTGACCAAACTCAAGCTGATCGAGCTGTGGATCTACTGTGCCCGCAACCGCACCGGCGGCACGGTTACCGCTACCCAGGCACGACGGCTGGTGCCGGGCCGCATCCGCGAGATCTTCACTCTCGCGCGCTGCTGGCATCACCACGACTGCACCGTGGCGACGCCGTGCCAGCACGGTGCGTGCACACCGTCGACGCCGTGCGGGCGCGACTTCTTCACGATGCACGACTACGAGCGCCACCAGACCTTCCACGGCCCGGCTTCGGCCAGGCGCAAGGACACACGCGGCTACCTCAAGCTCAGCGTCGACTTCCTGGAGAACCGCAAGACCGGTCCGCTGACGCCGGTCACGAAGCTGAAGCTGATCGAGCTGTGGATCTATTGCGCCCGCAACCGCACCAACGGTGTCATCGCCGCCAGCCAAGCGCGCAAGATCGCGCCACCACGCATCCGTGAGGCACTCACCACGGCCGGATCATGGAAGCACCACGCATGCACCACGGCGACACCGTGTCGGCACGGTGCATGCACAGCGAACGCGCCATGCGGTCACGGTTTCTTCACCATGCACGACTATCAACGCCACCAAAACCACTACCTCGAACCGACCACAAGGACCGAACAGGCCAGGTCAGCCGGTAGAAAAGGTGGGCTCGCCAAAGCCGCGAACCGGCGAGAAGCGGCTAGCGAAACCACTAGCGTGCCTGCCCGAGCTCCTTCTACCAACGCGGGCGCGTCTCACAATTCACAAGTCATAAATACCTCTACTCCAGTAAGTCCCCTCCCTTACGACAGTGACGCGTGGGAGGAAAAACCGCTCCCACCACCACGACCCGCGCCGCGTCCACGCCACGGCGGCGACGACGTCGCTGATCGGCTCAACGCCGCCGCACCCGAAATCCCGGCAACCTCGGCGATGCGCCGCCGCGTCCTGGCCCGCCTGGCCCCCGATGCCATCGCAGTGCTGGCCGACCCGGATGCCGGCGCGATCCGCCACGCCCAAGCCCAAGCCGAACTCGACCGCGCCGAGGCGGTGATCGACGCCAGAGCCGAATACCTTGCCACCACCAACGTGGCCGAAAACCCCGACATCGACAGGCTTTTCGACCCGCACGGCCCCCACGGCTACGCCCGCCGCATGGCGGCCGCGCACACCCCGCTGCCCATACCGGACCCGGTGAGCCCTGGCGAGGTCCGGGCGATGGCCTACCGGCTCGCCCGCGACCACATCGACGCCATCGGCCGCCAGGGTGGCACCCCGCCAGGCCCGGCCCGCGAAGCCCTGCGCGCAGAACTGGAAACCCTGCTCGGTGAGGGAATCCACCAAGACCGGCTGCGCACCGAGCTGCGCGCCATGCGCGAGACCGGGATGTGGGCGGCGTCCAAATTGCGTGAGCGCCTGGCGAAGGTCCCAGCGTGAACGGCCCGGAGTGGGAGCAGCCGGAGATGTGCGACATCGAAGCCGAACAACAGATCCTCGGCGCGGCGCTCTACACCGAGGACAACGCCGAGGTCGCGGCGATGGTCGCAGACGTCCCGACCGAGGCGTTCTACCGGCCTGCCCATCAGCTGCTGCACAGCACGCTGGTCGAGCTGGTGCGTGCCGGACAACCCGCCGACCCCGTCGTCGTCTTGGAAAAGGCCTCCAGCCGAGGCGAACTCGGAGCCGACACCGGCCGCCTGCGCATAATCACCCTCGAACTCCTCGGCAAAGGCGTGCCTGGATCGGTGCCGTACTTCGCTGACCGCATCATCACGCTGTGGCACGCGCGCACCGCAGTCGGTGAAGCCACCCGCCTGATCCAGAAACTGCACGTCTTGGCCCGCAACGGCGACTTGGCGTTAACTGGTCAGGTCGTCGCCCGCGCGCGCGAGGCTCTTGACATGGATTTCACCGACCCTGTCTCACCCGGCGAGGTGGCGCTGCCGCCCTCGGTCGCCGAACTGCTGGCCGGAAGCGACTCCTACGACTGGCTGATCCCGCAGTTGTTCGAGTACGGCGACCGGATGATCCTCACCGGTATCGAAGGTCTCGGGAAGTCGACGCTGCTGGCTCAGATCGCGTGCGCTGTCACCGCGGGCTTGCACCCGTTCCTCGCCGCTCCGATCATCGGCGCCGGAGCGCCACGCACGAGCTCTCATCGGGTGCTGGTCATCGACGCGGAGAACCTGCCCGGTCAGCTGCGCCGCCGTTACCGCGATCTCGTCGATCGCGTCGACGTGGTCTGCGCCCAACAGAATCACCCGCGCCCGGACTGGAACGACGAACTGCGCATCGAGGCGCGCCCGGACGGTGTGCGGCTGGAAGATCCGCGCGAGCTGCGCCGCATCGAAGCCGCGATCGCCGCGCACCGGCCCGCGCTCGTCGTCGCAGGCCCGCTGTACCGGCTCAACGCCCTGGACACCGAAGCCGCCGACGGTGCACGAGAACTGGTGCGAATCCTGGACCGGCTGCGGGTGAAATACCGGTTCGCGCTGCTGCTGGAAGGCCACATCCCGCACGCGGCAGACGGGCGTTCCCGCTCGGTGCGCCCGATCGGGTCCTCACTGCTGCTGCGCTGGCCCGAGTTCGGCTACGGCATCGTCCCGGCCCGCGGGCACGAGGATGACGAACATCCGAACGTGGTGAACCTGCGCCAATGGCGTTACGCACGCGACGAACGACTGTTCCCGCACGAGCTCTACCACTCCACCTTCGGGCTGCCCTGGACCCCGGCCGACGCCTATTTCCGGGTATGCCGAAGCCGGGGCATATTCGCGTGATCGATCGGTGAAAATTGTTGTAAATCAATCGAATTGAGGTATTGAGTCTGAATTTTCGATGAAATAGTATGGAGTGCAGGGGATTTCATGTGGCTAGCACCACTTATCCCCTGGGAATTGAATACCGCATCTACGGGAGAAGCGATGAAAATCGTCATGGAATTGCACTGCCCGGACAAGCACGACAGTGCTGAAACCCGGCATACGCCAGCGCGACCGAACAGGGCGCGTCTCGCAGGACAACCTGTCGAGCACTACTGCCCGGTCTGCGCGCCGATGACCCTGGAACCGGGCCTGACCATCGTCGGCGGCGCATCCACCCCCACGGGCTATTGCCCGTGCTGCCACGCCACCTGGCTATCAGGCCAGCCTATTGAGCTCCTGGCGGCCGGACGGCTCGTAGGCGTCGAAGCTGCTGCCGGAGAAGAGGTTCGGTCATGATCCGTCGCGCGGTCCCAGATCTAGGTTTCGCGCGCCGCGTCATCGACACCATCGTGGCCCTGCCCGACCAGGCCCGCCACCCTGGCCTCGAATGGAACCAGGACGTCTACCGAGCCGTCGACATCGACGCCGTCATCTACGCCGACACCGGCACACCGGTCTGCCGGACCGCACTGTGTGTCGCCGGATGGGTCGTTCAACTCGACCCCGATGTGGCATGGGCCTATGACTCGATGACCTTGCGCACCGCCGGTCTCACCGATGACACGACTCAGCCTCCGGTGCAGTTAGCGGCCGATCTGACCACCGCGCGGGATCTGACCACCGGTGAGCAGCTGCCTGCACGCGAGTACGCCAAACGACGTCTCGGGCTCACCGAACTTCAGGCAGGTCAGCTTTTCTTGGGAACCAACACCCTCGACGACCTCACCGAGATCATCGAGGCCATCGACAAGGGGCGACTGTGAACACCGCCATCACCGCGACCGCACTGGTCGGCAAGGTCCGGGAACTGGTCACCGCCAATCCCGACGCCATCACACCCACCGCCACCAACCACCCGCACGGCAACCGCTACGTCGTGCGTGCCACTGACGGCCGATGGCGTGGTTCACGCCTGATCGGTCGCGCACTGCTCGAACTAGGTGCCGATCCCGACGCGCTCGCCGAACACGACGCAGGGGCGTTGAGCGCCGCGAGCACCGTCATGCACTTCGTGCGCTTCGGTGTATGGGGCCAAGAGCTGTTGTGGCTCAACATCGTTCAATCCGAAGAAGGCAAGGGTCACCCCTGGCAGTGGGCCCTCACCTTCGCCGACCTGCGCATCAAGGGTGTCACCGGGAGCCCGCGATGAATCACCAGTCCTCGCCGATGGTTCCGAACCGCATCACCGTGACCCGGCTGCCAGCCCGCAACGGCAGGCCCGATTTGTGGAGAGTCCGAGTCGATTACCGCGACGCTGACGGGCGACGCTGCCGCAAATCGGCCATACGCCGCAACCAAGACGACGCCATCGAAGCAATGATCGACTGGCTCGAAAATTGGGGCGTGGCAGGCGCTGTCGTCGACCGGTTGCTCAGCGAGCTGGAGATCCGGGAATGAACCATCGAACCCCCGACCGCAAAGTTGTCGATGATATCGACGCCCTGGTTGACGAACAACTAGCCCAAAGACCGGACAGCGGCACCGCCGAAGGCTGTCCCCACTGTCCCAGCGAATGGCACGCACTGCCGATCCGTATGCAACTGCTGGTCCTCCGGCTGCGGTACTGCGGGTGCGAAGACTGCGAGGCAGCCCTAGACGCCTACGACTATGCCAGTGACGACAGTCCCGTGTTCTGTCCCGGTTCCCAGTTCTATGGCCCCTTGCAGCCGCTACACCAGCGCCTTCGGGGCTTGCGAGGACTTATTCCCATCCGGATCGAGATCATCGATGTGGCCGACATCGACGCAGCCCAGGCCGATCCGCCGCCTGGCCCCGTGCCACCCGACGGCTGCGCCTACCGCATCCCGTTTCCCGCGAGTGCGGACTACCGCGCCCAGGTCTGGGCTTACCGGCTCTCACGGCCGTGGCGAGAGGCGAACTACGTGTTCGTGTCCCACGCCAAGCGCAGCTTCGACGACGACGGGCCGGAGTTCGAGACCGCCATCTTCCGCTACCACCCGCCCGGAACCCCTCAACCCCGCGTCACCGAACGTTTCTACGTCGACGGGCACTGGCACGGCGTCCTCGCGGGCGAGGACATCAGCCACTACCAGGCGGCGATTGACCACAACGGTGTCATCGTCGAAGTCGACCCCAGCCTCCGAGCCCGCTTCCACGCAGACGGACGCGTCGATCCAGACCTGTTCGTCCAGCAGGTCACCGGGCAGATGGTCGTGGCGATAGTCGAATGAGGCGATAGCCAGGCGATTGTGGCTCCGGCTCCGGTGCGTCTGGTGGCCTTGCCGGTGCACGGTTGGCCGGACAAGGAAGGTTCACCACTGCACTGGGGACGGCCTGTTTATCAGCTCAGGATCGGAATCGAGCGGCAGTTGATCCATCTGGTCGCCAGGTACCGGGCGACCGGATGCTGCTGAATAGCTCAACGGTTCCGCGTCGAATCCCACTGCGTGGGTTGCGCTTCGGGGATGAAGCCGTCGATACACAAGTTCACCCTTCTGCGTTAGCGTGAGCTGTATGCATGGGGAGTGGCTATTAATCGAGTGCATCCGTGAGGAACCGACCGTGATGGCGATCGGTCGCAAGCCGGTCGACCTCAAGCCCTTCGACAAAGTCTTGCGTCTGCAAGCGCTGCGTACCGCTCGGCGTGCGGTGGCGCATGTTCGTGAGACCGGTCAACGGTGGGAGGAGTTCTCGCGTACCCGCGACGAGCATGTCATCGCCGAGCCGATTTTGAACGTGCTCAAGATGGTCCACGGCGTACGCCTGTGGATAGGCCACCTGGAGCAGGATGTGCCGCTGCGGACCCGCTCCGGTGCCTGGGATTGGGATCTGGACAAGATGACCGCGTTGGCGACCTCTGAGATGCACGACATCTACGCTGTTCCCCTGGAGCGTCGGATGCCGGAGATCTCGCGGGTGTCCTCGCTTCGGCATGTCTCTTCCGCCGACGATCAAGCCGAAGCGCTGGCCAAGGCCCTTGTCGCCGACGAATCCACCGTCTTCCATACGACCACTTGGCAAATCACTCGCGATGACGGAGTGCGTCGCGACATCAACTGGTGTGCGCGCGGTGCCCTGGTCGAGGGTCGCCGGTTCATTCACGGCATCACCCACGACATCACCGAGGGTGATGACGAGCACGCACCGTTGCCTCCGCATACCTTCGCCCAAGCGTTGATCGATGCCGAACTGAACGCCGAGCCCGGCGTCTACCACGCACTGGTCGACCTGAAGACTCTCACGGCCTACCGGTGGCTCACCCGTGAAATGCCCGGTGTCGCCTGGGAACTCACCGGCAACCCCGAGCGGGATCCGGCCCTGCATCCCGACGACGTGGTCCTTGCCCGTCAGATCGCGCGCGCTCTGCGTTTCGGCCCCGCTACAGGTTCCCTGCGGGTTCGCGACACCAAGGGGGAGTGGACGGTGGTCAATGTGGATGCCAAGCGAGTCCTGCTCACTCGGGAGTCCGAAGTGGCTGCTGCGCTGGTGAAAGTGTCCCACGCCACGCACGCGGATTCCCCGGAAAACGTTCCTCTGTAATGGATTCCACGTTTATACTTCAATGTTTGGGGTAAGGCCCCGCCATTCGCGCATCTGGCCTCACCCCCCGCGGCATTCGTTTGGAAGTTCCGAATAGTGCTCGCGGTGCCGACTCGGGGGGCGCCGACGGGTCAACTGACCACGGCCGACCCGACTCGGCCAGTTGGAGGTTCACGATGTCGTCAGCCCGGAGGTGCCGGTGCCTGCCCTGCTGAATTTGCCCCTCGCAGCACTGGTCCTGCACACCTTGCGCACCAAACCTCACCTGCACGACCACACCGTCTGGGCCGATGCGCGCCCAGAAGGCGTGGCCCACAGCGTTGCTGGATGGACTGTCACCCTCGTGGGCGCGGCGTGGGTCCCCGTCTGCGGATTCGTCTCCTGGCGAGGCAAGCTGCGTTCGGTCCCAGTCCTCGCCCGCGAGCTGCTGGGACTCAGTCCGGCCGATGCGCAGATGCTCATCTATCACTGCAACGAAGAACAAGCGGTCAGCCTCCTCGCCCAGTGGGTCGATGACGCCTGCGCCCAGCAATACCATCGACTTGCCGCCATGGAAGCCGAACTCGAAAAAGCAAGCTGAGCAAGCCAATCGCTGTTGGGGACTGCTCTTCGGTCGGCCGGGTCCACCGCGAAGGATCAATGACGATCGCTTCGCGGTACGCCCCCGCCCTGCATTCGCTGCCCTCCGAAACGAACGCTCTGTCTCTACCGAAGCGCGATACAGTAGAGACATGGTGACCGCCGCTGCGACACAACAGGATTCACGACCATGACCACCACCGCTCCACGAACGGCCGTATCCAACGAGCTCGATGACGCGGTCCACGCCCTCATCGGCCATCGGCTGCGTAGCCACACCGACACCGACGGGGAAACCCGCAGCGGCTATAGCGAATCGGTCTACGACGAAATTCGCGCCGAGCTTGCCGCCCGCCAAGGCGGCGGCGGAACACTGCGGCCACGCAGCCTTCCCCCCGCTTGGGTCGAAGGACTCGACTGGCTCACGGACATCGACACCACCGTCGCCGTTTGGCGCCCCGATGCCGGCCACGACAACGGACAAACCGAGACCGTGCGCCGCCTCAACCTCCTCGCCGCGGCCGCCTGGGCGCCGGAGTATCACGGACTCGTGGGCGAGTGGATCGCCCAGCTGTGGCGGTGGGCCGAAGCCGGAAAGGGACTGCTCGAACCTGTGCACCGGTGGGAGCTGGTCGCAGCCTGCCCGGCCTGCGAGGTCCGCACCGTCCACCGCCCCGACGCCGCCGGAGAGCTTGTTCGCCAAGCCGCCCTCCAGATCACCGCCGACGGCTGCATCTGCCAAGCCTGCCGCACCAGCTGGGCACCCACCCACTACCGGCTCCTGGCTGCCGCGCTTGGATGCCAACTTCCGCACGGGGTCCTGGAATAACCGGCCCGTCACCGCGATCCTGGTGGAAGCATTGCTGCTCATGAACGACGACCCCAAACCTGAGCCTCAATCCCTGCCGCACGCCTCAGGCCGGACTACCTGGTACTGCCAGTGCGGGGGCAAGGCGAGCACGAACGGTCCTAGCCCGGCACGCCTCACATGCCGCCGTTGCGGTGCCATTTTCTACCTCAACGACCCGGCGCATCGAGGCATGTGGGCTTAAGAACGGCAAAGTCTTGCGCTCAGACCCGTCGTTCGCGGACAGCGTTGAGTCGCGGCCGCCGTAGACCGCCTCCGCCCTCGCCTGCGCAATTACCGGCTACGCGCCGAACCCTCAGACTGTCGATGATCTAGGCGTCGACGGCCGATACTGATCTACTAATGAAGTCTGACGGTATCCGGACGCGGCGATGTGGCGGCGATGATATGTTCCCCGGCATGTCTCGCCGCGATGAGAAGTCCGTCGGCCTGGTCCTGGTTACTTACGGAAGTGCCGAGGATCTGCCGCCGTTTCTGGAGTCGTTGCCCGCGGCGGTCGAGCCGTTAGCACTCGAGGTGGTCGGCGTCGACAATGCATCCACCGATGAGAGTGTGGAGATTCTCGAAAAGTTCGGTGCGCGGGTGGTGCGCAACCGGGAGAATGTGGGGCTCACCCGGGCGATCAATCAGGGTGCGGCCGAGCTGGATACAGAGTGGCTGTTGATCGCGAATCCGGACACGCGGCTGGATCCGGGTGCAATTGCCGCTCTGGTGGAGACGGCGCGATCCGAGGACCGGATCGGGTTGATCGGGCCTAGGGTGTCTCGACTGGATGGCTCTCCCTACCCGACGGGGCGTCGATTCCCGTCGATCGGCATCGGCATCGCACACGCCGTCCTCGGCTCGGTGTGGCCGTCCAACCCGGCGACGCGTGCCTACTTTGGCAATCCGGTGACCTCGGTGAGCGATGTGGACTGGATCTCTGGATGTTGCATGTTGTTCCGCCGCACGGCTTTTGATGCTGTGGGTGGATACGACGAGCGGTACTTTATGTACTTCGAGGAAACGAAGATCGCTCTGGACATGCACCGTGCCGGGTACCGAGTGGTGCTCGACCCCGCGGTCGAGATTCGGCATCGGGAGGGCGGCAGTACTCGGCACGCGCCGTTCCGGAAGCTTCGTAACCACCATCGCAGTGCCCTGCGGTTCTATATCGACTACAACCGCAGGACACCGTGGATCTTGTTCACGCCGCTGGTTGCGGCCGGTCTAGTCGTGCGCGGTGCGCTGTCAGTGCTGCGCCCCGCGCTGGCGCGTAATCGCTAGTCAAACGGTGGGCTACGACGCGACCGCTATAGGGAGGAGTGTCTGCGGCACAACACCACGCCACAGGTCCGGATCCCCTAGAGAACACCGAGCTATTGGGGCAGGTTCCTCGATGCGATGGGCGTGTCCTCAGGTTGTCCGCTTTGGCACAAACCACGCCGAAGCCAGGCTGCGGTGAATGATGACCAGTTCGTCCACGCCGCGCACCCAGTCGTGGGACATGGTCGAAGGCCGACTCCGTGTCGGAGGAGGCGCTGCTGGCCTCGATGATGGTGAGCCCGTCAGTTCGCCGTAGCCGCGCGTACCCTGCGACCCCACCGTGCGCGCCCGCCGCCCCGTGGGTCGGCACGCGCCTCGGCGAAAGTTACGGCGTGGCGCTGCTGCTCGCTACCGCTGCTGGTGGACATTGCTACCTTCGACTTGTGAGCCGAACCCAGTGGACTATTCATGGCGAACGCCTGGTTGATGAGAACCGACACATCCGACTGTCCACCGTTGATGTCGAACTGCCCGACGGCGTGAGATTCACACAGTACGTCGCCCGAATGCCACGATGTGCTATGACCCTCGTGCTCAACGAGAGCCGTGAGGCGCTGCTGATGTACCGGCATCGGTTCATCATCGACCGATGGGTGTGGGAACTACCCGGAGGCTATGTCGATGGCGCCGAGGACATTTCGCTCGCTGCCGCCCGTGAGGTCGAGGAAGAGACCGGCTGGCGTCCGCGCACAATCGAACACCTCGTCACGTATCAGCCAGCGATCGGAACGCTCGACCAGCCGCAAGAAATTTATCTGGCCCGCGGTGCCGATCTGACCGATACCCCGCCCGACATTAACGAGGCTGAACAGCTCGGCTGGTTCGCGTTGCCCGAGGCGGTCGCGATGATAGACCGTGGTGAGATAGTCGGCGCAGCAACGGTCGTCGCACTGTATCGAGCTCTCAGTCTGTCCCTTTAGTCGCTGCGAGCACGCGCCGCCGGAATTCTCCGACGTCGGCGAGTTGGTCGTACGGCGCGAGCCGGAAACGGACCTCGCGAAGGTACGAGTAGCTGCGTCGCGACTCGAGACCGGCCGCCAGTTCGAGTGCCTCACCGCCGATGCGCACCGCCTCGTGCGGATCGGCATCCGCGACAGCGGACGCGAGCAGGCACAGGTTGAAGGCTCGACCACGCAGGTAACCGTCGGACATGTCGAGGGATTGCTCGGCGTAGCGAGCTGCCCGAGGAAGGTCTCCCAGATCCCGGAAGCAGTGAGCGGTCTTGGCCGACAGATAGGCTTCGTCGAAGTAGTCGAGCCATTCCGGTCGACCGGAGTCGCTGCGGCTGTACGCGCGTTGGGCTGCGTTCAGCGATGTTGCGCAAGCTGATTCGTCCTGCCGTGCGGCGTGGCCGTGCGCCTCGACCATCAGGCACTCGGATTCGAGGGCGGGCAAGCCAGCGTTTCGGGCTGCGATCTGGGCGGCGCGGGCGAGGTCGACGGCGTCACCTGGGCGGCCGACGTAGGTCGCCTGGTGGCTCATGGCTGCGAGGATTTCCGCTCCGAGACCGGCGTCGCCTGCGGCGCGTGACATCCTCAACGCCTGTATCAGGTAGCGCTGCGCGAGGCCGTGCTCCTCGAGATCGTAGGCGGCCCAGCCCGCCAGCTTCGTGAGTTCGGCAGTGGTGGCGAACAGTTGCCGCCCGACGCGCTCGTTGTAGCTACCGCGAAGTAGCGG
The DNA here is from genome assembly GCF_019222765.1 of Nocardia iowensis. Taxonomy (NCBI): domain Bacteria; kingdom Bacillati; phylum Actinomycetota; class Actinomycetes; order Mycobacteriales; family Nocardiaceae; genus Nocardia; species Nocardia iowensis. The sequence goes on along the minus strand of NZ_CP078145.1, from coordinate 7,284,915 downwards.
GGCGACAGAACTGTGTAGATAGTGCACGACCGTCGACCGAACCTTGCCTCCGCCGACACGGTTGTCGAGGTCTCGAAAGGCGGTCGTCATCGTCCGCACGGCGTCGACATCGCTTTGCCCGATACGCCGGAAACCAGCGGAGACCGGGTGCTCGGGGCCGGGCAGGGTCAGCCACCGCATCGACGCGGCGGGGTAGACCGCAACCGCGTACGACGCGCCGACTAGGAACCGCCTGCGCTCCACATCGCTCCTCCACAACGCTGTTGCCGAGGCGGTCGCCTCAGCCAGACTCAACGAGAACTCCAACCCGAGATCGGCGGCCTCGCCCCCACCGGTCATTCCGCACTCGGCAGATGTAACCCGGCGACCCGCGACTTCGGTAAGGCACTCCGCCACCAGCTCAGGACCGGGTGGGTTAGGTTGTTCGCCCGCCAGCCACCGCCCTACCGAGGTGTGGTCATAGCGCAACTCGACACCTACAGCGCGTCCGCGCTCGACCACTCGGCGGGCAAGAGCCTTATTCGGTAGGCCCGTCTCGGCGAGCAGCTCGGCGAGCTGCGTGTTGGGCTGCTTGGGCTGCCGTCCCATCTCAGCAGTGTGGCACGCGAAATACCTGCTACGCCATGACTTCACTACCGTGCACACCCCCTCTGCACACACCCGCCCGGCGTGCACGCCTTACGCCGGAGCAACCACTCGGCGTGTCCTTGATCTAGGCATCCGACGCCGGGCGATCAGTTCATCAGCAGCATTGAGCCGCCCATTGATAGCGAAGGCACCGGCGTCGGGTGCAAGCCAATCGAGCGACCAGGAGGCGCAGGCGATGGGTTTGAACGACGACGAGGGCGACGACGCGACGCCACAGCAGATCTATTTCGGACAGCTGTTTCACCTTGAGCAATTCGGTACCCCGGAGCAGGTCGCCCAGTTCTCGGCCGACGGGCCACCGCCGCCCAGGCTGGCAGACGGGGTAACCGGCAAGATCCTGTTCTACGAGGCGAACACGCCCACACTCGAAGAGTTCGCCGGACTACTCGTGGAGATGGAAAACGGCGGCTGGATCACCAGCGAAGTCCGGGAGAAGATCGCGGAACTGCCGCGCGTGGATGGCCTTGCTGAGCTGAAAGCTCGCATGGTCGAACCGGATTCCGGCCCGCGACAACCAACGGCCGGGACCGAGTGATCCGGCATGGAGAACACCGAACTCCTCCCTCACAAGCGCGCCGCTGCCTTGGAGTCGCAGCGCAGGTTCTATCAAGTCACGTGCGGGTTGCCTGCCCGTGTGCGGCCCGAGTTCGCACGGATCGAGTTCACGGTGGGAAGCGTCGGCGCGATCACGATGCCCGCGCACCTCGGTGCACTGGTCAAGGCGCACATGCTGGCGCAACCCAATGGCCGGGTTGGGCCGATCGTTTCGCACCCACGCTCGAAAAGATGGACCTTTCTCGTGTGTCCGAACATCCCCGACGCCGTTGCGCTGTTCGCAGAGTTGTTCCGCCACAACGTCTCTGTCGTTCCCATCGGGGCCGATGTCGCGTTGCCTTCACCGTTCGATTCGCTGCTGGGCTACCGAGAGTGGGTGAACGAGCCCAGCGACGGATACCGGCCATCAGGCACCGAGGTCTTAGACGCGGTTCGTGCCTGCATATCGCCGCTGAGGCGGTGAACACATGACACGCATCGGGCGAAGCAGGGCGGATCGCGAGCTACGCGCGAAACAGGAGTCAGTCGTGCAGCACCTTGACGCGATCCTCGTCGTAGAGGGCGGGCTGGGTGAAATCGTCTCCCGCCGTCCGAACGAGATCGCGCCGTCAGTGCGCCGCCTCCTGGCCGAATTCAACGACGACACCCTGACCAAGCTCCGCATCGCGCCGCTGGACGGTCGCCCGAAAACCCACTTGTCAGATGGGTCGCTCTGCGTGGTGGACGAGGACGGCTGGGTTTGCAGACCGGGCGAGGAAGACACGCCCCCAACGATCGAGGTCGACCCGATCAGCGTGAGCGACACCCCCGAGCACACACAACTCCCCCGCCCGCAGACTCCCTCCTGGCACGTCCGATTGTGGCGAGCATCGTTCGTACTGGCGTGCGTGCTGACACTGGTCCCCGCAGGCACGCTGATTATGACCGCCACCGGCCACAATGACGGCAGCGTTCTGGCCGCGGCTATCGTCACCGCAGTTTCCGCGCTGGGGGCGATCCTGGTGGGGTTTATGTACCGCTCCAACCTCCCGCGCCCATGACACGGACGCGCACAGGCAACGGCGCGCGGGCACCGCCTGCCAATTAGCCGCCATACCAACGTATCTCGGACGGCCTTCCCCGACCGGCGGGAACACATTCAAGTCGCGCCAGGGAGCAGCGCAGCCACCTGGCGTTATCCGAGCAGACGGACACCAACGTGTCTGAACACGCCGAGATTCCTTTGGGGGGAATCATGCGAAACACACTCACCTGCACACGTTCGACCACTGCCATCATCGCGACGGCCATCGCCTTCGCTGGTGGTTCCGCCGGAGCGATCGCTCCGGCATACGCAAGTCCACCAGCAACGTTCGTCTCCGCCAAGTCTTGCGGGTTCGAGTTCACCTACAGTCGGCCCTCGGTGTACCCGCCGAAGATCACGGGTAACGGCGTCGCGCAGTGCGATGTACCGCCCGACGAGCACATCCTGACCCTCGCGCTGGAATACCAGCAGGGCGGTAAGTGGGTGAACGCCGCCTACATCACCGATCCGGCGATCCCGCCGGGGCCGCCGAACTTCCGGTCGTATGAGGTGAGCGCAGCCTGTTACGCGGGAACCTGGCGTGTCACTATGAGCGTGGCGGGCAAGCTGGGCGGAAACCCGTTCGTGTTCAGCGACCGCTCTGGGACGCGCGAAGTATCGACCAGCCAATGCCCGAGCCGATGAAAGGAACTCTGGTGCCGGACCCTATCGACGTGAGCAAGTCCAGAGAACTGCGGGACAAGATCCAACCGATCTACGAGGAAGCAGCCGCTCTGCTCGGTGCCGAGCATCCGGCGGCGGTGTCGCTGCAAAAGGCGGCAACCGAACTAGCCGCCGCGGCGTCCGGTCCGCGACGCTATGGCGACCATTGAACCGAACTGAAATGCCAAGTGCGCCCCGGCCTGTCATAGGGTCGGGGCGTTCGTGTCCCTGGTGCTGGTCAACACCTCGGCCGCGCGGTGTTTACCGCGTCGACCACCGTCCAACGAGGGCCTGCTGTTCGGCGGTCATCCGTCGGTGCACCTCGCCTCAAACGCGGTCGTCCATATCGGTCGGCGGCCCGCCCCATGGTCAGCGGCTGACAGCACAGCGCGCTGTCGCGCCCAGGCTGACCGGATCGACGCCCCCGCCCGGGGCCCGAGATACGGGTGTGTCGCCGACAAAACAACCCGCACCCCGAGACGGCCCACCAACACTCCTACGAGGTAATTTTCGGAATCGTCACCGGCTCCGGACCCCCGAAAGCCTTCTTCGACGTTTTCACAGCCTTCTCCTCAGCCTCGGCCGCCTTATTGGCCAGCGCCCTATCCGTAGGCTTCTTCCCAGCGGCCTCAGCAGCGGCCTCAGCAGCGGCAGCGGCGTCGTGGACGCCCTCGTCGACGTCCGCGTCGATCAGGACGGCCAAGCGAACGGCGCGGGCGGCGTCGTAGGTGGCGATGGTGTCGGCGTCGGCGGCGGCATCGGCGTAGGCGGCGTCAGCGCGGGTGGCGGCATCGGCGGCGCCGTCGGCGGCTTCGGCGGCGGCGTCGGGGGCGGCTTCGGCGGCGGCGCCAGCGCGAGCGGCGGCGCTGAAGGCGCGTTGGCAGGCTTGAATGATAAACGGCTTCTCCGCCGCCACCTCGGCGTTCTCACCAGTACATTTGCCGCTCCACGGCGACTTGGGCTGGGCATACGCGGGAGCCGCCGCCCCAGCCCCAGCACACACCATCACCACAGCCACCAGCGACCCCACCACTCGCAAACGACCTTCCATACCGACCTCCCACGACAAGGACCAAGGACGAGGACTCCGGCCGATCACACCAGCAACACAACCGGCCCACCGACATATTCGTCACCACAGCCGCCACGGATCGGTCACACCGGACAGATCCGAACAGCCACCGTGGCAGGTCGGCGGTTGGTTTGGTCACTGCCCCGCACGGCGGATAGAAGCCAACTCGGAGGGCTGGATGTCGCGCCGCGTTCGAACGGCGGACCGAACATTTGCATCTGACCGCTTCCGGCTTGTCGTGGATGCCGGCTGGCCCATCCATAGGGCGGTCGGCACCGAATTGTGTCGTGTTACGCGGTGACGTCCGATCACGGTGTGCCGGTTCGGATACGAGCTGCCGAGGAGGTGCCGGGTAGGTCACCTTCTCGGCAGCGCCGATTCTGTGTCCTGGCGAACGTCCGCATCTGCCGCTGCGAGGGCGTTCTGTTCGGGCGAGATCGACTGCACCGCAGAACGTCCGGTATTGCCGAGTATGTGTCGTTGCATCGGTATAACCGAACCGACTTGTGGCCGGACGACTGGACGGTGTCGTCCTCAGCCCGGCGGTCTCGGGCCGAACGAGGCCGTGGTGAAGCGCGCGGCCACTGCGGCGGCGGACCCGCCGGACGACCCGCCGGGCATCTTGCTCGGACCCCACGGGGTTGGCTGTTTGCTGTTGGTTTGCTCGGTGAGAGGGCCGATCGCCATCTGATAGCAGTGCACATGACCGCGCAGCAGGGTGCCCACCGCCTTCATCCGGCTGTACGCTGTCGAGTCACCGGCCGCGACCTTGTTCACGCATACATGTCCTTGAACCCCCTGGAACACAACGCGGGTGCATGACCGGATGTGGGTCGGCGGTCGGCCTCGCGGGCCTGCTCCCGATCGACGGAGCGACCGGCGGCCGGTGTAGTACTCGCGCAGCAGCGGCCCGGTGGGTCCAGACTGTCGTACCCAGCGCAGGGGGCTGGCCGGGCACAGCAGATTCCCAGCGTGTATTCGCGACCACTCACCGTGGATGTGCTGTCGATCGTGTGATCGACCAGACCGTCGATGATTAGGAAATAGACCATGAACGGCTCGCAGTCGGCGATCAGAAAACTGTCGACCAACAACTGACTTACTTATTGCTGCACCCAGGTACTTCTTTCTCGCAGTTGTTGGGCGAATTGTCGGTGATCTCACTGTCGCCTTGGATGGTGAGGGCTGCCTCACGGTTGTCGATGCCGCCACCGAAGGTACTTTCGATCCCTTGGCTCGCGTTCGCGTCGTTGCCGGTGACCTTGCTGTCGGTCAATGTCAACTTCCCACTGCCCATACTGATGCCGCCACCCTTGCTCCTCTTGATACTGCGAACGACGTTATCACTTACCGTGCTGTTCTCCATCGCAATATCGGCTTGGAACGCACTGATCCCTCCGCCGTAGGCCGCCTCCGCGGTCGGTGAACCTGCGGTGTTCTTACTTATCGTCGAGTTCGTCATCTTCATATCGCTGGCTTTGAGCATCACTCCGCCACCGTCTCCCTTTGGATTCGTGTTGTTGCTGATTTCACTGTCCGTGACAGTAAGAGCGCCCACACCATCTCCCATTTGTATCCCGCCAGCATTCCCTGATACAGTGCTGCCTTTCAGTGTAATGACGTCGCGATCGTTTCCCCTGACGCCCTTTTTCTGATTATTGATTATCGCGGTATCGTCAACGGTGAGTTTCGTGCGACTGACCTGGATGCCGTGTTCACCGTTTTCTTTGATTATGGAGTTGCTTACGGTCACTGAACCCTCTAAACTGAATATTGCCGATTCTACGCTCTTGGTCAAGATGAAATTGGAAAGATGGAGATCGCCACCTTTTTCCAAAACGAAAATGCCTTTAGCTCCGGATCCTGAACCGGGGGACTCGCTGGCGTCAATGGTCAGTGGACCGGATGTGGCGGTCAAGCTCAGCTTTCCGGTAAGGATCGGCCACGCTGCGGTGAGGTGGATCGTGCACCCGGCTTCCGGAGTTTGCAGGGACGTTTCGACGTTGTCCCCACCTTCGTTCGCCTTGTTGATCAAATCGCTGATTCCAGCTTCGGTCAGCGGTGTGCCGCCATCGGCAGGGGCATCAGTGGGACAAGGCGATGACGATGAATCGGTGGGGATCGCAGATGCTGGATGGGACCCCGCTGTAACCAGCGTGGCCCCCAACGCCGCGATGCAACCTACCATCAGCAAACGACCTGCTGGATTCCTCGCCACAAAACTCTCCTTCGATACTGGATTGTGTCCCTGGCGTCCCGCGCGCTAGGCACCCGACTAAGAGGTATTCGGCACGGCGACCGAGAAGGATCGAGACAACCTTCAGGGGGCGGTGTGATCACAGCTCAGGGGGCTGTACCGGTGACCAGTCCTGAACTAACCGGTCTTAGCCCAGCAGGCGTAGCCCGAACCGCTCGGCTGGCGTCCGCGAACCTTGCCTCCGCGCCACCGAGCCCGCCGTAGGCGGCAGCAGCGGCGGTCTGGGGGGCGTAGGTGTAGGCGAAGGAGGGGTCGGCGAAGTTGGCGCCGGTGGCGAAGGTGGCGGCGGGGGGAGTCGGTAGCCGGGCGCGTCGCCGAAGCACGCAGGAGCGGGTGTCCCCGTGCTTCGGCGACGCTCGTATCCGACCTAGTACACCCTGGGTTGCTCAGCGAAATGATGTACCACAAGGGGATTCGGAATCGGGACGTGGTTGGATTGCCCTGCATCGCGGATGGATCGGCCTGCTTCATCGGCGCGCCAGCAGAGCCGCTCACGCGTCCGCGAGTCGTGTTTTCAATCGGATCAGTCCTTGCCGGATGCGGGACTTGACGGTCGGTAACCCTATGCCGAGGTAGTGCGCTACCTCGGCATAGGTGCGCCCGTCGTAGTAGGCCAGGGTGATGGCTTGGCGCTGCACCAGGGTCAAGCTGGCCAGACCGGCGAGCACGGCCTGTTGTTCGAGCTGGTGCTCGACCTGCTCGGCGACTTCATCGAATTCACGTCCGAGGACCCTGATGCCGTAGTCGAATTCGCGTTGAAGACACGCGCGTTCGGTGCGGACCCGGTCGACCGCACGCCGGTGCGCCAGCATCATCAACCACGTCAACGCCGACCCTTTCCCCGGGTCGAAACCCGCCGCGGTCCGCCACACTTGCAGGTACACCTCTTGGGTGATGTCCTCGGCGTATCCGCGGTCACACACCACACGCAGCACCAGTCCGAACACACGCGCGCACGTCCGGTCATAGAACTCGGCGAAGGCCTGCGGGTTCGACTGGCCGCACTGCTCCAATAGCGTGGCGAGTTCGGCGCTTTCGGTGCAGCGAGCAGTAACCTCACCATCGGTGCTCGGCGCAAAACCCTCTCGGTTGAAGAAGTCTCGGTGTGTGGTCGGCGGCCCCATCCTCACCGCCCGATGTCCTCAGTCATGTGGCCGCCGACAGTAGCGGCCCGCTACGACCGCATGCAAGGAAGCGGCTGCTCACCCCCGACGACACCCGGCCCATCGACTCCCTATCGGATACTGCGCCTGGCAGCGACCGGCGTCCAAGACGCGGCACCCTATCCAGCGGATGCAGACAAATCCTCGTTGAGACTCCATTGCGGATCGGCCGGTACCCATCCAACGCCGTGGCAGCAACGAATCAGGTTCGACGTTGCGGCAACCGCCAGAGCTGCCGCGCGGCGTTGCAGAGCAACCTCACACGCTCGGTCCGACCCGCATATCGACTCACGTTGAAGGAGAGAACCATTCCGCGCATTGGGAAAAGGTACAAAGTAGCGGTTGTCGTGGTGAATATCGGTGCCGCGCTGACGCTACTGGCCGGCATCGCGCACGCGGAGCCACCGGGGCCACCGGAGAACCAGGACAAAGCAGCAGCACAGACCGACGCCGCAGCAGAAGACGATCAGTTCAACGAAGACTTCGAAACCTGGAAGAAGATCGCCGACACTTTCTGCAAGACCGACGGATCCACACCCGTTGACCCGAGGGATACAGAGGCCGCGCGGAAGCAGTTCAGCGACAAGGGAATCATCGAGTGGTATGACAAGTGGTTCGACCTCTCTCCGCTCAACTTTTCGACAAACCCACGAAAGGCGGAGATGGAGGTAATCTTCGACCCAACGAAAGGGTTCGCACCACTCGCGCTCGAAACATATGCCGACAAGTTGCGCACGGTCCGATATCACTACTGTGAGAACGCCGACTTCCGACGCGAATGGAACACTGGCATAAAGCAGCTTAAAGAGTGGTATGCGACGGGGTTCAAACCAGACATGCTCGACGAGGGGACGGTCAGCGAGGAAAAGATCAAGGAGCTGTACAAGAAAAAAATGGACGGGATGCAAGAATTGCTGCGCAAAGAACAACAGCGCCAAGGCGTCAAGCCCACCGTGTAGCCACGTTCGGACCGCTGACATTTCCCCATACATCGAGCTCTTCCCGAGTGCGCCGAGTCTTTAGCGACGACGAGCCTCGCTGGCCAAATGCTGGCTTCGAGGAGCCGATAGGTGACCCGAACGCGAAGTCTGAGCAATAGGCGCGCGGCCTTACCGGTCGGAGACGGCCCGGAGCGGGCCTGTGGTGCTGGCCCATCCGTAGCGGCTGCGGTGTCGAATATCTCGGTAGGCCGGTTGCGGCGCTGATGCAGAACGCATCCGACGCCTGCTACGACGCGTGGGCCAGTGGGGCCGCGACCGCCTCGCCGAGATCGTGGCGAATCTGCGCGACCGCATCGCCGAGGCTAAAGCCAATGGCTGGACCGGTGAGGTCGAAGGCCTGCAAGTCAACCTGAACGCGGCCCGCCGCCAAACTAGTGAGCCTCGAACGACTCCGCGAACAGGCTGCCCACGCGACCCCACTGTGCTGGAAATCGATGCCGACCCAGACCGGCCCCATGCACGTGTCGAGGCCGTCGGCGAACCGAGACCTGGCATCTACCCGTTCTGGACTGACTTCGCACCCTTGGTTCCCGCCGACGAAGCGGAGTAGCGCGCGGCCTTCGAGTGCGCAACCGAGGACGGACCATCGCGCCGTGGTGTTGACCGTGTTGGCGTTGTCCGCGAACTGTGGCGTCGGTCGTTAGTGAATCACGGTGGGACGCCGCAGCGCGTTGGCCTGGCGAGTGGGTAGCAAGATCGGTATCCATCCTTCCTGCCAGCTGGAACGAATGCTTGTCGAGGCTGCGGTGCAGCCGGTGTCCGAATCCCTCGACGGCAAGGAGCAGGATGAAAGTCCGAAATTACACGCGCGGAGCACTCGCGGCATTCGCGATAGCGGTCTCGGCTGGCCTTATCACCGCTGGCCCGGCCGGCGCCGCCACCGGGGACGTCATCGAATGTTCCCAAAAGGAAAGTTATGACGAATTCAAAACCTGCATGGGTGAGGCAAAAAAGAAGCAACAAGAATCTGCCGATAAACAACGGCAAGCTGCAGAAGAAGAAGAGAAATTCAAAAAGGAGCAAGCAGAATTGTATAAGCCACTTTGCGAGCAGGATATAAAATCCGGCGATATCGATTCTTCTGCTTGTCAGGTGCTCCAGGAGTCCGATTTCAGAATCTACATGGAGCTGGTCAAGAAGGCTCCGAGTGGCACCCCGTCCTAAGGTTTAAACAGGACCGTTGGTGGCGGGGAGGATTCTCCGCTCCGCCCCAACGCTGGCCAAACAGAGGACGGCACGACGCTCCGCTGTCATCATTCGTGAGCATCGCCTCGCCGCGGAACGCGAGTGCTGTGCGTATTACTGAACAACTGCGGTCAGGATGGACGAACAGAGTCACCGCGTCGACTACCGGCCAACACTGGAGGCTGTGCTGGCCGGTAGTCGGTTAGTCGGATCGGTCCCGTCCTTCGGGTGTGGTCAACGCCTTGTCGTAGGCGGCTACCGCGGCGCGGATCCTGGCTGCCAGGAGTGGCCAAGGCTGGAAGTGTTAGCCAGCCGCGCGGCAGGTCGCCGCTGCCCCTCGGACAGATCCGCCCAGTCAAAGCGTCCGTCACGACAATCACCAGTCCGTCCTCCCTGCCCCGGGCAGTGACCGTCAAGCCAGCCGCTCAATGCACGAATCGTAGGTGTACGGGCACAACACGCCCGCAGCTAATCCATCTGGTGGACAACCAGATTCGGGGCTATTGCGCAGAGTGATTGTGGACAGCTAGCGTCAATTTCGCGCCAGTAGTGTGCCAACCCCCTTCCACCACTGGCGTTTTCACAACAGAACCCCCGAGGACCTCTATCGCCCCCTGATAGATCTCGGGGGTTCTGTCGTTCCTACATTCAGCTACTCCTCATTCGGAGGTTCCTCATGAGTTATGGCCCCCACCTCGTCATTTGGCTTCAGATCCTCGACTTCCTCGGCCGCGTCCCCGGGTCGCTCTCCGCCGCCACGCCGTGGTGATCGACATCCGCAGACGCACACGCATGGTGTCCGCTGGGGGACCAGCAGCCACCGCCGCGTCCAGGCCAAGCCGGTGCATTCCTCGTGCCGGTTGAGCGCACACATCACGCTCAGCCTTTCGGGCCTGGCTTCCCGCACGAAATCTAGTGCGACACCACCGATCTCGACGCCTCTATCGAGGAAGTAGGAGGTCAGCCAGCCCCTGTGGATCAACTGCTTGATCGCTATCAGGGAGTAGGTTGCCCAAATCGGGTCGTGACTCTGATCGAGATAGGCGGGGATGTGCGGGTCCTCGGGGTATTCCAGCGGTGTCGAACTGACTCCCAGGCCCGCGACCATCTTCAATTCGCGCTGACGGCAGATCTCTTGCAGGCCGAGGCGCGGTGACATTGGCATCCCGACCCCCGATGGCGGATACCAGGTCATAGACCTGATCGCGGCGGTGATGTTGATGCGAAACGCACCTGGCTCGCTGTAGCCGCGATATTCGGTCACCCAGTACCGCCAGCCGCCGGTGATCCGATCGCGCCTCCACACCCCGCCCGGCAACCGCTGTCCGATCATGCCCGCCCCCACACAGTGGCGACATGTCCGGTAGCGGGCGCTCCGGGCCGGGTGTCCCACCAGTGGATATCCCCGCCCGCAGCATCGATGAAATACGCCCATCCGATCAGCGGATGGACGCGGGCATTGTTGAGTGTCAACCCGTGCACAAGCGGCCCGATGGTGTAGCAGAACCCGTATCCGGGAATCACCTTGCCCTTGTAGAGCGGCAGATCGAGGTTGGTTTCGGCGTCGCCTTCATCGAACTCGGGCCACAGGTAGGCCCATCCGTAGTGTCGGCGCGCGAGCGTGGTCAGGACCTTTTCGGTTCCGTCACGGGCTAGCAGTTGCCCGAGGCGGGGAAGCATCGCTTGCGGGGCGCCATCGATGTGGATGTAGACGCCGGTGGCTTTCTCGCCGCCGAGCCTGCCCACGATGCAGGGGTCACTCATTGTTGTGTCTCCCGTAGATGGTTGGTGAACCAGAAACCGAGGCCCGGCCAGGTGCTAGCTGGCCGGGACCCGGCCCACACACCCGTAGGTGTGTGGAACCTGCTGCGGTGCAGCAGGAATCGAAAACGCCACCCGAACACGGATGGCACGGGCTGGCTGGAGCTCGAGACTCCGATGAATCCGTCGCCCGACGTCGTGCGCGGGGGCAACCCTCACTACCTTCAGGAGGCGTGGATGGCTGCTCCAGCGGGGCTCGACTGGGCGTGGGCGCAGAACACCTGCGGGAAACTGACTACCGCGCAACGCGTTCGGCTGATGTGGGTGATGCTCGGCAAGCTGCCGGATCTAGTCATCGACGTGGTCCGGGCACGCACTGGCCACCACGGGCCAGCCCAACTCGAACTCGCCGACGCCCGACTACCTGACACCGCGCTCGCCCGACGGGCCGAACACGAGGCACGGGCGGTGCTCTCAGCGCCGATGCTCGAACACGCCTATCGCAGCTACTGGTTTGCCCGCGTACTCGCGTCGGTGGACGGCGCGGACTACGACGACGAATTGGCCTACGTGTCATGTCTGCTGCACGGCATCACGCTCGAACACCCCAGTGCAGGATGCTGTTTCGCTGTCACCAGCGCTCGACGCGCTATTGAGATCGCCTTGGAGGCCGGTGAGACTGTCGAGCGGACGCAAGATCTCGCGGCGGGCATCGCTGGACACCTGAGCTTCGGAGTGAGCGCCGATTTGTCAGACCCCGCGGGATTCGTCGCCGCTGGGACACTGCTGGATACGTTCGGTATCCGGCTGTCGGAATTCGACCCCGCCTGGGTACGTGAGCTGCTGTTGTTACATCCGCGATCGGGGTTCGAGCAGACCATGGTCACGGCGCTGCGGGCCGAAGCGGCCGCAGTGCCAGCGGGGCGCACTGAGTGGTTGACCTCGTGGGGATTCACGCTGCTCATTGGTGCGAGCGGATTTCCCAGCAAGATGTAGAGACAGCGAGAGCGCCGACCCGTGCTAGCGAGGTCGGCGCTCTCGTGTCACACGATCACGCAGTTCAGCGTGCTACGCGTACCCAGCTCGCTGGGTTGTCGATCACATACTGGGCGAGTTGGCTGGTGGGAGCTGCTTCGAACTGCCCGCTGCCGGTCGGCCGGTAGCCGGTGGCGCTCTTGCGGTTTGTCCATCCCGTGGGTCGGCGTCTCCAGATCCCGATCACCTCGTGTTTGTTGAAGCGTCGGTGCCCGTGTTGATCGATCGGAGTGCCTGTTAAGAAGACATGGGGATTTCCGTCGATGACGCGTGGTTCGATCTTGAGCTCCCAGCTCGACAGCATCAGTGCCGAGACCAGATCACCGAAGCCGAAGGTGTTGTTAGCGATCAACTCGGTGATGATCGAGGTGTGGTCGTGGCCATCGCAGGACACGACCTGCCCACAACGGGCGCAGCTCAGCTCGATGCTTTCCCGGCACCCGGTGCGTTGTTCACTCATTTCATACTCCATTTCTTCTCTACAAGCGCCTGCGGCGAACTGCCGCAGGCATTTTCGCGTGACGCGGATGACCGTCCGTGTCGTACAGAACGGAGCGCCGACCCGTGCTAGCGAGGTCGGCGCTCCGTATCGGTTCGGTCGAAGAGGGTCAGTGGTCTGTGTGCGCCCAGCTCGCCGGGGCGTTGGCTACCATGTCGACGAGCTCGTCGGTGGTGGCGGGTAAGAACAGCCCGCCGCCGATCGCCTGGGAGCCGGTCCCGTAGTCGCCGACCGCCCAAGCGCCGGAGCGGTATTCCCACACCGCGCTGATCTCCCGCTGACCCAAGCGGGCCCGCCCGTATTCGGTCACCGGGACGCCACGCAGATTGACCCGCGGGTTGCCGTCCACGACGAGTTGACAGACGGTGAACTCCCACCCCGCGATCGACATCACGGTCACCAGTTCGGTGTATCGCAACGTCTTGTCCACGTACAGCTCTCGGATAACCCATCCGGAGCAGTAGTTCGCGGGTCCGCTGTCACAATCGGGCATAGGTTCCTCCCTCATTGCGTGTTCCATTCTTTCGGGGATGCCTGCGGCGTTGGGCCGCAGGCTGATCCGTCCGACTGTTATCCGGACATCTCAGTAGCTCGCCACGCACTCGGGGGCTGCCCGCCAGCGCCGAGCCACTTGTCCAATTCGGTGAAGGCATCGACGAACTCGGACCGTATGTCGGCGGACTTGTCCGCGACGTATATCTCGTCCAGTTCGTCTTCGCTTTTGCACAGCGCGATCAGTTCGCGCAGGCCAACCAAGACAAAGCCGGGGTTCACTACCGCACTCCTGTTGTTTGATGGGAATAGCTCCGGCCACCACCCGGGGGTGGTCGCCGGAGCTGGGGTGGTTATGAGCCGATGGCCTTGCGGCCTCCGCCGACGCGGGTGTGCCCGACATCGGCGGCATTGCCGCTGCGGACTCCGGCCTTGAAACCCGCGCCGCTATGAGTGTGCGCGAGAGACGTTTTGGTCGTCTTCGGCCACTTCTTGACGAACGCGGTGTTGGTGCGGTCCAGGTCTTCTTGGATCGCCACGGCCGCAGCCTCACCCGCCTCGTGGACAGCGTTGGATTCGGCTTCGGAGAGCCGCAGGTAAACCATGTCCGCGAAACCGTTCATGAACGACTGGCGTTCACGCACGACTGCGGCGTGATCGAACGGGTCATCTGGCACGTACTTGCTTGTCGCAGAAAGCATCTGCGGCGTCAGCAAGCTGTACAGAAACCTGGCCCGTTCGACGTTGCGGCGCACCCCGATGATCCGCTGAACCCCATTACCGCAGTCGACGCCGCGGTTGCGCAGGGCACCGGCTACCGACGCGAGCAGCATGATGCGCTCGTTGCGGTACCGAAGCGGAATATCGAAACGCACGACGATGATCTGATTGTCACGCGCTGAGGCCACGTTGTGCTGGCCGGAGGCACGTACCCGCATCTCGTCGAGGTTGTGCTTGGCCAGCAGCTCATAGGCTTTCGCCCGGAACGTGTCGGCCTCGGCCTGATTGTCGGTACCGTCCGCCTTGGCGAAAAGCCCTCGAACCCGCCGCATGACCTTCTCGGTGGATGTCGAATCCTGGTCGGATTCCATGGTGTTCCTCTCCCGGAGCTGATTGGATGAGTGAGGCCCGGTTCGAGGCAGGTAAGGACTGTCTCGAACCGGGCCGTCGACCGGCATGGCCGGATTTTCAGGCGGCCTCACCTTCGTCGATCACTTCTTCCTCCACGCCTGCGGCAGCCTCCTCCGCCGGGAGGTCGCTGTCGCCGGGATCGGTACCCTCCACTTCGGGCTCCGGTTCCTGATCTGTACCGGGGATCGGATCGTCCTGCGGGGGTGTCGAACCCGCTGGCAGCCCTTTGGCTTCCGGGTCGATGGTGGGTTCCGGGGCGGCCATGTCCGGCTTGTCCTCGGTGCCCTCCGTCGGTGTCGGCTTGGCCTGCGCTTTCGCGCGGGTCTTGCCAGCACTGCGGGTTCCCGCTGCCTTGGGTTTGGGTCGTTGCTCTTCCTCGATGGGGGCGAGCACCCATTGAGCAGTGTTGCGACCGACGTACTCGGTCAACTGCTCAGCGGTGCGGGTCTGGAAGCCGGTACCGTCCGGGCGGCTGTAGCCACACAGCGAAGCAAACTGCACCCATCCATCACCGACAAAGTGATGCCATGTCGCGGTGACGATCTTGCGATTCTTCAGCGCGTTGCCCTCGGTGTCGACGGGAGTCCCGACGACGATGACAGCAGGTCGGCCAGCGACGACCTTCTGCAAGGTCTGTGACTGCCAGCCACACAGGAACATCGCCCCCATCAGGTTCGCGTATCCCGGATCGTCGTAGAGCAGAGCCGATCCCAAAAACGGGTCGTTCTCCTCCGGCGCGGTCCGGGCCCCGCACGTGCCGCAAAACGGCTTCTGCTCGTTCTTGGCCGGTTCCGGTGCAGGGTCGGGCTTCCTCGGCTCGGCCTTGGTGGGCTGAGCTTTCGTCGGCGCGGCCTTGCGCTGGCCGGTGGTGCGCGTGCGGGTGCTCTTGCGAGTGGACATGAATTCTCCCAGTTGAACAACTGCGGCCGTAGGAATGGGCCGCAGAAACGGAAAGACAGAAATATCCTGCCTTGCATGAGTTTCACTGTGGAGTTATCAAACGGCATGCGGAGGCCACGCGAGCGGGTAAAACTGCGTGCGACTTCCCCCGTAATGTGGCATAGCTCCGCTGTCACCGGAATGCCGAATTCACCCAGAAAACGATATGAGTGAGCCGTACCAATAGGCTGATTGTTGGGGCGACCCTGCCATTGGTCCAAGGCAGGTACCCAGTGGTGATTGGGAGCCTGTGAAAGCACTTCCAGCCCCAAGTAATCCACACTCATTGCAGTTATGCAAGCCCTGAATTCAAATTACCTGAAAATGGCTCCACAATGGCCTGTGAAGCCCTGGGTAACTCAGGTGGCCCACCATTACCCCAGGGGTTTCTGAGCCCTGAGAAGGGCCCTCAGAGCTTCCTGTGGGGGCTGTGCTGGGACTGTTTGGGTGCCCTCTAACCTGCCCCCTGAGCCCTACCTGTAGGGGCTGCACAGTGAAGGTTGCACAGTGAGGAATTGCCCTTGAATTCAGTACCACTCTGCCCAAATGCCGGCCGGAGACCGGACCAACCCGGAGCCGGGAGATGCCGGTGATCAGCCTGCCCGGATATCCCACCTCCACCCAGCTGCTGGACGGGCTGGCCGAGGCCGGGAAACCGGTGATCCTCAACTTCTCCCGCGGCAAGGATTCGCTCGCGGTGTGGCTTGAGCTGGCCGCGCGCGGGATCGAGGTGATCCCCATCCACAAGTCCATCGTTCCCGGTCTGAAGTTCATCCGCGCCGACCTCGACCGCTACGAGCAGTATTTCGGCACCCGCATCATCGACCTGCCAGCCGACTCGTTCTGGCGGATGCTGTCCAACTTGGTATTTCAGCCTCCGGAGCGGTGCGCGATCATCGAGGCTGCCGAGCTGTGGGTGCCCACTCGGGAGGAATGGGACGAGCTCATGCGGGAGGCGTTCGCCGCCCCCGATACCTGGATCCTCGACGGTGTCCGGGCCGCCGACTCGGCCACCCGCATGCTGGCGATCAAACGGTGGGGAGCGGTCAAACACCGCACCCGACGCCAGTCCCCGCTGTGGGACTGGGAAACCCGCGAGGTCTGGGCACGAATCAAAAACTCTGGGCTCGAACCCAGCCCGGACTACCGGATGTTCAAACGTTCCATCGACGGCATCCGCTACGACTATCTCGGTCCGCTGCGCACCCACTACCCCGACGACTACCAAACGATACTGAAATGGTTCCCACTCGCCGATCTCGAAATCTTCCGCGCGGAGGTCATGCATGCCGCTCCCTGACGAAGTCCTCGCCATCCTCAAAACCGGAAAATCCAAAGTCAAAGCCTCCCGCGAAGATATCGCCGAAGCATTGCGCCGCCAACCCCACCCCGACCCGCTCGCCGAGGTCCGTGACTCGTCAACCGGCGATCTCGAAGCCGATGTAAAAGCCGAGCTCAACGCTCTCGGCAAAGGCTTGTCCGGCGCGAGCAAGCAATGGGCCGAGAAGTTCGCGGCGATGAACGACTCCGAATTCTGGATCGCGATCTGCTTCCGCTCCCGCGAACAGAAGGATGAATTCCTCCGCAAGGCCGAACTGATCGAGCTCGGCGATAAATATCTCGACGGTGAGAAGGTCGCCCGCATCCTCGGTATCGAACTCGACAACCAATAGTCTGACCTAGACCGTGAGCCCCGGCAGAGCCTCTGCCGGGGCTTTCTTATGTCCGTCATCGATGTGCGAGGAAAGGAGGAAAGAGAATGAATCGTTTCGCAGCAGCAGGCCGCCGCCTGGGCACCGTCATCCGGGCGGCCGGAGCGCGTGCCCGCAGCCGTATCGCCGGATCACGCGGTGCGGCCTCGACATCCGGCTCCCCCTGACCCACCGCCCGGTGGCCCCCTCTATGTCGGGGCCACCGGCGCCACATCTCATCGAGGAGGCGTAGAAGCCCATGACCGCCGCCCAGGACTACCCGGTGGTCCCTTTGCGCCGGACGGCTCAGCCGGTGTCGGTGTCGGCGTGGAAAACCGATCCACCTTCGTGGCTGACCGAGCAGGCCCGGCTGCTGTGGGAACAACTCGCGCCCCACACCGAGCTCAATCCCGCCAATGTCGGCGAATTCGCCTGCTATGTCGAGGCATTGGCCGAGTTCCAGGAGGCCACTGTCATCCTCGGCGAGACCGGCCTGCTGGTCATTGACGCCGCCTCTGGTGCACCGGTGCCCAATCCGATGAGTGCGGTCCGTGATCGCGCTGACCGCAAGATCGCGGCCTGGGCGGCCCGGTTCCGGCTCTGATGGCTCGACCGAAGAAGACCGCCCCGCCCCGCTCGCAGGCGGCTGCACGTGATGGCGGATCGCGGCCCGGCAAGATCACCGCCGACGATCAGCAACGCATCATCGAGCTACACGCGCAAGGCAAGGGCCGCAACGAGATCGCCGAGCACCTCGGCGTCACCCGCGCCACGATCACCTACTGGGCCCGCAAACTCGAGCTGCGCTTCGATGAATCCCAAACCGCGGAAGCGACTGCCGCGCGGCTCGAACAGCTCAAACGCCGCCGCCTCGATCTCGCCGAGATGATCGAAGCCCAGATCCCCGCTTTGCATCAACGGCTGTGGAGTCCGGTCACCACCTACGAACGCGGCCTGGACTCCCTGGTCCCGGTCACCGTCCCGTTGCCGCCGTTGCGTGATGTCCGCGACGGCTACACCGCGCTGTCGCTGGCGTTGCGCAGCTTGTCGGAGTTGCTGACCAGCCAAAGCAACGACACCGTCGCAAGCGACCGGTCGATGCTCTCGGATCTGTTCGGCAAACTCAAAGCCGCCGTCGACGCCGACACCCAGGCCCCTAGCGAACCAAATGCCGAGGACCTGGTCGGCGCGCTGGGTGCGGACGACGAGCTGGAGCGGCCACTGTGAGCTTTCTGGATGAATTGCCGATCTCCCGCAAACAAGCGGTGTCGATCGTGCAAGCGGTTGCCCGCTGCAATATCTGGGAAGGCGCGATCCGCTCCGGCAAGACCATCGCCTCTATCCTGTGCTGGCTGATCTTCCTGTCCGACCCACCGGCCGGTGGCCAGTTCGTCATGGTCGGTCGCACCCGAGAATCCCTGGCCCGCAACGTCATCGAACCCATGCGCGATCCAGCGTTGTTCGGGCGTCTGGCCGGACGAGTGTCCTACACGATGGGTGCGCCGACCGCGACAATCCTTGGTCGGCGTGTCTACATGCTCGGCGCGTCCGACGCCAAAGCCGAAATGTCGCTACGCGGGTTGACCGTCGCCGGGGCCTACGTCGATGAGATCACCGTCATCCGCCCCGACTTCTTCCGCCAGCTGCTGGGCCGGATGAGCCTGGATGACGCCCGCCTGTTCGGTTCCACCAACCCCGACAACCCCGTGCACTGGCTCAAACGCGAATTCCTCGACCGCATCGGCAAGACCGACGCCGACAGTGAGCTGCTGCTACCGGACTGGCGGACATGGCATTTCGAGCTCGACGACAATCCCGCCCTCTCGGAGAAGCGCAAGCTCCAGTACAAGCGCGAGTACTCCGGGTTGTGGTACCGCCGCTTCATCCTCGGACACTGGGTTGCCGCGGACGGCAGCGTGTTCGACTCGTGGGCCGAGCACCTCGTCGTCGAATGGGCCGCATTGCCGTTGATGCGGAAGTTGATCGCGGTCGGCATCGATTACGGCACCACCAACCCCACTCACGCCGTGCTGCTGGGCCTCGGCGTGGACGGTGTGCTCTACGCGGTAGACGAATACCGCTACGAGCCCTCCACGATGAGCCAACGCAAGACCGACGCCGAATTATCCACCGACCTGTGCGCCTGGCTCGACCAGCCCCACCTACCGGATCTCCGCCAAGTCCGGATGCGCGCTGAGCACATCATCGCCGACCCTTCTGCAGCGTCGCTGCGAGTGCAGCTGCGCTCCGACGGCATCGACACCGCGGCCGCCGACAACGACGTCCTCTACGGACTACGCGTACTGGCGATGCTGTTCGCCCGCAACCTACTTCGCATCTCCACCCGCTGCCCAGCACTGCTGCTCGAGATCCCCGGCTACTCCTGGTCGACCACCGCCACCGAGGAAGGCCAGGACGCACCCATCAAAGTCAACGACCACGGCATCGACGCCCTGCGGTATGCGGTCATCACCACCGAACGCCTCTGGCGTCCGCTGATCGGATTCGATGAGGTACCCGATGCTGCCTGAAGACAACACCCCCTGGCCGCCACCACCGTTCGACGGCTCCCAGAAGGCCATGAAGGTGTGGGATGCCTGGTACGCCGGGGACACCGACCGCCTCGCCGACATCTACCAGCGCTACCCGGCCTACCGGCCCGCGCAGTTCTCCGGCGGGCTCGTCGGCCGCATCGCTCGCTTCTTCTGGGGCCGACCGAATCCCCAAGCCACCAAACGCCTCCACATCCCCCTCGCCGCGGACCTGGCACGGGGTTCCTCGGCGCTGCTGTTCTCCCAGCCCCCACGGTTCGTCATCGGTGAAGACGACGCACGCGGAGACCGCAAACCCGCCCAAGCCCGCCTCGAGTTGCTGCTCGGTGGAGCCGATACCGCCGCCATCTTGCTCGAGGCCGGCGAGCTGGCCTCCGCGTTGGGCGGGGTGTATCTGCGGGCCTGGTGGGATCGCTCGATCAGCGACCACGTCAACTTCGCCACCATGGCCGCGGACTGCGCCATTCCACGCTGGCGTTATGGCCGGTTGGCCGGTGTGACGTTCTGGCAAGTCGTCGCCGAAGACACCACCAGCGGCGAAGTCTGGCGACACCTCGAACACCACGCCCCCGGCCGGATCCACCACGGCCTCTACCGAGGCGGACACGACCAGCTCGGACAGCGCCGCCAGCTCATCGAACATCCCGACACCGCCTGGGCCGCACCGCTGGTCAATTCGAGCGCCGCCATCGCCACCGGCGTCGACACTCTCACCGCCCGGTATGTGCCCAACGTGCGACCCAACCGGGGATGGCGCCACACACCCGGCCTGGCCCAGCTGGGGCGTTCGGATCTCGACGGCCAAGAACCACTCCTGGACGCCCTCGATGAGACCTGGTCGGCGTGGATGCGCGATATCGACCACGGACGCAGCCGACTATTCGTGGACAAGCAGCTCACCCACACGCGAGGCCCAGGCACAGGCGCGACGTTCGATTCCGAACAGGCGATCTTCACCCCGCTGCCCGGAGCGAGCCTGGGCAGCCTCAAAGACGGTGCGCCACCGATCGTTCCGCAGCAATTCGCCATCCGCTGGCAAGAACACAGCGAAACAGCCACCGAGATCACCGAACTCATCCTGCGCGGCGCGGGCCTGTCGGCCTCCACCTTCGGTGACCCCCGCACCGCCGGGCTGGTAACCGCCACCGAAGTCAACTCCCGCGACAAACTCTCTGAAACCACCCGCGACCAGAAGATCAACTACTGGAAAGCCGAACTCGCGCCCTTCGCACGCACCCTCACCGAACTCGACCGCGTCCACTTCGGCAGCCGTATCGAACTCAAAGCCAACCCCGAAGTGCGCTGGCCCGTTCGCGCCCAACTTCCGCCGTTCGAGACCGCCCAACGGCTCGCCGCACTCAAAGCCGCGGACCTGATATCGCTGGAACAGGCTGTGCGAGAACGCAACCCGAACTGGTCCGGCGACGACATCAACGACGAAGTCGACCGCATCCGCAGCGAAGTCGAGCAACGGACCCGCAGTCAGGCAGTCCAACCTCATCTGTCCGGCAGCGCTGCAATCCACGACCGATTCGCGCACTGATCGCGAAGAGCTGCCAGCCCGAAATCCGGTGGGCACATCGCCATTTCGGAACCCGCGCCATCATTCCCTGAGGAAGGAACCCATGTCCGACGACCCGACCCCACCCGCCGAGCCCGCGGAACCGCCTATCGAACCGGATAAGCCTCCGGCCGCCATACCCACCCCGACGCCACCGGCACCGGAGGAAGCCGAGGGACAGGACCCGATCCAGCTGGGGGCGGTGATCGCCGAGCTGCGACGTGACCTGGAAAGCGCACGCACCGATGCCTCGACCGCCCTCGACCAAGCGGCCCAGCAAGCACGCGACACCATGGTGCAGGAGATCGGACGCGCTCTTGGCCTGGTCGCGGACGAGAACACCGACCCCGAGCAGGTCATCGCCGAACTCACCGACCGTGCCAGCACCTCGGATCGCAGGCTGCGCGACTACCGGATCAAAGACGCCATCGCCGCTGCCGCCGACACCCACCGTGGCGATAACAAGCTGCTCGTGCCGTACCTGCGCGGGCTCGGTGCCCTCGACGAACTCGACCCGGACGCAACCGATTTCACCACCCGCGTCGACGCCTTGGTCGCCGACGCCATCGCCACCAACCCGAAACTCGCCAACACCCCACCGGTCGAGCGCTCTGGCGGGGAGTTCAGCGCAGGCAACTCCACCCCACCCGCACCTGCCGTCGAGGACGACATCGAGGCCATCCGCCGCAAAGTCCGTGACTCGATCGCCGACTCGCGCACCTAGGAGATCATCGTGCCCAACATCTTCCTCACTCCAGACGTTCTCGCACGCCGTAGCTTGGCTAACCTCTACGAGCTCACGGTCATGCTCCCGCTGGTCTACCGCGACATCTCCAGCGACTTCGGCCCGCAGAAGGTCGGCAACACTGTCAACGTCAAACGACCCCCGCGATTTGTGGCTAACGAATTCGACCGTGCCCGTGGCATCGTCATCCAAGACACCGCCGAATCCAAGATCCCCGTCGTGCTCGACACCATCGCCGACGTCTCGGTCGAAGTCACCTCCGAAGAACTCACCCTCGACATCGAGAACTTCGACGAGCAGATCCTGCGCCCCGCCATGGAGGCCATCTCCCAGAAGGTCGACCGTGACCTGCTCTCGTTGCGCGCCCAGGTCACCCAGCACTGCGGAGCAGACGTTATGGAGGGCGGCGCCGGCCGTCTGTGGGAGAACCCGGAGAACCTCATCGAGGCCGGTCGCCAGCTCGACATCAACAGTGTCCCCGCGCCGGGACGACGCGCGGTGGTCGGACCGACCACCAAGGCCCGTTGGCTCGGTAAACCGCTGCTGCTGCACGCGGACAAGAGCGACTCCACCGCAGCACTGCGGCAGGGTTCGATCGGGCAGCAGCTCGTCGGGTTCGATACCTTCTGGAGCCAGAACGTCGGCCAGCCGCCCCCGACTCCGGTACCGGGCCAGCCGAGCACAGAAGTCGGAGTCGCCTTCCACTCCACCGCGTTCGCGTTCGCCTCAGCTCCTATGGAACTGCCGCCTGGCGCCGAGGTCTTCACCGTCCAGTACAAGGGCCTGTCGATGCGAGTGGCCATGGACTACGACATCCGCCACAAGACCACCGTGATCTCCGTCGACACCCTCTACGGCATCAAGTGCCTCGACCCCAACCGCGCCGTCCTGCTCAAAGGCCCCGATGCCACCGCTGCTCCCGCATCAGCACCAGACGCCGGAACGGGTGCGCCCGCGGAAACCGGGACCACGGCCAGCAAGCGCACCGCAGCCAAGGACGCGACCAAGACAGGAGCTGCGGCCGCGTGATGCTCGTCTACGCAAAGCCCGCCGACCTCACCAACCGGCTGGATCCGATCCCGTCCAACGCCGTCGCGTTGATCGAGGCCGCCTCTAGCAGGGTCCGCGACATCACCAGCAACGACCTCTACGACATCACCCCGCCCGGACTACCCGCCGACGACGACCTGCGCGACGCACTCCGCGAAGCAACCTGCCTCCAGGTCATCGCCTGGACCGAAGCCGGAGTCAACCCCGCCACCGCCGGGCTGAAAGCCGAGATCGCCAGCCAAAGCGCTGACGGAGGATCAGTCTCCTACATCCGGCCGGACCCGGCTGCGCTGCGCCGGGCATCCGAATACCTGTGCCACGAAGCGGTTCTCGTCCTGCGCAACGCGGGCCTGGCCAGCGGTCGACCACTCATCTGCTGATGAACACACCCGACTATCCGCACGGAGTGATGCTCGAGATCTACCGCGAAGGCGAACCCGACGCCTACGGCGACCTCCGCGACGCCGACGGCCAACTACTCGACCGCTACGCCCGCCTCAGCCACACCATCGGCCCGTGCGCTATCTCCTGGACCACCAGCGAGGAATACATCGACGGCGAAACCATCACTGTCGCAGGACAAGTCACCGCTCCGCTCGGAAGTGATGTGCGGGCTACTGACCGAGCGAAGATCGCCGGAGATCCGTTCCGGATAGTCGGGGCCATAGTTACCCCGCGCAACCCCATCACCAGCTGGTCGCCAGGCACACGGTTCCGCATAGCGCGTGGATTCTGAATTCATGCGAGTCCTGTTGTGGAGCTAGCTAAGTCCAGAGATCGCCGTCTGTGCCCACTCCTGAGCTCCCTCCGCGGCACCAGCCACGACGCCATTGGCGACGGGCGCGAGTACACCCCGGAGCATGGTCACGGCGCGGCGCAGCCTTCCCGGCTCCGGTTCAGGTTGGGTGATCTCGGTCAGAACGTCCTGCGCGGCCGATTCGGCGTCCTCGCGGTCCTCATCGCTGAGTCCTACCTCGGGAAGCTGGCGCAGCAGATCGGTGACGAACCTCGCCAGATCCTCGAATCCTGCGGTGACCGTGCTCTCATGCTGCTGGTTCTGGGTGACGGTGTCGTTGCCCCAGGCAATCTGCGCGCCGGAAACGTCCCCGTTGAACACCGGGCCGTTGTAGTTGTTGACCGTCGTCCCGGACCCGAGCGGGGGCAGCTCGGGCATCGAGGTATGTACCGGTACGCGTATCGGGCCCTGCCGGTCAAATTCACGTTGCAGATCTCGCATCAACTTGGCGATACCCTGCCTGTTGATCCCGCTGTTCGCCACGGTCCTCCGATCGCCGATGTGTCGGCTCGACGGTACGCCGAGACGCCGACGCCAAGCATGGATAGCCGCCTTGACTGGCCCTTCGAACCACATCGACACCGAGCAGGACCCTCGTCTGCCCGGTTGACGAACCCGGCACAGGAGGATTCGTGGACTACGACGCAACTGACAACGAACTCGACCTTGCCGTTGACATCGGCGAGGACACCCATCAGATGCTGCAACAGATCGTCGAACTCGGCGCAGACTACTGGCGCACCCGGTCCCACCGCCGCACCGGCCACAACGCCAGCTCAGTGATCGGATACGTAGATCCCGGCCACGGCCACCAGTTCGGCGTCGTCTACGCCTACAGCCGATACGCCCGCTATCGCGAACAAGGCACCCACAACGACGCGGCCGAGCACGTCATGGCCGATCTCGTGCACATCATCGAGGGCACGTGATGCCCGTGTACCCGAACGTCCACGAAGTCCTCATAGCGTTGCTCTCCCCGATCGCAACCACGGTCAAAGCCAAACGCCAGGGCCAGCCGCTGCCCTACAACGTGGTCCGTCGCATCGGCGGCGCCGAGGACACCATCACCGACCGGCCAATCGTCCGTGTTGACACCTACGCCCACACCGACGAGCAGGCCGAGCAAATCAAAGAATCTTGCCGTCAACGCATTACCGATTCCGGCTGCACTCTTGTCGACGGTGTCCTTATCGACACTGTTCGCGAGATCACTGGCGGCCAAGACGCCCCCGCACCGGACCCCGCAGACCGGAAACAGACAGCGGTATATCAACTATCGTTTCGCTCTATCTGAGAAGCCTCCTCCACAAGAATCGCAGTTGGCGGGGGCTGAAACCCGTCCGGCCACTGGGTATCTGACGAGTACTCAGTACCATCTAGCACGATTCCCTCAAGGTTCGCGAATCGAAGATCAGTGCCCTGAAGTCGTCCATTCGACAGATTCGTGCGTCGAAGATCCGCGTATCGAAGGCTTGCCCAATCCAACTCTATGTCTTGCAGATCGAGAAACGGAATCGATGCCCTATCGAGGCTCGTGTCATCATTTCCCCAAGCACCGTGTTGACGGTAAGCGATCGTCTCGACTATTAGAGTGCGGATCGCGATCTCTCCGACCTCTTCCGAGATGGGAACTTCCCGCTCGTTCGTCGACGGCGTCTCAGGCATCGGAACCCGCAGGTATGCACGAAGCAAGTCGACGCAGACTTCGCGTTCGCTGCCCCGACCGACCGCGTCCCAGTCGTCGGCCAGCGCAATCAACGCATATACCCCTGCGAGCCGGATCGCGGGAGAGCTATCCGCGATCTGACTCGCGATTGTGTTGAACCGATCGCGCAGGGCGACGTCTCTGTCGTGGTCGGCCCGCTCGCGGTGACGCGCGTTTTCGTCGTCGCGGCCTTCCTTGCCATTGATGTATACGATGCTGGCTGCTGCGACAGCTGCAATTCCAGTCAGTCCTGTGGCGATAGGTTGCGCGGCGATATCCCAGAACTCGCGCGAAAGGTAATGGGAATAGACGTCGTTGGCGGCCCAGCCAAGGATGACGCCTATGGCAAGCGTAGCTGGCAGAGCCACGGCCTTCATAAGCCGTGTAGGTCCATGCCTCGGCGGAGCTCCGTTGCCACCCATTGCATTTGTCTACCATGCTCTACTGCACGATTGCGCTGATATTGCTTGATTCGTGACCACGTCATGGTCCGCCGATTGACGCATCGAGGCCCTGATCTCCCGGTAGCGGCCCATATGTCCACGCGCCTATTTCTTTGCGGCGCGAAAACCGCAAGGGCGTTACAGGAGGTGGCGATGCCCGGTGCATCTGACCCGGCAACATCGATGGCGCAGCTTCCCGACTCGCCGGGTGATGAAAGAGCACGGCCGATCTTCAGAGAGGAATTTTCATGGCGGTAGCAACATTCGAGCAGATAGCCAGCGCGAACAAGGATCTGCTGCTCAAACCACTCAAGGGCGCGGTCTTGGTCGCACCGATGACCGCCGATGTGCCGATCAAGTTCACCGCGGGCGCAGACGCGAAATTCCAGTCGCTGGAGGGGTATTCGTCGCTGGGGTTGATCGACAAGGCCGGTGGCCCGCAGTTCCGTCCCGAGCAGCAGCTCTCGGAGACCGAGAGCTGGGGTTGGCTCGAACCGACTCGTTCCGACATCGTCAAGCGCGACATGAGCGTCGGGTTCACCGCTCAAGAGTTCAAACGTACTGTGCTGGAGCTTGTTTCGGGCCGCAGCCTGGCGGATGTGCAGGCGGACGCGGTAACCAAGGAGCTGTCGTGGAACGAGCCGGTCGCCCCGGACACCATCCACTATCGGGTGATCTTCTTGTTCGTCGACGGTGTCGGTGCACGCGAGAAGTGGGTGCTGCGGATCATGCCGCGCGCGTCGGTGACCGAGGTCGGTCAGCAGCAGTGGAACTCGGAGAACATCGCGGCGTGGCCGATCACCGTCAAAGCCACCGCCGATGACAAGCTCGGCTACTCCATGCGCAACGTCCTATGTGGCCCCGGGGTCGGGAACCTGGTCATCCCCATGGGCTTCACCGTCGCCACACCAGCGGCGACCCCACCTGCAGCCGACAAGGAAGACACTGCGAGCACACCGAAGAAGGTGGCATAGGTGCCGAACTCCTCCAAGCGCCGCAAACCACGCCGCCGCCATCCCGACTCCACCGCGCCACAGAAATCGACGTGGCTCCAGATGCGCGACGAAGCCCGCGCGACCAGGAACCAGAAACGCAAGCGCCCCTACATGTTCGACGGCACCAGCCCGCCGACCCCGATCCATGAACCCGACACAGTGTGGCAGGTGCTGACCCTCGCGGCGCTGCTCGACGGCCAGGACATGCCCGCCGGCCGAATCCGGGAATTGTTCGAGGCCATGTGCGGCGACGGATTCGACGACGTATGGGCGGTCGTCCGTAGCGAGCCCGTCGAGGTCTTGTGGCCGTTGTTCGACGCCATCAACCGCCACTTCAGCTCACTACCCGACCCAGAGCAGCCAGGTGAGCTGCCGGGGGGCTGACGGGCCTCGTGCTGCTCATCGAGGACTTCGGTGAGCACATCGAGGCCGACCTGTTCACCCGCGGCTGGGACCTGCTCGACTACATGCGTGGCAAACGCCCCTGGACTCAGCTGATCCGGCTGCTACGACGGCAACCAATATGGTCGCACTACCAGGCCGCGCTACTGATGGACCCCGAACTGGGCGAGCGTCGCGCCGCCGAACCAGAGCCCGAAGACGCTGAGCCGCAGCCGCTTTCGCCGCTGCATTACGACCTCCCGGCACTGTTGGCGTTGCGGCATATCGACGTCACCAAGGAACTCATCCGCGTCGTCGCCTCGGTGTTCGCCGACTCGCCCGCCGCGCCGTTGCCGCCCGAGCCGCGCCCGATGACCGCCGAAGCGCACGCGCGTGCCCGCGCGGATCGTGACCAGGTTCTGGGGGTTCTGTCCCGGCTGGGGGTCCAACTGTAGAACGGCGGTGAGCTGGTGGCGCAGCCCTATTCCGCCGGTTCGGCCCGCATGACCGTTGTACCGGAGCTGGCCCGCGACTTCGTCGACCGGTTGCGTGGTCAGCTGTTACGGATCCGGGAGAACCTCTCGGTGCGGATCGTGCCGAACCTGGGTGAGTTCGCTACTGAGCTGCGCACCAGGTTGGCCAGGTTGCGGAACTTCTCGGTGCGCGTGCGGCCGGTCCCGGACCTGGACGGGTTCGCTGCCCGGTTCAACGCGGCACTGGCGCCATTTCGGGGCCGGGTGATCCGGATTCGGATCGAGATCGACAACTCCCAGCTGCTGTTGCTGTTGCAGTTGCTGGCGCAACTGACTCGGGCCGGTGGCCCGGCAGGGATGTCGATGGCGCGGCTCGGATCAGTGCTGAGCCTGGCCTCGGTCGCGGCCGGAGTGTTGAAAGCGGCACTGATGGGCCTAGTTCTGGCGTCGCTGTTCCCGCTGGTCGCGGTCGCCGCACAGGCCGCTGGCACCTTGGGGTTGCTGCCCGCGGCCGCCGCCGCAGCCGCGGCGGGTATCGCGACGATCGCGGTCGGGGTGTCCGGGGTCAAGGACGCCTTCGCGGCGGCCAAGCAGATGTCGGAGACCACGGGCAAGGACGCCGAAACCCATTCCCGCGCTATCGCTTCCGCCCAGCGGGGAGAGCAGCAGGCCACCCGCGCGGTCACGTGGGCCCGCACCGACCTCAACCGCGCCTACGCCGACGCGGCGAAACGCTTGCGCGACCTCGAGCTCCAAGCGCGCGGCGCGGCGTTGAACGAGAGCGACGCTCTGCTCTCGATCGCCGAGGCCCGCCGTGACCTGGCGCAGCTGCAATCCACCGACCCGCTGGAATACGTGCGCGCAAACCAGCGCGTCGCCGAAGCCGAGCAGCAACTGCTCGAGGTGCGAGCACGCCGCGCCGACATCGATGAACAAGCGGCTGATGCCCAGCGCAAAGGCATCGGCGATGCCGATGAAGTCGTAGCCGCCCGCGAACACCTCGCCGACGCCGAAACCCAGCTCGCCGATGCCCGCACCGCCGTGGCCGAGGCGAGCGCCCAAATGTCGCCTGCAGTCGAGGTGTTCGAGAGGGCCGTGGCCAAATTGGCCCCAGCGGCACAGGATTTCGTTACCCAGATCCGCGGACTCGGCTCGGAATGGACCCGATTCCGGATGGCGGTGCAGCAGCCGTTGTTCAACGGCCTGGGCGACTCGGTCGTGCGCCTGGCCGATGCCCAATTGGAGCGTGTGCGTGAGGGATTAGCCGGGATCGCCGCCGCGATCAACGCCGGTGTCCGCCGCGTTCTCGATGACCTGGCGACACCGGCGACCGGAGACAAGCTCGAGAAGATCTTCACCAACGCCCAAGCAGCGATCGGGCCGCTGATCGACGGCGTCAACGACCTCCTCCAGGGCCTGCTGAGCTTGGCGGGAGTCGGTTCAGAGTTCCTGCCCGATACCAGCCGCACCTTCGCCGATACCATGGCCAGCTTCCGAGCCTGGGCCGAAAGCCCGGCCGGGCAACAGAAATTCCGGGACTTCCTCACCGATTCCCTCGACGCGCTCGACCGCATCTGGGAGCTCGCCAAATCCATCGGCAAAGCCCTGGCCGGGTTGATCATGACGGCTGAGCCTTCGGGTGAGTCGATGATCGAGTCGCTGGTGCGCAACCTCGACCGATTCTCCGCTTGGTTGAACTCACCCGAGGGCCGCCAGGCGATGCGCGACTTCTGGGAAGACGTCCGCACCACCGTCACCAACCTCGCCAGCCTCGCGGTATGGATCGGGCAAGCGGCCGAGAAGGTGTATGAGTTCCTCGACGCGATCCGAGACCTCAGCGGTATCAACATCTTTCAGGGTGCGCTGTTCACTCTGATCGAGCAGCTCGAGAAGGTGCCAGAGCGTTTCGACAAGATCCGCGAATGGCTCAACGAGCATCTGCCTAGCGCTCTGGGTGGAGCGGCGTTGAGCCTGACCGGGTTCGGCGACTCCCTCGACGGGCTACGCGGGCGGGTGTCGAGCATCGTGTCCGGGATCGGCGACGCCTGGGATGGATTGCGCGAGCGCACGGCTGCGCCGATCAACTGGGTCATCGAGCACGTCGTCAACGGCGGCTTCCGTGCGGCCTGGAACGCCATCCGCACCGTGGTGCCCGTGCTCACCGAATGGAACGGTGAGGTCCCGCTCATTCCGATCACCGGACGCGCACGCGGCGGCCCCGCGAGCAAGGGCCGCGTCACCGGGCCGGGTTCGCGGACCTCGGATTCGGTGCCCGCCTTGTTGTCTCGGGACGAGCACGTCTGGACCGGCGCCGAAGTCGACGCCGTCGGCGGGCACGGCGCGATGCTACTGCTGCGCCGCTCCGCTCTAGCGGGACAGCTGCCTGGATTCCGCGATGGCGGTGGACTGTTCGGGTCGGTCACCGACTGGGTAGGCGACCGATTCGCCTCCGTCGCCGCCGGAGTACGCGCCAAGATCGCAGATTTGTTCCTCACCCCGGTCCAGGCCCTGGCCGACACTGTTCCCGACTTCGGCGGTGGTATCGGGGAACTGCCCCGCGCCGCCTTGGCGCAAGTCACCGATTCCGCCGCCGAGGTGATCGCCGGCCGAACCGCTGGCCTGCGCGCCGCAGCCGATGCCCGCGCGGCGCTGCCGCCAGGTGAGGGGGTGCAGCGGTGGCGGGCGATGGCCATCGAGGCGCTCAAACGTGTGGGCTTCGACCCAGCGCAGGTCGACATCATGCTCTCCCAGATCGAGTCCGAGTCCGGGGGAGACCCGGATATCGCTCAGCAGATCGTCGACATCAACGGCACCGGCGAATCCGCAGGCGTCGGGTTGTTGCAGATCATTCCGGGAACCTTCGCCGCACACCGCGATCCAGAACTACCCAACGATCGCCGCGACCCGTTCGCCAACATGGTCGCCGCCCTGCGCTACTACAAATCCCGCTACGGCATGGATTTGTCGCAGATGTGGGGCCACGGGCACGGCTACGACTCCGGCGGACTGTGGGAGCCGGGGACGCTGGGCTGGAACACCAGCGGCAAGACCGAAGCGGTCCTGACCAACGACGAGTGGCGCTGGCTGCGGGAACTCATCGACTCGCGTGTCCCGCTCGTGCCGGGACAGCAGAAACCGGGTTTGGACGACCCTGCTCGCAAAGGGCTGGGGCTGGACACGTGGGAGAGCCTGGGACAGAAGGCCACCGAGACCTTCAGCAAGGCGGGCATGGAATTCCTCAGCGGCCAGCTCGATGACGCCCTGTCGGTGGTCGGTACCCCGAACCCGTTGAACTCCGAGCGAGTCCGTGCACTCCAGGCCTATCAGCGCTCCTATGAGGTGTTCGAGGCCACCAAAGCCGCTCGCGCGGCCGGGGCCGCGGACTACCAGTCGCTGATGAACCAGGCCGCACCGCCACCGGTCCCCACCGTCACCTCGCCAGCGGGCCCGATGTCAAACATCGACAACTCGACCCACATCACCGTCCAAACCCGCGACGTCGACGAAGGCTACCGCCGCGCCCAGCAGATCGCAGATCTGCGCGCACTCCAATACACCGCGAGGGGGTGAAACCACTGCTGATGCAACCAGATTCAGTCACCGTCGAAGTCTTCGGTGTCGATGACTCGCACTGGATCATCAACGGCCCCAACGCCGACCGCGATGTGATCACCCTGGCCACCAACCCCAAGGGCATCGGGGATGCTCCGGTCACCACCAGCTACAAGTCCTCGGTCTACCAGCGCGGCGCGACCTATCAGGGCAAACGCTATCTCAAGCGCGACATCACCTTCGCGGTCAACATCCACGGCACCGACGACGAGGAATGGGAACAACGGGATTCAGCGTGGCGCAACGCCTGGGACTACGAACTCGACGCCTGGGATCCCGACGCCACGCTGACGAAAATGCAGATCAGCACCGACCGCTCCACCCGCTGGCTCTGGCTCGCGTTGGACCGCAGCATCGAGTTCGAGTCCGAACGCGACCCGCACCTGCTACGCAAATCCGTTGTCCCCATGGCCGTTACGGCCGCACAGCCGATGTGGGAAGAACCCATGAAGATCACCGTCTGGGAGAGCGGGCAGGGCTCGGGGGAGGGGTTCATCGAGGTCTCCAATCCCACCGACCTCGAGATGGCCCAGAAATGGGTGCTCACCCGCGGACGGTGGCGGATCCCGGATGTGTCGTGGATCGGCAAGAAATACCAGCGCACTCCGGGCGGCCGGTACGGCAACCGGAAGATCACCCTGCCGATGCTCGGCGACCGCGAAGGCGGAGCCCGCATCGACCTGGACCCAGCGAAGCTCTACGTGCGAGACCTAGGCGGCACCAACCTCATCGGCCGACTCGGCGGGCTGCACTTCATGCACCGCATCCCGCCGCGCACACCACCGACGCTGCTGCCGATCAGCGTCACCGACGCCCCGGCCGGTGGAGCGCGCGCCGAGCTACGCCAGCCCCGGCTGTGGACGAGGGCCTGGGGGCTGCGATGAGCATCGACCTCGACGCGATGAGCCTGGCCGAGCAGTGCGAAGCGATCTGGGACGCCACCCTTGCTGCAGAACGTGCCGACGATCTCGAACGCCTCGCCCAACCATTGATGCGGTTATGGGACGGGCACTGGCGCCTGGCCGGGATCATCTGCTCGGAATACCGCGCAGAGTTCACCTGGGTCGACAACGACACCGGCACCGCCCTGGTCGAAATCCCGCTCGACGACCCATTGGCGAAATGGGTGTGGCGCACCCGCGCCCGCATCGAAGCCAATGAAGGCCGCAACATCCACATCACCTGTGACAAGCCCGACGGCACCCGCTGGTCCGGGCATCTGCACGACCACTCAGTCGAGCGCCGCGCCGACGGCAGCCAAGTGCTGACCCTACGGTTCGTCCACGATTTTCAGCACACCAAGTCATATCTGATCTGGTCAAACCCGTTCTTCGGCCCTGACGTCCAGATACCGCGCACCTTCGGCCCCGTCCCCGGCCCGGCGCGGTGGGCGCTGAAACTGCCACTGCTGTTGAACGTGATGCGCGAGCAGATGCAACAGCACGGCTGGCGCCTGCCCGACGATCCGCTCGACCCCGCCTCCTGGCTGGGTGCTGTTGGCCTGGACATGTCGACCTGGTCGGTGGTCGTCGCCCCGACCAGCTTCGCCGAAGACCTCGCCGCCGGAACCCTTTGGGCCGTACCGCATTCACGGTTCAGATACTGGTTCGACATGGCCCTCGACATTCTCGAAGACGCCGAGCTGTCGGTGCGGTGCCGTCGCTGGCTCGAAGGCGACCCGCCACCCTGGCCAGGCGCCCCGAGGTTGCGCCACGGAGTGCTCGTCATCGACATCGTGAATTCCTCGGGCTTCTACAGCGACACCTCCAATGGCGGCAACCCCTTCGACGGGCTGGTCCGCACCGTCGCACGGTTCTCCGAGGATTTCATCGACACCATCGAAGAACCAATCTTCGATCCGGTCATCCCCGACGACTACTCAGTCCCCGGCCATCGGCGCACCGACGTCACCACACCGTTTGTGGTGTATTTCGACGGCCCCGAGACCGGCATCGAGACCTCCAAATTCACCGAGACCGCCGCTACCGCAGTGCAAGTCGTGACCGGAGGGCATTCGATGCCGGGGGTTGTGGGTGCCCCACCCCTGAACCAGGGTGGGGCACCCACAACCCGACTCAGCCGACGAAGGTCTGTCTGCCGCAATACAAATGGCAGGCGATCTCCTGGCCGCCGCAATCGTGCTCCCGCCAGTGGGCGGAGCCACCGACGCTTTGTTACGCCCCTTGTATCAAGGAACGCTGCTGGCCTGGCACGCCGTCAAATCCAATGCACGAGAACAGAACTCAGGCTGGTCAAGACTGTTCGAGTACCTGGTCGGCTCGCCGGGGCGAGCGTACACCATCGCGGCAATGATGGCCCTACGCAAGGGCTTTCATGACACACGAGCGTGGTTCTCCCACGAGATCACCGTGCGCGACGGCGCACCGTACGTAATCGGCGAGGGCGGGCACTGGTTCATCGGTGACCGCATCGGAGCCACCGCACCCGGCGATGACACCTACACCATCCGCGTCGACCGCGTCCGTGAACTCACCTTGGCCTGGGACCGCGACCAATTCCCCGAATGGCGGCCCGTCATCGGCGATCCCACCGGCAACAAAGACCGCGGCCAACGCACCCTCGACATGGTCTCCGACCTCGTCGCTGGTGTGCATGAACTAGGCGTGCTTGCCTAGGGCAAACCATCCGCGTCATCGTCACCGATGAACTGTGCGTATCGCTGGACCTTCCTGTCGAGCGCACGCCTCTCCAGGTCGTTCTCCCGCTGCTGATCTTTGGCGAACGCGACGAGCTGCTCGTCGGTGACCGGTTTGTACGTGAATTCAGCTTGCAGTGCTCGTAGTGTTACGCCTTTTGCATCCCGGACTACCACCCTCAAGACGGAAACCGGTTTAGGCTCCGGCTTGCCATCCAATATCGCCCGCAATCTTGCGAGTTCGTATTCGCCAGGGACTTCGAAGAACTGCTCGGAATATATCGCCAGTGCCAATTCTTCGTATGAGAAGAATGTGTCCCGGTGGATATGAAGCTTGATGAGGTGGCTGTCAGGTTTGCCGAGTGCCCCCGTTCCAACCCAGACCGACATGCCATCGTGAAACACCTCCCAACTGTAACCTTTTGAATCCGTACTGCCGCTGCTGGTCCCTGCATCGCTCGAGTCTTCGGTATCCACCCCGATGGCAATCCGGTGGCGACGGTTCAACCACAGCTGCCTATCGAAACGCCCGCCATCACCACCCGCCTTATTCTCGAGTGCGGCGATCCTGCACGCATCTACTATCGCCGTCAGCGTTCCGGGCTCCGGAAAATGCTTGCCGCCAAGGGCTTGGTAAATCGTTGACCGCGAAGGGGCGCGGCCTGCGGTGCGTTTAACAATTCTCGCGACATCGCCGCCGTTCGCGCTGGCCGACGACACTAGTCTTCTCAGGTCTCCGGCAAAGGCCTCAACAGCATGTCGTTTCGGCGCAACCACGTTTCAGTAACCTTATTCTGTGATCTGCTCAAATCGTAGCCACATGTATGAGTATGGCAGCTCCCAAAACTATCACTCCAACGCAGGCGCACATGCGGGCCGTTGACGCCCACCCAGACATCGCCATTCGGACAGTCATCCCGATTTCTTTCCACACGCTGGCTCCTAAGGGCAGTGAATTGCAGTAGCAAGTGCACCAGATCGCGGGGCAGTTGTCACCGGGACGGGACGAAACCGTACGAGTACGGACAAATCCAGACACAGGTCGGACGCATGGTTCTGGCCACTCCCGCGATCCGGCTTCGTGGGCGCGGATGTGCGGTCGGCCCCGGGCCGCGCCACTTAGTGCACGTCCAGGTCAGGCTTGGGAGGCGACAGATCCATGTCATTAGACGGACAGTTCCCCATCCGCGACAACTGCGATCCCGCCGACCCAGAGGAAGCGTTCCTGTGGATGCTCGTTGGGCTGCCAGGGCTCAAGGGCGCGCCGTTGCTGTTGCCGATCCAGCACCTGCGCGCAGTCTCGCGCCGACTGTGGGACTGCGGGGCACGACCAGCCGAGGCGCCGGTCATCAAGTACCGGCCACCACGCGCCGGTGACCCGCACTGGCTGC
Organism: Nocardia iowensis; assembly: GCF_019222765.1. Lineage (NCBI taxonomy): Bacteria > Bacillati > Actinomycetota > Actinomycetes > Mycobacteriales > Nocardiaceae > Nocardia > Nocardia iowensis. The sequence goes on along the minus strand of NZ_CP078145.1, from coordinate 7,249,400 downwards.
TGTCGCCAGGCACGTGGGCCGACATCAATGACCCCGACCCCGAAGACGTCTTCGACGTCCGGAAATTCGTGGCCGAGCTTCCGCTACGCCAGCGCCAGCAACTCGCCGCCGCCCTCGGGCTGACCGGCACCGTCCCCGACGAAGCACCGCCCGCGCCGATGCTTCCGGTCACCCAGCCCGTCACCACCGAAGCCTCGGCGTCGAATGATGCACCGCCGCAGTTCGATCCGACCCGACGCAGCGTCAAAGCCGTGCTGGCCTACCTGCGCACCGCCGACCCCGACGAACGCGAACGAGTGCTGGCCATCGAGGCGCACTTCGGCAAAGCCCGTCCAGCGATTCTGTCGCGCTTCCAGCGCGCCTGATCGAAACCAGCTCCGACAGAAGGAGTTCCGTATGCATGCACGATACTGGCCGCTGCCGCGAGGTCACCTCGTGACCTCACCCTTCGGGCCACGCGAAGACGGTTGGCATTTCGGTGCCGACTTCGGCTGGCCCGGCGGTTCCGCCGGGCTGACGGTCTACGCCTGCCAGGGCGGCACCGTCGTCCGCGCCGGTCCGGCCCGAGGATTCGGCCACTGGGTGGTGATCGACCATCCCGATGCTGACGGGGCCGGGACCACCGTCTACGGCCACGTCCGCCCCCACGTCGAGCTAAGCCAGCGCGTCGAGGCCGGGCAACCAATCGCGGCGATAGAACCCGACCGCACCCGCAACGGCAACGTCGCCCCCCACCTGCACCTCGAATGGCACCGCAGCGTCCTCAGCCCCCCAGGCCCCGACCGCCTCGACCCGCTGCCGCAGCTCGACGGCGCGACCTACCCAACCACGCAAGGAGACCTATTGACCGAGTTCGGCATCGACATCAGCAACCACCAAGGCGAGTTCGACTTCGCCCGCGCGGCCGCCGAAGGCATGACCTACGCAACCCACAAGATCTCCGAAGGCACCTGGCAAGACCCCTACTGGCCACGAGCCCGCGAGCAAATGCCCACCCACTTCCAGTACTGGGGTGGCTACGTCTACTGCCGCCTCGACACCCACCCCGACACCGAGGCCGACGCCCTAACCTCCTACGCCGACACGACGGTGCCAATCCAGATCGACTACGAAGACCTCACCGGCACCCCATCTCTGGCTGACCTGCTCGCACGTGTCGAGGCCATCACCGCCCGCGGATTCGAGCTGCTGCCGATCTATCTGCCCCGCTGGTACTGGCGCGACAACATGGGCTGTCCGGATCTGTCCGGACTGCCGGTGCCGATCTGGAACAGCCACTACGTCACCGGCACCGCCACCCCCGCCCAGCTCTACCCCGGCGACAACCATCCCGGCTGGGAACCGATGGGCGGCAAGGACATCGCCATCCTCCAGTTCTCCTCCACCGCCGCGATCAGCGGCCAACTCATCGACGTCAACGCCATCCGCGGCGGCCGCGATCAGCTCAAACGCCTGTTCAGAAAGGACCCCGATATGCAGCTCACCGACATCATCATCAACAAAGACGGCAACCCCGTCACCCTCGCCGACCTACTCGCCTCCCTCGACATGCACGCCTCCTGGGTCGTCGACCAGCTCGCCGGCCCCGACTCCCGTCACCAGCCCGGCCCTGGCCTGGACCCCACCGGCTGGCCCCAACTCGACGGCAAGTCCGTAGTCGACTCCGTCGCAGCCGCGCACGACAAGATCGACGCCGTCACCACCGTGCTCGGCCAGGTCCAGAACAAGATCCAGACGATCCTCGAACACCTCGACTCCGACCCCTACGCAGGCCGTCACCGCGCCCAGGAGACGGAGTAGGCGATGGGATGGCTCAACGCCGAGGTCGTCCAAGCATTCGGAGTCGCGCTGGCCACCGTCATCGGCGCCTTCACCGCCCGCCAAGCCGGACAAGTCCGAAAACTCCGCGACCGCGTCACCGAACTGGAAACCCAAGACCGCACCGACATCGAACGCTTCCGCACCATGGTGCGCCTCATCCGGACCCTGCTCCATCACCGGGACGAACTCAACGGCCTGCTCGCACAGCGCGCTCCGGACGTGAAACCGCCTGAGGCACCGGCTATCCCGGATTGGCTCACTGCCGAACTGTGACCACACCGAACAAGCCCATCCCCGACGGATCCTGGAACCTCGGTGCCTTCCGCAGGTTCCAGGACCAATCACCCGAGGACGCAAAAGCCGCCATCCGCTCCGGCGTCATCGGTGCCTACACCGGCGCACAGAACACCCACCGCCGCGAAGTCCGCCAACCCATCCAGGCCCGTCCCACCTACGACGAGATCCCCACCGACATCCCGCTGTGGGCCAACCTCACCGCCACCGACGACACCACCTTCCCCCTCGCCCTGCTCGCCCGCCAGCCCAACGAAGACGGAAAGCTGAACCAACCGCCGTTCTACCAACCCGCCACCGGCGCATTGGAAATCGGCATGATACGCGCAACCCGAGACCGCGAATACCGCCAAGTCGGACTCATCATCGGCCCCGCCGGATGGTCATTCATCAACAACGCCTTCGTCGCCGTCTACAGCCTCAACCAAGACAACGGCGACCTGTCGCTGATCTGGGACAGCGGCGACATCAAAACCGTCCTCAACTACGCCTCCACCCAATACCGGTGGGACATACCCACCATCAACGCCCGCCAAGGCGACATCTACGGCGTCGGGTTCCTGGCCAACTACTTCGGCATCGGCTACAAACTGGCCTCCGTAGCGCGCTGGATCATCAACCAGCCCTGGGGCACCCAACCCACCCACCCCTACTACTGGACCCGCGGCTACAACGGCGGCGGCAACGGCCCCGGCCTCCCATTCCCGCCACCGTTCATCACCGCAGCCCACCTCGGAACCAACCACTGGTGGCCCTGGTTCCTCCTCGGCTGACCACCCCGCACCCGCGCACTCGACAGGACATCCATGCCCGAAACACCCTGCCCGACACACGATGACACCGAACGGCTCCGCCAGCCACCACGGCTGCGCACCATCCGCTTCGGCTGCTTCCGGCTCACCTACATCCCTGACGGCCACGTCGGCCTCAAACCCCGCGGCTGGCTGCCCGACACCACCGACCACGACTGGACTGCCAACGCCGAATACCTCGACGCGAACGGCAATCTCGTCGCCGGGCTCGGTGGCCTGCTCGTGCAGCGTGGCCGCCGCGCGCTGCTCATCGACACTGGAGCCGGGCCGATCATCCTGCCTGACAACCCCGCCAACCCGATGACCGGCGCCATGATCTCGGGCCGTCTGCTGGACAATCTCGCCCGCGTCGACGGCCTGGGCCGCATCGACTCCATCGCCATCACTCACCTGCACTTCGACCACCTCGGCTGGACACTGTGCTCAGCCCCCGGAAACGATCGGCCTCCATTTCATGGCGCGCGCATCCATATCGGTGAATACGAATGGAACTGGTGGCGCTCGCTGACCCCAGCGATGATCGCTACGTTCCCCGGCTGGGCGAAAGGCAGCGTCCTGAACCGGCAGGTCCTCGATACCATCGCAGGCCAAGTCCACCCGATTACCCACGGTGCCAGGATCTTCCCCGGTGTACACGCGATGATGATTCCTGGTCACTCCACCGGTCACACCGCATACGTGATCCGGTCTCGGGGTCGCCGCATGATCGTTTTCGGCGATGCCCTGCACTCGCCGGTCCAAGTCGCCCACCCGGATTGGGTGTCCGGCTCCGACTACGACCAGCACGAAGCTGTGTTCCATCGACGTCGGCTGGTAGACCGGCTCGCTGACAGCGGCGACCTTGCCTTCGGCATCCACTTCGCCGACGTCCCCTTCGGGCGCGTACGACGCGACGACACCGGCCGAACCTGCTGGGTCTCCTACGACTGAAATGTCCCGTCAGCCTGGAGGTCCCATGGCCGACTACCTCGGGTATCGCCCCAACAAGTACACGCTCGTCCTCACCCGCGGCGCGGCGTTCACCCAGCGGTTTGAGGTCGCCGACAATCCGTTGCCGTACGGGACGACCTCATGGATCGATATCTACGACACCGATGACGAGCTGCTCACCACATGGCACGCCACCACCATCACCGCACTGGCCGTCGAATACCTCATAGAACCCGATCACAGCCGGGTCATCGGACGAGAAACCCACACCACCTACTACCTGTATGTCAACTGTCCAGGCACACGACTGCCGTACTGCTGGTTTCGTGGACCGGTCATCCACGACAGGTAGCCGCAGCTGCGCGGTGATCTCGACGCTGCTCGCCCACGAAACCCCGATCCAGATTCTGGGTGGCCAGTTGAAATTTCCCCCTGGCGGCCACCTAGCGGGGACCTATGGCTGACCGGGCAATCCGACAGCAAACGATCGCGCTGTGGAGGGATGCTTGGTACGCGGCATTACCGCTCGTTCCCGCGGTGTGCCTCGTCCGGATGGTTGCTGCGTTTATCGCGCTTGGCGGGGGTGGGCGTGAGACGTGAGCGTTTCGTTCCGGCCTGCCGGTGTGATGGACCCGCCATACTGGTGTCCCCATCGTCCGACGGAGAGAGGGAACACCTCATGGGTCGTGGTATCGCGGTCCTTGCCACAGTCGGCCTGGTGCTGGCTGGTTCGGTCATCTGGGGCGCGGACGTCCGTGCCGACCCGGTCACGGCGCCCTCGCAGTCTCCTGCGCCGCACGACATTCCGGAAGGTCTTACGGGGTCGTTCACCGGCTTCCCCGCCATCACCGCACCCCCTGTCACCACCCCAGCACGTGCCATCTCCGGCGAAGGGCCGGTCTCGCACACCGACTTCACCCCTGCGTCGAACGGCTCGGGGTACTGCATGATCGCCGGTCCGTACACCCGAGATTCCCGGGTAGCCGCCATAGGACACCTCAACGGCAAGGACTGCGGGACCAAACTGCGCGTCACCAGCAAGCGTGATCCAAGCAAGTCAGTGATCGTCACCATCATCGATGAGTGCGGCTGCCATCTCGATCTCAACGAAGGTGTCTACCAGAAGTTGTTCGGCACTTCAGTCTCCGGCCAGCAAGCCACCTGGGTGACTGTTCCCTAGCCTTTTGAGGGTACGACTGACCCCGACGGACGTTGAGCGGCGGTCCGAACATCGGCATTTGCGTGCATTGGGAAGCCTTGTCGACCAACGTATCTGGACGATCGACCAACGCGCGCTCCGCGGCATGAGCGTACGTTGCTTCTGGCCGGGTGAAGGTCGTCGCGACCAGCGATCATGTTTTCCGCGTGACGGTCACCCCCGCCAACATCTTGACCTTGTCTTCGAGGCCAGCTTTGTTGGGGCCCATCAGGTCGTCCGACTTATTTCCGTTTTTGAACATCATGAAGGTTGGCGTGGTGCGGCAGCCGTACTTCTGCGCGACCGGTGCGACCTTGTCGACATCGACGCTCACGAACACGATGTTCTGGTACTGCTCGAACACAGGGCTGATGAGCCTGCTGGGACCACGCCATGTCGCCGTGAAATGGGTAGCGACCTTGTCGTTCGTGCGAAATATCTCCTCGAACTGCTCCGGGCTGGTGATCTCGATGACATCCATGGCCCCTCTTCTCAGTTGGTATTAGGGCATCTTCGCGAACACTCCAGATGTGGCACGCCACGCCGAACACGGAGTCCCTTCTCGCGCAGTTGATCAGTTGCCGGACAAGCATCCGGAGTAGTGGCTTGTCCCGGGTCTGCACAGTCGTGGAGATCCTCGCGGCGCGGGCGGCGGTCCACGCGGGCCGCCGCCCGCAGATTCGAGGCGCATCGGCATTCGGTCACCAGTCGCATGGACCGGTTCACCGTGGTGACCGGACTTCAGCGGCCGGCTACCCCGGCGGAAATCTTCGAAGCCGCCGACCTGGTCAGATGGGTGTCGATCTCTTGGAATATCGACAAGGCGGAGAAGCCTTTCCATCCGCCTTTCCAGGCTTCCTCCGGCAGCGCCCAGCTGGAGAGTTTCACCCCGACCGTTCCGGTGGCCTTGTTGATGTAGAGCATCTGGCCGTGGATACCGATGCCGATCACCACATTACGATCGCTGGAGGGTGACCAGAACATGTTGTGGAACTTGCCACCTGGCATGTCGAGTTCGTTGTACCGCGGACCGTCCGCGAAAGCCTGTGCGTCGCCGCCTTTGAAGACGTCGTCCACCCATCTCTGCGACACCACTCGGTGTCCGCGTAGTGATTTACCGCCACCGCAGATCATCGCCCCGTACCGGGCCAGGTCACGCAAGGTGGCGCAGATGCCGCCGTCGAACCCCCCGGTGTCTTCTTCATCGACGGTGATGTAGGCATCGTGCTGGGCCCCGAGTTTCGACCAGAGCAGCTGAGACGCTATCTGCGCGAAGGACATATCCGTCCCGCGGGCAATTTTGTAGGCCGCCTCGCAGACCCAGCCGATCACGTAGGTTTCGCAACTGCGGTACTCGAAGCAACCCGGTATCCGCTTCGGGTCCGAGGCCAGCTTCATGTTGCTGAGAAACTGCTTGACCGCTGTCGGTGACTGATCACTTGGCCGCGGTGCCCACCCGGACGCGCCGTCCATCTCCCGCACCTCGGAGGTGGGGTCGAGGTAGTCCTCGGAGAATTTTACGGCGCTACGCATATCGAGCACTGTCTGGACGGTGGCGCCCTTGTAGCCTGAGTTCGGACCACCCAATTCCGGCACGTAGTCGTTCACCTTCTTGTCGGGCTCGAGCATGTATTCGCCGCGGGTCGTCATCTTCTCTTGCTCCATCAGGATCCCGGCGACGGTCGCGGTCAGCGGTTTGGTCACCGACATCAGGATATGTCTCGTATCCTCTGCCATCGTCCCGAAGTACTGCTCGATGACCACCTTGTTGTCACGCAGCACGATCCAGCCGTCGGTGTCGGTGGCGTCGATGATTTTCCGTACCGTGTAGCGCTCGTTGTTCTTCAGCGTCACCTCGAGATCGAGGATCTCGTCACGATCCACCCAGTCCGCATCCGGTAGCGACGCCACGTCGCTGTCATCGTGGATCCGGGGAATGGGTTCGGTGCTGAGAATTTTATCCATGTTCTGGTACGACCAGCTTCCCACCGATTTCTGCCAATTGCCGTTGGTCACCTCCATGCACGGGGTGGGGGGCTTGGGAAACTTCCTCGACATTGGATCTCCTTCGAATATGGAGGATTCTGAGTCCAATGCTGTGACAGAACCCTCAGGAAACGGATGTTGCAGTGCAGACCGGCCCCGCGCACTCCGTGACCGGCGCGGTGGCGGGTCTCGATGAGCGCGACAGATTTCCCTGCAACCATGAGACCCGGTACTACCTATGGTGTGCGGAACCACCTGCCCTGCATATAGATTCGTTGCGCTACACGGGCGCGGGCCGTGTCGGCCTATCACAGGCACGCAGCCTCACGGCGGAGGAAGCGCCCGAAAGTGGTTGTCCGCTTTATGCTCCCGCCCGGCGAGACCCCATCGGTCGCCTCAGCGACGACAGCGCGAACGTGTCGTCGAAGTGCTGAAAGGGCCCGCAGAACGCAGGAGAGGGCTCTGCGCGAACAAGTGTCCTGCGCGCTACTCCGGAGCCGGATCCGTCAATTGACGAATGCCACCTGGAACTCGTTGGCGCCGACGGGAGTTGGCTGTGCGGTCACGATCGATCACCTCCTGCTGGTTGTCGTTGGACCGACACTCGAACAGCCACGAATGCGGCTGCCGGAGCTGGAGTTCGATGATGAAGCTGTAGCGAATTGCCTTGGCTACCAACACCCACTCTCCCATCATGACTACTACTGCGCCACCTATCTGCCGAAAACCGACATAGGGACTGTTTGGGTACAGTTCGCCGTTCCCGAGTTCGGCTCTGCCCGTGTATCACCGTCCGGCATCAGCCCGACAGGTGCGCGGGCGGGTGGATGAAGCCTGTCCCGCAACTGCTGTTCGAGCTCCCCGCAGCGTTCGGAGAAGGCTTCGCGGACCTCGCTCGGAGCCCTAAGGGATGCACTCAACTCGACAGGAACGGACGTTGAGAAGCGTTGTCATCCAACCAAATTGGACGGCCTGGCCAACGCGCGCCATGCGGCAGTAGCGGACGTTCGTCGGACGCGGCCGAACGTGGCTGTTCGGGCTGGGGTTGCCATCAGTGGGCATCTCAATGGGGTGGCCGGTAGCCAGGCGAACAAGCTCTACCTCGGCGCGGGGCAATGATGCTGAACCTGGACGGATAGACCAGTTCACGCGCCGTGCTGTCCGGTCGGCGGATCGTCTGACGAAGCAGCGAGCAGTATTGGCCTGGACTTGGCTGGGCACTCTGCTAACGCAACCTCGCTCGAATCCGCTCGATGAGAGGAGTAGCTGATGTTCACGGCAGTCATCAAGGGTCTGTATCCCGCAATGGTCCAGGAAAGCGGCGGGGAGAAGGTCACTGTGACCGGCTTCGGCTTCACCGGGGCCAGCAGGGTGTTCTTCCGCAATCATCATTACCCGAAAAGGCCGGAACACGACGTCCAGGACTACACGGTGGACGACGATTGGCATATCACCCTGACCACTCCCAAAACCCCCGACCGCGGCCCCTACGACGTCTATGTCGTCGTGGACAACCAGGAATCCACGACTCCGCTCGTCGAGACCACGGCCTCGGACGGGGACTCCATGCGCAACACAGGAACAGGCGGGATCACACGGGTCACCGTGCCCAGCGCCGCCAACCAGATACACGTGGGAGCGACCCCAGGCCGCGGGGGCATCGGGCACGAGTACTGGAACGTGGACTGGTCCCAGGAACCCGATGTGGTCAGTTTCGATCGCTGAGTTCAGGCGGCGGATCCGCGGTCGTGGGCTGCTTGGCTCTGGCTGCCAAGCACTCGCGTCGAAGAAGTTGATGCTCTCGCGGCAGGCGGGCGCGATGGTCATGCCGTGAGCTGTAAACACCGACGGAAAGGAAAGCACCATGACGACAGGGACAGTGAAGTGGTTCAACCCGGAAAAGGGCATCGGCATGATCAGCCCGGACGACGGAGGCCCGGACACCTTCGTCCACCACTCGGACGTCAACGCCTCGGGATACATGACGCTGGAAGAGGGCCAGTTGGTCACTTTCGACGCCGTCGCGGGTCCGAAGGGTCCACAGGCCAAGAACGTCACCATGCAGTGAGCTGATTCGCCGTTGCCGTGATCACGCCGCTGGTGATGGCAGACATAGCAGAGCCGGTCACGGCGTCGCGGGCCGGTTCCACGGTGACGGCACACCAGCATTGAGATGACCTCGGAGGCGTAACAGGCGACCGCGTCCCTTCCGGGGCGAGTGTATCGCTGCAGCGTGTGGACGGATGCGTGCTGAGAACGGGCGGCATGGGTGTGCTGGCCCGTTCTCCGTGTCGAGAGGGGCAGCGCGCAGTGCCGCCAGCGGTGCAGCGTCCGCTCACAACCCGGCAGTCGAATACGCGAGCGTCGACCGGCGACAAGATCCGGATGTTCCGATGACAGGCCAGCTGAACGCACTCAACTCGGCAGTAGCGGATCTTCTCAGGGTGTTCGACCGGCCGCTTGATCAGGACCGATCGAACACTCGCACATCGGCATGTGCGGATATTCGCGGTAGTTGCTGGCGATGAGCCACACTGTGCCAACTGGCCGCCTACGGGATACGTAGCTGGCCGTCGGTGGGAATTTTCACTGGCCGTTGTCACCAGATCCGGAAATTCACAGCGGGGCACGTGCGCAGCGCTGACTCAGCCTCCTCGAGCTCACGGAGAGTGGATTGTTCGGCGCGCTCCCAGGGGGATACGAGATGCTGTCGTTCGACCCCAGGGCACGGCTGGGTGTCGGCGGTCGTTACCTGGGAGCCGATGGAACCAGCGGCTCACGGAGGGATTCCCGGCCACTGGATAACCGCTCGCTCAGGGACCTGAGCGGACGGGCTGCATGCAGCGTTTCACACGTTCGAGGAGCGCCGACCGTCTAGCGCACCTTGCCCGAGAAGTAACGACTGACGCTCGGTGAGTCTCTCGTCAGTTCCCGTACACCGATTATCGCCTCGCGAGGAGAAAGACGGAAGCCAATGCGCAACATCAAGACTGCCCGCGCCGACGCACCGACTGTCGGCACGATCACCGCACGCGCTCCCCGAAACCCGGTGCAGACCATGACCATTCCCCACGTCCCACCAGCGCGTATGGCCATCGGCGGATCCGTGCCGAACAACCTAGACCGATCCGGAGAGGCTCAGTGCCCGTCATCGGCACTAGGCAGTCAAGGTCAACCGAGCTAGCCTCGCACGGGTGGAGGTGGAGATCTATACCGATGGGGCGTGCAGCCCCAATCCCGGACCTGGCGGGTGGGGTGCGGTGCTCCGATGCGGTCAGCACGAGCGAGATATCTATGGCGGCGATCCAGGGCCGACGACAAACAATCGAATGGAGTTGATGGCACCGATTCAAGCGTTGGAGGCTTTGAAGCGACCATCGACAGTCCGGATTTATACCGACAGCATGTACGTCCGGGACGGCATCACTTCGTGGCTGCCGAAATGGCAAGTCAACGGGTGGGTTACGACGAAGAAGGAGCCGGTCAAGAACGCGGACCTCTGGCAGCGCCTTGCTGACGCCTGCGCGAGTCACAAGATCGAATGGGAGTGGGTAAAAGGGCATGCCGGGCATCCGGAGAACGAGCGTGCTGACCGCCTAGCTGTCCGCGGTGTGCTGGAAGTCGGCGGATCGGAGAAACGGCCTGGTACGCCCGCACCTCGTCCTGCGAAGCCTGATCGTGAACAGACTTCGCGGGGCGGCGAGCAGTGCAGCGCGTTCACCAAAGCCGCAGAGCGCTGCCGGACAGCTGCCGGGCGATCGGGGCTTTGCCATGTGCACGACCCAGCGTTGCAGTGTGGCTCGATCACAAAGAAGGGCAAGCCATGCGGCGTCGCGACCGGCGGAGGTCGATGCAAGGCGCACCGAGATATCGGAGACCGGCCTGCCAGCGCTGGACAATCTGAGCTCAACTTGCTCGACCAGTAACCTTTTTCGGGACTCCTCCATCAGCCGCTATTCGAGATATTCCTTTTGTTCGTGGCACGGTTGTCGGGTTTCGTGCGTGCGAGGTCGTTGATCGTCCCGACCACTATGGGCCAGTACATCTCAAGGGTGTCAGCGTCTGGGACCTCGCCGACTAGTTCGAGTTGCTGTCGAGGGTGGACAATGTTACGGAATTTGCGCAGCGCTCCGATTACTTCGCCGACGTCACTGTCGATCCATTGGAGACGCCGTGCCACAAAAGCGAGGGGGTGTAGCCCCCAGTCTCCTGGGCCACGCGGCCTGCTCACGTTGAGCTTCTTGGCTTCTGGCTCGTCGAAGATTTCGGGGGGCACGGGCCGGTGCTGGGCAGCGTCGTGCAATATGCCTTCGAGGAGGCTGCCCGCCAGGATGACAGCGGCGAGGTAGCTGCCGGTCTCCCGGCAAGCATGGAACTCACGGATCCGCTGGTTAAGCAGGGGTATAAGCCGTCTGTCGGTGACGACATCTTCGACTCTGTACAGCAGTTCGCGTCTGCTGGGATCCTCCGGCGGATGGTCGGGTTGGGCTCTACCAGGGCGCAGGTGTGGGCGTAGGTCGTTATCGAGCTCGATATGGACGAGCTCTGGCTCGAGGAGCCGGTTCAGATCTGCACGAATGGCGTCGGTAAGTTCGGGCCTGCCGGGGTATTCGCGGCGGTCGACCAGTCGGCACAGGACGCGTTCCATCGCGTCTGTGTCGTGGCGTTTCCGGGCGAGCTGCTCGTAGGTCCATGATCGGCGCGATTCGCCGTCGTAGTCAGTGATTTCATCCCACCCGGCGCTCCGGAAGAAGTCAACGAGGTCTACCGCGCGGCGATAGTGGAGTGTGTCGTCGCCGCAGATCAGATCGGCCAGCGACGACAGTGTCTTCTCATCCAGGGGCTCCATCTCAAACCTCCGAGGTCTCGATCGAGCGGACATCGTGCTGAGCAAGCATCTGCCACAGGGGTGCCAACGCCGATTCTTGGTCGAGAAGGAACTGGCTGTGGACGATTCGGTGAAAAGGCCACCCGGCGCGGTGTAGCTCGCGCAGCGATTCAGCGTCTCGTTCAGTGTCCTCAGCGCTGGCACCGGTGTGGTGGTCGCACACCACCGCGACGGCGCCGCTGGTGCCGTATACGACGATGTCGAGCTCGCGCTTGCCCACCGTGACATGCGGGCTGGCGTGATAGCCGCGTTCGAGGAGCGCACGGTAAACGCGTTGCGGGAACAGGGAAGTGAAGGGCGGGCGAAGCGAGTCCGCCGGATACTCGACCGCGCTCGGCCGCGGGGCCAGATTTCGCGTGTTCTGATAGTGGGAAAACATCCTGCGTCGGATGTCATCTGGGTCGAGATCATCGTCGACCAATGAGGTGGTGATGCGGAGCTGGTCTCGAGCGCGGCTGACCGCGACGTTGAGATCGCGGAGATAACGAGTGTCCTTGCGCATCTGCCTTGTCCTGCCGGAGGAGACAGTAGAGACGATCATGACGTCGCGTTCGTCGCCTTGGAACTCCGCCGCCGAACCGACAGCGAGTTCGCGGCGGTCGATCTCCTCCGGAGAGATGCGTTGGAGTAGCAGATGCTGGATCAGTTGGCGCTGGGCGCGGCTGCGCAGTGCGATTACTCCGAACGTCTTGCCCGCGTAGGCAGGGTCGCTGAAGCAGGCAACGAGTGTCGCGACAATATGCTCTGCTTCGAACTGGTTGACCATCTTCTCGTTCGCCCCTTGGGCCAGCCCGTTTGGGACGCGATCGATCACGACGGGTTCCAGCCGACTCGCACCGTACTGCCGAAGCGGCACCAGGCGGCCACCGTAGAACTCCTGCGACGGCCAGTCGATGATCTCGGGCATGCACCGGAAGTGCTCGCGCAGTGTGACGGTGTTAGGGAAGGCGCAGCCGAGGATGTTGTAGAGGTTGCCGTTGGGTAGGAGCTGTATGCGCTTGTACTCGTCAATGTGGGGGAAGTCGGTGTGCAGCCGCTGTTGCATCTTCTCGAGGTTCTGGATGCTGGACTGTGGAGCGCACTGCCTGTCGTCGCCGACGACGACGATCCGTGGCGCGAGCCAGAGCAGGAAGATCGATGTCATCGCGGCTTGGCTGGCTTCGTCCACGATTACCACGTCGAAGGAGTTCGGCTGCGCCAAAATCAGTTCGGCGACTTTGGGAATGGGCATCACCCAAGCGGGTACCGCCTCTCGTGCCGCCCGCATCGCGGCCTTTGCAGCTCGGCGATAGTCCGCGGTGTAGTTGCCGCGCCCCGGCCCCTGTTTCTGTGCCAGCACCTCGAAGTGCTTGAGTGCTCGGTGTTGGCTTGGCGTCATCTTTTTCAGGCAGTGGTCCCACGCCAGTTCGGTTGCTAGCTCCGCGGTGACCTTCCGGAGCAAGGCTTTGGCTGCGACCAGGTCCGCCTCCCGCCTCCCGACCAGATCAGGGCGGTGGGAACCCCGCAGGAACCGATGGGCCACTGCCCACGACCACGCCTCGCGGACATGTCCGATCCGCCCATCCCAAGCAGTGTCGCAACAGGTTCGATCGATCTCGTTTGCCAACTGTGGATGAGCGGTTGTGAGGATCTCCAGCAAGTCTCGATAGCGACGGTGATCGGCTATCGACCGCCGCACCGAGGCCAGGCCGTCACAAGCAACGCGATAGTCGTCTGGGTCTCGGGCTTCCAATGCCTCAGCGACCGCTTTACACTCTGGGGCCGAATCCGGTTGGTCGGCAATGGCTTTCCATTGCGACAACCATTCGGCGTAGATCCTTCGAGCAGCCTCGCCTTGATGCCGAGTGAGGGCTGCACCAGCGGCATCAGCAAAAGCTCGCCAGGTGCCCATATCGGACAGGATCGCCAAAACCCCAGTTGATGAAAGGCCGCTACGTATTATGGCAGTCTTTTCTGCAAGCTCTTTCAGGACAACCAGCTGAGGTTCGATCTCCCGTCGTTGCGCAAGGCGCCGGAAATCGTCGGAATCCCAGTCCCAAGGATCGGTGACGTACTGCCACACGTGATCCAGGGCTGACATTCCCACCAGAACCTTTAAGTACTCAGCTACCGCGCTCGCAGCCTCGGGTGTTGTCGGTTCGACGCCATGAAACGTGAAACCCTGCCGCACGACGGCGGTCGCCTTGCCGAACGCGGTCGAGGTCTTGAGGACCTTGTTGCGCAGAAGCTCGCCGCTCTCCAATCCTGCCTTTAGATGTTCGGCTGATTGGAGCAGCACCTTTGCCTGGCCGCGAACAGCTGCCCACTGCTCAGGGAGCAGAGCCGTGCACCGCACATCACGCACCGCGGGCGCACGCAGACGTCGATCGAGATCGGTCGCCACCCCGACCTCGCCGAGGACATCGTTCCACGCCTCTACGGCGACACCTGCGAGGACTGCGTTGGTTCCGGTCTCCACCGATGAAATGCGGTGCAAAGCAACCCGGTACAGATGTTCAGCCAGTTCGAGCACGCGCCGTGCAGTGTCTCGCCAGGCAAGAACGGTATCGGTAGGCAGAGCGGCCAGCCGATCTGTGAGTTGGCCGATCTCTCCATCCTGCGGTGGCAGTGCCATCGTATGGATCGCTTCAGCAACAGCCGACGGCGCTGGCGTCGATTCCGCATCCGGTATGTACTGTGCAGCACGGGCGGGGTCGTTCAGGCCGGCGCGACCCAACACCACCAACTCGTGCAGGTCCGATGAGGGCATCGGGCATTGAGTAGGTGCTGCTGGGGGCAGCGGCGGAAACCACGCGAACCGCTCAGCGTGGTCTGCGACGGTTTCTGCGATATCGGCGAGTAGACCGCCGTATCCCTCTGCTACTGGCGGATGCTCGGTATGTTCGACCCGCAGGAGCTCGGTGAGGTCATCGGTCAGCGCTTGGACCTTAGCTTGTACAGCATGGCGCTGTGCGCCAAGCCTTTTCACCTCTGCATCTATGGCCTCGCTGGTGGTCCGCGACAGTCGCGCCGACATATCTCGAACGCTCGTTTCGAGGCCGTTGTCGCTACCGCGTTTGCTAGCCATCGACACACAGAGAGATCGCATGTCGTCGGGCAGCTTGTCGCGCAGTACCCGCAACGGCTGCTCGCGTTGGCTGACCACCAGCACGCGAAGTCCATCAGCGAGCATCGCTCCGAGCAGATTCGCGATGGTATGGGTTTTGCCGGTACCAGGCGGTCCTTGTACGACCGCGCCGTTGAACCGCCGCACCCTTTCGAGAACTTCGCGTTGCTCGGCGTTTGTTTCTTTGTGGAACAACGGGTCATCACTGAGCAGGTTGTCCGGGATCGTCCCGGTCGCAGCCTGCCAAGCGCGCTGCTGGCCCTCATCAGGTGTATGTAGCAACTGAAACAGCCCCAGCGGGACGGCGGCTTGTCCCGAACGGAGATGTTCGAGGATTTGTTCGTAGAACGCGGCGACACTGGAGCGGTCGCGTAGACGCAGGATCAGCGCTGGTGAGGCACTTACCGCGGAAGTCTTGTCCACCCGAGATTGTGGTGGCGCCAGCGCGGTGCTGTAGGCGGGACTGTCCGGCAGCATCTGGTGGCTCCAATCAGTGAGCCACTTCGCTGGTTCCTCGGGATTGTGTGGGAGCAGATCCGATTCCGCGACTTCGTCGCGGAGTTCGGAGGCGTGCTTGAGTCGTTCACCAAGCACTCCCATCAGGAACCGCCGGTCTTCGAGCTGCATTGGTACGTCCTGATCAGGCCCGACCAGCACCGCCGACGACTTCTTGTCCACCCGCACCCAACAGCGTTTGACCAGCAAGTGCCGGCGGATGGTCCCTGCTTTTGGGCCAGTACCTGCGAAAAGCCCTGAACACAGAACCAGCTCGAACTCGTCGTCCCGGGTGTCGAGTTTGTGCGCAGCCTCGCGAAGATTTTCGTAGAACGTTCGATAGGGGCGGTCGGCAGCAAGTTGATCAATCCAGCCCTGCCGCAACCCAAGCGCGCTTTGAAGTGTTGTCGCCCGGACATCTCCGCCGTCTACCGCTGGCTTGAGCTGCTCAGAAATCTCGGAGTTGGAGACTTGTGGATCGGTCCACGTACCTTCACTGAGGCATTTGCGGAGTGGTTCCGGCACCGTGGGGCAGGGCGGAGGCTTGCGATACGGCACTTTGAGAACCGACCCGTCGGTTGCGGGGGTTGCTCGAAACTCCAGTCCTCCTGGTAGCTCGCTGAGCCACCAGCACGCGAGGTAGCCCTCAACATCCAATACTTCACTCCGGCTGGATATCGCGGCCTCGCGCGCGTACTCCGCGAGCTTGATCACATCCCGCCGTACTGCATGGTCGTCGGGCAAGAGTCGGTCGTCGGTGTCATCCACGGTAGAACCCCCTCGCGAATAGGCAGCCTTGCAGTATCCGCTGCGGGCCGACGTGCGGTCAAGAAGTCGAAGCGCGCGGATACGCCCTCGACAGGTGAGCGCAGAATAAAATGATCGGCCCGGCGCAGTCGGCAAGCTGGCAGCGACCCATCAGGATGAAAGCGGCATCGACCCCTGGATAGCTCCCACCGCCGATCAAACCGGCTTCAAGCGACGGGTCGGAAAGGTGACGCCGAGCTTGTTCGCTTCTTCCCTCGCATCCGCATCCAACGACCATGACACCGTCAGGTCATCGTTGGGCCACTCCTGGGCGATCGCCCCGAGAACCTCGGCTACCAACAGCTCAAGGTCGTCGCCATCCATGTAGCTGGTTACCTGAACCAGATCGTTGATGTCTCGACCGTTAGGAAGGGGCGCAGGTTCCGGCTCCACCTCCTCCCAGGTGGCATGCCATATAGCCTCGGGCGCGTAGTCGGGATCATCCGACCAGACCACTCGCGCGTTTATCGTCACTGGGCGATTCGGAGGTTCCGTATGCACAAAACGCGGGTTCGGGCCGAGGCCACTGGCCGCTTTCTGCTCAGCACGCTCACGGGCACGACGCTGCTGACGAGACTCAGTCATCACTCGATAGTGCCCCGGAACAGACTGCCGAACAACCGTTTCCAACATCCCCACCGGCGTCGCGGGGCGCTCCTTCCTCATGACCAATCGTCTCGCTGCAGCCGAACGGGGCAAGGACCACCTTTGTGTCCACTACACGGTGCCTATCGGCATCTTGACACGCCCGACCTCCGCATAGGCGGCTGGTATGAGGACGGGACCGGGGAAGAACAGTCGTCGCTCTGCGGAGCAGAAGGCCACGAGTGCTTCGGCTGGCTGGCCGCCGGGAGGCGAACCTGCCCGTGCGCACGCCGCCGCGCCGGCCGCCACATTGCCCGACCATAAGCGAACTCTACGCTCTCGGATCACGGTCGCAACTCTTCTGCTCGACCCTTACTGGACCTTTTTGCCCGAATACAGTTGAATACCAACATATTTCGACGCATTCCCTCGACCTGCATACGTGCTGGTAAAGCTAGGTATCCGAACATGTCCGAAGTTGGCCGTAGAGGGATCTGTGATAACCCAGAGGTCGCAGGTTCAAATCCTGTCCCCGCTACAAACGGCCCAGGCCAGAAGGTTTTCGAACCTTCTGGCCTGGGCCATTTTTCGGCCTTCTGGATGTTTACTGGATGTTTTGACCAGGAAGCACGGCGTCCTGGATGACATCGGCCATCTGCCTGCTCGGACGGCCGCGGGTCGGGTAGGTGTTCAGTCTGGACAACCCACGCCGGCCACCTCGACGACAACGGCCACCTCGTCGCCCGGCCTGGGCGGAGCTACTCAACGAAGTGTTGCGATGACCGCCTGAATCCGCACCGATGTGCGTGCGTTGCGGGAAATCTGTTCGTACTCCAGCGACCAGGTCCGGTCGCATGGTCGATGCTTCCCGTCGCGCGAGGTGGATGGAGGCCGTGAGGTTCGCCGCGATCGACCGCTCCACCTGGTTATCGCTGAGACCCGCCAGTCGCTGCTGGATCGTGGTGACCGGGTCGGTCGAGGTGATCGTGGCGATCATTTCCCGCGCCTGGCGGGAGGACAAGAATTTCTTGGCGCCGCCGGGGATCAGTTCCAGCAGGATCCTACGGCGGGGAGTTGATGAGATCCTTTGTTAGTCTTTCGGTTTCATGAGGACGGAGATGATGCTCGTCCACGTCTGCCAACGTGCAGGACAGGGTGGAAGTCCGACCGTGGTGGCCGATGAGATGACATCGCTGAGCGACGCCGAGCGCTGTGCATTACCGGGTGTGGTGGGCGCATCGCACGGTGTGTTTGTCCGGCCCGGCCGCGCGGCTGTCTCATTGCGCTTCTTCACTGCCGCTGGCGAACTGCCGGCCTGTGGGCACGGCACTGTCGCGGCACTGGCGGTTCTGGCCCACCGTGCACAGATACAGGAGTACGAGGCCGTGCTGCGGTCCGGCGGCCGCACTTTTCGCGGTCGGGCCACCGGCGACGGCACCCGGTACGAGGCTTTTTTCGATCCGGGGCCCGTTGAGCTGAGCACTCCCACCATGGCAGAGAGCGAGCCGGTGCTGACCGCCGTTGGCATCGATCCCGCCGAGACGTGCGCACCATGCCGTATCGCTTCGGTCGGTCGGCCCCGAATGCTGGTGCAAGTTCCCGACCGTGCAATCCTGCGCGGTCTGGCACCGGACATGACCCTGCTACGCGACGCGTGCGACCAGCTAGGACTGCTGGGCTGCTATGTCTACAGCACACCGACACCGGACGGGCGCGCCGCGGCTCGGATGTTCGCCCCAGGGATCGGTGTGCCAGAAGACATCGCCAACGCCAACAGCACCGCCTGCCTGGCAGCACATCTCGCCGATCACGGCTTCTCCGCTCTGGAAGTCGACATGGGCGACTCGCTCGACCAACCGTCCACCATCACAGCCACAACTCGCCCCGGACCGCGCGGCCCAGTGGTCCGCGTCGGCGGCACCGCAACAATCCCCAGGCCCGTCGAGCCCCGCTCACGCAATTGAGCGCCCCCGCTGTAGGAGTCGTGAACACACTCAAATGCCGCGTGGCGCGCGGTTCGAACTAATCACGCAGCACGCCCGAAGGTCAACGGGCTAAGACCATCTCGGTCGGCAACGCACTGAAATGCCGAGAAGCGTGTCAATCAACTCCTCGCACGTCTCCGCCCGCCTCTTGATGAACTTCATTGAGTCGGTGCTAGCCCGTGAAGACCTTCGCAGTGCATCGGTGTCGCTGAGCCCGCCGACGAGAACCTGCACATGATCTTCTACCGGAACCTGTACGGCGCGGCGCTGGACCTCGCCCCGGACCAGGCCATGGAGGCGGTCAGTGTCATGCTGATGAACTTCCAGATGCCCGGCGCCGGCAATCCCAACTTCCGCCGTTACGGCGTGCTGATGGCCAAACACGGCATCTACGACATGCGCCAGCACCTCGACGAGGTCATCATGCCCGTGCTGCGGCTACGGAAAGTGTTCGAGCGCAACGACTTCACCGCCCGTGGCGAACAGGCCCGCGAGCGACTCGATGCATTTCTGACGAATACCAGCAACGCACCCTAAATTCGAGGAACGGCGCGACCGGATAGCCGCTCGCAACGCGAATAGGCGGGAAGCGATGGTGCCCTCATGATCCGGACACGTACTCAGCCGGTAGCGTGGCACGATCGTCTTCTCGCGGAGAAACCGCGCCGCCTGCTGCCGCCGCCAACCATCCAGCATCGCTGTGAGCACCGCCGGAGCCGGATCCAGATGACGACGTTGTCCGCCAACATCATATGCGCCGAACCAGGAGCAAACCGAGTCACGAACCCGTTGCATCCAACGCAATCGATTGATCAGGGTTTCTGTCACCATCGCCCTGCCGATCGGGTTCGACGCAATTGCACCGAACCCGGAATCAGCGGCGGTATAGCGAGGCTCGGTCGACTTCCGCCGATCAGGAAGAGAGCCTGACCTTTTCGGCGGGATCGGCGTTATTCACGCATTCCTTATACGGGTTGACCTGGCCCTGCTGCTCCTGACAGGTCCACGAAGCGCCATCGACGGAGACCGTCAGCACGCCGTGGCGCGAGGTGGCAGGTTGCTCGCCGTAGGCATTGGTCACCGCAAGGGCGGTGGCACATGCGGCGCTGCCCTTGGTGGTGACGGCGAAGATCGCTAGACCGAAGACGCCCGTGCCGCAGGAGATGGCGACAGGGTCCGCTGAGGGGGCATGGAAGGGCGGAGGTTCCGTGGTGCTCGACTGCACGGTCGGCGTGACCGGCGCCGCGGATGTCGCGGTTGCCGGGGTTGTCGTCGTCGAGGCGGTATCGCTCGACGTGTCGCTACATGCGCCCACACTCAACGTGAGGGCGACAGTGGCCGCGACGAGGGGGATCGAACCGGCGATTCGCAAGGGGGCTCTCCTGGCTGGGTCTTGGCATCGAGCAGGTTTCGCTCGCGACAGCCGCCCCGAGCGAATCCGAGGTGAGGCCAATACTTTCGCACCGACGCCGATCCCTGCGAGACCGTAGTTTTTGGTCCGGCACGTCAGCGTGTCGACACAGTGCGAACACGCCGATCAGAAGCCCCGTGCCCGAGGAAATGTTCCTGCGGGCCACTTTTCTATGCTCAGCCCGCGGGCGTGCGCGGGATCATCAGGGCCTCACTCCGCGTCCAGCGCGCGTCGGCCGGTTAGTGGGCCCCATACGCCGACCAGGACGACCATGGTGACCAGGGCGAGGGTGATCACCGAGAAGACCAGCCCGGGGCCGTTGGGGCGGTCGAGCAGGGGGAGTAGGAGGAACGGCAGGAGTGCGGTGCTGATCTTCGACAACGAATAGGTCGCACCGGATGCGGTGCCGCGCACCGCGGTCGCGAAGGACTCCGGTAGGTAGGCGTGCAGCGCGTCGGAGAACACGTTGCTGGTCACGGTGAACAGCCCACCGGACAGCAGAATGAGCGGCACGCTGGTGGCGAAGCCGAAGGTCAGGCCGAACACCGCCATCATGGCGGCGGTCCCCATGACCAGATGCTTGCGTTCGATCCGCTCCATCAACGGGATCGCCAGCAGCGAGCCGAGCGGGTAGCCGAGATAGGTGACGGCCAGGTAGCTCAGCGAGGTCACCACCTCGAAACCCTTGCGGTCCAACACCAGCACCGCCAAGGTGCCGAAACCGTAGTAGCCGAAGACCTGCAGGATCATCACCGCCGAAAACAGCGTTGTCCTGGCGCGGTACGGCGGCCGGACAATCGCGCTGAAGGGCGTGACGGCGGACTTCTGCTGCTGCCTGGCGATCCACTGTGGTGACTCGGGCATGTTCCGCCGCGCCACGACCACCACGGCGGCGCCAAGCCCGCCGATCACGAACAGCCAGCGCCAGCCCTCGACACCCAAGGGCCGCAACGGAACCAGCCATTGGGCGAGGAACCCGACGATCGGCACCGCGCAGAAACCGATTGTGTAGGCGGTGGCGATCAAACGGCCACGCACCTGTGGCGGAACGACTTCCGAGAGATAGGTGTCGGACACGGTCATCTCGGCGCCGATACCCAGCCCCGCAAGGAATCGCGTCGCCATCAGAAAGGTGATGTTCGGGCTGAACGCACCGAGCAGCGTGAACCCGGAATACAGCGCGATATTGACCATGAACATGCGGCGCCGCCCGAACACATCCGACAACCGGCCGATCACCAGCGCCCCCAGGAACTGACCCGCGAACGCCGACCCGACGATGCCGCTGAGCTGAAAGGTGGACAGGTGCATCTCTTGTTTCAGCACCCCGGTAATGGTCCCGGCGAGGAACAACTCGTACAGATCGAAGAACAGTCCCGCACCGACAAGAACGACCAATTTGCGATGAATGGGACGAACCGGAAGTTCATCCAGCCGGAGATGCTCGCGGCCGACCTCGGAGGCTGTGGTCATCCCGCCATACTCCTGATCAAGCCCCCTTTCGGCAACAATTGATCGTGTTCTGTCCGGTTCGCGAAGTTGCTGGTCCGCAGCGCGAAAAGGGCCCTGCCGGAACCGCGATTCCGGTGCTGCCCTGGCCGACTCGGTGCTTGACTTGGTTGGTGCAGGCCGCGTCCGGCCGCACTTCAGCTAACCGAGGTCAGGAGGCCACGGAGATGCCAACACATGACGGAAGCTGGCCGCAGGGGACACCGTGCTGGGTCGACAGTCAGGTCGACGACACCACCCGGGCCCGCGAGTTCTACGGGGAACTGTTCGGCTGGGAAATCCTGGATAGCCCGCCGGACGCGGGCGGCTATCTGATGGCGCTACGCAACGGCAGACCCGCCGCGGGCATCGGCCCCAAGCCCGTCGGCGTGCCGATGCCCTCGGCGTGGACCACTTACTTTGCCGCGGACAGTGCCGACGCGATTGCCGAAAAGGTCACGGCGGCAGGCGGTTCGGTGATTATGTCGCCGTTCGACGTGCTCGACGTCGGCCGGATGTTCGTCGCCGCCGACCCGACGGGCGCGGTCTTCGGGGTGTGGGAAGCCAAGGCGCACACCGGCGCCGGGATCTACAACGAGCACGGCGCCTACTGCTGGAACGAGTTGAACACCGATCGGTACAAGCTGGCGCAGGAGTTCTACGCAGCGGTATTCGGTTGGCATTACCACGAAATCGGGGACGGCGAGAACTTCACCTACTCGACCTTCAGCCTCTCCCCGGCGGGCGAGGAGGTGGGCGGTGTCTTCGATACCTCGACCGAACCGGGCGAAACCCCGCCCTTCTGGCAGATCTGGTTCCAGGTTGACGACACCGACGCGGCCGTCGCCAAGGCCGCGCAGCTGGGCGCCACCGTCCTGATGGATCCCCACGACAGCGCGTTCGGTCGGATGGGAGTCCTGCAAGGGCCGCAAGGTGAGGCGTTCGGCGTCATCGACGTCAACACGACAGTGGGTGAACCGCCGACAGGTGGATAGGCCACGCCGTTAGGTATGGACAAAGGGCCTGCGTTTCGGCGCAGGCCCTCGCCGGTTCACGGCTTGCGGATCGGGTGGATCGGGTGGATCGGCGCCTTGGTCATTCGGGCAGTCGCCCTGGCGGCCCTGTTCTCCGCCGCGGCGGCGGCATTGGCGAGCTCGACATCGTCGGGAGCGGCGGCCGCCTCCTCGGCCGCACGGGCGGCCATCTCGGCTTCGAGAATGCTGAGGAAGCCGTCAGCGGCCTCTTCGGTGGCGAGGACCGCCGCCAGCGCGGCACGTGCGGCGTCGGCCGCGGCACGGGCGGCGGCCGCGGTATTCGCCGCGGCTTCGGCGGCCTTTGCCGCGCTGTCGAGGCCGGTGCGAATGGTGTCGCGCTGGGCCGGCCTCTGCTTCGCCTTTTCTGGCGCGGCCGGGCACGCGTTATCGCTGGGTTGCACCGAATCGCTGGGTTGCACTGAATCGCTGGGTTGCACTGAATCGCTGGGTTGCACTGAATCGCTGGGTTGCACTGAATCGCTGGGTTGCACTGAATCGCCGGGTTGCACTGAATCGCCGGGCCGCACCGAATCGCCGGGCCGCACCGAATCGCCGGGCCGCACCGAATCGCCGGGCCGCACCGAATCGCCGGGCTGCACCGAATCGCCGGGCCGCACCGATTCGGCACGGTCGCGCGCGCTCGCCGAGCGCTGCCGGGCCCGTTCGATCAGCGCCTGCTGGGTGGGCGTTTGGACGGCTACCGGCTGCCCATCCGGCACCGTGCCGGTGGCAACTTGCGCGGACGCGATACCGACTCCGGACAGGACCAGGCCGGAACACGCGACGACCGTGACAACGAGGCGGGTGTGATCACTACGCATAGTGCTCCATCCATCGAAGAAGACCAGCCAGTCTCGTCAACGGTACTTCCACCTGCTCGAGCTTGGGGACAATTCGGACGGGCGCGCCGGTTCCGTCCGGTGCTCAATGACCGCGTGCGGCCTCGAGCAGCAGCTCGAGCGCATGGTTCACGGTCTGCTCGAGCACTTCCTCCGGACTGCCGTCGAACTGGCGATGCGAGGCCGTCACGTCCTTACCCGCGACCGAGAACCACACCGAGCCCGCGGGCTCCCCGTCCTGCGGACCCGGCCCGCCGACCCCGGTGACGGCCACCGACAGCGTCGACCCCATCAGCGACGTGACGCCCTCTGCCATCGCCTTGGCCGCCGTCTCCGACACCACCGGCACCTCGGGCACACCGAGCACGCTGCGCTTGACCTGCGCCGAGTAGGCCACGACACCGCCGCGGAACCACTCGGCGGACTCGGGCGCCGCGCCTAGCGCGGCCGCGATCTGACCGGCGGTCAGCGACTCCGCGACCGCCACCGTCAGATCGCCGCGCTGTACCACCTCGGCAAGTTCTTCCGCCAGGCCGTTGGCTGTCAAGGGTTCGTCCTTTCTTTCGACACCACATCCATCATGCGCATCGCCGCGATGATCAGCGAGGACCGGGTGGAGTGTGCGAGACCAAACCGTGCTGATGGGCGTAGACCACCGCGTGAATGCGATCCCGCACACCGAGTTTGGCCAGGACACGGGAGACGTGGGTCTTCACCGTTTCCTCGCCGACGCCGAGCAGGGCCGCGATTTCGGCATTGCTGCGCGCGTCCGCGAGCAGGAGCAGCACCTCCAATTCGCGGGCAGTGAGCTGGCCGACCTCGGGAGGGATGCGCGGCGGGGCGAGCGTGGTGGCGAATCGGGTGGCCAGGCGGCGGGTCATCGAGGGATCGATCAGCGCGTCACCGCGGGCGGCGATCCGGATGGCGGCGACGAGCTCTTCCGGCGGCAGGCTCTTCAGCAGGAACCCGCTCGCGCCCGCGCGTAGCGCGCGGTAGAGGTTGGCGTCGCTGTCGTAGGTGGTGAGCACAAGTACCCGGGTGCCGCCCGCCGCGACGATCGCCTCGGTGGCGGCGAGCCCATCCAACTTGGGCATGCGTACGTCGAGAATCGCGACATCCGGTCGCAGCCTTGCGGTTTCGGCGATGGCGGCGCGGCCGTCGCTGACCTCGGCGACGCAGTCGAGATCGGCCTGGCTGTCCACGACCGCGCGCAGTCCGGAGCGGAACATGCTGTGGTCGTCGGCGATCAAGATCCGGATCGACATGTTCACGAGCCGCCGATCGGGACGGAAACCGCGGTGTGCCAAGAGGTTCCGGATTCGTCGAGGCCGTAGTCGAGTTCACCGTCGAAAAGTTCGGTGCGGCGGCGAATCCCGCCGAGCCCACGCGGCACCGCGGTGTCTTCGGCCGCCGGTGCCGGTGGCATCGGATTGGTTGCCCGGATCAGCACGCGCTCGGGGCGGTACGCCACCTCCAGCCGCGCCTGCTCGCCGTCGCCGTGGCGCAATGCGTTGGTCAGCATCTCCTGCACGATCCGATACACCGTGACATCCAACGACTCCGGCAGCTCGACCACCGAACCACGCACGGCCACTTCGACATTCATTCCGGCGGCACGCACGTGGTCGACCAGGCCGTCGATATCGGCCAGGCCAGGCTGTCGCTGTCCCGCGTCGTCGCGGCCGTGCAGCAGATCGAGCTGACGGCGTAGGTCCACCATCGCGGCCCGGCTGCTCGACTCCACCGCGGCGAGCGACCGGGTCGCCGTACCATTCGCCGTGTCCGCCATGGCCATTCGGGCCGCACCGGCGTGGATACCGATGGCGCTGACGTGATGAGAGATCACATCGTGCAGATCCCGCGCGATGGCGGCGCGTTCCTCGGTCACCGCACGCTCCAGCGCGACCTGATGTTCCTGGCGCCGCAGCCGTTCCCGCTGCTCCAGGTCGGCGATGTAGGCGCCACGCGCCGCGGTGTACCGGCCGACCAGCCACGGCACACAGCCCGCGGCCGCCGTCGTGGCGAGCAGCAGCCGCCAGTCGTTGTCGTTCTTGCTGCCGATGAGCAGATGTGCGGCCGCGACACCGCCGCACATGACGAGCATGGTCAGTACCGATTTCGGCCCCGACAACCAGGCACCGGCCCGGTACCCGGCCACCAGGAAACCGACATCGGCGAATCGGGTGCCGAACCCGTACTGATGCAGCAGCCAGGCGGCCAGCAGCCGGACCAGCACCTGAGCCACCGCGACCACACCGGCCGTGCGGGGTGGCGCGGCCAGCGCCAGATCACCGGCGACGATGGCGGCCACCGCCGCGACGGTCTGCCACGGCGCGACGGTGAACACGCCGCACAGGCCGAGCACCACGGCGTCGATCAGCGCGGCCACCACCGCGACCACCAGCGACTGGCGGGCCAGCGACCTGCTCACGTCCAACAGTTCGCCACCGCCTTCGTGTCGTCGGAGCCCTCGATCCTAGCCAGCTTGCCCGCACCCGGCCCGTGGCTGCTGTTCGACCACTGTGCCCGTCGCCCCGCGCCGCCGCGTCCCCCGCGCGGGGGACGCCGAATCCCTCGGTGGCGCGATGTTCGCGCAGGCCATCGCCCGTAGCGTCGAGCATCGACGACGGACAATCAAGGAGATCCCGTGGGCAGAGTCGAGTTGTTGAGCTATGCCGTCCCCGCATTCGCGTTGTTCATGCTCGTGGAGTGGATCGCGTACCGCGGCGATCCCGATCGCCCGGCCAATGTCGGCTCGGGGCGCGACACCGCCGCCAACGTGGCGACGTTCACCCTCGGCCGGCTCACCAAACCGCTGACGCAGTATCTGATCCCGTTCTCGGCGGTGGTGCTGGCCGCCTCGGTCTCCCCGCTGCACCTGTCCGCGAAGTCGTGGTGGGTGTGGGTGCTCGGCTTGGTGGTCACCGATTTCTGCTACTACTGGGCGCATCGCGCGGACCATCGGGTCCGGCTGCTGTGGACCGCGCACAGCGTGCACCACTCGAGCGAGTACTTCAACCTGTCCACCGCGATCCGCTTGCCCTGGGTGCATCCGGTGGCCAATATCCTGCGTGGAATGGCCTGGGTGCCAGCGGCTTTGCTCGGCTTCCCGGTTTGGATGATCTTCCTGTTGCAGAGCATCGGCCTGCTCTACCAATTCCCGATCCACACCCAGCGCGTCGGCACGCTGCCGCGGCCGATCGAATTCCTGTTCAACACCCCGGCGCACCACCGCATCCACCACGGCTCGAATCAGCCGTACCTCGACCGGAACTACGGCGGCATCTTCATCATCTGGGACCGCATGTTCGGCAGCTTCGCCGCCGAATCCGAACCGATCCGCTACGGGCTCACCAAGAACATCGGCACCGACAACCCGCTGAAGCTCAACTATCACGAGCTGGCCGGACTGATCCGCGATGTACGGGGCGCCACCACCTGGCGCGGCCGCCTCGGTTACGTCTTCGGCCCGCCCGGCTGGACCGAGCAGGTGCGGGCTGCGCAGCAGCCCGAGAAGTCGGTCCAACTCACGTGAGCCGATCCGCCTGTCCGGCAGCCGATCTCACACGCGGTCCAGAAAGAAGCGAATGGCGGCGATCTGCGGGGAGCCCGCGGCGAACTCGACGAACGCCACTCCGCGCGTGTCACCGAGCCGGACCGTCGCGGTCACCGTGCGACCGGCGGCGATCAGCTTGCTCCACCGCATATTTCGTGCCCGGTTGGTGAATTCCTCCACCGAAACCGGTGTGCCCGCAGGCAATTCGACAACGGCATAGTGACCGAGCAAGCCGCGGACGCGGACGATGTCCGTGCTGCCCGCCGCGGCGAACAACCGTGCGGTCACCCGCTTGCCCACCCGTCCGACACCGCCGAGCGCCCGCATCAGGCCGAGCGCGCCATCGACACCTTGATGGGTGACCAGCTGTGGTCCGAGCCGCAGCGCGGCGCCGAGTCCGCTGGGTCCGGTACGCAACAGTTGCCCGATCATCGGGCCCAGTTCCCAGTGCGCGGCCAGATGGGTGATCTTCCAGTCGCCGTCGTCCTCGGCGAGTTGATAGCGCAGGTGCATCGGCACCGAGACCATGGCGCCGGTGGACATCGTGGTCTCGATGGTCAGATCGCGCACCACCGTCGGCGGGTGCACGATGTCCCGATCGACCCGGAACGCGATGGCGTTCGGGGCGATGAACGTGTCGTAGAACCGCTCGATGGCGGCGCGGCCGACGTGTGGGCGGGAGCCGACCGGGTCATTGACCTCCGCGTCGGCCGCGAACAGATCGACCCACGCGGACTTGTCATGCGCGGCGACCGCGCGCGGCGACGCCTGGACGGCCGTCAACAACTCCGCGGCCGAGGGTTCCAGCGGCATGACAAGTTCCTCCGATGTCGACGATGACTCGTCCCATGGTAGAACAAGTTGCAATTGAGGTATTGCGTTCCGGCGCAGTCCTACTGGCCGCGGCCGGTCTCGGACCGCATGGCCGCGGCGGTTGGTGCGGACCGTTATCCGACGCCGATACCAGCGGCTTCCCGGCAGAACTGCCAGAGCCGCCAGGCCTCGTCGGCGGTGTAGCGCGTCCGCCGCAGGTAGTGCTCCGGCCGCACCCGCCGGTCGTGCCAGAACCGGCCGGACGGCAGCGTGGCCGAGGTCGCGGCGAGCCAGACCGCCGTGTCCGCGCCCTCGGCGGGACTGCGCAGCAGCGGACCGGTGAGTCGATGGAAGGCGGGCAGCGACGCGGTGACGCCGGGGGTGTCCGCCCAGCCCGGATGCATGCAGTGCACCGAAATGCGCTGGGGTGCATAGTGCTCGGCCAGCAAGGGGGTCAGTGCCACCTGCATCCGCTTGGTGCGGGCGTACGCGGTGGTGCCGGAGTACCGACCGAGCCGGAATTCGGGGTCGTCGACGGCGAGGCGCTGGGTGTACATCCCGCCCGAGGACATGAGGATCACCCGGGACCCGTCGGCCGCGTCGAGCAGCGGCACGAGTCGATCGGTGAGCAGCAGCGGACCGAGTACGTGGGTGGCCAGTGTGGTCTCGTGTCCCTCGGCGGTCTCGATGCGCCGGGGCGGCAACACGCCCGCGTTGTGGATCAGCACATCCAGTCGCGACAGCCGGGCGGTGAGCTCGTTCGCGCAGTCGGCCACGGATCGCGGATCGGACACGTCGCACACGGTCACCGAGACATCGGCCGTCGGGTCGGCGGCCATGATTTCCTCGGCTGCCTGCTCGCCACGGCCGCGGTCGCGGACCGCGAGCACCACCGAGCCGCCGAGTCCGGCCAATTCCGCCGCGATGGCCTTGCCGATGCCGGAATTCGATCCGGTCACCAGCGCCGTGCGGCCGCGCATGGCGTCGGGGTGCGGGTCGTCCGCGGGCCAGCCGCGTCTGCGCAGCCGGAAGCCGAGGCGGCTGTAACCGGGAGCGATCGTCCGGTCGAGCAGGGTGTCGAGGAAAGCGGGGGCACCGGACGCATCGGTCATCGCGTAATTCTCGTCCGCGACCGGACGATCTGGCAATAACGATGCATGAACGTTGCATTGTTCCGGCGCCTCGCTAGAGTCGAAGCATGGGCATCGAGTGTTCGAGCGTCGTCGCGGCACCCCGGTCCGAGGTCTTCGAGTGGCATGCCCGACCAGGCGCGTTCGCGCGGCTCGCGCCGCCGTGGCAGCCGGTGTCGGTGCTCGCCGAGGCCGCTTCGCTGGCCGATGGGCGGGCCGTGCTCGGGTTGCCGGGCGGGTTGCGCTGGGTGGCCAGACACGATCCCGATGGCTACGAACCGCCGCAGCGGTTCGTCGACCGGATCGCCGTCGACGGTGTCGGCTCGCTGCCCGCGGGCCTGCTGCTGCGCTGGCGGCACACGCACGACTTCGAGGTCGTCGACGATACGCACACCAGGGTGGTGGACCGCGTCGAGTCACGGGTGCCCGCCTTCGCCCTGCGCCCGATGTTCGACTATCGGTATCGGCAGCTCGCCGACGACCTGGCCGCCCACGCCGACGCGACGCGAGCAGGCTTCGCGGCCAAGACGATCGCGGTGACCGGCGCATCGGGGCTGGTCGGCTCGGCGTTGTCCGCGTTCCTGACGACCGGCGGCCACACCGTGCTCCGCCTGGTCCGGCATGCACCGCAACCGGGCGAAAGGCAATGGAACCCGGACGATCCCGCACCCGACCTGCTCGACGGCGTAGACGCGGTGGTCCACCTCGCGGGTGCGTCCATCGCGGGCCGATTCACCGACGAACACAAGCAGGCCGTCGTCGACAGCCGCATCGGACCGACCGAGCGGCTCGCCGCACTGGCCGCCCGCGCAGGCGTGCCGAGCTTCGTCAGCGCGTCTGCCATCGGCTACTACGGCTACGACCGCGGCGACGAGCGGTTGTCTGAAGACGCTTCGCGTGGCGACGGTTTCCTGGCTGACGTGGTCGAGGCATGGGAGGCGGCCACCGGCGCCGCCGCCGATGGTGGAGTACGTGTCGTCACGGTGCGGACCGGGATCGTGCAATCGCCGCGCGGCGGCACCCTGCGACTGCTGCGGCCGTTGTTCGCGACCGGTCTCGGTGGCCGGATCGGGGACGGCGAACAGTGGTTGTCCTGGATCGGGATCGACGATCTGGTGGACATCTATTATCGCGCGCTATGGGACAGCACGCTGTCCGGCCCGGTGAATGCCGTTGCCCCACAACCTGTTCGCAACAGCGAATACACCAACATCCTGGCCGGTGTGCTGCGCAGGCCCGCATTGCTCCCGGTGCCCGAGTTCGGCCCGGCGCTGCTGCTCGGCGAGCAGGGCGCCCGCGAACTCGCCGCCGCGAGCCAGCGGGTCGTGCCCGCCGTCCTCGGCAAGGCCGGACATCGGTTCCGCACACCGGATCTCGCGGCGGCGCTACGACATCTGCTCGGCCGCGCCCGACACTGAACCGCCGGGTCAGGCGGGTGCGTCGCGGGTGAGCAGGATCTGGTACACGTCGAGGTAGCCGCACCGGAATCCGGCCTCGGCGTGCGCCAGATACAACCGCCACATCCGCCGGAAGACCGGGTCGAAGCCCAATTCCGCGACGCGGTCGGCGCGGGCGTTGAATCGCTGCTGCCACAGGCGCAGCGTGTGCGCGTAGTGCTCGCCCATCGACAGCTGTTCGCGGACAACGAGTTCGGTACAGCGCGCCGCCACGTCGGTGAGCAGCCGGGTGGAGGGCAGGAACCCGCCGGGGAAGATGTATTTCTGCACCCAGGTGTAGGTGTCGCGGGTGGCGAGCATGCGGTGGTGCGGCATGGTGATCGCTTGGATCACCGCGCGGCCGCCCGGGGCCAGCACCCGGTCGATGGTTTCGAAGAAGGTGTCCAGGTATTCGTAGCCGACGGCCTCGATCATCTCCACCGAGACCACCGCGTCGAATTCGCCTGTCACCCGGCGATAGTCGAGCAGATCGATGGTGACGCGTTCGGACAAGCCTGCCGCGGCGATCCGGTCCATGGCGAGCGCGCGCTGCTCCGTTGACAGCGTCACCGAGCGCACCGAAGCCCCTCGGGCGGCCGCACGCAGCGCCAATTCACCCCAGCCGGTGCCGATTTCGAGCAGCCGGGTGCCCGGCCCGACGCCAGCGCGGTCGAGTATCCGATCGATCTTCGCGCGTTGGGCGGCGGCGAGGTCGGCCCACCGCGGTGGCGGCGCGGTGGCCGGGAACAACGCGCTGGAATAGGTCAGCGTCTCGTCCAGGAACAATTCGAAGAGATTGTTCGACAGGTCGTAATGCCTGGCGATATTGCCTCGACTGTTCGATTCACTGTTGCGTTCGGCGGCGGGATGTTTCGCGACATATAGTCGGCGCAACGCGCGCAGCGGGGCCGGGACGAGGGTGTCGATGTGCTCGGCGAACACGGCTAGGGTCGCGGCCGGATCGGGAGCCGACCAGTCGCCCGCCATATAGGACTCGCCGAAGCCGATCAGTCCGCCGACGCCGAGCCGTGCGGTGAAATCGCCGGGACGGTGCAGGATCAGCCGCGGCGCGTCCAGCGCGCCTCGACCGAGGACCGTTCCGTCCGGGTACTCGACCCGGATCGGGAGCGTGCGCACGGCGTGCCGGAACAACCGGTCCGCCACCGCCGCGGCGATCGCGGCGCGGGTCCCGGTGGGCACCCGTTCGACATCGGGCCAGTAGGTCGAGGGTCGTGCCGTGACCTGCGATTGGATGCTCACCGCGAAGACTCCTCGAAGTGTCGGGCCGGTCGGGGGACGAGTGGCAGGCCGCGCGCCCAGAGATGCACGCCGTGCCTGCGAATGAGCGCCGAGACCACAAGTGGGGCAAGGGGTACCGCCACTGTCGCGCGCAGGATGGTACGGACGGTGGCCGATTGGCAACGGCCGGTCATCGAGGCGGCGAAAATCGGCTGGTCGTCGGTGAGGGTGATGGATACCCGCAGCCGGTCGGTGGGCTCGGGCAGCCGCATCCGGTATTCGCCCCGTACCTCGTTGAACGGGGAGACGTAGAAGCGCTTCGGGGTGGTCGCCACCCCGTGCTCATCGGGACGAACCAGGTAGCAGTGCCGTTCACCGTAGGTGTTGTGCACTTCCGCGATGACGCAGACCAGCGTGCCCGCGCGGTCGCGGCACCAGAACAGGGTGAGTGGATTGAACACATAACCGAACACCCGCGCGTTGGCGAGCATCAGTACGCGACCTCCGCGCAGGTCGATGCCGTGCTCGGCGAGATAGCCGTCGACGTTCTCGCGCAGGGTCCGGTGCGGATCGCCGAGATGGTCGGCGGCGCGGAACCCGGCGAGCGGGCGCAGCCAGCGCGGCAGCCGTGGCATGTCGTCGAGGTCGACCAGCCAGCTATAGCTGCGATAGCCGAACTCGTGGCGCAGCGGGGCGAGGCGCACATGACGGATCCGGGTACGGACGATCTGCGCGGTCGTGGTCGTGCTCGGCCGGTTCACGAGGCACGCACTGCCGTGAGCGCGGTGCTGTGCCAGCCGGCGCCGAGGCGCTGCGCGGCACGCAGCCCGGACAGCGCGCCGTCCTCGTGGAAACCCCAGCCGTGATAGGCGCCCGCGAAGGCCACTCGCGCACAACCGATTTCACCGAGCCTGCGCTGAGCGGCCACTGAACTCGGGGTGTAGCGCGGATGCTGGTAGACCATCCGATCGAGGATCAGGTCGGGATCGACCCGGTCCGCGTCACCGAGCGTGACCAGGAACCGCCGATCACCCGCCAGCCGCTGCAGCCGGGTCAGGTCGTAGCTGACCAGTACACGATCCAGCTTCGCCGTGCACGATGGCAGCCGGTAGTTCCAGGACGCCCGCGCTCGCTGCGCCCTCGGCAGCACCGACGGATCAGTGTGCAATACCGTGTGATTCACCGAATATGGCATGGCGGAAAGGATTTCGACCTCCGCTTCGGTCGGTTCGGCGAGCATGCCCAGCGCCTGATCCGGATGGGTGGCGATCACCGCCGCGTCGAACATCCTGACCTCGTCCGCGTCGTCGCGTACCGCGACGCCGTCGGGAACGCGATGCACGGCCCGCACCGGAGTGCCGACG
Organism: Nocardia iowensis; assembly: GCF_019222765.1. Lineage (NCBI taxonomy): Bacteria > Bacillati > Actinomycetota > Actinomycetes > Mycobacteriales > Nocardiaceae > Nocardia > Nocardia iowensis. Next base: position 7,216,183 of record NZ_CP078145.1, on the reverse strand, counting down.
AGCACGGTGTTCAGTCGGTCGGCGACGGCGCGGACGTAAGTGGCCGAGCCGCCCGTGACAGTGCGCCAAGTGGGCGAGTCGAACACGGTCAACATGCCGTGATGGTCGAGGAAGGTGAACAGATACCGGGCCGGGTACTGCAACGCGGTGGCCGGGTCGCACGACCACACGGCCGCGACGAGCGGGGTGAGGAAGTGCGTGACGAAGTAGTCGGAGAAGCCGTTGTCGAGGACGAATTCCGCTAGCGTGCGGCCGGTTTCGGCCGCATCGGACAATTCGGCGCGGGCCACCCGATGGAATCGCGGCACCTCGGCGAGCAGGCGCAGATAGCGTCCTCGGGTCAGCGAGCGTGGCGTGGCGAACAAGCCGCCGGGGCCGCGGGCGCCCGCGTATTCCAGGCCGCAGCCGTCGCAGCGCACCGACATGCTCATGTCCGATTCCTGGGTCTGGATACCCAGTTCGCCGAACAACCGCAGCAGCGTCGGATAAGTCCGATCATTGTGCACGATGAATCCGGTATCGACGCCGACGGTCGCACCATTTTGGGCGGCGACCCGATGGGTGTCGGCGTGGCCGCCGAGCCGATGATCGGCTTCGTAAAGGGTCACCTCGGCGGACTTCGACAGCACCCAGGCCGCGGTCAATCCGGCCACGCCACTGCCGATCACGGCGACCTGTCGGACGCCGTCCACGCTCGGCCCGGTGTGCTGGTCCATGTGTGCCTCCTCGTTGCCCGTCGCGCCCGTGGCCGATGGTGGCCGACCGGGGTTGCCACCGCGCTCGGGCGAGCGGGGTCGGCACAGCTGTCGCCGGGAAACCGCGCCGACGGCCAGTGCCTCGATTATGCATCGTTTCTTCGATCCGGCAATATCTGCTGCGCTCCGCAGGCGTCCACCGGCCTACCTGCCTGGTCAGCGGTGGGGCGTCGGTGATCCGCAGGCGACCATCGGAACGCCCGCTCGAGCGGGGGTCAGCTCAGGAGATCGACGGCGTCGATGAGACTTGCCACACGTCCGGCCGCGTCGGGCAGGATCACCGAATCCCAGCCGGGGCCGCCGACGAAGACCCGCGACCCCGCCTCGAGGCAGGCGCGCACCGCCGAGGTCAACGCGGTCGATTCCTGCTGCGACCACAGCATTACCGAGGCCGGGCGGTCGTGCCTGGCCAGGCTGTCGGTCAACGCGCCGGTCGGAACGTCCGCGCCGAGCATGTGTGCGTCGACGTCGCACTCGGCCAGCGCCGCTCGGAGCACTTCCAGCGGCAGCGCGTGCGTCTCGCCGCTGGTGCAGGCCAGTACGACCGGCGTGGCCGCGGGTGCGTCGGGCGGCGGATTGGTGCGATGCAGCACCGAAGTGATGCACCACGACAGCAGGTGCTCGACGTCGATGCAGCCCTCGCCCGCACCCTGGCGCGCCACGATGTCGGCGAATGCGGGGCGACACAACCGATCCCAGGTTTGCACCACGCCGTAGGCGCGGAAATGCGCCTCCAGATAGTCGGTCACCGCGCGCGTCTCCAGCGCGAAAGCCGCGGCGAGCAACGGGAACCGGTCGCCGAGCAGCGGAATCGGTCCGCGCACCGCGGCCGCCGCACCCGCCGGGCTCGCGCCCTCCTTGATAAGTGTCAGCATGCGCCCGAGCAGGGCGATATCGGTCTCGGTGTAGAGGCGGTGCTTGCCGGGTCGATGCTGTGGCGGGCCGATGTTGTAGCGCCGGTTCCAGCTCCGCAGGGTCGCCGTCGGGATGCCGAGGCGCTCGGCCACCGCGCGCACCGTGTATCCGGCCGCGTCGGGAGCGGGAGCGGAACCGGCGGGCATCGCCCTATTCTGCCTGTTCCGGTTCGCCCGATTCCCTGTGCCCGGGCGCTTGGCCGTCGCGCGGGGTATCCGGTGTCCTGGCCATGATCAGCTCCGCACGGTGGTGGCAGCGGTCGCGGCGCACACCAGGCCCCAGCCTGCCGCGACCGCGATCGCCTTGCCGCGCTGGGGTCGGCCGCGCAACGCGATCCCGAGGACCGTGGCATCGGACGCGTCGGCGAGCACCCGGGCGGCGATCGCCAGCCGCAGTGCCTTCGGCGTCGGCGCCACCAGCATGGCCAGCCCGGACGCGACGTCACGCAGGGCGGTCATCCTGGCAACGGCGCGCAGAGCCGGGTCATCGTCGGACCAGCCGCACGGTCCGAGCATGACGGCCGGTCGCACCGCGACCGCCGCGCCGTAGCCGGCCGTCAGTGCGCCCGCGAGCCGGGGTAGCCAGGGAAAGTTCACCGGGTCCTCCTGAGAATCTGTACGCTTGAATCAATTGTGCATCGTTACTGGCTAGTATGGGGGAAGTCGTCGATTTCCGAGGAGTTCGCGTGACAGCACGAACCAAGCGGTATCTCGTTAGCCTGCTCGTTGCCCCGGCGTTATCGGCGGGCCCCGTCCTGGCCGTCGGTAGCGCCGAGGCGGCACCCGTCGCCGGACCGGCGCCGGTGTCGCCGCTCGACCTGAACCGGCACTTCGGTACCTGGAACCAGCTGGCGGCGGTGCCGCAGTACTTCGACCTCGTCTGTGCTCGCGATACCCAGGCAAATCACGCGCTCGACGCGCAGGGCAATAGCGAGGTGCGCAGATGACCGTCACCATCGCCCTATTCACCCGTGATCTGCGGGTGCACGACAACCCGGTGCTGACCGCGGCGCATCGTGAAGGTGCTTCGGTGGTACCGCTTTTCGTCATCGATGACGCCATCGCGGCCGGTCGTTTCGCGTCGCCGAATCGGGCGCGCTTCCTCGCCGCCGCGCTGGCGGAGCTCGATGCCGAATTGCGGGCCATCGGGGGTCGGCTGGTGGTGCGGCGTGGCGATGTCGGCACGGAAGTGGACCGGATCGCGGCGCAGGTGCATGCCGAGAGCGTGCACATCGCCGCCGACGTGAGTGGATACAGCCGCAGGCGCGAACAGGCGCTGCGGGAGCGGCTTGCGCGGCGCGATTGTCTGCTGCACACCCATGCCGCGTCGATCACCGCCGCCGATCCGGAAGTGCTCGTCCCGTCCACCGGCCGGGACCATTTCGCCATCTTCACCCCCTATTTCCGGCGGTGGTCGGAGGCGCATCAGCGCAAGCCGTTGGGGAAGCCACGCGGGCTCACGGTGCCGGAGGTGGCGAGCGAGCCGCTGCCGGAAGCCGAGCAACTCCGCGCGGGCCCGACCTCGCCGCAGCTTGCCGTGGGTGGCGAGACGACAGGGCGAAAGATGCTGCGGGACTGGCTTTCCGGGCCGATCGAGGCCTACGAAGACCGCAACGACTACCTCGCCGCCGACGCCACCTCCCGGCTGTCGCCGTATCTGCACTTCGGTTGTGTGTCCCCAGCCGAGCTGGTGCATCGGGTCGATATGTCGACCGCGGGCGGTCACGCCTTCGCCAGACAGCTGGCGTGGCGCGACTTCCACCACCAGTTGCTCGCAGCCCGGCCGGACGCCGCGTGGTCGGACTACCGGCCCCGGTCGATCGGCTGGCGCGACGATCCGCAGGCCGTCGCGGCCTGGCGGGACGGTCGCACCGGATATCCGGTCATCGACGCGGCTATGCGGCAATTGCTCGCCGAGGGCTGGATGCCGGGGCGGGCCAGGCTGATCACCGCCAGCTTCCTGGCCAAATCGCTGCGGGTGGACTGGCGCGTCGGCGCGGACCACTTCCTGCGCTGGCTGGTCGACGGGGATCTGGCGAACAATCAACTCAACTGGCAGTGGGTGGCCGGCACCGGCACCGATACCAGGCCGAATCGGGTGCTCAACCCGCTGCGCCAGGCCAAGCGGTACGACCCGGACGGCGAATACGTGCGCCGCTGGGTCCCCGAGCTGGCGCACCTTTCCGGCGCTGCCGTGCACATGCCGTGGCGCGCGAATATCGATCCCGCCGTGTATCCCGCGCCGATCATCGAATGTGTCGGGATGTAGCGCACCGATTTCGCCGCGAATGGCGGCGCGCCCTTCCCAATCCACGGTGCCGGGTCTTGAATCGATACATCGGGGCTTTGCCTTTGCTCGCGGAAAGGAGCCGGTGATGTTGGGTACCGTCGACATCGTGATCACCCTCGGCAGAGTGTGGGACACCGTGCAGAAGGCGCTCACCCTGCTGGTCCTCGGCGGCTGACGCCGCCACGACCGGGTGCCAGACTGTTGCGATGGCAACAGTCGTGGCTTTTCACGCGCACCCGGACGACGAAACCCTGCTGACCGGAGGAACACTCGCCGCGGCGGCCGCGGCGGGGCACCGGACCGTGATCGTCGTGGCCACCGACGGGCACATGGCCGCACTCGACGGGCGAAAAGCCGTGCGGCTGACCGAATTGGCAGCGAGTGCGGCCGCGCTGGGGGTGGCCCGGGTGGCGCACCTCGGTTATGCCGACAGCGGCCATGGCGCCGTGCTGTTCGCCGACCCGCCGGACCGCGTGCGCTTCCTGCGGGCCGATCTGGACGAGGCCGCCGAGCGGCTTGCGGCGATCCTGCGGGAAGAGAACGCGGAGATGCTGCTGAGCTACGACCGCAACGGCGGCTATGGGCATCGCGATCATGTGCGCGTCCACGAGGTCGGCACCCGAGCCGCCGAGTTGGCCGGTGTCGCGCGCGTGCTCGATGCCACGATGCCGCGTGATAGCGCTGCTCGCCTAGGGCGTTTGCTCGGTCTCTTCCGGGTCCGAACCGGCCTGTTCGACTTCGAATCCGCCTACAGCGCACGCTCCGAGATCACCCACCGGATCGACGTGAGCAGATTCGCGGCCCAGCGCAAAGCGGCTGTGGCGGCGCACCGTTCGGTCATCGAGGGGGCGGGCAGCTACGCGGCGATCGCCAAGGTTCTGTTGAGGTTGCCGACACCAGTCCTCGGCCGGGTCATGCACTGGGAGTGGTTCGTCGAGGAAGGCACCGCGCCGGTGGACCGGCCACTCGATGACATCTTCCGGCCCGCGCGTCGCCGGGGCTGAGTCGACCGGGGGCGTCCGCGCCGCGCCGTTGCGAGGCGGACACCCGGGCCGGTTGGTTCAGCCGCCGATCCGCGTCGATTCGGCGTAAAGACCTAGTACCCATTCGATGGCCGGATCACCCCACGAATTTTTTGCCACCCTCGGCTTTCCTCGGCGAGGTCGGCTAACCCGGCAACCACGACCGTCCGGGTCGAGTCCATTGGCGATCCTTGATCATTCGGCGGGCCGCCCGTTGATTCCGCCCGATCAGGCGCTCGAGGTAGAGGTGTCCCGCGAGATGGTCGGTCTCGTGCTGGAGGCAGCGTGCGAGGTATCCGGTGGCTTCGACCATGACCGGCTGCCCGGCCACGTCCACTCCGGTGACCTTCGACCAGTGCGCGCGTCCGGTGGGATACCACTCTCCCGGCACCGAAAGGCAGCCCTCCAGGTCGTCGTCCGGGTCGGGCATGGTTTCCGGAATGCCGGAGGTCTCCAGGACCGGGTTGACGACGCAGCCGCGATGGCGGCCCGAGGCATCCACGAGGTCGTAGACGAAGACCGCCCTGCCGTCGCCTACTTGATTCGCGGCCAGGCCCGCCCCGTTGGCGGCCGTATTGGTCTCGAACAGATCCTCGACGAACGACGCGAGTTCGTCGTCGAAGATGGCGACCGGGGTTGCCGGAGTGGTCAACCTCGGGTCGCCCGCAATGAGTATCGGTCGAACGGTCATGCAAAATAGAGTACTCAAATACGAGTAGTCGTGACAGACTGGAACCGTGAACGAGACTCGGTTGTTCGTGCTGGCCGCGCTGGCCAAGAGGGGGCCGATGCATGGCCATCAGCTGCGCCGCGACGCGCGAGTGGATCGTGCGGAACTGTGGTCTCGCGTCAAACCGGGCTCGCTGTACGGCGCCTTGCATCGGATGGCGGACGAGAACCTGATCCGCCCGCTGCGCACCGAGCAGCAGGGCGCACTGCCCGCGCGTACCGTCTACGAGATCACCGACGAAGGACTCAGGGAACTCCGCGCGCTACGCGACGAGGCCTTCACCGACGTCGAAATCCGCCCGGACGTAGTCGATCTCGCCTTGGCCGTCAGCGCGGACCTCGACCGGGTCCTGCTGCGCGGCTACCTCGAAGACCGCATAGCCGCGCTCCGCGCCCGAAGTTCGCAGATCGAGCACCAACTCGACCGCCGCTGGCCGGACCAGAGCACGGTAGACGACCTGATCGTCGACCATGCCCGAATGCGAATCCAATCCGAAATCGACTGGCACGAAAAAGTTCTCGCCAACATCGACAAACTGGACTCGGCTTCGTGATCAACGGGACATGGCTGTGGCATTTCGCGAGAAGCGCCACCGCCATGTCCCGTTGATCACTGTGGTCAGGCGTGGCGGCGGATTCGGAGGATGTTGTCCTTGTGGGTGCCGGGCTTTCCCTCCGGGCTCGTGCGTTCGCGCTCGACTACCTCGTCGACCTCGACGGTCCATTCGGCGGGGTCGAGGTTCAGGCCGGTGCGTACTTCGGCGGTGGTGGGGAGGTGGACGGTGGGTGGGTTTTCGGCCCAGGTGGGCCACCCGGCGTGGCCGACGATGAGGAGTAGGCCGCCCGGGGCTACCGCGTCGGCTGCTCGGCGGAGGATCTTCTCGCGTTCGTCGGTGTGGGCGACGGGGGAGTGCAGGTACTGGGCGCTGACGAGGTCGTACTGTCCGGTGGGGAAGGAGTTGGCGAGATCATGTTGCTGCCAGTCGATGTCGGTGACGCCTCGGTCGGCGGCGTGGGCTCGGGCGCGGTCCAGCGCGGTCGCCGAGACGTCGACCGCGGTGACCCGCCAGCCACGCTGGGCCAGCCAGACCGCGTCGGCGCCTTCCGCGCAGCCGAGGTCGAGCGCGGAGCCCGCGGGGACCGACTCGATTTCGCGGACCAGAAAGACATTGGGGGAGCCGGACCAGACGCGTTCGCGCTCCTGGTAGAAGGCCTCCCAGTACTCCACCGTATTGCCGCCGTCGTGGCTGTGTGTCTCGGTCATGGACACCACGATCCACGGGCAAGGCCGAAAACGGCAAACTTCTTTGCCAGTTCGGCAACAACTATTCCGGAGTCTCGGGACCGGAACCTTTCTCCGGCGAAGGACCGGCCGCGCGCTTGACGGCGCGATCCTCGACGAGCATGGCGGCGCGGTGACCGGCACCCCAGCCGACGTTCGCCTCGGTGCGCATCCGCTCGACCATGTGCGGGTAGTGCAGCTCGAACGCCGGACGCTCGGACCGGATGCGCGGCAGCTCGTAGAAGTTGTGCCGCGGCGGCGGGCAGGTCGTCGCCCATTCCAGCGAGTTGCCATAACCCCACGGATCGTCCACGGTGACCACTTCACCGTAGCGATAACTCTTGAAGACGTTCCAGATGAACGGCAGCATCGAGGCGCCGAGGATGAACGCGCCGATGGTGGAGATGGTGTTCAGCACGGTGAAGCCATCCATCGGCAGGTAGTCGGCGTAGCGCCGCGGCATGCCCTCGGCGCCCACCCAGTGCTGGACAAGAAAAGTGACGTGGAACCCCACGAACGTGGTCCAGAAATGCCACTTCGCAAGGCGTTCGTCCATCATCCGACCGGTCATCTTGGGGAACCAGAAATAGATCCCCGCGAAGGTGGCGAACACGATGGTCCCGAACAGGACGTAATGGAAGTGCGCGACAACGAAATACGAGTCGGTGACGTGAAAGTCCAGCGGCGGGCTGGCCAGGATGACACCCGATAGCCCACCGAACAAGAAGGTGGTCAGGAAGCCGAGCGAGAACAGCATCGGCGATTCGAATGTCAACTGCCCGCGCCACATGGTGAAGATCCAGTTGAAGAACTTCACCCCGGTCGGCACCGCGATCAGGAAGGTCATCAGCGAAAAGAAGGGCAGCAGAACGGCTCCCGTCGCATACATGTGGTGCGCCCAGACGGCCACCGACAGTGCGCCGATCGCGATCGTCGCATACACCAGCGCCGTGTAGCCGAACAGCGGCTTGCGGCTGAACACCGGGAATATCTCGGTGACGATGCCGAAGAACGGCAGCGCCACGATGTACACCTCGGGGTGCCCGAAGAACCAGAACAGGTGCTGCCACAGCAGCACGCCGCCGTTCGCCGGGTCGTAGATGTGACCGCCGAGATGCCGGTCGATCGCCAGCGCGAACAACGCTGCGGTGAGGATCGGGAAGGCAAGCAGCACAAGGATACTGGTGATCAAGATGTTCCAGGTGAAGATCGGCATCCGGAACATGATCATGCCGGGCGCGCGCAGGCAGATGATCGTGGTGATCATGTTGACGCCGCCGAGAATGGTGCCGAGGCCGGACAGGATCAGCCCCATGATCCACAGATCCCCGCCGACCCCCGGCGCGTGCTGGAAGTTGCTCAGCGGCGTGTACCCGGTCCAGCCGAAATCGGCGGGCCCGCCGGGTGTGAGAAAGCCCGAGGTCGCGATGGTGGCGCCGAACAGGAACAGCCAGTAGCTGAACGCGTTGAGCCGTGGAAACGCGACGTCCGGCGCTCCGATTTGCAAGGGCAGCACCGCGTTTGCGAAGCCGAACACGATCGGAGTGGCGTAGAACAGCAGCATGATCGTGCCGTGCATGGTGAACAGCTGGTTGAACTGTTCCGGTGAGAGGAACTGCATTCCCGGCCGCGCCAGCTCGCCGCGCATCAGCAGCGCCATCAGGCCGCCGATGAAGAAGAACGACATCGCCGTGACCAGATACATGACTCCGAGCACCTTCGGATCGGTGGTCGTGAGCATCTTCCAGATGTAGGAACCCTTCGGCCCCATCCGTCGTGGATACGGGCGAACCGCCTGAAGTTCTCCGGTCTGCGTCACACTCACTGCCGCTGCCACCTCCCGAACCGAGGTTCACCTACGGCCGGCACGACCGGCCTGCATCAACCAAACCATGTGACCGCTGTCTCACGCCACCCATTGATCGACTTTGCCGAAGATTTGCCTCAGGTCGACGAATTGGGCTCTCTGGCAGGCCTTCTGCTGGTAAACGAAACAATTTCAGATATGCCGCATCGATAGGACCTCGGCATGAGAGACATCTGCCACCCTGGACCGATGCGCTACGAATCCCCGATGCGTAGCGTGAGGCACTCCAGACCACAGGCGGGGGCCGAGATGAAGAGTTGGATCCGATGGGCGGCATTGCACGGCGGCCCTGGCGTGTACCTCAGAATGCGGGCCCGGCGCGGCGATCCGCTCGCCGAGATGCTGGCGGGTCGCGCCGAACAGAACCCGTATCCGCTCGGCGACCGAATCCGTGACCGAGGCCGATTGGTCCGCACCGAGTTCACTTGGGTATCCGCCGACCATGAAGTGTGCCGGAGCATCTTGCGCGACAAGAACTTCGGGGTGACACCGCCGGACGCGATCAATCTGCCCGGCCCGGTGCGCCGGGTGGTCCGCGCCACCGACCTGAAGCTGGCGAACCCGGTCGAACCGCCGTCCATGCTGGTGGTCGATCCGCCGGAGCACACGAGATACCGCAAGCTCGTGGCGCAGGAATTCACTCCGCGTGCCATCGGTCGGCTTCGCGACCGAATCGCCGAGGTGACCGACGAACTACTCGTCGAACTGGCTTCTCGCCCCGCCGCCGACCTGATCGAGGACTTCGCCCGGCAGCTACCGGTAGCGATAATCTGCGAAATCCTCGGTGTGCCAAGGGAAAAGCAGGCGGAGATGCTCGAGCTCGGGCACGCGGGCGCGCCGCTGCTCGACTTCGGCATCTCGTGGCGCACCTTCCGTTCCGCCGTCGCCGCCTTGCGGGACAGTCAGGAATATCTCGACGGACACCTCGACCGGCTGCGGGCCGATCCCGGCGACAACATCCTCAGCGAACTGGCCGTCAGCGGCAGCTTGACCAAGCCCGAACTCATCGCGACCGCGACGCTGGTCGCCGGTGCCGGTTTCGAAACCACCGTCAACCTTCTCGGCAACGGCATGGTCGCGCTGCACGAGCACCAGGACCAGCTCGACCTGCTGCGGGCCGAACCGGACCGATGGCCCGCCGCGATCGAGGAGATCCTGCGATTCGACAGCCCGGTGCAGATGACGTCCCGAACCGCGTTGCGCGACATGGAAATAGCGGGTCAGTCGATCCCACGCGGCGAGATGGTCTCGCTACTGCTCGGCGCGGCCAATCGCGACCCCGCCGTCTTCGCCGACCCCGGCAAGTTCGACGTCACCAGGGTCAACGCGCGCGAGCACCTGTCGTTCAGCGGCGGTGTGCACGCGTGCCTCGGCGCCAGCCTGGCCAGGATGGAGGGCAGCGTCGCCTTGGCGGCGTTGTACGAGCGCTTCCCCGACCTGCGGCTCACCGGCACCCCGGTGCGCCGCGGGCTCGTCAATCTTCGTGGCTATCAACGAATACCGGCCGTCCTCGGACTGCCCGCGGCGAGCCGGACCGCCTGACTCGTCCTCAGCTGTCCAGCGGGTCGCGGATGACGATGCCCTCGACGGCGCGTAGCCGATCGCTCATGGTGGACAGCAGGTCGATGGAGTCGTGCGAGAGGCCGACGGCGGTGTGCAGCAGCCTGCGCAGCAGCGGGCTGGCGATCGAGCGGGCCACGGTCGCGTCGTAGTCGGTCGGTGCGGTGTCGAAAGGTCGGACGAGCTGGTCGAGATCCACGGCGAAGTACTCACAATCGGTCATCTGGCCCCCTGGGACCCTTGTGGGCGCGCTGGGCCACGCGCCTCAGCGATGTGGAGGTGGCGAGGTCGACGACTACCTGCTGCTGCGACGCACACCGCAACCACTTCGTCGCTGTGCCGACCCGGAACGTTTCGTACCCATCCGCCATGACGGCGTGGAACGATGGGTTCGGCCGAAAGAATACCGATCTGTGAGGTGCCCGACATGGGGAAACTCGATGACAAGGTAGCGGTGATCACCGGCGGGGCTCGTGGCCAGGGGCGCGCCCACGCGCTGGCGTTGGCGACGGCGGGCGCGGACATCGTGGTGTGCGATATCGCGGAGCCCATCGCAGGCGTGCCATATCCGCTGAGTTCGGAGTCCGACCTGGCCGAAACCGCCAAACTGGTCGAGGAGACCGGCCGCCGCTGTGTCCCGCTCAAGGCCGATGTGCGAAGTCAAATGGAGATGAACGCGGTCGCCCAGCGGGCGATCGATGACTTCGGTCACATCGACATCCTGATCGCCAATGCGGGCATCGCCTCCAACTCGCCGATCGCCGAAATGGGCGACGAGCTGTGGCAGACCATGATCGACATCAACCTCAGCGGCGTCTTCCACAGCTTCCGTGCGGTGGTGCCACACATGATCGAACGCCGCTGGGGTCGCATCGTCGCCACCTCCTCGATCGTGGCCCGGATGGGCGTGCGCAACGCCGGGCACTACGCGGCCGCGAAGTGGGGCGTGATCGGACTGGTCAAGTCGCTGTCGCTGGAAGTGGTCGACTACGGCATCACCGTCAACGCGGTGCTGCCCGGCGGCGTGGACACCGACATGATCCAGAACCCGGCGATGTATCGGATGATGCTGCCGGACAAGGAGAATCCCACCCGGGAGGACGTGATGGAGATGTTCGCGTCCGGCCCGCCGAATTCCGACCTGATCGCCCCCGCCGAGGTCGCCGACCTGGTGTTGCTGCTGGTGTCCGAGCAGGGGCGGCATTTCAACGGTGAGGCATTGCCGATTTCCGGCGGGATCAGCGGCAATACCATCTGAACTCCCGTCATCGGCGGACGAAATGTGACCTGCATCCCACTCGCGCCTGCGCCGGAACTTTCCGGACGCCGGAGCCGACCGGTCAGCGAGACCTGTTTCAGGTGCAAGGACTTTCGTTCTCGAGGATGGTGGACGTCAACGTGCCGGTGAAACGCTCGACAGTCCATCTCGTCTGGCTTGTCGCGGCGGCGGTTCTGCTCGCGCTCGTCGTCGGTGCCGTGGTCGAGGCGGGCGATGCGCCCTATCGGGCCGCCGGTATCGCCTATCCGGGGTTCGCCGACGTACTCGGTTACGTACTGCTGCGTGTCGTTGCCGCCCTAGCAGGTGCGACCGCGCTCGGTGCCCTGGTCTACGCGGTGTGCTGTACCGCCGTCACCGGCCGCGGCCGCCTCGACGTCGACGGGTACGCCGGGCTGCGGCTCGCCGAGCGGGCCGGTGTGGTGTGGGTGCTGTCGGCGCTGGCGCTCATCGTGGTGACCGCCGCGAACGTGGGTGGGCTGACGGTCTCCGGGCTCTTCCGGCTCGGTGCGCTCGGACCGCTGATCGACGCCAGCGAGAAACCGAAGGCGTGGATCGTGGTCGCGGTACTGGCCACGGTGGTGACCCTCGGCGCCCGAATAATGTTGTCCTGGAACGGCGCGATGGTGCTGATGTTGGTGGCCGCGATCGCCGTGCTGCCGCCCGCCCTGGTCGGCAATGCGGGCGAGGGACCCAACCACGATTACGGCACCGGCGCGATGATCATCTTCCAGCTGGCGGTGTCGGTGCTGCCCGGTGTGCTGTGGTGCGTCGCGGAGCACCTGCGCCGCAACGGATCACACCCGCGCACCGCGGTCCGTCGCGGCGCGACGATCGCGCTGCTTTGTCTGGCCGCGGCCACCCTGAGTGGGCTGGTGCTCTGGGTGATCCTGCTGCCCTGGAAGGACGTGCTGACCACCGGCTACGGGCGGTTGGCGCTGGTGGTCGTCGCTGTCGGCGCCGACCTCGGGCTCACCATGCGCGCCGTACTGGCACACCGTGCCCCTGGCACTCGGACGGCCTTCCTGATCGCCTGTAGCGGAGCGCTTTCCGCAGTGGCACTCGGCGCGACGGTGGCCATGGCGGTCCAACCGGCCCCGGCTTTCGCCGATCGATCGTTCACCGCGCAGGAGGTGTTCCTCGGGTTCGATCTGTTCGATCGACCGAACATGCTGCGGCTGATGACGTTGTGGCGCTTCGACATCGTGCTCGGTACCGCCGCGCTGGCCGGGATCGTGCTGTACGCGCTCGGCGTGCTGCGGTTGTGGCGGCGCGGGGACGACTGGTCGCGGTGGCGCACCGCGTCGTGGGTCGGCGGCTGCGTGGCCCTGCTGATCGCGACCTCCTCTGGCATCGGCACCTACGGGTTCGCGATGTTCAGCATGCACATGATCACGCACATGGCTTTGAACATGTTCGTGCCGGTGCTGCTGGTGCTCGGCGCGCCGGTGACACTGCTGTTGCGCGCCGTTCCGGCGGCCAAGCGCGGCCAGGTGCACGGTGTGCGCGAATGGGTCCTCGCGATCCTGCATTCCCGCCCGACCGCGGTGGTCGCGCATCCCGCGACCGCGCTGTCATTGTTCGTGATCTCGCTCTACGGGCTGTATTTCACGCCGTTGTTCGAGAGCCTGATCCGATATCACTGGGGGCACGTGCTGATGAACGTGCACTTCCTGATCGTCGGCTACCTGTACTACTGGGGCATCATCGGCATCGACCCGGGCCCGCGGCGACTGCCGCACCTGGGCAGACTCGGTATGTTGTTCGCTGTCATGCCTTTTCACGCCTTCTTCGGCGTCGCGGTGATGTCGATGAACACCGTCATCGGGTCACGCTTTTACACCAACCTGCAGCTGCCGTGGAACATCGACCTGCTCGCCGATCAACGGGTCGGCGGCGGGATCGCCTGGGTCTCGGGCGAAATCCCGATCCTGCTCGTGGTCGGTGCGCTACTGACCCAGTGGGTGGCGCAGGACCGGCGCACCGCCGTCCGCACCGACCGCAAGGACGACGAGTACACCGACTCCGACCTGGCCGCCTACAACGCCATGCTGGAGCAACTGGCCCAGTCGCGGCGCTGAACCCCGCCGCCTTCGGGTGGGTCAGCGGTTGAAGCGGACCCGGCGCAGGCGCAGGCTGTTGGAGACCACGAAGAAGGACGAGAAGGCCATGGCGGCCCCGGCGATCAGCGGGTTCAGGAAGCCGAGGGCGGCAACGGGAATGGCGATCACGTTGTAGCCGAACGCCCACACCAGGTTGCCCTTGATGGTGCGCAGCGTGGCGTGTGCCAGCTCGATGGCGTCGGCGACCGCGCCGAGATCCTCGCGCACCAGGATGACGTCGGCGGCGGCGATCGCGACGTCGGTGCCCGCGCCGATCGCCATGCCGAGATCGGCGGTGGCCAGCGCCGCACCGTCGTTGATGCCGTCGCCGACCATCACGACGCGGCGGCCCTGCTCCTGCATGCGAGCGATCAGCTCGACCTTGCCCTCCGGAAGCAGTTCGGCGACAACCTCATCGATGCCGATCTCGTCGGCCACCGACTGCGCGGCGTAGGGGTTGTCACCGGTGAACATCATGACCCGCAGCCCGAGCCGGTGCAGCCGGGTGATCGCGGCGGCGGCGGTCTCCTTCACGGTGTCGGCCACCGCGACGACTGCGACAACCGCACCGTCCACGGCGACGAGCACGACGGTGCGCCCGGCTCGTTCCTGCTGCCGCGCAGCGCGATTCATTTCTTGCGGGATAACGACACCCTGATCGTCGAACAGCCGGGCACGCCCCACCAGCACACGCTGACCGTCCACCACGCCCCGAGCACCCAATCCCGGTAGTGCTTCGAAGGATTCGGCCTCCGGCAGTGCGCCGACCGTTTCGCGGGCGTGCCGGGTGATCGCCGCGGCGACCGCGTGCTCGGACGCGGCCTCCACCGCACCGGCCAGCCGCAGCACCGCCGCCGCGCTGAACGGCTCCTGCTCGGTCACCGCGACCACACTCATCGCGCCATTGGTGACGGTCCCGGTCTTGTCCAGCACCACGGTGTCCACGTCCCGGGTGGCTTCCAGCGCCTGGTGGCCCTTGATGAAAATGCCCAGCTGCGCACCACGTCCCGACGCGACCATCAGTGCGGTCGGAATGGCCAGGCCCAGCGCGCACGGGCAGGCCACGACCAGCACCGCCAGCGCGGCCGCCGCCGCCAGGTCGGCGCCCGCGCCGGTGAGCAACCAGGTCACGAACGTCACGGCGGTGATCAGGAACACGAACGGCACGAACACCGACGACACCCGGTCGGCGATCCGCTGCATGCGCGCCTTGCCGGTCTGCGCCTGCTCGACCAGCCGGATCATCCCGGACAGCTTCGTATCCGCCCCCACCGCGGCGGCTTCCACGATCAGCCGCCCGGTGAGCGCCGTGGTACCGCCGATCACCGCCATGCCGGTCGTCACGTCGACCGGGACGGATTCACCGGTCATCGCGCTGGCGTCGACACTGGATTCGCCCGCTACCACAAGGCCATCGGTGGCGATGGTCTCGCCCGGCCGCACCACGAAGCGCTGCCCTTCGACGAGTTCGCCGATGGGGACCCGCATTTCGCGGTCGTCGCGGGTCAGCACGGTGACCTCGCGGGCGCCCAGCGCGGCCAGCGCGCGCAACGCGCTGCCCGCCGAACGCTTGGCCTTCGCCTCGAAATACCGTCCGGCCAACACGAATGCGGTGACGCCGGCGGCCACCTCGAGATAGATCGCGTCGCTGGCCCAGATCGCCGCCCAGACGCCGTCCGGCGCGGGCCCGGATCGGTTGGGGTGCAAGAACATCGTGTCCAGCGACCACAGCGTCGCGGTGAGCACGCCCACCGAGACCAAGGTGTCCATGCTCGCCGCGCCGGCCCGCGCATTGGCGAAGGCCTTGCGGTGGAACGGCGCCGCCGACCAGACCACGACGGGCAGCGCGAGCACGGTGAGGATCAGCTGCCAGCCGGTGATCCGGGTGGCCGGGATGGTGGCGAACATCACCGAGAGGTCGGCCAGCGGGAAGAACGCCATCAACGCGACGACCAGCCTGCGCAGCAGATCTCTGACCTCAGCGTCTTCGGGTGCTGAGCCGATCGTCTCGGTGCGGTCGATGATCGGCGAGGCGCCGAAGCCGGTGGCGTCGACCTCGGCGCACAGCTGCTCGGCGGTGATGTCGCCGACCGCGTCGATGGTGGCGATGCCGGTGGCGTAGTTGACCGAGGCGGTGACGCCCTCGATCTTGTTGAGTTTGCGTTCCACCCTGGTCGAGCAGGCCGCGCAGCTCATCCCCGTGACTGCCAGGGAAATACGGGTTGCCTCAATGCTCGGATCGGTTCGAGTGATCGGGTCGAGCTCGATGGTCATGAAATTCCGTTCGTCACGCGGCGGGATCTTGGGTCGAGCGAAGGTGACCGGTGCGCCTGCCGAGCCGAGCACCCGGCGGCAGCACCAGATCGGTGGGGACACGGTCGCTGGTCGGCGGCGAGGTCTCCGGACGGCGGGTCCGGTGCACGACCACGACCAGCACCAGGGCGACGACCAGCACGCTGTGCGACAGCACCCGCGACATCGGCACCACACCGGAGTACAGGTCGGACACCACGAACGCGGTCAACGCGGCGACCAGCACCCCCAGCACCGGCAGCACACCCGCCGCGGCATACGGCCGCAGCGCGCAATAGATGAACCCGACGCCGATGGCGAGGCTCCACGCGGTGCTCTCGTTGAGCAGGTGGCGGGTCATCTCGGCGGCGTGGTGATGGCTCATGCCGAAGTCGAGCCCGGCAAGCTGGGCCAGGGCCAGTGCGCACTGCAGCACGCCGAGCACACCCAGCACGATGCGGGTCCAGGCGGTGCGTGAGCTGGGCAGGGCGGTGCGCAACCGGGCCCGCCGCGACGGCTGCGGTCGCTCCAGGTCGGCGGCGGCGAAGATCGCCTCGGTCAGGTCCGGTGCGTACGACGAAGCGCCGCGCAACCGCTTCGAGGTCTCCACGGCGGCGACGTACCAGGAGCAGCATTCGGCGCACTGCTCCAGGTGCTCGTCCACCCGCGCCGCGGGAACGGTTTCGCGCTCGCCGTCGATCCGGGCCGACAGCGCCGTCCGGCACACTTTGCACTCCACGTCCAGATTGTCGTCCATCCGGACACCGAAGTTCCCAGGGGTCGGTTTTGGTGGCAACGTTCACTCGACCCGCCGTGGTGACGCGGATTACCTCCGCCAGGCCGGTCCGAGCGTGGCCGGGGCGGCGGTTATTGTCGACACCATGCCGACGCCCGCCGAGGATGACGAGACGACCCGCCTGGCACTGGCGGCGGCGCGCGGCGACCGGCGGGCACTGGAAGGTTTCATCCGTGCCACCCAGAAGGATGTGTGGCGGTTGCTCGCCCATCTGACCGAGGTCGGCCGGGCCGATGACCTGACCCAGGAGACCTACCTGCGCGCGCTCGGCAGCATCAAACGCTTCGAGGGCCGCGCCAGCGCGCGCACCTGGCTGCTGTCCATCGCGCGCCGCGTCGTGGTCGATCAGGTGCGGATGGCGGTGGCCAGACCGAAGATCGCCTACGGCGTCGATTGGGCCGCGGCGGCCGATCGGCAGGTGCCGCGGCGGGACGGGCTGACCGAGATCGTCGAGCTCAACCTGCTGCTGGACGACCTCGCGCCGGAGCGCCGGGAGGCGCTGGTGCTCACCCAGGTGCTCGGCCTGTCCTATGCCGAGGCGGCGGCGGTGTGCGGCTGCCCGGTCGGCACGGTGCGCTCGCGGGTGGCGCGGGCGCGCGAGGATCTCGTCGCCGCCACCCGATTCGGTGGTCGGCGCACCGCACACGGGTGACCGCGGCGTTCTCACAGTTCCGCCAAAGGGTTTGCGGCGTAATGCAATCGGATGATGCCGTCGTCATGTTTCGTCGCGGTGGCCCGCACGCCGAACACCTTGCGCAGTAGCTCCGGAGTCATCACGTCGAGCACGCCGCCCGCCGCGACGACGCTGCCGTGATCGAGGACGACCAGCCGGTCGCAGCAGCGCACGGCGAGGTCGAGTTCGTGCAGTACCGCGAGGGTGGTGATGCCGGTCGAGCGGATCAGGTCGAGCAGTTCGAAGCGGGCTCGGACGTCGAGATGATTGGTCAGTTCGTCCAGCACGAGCAGGCGCGGCTGCTGCGCGAGGGCTCTGGCGAGCAGGACACGTTGGCGTTCGCCACCGGACAGCGAGCCGACGGCGCGCTCGGCGTAGGCGGTGCTGCCGGTCCGTGCCATGGCGTCGTCGACGGCCGCACGGTCGGCCGCGGTGTCCCGGCTGAACAGCGCGTGGTGCGGGTTCCGGCCCAGACCGACCAATTCGGCGACCGTGAGTTCCGGTGAGCCGGAACCATTCTGGAGTACAGCCGCTGTCGTGCGGGCCGCGGCGCGGATCGACAGCCCGGTGATGTCGGCACCGTCGACCGCGATAACGCCACTGTCCGGTGGCAGTGACCGATAGATCGTGCGCAGCAGCGTGGTCTTGCCGCTGCCGTTGGGGCCGACGATGCCGACGACGGTGCCGGACGGCGCATCGAGGGTCACCTTGTGTAGAACCGAGGCGTCACCGAATGTGACGCTCACTCCGGTTACCGACAATTCGGCCGAGGACACACTCATGTCAGCCCACCGTTGCGACGCAGCAGCCAGAGAAAGAACGGGGCACCGAACGCGGCGGTGAAGATACCGAGCGGCAACTCGTTGGGTGCGTCGACGGTGCGCGAAAGCAGGTCTACCGCAACCAGATAGGCGGCACCGATCAGGGCGGACAGCGGCAGCACCCGCCGATGGTCCAGGCCGAAGGCGAGCCGGACCAGATGCGGAATCATCAAGCCGACGAACCCGATGCCACCGGCGGCGGCGATCAGCACGCCGGTGAGCAACGAGGCCGAGACCAGCAGGATGATCCGGAGCGTGCGCACATCGACGCCGAGGGCGGTGGCCTGTTCATCACCGGTACCGAGCACATTGAGCCGCCTGCCGAAGGCGAGCACCACCGCGACGGTCACCAGCACCACCACGGTGACCGGCCCGAGCCGATCCCAACTGGCCCCGGCGACACTGCCCATCGTCCAGAACAGCACCGCCCGTAGCTCATTCGGGGTGGCGCGCAGCTGAAGATAGTTCGTGGCGGCTAGGAGCAGATAGCCCACCGCGACACCCGCGAGGACCAACCGGGTCGGCACCAGGGTGCCGCGTTGTTGCCCGAGCAGGAACACCACCGCGATCGTCGCGACCGCCCCGCAGAAGGCCGCGGTGGACACCCCGACGCCGCCGAGTACGCCACCGGCCGTGACGATTACGGTTACCGCGCCGAGCGACGCACCGGATGACAGCCCGAGCACATACGGGTCGGCCAGCGGATTGTTCACCAGCGCTTGCAGAATCACCCCTGCCACGGCGAGGCCGCAGCCGCACAGCGCGGCCAGGATCACCCGAGGCAGCCGATAGTTCCAGACGATCTGGTCGACCGTGAAGCCGACATCCGGTGTCTTGCCGGACAGATGGGCCAGGATCACCCGGCCGGTGTCGGCGACCGACACGGTGACCGACCCGGCGGCGATGGACAGCAGCATCATGGCGAGCAGCACCGCTGCCGACACGACGAGCGCGATCGGCAGTGGCGTCGCCGCCAGCGGCGGCCGGGTGCTGGTGCGGGTCACCGGAACTGCTCTGGGTGTACCAGTTTCGCGAGGCGTGCCACCGCGACGTCGTTGCTCGGGCCGAGGTAGATCGAATCCGACAGCACCGCGTAGTTGTCGGCCTTCGTGGCGTTCCACTGCGGGAACTGCGCGAGGATCCGCTCGGCGACCGCGTCGATGTCGGGACTGCGGTAGTTGACGTCGGGACTGCGGTAGTTGACCACGACGAGCCCGTCGACCGGTGTCACCGCGAGCTGTTCCTTGCTGATCGTCACGAAGGTGGTGCCGTCGTCCCGGTTGAACGGGTTCACCCCACCGGCCTTGTCGATGACGTCGTTCCAGATGCCGCCCGCCGCGATCGCGGAGAAGTCCGACGAGTCGCCCATCCCCATGCCGGGGAAGACCAGCAGCACATTCTTTTTCGGTTGTCCGGCCACCCGCGCCGCCGTCTCCGCAATGGCGCGTTGTGACTCGGCGATGATGCGGTCCGCTCGACCTCGGACGTCGAAGACGGTGCCGAGATCGCGCAGCAGTGCGTAGCTGTCCTCGATCGTCGGTGTGCCGGTGGCGGCACCTGCCACACCGCAGTTCGCTCGGGGCACATAGGTATTGGCGCCCGCCGCGGCCAGCTCGTCGCGGGTGGCGAAGCCGTACTCGGCGGCGAAACCACCGCCATGGGTGGAGATGACGAAGTCGGGCCGCTGGTTCAGCATCGCTTCGCGTGGGATGTCCTGCAAGTTGTTCGGCGTGAACGCGCCGGTCGGGAGCGCATCGATCGCGGCGGCGCGCCCCGGCACGTCGGAGGCGCCATAGGACTGAGCGTTGGCCACCACACGGTCGGCGACACCGAGTGCGACGAGCGCGGAAATCTCGCCGACGGAACCACCGTTCATCACGACGACCCGCTTCGGTGCCTCGGTGAACGTGTAGGTCTTGCCGCAATTCTCCAGGGTCACCGGGTATTCGGTGACACCGTCGGTCGCTGCGGCGGGCCTGGTATCCGTCGTCTCGGTCACCGAGGTGGTGCAGCCGGTGACGGCGAGGGTGGCTGCCGCGAGTGCCAGCAGCGTCGCGCGTTTCATCAGCATGGGTGCCTCTTCGATGGGTGTGCCGCGCCGACCGGTATGGCCGGTGGCGGCGGAAGGAAGCGGGTCTCGATCAGGTAGTCGATCCCGGCAGTGAGTGCGATGGCGGAATCCGGCTGTGGGACAGCCGAATCGAGGAGTGCGGTACGGGCGTTGTCCCGTCCGTATGTTGCGGTGTGCGCAGGTGTCAGGTGGGCGGTATGCGCACGGGCGATGGTCAGCGAGTGGTCGCCCTGTGCCGAAGACTGGTCCGCCACGGCCGCCAATCGCGAATGCCAGATCGCGGAAGGGATGGCCGCGATGGAGTAGCCCCGCTCGCGCAGCCCGTCGACGATGGTGGCAAACGCCAGCGGCCGTGGGCTGGTCAGGTGGAAGGTTCGAGCCGTGGACCGGTGGACGACGAGGTGCGTGATGGCGGCGGCAACCCAATCCACCGGGACCAGGTCGATGGTGCCCGCGTCGTAGATCTCGTCGGGAACGGCTGCCAGGACGACCATCGCGCGAACCAGGCTCCACAACGCGTCATCGGGGCCGGACGCTCCGGTCAGCGAGTGCCCGCCGATCCGACCAGGGCGGTACACCGTGACCGGTACGCCGCGGTCACCGGCGGCATAGACCAACCCCTCTGATACCCACTTGCTCGCGACGTAACCGTTGTGCGGCAACGACGTCGCGGCCACCCGCCGGTCTTCGCCGAGGATCGGCGGATTGCCGTCGACGGCGCAGGCGGTGTCGACGGAGGACACGAAGTGGACCGGTTTGGGCCTGCAGGTGGTAGCGAGCCGCAGAATGCGTTCGGTGCCTTCGACATTCGCCGGACGCAGCCGGGAGTACGGCTCGAAGTGGTGGACTCGCGCACCGTTGTGCACGATGGCGTCGACGGTGTCGGCGAGATCCTGGTAGCGCTCCTGCGAGAGGCCGAACCGGGGGAGGGCGAGATCACCCGCGATCGCGGTAACCCGGAACTCGAGCGCCTCGCTCCGGTAACCGGTGGTGGTTCCGCCGAGACGATAACGGGCGAAGGCGGAGTGCAGGCGCTGGTGTGCCGCGACGTCGTTGTCTGCGCGGATCAGGCAGTACACGTGCAAGTCGGTGCGTTCGAGTAGTGCGGCAAGCAGGAACGCACCGAGAAATCCGGTGGCACCGGTGAGCAACACCGTTCGCGGCTCGGCCGTTCGGTTGTTGTTCGCGCGGATCGTGGCGTCGAGCTGCGCGTCCGATTCGAGTTCAGCTGCTGTCCAGCTCAATTCGTCGATTTCGCGTCCGGAGGCAAGACGCTCGGCGAGCCCGGCAACGGTCGGTGTGTCGAACATGGCCCGCAGATCCCAGCGCACACCGAAGGCCGCCCTGACTCCGTTCAGCACCCGCGCCGCGCGCAGCGAATGCCCACCGAGCGCGAAGAAGTCGTCATCGATGCCGACCGACTCGACCTCGAGCGCCTCCGCGAACAATCGGACGAGCGTGTGCTCGGCCGAAGTACGAGCGGGTCGCGCGGTCAACTTCGCGTCCGGCGGCGCGGGCAGCGCGGCCCGGTCCAGTTTTCCGTTCGTGGTGTGCGGCAGGCGATCCAGGAACACATACACCGACGGCACCATGTAGTCGGGCAACCGACCGGCCAGGTGCCTGCGCAGCGCTCCGGCCGTGGGCTCACCCGCACCGAGGGTGGACACCAGGTAGGCGACCAGGACCTCCGCATGGACGGCTACCGCAGCCGAGTCGACCTGAGCATGTGCGGCGAGTGCGGACTCCACCTCGCCGACCTCGATCCGATAGCCGCGCAACGACATCTGACTGTCCCCGCGGCCCAGGTACTCGAGGTGACCATTCCGATGCCACCGAACCAGATCGCCGGTGCGATAGAGGCGGCCGCCGTTCGTCTCGAACGGGTCGGCCACGAACCGCGCTGCGGTGGCTGCCGACTCACCCAGATACCCGTGCCCGACCGGCATTCCGCCGACGTACAGCTCGCCGACCACATCCGGCGGCACCGGCTGAAGAGCCCGATCCAGCACGTGGCAGCGGCCATTGGTGAGGGGGACTCCGATGGACGGTGCGGCGTGCGTGGCGAGGGTGGCCCAGGTGGCGTCGACGGTGCATTCCGTTGGGCCGTAGAGGTTGTAGACCGTGACACCCGGCTCAGCGCGCAGGGTTGTCCAGAGCGCCGGATCGACCGCTTCGCCGCCGAGTGCGATTACTGACGGACGATGTGACGCGGAAAGCAATCCCGCTGCCAGCAGCTCACGGGCGAAAGTCGGTGTGACATCGAGAAAGTCGATGCGTTGTTCCCTGATATACCGCACCAACCGGTCGGGGTCACGGCGCAGCTCGTCATCGATGAAATGCAGCTCATGTCCGGCCAGCAGCCAGAGCAACCCCTCCCATGCCGTATCGAACGTCATCGATGCGGTGAGGGCCGCCCGCATCCGCCGTCCGCCCCGCGCCGCCACCGCGGGCTCGATCAGGTGCTCACGATGGTGGTGGTACAGGTTCAGCACGGAACGATGCGAAATCACCACGGCCTTGGGTGTTCCGGTGGTGCCCGACGTGTGGATCACCCAGGCCGGAAGCTCGGGGTGTAGCCGGACGGTCGGCGAATCGTCATCCTCGGCGGGTTCTGTTGCGGTAGTGGCGAGTTCATCAATCGCAACCGCGCGATCGCGCAGCGCGGCCGGGATCAGGGGAGCCAGCGTGGTGGTGGTGAGGATGGCGGTGCGTGCCTGCGCATCGGCATGCCCCGCGAGACCCGCCAGTAGCAGCGTTAATCGCGCGGCAGGCTGGCCGGGATCGAGCGGGACATAGGTGGCGCCACTGGCCAATACGGCAAACAGCGCGGCGATCGCGTCGCTGGTGCGGGGGAGTAGCACCGCTACGGCGTCACCGCGGCGCGTACCGGCAACTGTCAACGCCGAACCCAATACCCTTGTTCGTGCGGCTAGTTCGGCGTAGTTGAGGGTGTGCCGCACCCCATCCGAGTCGGCAGCGACGAGTGCGGTGGCTGTTGGCGTGCGGGCGATCTGGGCGGTGAGCAAGTCGTGCACCGTGTGGTCCGGCCAGTGACGGTCGTTGCCACGGCTGTTGACGCGCAACCACTCTCGTTCGCCAGGTAGGCACAGGTCGACCGCGTCGAGCGACCGGTATGGTTCGTCCAGGACGCGACGGAGGAACGTCGTGAAACGCCGGAGATGGGTGGCCAGCTCGTCCGGCGTGTACGCGCTCGGGTGCCCGTCGAGGTACAACGTCGGGCCGGCGCCGTCCATCCGGTCGTAAAGGTTGAAGACCAGGTCATCGATCATGCCCGCGGTGACATTGTGAACCGTGCTGGCGCAATGACCGAAGCGCAGGTCGTAATCGAACAGCATGATGTTGACCGACGGGCCGTACATGCCGCGGTCGCTGCCGACCAAGCCGAGGTCGCGCCGCACCTGCTCGCTGCGGTAGCGCTGATGGCGGCGGCTGCGCACCAGCTGCCGGGCGACCCGGCCGGTGACCTCGGCCAGTGTCGGAGCGTCCGCGAATTCGGTCCAGAGCGCGACACCGTTGAGCGTCATGCACGGCACGCGCAGTGCGGGCGTGCCGGTGCGCAGCATGACCGGCAGCGCGAGACACACCTCGGTGGCACCGGTCATCCGGTGCACGTAGGCGGCGACCGCTGCGGTGAGCACATCGGTCCAATTCGCGCGCACGGTCGCCGCAACGCTGCGCAACAGCGCGACAGTCTCGGCATCGAGCCTGGCGAACTCCCGAAGTACCCGGCCCGCAACCGATGTCGCGCGCGGCCCCGCACCGGACAAGGTCACCGGGGCCGGGCGGTCGCGGAGATAGTCGAGCCAGAACGCGCGGTCGCGGTCGAGGTCGGCCGAATCGGCGTACGCGATATCGGCCGCAACCACGGCGTCCCAGGATCCGAAAGCGCAAGGCGGCGGCGCTGTTCCGGCCGTACTCGCGGTGTACAGCTCGGCGACGCGGCGCGCGATCAGCGCCATGCCGTAGCCGTCGAGCAGGATGTGGTGCACCCGGTGATACCAGAGCGTACGTTGCGCACCGAGCCGGAAAACGATGTGTGCGAACAGGAGGTCACCGGTCAGCTCGACCGGCTGAGCGACGTCCCGCGCCATCAGCTCCAGTGCGGCGCGCAGCGGATCGGGTTCGGCCGAGACATCTACCACCTGAACCGCCCACTCCGGCGACTCCGCGACCTGGCACGGGCCGTCCTCGATGAACCGAACATGCAGTGCCGCAGCCTCGTCGATCGCCGTCCGGATCGCGGCCACCAGCAGATCCAGCACCACGGGACCCGAAATATCCACGTACTCGGCGATATTGAAGACCGAGGCAGCGGGATCGAGCTGCTGGCCGAGCCAGACACCCAGTTGCGCGGCCGTCAACGGCCGCGCGACGGCCGCCCTCACGGCGCGGCCCTTGGCGCGAGCAGTGACCACCACGCGGTCAGGGTGGGGTTCTCGGCCAGATCCGCGAAAGCCGGAGCGGCACCGCGCGACTTCCACCGCTCGATCAGGCCGATCAATCGCACCGAATCCAATCCAGCGGCGAACAGGTCGTCGGTGTCGCCCAGTTCGTCGGGTTCCAGGTAGAGCGCGTCGGCGATATCGGCGCGCACGCTGTCATAGCTGAGTGGTTCCATCAGTTGACCTGTCTCTCCCGGTCGGCCCAGAACCGCTCCCGCAGTTGCCAGCGCAGGATCTTGCCGCTCGGATTGCGCGGAATACGGTCGACGAACTCGAATCGCACCGGAATCTTGAACCACGCCAACTGCTCCCGGCAGAACGTCATGAGCTCACGCACCCGGACGCGTTCACCCGGTCGGCACGCGACGAAGGCATGCACCGACTCGCCGAGCACATCGTCGGGCACCCCGATCACCGCCGAATCCGCCACCGCCGGGTGGCGGGCGAGGGTGTTCTCGATCTCGGCGGGATAGATGTTCTCGCCGCCCACGATGATCATGTCCTTCAACCGGTCCCTGATGTACAGGTAGCCATCGGCATCGACATATCCGGCGTCCCCGGTGTGCACCCAGCCATCGACGAGTGTTTCGGCCGTGGCCTCCGGCAGATTCCAGTAGCCGAGCATGGCGGCCGGTGAGCGCAGGCAGATCTCACCCACCGCGCCGGGCTCGCACCGCGCGCCGGACGCATCGATGATCCGCACGGACACACCGGGGTACGGACGGCCCGCCGCCGCCAGCCGCGGATTGCCTGGCACGTGGTCCGCGGGCGGGAGGCAGATCGCGGTATTGCCGGTTTCGGTCAGTCCGTAGATCTGCGCGAACTCGGCGCCGAAGAGCTCCAGTGCTTCCCGCAACAGTGTCTCCGAAATGGGTGACCCGCCATAGACGACCTTGCGCACCGAGCGGACCGCTTCACGTGTGACCCGCGGTTCGCCGAGGATCAGCCGCAGCATCGATGGGACGACACACATGGTGGTGATCTGGGCTTCCTCGATGAGTGCCACCGCGGTACTGCTGTCGAACCGCGGCATCGCCACATTGGTGACGCCTGCCGCGAAACCCTGCATGGCCCACCAGATTCCGCCGACATGAAAGCCGGGGAGGCCGATGAGATTGCGGTCACCGTCGCGGAAGGCGAGCCAGTCGAGCCCGGCCTCGTCGAGCGCGTCCGCGATGGCGAAGAAGCTGCGCTGCGCCAGCACAACACCTTTGGGCAAACCGGTGGTTCCGCTGGTGTACAGCTGGATCACCGCGTCGTCGGGCTCCGCCGGTCGCTCGCCGGGTTCCGGCTCGGCGACCCCGGCCAGCCAACCGGTGAATTCGTCGCCGTCCATCCGGATCGCGCGCACTTCCGGCGCGGCTGAGTGCGCGATGTCGGCGGTGTCGGCCTCGACGAGTACCAGTGTGCTGCCCGAATTACGAATGATGTGTTCGACTTCCGGTGCGGTGAGTCGGAAGTTGATGGGTACCAGCACCGCGCCCATCCGCGCGCACGCGAAGAACAGACTGTAGTAATCGACGGATTCCTTGCCCAGGTACGCCACCCGGCTGCCTTTGTCGATACCGGCGGCGCGCAGCGCGCGGGCGAGCCGAATGCTGTCGGCATGCAACCGCGCGTAGTCGAGTCCTGCTCCGGCACAGGCGATCGCGAGGGTGCCCGGCCGATTCCGCGCGTGGCGCGCCAGGACCGAGGTCACGGTTCGCCCGGTCATCGCGCCGCATCCAGCGGTTTCGCCGCGTTCACGATTGCCAAGCGGACGGTGCCCGCGCACTGCCCGCCTTCGTCGTCCCAACACCGGAACGAGGTATCCAACGAGGTGAACGGCGCACCGTCGAGCTTGCTCGTGCGTTCCTGGCTACCGTCGAGGCTGAACTCGCCGAAGAACCGTCGCGGATCGATCGGCCGCCGGTATTCGCTGTCCAGCCGGGTGATCAGGATGTCGGGCAGCTGGCGCCGCCAGTAGTCGTCCATGGTCCAGTCGCTGAACAGCGGACCGACGCGATGGCGCACCAGCACCGCGACGGTCTGGTACAGCATCTGGTTGTAGCAGATATTCACCTCGACCGAATTGAGGTGGCCCGTCGCGTCGATATAGCAGGACTCCGGGATCTCGAATGTTCCGGCGGCCGTGACTCGCTCGCCGCGCGCCTCGACCGCGAGCTCGCGCAGGTAGCGGCAGTGCGGTTTGTAGCAGCGCAGCACCTCCGACAGCAGCCCCGGATCGTTCGGAAAGACAGCGCCGTTCATGCCGGGACGCCTTCGTCGTCGTACACGGTGACCCGATGCGAGACCGCGGGTTCGCAGGTCGAGTTGTGCAGCGCCCGGTGTACCAGACTGCGGTTGTCCCATATGAGCAGATCGCCGCGTTCGAAGGTCTGCAGCCGGATCGCCGGATGTTCGAAGGTGCCGTCGAGTTGCCCGGTGGCGGTGAGTAATTCGTGCAGCAGATCGGGTCGATCGGTGCCGTCGGCCGTGGTGATGGCCGTGGTGAGGCCCTCGCTGACGTACACGACGGGCTCGCCGGTGTGCGGGTGCGGGTGGACGGTCGGCATGGTCACCGGCGGCGTCTTGCGGTCGATCTCGGCCAGCAACTCCGAGACGGGCCGGTAGACATCGCTGGGCCGGATCTTGAAATAGCGGCGGACGCTGTGCGTCGCCACCGTGTCCGCGACCGATCGTCGCAGCTCAGGGCTGAGCCGGTGGTAGGCGGCGGCGAGATCGATGAAGTAGGTGCCTCGGCTGTGGCTCGGGACCACCTGGGTGTGCGTGAAGGTCAGATCGAACGGACGCGGCATGAACTGGTAGTCCGAATGCCAGAACTTCCCGGTCTTGGGCACGCCGACCCGCTGCTCGCCGGTGTCGACATTGGACGACACGAAGACCTCGGGTACCTCGGGGTGGTGATAGATCGGCTCGTAATACCGCACCGGCTCGCCGAAACCACGTGCCAGCGCGACGAATTGGTGCGGATCGAGGTTGATGCCCTTGATCACCGCGATTCGCTCCCGGTACACGGTGCGCTTGACCGCACGGATGTCGTCGCGTGATGTGGGATCGAAGTCCTCGACCACCACACCGAAATCTCCCTGCGGGCTGATCCGCATGGCTGTTCGCTGCATGACCACTTAGTCGGTCAACTACGCCCTGTAGTTCCCGGGAATTTCGACTGATTTGTTCGCGTCTCGGTGCTCGCTGTGAGCTGGCCTACACTCGGCGGCGAGTGGTTGCACGGCTGGCCCCGCTGGGGCTAGCGTCCTTCCGCGGTACCGAGTACCGCTCCGCACGGCGACCCGACCAGGCTCGGCTGTCTCGCCAATATTGCTTCTCCGCAAGAACTTTCGTACTCAACGGTGTGCTGTGCGCGCACCGGCGACCACGCGCCCGGCTGTGCCGAGGCGAGAAGATGAGGGAATCCCCATGAGCAGAACAGCATTCGTGACGCTGGCGGCATGCACTGTTGCCGCCCTGGTCGGTTCGGCCGCCACGTCGCATGCCGACGTCCCGGCGCCCGAAATCCACTACACCGCAGGCATGGTCGAGAAGTCGGTGGTGCTGACCATCGACGCGGGCACGCTGACCGCGGGCGACGGGCAGTTCCTGGTCAACGACCGCGCCGGACGTGTGCTCGTGTCGATGCCGCTCAGCTATCAACGCGACAACAAAGTGTGGCCCATCACAGCGAAGATCGACGGCAACACCGCCACCCTGACCCCGAGCACCGACCCCGCTGCCGCCCACCCCGCCCCAGCCGAGCTGCGCGATATCGCCATCGACCCGCAATCCACCGACTTCAACACCGCCGTAATGAACTTCGCCACCATCTCCGGCCTCGGCGTCGCCCTCGGCACGCTGATCGGCACGACCATCGGCGCGGGCATCGGCTGTCTGGCGGGCGGGGCCTTGGTCGGTGCGGCGGCGGCCGTCCCGACAGTCGGTGTCCTCGCCGTCCCCGGCTTCCTCGGCGGCTGCCTGGTGACCGGCGCCGCCGCCGCACCGATCGGCGCGATCATCGGCACCATCGCACTCGGCGTCCCCGCCGCGGTCATCGGCGGACTGCTGTTCGCGGACGCGCTGGGCAGACAAGCCGCCAGTTAGGTGCTCAGGCCGCGGGTTCGACCCGATGGCTGTCGATCAGCGCCCGTGCCATCGCTTGTGCCCGCCGCGCGGCGTGCCGGTCACCTTCGGTGGCGGACACGATCGAGCCCTTCATCAGAATGTGCCAGGACCTGGCGAAGTCGTCCGGGTCGCGCAGGCCTGCCTCTTCGGCGCGCCCGCGGACCACGCCGCGAATGGTGTCGAGGTGGTCGATGCTCGCGCGGCCTGCCGGATGCTGCGGACCCATCTCCAGCAGCACATTGATGAACGTGCATGCCTCGAATCCTTCAGTGCCGAACCAGTCGTCGAAGACATCGAAGATCGCCAGCAGTCGCTCCTCCGCCGTATTGCCGAGCTGGCGGGACCGTTGCTCGACCATGCCGAAGGTCCACACCAGTTCGCGGCGGGCGAGTACCGCGAGGATCAGCTCGTCCTTGGTGCGAAAGTGCCGGTACAGCGTCGCTTTCGCGATACCCGCCGTGGCGATCACTTCATCGACGCCGACGTCTCGGATGCCACGCTGGGTGAACAGGTTGTACGCGGTGGCCAGTATCCGTTCGCGTGCCCCGACAACCGCGTCGTCGCTTGCCATCACACTCCAACTCTAACGCTGTACAGAGCTGACCTGCCATGCTTCACTAGGTAGACAGGTCTGTCCCGTGCGGTGGCGGACCGAGGAGTCGGCATATGTCCATCAACGACGAAGTGCGGCGAACCGCCGCGCCGTTGGACCGGTCCGTGTTGGAAGTCACTGATGTGCTTCGGTTTTCGGTGTGTCGTCCGCGCCGCGACATCGCCATGATCCTGGTGGACGGCGAGATCGATCTGCGCACCGCGCCGAGCCTCCGTGACCAACTTTCCCGGGTGTTCGGTGCCCGATCCGCGATGGTCGTGCTCGACCTTTCGCCGGTTACTTTTCTTGCCGCGGCCGGATTGCGGGTCCTGGTCGACGCGCAGAAGCAGGCCGAAATGACCCGCCGCCGAATGGTGTTGATCACCAAGGCGCGGTCCGTGGACCGCGCCTTGGAGGTCACCGGCTTGGCGCCCAGCTTCCATCGGGTGCGGTCGCTGGACGCCGTGCTGGCCGACACTGCGCCGGGATATGAAGAGACGGCCTAGATTTCGGTGGAAGACTGCTCAGTTGAGCCTTTTCTCGACCCGGTGCCGGGTGGTGTCCGCGAACCGGCTGCCGCGTTTGCGCGCGGTATCGGCGAGTTCGGGTCCACGCTTCTGGGCGGTGTCCGCCAACTCCGCACTGCGTTCCCGCGCGACCTCGGCGAACTCCGCGCCGCGCTCCTTGGCGAGCTCGGCCCATTCCGCGCCGCGGTGCTTGGCCACGTCCGCCAGTTCCGCGCCCCGTTCCCTGGCGAGCTCGGCCAACTCGGCACCGCGTTCCTTGGCGAACTCGGCCCACTTGGGTCCGCGCTCCTTCGCCAGCTCGGCCAGTTCCGCGCCGCGGTGCTTGGCGACGTCGGCCAGTTCCGCGCCACGTTCCTTGGCCGTCTCCGCCAGCGGCGCCGCGTGTTCCTTTGCGGCAGCGGCCCATTCGGGTCCGTGCTGCTGCACGGTCCCGGCGAGCTCGGAGCCCTTGGCGGCCGCGGCGCTGCCGAGACTGCCTGCCGCTGAGGCGACTTCGTGCGCCCGGCGCTTCAGCACCTCGGCGGTGGCTCCGTCGGAGGATCCGGCGAACGGGAGTGCCGCGGTGACGGTCGCGGCGGCGTCACGGGCGGCCCGCTTGCCGCGCCAGCCAAGCGACGGCTTGCCCTCGGTATCGGCGGCGGCGATCATCAGTCCACCGAGCAACCCCAGGTCCTTGAGGAACGCCTTGCGTTTGGTCGCCTTCTGCGCCGGGTCCGGTTCGTTCCAGAAATCCTGCTCGGTGACGGTGGCCGGGACGACGGTCGCGGCCAAGACCAGCGCGGCCAGGCGTGGCGCTTTGCCCAGGGCGAGCAGCACACCGCCCGCTACCTGTGCGCCCGCATTGATCCGTACGACGGTTCCCGGATCGCTCGGCAGCTTCGCGGCGTATTGCTCGGGCAGCTGACGCTGGCCTCGCTGCACCAGCTCGGTCGCCGCCTTGACTCGTGTTTCCGGGCGCCGCAACGTATCGACACCCTCCACGACAAAGACAGTGGCCAATAGCGGGCGGGCAAGTCGGCGTAACAACATGACGGATCCCTTTCCTCGACGGCTCTATTCGACCGGGTTCCCGGAAGGTGTCTCATCAAACCCGGCTGACGGGCAGTAGCGGACGTATCGGACGTCGAATCTACACCGCGTAACGGCAATTATTTAGCTAACGATCAGCAGAGTGTGGGATCCGAGCGGATCCCGCGGTTACAAGCGCTGTCCCGCCGGAAGGTACCGCCGATGAACTCTGCCACGGCCCCAATGACTTTCGAGGCGATCGTCGCCCCGCTCCCGGCCGCGCCCGCGTGTACCTTCCGCTTCGATACCGTGCCATGCCGACATCGGGCGGAATGGTCCGTCCGCAAACGCCCCTGCTGCCATGCCGAGGGGGTCGACTTCATGTGCGACACGTGTCACACCCGCATCCACTGGCTGCTCACCCTCGGCGTCGAATTCGAATGCGCCGGTTGCGGTGTGCGTTCGGCCAGCTTCACGGCGCTGTACCCGACGGCCGCGCCGCTGTGAGCCGAGCCCTCAGGATCCGCCGACGGCCTTCGGGACGTGGGCCCGGCCGGTCGTCGCCAAGAAATCGGTGATGACGGCGGTGACCTTGTCCGGATCCTCGACCATCGGCAGGTGGCCGCAGTCGGGCAG
This sequence comes from Nocardia iowensis, assembly GCF_019222765.1. Taxonomy (NCBI): domain Bacteria; kingdom Bacillati; phylum Actinomycetota; class Actinomycetes; order Mycobacteriales; family Nocardiaceae; genus Nocardia; species Nocardia iowensis. The sequence continues at coordinate 7,184,388 of NZ_CP078145.1, read as the reverse complement.
CTCCACGGCCGGGTGCGCGTGCAGCCTGCGCGCGAGGCGGGCGCCGGCGCGCGCCGAGAGGATGCGGTTCTGCTGCCCCCAGAGCGTGCAGATCGGTGGGAAGCCGGGCGGCGGCGTGAACCTGTCGAAGGCGGCGTAGGCGGGGAAGTCCTGGACCAAGCCGTGTAGCGCCTGTAGGCGGCCGCGGTCGGACCAGTGGGCGCGCAGCCGAGGGGAGTGCTGCAGATCCTGGCGGCGACCGCGGGCACCGAGCTGGTTTCCGACGATCAGCGAGACGGCCGGGCCGGGCAGCGCGAGCCTGCGGGCCAGCGGCGCCAGGGGAAGCCTGGCGTCCGCCCAAGCCAGCCCGGCCGACTGCCCTGAGCTGACGGTGTCCCAGGTCAGCGGGTTGATCAGGACGAGAGCACTGACCCGGTCCGGATGCTCCATCGCGTAGCCCAAGGAGGTGGCGCTGCCGAGGCAATTGCCGACCAGGACCACGTCGGCGAGCCGATGGGCAGCCAGGAAGGCACCGAGCATGCGCACATAGTCGGCGAGGCGATAGCCGTCGGCGGGCTGCTCGGACTGTCCGTAACCGGGGAGGTCGAGAGCGAACACCTCGTGGTCGCGCTGCAACGCCGACACCTGGTCGTCCCAGATATGGCGCTGGGTGCCCGCGTTGTGCAGGAATACCACCGGCGCGCCGCTACCGGCGCGGTCGAAGGCCACAGCCCTGCCCTGGTGCTCGAATACGTCCACATTGACTCCTTGCGAGCGGCCGGGCGAACATGTCGCACCGATCCACTGGCAATTTTACGGGCCTCGTCAACGGTGAGCTGGGAGTTCAGCGCTACCGGGACGCGTTGAGGCGTTCACACCTCGAGGCCCGCCCGCACCACCTTGCCGGTCGCGTTGCGCGGGAGCGCCGTGGTCGTGAGCCGCCAGCGGGCGGGCACCTTGTAGTAGGCGATCCGTTCCGCCATGAAGGCGCGCAGCTCGTCTTCGGTTGTCGCCGAGAAATTTTCGACCACAACCAGGGCGGCAACCTGTTGGCCGAGATCGGCGTCCGGCACGCCGACGACCGCGCACTCGCGCACCGCCGGGTGTTCCTCCAGGCACTGTTCGATCTCGGTGGGGTAGACGTTCTCACCGCCACGCAGGATGAGATCCGAGCGCCGCCCGGACAATCGCAGCCTGCCGTCGGTCAGCACGCCGATATCGCCGGTACGCAGCCACCGATCCCTGGTGATGGCCGCCGCGGTCGCCGCCTCGTCGTCCCAGTAGCCGAGCATCACGTACGGACCGCGGACGCAGATCTCGCCTTCCGTGCCGTCCGGGACGGGGTTGCCCGCGCTGTCGCGGACCTCGACGGCGACCCCGATGACGGGGCGTCCCACCGTATCCGGGAATGCCGCGAGCTCGGCGGGGCTCGCGAGGGTGGCGGCCGTGCTGCACTCGGTGAGCCCGTAGCTGGTGACAAGTGCGGTACGGGCCACCGGAAGTTGTTCGCGCAGTTGGTTTTGCAGCGCCGCCGAGGACGGCGCCGAGTTCAGCGAGAACGAGTTCAGCGAGGACAGGTCGTACCGGGACAGGTCCTGCTCGAGCAGGCGGGTGGCCATGGTCGGCATCGCGCCCCAGTTGGTGATCCGTTCGCGTTCGATGAGGCGCAACACCCGGTCGGCATCGAACGAGCCCTGATAGAGCACCGCGGCATCGCCCGTCACCAGCCGAGGCACCACCAGATTGTGCAGGCTGGCGATGTGGAACAACGGGGAGGTGAGCAGGAACCGGCGTCCGCTCGGCACCTGGGTCGCGCCGGTGAACTCGGCGGTCAGCGCGTCGTTGAACAGGTGATAGCCGATGACCGCCACCAGGTTTCGATGCGAGTGCACCGCGCCTTTCGGCCGTCCACTGGTCCCACTGGTGTAGAGGATGACAGCGGGATCATCCTCATCCACCTGCGCGAGCGGGAGTGCCCCTGCCCCGAATTCGGTGATCAGCGCGGGCAGTTCGTCCGCCATTGTCAGTACCGGTACGCGGATATCCAGTTCTGCCAGCAGCGCCGCGCGTTTCGCGTCGACGACGAGCACGGCGGGCCGGGTGTGCGCGACACCGTAGGCGATTTCGCGGGGCGTCCACCATGCGTTGTACCCCACCGCGATCGCACCGAGGCATTGTGCCGCCCAGAACGTCATGACCCATTCGGGGGTGTTCGCGGCCAGAATGCCGATCCGGTCGCCCTTTTCGATGCCGTACCGGTCGCGCAGCGCCCTGGCCAGCGCACCCACCGCCGCCGCGTGGGCGGTGAACGACATCCGGCGATCTTCGGTGACGAGGTAGTCGCGATCACCCCAGGTGGTCGATGCGGCCAGGACCGCGCCGAGCGACTTCTGCCGATCCCGCAGTACCGGCAACGGTGCGCCGAGCACATCCTCGACCACCATCTCGAACCGCCCGCCGGGACCGGTCAGCCGGGCCGCCGCGGCGGCGGCGAACGCCTGCGCGTCGAAAGGCTCTGTCATCTACCGCACTTCCTCATCTACGGAACCAATACCGCGCGGCCGGTGACCAGACCGCGCTCCAACCGGTCTAGCGCCTCGCGGCCCGCCGCCAGGTCATAGCGCTCGATCTCGATCCTGAGCTTGCCGGAATGGGCCAGCGCGACGGACTCGATCAGATCGGATTTGGTGCCGCCGTATGACTTTCGGATCGAGGCGCCCCACGGCCACCCCGGCCCGCCCGCCGGACCCGCCGTGATCTCCGGTGCGCCGCCGCCGAGGCCGATCATCCGGTAGGCCCCGTTCGGGGCCACCGATTCCACGGCGAGGGTGGCGGTCTGGTCGACACCGACGAAATCGAACACCGCGTCCGCGCCGCGTCCGTCGGTGCGCTCGAGGATGTGGCGTGCGGTGTCCGGGCCCGCGAGCAGGCCTTCCGCCGCGCCGCACCGAGCGGCCAGGTCGAGCTTGTCCGCGCGGACGTCGACCGCGAGCACTCGGGTCGCACTGGTCGCGGCGAGGATCTGCACCGCGACATGGCCGAGTCCGCCGATGCCGATCACCACCGCGACCGAGCCGGGCCGAAGGTGTTCGCGCGCACCACGAATCGCGTGATAGCTGGTCAGTGCCGCATCCGCGAGCGGCGCCGCCTGCCCGAAGTCGAGATCACCGATCGGCACGAAAGAGCTTGCCGGAACGCGGATGTACTCGGCCATGCCGCCGTCCGGGCCGAGTCCTGGGCACGGTGGCATCGCGGTGCGTCCCGCGGCCAGGCAGACGTTCTCGTTGCCGCGCACGCACTCCCGGCACGCGCCGCACGACCAGCACAGGTAGACGATGCCGCGGTCACCGATGGAGCGGCCGTCGACCTCGGCGCCGATCGCCTCGATGGTGCCCGCGACCTCATGCCCGAGGGTCATCGGCTCGTCGCGGATGCGGAACGGCAGGTGCAGCACATGGAGATCGGAATGGCAGATCCCCGCCGCGCCGACCCGCAGCAGCAGGTCGGTCGGGCCGATCTCCGGAATCGGCACCTCGCGTAGCTCGAGCACGCCGGGCTCGGTGAGTTGCAATGCCCGCATCAGGTGTTGACCCTCGCCCCGGCTCGCACCACGCTGAACACGGCCTGCAAATAGGCGTCGGCGCGGGCGGAGCCGATCAGGCCAGGCGCCATCTTGTTCATGGTGTAGGCGAAGGTGACTCGGTGCTCCAGGTCGTTGACGACGATGGCGCCGCCGAGCCCGGCCCACCAGCAGACGCGGCCGTCGGGTACCTGGGGCGCGGTCTGTCGCTGCGGCAGCCCGTAGCCGATGCCGAAGCGCAGCGGCAACAGCAGCGCCAGATCGGCGCCGTCGGACTGCTGCTCGAAGATCAGGTCGATCGTCTGCTCCGACAACAACCTTCGGCCACCGAGCTCGCCGCCACACGCGACCAAGGACTGGATCTTCGCCACCGAACGGGCATTGCCGTGGCCGTTCACCGCGCCGATCTCGGCCTGCCGCCACTCGGTGCTGTTGGCCTCGTTGATATCGAGCAGGGGACTGGTGAGGGTCTTGACCAGGATGGACTCCTGATCGAGCAGGGCCATGTCGAACTCCAGCATCGGCGGCGGGACCAGCGGTGCGATGCGGTGGTGCTGTTCGGGCGCGGTGCCGATGTGGAAGTCCGCGCCCAGCGGACCGGCGAGTTCCTCGGCGAAGAACTGCCCGAGGGTGCGGCCGGTGATCCGGCGGATCAGTTCGCCGACCAGGTGTCCGTAGTTGAGGGCGTGATAGCCCGATGCGGTGCCCGGTTCCCACCACGGCGGCTGGGCCCCGAGCCGGGCACTCGCCGCTTCGGTGTCGTAGATGTCGGCCAGCTCGATCGGCCGTTCCCAGCCGGACACGCCGGACGTGTGCCCGAGCACCTGCCGAATCTCGATGTCGCCCTTGCCGTTCGCCGCGAATTCCGGCCAGTAGTGCGCGACCTTCTGCCGCACGTCCAGCTCGCCGCGGTCGACCAGGAGCAGCGCGGACAGCGCGGTCATCGTCTTGCTGATCGAGAACACATTGACCAAGGTGTCCTCGGTCCACGGCGCGGTTCGCTCGATATCGCGGTGCCCGCCCCAGATGTCGACGACCGGTTCGCCGTCGACCGTCACGCAGATCGCCGCGCCGAGTTCCTCGCCCGCGGCCAGCTGGTTCGCCAATTCTTCCCGTACGTCCGCGAATTGGTCGGCACAGAATCCCGAGATCGTCATCGTCTGTCCCTCACACGTTCTCGAGCGCCCTGGCGGGCACCGGCAGGGCATAGCCGTTCGCGGCGGCGCGCTTCGCACCCCTGGCCATTTCCTTGTGCATATCGCGGACGTACGGCTCGAACTCGATCTGGATGGTGTGCCGCGGCGAGTCGTAGTAGCGGCCGGTCCTGCGCTGCTCGGCCGCGCGGATCTCCGCGTTCATCTCCTCCTCCGAAGGCGGCAGGTACTTGCCCGTCAGGTAGGCGGCGACCAACTTGCTCTGCTGCTCGGCGAAATTCACCAGCGTCGGCAGCGGTTGCGCCAAACCGAGGAAGAACAGGTTGTCCACGCCGGGCTTCATCATCTGCTTGAACAGCGGCATGCGATTGTGCTCGTCCGGCACCAGCTTCGGATCCGAGAAGAACGGGAAGCTGATGTGATATCCGGTGGCGCAGACGATCACGTCCACCTCCTCGGTGCTGCCGTCGGCAAAGCGCACGCGCGGGCCTTCCAGCGCCGTGATGGCGGGCTTGAACGCGATATCACCGCACCCCGCACGGTGCAGGAATTCCTCGCTGGCCGACGGATGTGCCTCGAACGGCCGATGATCGGGTTTGGGCAGGCCGTAGAACTCCATGTCGCCGCGGAACTTTCGGACGAAGCGCTGCTTGAGTTTCAAGCTGACCTTGCGCGGAATCCACGCGGGGACGCTCTGCTTGTCACCGACCTTGCCGTGCACGTACTTCGGCAGCACCCAGACGCCGCGCCGAGCCGAGACGGTGAGCTTCTCCGCGACGAACCGTTGCGACAGCTCCGAGGCGATATCGAGTCCGGAGTTGCCCATGCCGACCACCACGATCTTCTTGCCGCGCATATCGACCGGATCGAACGGATCGTTGTAGGCGTGGCTGTGCATCAGCACGCCGTCGAATTCGCCGGGGTAGTCCGGGGTGCGCGGATCCCAGTGGTGGCCGTTGCAGACGATCAGCACGTCGTAATTCCGGGTGCGCCCATCGCTCGCGGTGACCAGCCAGCGGCCGTCCTCCTGCCGTTCGGCCGCGGTGACCTTGGTGTCGAACAGGATCTTGTCCCGGAAGCCGAAATGGTCGACGTAGTCCTTGAAGTACTGGAACAGCTGCGAGTGGTGCGGGAAATCCGGCCAGTCCGCCGGTGCGGGGTAGTCCTCGAACGCCAGCCGAAACTTGCTCGTATCGATGTGCAGCGACTGGTAGCAGGCCGACATGCCGTTCGGGTTCTTGAAATACCAGTTGCCGCCGACCTCGTCCGAGGCCTCGAACACGTCGAACGGAATGTCGTAGTCCTGCAAGCGTTTTGCGGCGGTGATCCCGGACGGGCCCGCGCCGATGACGCATACCCGGGGCAGAGTGCGTTGAGTCAATTCACAGTCCTCGTGCTGAGCGGGCCGTCACCTGCCTGCGGTGGTGCGATCGCACCGGAACCGTCCGGAGCGAGGGCTTCCGGAGTGACGTAGGCAACAAGGTAACACTGGCTAGACAGCGTGTCTAGTTAATGACGTATTGTCTAGTGAAGGCGGTACATGGTGCGGGCATCAGTAGACTTGCTCAGCGAAAGTCGCACGTCAGCACAACTTTCGACCGACAAGAGGTAGCCGTTGCGCACGAACCCGAATCCGGCGGGCAGCAGCCTGCGGGACGAGCAGAAACAGCAGACCAGGGCCCGGCTGATGGCCGGTGCCAAGGAGCTGTTCAGCACCCGTGGCTACGCCGCGGTGCGGGTCGACGACATCGCCGCCGCCGTCGGGTGCAGCCGCGCCACCTTCTACCTGCATTTCCCCGGCAAGCTCGAGGTGCTGCGCGCGATCGCCGAACAGAGCACCGCGCCGAGCGCCCTGCACTTCTACGAGGACCTGGATCGGGTACTGGACACCGGCTCGCGCGCCGAGTTCGTCGCCTGGGTGACTCGCGCCATCGAATGGTTCCACGAGTACAAGGACCTGCTACCCGCCTGGGACGAGGCGACGGCACTGGAGCCGGAATTCCGCGAGATCGCCCGCAACGGAATACTGGCCCTGCCCAACGCGATGACCTCCTACCTCGCGCGCTGGCCCGCCGACCGCGCGGACGAGGCGCGGCTGCGCGTGGAACTGCTTGTCGCCCAACTCGAGCGCTTCTTCACCCGCTGGGCCGTCCAGGGCACCATCAATGTCTCCGCCGAGAGCGCCGCCGAGGTGCTCACCGATATTTGGTTCCCCGCCCTGCAAGCTCCCGTCACGGACGCCTGAGCGACGCGGCGATTCGTGCGTCCGCCGGATGTAGCTCCGGATTCGCTGGCCGCCCGGAAATCGTGTTCTGGGACTCGATTTCGTAGCGGCCTGCGAATCTGTCGGTGCGGTGCGGCATCATCTGTGCACGCAGCCATCCACGAATATTGCTCGGAGTCACCATGCCGTCGCCTAAAACCAAGCCCAAGCCATTGTCGGACAGCGAGATTCAGCGGATCGCCGCGGATATCGCCGGGGGCCGCCCGCCCATGGTGTGGTTCACCGCTGCCGCGGTGGGCGTGCCGGAAGGACGGTCGGGAAAGGTGATCTCCCTCGGCGACCCGGCCGACGGAGACTTCCTGCAGGTCCGGCCCACCGGATCGAAGGATGTACTGTCCTTTTCTCCGACAGAAGTGACGTTGACCAAGCCGCCCCGAGGGGCGGCGACCGTTTCCACTGCCCAGCCGAAGTCGACAACCAGGAAGGAATCACCCGTGACCCAGCCGTCGACCTTGACGAGCACTGCGCCACCGACCACCCCTAGTTCTGTCGCCCCGCCACCGGTAGTCCCGAAACCCGTTGCGAGCACCCCGGAATCGGACGAACAGGACGGCGGCGCGAACAAGGCGCCAGCGACCAAGCCGGCCCCGGCGGGTACCGCCAAGGCCGCCAAGGCGCCCGCTCGACCGAAGGCGAAGGCGGCCGAGGTCACCGTGACATTGACCGGCACCGCCGACGGCGAATGGTCCGTCGACGTGGTCAGCGGCAAGAAGCGCGCGGTGCGCGGTCTCGCGGTGCCAAGTTCCGCCGTGGCGCAGGCCGCCAAGATCCTGCACCCGGAGGTGGCCGACGTGGTGGCAGGCATCCTGGACGCGGCACGGGAAGCGCAGGAGGCCAAGGTCAAGCAGTTGCAGGCCGAGCTGGAGGCGGCCAGGCGGCTGCTCGACGAGCTGGTCGACTAGGCGTACCGCCGCGGCTGTGCGCTTCGATCAGACCGCGGTGCTGGTGGATCTGGGGCTCGTGCGCCAGATCCGCCGGCCCGCGTCGGTGGCGGGGTGCCGCACCGGGTCGTTCGACGGGTGCCGCATGGAGTCGGACGCGTGCCGCGCATCGTCGTGGAATGCGTAGCCGAGTGAGTATTCCTTGGCGTGGTACATGGCCGAATCCGCGTCCCTGATCAGGTCGTAGACGGTGGACTCGGTGCTGCGCGGACAGCCGCACGCGATCCCGATGCTCGCGGTGATCGGTATCTCGCCCGCACTCAGCTCGAACGGCCGGACGAACGCCCCGAGCAGCCGCTCGGCGAGCATCGCCGCCTCCGGCCGGCCGAGCGGGGACAGCACCACGAATTCGTCGCCGCCGTACCGCGCGACCACATCATCGCGCAGCACCACCCGCCGGATGCGCGAGGCGGCGTTCGCGATCAGCTCATCGCCGACCGCGTGGCCATAGCTGTCGTTGACCATCTTGAAGCCGTCCAGGTCGATGAACAACAGGCACAGCGGCTGCTCTGCCCAGCGCTCGCTGTTGCGATTCAGCGCGCGCAACAGGGCCGATCGGTTCAGCAGTCCGGTGAGGGTGTCGTGATCGGCTTGGTACTGGGCGCGCCGCTCACTGCGGGAACTGCGCACGATGGCGCGCTCGCTGCGCACCAGCACGCCGATGAGCAACAGCGCGAACAGTGACGACACCACCACCCGGTCCAGCGTGCCGAGCGAGGAGCCGACCACCGGCACCAGCGAGGCCACGATCAACGCCACCGCGATGAAGCTGGCGCGTTGACGGGAATGGTGCGGGTGGATCTGCCGCGGGGTTCCGAGACTTGCCATCGTCGGATGCAACGCCGCGACACCGACCGTCGCGTACGCGGCGAGCAAGGGCGCCATCAGCATCTCGCGGCCGATGGTCACCGAGCCCGTCGTGTCCAGGCTGTAGCCGAGATCGCCGAGCAGCGCCAGGACCAGCCCGACGTGCAACAGCCGCAGCGAGGTTTCCGAGCGGGTCGAGGTGGCCACCGAATGCGCGACAAGCGTCAGCAGCAATGCGTCCAACACCGGATAGGTCGCCGCCACCCAGGTGTTCAGCATGGTGTCGTGCGCCTGCAGGATCGGCGAGATGAGGAACGTCCAGGACGCGAGTAGCGCGCCGAGGCCGATCAATCCGGAGTCGAGCAGCAGGTCGTTGTTGCTGCGGACTCGGCGCGGGCGCAACCAGATCAGTGCCGCGAGGCCGACACCCAGATAGCCGAGCAGGGTGAACACGTCATCGATCGGATGCAACGCATGGTCGGACCCGTCGCGCAGCGCGGCGCCCGCTGCCGAAAGGACCGCCGAGGCCGACAACAGATACCAGGGCAACGGATGCGTCGGACGGTGCGCCCACAGGCCGAAGCCGATCATGGCGAGCGTGCCCGCGAGAATGGCCGCCATCGTCACAAACGACAGCAGCCGCGAATCGACCGTCACATGGACGGCGATCGCGGCCGCGCTTCCCCCGAGAAGCAGTGCGTACCACCGTGTTCGGAAACGGTACCGCTGGCCTGTCGGCTGCTCTTCGCTGACTGTCATCAGCCCCCCTTGGTCGCTCCATCCCCTGTGAACCGAGCCGCGTAGTAGATTTGCGAATCCTCCACCACTACCTCGACGTTCGCCTGTTTGTCGAGCACCGCACGAATGCTGTCGGCGAACGAGAACCGAGTGTTGTTGTACGAGCAAATGTCCCAACCGACCGCAGCGCGCTCGGCAACCAGAACCTGGACAACTGATTTGATCATGGCATGAAATGCGAGCCCTTGTCGCGCACTTGGCGTAACAAGGGTGAAACCGACGTAATAAATCGCGTCGCGCGCGGCGTGTTCCGGATATCGGGCGGTGAAGTAATGCGGGCTGATCCACGGGACGGTGTCGAGATGCTTGGTCAGGGTGGTCACCCCGACCGGTTCGCCGGATTCCAGCCGCGCCACATGCTTGTCCACGCGGGGATCGATCATCTCCGCGCGGAATTCGTCGGGATGCAACACCTGTCTGGCGATCGCCTTGGTGCGCAACGGCCCGAATGCCTCCTCGTAGAGGCGTTGGAATACGTCTATCCGGTCGTCCGGAATCTTGCCTTCGATGGTGACGTGGAAAGGTTTCATCGGCGCCAGCCCCACGGCGTGGTGTGGTACGCGGCCAGCACCAGCGCACATACCGGGCTGCCGTCGGAGCGGGCTTCGGTCGTGCACAGCCGGACCGGGCCGAAACTTTCGGGACGGTTGCGCGTCATGTCGTTCAGGCTGGACCGGATCAGGGCCGCTACCTCGTCGGTGGTCTCGGCCTCGTGCTCGACGAAAAGGCCTGCGCCGGAACCATCGTCGCGCAGCACCCAGCCGATTCCGGCGGCGGCCGTCCGGCCCGGTTCGTCGGCGTGCTGTGCCGCGTAGACGCAGTAGAGGCGGTCGCCCCACGGGATCGGTTTGCGCACCCGTCCGGTGCGTTCCAGAGTGGCGCGTGGCGGGATGACCGACGACAGTCGAATCAAGTTGGCATCACCTACTCCCAGCTCACGCAGTGCCGCATCGAAGGCCGACATCGCTGTCGGTCCTGCCCCCGTCGCGGCGCCTATCTCGATCGTCAGCGGCGACCCGGCGATCGCCCGGCCCGCGGGCGGGCGTAGTCGATCTATCCACGGCAGCCCGAGTAAGCGGCCGCGCGGCCCCACTAGCCCGCTGTGCGGGGTGGTGTGAATCATAATGCCCTCCCAGAAAGCCCGGCCCAATTTGCAGGCCGGTATTACGTCAAAATCGACTGTGCGGCACGAAAACGAATCGCGCACCTCCGGAGCGTGAAAGCAATGCTCCTGCGGCGTGTCTCGTAACGTGTGGCAGGCCGACTCGATTCCGGCGCCCGCCGGGACGACGGGATCAGAGGACACGACAGACAGCGAGGTACCAGTGCAGACGTGGGTAGCGCCGGGGCGGGTCAACATCATCGGTGAGCACACCGATTACAACGACGGCTTCGTGCTGCCCATCGCGCTGCCGCTGGTGGTCGAGTGCGCGGCGGCGGAGCGCGGGGACGGTCGGGTGCGGGTGGTCTCCCGGCAGCGGCCGGACGAGACGGTACTCGTCGCGGTGGCCGACCTTGCGGCGCAGCGGGATCGGGTGCCGGGCTGGTCGCGGTATCCGCTCGGCGTTGTTGCCGAATTCGTCCGGCGCGGCCATCGGATCGCCGGGGTCGATCTCGTGCTGGACGGTGCGGTGCCGATCGGCGCCGGGCTGTCCTCCTCGGCGGCGCTGTCCTGTGCGGTGGCGATCGCGCTGCGAGATCTGTTCGCGCCCACTGTCACCGACCGTGAGTTGATCGACCTCGCCCGCGCGGCGGAGAACGGCTACGTCGGCGCGCCGACCGGTTTGCTGGATCAGTCGGCCTCGATCCTCTGCACCGCCGGTCACGCGCTGTTCCTCGACATCCGCCGGTTCGCGGCAGAGGGAGCTGGTGCCAATGCGAATTCGGCTGGCCACGAACAGATTACGTTCGATATCGAACGATTCGGGTTGGCGCTGTTGGTGATCGACACCGGCCAGCCACACGAACTGGTAGATGGCGGCTACGGCGAGCGCCGTGCTCAATGTGAGGCTGCCGCCGCCGAACTCGGTGTGCCCGCGCTGCGCGACATCGATTCCGTGGCAGCGGTGGGCCGGATATCCGACGCGGTGTTGCGTCGCCGGGCTCGGCACGTGGTCACCGAGAACGCGCGCGTGTTGACAGTTGCCGAGAAATTGCGAAGTGGTCAGGACCCGCGGTCCATCGGGACGATCCTGACCGAGGGCCACGCCTCGCTGCGAGATGATTTCGAGGTGTCGACCCCCGCGCTGGATGCCGCCGTCGCCGCGACGCTCGACGCGGGGGCGCACGGCGCGCGGATGGTCGGTGGTGGATTCGGCGGCAGTGTCCTCGCCCTCGTCGATCGCGAACACACCGGCGCGGTGATGGATGCCGTGCGGATTCGGTTCGCTCGCTCGGGCTTTGCCGAGCCACGCACCTTTGTCGTCGGTCCGGCGGCAGGCGCACACCGCGCCGACTGAACGACCGCCCAGCTTTTTGTGCACGATTGTGGCCCGCGAGTGAGGCACAATCACGCAGAGTAGGTGTCAGCCGACACCATTCGGCCGGCGACGAGGGAGTCGCGCGCGCCACGCTGTACCCGTAGACGCACGATTTCGCACCATGAAGGATCTCGCTCGACGCCCGGTTTGACCGCCAGGAGGGACGCTGTGCCGCTTGCCGATTCACCTGTTCTGACGTCCGCGCTGCTCGCCGCCGAATCGCGGTCGACGGCGTCGACCTATTTAGACGCGTCGTCGACACTCCGACTGGACGCGACGCCGGTCGACTTCTTCATTGTCGCCTTATATTTCGTGTTCGTCCTCGGCATCGGCCTGCTGGCCAGGCAGCGCGTCTCGTCCAGCATCGACTTCTTCCTGTCCGGGCGCTCGCTGCCCGCCTGGGTGACCGGCCTCGCGTTCATCTCGGCGAACCTCGGCGCGGTCGAGATCATGGGCATGTCGGCAAACGGCGCCCAGTTCGGTTTTCCCACCTTCCACTACTTCTGGATCGGCGCGATACCCGCGATGCTGTTCCTCGGCGTGGTGATGATGCCGTTCTACTACGGCTCCAAGGTGCGCAGCGTGCCCGAGTTCATGCGCAGGCGCTTCGGCACCGGCGCACACCTGGTGAACGCGCTCAGCTTCGCGATCGCCCAGGTGCTGATCGCGGGCGTCAATTTGTATCTGCTCGGCACCATCCTGAACGTGCTGCTTGGCTGGCCGCTGTGGGTGTCGGTTGTCGTCGCGGCGGCGATCGTGCTCTCCTACATCACCCTCGGCGGGCTGTCGGCGGCGATCTACAACGAGGTGTTGCAGTTCTTCGTCATCGTCGCCGCGCTGCTGCCGCTCACGCTGGTCGGTCTGCACAAGGTGGGCGGCTGGGATGGTTTGCAGGAGAAGGTGACCGCGTCGCCTGGCGGCGGGGCGCAACTGGACTCGTGGCCGGGAAATGAGCTCAGCGGATTCAGCGACAACATCCTCTCGGTGATCGGCATCGTGTTCGGCCTCGGGTTCGTGCTCTCGTTCGGCTATTGGACCACCAACTTCGTCGAGGTGCAGCGCGCGTTGGCGACGCACTCCATCTCCGCGGCCCGACGTACCCCGATCATCGGCGCCTACCCGAAGATGTTCATCCCGTTGATCGTCGTGATTCCGGGCATGATCAGCGCGGTGCTGGTGCCGCAGATGAGCGAGTACAAGGCGGCGAAGACGGCCGATCCGGACTTCAGCAGTGATACCACCTATAACCAGGCATTGCTGTATCTGATGAAGGACGTGCTGCCGAACGGCTTGCTCGGGGTCGGCATCGCCGGTCTGCTCGCGGCGTTCATGGCGGGCATGGCGGCCAATATTTCCGCGTTCAACACGGTGTTCAGCTATGACCTGTGGCAGCAGTACGTGCGCAAGGATCGCCGGGACGGTTACTACCTGACCGTCGGGCGGTTGGCCACCATCGGCGCGACGGTGACGGCGATCTTCACCGCGTTCATCGCGTCGAGCTTCAGCAACATGATGGACTATCTGCAGACCCTGTTCAGCTTCTTCAACGCACCGCTGTTCGCGACCTTCATCCTCGGCATGTTCTGGAAACGGATGACACCGACCGCGGGCTGGATGGGTCTGGTCTGCGGAACTGGTTCCGCCATCGTGGTTTTCATCCTGCATCAGACCGAGGTGTTCCACTTGTCCGGTCAGGGTTCGAGTTTCGTGGCCGCCGGTGTGGCGTTCGTGGTGGACATCGTGGTGAGTGTGCTGGTCACCCAGGTGACCCAGCCCAAGCCTGTCGCCGAGCTGGTCGGCCTGGTCTACTCGGAAACGCCGAAGGAAGTGCGCACCGACCCGGATCAGGATTCGCTGCCTTGGTATCAGCGTCCGGTGCTGCTGGCGGGTATCGCCCTCGCCCTGGTCATCGCCCTCAACATCATCGTCGGATAAGGAGCCGCAATGCTTTTCGACATCCGCACCATCGTCGGCGCCCTACTCGGTAGCTACGCGGTCATTCTGATCATCACCGGTCTGGTCAGCCATACCGCCGCCGACGAAGCCAAGACCGGCGGCATCAATGTCAACCTGTGGGCGGGGATAGGCATGGGCGTCGTGTCCTTGCTCTTCATCACCTGGGTTGTCCTGCGCCCGATCGCCGTGCCGAAGAAGGCGCCTGCCGCGGAACTCCCGGAGGAGCCGTCGGAAACCCCCTAACGCGCGGGAACCCCGCCCGGACATACCGGGCGGGGCTTCCTTGTGTATTCGGTTGTGTCGCGGTAACTATCGGACTGCCGGGGTGCCGTGACCCGGCGCGGCCAGCCGAGGCAGCACTGCACCCAAGGCGATCATGCCGAGGCCGAGGCCGAAGTGCAGCCAATTGTCGGCTTCGTTGACGGGAACGAAGTTCGCGTCGCTGCCACGGTCGATGACCAGGCCGTACAGCCACAGGACGAGGTAGATGGCGCCGCCGACGAGCAGGAACCAGCGGGCGGCCACCGCGGTGCGCGCGGCGACCAGGCCGGCGACACCGAACAGCAGGTGCACGATGTTGTGCAGCACCGAGACTTGGAACACGCCGAGCAGCTTGGCGTCGGAGTGGTGTCCGGCGAAGCTCATCGTGTCGTAGTCGGTGGTGACGCCGGGGATGAAGCCGAGGACACCGACCAGCAGGAATACGGCGCCTACGGCGAGCGCCGCGATCCGGGTCGGGGACCATTCGGTGGTTGTCGCGTTCGGCTGGAATGTTGCCATGACTGGCTGCCTTTCGCCTCAGGCGTCCGGACGTGGGATGTCCCCGCGCCAGGCGCCGGTTTCGTGACCTTGGTTTTCGATGAACTCCTTGAAGCGCTGCATATCCCCATTGACGCGGTGCTTCAGCACGCCGAGCTTGTCGGCGGCGTTTTCCACGAACCCCTCCGGATCGACCTCCATCTGGGCGGTGATCCGGGTGGTGGTGTCGTTCAGCCGGTGGAAGGTGATCACACCCGCATGCTCCGGGCCGCTGTCGGATTTCCAGGCGACCCGCTCGTCCGGGTGTTGTTCGGTAATGGTGGCGTCGAATTCGCGCGTCGACGGACCGACGTGGATCCGCCAATGCGTGTGCTTGTCATCTAGTTGGCGCACTTCTTCCACACCCTCCATGAACAGGGGGAATGTTTCGAATTGCGTCCACTGGTTGTAAGCGGTGCGGACTGGTACCTCGACGTCTACGGTGGCGGCCAACGTACTCACATGTACCCCTTTCGTCGCCCGACCCTGCAGCCTCGCCGGGGCGGGCACTAACTCGGTCGCTCCGTCGTGGCGACTCAGGACATCCGCGACATACCCGGCCAGGTCGCAGACAAACAGCGTGGCGACCGCATAACCGCCGCCATTATTAAGCGACCGACCGGTCTGGTGATTCTCTTCACAGCGAACTGACCAGCAGGTATGACGGGCGGAAATGCGGTTGTTGGATGCGTGTCCGGCACCGTAACGTCACTCCGGTTTGTCCACCTACAAGATCAGAATGGAGTGAAAGCGCATGAAACCAGTGACTGAACGCGACATCAGGTCGTCGTTCATCAACTGTTCCAAAACCGAAGCCAAACGCCTGCCGATGCCACGTGAGCTCGACGAGCGCCCGTGGGACGATCTCGACTTCCTCGGCTGGAGCGACCCGTCGCTGCCCGGCCGGTGCTATCTGGTCGTCCCCAACGACGACGGCGAGCTGATCGGGATCGCGCTGCGCTACGAAACCGGTGGTTCCGGTCGAGCACAGATGTGTTCGATCTGCCTGACCACGCACACCGGCAGCGGTGTTTCCCTGCTGACCGCCGCCAAGGCGGGTCCGTCCGGTCGCAAAGGCAACACGATCGGCACCTACATGTGCACCGATCTGGCCTGTCCGCTGTACGCGCGCGGCAAGAAGACCCCGGCGCTCGGCAACCGGTACCGGGAAAACCTGAACCCCGAGCAGAAGGTCGAGCGCATGCTCGCCAATATGCAGGCGTTCATCGCCAGGCTCTACGCGTAAGCCCGGCGGAGTCCACTAGCTGAACCAGTACGCACCAGCAGAAATGGAGGTAGATGCCATGCGCCGACACTTGACACTCGGCTCGCCGAACCCGCACCCCGAGTTCCGCGATACCGCAAGCACACTCGGGGTGCACCCGGTTCCTCTCCGGTCGAGACGGCCTGGCCGCCGCACAGCACAGCGCTGGCCAGACCGCCTCATCCGGAGAGGAACTCCCGGAATCGTCAGCCGCTACGCGGCGCGCATCCGTGCCGTGAGACCCCGCAGTACGTCGACGGCGAGGAAGGCGAGCAGGCTGATCCCGACCAGCGGGGCGAACCAGCCGATCAGCACGGCCGCGGCCACCACCGGCAGGGCAAGCCACGGCGAGCTTCTGCGCAGCGCGCCCCGCCGCGGCGCCCGGCCCATCGCGAGCCGTCCTGAGCTGCTGCGGGTCGGCCGCCTGCGCCACCACATGAGGTAACCGCGCAGCAGCACGGTGATCAGCCCGACCATGGCCGCCAGCAGCAAAAGCTGGTTGAGCAATCCGAACATCAGGCCCATGTGGAACTGGATGCCCCAGTTGGTGAGCTTGGCCATCAGCGGCCAGTCGGCATAGTCGAGTCGATCGGTGACCGATCCGGTGGCGCCGTCGACGGCGACCGCGTCGACCGTGTAGGTGCCCGGCATCCGCCGTTCCTTCACCGCGAATGCCCGGCCCGGCTCGGCCGGGATGCCGATCTCGACGGCCTGGGTCAGGCCGTTGGCGCGCGCGGTCCGGTAGACCCGGTCGACCTGGGCGATCCGCTCGGTTGGATCGGCCGGAGCGGGTGCGGCCTGGTGGCCACCGTGGTGCTCGCCGCCCGAATCATGCACGGGCGCAGCGGATCCCGGAAGAGCCGTGGTGACCGCCGGAGTGGTCCAACTCAGCTGCTGACGCAGTTCGGTGATGTTCGCGCCCGCGTAGGTCGACCAGCTCATGCCGGTCGCCGACAGCAGCAGGACGATCGGCAGCACCCACATGCCGACGGAGCCGTGCCAGTTCACCGTGCGGCCGCAGCCGTTCTGCGAGCGGTCCGGCGCGAACAACCAGCCCGCCGAATTCCGGTTGCGCCGGGTGCGCACCCGGCGCACCCACACGACCAACCCGGCGAGCCCGATGATCCACAGCCAGGACGCGGCCAGCTCGCTGTAGAGGCGGCCGGGCTCACCCAAGTGCAGATCTCGATGCAAGCGGTCGATCCAGGTGCGCATCGGCAGCGCACCCGAGCTGCCGTAGACGACGGACTCGCCCACCGGTTGTGCCGTGTACGGGTTGACGAACACCGCGCGCCGCTCGGATTCGCCCAGCGATGGGTCGGTGAACAGCACCCGGGTGGTGTCCTCCGCGCCCGGAGCGGGGGCGACCGCGGCCAATGCCAGCTGCGGCTGGGTCGCGACGGCGGCACTGATCTGCTCGGACAGTGGCTTCGGTGCTCCGCTCGCCTCGACCGTCAGCAGATCGCGCGAGACGATCGATTCGAGCGTCGGCGAAATGGCGTAGAGCGCGCCGGTGACGGCGGCGACGAGAATGAACGGGGCGACAAATATGCCCGCGTAGAAGTGCAGACGCATGGCCAACGCGTACAGCCCATTTCGAGCGGTCGGTCTGCGCCTGGCCTGCGTGCCGGGCGCTGCGGGCGGGGCCGGTAATTCGGCGTCCGGGTCGATTGTTTTTGTTGTACTCACGGTCATTCGTTTCTGCAGGTCGGGGAACCCGGTGGGGTGGGGGAGTCTCGCTCGAAGAGCGAGTGGCGGCACGCGATACGCGTGCAACGGCACGTCGTCGGCGACAGGATTCATCGATTACGCGGCTGTCCGAGGCGGCATACGAGAAAGCTCGAGGGTCGGCAAAGTTGCCTCTGTGAGTAACCGCGACGTGTGTCCCGAGCTATCTCCGAAGGCCAATGGATGACGTCCGCGATGATGCGCTGAATGTTCTGGGGCGCGAGCTGTGTTCGCAAAGGCACGCGCGTTTCGGTACCGGGTGTTTAGGTGAAGTCAGCTCGCGAGGGCGACCGGTGGACCCCGTGGGCGAAGTGATTCGGTGGCGAAGATGCGCAGGATGACGCGGTCACGGTGGGTGATGCGCAGCGCGGCCGGGTCGGCGACGGGCGCGGGGTGCCGCGGACGAAGGACGCGGAAGAGCACCGCGGTGCCGGACCGGTAGGCGGCTTCCGCGCCACGGATCACCGCGGCGGCGGCAATGGCCGCGAGCAGGTGGGCGGTGAGCATCGCCGGAGTCAGCTGGGCATCGCCGTGATGAAGGTGACCCGAGCCGAATCCCATGGTCACGTGCCCGAGCAGCTGCCCGGCGACGAGCGCGGTGATCAGCCCGGCGGAGGTGTCACGCAGCGGCGCGAGGCCGGCCACCAGCGCACCGATCACGGCGGAGGCGGCCGCCAGCAAGGCCAGGGTGGTGGTGTCCGGCCAGCTGCCCGCGGACGCCCAGCCATGGGCCGCAACGGAAATGGTCCCCGAGATCGCGCCCGCCGAACCGCCGCGCACACGCGCGACGGCGCTGCGTTGCCCCGCAGCAGACCGGCCGAACTCGATACTCACGCGCTGATAGTAGCCGACGAATTGCGCCCATCTGTCCCCAGACAAACGGCCGAAATACTGCCGGAAACCGATCTAGATTTTCGCCCGCGCCGATCACGTGCGCATCACAGCCGCTCCACCCCCGACCTCCCGCACGCCGAATCGCCTGCGCTCTCGGGTACGGGAAATCGGGTGTTCGGGCGGTCAGCTCGGGTCGATTTCCATCTCGATCAATGGCTTGCGCAGTAGCTTGCCGGTGGCATTACGGGGGAGCTCGTCGAGGAATATGACCTCGCGGGGCACCTTGTAGCGGGCCAGGTTCGCCTTGACGAAGTCCTTGATCTCCTGCGGATCCCGCTTGGAGTCGGGGCCTGGCACTACAAACGCCCGCAGCCGCTTGCCGAATTCGCGATCGTCCACGCCGACCACCGCGGCCTCGAAAATGTCCTCGCGTCCGGCGATCAGGTTCTCCACTTCCAGCGGGAAGACGTTCTCGCCACCGGAGACGATCATGTCGTCGTCGCGGCCGTCGATGTACAGCAGGCCCTCGGCATCGAAATGCCCGACGTCGCCGCTGGACATCATGCCGTCCACGACCTCCTTGGTCCGGCCGTCGGTGTATCCGGTGAAGGCGAAGCCGTTGTCGACGAAAATGGTGCCGGTGACGTTGGGCTCGGTGATCGGCTTGCGGTTCTCATCGAGCAGCACGATCCGGATGCCGACCGGCGCCTTGCCCGCAGTGGTCGGCGCCTTTCGCAGGTCCTCGGGGGTGGCGACCGTCATGACGGCGCATTCGGTGGAGCCGTACAGGTTGTAGAGGCTGTCGCCGAAGTAATCGAGGGTCCGGGTGACGACGTCCGGCGCGATCGCCGAGCCCGCCGCGAAGATCACCTTGATGGTGCTCGGGTCGTACTTGGCGAGCACCTCGTCGCCGAGGTCGAGGATGCGCTGCAGCATGGTCGGCACGACGACCAGCGAATCGGCCCGGTACTTCACGATATTCGCCAGCGTCTGCTCCGGATCGAAACGGCGCTGCTGGAAGATCACCCGGTTGCCTAGGGCCAGGCCGATGGTGAACTGGGAAAGCCCGGTGCCGTGGAAGATCGGCGCCGCCATGATCATGGTGCCGTTGTGCGGCAGCGGCACCCGGTCGACGAACTGGGCCGAGGCGAACGGGCTCACCCGGTCGCGCGGCGCGCCCTTGGGAGTTCCGGTGGTGCCGCTGGTCAGGATGACCATGCCGCCCGGCTTCGCGGGCGCGGGCAGCGGGTCGGTGGACTGGCCAGCGCTCACCGACTCGATCGTCGGGATCGCCGGGTCGGCATTGTCCTTCGCGTCCACCCAGGTGAGCACCCGCGGAATAGCGGCGGGGATGGCGCTCATCAGGTCGAGGAACTCGCTGTCGTGCAGCACCGCCTTCACCTTTTCGCGGGCGGCCACGTCGGCGAACTGCGGCTTCGCGAACCCGGTGTTCATCAGCACCGTGCGCACCCCGAGCTTGCCCGCGGCGAGCAGGCTCAACACCATGCCGCGGTGGTCGCGCGCGAGCACCGCGACCACGTCGCCGGGCTGCAAACCCTGCGCCGCTAGGCCGCGAGCCAGGGCGTTCGACTGCTCGTTCAGCTGGCCGAAGGTCAGTTCACCGCCCTCGTCGACGATGGCGCCCGCCCCGGGTCTGGTCTGTGCGGCGTGCATGACGACCCCGGCGAACGGGCCGAACTTGAGCACGTTGAACGCCGACCGTGCGGCGTGGTCAGGGCGGAGCGGATTGAACAGCCGCCGTTTGACCATGACGTTCACGCCGAGGGCGAAAACTCCGGCCTTGCGGGCAGTGCCACTCAACGCGGGGAAGGAGACAACCATTCGACAACAACCTTCCGGCGGTCCCACCCGGGAGAGAGCCGGTGGGTGGTGCGGACCGCAGCTACGGGATCCAGTGCTGTCGCTAACAATAGCAAGCATCTGTAACCCGGTGTGTCACGTATCTCAACAACCCCTACCGGTGGGTAACCAGTAGGGGTCGCCCGTCCGCACTCAGGCCGGCACTTCGTACTCCACCAGCACCCGCCGCAGCAGCTTGCCGGTCGGGTTGCGGGGCAGGTCGTCGAGGAAGATCACCTCGCGCGGCACCTTGTAGCGCGCCAGGTTGTTCTTGACGTAGGCCTTGATCTCCTCGCCGTCAGGGGTATGTCCCGGCTCGGGAACGACGAATGCGCGCAATCGCTTACCGAATTCCACGTCGTCCACCCCCACGACCGCCGCGTCGAAGATGTCCTGGCGCTCCAGCAGCAGGTTCTCCACCTCCTGCGGGAAGACGTTCTCGCCGCCGGAGACGATCATGTCGTCGTCGCGGCCGTCCACCATCAGCAGGCCGTGCTCGGTGAGGTGGCCGACATCGCCGCTGGACATGAAGCCGTCGATGATCTGCTTGTTGCGACCGTCGGTGTAGCCCTCGAACGGCGTGCCGCTGCGGATGAAGATGCGCGCGGTCGTGTTGATCGCGGTGACCTGCTTGTCGTTGTCGTCGTAGAGCCGCACCTCGCAGGTGATCGGCGCGCGACCGACGGTGCCGGGCGCCACGGCCAGATCTTCCGGCTTGGCCACGGTGGCGACGGAACATTCGGTCGAGCCGTACAGGTTGTGCAGGACCGGTCCGAACACCTGGGTCGCCTTGACGGTGAGCTCCGGCGATAACGCGGAGCCCGCGAGCAGGATGCACTTCAGCGAGGAGGTGTCGTACTTGGCGCGGATCGCGGGATCCAATTCGGTCATCCGGTGCAGCATGGTCGGCACCGCTACCAGCATCTCCGCCCGGTGATCGGCGATCAGCTTCAGCGTGGCCTCGGCGTCGAATCGCCTGCGCACCACCACTTTATTGCCCATGGCCATACCGACCAGCCAGGTGCCGAACCCGGTGCTGTGGAAGATCGGCGACACGATTACCTGGGCGCCCTTGCTGGGGAACGGGATTCGATCGAGGAACTGCGCGGTGGCCAGCGGGGACACCTTGACGCGGGTGGCGCCCTTGGGCAGGCCGGTGGTGCCGCTGGTGAGGATGATGAAGCCGCCCGGCTTGCTCGGCTTCGGCAGCTCCTCGGTCGAGTTGGCCGCGGCCAGATCGTCGAGAGTCTGTGCGCCCTTGGGCAATTCGGTGCCTTCGTCGACCCAGGTGAGGAAGCGCGGCAGGTCGGCGGGCAGCGCGTCGAGCAGGCCGAGGAACTCGCTGTCGTGCAGCATCGCCTTGACCTTCTCGCGCTGGCAGACCTCGGCGAACTGCGGCTTGGCGAAGCCGGTGTTCATCAGTGCCACCCGAACGCCGAGCTTGCTCGCGGCGACCATCGACAGGATCAGGCCGCGATGATCGCGGGCCAACACGCCGATGACGGTGCCCTCGGTGATCCCCGCCGCCTGCAACCCCCGCGCGATCGCGGTCGATTGCTCGTCGAGTTGCCCGTAGGTCAGTTCGCCGCGCTCGTCGGCCAGGCCGGGAGAGTCCGGCGCAATGCGCGCGGAATGCCGGATCAATGTGGCCTGCGGGCCGAATATTTGTGATTCCTTGATCGTGCGCAGCGTTTCCAGCGGCTTGCGCGGATCGCTTACACCCCGGGACCGGAGCACTCCGAGCGCCTTTACGGCCTCTAAAGCGTGCGCCACCTTCATGTCGAAAACCTCCACCAGAATCTCGCGTCGGCACTCGACCTAGCGAACTCGAACGGCATTGCGTGGCCCACCGTAGCAGTCCAAAGTGTGACAGGTCACAGACTGGGAAACGATTCTCACTTTTCGCCCTCGGCGGGCGGGTTTTCGAGCGGCCGAGCGGTTGACCAAGAGTGCGGCTGAATCTCGGTCGGTAACTGATCGCGTCAGCGCCGCGCGCTTGCCAATGCGATCAGCAATGGCACCACCCGGGCCGCGGGCACTTCGAAACGCCCGCGGCCCGCGGTGTGTAACCAGCCGACGGCGGCAAGCTGTCGTAGATGGTGATAGACCTGCCCGGACGTGCCGACGCCCTCGAGGCCGACGAGTTCCGCGGCCGTCCTGCGGCCACCCATGATCTCCCGCAATAGCCGTAGTCGCACCGGATTCCCGAGCGCGGCAAGGCATTCCGCCGTTTCGGCCCAGTCGTCCTCGATGAGGTCCCCGGTGGTGAAGGTCGCCTGCCAGCCGTAGTGCTCGTCGGTCGGCAGCCGCACCGAACCGGCGAACAGGACGCCGCCGTTGGGCTCATCCGCCGCGACGAACTCGTCGTGCAGGCGGGTCACCGCCCATCGGTCGGTTGCCGCTTCCTGCCCGTTGCCGTTGGGGGCGGCCATGTCACTGAGCCGCCGTTCGAGTTCCGCAACCCGCTCTTCCAGACTCACGCCACAAAAGCTACGGAACTACGTAATTCCGGACAAGAGGTCATCCGGGTCCGCGGACGCGACGGCCCCCACGGTCCGTGCCGTGGGGGCCGTCGCAGCGGTCGATCAGTTGTAGACGGCGCCGAACGAGGGGACCGAGATGGTGCCGCGCTGGTACTGGAATCCGTCCGGGTTCGCGTCGCTCACCGGCACTGACCAGCGGTGCCACAGGGTGCCGTACACCGCGGCCACGATCAGGCCGCTGCCGGTGTCGAGCGGGCGGGTCCTGATGGTGGTATCCACCGGAACGTCGTTGTGCTCGTAGAGCACCTCGGTGCCGCTGCGCCCGTTGGACAGGTTGATCCACAGCACTTCCAGCTTGGCGCCCGCCTGGTTCGGCGCGATCGTGCCCGGTCCGCCGAAGAACCCGAACCGGAACCCGTCGAGGCCGAGTGCGATGCCGGACCCGTAGACGCCCGGCCCAGCGCCGCGCCCGATATCCGACTGCGCCGGAATCTGGAACGGCTGCGCGGGCAGTGCCACCTGCCCGGCCTTGTTCACCTGCCCGGAGGCCACCAGCCGATCCACCGCCTGCTCGGCCTCGGGGTTACCCACGGCCGCCGCCCGCAGCTGCTGGGCGGCACCGGCCCAATCCACCGTCGCCGGTTCGGCAGTGGCATTACCGGAAAAAACACTCGCTACTACCGCGGTGGCGGCGAAAACGGTAGCGAGGCGACGCGTCACGCTCAGTCGTTCCATATCCAGTTGCTCCTTGAGGTCTCTGGTACAGCTCGAGAGAAATTCGTCCGCTGAATTTGTCGATCAAGAAACGCAGGCCGTTACGTTGCCAGCGATTATGTGCCCGGTCCACTATCCGGCACTGATGTGTCCCTTTCCCGCTATGCGCATCTCGGCGAAGGTGTGTCCACACCGGAACCGACAATTGGGACGGAATCCAGGCGCGAACGGCCGGAAAATGTGAAACGGGCGCATTCGCACGAGTTTGCGAACGCGCCCGAAAGTCGTTGGTAGACGCAGGTATTGTGAGCTCACTTCCTTCCGAGGGGCGATGGACATGGTCCACACATCGCGCCCAGGAAGGAGGTGGTGGGTATGGCGAAACATCGCCGGAGAAAGAGCAAGGCCCCGGTCGACTACGGCATCGTCTTGACAGGTGCTGCCGTAATCGCCGGGGCGCTCATCTTGGTCCGCCGAGTCTGGCGGTCTAGGTAAACCACCAGGTAGGGCCGTCGTTACCAGCGGCGGTCCTACCGCTCGACATCACTCGCGTGATGATTTCATGATATCAACCCGGCAGGCTCGCGTGCTAGCAAGTCCGCCGTTGCCACCTACTACTTCAGCTCGGCACTCGTCTTGCCGAGGATCCGGCGAGCCACGATGAGCTGCTGGATCTGCTGGGTGCCTTCGAAGATGTCGAGGATCTTCGAGTCACGGCCCCACTTCTCCAGCAGGGTGCGCTGGGAGTAGCCGATGGCGCCGGCGAGTTCGACGGCCTTCAGGGAGACGTCGGTGCCGGTGCGGCCAGCCTTGGCCTTGGACATGGAGGCCTCGAGCGAGTTCGGCTTCTTGTTGTCGGCCATCCACGCGGCGCGCAGCGACAGCAGGTAGGCGGACTCGTAATCGGCTTCCATGCGCAGGAATTCGGCGGCCGCGGCGTGCTGGTTGTTCGGCGGGGTGTCGTAGGAGATCTCGACACCGGCGTCGGTCAGGATGGCACGCAGCTCCTCCAGGGCGGCGCGGGCCACGCCGACCGCCATCGCGGCAACCAGCGGACGGGTGTTGTCGAAGGTCTGCATGACCCCGGCAAAGCCCTTCTCCACGTTGACTTCCGGGCTGCCGAGGATGTTGTCCTTCGGAATCCGGCAGTCCTGCAACAGCAGCACGGCGGTGTCGGAGGCCTTGATGCCGAGCTTGTGCTCGAGCCGGGCCACCGAAAGACCGGGAGCGTCGCGCGGCACGACGAACGACTTGATAGCCGCGCGGCCGAGGCTCTTGTCGACCGTCGCCCACACCACGATGTGGGTGGACCGCTGGCCCGCGGTCACAAAGATCTTCTCGCCGTTGAGCACCCACTCGTCGCCATCGAGCACGGCGGTGGTGGATACGGCGGCCGAGTCGGATCCGAACGACGGTTCGGTGATCGCCATCGAGGCCCACACCTTGCCGAAACGCTTCAGCTGCTCGTCGGTGGCGACGGCAGCGATGGCCGCGTTGCCGAGACCCTGGTAGGGGATCGAGAGCATCAGGCCGACGTCACCCCAGGACGTCTCCAGGGCATTCAACAGCGCGGACATATTGCCGCCGTTGGTGTTTCCGAGCAGCTCGGTGGCGTGCACGTCCGACTCGCTGTCGTCCTCCCGCCCACCGGCGGCGCCGCCGATCTTCTGGGTGCCGGAGTCGGCGAGGCCTTCGACCATGGCGGCCATGGTGTCCAGCTCGACCGGGTACTCGTGCTCGGCGAGGTCGTACTTGCGCGAGATCGGCCGGAAGATCTCGGTCGCGACCTGATGGGCCTGGTTCGCGCTGGCCCGCAGCTTCTTGGGGAGTTCGAGGTTGATCATGGAAGGTCTCCTGGAAAGTAAGGAACGGGCCGGTTAGATGAGCACGACACCTTCGGCGACGCCGATGCTCCGCAGGTCGCGGTACCAGCGCTCGACCGGGTGTTCCTTGGTGAAGCCGTGGCCACCGAGCAGCTGCACGCCGTCCAGGCCGATCTGCATTCCCTTGTCCGTGGCCAACTTTCGGGCCAGCGACGCCTCACGGGCGAAGGACAGGCCCTGCTCCGCGCGCGACGCGCCCCGCAGGGTCACCAGCCGCAGGCCGTCCAGCTCGATCGCGATATTGGCGACCATGAAGGCGACCGCCTGGCGGTGCGAGATCGGCTCGCCGAACGCGACCCGCTCGTTCACGTACGGAACCACGTAGTCCAGCACGGCTTGTCCGGTGCCGACCGCGAGCGAAGCCCAGCCAAGGCGAGCGAGCCGAACCGCGTCGGCGTAGTCCTCGGCACGCTGCTTGGCATCACCGTCGCCGAGGATCGCGTCGGTGCCGACCGCGACATTGTCGAGCAGCAGGCGACCGAGGCCCGCCGCGCGCAGACCCATGCTCGGGTCGGCCTCGACCACCAGGCCGGGTGCGTCCGACGGAACGATGAAAAGCGCTGGGCGACCGTCGAGTTCGGCGGCGATCAGGAACAGCTCGGCGTCCGCCGCGGCGGGCACCAGGCTCTTGACGCCGGAGATCCGGTAGCCGCTCGGCGAGCGAACGGCCTTGGTCTGCAATGCGAACGGGTCGAACAGTGCGCGCGGCTCGCTGATCACCACGGAGGCCTGCGGCACGTTCTCGCCGGTGAAGGCGGGCAGGTAGGTCTGCTGTTGAGCGTCGGTACCCCACTGGGAGAGGGCGACCGCGACGCCGCTCGGCGCGAGAATCGGCAGCGCCAGACCCATGTCGCCGTGCGCAAGCGCCTCGGCCACAAGAGAATTGGTGACCGCACCACGCTCCGATGCCGCACCCTCCAGCTCTTCGGGCACGTTGATCAGGGTGATGCCGAGCTCGGCGGCGCGCTCCAGCAGATCGCGCGGGGCCTTCGCGGCGGCGTCGGCGTCGTAGGCGGCCGGGCGCAGGATCTCGGCGGCGAATTCCTTCACCGTCTCGACGATCATCTGCTGCTCGTCGGTGGGGGTGAGGTCGAAGAAGTCCTTGTTCTTCGACTCGTTCGGCGCCAGCCGTTTCGGCTGACCGCTGCCGGTGACCTTGGCGAAGGCACGGGTGGCGGCGCCGAGCGTGCGGAAGCCGGTCTTGGTGCCCTCGTAGGTGACTCGCTCGATCGGCTTGCGCAGGTTGTACTTCTCGGCGAGCTCCGACCCGGTAAGGGTCGTCATCACCCGCATGGCCGCGCCCATCCAGTCCCGCTTGGGGTGGTTGAGGCCGACTGCGGACGTGTCTGGACGTCGCTTCGTTGCGCTGTCTCGAGTGCTCATCATCACCTGTTTTCTCGGGTGGGTGGGGTGAGGTCTTGCTCCCAGCTATCTTACTCCTGAGTAAGTCTATCTTACTCCAGAGTAAGAACTGCGTCGAGGTGCAGCATACGCCGCCGTTCTGTGCCAGGCTTGTCGAGTGCCCGTCGTCGCGGCGCTGTTTGCCGTAGTCCTTACCGCGTGTGCCCCGCGCTATGGGTATCACCGCGACGAGTTGTACTTCCTGGCGGCCGGGCGACACCTGTCCTGGGGTTACCCGGATCAGCCGCCACTGACGCCCCTGCTGGCCGAGGCGATGGCGGCGATCGATCCCGATTCGTTATTCGTACTGCGGCTACCCGCGGTCCTCGCGGCCACCCTCGTGGTGGTCTGTGCCGGGCTGATGGCGCGGGAGTTCGGTGGCGGGCGCGGGGCGCAGGCGCTGGCCGCCGCCGCGGTGGCGAGTGCGGCGTTGGTCATGGGGGCCGGGCACATGTTGAGCACCGCGGTGATCGATCTGGCGGTGTGGTCGGTGGTGTCGGTGCTCATGCTGGTACTGCTGCGTGGGCGGGGCGGGGGAGGTGACCCGCGCTGGTGGCCGGTGATCGGGGTGGTGGTCGGCATCGGGTGGCAGAACAAGCTGCTGCTGATCTTCCCGGTGCTCGCGCTGCTGGTCTCGCTACTTGCGCTCGGTCCGCGAAAACTGTTCGCCACCAAGTTCTTCCCGATGGCCATCGGGATCGCGATACTGATCTGGCTGCCCTATCTGGTGTGGCAGGCGCGAAACGGGTGGCCGCAGTGGGAGATGGGCCGGGCGATCGCGGGCGGATCGTCCGGAACGTCGGATTCGCCGATCATGTTCGTGCTCTTGCAGTTCGGGCTGATGGGCCCGCTGCTGGTGCCGCTGTGGGCCTTCGGCTTGTGGCGGCTGGCCAGGGACAGCCGATATCGAGCGTCCGCGGCAACCTATGGCCTGCTCTTCGCGTTGTTCCTGGTGACCGGCGGCAAGGCGTACTACCTCGGCGGAATGTACCCGATCCTGCTCGCGGCCGGGGCGGTGCCGGTGGCGGCGTGGTTGGGTCGAGCCCGGACCCGCTGGGCGGCGGTGAGTTTCGTGGTCGCCGTGAACGCGGCGATCTCGGCGGTGCTGTTCCTGCCGGTACTCCCTGTCTCGATGCTGAAAGACACACCGGTCCTCGCCGTCAACTACGACGCGGGCGAAACCATCGGCTGGCCGGAATTCACCCGCCAAGTCGGCGAGGCGCGCGCCCGCCTCGGCCGCGACGTCACCATCCTCACCGCCAATTACGGTGAAGCCGCCGCCATCGAACGTTTCGGTGCCCCCTACGACCTACCCAAACCTCACTCCGGCCACAACTCCTACTGGTGGTGGGGCCCACCGAGCGACACCGCCACCGACGTGCTCACCATCGGCATCGAGCACGACCAGCTGACGCGGATCTGCACCGACATCCACCCCGCAGGCCACATCGACAACGCCCTCGACATCGACAACGACGAACAAGGCGAACCCCTCTTCCACTGCCGCATCCGCGCCCCCTGGTCCCAGCTCTGGCCCCAGCTCAAACACCTGGGTTGATCCGCGAGTGGCACACCAGCCAGCGGCTTCTCGCGTTTCGCCGTAGCCATGTGCCACTCGCGCGCGGCTAGAGGTTGTGTTGGGTGAGGAAGGTTTCGACAGTTTTGTGCCACTGGGTGGGGTGTTCGGCCATGAGGACGTGGCCTGCGGGGATTTCGGTGTAGTCGGCGTTGGGGATGGTGGCGGCTAGGTAGCGGGAGTTGGCGGGGTGGATCAGGAGGTCTTCGGTGGCGTTGACGACCAGGGTTGGCACGGTGATGCGGGCCAAATCGGCGGTGGTGTCGACGATTTCGACCAGGCTGGCCTGCTGCAGGGTGCCGCCGGGAATGGTGGTCGTGCCGACTCGGACGAGCTCGTCGACAACCTCGGCAGGCAGGGCGTTCAGATAGGCCGGACTGAAGGACGCCGCGAGGGCCAGCCGGGCGAAGCTGGCCGTGTCGCCGCGATCGAGCAGGTCCTGCCAGATCTGCACCGTGAGACGGGCCCGGTTGTCGGCCTTCGCGAACCCGGCGGCGAGCAGCAGGCCGCGGACCCGGTCCGGATGCCGCACGGCAGCGCGCACGGCCACGGTGGTGCCGAGGGAATAGCCGAGGATGGTGAACGTCTCGACGCCGCCGTCGACCGCTGCCGCAACGAGCGCGTCGGCGAGGCCGTCGAGGGTGAGCTGGATATTGCTGTCCGGGTAGTCGGAGGCGACCACAGTGTGCGTGGCGGCGAGGGCGGGGATCAGGTTGCCGAAGTTGGTCTCGATGGTGCCGCCCGCCCCGTGTGCGAGAACGAGGCCGGGTCCGGCTCCGGTGACGGTGGTCCGTAGGGGAATTGCTGTCATGTCGGCCAAGTTAGGAATTCACATGAGTGTGAAGGCAAGGCGAGGGTGAGCGGGGTCATATGTTGATCGGCGAATTGGCGCGCCGCACCGGCGTGAGCACCCGCCTACTCAGGTACTACGAGGAGCAGGGTCTGCTGCAACCGCGGCGCGACGCCCTCGGCTACCGGTCCTACCTCGACGACGCGCCGGAACACGTCGGCTATATCCGGGAGATGCTGGCCGCCGGTCTGTCCACTGAGGACATCCGCGGCCTACTGCCCTGCTCGAGGGAGCACGGCACCTGGATTCAGTCCTGCGACAAGGTAGTGGACATCGTCGAAAGCCGGTGCAGCGATTTGGACAACAAGATCGCCGAACTCGAACGGCAGCGTGAACTGCTTGCGCTGAAGCGCGCCAGCATCCGTGAGACGTTGCCCGAAGAGCAGGCCGCCCACTGACCGCCAGAGACAGTACGAGCCAGCCCGGGACTCCCGGACTGGCTCGCGCTGAACAGCGTCGGCGTTATTCGCGCACGTAGTACCGCAACGTTCCGTACGCGGTCAGCGCGGCGAAGACGATGCCGACGGGTGCGATCACCAATGCCACCATTGCGATGTCGTCGCCGGTGATGCGTGGGAAGACCTTGCTGGAGAACAGATCGCCGAGCGCTCGATCGATCACCAGTGGCCGTGCGATGAGCAGTCCGATCACCGCGACCAGCGAACCGGCCAGTGCGGCGACGACCGCTTCCAGCAGGAACGGTAGCTGGGTGTACCAGCGGGTCGCGCCGACCAACCGCATGATGCCGACCTCGGTGCGGCGGGTGAACGCGGCGATCTGCACCATGTTCGCGATCAGCAGCAGCGCGGCGAGCGCTTGCAGCACGGCGAGTCCGAAGGCGGCGTTGCGTAGTCCGTCGAACAGGCTGACCAGCCGGTCCACGATGTCCTTGTCGTTGCGCACCATGCCGACACCGGGCCGCTCATAGAACTTCTCGTAGATCTGCGGATACAGCTCCGCGTTCTTCATCTTCACCCGCAGCGACGCGGGCAGCGGTGTCTCGCTGACGTACTTGGCCAGCTCGGGCTGGTCCTTGAACGTCTTCTCCTTGGCTTCGCGGACGGCGTCGTCGCGGCTGAGGTACTGGACGGATTCGACGTCCGTGGTCGACTTCAGGTCCGCCATCAGCGTCTTACACGGATCGCGGGAGCAGTCCGGGTCGTTGGCGGAGACGTCCTCGGTGAGATACAGCCGCACCTCGAGCCGATCCAGGAAGTACTGCTCGGTCTTGTCGGCGATCCGCACCGCGAGCAGGCCGCCGCCGAGCATGGTGAGCGAGACCGCGACGGTCAGGATCATCGCGATGGTCATCGTGACATTGCGGCGCAGGCCGGCGAAGACCTCGCTGAACAGGAAGCTCGCGCGCATCAGCGATCCACCCCGTAGACGCCGGTCGCCTCGTCGCGCACCAGGCGGCCCCGGTCGAGTTCGATCACTCGCCTGCGCATGGCGTCGACGATGTGATTGTCATGGGTGGCCATCAGCACCGTGGTGCCGATCCGGTTGATCCGCTCCAGCAGCATCATGATGTCGCCGCTGGTGTCGGGATCGAGGTTGCCGGTCGGCTCGTCGGCCAGCAGTACCAGCGGCCGGTTCACGAAGGCGCGGGCGATCGCCACGCGCTGCTGTTCGCCACCGGACAGCTCGGTGGGTAGTCGGTCGGCTTTGCCGCCGAGACCGACCATGTCGAGCACCTCGGGCACGGTGCGGTCGATGAATTGGCGCCGCTTGCCGATCACCTCCAGCGCGAACGCCACGTTGTCGTGCACCGACTTCTGCTGCAGCAACCGGAAGTCCTGGAAGACACACCCCATCCGCTGACGCAGCTTCGGCACCTTGCGGCCGGGTAGCCGGTCGACCCGGAAGTCGGCGACCTGGATCTGGCCGGAGGTGGGGCTCTCTTCTTTCAGCAGCAGTCGCATGAAGGTGGACTTGCCCGAGCCGGACGGTCCGATGATGAAGACGAACTCGCCCTTGCCCACATCGACGGTGATGTTGTCCAGCGCGGGTCGCGTCGAGGTCTTGTACGACTTGGTGACGTTCCGCATGGTGATCACGGGGAGCCAGTGTAACCAGCAACCCCGTGTCCACCGCGTTGCCGATCGCCGACGCTCGGCGCGCCCGCCGAGCTCAGCGTGGCGCTACGGCCGGATGTACCGCTGCGGGAACGGTGTTCAGCGACGGGTCCGATCCGGACACGTACGGGTGATCCGGCTTGACGAACAGGTACAGCACGAACGTGGCGACCCAGGTTGCGATCAGGATCGCGGTGGATCGCCGCGGCTTCACCGGTCCCTTCAGGAGCGTGGACGGTCGCACGGCTTCCTTCAGGAGCGTGATGGATTTACGTGGTCTCACTGATTCCCTCCCGGCGCAACGCTGCGGCTACCCGCACCCGCAGTTCGCGGCCGACTTCGAATTGTTTGCCTGGCAAGGTGCGGGCAACCATTCGGATGTTCATTTGGTCAACGGTCAAGTCTTCGACGCCCATCACGGTGGGCTCATCGAGTAGCAGCGGCTTGAGCCGACTGTCTTCGTACGCCTTCGTACCGACCTCGTGCAGTATTTCGTTGACCCTGGTGATGTCAGCGGTCGCGGCCACCGGCACATCGATCGCGGCGCGTGCCCAGTCCTTGGACAAATTCGTCACTTTGACGATCTGCCCATTCGGTACGGAGATCACTTCACCGTCCGAGTTGCGCAGTGTGGTGATCCGCAACGTGACATCTTCGACGGTACCCTCGGCCATCTCCGCGGCTCCAGTTACAGCGATGCGAACTACGTCACCAAAACCGTATTGCCGTTCGGTGATCAGGAAGAACCCGGCCAGGATGTCCTGCACGATGCGCTGCGCGCCGAAACCGAGCGCGGCGCCGAGCACCGCGGCGGGGGCGACCAGGCCGCCGAGCGCGAAGCCGAGCCGCCGCAGCACCTCCATGCCGACCAGCACATAGGCGATGGTCAGCACCACCCAGGTGACCACCTGCGCCAGCGCGTGCCGATGCTTGGCGGCCTCGGAACGCACCAGCGCGTCGCCGCCGCGGAAGCCCTCATCGATCTTGCGGGTGATGCGATCCCTGGTGAACGTGGCAAAACGGCTGAACAGCATCGCGCCGAGAATCAACAGCACGATCTCGAGGCCGTTGGAACGTAGCCAGTTCGTGGTCTCCGAAGTCGTCGCGAGTGACATGGTCAACACCTCGACTGAACTCCCAACTGGACGCACGCCAGACAGGGTACCGCCGTACGTCCTACCATTCCGCGCAAGCCGCCGCGTCCGTCGGCGATTGCGTTACCCGCAACGATTACTGACTCGTCTGGTCCCGCATGCGCCAGCGGATACCGGACTCGATGAACCCGTCGATATCCCCGTCGAGCACCGCCGACGGGTTGTTGACCTCGAAGTTCGTCCGCAGATCCTTGACCATCTGGTACGGGTGCAGCACGTACGACCGCATCTGGTTGCCCCAGGACGCGCCCTCGTTGGTTTTGAGCGCGTCCATCTCGGCGCGCTCCTCCTGCCGCTTGCGCTCCAGCAGCTTGGCCTGCAGCACGCGCATGGCCGAAATCTTGTTCTGCAGTTGGGATTTCTCGTTCTGACAGGTGACCACGATGCCGGTGGGGATGTGCGTCAGGCGCACCGCCGAGTCGGTGGTGTTGACGCTCTGGCCGCCGGGGCCCGAGGACCGGTACACGTCCACCCGGATCTCGCCCTCGGGGATCTCGATGTGGTCGGTGGTCTCCACCACCGGCAGCACCTCGACCTCGGCGAAGGAGGTCTGGCGGCGGCCCTGGTTGTCGAACGGGCTGATCCGCACCAGCCGGTGCGTGCCCATCTCGACCGAGAGGGTGCCGTAGGCGTAGGGCGCCTTCACCGCGAAGGTGGCGCTCTTGATGCCCGCCTCTTCGGCGTAGGAGGTGTCGTAGACCTCCACGGAGTACTTGTGCCGGTCGGCCCAGCGGATGTACATGCGCATCAGCATCTCGGCCCAGTCGGCGGCGTCCACGCCACCGGCGCCGGAACGGATGTTGACGAGCGCGTCGCGCTTGTCGTATTCGCCCGACAGCAGGGTGCGGACCTCCAGGGCCTCCACGTCGCCGTGCAGTGCGGCGCGTTCGGCGTCGGCGTCGGCGAGCGCGGCCGCCCTGGACTCGCCCTCTTCGCCTTCGGCCAGTTCGTAGAGCACCGGCAGGTCGTCGAGCCGCTGCCGCAGTTCCTCGACGCGGCGCAGTTCGCCCTGCGCGTGCGAGAGCTCACTGGTCACCTGCTGAGCGTGGTCCTGGTCGTTCCACAGATCGGGATCTGCGGCTTGGTGCTCGAGCTCGTCGATACGTCGGCGCAGCTCCTCGATGTCGAGGACCGATTCGACCGTCTTGAGGGTGGCGTCGAGTTCGGCGAGATCAGCGGAAACGTCAGGATGCACGATGGTCAAGCCTACTGGTATGGCGGCGCCGTGAAACCAGCTAGCCCGCCTCTCCGGGTATACAGGGCGAACGAGTCGGGTGCCGCGGTATGCGTGTTCGAGTCCTCGCGACGGGTGCCGCGTGTGTGCGGGGCGTGCCCGGCGAGTTACCGATGTGCTGCTGAAACCAGTTGACCAGCGGGTACAGCGCTAGACCGCGCGGAGGGCGCCGGGCCGCAGGCCCGCGAGCTTGTCCAACGCTGTTGCCGTGGCGTCGTCGGCAGGGAGGTGGACGATCAGCTGCTGGTCGTCGTCGGCGGAGAGGTCTAGAACCTCGTATGCGAGGCGAAGTTGGCCTGCCTCGGGGTGGGTGAGGCGGGTGATGCCGGTGGCGGCGGGGAGGCTGGGGACGGTGTCGACGCGGTCGGTGAACTCGGCGCCCGCGGTGACGGTGAGTTCGTCGGCGAGCGCTGCGATGTGTGGGTCGTTGCGGAACGGGCCGTGCTTGAGAGTGGCGACCGTGTGGTCGGCCAGGTGACTCCAGTCCGGGTACGCCGCGCGGGCGCGGGGGTCGGTGAAGACGAAGCGGGCCAGGTTCGCGGGCGCGGTGTCGAGCAGGCCGAGCGGTGTCATCAGGCGTCGGTAGCCGTCGGTATGCGCGAGCACCTCGGTGAGCCTGTTCACGACGATCGCGGGCGCGGGTTCGAGACGGTCCAGAATGGCGCGGACCGCGGGGCGTACCTCGCGCGGCGGTTGGGCGCCGCCCATGCAGGTGAAGCCGCTGTCGGCGGATTTGGTGAGGCGGTGCAGGTGAATTCGCTCGCTCGGGGCCAGCCGGAGGGCATCGGCGAGCGCGGAAAGCACCTGCGGTGACGGGCGGCGATCGCGACCCTGCTCCAGACGAGTGATGTATTCGACGCTCACTCCGGCGAGCGTGGCCAGTTCGGCACGGCGCAAACCGGGAGTGCGGCGACGTGACCCGGCGGGCAGGCCGACCTGGGCCGGCGCGACCGCCTCGCGTCGGGTGCGGAGGAACAGGCCCAACTCGTTGTCGCTCACCCTTCGAACGTAACAAGCCGCGGCCGCCGGAGGGTGGCCCTGCCGCTACCACTCTTACGGCGGCCTTCCTGGTCGGCGCGGCGGCCAGCAGATTTGGACAGGCGACCGAGCCGGTCGCTGGATCCGGAGGAGGAAACGATGTCGGCATTGAAGCTCGCGGTGATCATCGGCAGCGTGCGGGACGGGCGCTTCGGCCCGGTGGTGGCCAGCTGGTTCACCGAACAGGCCAGGCAGCACGGCGCATTCGAGGTGGACGTCATCGACCTGGCGGACGCGCAGCTGCCGCTGGAATTGCCCGCCGTCCCGCCCGCGCTCGACCCGGATCCCGAGCGTCCGGCGGGCATGGCCGACCTCTCCGCGCGGCTCGCCGCCGCCGACGCGTTCGTGATCGTCACACCCGACTACAACCGCAGCGTCCCGGCCGCGCTGAAGGCGGCCATCGACTGGCATTTCACCCAGTGGGACGCCAAGGCCATCGGTTTCGTCGGCTACAGCGGCGCGAGCGGTGGATTGCTCGCCATCGAACACCTGCGGCAGATCTTCAACGAACTCAACGCCCACACCATCCGCAACTACGTCACCTTCCCGCGCTACTACCTGCTCTTCGACGCCGAAGGGCAACTGCGCGAGCCAGACGAGCCCGCCGAAGCCGCCCGCGCCCTGCTCGATCAGTTGCACTGGTGGACCGCCGCTCTCGTCGCCGCTCGCGCCCTCCCCGCACCGGCCTGACGCCCGCGGATCACAGACCTGCCCAACGGTTCACAGGGGCTGTAAGGACTGTGGTCTGCACGGACAGTCTGTGACTGCCAACGCTTGTGCCGCGCGGATTGTGGGTAGGTGACCGGATAGGGTGCGGGGCGTGGCTGTGGACTCCTCGGATCTCGAACTTGCGCTGCGGTTGGCCGATGCGGCCGACGAAATCACTCGAGCCCGGTTCGGGGCGCTCGATTTGCAGGTCGACGCGAAGCCGGACCTGACGCCGGTGTCGGATGCCGACCTGGCGGTGGAGAAGGCGATTCGGCAGGTGCTTTCCGAGCATCGGCCGGACGATTCGGTGCTCGGGGAGGAGTTCGGCGGTGCCGCCGAGTTCACCGGACGGCAGTGGGTTGTCGATCCGATCGATGGCACGAAGAACTTCGTGCGCGGGGTGCCGATCTGGGCCACGCTGATCGCGTTGCTCGAAGACGGCGTGCCGGTGGTCGGCGTGGTGAGCGCGCCCGCGCTGTCCCGGCGCTGGTGGGCGGCGGCCGGATCGGGGGCGTGGGCGAGCTTCGATGCCGAAGCGCCGAAACCGATTTCAGTGTCCGCCGTCGGCGAGCTCAGCTCGGCGAGTCTGGCCTTCTCCAGTCTGTCCGGTTGGCGGGAACGCGGTCTGCGCGAGAACTTCCTCGCCCTCACCGACGACGTGTGGCGGGTGCGCGGTTATGGCGACTTCTTCACCTATTGCCTGCTTGCGGAGGGCGCGATCGATATCGCGACCGAACCCGAAGTCTCCCTGTGGGATCTGGCCGCCCTCGACATCCTCGTCCGCGAGGCAGGCGGGCGCTTCACCTCCCTGGATGGACAGCCGGGCCCGCACGGCGGTGACGCGGTGGCGACGAACGGTCTGCTGCACGACGAAACGTTGGCCCGGTTGCGGAACTGAGCTGCCCTGGCCTTCTCAGACGTGGAGCTCCGGCGGGAATCCGGTCCACCGCAGGTCCGGCGGTAGGTGGCC
This sequence comes from Nocardia iowensis, assembly GCF_019222765.1. Lineage (NCBI taxonomy): Bacteria > Bacillati > Actinomycetota > Actinomycetes > Mycobacteriales > Nocardiaceae > Nocardia > Nocardia iowensis. Next base: position 7,147,839 of record NZ_CP078145.1, on the reverse strand, counting down.
GGTGTCATTGAAGAACAGCACGGAATCGGGTCTGCCGGGCGCATAGCGGATCACCGTGAGCGCGGCGTTGGCGTGGTTGATGCCGAGCCAGCGCCACTTCGGTGCGTCCAGCGCGGCCCGCACCAGCCAGCCGATGAGGAAGGCGTGCGTGACCACCAGCTCGTGCCGGGGCGTATCGCCCGCGACCGGGCCGGTGAACTGTTCGATGGCTGCTCGCGCGAGCTCCGGGCCACGCGTGCGTCCCTCGGCGGGGAACTGGGCGAGGAAGCCGAGGATATCGTCCGCCGATTCCGCGGGCAGTTCATCCCGCCGGGGCAGGTAGGGGAGGTAATCACCCGCGGTCTCCGATTCATGCAGAGACACACCGTCGAATCGGTCGCCGATCAGCCGCGCCGTCTGCGCCACCCTGGGCAGCGGGCCGTGATGGATGACAGCGAGCGGGCTGGCTCGCAGCCGCTCACCGAGCAGCCAGGCCTGGCTGCGACCCCGGTGGCTCAGCGCGCTCTCGTCCTCGGTCGCCTCGCCGTGCCGGGCGAGATAGAGGTAGCGGGTGGCCGTTCCGGACATCAGGCCAGCATCTTCTCCATCAGAACGACGTGGGTCGTGCCGCGGAACTGGGGCGGCAGTGGCGCCTCCCGCAGCTCGGTGAAACCGTGTGCGGCGTAGTACTTCCGGAGCACCTGGTTGTCGGCGGCGGTGTCCAGCCGTTGCCGGGTGATGCCGTTGGCGATTGTGTAGTCGGCGCAGAACTGGATGATCCGTCCGCCGAGATCGCGGCCCCGATATTCCGGTGCGACCATCAGTCCGTGGATGTAGCCCGCATCGGTGTCGTCGTCCGCGCCCCAGAACTCCGGGTCCCGCCAGACGACACGCACCGCGGCGATCAGCGCACCGGCCTCGCGCCACACGAACCATTCGCCCCGCGCCGCTTCCTCGGCGACGGTCGCGGCGGGGTACTCGCCGGGCACCCACTGCCCGATGCCATTGTCGACCATCCATTGGGCAAGCCGATTACGCAGGTGGGCAATGTCTTCGGCGTCGTCTGGAGTGGCAACGATCATGGGGGCCGATTCCGGCATGCTGATTCCTTCCGCACTGGTCCGCTGGGTCACGCCGAGCGCTACGGCGTACGGCATCCCTTTGTTCTACCGGTTGGGGGTGGCTGGGGTGAGGTCGACGCCCGCCGGTGGGCGTAGTCGGCGCAGTGTTCCGTCCATGCCCGTGATGTACAACGCCCAGCCGTCGCCGTCGCGAGCGATGCGGACCGAGGTGGTCCCATCCGGTGGATTGCGCATCGGACCGGGTTTGATCAGGCCGGTGATGATGGCGCAGCTGGCCCCGGTCGTGGTGTTCACCTGGTTGATGGAGCCGAATGCGTGGTCGGCGACGTACAGGGTGTCCGCGCGGGTGGCCTCCATGTCGTCCGGCAGCGAGAGCAGGTTCGGGATTTCGGAGACGACGACCGGGTTCTCGGGGGCGTCCAGTGGGATGCGGAAGATCCGCAGGGTCATGTTGTCGGCATAGATGGACTGTCCGCCGGGCGCCAGCGCGAGGCCGTTGGACAACGGGAGGTTCGACCAGGTCCGCGTGTACTCGCCGGTGGACGGCCGGTAGCGGGCGATCCCGGTCGGCGGTCCGTTGGTACCGATGGTGGTGAACAGCAGATCTCCATCGGGCAGCAACAGCAGGCCCTTCGGGCCGTTCAATCCGGTGAGCAGGACCGTCACCGCGCCGGTCGCGATCTCGTAGCGCCGCAGCGTGCCGGGCGCTTCCAGCAATCCGTCCCCGGTGAGGAAGTAGACATATGGCCCGGCGACCCGCACGCCAGCCGGATGATCCAGGCCGGTCACCAGCTTTTCGAATCGACCTGCGCCGTCGACATGGGCAAGGAACCCGTCGATGATGCCGGTGACATAGAACCCGCCGTGGCCGTCGGAGTCGAGGTTCTCCAGATTGCCGACCCCCTCGACCAGCGTGGTCGCTTCCCAGCCGTCGGCGCACATCGAAGGAAGAGTCCCCGCACTCGCCATCGGTGCGGCAGCGACAATGCCCGCCGCCACCGCCACGGTGAGCAGGACCGCCCGAATTCGATCACTCCGCGTCCCTATTGCCATGTGCGCCAACCTAACAGGACGTCATCGGCGAGCCCGCTCGACGATATCGGCGGGCGCGCAAATAGCCGCAGGTCAAGGCTTCGGGCTCGGGAAACCGGGTTCGGTTTATCCACATGTGGAGTACTCGAGAGTCGAGCTCAGAATTCTGGCGACGTACCGGTAGCGCCACGGGCGCGCACTCGTAGGATGGGCCGGGTGACTCTCCCCGATGCATTCGCGGCCGTGCCGACCGACACCGATCCCGGTGCGGACGCCGGATCCGTTGCGGCGCAAGAGGTTCTACGCCGGGTCTTCGGCTACGACAGCTTCCGCGGTGACCAGCGGGAAATCGTGGAGCACGTGGTCGCCGGTGGCGACGCCTTGGTGCTCATGCCGACCGGCGGCGGCAAGTCACTGTGCTACCAGGTCCCCGCGCTGGTGCGCCCCGGCGTCGGGGTGGTGATCTCGCCGCTGATCGCGTTGATGCAGAACCAGGTGGACGCGCTCAGCGCGCTCGGTGTGCGTGCCGGATTCTTGAATTCGACCCAGTTTCCGGACGAGCGCCGCACCGTGGAGGCGCAGTTCGTGGCGGGGGAGTTGGACCTGCTGTACCTGGCGCCGGAGCGGCTGCGGTTGGCATCGACGGCGCAGCTGTTCGACCGCGGCAAGGTCGGTCTGTTCGCCATCGATGAGGCGCACTGTGTTTCGCAGTGGGGCCACGATTTCCGGCCCGACTATCTGGCGCTGTCCATGCTGCACGAGCGCTGGCCCGACGTGCCGCGCATCGCGCTCACCGCGACCGCGACCGCGAAGACCAGCGACGAGATCGTCCAGCGCCTCGACCTCGGGTCGGCCCGCCGGTTCGTGGCGAGCTTCGATCGACCCAATATCCAGTACCGCATCGAGCCGAAGAACAAGCCGGATCGCCAGCTGCTGGAGTTCATCCGGACCGAGCACGCCGGGGACGCGGGCATCGTCTACTGCCTGTCCCGCAATTCGGTGGAGAAGACCGCCGCGTTCCTCACCGAGAACGGTGTCAGCGCCGTGCCGTATCACGCGGGCCTGGACAACCGCACCCGTGCCGAGAACCAGACACGGTTTCTCCGCGAGGACGGTCTGGTGGTGGTCGCGACGATCGCCTTCGGCATGGGCATCGACAAGCCGGACGTCCGTTTCGTCGCCCACCTCGATCTGCCGAAATCCGTGGAGGGCTACTACCAGGAGACCGGCCGGGCAGGCCGCGACGGGCAACCCTCGACCGCGTGGATGGTCTACGGCCTCAACGACGTTGTGCAGCAACGCAAGATGATCGACGCCTCGGACGGCGACGCCGCGCATCGTCGCCAGTTGCAGCTGCACCTGGACGCCATGCTCGCGCTGTGCGAGACGGTGACCTGTCGTCGGGTCCAGTTGCTCAACTACTTCGATCAGCCCGGGCAGCCGTGCGGTAACTGCGATACCTGCCTCACCCCGCCGGAATCCTGGGACGGCACCGTCCCGGCACAGAAACTGCTGTCCACCGTGCTGCGGCTGAAACGCGAACGCGGGCAGAGCTTCGGCGCGGGTCACATCGTCGACATCCTGCTCGGCAAGAAGAACCCGAAGGTGTTGCAACACGATCACCACGAGCTGAAGGTCTTCGGGATCGGCACCGATCTGCGCGATATCGAATGGCGCGGCGTGGTCCGGCAATTGCTGGCAGGCGGGCTACTCGCGGTGCACGGCGACTATGGGGTGCTGACCCTCACCGACGCGAGCAACGAGGTGCTGTTCGAAGGGCGCCAGGTGCTGCTGCGCCGCGAGATCGAGCGTGCGCCCAAACCGGCGCGCACCGCCAAGGCGGGCAAATCCCCGGCGGCCGATCTGGCGCCCGCGGACGTTCCGGTGTTCGAGAAGCTGCGGGAATGGCGGGCGGCGACCTCGAAGGAGCAGGGCGTCCCCGCGTATGTCGTCTTCCACGACGCCACCCTGCGCGAGATCGTGGCCCGCAAGCCGACCAGCCTGGCCGATCTCGGCACGGTCAACGGCGTCGGCGAGAACAAGCTGGCCAAGTACGGCGAACAGGTGCTGGAGGTCTTGGCCGGAGAGTGACATTCTGCACGCTCCGGCCGATCGGCCGGACCGCTGGACTCATTCGCGGTACTGCATGAAAGCCGCTGTGCGGCAGCAGCTTTCGCATGCCCTGCGGCGAGATGACCCATGCGAACATGCTAATGGGAAACCGCTTGGTAACCGGGCGGTTGCCAGCTGTGCCCTTTTTGTTCAGACGACCTCGTAAAGCTCCGAACATCCCATGTATCTACGAACAACGGAGTTTTCGCCCATGCCCCCTGTCTCGCCGCGTTCCCTGCCCCGCCCTTTCCGTGCGGGCGCCGTCCTGGGCGCCGCCGTTCTCGTCGGGGCACTGGCCGCCTGCGGATCCGCCGACTCCACGAAGCAGGGCAACGGTGATCTCCTCACCCCCAACGCCAAAGGCACGGTCAGCGAGAACGGTGGTGCTCGACGGACCACCGGCGACCGGACCGACGCCCTGCGCGCCTCGCTCAACGGCAACCAGGCCAAGAACGTCATCCTGCTGATCGGTGACGGCATGGGCGACTCCGAAATCACGGTGGCCCGCAATGTCGCCGAGGGCGCGGGCGGCTACTTCAAGGGCATCGACGCACTGCCGCTCACCGGCTCCTACACCCACTACTCGCTGGACAAGGCGACCGGAAAGCCGGACTACGTCACCGATTCCGCGGCCAGCGGCAGCGCATGGGCGACCGGAACCAAGACCTACAACGGCGCGATCGGGGTGAACCTGGCCGGCGCCCCGCAGACCAACCTGCTGGAGATCGCGAAGGCGAACGGCAAGGCCACCGGCAACGTCACCACCGCCGAAATCCAGGACGCCACCCCGGCGGTGCTCGGCGCGCATGTCACCGACCGCAAGTGTTACGGCCCGGAGGAGACGGCGCTGAAGTGCCCGACCAATGCGCTGGAGAAGGGCGGGCTCGGCTCCATCAGCGAGCAACTGCTCGGCACCCGCGCCGATGTCACCCTCGGCGGCGGCGCGAAGAGCTTCGAGCAGAAGGCTGCCGCCGGCCAATGGCAGGGCCAGACCCTGCGCGACCAGGCCAAGGCGCGTGGCTACACCGTCGTCGCCGACAAGGCGGGCCTCGACGGCGTCACCAAGGCGGACCAGGACGCGCCGGTGCTCGGCCTGTTCTCGCCCGGCAACATGCCGGTCCGCTGGACCGGTGACCTCGCCGTGCCGCACGGCCTGAACCTGCCCGCGCAGACCTGCCGCCCCAACCCCGAGCGCGCCGCCACCCAGCCCGACCTGGCGACCATGACCCGCAAGGCGATCGACCTGCTGAAGCCGCGCAAGGACGGTTTCTTCCTACAGGTCGAGGGCGCCTCGATCGACAAGCAGGACCACAGCGCCAACCCGTGCGGCCAAGTCGGTGAGACGGTCGATCTCGATGAGGCGGTGCAGGCCGCGCTCGAATTCGCCAAGAGCGACGGCAACACCCTCGTGATAGTCACCGCCGACCACGCGCACAGCAGCCAGATCGTCCCCCTCGACACCAAGTCCGCGTCGCTGACCAGCAAGGTCGTCACCAAAGACGGTGCCGAGATGGGCGTCTCCTACGGCAACGCCGAAGTGGGCGGTTCGCAGGAGCACACCGGCACCCAGCTGCGCGTCGCCGCCTACGGCCCGCGCGCCGCGAACGTCGTCGGCCTCACCGATCAGACGGACCTCTTCTTCACCATGTCCGACGCACTCGGTCTGGACCGGAACAAGCAGCCGGTCGCTGCGGCGAAGTAGTTTCTATGGGCCCCGCCCGGCGTCGCCATCCCGTGCCCGATGGGCGAAGATGGTTGCCGGGCGGGGACACCGGATTGCGGAGGACATCACATGCGTGACAACAGCTTTGGCCGTCGGGGATTTCTGGCCGGAGCGGCGGGTATCGCGGCCGGTGCCTCGCTTGTCGGGCTGTCGCCCGCCCAGGCAGTGCCGGTCGCGGACGGTGTGACCAAGTTCGACTTCCCCACCGGGCGCCGCCTGCGGGTGCTGGTGACCGGCGACGCGGGCACCGGAACGCGAACCCAGTGGGCGGTCGCCGACGCCATGCGGGAGTTCCATCGCCGCGAGCCGGTGTCGCTGGCACTCGGTCTCGGCGACAACATCTATGAGAGCGGTCCGAACAGCGGCACTGATGCACAGTTCGCCGCGAAATTCGAAAACCCCAATGCCGGACTGGATTTCCCCTGGTTGATGGTGCTCGGCAACCACGACACCAGCTCCGTTCTGCCCGGTGACGGCGGCTGGCTGTTACGCGGCAACCACGAGGTCGAGTACCACGCCAACTCGCCACGCTGGTGGATGCCGAGCCGGTACTACTCGGTGCGCGTTCCGGAGCAGAACCCCGTGGTCGAGTTCTTCGTCCTCGACCTCAACCCGCTCGCCGCCTATATCCCGCCGGTCTTTTCGCCGTACTGGGCGGTCGACGGGCAGTTCATGAACGAGCAGCGTGCCTGGCTGGACCGCGCCATCGCCGAGTCGACGGCCACCTGGAAGATCGTCTGCACCCACCACCCGTACCTCAACAACGGCCCGCACGGCGACGCCGGGCGCTACGAGGGCCTGCCCATCGAACCGATCAACGGCGTCCATGTGAAGCGATTCATCGAAGACCACGTGATCGGCAAATGCCAGTTCATCCTCTCCGGACACGACCATTCCCTCCAGGTGCTGGAGCCGGCCATCGAATCCAAGGGCACCAGGCAGATCGTGTCCGGCGCGGCCGCCAAGACCGTCGGCGCCGAGCCCGAGATCGCGCCCCGCGCCGGACACAAGGCGCTGTTCGAGAGCTACCACCAGCTGGGCTTCATGGTGATGGACCTCACCGCGACCACCGTGGACCTGCGCGTGTGCACCGTCGATGTATCGACCGGCGCCACCGCCGAGGCGTTCACCCGACGTCTCGCCTGAATACCAACTGCATTGCGGCGCGTGGGAATTGCGACGTGTCGCCGCCGTGCGGGCTACCGTGCTGGCTATGGCTACCGGTGATGATCCGGACGAGGTGTCCGGCGGTTCCCAGGGCTCCGAAGCCCCCGACGCGCCGCCGAACGTCACCAGAGGGACCGATCCGTCCGTGGAGAGTGTCTGGCTGCGGCATCGCCCGCCGCCACATCACGGCCTGCCCCGGTTGTCCACCGTGTTGCTCACCGTCACCTTCATCGCGCTGCTCGTGCTCTGGGTCGTCCTGCGCCCCGGCGGCTAGTCCCGCGAGTGCCGCGCCACGACCTGGGAATAATCCGGTTGCCGCGTCACTTAAGGTTGATCGTTATGAAGGAACAGGGGCGCAAGGTCATCGCGACCAACCGCCGGGCGCGGCACAACTACACGATCCTGGACACCTACGAGGCCGGGATCGCGCTGGTCGGCACCGAGGTCAAGAGCCTGCGCGAGGGCAAGGCCTCGCTGGTGGACGCCTTCGCGACGGTCGACAACGGTGAGGTGTGGCTGCGTGGGCTGCACATCCCGGAGTTCAGCCACGGCACCTGGACCAACCATTCGCCGCGCCGGGTGCGGAAGTTGTTGCTGCACAAGCGCGAGATCGACCGACTGGTCGGCAAGTCCCGCGAGGGCAACCAGACGCTGGTGCCGCTGTCCATGTACTTCCTGGACGGCAAGGTGAAGGTCGAACTGGCCCTCGCCAAGGGCAAGCAGGACTACGACAAGCGTCAGGATCTGGCGAAGCGCACCGCTGAGCGCGAGGTCACCCGTGAGCTAGGGCGGCGGATCAAAGGCATGCGTTGACGGCCGTCGTCCTCGCGTTGGTAGCCGCCCTCGGCTACGGCGTCAGCGACTTCTTCGGCGGTGTCGCGGCCCGAAAGGTGACCGCGCTACGGGTCGTCATCTACTCCTATCCGTTCTCGGTCGCACTGGTGCTGCTGCTCCTGCCGTTCGTCGACGGGACGCCCGATGCCGCATCGATGGGCTGGGGCTTGGCGGCGGGCGTTGCCAGCGGTGTCGCCGTCTGGTGGTTCTATGCCGCGCTCGCCAGCGGCCCGATGGCGGTGGTGTCACCGCTGACCGCGGTGCTGGTGGCGGGCATCCCGGTGCTGATGGGTCTGGTGATCGGGGAGCGGCCCGGGCCGCTCGCCTTCACCGGTATCGCGTTCGCGTTGGTCGCCGTGCTGCTGGTCAGCCGGGAATCGCCGGACGAGGTCACCGAGGAGATCACCGGTGGGCGCGAGCTGCGCTTCACCAAGAAGGTCGCCCTACTGACCGTCGGCTCCGGCGTGGCATTCGGCTTCATGTTCGTCTTTCTGCACGAAACCACCGCTTCCGCCGGGCTGTGGCCGTTGCTCGCGCAGCGTGCCGCCGCGACAGGCGTGGTCTGGGTGATCGCACTCTCGGCTGGGCAGTTCGAACGGTTGCGCGGCGAACCGCTGCGACTGGCCTTCTACATCAGCGTGCTCGATGTGATCGGCAACGCGGCGCTGCTGTACGCGTTCCACGGATCCATGCTCTCGCTGGTCAGCGTGATCGGCTCGCTGTACCCCGCGGCCACCGTGCTGCTGGCGATGGTGCTGCTCGGCGAGCGGGTCGGCCGCCAGCAACAGGTCGGGATGGTGCTCGCGCTGGTCGCCGTCGGTTTGATCGCCGCAGCCTGAGTGCGGGCCGTCACACCCGCGGACACCCGCCGAATAATGGGAAGAACCGGGCGCTGGCCGGTGTTAATATGAACAGCCCGGCAAGGTGTCGGGACGTACGGGGCTGAACGGTTTCGACTGCGTACGTAGATTCAGGGGAAGCGTGTCGGTGCAGGCAAGAGACCACCGTAAGCGTCATTGCAACCAATTAAGCGCCGATTCCAATCAGCGCGAGTACGCCCTCGCTGCCTAAGTAGCAGGTCGTCTCTGTCAGTCCGGGTTCGTCCCTCGACCCGGGTACTGGCATCAGCTAGAGGGACTTACCGTCCGAGCCGGTCGCGGACTAGGGCGGAACATCAAACAGCGACTGGGATCGTCATCTGAGCTAGTTCGCGAGACTCAGAGATCCGAGTAGAGGCACAGCGAACTGCACACGGAGAAGCCCTGGAGACGCGGCGGAGGACCCGGGTTCGATTCCCGGCAGCTCCACTTCACTCGTGCGAGGCCCATGCTCACGGAGAGCGTGGGCCTTGCTCGTTTCGTCGTGTTTTGTGGGGGCGCAGCCCCCACTCCCCGCCCGGCGGGCTTCGCCCCCGGACCCCCTCCTCGGGTTCGACTACCCGGGAAGCCGCGCCCCCGGACCCCTCGCCGGTTCGCCAGTCCCGATGCCGCGCCCGATGTGGGCGGCAGCCCGGAACTGGTGGCGGTACGGCGTTCTTCCGAGCTGCTGTCATCGACGGGTGAATACGCCTGTGTCGCCGTCCCGCCCGAAACCACGATCAGCACCTCGACTCCCACTGCCAACTCCGCACCGGTAGCAGCCGTGCTCGCTTCGAAGTTCACTGATCACTCTGGATCTGACGCAGCCTGGCTTTGATCTCCCCCTGGGGCAAGGTGTCGTCAATCCTGAGATATAGGAGACGTTCCTCCTTGGCATCGAGCTCCTTGAGCCGAGCTTTCAGGTTTGCGTGCATCGTCCTGACGCTGGCTTGCTCGTCCGCGAGCGTTCCTCCAGCAGGGTACGGATGCCTGTCGTGAACGCAGCTGGAAGCCGCAGCGTGCTGTAGTGATCGACGATGGCTTGTTCCACTTGAGCGTCTGGAAGGTGCGGGAGGTCGCATAGGCGCTTCTGGCGACTGCGGCACAGGAAGTATGCAGTACTACGGGATTCCCGGCGGGTCTTCTTTTACTGGATGCGTTGATTTTGACCGAGCGTCCGGCAGTGGTTGGGCCACCGGCCACGACGCTGCCGCGCGATACAGACCACTGTGGGCAGCGGTTGTTAGGGGTGTGCCCTGCGGTCGTGAAATCGCGGCACGCAGCTCAGTCTCGAAGTCAAGATCGGTGGCGGTAGCATCCTCATGCGCTCGTTGTGCTTCAGCCTTCACCTCTGTCGATGCTTCGCTCGTCTCCCGCGCTTCGCTCACCAGCTGCTGGATTGGAGGGGTCGCGCCGAGCTTTCGGTTCACAACAGCCCACACACGGTCCACAGCGGCGTCGAGTGCTTTGCCGGTGAGTTCCCGCAGTTGCGTGATAGTCAGCTTGGCCGAGATTGTTTCGACGTGGGACAACGTCCCGCCGCCCATGAGCCTGGAGTCGCGATGCACTGCAGCGGAGGGGGGCGACTGGCTGTGCCATCCCGGAAGTAGGCATAGGCAACGTGACCTCTGCTAATCAGCAGAATTTGGCCGATCAGGGTGGTCGGTCGCTCAATCCGGCGGTAAGACAACAAGTCTGCGTCGGTTGGTTCGAGTGCGGTGCGGGGCTGTGGCTTCTATGCTGAGATGCCGCTGTGCCTCTAACAACCGGCAGCGTTTGGCACCACAGCGCTGACACCATATGCCCACTGCGGGAACGCCTAACCGGTGCGGCCGGTCAACTGTTCGACGCGCGAGACTAGGTTACGCGGATGCGCTACATCAGGACCTCACTTGAGGCTGAGGCGAATGCGGTACACCAGATGAAGGAGCTAGGGTTCAGCGATGCCGCTTTGACTCCAGACGGCGCAGACAACGGTATCGACGTGGTCTCCGCTGGGGCGATCGCCCAGGTCAAGTGGACTGGTGCCGCCGTTGGCCGTCCTGAGCTCCAGAAACTATTCGGTGCCAGGGGGAACGCTCGCCATCTTCAGTTGTTCTTCTTCGCAGCGTCGGGTTACAGTCTGCCTGCAATTCGTTTTGCCGATGAAGTCGGCATCCATTTGTTCACATTTGACCCGGACGGAACAATTCAGCCTCAAAATTCCCTTGCTCGAAGCTCTTTTTCTGAGCGAATAGCTTTGCAAGAGCAGCAGCAGCTTGACCGCAGACGTCACGAACTGGAACAGATAGAAGCTCAGCGGCGTAAAATCGAGCGGTTGGAGGCTTCGTCGCGAAACCGGCAGCAGGACCCGTCGGTACGTAACCAACCACAAAACCATCGAATCCGTCAGCATTCCAACTTGGCGTCAGTTAGTTCAGCTGGCCCGACGTCACACCGCCCTCGCTCGATGATTGTTCGGCTGCGACTCGGATTGAGTCTATGGATCGCCACATTGGTGGTGGCAATTTCTGGACTTGTCTTTTTCCTGCCTGTGGTCTTCGTAGGGCCATTTACGGGCTCGACTGGAACAGTCGGTTGGATCCTGCCTGAGATCTTCTGTATCGCTGCTACAGCGGGTTTCGTGGTAGTTCTCCGGTTGTCTGTACGTGGCATAAAGGTATCGAGGTGGAAATTGGAGGAGATGCAGGCTGGCCCGTCGCCAATGTTTCCTAGACGTGCTCCAACTCTCGGTAAATCCCGCGCTCATCGTCTCCTGATGCTCGTATCCAATATCCTCGTGGCTAACGAAGCAGTCTGGGTGGTTGCGAAGGCGCATCAGTCAAACCCTTCATTGAACGGATTTGCGGTCACGAATCTGCGTATCATTGCATTTGACGTGCGACGAATCACCGCCGACGGGCCGGTAGTGGAGATCGCTGGCGACGATATTGGTCGGATAGTTGTTGAAAAGCGGAGACGAATGTTTGAACTTTTCGGCATCATGCTATCTGGTGAGCGTAAATCGTTCGGAAAATTCGATAGACATGATATTGATTTCCTTTGCTATTACGCACGGCACATCAACAAGCTCTCTTCGCAGGCAGGGTCAGATTGATCCTCGCAGCGGGATTGTGCAACAGAGGAGTAGCTCAATCTCGGGCTCTCGGTTAGCCCTGCGTACGATCCCGACGCCCCACAGGGAATGATGCACTTGGGCTTACCATTTACGCCGAATTTGATCAGGCTGTGTACGTGGCTCTGCTGATCTTGGTGGTGTGTAATGTTGGGCGGCGCTGCCCGCCTCTCGGTCTGATCGTCACCGCGGCCCCTCGCAAGGCCTTCGCGACCGTCCGCTTGGCCATGTGATGCTCCACCTTCAGCTGCACAATGAAAGCGCCAGCCTCGTATTTGGCGATGATCTCCGCCAGCTCGTCCTGCCCCAGCGGCTTCTTCGACCCGCCTGATGTATGCACCTGTGATGGGACCGACCTGCGTGGTCCGCTCTTTTCGATCCGTATCTGCGCCTCAGCGAAGCGCTGCAAGCTGTCGGTCCGGTTCGAGTAAGTTCCCGCCATGTCCACTTCACTCGTGCAAGGCCCATGCTCATGGAGAGCATGGGCCTTGCTCGTTTCGTCGTGTTTTGTGGGGGCGCAGCCACCACACCCCGCCCGGCGGGCTTCGCCCCCGGACCTCCTGCGCGGGTTCGACTAACCGGAAGCCGCGCCCCCGGCCCCCTCGCTGGTTCGCCAGTCCCGATGCCGCGCCCCGGATCCCCTCGCCGGTCGGCCGATCCAGAAGCCGCGCCCCCCGGACCCCCTAGTCCCGCTCGACGCGGACGGTGGCGCGGGCGGTGATGGGTTGCTGGAATTCGGTGAACAGTTTTGCCACCAGTTCGCCCCGGCTGGTGACGCCGACCTTGTCGAAGATCGCCTTCACGTGGTCGCGCACGGTGTGGGGGGAGAGGTGGAGTTGTGCGGCGATATCCGCGGTTGGCAAGCCACGTGCGATGAGTTCGATGACATCGAGTTCCCGGCGGGTCAATTCGTAGGCGGCGACCACGAGGGCGGCGACCTCGGAGGGTTTGGCGGGTTCGATGACCAGTGCGGTCGAACTGCCGTGGCCGTCGGCGGCGCGCAGGCACGACGCGTGGCAGACCAGCCAGTGGCCGGTGGTGGCGCGGATACGGATGCGGGTGCTGCCGCCGGTGAGCCGGGCGCGGCCGGCCGTGCTGAGAATCCATACCGGCAGCGGTAGTTCGATGCCGAGCGGTGTGCTGGTGGACGGGCCGGGCGGCATCTGGTCGAGCAGGTGCCGGGCTTCGTCATTGAGCGACACCAGGTTTCCGTCTGCGTCGAACAGCAACATGCCGGGTGCCCTGGCAGTGTCCTCCGGAGTCGGCGTGGTCGAGGGCTGGACGAAGGACCGCAGCCGCTGGGCGAGTGGAGCGGACAGTGCTGTGACGAGAGCGATATCAGTTGCGTCGAATTCGGCGCGCCCGCGCTCACGGAAGAGACTGAGCTGACCCCAGGGTTGGCCGTCGACGCGGAAGACGGCGCGTAGTTCGTCCTCGAAACCTCGGGGGCGCATGAAATTCCGGTAGAGCGGGCTGCGGGCCGGGTGGCCCTCGGTCACCGCGCGTAGGCCCGCGACCGGAACTCGAGCGCGCGCCAAATCGCTGAAGAGATTGACGTGTTCAGCGAGCATTTCGGATTCCCAATAGGTTCCGCAGCCACCCTCGTGCAGGTTCTCCACTCGCACCGGGGCGGTGGTCAATCCATTGCCCGGATCGGTGGCCACCCACACCGCGGCGTCGAAGGGCGCGATGCGGCGCAGGCGAGTGGAGGCGTCCGCGAACAGCGTGTGCGGGTCCGGTGCGTCCGCGATGTCCTTCAGCAGTGCCTCGACCGCATTGCGGGTCGGAGTGGTCATGATGGCGATCCTGCTGGGCTCACCGGGCATCCGCCATCCCTCATATGAAGGGGAACCGGGCGCTCGCAGAGAAATTCCCCTCATTCGGGGGATAGGACGGGGAGCCGAAGCCGATGACGCTGGTCAACGTACCAGACGGTGCTCGGAAGGAGCTGTGCCATGCGTATCGGAATCGTTGGGGCCGGAGCGGCCGGAGTCGGACTGCTCGACGCACTCGCGGCGGCGGGCGGAAAGCCGGGAACCATTACGGTTTTCGATGGCTCGCCCGCTGTGTGGCGAGGTCGGCCGTATCAGCCGGATATCGAGGCGGTGCGGGTGAATGCGCCGCCGATGATCATGTCGATTCGCGCCGGGGACCCGACGCACTACCAGCGGTGGTTGGCGTCACGTACCGACGTAGCGGGGTATCGCGACGAAGCGCTGGGGCAGATACTGGTGCCGCGTGCGCGCTACGGCGAATATCTCGAGGACACGGCGCGAGCCGCCATCGGTGAATTACGTAGGGCCGGTTGGCGGGTGAGTATCGTCAACGCCCGCGTCACCGGGTTCTCGCGGTGCGAATACGCGGAGGATGGCGGCGCGCATTCGGTCGACGGCGCGGTGCTGCACACCGAGGACGGAGGCCAGGTGCCGGTGGATCGCGCGGTACTGGCGGTCGGGAACGGCCGCCCCCGCGACCATTATGGTCTGACCGGCGCACCCGGGTATGTCAACGAGCCCTACCCCCTGGCGCACACACTCGCCGACATCTCGCGGGAGGCGCATGTGGGGTTGATCGGTAGTGGGTTGACCGCAGTCGATATCGCTGCCGCATTGGCGGCAAACGGGCACACCGGCCCGATCAGTTTCGTATCCCGCAGTGGGACATTGCCATTCGTGCAGAAGCGCCCGGTCCGACTGGAGCCGCGACATCTCACACCCGATGCGATCCTCGCTGCGGCGACCGACGGGGGTCTCACCTTCAACCATCTCGTCACCCTGATGCGCGCCGAACTCGCCGACCTGGGCCAAGGTTTCGATACCTTCGCCGCCGAAATCCTGGCCACCGAATCCGAACCACCCGTCGACCGGCTACGACGGCAACTGGCGGAGGTCGATTCCCCGCATCATGGATCGCGACTACTCGCCATGGCCATTCGCGTGGTCGGACCGCTGGCCTGGCCGCTGCTGTCCGACTCCGATCGAACCCGATTGCGGGAGCGGCGCTTCCGCACCATCAACAGCCTCAGCTCGCCGATGGTGCCGCACAACGCGAAAATCATACTGAGCCTGCTGGATTCGGGACAACTACGGCTGCGGTCCGGGGTGACGAAGATCGAGGCGCGACCCAGCGGCGGCTTCACGATTGTCGACGAGACCGACTGGGCTGCCGATGTGGTCGTCAATGCCGTCAACCCGCCCGCGTACACGACGCCAACCGACGCCGGACCGCTGGTGAGCGCGCTGCTGGCAGCCGGTGCCGCCGAACTCCATTCGAGGGGTGGCCTGGCCGTCGACCGCGACACCCGAGCCCTGCTGGTGTGCGGTCGCTCGGACCCGACGTGGCATGTGTTGGGCAATTTGGCCGCCGATTCCATGTTCATCGCCACCAACCCGCCCGGCCTGGCCGCCGAGGCCAAGCGGTTGGCCCACATCCTGTCGGAGACGTAAGGCCTGTCGAACGGCTGCCGACGCACCGTTTTTCCTGCGAGAACCCAACGCGCAGCTGGGTTCTCGCCTGCCTCGGAGATCCTTTACGAGCCGATGGCGACGCCGAACTCCGCCTCGAGGAGCTCGAACATGAGGTTCCAGGACTTCCATTCCGTATTGGTGTGCACAGCGAGTGTGTGCCGGTCGGCCGGGTCGGTCACCGCGAAGAACCAGGAGCCCCAGAGGCTGCCGCCGACGCCGCGCAGCGTCCTGCCCTCGGTGACCGCCTTGTCCAACTCGAAAAGGCCGAGACCGTAACGGGCATGCGGCATCCAGTGACCACCTTCGGTGGAGACCGTGGTCCACATCTGCCGATGCTGGTCCGGCGGCAGCAGGCTGCCGGTAGCCAGTGCGTCGATGAACCGAATCATGTCGCCGGTGGTCGAGACGACGTTGCCTGCCGAAAACCCGCCTGAGGTCTTGAACTCGGTGACGTCGAGCGGTTCGAGGCCGGGATCTTCCATCATCGATTCCCAGTTCTCCGGGGTGACCGCGGCCGGGTCCGCGCCTTCCTTGAAGAACAGGGTCGAGTACGCCCTCGGGTGCGGTTCGGGGTATCCGGTGTGGTCGGTGGGGCGCACGTAGGTGCCGGTCAGGCCGAGCGGCTGGACGACTCGGTGATCGACTTCCGCGGCGTAGCTGTTGCCGGTGACTTTCTCGATGATTGCCCCGGCAACGAAGAAGCCGCCGTTGGAGTACGCGAAGCGCTCGCCCGGCGCACCGATCGGCGGCTGCGAAACCGCAAGCCGCAGTAGCTCTTCGGTGGTGAACTCGTCGAGGCGGTGCTCGTCGAAGGAGGACCGCGTCGCATAGCGGTAGCTCACTTCCGGTGCGAGGCCGGTGACGAAGAGGCCACTGGTGTTGCTGAGCAGGTGCCTGATGGTGATCGTGTTGCCGTCGTAGCCGTTGACATTCAGCACGCCGGGGAGCCACTTCTCGACGGTGTCGTCGATGCTCAGGACGCCCTGGGCTTCGAGGGCCAGCAGCGTGGCGGCCGTGAATGCCTTACCCGCGCTGCCGGTGTGCACGTGCTCCCCCGGCTTACGCGGGGCGCCGGTCGCGCGGTCGGCCACGCCTGCGGAGCCGAACCAGGTCTGTTCACCGCGCACTACCTCGGCGACGATGCCGGGCACGTGGTACGTGGCCACCGCGCCGTCGAGTATCTGCTGAATACCGGTGTGGGTCATGTCGATTCGTCCTTACTCTGGGAAATATTTCCGACATGACAAAAGTAACGTTGCATTCAGGAACGCTTCAATCAAACTTATGCACACTGTCATGCGAATTCGCTGCTGGGCGAGCATATTTCGTTGCACCGCAGATGCCACCTAATGCAACGGCTTCGTTGCATTAAGCTGTTGCCGAGTCCGACAGTTGAGGAACCTATGCCCGGCGCACGATTGACCGAACAGGATCGGCGACAGATCGCCGTAGGCCTGCGCGACGGCCTGACCTACGCCGCGATCGGCCGCAGGCTCGGGCGACCGACCTCGACCGTCACCCGTGAGGTGATGCGCAACGGCGGCCCGAACCGCTATCGCGCCGAGCAGGCCCACCAGGCGAGCACCCGGTACCCGCGTAAGCGCCGCGACGCTGCACCGACGCCGGGGGCCGGGAGCGCCGAGCCCGGTGGTCGCGATCCACGGGTCGTGGAGCAGGTTGCCGCGCAGACCACGGACCTACTCATCGAAGCAGGGCTGCCGCGCATGACGGCCCGGGTGCTGGCCGCACTCTTCACCACGGACAGCGGCAGTCTCACCTCGGCGGAACTCGTGCGGCGCCTGCGCGTCAGCCCGGCCTCGATCTCCAAGGCGGTGGGGTACCTGGAGGGGCAGGTGCTCCTGCGGCGCGAACGCGACCCGCGAGGCCGCGCGGACCGCTACGTCATCGACGATGAGCTCTGGTATCAGACCATCATGGCCGGCTCGCGCGTCGATATCCGAATCGCCGCCGCCTGCATGGACGGTGCACAGCGGCTCGGCGCCACCACGCCCGCCGGGACCCGGCTGGCGAACATGGCCCAGTTCCTCCTTCGCGTCAGCGAAGACCTGGTCCGCTCGATGGAGCACTGGCGCCACGTCTACGCCCTCGGCCCAGCTGCCGAGAGCAGCGACGACACAACCACCCCCTGAGCGCCCGGTTCGCATGGGGTGCCGGGCTCGGGGGCGGGGTGGGATTGCCAGCTGGCGAGGGGTGCTACGGCCGGTCGCCCCCGCAGCGGCGGCAGGTTGGGGCGGATGCATGCGCGCCGTCGGTTGCGGATCGGCATCGGTCGGGAAAGTACAGTCGAGGCGACTGATTCCGGACCTTGAAGGGCGGTGTTGATGCTGGCCGATCAACTTGTCGCTAAGTTTGGCAATGTCGACACGACGGCGCTCTGTGATGCCGATAAGGCGATGCGGGTGTTGGACAATGGGATTCGGCTGCGATCGGCCGTGGGCAGGATTGTGGGGCCCGCGTTCACTGTTCGGTGTCGCGACGACTTCTTCGCGGTGCTGCGGGCCATCGAGAGCGCTTCGCCCGGCGATGTGATCGTCGTCGACGGTGGTGGGAGCGAAATCGCTTTCGCTGGTGAGCTGTTCGCGCGTGGCGCGCTCGCCCGGCAGCTGGGCGGCATCATTGTCGACGGCGGGTATCGCGACATCGGGTATGTCCGGAGCTGCGAGCTGCCGATCTACAGTCGATTCGTTACGCCCATGGCGGGCACCACATCCCAGCTCGGCGAACTGCAGATACCGGTAACCTGCGGCGGTGTCGAGGTGGCTCCCGGTGACCTGATCCTGGCCGACGAGGAAGGCATCGTCGTCGTCGATCCCGATCGGATCGAGGCGTTGCTCGATGCCGCCGCGAGCATCAAGGAAGCCGAAGCGAGCCTCATCGCGAAGCTGGACGAGGGCGCGACATTGAGTGACGGGCTCAACGTCGCAGCGCACACGGCGGCCATGCGCTCCGGCGAACCCTCGTCACTGCGGTTCCTCACCTGAATAATTACAGAGCCCGGGGCCGATCTCTCGAATGACTTGGACAAGCAGATCGGCCTCGGGCTCCGTGATGCGCCAATTCACGAAGGTCGGGCGCAGGGCGGTCATGCCTCGATACGTGGTGGTCCCGACGTAGACCCGTCCGTCGGTAAGGATCGCCTCGCCGAGCCGCGCATTGAGGGCGTTCAACGCTGGTTCCGGAACGCCCGGCGGGCGGTAACGGAAGCAGGTGACGCACAACTGCACCGGTGCCAGTAGCTCGAAGTCGGGTGCTTCGTCGACGACCCGGCCGAGGTGGGCGGCCACGTCGAGGTGACGTTCAACCATCTCCCGGTAGCCCGCCCGGCCGTAAGCACGCAATGTTGCCCAAATGGGGAATGCCCGTGCCCGGCGCGATGATTCGGGCCCGTGCATGTTGTAGCTGATCTGCTCGTCATCGAGCGTCGGTAGGTAGGCGGCGCCCCAGCCGCCGAATGTCTTGCCCAGCAACGAGTTGTCTTTGACGAACGAAAACCCGCTCTCCTGTGGAACATTCAGCCATTTGTGCCCGTCGGCGGTGATCGAGTCCGCCCGCTCGACACCGCGGGCGAGGTGCGCCGTGCGCGGCGACAGTGCCGCGAACAGTCCGAACGCCCCGTCGACGTGCAGCCATGCGCGGTACCTCTCGGCCAGGTCGGCCAGGTCGCTGATGGGGTCGGAGTTGCCGGTATTCACCTCGCCGAGGTTGCCGACGAGCACCGCGGGCGCACCATCGAGCGCGACCAGCGCCCGCTCCAATGCCGCAAGATCGAGCTGCCCGGCATCGTCGCGGACGAAGGTGCGCACCGTATCTCGGCCGCAGCCGAGTATCTGCAATGCCTTGCGGGTGCTGGCGTGCACCAGTCCACTGGTCAGCACCGGCATCTGCGGCAATCCCGCCAAACCATCGGAGACCACGTCCACCCCGTGCCGGTCGGCCCACCAGTAGCGCGCCGCCGCCAGCCCGGTCAGATTCGCGAAAGTGGCGCTGGGCGTGAGTACCCCGCCGAACTCCGGCGGCAGGCCGAAGAGATCCTTGAGCCACCCGAGCACTACGGTTTCGACGCGCGATGCCAGCGGGGAGGTGACCCACAGCCCCGAGTTCTGGTCCAGCAGTGCGGTAATCCAGTCCCCGGCCATCGCCGCCGGTGTCGCCCCGCCCACCACGAGATGGAAGAACCGGGGCCCGGACGTGTGCACCGCCGCCCGCGTCCCGACCGCGAGCAGTTCCTCGACCGCGGCCAGCGTGCCGCCACCCTGCTCGGGCAGCGGACCGGCGAGGTCGTCGATGAGTGGATCGTAGTTGGCGTCGTGCACCAGCCGTTCCGGCAAACTGTCCAGATACGGTCCCGCCGCCTGGTGCACCAGTGCCAACGCGTGTGCCGCGACTTCTTGTTCTTTGAGCGGATCGGCCATGCCTCACACCGAACCCCGCACCGGCCGCCTTTGTAAATAGCCAGTCGGCCAAGGCGATTGGCAAGTTGCCAGGTCGAGCCCCGAAATCGGGCCCGCCGGGCGTCGAACAGGCCGAGACGGCACCTGCCGCTGAGCCGACTCTCCGCCAGGGAACAACGCCAGCCGCATCGACTCCTGTCCAAGGCCACCTCCAGCGCCTAACCCTGCATTGAGAGCTGTTAGCTATCAGAGTATTTCGCCGCCCTTGTCCATGGGTTCGGCGAGAATGTCTCTGGCGCTTGGAATTAAGAAACCACCGCTAACCTGAACCCATGATCACGCTCAAAAAAGAAGACGGCGCCGCGGATCTCGCAGGCGTCACCAAACTGAGTGTCGGGGTGAGCTGGGATCCTTCGGCGGGGGCCAGCGGCGGCGCACTCGGCTGGGCCCGCCGCAAGCGCGGCGTCGACCTGGACCTGATCGCCATCCTGATGCAAGGCGCCGAGCCGGTCCGTTTCGCCGGGCTCGACTCGCTGGACCCGCTGGGTAACGGCTCCGTCCTGCACAGCGGTGACGAACAGACCGGCGCCGCCACCGGCGACGACGAGACCGTCCACGTCACCTTCGCCGATGTGCCCGGCGGCATCGACGCGATCGTGTTCGTCGCCGCCGCCTTCAAGAAGGGCTCGTCCTTCGAAAAGGCGAACAACATCAGTTTCAAGGTCTACGACGCCAGCGGCGGCACCAGCCAGCAGGTCGCCGACATCTGGCCGTCGCTGCTCGGCGCGGACAACGCCAACGCCGTGGCCCGCGCCTTCCGCTCCGGTTCCGCCTGGCAGCTGGAAGTCCTGAACCGCAAGGGCAAGATCAAGCAGGGCGACAAGCAGGCACTGCTCCGCTTCGCCGTCGCGTAGTCGTCGTCGGGTCAGGTGATCGACTGCGCCGCTGACCCAGCGGCTACGCCGGTCATCTGACCTGCGCGGCGTCGCGGTGGCCACCTGGGACGTTTCGGTAGGCTTCCGGTGACGGCTCGATCGATGCGACGACGTGTTGTTCCGAGGGGGATACATGAGCGGTGTTGGCGTGCGTGGCTGGTGGCGAGCCGGGGCGGTGGCGCTCGCCGCGGTGATGATCGCGGCATGCGGGCACGAGGCGGCTCAGGACGATCCGTTCCAGTGGCTCGAGGAACTCGACAGTCCACGAGCCAAAGCGTGGGTCGCCGCGGAGAACGACAAGACGCTCCGCGTCCTGGAGCAGGATCCTCGGTATGCCGACAACCTGGCCGCGGCCAAGGAACTCGGGAACGCGCCCGATCGCATCCCCATGCCGAGGTTCGCCAACGGCGCGATCGAGAACTTCTGGCAAGGTCCAGACCACCCGCGCGGGATCTGGCGGACCACCTCGGTCGCCGATTACGAGTCGCCACAACCGAATTGGTCCAAGCTGCTGGACCTGGACGCGTTGGCGGAGGCCGAGCAGAAGAATTGGGTCTGGAAGGGCGTCGACTGCGATCCGGTCACCCGGAAGCGGTGCCTGGTCTCCCTGTCGGAAGGCGGCGAGGACGCCGTGACGCTGCGCGAATTCGACGTGGCCACCAAGGAATTCGTGACCGACGGGTTCGTTCTTCCGCGCAGTAAGCAGAGCGTCGCCTGGGTGGACGACAACACGGTGCTGGTATCGCGGGAGTGGCAGTCGGGGGAGACGACGACCTCGGGTTACCCGTTCATCGTCAAGCAGGTGCGGCGCGGCCAACCACTCACGGAAGCAGTGGAAATCACCCGCGGCGACAAGTCGGACGGTCTCGGCACCCAACCGCTGCTGCTGGAGGACGGAAAAGCACTCAGGCTGAACGTCGTGCAGCGCGGCCCTTCCTTCTTCGAACGTCAATTCAGCCTGCTCACCGGGTCCGGCACGGCCAGGCTGGAATTGCCGCCGAAGTCGGATCTGGCGGGTCTCGTCGGTAACCACCTCTTGGTGTCGCTCCGGCAGGACTGGACCACCGAGGGCGCGACATTCCGCGCTGGATCACTGGTTTCGCTGAACGCCGACGAGGTGATCAAGAATCCGCAACGGCTGCGCGCCACCCCCATCTACCTGCCCGGCCCCACGGAGACCCTGGAGGGTGTGCTGGCGACCCGCGATCGGATCGTCGTCACCTCCCTGAACGACGTGCGCGGACGCGCCACCGTCTACACCCCGCAGCCGGACGGTTCCTGGTCGGGTGCGCCGGTGCCGTTGCCGGACAATGCCACCATCGACACCGTGGACGCCGATCCGCAGGGCAGCGTCGCCTACCTGTCGGTCACTTCGTTTCTGGAACCGACCACTCTCTGGAGCCTGGACACCGGCACCGGCCGCGTGCAGCCGGTGAAAACCACGCCGCCACGGTTCGATTCGTCCCGGTACGTAGTAGAGCAGCACAAGGCGGCATCACCCGACGGCACCCAGGTGCCGTACTTCATCGTGCACGCCGCGGACATGAAACTCGACGGCACCACCCCGACGATCCTGCATGCCTACGGCGGCTTCGGCCTGTCCCAAACGCCCAGCTACGACGGCCTGCTCGGCAGGCGGTGGCTGGAGCGCGGCGGCGCTTTCGTCGTGGCGAATATTCGCGGGGGTGGCGAATTCGGCCCGGCCTGGCACGAGGCCGCACTCACTACCAACCGGCAACGCGCCTTCGATGATTTCGCCGCTGTCGGTAAGGATCTGATCGCCCGTGACATCACCACGCCGCAGCGTCTCGGCATCCTCGGCGGCTCGAACGGCGGCCTGCTGATGGGCGTCGAACTCACGCAACATCCGGAGCTGTGGAACGCGGTCGGCATCCAGGTGCCGCTGCTCGACATGATGCGCTACGAGCAGATTGCCGCGGGCGCGTCCTGGGTCGGTGAGTACGGCACCGTCGCGGACCCCGCCCAGCGCGCCTTCCTCGAATCCATTTCGCCCTACCGGCAATTGCGGTCGGGAGTGCCGTACCCGGAACCGTTCATCTGGACTTCCACCAAGGACGACCGGGTCGGCCCGCAGCATGCCCGCAAGTTCGCGGCTCGCCTAGCCGAACTCGGCACCCCGTATCTCTTCTACGAGGCCGACCAAGGCGGCCATGGGTCCGGTACCAATATCGACGAAAAGGCCCGGACCAGTGCCCTCGAATACACCTACTTCATGCGCAGACTCATGTGAGAACCGAGGGCTGAGCAGTTGGCGGGCGGGCTCAGTCGAGGTCACTCGAGGTATTCGGCCTCGGCGAGCGGTTCGCGCTCGCCCGCTGTGAAGACATCGAGCAGCATGTCCTCGTCGTGGTAACCCGACAGCGTCGACAGGCCGGGGGTGGTGCGGGCGATCGCGTGGACGTGATCGCCGGATAACGGGTACTCGCGGACCTTTCGGCGCCAGTGCACGCAGAGCAGCGTGCCGCGAGGCTCGATGTGCTCGACGGCGTGCTCGAAAGCCTTACGCAGGCTTGCCGATTCGAGGCAGTAACAGACCTCGCTGAAGACGATCAGGTCGAAATGCTCGTCGGCCCATTCGTCACCGAGCCCCCAACGGTGGAATTCCACTGCGCCGCGCGCGGATTCGGGCAGTCGTTCGATCCGCTGGCTCGCCGCGTGTAGCGCCTGGGCGGCGGTATCGGTGCACACCAGGCGATCGCAGCGGGCGGTGAGTTCCGCGGCGAGCGCACCGGTCGAACAGCCGGGCTCGAATGCGCTGTGGTAGCGGGCCTGCGGTAGGGCCGCCATGGTGAGCGCTCGCTTGCGCTGCTCGTACCAGCGGGTGGTGAAGCCCCACGGATCCGTATCACGGGCGTACAGATCGTTGAAATAGCCTGCTGCCAAGCCGGTCTCGTTCATACGAAGAACGTTTCTGAGGCGCCGGTGAACCGGTCCAACGCCTCCGGCGGCAGGATCGGCTGGTCGGCGGGATCTTCCGACATCGGCAGGATCTGGCTGCGGAATTGCGCGATGGCGCGCAACTTGGCGTCGACCGCCGCGCCGGGCAATGTCAATGTCCGGGCGCGGCTGGCCGGGACGACAGGATGTTCGGGAGTTGCCCAGTGCCACATCCACACCGGGAACTCGAGCAGTCGGGTCGCGGTGCCCGCACAGGCCGCCGCGGCAGCCCGGCCGACGGCTTCGTGGTCGGGGTGACCGTCGCGCCGCCAGGTCGTCGCGCACCAGGCCCCGGTGTGGCCGCACTCGGTGAGGATGTCGCACAGTGCGGCGGTCACGGCCGCCTCGTCGGTGGCCACTCGGCCGTCCCGGAAGCCGAGCCGAATCGGTGCTTCGGCCCCCAATTCCTGGGCGGCCCGGCGTGATTCCGCCACCCGCACATCGGCGAGCTGGGTCGGCGAACAAGTCGGCGAGCCCGGATGGGAGGCTTCGCCGTCAGTCACCGTGACGACGGTAACCGGCAGGTCCCGCGAGCGGGCCAGCGCGATCAGTCCGCCGACACCGAGCACCTCGTCATCGGGATGTGGCGCGACGACGATCAGATGCCGCCAGCCGGTGAGGGAGAGTTCCGGGCGACGGTGGCGCCACCGGGTCCAGATGCGCTCGGGAGTTCCCCGTGCGACGAGATCGGTCAGCGGTTCGGCAACCATGAGAACTCCTTTTCCGCGTAGTCATGGCCCAAGATCGGCCAGATCCCGCTCCGCATGACCCTGGCGGAGATTGCTCATCTGGACCGGCTACCCGGCGGCGGACCGAACAAACGGACGGCGGGTTGCGATGTGGTTAACCTCGCGGCGCTGCTTGGGCTGCTCGGAGGCGGGTATGACCGCCGAAGCACGCACTTTCCGGCGTGCCATCGATCAACGTCAGGAGGACATCATGCTGGGTCTCGGGATCATCGGCTGGATCATCATCGGCGGTCTTGCGGGCTGGATTGCCAGCAAGATCATGAAGACGGACGCTCAGCAGGGCATTCTGCTGAATATCGTGGTGGGCATCGTCGGCGGTCTACTCGGTGGTTTCCTGCTGCGCCTGTTCGATGTCGACGTCGAGGGCGGCGGACTGTGGTTCAGCTTCTTCACCTGCCTCGGTGGTGCGGTGGTCCTGTTGTTCCTGGTCGGCCTGGTCACCGGTCGGCGAGTTTCCCGATGACTCCGGCCGGAGCTGGGCCGATCATGACACCCGGGGGGCGACTATGACGCGGAGGAGCCGAGAATGACCACAGTTGCGGAAATGATCGTCACCGCGCTCGCGGACGAGGGCGTCACCCATGTCTGGGGTGTCGTCGGCGACGCACTGAACCCGATCACCGATGCGATCCGCCGCGAGGATCGCATCGAGTGGATCGGCGTCCGCCACGAGGAGGTCGCCGCCTACGCCGCGGGCGCTCAGGCCCAGCTCACCGGCACCATCGGGGTGTGCATGGGCACCGTTGGCCCCGGCTCGATCCATCTGCTCGGCGGTCTCTACGACGCGAAGAAATCGCACGCGCCGGTGCTCGCGATCTGCGGTCAGGTGCCGACCTCGGAGATGGGCAGCGAGTACTTCCAGGAAGTCGACAACGACGCGGTCTTCCGTGACGTCGCGGAGTTCACCGCGACGGTGACCACTCCCGAACAGATGCCCCGCCTGCTCGAACAGGCCGTGAACGCGGCGATGTCCCGGCAGAGCGTCTCGGTGCTGACCATTCCGGGTGACATCGGCGGTCGGAAACTGGACAACGACGTGCGGCCCCGGTTCGTCGCGCGGGACCGCACGATCGTTCCCGGCTCGACCG
Source organism: Nocardia iowensis (assembly GCF_019222765.1). NCBI lineage: Bacteria > Bacillati > Actinomycetota > Actinomycetes > Mycobacteriales > Nocardiaceae > Nocardia > Nocardia iowensis. The sequence goes on along the minus strand of NZ_CP078145.1, from coordinate 7,122,329 downwards.
AGATCGCGCAGGCCGCGGCGACGCTCAACAAGGCGGAGAAGGTCTCGCTGCTCGTCGGCATCGGGGCCAGGGAAGCGCGGGAGGAGGTATTGCGGCTGGCAGAGCAGCTTTCGGCGCCGATGGTGCTCACCATCAAGGCGAAGGAAGGACTCGAGGACGACAATCCGTACGCGGTCGGGCAGACCGGACTGATCGGGAACCCCGCCGCCAACTCGGCGCTCGAGGACTGCGATGTGCTGTTCATGGTCGGTACCGATTTCCCCTACCGCGACTGGTATCCCACCGGCAAGACCGTCATCCAACTCGACGCCCGCTTGGACCACATCGGTCGCCGCACACCGGTCGACGTCGCACTCGTCGGACACGCGGGCCCCTCGCTTCGCGAACTCCTCTCGAAGCTGGACGCCAAGAAGTCCGACAAGCATCTGAAGAAGGCGCAATCGGAGTACCAGCGCTGGACCGAAAACCAGCAGCGGCTGGCCGAGCCCAAGCACGATCGCAAGTTCCTCGGCCGAATCCGGCGCCACCTGGACAACCCGGACCAACTGATTCGCCCGGAAGCGGTTGCCGCCGCGGTGAACACGCATGCCGCCGATGACGCGATTTTCACCTCGGACACCGGTATGTCCACGGTGTGGCTGTCCCGTTTTCTCAGCCTGCGCGGCTCCCGCCGGTTGCTCGGCTCGTACAACTTCGGCTCCATGGCCAACGCCATGCCGCAGGCCCTCGGGGCCCAGATTCTCGACCGCGACCGCCAGGTGGTCGCGTTCTGCGGGGATGGCGGGCTGATGATGCTGCTCGGCGATCTGCGCACGGCGGTCACCTACGACCTGCCGGTCACGCTGGTGGTGTTCAACAACGGGCGGCTCGGCATGGTCAAACTCGAGCAGGAAGAGGGCGGCTTGCCCGAATTCGGCACCGTCCTCGACAACCCGGATCTGGCCGCCGTCGCGCACGCGATGGGTCTGGAGTCGCGGCGGGTGACCGATCCGGACGATCTCGATCAGGCGGTCGCGGACGCCTTCGCGCAACGCCGGCCGGTGCTGCTCGATGTCGTCACCAACCCCGATGAGATCTCGGTGCCCCCGAAACCCACCTTCGACCAGGCGTGGGGCTTCGCGATCGCCAAGGTGAAGGAGACGCTGGAGAGTCGGGCATAGCCGATCGCCGCCCGCGGTGGACGGCTGCGGGTCGGGTGATCGGTGGATCTCATGACAACCGTCGCCGGAATGGTTAGTGTCCGAGGACATTCCAAGGTGATCGGGTTTGGGGCACGGGGAGGTTGTTCGTGTTCCGGTGGGTCCCGGTGCCTGTTCGAAATCGGGAGAACGCGTGAGATTCACAAGAGCTGGTGCGCTGGTCGCGGCAGTGCTGATGGCCACAAGCCTCGGGCTGACCGCATGTTCGTCGGATGACGGTGCCGACGCCGACATCGTCACGGTCAATGGCGCTGAGCCGCAGAACCCGTTGGTGCCCACCAACACCAACGAGAACATGGGTGGCCGGGTTGTCGACCGGTTGTTCGCGGGTCTGAAGTACTACGACGCGAACGGCGTCGCGCACAACGAGCTGGCCGAGTCGATCGAGAGCACCGACCGGAAGAACTACAAGATCACCATCAAGCCGGACTGGAAGTTCTCCGACGGCACACCGGTGACGGCGAAGTCGTTCGTCGACGCCTGGAACTACGGTGCGCTCGCCACCAACGCGCAGTTGCAGAACTATGTGTTCGCGGCGATCATCGGGTTCGACGACGTGCAGGCGGAAAAGCCTGCGGTGCAGACGATGTCGGGGTTGAAGGTGGTCGATGACCGTACCTTCACCGTGGCGTTGAAGCAGCCATCGATCGACTTCGAGGTCGGCCTCGGATTCGCCCCGTTCTACCCGCTGCCCGAGGCGGCGTTCAAGGACATGAAGGCGTTCGGTGAGAACCCGATCGGCAACGGCCCCTACAAGTTCGCGCGCACGGGCGCGTGGGAGCACAACGTCAAGATCGATATGGTGCCCAACCCCGAGTACAAGGGTGGCCGTCCGGCCAAGAACAAGGGTCTGCGGTTCGTGATGTACCAGTCCTTCGAAACGGCCTACGCGGATCTACAGGCTGGCAACCTGGACGCTCTCGATGTCGTTCCGGAAAGCGCGATCGCGTCCTTCGAGCAGGATCTCGGCGATCGCGCGATCAAGAAGGCGATCGCGTACAAGCAGGCCCTCGGCATCCAGACCAACGTTGCGCACTTCAGCGGCGAAGAGGGAGTGCTGCGGCGCAAGGCGATCTCGATGGCGATCAACCGGGAGCAGATCTGCCAGAACATCTTCCACGGCACCAGGATTCCATCGCTCGACTTCACCGCGCGTACGCTGCCCGGGTATCGGGATGACCTGCCCGGCAATGAGCTGCTGAAGTACAACCCGGCGGAGGCCAAGAAGCTGTGGGCCCAGGCCGACGCCATCTCCCCGTGGTCGGGTCGTTACGAGATCGCCTACAACTCCGACGGCGGCCATCAGGGCTGGGTCGAGGCCACGGCGAACAGCATCAAGAACACGCTGGGTATCGACGCCGTCGGCGCACCGGTTCCGACGTTCAAGACCATCAGGGACGCGATCACCAACAAGACGATCGGCAAGGCGTTCCGGCACGGCTGGCAGGGTGACTACCCGACGATGCTGCAGTTCCTGACCTCGCAGTATTACAGCTTCTCCGGAACCAACAGTGTCACCTACGACAGCAAAGAGTTCGACGGCCTGCTGAATGCCGCGCTGGCCGCGTCGAGCTTGGAGGAGTCCTACAAGATCGTGGCACAGGCGCAGACCCTGCTGTTCAAGGACATGGCCGATATCCCCATGTTCGACTACGTCGCCGCGGCGGGCCGGTCGGACCGGGTGAAGAAGGCCGAACTCCCCTGGAGCGGCCTGTTCGACTTCGAGGGTATCGAGAAGTAGTGCGCTGACCTGACGGTCTCGAGCGCACCAGGCCCGCTGACGCGGAATGCGTCGGCGGGCCTTCTGCTGTGCGCGGATACTGGTGGCATGCAGGTCTCGGTGCGCGATCGAGCCAGAGGATTACCCGGCGGTTCGCCGCCTGTTGACCGAAAGATGGGGCGGTACAAGGATTCTCGCCCGTCGAACGGCACGAACTGGTGGACGCCGACGAACTGCCGGGGTTCCTCGCTCTTCGTTCCCGAGCATCACTCGTTCGATTTCTACGAACCCAGAAGCGGCACAGGGAAACTCGCCGAACCCGAGACGCTGGCCCGGGTGATCCCCGGCGTACCGCTCGGCGCCACGCGGGCCGCACTGGATTACGTCCGTGATCTCGCACAGGGCAGCCCGACGGGTCTGCTGTCGGCAGACACAGGGCCATCGGGCGGGTTTTCGGCGGTAGACCAGAGGCATGATCCAAACACCGCACTTGGACTATCGAAGCCAACTAGCCGATCGATTGTTCCGCCATCGGACGATCCAACTGACCGGTGAGGTCGATGACGCGATGGCCGAACGGGCCTGCACCGAACTGGTGCTGCTGGCCACCGAGGACGACAAGCGCGACATCGTCCTCTACATCAACTCGCCGGGCGGGTCGGTGCTGGCCGGGCTCGCCATCTACGACACGATGAAACTGATACCCAACGATGTGGTGACCGTCGCCGTCGGATTCGCCGCCAGCATGGGACAGGTGCTGCTCGCCTCGGGCACAAAGGGCAAGCGAATCAGCTTGGCGCACAGCAGGATCATGATGCACCAGCCGTCCGCGGGCATCGGCGGTACGGCCATGGACATCGCGATCCAGGCGGAAAACCTGGAATACATGAAGCTGCAGTCGGAGCAGATTCTCGCGGCGGAGACGGGCCACACGCTCGAGGAGATCTCCATCGACAGCGACCGTGACCGCTGGTTCACCCCGGAGCAGGCGCGTGACTACGGGATCGTGGACCGGATCGCCGACAATTTCGCCCAGATCGCGCCCTTCACCAACGCACACAGAGCGGGGTTGTGACCATGTCCCAGTACACCATTCCCCATGTCATCGAACGCACCCCGAACGGTGAGCGCTCCTTCGACGTGTTCAGCCGATTGCTCAACGATCGGATCATTTTTCTCGGCACCGAGATCGATGACGGCGTCGCCAACGTCGTGATGGCGCAGATGCTGCACCTGGAATCGGAGTCGCCGGATCGCGAGATCGGCCTGTACATCAATTCACCGGGTGGTTCGAACACCGCGATGCTCGCGATCTACGACACCATGCAATTCCTGCGCACGCCGGTCGAGACCTACTGCATGGGCCAGGCGGTCTCGGGCGCGGCCGTGCTGTTGGCGGCGGGCACGCCGGGGCGGCGGTACGTCCTTTCCCATTCGCGGGTGCTGCTGCATCAGCCGTCGGCGCAAGGTCAGGGCACCATCTCGGACCTGGCGCTGCAAGCGGCGGAGGTGATGCGGGTGCGGGCGGAGACCGAGGAGATCCTCAGCAAGCACACCGGTCAGGATGCGGCCCAGCTGCGCAAGGACACCAGCCGCGACCGGGTGTTCACCGCGCGGGAGGCGGTGGCGTACGGCCTGGCCGACGAACTGATCTTCACCCGGGACCGTTAGGCGGCCAGCAGTTCGACGCGCGCCTCGGAGACCGGGCGGCGGCTCAGCTGCCGCAAAGCGCCCAGTCTCCGAGCGCCCCGAAAAAGCAGCGACTCGATCGGCAATCCCAGCGCACCACAGATCGAATGCAGCATCTCCGAGGACGCTTCCTTGCGTCCCCGCTCGATCTCGGACAAATACTGTTTGGACATGCCGACCTCGTCCGCGACATCGGCCAGCGTGCGGTCCTGATCCCGTCGCTCGTCGCGCAGCACTTCGCCATAGACCGCGCGCAGCAGCGGCGACGCCACATCGACCCGATCCCGCGGGGGTTCGCTACGGCGGCGCGCATCGAGATCGACTACGACGCCATCCTCTTCTGCTGCCATACCGACGAGTCTTACACCTCGCGGATCCGATCCGGACGATGTTCACCCAGGGCAGACAACGACACCACCGTCACCGAAGCACAAGACATTTCGGGGCCGGGATCAGGCACTGTCGCTATCGATGTATTCGATGCCGGTGATGATGTCCGGATTGATCACGATCAGCTGATTGTCCAGAATGACGTCGGGTTGCATTCCGCGCTGATAGTGGGCGAGTTCCTGCGGCTCGGTGACGGTGTCGGCGACGCCGGTGATGATCACGCAGCGGCCGAGATGGGTTTGCAGATCAATGGTGTCGACCTCGTAGGCGACGACCTGTCTGTGCAGGGTGCGGATCATGGCCGGGTCTGCCGCGATCACAATGCAGCCATCGACGATCGTGTGATGGACAGGTCGAATCGTGGGTAAAGCATGCCGGGAGAACGCGATGCGGCCGAATCGAACGCTGCGGAGCAAGTCCAAGGAGTCCTCTACCGACAGCTCACGCGTCTCGCCTGCGCGGTGGGCGGGCATGCCTCCATCATTCCACCAGTTGCGGATCGTTTCGGGGCATGGACGCCGATGGCAAAAATTGGGTGCGAGTCCGTAAAATAAAAGCACTCCTTCGAGTCCGGAAGTGTGGCTCGGACGCGATGTCGAATCCCACCAACGACCAGGAGGAGGACATGGCAGACTCCGCGCGGCTCGGTTATACCGGCAGCCCGACACGCGTGCGCCTCCCGCACCGAACCGCCGATCCATCCCTCGAATCGCCCGGCAGCAGCACGCAGTTCGCCGAGGCCAGCGATCGCCTGGTCCGACACCTTTTCGACGTCGGCCTCCAGCTCCACCACGTACTCGACGCCCTCAGCCCGACCACCGAGCCCCTGGTCCGTGACACCATCACGCGCCTGGTCGACGACCTCGACATGCTGATCCGCGACACCGGCTTGGCCATGCTCGCCCTCGCCAGCGAACGCCAGGGCCCGTCACCGGCCGACGGCCAGGTCCGGCGGGCCCGCCTGCGCCGTCGTTGAGTTGAAAATCGAAGCTTGGTTTGCCGACCGATGCCTGGGTACTCGGTGCGCAGGAGGTGTGACATGCCGAAAGAGTGGAGCGACAAACGAGAACGGCAGTACGAGCACATCAAGGACTCGGCGCAGGACCGGGGCGCGAGTACGAAGCGGGCGAAAGAGATCGCCGCCCGCACCGTGAACAAGAACCGCGCCCAATCCGGCGAGTCCAAAACCGCGAGCCGGTCCTCGGTCCGCGACAAGTCTCCGCAGAGCCGAGGCGGGCAGCGTTCGGGCCGTAAAGGGCCGAAGGGGCCGACCCGCGACCAGCTCTACAACGAGGCTCGTCAGCGCGGCATCAAGGGGCGCTCGAAGATGAACAAGAGCCAACTCCAGAAGGCGCTGGGCAAATAAGGCCCGTCTTCATGCCTTGGCCCGCTTCTTGAAAATCTCGAAGACGGCCAGGTAGTTGTTGGCGCCGTAGCCCTCGGTGGTGGCTTGTTCGCCGAAGGCCTTCATCAGCCGCGGCAGGTCGGCGTGGATGCCTTGCTCCACGCTGGTGCGGGTGATGTGGTCGAGTGCGTTCAGATTCATCTCCATGGTGCCGTAGGTGCCGGGGTAGTTGGCCTTGTCCAGGTCGGGTGCCTGCTCGACCAGAGATGGGGTCACCACGAAGGGCAGGAACCAGCCCAGGGCGAGCTCGGCGAACGTTTCCGCGGAGACGTCCGCCGAGCTCGCCAGTGCTGCGGCGTGCAGGAAGCCGTTCATCGTGGCGTACATGAGGTCGAGCAATGCCGTGTTGTACAGGACGGCCAAGCCGGTGTCGGTGCCGAGGTAGCGGGGGTCGCCCAGGGTGGTGAGTGTCGCCTGGTGCTTGTCGAAGACGTCTCGGGAGCCGCTGTAGAGGAAGACGGATTCGGGATGGCCGACGAGGAAGGGCGGCACCATGATCGCGCCGTCCAAATAGTCGGCGCCGGCCTCCGTCGCCCACTTGGCTGCCGCGCGCGCCTCGGCTGGGGTGCCGGAGTTCAGATTGATCAGCACGCTGCCGTGCAGGGCATCGGTGTCGAAGATTCGGTAGATGGTGTCATAGTCCTTGAGGCACAAGACCGTAACTTCGCTGGTGGATAGCGCTTCGGTGATATCGGCCGCGCGGTGGGCGCCCTGCGCGACCAAGGCGTCGGCCTTCTCCGGTGTTCGATTCCATACCGTCAGCGAATGTCCCTGCCGGAGTAGCGTTTCGGCGAGAGCGGTGCCCATCGGTCCGAGGCCGACGACGGTGACGGAGCTGGTTGTTGTCATAGGGTGACGCTAAAGTCTCACATAATGTGAGACTCAACCTCGGGACTGTGTGGTGATGGACACGTGCGTATCGGAGACTTATCCGGGCGAACCGGCGTCAGCGTCCGGCTGTTGCGCTATTACGAGGAACAGCAGCTGCTGAAGCCGGAGCGTCGGCCGAGCGGGTATCGCGAATACCGCGAGCAGGATGCGCAAACTGTGCAACACATCCGCACGTTGTTGGCGGCTGGACTTGGCACCCAGACGATCGCCGAACTGCTGCCGTGCATGGTCGATACCGGTCAGGGGCTGGCGCCAGCTTGCCCCGACATGCTGCCCGATTTGTACCGGGAGCATGACCGGATGGGGCGTGCGATAGCGGATCTCGAAGCTGCCCGGGCCACGTTGGAGCGGATTATCGCGGCGACGCCGCCCGATGAAGTTCGGTCGGACGGTTGTGTGGAGGTTGAAGCCGCGCCTGCGGAGTGAGCTGCTTGTGGCTGGCCGGAGCCGGAAACGTCTACCCACCAACGCTTTTCGAGTAGTGGGTCAGCCTGCCTCGGTGGGCTGGTTCAATCTGAACGGGGGCGTTGGCCGGTTCCCCGTTTGGGGGCGCATCGTCCGTGCGGTGGTGGGCCCGGCCAAGGGTGCGCGCTGACTGCCGCGCAGGTCTTGTCTTGCTGCGCGCGGAATTGCTGGATAGGACGGCGCGTTGAGCTAATTCGTGCGTGCATCCGAACGGGGGCGATTCCTGTCGTGGGGGAATCCAGGCTCGGTGACTGGGTTGGGCGCGGTTCCTGTCGTGGGGGCGTGATTGTCTGGGGTGGATTTCGAGTGGGACGGAGGGTTCAGCGGTGGTAGCGATCGATGTCGAACGGTCGGTGCGTGGGGGCAGGGCTCGGGTGGCTTGGCGGGCCGTCGCGGAGCGCGGGCTCGGTGGGGTGCCGCCTACGGCGTTGGTGCTGGCGGGGATTGTCAGCGTGCAGGTGGGGGCGGCGCTGGCGAAGCAGTTGTTTTCGGCGACCGGGGCGGCAGGGGCGGTCAGCTTGCGGTTGGTGTTCGCGGGGGTTGTGCTGCTGGTGTTCTGGCGGTCCGCGTTGCGGATCGGGCGGCGCGCGGTGCCCGTGGTGCTGGCGTACGGCGCGGTGCTCGCCTTGATGAATCTGTCGTTCTATGAGGCGATCGACCGGATTCCGCTCGGGATGGCGGTGACGATCGAATTCCTCGGTCCGCTCGCGGTGGCGTTGGCCGGATCGCGGCGCTGGATCGACCCGGTGTGGGCGGTGCTGGCCGGCGGCGGGGTGGTGCTGCTGACCCAGGCCGACGGCAACGTGGAATGGGTCGGGGTGTTGCTCGCGCTGGCGGCGGGAGCATTGTGGGCGGCGTACATCCTGTTGAGCGCGGCTCTCGGTGAGCAGACCGCCGGTGGCGGTGGACTCGCGCTCGCCATGGCATTCGGCGGCGTGCTGATGGCGCCGGTCGGCATCATCGACGCAGGCGTTTCCCTCCTCGACCCCGCCGTCCTCGCCGTGGGATTCGGCGTAGCGATGCTGTCATCAGTACTCCCGTACTCGGTCGAACTCGAAGCACTGCGCCGAATCCCACCCCGGGGTATTCGGCGTCCTGATGAGCCTCGAACCCGCCGTCGCAGCCCTCGCCGGCCTCCTCGTCCTCGGCCAATTCATGAATATCCCCCAATGGGCAGGCGTCATCTGCGTGGTAGCCGCCTCCGCGGGCGCCACACGCACAGCTGAGAAAGGTTGACGCCAGGAGTCTTCCGGCTCCCACTCGGCGTCGCCTGTGTGATGCCGATGTCGCACGTGCCACCCGGCTGAGAAACGTGGAGCGGCGGACGCTTTCCGTCAGCCTCCGAGGACATCTGGATGGTGGTTGCCGCAGCTGCTACGTGCGCAGCTGAGAAAGGCTGACGGCTGGCGGCTTTCGCCTCGGCTGGCTCCGTCCGCGTTGGTGCGGGACGGGCATGCCGTGCACCTGTCGTGGTGGCCGTGTACCAGGTGTGCGGCTGCCACAAGCGGTTTGCGGGGTCGAGACGGGTGGCTGTCCGGTGGGCGGGATCGGGGGTCGACGGGTGGGGGTGGGAGGTGTTACGACGGCGGGGTGAATTCGATTGGGCCGCTCGGGGCTGCCGACGAAGGCTTCAACCATCAGATTGTGGATACCGTCGCCACGGTTGGTACGAGTGATCTGGCGTGGGCGGAGAAGGTGTGTGCGATGGCTTGTGCGCCGGATGGGGCGGTGCAGCTGGGGTTCGGGTTGGGGCAGTACAAGAATCGCAATGTGCTGGACGGGTATGCGGGGGTTTCGCGGGGAGTGGAGCAGGTGACGGTGCGGGGGAGTCGGACGTTGGCGCCGACGCCGGAGTCGATGTCGGTGGGGCCGATCCATTACGAGATCGTGGAGCCGCTGCGCAAGATTCGGTTCCGGCTGGCGGAAAACGACTGCCAGCCGGTGGCTTTCGATTGGCTCTTCGAGGCGGTGCTGCCCGCGCAACTGGAGGATCGGACGCACCTGCGGCGCGGGTATCGGGTGATGTCGGATCTGGTGCGCTACCACCAGATCGGTACCGCGTCCGGGTGGGTCAGTATCGACGGGGTACGCACCACGTTCGAGGATTGGGTGTCGACCAGGGACCACTCGTGGGGTGTGCGATACGACGTCGGGGTGCCGGTCGGTGATGTGGAGTCGATGGATCTGCCGCCGGAGGTTTCGTTCCGAATGATCTGGGCGCCGATCCTGATGACTCGAGCGGACGGGTCACGGTACGGACTGCACCTGCACTACCAAATCATCCAGCTGGACGGGTTTTTCAGTAAAACGGTGATGGGTGGGGTGGAGCACGCGGACGGTCGGTTCGAGAAGTGGAAGGACTTGGTGCCCGACCTGTCCTTCGACCCGGACAACCGACGGCTGCGCGGCGGCGAAATACGCGCCACCACCGAGGACGGTACCGAGCGGGTACTGACGCTGGAGACATTGTCGGACACCGGGTTTCACCTCGGCGCCGGACTCTATTTCGGTTTCGAGGGCAGACATCACGGATCATGGCTCGGGCCGGGTCTACATGTGGACGGTGAGCGGATCGCGGACTGCTCCACCTACGAATCCGCCCGCCGCCTACACCAGATCCGCGACACCGTGGTCCGGGTTACCGATTCCACCGGCGCGACCGGCATCGGTAACTGTCAGCCGATCATCACCGGCGGCGACGAATCCCTCGGTCTGACAAAGGAATCGTCGTTCCTGTGAATCCGTGACCTGGGCTGAGTACCGGGAGATAGACCGGCGGTGGGCACCCGCTAGAGGCGCAACAACCTCGCCGTTGAACGCCAAGCGCCGCTATGTCGTGCGGGGAGGTCCGGCAAGCGCGGAGCGGATCTGATCAACGCTCGGATTCACCAGTTCATGCCCGTTCGCGAGCACGGTCGGGGTGATCTCGTCCCCACCGGTGATCGCCCGAACCTCGGCAGCGGCGGCCGGATCGCGGGTGATGTCGACCTTGCGGAAAGGGATGCCCGCCAGGCGAAGCCGGACGCCGAGGCGCTGGCAATACGGGCACCAGCGACGCCAGTAGATGGTGATCGGCGCGGTGGTATCGGACGGGCCGGAATCGGTCATCGTGAGTCCCTGATGCGCTCGTCGGTCGCGGGGTGTAGCGCCCCGTGGGTATGCGTTCGAGCGTATACCCGGGCTTCGGTGCTTGCGGCCCTCGCCGTGCTCGAATCCGTCAGGCAGCCGGTGGGCCGCATGTACAGCGGACACCGCGCCATCACGGCTGGCCGCGACCATGGACCAGAGCTGGCTGCACTCGGGTCAAGGGCCGCGCGGCGGATATTACGGCCGCTTCCGCCTTGGTTGCGCTGCCGAGGACCGGGTCGGCGCGGCTCTACTTCTGCGAATACTCCTGAAGCGCATGCGAGCGCAGGAACTCCATTGCCGCAGTTGGTGTCAGGGCGGCAGTGCTGTCGAATGCCGCGGCGAAGGCATCCGCGCCGAGCAGTTCCCTGGCGCGGTCGGCGGGTGCGAGCAGATTGTCGTAGCCGCGGCGGTCCTCGGTGCCGAGCAGGGCGGCCGCGACGCCGACCAACAGGGCCGCCATGGTCGGCGCACCGATGTGCACGGCGAGCGCGGCGGACAGCTGAGCAAGCCCGGCAAGGTCGTCGGGGCGGACTCCGTCGATGTCGGCGGTGCCGAGCAGGCGGCGGACCGCGCGCACATCGTCGTCCAGCACCGCGGTTATCCCCCGGAATACCGTGCACCACAGGCGGGTTCGCGCACCGAACGGTGTGTGGGCGAGCCCCTTGTCGACGCGATCCAGTTCGAGCAGCGCCGCCCGCCGATCACCCTGGCGCATCAGGAGTTCAGCGCACGCGAGCCCTACATACGCGACGGTGTGCGGCTCTCCGGCGTCGTCGGCGCGCTGTTGCGCGCGAGTCAACGTGCTGTGCGCGCGGTCGAGTTCACCGAGCCGAGCGAGCGCCGTAGCCAGCTCGGCACCCGCCGCCGCGGCATCGCCTGCGCTACCGAACTGTTCGATCACCTCGGTGGCACGGGTGAGTGCGGCCACGGCGGCCTGGTGGTCACCGTGATGTAGTTGGTGTTCCGCGATCAGGCGCAGTGTCACCGAGAGGAGAAAACGGTCTCCCGCTTCCTCGAATTCCGTTCTCGCTTCGGCCAATTGATCGATGTGCGCGGTGGACAGCAGCAGCGTCACGCCGCGTTCCCAGCCCGATAGTGCGGAATGGTCAGGCCGCTGCGCGACACTGCGATTCTCCAGAAAGGCCGGTGCCACAAGCAATACGGTCCGGCCAGGCGAGTCGGCTGTGCCGAGTTGAATGCCTGCGGCAACTGCCAGTTGACCGTCCTCGATCGACCCGCTTTCGTAGCTCGACAGTCCGGCGAGCACAGTCCGCACCGGACGTAGACCAACGGCCGCTTCGCCGGGGATTTCCAGCACCGTTCGCGTCCAGCGCAGCCGCTCGGTATGGATGCCACGCAGTGTCCAGTACCAGAACAATGCGGCGACCAGCCGGAGACCGAGGTCGGGATCGGCGGTATCGACGGCGAATCGCAATGCGGCCGAAAGGTTGTCGCGTTCGGCGTCGAGGCGGGCGAGCGCGGTCGACTGATTCGCGGTGCGTAGCTCTGCTTCGGCGGCTTCGGCGAGGCGCAGGAAGTAGCGCGCGTGCTCGGCACGGACGGTCTGCTCGCTACCGGACTCGGCCAGCCGTTCCAGCGCGTACGACCGGATCGTCTCCAGCATCCGATACCGCTCACCGTTGCGTTCGACCAGCGATTTGTCCACCAGATCGGCGAGGGTGTCCGGGTCGTCCATGGCGTCGAGCGTCGCGCCGGCGGGAAAGACCGCGAGCCACATCGCCAGTGCGCGTTCGGATTCCGTCAGCGGCGCCCAACTCCATTCGATGACCGCGCGCAAGGTGCGGTGCCGGGCATCGGCGGTCCGGCTGCCCCGCCCGAGCAGGGTGAACCGGTCATCGAGTTTGGCGGCGATCTGGCCGACCGAGAACGTGCGCAACCGGGCCGCCGCCAACTCGATCGCCAGCGGCAGTCCGTCGAGTCTGCGGCAGATTTCGACAACGTCGGCGGTGTTGTCCGCGCTGAGCGCGAAGTCGGGTCGCACCGCTTTCGCCCGTTCGACGAAAAGCCTTATAGCAGGGAATGTTTCGGGCGCTTGCGCGGTGCGTTCCGCCCAGGGGAGTGGGCCGATCTGGTGCAGGTGCTCGCCGCCGACCATCAGCGACTCGCGGCTGGTGGTGAGGATGTGCAACTCGGGGCAGGCGCCGAGCAGACGGTCCACCAGCTGCGCGACCGCTTCGACCAGGTGTTCACAGTTGTCCAGGACCAGCACGGCGCGCTGCCGCGCGAAGAACTCCGCCAACCGGTCGACCGGGTCACCGCTCGGCTGTTCCAGCAGGCCGACCTCGCGCACCCCGATCGTGGTGAGCACCGCGGATCCGACCTGGGCGGGATCGGTGACGGCGGCCAGCTCGACAAACCAGACCGCCCCGGACGCCCGCTCCGCCACTTCGACGGCGAGCCGCGTCTTACCCGCGCCACCGGGGCCGACGATGGTGATCAGCCGGGCGGTATCCACCCGGGCGGTCAGCTCGGCCACGTCGTCTTCACGCCCGACGAAGCTGGTGACCTGCGCACGCAGGTTCGTCCGGCGCTTCGGTCGCCGCGGTTCCTGGCGCAGGATCGCCAGGTGCAGTTCGGCCAGTTCCGGCGATGGGTCGACACCGAGCTCGTCGACGAGCCGTTCCTTGACCCGCTCGTAGGCGTCGAGGGCAGCAACGTGCCGACCGGCGGCGTACAACGCCCGAATCAGCAAGCCCTGCACCGGTTCCGCCAGCGGATGCGCTTCGGCCAGCGCCCGTACCTCGTCCAGTACGTCGTGCCCGGCGGCGACTTCGAGGCCCAGCCGCTGCTCGGTCGCCGCCAGGCGCACTTCGTCCAACCGCACCGCCGCGTCGGCCGCGAACCGCAACTCCTGTAAATCGCTCAGCGCCGGACCACGCCACAACGACTCGGCCTCCCGCAGCATGGCCAGGTCGCCGGACTCCCGCCCCGCGGCCGCCAATCGTTCGAACCGGATCAGATCGACGTCGACCGGATCGACAACCAGCCGATAGCCGGGTGCCCGACCCTCTACCCGTTCCGCCCCGATCGCCCGCCGCGCCCGCGACACCAACGCCTGCAGCGCGTTGGCGCCCTTCGCGGGCGGCTGCTCTTCCCAAATCGCGTCGATCAGTGTGTCCGCCGAAACAACCCGCCCCGCTTCCATGGCGAGCCGGGCCAGCAATGCCCGGACCCGAATCCCCGGGATCTCGACCGCCAGGTCCTCCACTCCCCGCACCTCGAACGACCCCAAAAGCAACACACGCACGCGCTATAGCCTGCCGCACGGCGCGCCGGGCGTTATGTCCGGTCACGTGTCCGACTGCTCGCTGAGGACCGACCGCGCCACCGAGATCCTCCGGCCGGTGTGGCCGGAAGTGGTCGTGATCGACGTCCGCGCACGAGCAGGCGGCCAGTTGAGTTCTGTCTACGAAGTGCAATGCGCAGTGCCCGCGGAGTCGGTGATCGTGAAGGTTTACGACGATCGGTGGGATTGGTTTGCCTCGATCGGCGAGACCGCGCCATTGCCCGGCATCACCGCAGATATCCGACAGCTGAGCTGAAACATTCGGCGATTTCCGCCACGCCGATGGGTGCGGCGAGTGAGGATCTAGGGAGTTCGTCGGTGCGTGGTGTTCCGGCGCCCAGGACATAGGACCGGATTCATGAAGGATAGGAACAGTCGAATGCGGGTCGGTGCTGTTGCGGGAGCGTTCGGGGCCGCGGTGGTGGCTACGGTAGGCGCCGCGTCGGGTGCGGGGGCCACGGTGACGCAGATGGGTATGTCGCCAGGGATCAGTGTCGGATCAGCGACCAACTATGGGACGGGCTGTACCTATCAAGCGCGGGCGACGGTGACCGACGTGATCGAGCCGGTTGTCTTCTACGACAACGGTGTTGCGTTCGCGGTGGCCAGGCCGTCCGGCGGCGTCGCGTTGGTCACCTGGGTGCCTACCACGCCGGGCCCGCACACGATCAGCGCCGTGCAGGCGCCGGACGACACCATCGTCGCGAGCCTGGACCTGCGGGTCGGGACGGGTATGCACCTGGGATACAGCTGCATCGTCAGCGGCGGCTGAGCCCACCCTGCGCTGGTGCCGCACCTCACATGCGGCGTGAAATCACTCCCGATCGAGCAGATGGCGCAGGTAGCGGTCGGGTTCAGCGAGAAAGTCCCTGGTCATCCGGACCGGCAGCGCCGCGTCGTAGCCGACCTCGGCGATCTCGCCGTGCTCGGCGATCTCGTAGATCGTCGCGCCGGGTAGCGCGAGCAGGATCGGCGAATGAGTCGCCACGATGACCTGGCATTTTTGCGCGGCCAGCTCGGACAGCAGCGCCAGTACGGCCATGCAACCACGGGGCGACAACGCCGCTTCCGGCTCGTCCAACAGGTACAGCCCGTTCGGATAGAACCGGCGCCGAATCAGGTCGACGAACGATTCACCATGGGAGCGCGCGTGCGGCGACACCCCGCCGAAGACGGCCAACTGATCCGGCCCGAGTCTTTCGGTTTCGGTGGCGACGTTGTAGTACGACTCGGCGCGCAGAAAGAATCGGCTGCGGGGTTTGCGGGTGCCCCACTTCACCACCAGATGCTCGCCGAGTACCGACTCGGTCGAGCGGGTGGTGAAGCGGTAGTTCTGACTGCCGCCTTCCGGATTCATGCCGACCGCGACGGCCAGCGCCTCCAACAGTGTCGACTTGCCGCTGCCGTTCTCGCCGATCAGGAAGGTCACACCGGGGGCAAGGGGGAGGCCACCGGCCTCGGCGAGATACCGCACCGCGGGTAGACAAAACGGATATTCCTCCCGGTCAACGGCATTCGGTGCGAGCCCCATCTCGCGGATGAATCGCGCCGCCTCGCCGTCCTTGTGCACGCCCCATGGTAAGTGGGCAGAGCAGGGCGGGAAGCAGCAGGTCAGAATTTGTTTCGTCAACTTTTTCGCCGGGTGGTGGGCACGACGAAGCGGGGCTACGATCTCCCCTGTCGGACGCCTGTGAGGAGAGCAGTGATGTCGGAAATTCCGCTCGGGACGGCGGTCGCCGATCCCGACCGCGGGACGCTGCTGTCAGGGGTGTGGCCGTGATCAGGGTCGAGCTCGACATCCATTCCGATCAGCCGAATCCACGGTGGCGGTTGACGCCGGGAGACGAGGCGCAACTGCACGGGTTGATCGCCGCCGCGCCGCGTGCCGCCGCGAGCGATGTCGAAAACAACGGGGAATACCGGGGTTTCGTCGCGCAACTGACGGACGAGGAGACCTTGCGCGTGCAGCGCGGGATCATCGAAATCGCGCGCGGTGACCAGCGCACCTATCGCACCGACGCCGACCGCGCGGTCGAGCGGTGGTTGCTGGCGACCGGTCGGCCGACGCTCCAGCCCGGCGACTATCAGACTGTCGTTGCGGCGCTGTGGGATTGACGAAACCCTAGCTGCTCCGGCCCGGTAGCCGGTCATGACATCTGTCATGCCCCAGTCGTGATGGTTGACAGATCTGCTCGCTCGTCAGCGTCCGTAGCGTCAATCCTCGTTACGCACCGCCGAAAATGTTGACGAGGAGCATCCCGATGACCATCACCGCAGTCGAGCCGGACCGAGCCGAGCAGCCCACCGCGTCGCCGTTCAGCGGGCTTCGCCTGCTGGCCTCGATCGGCCGGGATATCGCCATCCCGGTGGGCGCCTACTTCGCCTTGCACGCACTCGGCTACAGCGATTTCGCCGGGCTGCTCGCCGGAACGGTGCTGTCGGGCGCCATGCTGCTGCTGGAGACGATCCGCCTGCGGCGGCTAGAGGTGTTTCCGGCAATTATGTTGGGGGTCTTCATCTTCG
Source organism: Nocardia iowensis (assembly GCF_019222765.1). Taxonomy (NCBI): domain Bacteria; kingdom Bacillati; phylum Actinomycetota; class Actinomycetes; order Mycobacteriales; family Nocardiaceae; genus Nocardia; species Nocardia iowensis. The sequence continues at coordinate 7,105,611 of NZ_CP078145.1, read as the reverse complement.
GCCTCGCGGGTTCATTGATCAGCGGTGATCCCCGGCTGATGATCATCAAGGATTCGGTGGGGACGGTGCTGGTCGGCCTCGCCTTCTTGATCAGCACCGTGGTCGGTAAACCATTGACCTACCTGGCCGCACGCAAGACGGTGTCCGCGGGTGGCCCGGCGCAGTTGGCCGCGTTCGAGGAGGTCTATCGGACCGATGCCGCGAAGCGCAGGGCATTCCGCGCGCTGGCCGCGATGTGGGGCTTCGGGCTGATGGCAGAGGCTGTGCTGCGCATCGTTCTTGCCTACCAACTGCCGATTCCCACCATGGCTTGGCTCTCGCCCGTGCTGATGGTCGGGACGATCGTCCCGCTGACGGCGGTCACCGTCGCGGTGAGCAAGCGCAGCCGTCGCGTGACCTCGCCCACCGGATCACGCAGGTAGTGTCGGTTTCGTGGAGTTTGCTACTGACGTGCGCAGCCGGACGGACTCCGTCCGCGGGCCGCGCATGGCCGGAGCGAGCGCGTAGGTACGCCCAACGGAATGGAGAAAGCAGTGCAGATCCAGATCAATACCGGAAGCGGCATCCACGGCGGCGAAGGCCTGAACGAGCGGGCGGAAGCCGAGATCGCCTCGGTGCTCGATCGTTTCAGCAGCCAGCTGACGCGCATCGAAGCGCACCTGAGCGACCTGAACGGGGAAAAGGGTGGCCCGGACGACAAGCAGTGCGTGCTGGAGGCGCGGCCGACCGGCCAGCATCCGGTGGCGGTCACCCATCGCGCGGCAACGGTCGAGGAGTCGTACCGGGGTGCCGCGGAAAGCATGGCGCACCTGCTCGACAGCAAATTCGGTCGGCTGCATCACGCCAAGGGCGGCGAGACGATCCGGCACATGGCCGCCCCGGAGTGAGGGTCAGGCCCCGGTCGTCGAACCTGGTCGGACGATCATCAGCACGGTGACGACGACCCACAGCATGTTGAATATGCCGGTGTCCATGGCAAGCCGGCGGATCAACGTCGGGGTGGTGCCAGGCAGGTCGGCGAGAACCTTGTGCTGGCCGGGCAGGATCAACATGGCGAGCACGCCGGCGGCGGCCGCGGTCAAGCCGATCGAGATGATCAGCCAGGTATCGGTCAGCACGCCGAGGCTGAGCGCGGTGAGCGCGCCGAAGATGGGGACGAGGATCCCGAGGTAGGCATAGACACGGCAGATGCGGTGCAGGGTGCCGAGCACGGTGGATTCGCGATCGGTCCCGGCGAGGGCCCGTCGGGTGGTCGGCGGGAACATGCTCGCCGCGACCGTCACCGGTCCGACGGCGAGGATCACGGCCAGCACGTGGACCGAGAGCAGAAACTTCGTCACAGCGGCGAGGTTAACGGGGATCAGGCCGACGAGGAATAGGCGAAACGGCCATATATCGGTCGATTCCGGCCAAGTGCTCTGACGTCGTGATTCATCGCTCGAGCGCAGCTCGTCCCTATTGGCGGGAACCCGGTGACCACCTACGCTTGTGTCATGCACGCCGTGGCTGTTCTCGCACTGGACGGGGTCATCCCCTCCGACCTCACCACACCCATCGATGTGTTCGGTTGCGCGCGGCTGCCGGACGGGCGGGCCGCCTACCGGATACTGGTCTGTGGCCTCGGGCCGACCGTGGATGCCGGGGCGTTCACGCTGCGCCCGCCGTGGGACCTGACGGCGCTGGCCGATGCCGACACGATCATCGTGCCAGGGCTCGCCGATCCGACGGCACCGGTCCCGGACGAGGTCCTCGACGCGCTGCGGCAGGCGGCCGCCGCGGGCACGCGCATCGCGTCGATCTGTGTCGGCGCCTTCGTCCTCGCCGCCACCGGTCTGCTCGACGGTCATCGCGCGACCACGCACTGGGTCGCCGCGGCCGAGTTCGCCGCCCGTTATCCCGCCCTGGACGTGGACCCGGCCGTGCTCTATGTGGACAACGGCCAGTTGCTCACCTCGGCGGGTGCCGCCGCGGGAATCGACCTGTGCCTGCACATGATTCGCCGTGACCACGGCTCCGCGGTCGCCGCCGACGCGGCCCGGCTGTCCGTCGTCCCGCTGGAACGCGAAGGGGGACAAGCGCAATTCATCGTGCACGACCAGCCGCCGACCCCGCGCGGCTCGGCGCTGGAACCGGTAATGCGATGGCTGCAAGAGAATTCCGCGCAGGACCTGACCCTCGACGACATCGCCGCGCACGCCGGGATGAGCACCCGCACGCTCAACCGCCGCTTCCGGGAGCAGACCGGCACCACGCCGCTGCAATGGTTGCTGCGGGCCCGGATTCGCCAGGCGCAGTACCTCCTGGAATCCACCGGCCACCCGGTGGACCGGATCGCGGGGCAGGTCGGGTTCGGTTCGCCCACTGCCTTCCGGGATCGCTTCAAACGGATCGTCGGAACCAGTCCGCACAGCTACCGTGCGGCCTTCCACGGTGCCGATGGCTGATCTTGGCGGATTCATGTCACGTCAAACCGGAGCTTCTTGCTCCGTTTCTCGATAGAATTCATCCGTTGAATTCCTGCTCCACTATCGAGGCGAGGGATAGGTCCGCTATGACCGAGAGCAATGCAACACCCCCGGTAGACCCGACGACCGTGGATTTCGAAGAGGCATATCGCACCGGGACCCTCGCCGAGGGCGTGGTGATGGACCGGCTGCCGTGGGAAATCGGCAGGCCGCAACCGCTACTCGTCGAGTTCGAGCGCGCGGGCCGGATCACCGGCGACGTGCTCGACGTCGGATGTGGCCCCGGCGATACCGCCATCTATCTGGCCGGTCTCGGCTACCGCGTGACGGGTTTGGATGTCGCGCCGACCGCGATCGAGAAGGCGCGGGCCAGGGCGGCCGAGCGCGGCGTCGCGGCGTCGTTCGCGGTGGCGGACGCGACCGTGCTCGCCGGGTATGACGGACGGTTCGACACCGTTGTGAGCAGCGCGCTCGTGCACTGCCTCGACCCGGAACAGCGCAAGGCACATGTGGCGGCGCTGCTGCGGGTGATGCGGCCGGGCGCCCGGCTGATCCAATTCTGTTTCGCCCCAACGGAGAACAGCGAGGTGTACGCCCCCTACACGCTCGCCGAGGACGAGCTGCGCGGCACCTTCCGCGCGCCGGACTGGAAGCTGACCGAACTGCGCCGCGACAAGTTGACCGCGATCAAACCGCCGCCGGCGTTCTGGGAAGCGTTCGGCACCACGGAGGTGCAGCCCGAGTTCGACGAGGACGGCGGCATGCTGCTGCCGATCTGGGTGCTGGAGGCCGAACGGCTCTGACCAAGCACCGGTGGCTACGTGGAGGCGAAAGCCAAGTCTGCCCCGTTAGGACGCAAGCGCTTTGGCGACGATGCCGCCGGTGACCGCCTTGGTCAGGTAGTGCGTCGAGTCATGTGGGCTGGCCCCGTTGTCCAAGGGTTCCTCGGTGATCGGGGCGACGCCAGCGCCGGGGAAGGGCGGGAAGTACGGGGCGAGGTCGAGGTGGGCGGCGACCAGGTCGTCGCGGTCGACCAGGTTGTACCACCCGGCAACGGCTTTGGGGACGGTGCACGGTTGCGGCCGCAGCCGGTCGTAGATGACGGTGCGCAGGCCGAGTGGCGAACCCATGGTCAGCAGGGTCACCTCCTGGTCGACGTGATGCAGCGCCTCGTAGGCCACGACCGAGCCGAGAGAGTGGGCGATGACCAGTTTGGTGTCCGGCCCCACGTGGGTGAGCACCTGCTGTTGCGCGTACTGCCGCACGGCGTCGTCGGTGAAGTAGCGGGTGACCTGCGACAGCGCGCGGACGACGAACTTCTCGGCGAGTCCGATCCCGAACGGCGCGAACCAGCGCAGCCGGACCAGCGCGTTGAGGGCCGGGCGCAGTGCGGCTTTGGCGCCCTGGGCGCGGGCGTCCGGCGGCGGCACGGCGGCCAGTCGCTGGGCGGTCAATCGATCGCGTTGGTCGCTCGCGTGCTCGGCGGCGTTCTCCAGCCACAGCTCGGCGAGTTGTTCCATCAGCTCGAGCTGTTCCTCGTCGAGGTCGCCCACCGCACCGCCCTGGGCGCCCTTCGCCAGGAACTGATTGCCGTAGAACGCCATCCTGGCCGAGATCTCACCGGGTACGCCATTGCGCCATAGGCGGTCGGCGAGTTCGTGGTCGCCGTGGTTGCGCACCCCGCCCGCCAACCCGGGTAGCCATTGCGCTTCCAGCGTGTCGGCGGCAGCTTGCTCCTGTGCGATCCCGTGTACAAGGACGATCGTTGCCAACGTCCCCACCCCTTTCCTGTCCGGTGACGTTGTCATTGTCGCGCGCGGACTCAGTCCGCGCGCCACTTGATGGAACAGCCCATGCTCGGGCGGTGTGGTTCCGGCACCGGCTTGCCGTCCAGTACCGCTTCCACAGCGGCGCGTAATTCGTTGCCGGTCGGCGGCTTTCCGTTGCCGGGCGTGGATTCGTCGAACGCACCGCGATAGGCGAGGGCGAGCGCCGCGTCGTAGAGGAAGAAGTCCGGCGTGCATGCGGCCCGGAAGGCGCGGCCCACCTCCTGCGACTCGTCGACGAGGTAGGGAAACGTCCAGCCCGCGCGAATGGCCTGGTCGCGCAGGCGGAACGGGGCGTCGTCGGGGTAGGCGGCCGCGTCGTTGGTGCAGATTGCCACGGTCGGTATGGGGAGGGCGTCGACCAGTTCACCGAGTGCCGATTCGAGGTGTTTCACATAAGGGCAATGGTTGGCGGAGAAGACGACCAGCAGACCGGGCCCGCCTTCGAAGTCTGCGCGCGAATGAATTCGCTGATCCAGGTCGGGCAGCGCGAAGTCCGGCGCCGGTGTGCCGAGGGGAACCATGAGGGAGGACAGCGCCATGGTGGAAGTGCTTCCGTCGGGATCGAAGACGGTACGAGCCTAACTCCGCTCGGCGGTGCGCGCCGGAAATCGCTGGCGGAAAAGACGACCCGCAATGCCCGTTCAGCTGGTCAGATCAGACGGGTCGGTATTCGCGCCGCACACTACGACACACACCTGCTCGTCGGGCTCGGGCTGAAAAGCCGTGCCTGCGCGCAGTGCGGCAAGCGCGGTGGCGGCGCCGTATTCGACGGCAAGACGGCGGTCTTCCCAGATGGCGCGGCGGGCGGCGATGATGTCCTCGTCATCGACGAGCAGCGAGACGACGTCGTAGTGCTGCGCGGCGTGCAGCGCCAATTCGGTGGCACGCCGGGCACCGAGGGAGTCCGCGGCGATCGAATCGATGTCAACGTCGACCAGTTGCCCGGCCGCGATCGACGCGTTGAGGGCGCGGCAGCGGGCGGGTTCCACCGCAACGGTCCGGACACCGTAATGGTCTGCGGCGGTGGCGATTCCGGCGAACAGTCCGCCGCCACCGACGGCGACCACGATGGTGTCGAGGTCGGGCAGCCGCTGGTGGATTTCTTCCATCAGCGTGCCCGCGCCCGCGGCGATCAACGGATTGTCGTAGGCGTGTGACAGCAAAGCGCCTGTCGTGGCGGCGAATTCGCGGCTGGCCGCGAGTGCGTCGGCGTATTGCGTACCGATCAGCCTGACCTCGGCGCCGTAGGAGTTGAGCCGGTCCACCTTCACCTTCGGCGCGGTGGTCGGCAGGAAAACCGTGGCGCGGACGCCCTGCCTGCGGGCCGCCCAGGCACAGGCCAGCCCCGCATTACCACCGGAGGCGATCGTCACCCCCGCGTCCGGTAACGTGCCGTTCTCTCGGTGCGTGAGCAGGAAATTCAGCGCACCGCGCGCCTTGAAGCTGCCGGTGTGCTGCATGAATTCCAATGCCAACCACAGCTGACCCGCACCGTCGTCGCCAGGCGCGAGGGTGATCGGCCGTACCTGGCCCGCCACCCGCTCGACGGCGGCCTTGATATCGCTGTGCGTCAAATCCATGGTGTCCCTCAGTGTTCCCTGCGGTGCGGTGCGAACTCCAGGGTAAGCAGGGCGGCGGCCGCGATGACGACCTCGCGCCAGCGGATCAGCACGTACCGCTGGTCGGACAGCGCATGAAACTTGCGCAGGAACCGATACAGCGATTCCAGCCGGATCAGCGGATCACCCAGGTGCACAAGCAGATAGATCAGCTTCGCCATCCGCGACTTCTGCTTGTCGGCGAAGAGTTCGGGAAAGGGCGCGAACGCCAACGAGATCCGGTGGATGTCGTGCTCACGGGCGTAGTCGACCAGGTCGATGATCATCCGCTCGTCCAGGCCATTGGGGGCGTCCTTGCGCCGCCACGGCACGTCGAGGCTGAGCTCGCGGCCGCGGCCGGAGACGCCGTAACGCTGGAAACCCGAGAGTGTTCCGTCCTCGTCCTTGGCCATGACCACCAGCATGTTCGGGTTTCGTCCGTCCAGCAGATGGTCGAGGATCATCGAGAAGCCGCGGGTCTGCCTGCCCCGGCCCCACTCGTCGACAATGGCGAGCAGGCCCTCGCGTTGCTGATCGGTCAGCGCGGACTCGTCGGCGATCTCGGTGGTGACGCCGAAATTGCGGGTGCGGCTGACGGCTTGGCGCAAGTTGCGATAGCGCCTGCCGACCATCGCGAAGTCGTCCACCTCGATCACCACATCGCGGCCGATCGGAACGGCATGCAGCCCACGATGTTCCAGCGCGCGGCGGCGCCACATGTCGGCCAGTGCCGGGCTCGCGCCGAGCACCGCGATGCGCCAGCCCTGGTTGATCGCGAATTCGGAGAACTCGGTGAGCAATTCGGGGAAGGCGGCGCGGTCGCCGATCGGATCGCCCGCCACCACGGCGATGCCGAAGCGGGTGCGGTAGCCGATCCCGGCGGTCGAATTCGCGTTGAAGTAATACGTTTTCGAGGAGTGCAGCGCGAAGGGGGCCAGCGGGTCCCGTTCGGTCCGGCCGACCAGTTCAGCGACTCGATATAGCTGCTCGGGTTGCGGTCTGCTCGACTGCGGCAGCACCAGGATGAAACCGCTGGAGGCGAGCAGCGCGAAGCCGTAACCGGGATGTTCGATGCGATAGGCGAGGTGGGCGATGGCCAGCACGAGTAGCGCCACCGCGAAATGCGGCAGGGTGATCGGCCGCCGCAGGTGTAGCCCGCGCGCGACGAACACACCCGCGACCGCGACGCCGACGAACCAGGCGTGCTCGGCCCCTTCCCGTGCGGCGGGGTGGGCCGCGTACACCAGGAACACGCTGACGATCAGCGCGACGCCGATGAAGACCGGTCGGGTAGTGGGGGTGGCCGTGAGCGAGGCCTGGCGATACCCGGTGAGTGCCGAGTTGTGCTGCGTCGCCGCTGCCGCTCCCCGCTGGTCACCCACGCCGGTGCTCCGCCCCGGTCTCGCGTTCCTCCATCCACACCAGCTCCGCCATGTGGTCCTCCCGATGATCGCTTACCGACAACACTATGCAGAACCGGCGGTTCCGAGGGCGCCTGCCCCCCGGAAACCGGCCGGTTGGTCGCACGTACGGCACAGGTCCGCCGTACGGCTGGAGTCGGTACCGACTCCAGCCGAAACATCGGATGATAGGCCGTTTATTCCGCGTCGAAGGCGCGATGTAGCAGTGCCAAGAGATCGTGCAGGTGGCGCTGCCCCGCGTCCGCTCGATAGGAAGGCGTGTCCCGCATGGTGAAACCGTGCGGCGCGTCCGGATAGACGACCGACGTGTACCGCACGCCCGCCTTGTCGAGGGCCTGTTCGAGATGGGTGATCTGCTCGGGCGGCATCGACGAGTCGTGGTCGGCGTGCGCAATGAACAATTCCGCGGTGATGTCGGCCGCCGCGTGGTGCGGACTGTCCGGCCGGTCATCGGCGGCCAGAAAACCGCCGTGGAAACTGGCCGCGGCGGCGATCCGGTCGCCGAACGTCGCGGCGGTGCGCAGCGACAACCTGCCGCCCATGCAGTACCCCGTAGTCGCCAGCGGGCCCGGGGTCACCAGGTCGTTGGCGGAAAGCCAGTCGAGGTAGCCCCGCGCGTCCCGCATTGCCTTGTCCGGCGTCAGCGCGTCCCGTACCGGGCCCAAGTCCGCGAAGAACTTCGCCTGCGCGTCCGGCTCGCTGAAGTCCGGCATGGGGAGCACCGGTGCACGGCCGGAACGGTAGAAGATGTTCGGCGCCAGCACCGCGAATCCGTGTGCGGCGATGGTCTCCACCATCTCGCGCAACCACGGTCGCAGCCCGAACGCGTCTGGGTAGAACAGCAGGCCCGGATGTTCGGCGCCGTCGTCCGGATGGGCGAAGTAGGCGTCCGCGGTGCCGTCGAGTAGCGGAATATCGACCGCGTCGAACGCGACGGGTGCAGTCATCGGATGGGTCTCCCTGACGAATGGTGACAACGACCGACGCAACATTACTCCGGCAAATTACTGAATTAATCGGCGATTTCGGGCGCGTGTAGTCTCCATTCGACGCCGAAGTTGTCATGCTCTGTCTATCGGCGGCGCGCGGTTCCCCGTGGTCACGTTCTGCTCCGGCCCAGTGCTTACGCCGCCGAGTTCGATCGCTGATCCGTACCAATCGCCTGGTGAGTGGGCGCGACGAGAGGGTTTGACCTGTGAAACTGAGCTGGCTGGTGGTTCCGGCGCTGGTCGCCGTCGCTGTGACGGGGTGCTCCGCTGACAAATCGGCGAGCAGTGAATCGACGTCCTCGAGTAATGCGGCGACCTCGAGTTCGGCTGTAGCCACCCCCTATCCAGGCGACGACGACGAAGCGGGTGGCGTACGGATCGCGCTGGGTGAGACCAAAAAAGTCCCGGTCCCCGCCGATGCCGTGATGGATATCCGGGTGCCCGCCGAGTGGGGCCAGGACGCGAATGCGCTGCGCTGCACCGCGGTCGACAGTTCCGGCCGGAACGAAGATCTGCGGTCCTCTGATGTGAAAAAGACCGAATCGGTGAATGGCAAGGACTGGATGACGGTGTGGACGTTTTCCGCCGCGCCGATCGGTGATGTGACGGTCGGCTGCAATGACCCGGAATCGAAAATCGCCGCCGCGCACCCCGACGCTTTCGTCCGCGTCGTGCCGCGCGGGGTGTTCCCGATTCCGGCGCAGCGCTGAGTCTGCCGACGGGCGACCGTGTCAGGGGGCGGAGGTAGCGTCGAAGTGTGGACGATGCCTGGGACGAACAGAGGTATCGGGAGCGGCCGTCGAGGTTCGGGCGGGCCGTGATGTGGACGCGGACGGTGACGGGGCACGACGCCGGGATGTCGGTGCTGCCGGACGGATGCATTGATCTGCTGTGGGTTGGTGGGCGGCTGGTTGTCGCGGGTCCGGACACCCGGGCTTACCGCCCGGTGGTCGAGATGGGCACGCGGTATGCCGGGATTCGGTTCTTTCCGGGGACGGCGCCTGCCCTACTCGGCGTGCCCGCGGATGAATTGCGCGATCAGCGGATCGATCTCGCCGATGTGTGGTCATCGGCGAGGGTGCGGCGGCTGAGCGAGCAGCTGGGGAACGCCGACGATCCGGTGACGGCGTTGGAGGAGATCGCGGTGCGCAGGGCAGCGGAGGTGACACCGCCGGACCCGGTGTTGCCGCGGATAGTGGCGGCACTGGACGCGGGCTGGTCGGTGCGCGCGACGGCGGACGCGACCGGCCTGAATGCCCGTCTGCTGCACCGGCGTTCGCTGGCGGCGTTCGGCTACGGGCCCAAGACGCTGGCGCGGGTGCTTAGGCTGCAACGCGCCCTGGGGCAGGCGCGGCGCGGGATGTCGTTTGCCGACACCGCCGCCTCGACCGGGTTCGCGGACCAAGCCCATCTGGCGCGGGAAGTGCGTGATCTCGCCGGAATGCCATTGGGAGAGGTGCTGACTCGGTCGAGCGGGTCCGTGCCGGAAAGCCTCCGCCCGGTAGCGGAGGCGGGTTGAAGAGACGGCCGGTGCGTCAGTCGACGGTCGGGAGGGGAGCGTAGAGGTCGATTCCGTTGCCGTCCGGGTCCAGGATGACGGCGTAGCGCTGGCCCCAGAAGGCGTCCCACGGTTTCATCTCACTGTCGTATCCGGCCTCGACGAGGCTGGTGTGGACCGAGTCGACCTCGGCGGGGTCGGTGCAGCGGAAAGCGAGTCCGACGCGTCCAGCGCTGGTCGGGGGTTCCCATTCGGTGTGGAAGGACTTGATGGTGGCCTCGGTGTCGAGCGCTACCCGTAGGCCGTTGGGCAGGGCCGCTTCGGCGTGCGGCTGTTGCTCCGAGCCCTCGGGGAAGTCGAGGCCGAGGCGGCGGTAGAAGGCGACTGAGGCGCTCATATCGGTGACAACGATTCCGATGACGTCGAGTTGTGGAGTCATACCCGCACGGTAATCACCCACGCCCTACCCGGTCTTGAACAAATCGGACCGCCACGGTCAGCGGGCCAGGGCGGGGACCAGTTCGGCGATGAGGTTCTCGACCAGGATCTGGATGCGGTCGCGGGTCGGCCGGACCATGTCGATGGTCTGCTCGGACGGGTCGGGTAACACCCAGTCGCGGTAGCTGATGCCAGGGAAGAACGGGCAGGCGTCGCCGCAACCCATGGTCACCACCACGTCGGAGATGCCGACCGCGTCCATCGTCAGCGGCTTGGGCGTGTGGCCGGAGATGTCGATGCCGACCTCCGCCATGGCGGCCACGGCTATCGGGTTGAGCGCGGCGGTGGGCGCACTGCCCGCCGTCCGGACCTCGATGCGATCGCCGGCGAGCGCGCTGAGAAACCCGGCGGCCATCTGCGATCTACCCGCGTTGTGCACGCAGATGAACAGCACGCTGGGCTTGTGCGGCATAGAAGCGCCTTTCGGTGAGCTGAGCAAGGGGTGTGCTGTGGTGTCGGATGGATGTGTCATCCGGCGTGTTGGGACCGAAACGCTGTCGAAGCGTACGGGATACGTATACCAGCGCGGCGAAGATCGTTACTGCGGACAGGTCATCGTCCGCGCGGTCGGCCGTCGTGGGGCGCGTGATTCGCCGGTCAGTGGACTCGAAGTTGTTGGCGCACAGCGGTTGCCGGGCGAGTGCAGTTGTCCGTGTCGGGCAGTTGCGGGAATCGGTGTAAGACGTATTTCGGACTGGACGGTTTTCTCATGGCGCGCCGGGCTGGCCTCCAGTCGGAGCGAAGAGTGGCCAGCTGAGAGTTGTTGGCGCACAATAGGTGCCGCGGCCACGTATTCGGACTGGTCGGTCTCTCTTGGGCGGGGAGGGCGGCACCGCTGTTCATCTCGAACCAGTCGGCGGTTGAAAAATGCTGCTGCACAACAAATACGGCGCCGCAGCCGTAATGGCCGCAGCGCCGTCGAGGGCAGAGACTCAGATCGGACGGAAGTCGATCATCTTGCGGAGCCGCTGCCGATCACGTTCCAGACGACGGGCTTCAAAGGCGATAGGGAAGTACCGCACGCGCTCCGGGAGCAGCGGAACGGCGCGCGCGATCACCCAACCGAGCGCCCGCAGCTTGCGCTCGTCGGACTCGGTCCAGGTCAGACCCAGCTTCTTCCGGGCCACCTCGGGGGTCGTGCCAACGGTCACGAAGTACTGCAACCGCCCGACCGGGGCGGCCGCACGCCGCCAGAGCGGGGCGAGCGCACGCGGCAACTGCTTCGGCGGCGCGACGGACCGGATCACGCGCAGATAGTCGCGAGCGGTATCGGTGGCCTGCAAGTGGTTGGACACCATGTCGTTGAAGAACGTTTCGAACTCGGCATAGTCGGCCGGAATCTGCTTGGGCGCCACCGAGAAGTTGCGCATCAACTGCACCATCTCCTGGTAGACCGCCTCCTTCTCGGCCGGGGAGAGCGGGTTGCGGGCAAAGTACTTCGCGTTCTCGGCGAAGGCGAACGTTCCGGTGTGCAGCACCCAGGCCCACGGCCCGGCGGCCAGCGCCTTGTGTCGGACGCCGTGCGCGTCGGTGGTGTTGAGCGAGGCGTGCATGGTGCGTAGCCGGTCGGCCTCGGCCAGCGCCTCCTCGCCGCCGTAGATCCACATCATCACCGAGGCGATGCTGCGCACGGCGCGGCCCATCGGATCGGTGCGGAAGGTGGAGTGCTCGTCGACCACCGCGGAGATGCTCGGCTCCATGGTCTGCAGCAGGAAGGCCGAACCGGCGGTCAGCGAGAAGGTGATCAAGCCGGTCTCGTCCCACAGACGCGTGCCCGGCTCGAACGGCCGGCGCGGCGGAAGGGTTCGCGCGCTGGTGGATTCGAGTGCGGCCGATGCGGTCATCGTGATCTCCTTTGATCAACACCTCTAAAGCGATGAGATGATTAGTGTAACATTCTCTCATCGTCTTGCGCTGGTCGAATGCGCGCACGGATGCCGCGGTGTGCGGCGCGTCCTAGGCTTCGGTGCTATGACGAGCGAGTGGCGCCGCCGGGACGGCCGCATCGGGGTGCTCACCGGGGCGGGCATCTCCACCGACTCCGGCATCCCCGACTTCCGCGGGCCGCGTGGTGTGTGGACGAAAGACCCGATCGCCGAACTGCTCTCGACCTACGACAACTACCTGGCCGATCCGGAACTGCGGCAACGAGCGTGGCTGGCCCGGCGCGACAACCCGGCATGGCGGGCGCGACCGAACGCCGCGCATACCGCGCTGGCCGCGCTGGCCCGCGCCGGGCGTGCGGTCACGATCATCACCCAGAACATCGACCGACTGCACCAACGCGCCGGTTTCGCGGCGGACCGGGTGATCGAGATCCACGGCAACATGTTCGAGGTGGTCTGCGTCGAATGCGACTATCAGACAACGATGGCCGCGACCCTGGACCGCGTCGCGGCGGGCGAGGCGGATCCACCGTGCCCGGACTGCGGCGGCGTACTGAAATCGGCCACCATCATGTTCGGCCAGCAGATGGACCGCCGCACCATGATGAAGGCCGCGCTCACCGCGGAAACCAGCGACATCTTCCTGGCGATCGGCAGCTCGCTGCAGGTCGAACCGGCGGCGTCGATGTGCGCCATCGCCGTGCAGAGCGGCGCGGACCTGGTCATCGTCAATGCCGAACCCACGCCGTACGACTCGATGGCCACCGAGATCATCCGCGAACCCATCGGCACCGCCGTGCCCCGCCTGGTCGCCGAGATCCTCGAGGCCGGGGCGTAGCTTTCGCGATGGCGTGCGCGCGCCGCCGTTAGTCGACCGGTCCGAGCACGCGGTTTAGATAGGCGTTGCTGAAACGGCCCTTGGGGTCGAAGCGGCGGCGGACTTCGGCGAAGCGGTCCCAGTCCGGGTAGCGCCGGCGCAGCGTGTCCGCGGTCTGGAAGTGGCGCTTGCCCCAGTGCGGGCGGCCGTCGTACTTGTCGAACACCGCCTCGCAGGCGCGGAAGTACGGCTCGTAGGCCATGCCCCGGTACTGGTGCACGGCGATGTAGCAGGTGTCGCGGCCGGTGGCGGGGGATAGGAAGGCGTCGTCGGGGGCGACCCAGCGGACCTCGATCGGCATCGGCGTATCGAATCTGGTGGACAGCTCCTTGATCTCGCGGATCGCCGCGGCGGAGTGCTCGCGCGGGATGGCGTATTCCATCTCGGTGAAGCGCAGCAGGCGCGGGGAGGCGAAGACTCGGTAGGAGCGGTCGACCTGACGGCGGTAGCTGCCCGCGTAGGCGGCGCCGCGGTGGATCCAGGGCACCAGCCGCGGCTGCCAGCGGCCGAGTTTGCACAGCGCGTCGAAGGTGTAGTTGGACATCAGGATGTCGGCGAACCAGTCGACGGCCTTGCCGCGCGGCTGCTCCAGGAGCTGGACGGGGTTGTTGCGCTTGGTCATAGCGAGCGGGCTGTGCGCGAACATGTAGAACTCGAAGTGCTGGTTGCTGTCGATGTAGGAGTCCAGGTCGGCGAGAATGTCGTCCACGGGGACCGGCCGCTCGACGCCTTCGAGCACGAACGACGGCACCAACTGCAGCGTCGCGGCGGTGATCACGCCCAGCGCGCCGACACTGACCCTAGCCGCGCGCCAGCCCTCGGGATCGGTCTCCGCGTTCAGCTCGAGCCGGCTGCCGTCGGCGAGCATCAGTTCGATGGAATGCAGTGCGGCGGAGAGGTTTTGCAGGGCGGCCCCGGTGCCGTGGGTCGCGGTGGCGGTGGCGCCCGCGACGGTCTGCACGTCGATATCGCCGAGGTTGGGGAAGGCGAGGCCGTGCTCGTGCAGCGCGTTGCTCGCGGCGTTGAGGGTGATGCCCGCCTCGACTCGGACCCGGCCGGTGTCGGCGTCGACGTCGAGGACGCGATTGAGGTTGGCCAGGTCGAGCAGCACGCCGTCGGTCAGGACGGTGTCGGTGAACGAGTGTCCGGCACCCGCGACGCGCACGATCTGTCCGGCATCGCCGGCCCGGCCGAGAACCTCGGCGACCTCATCTACGGTGCGCGGGGTGGCGATGCTCGCCGGCGCGCAGTGTTGATCGCCAGCCCAGTTCACCCACGAGTTGGTCATGTGACCAACTGTAGGGGATCACAGTGTGATGTGGGCTACCTATAACGTAGTTGTTACCTTCGGCGTCCCGAGCACGCGCCCTTGGCCTGTTCTACCTCGTCATCGGTCAGCGGCGGCACCGGCAGGTGCTGACGCGGGATGCCGTCGGCGCGTACGCCATTGAGCACGATTGCCATGTAGCGCTGCCAGACATCGGGATTGACCGGCCGGGCGAATTCCGCCATGCCGTCGACCATGTGGATCAGCGCGAAGAAGTCGGAGGGCTCGACGCCGGGCGCGAGGGCGCCCGCGTTCCGCGCGCGGTCCACGATGGCGAGGACGGTGGGCTTGATCCGGTCGCGGACAACCACGAACCGGTCGATATCGTCCTCGAGTTCCAGCATCACCTCGCTGAAACCACGGTTCACTGCCATGTGTCTGCACGCGTACTCGAAGAACTCGACGAGTCCGAACCATGGATCGGCATGCCGGTAGGCGGCGTCGGCCGCCTCGGCGAAGTCTCCGAGATTCTGTTCGAAGACCTCGGTGATCAGTTCCTTCTTGTTCGCGAACCGGCGGTAGACGGTACCGACGCCGACACCGGCGCGTTCGGCGACGTCATCGAGGGTGATCTCGAGTCCGTGGTCGGCGAAGAGTTCGCGCGCCGCGGCGATGATCCGCTGCTGGTTCCGCGCGGCATCGGCACGCAGGCGCCGGGGTGGAGAAAGTGCCGTGGCGTGATTCACACCCACATCCTATCAAGTATCGGGATTAAGCGGAGGCGTTCTCTCCGTTATCGTGATAGCTTACTTCGGTAACCGGAGGTTGTAACTCCGCATCAATACTCGAGACAAAGGGGACACATGACTACCACGTTCGACCGTGGGGCACCCGCCCCCGATAAAACGGATCAGGGCCGTCGCGGCTCGCACGCCCTGCGCTGGTGGGTGCTGGCCATTCTCGGCGTGGCACAGCTCATGGTCGTGCTGGATGCGACCGTCGTGAATATCGCCCTCCCGGCTGCTCAGCGGGATCTGGGGTTCAGTGACGGCGATCGCCAGTGGGTAGTCACCGGTTACGCGCTCGCGTTCGGCAGCCTGCTGCTGCTCGGCGGTCGGCTCAGTGACCTCTTCGGCCGTCGCAATACCTTCATCATCGGCCTGATCGGTTTCGCCGGTGCCTCCGCGGTCGGCGGCGCGGCAACCAGCTTCGAGATGCTGGTGGCGGCACGCGTCGGCCAGGGCATCTTCGGCGCGCTGCTGGCTCCGGCCGCCTTGTCACTGCTCACCGTCACCTTCACCGAACCGGGAGAGCGGGCCAAGGCCTTCGGCATCTTCGGTGCGGTCGCCGGTGCGGGCGGTGCGATCGGCCTGTTGCTCGGCGGCATGCTCACCGAATGGGCGAACTGGCGCTGGGTGATGTTCGTCAACCTGGCTTTCGCCGCCGTCGCGCTGGTCGGCGCGGTGCTGCTGCTGGCCAAGCATGTGGTTGCCGAGCGGCCAAAGCTCGATATCCCCGGCACCGTGGTGGTGACCGCGGCGCTGTTCGGCATCGTGTACGGCTTCTCGCATGCCGAGTCGACCAGCTGGACCAACCCGGTCACGCTGGCCTTCCTCATCGGCGGCGCGGTGCTGCTCGCGGTGTTCGTGTGGCTGGAGACCAAGGTCGCCAATCCCTTGCTGCCGCTGCGCATCGTGCTGGACCGCACCCGTGGCGGATCGTTCCTGACCGTCTTCATCATGGGCATCGGGATGTTCGCGATCTTCCTGTTCCTCACCTACTACATGCAGCTGAGCATGGGCTACTCGCCGATCAAGACCGGCTTGGCGTTCCTGCCGATGGTGGCGGCCATGGTCGTCTCGTCCACCATGGTTCCCTCGCTGGTGCTGCCCAAGGTCGGCCCGAAGATCGTGATGGCCGGCGGGTTCCTGATCGCCGCGGGCGGCATGGCCTGGCTGACCCAGATCGGTCTCGACACCGGTTACTCCTCGCACATCCTGCCCGCGCTGATCCTGCTCGGTCTCGGTCTCGGTGGTGCGATGTCGACCGCGTTCCAGGGCGCGACCTCCGGCGTGCATCACGAGGACGCCGGTGTGGCGTCGGCGATGATCAACACCAGCCAGCAGGTCGGTGGCTCGATCGGTACCGCGCTGCTCAGCACTATCGCCGCCTCGGCCGCGACCGACTACCTGTCGACCCGCACGCCGGACCCGTTGACCGTGGCGCAGTCCGCGGTCGAGAGCTACACCACCAGCTTCTGGTGGGCCACCGCGATCTTCGTGGCCGGTGCGGTGATCACCGCGGTGCTCATGCCCAATACGGTTCCGGAGCCTTCGGAGGGTGAGCCGGTGCTCGCGCACTGAGTTATCGGCCGCGCGGGCGCGGCGTGTTCGCGGCCCCCGGAGTCCCGCGTCCGAGCGGACGAGACTTGCGCCTTCGGCGCATGCGCTTCGTCCACTCGGACGCGGGACGGGCCGCGAACGGCGCTCGCAAAACTCGCGCGTGGTGGTTGGTATAGCTCGGGTGTTGCGTGCAGTCAGCAGTTGCTCGGTGCCGGGATGCCCGCGAAGCGGTCGCCCAGATAGTTGAACGCGTTGACCGAGCCCGGTGCGATCGCGGTGCCGTGGTCGGCGCCGGCGATCATGTCCAGCTGCACCCGGACGCCCTCGGCGCAGTACCGGCCCGCGACATCGCGCACCAGCTGCGGCGAGACCTGGTCGGCGGCGCCGTGCCATTCGTAGATCGGGGTACGCGGCACGCCCGGGTAGATCTCGATGCTGTTCTCGTGCAGGATGCGGACCACCGTGGGATCGGCCTCCATATCGCCGTAGAAGACATCGCTGAAGCTCTTGTTCGCACCCGCGTTGATGATCTCGTTGGTGCACGCGTTGGCGACCTGGTCGCGCAGCGCGAACCCGGCCGGGTTCAGGATCCGGTCCATCTGCAGTTCGGACGGGTACTCCCGCTCGAGCCCGACGGCGGCCGCGAAGCCGAGGCCGAACAGCGGGGTCCGTTGCAACCCGACATCCTGGGCCAGCTTGCCGATGTTCATCGGGACACCGCCCTGCGCCGCGCCGACGATCGGCAACTCCGGCGCGTACTCCGGCGCGAGCGCCGCGGCGAATCCGGTCGCCATGCCGCCACCCGAGTAACCCGCCATGCCGACCGGGCTACCCGCGAGATCGGCTGGGGCGAACCGCTTTACGGCGCGAATGCCGTCGAGGGTCAGCCTGCCGCCGAGGCGCGCGGCGCCATAGGCGCTGGTCGGACCGAGATGATCCGGCACCGCCACCGCCCAGCCCCTGGCCAGCAGCAGGTTCAGCGCGGGCGCTTCCTGCATGGTGCCGTTGAAGATGCTGTGCGACGGTGCGCACTGGAGGCCGAGCGAATTGACGAACGGCTGATACGACACGAGCGGACGGTTCATGCCACCGCCCGGCGGAAGCAGCAGCGTGGTCATCGCCCCGATCGGTTCATCGGCCGAATTGGTCGACCGGTACAGCAATTGCCACGCGGTCGCGCCGGGGAAGCCCGCGGCGGGCACCGGCCTGCTGCGCATCACGTCGCCCGGCTGGAAGTTCGCGACATCCGGTGGCGCGGCGTAGAACCCGTCGCTGTCGGGGACCGGATAGATGGGGTCGGCCGCCGCTGGAGTCAGGTGGCCGAGCCCGGCCGTGGCCGCCGCGAGCGCCACGATCGAGAGCCGGCGGATAGCCCGGCTGACGGTCAATTGCCGTCTGCCGGAGGTTTGCTGATGCTCCGGTCGGCGCGGTTCCGCCGTCTCCGGGTGCGCATTCGGTTGTGCCCGTTGTGCCGCCATCGTTGCTCCGACCTGAGTAAGTGAGGTGGGGGAGGCAACTTCGGCCAAACCTTCAGCCCATTCGTACGCGGAACTCGGCCGGATGTCAACGAACAACGCTGTTCGTAGCGTCCCGGCGCGCCGGGTACAGCTGACTCGACCGTCCGGTCCAACCGATAACATTGCGCAGGTGGCGTTCGGCTCGAGAGGTCAGCAAGCGGGGCGTACCCCGTACGTCGAACCGACGGTGCTCGTGGTGATCTCGCTCGGCGGCGGCATCGGCGCGCTGGCCCGCTACGCCTTCGGCGTGTGGTGGCCCGCCGGGCCGGACCAGGTCCCCTGGTCGACGCTCGCGGTAAATGTCATGGGATGCTTTGCCATCGGGATGCTGATGGTTCTGATCACCGAGGTATGGGTAGCCCACAGACTGCTGCGTCCCTTTCTCGGTATCGGAGTGCTCGGCGGCTTCACCACTTTTTCCACCTACGGTCTCGAGGTTCGTAGACTGCTCGAATCGGGTGCCGCGGTTCAGGCGCTCGGCTATCTAGGGGGAACGGTGGTGGCGTCGCTGGGAGCCGTCGTGCTCGCCATGGGCATGACACGGTGGACAACTGGAATGGCTCGGCGGTCAACGGCAACGGCACGACGGAAGGGGGCCAGGCAGTGATCGAGCGAAGTGGAGCGGGACAGTGGCAACCGGCGGCCCGGCTGACGGTGCTGCTCGACGAGGACGACAAATGGCGGCACACGCCGCTGTATCACGAGATCGTCCGGCGCGCCCGCGACACCGGCTTGGCCGGGGCAAGCGTGTGGCGCGGCATCGAAGGCTACGGCGCGTCCTCCCGCATCCACACCACTCGCATCCTGGACCTGGCCGACCACCTGCCGCTGGTGCTGATGCTGGTCGACGAGACCGACCGGTTGCGCGCGTTCGTCGAGCAGAACGCCGAGCTGTTCACCAGCATCAATGTCGCCCTCTCACCACTCGAGCTGTGGCAGGGAGCCGCCCGATGACAGTGTTGCTCGTGGTGCTCGGCGGAATGCTCGGCGCGCCAGCGCGCTACCTGGTAGACCGTGCCGTAGCAGCGCGTTTCGATTCTCTGCTGCCGCTGGGCACGCTGACCGTTAACATTGTCGGTTCGGCGCTGCTCGGTGGATTGATCGGCGCGGGTGCGGGCAACTGGCTGCTGGCCGCTGCCGGTACGGGTTTTTGCGGCGCGCTGACCACCTTCAGCACGTTCGGTTACGAAACGATCCGGCTGGTGACGGACGGCGCTTACGCCTACGCCGTCGGCAACATCGTGATCAGTGTCGCGGCCGGCCTGACCGCGGTTTTCGCCGCCGCG
Source organism: Nocardia iowensis (assembly GCF_019222765.1). NCBI lineage: Bacteria > Bacillati > Actinomycetota > Actinomycetes > Mycobacteriales > Nocardiaceae > Nocardia > Nocardia iowensis. Next base: position 7,086,138 of record NZ_CP078145.1, on the reverse strand, counting down.
TCGACGACGCAGTGGTTGTGGACATGATCCTGATGACGAGCAGGGCGCAGCCGATACGGAAGGGAGACCCGAGCATGGCCCATGATCGAGCCGGGCGTGTCGCGCGTCCCACCGACCTGGAAGACATCGCACATCTGGTTACGGCCTATTACAGCCGTATCCCGGATCCGACGGATCCGGCACAGCAGGTGGTTTTCGGTACGTCGGGACATCGCGGCTCCAGCCTGGACACCGCGTTCAACGAGGCGCACATCCTCGCGATCACGCAAGCGATCGTGGAATACCGTGCGACTCGCGGGATTACCGGACCGGTGTATCTGGCCAGGGACACCCACGCGTTGTCCGAACCGGCCATGGTCACCGCGCTGGAGGTGCTCGCCGCCAACGACGTGACCGCGATGATCGACGCCCGCGACCGATACACCCCGACGCCCGCCCTGAGTCATGCTGTGCTGCGCCACAATCGGGGCGGCACCAAGAATCAGGCCGACGGCATCGTGATCACCCCGTCGCACAATCCGCCACGCGACGGCGGCTTCAAATACAACCCGCCGCACGGCGGTCCGGCCGACAACACCGCCACCGACGCCATCGCCGCCCGTGCCAACGAACTGCTGCGCACCGGCCTCGCCGGCGTCAAGCGCACCACGTTGCAGCACGCGCTGGAGACCAACGTCCAGCGCTACGACTATCTCGACCACTACATCGCCGATCTGCCGAATGTGTTGAACCTGGACGCGATTCGCGGCGCGGGCATCCGGCTCGGCGCCGACCCGATGGGCGGGGCGAGCGTCGACTACTGGGAAGAGATCGGGCAGCGCTACGACCTCGAGCTCGAAGTTGTCAATCCGTTCGTCGACCCGACCTGGCGATTCATGACGCTGGACAGCGACGGCAAGATCCGGATGGACCCGTCATCGCGCTACGCGATGGCCTCGCTGATCGCCATCAAAGACGACTACGACCTATCCACCGGCAACGACGCCGACGCGGACCGGCACGGCATCGTCACCCCCGACGGTGGGCTGATGAACCCGAACCACTTCCTCGCGGTGGCCATCGAATACCTGGTCGCGAACCGGATGGGCTGGGACGCGCTCACCAAGATCGGCAAGACGGTGGTCACCTCGTCGATGATCGATCGGGTGGTCAGCGTGCTCGGCCGCGATGTGCACGAAGTGCCCGTCGGCTTCAAGTTCTTCGTGCCCGGATTGTTCAGTGGCAGCCTCGCTTTCGGCGGTGAGGAAAGCGCGGGCGCATCGTTCCTGCGGATGGACGGCACGGTGTGGACCACGGACAAGGACGGCATCCTGCTCGCACTGCTCGCCGCCGAGATCGCCGCGGTCACCGGGCAGAGCCCGTCCGCGCGCTATGTCGAACTGGAACGCCGTTACGGCAGTCCCGCCTATGCGCGGATCGACGCGGCCGCGACGACGGAACAGAAAGCACTATTGGCGAAGTTGACTCCGGACATGATCACCACCAAGGAGATCGCCGGTGAGCCCATCACGTCCGTGCTCACCAGGGCGAAGGGCAATGGCGCGCCGCTCGGCGGGCTCAAGGTGACCACGGAGAACGCGTGGTTCGCCGCCCGCCCCTCCGGCACCGAGGACAAATACAAGATCTACGCGGAGTCGTTCCACGGTCCCGAACACCTGGCTCAGGTGCAGGCGGCCGCGGAGGAAGTGGTGGGACAGGCGCTAGCCGGTGAGTAGTAGATCGGCCACGAAGTCCCTGCCCAACGAGATCTGGGTGTTGGTCGGGGGCGCGTTCGTTATCGCCATCGGCTTCGGCCTCGTCGCCCCGGTACTGCCGCAGTTCGCCCGCAGCTTCGGCGTCGGGGTGGCGGCCGCTTCGGCGATCGTGAGCGCGTTCGCGTTGATGCGGCTGCTGTTCGCGCCGACGAGCGGCTGGCTGGTGCAGCGGATGGGGGAGCGGTCCGTCTATCTCGGCGGGCTGTTGATCGTCGCGGTGTCGACCGGTGCCAGTGCGCTGGCCCAAAGCTATTGGCAGCTGATGGTTTTGCGGTCGCTCGGGGGGATCGGGTCGACCATGTTCACCGTGTCGTCGCTGGCGCTGGTGATCCGGATGTCGCCACCCGCCGAGCGGGGACGGGTGTCCGGGCTGTGGTCGACCAGCTTCCTGATCGGTTCGGTCAGCGGGCCGCTGGTCGGTGGGGCGCTGTCCGGGCTCGGGCTGCGGGTGCCGTTCGTGATCTACGCGGTGGCGTTGCTGGTGGTGAGCGTGGTCGTGTATCTGAGCCTGCGGAATTCGGAGCTCGCCGCACCGGAACCCGTTGGCGGCATCCGGATGATGTCGTTCGCCGAAGGATGGGCGCGGCCGGAGTACCGGGCGGTGCTGTGGTCGAACTTCGCCAACGGCGCCGCGGTGTTCGGGGTGCGGATGGCCTTGGTGCCGTTGCTGGTTGTCGAGGTGCTGCATCAGTCGCCGGGGATGGCCGGGGTGGCGTTGACCGTGTTCGCCGCGGGCAATGTCGCGGTGCTGTTCTATTCGGGCCGACTATCCGACCGGTGGGGGCGCAAACCGTTCCTGATCGTCGGATCACTGGTGTGCGCGCTCGGCACCGCCGGACTCGGTATCGCCGACACCGTGCCGTGGTTGCTCGCCACCTCATTCGTGGCCGGACTCGGCTCCGGCATGTTCACCCCCACTCAGCAGGCCGCCGTCGCCGACATCATCGGCCCGAACGCCCGCGGTGGACCGGTGCTCGCCGGGTTCCAGATGGCCGCCGACCTCGGCACCGTCCTCGGCCCGGTGGCGGTCGGTGCGCTGGCCCAGCAGGCGTCCTACGGACTCGCCCTCGCCGTCACCGGCGCGCTGCTCGCGGTGGCGGCGGTCGGCTGGGCAGTGGTGCCGGAGCCGATGCGCAAGCGAGTGCCGGACAAGGACGTCCACGTCGAATGCGACCACATCTGTGGCGCGGACGGCGCCGACCACCAGTTGGTGTCCCACGATGCCAAGATCGATCACGCGGTGAGCGACGCGGCCGGAGCTCCCGTGGCGGACAGCCCGGTGGCACCGGTCGTTACCGACGCCGATCCCTCCGTGCAGCACGACGCAGACACCGAACCCACTGCCCGCGACTCGATCGCACGCTAACCGGCACACTAGAAGCGGGTGGGGGTTGGCGATGGGGGTGGGTGCTGGTTGCGGCAGAGTAGGGGGGTGAGCGAAGCGCGTTCGAACTACACACCTAGGCCGATGTCCAGTAAGACCACCTATGCGTTGGGGGCGGTGGCTCTCGCGTTGATCGCGGTGATCGTTTTCGCGGCGGTCCGCTGGGGGCACGACGAGGCGAGCGTGCGCAACGAGGGGTATGGGGCGGTGCACGATCCCGGTGTGCGCGTGCTGCTGGAGCCGGGTGGTTCGATTCTGCTCGGCAGGCCAAGCGCGCCGAAGACGATCGACATCTTCGAGGACCCGATCTGCCCGGCCTGCGGGAACATGGAGCGCATCTACGGTCAGGAGATCGCCCAGAAGATCGACGAGGGCAAGCTGGCGGTGCGCTACCGGCTGGTGAACTTCCTCGACAACCGCTCGCGGAGCAAGGATTACTCGACGCGCGCGGTCGCCGCCAATCAGTGTGTCGCCGAGGGCGGATCGGGCCAGGTGTACTCGAAGTTCCACATGGAGTTGTTCACCACCAAGCGCCCCAGCGAGGGTGGCGCCGATCTGAGCAACGACGAACTCGCCGCGATCGCCCGGGTCGCGGGCGCACCGGAATCGGTGCTGCAGTGCATCTCCACCGGCGCCCAGGTCGACGCGGCCCGCACCAACGCAACCGCGACGACCGACGCACTCGGTGCGGCGCTCGGCGGCGCCGCGGGCACGCCGACCGTGTTCGACGGCAAGACCAAGATCGAGCTGAACAACGAGGACTGGGTGGACGTCCTCACCCGGTGATGTCGAATGGGCCTCGGATAGGCCAATGGCCCACGCGATATCCGCCTGCGTGACTAGGCTTTTCGAAGATGGTCAGTTGTCCGAGTATCGCTCGCGAAGGATGAATGATGACGAATCCCGAGTCGGCGCCATTCGACGTATCCAAGCCGAGTATCTCGCGGGTCTACGACGCTCTGCTCGGTGGTAAGGACTATTACCCGTCCGACGAACACGTCCTCGAGCATCTGCGCGCGACCATGCCCGAGGTCGACGAGCTGGCCAAGCTGAATCGCGCGGTCCTCGGCCGCGGGGTCCGCTACCTGGCGGGGCAAGCGGGACTGAAGCAATACCTCGACCTGGGCGCCGGGCTACCGACAATGGAGAACACCCATCAGGTCGCGCAAGCGCTGCAACCGGACGCCAGGGTCGTCTACGTCGACAACGATCCGATCGTGTTGGCGCACGGGCGTGCGCTGCTCGGGAAAAACGGGCAGACCAGCGTCATCACCGCCGATTTGCGAGACCCCGCTGCCGTGCTGGCACATCCCGACGCTCAGCGGATGATCGACTTTTCCGAACCGGTCGCGGTCATGCTCGTCGGCATGCTGCATCACCTGCACGACAACGAGAATCCGGCGGGCGTCGTCGACGGGTATCTGGATGCCGTGCCCGCCGGCAGTCACCTGTTCATCACACACTTCCTAGACACGGGTGAGGAATCGCGTGCGTTGGAGAAGTCGTTCCTGAACTTCCTCGGTACCGGACGATTCCGGACCCGCGCGGAGATCATGCGCCTGTTCCGTGGCTGCGAACTGGTCGAGCCCGGCCTGGTGCCGCTGTCGCGGTGGCGGCCGGACGGCATCGTGCGCGAGAAGCTCACCCTCGTCGAAGAAATCATCGTCGGCGGGATAGCCGTCAAGTCCTGAGCGTGGGTGGGGCCGGGCCGGGCACACCACCTTGCCGCGGCCCGGCCCGCTCGACGCAGGCCAGCCGACTCCGGGAGTTCCCCGAGACAGCGGGCGCCGAGCATTCGGGTGGTTCGAGGGCCGAGCCATCGAACACGTCGAAGACCCGGCCCACTCGGCGGCGATCCGGCTACCCCAGTCAGCCAGACCGCTACCCGCCGAGCATTCGGTTGGTCGGCGGGCCGAGCCGTCGCATCCACCACCCGACGGCCCGGCCCACTCGACGGCGCGGTCGAACATCCCCGCAACCGCGGCGCGTCGAGTCTGTTGGTTCGTGGGCCGAGCCGCCGACTCCACCTGTCTACGGCTCGGCCCGCTCGACGGCGCTGTCCAGCTTCCCCAGTTGGCCGGGACCGCCGCGCGTCGAGTCTTCAGTTGGTCTGTTGGCCGGGCCGCCTGCGGTTGTTGATGGCCGGGCACTTGCTGCTCCTTGTCTTTCGGACCGCCGCTATCGAGGTGGATCAATACGCGGGGTTGGTCGCGGGAGTTGGTGCGTCATCAGGTATTTCGTCTTCCGGGGTGATGCGGCACAGCTGGCGGTGGACGAGGACGTGCCCGCGGAGGGGATAGGCGAGATCATCGGGGAAGCCGTTCGCCGGTTCGATCTGGGGCGGGCCCTCGTTGAGGCCGGTCGGTGCCTCGATGTCTTTGTGGGGGAACAGGTATCGGGATCCCTCACGGACCGTGGTGTGCACCGTGCCGGTCGGTGCGGTCCACTGCAACCGATCCGGGTCGGCCAGCCAGGTGTCCCACGGCACTTTCTTCTTGTCCGCCAACGTTTTCAAGCGGTGATGGCGAGCGCACAGTGTCGTTGTGTCGGCACGGGAGATCGGCTGCCGGTGGTGAGCGAGTTCGGATTCGGCTGCGGGCATCGTGCATCCCGGGAACCGGCACATTCCGTCCAGCGCCCGCACTTCCCGGTCCAGTCGCGGCGACTGCGCAACCTGTTCGCCCGCGACCGGATCGTCGGCATCCGATTGTTCCGGAATGACTTGGAACCGAGCATGTTCCGCGAGTAACCGGGCGAGCGCGGCGTCGATCGGGCCGTACCCCGCGAGAAACGCGGGCGCTTCGCTGATCCCGAGCAATGTGTCCGCCGGAATCCCGATCTGGATCAGCGGCCGACGCGGCGGCTCAGCCGCCACATCCTTTTTCGGACATCGCTCGCCCCGCCCGCACCCGCATCGCAACCGCCCCGACCCGTCGGCCAACGCCACCAGCGCATCGGCCCGCCGCTGCGGCATCGTCCGCGGATCCGACGCACACACCTGCAAGCTCATCTCACGCAGCCGCATTGCCACTGTCTGCGCACCGGGCGCAGGCAGCAACCCCTCGAACACGGCCATGCTGTCCTGCATCGCCCGGATCCGGACATCGCGGTCATTCTGTCGCTGCTCCCGACGACGTTGCGCCCCAATGGGATCCAGCCGTGCCACCCATCGCCGCGCCGCCTGCCGCAGCCGCACCGGCGTGGTCCGCCCCGCGGTCTCCAACAACCTCGGCTCCAACTCGCCGAGCACGTCCCTGGCCACCGCGCGCGTGTTGTCGATGATCACCCGCACCTTCGCCAAGTCGATCCGTCCCGCCGCGAACTCCGCCCGCGTGCGCGGCAGCCAACCCTCCAGCGCCAGACCGACATCGATCATCGCGGCAACGGACCCCTCATCGACCTGCACCGCCACCGCCGCCTCCGTCGCCGCGAACTCACCCGCCCGCACCCCACCCGGCCCCGGCTCCGCACTCGCCGCCCGATGCCGCCGATACAGCTCCCGCACCGCGAACACCTCCGCCGCCTGCGCCGCCGCCGAAGCCCCATGCGCCGTCCGAAGGGCGTCGATCAGCCCCTCATCGCTCATGGCCGGAAAGTCCATCGCCGAGAGATCGCTTCCTTCGAACATGTGTTCGAGTCTACGACCGTCAACCCTCCACCGCCACCCCCGATTCAACGCGATTTGGCTGCCACCACACCCGTGGTGTAACTTCGTTCAGGCAGTCAGGGAAACCTGAACGCAACCCACTCGGGGCTATGGCGCAGCTGGTAGCGCACCACACTGGCAGTGTGGGGGTCAGGGGTTCGAGTCCCCTTAGCTCCACTTGAATCCCAGGTCAGGCCCGGTATTGCACCGGGCCTGACCTGTTTTATCTGAACCGACCCCACGTTTCCCCACGGTTTCGCTGCCGGTTTGGGGACGGACGTAGCGCCCGGCTTCTGGCGGTTTGTGCGGTCGGTGGCGAGCCGACGTGAAAACCGCTATTCGGCAGGTGGATTCGGCGTTGAAACCATTGAGTGGAGTGCCCTCCCCTACCAGGCGTGAATGGCCAACCAGAGGTTTGGAGGCTGACCTCCCTCCTGCTCCAGTTCGCGGCGCAGCCCGGACTCGGTGATCAGTTCGGTGACAGTGAGTTTGCCGGTGGTCGACCTCAGCGGTGCGCCCGGCCACGGCGATGATCAGCGAGACGGCGGCGCCGGTCAGCGGGCGCTTCAGGGCTGAGAGCCGGGTATCCAGAGGAGCGCGCGATCAGAGGCTGGCGACGGTGGGATGAGCTATCGGCCGGTGGGCGGGGCGATCTCGCGGCAGAGGGCCGCGACGCCGGCGACCATTGCCGCGCGGTGGGTGTCGAGGCGCTGCGGTGAGGATGGGTCGTCGGAGAGTGCCTGCAGCGAGGGTGATGCGTTGAACCAAGCGGTGGCGAGTCCTAGTACGAGTGCCAGCAGGTCGGCGGGGTCACCGTCGCTGTGTTCGCGCAGCGCTGTGATTTTCGGGCGGTAGGCGCCGATCTCGCCGGAGGTCGCTTCGGGGCGTTCGAGATTTGCCCATGTCGACAGCCGCAGGACCTCCGGGTCCTCCAGGAGTCGGTCGAACAGTCTGCCGGCGTAGTCGGGGAGGTCGTTCGGGGTGAACGGGACTGCGGCTGACAGCTCGGTGAGTGCTTGGGCGACGATGTGGTCGAACAGTTGTTCCTTGGGCCCGAAGTGCATGTAGATCGAGCGCTTGTTGGCGTTGGCCTCGTCGGCGATGCGGTCGATTCGGGCTCCGGCCAACCCGAAGCGCGCGAACTCCACGCGCGCCGCGGCCAAGATCCGTCTCTTGGTGTCGGTGGCATCTGGTGGCACGGTCAGCACCATATCACCAATGTAACTAACTGGTGATTGACAATATCGAGCGCGGCTGCCAGGCTTGCAAAGGTAAATATCCAGATAGTTACAGTGAGGAAGCGCATGTCACAGAAGATCCTCATCACCGGCGCGAGCTCCGGGTTCGGCCGTGGGACTGCCCTAGAACTCGCCCGTCAGGGGCACACGATCATCGCCGCCGCCGAGACGTGGCCGCAGGTGCGCAGCCTGCGTGCCGACGCGGAAGCCGCGGACGTCGAGTTGCGGGTGATCAAGCTGAACCTGCTCGACGATCTCGACATCGCCTATGCGGGGTCCTTCGACCCCGACGTGCTGGTACTCAATGCCGGCGTGATGGAGGGCGGCTCGATGGTCGACATCCCGATGCAGCGGGTGCGGGAATCCTTCGACGTCAACGTCTTCGGGCATCTGCAGTTGGTGCAGGCCATCGCACCGAAGATGATCGCCCGGGGGTCGGGCAAGATCGTGTGGACCTCGTCGATGGGCGGCATTCTCGTTGTCCCGTTCCTGGGCGCGTACTGCGCCACTAAACACGCCATCGAAGCCATCGCGGGCTCGATGAAGGCCGAACTCGCACCCCATGGAGTCAAGGTCGCGACCATCAATCCCGGCGTGTTCGGCACCGGGTTCAACGACACCGGCGCCGAGAGCTACGTGCAGTGGTATGACCCGGACACCGCCGTGGTGCCGATGCCCGATTTCGCCGCGAGCCTGGCCGATCAGGCCGACCCGCAGGAAATGATCGACGCCATGGTCGAGGTGATCCCCGCCGCCGAACACCCCTACCGCACCATGCGACCGCTGGAGACCATCGCGGCGGCCAAGCAGTGGCAGGAAACAGAGTGGACCCAGAATGCCTGAACCCCAGCCTGTCTCGGTCGCGCAACCGATAACCCTCGACTACGCGCACCAACTCCTCACCCGGGGGCGGGCAGCGGCCGACGACGCCGGTCTGCGTGCGGTATTCGCGGTACTCGACGCGGGCGCGAACATGGTCGCGTTCGCACGCATGGACGGTGCGTGGTTGGCCTCTGTCGACCTCGCGGTCGCCAAGGCCCGGACCTCGGTGATGTTCCAAGCTCCCAGCGAGGCATTGAACACCCCGCTGGAACTCGGCGCGCCGGTGCCGCACTTCGACCACCTCAACGGCGGCCTGCTGCTCATGGGCGGCGGCCTACCGATCGTCGACGACCAGGGCGCACTGATCGGCGGCCTCGGCGTCTCCGGCGGAACACCGGAACAGGACGCACAACTGGCACGAACCGCCCTGGCCTGACCCGATCGGGACGAATCACCAGACGGGTGAACACGAGCCCGGCGGTCGCGCTCCGACGTCAAGCGGGCGCGACCGCCGCCGCTCCGATCACCCGTAGACAACGCCATACCCATACCCCGCGGCTGGCCGACCGGTTCGGCCCGGCCGCGCCATGTGAAGGACAAGCAATGACGACATCGGTGGTATCGAGCAGAGATGGGAACGGCAGCGCGGTGACCATTGCGCAGCTACGAGCGATCATGGCGGTGCTGCATGTCGATACCGAATCCGTGGCGGCGGTGGGGGATGCCGCAGTCGAGCGCGCGGAGCTGGCGGCCGTGCTGCACGCGTTGGTCAGCGACGCACTGCGGCGATCGGTCGTCGAGGCGCCGCTGGGTCAGTGCGCGGAGATCTGGTCCGCCGCCGCGACCGCCGGGCACACGGCACTGGCCGATACCGGGCTCGCCGAGCAGGCCCAATTCGATGCCAACTGGCTACGACAGCACATCACCACACTCTCCTCGAACGACGCACCCGCCTCGACGGCCACACTCCTGACCGCAGCGGCAACAGCGATCGATGCCGCAACCATCCTGCTCGCCGTCGCACGCAACCCCACCGGCGACGGAAGCCGCGACGCATGGCAAGCCGCGATCACCCACCTCGCCTACGCATTCCACCTGACCAACGACGAATACAACGACCTCACCCAACCCGTTCGATGAAGCCCGGCCCGGCGGCGGCAGGGTTCGGAACCGACACTCAATCGTCGCTGCCGATCACCCTGTCCAGAGCCGCTGCCGCAGCAGTGTGCACTCGTCCACGAGCCATGTAGTGCCGCTGAGTCATGGCGGGGTCTGCGTGAGCATCGGTACCGAGCTCGGGGGATCTCCGGTACGGACAAGAGAGGGCGGCGCCAGGCACAGTCATTTGACTGATTCGACACCCGCCGTCGACTCGTACATTCGTGGGCATGCCGACAGACACCACACGAACACCATCGAGGCTGGCGCACACCTTGGCTGCCGGGCGAGACCGGGCTTTTGTTGGCAGGCGCGCCGAACTCGAGTGGTTCGCCGCGGCACTCGACGGGGTGCCCGAGGCCCGGCCGGTGCACTACTTGCACGGGCCGGGTGGTATCGGGAAGTCGACGTTGTTGCGGGTATTCGCCGGGCTGGCGCAGCGCGGCGGTCGTCCCGTGGTCGAAATCGACGGCCGGACAGTGGTTCCCACGCCCGAGGGGTTCCTGGCCGCGGCGGGGACCGCATTGCATCAGCCCGGGGTGGTGCTGCTGATCGACACGTTCGAAAAGTGCCAAGGGCTGGAGGGCTGGCTGTGGGAGCGGTTTCTGCCGCAGTTGCCGGTCGGCGCGGTGGTGGCGGTCGCCGGGCGGGCCGAGCCGGAGCTGCTGTGGACCTCCGACCCCGGGTGGGTCGATCTGCTGCGGGTCACTGCGCTCCGGAATCTCGCTCCGCAGGAGGCCGCGGAGTTTCTGCACGCCCGGCACGTGCCTGCCAGTGTGCAGCAGGCCGTGCTCGAGTTCACCGGCGGTAATCCGCTCGCGCTGGCATTGGCGGCGGTGGTAGCGGTGAAAGACGGTGCGCCGAGCGGAGATTGGCGCCCGAGCCAAGACACCATCGCGACGCTGCTGCGCCAATTGATCGGTAGCACACCCAGTCCCGAGCACAGCCGCGCGCTCGAGGTATGCGCACACGCCTATGTCACTTCGGAGTCGCTGCTGCGCGCGGTATTCGGCGTCCGAGCGGCGGAGTTGTTCGCCTGGCTGCGGGTGCAGCCGTTCATCGAATCCACCGGCGCCGGACTGTTTCCGCACGATGTGGTGCGGGAGGCACTGGAGGCCGATCTGAAGTGGCGGGACCCGGAAGGGTTCGCCGAAATGCATCACCAGATGCGGGAAGTGCATCTGGCGCAACTGCGTTCGGTTCCGGAGTCACAGCTGCTGCAGGCGACCGGTGCGTTGATCTTCCTGTATCGCACCGACCGGCAGATCTCGGAATTCAATGTTTGGCGTGAGGTCGGGCTCGTCGAGGATCATCCGTACGTCGAGTCGCAGCGCGAGCAGGTGCTGGAGCTGGTGCGCCGCCACGAAGGCGAGGAATCGGCCGCGATCGCGGCATTCTGGCTGGACCAGCAGCCCCAGGCCTTCCGCGTCTACCTCGCCACGCAGACCGGCGAACTCTGCGCGTTCTCCGCCTGGCTCGAAGTCGTCGAGCCCGTCGGGCTGGAGGTCGATCCGGTGGTCGCGGCAGCGTGGCGATACGCGCGGGCCAACGGGCCGTTGCGATCGGGGGAGTATCTGGCCTTGGCGCGCTTCACCATCGATGCCACCGCTTACCAGCGGCCGGCGGCTGCCACCACCCTCGCCCAGTGGCGGGCCACGGGTGAGATGGTTCGTGGTGAACGGCTCGCCTGGTCCTTCGTCGTCATGCGCGACGACGGTTACTGGGACGGGCATCTCGGCGATATCAATATGATGCCCATCGATTCTCCGCCGGTCGTCGGCGCTCACCGATACGCGCTGTTCGCGCACGACTGGCGCACGCAACCACCGGGCCCGTGGCTGGAGGAGAAGTCCGCCGCCATGCTAGCGGGCGCCTCCATGGCCGATGGGCCGGTTCGCGGACCCGCGGAGCTGGTGGTGCTGTCTCGTCCGGAGTTCGACGCGGCCATTCGCGACGCACTGCGCACGTTGCGCAGACCGGTTGCGCTGGGCGACAATCCGCTCAATCGGAGCCGCCTGGTGCAGGAGAGCGGGAAGTCGCTGACCGAGGTGCTCGCGGATGCGGCGCAGGCACTGCTGACCGAGCGTGGGGGCGAGAAGTTGCATCGGGCGGTCAGTGTCGCCTATTTCAAGGGCGCGCCCACTCAGGAGGTGGCGGCGGAGCTGCTCGGCTTGCCGTTCAGCACCTACCGCCGCCATCTCGGCACCGCCGTGGAGCGGATGAGCGAGCTGCTCTGGCATCACGAGTTGAACGGCCACTGAGGTGGCGGATTCACCAGGAAAGCCAAGGTCCGGGTGCGGGAAACAGCGACGTCCAGAAGTCTTGCAGCGCTTCGGCTGCTGCCGCCGGGTGCTCGGCCATCCACCAGTGGCCCGCGTCCGGCATCAGGTAGTGGTTCGCCGCGAGTTGCCGGGCGATTTCGGCTGCCGGTTGGTAGTCGTCGTAGGGGTCTTGCAGGGGGGTGATGACGAGTCCTGGCGCGGTGGAGCGCTTCAGGTCGGGCCCCCAGTCGCGGTAGGGATTGGGGGTGGCGGAACGGTAGAGATCGAGGATGGAGTTGCCCATGCGGGTGTCGATATCGGTCGCTTGCCGCATGAATTCCTCGCCGGCGCCGCTGGTCTGCCAGGTTTGGGCCAGCTCGTGCCAGCGGTAGTCCGGGTGCATGATGGAAGCTCCGTCGGCTACCCAACTGCGCAGCGGGACATCGTATTTGGTGACGATCCGGTACGTCAGCAGGGCGCCCCAGTCGTGGCCGACCAGGTCGATGGGGCCGGAAATTCGGTGCAGCTCGGCGGCCAACCAGTCCGCGTACGCGTCCTTGGTGGCGGCGAACGATTCCGGTCTGGCGCTCGCGAAGCCGGGCAGCGACAGTGCCATGCTGTCGCCGTCGAGGTGGGCGCGCAGGCTGTCCCAGAGGGCGGCGGTTTCCGGGACGCCGTGGACGAAGACGACAGTCATTCGGGTTCCTCTTTCGAAAGATGCTGAGTAGCAAACAGTTCGGTGTTGCTCACGGCTGAGCGCGGAGCAGTCCGTAGTCGCGCGCGTAGATCCGGGAGGCGGCCAGTCGCAGCACCATGTTCCGAATGGCCGGGGCCATGCCCCTGGTGCTGTCGCGCCGCCGCGCCCGCGCCTGCACCCACTGGGTGCGCGGGAGCCGCCGCCGCCGATACTGCTCCAGCCGCTGCTCGACTTCGCCGCTCCCGCAGAGTGTTTCGGCCAGCATGAGGGCGTCCTCGACCGACATCGCCACGCCCTGAGCCATATTGGGTGAACTCGCGTGTGCGGCGTCACCGATGAGGATGACGCGATGAGTCCGCCAGGTCGGGTCGGTGACTTCCTCGATGACGGAGATGTAGGCCTCGGCGGCCTCCGGTGCCGCGAGCAGGTCGCGGACCTGGTGGTCGAAGTGGGAAAAATGGTTGGGCAGTGGTGTTCCGGCCGCAGCCGGTTCGGACCTCGACAGATCGGCATAGCAGTACAGCCGATCCTTGCCGACCGGCACCGCGAGAAACGTCGTCCCGCGCCCGAGCCACACCGTCCAGCTGTCGATACCCGCGGTGTTGCCGGTGACGAACCGCCAGCAGATCTGACCCGCATAGCGCACCTCAGCATCCGGATTCACGATGTGGCGCAACTCGGAGTGCACCCCGTCGGCCCCGACCACGACGTCGTAGTGCCCGCTGCTCCCGTCGCTGAACGACACCTCCACACCGGATTCGGACTCGGTCAACGCGCGCACGGTGACACCCGACTGGATGGACAGGCCCAGATTGTCGACGAGCGCCGACCGTAACCGGTCATGAGTAATGCCCACGGCCTGCCCCACGCCCTGCCACAGATCGGCCATGTCGATGTCGGCGAGTTTGCGACCCCGCTGGTCCAGTAGTCGCTGCCTGCGGATCGGCGCGGCGTCCGCGTCCAGCGCGGCGCCGAGGCCGAGTTCCGTCAGTGCCCGAACGGCATTGCCCGGCAAGAAGAGCCCGGCCCCGGCCGGGCTCTGCGTCCGTCGCTCGACAATGTCGACCGACAAACCGCGACGATCCAGCGCAGTGGCGGCAGCGATCCCCGCGACCCCCGCGCCGACGACGAGAACGCTGAGCGAATTCGACAAGTTGGCCTCCTCGTGGCGCCTGACCAGCTCACTCCGAGCCGGTACGCCATCCACTGTCCGGCGCGGCACAGCTCATTCACCAGACCAGAAACTGCCCACTTCGGGTCAGTGAACTCGCCAGTCAGGCATCGTCCGCGGCGAGCAGTCCGGCCAGGCCGAGGAAGCACACTCCGGTACCGAAATCGATTTGGCGCGAGGTCCGGGCCGAGATGCCGGTCGCACCGATCAGACCGCCCACGATGACATAGCCGACGCCCACCACGAGCTCGATGCCCAGGTAAGCCGCACCGAGCAGCGCGATCTGGGTGCCGAGCCCGCCCGCCGACGCCGCGGCGAACTGGGGTAGCAGCGCGGCGAAGAGGAGCAGCGCCTTCGGGTTGCTGATCCCGACGGCGAATTCGTTCCCGACGATCCGCCACCGGACCGTGCTCGCGGACGGCATCGGCGCCTCGGCAGCCGCCGGTCGCCATGCCCGCCGTAAGGCCTGCACGCCGATCCAGGCGAGATAGGCCACACCGGCCCACTTGATCACAGTGAGCGCGGTCACCGAGGCCGCGAGCGTCGCGCCGAGGCCGGCCACCACCAGCGCGACCAGCACGACGAAGGCGGCGAGCCGTCCGCCCACGCCGGCCAAGGCATAGGGAATGCCGTGGCGCACAGCATTGTTCAGGCCGAGGATCTGGCTGGCTCCTGGGATGAGTGAGACGAGTAGCGCGGCCGGGAAGAATCCGACCCAGTTGATCGCGTGCATAGTGGTGCTCCGTTCCGAAGGTGTGCGGCCGGAGGAACGTACGGGACCGGACATCATCCCGGTATCAGTCAGATGACTCCGACAGGCAGATCGCGGGCGAATTCGGTTAAGGTCCACTGTCGATACGGTCGAAACGGCTAATTTGGGATGCTTCCCACTGTGTGTCGATAGACAGATGCGGAGAGGGTGAGGCACATGCTGGTCGGTCGCGACCGGGAACTGTCGCTGATCGCCGATGCGCTGTCTCCGCACGCGGCGGGCCCCTCGCTGATCGCACTGCTTGGCGAGGCCGGGATCGGCAAGTCCGCGCTGCTGAGCGCCACCGCCGAGGCGGCCGTCGCGCGCGGCGCGCGGGTCCTGCGCGCCAGAGGCAGCGCCGCCGAGACCGACCTGGCCTACGCCGGTCTGCACCAGCTGCTCTACCCGCTCCTCGACCACGCCGACGCGCTGCCAACCCGGCAGCGGGCGGCGCTGCTCACCGCCTTCGGCTTCGGCGACGAGACGGCCGCACCCGACCGCATGATCTTCAATATGGCCGTGCTGACGCTGCTGTCGAACCTGGCCGAACAGCAGCCGCTGCTGCTGGTGCTGGACGACCTGCAATGGTTCGACCCGGTCAGTCGGGCGCTGCTGGCCTTCCTGATCCGCAGGCTGGAGGGCGAACCCATCGGGGTGGTGGCCGCCTGCCGGGGCGAGCGGCTGCCGGATGAGTTCGAGGACGCGCTGCCTTCGATCGTGCTCGGTCCGCTCGGGCCGGCCGAGTCACGGCAGGTGCTGGACCTGCTTCCCGATGCCCCGGACGGTGCGCTGCGGGAACAGGTGCTCGCCACCGCTGAAGGCAATCCGCTCGCCTTGCACGAACTGCCAAGGGCCATGCGCAACGCCGAGGTCTTCGCCCCGGCCATCCCCGTGACCGATCGGCTGATCGCCGCTTTCGCCGCCCAGCTCACCGCGCTCCCCGCGGACACCCAGCGCGCGCTGCTGGTGACCGCGACGGCGGGCACCACCGACCAGGATGTCGTCCTGGCTGTTCTCCCACCCGCCCGCGCCGAGGTCTGGCGGCCCGCGGAACAGGCCGGACTGGTCCGGCTGAGCCCCGGGCGAATCGAGTTCCGGCATCCCCTGATTCGCTCGGCGATCTACGGCGCCGCGCCCTGGTCGGTCCGCAGAAAGGTCCATCTCGAGCTGGCCGAGGCGCTGGCCGGCGACATCGTCCGACAGGCCTGGCACTTGGCGGCAGCCACTATCGAGCCGGATGAGGAAGTCGCGCAAATTATCGAGCAGGCCGCGATGCGGTCCTGGCATCGCGGCGCGCTGGCGGAGGGCGCCACCGGCCTGGTGCGTGCGGCTCAGCTCACGCCGGGCGTCCGGGACCACGGCCGCCGGCTGTTCCATGCCGCGATCGAGTTCTTCGCCGTCGGAATGGTTTCGCAGGCAAGGACACTCGTGGCCCGCGCGGGCGAACTCGTCGCGCTGAACGACGAATCGGCCGACGACGCCATGGCCCGTGCGTGGCGTTCGGTGGACGCGGCCCAGAGTTGCGAGCTGGATCGGGCCTACGACCTGCTCACTCCCGCCCTGGACAGCCCCGAGCTGTACGACGCGGGCACTTTGACCGTCCTCATCATGGCCGGGGAGATCAGCTATCTGTCCGGGCGCGCAGGACACCGCGCGCGAAGCCTTCGCGCCATGGCCGACATCGACTGGATCCCGGCGGAATACCGGCTGGATATGCTGGTGGCGGTCGATCCTTTCGGGTTCGCCGAGACCGCCCGCAAGAGTCTGCCCGACATGATGGCTTCGGAGCAGGAGCACACCGCGCTGAATTTTCATATCGCGCGGATCTGCATGCGGCTCGACGAGACCGCGACCGCTGTGCGCCTGCTCAATTCCGGCGCGAACCCGGAACGCCCGGACGCCCACCTCCTGCTCGGCGGGATCATGACCGCCTACCTCGGCGTCTCGTTGTTCTACACCGGCCGCTGGGACGAGGCCGAACGCGCCATCGCCAAGATCGACATAGGCGCGGAATCGCTGCCCGTCCAGTTCGTTCGGTTCACCCAGGCCGCTGTCGCTGCCCTGCGCGGCGAGACGGTCCATGCGTCGACCTTGGCCGCGGAGATCCTCGCCCGCATCCCGGATCCGGCGAGCACCGGTGAGGTGATCGTCAAGGCGTACTGGGTCGCGGGGATGGCGGCGACTACCGAAGGCGACTACCAGTCCGGTTTCGATTGGCTGCGAAAGGCATTCGATGCCGCGGGCGGGCCGCTGCATTACGGCGCATCCTGCTATTACGTCGCGGACCTGGCAGCGGCCGCGGCCAGAACAGGCCGGGTCGAGCAGGTCGGCGCCATTCTCGAACGGGCCGTCTCCGACACCGCGGCCGGCTCGTCGCCGCGGCTGCGAGCGATCTTCGACCGGGCGCGCGCCCTGCTCGCCACGGGTGCCGACGCCGAGCAGTATTTCCGAGCGGCACTGGGGGACGCGACGGGCGAGCAATGGCCGTTCGAACGGGCGCAGACCCAGCTGGAATTCGGCGAATGGCTGCGCCGGGCCCGCCGGATCGCCGAGGCCCGGCCGATGCTCAGCGACGCCCTGCGGATTTTCGAGCGATTGGGTGCCGCGCCATGGGCCGAACGGGCCCGCGCCGAATTGCGCGCGGCGGGATTGAATCCCAAACCCGTCAGCCAGGGCGCTGTGGCGGACCTGCCTTCGCGCACTCGGCAGATTGTCGAGCTCGCCGCGGCGGGTTATACCAACAAAGAGATCGGCGAACGTCTCTATCTGTCCCACCGTACGGTCGGCAGTCACCTGTATCAGGCCTTTCCGTTGCTCGGCGTTACCGCACGCTCCCAGCTCAGAGACGTTGTCGCGGAAGGCTAACCACCCCGGCTCCGGAACAGTCATGTGACGGATGCCCCGCGCCCGCGACCTCCCGCAGGATGGAGCGCACATCTGTACTCCACCGAGGAACGGGGTTCGTCGATGGCGCTGCGGATATTCGGTAGTCGCTTCCTTGCCTACATGGATGACTACGTCGCCACGCTGCGCTACGAGTCCGAGACCCGTTTGACGATCACGGTGCTGGAGGGAGCCGACGCGGGCCATTGCGAAACCGTCGAGATCGCCATGGTGGAGCTGCGTCCGGGCTTGTTCTTCAACACCTGGCGGGAGCGCGGCGGCACTGTGATCGCGCAGATCGCCGATTTCGCCAACGGCGTGGTGCGCGCGGTGGCGGTGTCGGTCGAGGGTGACGCGGTGATCCTCTCCGGGACGTTACGGCTGTTAGGTGTTGCGGCCGACGAGCAGTGGCCGAACGGTCGCTAGGAAGCGCAGATCTCGCAGCGTCGTGGCGCGACCTCATCGGTGAGTATTCGATGGTGCAGCGCGGTCAGCGCAGCACCCGGCTCCAGGCCGAGATCCGCCACGAGTTGTCGCCTGGCGTCGAGGTAGACAGTCAATGCCTCGGTGCGACGACCGCTTTCGTGTAGCGCCGTCATCATCAGCGCAGTCAGCCGTTCGCAGTGTGGATCGGCGATCCGCAACGATTCCACCTCCGTGATCGCACGGTCGTGTTCTCCTGTCGCCGAGGCGATTTCGATCGATAACTCCTGCAGCGTCCGGCGCAGCCGCCGTAGCCTCGCCCGTTCGGCCGCCGCCCACGGCCCGGGCGCCCCGGACAACGGATCGCCGCGCCACAGTGCCAGTGCGGCAAGAACGTCCCGGTCCGCGGCATCGAGATGTCCTGCGGCGCGTGCCATTTCCGCCGTGACCCGAAGCCGCTCGGCGGCATCGGCATCGGTATCGACGGGCAGCGCCAGGCGATAGCCGCCGCGAACCGATACGAGAGCATCGGTGCTGTCGTCCTGATGAACGGATAACTGCCGTCGCACCGACCACACGAAATTGCGAATGGTCGCGACCGCCGAATCAGGACTGTCGTCGATACCCCACAGGCCATCGATCAGCTCGTCGATCGACACCACCCGGCCGGCGCCCCGGGCCAGCATCGCCAGCAGCATTTGCGGCTTCTGCTGCTGGATCGCCACCGGATCCGCGCCGAACCACACCTCCACGGGTCCGAGCATCGAAAGCCGCAACAACGTCATCTCCGTGTTCGACACCGCCTCGTACTCCTCACTTGGGTAGGAGCCCATGATCACGGCGAAAGCTGCTCATTTGCCAGCCCATTCAACTGTCCAGCAGTGCTCGAATCGGTGTCAGGCGGCGACACTCTCCAGGGCCGCGGCCAATTCGACCCGGCCGGTGATGCCAAGACGGGGGAAGATCCGATACAGGTGCGAGCCGACAGTGCGGTGCGAAAGGTAGAGCTTCTCGGCGATCTGGCGGTTGGTGAGTCCTTCGGCGGCGAGCGTGGCGATCTGGAGTTCCTGTGGGGTGAGCTGGTCGCGGGCGTTCGCGGCGCGCCGGGTGCTTGCCTCGCCCGCGGCGCGCAATTCGATGCGCGCGGACTCGGCCCATGGGGCGGCACCCAGGGCGTCGAAGCTGTCGCGGGCGGCGCGCAGGGGTTCACGGGCTTCGGCCATGCGGCGCTGGCGGCGCAGGCGGCGGCCGTGGTGTAACTGCAGCCGGGCCCGGTAGAGCGGCCAGCTGCCGACGTGGCTGGTGAGCGCGGCGGCGTAGCCGGCGTCCGCGTCGTCGTCGGCGGCGAGGACCGCGCGACTGTATTCGTCGACGACCAGCAGCATGGGCGCCGGTAGCCGGGTCGCCAGTGCGGGCAGGTCGGCCAGCAATTGCCTTGCCTCGTCGACCTTTTCGGCCGCGACGGCGGCATCGGCGAGTTCGGCCGCGATCCACCAGCGCCGCATCGGATGGCTGACCGGGTCGGCCGGGTCGTAGACCCGCCGCAGTGTCGCGAAGGCGTCTTCGGCGCGGCCCGCGAGCAGCTGGATCATGCCGCGGGTTTGCTGAGCCGTCACCTGGATGCAGCGCATGCCGACCGCCATCGGGCTGGCGTGAATCTCGCGCAGCTGATCCTCGGCGAGTTCGGTTTCCCCGCGCAGGGCGGCGATCATGGCCAGGTTGGTGCGTCCAGCCACGCCGTAGAACTCCTCGCCGGTCTCGGCGGCGAAGGCCAGGGATTCCTCGGTTTCGGCGCGCACCGTATCCCATTCGCCGAGCCAGATGCGGCTCCAGTTGCCCGCCCCCAGAATGCCAGCGAGCAGGCCGAGCCGCCCCTGATTGCGGCCGATTCCGGCGGCGGCGTCGATGTAGGCGGAGCCGCGCCTGAGGTCGCCGAGGAACAGCGCGGCGTAGCCGAGGTAGCGCATGGCGTCGGCGTCGGAGCGGTCCGGTGTCAGCCGGGCGAGTTGATCGAGCACCGCGGGACCGCGATCCCACGGCACCGTGTACGCCTCGATGGCGAGGCGGCGTGGATCTGGCACGGGCAGGTCGAGGAGATCGAGTTGCTCGGCGATCGCTGTCCGGGCCGGCGTGGCGGCGTCCTGGAAGAAGCAGCGGGAAGCGGCCCGCCACAACAGCTCCGCCGCGAGATCGGAATTGCCCGCCTGGTGTGCGTCCCCGGCGATGTCGACCAGTTCGAGTATCCGGTTCTCCGGATCGTAATGGCCGAAGGCGATGACTTCCTGGACAGTCGCGAGCCGGGCGCGATCGATGGGCCCGAGTGCGCTCGGGTTGGCGCGGTCCACGAGGTCCTGTGCTTCCCGGCGGGCACCGATCTCGCTGGCCAGTTCGGCCGCGCCGAGCAGCAGCGTGGTGGTGCGATCGGGGCGTTCGGCGAGTTCGGCCGCGCGGTGCAGCGCGTTGACAGCGGTCATGATCGCGCCGCGGCGGCGGGACCGTTCGGCGAATTCCGCCAGCTCCGCGGCCAGGCTGTCGTCGGTGCCGAGGGTCGCGGCGGCGCGATGCCAGAGTTGCCTGTCCGGGAAATCCGCGAGCTCCGCGGCCAGGCAGGAGTGTGCGCCAAGCCGCTGGGTCAGCGGTGCGCGCGCGTAGATGGCGGTGCGCATCATCGGATGCCGGAATCGCACTCCCGCGCCGGACAATTCGACCAGGCCGATGTCGAGGGCAGCTTGCAGATGGTCGGCGGTTACCGGCGCGCCGGCGAGTTCGGTTGCCGCGGACAGCAACCGGCGCAGCTCGCAGCCGACGTCGGCGGCGAGCACGACGAGCAGCGTGCGCGCGGCCGGGCAGAGTTCGGCGGACCGGGCCGCGAACGCGGCCTCCAGCCGAGCGGTGAGTGGGAACTCCTCGGCCACTCGGTCGGTGCCGCTGTGCCGCAGGGCGCGGGGAAGTTCGGTCAGCGCCAAGGGATTTCCGGCTGCTTGCGCGAGTAGCCGCCGGCGCGCGGTGGTCGTCAGCGTCGGCGCTTGGGCTTGGAGCAGTTCGGCGGCGGCGTCCTCGGGGAGCGGTTCGACCACCAGATCCGGCAGTCCGGCCCGGTCCGCCGGATCGCCCTGGTCGGCGCGGGTGGCGGCCAGTACGAGGACCGGGTCCTTGCCGATGCGGCGGGCCAGGAAGCTCAGCGCGTCGGTGCTGGCCGGGTCGAGCCAGTGCAGATCGTCGATGATCAGCACGATCGGCTGCCGCGCCGCCGCCTCACCGATCAGCTGCAAGGCCGCCAGCGCCACACTGAACAGATCCGGGCCGCCCTCCTCCTGCCCGAACGCCGCGCGCAGCGTGCGCTGTTGTACCAGTGGAAGTTTCACGGCTTCGGGCAGCAGGGGATGCAGCAGCTGATGCAGCGCGGCAAAACACAAACCGGCTTCGTTCTCCACGCCGACCGCCGACAGGACCGTCAGGTTCCGTTCCAGCGCGGCGTCCCGGACCGCCGCCAGCAGCGCCGACTTACCGATACCGGCCGCACCGCGCAACACCAGCGCCGACCCGTTTCCGTCCGCCGCACGGTCGAGCAGTTCGCACAGCGCCGCCAGGTATTGCTCGCGTCCGACCAGACCACGACCGCCGGCGGGCGTGGTCGCCAGCACGTCACTGGTGAAGAACGCCGGTGCCGCAATCTCGCTTCCCATCCCCGAAGCCTGGCAGAACCACCGCGGTTCGACAACGCGACTCAGTCATCGACTCAGTCGCCGATGCAGTCGTTCGACGGATTCGGCAAGGGTGCCCCACTTCGTAATTTCATAGCCATGACATCGACATTTACCACCACAGACGGCGCCGAGATCTTCTTCAAGGACTGGGGCACCGGACAGCCGATCATCTTCAGCCACGGCTGGCCGCTCAACGCCGACGCCTGGGACGACCAGGCCCGCCTGGTCGCCGAGCACGGTTACCGCGCGATTGCCCATGACCGCCGCGGCCACGGCCGATCCACCCAAACCTGGGACGGCAACCACATGGACCGCTACGCCGACGATCTGGCCGAGTTGATCGAGACGCTCGATCTGCGCGACGCCGTGCTCGTCGGACATTCCACCGGCGGCGGCGAGGTCGCCCGCTACCTCGGCAGGCATGGCAGCGGCCGGGTCGCCAAGGCGGTGCTGCTGGGTGCCGTGCCGCCGGTCATGGTCAAGTCGGAGACCAATCCCGAGGGCACCCCGATGGCGGTGTTCGACGGCATCCGCAACGGCGTCGCCACCGATCGCTCGCAGTTCTACTGGGATCTGAGCGAAACCTTCTACGGCTTCAACCGGTCCGGTGCGGTCGTCTCGGAAGGGATGCGCCGCGCGTTCTGGCGGCTGAGCATGCAGGCCGGCGTCCGCGCCGCCTACGAATGCATCACCCAGTTCTCCGAGACCGACTTCACCGAGGATCTGCGGCGCATCGACGTACCGGTGCTGGTCGCCCACGGCGACGACGACCAGATCGTCCCGCTGCACGACTCGGCGGTGAAATCCGCTGAGCTGATCAAGAACTCGACCCTGCGCGTCTACCCCGGCGGCGCGCACGGCCTGCACGGCGAATTCCGGGCCGCCTTTGAAGCGGACCTGCTCGAGTTCCTGAAGAACTGACGCCCAACCCCCATTTATCACGAAATACCCTGCACAGCAAAGGAATCCGTCATGCGAATCACCAACTCCGCCAAGATCGCCGCCGCCGCCGTTGGCCTGAGCGCGGCCCTCGCCGGCTCCGGCTGCGCCTCCGCCGAACCCACCCCGGTGCAGCCGACCATCGTCCTGGTCCACGGCGCGTTCGCCGAATCCGCCAGCTGGAACGGCGTCATCGACCGGCTGAACCAGCAGGGCCTGGCCAATATCGCGGTGGGCAATCCGCTGCGCAGCGTCCAGGGGGACGCCGACGCTGTCCGCGGTGTGGTCGCCGCCATCAACGGGCCGGTCGTGCTGGTCGGGCATTCCTATGGCGGACAGGTCATTTCGCAGATCAACGACCCCAAGGTCAAGGGTCTGGTCTACGTGGCCGCCTTCGCCCCTGAGGAGGGCGAGACCATCGGTGAGCTGTCCGGCAAGTTCCCGGGCAGCACCCTCGGCGAAACCCTGAACAAGGTCACCCTCGCCGACGGCAGCACCGACCTCTACATCCTGCCCGAGAAGTACCAGAAGCAGTTCGCCGCCGACGTGCCCGACGCGCAGGCCACCCTCGATGCCCGCACCCAGCGCCCGCTCAACGACCGCGCGCTCAACGGCAAATCCGGTGCGCCCAGCTGGAAGACCCTGCCGTCCTGGTTCGTCTACCCCGATGCCGACTACAACATCCCGGTCGCCGCGCACCGGTTCATGGCCGAACGCGCCAAGGCCCGCGCGACCGTGGAGATCCCGGGCGCCTCGCACGCGCTCACGGTCTCGCAGCCCGACGCCGTGGCGAAGGTCATCGTCGACGCCGCTGGCGCCGTTTCCTGATCACCGATGCCGATGCGGTGCCGCGTGCATGGGCACGCGGCACCGCCGGACATCAGCGCGAATGAGCAGTTTCCGGTCTGGGAACTGAGCGCCGGTCCAGCCGAGAGTTACCCCAGACCTGCTCCGAAGAGTCGAAAGGATCCATCATGCGAACCACCGAGGAAGGCCGGCCGATGCACGTGGTAGTGCTCGGCGGCGGCCCTACCGGCCTGACCGCGGCCATGCTGCTGGCCGGTGAAGGTCATCGAGTCACCTTGCTGGACAAGGATTCCGGTGGGTCCGGCACCGATGCCGAACAGGCCTGGGACCAGTGGCGGCGACCGGGTGTCAACCAGTTCCGGCATCCGCACATCATGCTGCCCGGGGGGTATCAGCTGCTCTCGACCGAACTGCCGGACGCCATCACCGAGCTGCGGGCGCTGGGCGCGCGGACCCACAACATGCTCGATGGCGCCTTCGATTTGGCGGCGATCGGCGGCCGCAAACCCGGCGACGAACGGTTCGATACGCTTGCCGCCCGTCGGCCCGTCATCGAGCAGGGACTCGGCAATGCCGCCGTGCGGGCCGGGGTTACCGTGCGCCGGGACACCACGGCCGCCGGATTCGTGACCGACGGTGCGGCGGACTCCGGGATCCCGCACATCACCGGCGTGCGGACCGCGCAGGGCGAGCAGATCCACGCCGACCTGGTCGTCGACGCCCTTGGCCGCAATTCTCCCGCGAGCAAGATGCTGGCCGACATCGGCGCGGCCGCCCCGGTATTGGACAAGCACGAGACCGGGTTCTTGGCCTACAGCCGCTACTTCCGCTCCGCCGACGGATCCTATCCGGAACAGGCAGCGTGGCCGCTGGAACACCACGACAGTCTGGGGTTGACCACCGTGCCAGGCGATGCGGGCACCTGGGCCCTGGCCCTGTTCGTCTCGGCCAAGGACCGTGCCATGCGGGCATTGAGCGATCCGGCGGTCTGGCAGCGGGTCGCGGCGCTGTATCCCGGTATGGCGCACTGGGCTTCGCACGGCGAGCCGATCACCGGGGTGCTGGCGATGTCCGGTATGGAGGCCCGGCATCGGAGTTTCGTCGTCGACGGCAAGCCGGTGGCGACCGGGCTGCTCAGCATCGGAGACGCTTGGGCGACAACCAATCCCACTTTCGGGTTCGGCCTCACCATGGGTATGTTCCACGGCCTATTGCTGCGAGATGTGTTGCGCGAGGTCGGCATCGGCGATCGGGAGAAGCTCGCACTCCGGTTCGACGAGATCACCAACGCCACACTCGGACCCACCCAGCAGGCCTCGGCCGCCTGGGATCTGCATCGACTCGCGCAGATCGACCTCGAAATCGACGCCATCCCCTATCGAGACGGCATCACCTATCGGACCGACGATGAGGACTGGAACCTGCGGCAGGCGCTGGAGGCCGCGAAGCTGTGGGATCCCGACGTACTGCGGGCCTTCGGCGATGTCGGTTCGGGACTGAGCAGCTCCGAGGAAGCGCTCGGGCGACCCGGCGTGCTCGATCGAATCAAGGAGCTCGGCAGCGGTGCTGTCGGCTATCCCGAGCCCGGCCCGTCCCGTGCCGAGCTGCTCACCGTGATCGGAGCGAAGTAATGCGTATCG
The DNA here is from genome assembly GCF_019222765.1 of Nocardia iowensis. Lineage (NCBI taxonomy): Bacteria > Bacillati > Actinomycetota > Actinomycetes > Mycobacteriales > Nocardiaceae > Nocardia > Nocardia iowensis. The sequence goes on along the minus strand of NZ_CP078145.1, from coordinate 7,060,857 downwards.
AAACCAATGGCATCGAACTGCAGGTACAGGTCAGCGGGTCCGGCCCGGATGTGCTGCTGGTGCACGGTTATCCGGACACCCACGCCGTGTGGCGCTACCAGGTGCCGGTGTTGAATGCCGCCGGCTATCGCACGATCGCGCCTGATCTGCGTGGCTTCGGGGCCTCGGACAAACCCACGGAACTGGCGCAGTACGAGCTCGCCGAGTACGTCGCCGATCTGGTGGGCGTGCTGGACGACCTCGACGTGCAGCACGCCCACGTCATCGGACACGACTGGGGCGCCTCGCTGTCGGTGCTGCTCGCCGGGCTGCACCCCGAGCGGGTCGACAGCCTTACCACGCTGTCGGTCGGAACTCCGGCGGCGGTCGTTGACGCGGGCCTGCCGCAACGCGAGAAGTCCTGGTACTTCCTGCTGTTCCAGTCCTTGGGCATCGCCGAGCGCTGGCTCTCGCAAGACGATTTCGCCAACACCCGGCAATGGCTCGCCAGCCATCCGGACCTGCTCGAGGTCATCGAACGGATGCGTGACCCACGGGCGCTCAGCACCAGCCTGGGGCTGTACCGCACCGGAGCCGGACCGGAGTTCCTCGTCGACCCGCCCGTCCTACCACCGGTGCTCGCACCGATGATGGGCGTGTGGAGCAGCGACGACGCGTTCCTCACCGAGCAATCGATGCTCGGCAACGAGAAGTACGTCAAAGGGTCGTGGCGATATGAACGTCTCGACGGCATCGGCCACTGGATGCAACTCGAGGCACCGAACCAAGTCAACGAACTGCTACTGGACTTCTTGCCGGAACCGAACCCTGCCTCGGGTGATCGAGCGTCGTCGCTGTCGACGTCGGCGACGACGCAGTGATGCACATGCGAATTCTGTTCTCCAGCACGCCCGCTCATGGTCATTTGCTGCCACTGGTCCCGCTGGAAAGAGCGGCCCGTCGGGCCGGGCACGTCACCGCCTTTCTGACCCACGGATCCGTCGCCGACGTCGTCGCTCCCGCCGAGGTGCTCTCGGCGGGTGCGACGCTGGGGGAGGCCCTAGCCGAAGTGCACCGCCGTATCGGGGCCGATGCCAGTACCGATATGAGTCCGGCGACGGTGGCCGAGTTCTTCGGCGGTGTACGGATCGACCTGGGAGCCGACGAATCTCTGAGCGCCGCCGCGGCTTTCGCTCCTGACCTGGTGATCGCGGAGGCCGCCGATTTCCTCGGCCCGCTCGTCGCGTCGAGTCTCGGCGTGCCGTGGGTTTCGCACGGGGTGGGCATCGCCATCGACGCGGCGCTCGCGGACGCCGTGATGGTGGCGGCCGCACAGCGCATGAAGGAACGCGATATCGAGCTGTCACCGCCGATCGCAGCGGTTGATCCCTGGCCGGACACGCTGCAACTCGAAACCTGGGAACCGTCGCGCGATCGCATCGACATCCGGCCGGAGGCGCCTGAGTACGAACATGATGTGCCGTGGACCGCGCCTTCCTTTCCTGGGCGGGCGGAATTGCCACGGGTCTTGGTGACACTCGGCACGATCGTCGACGAGCCGGGCACGCTCACCGCGATTATCGAGTCGCTCCTCGAGCAGGATGTGAATGTCGTTGTGGCCATGCACCCCGCGTCGGACCCGCGGGATCTCACCGTCGACGCGAGCCGGGTCCACGTGACGGGTTTCGTGCCCATGCGGTACCTGCTGGACGGGGTCGATGTGGTGGTCACCTCCGGAGGTGCGGGCACAGTGCTTTCGGTGTTGGGTGCGGCTGTGCCGATGGTCATCCTGCCGCTGGGACTGGACAAGCCGCTCAATGCCGAACGCGCGGCGGCGGTGGGAGCAGCAGCGGTAATCCACGATCCCCGCCAGGCAGGTGCTGCCGCTGTTCGAGTCCTGGGCACCCCGTCGTTCGCGGTGGCCGCGTCCGAGATGGCGGGCAGGATCGCCGCCATGAAGCCCGCCGACGAGGTTCTTGCCCTACTGCTCGACCGGATGGCCTGAGGAGATCCGAAACATGAAGACAATCAGTCGATTCCAGCGTTCCGCGCTCGTTGCGATCACGCTTGCCGGGCTGCTGAGCGCCTGCGACAGCAGCGCGGCGACGGAGACCTCGTCGACGACATCGCCGCCGGCCGCGCCGTCCCCGGCCGCCGTGCCTCTTACAACCGACGCTCGGCCGCCCACACCGGCGAAAACGCAGGGGTGGTTGCAGATCTTCGGCGGTACCGCCCCGGTCGGCGCGCTGCATGTCGTGCAACTCGCGGTGACCAGCGATCCCGGTATCGGACAGTATGTTTCAGACGGCGGCGGCCGGTCGCTGTACCGATTCGACAAGGACACCGCGATACCGCCGACGTCCACGTGCGCCGGTCAATGCGCCACGACGTGGCCGCCACTGACGGTCGCTCGCGGGCAATCGGTATTCGCGGCCGGGGTCGATCCGCAGCTCGTCGGATTCATCGAACGCGGCGACGGCAGTTGCCAAATCACCATCGGAGGCTGGCCCGTCTACTACTTCTCGAAGGACAAACAGCCTGGTGATCTGCTCGGCCAAGGCGTCGGCGGGACGTGGTTCGCGGTCACTCCGAATGGAGGTAAGGCTCTTCCGAAGTAAGCAGCACCGAACCGGGTCAACAACCTGATCCCGGACTTCCTGTCCACAACCACGCTCTAGCTGATCGGGTGCCGGGTGGTTGCGCCACCAACCTCCCGGCACCGAAAGCCCCTCCGAGAGTGCATGGGGAGTCGTGCCTGTCTCATAGGTTCTGGTTGTTCGGCCGGGGGAGTACGGCTGTCAGCAGCACGTGTTGTTCCAAAATTCGCCGGGTCTTGTCGGTGATCGCACGCGTGTGTCGATCCAAGATTCCGAGCAGGTTGCCGAGAGATACCACCCATCCCTGGTCGGTGAGCAGGGGGCCTGGATCGCTCTCGTCGGTGAACGTCAGTGTGCGCACGTCGCCGGCGCCGATCTTGTCCCAGATCCGCAACATTCGATCGGTCGGATCGGTGTTCACCGGCCAATCGTTCAGCGTGACCCGGCTGCCGGGAGCGCTGAGCGCGGTAACTTCGTGCAGTAGCGCCTTCTGGTCGTGCAACGGCAAGTACCGAAGCAGTCCCTCGATCAGCCACAGCGTCGGCTTCGACGGATCGAATCCGGCTCGCCGCAACGCGGCGGGCCATGCGTCGCGCAGATCGACCGCGACGGTTCGTCGTTCGCCGACCGGTTGTTTACCGTCCAACGCCTCGGCCTTGAATTCCAACACCCTGGGCAGGTCGACCTCGTACACCGTGGCTGCGGCCAGCGCTTTCAACCGGTAGGCGCGTGCGTCCAGGCCCGCGGCCAACAGGACGAACTGGCCGATCCCGGCCGCCGCCGCTTCTTCGATGACGTCGTCGAAGTAGCTGGTGCGCGCGGCGATCGCGGCGATCGAAGGCTCGTACTCGATGGCCGCCGCGGTATCCATCAGGCTCAAGTCGCCCTGCGCGACCGCGATCCACATCGGGTCCCCGGTGGCGACGAGGAACAATTCCGCGAATGGATCCTCGAACAACCGGTCGTCTCGGCAATGCTCGAGTGCCCTCGCCCCGGCCACCGCCAGGGCGGTCGCACCCACGCTCTCGGTCACTCCCCAGCTGTCACCCGTGCGTCGCATTCGTACCTCCCTATCCCGGCTGGTCGACACCGATCAGCAGCTGGTTCTGTAAAAATGGCTTGTCGCTCCAGTGACTTTCGGCCCGCAGGGCCGGATATTGCGGGATGGGCCGCGACCTAGGATTGGCCGGCTATTGTGTCCACAATGGCGAGCTTGACTGCGCCGCTGCAATTGCCGCCAGTTGCGTCACTGAAATGGCACTCGGTATCCAAGAATATCAACGGCACCCCCAGGCGCTTACTCTCCCGCTTGGAGATCTTCAGCAGTCGCACCTCACCCGAGAAATTGCGACCAGACATGGGCTGCCGGAAGCTGCTCTGAAAATCGCATATCAACATATTTGTCAACTGCGTTCGCCAATAGTCGGCCAGCGACCAGTGGTTCAGTTCCTCCAGCAGCTCGTCCTGTATTACCTTGGCCACCATGTAGTAACTCAGTTGGTTGAAACAGATGTTGAACTCCACTGAGTTGAAGTGGCCGGTATCATCGATATAACACGATTCTGGGATCTCGAAGTCTCCGGCGGCCACGACCAGCGCTTCGGAGTCATCGGGCGTCGTTACCTCACACGACATCAGATATCGGCAGTTCGCCCGGTAGGGTCGCAACGCATGCGTCAACAACGTCACGTCCGTAGTAGCTCGATAGGGTGGAATTTGCACGGTCATGTATTTCCAAACCTTTCGACGGTTGCGGAAGTCCCAGACATGCCGATCTCATCGCCGGAGTAACAGAATCCGCATGCGGCACCGAGCAGCGCCGGTATGGCGCAATCGCCTGTGCGACAAGCGAATTGCCAACGAAGCTCCCGAAAAATGTAGCACTGCTGTCCGGACCGGGCCAGCGGCGCCGACCGGTGCCCGTCCCGGCTACGAGCACCCCACGGATGGCCACTTCTCGCGAATTCGAGAGAATCGCGATAGCTTTGTTCGACTGCGGATTCTCCGCAGCCGTCCCGCACCGGCGCGGGACAATCAGCAAAACGGGCCACCGGCTAACCGATGGCCCGTTCGGGATGCTCACTCAACCCGCGTCGGCGTTGCCCGCCTTCCACTCCGGCCACGGGCTACTCCAGTCGCCGAGACGTCCACGTTGACTATTTTTCGACGCTCTCGTAAGCGAATAGGCCGTTCCAGGTCAGCTTCGCCTCTCGCACCTTGTCCGAATGTCCCGCGTTGTTGTTGTCGTTGAACACCGGAACGTCGGGCATGTCCTGGAACAGGATGGCCTGCGCCTTTGCGATGTGTGCGTAGGACTCCTCCGGTGTGGGCGCGGCCAGCGCGACGGCGATGAGCTTGTCGAATTCGGGGTTGACGTAGCCGATGTCGTTGCTTGCCGAATCGGACAGATACTGCGGGATCAGGAAGTTCAGCATCGTCGGATAGTCGCCCTGCCAGGCGTTACGGAACGCGGTGCGGATGGACTTGCTGGTGATCGCGTCGCGCAAAGGCTTGAACGTCGGATACGGCGTGCCGATCGCCTCGATGCCGAGGGTGTTCTTGACGCTGTTGGCGACCGCCTCGATCCAGGCCTGGTGGCCGCCGTCGGAGTTGTAGGCGATCTCGAGGCGACCCGTCCACGGCGCGATGGCGTTGGCCTGCTCCCACAGCTTCCGGGCCTCATCCGGGTTGTACGTCAGCAGTTCCACTCCGGGGAGATTGTCCTGGTAACCGGGCAGGCTGGCGGAGGTGAAGTCCCGCGCGGGGGCCTTGGTGCCGTGCCAGATGGTTTCGGCAATCTGCGGCCGGTTGATGGCCAGCGAGATCGCCTTGCGGCGTAGCACGCCTTCCGCGCCGCCGAAATGCGGTACGGTGGGCTGGAATCCGATGTGCTCGTATCGTGCGGTCTTCTTCTGGATGGCGCGGTCGCCGAGATCGTTTTTGAAGCTGGTCAACGCGTTGTCGGGGATGGTGTCGAGCAGGTCGAGGTTGCCGGCCAGCAGATCGGCGTAGGCGGTGTCGTAGGTCGCGTACATCACGAACCGCAACCCTTTGTTTTTCGCCGGACGCTTGCCGCGGTAATCCGGATTCGGCACAAGATCGATCTGCACGTTGTGCTGCCAGGCATCCGGACCGGCGAACTTGTACGGGCCGTTGCCGATCGGGCGCTCACCGAACGCCTTCATGTCCCGGTACGCCACCTCGGGCAGCGGCCGGAACGGCGTGAACCCCAGCGAGAGTTCGAAATCGATCGACGGACGGGTGAGATCGACCGTGAACGTGCGATCGTCGACCACCTTCAGCCCCGACATCGTCTGCGCCTTGGGCGGATCCACCGATACCTCGTCGTAGCCGACGATCGAGGCGAATATCCAGCTCTGCAATTGTGCATTGGTGCTCAGCGCACCGTAGTTCCACGCGTCGACGAACGACTTCGCCGTCACCGGGGAGCCGTCGGTGAACTTCCAGTCCGGCGCGAGGGTGATCCGATAATGCTGCCGATCGGTCGACTCGATCGACTGCGCCACCTCGTTGTGCGCCACGCCCTCGGTGTCGTAGTACTTCAGCCCGGCGAACAAGCGGTCGACCACGCGACCGCCCTGGTTCTCGTTGGTATTCGTCGGAACGAGAGGATGTTGCGGCTCACCGCCATTGACGGTGACCACGTCGTCCGCCGCATCACCTCCGTCGGACGTACAGGCCGTCAGGCTCAGTCCGATCGCGAATACGGCGGCCGCCAGTAACGCTGTCCATCTGGTGGATCTCAACATGCTCTCCGTCCTCGAGTGGCCGAGTCGAACCTGGCCCTCGTAATATCCTCGGACAGTAGCTATTTCGTGCGTCGTTGTCCTCGAAATCAGCACCCCGGGCCGCAGCGAAGCCGCAGGCGCAACCGCTGACGGGTGAGCCCCGGGATGCTGCCGCTGGTGCGGGCAGGTCCCGGGGTGGTGCCGTGGTGTCGGTGGGGGTCAGGCGGCCGTGCTGTGTCCGATGATGATGTTGCCGAACGAGTTACGCGCATACACGTGGACGGTTTCGGCGTCCTCCTGCGGCCGGTCGACCGGTGCCATTCGGTTCTGCACGGTGCCGACGGAGGTGTTTGTTTCCAGCCGCGCCGCGCTGCCCGGCCGGATACCGACCGCCAATTCGCCCATGGCTGTCTCCAGTCGGAGCACGCCGCGTGCTGCTTCGCCGATGCGGATGTCGCCCTTGGCGGCTTTGGCGGTCACCGAACCACGGGGGCGTTCGACGGTGATGTCGCCAGCCGCTATCTCCAGGTCGCACTCGCCGAGTTCGCCGGTGCCCAGCAATCGGCCCGCGCCGACGGTAGCTTTCAGACGGGAGTCGATGGGCACCTCAATGGTCACCTCGACCGACGGGTTGCCGCCGAAGGGTGTGTAGGTCCGCCATTCTTTGGGTGCTTTCACGGTCAGGGTGCCGGCGGCGAAATCGACCCGGGTATGGGTGGCGGCGCGCACGTCAGCCTTCTTGGCTGCGTCGGTCGGCCGGACCTCGACGACGGTGTCGGTACGGTTGGACGCGACGACCCGGACGTTGCCGGAGAGGACATCGACGGTGATGCTGATCGGTTCCGGGGTCTCGAATGTGGGCATGGCTGTACTCCTTCAGTGAAATGGTTTGTTGGAAATGAGCTGCGGGGGTCAACGGACCCCGCCGATGAGCCAGGGGGTGCTCAGCTGGTCGGCTCAGCCGCGGGCTGCCCGCCGCAGAAGACCTCTTCGATGAGCCGCTGCGTCGCCTTCTGGAACGTCACGGCCCCGGACAATTCGGCATCGTCCACATAGTTCAGCGAGGCGGTCAGTGTCCTACTGCCATCGGGCGTGCTGTACATCAGCGCCGCATGTCCGCCGTGGCCGCCGTTGTGCGAGATGACGGTGCCGCCGTCCGTCTGCACCACGAAAACGCCAAGGCCGTAATCCATGTTCGGGATTCCCGTCGGGTGCGGGGTGCACATCTCGGCCAGCAGCTGGGCAGGCAGGAGTTTGCCGCTCACCAGTGCGGAGATGAATGTGTGCAGGTCCGCGGTGGTCGAGATCATGTCACCGCCCGCGGCGATCCAGGAGGGGTTCTGGCTGGTGACGTCGACTGTCTTCTCCTGCCCGTCGGCCACGTACCGGTAGTAGGCGTGCGCGTGCGGCTCGGGGATCTCCGTCGAGATACCCGGCACGATGGTGCCCGACAGTCCGAGCGGCCCCAGGATCAGTCGCTGCGTCTCCTCGGCGGCCGAGCGGCCGGTGACCCGCTCGATCAGCAGCCGGGCCAGCACATAGTTGGTGTTGGAGTAGCTCCAGCCCGTGCCCGGCTCGAACCGGGCGGACTTGGACAGCGCGAACCGCACCAGTTCCTCAGGCTGGTAGGTCTTGAACCGGTTGTCCACCCACTCCTGACCGGACCAGGGGATTCCCGGCACGACCGTCCCGTCGGGGTAGACCTCGCCGGTGAAGTTGAATATTCCGCTGGTGTGCTGCAACAGCATCCGCACCGTGATCCGCTCGTCCAGCCCGAATTCGGGCAGGTAGTCGGCCACCGGGATGTCCAGCCCGATCTTGCCCTCGGCTACCAGCTGCAGAACCAGGGTGGCGGTGAAGGTCTTGGTGTTGCTGCCGATCCGGACATGTCCGTCGATCGGCGGCTCGGCGGTCTCGCCCAGCTTGCTCACCCCGGCGCTGCCGACCCACTCGCCCCGCTCATCGTGCACGCGCAGCGTCAGCCCGACCAAACCGGAATCGACGATCTCCTCGATGGCCTGCTGCAGCTCCGGGCGATCCGGCCCGGCGGACGTCGTGATCGCTTGTGCGGATTGGTTGTTCATGGTTCCTCGTCTCTGGTGTGGAGTTCGACGGGAACTACGATCGCCCGCTGTCCTGACACCGGACCGTCACCGCGCTGACGCGGCCGCTGACGCGGCGCCGCCGCGTGCCGAAAGGTCAGTTGTGCCTGCTCGAGGCCAAGTCGCGGTTTCCGGTCTGCGGAAGGCTTATGGAGACAAGGTCGTGCTCGACGGCATCGATCTGGGTGTCGGTCCGTCCCACGTTCAAGCAGCGAGCGTGACGGCGACCAGCTGATTCCAGTCGGCCTGCGTCCCTTCCCGAGCCGCCTCGGCGAACCCGGTGTCGCCGAGGCGGTTCCGCGTGGACTGCTCGATCCGGGCCACATCCGGTTGGGAACGATCCGTCAGACCGCGCACGCCGGCGCTCGCCGCGACCAGCCGCGCGGCTTGCTCGTACTGGTGGTCACGCAGCGCCAAGTCCGCGATTCCCACGAGCACGTGTGCGATCAGGGGCGCATGCCCCGCCTCCAACGCCGCCTGGAAGGCCGCGATGCGGTGTTTCCTTGCCTCGTCGAGGTTTTCGGCGAGGTAGCCGAGCAGGTCTTCGATCACCGCGCGGACGTTCGGCCGCTCGGCGTCATCGCCCAGCATCGCTGTCGCGACGTCGAGTTGCCGATGTGCCTGCTCGGCGTCGCCGCTCCAGCGCGCGAGCGCTGCCTTCGACAGCGCCAGCTCGGCCAGCGCATTCGGCCAGGCGACGCGTTCCGCGGCCCGCTGCGCCTCGGCCATCGCGGCCGCGCTCGACTCCGCATCGCCTAGTAGCCAGTACAACTGGGCCTGCCGCGACCGCATCGGCGCGACATCCTCGATGGCGCCGACCTCGGTGACGACCGCGATCGCCTGTTCGAAGTGCTCGCACGCACCGGCGAACTCGCCGCGCATGGCGATCCGATTGGCCAACTCGATCAGCGCGAACGAAATTCCCCACCGTTCGCCGAGCGCGCGAAACTCCGTGAGCGCCTGCTCGAGATATGCATCCGCATCCCGGCTGCCCTCGCCGAGCTGGCTTCGCAACTTGCCGAGGTGCAGCCGGGCCAGTGCGCGGACCCAGGGATCCTCGTCGACCAGCAGTGCTTCCCACGCGGGCAGGAACTCATCCGGACCTTGCAGCATGCGTTCCAGCGGGGCGGCGAACTTCAGCGCCGGGTGCGGGTTCTGCACCCGCCGACTGATTTCGTAAGTCTTGCGGATCCACTCCTCCGCCTGGAACTGGTCATTCTGCTGCCCCGAGGTCACGAACTGTACGACGAACGCGTACACCACGCCCCGGATCTCGTCGGGCACCTCGCCGGGCAGCGCAGTTGCCGCCATGAGCAGCTCGTTGCCCTCCGCCTTGTGCCCACCGAGCCACCAGTACCAGCCGGCGGCTGCCGCGAGCCGCATCGCCCCGTCTGCTTCACCGGCTGCGAGCGCACCGCGCATCGCGGCAGCGATGTTGTCGTGCTCGACCTCGAGGGTGGCAAGCCATTCCAGTTGCTCGGCGCGGCGAAGATGCGGCTCCGCGACGTCGGCGAACTCGGTGAAATACCCGAGATGGGCACGACGCGCCAGATCCGCTTCTCCCGCCTCCGCGAGACGGTGCTCGGCGTACTCCTTGATCGTGCCGAGCATCCGGTAGCGCGGCGCCCGGTCCTCCGCGATGACCACCAGTGATTTCTCGGTCAGCGCGGTCAGCAACTCGAGGACCTGACCCGTCTCGACCGTATCGCTGGCACAGACCCGTTCGGCCGCTTCCAGGCTCGCGCCACCGGAGAACACCGAAAGCCTGCGCAGGACTACTCGTTCGGCATCGGTGAGCAGCTCCCAGCTCCAGTCGATCAGCGCCCGCAGCGTCTTGTGCCGCGGCAGCGCGGTACGGCTACCGCCGGTCAGCAGGCGGAACCGATCATCGAGCCGGTGGGCGAGCTGATCGAGGGACATGGTGCGCAGCCTGGCCGCGGCGAGTTCGATGGCCAGCGGCATCCCGTCCAGCGCCCGGCAGACGCGCACCATCGTCGCCAAGGTGTCGGCGTCGATCGCGAGATCCTTGCGCACCGCGCCTGCTCGGTCCCGCAGCAGCTGAATGGCCGGAGCGGATTCGATCTCGCCGGGGTCGGCGTCCTCCTTCGGCAAGGCCAGCGGCGCGACCGGCCATAGCGCCTCGCCGGTGATGCCGAGGGGCTCCCGGCTCGTCGCGAGGATCCGCAGCTGCCTGCACTCGCCGAGCACTCGATGCGCGAATGTCGCCGCGGACTCGATCACGTGCTCGCAGTTATCCAGGATCAGCAACACCGCCCGATCGCGGACCGCGGCAATGACCCGCTCCGTCGGCTCCGCGTCCGGTGCCTCGCCGAGCAGCGCGTCCCGCAAGCTGAGCGCGGCCAGCGTCGCCTGCGCGATGTTGTTCCCGCCGCCCGTGCCACCGTCGGCGCCGAGGGGCGCGAGTTCGACCAGCCACGCGCCCTCCGGCAGGTCGCCGAGCAGCGTGCGCGCGGTTTCCGTGGCCAGCCTGGTCTTTCCCGAACCGCCCGGCCCGATCAGGGTGGTGAGCCGATGTTCGGCAATGAGTTCACGGACCGCGGCGACATCACCGCCCTTGCCGACAAAGCTGGTGAGCTCGGTGCGCAAGTTGGTCGTACGATTCTCCTCGCGCCGTCCCAACTCGCCCCGCAGCAGCGCGACGTGCAAATCCGACAGCTCCGGAGAGGGGTCGACGCCCAGTTCGTCGGCCAGGGCTTCTCTCGTGCGCTCGTACACCCGCAGCGCCTCGGTATCGCGACCGGTCGCGACGAGGGCCCGCATCAACGCGGCGACAAGCCGTTCACGCACCGGATGCGCGGCCACCAAGTCGGTCAGTTCGGTGACCAGCTCCGCGCCGTGGCCGAGGCTGATCTCCGCGTCGAACCGATCCTCCATGGCGGTCAGGCGCAGCCCCTCGAGCCGGGTGACCACCGCGTCGAACGCCCCGCTGTCCTGCAGGCCGACGTCCTGCAATGCCGCGCCGCGCCACAATCCGAGAGCTTCGCGCAGCCGCCCTACCCGCCGTTGGCCCTCGTCATTACGGGCTTGGGTGACGAGGCGTTCGAACCGCACAGCGTCGACCGCGTCGGGGTCCACGGTCAACCGGTAGCCGTCGGTCTGCCCCTCGACCAACCCGTCCGGCAGCGCCTTGCGCAACCGGGAAACCAAGCGGTGCAAGGCATTCGCCGCGTCGGCGGGCGGCTGCTCGCCCCAGATCCAGTCGATGAGCGTCGCCTTCGGGACCGGGTGACCTGATTCGAGTGCGAGGGCGACCAACAGCCCGCGCAGCCGCGCGCCCGGCACGTCGGCGAAAACGCCGTCGTCGGTGCGAATTTCGAATGGTCCAAGAATCCCGATCTGCACCAGGCCGAGTTTGCCATGGGCGATGGCAGGCCCGGCGACCACCGACGCGGTGCATTGCCCTGGACGGTTCAGGCGGCGGCGGTCGGTGTCAGCGGCGTGACAGTCCTATGTCAGGTCGGTCGGCGAACGTTGCCGCAACAACCGCCACGAAAGGTAAACCCGATGAGTCAAACGGTTCCCATCCCGCACGGCCTGCCCACCGAGCGCGACGCGAGTCCCTTCGACCCGCCCCGCGAGATCACCCGGCTCCGCGAGGCACGCCCGGTCAGCCCCCTGGTCTTCCCCGACGGCCACGAGGGCTGGCTGGTCACCGGCTACGACGCGGTTCGCCAGCTGATGGCCGACACCCGGTTCAGCTCCCGCCAGGACATCGGCATCGTCCACGCGCTGGACAACATCCCCGGCATGCCGGCCGCCACCGAGCCGTCCCCGCAGATTCCGGGCTTGTTCATCGCCATGGACCCGCCGGACCATACCCGGCTGCGGCGCAAGCTCACCGGCGCTTTCACCGTCCGACGGATGAGACAGCTCGAAGAGCACATCATCGACATCGTCGAGCGGCAACTGGACGAGATGGCGCGGCTGACCCCGCCGGTCGACCTGGTCAAGGAGTTCGCGCTGCCGGTGCCCTCGCTGGTGATCTGCGAACTGCTCGGCGTCCCCTACGCGGATCGGGCGACCTTCCAGGACAATTCCGCCAAGTTCTTGGTCAAGAACCCGGACCTCGACGAGAAGATGGCCGCGTACGGCGCGATGACCACGTACCTGGCCGAATTGGTCATGAGCAAGCACGCCGCCCCTGGCGAAGACATCCTGTCCGACCTGGCCCGCGACGATGACCTCAGCATCGAGGAACTGACCGGCGTCGCCTTCCTGTTGCTGCTCGCCGGCCACGAGACCACCGCGAACATGCTGGCACTTGGCACTTTCGCGCTCCTGGAGCACCCGGAGCAGCTGGCCGAACTGCGCGCCGACCCGGATCTGCTGCCCGATGCCGTCGAGGAACTTCTGCGCTACCTGTCCATTGCCGACATCTTCTACCGCTACGCCACCGAGGACATCGAACTCGGCGGCGAAACAATCGGCAAGGGGTCGACCGTCGTCGTCTCACTGCTGGCCGCCAACCACGACCCCAAGCGCTTCGACCATCCCGACACCCTGGACCTGCACCGCAAGGCCCGCGGTCACCTGTCCTTCGGCCACGGCATCCACACCTGCCTCGGCCAGCAACTGGCCCGCATCGAAATGCGCGCCGGTTTCGAGGGACTGCTGCGTCGCTTCCCGACCCTCCAGCTCGCCATCCCCGCCGACGAGGTGAAGCTCAAGACCGACATGAATATCTACGGCGTCCACGAATTGCCGGTCAGCTGGACGGAAGCGGCCCGATAAACCGTGACGAAAGGAGATACGAGGATGCGAATCTCTGCGGATCGGGAGCGCTGTATCGGCTCGGGCATGTGCGCCCTGGTCGCGCCGGACCTCTTCGATCAAGACGAGAACGACGGCAGGGTGCGGTTGCTCGCCCCGAAATTGCACAGCGGTCTCTCGGCAGCGCGGGAGGCCGTGGACGCTTGCCCCGCCATGGCACTCGAAATCGACGAGTCCCGGGATTAGCGGCCGACCGACTCGAGCCGCCGGGTGTGCTGCCCGCGCCGCACGGCGGCCGAGTGACAGGTGCCGGTGCGAAGGAGGCCAGCAGTTTGCACGCTCTGGGGGCAAAAACTCGTCGTCGGGTGCGAGGACCTGGCGGTCGGAGCACAGTGGGGGATGGCTGAGTGCGGCCGAATCTCGTCGCGATTCCGAGTTGAGGAGGAGTGATGGCGGAACCCTGGTTCACGAAATACGAGCGCGACGTCAAGGGCGCGCCCGGCCAGCCGTGGCCGACCAAGCCCCGAACCCCCGCGCCGGTACCGGCAGTCGCGTCGGAGCGCGCGACCGAACCCACGACGGCGGTGACAGCCCAGGCAATTCCCGATGCTCGAAAGTTTCGCCGCCGACTTCGTGAGGTGAGACGGAGACGGGTCGCGCCGAATGCGTCCGGCCGGTCGGTGGCAGTCCGGAAATTCTTCTCTCCGAGCAGGAATGCGCAAGCCTCTGGCCGGACCGGAGTAGTGAAGGTCATCGCCACGCCGGGGAGGTTTCAGCGGTGGGGCCCTGTCCGGCCGGAATGGTGTCGGGCAGACCGAACCGAGGGGCTAGGTCGGTGTCCAGGAAGTGAGTAATGACGGCGATACGGTCGTGGTCGAAGCCGAGCACGATCAACCCGGCCGAATGCGCCAGCGGCGCACCGGAATCGGCGAGGTAGCAACCGAAGGCGGGGTGGTTGTTCGCGCGGGTGGGCAGTAGCTGGAAGCGACGGTCGTTTCGCCAAGTGGCGACGGTTCGCAGGAAGGTCCCGATGGCGGCGCCCTGGTATTCGTGTGGGGCGGGGGGCATGCGGAGCCAGGCGTCGTCGGTGAGCAGGGCGAGCACGCCGTCGATGTCGTCGGCGCTGAACGCTTCGGCGAAGCGCCGGGCCAGCTCGCGCTCGGCGGCCGAGCCGGGTTCGAATGCGGTTGCCCGCCCGCGGTTTTCGCCGAGGGCGGCGCGCGCCCGCTGGAGTGCTCCTTTCACGGCGAGCGCGCTGGTGCCGAGCAACTCCGCGGCCTCGGCTGTGGCGTAGCCGAGCACATCGCGCAGGAGCAGGGCGGCTGCCTGGCGCGGCGGAAGTTGTTGCAGTGCCGCGACAAACGCTAGTTCCACCGCCTCCCGCGCCTGGTAGCGAGCCGCCGGACCAGGCTGGTGATCGGGCAGCTCGTCCAGCAGGGCATCGGGGTAGGGCTGGAGCCAGGTTGCCGCGCCGCGCCGGGTGGGCTCGGGCGGCACGAATGGTGGGATCGGTTCCACGGGGGTGCGCCGGGCGGCCCGGAGGGCGTTGAGGCAGCGGTTGGTGGCTATGCGATACAGCCAGGTGCGCAAGGCGGCTCGCTCCTGGAAGCCCGGCAACCCACGCCATGCGGCGAGCAATGTTTCCTGAAGCATGTCGTCGGCATCGGTGACCGAGCCGAGCATCCGGTAGCAGTGCACGTGCAGTTCGCGGCGGTACGGATCGGTGAGCGCGCGGAACGCCGCCGCGTCGCCGTCGCGCGCTCTGGCGAGCGTCGTATTCATGTCGGTCATTCCTCGCACCGTTCCGTTTCGGGCCGCGTCGTTGTCTGAACTTAGCGAGGACGTACCGACGGGACGGCCTTGCACGTGATCATTCGAACCCGAGAGGCATGAGATGACCGACAACACCAGCCCGGCGCTGCAGATCGCGCTGGCCTACCACCAGGCGTGGACCGGCAAGGACCTCGACCTGGCCATGACCTATATCGCTGATGACATCGTCTGCCACGCACCGGCCGGACGCATCGAGGGGGCCGCGGCGTACCGCGCGTTCCTCGGACCGTTCCTGCAGATCCTGACCGGCGCCACCATGATCGCGGCCTTCGGCGATGCGGAGACCGCCATGGTCATGTATGACACGGAGACGATCCCGGTGCCGAACGCGCCTGGTGCTGAATGCGTCACCGTGATCGACGGCAAGATCACCCAGAGCCGATTCCTGTTCGACCGTGCGCCGTTCCTCGCGGCCGAACAGGCAGGGAACAGGACAACCTAGGAGCAGTGGCGGTGTAGGTCGAGGTCGGGAAATATTTCGTGGCTCGACCTACACCGCCCTTTTCGTCGTGGGCAAAAACGACAAGTATTTTTGCTTGCCTCTCGACGCATACGGTGCTCGTGTGCCCGGTCACGTGCGGAGGTCCGCAGGCGTCCAGGGCTTTTCGCGCTCGAATGCATTACACGACCCATTTGCCAGGTCACTTCGCCCGGCACGGCCCTGGCTCAGGTTGTAAACCCGTGTTAGCGTTCGATTCGAGGAGGGGATTCAATGGGCAATTCGCCTGTCGCACGGGATGATTCGAGACGCGTGATCGTATCTATTTTCGGTTACCGGTTCGGAGATTTCAAGTAATTTCGATAATCGTTTTCGGCTACGCACCGGCGATACCGTGCGCCGGTTGCCGTCCGGCGATCTGATCGCGGGCACGGCTCTTGCTCTTCGAACTCCCAAGGATTCCACCATGATCTCCCCGTACTATCCCGCCGTTACCACGGTGCGGCCGCCGCTTCCGTCGCTGACCGGGATGCGGTTCATCGCGGCCTCGATGGTCGTCTTCACGCACGTGATGTTGCGATTGACCCCGGACCGCTATGTGGAGGGCAAGGGGCTGGGGATGTTCTGGCAGATGACCGGGAATGTGGGGGTTTCGTTCTTCTTCATTCTCAGCGGGTTCGTGCTGACCTGGGCGGTGCGGCCGGGTCTGGCCAGATCGGCGTTCTGGCGCAAGCGAATCTGCAAAATCTATCCCAACCACCTGGTGACGGCACTCTTGGTGGTCGTGCTGATGTTGGGCAGCGGACAGGCGGTCGAGCTCAAAACGCTGATCCCGAACCTCCTGCTGATCCAATCGTGGTTCCCCGACCTGCACATCACCTTCGGCATCAATGCGGTGAGCTGGTCGCTGGCGTGTGAGGTGTTGTTCTACCTGGCTTTCCCGCTGTTGTACTTCTGGATCTCGCGCATTCCGGTGGAGCGGCTGTGGGTGTCGGCGATCGCGGTGACCGCCGCCATCTGGTCGATTCCGGTCATCGCCGATCTCCTGATGTCGGACACACCGCCCCCGGCGCCGGGTATGGGTTATTCGGCGCTCCAGTATTGGTTCACCTTCGCTTTCCCGCCGACCCGCTGCCTGGAGTTCGTGCTCGGAATCATGGTGGCGCGCATCGTGATTTCCGGCCGATGGGTCAAAATCGGCTTCCTGCCCACCCTGGCGGTGTTCCTGGTCTTCGGTGCCGGTGCGCTGTACGCCCCCGGCATTTACGTCGCCGCTCCGGCGACGATGGTGATCCCGCTGGCGCTGGTGATCCCCATGGGCGCGGTCGCCGATTTGCGGCAAACGAGCACCTTCCTGAACGGCCGGGTGATGGTGTGGCTCGGCGAGGTTTCGTTCGCGCTGTACATGGTGCACCTCTTGGTGATCATGGCGGGTGCGGAGTTGTTCCGGTTCAGCCAAACCGAGGACGCGCCGCTGTATGTCGCGCTGCTGATGGTCGTGCCGTTCATGGTCCTGAGTGTCGGGACCGCCTGGCTGCTGTACCGCTTCGTCGAACTCCCGGTGATGCGCAAGTGGAGCCGGGCCCGCATCATCCGCCCCGCGGTCCCGGTGCCCACCGACGTCAAGTAGCGATTCGGGTCACGCCACCTCGACGATCAAAGCATCGCCTTGACCGCCACCGCCGCACAGCGCGGCCGCACCGATTCCGCCGCCGCGGCGGCGCAATTCATTGATGAGGGTGACGGTGATACGGGCACCGGTGCAGCCCAGTGGGTGACCCATGGCGATGGCGCCGCCGTTGACGTTGACGATGTCTTCGGAGATGCCGAGATCATCGACCGCGGCGATGGCGACCGACGCGAACGCCTCGTTGAGTTCGTAGAGGTCGAGGCCGGCCGGGTCGAGGTCGATCTTGGCGGCCGCCTTGCGGATGGCGTTGGACGGTTGCGGCAGCAACGACAGCGGGCCCGCGGTGGCCCCCCATGCCTTGATGGTGGCCAGTACCGGCAGGCCGAGGTCCGCTGCCTTGCGCCGCGACATCAGCACGAGCGCGGCGGCGCCGTCGGAGGTCTGCGAGGCGTTGCCCGCGGTAATCGTGCCGCCCGGGGTGAAGGCGGGCGGCAGGGCGCTGAGCCGTTCGACGGTGGTGTCCGGGCGAATGCCCTCGTCCTGGTCGAAGACGAGCGGGTCGCCCTTGCGCTGTGGCACCTCGACCGGGACGACCTCGTCGGCGAACGCCCCGTTCTTCCACGCGGCGGCGGCCCGCTCGTGGGACCGGGCCGACCATTCGTCCTGGCGTTCCCGGCTGTAGCCGGACTCCGCCTGATACTCCTCCGTGGCCATGCCCATGAGCTTGTGGTCGAACGGGCAGGTCAGCCCGTCGAACAACATGGTGTCTTTGAGGACCCCGTCGCCCGCGCGATAGCCGAAGCGCGCCTTGTCGAGCACGTACGGTGCATTCGACATCGACTCCATGCCACCCGCGACCACGATGTCGAACTCGGCGAGCGCGATCAACGAGGCGGCGCGGGCGATCGCGGAGGTGCCGGAGAGGCACACCTTGTTCATGGTCTCGGCGGGTACGTTCAGCGGGATGCCCGCGCCGAAAGCGGCTTGGCGCGCGGTGATCTGGCCCGCGCCTGCCTGGAGTGTGTGCCCCATGACCACGTAATCGACCTGGTCGCCCGGCACCTGAGAGCGCTCGAGTGCACCGGCAATGGCCTTGGACCCGAGCTCTGTACCGGCGAAGGCGGACAGTCCTCCGCCGAACTTGCCGATCGGAACCCGCGAGTATCCGACGACGACAGCCTCATTCATTTGATGACTCCTACTCCACGCCGAACTCGTGCGAAAGATTACCTATCGCTTACCACGGCGACAATCCGGCCGTTCTTTAGTTTCATAAAGTTCCTGAATTTGTACCATGTACTATTTTAAACCGACCGGTCGGCCATTCTGGGTGGTCGCGCAGGATTTAACCGGCCCTTGCGGGAACAGTGGCAGATCACATACGCTGACGATGGCTTGGGGGAAGATCAAGACCACCCGAACTCAATGGTGACGAAGCGCCTATCCGCACAATGGACCGGGCGTTATCCAACCGCGCAAGAGGCACTATGGTTCCGAATATTGGATCCGAAAAGTATGCCGGATCCGAAATAGTAATATCCGACGCTGCCAGACAGCCGCACGTTGTCCTCAACACCCGTTCCACAGCGCCATCTACCGGCGCACCGCGAGCAGTGCCGGAGAAGATCAGATGGCAGATGCCGGCCTAGAGCAGACGCGCACAGCCGGCGGTGTCGACCCGGCTCGTGTCTTGGCGATGTGCAGTGGCATCACCTTCATGGCGTTCCTCGACTTCACTGTTGTCAATATTGCTTTCCCGGATATTCTCGCGGACTTCGAGCTCACCTCGCTCAGCACCCTGACCTGGATCGTGAGCGGTTACGCGGTCATGTTCGCCGCCCTGCTTGCGCCCGCGGGCCGGGTCGCCGACAGCATCGATCGGCGCGCCGTGCTGCTCTGGTCGCTCGTGGTGTTCACGCTCGCGTCGCTCATCTGCGGCGTGGCCCCGTCCGTCGGATGGCTCATCGCCGGTCGGTTCCTGCAAGGCGCGGCGGCCGGTGGAATGATCCCCGCCGCACTGGGACTGATCCTCTCGACGACACCCCGCGAGCGCATCCCGCGCGCGGTCGCCACCTGGGGCGCTGCCGCGGGATTCTCGGCAGTCGTCGGGCCCGCGGTAGGCGGTGTCCTGCTGCGCGTGCTCGACTGGCGGTGGGTGTTCTTCATCAACCTGCCGATCGGCGCCGCCCTGCTGGCGGGCGGCCTAGTAGTGCTGCCGGGCCACGTGAAAGCGGCAGGCAGCCGGTTGCCGGACGCCATCGGCAGCATCGCTCTCGGCTTGGGTATCGCCTGCATCGTCAGTGCGCTCACCGAGGGGGATCAGTGGGGTTGGCGGGACGTGCGGACGATCGGACTCGGCGTCATCGGACTCCTGCTCATCGGCGCGGCCCTCCTGCGTTCGCGTGCGCACGCTGCTCCGGCAATCGACCTGGCGGTCTGGCGTAACCCGACCTACACGATTGCCACGCTGGGTCTCGGCATGCTCAGCGCGATGATGTTCGCGTGGAACCTCGCTGCCCCATTGTTCGCCACGACCATTTGGCACTGGACCATCCTGGAAACCGCTGGGGCGCTGGGTATCGGGGCGGTCGCCTCCGTGGTCGGCTCGCTGTCCGCCGGACGGCTCACGAACCCGGCCACCCAGGTGAAGGTCGCGATACTGGCCTGCCTGCTCTTCGCGGGTAGCAACGCGATCTGGGCATCCGATCTGTTCGGCTCCAGATCGAATTTCTGGGGTGGTTGGTTGCCCGCCGCGCTGCTCGGCGGCGCGGGACTCGGCCTCGGCTTCGCTTGCCTGTCGACGCTGGCCGCCGGGTCCATTCCGCCGCTGAAATTCGCGGGTGGGCTCGGTATGACGGTGGCGTTTCGTCAGGTGGGCGGCGCCGTCGGAGTCGCCGGGTTCGCCGCGATCATGGTGTCGAGCGCGGAACCGGGGAGCCTTTCCGCTTTCCATCACGTATTCGTAGCCGCAATAGCGGTCAATATCATCTGCGCGCTCCTGGTGAGCGCATTGCTCGGACAGCGACTCGGCCTGCGGGCCGGCGCGCGAACCGGCACTGGCGCGTAAACGTGCCGATACACAACTCAAGGTAAATCTCGCGGAAGAAATCCGATGACTGCTTCAGATTCTATTTTGATCGGTGACGGTAATGTGCTCGCTCGTTGCGGCGAAGTGCTCCTGGCGAAAGGACACCGAATAAGGGCGGTGGTAACCGGTGATGCTACCGCGCGAGCCTGGGCCATCAAAGCGGGAATTCCGAGTCACCCACTCGATGAGGCAGTGAAAATTGCCGGGCAATGGCAGTGCGACCTGCTCTTCAGCATCGGGAACTACGCGATTGTTCCGGAGGCGTTGCTGAACTGCGCGAAGCGCATGAGCATCAATTACCATTACGGCCCGCTGCCCGAGTACTCCGGCCTGTACGCGCCATCCTGGGCCATCGCCCACCGCGTGCGCGACTACGCCATCACCTGGCACCGGATCGGCGGTATGGTCGACGGCGGCGACGTGCTCCGGCGCGTGCCGGTGCCGATGGCGTCCGATGAGACGGCGCTGTCGCTTGGCTTGAAATGCGACGAAGCGGCCGTCGCCAGCTTGGCCGAGCTGATCGACGAGCTCGCCGAGGGCCGCGAAACCGCCACCCCGCAGGACCTTTCGGCGCGCCGGTACTTCTCCCGGCACACCCAATTTCCCGCCGAAGGCCTCATCGACTTGCGGCGCGACACCGACGATATCGTCGCCATGGTCCGCGCCGCGGATTACGGCCCGTTCGGTAGTCCCTTGGTATGGCCAAAGATAAACGTCGACGGTCACTTCATCGCCGTCCGTGAAGCGCACGCCGGTGCCGCGACCGACGCTGCGCCCGGCGAGGTCGTCGCCTGCGATGACGTCTCGGGCTTGCGGGTCGGCACCGGCTCCGGCACCGTTCAGCTGACCCGCGTGAGCACCTTGGAAGGCGAAGCGCTCACCGTCGGCAGCATTGCCACGGACTACGGCGTTCGCCCCGGCACCATTCTCACCACTCCCGACGACAGCGTCGCGACGCGGATCACGACGGCAGGTACTGCCGCGTCGAAGGCCGCTGCCTACTGGCGCGAGCATTTGACGGGAGGTCATCCATACCGCCTCCACTACACCGCGCCCGAAACCGGTGAACAGGATGCCGGTCCGGTCACCGTGCGGTGCCGGATGGAAGAGGGGGTGGCCGCGGCGTCCCACCTCGCCGGTGCCTTGTGCACATTCCTGGGCCGGGCCACCGGCGAGCCGGATATCCATATCGCGGTGGCGGCGCCGCGCGACAGCGTCGAGGCGGACTATCGCGACTTGTTCGCCGCGTGGCTTCCGCTACGAGCGCACCTCGACGCGGCGAGGTCGACTGCGGAAAATCTGCGGGCAGTCGGGCGGGAGTTCACTATCGGCCAGGAAAGAGCATGGCTTCGTCGCGATGGGTTCGGTCGCGATGAAGTACTCAGAAAGCTGTGGCACAGTGGCGAACTGGCGCCGGACGTGGCGATCTCCTTGGGCAGCGCGGTGTCCACCGGTGACGGTTACCAGCCGGTCTTGGAGCTGGCTGTACAAGACGACGGCGAAACGGTCGAGTTTCGCTACGACGCCAAGCGCGTCTCTCGTCACGACGTCGCGCGACTGGCTGAGCAATTCAGCGACTGGTGCGACCGACTCCCTGCCATCGCACGTGACACCTTGGGGACCGTGGATGTCGTCTCGGCGCGCGAACGTCACACGCTGGTCGAGGAATTCAACGCCACCGGTGACGACACCACGCTGGGTCATCGCCTGCATCAGCTCTACGAACGCGCCACCGACCTGCACCCCGGCAATGTGGCGCTGATCTGCGCCGACACCGAACTGACCTACCGAGACCTGAACGCGGACGCGAACCGTCTCGCCCACGTCCTGGTGGCTCGCGGCGTCGGCCGCGGCGACCTGGTCGGCGTGGCCATCGACCGCTCCATCGACCTCGTCGTCGTGCTGTTGGCGGTGCTCAAGACGGGCGCCGCCTATGTGCCGATCGACCCGAACTTTCCCGCGGGGCGGATCCGGCAGATGATCGCCGATGCCGATCCGAAGCTGATCATCACCCCGGCCACCATGCCGGAAAATCTATCGGCCTGGGCATCCCGCTGCCTGAGCGTCGACGAAGCACGCGGCGACGGTGCCGCCGCAAGCACCGACAATCTCGAAATCGACGTCCCGGCTGACGATCTCGCGTACGTCATCTACACCTCCGGTTCGACCGGGAGCCCCAAGGGCGTCGAAATCAGCCACGGCGCACTGGGCAATTTCCTGTCCTCGATGCGGCACCGACCGGGTTGCGACGAGACGGACCGGCTGCTCGCGGTCACCACCATTTCCTTCGACATCGCGGTACTGGAGCTGTTCCTGCCCTTGCTCTGTGGCGCGACGACAGTCATCGCGCAGGCTCACGAAACCGTCGACGCGGGCGCACTGCTCGGTTTGCTGAAGCGCCACCGGATCACCATGATGCAGGGCACGCCCGCCACCTGGCAGTTGCTGTTGGATTCCGGGTGGGGCGGCGAACCGCGACTGGCCAAGATCCTGTGCGGCGGTGAAGCGCTGCCGCGTCGGCTGGCCGATCGCCTGCTCGCCTGCGGCGACTCGGTGTGGAATATGTACGGCCCCACCGAGACCACCGTGTGGTCGAGCGTCTGGCGGGTCCGCGAAGGTGACCAGGTCGTCATCGGTAGCCCCATCGCCAACACCCAGCTCTACGTACTCGGTTCGGATCTGTCGCCGGTGCCGCTCGGCTTCCCCGGTGAGCTGTACATCGGTGGCGCCGGAGTAGCGCGCGGTTACCACAAGGACCCCGAGCACACGCGGTCCCGTTTCCTCGACAACCCCTTCCAAGCCGGAACTCTCTACCGCACAGGCGATTTGGCGCGTTTCCTCGCGCCGGGGCAGCTGAGCGTGCTGGGGCGCGACGATGGCCAGGTCAAGCTGCGGGGCTATCGGATCGAGCTCGGCGATATCGAATCGGCCATCACCGACCACCAGGACGTCTCCCGTGCGGTGGTTGTCGGCCGTAACGAGCAGCTGGTCGCCTACTGCATGCGGGACTCGGCCGAGCCAGCCGACAAGCTCGACAGCGCCGCCCTCGCCGAGTGGGCAGGCGCGTGGGATCGCGCGTACGAGACCGAGGCGGACGACGCCACCTTCAACCTGGCCGGTTGGCACAACAGCTACGACGGCCTGCCGTTCGCCAATAGCGAGATGCGCGACTGGCAGATGAGTTCGGTCCGGCGGATCCTGTCGTACTCGCCGGAGCGCGTGTTCGAAATCGGTTCCGGCAGTGGGCTGATGCTGTTCGGCATCGCGCCGCACTGCGGCGCCTACCATGCGGTGGACGCCTCGAAGCGGGCCGTGCAGATCACCCGCGGGCACCTCGCGTCATTGCCGCATGTCATCTGCGAGCATCGCCCGGCGCACGCACTGCCCGAGGTGGTCGAGGGAGCCTTCGACACCGTCATCGTCAACTCGGTGGCCCAATACTTCCCCAGCATCGATTACCTGACCTCGGTGCTCGAATGGGCGACAAAAGCCGTGGACAAGGGGCGGGTATTCCTCGGGGACCTGCGTGACCTATCGCTGCTGGAAATCTTTCACGCCGACGTGATCCACTTCCGCACCGACGGCCGAATCTCGCCCGCGGAACTGGCCGAGCGCGCGGCGCACGCCATGCGGTCGGAGCGCGAGTTGGTGATTTCGCCCGAGTTCTTCGCCGACCTGCCGAGCCTGTTCCCGCGGATCACCCGCGTCGATGTCACATTGCGCGACGGCCGGTACGTCAACGAGATGACCCGCTACCGCTTCGACGTCACCCTGCACATCGGAGACCAATCGAACACCGATACCCCGGTGGCTGAGCGGAATTGGCTGGCAGACAAGCTCGAGGTGGCCGCGTTGCGCGACCAGCTGGACGCCGTCGACGACACCGCGCTCCGCCTGAACGATATTCCCAACGGCAGGCTGCGCGAGGTGCACGGCCGGGTGGCGGCGGCCCTCGATGCGGCGACCGAGGCCCCGACATCCTGGGTCGATCCGCAGGATCTCGCGGGTCTCGCCGCCGACGCAGGCCTGGAAATGGCGTTGCTGCCCAATCGTTCTGGCGACAAATGGCGCATGGACGCGCTGTTCTGGCGCCCCGGTGCGAACCCGGACCTCAGCCTCCGGCCCGCCGCGCCCATGGACCGCACGGCGCTGGCCGGGTACGCGAACGTCCCGGTAATCGGCGAACCCGCCAAGCCCGCCCTCGCCCGCGTGCTGCGCCCGTGGCTTGCGGAACGCCTACCGGCCTACATGGTGCCCGCGTTCTTCGTCGAACTGGACGAGCTCCCGCTGACACCCAACGGCAAGATCGACCGCAAGGCGCTGCCGGACCCGGTGGCGGGGATCGAAGTCACCGCCAAGCCCGCCACCGAGCTGGAGCGCGACATCCTGACCGTCTGGTCGGCGGTGCTCGGCCACGACCGCATCGGCATCAACGAGAACTTCTTCGAGATCGGCGGCGACTCATTGCGTGCCGTCCGCGTGCAGACGGAACTGGAGAAGCTGCTGGGGCGGCCGGTGTCCTCGGCCAAACTGTTCGAGCACTTCACCGTCAAGTCGCTGGCCGCGGACCTGGCCGGTACCAAGAAGACCGGTCAGGAAATCATCCCCGCGAGCCGCCGCGCCGCCTACGACGACGACATCGCCATCATCTCCATGGCATGCAGGCTCCCCGGCGGGGTGACTACGCCGGAAGAATATTGGGAACTGCTCGAGCGCGGTGGCGACGGCATCATCGACGTACCGAAGGACCGCTGGGACGCCGACGCACTGTACGACGCGGACCCGGAGGCACGTGGCAAGTCGTACTGTCGCAGCGGCGGTTTCGTCACGCCGATCGACCTGTTCGACGCGCCGTTCTTCGGTATCTCGCCGCGCGAGGCCCGATCGCTCGATCCGATGCAGCGGATGGCGCTGGAAACCTGCTGGGAAGCGTTCGAACGCGCGGGCTACACCATGGAGCGATTGCGCGGCAGCCAGACCGGTGCGTTCGTCGGTGTCGGCAAGAGCTCGGCCTATCACGAATACGGTCTGACCCTCGCCGGTGGCCTGGCCGATCTGGACGGGTACGTGGGTCCCGGCTCGGCGGGCGGCACCATGTCCGGCCGGGTGTCCTACGTGTTCGGCCTCGAGGGACCGACGCTGACCCTGGACACGGCCTGCTCCTCGTCGCTGGTCACCACGCACCTGGCGGCTAATGCGTTGCGGCAGGGCGAGTGTGACCTGGCGGTCTCGATCGGGGTCAGCCTGATGCTCTCGCCCGAGCTGCACGTCGAATTCAGTCGGCTGCGCGGCATGTCGCCGGACGGGCGCTGCCGGTCCTTCTCGGCCGACACCGAGGGCACCGGCTGGAGCGAGGGCGCCGCGGGGGTGGTCCTCAAGCGGTTGTCGGACGCCAAGCGCGACGGCGATCCGATCCTGGCCGTGCTGCGCGGTACCGCCGTCAACCATGACGGCCACAGCGCCAGCCTGACCACCCCGAGTGGGCCCGCGCAGAAGCGGGTCATTCGCGCGGCCCTGGCCGCATCGGGATTGCAGCCCAGCGATATCGACTACTTGGAGGCGCACGGCACCGGCACCAAGCTCGGTGATCCCATCGAAGGCACCGCGCTCGCGGAGGTTTTCGGCGGCAGCCACTCGGCGGAGGAGCCGCTGTGGGTCGGTTCGGCCAAGTCCAATCTCGGCCATACCCAGGCGGCCGCCGGACTGGCCGGGGTGATGAAGGCCGTACTGGCCATGCAGCACGACATGCTGCCCCGCACCCTGCACGTCACCGAACCCACCCCGGCGGTGGACTGGGAGAACGCCCAAATGGCGTTGGTACGACAGGAACAGCCGTGGTTGCCGAAGGACCGGCCGCGCCGCGCCGGTGTCAGTTCCTTCGGCATCGGCGGCACCAATGCGCACGTGATCGTCGAGGAACCGCCGAAGCGAGTCGTCGAAGAGCGGCCGTCGGCTCCGTTGCCGTTCAAGGTGCCGTTCCTGGTGTCCGGCTACACCGAAGCGGCCCTGCGCGCGCAGGCCGAGAACCTGCACCGGCACCTGGGCATGAACATCCAGGACCGCCTCGGCGACGTGGCTCGTTCGCTGGCGACCACCCGCAGCCATTTCCGCAGGCGGCTGGTGCTGATGGCCAAGGACAAGGCCGAACTGCTGGACAAACTGGCCTCCTTCGCCCGGACGGGCGAGTCGCCGGTCGGCGCGATCCGAACCGGCGACCATGCCGAGGAACCCCGGGTGGCCATGCTCTTCACCGGCCAGGGCAGTCAGCTGCCCGGCATGGGCAAGGACGTCGCCGAGGTGTATCCCGTTTTCCGCGAGGCGTTGCGGGAGATCGCGGAGCAGTTCACCGAGCTGGAACGGCCGCTGCTCGACGTGATGTGGGCCGATCCGGACAGCGACGACGCCGCGTTGCTGCATCGCACCGACTTCACCCAACCGGCCTTGTTCGCCGTGGAAGTGGCGTTGTGGCGGTTGTGGCAGAGCTGGGGTGTGCGGCCGGAACTGGTACTCGGCCACAGCATCGGCGAGCTCGCGGCCGCCCATGTCGCCGGCATCTTCGACCTGTCCGATGCTTGTCGACTGGTGGCGGCGCGCGGCCGGTTGATGCAGGCCATGCCCAGCGGTGGCGCCATGGCCTCGCTGGAAGCCGACGGCGCCGAAGTGGCAACGGCCATCGAGGAATTGGGTCTCGCGGGCAAGCTCGATATCGCGGGCCTCAACGCGCCGACGCAGACCGTCGTATCCGGTGACGCCGACGCCGTCGAGCGCGTGACAGCACATTTCGTCGCGCAGGGCCGAAAGGCCAAGGAACTCACGGTGTCCCACGCCTTCCACTCGCATCACATGGACGGCATGCTCGCGGCCTTCCAGGCGGTGGCCGAGACGGTGCGGTTCAATCCGCCGCAGCTGACGATCGTCAGCAGCTTGACCGGCGAGCTGGCCGAGCCCGGCGAACTGGAGCGACCCGACTACTGGATTCGCCAGGCGCGCCGCGCCGTTCGTTTCGCCGACGGCATCCGCACGCTGCACAAGAACGGCGTGAACACCTTCCTGGAGCTGGGGCCGCAACCGGTGCTGTCCGGCATGGGCGCTGCGTGTCTGGCCGACGAGAAGTCGCTGGCCTGGGTGCCCTCGCTCGTTCCGGGCAAGGACGGCGCGGCGGTCGTGCAACGCAGCATCGCCGAGTTGCATGTGCTGGACGTGCCGATCGATTGGCACGGCTACTTCGAGCCGTTCGGCGGCGAACGGGTTGCCTTGCCCACCTACGCCTTCCAACGGGAGCGCTTCTGGTTCGAGCCGCCGCCCGTCCGGGAAATCGGGGCCGGTCTGAACGACACCGGCCATCCGCTGCTCGGCGGTGGCGTCCGGATCGCGGGCACCGAGATGTTCGTCTACACCACCATGGTCGCGGCGGACGAGCCGGTGTGGGTGCAGGAGCACAAGGTGATGGGCGCCGTGCTCATGCCGGGCACCGCGTTCTTCGAAGCCATGCGCGCCGCGGGCGATGCCGCCGCGGCGGGGGAGTGGGACGTGGCGGATGTCGTCGTGTTCGCGCCCCTTGTGCTCAACTCCGGCATGCCGATTCGCCTGCAGGTCACCGTCGGTCCGGCGGCCGGTGGCGCGCGTCAGGTGCAGGTCTACAGCTCGCCGGAGGGTGAGGACGGGGCATGGCAGTTGCACGCGGAAGGCAATCTCGTCCCCGCCCAGATCGACGCCGGTGCCACCGTCGCCGTGCCGCCGAGAGGTGCCGAGCGCATCGATGTGTCCGCGGTGTACAGCGATTTGGCCGCGCTCGGTTACGGCTACGGCCCGACCTTCCAGTGCATCGAGCAGGCATGGCACGTCGGCGAGGAGGTGTGGGCCAGAGCGGCTTTGCCGGACAGCGCCGAGCCGTCCGCGGGCAGCTACGGCCTGCACCCGGCCCTGCTGGATTCGGCCATGCACTCGCTGCTGCTGACCCAGCGACTGAAGAAGAAGACCGGCGACGATCTGTTCGTGCCGTTCGAGGCCGAGCGGCTGTCGTTGCGGGAGCAGGGTCTGTCCGAAATCTGGGTCCGGGTAGCCGATTTCGAGCTCGGCGACGGTGAATTCTGGGCTTCCCTCGATATCTACAACGCCAAGGGCGACAACATCGGCAGGCTGCATCGGCTGCACGCCAGGCGCGTCGACCGAGCGGTGCTGCGTCGGCTCGCGCAGGCCGGGGTGGACCGTTTCCAGTTCGATGTCGACTGGCGTCCCGTCGATACCGACAATGTCGAGCTCGGCGGCTCCTGGGGTCTGCTGTCCCCGGCCGGTGACGTGGCCTGGGCCAGGGAGGTGAAGACCACGCTGTCGCGGGCCGGTATCCAGGTGATCAAGGTCCGTGAACTCGACGACGCCGACGAGCTGGATGGCCTGCTCTGCCTGTGGGATTCCGGCGCGGACGTGTTGTCCCAGGCGCACGACTTCGCCGCCAAGGCGCTGGCCCAGCTGCAGGCCGCGGCCGAGTCCGGATTCGCGCCACCGCTGGTGTGGGTCACCCGTAACGCGGTGGGCACCAGCGCCGACGACCGGGTCTCCGGGCTGGGCGCCGGGCCGCTGTGGGGCCTGATGCGCACCGCCCGCAACGAACATCCGGAGCTGCCACTGCGGCTGATCGACCTGGGCGACGAGGAGGCGGACCGCAAGAACCTCGGCCCGGCATTGATGCTGGCGGCCGAGCCGGAATGCGCGCTGCGCCACGGGCAGGTGCTCGTGCCGCAGCTGCAGCGGGTGGACGCGGGCCGTGACCTGACGATTCCGACCGAGGGTGGCTGGCAGTTGGAGATCGCCGCCAAGGGTCGCTTGGACGAGCCGTTGGCCGTTCGAGCCAGGCCGGTGCAGGCGTTGGCCGACAGCGAGATCCGTGCCGAAGTGAAGGCCGCCGGGGTGAACTTCCTCGACGTGCTCAACGCCCTTGGCATGGTGGAGATCCCGGCCTTCGGCCTGGAATTCGCCGGGGTGGTGACCGAGGTCGGCGCGGGCGTCGAGGACCTGAAGGTCGGTGATCCGGTCCTGGGTCTGACCCGTGGTTCCTTCGCCTCCGAGGTGGTCAGCGACGCCCGCCAAGTGGTGCGCATGCCGGAGCACCTCACCTTCGAAGAGGCCGCCACCATCCCGATGACCTTCCTCACGGCGTGGTACGGCCTGCATGTGCTCGGCGGCATGCGGCCGGGTGAGCGGGTGCTGATCCACTCCG
Source organism: Nocardia iowensis (assembly GCF_019222765.1). Classification (NCBI taxonomy): domain Bacteria; kingdom Bacillati; phylum Actinomycetota; class Actinomycetes; order Mycobacteriales; family Nocardiaceae; genus Nocardia; species Nocardia iowensis. Next base: position 7,031,492 of record NZ_CP078145.1, on the reverse strand, counting down.
CGGCCGGTGGCGTCGGCATGGCGGCGGTGCAACTGGCGCAGTTGCACGGCGCCGAGGTCTACGGCACCGCCAGCGAGCCGAAGTGGCCCGCGCTGCACGAGTTCGGACTGGCCGACGACCACCTCGCCTCGTCGCGTGACCTGGGTTTCGTCGAAAAATTCGGCGCGGGTGGCCGCGATTTCGACATCGTGTTGAACTCGCTGGCCACCGAGTTCATCGACGCCAGCCTCGGCATGCTGGGTAGCGGCGGCCGGTTCCTGGAAATGGGCAAGATCGATCTGCGGGAACAGTCCTGGATCGACGAGAACCATCCCGGTGTGACCTACACGGTCTACAACCTTCCGGAGGCCGGACCCGACCGCATCCACGAAATGCTCGTTGCCATTGCCGACCTGTTCACGGCGGGCAAGCTGAAACCCCTTCCGCTGCGCACCTTCCCGATGACCAACACCTCCGACGCCTTGCGCTTCATGGCTCAGGCGCGGCACGTCGGCAAGGTGGTGCTGACCCGGGTCGAGCAGCGGCAGTTCGTCCGGCCGGACGGCGCGGTGCTGATCTCCGGCGGTCTCGGTGATCTCGGCCGTCGCGTGGCCACCTGGCTGGTGAGCACGCACGGCGTCCGCGACCTGGTGCTGACCTCGCGCCGCGGCCCGGACGCCCCCGGTGCGGACGCACTGGTCGCCGAACTCGCCGAACTCGGCGCGAAAGCCACCGTGGTGGCCGGTGATTCGGCGGACCTCGACAGCGTCAAGTCGGTCATCGCCATGTTCGACGAGGACCGCCCGCTGCGCGGCGTGGTTCACGCGGCGGGCGTGCTGGACGACGGCGCGCTGTCGGCCTTGACGCCGGACCGGCTCGACGCGGTCTTCCTGCCCAAACTGGACGGCGCCTGGCATCTGCACCAGCTGACCCAGGACATGGAACTCGACCTGTTCCTGATGTTCTCCTCCATCGCCAGCGTCATGGGCGCACCGGGGCAGGGAAATTACGCCGCCGCCAACGCATTCCTCGACGCGCTGGCGCAGCTACGCCGCGCCAAGGGCCTGCCGGCCACCTCGGTGGCCTGGGGGCCATGGGAAGGCGAGGGCATGGCGGCCGGGCTCAGCGAAACCGATCGCGTCCGCTTCGCCCAACTCGGCCTGGACCGGCTGGCGCCGGAAGAGGGCCTGGAGCTGTTGGAGCTGGCGGTGCGCGGCGGCCGGGCGCTGACCGTATCCGCCGCGTTCGATCTGAACCGGCTCCAGCACTACTTCGAGGAGCGCGGCGGCATACCGCCGCTGCTCCGCTCGCTGTTGACCGGTAGCGGTGGTGGCCGGGCCAGGGGCGGCGGTGGCGCGGATCTGCGAAAGCTGTTGAGTGAAACCGCTTCCGAGGAGCACGCGGCCGTCGTACTCGGCGTGGTCCGCGAGGAGATAGCGAAGACACTGGGATTCGCGTCACCGGACGATGTGGATGTCGATCTGCCCTTGCAGGACATCGGCATCGACTCACTGACCGCGGTGCTGATGCGCAACCAGTTGGCGGATCTCACCGGTCTCGCGCTGCCCGCCAAGATCGCGTTCGATCATCCGAACCTGAAGGCGCTCGCCCAGTTCCTGCTGGCGAAGCTGCTGGAAGCGGAGGTGGGCGGGTCAACGGAACCGGAAGTCGCGGCCATCGATACCGCCGAAATATCGGCGGCCGCTTCAGGATTGGATATGGCGACGGTCCGAAAGGGCTGCCTCGACCCGGCACTGCGGTTCGACAATGCGGCCGAGGTGGCGGCGCGGCCGGAATCGGTGTTCGTCACCGGTGCCACCGGCTTCGTCGGTGCCTTCCTCCTGCACGAACTGCTCGAATCGGAGATCGTCGCCTACTGCCTGGTGCGTGCCGAGGACGCGGGCGAGGCGATGCGGCGGCTGGTGACCACGCTCGACAACTATGGGCTCTGGAAGCCGGACTACGCGCCGCTGCTCAATCCGGTGGTCGGCGATCTGACCCAACCGTTGTTCGGGTTGGGCGAGCGGATCTTCGATGAGTTGGCGGACCGGGTCGACGCCATCTGCCACTCCGGCGCGCTGGTGGACTGGATGCGGCCGCTCGAGGACTACATCGGCCCCAATGTGGTTGGCGCGCACGAAGTTCTGCGCCTGGCCTCGCGCGGTCGCGGCAAAGCGGTGCATCTCATCTCCACCTTCGCCACGCTGCCCAAGTACCTGGGTTACGAGGTCACCGAGGACGATCGGGAATACGGCTACCTCACGTCCAAGTGGATGGCGGAGCGGATGGTGGCGGCGGCGCGGTGGCGCGGCGCCAAGGCCTCGGTCTACCGCTTGCCGTTTGTCGGCGCCTCGGCAGGCACCGGTCACTTCCGGCTCGACCGCGGCGACTTCCTGCACAACCTGATCGTCGGCGGTATCGCGATGGGCAGTTTCCCGTCGCTCGACGCCGACCTCTCGGCGGTGCTGCCCGTCGACTACCTGTGCCAAACCATCGCCGAGGTGGTGACGAACGATCCGGCGCGCACCGGCCACGACTACGACTTCATCAACTCGCACGCGCCGAGCTTCGACAGCTTCTTCGAGCTGATCGGCGCCACCGTGGGCGGGGTCGAGGTCGTGCCGTTCGCCGAATGGCAGCAGCGGGCACTGGCCTACGCCACTGCCAATCCGACGAGTTCGCTGGCCCGCATCGCCGCCGTGCTGGACGGCCTCACCGAGGCGAGCGCGGCCGCCATGCTCGAGGGCTTGCCCGTGGGCGAGCACGTCTTCGGCGGCGACCGCTATCCGTCGCCACCGGTCGACGAGCAGTTCGTCCGGAAATACGTGGACCGCATCGACGCGGTATAGACCCCCAATGGATTCCTAGGAGAGTGGATCGACATGAACGAAACGCTGGAGGAGGGCCCAGCCACCGAGCCGGTCGTGACGGGCACCTATCAGAAGAGCGGTACCTTCCTGCACTCCTCGGCAGCCGCACACGCCGAGAAGCTGATGCCCGTGCTGGACAAATACCCGGTGGATGCCGCCGACGTCGCGGCCCGGCTACCACCGAACCGTGCACTCAACCCGTGTTGCTTCTATCCCGAGACGCAGCCGACTCAGGTCGTCCAGATGAACCTGGACGACGGTCTCGCCGACAATCTGGCGCGGCAATTGCGCTGCCAGGCCATCATTCAGGAGAGCTACGCGGAAGCGTCGATCGGCAACTACTTCCCGTTGTCCACGATGTTCGAGAACTGCGTACTGTTCATTCCCTCGGCGAAGCGCTTCTACGACCTGAATCAGGACATCGTCTACGAGCACTTTCCCGAGGTGGAGACGGCGGTGGTCAACGCCTTCGTCGTCACCGCCAACAAGCGCTCGTACGGCACGCACGCGGCCAGCGGTATCGCACTGCAGATTCCGTCGCTGGTGAAGAAGCAGCTCGGTTTCCCCACCGAGTACCGCAGCTTCCACACCGCGGTGACGCCGACGCCGCTCGACCGACAGCCCTTCGTAATTTTCGAAGAGGCCGAAGTCGAGGCGCCGAACCTGCAGTTCGTCTACGGGAAGATGCTGGAGTACGGCTTGGATCCGGACGAGAAGGCAGCGGTCGACAAGGCGCTCTACCTGTTCCTGGAAGGCAAGGTCACCGAAATCGACCTGCCCACCGTGCGGGACTTCCTGATGGCGAAGTACTGGGCGAAGAAGTACGTGGACACGCCCTCGCCTGGTTACTACTGCGACTCCAGAGTCGGCGACGCGCTGGTGTTCGACAACTACCGCGCCCACGGCGACGGAACCCTGCCGAGTTCGCCGAAGGACCGGCTGACCATCGATTTCCGCTGCTTCAACCGGGTGCACTACCCGCCGGGGATGACCAGCGGTCTCGATTTCATCGTCGACCCGGAAGAGCGGGCCTATCAGATCAGGCGCAAGCGGGCTTCGCTCGAATTCCTCCTCGCCACGCTGGGTTACGAGAGTATCGACGAGTTCCTCCGGATGGTGTTCGGCAAGAACCACACCGATGACATCAATCCGTTCGGACTGATGACAGACCTTCAGTTCGGTGTGTACAACAAGAGCGAATACCACCTGTTGGACCAGAACCTCGATGACCACTACGAGCGTGTCGAGCGCCTGTACGACCGGATCGAGAAGGACGGCGAGTACGTTCTCCCGAGCCGTGCGAAGGAGTATCTCGACGCGCTCTACAGCGAAGGACCCGCAGCATGAGTCGTACCGTCGAAACGAGCCGCCTCGTCAAGGAGTGGTTTCGGATCGCGAAGCTCCCGCACGACACGGCCACCAAGGAATTCCTCGATCGGTGCCAATCGCACACCGTCAAGGTGGACGGGAAGTTCTACAAGTACTACCAAAGCGGCAGCGGCCCCACCGTTCTGCACGTGCACGGCGTCCGCAGCAATCTGGGAAGTATGACCGCCATCGCCGGGGATCTGCTGGAGCAGAACTATCAGGTGGTGCTGTTCGACGCGCCCGCGCACGGCGAAGCACTCGGTGAGAGCACCGATCCGATCGAAGTTCGCGCGGTGATCCGCGCGATAGCCGAGCGGTTCCCGGAGCTGCACGCGGTGGTCGGCCATTCCCTGGGCAGCCTGTGGTCGCTGTCGGCATGGGCTCACGGTCTGCGCGCCAAGGCATTCGTCTCGATCTCGTCACCGGCGACCATGCGATTCCTGGTCGACAAAATGGCCGACTTCTTCCCGATCGACAGCGACCAGCTCCAAGAGCTGGCCGACCAGATCGAAGGCCGTCTCGGTGCGAACGTATGGACCGAGTTCTCCCCGTCTGAGGTCGTCAAGGCCGTCGATGTACCGGGCCTGATCATCCACGGGACGAATGACGACTACGTGCCACCGGCGAACGCCGAGGAACTGCATGCCCATTGGCGCGGGTCGACCGTCGAACTGATCGATGGGGCCGATCATTTCGATATCGTCCGATCGCCGAAAGCACGAAAACTCATCGCCACTTTCCTGGAGGAAGTGAAGTAGCGAATCCTCGTCGCCGACCATCCGCCGACTCAGTGCATGAGCTGGCGGATGGAGACCGGGTTGCCATAAGCGAGGGAACGGAGACCGGGTGACGGTGTCAGTCCGTGCTCGCGGAGGAAGTTCCGCAAGCTCGGGCCGTTGGCTCGCTTACGGGTCACCGACCAGGTGACGGTGTAGTCGGAATTGCTGCCGCAGCCCGGATTCGAGTCCGAGCCCGGGTAGCGGATCGTCTTGCGGAACGTGGTGCCGCCCGCGTTGTCTATGGCGCGGTCCCAGCCGAGTTTGTTCATGCCGACCGTGCCGACCGCGACGAAGCCGTCGCAGTTGGGGAACAAGAAGGTGGCGATACGGATGAGCCGGGCGAAGTCGAGCCAGGACGCATCGGTGAAATCCGCGGAATTGAAGTTCTCCGGTGTGGTCTGCCCGACACCGAGGTAGTTGACTTCGACGACTTCGTGTCCCGGTTGTGCCGCCTCGATGAAGAAGTCCAGCACTTTTTCGGAGAGGCGATCGCTGATCGCGGCCAGACCGCCCTCGATACTTCCGGTGTCGCCGTTGTAGATCTGATAGCTGATGATCGCCGGTGTCGCCGCGTCGGCCAGGACGACCGAGGAAAAGGTCAGTCCGACATGGTGGTCACCGTTGTCGACGTCGCCCGCGTGGTGGGACTGCGAACCGAAGGACCGCTTTCCGGCGGCGAGCCCGAACTGCACGGTGTCGGTGTCGTCGTCGCGCGAACGCGTGTTGTCGATGTGGAACTGCTCCAGCGTGAACGTGTAGATGCCCATGGCCGCACCCGATTTCAGCGCGGGCTGACGAGTACGCGGACGAACCCACGGCCAGCGTAGTCGGCGCCAGCGAGGAAGATGTCGCCGCGGCCTTCGCCGACCACGCCGGATGCCGCCACGCTGGTACCGAAGACACCGGCGCCATCGGCCTTGTGCGTTCCCGCCACCGCCGCCACGCCCGCGACCTCGGAGTCGCCATGCAGATTAGCCATCGTCCGCCCCTTTCGACTGTCGATTGATCGCCGCCAGCCTGGCACGGCGCAGATTCGACGTCGATCGTTCGGTTCGCTGACCGAACTGGGGGAAATGGCGCCGTCTGGGCGCGGGTCCGTGAGGGTGTGATCGCAGCGTTGACGGTTGCGGCCTGTGCCGCCATTCAGTGCTGGGCGGAACGCGTTCGAGGGACCGCCACGGTGCGGCGGTCCCTCGAGCGCTTGTCGCTGGTTCGGAAACTACTGGGAGAGTTGTTTGACGAGACGGTAGAGGAACTCGCGGCTGGCTTCGAGTCCGGCGATCGGGGCTCGTTCGTTCACGCCGTGGATGCGGTTGGCGTCGGCGGACTGCATGAACAGGCCGCTGATCCCGTACATCGGAATCCCCTTGCTGCGAGCGTATTTGCTGTCCGTCGCGCCGGTGGACATGAAGGAGCTCACGGCGGCGGTGGGGAACATTTCCTTCGTCAGCGTTGTGATAGCAGCCATGACATCGCCGTTGATGGGCGAGATGCCGCCTGCCGGGTCCACTTTGGGGGTGACGGTCAGCTTGCCGTCGGCGGCGAGCGCCGCCAGGAACTGCTTTTCGATGTCCTCCGGTTTGTCCTGGGGGAGAATTCGGCAGTTGACCGTCGCCTTCGCCGTTTGCGGCAAGGCGTTTTCGGCTTCGCCCGCATTCAGCATGGTGGTCACACAGGTGGTCCGCAGTTGGGCGTTGTACTCGGGCACTGCCGAAAGCCGGTCCAAGGCTTCGGGGCTCGGATTGCCCGCGGCGACCGCACGCATGTCTTCGGCTTCCTGCCCGCTGCGCGAGGCGGCCAGCGCGCCGAAATTGTCACGAGTTGGATCGCTCAGCGATGCTGGGAACCGGTGTGCGGCCAGGCGATTCAGCGCGGACGTGAGCGTGTAGATGGCGTTTTCCGGCGTCGGCACCGAACTGTGCCCACCGGGCGCCTTGGCTTCCAGTTGATAGATGGCGTAGGTCTTTTCGGCCACCTGCACACCTTGCAGAGCGGGCTTCCCGTCGACCAGAACTGCCCGTCCGCCCTCATTGAGCCCGTACTCGGCGCTCATCAGGTCGAGTTTGTTCTCCATCAACCACTTTGCGCCATTGTCCTTCCCGGCCTCCTCGTCGGCGGTCAGGGCAAGCACGATGTCGCGGTTGGGCTTGAAGCCTTCGCGCTTCATCTGGATCAGACCGGAGACGAGGGCGGACACCATGGCTTTGTCGTCGATCGAACCACGGGCGGCGTAGAAGCCGTCCACTTCGGTGAGCTTCTTCGGATCGGTGGTCCACCCGTCCTCTCGTTTGGCCTCGACGACATCGAGATGGCCCAAGAGTAGTAGGGGTTTGCGCTGCCCCGAACCGGTGAACCGGAGCACCAGATTTCCCTTGCGCTCGACCGGCTCGAAGATTTGAATATCGGAATCGGCGAAGCCCGCATCGAGCAGGCGTTGCTTGACCGCATTCGCGGCCACCGTCGTGCTGCCGGTGGAATGCGTGGTATCCGTTTCCACCAATTGCTTGTATATTTCGTGGAAAAGTTTCGTATTATCCTGTGCCGAAACACTTACGGAACTGGACGGGGATTTCGAATCGTCCTTGGTCGAGGAATCGGAGTTACAGGCTGTTGCGGTGAGCGCCGCGATAAGTCCCAAAGCGGCCACCGACATGAGCGGGTTGCGGCGACTGATATTAGACACGCTAAGAAATTAGCACGAAACATGGTGCCGTGCGGCGAGAACGACTGAAGGAGACGCGAGTGGTGACCCCGGGCCTGGCGGCCTGCGCCACGGTGGTCCCCGTCGCGGCACGCGGCGACGTCAGCAGTGGCCTAGACCAGGGCTTATCGGTCCTGCCCCGACAATTGACGGCTCAGGTCGGCAAGGCTGGTCGGCTAGCATTGAGGCCAGCCGAAAGAGGCCTGCCAGCGTTCCAGCGAGGTGGCCGGGGGAGGTGAAATTCGTGCGCAAGACGATTTATCCAATTATCGCCGTTGCGTTCATCGCGGGGTCGGTGTTCGCCGGTGCCAACCCGGCCGCGGCCGATGTCGATCTTTCCGTAGCGCCGGTCGGGGGCAATAGTACGACCTGGTCGGCGGAGTGCGCGGCCGGACTGCTTGCCGGGCTCGTTGCGGCATTGACCAGTGGTTCATCAGCCGCTGTCGGCTGCCCTACGTGACCTTGTAAGGTCGGCCGATCGTCGCGGACGCTCAGTCGATACCGCGTCATTCCAGTGGGGGACATTTCTATACACGGGGGGCGACTGCCATGCCGGCATTCGTCCGGAGACACATTTTCGAACCATCCGGAGGTTCATATGAAACGGCACGGCAGTGACAGCTTCTTCGTAGTGGGCGAGGGAGTGCTCGAGTTCGATCGAGACGGTAGTCCGACGACGCGGCAGCCCTTGACCATCGAGGAACTGCGCCGGTTCCGCTTTTCGCGGCTCGGCCCGGTCGGCGTACCGACCGACGAGGCGACAAGGGTAGCACTGGCCGCCGCGATGACCGCTGATGTGCCCCAACAGGATTCGGCGCAGCCGACCGTCCCGGCGGGGTTCACCTACCTCGGCCAGTTCGTCGACCACGACCTGACGATGGACCGGACCGAGGCACAGCTCGGCGAAGACGTCACCTTGGACGAGCTGATGCAGGGCCGGTCGCCCGCTCTCGATCTGGACTCGCTGTACGGCAGAGGCCCGATGGACCCGAACGACCGGGTCTTCTACGCCGAGGACGGCGTGACACTCAAGGTGGGCACCACCTCCCCGACGAATTTCCCCGACGAGCGGGTGAACGTCGAGATGGAGGGTTTCGACCTGCCGCGGCTTGGCGGCACCGGCGGCACGGTCGCGGACCGGCGGCGTCCGCTCATCCCGGACACCCGCAACGACGAGAACCTCGCCGTCGCGCAAACCCATCTGGCGTTCATCCGATTCCACAACAGGGTGGTGGCCGAACTCGCCTTGAAGGGCGCGCGACGGCTGTTCAGAACGGCCCGGGATCTGGTGGTCCGGCACTACCAGTGGATGTTGGTCACCGACTACCTGCCCCGCATCGTCGACCCGGCGATCGTCACCGACGTGTTCCAGCACGGCCGCCGATACTTCGAGGCGCCCGGCCAGGGACACGCGGGGCACGGCCTGCGGCCGACCATGCCGATCGAGTTCGCCGTCGCGGCATATCGGGTCGGGCACAGCATGATTCGCGCCGGGTACGAGTGGAACCGGGTGTTCAACAGCATCGGCCCCGGCCCGAACGCCAGCCTGCTGCTGTTGTTCACCTTCAGTGGCGTCAGCGGCAATTTCCAGAGCGGTTCCCAGATTCCCGACCTGGACAATCCCAACTCCGGAACCGTAATCACCTTGCCGACCAACTGGATCGCCGACTTCCGCAGGCTCTACGACTTCACCGAGGCCGACCGCCCCGACCTGGTAGCCCCGGTCGCGACCGGGGGCGGCAGCGTGACGAAACGAATCGACACCCTGCTGGTCAACCCGTTGACCCAGTTGCCAGCGGGCACTTTCAGCGGGCGCGGCACCACGATCACCGATATCCAGCGCAATCTCGCCTACCGCAACCTCACCAGGGCACACATGGTGCGGCTGGCCAGCGGTCAGCAGATGGCGGAGTTCTTCGGGGTGGAACCGTTGACCACCGAGCAGATCCTGCAGGGGTACTACGGTGCCGGGCTCGATGTGCTCACCGAGGAACAGCGAGACGCCATCGCCACCGCGACCCCGCTGTGGTTCTACATCCTGCGCGAGGCCGAGTTCAACAACGGACTGCTCGGTGCCGTTGGCGGCCGGATCGTCGCCGAGGTTTTCCACCGCGCCATCGAGGGCAGCCGTACCTCGATCGTCCGAGAACCGGCGTGGCGGCCCATGTTCGGGCCCGACTCGAACACCTTCCGGATGACCGATCTGATGCTGTTCGCCTTCGAGGGCAAGGCCGACCTGCTCAACCCGCTCGGCGACTAGCGACGAGAAATCGGCGGCGCGCTCTGGTCGAACCCGTTCGCCTGCTGCACTACTGGTCCCGCGAGTACGCGGGACCAGGATGTGTCAGTCGCGGATGTAGTAGTGGCCGAGGGTGTCGTCGTAGCGGCCGGTTGCGCGGCAGCAGCGGCGGAAACCGGCGGCCGGAGCCGCAGGGGCATGGGTCTTTGCCGCCGAGCTTTTCGATGAGCTCGGTGTCGGCGCCGACGATGCGGGTGCCGCGCTTGACCTTCGACTCGCTAGAGGGAACCCCTTGCGGCGCTTGCTCGTTCGTTCAAAAAGAGGGTTGGATCTGATCGCGTTTCATGATGACCGCCTTGATAGCTGGGCTGGACCGCGTGACGGTAGCATTCGCTCCGCGCGGTCGGCAGCTCCATTTTCCGCAGCCGCCCGACCGACGCCCGCCCGGCAGCGCTGCCGGGCGCATCCCGGCCGAAATCGTCAGGCAGCGCCGGTTTCTCGGTCTTGATTCGGCCCGCGCTTGCGCCGTCCCTGGGCGACCTGGAGCAATTCGGCGACGTCGAACTCCGCGCGTTGCGGTGTGCCGTAGCGGGTGATCTTGCCGCGCCGAACCCATTGACGGATGGTGTCTTCGGAGACTCCGATGGTGAGCGCGGCAACTTGCGTGGTGACGGTGCGCGGCGGGCGCGCAGGCCGATCCGCGGTTCGGCCGCGCTGTTCCAGCACCACGGATTCGTCGACGCTCAGTCGATGGCCCGCTGTGCACAGTATCTCCGGGCGACCCGCACTGTCATTGCCGTCGAGTTGCACGCTCAGCGTGCCGGTGCACTCGGCGACCGGGCACTGCCGGGTGTTGCGCTTGACGTTGGCCGCCACGAAGTCGACCGCCCGCTGACCGGCCAGCACGGCCTCGTCGAGCTCATCGGCGAAATCGGCGCCCGCGAAGTGCCCGGCGAGCCAGATCAGATGGTTGCCGATGAAGTGCGCGAGGTTCTGGATGGTTCGCTCCGGCCGGGCAAGCAGCGAGCGCTCGTCCACTACCAGGTCGGCCCACGATGCCAATACACTCTGAAGCTGCAGCCGCGCTTCCAGCGCGGACTCCCGTAGCGGGAGATCGTTGTCGCGACCACCTCGGATCCGCTCCGGCAATGCCGCACGGGGCGCCGGCAGCAACGCATGCCGACAAGCGTCATACAGCGAAGGTGCGGACGCTATATTCCGCCGCGCTGTCTCAAAACATTTCCGGCAGATTTTCAACCCTGGCAAACTCATGGCATTCCTAATGCCATGTCGTTGCGAACTGCAATCAAATACTACCCCGGCCATCGAGTCACCCCCGTAGCGTTTGCAGATGATTTGCGCGCTCCCCGACGAGCCTGCGCAATCACAACCATATCAAGTACGTCGGCTCCGATGTCGATGTGATGGGGGTCACATCCCGAAGGTGTTGGGTTCTGATCCCGACATCTGTCATGCTTGAGGAGCAGCAGTGCTGCCCTGGTGCAGGTCGCACTATCCTTCTTCCCATCTGAGCTACAAGAGTGGCTGCCCCAGTTTTCCGGGGCTTCCGTGCCGTGCGCGGATGATGTAGCCGGGGAATAGTGCATCTCATTATCAGGCGGCCATCCCGTCTAAGTGGATATGGGTGACATGGTGACCGTTCACATGACAAGCTCGCGCGATTCGGTGCGGCAGACCCGAACTCGGATACTGGAGCAGGCGGAACAAGTAATTGATAAATTCCTGGTCAATGAGCACGACCGCTGGTCCGCGCTCGGCGCCAACGCGGCGATACCGGTCGATGCAATAGCCGACCTCATCCGGGCCGGTGGTAAGCGTATTCGGCCCGCATTCTGCGTCAGTGGTTATCTGGCCGCAGGTGGTGAACCCGAAGACCCCGCGATCATTTCCGCGGCAATAGCGCTGGAGATGTTGCATACCTGCGCACTGATTCACGATGACGTGATGGACGCGTCGGTGCGCAGGCGCGGTGCGCCGACCGTGCACGCCGAACATGCCGCCGTGCATCGTGACAACCACTGGCAAGGGGAGTCGCGCCGGTACGGGGAAAGTGTGGCGATCCTGGCCGGCGATCTCGCGCTCATCTACGCCGACGATTTCATGGCCGCGGCGGCGCCGACGGTGAATCGGGCCTGGGGCGAACTACGTGCCGAGCTGATCATCGGTCAGCATCTCGATGTCATTGCCGCGGCCGAGTTCGCTTGTGACCCGGAACTGTCCAGGCAGATCGCGGTGGTCAAGTCGGGGCACTACACCATTCACCGCCCGCTGGTGATCGGCGCGATCATCGCGGGACGGCCCGAGCTGGCCACCGCCTTCCGTACCTACGGCGTCGCCATCGGCGAAGCCTTCCAGCTCCGCGACGACCTGCTCGACATCTTCAGCGACACCGAGACCACCGGCAAGCCAGCGGGCCTCGATGTCGAACAGCACAAGATGACGCTGCTGGTGTCGCTGGCGATGCAACGCGATCCCGCAGTGCGCGAGCTGGTGACCAGCCCGTCCGCGAGTTCGGCGCGATTGGGCGAGCTCCTACTCGACTCCGGTATTCGGGACGAGGTGGAAACGCATATCGCGCAACTGGTCGAGAAAGGCTGTACGGCGATTTCCGACCTGCCACTGGAGCCGAACTGGTCCGACGAACTGGTCGATATGGCGCATGCGGTTGTCTACCGCAACAAATGATTCGGGGTGATCGACATGTCCGATGTATCGGTCGCTGCCATACGTCCAGCGAGTGGCGGACACTCCGTCCGTGAAACAGTTCTCGGATTCGTGCGCCTGTCCAAGGTCGCTGTCTTTCAGCATTATTTCGGCTTGGCCCTCGCCTGGCTGTTATTGAGCAGTAGCGCACGCGACCGTCCTGGCGCAACTCTGGCCATGATCGCGTTTTTGATCGGCTCGATCGGAATAGTCGCGGCCACGTGCGCTCTCGACGATATCGTCGGATTCCGCAACGGCAGCGACGCGATAAACTATCAACACGGCGAGACCAAAAGGGACATACGTCGGAAGCCGCTACTGAGTGGTGTGATTTCCGAAAGTCAAGCCATTGTGTTCGTGGTCGCGGCAATCGCGGTTGCTGTTCTGGCTGGGCTAGCCGCATTCTGGGCACTGGATTGGCATGCGCCGCTGGCGGCATATGTCCTGTATTCAGCGGGACTGATACTAAGCCTGCAATATTCGGCGGGGCTACGCGTCAGTTATTACCAGGGCGGTGGCGAACTACTGCTCTTCGCGGCGACCGCGTGCGGTCTGTACGCGCCCTTCCTCGCCGTGGCACAGGAGTGGACCAGCGCTGCCGTCCTGCAGGGCGTGCTGCTCGGACTGTGGATGGTCATGGTCAGCAGCTACTCCAACGTCAACGACATCACCGGCGACCGTCGGGTCGGCAGGAAGACCATGGCGACCGTGGCGAGTCACGCGACGATCGCCACCACCATGGTCTTGCTGGTGATCGGATCCGTGGCGGCGACGGTCTGGCTGGTGGCAGGCACCGAATTTCCGTGGTGGACCTTGCTCACGATGCTGCCCGCGACCGCCTTGCACGTGAGTCAGCTGTATGTGGGCCCGCTCCGCAGGCAATGGCTACAGGCCCGGCGCCTGGGCATGATCGCCTACAACCTGGGCTTTCTCGGCATCGGTATTCCCACGTTCTACCTGTTCGTCACCGTTTGATCGCGGCGCGCAGACGTAATTCACCCAGTTAGGGAGGAAAAGTGAGCAATGGAAAGCACCGCCGGATGCGGCGGTTGTTCGGGGCAGACGGTAAGACCTTCTTGATCGCCGTCGATCACTCGCTCACCACGGGCACCACCGGTGGGTTGTCCGACATGGGCTCGGTGCTGCGCGCCGTCGTGCGCGGCGGCGCCGACGGCGTCGTCGCACACCGCGGTTCGGCGACCAGGGAGATGCCGGTGCAGCGCGAAACGGCGCTGATCGTTCATCTTTCGGGCAGCACCGCACTCAGTGCGCACCCCGAGCTCAAGACCAGAGTGTGCGATCCGGAGACCGCGGTGGCGCTCGGCGCCGACGCCGTGTCGGTACACATCACCCTCGGCGCCGGTTCGGTGGAAGACCGGGCCGCGTTGGCCGATCTGTCCCGCGTCGCGAAATCCTGCGATGCGCTCGGGCTGCCGCTGCTGACCATGACCTACGTCCTCACTGCCGACCGGGATCGCGGCCGGTCGGTCATCCACGCGGCCCGCGTCGCCGCGGAACTGGGCGCCGACATCGTGAAGGCGGCACATCCGGGTGACGAGCACCTCGCCGAACTGGCGTCCCAGGTCGATGTGCCGGTGGTGATCGCGGGCGGACAGCTGGACGTGCCGTGGGACGAGTTCCTGAGCTCGGCCAAGAACGCGATGGGTGTGGGCCTGGCCGGATTCTGTGTGGGCAGGCAGGTATTCGGCAGCGCGGATCCCGAACGCGCCACCGCGCAACTGAAATCAATCGTGCACGGAGCGGACGCCACCGTCCTCCCGGAGTACGCGGCGATGGGAAGAAAGTGATGAACGAGATGACGACGGAACTCTGGGCAGACGTCAGCGGCCTCTCCACCGCCGACACCCCGGCCGCACTGGCCCACGCGCGCAATTCCGAGATCACGACGCTGGTCCTGCGCCAGGCGCAGTTGGCCGACTGGGAGCCGCTGGAGCGAATCCGAATTGCGGTGGTCGGCAACGCATCCGAGCTGGCTCTGCTCGATGATCAGCGAGTCGGCGTGCTGATCGCCGAGTCGCCGGCCGAACTCGACGGCGTCCGCGCCGCCGCACTCGGCCGTCCGCTCGGCGTGCGTTGCGAGATCGCCGACGCCGCGGGCATGAACCTCGCCGCCGAGATGAGCGGAAAGGTGGACGTGGTGATCGCGGCCTTCGTCGACGAGACCAACATTCCGCTCGAACTATTGCTGGCGAGCGCGCAGGGCACCACGACGAAGGTGTTCAAGGAGTTGCTGTCCAGCGCGGAAGCGGTCAGTGTCGCAGGTGTTCTGGAGAGCGGCCCGGCCGGTCTCGTGGTGCGAGCCGACCATCTCAGCGATCTGGACCGAGTGGCGCAAGCGCTGCGAGCAGGCCGGGAAGACCGCAAGGAGTTGGTCCCGCTCGAGGTGTACCGCGCCGAGCCGGTCGGCATGGGCTACCGCGGATGTATCGACACCACAACACTTTTCGGTGATGACGAGGGCATGATCGTCGGCTCGACCTCGGCGGGCGGCATTCTGGTGTGCGCGGAGGTGCACTATCTGCCCTACATGAACCTGCGGCCGTTCCGAGTGAATGCCGGTGCGGTGCACTCCTACGTCTTCGGCACCGAGCGGACCGCGTACATCACCGACCTCGCCGCGGGCGAGCGCTCGCACGCGGTGTCGGCGAACGGACGTTTCCGCGAAGTGTCGGTCGGCCGGGTGAAGGTCGAACTGCGACCGCTGCGGCTGATCGCGGCACGGCACGGTGACGTCGAGGTCAATGTGTTCCTGCAAGACGATTGGCACGTGCGGGTGATGAGCGCGGAAGGCAAGCCGCTCAACCTGACCGAGGTCCGGCCCGGCACCAAACTCCTCGGGCACATCGTGGAGCCGGGCAGGCACGTGGGAATCAAGGTCGCAGAACAGATCAGTGAATTCTGACCCGCAACCGGAGAAGTCAAGTGAATGCTTCCGTAGTAGGTGAGGGGCGCGCACACGCCAAATCGATTCTGTGCGGCGAGCATGCGGTCGTCTACGGCGCTCCGGCAGTGGCGATTCCGATGCGTCAGGTGTCGGTGACCGTGTGGGCACGGCGGTCCGGCGAGCCGGGCGGTCAGGTGAGCCTGGTGAATGTCGCACCGGGCCAGGCGAATACCGCGGACAGGCGAGCGGACGAGGCGCCCGCGGCCGCTCGACTGTGGGACCGTTCGCGAGAAGCGGATTCCGGATTGCACGATCTGGTCGCCGCGTTCTTCCGCACCACCGGGATCACGGCATGCGGCATCGACCTGAGTGTCGACTGCGCCATCCCGCCGGGTCGTGGAATGGGGTCGAGCGCCGCCTGCGGGCGCGCGGTAGTGCTCGCCCTCGCGTCGCTGTTCGGCCGAATTGTCGACGCGGACACGGTCTTCGACCTGGTGCAGACCGCGGAGCGGGTGGCCCACGGATCGCCAAGCGGGGTCGACACGGTGGCCACCGGGTCGCCGGTGCCGATCTGGTTCCAGAGCGGCGTGACCAAGGAACTGAGCGTCGGGCTGGACGGAGTCTTCGTCATCGCCGACAGCGGCGTGCCCGGCGAGACCAAGGCGGCGGTGGACATGCTGCGTGCTCGGTTCGAGGCGGACCCCGCGTCACGTACCCGATTTCTACGGCGCTCGTCGGTGATCACGGCGAGCGCCGTGGAGGATCTCACCCTCGGCCGGGCCGGTGATCTCGGTCGTCGGCTGACCGAGAATCACGAACTGCTCAGCGAATTTGGGCTCAGCACAGCCGAACTGGACCGGCTGCTCGCCGCGGCACTCGACGCCGGATGCCTCGGCGGCAAGCTCAGCGGTGGGGGACTGGGCGGCTGCGTCGTTGTGCTGGCGGACAGTCCGGAACACGCCGAACGCGCGACGGCGGCGTTGCGCACGGCCGGCGCCACCGCGACGTGGTCCGTGCCGACCGGACGTTTCGCGAACTGACCTGTCCGACGGACGAAGGAGCACACATGACCGTCGATTCGGCGGTGACCGCGATCGCGCACCCGAATATCGCGTTGGTCAAATACTGGGGCAAACGCGATGAGGAATACATCCTTCCGCATACCGACAGCCTGTCGGTGACCTTGGATATCTATCCGACGACAACGACGGTCCGCCTGGACACCGCTCTCGACCGCGACCAGGTGACCGTCAACAGAGCACCGGCGACCGGCGAAATGCTGACCAGGATCCGGACCTTCCTCGACCTGGTGCGTGGGATGTCGGGGCGGGCGGAGTATCTGCGTGTCGATACGACGAATACCGTGCCGACCGGAGCGGGCCTGGCCTCCTCGGCGAGCGGATTCGCCGCGCTGGCCTTGGCCGCCGCGGTTGCGTACGGACTCGACCTGAACCCCACCGGCCTGTCCAGGCTGGCGCGGCGCGGGTCGGGTTCGGCCTGCCGCTCCATCTTCGGCGGCTTCGCTTTGTGGCACGCTGGTACCGGAATCGGCGAAGAGGGCGACCTGAGCTCCTACGCCGACCCCATCGACGCCGGTGCGCTCGACCTCGCCCTGGTGGTCGCCGTCGTCGATGCCGCGCCGAAGGAGATATCGAGCCGCGCGGCGATGCGCCGCACCATCGAGACTTCGCCGCTTTATGCGCCATGGGCGGAGTCCAGTCACCAGGACCTGGCCGACATGCGTGCGGCGATCACCCGCGGTGACCTCGATGCCGTCGGTGAAATCGCCGAACGCAACGCCCTCGGCATGCACGCGACAATGCTCGCGGCACGGCCCGCGGTGCGCTATCTGTCCCCGGCGTCACTACGGGTACTCGACTGCGTCGGGCAATTGCGCCGGACCGGTATCGGCGCCTTCGCCACGATGGACGCCGGCCCGAATGTGAAGGTCCTCTGCCGAGGTGGGCACGCCGAGCGGGTGGCCGACGCATTGCGTTCGCTCAGCGACACCCGCTCGGTGATCACCGCGCGTCCCGGTCCCGGCGCCCGGCTGCCCGACGGAGATTCGCGATGATCACCTGTAGCGCTCCTGGCAAGCTGTTCGTGGTCGGTGAATACGCGGTGGTGGAGCCGGGACGCTTGGCGATCCTGGTCGCCGTCGACCGGCGAGTGTCGGTCACGGTGTCACCGGGCGAGCTGGCCGGGCGCGTCGCGGTCAGGTCCGATCTGTATTCGGGCACAGTCGAATTCGTCCGGGTGGACGCGCGACTTGTTCCGTGCGTGGACGACTCGGGCCCTGCGCCACGACTGAACCATGTGGTGTCCGCGATCGAAACTGTCGAGCGCCTCATCGTGGAACGCGGGTTGCCGGTTCGTCCGTTGACGCTGGACATCACCAGTGAACTCCACGAGGACGGCACGAAATTCGGCCTCGGTTCGAGTGGCGCCGTTACGGTGGCGACCATTTCGGCCGTCGGCGCGTTCTACGGACTGGATCTGACGCCAGAGCAGCGCTACCGGCTCGCCATGCTGGCCACTGCCCGGATCGCCGCGCGCGCGTCGGGCGGAGACCTCGCGGCCAGCGTATGGGGCGGCTGGATCGCCTATAGCGCGCCCGATCGGACCGACATTCTCGGTATGGCCGAGCGGCTCGGCATCGACCGGGCCATACATGCGGAATGGCCTGGGTTTTCGATCAAGCGACTACAGCCACCCGCCGATCTCACCTTCGAAGTGGGCTGGACCGGCGTACCCGCCGCCACCGACACATTGGTGGCGGGGTTGGCCGAGCGCAACCGGAACAACGACTCCTTCTACCGGTCGTTCTTGTGGCGCAGCGACGAATGCGTGCGCACCTGCATAGCGGCGCTACGCGATGGCGAAAACCGGGAATTCCTCAGGCAGATTCGCCGATTCCGGGACCTGCTGCAGACCGCGGACGGCATCACGCGCATCGGCATCTTCACGCCGCGGATGACCACTCTGTGCGACACGGTCGAGAAGGTCGGTGGGGCGGCCAAGCCGTCGGGCGCCGGCGGCGGGGACTGCGGCATCGCCTTTCTCGACAACACCGCACACCATCAGCTCGAAACCCTGCGGGCGCGGTGGCGTGCGGCGGGCATCCGCCCGCTCTCGATCCGTGTCCCGGCTGTGGAAAAGGAGGCCCGCGATGATGATCGGCAGCCGCAAGGATGATCACGTGCGCCTTGCCGTCGAGCAGTTACACGGCAAGGACGCGAGCAACGAGTTCGACGACGTGACGTTTGTCCACCACGCACTGGCGGGGATCGATCGCTCGGACGTCTCGCTGCGCACGACCTTCGGTGGAATCCACTGGCGGACCCCGCTTTACATCAACGCGATGACCGGCGGCAGCGCTGGCACCGGCCGGATCAATCGTGACCTCGCGATCGCGGCACGGGAGACCGGGGTCGCCGTCGCCACCGGATCGTTGAGCGCGTACCTGGCCGACGAATCCGTGGCCGATACCTATCGGGTCATGCGCGAGGAGAATCCGGACGGATTCATCATGGCGAATATCAACGCCACCACCTCCGTCGACAATGCCCGTCGCGCTATTGATTTGTTGCGGGCGGACGCGTTGCAGATCCACCTCAACGTGATCCAGGAAACCGTGATGCCGGAGGGCGATCGATCGTTTTCCGCCTGGTTCCGGCAGATCGAGCGGATCACGGCGGCGGTCGATATCCCGGTGATCGTGAAGGAGGTGGGATTCGGCCTCAGTCGCGAGACCGTGCTGTCGTTGCGACAGGTTGGCGTCGCCGCGGCCGACGTCGGCGGGCGCGGCGGCACCAATTTCGCGATCATCGAGAACGGCCGCCGGGATACGGCGGACTATTCCTTCCTCGACGGCTGGGGCCAATCGACGGCCGCGTGCCTGCTGGACTGCGGCCGCATCCCCGATATACCGGTGCTGGCCTCCGGTGGAATTCGGCACCCGCTCGATATCGTGCGCAGTCTCGCGCTGGGCGCCGCGGCCGTCGGCGCCTCGGGGCGATTGCTCGGCACGCTCGTCGAGCAGGGACCGGCCGCGCTGGTGGCTCGGATCAGCACCTGGCTGGACCAACTCGCCGCGGTGATGACCGTTCTCGGGGCACGTACCCCGGCGGAGTGCGCGCACTGCGATGTCCTGATCACCGGAAATCTCCGCTCGTTCTGCGAAGCCAGAGGAATAGACCTGCACGGTCTGGCAACGCGCCGCGCTTCGGTGTCCCGAGCAGCGTCGTAGCTCGGTCACGCGCCGGGCGAATGTTGATCATTGTCGAAGTTGGAAAGTGGGTACTTCGTGGCCGAATATCTGACCTCTGCCGAAATTCCGATGAAATGGGTCGGGCCGATCAGGATTTCGGGCAATATCGCCCGAACCGAGACCAGCGTTCCGCTCGCCACCTTCGAGACCCCGCTGTGGCCGTCCGTGCAGCGCGGGGCGAAGGTTTCCATGATGATCGACTCCGGGATCGTCGCCGTCCTGGTCGACGAGCGGATGACCCGCTCGATACTCATCGAAGCCCTCGACGCCGAAGTGGCGCATTCAGCTGTGCGACAAGTCGATTCGATGTTCGAAGAACTACGTCGGGTCGTCGCGGACGGCAGCCGGTTCACCGACCTGGTCGGCGTCCGGCACGAGCAGGTCGGGAACCTGATCTTCCTCCGCTTCGAGTTCACCACCGGCGACGCGTCCGGGCACAATATGGCGACGCTGGCCGCCGACCGGCTGATGACGCATATTCTGCACACCGTCCCCGGTGTTTCCTACGGCTCGATCTCCGGAAACTACTGCACCGACAAGAAGGCGACCGCGGTCAACGGAATCCTCGGCCGCGGCAAGAACGTCGTCACCGAGCTGCTGATACCACGGCACATCGTCGCGGACGTCTTGCACACCACCGCGAAGAAGATCGCCGACCTCAATGTCCGCAAGAACATGGTCGGCACGATATTGGCGGGCGGGATCCGTTCCGCGAACGCGCATTACGCGAACATGCTGCTCGGGTTCTACCTGGCGACCGGGCAGGACGCGGCGAACATCGTCGAAGGGTCGCAGGGGATCACCTATGCCGAGGATCGCGACGGCGACCTCTATTTCTCCTGCACCCTGCCCAATCTCATCGTCGGCAGCATCGGCAACGGGAAGGGACTCGACTTCGTCGACGACAACCTCGGGCGGCTGGGTTGCCGGCCCGGACCGGAAACGGGCGCCGGTGCCCGGCGGCTCGCGGTGATCGCCGCCGCGACCGTGCTGTGCGGCGAACTGTCGCTGCTTGCGGCGCAGACGAACCCCGGTGAACTCATGCGGGCGCACGTGCAGTTCGAACGTGAGCCCGCAGTTCGACACTGATGGAGCAAATGATGAATCACACTCTTGCGGTCGGTATCCACGACTTGTCTTTCGCGACATCGCATTACCAGATGAATCACAGCGAGCTGGCCCGGAAATACGGTGTAGACCTCGACAAATACCGTATAGGTATCGGGCAGAGTTCGATGAGCGTCACCGCTGCCGACGAGGACATCGTCACGATGGCGGCGGAAGCGGCCAAACCGATTGTCGACCGGCACGGCGCGGCCGATATCCGCACCGTCTTGCTGGCCACTGAAACGGGCGTCGACCAGGCCAAATCGGCTGGCGTCTACGTGCATTCGCTGCTCGGCCTGCCCTCATCGGCCCGGGTCGTCGAATTGAAGCAGGCCTGCTACGGCGCGACCGCGGCGCTGCAATTCGCGGCGGCACTGGTGCACCGGGAGCCCTCGCAGCGGGTCCTGGTGATCGCGACCGATATCGCCAAATACGAGCTCGGTTCCCCCGGCGAGGCAACCCAGGGGGCGGCGGCCGCGGCAATGCTGGTTTCCGCCGATCCCGCGATTCTGCGGATCGAGTCGCCATCGGGTTTGTTCGCCGCCGACATCATGGACTTCTGGCGGCCCAACTACCGGTCCACCGCGCTGGTCGACGGCAAAACGTCGATCACCGCGTATCTGCAAGCAGTGGAAGGTGCTTGGAAGGACTATGTCGAGCAAGGCGGCCGCCCGGCCGCCGAATTCTCCGCCTTCTGCTATCACCAGCCGTTCACGAAAATGGCGTCGAAGGCGCATCGGCATCTGGCTGAATGCTCGAATCTGGACGGCGCCGCCCACGAAATTCTCGGGGCCGTGCACAACACCACCATCTACAACCGATCGATCGGCAACAGCTATACCGCCTCGCTCTACCTCGGGTTGGCGTCGCTCCTCGACCACAGCCGCGATCTGGCCGATCAGCACATCGCGCTGTTCAGCTACGGGTCCGGCAGCGTGGCCGAATTCTTCGGCGCGACGGTGGTTCCCGGCTACGGAGCGCAGCTGCGGACCGCCGCGCACCGCAGGGCGATCGAGCGTCGCACGCCGATCGACTACGCGCACTACCGCGCCCTGCACGAGCGGACCATTCCGGTCGACGGCGGTGACTACGAGCTCCCCGAGGAGGGTTCGGGCCCATACCGGCTCGCCGCGGTATCCGGGCACAAACGGATCTACGAGCCGAGGATGCCGAGGAGATGACGGCGGTCGAACCCATGCCGCGGATCGGGGTACTCGGGACCGGGGCCTACGTCCCGGACCGCATCGTCACGAATGCCGAGGTGGCCGCGCCCGCCGGCGTCGATGATGCGTGGATCCGCCGCAAGACGACGATCCGGGAACGCCGCTGGGCGGACTCGGATCAAGCGACCTCCGATCTGGCCGCCGAGGCCGGGCGCATGGCCCTCGCGGCCGCGGGAATCACGGCGGCCGATCTGTCCACGATCGTCGTGGCGACCTCGACGCCCGATCGTCCGCAGCCGCCGACCGCGGCCTACGTGCAACAGCTACTCGGCGCGAACGCGGCCGCCTTCGATATCAACGCCGTGTGCAGTGGCTTCGTCTTCGCGTCGGCGGTCGCGCATCCGCTCGTCCGTGCCTCGGGCGGATACGGATTGGTGATCGGGGCGGACGTGTATTCGCGCATTCTCGATCCGCGCGATCGCAAGACCGTCGTCCTGTTCGGCGACGGCGCCGGTGCCGTGGTGCTCGGTCCGGTGTCCGGCGGGGGCATCCGCGAGTGCCGACTGCACACCTTCGGGCAGATGTCGGAACTGATCTCGGTGCCGGCCGGTGGGTCTCGGCTGCCGTCTTCGCCGCACACGCACGCCGCCGGGTTGCAGCACTTCACCATGGACGGCCGCGGTGTCCGCGAGTTCGTGGAGACGACCCTGCCGGAGCTGGTCAAGCAATTCCTCTACGACTGCAATGTGTCGCCGCACGAGATCGGACATGTCGTGCCGCATCAGGCGAACGGCGTGATGTTGGACGACACCATCCCCGAATTGGGACTGCACACCGCGCACGTGCACCGCACGGTCGGCGAGTACGGCAACACCGGCGCCGCATCCATTCCCATCACGCTCGATCGGGCCGCGGCCGGCGGTGCGCTACGCACCGGCGACCTGATTCTGCTCATCGGATTCGGCGGTGGCATGTCGGTGGGGTTGGCGCTCATCGAATGGTCGTCATAGGAGGACGAGTATGACCAGACTCAAATACTCACACATCAATATCGGTCTGCTGTTCGACTGGCATGCGGACCGGACCGGACAAACCATCGTGCACGTCGATCGGCCCGCCGATATCGCGCCGGATCTCGGTACCGCGTTCGACGCGAATACGTTGGCGGCGACCGTGCGTGACCTCGCGAGTGCGCTCTACGCGGCGGGCGCACGGCACGGCGACAAGGTCGTCATCGTCAAAGACAACCATTTCGACAGCGTGCTGGTTGCCGCGGGCGCGGCGCGGATCGGTGCGCTGCCGGTAATGATCTCGCCGTTCGTGCCGCTGCCGATGCTGCCGGTGATGATCGCCAAGGCGGCGCCGCGGCTGGTGATCGCCGGAACGACCCTGCTGGCCGCCGCGGTTGCGGCCTCGGTCGAGCTGGCACCTGCCGAGACCCCGATCGTCACCGTGGGCGAACCCCGCGATGATCTGCCGGACAACGCGGTGCCGCTCGACGAATTCCGCGGTGCGGCAGCGGTGTCCGCGCGGCCGAACGCCAATGCTGAGCCGATGATCGTGACGCACACCTCCGGCACCACC
The DNA here is from genome assembly GCF_019222765.1 of Nocardia iowensis. NCBI lineage: Bacteria > Bacillati > Actinomycetota > Actinomycetes > Mycobacteriales > Nocardiaceae > Nocardia > Nocardia iowensis. The sequence goes on along the minus strand of NZ_CP078145.1, from coordinate 7,007,803 downwards.
GGCGTGCCGAAGTTCGTCGTGCACAGCGCCGATACCGCGATCCATTCGCTGCCGCCGCGGCTGGAGCGATTCCCGTTGCCGTTCATGACGTCTCGGCGCGACGATATTGTCGCCGCCGCCATTCCGTTCTTCCATATCCGGGCGTTCCTGTGGACCGCATCGCAACTCGCGGTCGGTCCGCGCGCCATGGTGGCGCTCTCGGATCCGGCACCCACCGAGGTGGCGAAGGCATTGGCGGCTTTTCGTCCAACGCACGTGGAAACGCTGCCGAATGTCTTCCAGCTCTGGGAGGAACTGGCCGACCGGCAGCCGGAGCTCTTCGCCCGAACGCGGCTGTTCACCAGCACTTTCGACGCGGTGCACACGCGAACGGTGCGCAAGTTCCTCAACGCGTCGCAACGCAGGTTCCCGGTATGGGCCTGGGCGTTGGCGCAGTCGGAGATTCACGCCATGGTCGGCGGGATCGTCACCCGGCCGATGGTCAACGGCCGCCGACGGGAGCGCTCGGATCTGACGACCGTCGGCTTTCCGCCGATGGTCCGCGCCCGCGTCGTCGATCCGGTGACGGGACAAAAGGTTCCGCACGGCACGGCGGGCTTGCTGATGATCTCCGCGAAGGGCCGGTGTCTCACCTATTTGGGGGAAGACGAGCGGCACCGCTCGAAGGTCGACGGCAAATGGTGGAACAGCGGTGACATGGCGATATCCCTCGGATTCGGGCGATATCGAATGGTCGACCGCGAAGTCGACATGATTCCCGGCATGAGCTGTATCGAATTGGAAAGCACACTGCTGGATCGATTGGCGAATGCGACGGAAATCGTCGTGCTGGCGATTCCCGGGAATCTGCCGCTGCCGGTGGTCTGCATGCGCGACGACCGACTCGAGCCCGCCGAATGGACCGCGGCGACGCACGGGCTGCCCGCCATGCAGCAGCCGCGAGTGGTGCCATGGGACCAGGTCCCGCGGACCGGGACCTGGAAAGTCCAGCGGGCCGAGCTGCGCGCGCGACTCGTCGGCACCGCCGCGGGCATCGGCAGCGGTAACTGGATCTGAAAACGCTGGATCTGTCACAGAAAGGCTGGCTCTCGTGTGGTTTCCGCCCTACCTCATTGATCTTCCGACCGTCGCTCCCGTGGTGTTGCCACCGCGGGACTTCCACAGCATCGGGTTCTATTCCATCGTCACCGGACTCGCGGTGTGCTGGCTCATCGCCTACGGGTTGGCGATCCATCGCGGTTTCGTGGACAAACGGGTCGGTATACCAGCGGCCTTCGTCTGCGCGAATATCGCGTGGGAATTCATGCATTCGCTGGTCATCCAACAGGACGCCGAACTGCGACCATTCTATTTGGCCTGGGCGCTGGTCGATATCCTCATCCTGTATCAGGTGCTCAAATGGGGAAACAGGGACTTCCCGTCGATGTCGCGGCGCGCGTTCCGCGGCATGGTCGCCGCCATCATTGCCTATGCGGCGGCGCTGACCCTGTTGATGACCTACGAGTTCAAGGACCCGATCGGTCTGTATGACGGTGCCGGACTGAATATCTTGCTCAGCACGAGCTTCATTCTCATGCTGCGCAGCCGCGGCTCCTCGGCCGGGCAGTCGATGTACATCGCGCTGTTCAAGTGGGCGGGAACCGCCCTCGGCGCGCTCAACACCATCATCGTCTTTCCGGAGCGAAGGCTGCTGCTCTTCCTCTTCGCGACGGTGTCGATTCTCGACTTCTGCTACATGACCATGCTGTACCGGCAGATCCGGCGCGAGGGTGCGAATCCGTGGCAGTTCAATCGCCCGCCGGTACCGGATACTCCGGTACGCAAACCGGTGCGGCCTGCGGTCGTCCCGGCCGGGTAGCGGCCACACCGCGGAGTTTGTCCGGGCTGACGATGTTGTAGATGGCCCGGACGAACCCGTCCTCCGGCCGGATGTCGAGCACGACCACCGCATAGGGCGCGTCACCCCGATAGAGCACCGCGGCGGGCCCACCGTTGACCTCGACGAAGGCGGCGTCGAGTCCGTCGGCCAGCCCGGTGACCGCGTTGAGCAACCGAACCACCTTGTCGCGGCCGGTGATCACCCGGCGGGCCGTGCCGGGCAGTCCGCCGCCGTCGGTCCACATCGCCACATCGGGGGCCAGTACTTCCAGGAGGGCATTGAGGTCGCCGCCGATGGCGGCGGTGAGAAATCGTTCGGTGACCGCTCGCCAGGTTTCCCGGTCCACCTGGTAGCGCCCCCGCTGCTGCCGGACGTGCTGCCTGGCCCGGTGCGCCACCTGGCGGACCGAGACCGGCGTGCGCCCGATGAGGTCGGCGATTTCGGGATGGCTGTAGCCGAAGGCGTCCTTCAACACGAAAACGGCGCGTTCCAGCGGCGTCAGCGTCTCCAGGACAACCATCATCGCCAGCGACACCGACTCCGATCGCAGCGCCTGCTCCGACGCGTCGGCCTCGGTGAGCATCGGATCGGGCAGCCACGGCCCGGGGTAGATGGACCGGTCGCGGCGCAGTCTGGTCAGCCGGGCCAGCGCGTCGTTGATCGCGATCCGGACCAGGTAGGCCCGCGGATTCGCTACCTCGGCCCGCCCCGGCGCCGCCGCCCAAGCCAACCAGGTCTCCTGCAACACGTCTTCGGTGTCGGCGACGGAGCCGAGAACGTTGTAGACAAGGGCATAGAGCAAGTCACGATGCGTGTCGAACTCCGCGGACGCTGCTTCCATCGGCGTGGTGGACGGTGCGATCTTCCTTGTGACAGGCCCCACAACGCCATGATGTCACACTCGCGGCCGCTCAAATCTCCTACAGATGTCCCGGACCCACGAAGAGAGGGAAACAATGTTGGAACGGCTCGCGGCGTTGACCGTACGCCGCCCATGGCGGTGTCTTGTTCTTGCCATCCTGCTCGTTGTCCTCGGTGGCGTGGCGAGCGCGGCGGTCTTCGGGAAGCTGTCGGCCGGTGGCTTCACCGTCGCCGACTCCGAATCCGCCCAAGCCGCCGAACTTCTGCAGACCGAATTCAAGCAGCAGGCCCCCAATCTGACCCTGCTTGTCACCGCGCCGGACGGGGTGGACTCACCCGCCGCTGCCGCCGATGGTGAGGCGCTGGCCAAGAAGCTGGCCGCCGAACCCGGCGTCACCGATGTCAGTTCCTATTGGACAGCTGGGCGGGCGCCTCAATTGCGCGGCGAGGACGGCCAGCGGGCCTTGGTCCTCGGCGCCATCTCCGGCGACGACACCACCGTCGAGAAGCGCATCAAAACGCTGCAACCCGAATATCAGGGCGAATTCGGCAGCCTGCGGGTGCAGGTCGGTGGTAACGCGGTATTGCAACACGAGATGGTCGTGCAGGGGCAGGAGGACGCCACCAAGGGGGAGGCGCTGGTCTTCCCGGTCACCCTCGTGCTGCTCGTCCTGTTCTTCGGCAGCGTTGTCGCGGCATTGATTCCGCTGGCGGTCGCGCTGGTGGCGATGATGATCTGCTTCGGCGTGATGTGGCTGCTGGCGAGCGTTTCGTCGTTGTCGTCCTTGGCGATCAGCATCGTCACCCTGCTCGGTCTTGGTCTGGCGATCGACTACAGCCTGCTGTTCGTCAACCGGTATCGAGAGGAACTGGCGGCGGGCCGCGACATCCCCAATGCCATCCGGATCACCATGGGATCCGCGGGTCGTACCGTCATCTTTTCCGCGTTCACGGTGGCCATCGCGCTGGCCGGGTTGATCTGGTTTCCGCTGGAGGCGATCAGGTCGATGGGGTATGCGGGCATCGCGACCGCACTGATCGCCGGGGCCACGTCCGTCACGGTATTGCCCGCGCTGCTCACGGTTTTGGGGCCACGCGTCGACAAGTGGCGGGTTCGTCGGCGCAGCGCGACGCCGTCCATGGAGACGGCCGACGGGTTCTGGCACCGGCTGGCGACGACGGTCATGCGTCGTCCGGTCCCCATCGCGACAGTGGTGATCATCTTCCTGCTGCTGCTCGGAGCGCCCGCGCTCGGCATGAAACTGGGCATGCCCGATGAACGGATCATGCCGGAAAGCTCGTCAGCCAGGCAGGTCGCCGACGTCATCCGCAGCGATTTCGACACCAGCGGCCAGAATGCGCTGCTGGTCGTGCTGCCGGAGGCGCCCTCGGATCGTCAGGCTGTCGCCGACTACGCGGCTGCCCTGTCCGCCTTGCCGAATGTCGCCCAGGTGCAAACCGTGACGGGCTCTTACCGGTCGGGCACGCAGCAGGCTGCCGCGGGTCCGCAGGACGCTCGCTTCGCCACCGATTCCGCGGTGTATCTCACCGTGCTGCCCACCCCGGCGGGCGTCGACGAGTCCGATGCGCTGGTCACGCAGGTGCGAGAGACGCAGGCACCGTTCGAGACGATGCTCACCGGCGTGGCGGCGACCAATCAGGACAGCACCAACACCATCATCGACCGGCTGCCCTACGCCCTCGGTTCGATCGCCGTGGTCATGGTGGTGTTGCTGTTCATGGTGACCGGCAGTGTCCTGGTGCCGTTCCTGTCACTGCTGCTCAGTCTGCTGAGCCTGACCGCGACGTTCGGCGCGCTCGTCTGGATCTTTCAGGACGGTCACCTGTCCGGCCTGCTCGGGTTCACCGCGACCGGCACCTTGTCCCCGACGGTCCCCACGCTGCTGTTCGGACTCTCGTTCGGCTTGGCCATGGACTATCAGGTGTTCCTGCTGGCGCGCATCCGGGAGGAGTACGACCAGACCGGTGACGGCACCGCCGCGGTGGCGATCGGGCTGGAACGCATCGGCAGGATCGTGACCGCCGCGGCCGTGACCATCGCCGTGGTGTTCCTCGCCTTCATTATTTCCGGGATCTCGATGTCGAAGGCGTTCGGCATCGGACTTCCGCTGGCCGTGCTGATGGACGCGACCCTGATTCGTGGCGCGCTGCTGCCCGCGACCATGCGGCTGTTCGGCAAGGCGACCTGGTGGGCGCCCTTGTGGCTGCGGCGGATCTACGAAGGTGCGGCGCTGCACCGTTCGGTCGAGGAACCACTCGACAAGAAACCTGTCGCCGCCGGCTGATCCGGCACCACGCAACGGGCGGTCTGCACACGCAGGCCGCCCGTTTTGCGTGCGCCGGGGCCGCCGCGCGACAGCTACCCATCGCCATTTCTGCGAGAACGAAGGAGGGGAAATGTCGAAGGGGGACAACAGCGAGACCCTGCGGATCGCGATAGTCGGCGTCGGGCCGCGTGGGCTGAATGTCTTCGAACGGATCTGCGCCAACGTGCGCGACGACCGGAATACCCCCGGTCTCGAGGTCTTCCTCATAGATTCGACCCGGGTCGGATCCGGCGCGGTCTGGCGCACCGACCAATCCCCGCTGCTGCTGATGAATACCGTTGCGGCACAGATCACCATCTTCACCGACGACACCGTGCAGATGGAGGGCCCGGTGGTGCTCGGGCCGAGCCTGTTCGAGTGGGCGGATTTCCTGGTCAAGATCGGAAACTTCGCGGACCTGCCCGAGCCGATGTACGAGGAGGTCCGCCGGATCGGGCCGAACACCTATCCCACCCGGGCGCTGTACGGCCACTATCTGCGCTGGGCCTACGAGCGAACCCGCGACCGGTATGCGCCGTGGGTGCGCGCACACGAACTCACCGCCACCGTCACCGACCTGCGCGACGACGCGACGGGGCTACAAGAGTTGGCATTGGACACCGGCGACCGGCTGTGCGGCTTGCATGCCGTCGTGCTGACCCAGGGACATCTGCCCCTCACCCGACCGACCGACGCCGGATCGCTGCCCATGGCGGCTCGACGTCTCGGACTGAACTACATCGCACCCGCCAATGCCGCCGATGTCGACCTGGACAGCGTGCTCGAACGGGAGCCGGTCCTCATCCGGGGATTGGGCCTTACCTTCTTCGACTACATGGCCTTGCTGACGGTCGGCCGCGACGGCTGCTTCAAGGAATCCAAAGGGGCGCTGGAATACATTCCCTCCGGCCGGGAACCGCTGATCGTGGCCGGTTGCCGACGCGGTGTGCCGCACCATGCCAGGGGCGCCAACGAGAAGGGGATCGCCGGACGGCATGTCCCCGTCCTGCTCGATGCCGAGCGGATCGCCCAATTGCGGCTTCGCGCAGACCGATTCGGCGACGTCGACTTCCGGCGGGACGTGTGGCCGCTGATTTCCCGCGAGGTGGAGTCGGTCTACTACACCGCGCTGATCGCCGATCGGATCAGCCCGCGCGAGCTGCGCCGCTTCCGGGACCGGTACTTCGCCGCCGCCACCGACCGCGAGGCGGGCGAAGTACTCGACGACTTCCTGGTGGCCGAGCAGGACAGATGGAATTGGACCACCGTCACCGATCCGACCGCCGGTCGCCGGTTCGCCGACCCCGCCGACTTCCAGGAGTGGTTGCTCGACTACCTCGACGCCGACCTGCGCCATGCCGAGCTCGGCAATGTGCGCGACCCGGTCAAGGCCGCCCTGGATGTGCTGCGGGATCTGCGTAACGAGGTCAGACAGGTGGTGGACCACGGCGGTATCACCGGCCGGTCCTATCGGGACGACCTCGACCGGTGGTACACGCCGATGAACGCGTTCCTGTCCATCGGCCCGCCCGCGCGTCGGATAGCGGAACTCGCGGCGCTGATCAGAGCGGGCACCGTCCGAATCCTCGGTCCTGGCATGCACGTTCGGGTCGACGAGGACCGCGGCTGCTTCGTCGCGCAAGCCGCGCTGGTGGACCACTCCGCCACCACCGCACGGGTCCTCATCGACGCCTGGCTGCCGTACCCGGACCTGCACGGCACCGAAGATCCGCTGCTGCGCAACCTGTTACGGCGCAACGACGTGCGCGGCTACACGATGGGCAACCCGGACGGCAGCACGTATCGAACCGGCGGGCTGGCGGTGGATCAGGGTTCGCATGCCGTGCTGGACGGTGTCGGCCGAATTCATCCGCGGCGCTACGCATTCGGGGTTCCCACCGAGGCCGTGCGCTGGGTCACCGCGGCGGGTCCACGGCCCGGCGTCAACTCGGTGACCCTGTCGGATGGCGACCAGATCGCCAGGGCGATCCTTGCCGCGCACCGCAAGACGCGGGTGGACACCCCTCTCGAAAGGACCGATTCCATGACGATAGACAAGGGACTGCTCGCGCCGGTGCGGGTCGGCGTTCCGGTGGAGAGCCTGGTGACCGACGACGCCTGGATCGAGGCCATGCTCGACGTCGAACTCGGCTTGTCCCGCGCCCAGGCCCGGCTCGGCATCATTCCCGACAGTGCCGCGGACAGCGTGGCGGCGGCGATACGCACGCATCGGTTCGACACCAGGGCCATCGCCGAGGCCGCCCGCGGCGCGGCGAATCCGGTGGTGGCGCTGGTGGAGCTGCTGCACCGGGCCGTGGCCGACATCGACCCGGCCAGTGCCGATTACGTCCATTACGGCTCGACCAGCCAAGACATCCTGGACACCGCAACGATGCTGATCGCCGCCCGCGCCTTGACCACCATCACCGGCGACCTGGCCGATACGCTGGACTCCCTCGGCCGCCTCGCCCGCAGGCACCGGGACACCCCGATCGCCGCGCGGACGCTGGGCATGCACGCCGTACCGACGACATTCGGCGCCAAGGTGGCGGGCTGGATGCAGGGCCTGACGCACGCCCGCGATCGGGTGAATCGGGTACTGGCTACCGGACTGCCGATCCAGTTGGGCGGCGCGGCAGGGACATTCGCGTCCTACGTGGAATGCGCGCGGGCCGGAAGCTCGGAACTGGCCGCGGCTCCGCCCGAGCAGATCTTCGAGCGACTGACCGCCGAGTTCGCGGCCGAGCTGTCGCTCACCGCCGGACCAACGCCCTGGCACACCATCCGCACCCCGATCGCCGACCTCGGCGGTGCGCTGGCCACCGTTTCGGGTGCGCTCGGCAAATTCGCCGTCGACGTGATCTCGCAGTCCCGGACCGAAGTCGTCGAGCTGTTCGAGCCGACCGCACCGGGGCGAGGCGAGTCCTCCGCCATGCCGCAGAAGCGAAATCCCGCTCTCAGCACCATGATCCGGGCCGCGGCATTGCAGGTGCCCGGCCTGACATCAACCTTGTTCGGCACGCTGCTCGCGGAGGACGAGCGACCGGCGGGCGCCTGGCATGCCGAATGGCAGCCGCTGCGTGACTGTCTGCTCCTGGTCGGCGGTGCCGCACACACGGCGGCGGAGCTGGCGGCCGGCTTGACCGCCGACGCCGACCGGATGCGGGAGAACCTGACGATCACCAAGGGGCAACTGGTGTCGGAGCGGCTGTCGATCCGGTTGACCCCGTTGCTCGGTAAGACGGCGGCCAAGAAGACATTGCAGGCCGCGGCGTTCGAGGCGCACGCCAGCGGCCGCGCCCTCGCCGATGTGCTCACCGAGGACGTCGATGTCCGCGCCCACGTCACCCAGGATGAGATCATCGAACTGCTGCGCCCGGAGAACTACCTCGGCGCAGCGCCTGCTCTCGTGGACCAGGCGCTGCGCCGACTGTGACACCTCGGTGTTACCGCAGGATCACCGACTGACTGCCGACCGCGGCGATCGGATCGGTCTTGACGTGCACGACCCCACCACGATCGTTCGGGTCGAACCACCAGCCGTTGGCCGCACGATCGAGGTCGTCGCGGCTGGTCCGTTGGGGCAGTGGGCCATTCGAGGTATCGACGGCGGTCGGGGACGAACCCTTGTGCACCGAGAGTTGGTAGCGACGGACGTCGGGTTTGCCGTGATACGAACCCGAGCTGGCGCCGATGGTCACCTCGACCGGGCCGGACTCGGACGCGCGCACGGTGAAGTTCTGCGTGGCCTGCTCACCCCGCTGATAGCCCCGGGTCACGCCGTCGTCCTCGGTCAGCGTGAAGCTGCCCTCGCCCTTCGGGTAGATGTCGAGATCCAGCACGCTCTTGTCCCGGGTCCGCCACGACTGGGTGCCCTCCGGCCACATCGGCACCACCGCGCCCGCCCGCACGAACAGCGGAAGGGTATCCAGCGGAGCGCGATAGCCGTCCACGGTGGTCGGTCCCGTCCAGGAGCGCCCGGTCCAGTAGTCGATCCAGGTGCCCTCCGGTAGGTAGATCCCGTTTCGCACGTCGGCATCGTTGTACACCGGGGCGACGAGAAAGTCCTTGCCGGAGAGGAATTCGTAGCGTGCCTGATCGCCCCAGGTCGCCGGATCGTTCGGGTACTCCAGCGCGAGCGGCCGGACCTGGCCGACGCCGGTGCGATTCGCCTCGACCGAGTAGGAATAGGTGTACGGCAGCAGTCGTTCCTTGAGCTGCAAGTACTTTCGGTTGATAGAGGTGTACGGCTCGCCGTACCGCCACGGCTGCTTGTCCTTGGGCGCCCACCCGTCCATCGACATGATGGTGGGCAGGAACGCCTTCCACTGGAGATCCCGGGTGTACGTCTGCGGACTGCCGTCGAAGATGCCGTCGACGTCACCGGTGTTGTACGCGATGCCCGACATCGTCGAACCCGCGTAAGTCGGAATCTGCCAGCGAATGTAGTCGTAGGACCCGGACTGGTCCCCACTCCACAGCACCGCACATCGTTGCGCGCCCGCCCAGCTCACCGGCGTCCAGACGAAACCCCGTGCGTCGCTGTTCTCCTCGATGCCGCGGTGCGCGCTGTCGCAGCCGTCCAGCGCGAACTGGTAGCCGGGACCCACCCAGGCCACGTCCAGTTTGCGCACCCGCACCCCGGCCTTGACCTCCTCCGCCTGATGCGGCAGCCCGTCCTCGGTCCACAGCCCGAGTTGCATCTCGCGTTTGCGCAGACCCTCGCCGACCTGCTGCAAATTCTCATAACCGCAGCCGTATCCGTCGTTGACCAGCATCCAGCCGTTGGGCATCTGGTTCTGCACGTACCCGTCGGCAATGGCGAGGGCGTCGAGGGTGCGCCGTTCGCCGCGATTGGCGTTGTGCAGGTAGCAGTCGGAGTCGCCCATCTCCAGCCCGTAGATCGGCGGCAGGAAGGGCCTGCCGACCAGTGCGGTGTAGGCGGAGATCACACCCTTCGGGCCGTCGCCGACGACGTAGATCGCATCGAAGCGGCGTTCCTGATGGGTGGTCCGGGCCGGATCGGTGAACGAGTAGCTGCCTGGTGCGAAGGTGTTGCGGAGCACGCCGTAGCCCTTGCTGGACAGATAGAACGGCTGCGAGTTCGGTGCGCCGCCGTCGTTCCAGTTGTGGTCTGCAAAGATCTTGATGGTCTGGTCGCGGTGGCTGAACCGCCCGTTCTGTTCGCCGCCGCCGAAGAACTGTTCGCTCGGTCCCCGGCCGAGACTCTGGGTGGTCGTGTCCTTGGTCCAGGACAGCGGTGCCGTCTCGGCCCAGATCTCTTTGGCATCGGCGCGGTCGTACAGGGCGAAGCGCAGGGGAGACTTGTACGCGCGCAGGGTGAGATCGGTGGTGGACAAGGCCCAGTAATCGCCCTTGTCGGTGCGGGCCGGGACGACCGGGGTGTCCTTCGTCGGCAGCACGATCTTGTTCCCGGCCGGGTCGGTGAACTGGCCGTCGGGAGCCAGCTGCACGCGTACCGCGCCGGGCTTGGGGAAGCTGACCCGGACCGCGGCCGGACCGGACTTCAAAGTGGTTGTCGCACCGTCCTCGACGACCCCACTGAGCTCGGCGAGCTTGCCTGCCTCCGGGTCGGCCCCGGCCGTTGGTGTGCTGACCAGGCTGCTGGCGACCACCAGCAAACCTAGGGTGATATGCGTGATTCTGCGCATTTCAGGAACCTTTCACGCGCGAACGAGCATTGGATGTGTCATATGTATAGCGCGGGCGGGTCGAAGTCGTTGCGAAATTGATTGGGCAGCAACGTTATTCACGAAACGTTCACCTGCTGCGGTCTATCGGCGCGAAACATATTGGGACGCAAAGGAACCCCGGTGCACGTTCGTGCACCGGGACCGAATTCGGGGCGGATATCGGCTGTTACTCCACCGTGCGCCGACTATTCACGCTGACCGTGTCGATATGGCATCGCCGTTCGTCGAGGGCTGTCGGCTGAGAAATGCGTCCGCCCGCTCCGATATAGACGACATGGGGGTCGAGGCAACTCTGCCTTCCGGCATTGCGGAAGTCGATCGTGGTGTCGGAGAACAGCAGTGGACCGCCGTATTGCGCGTTGTCCCACGGCTCGACGGCGAAGAGCGCCCGGTTCTGGGCTTGCCCGCGCATATTGATCGAGTACCGCACCGAACCCGATTGCCCGGTGATGGTCTGCTGCCACCTGCCGCTCGCCGGGTCCAGCGCGATGTCGATATCGAGGACCTCACCCACCTTGACCGACATCGCCGTTCCCGAATGGCATCCCTCGTACCGGGGATCGTTTCCGACATTGACGTACTGTCCGGAAATCCACCACGTCGAGTAGGCGGGCGGCTGCCGGGTCGGCGCGCAGCTCGGTCCCCAGGTGAGCACGGGTTGCAGGACACCGAGGCCGATCGGCTCGTAGTTCCTGCCGTCGGGGCGGGGCTCGACGCCGGGCCACAGGAACAGCGTGCCGACCCGCGGCGGCTTCGGCGGCACCGTGAAATGTGTTCGCAGCCGGACGATCTCGTTGTCGACCGGAACTCGGAAATCCACGGCGGAGGTGCCGTCCGGCTGGAGTTTATCCGGGCCCCGGTCCGAGCCCGGCCCGGCCGGCGCCGACGTCACCGGCACGGTGGGCGAGGGTTGGGTGACGGTCGGCGGCTGCGCCAGCGAACTGGGCAGGGCGACGAAAACCGTTGCCACTACCGCGAACAGCGCGGTGACATAGCGTGCCGCACGTCGATGGGTGGGTTTCATGACCAAGTAGAACCACACCAGGACGGCCATCTCGACTGAGGAACAACTGGGGACGGGATGGCCGCCGGGGGCCGATGCGGGCCGCCGCCTCGCTACTCGAACAGCACGCAGGTGGCGGCGGGTACCTCGAACGAGGCCGAGGGTGCGGCAGGCAGGCCGGTGAAGGGGTCGAGATTCAAGCAGGTCACCGAGTTCGACTTCTGGTTGGCCGCGTACAGCCGCCGCCCGTCCGGGCTCAATGTCAGATCCCGGGGAAACTTTCCGCCGCACGGGGTGGTGCCCAGCGGGGCGAGGAACCCGCCGCCCAGCACGGCGAAGGTCGCGACATTGTCGTGGCCACGGTTGGCGAGGTAGAGGAAGCGGCCGTCCTTGGCGACCACGGGCGCGGACGGGTAGTTCCGGTCGCCGCCGCCGTTCAGATCCGCGGGCAGCGAAAGCCCGGCGCGCAATTCGCCGCGCTCGGCCTGCCACTCGCAGACGGTCACCGTGGAATTCAGCTCGTTGGCGAGAAAGACGGTGCGGCCGTTGGGGTGGAATGCCAAGTGTCGCGGGCCGCTGCCCGGTGTCATCGCGGCCTGTGCGTGCCGGTGCAGCTTGCCGTCGGCCAGTCGGTAGACGTAGATGGAGTCGACGCCGAGATCGACCACCAGCACCCAGCGGCCGGAGGGGTCGATCGACACCTGATGCGCGTGCGGCGCGGATTGCCGATCCGGGTCCGGTCCAGTGCCGGTGTGCTGGACGACATCGGTCACCGCGCCGAGCCGTCCGCCGTCGGCCACCGCGAGCACGCTGACGCTGCCCGAGGTGTAGTTCGCGGTCAGCACGTAGCGACCGTCGGGGGTGACGCACAGGTGAGTCGGCCCCTCTCCTTGCACGGCAACGGTATTCAACACGGTCGGCCGGGAAGACCGCACATCGACAGCGGTAGCCGTCCCGGCGCCGGAACCCTCGTTGACCGCGTACAGGTAGCGCCGGTCGGGCGACATCGCCAGGAAGGACGGATCCGCCACGTCCACAACCGTTTCCACGGTCAACCGACCGGTGCGGGGGTCGACGGCGGCGACGCCGATGCCGGATCCGCCTGCGCCGCTGGAGGTATAAGAACCGAGGAACGCGCGCGTCCCGGTTGCCGCTCCAGCCGTGCCGGGTCGCGTTGTTCCGGTCGTCACCGCGACGCCGACACCCGCCGCGCCCAGCAGGCCGAGCAAGCGCCGCCGTCCGAATTCGTTATCGCGCACCGGTTTCTCCTTCCGCCCCGCGGCCGTGTCCCGCGTTCGGGCCAGAATGTCCCAAGTTATCTCGGTTCGCAAGTGGCGCAATTGATATTGCATAGAGTGCAATCTCGGACGCCTGCTGTTGCGTATTCCATCCGCGTCAGGTTTCTGGACGCGGGTTCCGCCGCCGGACGATATCAAGGACATCGTCGAATGGTCGCCGATGTGCTGGGTAGGGACGGTTTCCGGGAGCCGTGGCCGAGCTGCCAGACCGTCGAGTGGGGAGATCCGCAACGCCGCCGGTCAGCGCCGGTGCGAGCGGCGAAAATGCATGGCGCGCATAGCTTCCCCAGTTGAGCCGGCCTGGACGCGGACGTGGTCAGCGGGGAATCTGATTGCGGTCATCATCCAATCTATCTCGGCATCCTCGGTGCGATGCCTCCAATGCACTACTGATTCAAGACAGGCGGTTTGAGACATGTCGACTCTCGTCAGCGTTATGGATACCGTTAATTTCATTGCCGCTGCTTCCGGTTCCAGTGAGGATATCGAATCGCTCAGCGGCGGCGGATCGTCCACCGGCTCCCTCGGCACCGGACTGGATCTGCTCAAATTGGTTGTCAAACTTCTCGGTCACTTGTCCTGACCCGGAATTCGCGATATTCAGCGCGGCGGCAACGGTCGTCGCGCTGATGTCGCGAGCATTCTGTCGACGTACCGCCGTCCCGGCGGTGATCGCCTCGGTGGCAAGGCCTTTCGCGGCCAGTGGCGGTGCCCCTGCTCGGCAATGAGCGTCCGATCGAGCTCGGTAGTGAGGTTCAGATGTCAATGATGCATTCGTCCATGCGCTACGTGGCAACCGCAATCGTGACCGTCGGTGTCGCCGTCGGGTCCGCTGCCGTCGCCGCCCCGGCCATCGTGCACGCCGCACCGGCCGACTGCGCGGAGACGTTCAACCTGTTCATCCCCGGCACCTGGGAAACCAATGAGGCCGCCGACCCCGCGCAGCCCATCGGCATGCTCAAGCCGATCGCCGAGGCGATCCAGCGCCAGCAGGGTCCGCAATCCGACATCTACTTCACGCCCTATATGGCGCGCGCTTTCGACAACGGCTACACCTACGCCGACAGCAAGAACACCGCGCTGACCAAAGCGCGGACAACGCTGCGTGCCTACGGCACCCGCTGTCCCGCAGCGAAATTCACGCTGACCGGTTACAGTCAGGGCGCCGACGCCGCCGGTGACCTGGCCTCCGAGATCGGCAACGACCGCGGCCCTGTGCCCGCCGACCGGGTTCTTGCCGTCGGGCTGCTCGCCGATCCAGGAGCGGGCACCAAGGGCGAGATCGCCGTGGGTCCACGTACCGCGGGCACTGGCATCGCCGATCCCCGGCCGCAGGGCATGGGCAAGCTCTCCGGACGGGTCACCTCGATCTGCGATCCAGGCGACCTGTACTGCTCGATTCAGAAGAACCTGAACCCGCTGCTCGGGAAGCTGGGCTCGCTGCTGAGCACGATCCCCAGCGAATCCAAGGTGGCCACCGCGCTGACCTCGGATTTCTCCAAAGCCGACTTGCCGGGCATCGGTAATGCGGTCGGTGAGCTGGCCGCCGGACTCACCACCCCCGGCGGCATCGATCTGGCACGGGTCCGCGCCAAAGCGGACAAGCTGGCCAACACCATCGATCCACTCGCCGACCTGATCGACTCCGGCGCGGCCAACCGCACCGCGGCCCGACTGGCCGCCGCCCCCGCCGGATCGGCCGAGCACAACGCGGGCGAGGTCCTGCTCAAGGCCGGAGAGTCCGACCTGGCGGCCGCCACGGCCGCGGTGAAAACGATCGAAGACACCGCCGCCCAGCTGTTGGACCGGGGAGTCAGCACGCTCCAGGAGAACTCACCGGACGCGGCGGCGCTGACCACCGCCGCCGAGGCGCTCAACGGTCAGGTCGCGCCGCTGGTCTCCATTCAGGTCGACGTCCTCGGGTCGGCCTCGGACATCCTGTCCCTGCTCAAACCCAGTGCGCTGGTGAATCAGTCACTCGATGTCGTCGCCAACGTCACCGCACTCGACTTCCCGGCGATCCTGCGCAATCTGACTCTCCTGGGCCAGAAGGTGGCCGCGATGGACGCGCACGGCGCCCACCAGGTCGCCGGGGAGCTGAACAACCAGTTCCAGCCGTTGGTCAAACTGATCGCGGGCGCTGACGTGAAACAGATCTCGCAGGTGCTGTCGGCAATCCCCAACTCGCAGGGCTACATTCAGTTCGCCGCGCTGGCGACCTCGATCCTGTCCGGTGTCGATGTCCTCCGGCTGGCGAATATCGTCGGTCGGATCCAGGAAGTCGCCTGGTCGGTAATCGAGAAGCTGGTCCCGCCACCGGGACAGCAACCCGACCTCGCTGGCGCGGCGGCCGCGTTGTCCGGCCTGCTGCCGGTGGGTCAAGAGCTGGCCTCGGTCGCGATCGGCCCGCTGACGAGCAAAGTGCAGGCCCTGGACCTCAGCGACCTGGCCGCGGCACCGGCCCAGGCGCCCCGAGGGATCAACTTGTTCGCCCTCATCGGCGACGGCCTCAGCGCCGCAAGCTTTTTCACCTCCAGCGCGCACATCAACTACGGATCCCTCGTCGTCGACAACAAGGGCCGCAACGCCATCCAGTGGCTCGGTGACTGGCTGAACCAGGAGATCGGACGCGCCAACTGATTTCCCCTGGCGCGTGTCGGTCAAAGGCTCTGGCTGCCGGGCATTTTGACTAGCATCGAAGTATGCGGATTGCTGCGGCGCAGGCCCGTCCTGCCTGGCTCGACCCAACGGCCGGAACGAAGATCGTCGTCGACTACCTGACCCAGGCCGCCACGGCGGGGGTGGAGCTGGTCGCGTTTCCGGAGACGTTCCTGTCCGGCTATCCGATCTGGCTTGCGCCCACCGGCGGTGCCCAATTCGACCACCCCACCCAAAAGGCCGCCTACGCATACTATTTGGATGCCGCCGTCACCCTGGACGGCCCACACCTGGCCACAGTGTGCGAGGCGGTCGCCGACCTCGGCGTGTTCTGCTACCTCGGCATCACCGAGCGAGTACGCGGCACGGTGTTCTGCACGCTCGTCGCCATCGACCCGGCTCGCGGGCTGGTCGGCGCGCACCGCAAACTGATGCCGACGCACGAGGAGCGGATGGTCTGGGGCCTCGGCGACGGGCACGGCTTGCGCGCGCACGAGGTCGGCGGGTTCCGCGTCGGCGGCCTGTCCTGCTGGGAGAACTGGATGCCACTGGCCCGGCACGCGCTCTACGCCGACGGGGCCACCCTGCATATCTCCACTTGGCCGGGATCGATCCGCAACACCGAGGACATCACTCGATTCGTCGCCATGGAAGGCCGGGTTTACTCCCTGGCCGTCGGCGCCGTCCTCGACTACGCCGACGTACCGTCCGGCTTCCCCCTCCGCGACCAACTTCTCGCTCTCGACCAGCCCGCGGGCTACGACGGCGGCTCCGCGATCGCAGCCCCGGACGGCACCTGGCTGGTCGAACCGGTGACCAACGAGGAGCGCCTCGTCATCGCCGACATCGACCCCGCCGAGGTAGCCCGCGAGCGCCAGAATTTCGACCCCACCGGTCACTACGCCCGCCCCGACGTCTTCGCGGTCACCGTGGACCGCCACCGCCGCACCGCGGCAACCTTTCTGGACGACTGATCCCCGTGCGCCGACGGACTGTTACGCGTCGGCGGTGACCAGATTCCGCTCCGGCTCCGCTGCTGGCTGGTCGTCGTCGGGGAGTTGCGGGTCGCGGCGGGACCGCAGATAGACCCATTGCAGCAGGCCGATTCCGGCGAGACCGATGACGGCGGTCGCGATGCCGACCTGCCAGCCCGGTGGGCGCCAGGTGAGGGTGAGGACGGCGTTCTCGGTGCCAGCGGGGATGTCGACGGCGAGGAAGGTGTTCGCCACCGTGGTGGTGGGTAAGTCATTGCCGTTCAACGTGATCCGGTGACCGGGCCAGGCGAGACGGGCGAACACGACGCGGCCACCGGTGGGGGAGCTGACGCGGGAGTCGACAGTGAGGCTGTCGCTCGACGTGGAGGTGGCAGCGACTCCGGCGGTATGGGCGATCACGCCGTTCTTGGTGGAGAGGAGACCGTCTACTCGCTCCAGTACCCAGATGTAGCGTTCGTGGCCCGGGTAGTCGACCCACTTCCAACCCGTCGGCGCGGGATGGTTGCCCGCGTCGGGGTACTGCGCGCGGTGCAGCACGACCCGGTCGACCTTCATCAGGTCGACAATTGTTCGGCCCGTGGACGGTTCGGGGGCGAAAGCGCGGCGGAACGCGTCGGTGCAGGTGCTGCCGTCCCAGGCCATGCACAGCATGCCCGCGAACGGATGGTGGCCGATGGGGGTATAGCCGTTGACGTACTGCAGCCCGAGGTTCTTGGCGTAGTTGCCGATGGCGAGTGAACCGTAGGCGTTCGCGAGGGTCTTGTCCTCCGGTCGCAGCACCGCGCGGTCGGCGAGTTGCAGGGTGACGCCGTCGAAATCGGGGAAGGCCGCGGTCATCGCCGAACGCCGTTCCGGGAAGTCGTAGGACATCGGCGTCGGCGGCGCGGCCTGCACCTGGGCGTAGGCGATCGGGAACATGGCGACGATGATCAGTGCACACCCCGCCGCCATTCCCCGGCTGCGGGCGAGCCACACCACTGCGGCGCCGATCGCGGCGACCGCCACCACCGCGACGAGATGGCGCACCACGATCTGCGGGGCTGCCGAGAAGGACCGGATGAACAGCACGCCGATCAAGATGCCCGCGGCGAGGGCGCGCCTGCGCAGCGAGGTGAAAGTGCCGTAGCGACTGAGCAATACGCACACCAGGACGAGCAGTGCGACGGCCAGGATCGGCAGCACCCGGGCCGGCCAGCGCAGCGGGCCGATCGCGCCCGGCCCCGCGGTCCACATCAGCACCGCCGTCGCGAACAGCGCGATCCCGCTGAACTCGCGCACCGACTCCCGTGCCGCCTGCCAGCCGATGAACGCCAGCGCCGGGATCAGGAACCACGCGATGTAGACCATCGGCAACGGCTGGACATGCCCCCACCAGGCGGTGAACGCGGGCGTCGTGCTCGGCAGGCTCGCATTGAGCGATTCCGACCACGGCACCGTCAGGAACGGATCGTTGTGGATCTTCGCGTTGCCCCGCCAGGTCACCTGCGAGGAGAGGATGCCGGGCAGGTTGGCGATCATCGCCGCGAGCGCGGCACAGCTCGCCGCCGCCAGCAGCCGCGCCGACGGTCCCCACCGCCGCTGATAGATGACCTCACCGACGGCGACCGTGACGATCATCAACGCCGCTTCGACCGCGGGAAAGGCGTATTGGACCGTGAGCGTCAGATAGAGGAAGACGAAGACCGGGATCGGGCCGCTGCGCCCGCGGCTGTAGCGCACCGCTGACGCCCAGGCATGCACCAGCCACGCCGTGGCGGTGTGTGAGGTCCACCAGCTGGCCTCGTCGAAGAACAGGAACCAACCGCTCAACGGGAAGGCGATGCCCGCGACCGCCGCCCACGGTGCTCGCGCGCCGTAGGCCAGGCAGACCCGGTACACCCCGAGCGCGGCGATGATCGAGACGACGAGCTTCACCACCGTGGCATACACGGCGAGGTTGTCCATCGACGGCGCGAGCAGATGGACCAGCAACTGCGGCGGGTTGTACAGCCCGGCCTCTTCCAGGCTGTAGTTGCCTGCCATCCATTCCCACGGCACCAGCGCGGGAAAACGCCCCTCCCGCAGCCGGGTGCCGATCATGACCCACATCGGGGCGTATTGGGCTTCGGTGTCGTCGGTGTAATAGTGCCGAGCGTCCGCGAGCAGGACAGCCACGTATCCGGCGATCACCCCGAGTGCGGTGATCGCCCCCCACTTCCGGCTATCTTTTCGCGATTCGATGACCGCACTTACTCCCACGATCGCCGGAGCGTAGGCGAACCGAGCCGACGGAGCAAGACTGGGGTACAGCGGAGTGGTGTGCGCTGTGGGCGGTCGATCTAGTGCTGGGTCCAGTCGGGTTGGGTGAAGTGCGCTACCCGGACGGCGGCATGGTCTCGGCCGAGCAGGACGACCTCGCGGAACTGCCAGAGCATCGCCCCGGTCGGCGCGTGAATCGTCATGCCGTCGCCGAGCCGCATCTGTAGCAGCCCAACCTCTTCCGGGATGGTGGCCGCCGCCGCGTCACCCAGTTCGGGTTGCCGCCGCGCCGCGTGCGGGGCAACCCAATGCGGTACATCGTCGGCGGCCAACCGGGCCAACTCCACCAGGTGGACGGAGTGGACCTCCGCAGGGCTGGGCCTCAGCTCAGCAGCATCGGGCAGCGCGGCGACGAAGGGCGTGATCACGAAACCCGATGCCGCGGGGAAGTCGTCGAGCCGACCGAGCAGGTCGGCGGGAGTGGCGGTCAGGCCGAGTTCCTCGTGCAGCTCACGTAATACGGCCTGCTCGGCGGTCTCGCCCTCGTCGAGCCGCCCGCCGGGCAAACCCCACTGCCCGGCATTGCGGCCGCGATATGCCCGCTTGATGACGACGACAGCGGGCGAGCCTTCGCGCTGTCCCACAACACACAGCAGCACCGCGGCCCGGCGAATGCCAGGGGCATCGGGAACTTCGGTGTGCGGGAACGCGTTCAGCCGAGTGCGCGCGAGCAGGCGGAAGTCGTCCACGGTTCCGGAGACGAACGGTCCGGTGGTAGGGCACATGCCCTCGATCCTGCCCTAACCTCCGGCCGCTACATCTTGGCGTATCGAGCCATGACGAAGCTGTAGAGGCCGTAGGTGATGATGCCCAGTCCGGCCACGATGAGCAGCGTCATGCCATAGGGCTGTGCCCCAAGGGTTTTCAACACGCCGTCGAGTCCGGCGGCCTTGTCGGGCTCGGCGCGGCTCGCCGCGAGGATCACCAGCACGCCGATCGCGGCAACGGCCAACCCCTTCGCGATGTATCCGCACATGCCCAACCGTCGCACCGGCTCGCCGGTGTTGCCTTCGAGATCTTTGAGAAACTTTTGGCTGGCTCCCTTATAGAGGTGGTAACCGCCGACCCCGATGATGATCAGCCCGCCAACGACGAGCGCGATCGTGCCTGCCGTGCTCTGCATCAACCGGGCACTGAATCCGGCACTCTCCGCACCGCTGGACTTACCGCTGCCGCGGGCGAATCCGAACGCGGAGAAAGCGAACGCGAAATAGATCACGGCCAGGGCGAAGGCTTTGCCGCGTCGGAACGCTTCGGATTTCTTGCTGTCGGCGTCGGGTTTGGACGCGCTGCCCAGCGCCGTTTCGGCCAGTCGCCACAGTGCCATCAGCAGGAACGCGATGGCGCCGACCCACAATGCGAAGACGCCACCCGGTTTGGCCGCCAATTCCGCCATGGCGCCGGAGTGGTCGGCGTTGCCGCCTGCACCGCCGATGGCGATTCGGATGGCGATGTAGCCGATGATCAGGTGGACGATGCCCGTCATGATGAAGCCCGCGCGAGCGAATCGCTCGAAGACGCTGTGCTGGACCATCTGCCCCGCACGGGCGGACACGGTGCCGGATGCCTTGGAACGGTTGATATTTGCCACGGTATCTTCTTCCAGTCGAACTGATCGTCGGGCAGATACCCGGCATCGGGGTCTCGAAACAACGGGCGTGCCGTGGGCGACCGATCGCTTGTCCCTCTCGGCCCCCGCGCGGCGGGCCCTACGCCGACAGTGTCGAACCATCGCCGGGCGAAATCTCGGTGCTGACCGTGCGGGCGACAAAGCCGGTTAATTTACAGCTTATTGATGTGGCGGTAATCGCCGATGTTCTCGCCCGGCGTTTACTGTGTATTCTGCGAACGAATACCATGTATTCAATGGGAGCGCGAGCTCTCCAATCCGGCGGAGCGACAACCTGTGTCGGATGCGCGACCATTTAGTGTAATAACCGGAATTCGCTATTCGGGCGTATCGCCCGAAATCGGGCAAACCGGTGAAAATGTCGGCCTCGAACGAAAGACCTGATCGATCGCGCGGCCCGACTCCCAGGAGCGTTCATGGCAACCCTCACCCGCGGCATTCGGGCCGACCGAGACAACGCCGATCGCAACGGTGTCCCCTCGTCGGCGGCCCCGGTGTATGTCAACCTCACCGACAAGGCGTTCCTGCGCCTGCATCACGGCTACGGCATGCCTGTCGTCACGCAGACGCTGACAATCCTCCGCACTCGCCTGACCGTGGACCAGCTGAACTCGATGCACGCATTGCTGAGGTCCGGGCCGTTGACCCGGCGGGTGCACCGCTCATTCGTGCCCTTCGCCCGAGCCCGATGGCTGCCTGCCGATACAGCCCTTCCGCTGTACCTGGCACCCGATCCGATCGCTGACGCCGACGCGTTGACGTGGGCGAACGAGCAGGCACAGTATCGCCTCGACCCCGATGCGGGATACGGGTGGCGACTGTCGGCGGCGCCGACGCGCTCCGGTGGCATGGTCGTCTGCCTCACCAAGTCGCACGCCGTCGCCGACGGCCATGCGGGATTGCTGGCCGAGGCCGGTCTGGTCGACCCCGCACTCGCCACCCAGCACGGCCTGGACGCCGAGGTCGGCCTGCGGGACGAACTCGCCGACGGCGCTCGTCGCGGCATCACCGTTGCCCGGCAGGCGATCACGGAGGTGCGCAGAGCCGCGCGCGACCCCAAGCATCGCGAGGCCGTGCGCGCGGCACTGTTCGCCAGGGAGCCGGAGCCCGAACCCGACCCGCGCGGTTGGCGCGAGCAGTCGGTCGTCGTCACCTTCGATGCGGCGCAATGGTTATCGGCGGCGGATCGCGACGGCGGCACAGCCAACACGTTGTATCTCGCACTGACCGCCGACCTGCTGCGACGCTGCCCCCTCGTCGACAACATTCCGCCGGTGCTGACGCCTGCCGTGCGCATCCTCCGGGAGCACGATCAACACGATGCGAATTCCTTTACCCGGGTGCCGATCGTGGTGCAGCGAGAATGGCTGGACAGCCACGATCTGACATCGCTGCGCGCGGCCAGCAAGGCGGCGTTCGCGGCCGTGGCGACGGTCGGCTCCGGTGTGCTCTCCCGGCCCCGCCAGCTGCCGCCCGATCTCGTCGACGTCCTGCCCGAGGGCGTTGTCCACCGGCTCCTCGAAAAGGTGCCGGTCACCATCGGAATGTGTTCCAACATGGGAAATCTGGATGCCTTCATCGCGCCGCAACTCCGTGCGCACGCACCGTCGCTACACATGAAGAGGGCGGTCGTCCAGGGCATCGACGCGCCACGCGCCGCCGCGCAACCGGTTGCGCTGGCGACATGGCTGTCGGAAGCCGACGGGAAAATCCACTGGGCACTGGAAAGTCTCAAACCCGAAATGGCACACACCGCCGCGGAATTGGCCGACCTGGCGACAGACATCGCCGCCTCGTGGGGACTGCGCCCGCTGCACACCTACGTCGGTGATCTGACGCGGTAAACGTCTCAGCCTTGAAACAGCTTGAGCAGGTTCACGATAAGGCGGTCCAGGCCATAGGCGAACGGCGCGGCGACCCACAGCCACGCGAAGATCAGCAGCGGAATGCGCCGTGGCGGAGCTGGTTCCGGGCGGTCGAGTTCGGTCATGCCGGGGTCCCCTCCGGGTGGACGGCCTGCGCCGGGACTTTTCGATGGTATTTCGTCGCGACGGGGCGAATCAGTTCGTTGGCGACGAAGCCGACGCAGAGCAGCGTGATCATGATGGCGAACGAAGCGCCGTACAGTTCGGGACCGGTCTTCCCTTGCCGCGCACCGGCATCCGCGATGGCATTGACGATGAACGGCCCCGCGATGCCCGCCACCGACCAGGCGGTGAGCAGTCGACCGTGGATCGCGCCTACCTGATAGGTCCCGAACAGGTCCTTGAGATACGCCGGAATCGTCGCGAAGCCACCGCCGTAGAACGACAGGATCACCATCGCACCGACGATGAACAGCGGCTTGTTGGTCTGGCCGACCGACCACACCAACGCGTAGGCCAGCGCGCCGACACCCAGATAGATCCGGTAGACGTTCTTGCGGCCGATCACGTCCGACAGCGACGACCAGCCGATCCGCCCGGCCATATTGGCCGCGGACAGCACCGCGACGAAGCCCGCCGCCGCGACGGCCGTCACCGGCGTCGAGGTCGCTTTGAAGAAGTCGATCACCATCGGCGCCGCCTTCTCCAGGATGCCGATGCCCGCGGTGACGTTGAAGCACAGCACGATCCACAGCAGCCAGAACTGCGGCGTCCGGATCGCGTCATTGGCGGCGACGTCGTGCTCGCTGATCAGTTTCGCCGTTTTCGCTTGCGGCACCCAGCCTTCCGGCTGCCAGCCCGGCGGTGGTACCCGGACGAGTAGCACGCCGACGGACATGAATATCGCGTACGTCACGCCCATGACCAGAAAGGTTTCGGCGATGCCGACGTGGTCTCGGCCGAATGTCGAGAGCAACTGGGTGGTCCACGGTGACGCGATCAGCGCGCCGCCACCGAAGCCCATGATCGCGAAACCCGTTGCCATGCCGGGCCGGTCGGGAAACCAGCGGATCAGCGTGGAGACCGGGGAGATGTAGCCGATGCCGAGCCCGATGCCGCCGACGAACCCGTAGCCGAAGACAATGAGCCAGTAGGCATTCGTGGCCGCGCCGAGGGCGGAGATCAGCAGGCCGGACGAGAAGCACACCAGCGAGACGGTCATCGCCCAGCGTGGGCCACGGCGCTCGACCAGCGTTCCGCCGAAGGCAGCCGAGAGTCCGAGCATGACGATGGCGATCTGGAAGGGGAGGGCGCTGCCGGTCCCCGAGATGTGCATCGACTTTTCCAGGGGCGGCTTGAACACGCTCCAGGCGTAGGCCTGCCCGATGGCGAGATGAATGGACAGCGCCGCGGGCGGCACCAGCCAGCGGCTCCAGCCCGGTGGTGCGATGACACGGGAATACCCGGTGGTGCCTGCGT
Organism: Nocardia iowensis; assembly: GCF_019222765.1. Lineage (NCBI taxonomy): Bacteria > Bacillati > Actinomycetota > Actinomycetes > Mycobacteriales > Nocardiaceae > Nocardia > Nocardia iowensis. The sequence continues at coordinate 6,983,796 of NZ_CP078145.1, read as the reverse complement.
CGGCGACTGCGGTCATGCGGTGATCTCCACTCTTACTGTGTGGCGATCATATGGCTCGCGAAGGATCGTGATGAGGGTTCCGTGACAACAATATTCAGGCAGTGCCGGTCAGCTGTTCGGGGGACTGCTCGTGCAGGTGGGGCGCTCGGCGTGGCTCGGATCCAGTGCGTTGAGGACGAGTTGGGCTGCCACGGTGTCGTAGGGGAGCAAGGTGTGCTCGGTACGGTCGCCGGGGCAGTAGTCCTGGATGACGTGATCGGTGGCATTCGGGGCGGGCAGGTATCCGCTCGTGTACGGAATCACGAATTCGTCGTTGCTGGTGATGATGTCGGTGTAGGTGACCCCGGGAACGGCCGCACCGCCACTGGTGAGTTTCGCTATGAAGGCCGAGTCGTGCTGAATCTGCAAGCAGGGTGGGCAGATCGGGCCCATGAGGGCATCCACGGAAAGCGGTAGCCCCTGTTCGGTCGCACGCTGAGTGAGCAGGGTCGCGGACTCGAGCGTGTTGGTGCCGTGCCACAGGGTGCCGAGCGAAATGAGACGGTCGATCTTGTCCGCGCCGCCGAGGAATTTCGCGTAGTAATCCGAAACCAGGCTGCCCTGCGAGTGATCGACGATGTCGACGTGATCCGCGCCGGTGGCGGCCAGCACGCGGTCGGTGAAGTCGCCCAGTTCTTGCGCACCGTGCTCGATCGGTGTCATCCCGCCTACCAAGCCGAGCGGTGCGGGTGTGTTCGGGAGCAGACCGTAGGTCAGCGCGAAAACGCAGTAGCCGTTGTTGGCCAGTAAGGGGGCGAGGGCCGACCAGTCCAGCAGCCGCGTGTTGCCGCCGCCGTGCACCAGCACTACCGGCTCGGCGTGCAACGTGCTTGGCTTGCAGGCCCAGTCATTGGCACCGAGCGGCGCGGCCGCCGGATTCCGGGCCTCGGCGACGGCCGCATCGCGGTATTCGTAGGAGACGGGATAGTGCGGTCGCGCAGATGGCTGTGCACTCGCGACCGCGGGTGACAGCACGAACCCGGCGCACACAACGGCAACGGTCACCCGGACAACCTGCGATAAGCGCACGACTGACCCCTTTCGACGGTCAGTCCAGGATGAGGCCAACTAAACAGACCGGCTAGTTGGAAAACTGTAGATTTGATCACCCTGCCAGCGGAAACGCGCGCACGCCCCGCACGCGGCTGCGGGGCGGGCGGCATTCCGGATCAGGCGCCAGCGGTCACCGGGTAGTGGTCGGACAGGTTGGTGTAGGTGTAGTCCTTGCCCTGGCTCGACACCGTCCAGGCGGGGGCCGTCTCTTTGACGACGTGGTTCTGCCAGCTGGCGGGCTTGGCATGCCCCTTGCGGTGCAGCACGTAGTCGAGATCTTCGCGCGGGTCGCTCGGGTAGCGGTAGGACGCGATCGAGTTCTCCTTGGTATCGAAGGAGAACTGATGTCCGGTCCGTGCGGTGGCTGGTTCGAGCCGAGCGTCGGCCAGCATCGAGTCGTACTCGGCGCTGCGCGAGTCGACGTTCAGGTCGCCCGCCAACAGCACCTGCTCGTCGGCCGGGATGTGCTTCGCGTCGAGAAAGGCGTTGATCTCCTTGAACTGCAGCGCGCGATCACGCGCGGCCTCACCGGCACCACAGCCGGGATCGGTCGACTGGGCGTGCGTGCCGACCACGTGCACCCTGCTGCCGTTTACCGCGAGCACCACGTAGGCGATGCCCTTGTTGGCCCACCAGTCGGCGCCGCAGGCATCGGCGAAGATGAACTGTTCCTTGCGCAGGATCGGCCACTTGCTGAGGATGCTGACCCCGCCGTCCTCGGGTGTGGTCGCGGTGTACTTGCCGCCGGTGGCGTCCCAGCCGTCCTTTGAACGGCCGACGATCGGTGTCTGGTGCGGGTACTCGGCGGCGGCCTTGGCCTTGAGCGCGTCGGAGGCCTCGTTGTCGAACATCTCCTGCAGCACGACGACGTCCTTGCCGTGGAAGAAGTCGGCCTTCGGGATCTCGGCTGCCCGGTGGTCCTGCCCCCAGTTGGGGTACAAATTCTTGCTCATCAGGAACGTGTTGTACGTCAGCACCTTGAGCTCAGGGGTGGACGCGGGTGCGGCGGAGGCCTGCGGAGCACCCACCATGAGGGTGGTGGCGAATGCTGCGATGATGCTGAGCCGGGTGGGCTTGAATAGCGGCAAGGCACTTCCTCGAGTCTGGTAGATCCGGATATAACGGACGTGATCCGATCAAGCGCGAATGACGCGTTCATGACGCCGTCATGATCAGCCAACGTCGGATCGATGTCCGGCCGGGCCGAATCCGCCTGCCGCGGCCCCTTTCTCACGTTCATCCCGGAGCCCGCTGCGGAAGGGCTCCGGGATTCCGTTGGACGGTAAGGTGGTTCAGCGCTGGCGGGCGTGGGTGTAGGCCCGGCGTGCGGTGCCACTGGCGGGGTCGACGGTGTAGGCGTCGAGGGTGAGCGTGTTGCGGCGGATCTTGGCCATCATGAAGCCGAGGCTCGAAAAGTCCTGCCAGAACGACGGGTTGGTGACGCGTGAACTGCCGTCGCCCTTCTTGGCGGAGGCGCCGCAGACGATCTGCTGGGTGCCCCGGGACGCGCCCGCGGTATCCAGGATCTGCATGGTGTGGTCGTGGCCGGAGAGGATGTAGTCGGCCCGGCCGCAGACGACCTCCTCGAACAACTCCTTCAGGTGTTTGCCACTCATGTAGTCGCCGGTGGTGACGCCGTCGTAGGCGCCCGCGTTGCCGTGCTTGCCGTTGTTGCGGTACGGGTGATGGGTCAGCACGATCTTCCACGTCGCGCGGGACGCGGTCAGCGCGCCGTCCAGCCACTGGCGCTGCTGCCGCATGTACGGGCCGTTCCACTGGTAGTTCGGGTCGGTCTGCAGCACCGTCGAGGAGACGGGAACGGTGTCCAGCGCGAAGAACTCGACCAGCGGGTCACCAGCCGCCGGGAGGGCGACCTGGTAGTACCGCGACGGCATGTACCAGCGGGGTGAGCGCTGATGGTAGGCGACCTCGTGGTCTCCCTTGCTCGGATCGCCGCCGCTGCCGGGAAAGATTCCGCTGCAGTCGTGATTGCCGAGGACCATCAGCCACGGCACATCGATGCCCGCGTTGGGTTGTTCGAACTTGGTCGAGAACTCGTCGTCGTCCGGGCTTTCCGCGCCGTCCTCATAGATGTTGTCGCCGAGCCCGACCGCCAGCGATACCCCTTCGGCCTGGCAGATCCGCTTCGCCGCGGCGGCCACCGCGCGCTGCCCCGCCTCGCCGGTGCCCGCGTCGCCGGTGATCAGCACGTTGATGTCGGTGCCGGTGGGCATCGGAAACTTGCTGTCCGCGTTAGCGATACCGGGCAGCGTCAGGCTCCCGGCCAGCACGCCCGCCCCGATGAGCAGGGTGCGTCTGGAGATCACCTGATGGTCGTTCCGGTCGTCCATTTACCGTTTCCCCTCGTCTGGTGAATGAGGAGACAACGTTTAACGGGGCCGAACGAACTGCACACGCTGAACATGGGACGAATCCCCCACTTTCGGGCAAACAGGAGGTAGCGGGCGGTGTTATTGCCGCGGGCGGCTAGCGCAACTCGGCTACCTGATGCTTCGATCAACTCATGACGGACAAGACCGAACCTTCTCGTGTGGTGAGCGCCAGCCGTGAAATCGCGGCGAAGCCGGAACAGATCTTCGAGTTGATCGCCGACCCGGTACAGCAGCCGCTGTGGGACGGCAACGAGAATCTGGCGAACGCCGCAGCGGGACAACGGGTGCGCGGGGTCGGCGACATGTTCACCATGACCCTCACCAACGGCGCCGTCCGCGAGAACCACATCGTGGAGTTCGAAGAAGCCCGTCGCATCGCCTGGTTCCCCGCCGAGCCCGGCCAGCAGCCGCCGGGCCATCTGTGGCGCTGGGAACTCGAGCCCCTGGACGAAACCCGCACCCGCGTCACCCACACCTACGACTGGTCCGAGTTGACCGACGAGAAGCGCCTCATCCGTGCCCGAGCCACCACGCCGGACAAGCTTCAGGCCTCCATCGACAGACTGGCCGAACTCGCCGAACGGCTGTGACATAACAGGTCCGCCCCACGACGGACCGTCTTACAGATCGTCTTCGTCCGGAGCGTTACCGGCGGCCCAGATGCCGCGGACGTGGCCGATGTGTTTGCGGAGGAAGCGCTCGAGCTCCTCGTCTCGGTGCTGTTCGATCAGGTCGAGGATGGTGTGGTGTTCCTGCGCGGATTTGTCCAGCTCGCCGCGCTCGACGAGCGCGGCCAGGCCGAACAGGCGGGTTTGGGCGCGTAGATCACCGACGATCTGGGACAGTCGCGGGTTGTGGCAATAGTCCAGCAGCATCAGATGGAATCGGCGGTCGGCGTCGACGTATTCGACGAGGTCGCCGCGCTTGGCCGCCTCGACGATCTTGTCGGCCTGATCCCGCAGTCCTGGGATGTCGGATTCGGGAATGGTGCCTGCGATCGAGCGGACACTCGGCGGTTCCAGCAGCATCCGGATCTTGGCGATCGAATCGAGGTCCGCGTCGGAGATCTCGGTGACCCGGAAACCCTTGTTCGGTACCGAGATCACCAAGCCCTGCTTGACCAGGTCCAGCATCGCCTCGCGGACCGGGGTGGGGGAGACCCCGAAGCGCTCCGACAGCCACGGCGCCGAATAGAGCACCCCGGGCTCGAGCTCACCGGAGATGATCGCGGCACGCAGCGCGTCGGACACGTGCTCGCGCAACGTGGGCCGCTTGGGTATGTCCAACCGTTCGATCATCAATGCGCTCCGGGTTTCTCCTATGTGCGAGCACGACCTCTATCAGAATAATTCGCTTTCAACATTGTTCAGTTTCGAGTGCCGGTAGCTGAAGGCGAGGTACACCGCCAGACCGAGCAGCAGCCAGACCAGGAACCGCAACCAGGTGACCCAGGTGAGGTGGCTGATCAGCCACACCGAGAAAACGATCCCGATCAACGGCACCACCGGCACCAAGGGGGTGCGGAAAGCCCGCTCGACATCCGGGCGTGTCCGGCGCAGCCGCAGGACGCCGAGCGCCACCACGATGAACGCCATCAGGATGCCGACATTGGTGAGCTCGGCGGCTTCCCGGATCGGCAGGAATCCGGCGATTAGGGCGGACACGATGCCGACCGGCCAGATCACCCGGGTCGGCACCTTGCGGACCGGGCTGGACTTGCCGAAGTACGACGGCAGCAGGCCGTCTCGGCTCATCGCGAAGCCGACCCTGGTCACCGCGAGCATGTTCGCGAACGCCGATGTGGTGACGCCGACGACGGCCCCGACCGCGATGACCAAGCCGAGGATGCCCATCCCCACCGTGTCGAACGCGCTGGAGAACGGCGATGCGACATTGATATCGGTGTAGTTGACCATCCCGACGATGACCAGGCAGACCAGTAGGTAGACCACCGACGCGATGCCGAGACTGATCATGATCGCCTTCGGCATCAGTTTCTTGCCGTCCTTGGATTCTTCCGCCGCGGCACTCATCGCGTCGTAGCCGTAGACCGCGAAGAAGGCAAGGGCCGCACCGGATACCGCGCCGCCGACGCCGAACGGGAAGAACGGCTGATAGTTGCCCGCCTTGATATGGAATGCACCCGCGACCACCACGATGGCGACGATGACCATCTTCAAGGCGACGAGTCCCGTTTGTACCCGGGCGGATTCGCGGGTGCCCCGGGAGAGCAGGTATGCCAGCAGCAGGCAGAGCAGGACCGCGAAGAGATCGACCTTGTGCCCGGCGCCGGTGCCCGGCGCGCCGAGTGCCCAAGTGGGCAAGTCGAATCCGATGTAGTGGGTGATGTAGTTCAGATACCCGGACACCGCGATCGCGACAACCGACACGATGGCGGTGTATTCCAGCAACAGATCCCAGCCGATCATGAAGCCGATGATCTCGCCGAGCGCGACATAGGAGTAGGTGTAGGCCGAGCCCGCTCGCGGGACCATACCCGCGAATTCCGCGTAGCAGAGGCCCGCCGCCCCGGATGCGATGATCGCGATGGCGAACGAGATGAGCACGGCGGGGCCCGCCACCTCGTTGGCCACCACACCGGCCAGGGAGAACACGCCCGCCCCGACCAGTCCGCCGAGGCTGAGCGCGACGAGTTGCCACAGACCCATGCTCTTCTTGAAATCGCCTGTATCGGTGACGATTACCGGCATTCTTCGCAGCACGCCACGCTTGGTGAGCGGCGGGCGCGCGGGTCTGGGGACGACGGTCTTCATTGACGGGCCTTTCCAGGTGGAGCGGTGGAGCGAGTGGTGCTGTCAGAAGACGAAACCCTCGGGGAAGGGATCGGTGGGGTCGAGCAGGTAGTTCGCGGTCCCGGTCAGCCACGCGCGGCCGGTGATCGCGGGCACGATCGCGGGTCGACCACCGACCGTGGCGGTTTCGACGGCCCGCGCGTAGAAGGTGGTGCCGATGAACGAATCGTTTTGCAGCACTTGATCCTCGGTGAGGTAACCACGGGCGTGCTGGCGCGCCAGTAGCGCGGAGGTGCCGGTGCCGCAGGGCGAGCGGTCGAACCAGCCCGGGTGAATGGCCATCGCGTGGCGGGTGTGCGCGGGCTCGGCGGCCGGGTCGAGGAACAGCACATGCTTACATCCACCGATCCGCTCGTCCTCGAGGTGTACCGGACGCCGGAACTCGTTGATGGACGCCATGATTCGCAGGCCCGCGTCGAGGATCCGGCCTTTGTGCGCCCGGTCGAACGGCAACCCGAGCTTGCCGAGGTCGACGATGGCGTAGAAGTTGCCGCCGTAGGCCATGTCGTAGCGCACCGGGCCGATGCCTGGTACCTCGACCTCGTTGTCCAGGCTGTCGCAGTAGGCGGGCACGTTGCGCAGCGTGACCGAGTCGGCATGGCCGCCGCTGACTGCGACCGAGGCGACGACCCGTCCGGCCGGGGTGTCGAGCCGGATTTCGGTGACCGGCTCGGTGACCGGCACCATGCCCGCCTCGACCAGGGCGGTCGCGACGCCGATGGTGCCGTGCCCGCACATCGGCAGCAGCCCACTGACCTCGATGAACAGCACACCGTAGTGGCCGTCTTCGGTGGTGGCCTGCTGCAGGATCGCGCCACTCATCGCCGCGTGGCCGCGCGGCTCGTTGACCAGCAGCCTGCGCAGCCCGTCGAGGTGTTGGGCGAAGTACATCCGCCGGGCCGCCATGGTGTCGCCGGGGATGGCGCCGACCCCGCCGGTGATCACCCGGGTCGGCATGCCCTCGGTGTGCGTGTCGATGGCGGAGATGATCATGTTGCTGCGCATCAGGACGGTCCTTCGTTGTCGAGTTCGGCGATCTCGCGCAAGCGCACCGGAGCGGCCAGCGGCCGCCACGCGGGCGAGGCCGCGGCGAGACCTGTTGCGGGAGAGGCATCGTCGGCGGCGCCGTCGGAGCAGAGCCGACTGCGCAACGCTTCGATATTCGCCGCGCACATCCGGCCCTGACATGGGCCGAGTCCGGCGCGGGTGGCCAGCTTGGCGGGCCGGTAACTGTCACCGCCGGCGCGGGACCAAGCGTCGGTCAGCTCGGCACGGGTGGTGCCCTCGCACCGGCAGAGCACGGTGTCGGGTTGCGACCAGGTCAGCACGCCCGGCCCGATCGGGTGCGCGGCCGCGAGCCGTGCCACGAATTGCTGGGCGGTGCGGTGGCGAGCCAGTAGCGAGCGGTCCGCGGCGGCGCCCGCCGCGGCCAGACCGGCGACAGTACCCTCGACGGCGGCGACCTGGGCGCCGCCGATGCCGGTGATTTCCCCTGCCGCCCAGACATTTTCGGCGCTCGTCCGCTGGCTCTCGTCGACCCGCACGAAGCCGTCCGCGGTGAGACGCGCTCCGGCGGCGACCGCGAGTTCGTGCTGCGGGGTGAATCCGTGCGAGACCGCGACCGCGTCCACCGGCACCGTGCGGTGACTGCCGGGGATCGGCACCCAGTCCGCGTCGAGCCGGGCGATGGTGGCCTCCTCCACCCGGCCGTCACCCGCCACCGAGACTACCGCCCGCGCGGTGCGCAACGGAATCCGGTGTCGCACACCGCACGCCACGTACTCGGCCAGTTCGACGGCCTTACCCGCGCTGTGCCGCAATTGCCACGGCTTGGCGGCCCAGTGCCGGGCGATCCGGCGGCCGGGGTTGGCCTCGAGCACCGCTCGGACCTCGGTGCCGTTCTCGGCGAGTGACTGCGCGACCGGAAGCAGGAACGGGCCGGTGCCGGAGAGCAACACGGACCGGCCGACCAGCACGCGCTGCGTCTTCGCGAGAGTCTGTGCGGCACCGGCGGTATAGACGCCGGGCAGGTCCCAGCCGGGGAACGGGCACACTCGGTCGTAAGCGCCGGTGGCGAGCACCAGTGCGTGGCCCGCGACCACGCGGTGCACCCGACGGTCGCCTTCGACGCCGATCAGCAATCGCACAGCCGGACAGGCACCGTCGAGCCCGCGTTCGATTTGGTAAACGGCTGCCAGCGGCAGGTATTCGCAGCGCGGGTGCTCGATCAGCAGGCGCGCGCGGCGGGCGGCCGAGTCGTACCCGTGCCCGATGCTCAGTGGCTGACGGACGCCGTACGCGGCGGGTATGCGCCGGTTGTACTGGCCGCCCAGCGCCTCGTTCGAGTCGATCAGGGTCACGGTCGCGCCGTGCCGGAGTGCGGATTCGGCCGCCGCGGCACCGGCCGGGCCGCCACCGATCACCACGACATGCCTGCTCATCGTGCGTCTCCGGACAGTCGGGTCTGAGTGGTGACAATGTCGCCATCGCGGGCGGGGCGCCTGCACAGCCGGACATCCGGGATGCCGTTGACGGTGGCGACGCAGTCGAAACACACGCCGATGCCACAGAACACGCCGCGCGAACCGCCGGACGGTGCGGTGCGCCACTGCGAGCGCCCTCCGGCAAGTAACACGGTGGCGAGCGTCTGGCCGTGCGCACCCGGCATCGGTACCCCGTCCACGGTGACCGTCAGCGCCCGATCGGCGCGGCCGACCGGATCGACATCCGCCGGAATCAAATGCGGGCTCATGCCGCCATCCCCTTAGGCCCCAAGGCTGTCGGCATCGAACGGGCCGTCGCGTGCGGGCTCATGACTGGCCTCGCTGGCGCTCGGCTACATCATTCGCCAAGGGCGCTGTGCTGCTGATTCGTTCGCTTCGCTCACTCATCGGAGTACCTTCTTCGTGCTCGGTTCGGTGGACTGAGTGATGACGGCGGGGCGGTCGACGGTGAAGGCCGCGATGTCGACCTCGTCTGTCTGTCCGGCAAGCGCGGACGAAATCAGTTGGGCGGTGCCGACCGACAGGCCGATGCCCGCACCCTCGTGCCCGGTGGCATGCCACAGTCCGGGTAGTCGCGGATCGGGCCCGATCACCGGGAGGTGATCGTCCACGTAGGGGCGGAAGCCGCCGTAGGCCCGCATGATCGCGACCTCGGCGAGCACGGGGTACAGGCGAATTGCCCTGCGGGCGATGGCGGCCAGGCTGTCCGGGCGGAGCCGGTCGTCGAAGCCGCATTGGCGACGTGACGAGCCGAGCAGCAGCGGGCCGCCCCGAGTCGACTCGACAACGGCCGAGGATTGCAGCGCCGCGTCCGAACTACCAACGGCTCCTACGTAATCCGCGTCGTAGACCTTGTGGAAGACGGTCGGCGGCATCGGCGCGGTGATGAGCACGTCGCCCCGCCGCGGCTTGATCGCGATCGGCGCGCCCAACAGGTGCGATACCGTGCTGGACCACGGGCCTGCCGCATTGATCACGACGTCGGCGTGCCGCGGTCCACGGCTGGTCTGCACTCCGATCAATCGGCCGGCATTGATCAGCGGCGCGGTTACCTCGCACCGCGTCTCGAGCACCGCGCCCGCCGCGATCGCCGCGGCGAGCAGAGCGGTCGCCGCACCGGCCGGTTGCACCTGGGCGTCCTCCGGGTAGTGCACGGCAGCGCACACGTCGCGGGTCAAAGCGGGCTCGGCCGCGGCCAACTGGTTTGCGTCCAGGTCCTCGCACCGCACGCCCGCGCCACGTTGGCTCTCGGCGAAGTCGACCAGGGCGGCGGCGCCCGCATCGGTGGTGGCGACGACTATGCCGCCCTTGGGCTCCCATTCAACGGCCGCCGCGTCGACAGGCAGGCGCTCGGCGATCCGCTCGAGGACAGCGGGCCACAGTCGCCGGGACAACTGGGCGAGCGCCAACTCCGGCCCAGGACCCTTGTCCGAGACGAGCACATTCCCTTCACCGTGCGCGGTGGTTCCGGAGGCCACCCCGCCCCGCTCACAGACGCGGACCGCGGCACCGGCCAGCGTGAGCCGGTCCGCGAGCGCGCAGCCGATCATGCCGCCACCGATGATCAGGACGTCGGTTCCCCGCATGGCGGTGGCGCGGGGCGCGGCTCCGGTCATTGCGGCCGCGCCCCGTTCACCGATCGTGGGATGGAAAGCGGGTTGTCCGAACGTAATTCGAGCGGCAGCAGGTCGTCCGGCACCGACTGGTACACCACCGGTCGCAGGAAGCGCGAGATCGACGCGGTACCAACGGAGGTCGAGGTCGGCGACGTGGTTGCCGGGTAGGGTCCGCCGTGCTGCTGCGCGTAGGTCACCGAGAGTCCGGTGGGCCAGCTGTTCCACAGCACCCGCCCGGCCGTGCCCACCGCGGCGGCGGTCAGCGCCCGGACGGTGTCGTCGACGTGGTCGCCGAATATGGAGACGGTCAGCTGCCCACCCACTGAACGGGCCAGCTCGAGCAATTCAGTGGTGTCCCGGTAGCTGACCAGAAGTGTTGCCGGGCCGAACATCTCGTGCAGCAGTGCGTCGGGATCGGACAGCACCGTGCGCGCCGTGGTGGCGAGCAGTAGCGCTTCGCCGGGCTCGCCGCCCGCCAGCAGTTCCACGTTCGGCTGCGCGCGCACGTGCTCGACGGCGCGGGTGAACCCGGCGGCGATCCCCTCGTTGAGCATTTCCCCTGTCGGCACCGGACCGGTCCGGGTCAGCTCGGCCAGTTCGGTGAAAAGCGTTGCGCCCTCTGGTATTGCGACCAGGCCCGGCTTGGTGCACAGCTGGCCCGCGCTCGCACTCACCGCGCTCAGCAGTCCCGATGCGATCTCCGCTGCCCGCGTCCGCGCGGCCGCCTCGGTGACGAATACCGGGTTGATCGAGCCGAGTTCCCCGTAGAACGGGATCGGCACCGGCCGACGGCACGCCAGGTCGTACAGCGCCCGTCCGCCCGCGGTGGAGCCGGTGAAGGCGGCAGCGGCGATGGCGGGATGGGTGAGTACCTGGACTCCGGCATCGCGCCCGAAGACGAGGCCGAAAGTGCCACTCGGAGCGCCGAATTCGGCAAGTGCCTGATCGACGAGGCGGCCCACCGCACGGGAGAGTTCGGGGTGCCCGGGACTGGCTTTGACGATCACCGGGCAGCCCGCGGCGAGCGCGGCGGCGGTGTCGCCACCCGCGACGGAGAAGGCGAACGGAAAGTTGCTGGCCGCGAAGTTGACCACCGGACCGAGCGCGACATTCATCCGGCGCAGATCCGGCCGCGGCGCACCCATCGGCCAGTCGGCGTCCGCGCTATCGATGCGCACGTCGAGGAAGTAGCCGTCGAGCACGGTCTGCGCGAACAGCCGCAACTGAAAACTGGTGCGCCGGAGTTCGCCGGCCAGCCTCGCTTCGGCCAGATGCGTCTCCCGCATCGCCACCGGGATCAGCTCGGCGGCGTGCGCGTCGAGCCGGTCGGCGACGCCGCGCAGCACTCCCGCTCGATCGGCCAGACTCATTGCCGCCCATGGGCCCGCGGCACCTGCGGCCGCGACGGCAATCGCGTCGACCTCGTCGGCAGTCGTGTCGCGAACGGATTCGACCGTGCTGTCGGTCATCGCTAGCTCCTCGTCTCTCGGGTGCGCTTGGCAGTCCGTGTGTGCTCGGCAGTCGGTGTGTGCTTTACCGGTAGCCCTTGGCCAGCACGTCACGAGTGTCCTCGCTGATCTTCGCGACCAATTCCGGTGCCAGCGGAACCCGCGGCGGACGGCACTTCCCGCCCGGGCGCCCGGCCAGCTCCATCGACAGTTTGATCGCGTGCACGAACTCGGTCTTCGAGTCCCACCGCAGCAGCTTGTGCAGCTCGCGATACAGCGGCAGCGCCTTGTCCAGGTCCCGGTTGACCGCCGCGTTGTACAGCTCGACCGTCGCCCTCGGGATCGCGTTGGGGTAGCCGGCCACCCAGCCCACCGCGCCCGCGATGCCGAGCTCCAAGACCACGTCGTCCGACCCGACGAGCACGTCGAGTTCCGGTGCGAGTTCCTTGATCTCGTAGAACCGGCGCACATCGCCGGTGAACTCTTTGACCGCCACGATCAGTCCCTCGCCGTGCAGCTCGGCCAAAAGATCCGGGGTCAGGTCGATGCGGGTGTCGATCGGGTTGTTGTACGCGACTATCGGCAAACCCACCTCGGCCACGGTGCGGTAGTGATCGAGTACCGAATCCCGGCCGCCTCGATAGGTGTTCGGCGGCAGCAGCATTACCGCCTGCGCTCCCGCCGTGGCGGCCTGCTCGGCCCACTTGCGCGCCTGCAACGCCCCGTACGCCGCGACTCCCGGCATCACCGTGAATCCCGCCGGGGCAGCCGCGATGGCCGTGGTGACCACCCTGGCGCGCTCCTCGTCGTCGAGGGTCTGGTACTCGCCGAGCGACCCGTTCGGGCTCACACCGTGACAACCATTGGCCGCCAGCCACTGCACGTGCTGCGCGTAGGCGTCGTAGTCGACCGAGTAGTCCTCAGCGAACGGCAGCGTCGTCGCGACCAGGATTCCATGCCAGGGCTTGCTCACTGCTGAGGTGATCGGTTCGGACATTGGAGCCTCCATCTGCGCGATTGTCCGGACCACCGAGGTGGTCCAGATGTCATGTGACGTGTGACATTGCACAAGATAGCGAAGTGACGACGGTCACGCAAGATGACTGAAGTGGTGCGAGACACACGAACTCCGCTGTGCGCAGCCGCAATCCGCGAAGGCCCCGCCATCAGCGTTTACCGGGCGAAGTCGAGTTGGCCTCGGTGCGACTACTCGACTTCGATCGGCACACGCTGCTGGCGGGGCGCGGTTTTCGGAGGTGAGGGGATCAGCGCGGGACTGCGGTAACCGCGATGGGTGGGATGGACTCGATGCAGGAGGTCGGTCCGGTGCTGCCGGACCGGATGAATCGGGCCACGATGTCGGTGACGCAACCGCTGGGTTCCAGATCCGGGACGTGGCCGGTGTTGGGGACCGACAGGAATGTTGCTTGTGGGAAACCGGCAGCTACCCGTTGGCCGTTCGCATCGGGGGTGATGGCGTCGAGATCGCCGGAGACCACCAGTACCGGAACGTTCGGCAGGGTGTCGCGGGCCGGAACCGGTTGCGGGCGAGTGATATTCGGCCAGCGGATGCATGCGTCGCCGCCGTCGCGCTGGGCCGCGCCGAATCCTTCGGCGCTGAAGGCTCCGACGCCGTCGGGTCCGGCTGCCGCCAGCCCGTGCCGGTATTGCCGCTCGCGCTCCGGCAATCCCGCCTCGCGCGACCAGAGTGTCGGGTAGTCGTTGCAGGCAACGGCGATGTAGAGATCGATGTTCTCCGCGGTCGGTTCGGCGGCGGCGCGTTCGGCGAACTGGCGCAGCGCCGTGTCGTCGCCCTGGGCCGAGGCGTGCAGTGCCGCGGGCAGCATGCCCAGCAGGGTGCGGGCTTGCGGGTCGGCGCCTACGCCGGTGGTTGCCACCTCGAAGATGAGAGTGCCCAGCTTACTTTCGTTGAGCTGCAACGGGTTCGGCGCACCGATCGAGATCGGCTGGACAGCCAACCGCCGTGCCACCGTGCGCAGGTCCGCGACGGCGGTCGCGCCGTCACAAACCTGGCGTCGCTCGCAGATTCGTTGGAGCGCAAGCGATACCGCCTCGGCGTTGGGACGCGACAGCAGATCGAAGTCGCGCGGATAGGCGCCGGACAGCACGATGGACTGCACGTGGTCGGGGTGGCGTTCGGCGTAGATCGGCATCAGGTAGGTGCCGTAGGAAAAGCCGTAGAGCACCAGTTTCGGGATGCCGAGCTGTTCGCGGACCGCGTCGAAATCGTCCGCGGTAGCGGCCGAGGTGTATCCGGCGGCGCGCGCACCGAGCTGTTCGCCGCATCGTGCCACCGTCTGCTGCTGTAGGTCGCGGGTGCCGAGTGTGTATTCGGCTTCGCTCGCGCCGCAGTCCAACGGGCTGGACAGTCCGGTGCCGCGCGGGTCGATGAGCAGCAGATCGTGATCGTCGAGCAGTTGCGTGGACAGTTGCGCCGCCTGCGCGGCCTGGGCGATCAGTGGCACACCGGGCCCACCCGGGTTCGGTGCGATTGTGCCCGCGGCCGGTGCGTCGAGCTTGCTGCGCCGAATGACCGCGTAACTCACGGCGACCGTGCCCAATTCCGGTTTGTCCGCTACCAATGGGCGCGACTGGATACCGCAGTCGACCCGATGACCCGGCACCGTCGGGCACCAGTCCGGGCCGGACGCTGCCTTGTCACCACATGCCGTGACCAGCGTCGTGGCAGCGATTGCCGCTACCAGGGCAGCGGCTGCCCGCATTCCGTTGCGCATCCTCGAAATCCCTTCCTTCAGAAGACTTCCCGGTATCGAGCCGAGGTCTTGACTGAATCCTGAGTGCGAAAGGTCAACGAGCGAAGAGGCCGACGACAAAATCCCGTAAGAATCCAGTGGAGGCGGCGGGGCCACGCCGCACACGTGACGGCGGTCACGAAGTGAGCAACCTGATCTCACCGAATTCGCAATCCGCCAGCAACAATGGCGGCGTGACCGCAATGAGCTCGCCAGTACCCGCCGCGTCCGTGCTCGTCGTAGAGGACGACCCGCACGTCCGCAGCACCCTGGACCAGCTGCTCCGCTTCGAGGGCTACCGCGTCCACCTGGCCGAGGACGGACAACAGGCCCTGGAGATGCTCGAGCGGATACAGCCGGATCTCGCGGTGGTCGACGTGGTCATGCCGCGCCTGGACGGACTCTCGCTGTGCAGGTTGCTGCGCCGCCGTGGTGACCGATTGCCGATCCTGGTGCTCACCGCCCGCCACCAAATCGGCGACCGCGTCGCGGGGTTGGACGCGGGCGCCGACGACTACCTGCCCAAACCGTTCGCGACAGACGAACTGCTCGCCCGGCTGCGGGCCCTGCTGCGCCGCAGCACCCTGGACGAGGACGACGCCATCCTGTCCGTCGCGGACCTGACATTGAACCCGGCGACCCGTGAGGTGCACCGGGGCCAGCGGGCGATCGAGCTCACCAAAACCGAATTCGACGTGCTCGAGCTACTGCTGCGCAACGCGCGAATCGTATTGACCCGCAGCCGCATCTACGAACACATCTGGGGATATGACTTCGACACCGATTCCCGCTCGCTCGATGTCTACATCGGCTATTTGCGTCGCAAGACCGAGCAGGAGGGCGAACCTCGGTTGATCCACACGGTCCGCAATGTCGGTTACGCCGTTCGTCCCGCCTGATGTTGCGCGCCAGGATCACCCTCGTCGTCATCGTCGCGGTGATCGCCGCGATCGTCGTCACGCTGGCGACGTCGTATCGCGGGATCACCGAGTTGGTCGCCGATCAGCACGACCGCAGTCTCAACGACCGCGCCGACGCCGTCATCGCGGTGCTGCCCGCCGTACTGCCCGAGCGCTCCGACACCACCGAACAGCTGCTGCTTGCCGACGGTACCGCCCGCCCGCTCGCACCGGGCCGGTTGGCGCTCCCGGTCGCCGAGGCCGATCGCCTGGTCGCCCGAACCGGCAGCGGAATCGCCGAATACAACATCGACCTCGACGGAGTGCCGTACGGGATCCTCACCAAGCCGCGCCAGGGCGGTGGCGCGGTGATGGTCGCGCAGCGATACCAGGAACCCGAACAGCTCGACAACGAATTCATCTGGCGCACCGGCGGCATCACGCTGATCGCGGTGGCGTTGTCGGCCCTGCTGAGCTGGCTGGCGATCGGCCGGATTCTGCGACCCGTCCGGCGCTTGCTCGCCGCCACCGAGCACATCAGCTCCACCCAGGACCTGTCGGTCCCGTTGCCACCGACCGGTCGCGACGAAATCGGCCGCCTCACCGGCAGTTTCGACACCATGCTCACCGCGCTGCGCCGCTCCCGCGCCCAGCAGCACCGGCTCGTCCAGGACGCCAGCCACGAACTGCGCACCCCGCTGACCTCCATCCGGGGCAGCGCCGAACTCTTGCAACGCGCCCGCGGCCGCCTCGAACCCGATGACGAAACCAAGGTGCTCGATACCCTCGTGCAGGAGTCCGCCGCGCTCGACGCACTGGTCGCCGAACTGGTCGAACTCGCCACCGACCAGCACACCGCCGAGGAACTTATCGTGCTGGACCTGCTCACGCTGGCCGAAGACTGCGCGCAACGTTTCCGCCACCGCAGCGGGCGCACCATCACCGTCACCGCGGACCAGCCGCGCCCGGTGCTGGCCCGGGCGCGGGCGCTGGCGCGGTGCGTCGACAATCTGCTCGGCAACGCGATCAAGTTCAGCCCCCCGGACACCCCGATCGACGTGCACATCCACGGCACTCGGTTGTCGGTGCGTGACCAGGGACCCGGCATCGCCCCCGATGACACCACCGCGATCTTCGATCGGTTCTATCGCGCGGCGAACACCCGGGGCACACCGGGTTCCGGGCTGGGCCTCGCCATCGTCGCGGACATTGTCACCGCACACCACGGCACCGTGTTCGCCGAGCACGGTCCCGGCGCGCGCATCGGCTTCGAACTACCGCCGCACGCACCGCCATCGAGCACACCCCGTCGTCGCCGAATTTGACGACCGGTGGCGCTACTTGCGGCCGATGCCTCCGTAGATCACCAGCCGGGTGGCGGGCAGGTCGCCCTCCAGCCATTCCTGCACCGGCGCCACGCCGGGGTCGAGGATCTCGAAGCCGTCGAGGAACGCTGTCGTCTGCTCCCGAGATCGGTACACCACCTGGGATGGGGTTGTGTCGGTGTCGGATTGCGATTGGGCTATGAAGTCCGGGTGAGTTTCGTTGGAACCATGAGTGAGTGCGAGGTAGCTGCCCGGTGCCATCGCGTCGCGAAACTTGGCGATGATGTCGGCCGGGTGTTCGTCGTCCATCACGAAATGCAGCACGCCGACGATCAGCACGGCTACCGGCTCGTTGAAATCGATGATCGACCCGGTTTTCAATTGGTCGAGAATGTCGTCCGGTCGGCGAACATCGGCCTTCAGTGCGGTCAGACCGGGTGAATTCGCCAGCAGCGCGTCACAATGCGCGTGCACGACGGGGTCGTTGTCGATGTAAACTACTCGCGCCGACGGTTCGATTTTGCGAGCTACTTCGTGCACGTTGGGTGAGGTGGGTATTCCCGCGCCGAGATCGATGAACTGTCGAACCCCCGCCTCAGCGGCCAGTTGGACTGCCCGCACCAGGAACTGGCGGATGAACCAGGCCAAGGTCCGGGTATCGGGCGCGATCGCGAGCATGCGATGAGCGACTTCCCGGTCGATGTCGTAGTTGTCCTTACCGCCCAGCAGGTAGTCGTAGATCCGTGCCGAACTCGGCACGTTCGGGTTGAGTCCAGGCGCGCGGTCCATTTCAGACAAGGTGTCCTCCCGATCCTCGACCATAATCGTAGCGATCTTCCCGGCTGGGCGGTGCTTTTACGCCGAGCTGTCCAGGCATCGACGCGGGCCTCGAAGCCCGCGCGTCGAATCACCCTTTGGCGGCAAGTGTATTGGCCCGCTCCATCAGCGCGTCGGCAACCGGACGAGGACGTCGGCCCAGGCCGCACGCGGTCGCGACGCCGTCGACCGGCCGGCCGAGCGCCTGCTCGATGAGCTGCAACGTGTGGAACTGTTCCGCTTCGGTAGGACTGTCGTGGACCAATCCCGCGTAGAAATGTGTTCCCGCACCGAGCGACAGGCCGGTCAGGGGCGCGTAGAACTCGGGCTTCGCCGACGGGGGTATGTCACCCGCCGCGAACGGCCCGTGGATGTATTCCAAGGCGCGATCCGAAGGCCAGTGCCGCACTACGGAATTGGCCAAATGCACCAGTGGTCGAGCATTGCGCAACGTGGCGCGGGCCTTGTTGTTCATGCTGCCTAGGCAGAGATGTACGCCGAAACGAGTTCCCGCGGGGGACAACGACGCCAGCTCGGCGATTCCACTGCCCAGTCCCAACATTCGGTCGACCAGCCCGTGCAGCGGCTGCGTCTTCGCCATCAGCACCAATTCCGCGGTCGCCTCCAGCTGTATCACGACATCGTCACCGGCCAATTCACGGATCCCGCTGATGTCGCGCACCGTGGCGTCGGTGAATGCCTTCTTGTTCCGTAACACACCGGACGCACCCGTAGCGATGAACGCCATGGTGAACGTGGTCGGCATCCCGATCTGGAGCGTGAGGTCGGGCAACTCCCGCGCCGCGCGCAGTGCCTCGAATACCGGTATCGCTTCCTTGGCCTCGCGCAGATACCCGAGGTCCATCATGTCGCCGCTGAGCCGCTTACCGCCCGGCGCACGATAAATGGTCCGATCCCGACTCGTGTTCCACTGACCGGGTTTCTTCGATTCCAGTGCGCCCTGCGCCACCAGGTCTTCGATGATCGGGCGGATATAGAACTCGTATCGGCGCGTCTCGCCGGTGGGCAGCGTTCGTAGCAGTGGACCCGCGCTGTCCAACATCGCTCTCATCGCAGCATCTGTGCTCTCGGCCGGAAAACTTCCTACGAAGTGCACCGCTCGCGTACCCATGGGTCGGATACTAGACCCAACGTTTTCCATCCCGCCCTGCCGAGACGACTCGTTGCCTTTCTGTTACGACTCGCGGTCGGCGGGCGGCGCGCGCGACCTCCATTATCAGATCAGGGTTACCAATCATTCTGTGGGGTAACGCCATTCGTCAATCTGATGGTTCTATGGACGACGGACAGCCGCCGAAACGCGGCTCCGGTACGGCTGAGCCGCGGGCGGCTCGTCGGCTCGGTTCCCAAGTGTGGCAACGCTTCTGCCGCAGTGGGAACGGCGGTAACAGGCATCGAAGGCGGCGCGATAGGTATTGCGTATCACCAGTTAGCGGGATAACCTCCGGTCTGATGACTGAGCCAGGGTGCCAAAGTGGTTATCCTCGTGTATCTCCGAGGGGAGCGCGTCGCGTGCGGGCCTCAATACAAGCGTTTGTCATGTCAACAATTCTCTGTCTAACACCGGCGGTGGCCCATGCGGATCACACCACGCTACCGGAGCGCTGCACCGCCGTTTCCTTTCCGGTAACCGGGCTGGGCACCTTGGCGGGCACCATGTGTATGCCCGCGCGGCCGACGAGCACGGTCATGGTGATGATGCCGGGTTCCGGTTACAACCACACTTACTGGGATTTCCCGTACGAGCCGCAGACCTATAGTTTTCGGCGCGCGATGAATATCGCGGGTTACGCGACACTGATCGTCGATCGGTTCGGCAACGGTGCCAGCACCCGGCCGCCGAGTGTGCAACTCACCGCGACCGGTTCGGTCCAGGCCCTACATCAACTCGTCGGAGCGGTGCGGCAGGGGCTGCCGGGCTTTCAACCATTCAGCAAGGTGATCACCGGTGGGCATTCGCTCAGTTCCGGTATCGCGGTAATCGAGGCGAGCACCTATCACGATGTGGATGGCGTTCTGCTGACCGGGTTTTCGCACAGTCTGGATATCGTCGGGACGACAGGCATAGTGTCCACTTACTATCCGGCCGAGCAGGATCCGAAATTCGCGGGTCAGGGATACGACACCGGCTATGTGACCACACGGCCCGGCACTCGCCAGGGCAATTACTACGGGCCCGGTGCCGCCGACCCGGAGGTGGTCGCGGTGGACGAGGCGACAAAGGAAGTCTTCTCGCTGACGGAGTATCCCGATGGCCTGACGTCCACCCTGCCGCCGACGACCAACAACATCAACGTCCCGGTGATGGTGGTCAATGGCAGTGCGGATCGGTTGTGCCTGCGGACATGTGAAAATACCGAGACGCTGGCTGCCGCGGAGGCACCGTATTTCAGTCCGGCCGCGAAGTTGCGCGCATTCGTCTTGCCCGGCAGCGGGCATTCGGTGAATCTCGCACCGAACACCGCCGAGTATCAGGCGGCCGTTCGGGACTGGCTGAAGTCGACGTTCGAATGACCCGTTGACCTTGCGTCGAGCCTACTTACGCATAGGGTTTCGGTTCGCCGTCGCCCGGCTCGATGCGCGGGTCGGCGAAGATCTCGACATCGCCCTGTCCGTTGGTGGCCATGCGTGCCGCGGCCGTATCGGTCACCCGCAGGGCGTACAGATTCTGCTCGGGATCCACGGCGACCAGACCGAAGTCGGCATCGACATCGTCAACGGTGAGTTGCAACTTCCGTAGTGCGTCGGCCAAGGTCGCGTTCCCCGGAAGCCGAACGGTGAGCAACGGCATGCCCCAACATTACGCGCGAGTGCCGGTCCGTTTCAGTTCAGCGAGGAGCGCGGCGGTGTCGACGACGCCGTATCCGTAGTCGTAGTTGTAGCCTCCGGCCTGCGCGGTAGCGGTGCGTTGCAGCAACGCCCGCAGCCGCGCGGGCGGCAACTCGGTCGCCGACCATTCGGTGCGGATGGCCGCGACCAGCCCGGCCGCGACCGGGCATGCCGCGGAGGTACCGGTGTCCGGCTCGGTGGCGCCGAACGCCGTCGACCCGAGGAAGTGGGTGTAGGCGCAGATATCCGGCTTGCGCGCGGTCAACCGGCCGGGGCCCTGCGACGAGTAGCCGACCCGGATGCCCGCGGTGTCGACGCCGCCGACGGCCAAGACGCCGGGATGGGAGTTGGCGCCGCCGATCGGCCGCTCCTTGTAGGCGCAGCGTTCGTCCGGGCAGTCACGCCCGCAATTGCCCGCGGCGAAGAGGATGTCGGCGCCCGCGGACTCGACCGAGCCGACGATCACGTTGAACGGATGGGACGGATTGTCGGAGTAATTGCCCGGCTGCCCGACCGGAAAGTCCCACTTCGGCGAGAACGAACCCCAACTGTTGCTGATCACCAGCGCCCGTGACACGGCGGGCTGATCGGTGAGCACGGTGCGCAGGTGGGCGTAGGCGGCGAGGGCGTCCGACAGCAGCCCGTCCATCGTGGTGCCGCCCTGCCGGGTACTCCGCAGCACCGGGATGTCGATCAGCGCGGCCTTCGGCGCGGCGATGAGCGCGTCGAAAGCGCACATCGTGCCGTGGTCCACCGGAAACTCACCCGCCGTTCCGGTGACACCAGGCGGATTCCAGCTACGCGCCTTGTCGATGGTCACCTCGCCGCCACGGACCTGCTCGACCCGCGCGACATTGATGCCGGTGTCGACGATGGCCAGCGCCACCGACGTGCCGTCCAGCCCGGCGGCCGCCAGCTCGCCATGGCGCAGCAGGGTTTCGACATCGTGCCAATTGCCGACCGCGGGGGTGCCGCCACAGGTGAGGATGGTCTGGATGTGTGGATCCGCGAATACTCCGGTGACGCCGCGGGCCGCGGACAATTGCGACACGTAGCCCGCGATGTCGTCGTCGCCGATTTCACCGCGCACCACCACGGTCGCGTCCGCTGGTTCCGGCGAGTACGTCAACTCCTCGGTGACGCGCACGGGGGGAACGGATTTCGGCACCGCGACCGGAGCGAACGAATGATCGAGCACGATCCCGGGCAGATGCCCGGCAACATCGGCGGAGGCAACCGGCACCGCGGGATCGGCGACTGCGGTAATCAGATCGACGGACGGACGAAGCTGAATAAGTACGCGCATGACCGACATCCTGCCGTTCTCCTCGGCAAAATTCGCGTCGGCCACGCCCGGTGGGGCCGCGGTCGACGAGGCGGGCCGGCCCGCGGTCGGGAGAACCGCAAGCTGCCAGCAATTTCTCCGACGACCGTGTCTCGGATCACAGTACGTCCCCGTATTCAGGCAGCGGGCGCCTCGAAACAGACACACCGGACAACGATGGGATGGTGCGCATGGTTTCTGGGCGGGAGTCGACTACAAGTGTATTCCCGCACCTCAGCGCCCGACCCGGTGGTTTCCCAATGATGTCCGAGTTGAAACCGAAATGCATTCTAGTGGAATACATTTCGATTTGATAAGGGATTGCCGACGGCTTCGTTCGTCGCTAGGCTGGCGGCGGTTGCCAGCCTCTTCGATGTCCAATTACCCAGCGGGGCAACCAGGTTCATTCGATACATTTCGATGTTTGATGGGACGGTTCGATGAAATCACGTACGCGTTCGGGTTTGTTCGGTATCGCCGCTATCTCGTGCCTCGCGGCAACCGCCGGCGCCGCACCGACAGTATTCGCGGCGCCGAACACGCCATCGGACAAACTGTGCACGATCACCTACCCGGTCCCGGATGGTGAGTTCACCGTCGAGGCCTCCAGTGACGTGTTCGCGGTGTCCGGCAACAACGGGTCCTTCGATCTGACCCTGCACACCGACGCTCGGTCGGACATCGGATACAACCAGAAATTCTCGGTCACCTGGGCAAATATCGACACCGGCCGCAACGGCCAAGCGGACACCAGCGCCCGGGTGCAGGGCCCGGAGAATGTGTTGTCCATCCCCGGCGTGCAGACCGAGCCCGGCCGGATCGCCCTGGTACTCGCCGTCGCCAACAACGATGGCGGACAGAACTACACCAACGGCGATTGCAGCGTGGAATATCAAGCGCGCTAGTTCGTCCGGCGAAGGCTGACGACCAGCACACTCGGATATATCGCAGCTGACGAGCGCCCGGCCGGTACCGGCCGGGTGCTCGTGTCGTCTTGCTCAGTCCGCCTGGATCTCGCTGCGGTCGCCGCTCCACAGCGTGTGGTACTTGCCCGGCATATCGATGCGCTCGTAGGTGTGCGCACCGAAGTAGTCGCGCTGAGCCTGGGTGAGGGCCGCGGGGAGGCGCTTGGCGCGCAGGCCGTCATAGTAGGCCAGCGAGGACGCGAAGGCCGGGACCGGAATACCGAGTTGGACCGCGGCGGAGACCACCCGCCGCCAGCTGTCGATGGCGTTCTCGATGGCTTCCTGGAAGAACGGGTCGAGGATCAGGCTCGGCAGTTCGGGGTTGGCGTCGTAGGCGTCCTTGATGCGGTTGAGGAAGCGGGCGCGGATGATGCAACCACCGCGCCAGATGGTCGCGAGGTCGCCGGGGCGCAGGTCCCACCCGTATTCGGTGCTCGCGGCGGCGATCTGGTCGAAACCCTGGGCGTAGGCGACGACCTTGGACGCGTACAGCGCGCGCTCGATGTCCTTGGTGAACTGCTCGACATCGGTGGGCTTGTCGGCGAGGTGTCCCGAGGCGAGCCCGACAGCGGCGCGGCGCTGACCGGTCGATCCGGACAGCGCGCGAGCGAACACCGCCTCGGCGATGCCGGTCACCGGGACACCGAGGTCGAGCGCCGCCTTGACGGTCCAGCGGCCGGTGCCCTTCTGTTCGGCGGCGTCGAGGATGACGTCGACGAGCGGCGCGCCGGTCTTGGCGTCGGTCTGCTCCAGCACTTCGGCGGTGATCTCGACCAGGTAACTTTCCAGCTCGCCCCGGTTCCAGCCGGTGAATACGTCGGCGATCTGCTTGGCGTCGAAGCCGAGCGCGTCGCGGAACAGGTGGTACGCCTCGCCGATGAGCTGCATGTCGGCGTACTCGATGCCGTTGTGCACCATCTTCACGAAGTGACCCGAGCCGTCCGGCCCGATGTGCGTGCAGCACGGCGTCCCGTCGACCTGCGCGGCAATCGACTCCAGCAGCGGGCCGAGCACCTCATAGGATTCCTTCGGCCCGCCGGGCATGATCGCCGGACCGTTCAGTGCACCCTCTTCGCCGCCGGAGATGCCCGCGCCGACGAAGTGCAGGCCGCGTTCGCGCAGCGACTTCTCGCGGCGGATGGTGTCGGTGAACAGGGCGTTGCCACCGTCGATGATGATGTCGCCCTCGTCCATCGCGGCGGCCAGTTCCTCGATCACCGCATCGGTCGGATCGCCCGCCTTGACCATGATCAGCACCCGGCGCGGCTTCTGCAGCGCACCGACGAACTCCTCGATCGTTTCGGTGCGGACGAAATCGCCGTCGTCACCGTGCGCCGCGAGCAGCGCGTCGGTCTTGGCGATGCTGCGGTTGTGCAGTGCGACGGTATGTCCGTGCCGGGCGAAGTTGCGCGCGATATTGCTCCCCATCACTGCGAGGCCGGTGACCCCGATGTGGGCGCGTGCGTTCGATCCCGCCGATGACGTCATGCTGAAGGGCCTTTCACTCGGCGCGGACCCGGCCGCGCTCCACCGACTGTCGACAATCGAGCGCACAGCTGACCGCTCGAGCAAGCGAATGCACACCGAAGCCGCAGGTCGGGCCGGTCCGGTGGTTCCGCCTGTGCCGCAAGAGAACCTGTCGTCCAACCTACATGGGTGCCGTTTCGGCCCGGTCGGGTCGGCCTCGGTTCGGCGAACTCGGCGTTCGCGCAGGTCACGGTCGCACGGTGGGTGCAGGGGTCTTGGCATACGATCAGCCGGTGCCTCTACGTCGCTGGATAGTTGCGTTGACTGTGTTCACGACCGTTGCGATGCTCGCGGGCTGCGGCGGAGAGCGGACGTCGACCGCCGCCCCGGTCAAGGTCGGTGTGCTGGTCATCACGATGTTCGACCCGGAGGTCGAGCCGTGGCTCGAACGTGAGTCGCTGCCGATCACTGTGGAGTTGCCCACCGCCTATAAGCCGGTGCACTGCAACGCCGATGGTCTGTGTGTCGCCGAGACCGGCCAGGGCAAGACCAACGCGGCCGCCACCATGATGGCGGTGCTGGACAGCCCGAAATTCGATTTCACGAATGCCTACTTCCTGACCGTCGGCACCGCAGGCGCGCCGCCGGATCAGGTCACCCTCGGCTCCGCGACGTGGGCGCGCTGGGTCGTCGACTTCGACCTCGGCAATCATCTCGTCCCGGCCGAGGCGCCGAGCCTGCCCTACGGCTACCGCCCCGTCGAGAACTACAACACCGCCGCCTACCATCTGAACGAGGCGCTGGTCGATACCGCCTTCGGCTTGACCGAGCACGCCACCCTGGCCGACAGCCCCGCGGCCGCCGCCGAACGCGCCCAGTTCCCCGGACAGGCCGATCGCAAGCCCTCGGTTGCCAAGTGCGACACCATGACCGGCGACGACTGGTTCTCCGGCAAGGAACTCTCCGACACCGCCCGCCACATCATGGGCGTCCGCACCAACGGTCATGGCGTCTACTGCACCACGCAGATGGAAGACAACGCCACCGCCGCAGTCCTGGACCGGCACGGCTACCTCGACCGCTATCTGTCCCTGCGCACGGTAAGCAATTTCGACCAGCCCTACCCGGGCCAGAGCGTGCTCGACCACCTCGAACAGCAGTCGGCGGGGTTCCCCCTCTCCCTCGACAACGGTTACACGCTCGGCCGCACAGTCGTCGACTATTTCTTGAAGAACCCGTACCGGCCCGCGCGCTGACCGACGAGCATCGAGGTCCGACTGCGACTTTCGCATAGTAGGTTGCGATGTCAGCTGTGCGGCATCCTGGAGTCGTGCGATTCGAGATGCGCGATCCCGGTCCGGCGCTTGCGCGGTTCATCGCTTATTTCTGGGCGCTGCATGATGTTCCGGTCCATGCGGCGGGGCGGCTGGTACCGAGCGGCACGCTCGATCTGGTGGTCAACCTGCATGCGGACGTCGTGCGGATCAATGATCCGCACAGCGGTGTGTGCCATCGGTATTCCGGAACGGTGGCGGCCGGAGCCTACGGCCGGTACATCACGTTCGACAATCCCGCGCATACGTCGATCGTCGGCGTCCACTTCAAACCCGGTGGTGCGCTGCCGTTTCTGGGCGTTCCGCCGGGCGAGCTCGCCGATCGCCACGTCGATCTGGAGTTGCTGTGGGGCCGTCGTCCGGCGACCGAGTTACGTGAGCGTTTGTGCGCGGCTACCACGTCGATGGAGCGCTTCACCGTCCTGGAATCCACCCTGCGATCGCGCTTACCGGCCCACGTTCCGGGACACCCCGTATTGCCTTTCGCCCTCGAACAGCTCGCTCGGCCGGGGAGCACCGTCGGCGCGGTCGCGGCGAGCGTCGAACTCAGCCGCCGCCGGTTCATCCAGGTATTCACCCGCGAAGTCGGGATGACGCCGAAGCAGCTGAGCCGGGTATTGCGATTCCAGCGCGCCAGTGAACTCGCGCGGCGTGCCGAGGCACCGGACTGGGGACAACTGGCGCTGGCCTGTGGCTACTTCGATCAATCACATCTGATCAACGAGGTTCGCGAGTTCACCGGGACGACGCCGGTGGGGTTGATTCGCGCGACAGAACAGTTCGAGGATCTGCATCTTCTCGGTTCGGTGGGGTCACATTTCTCCAAGACCGCCGCCGGTGCGCGCCAATAACGTTGGCGCACGCACAAGTTGCTTCCTCCCGGCGGGCGGCGGCGAAACGGAGACATGATGATCGAACAGAAGTCGATGGCGCGACCGACCGGTGCATTGCTGGCCTGCGGTGTCCTGGCAGGTCCGCTGTATATCGCGGTAACCGCGGTCCAGGCGTTGACCCGGGCCGGATTCGACCTGTCACAACACCGCTACAACCTTTTGACAACCGGGGACCTCGGCTGGATCCATCGAACCAACATGGTGGTGACCGGGGTGTTGATGGTGCTGTTTGCCGTCGGCGTCGGCCGGATGCTGCGGCAGGGCCGGGGTGCGCGTTGGGCCCCGCGGCTGCTCGGACTGTTCGGGCTGGCCTACCTCGTCGGTGGCTTGTTTCCCGCGGACGCGGTGATCGGCTTCCCGCTCGGCACGCTGACGGAGTCGACGACCTGGCACGGGATCGTCAACGCGGCCTCACGTGGGGTCAGCTCCCTCCTGCTCATCGCGGCGAGCTTGCTGATCGCGAGGTGGTTCACCAGCCGAGGGCGCCGGAACTGGACCTGGTTTTCCTGGGCAGCCGTTCCGATGTCGTTGGGCGCCTTTGCCCTCCTCGTGGTCGTCGGAGCCGATACGTCCACGACGTATGTGGCCTTCCTGGTTCCTGGCATCCTGATGTGGGTCTGGGTCACCGCGGTGGCGGCATATCTGTACCGACTCGGGGAGCAGCAGACCGCTGTTGCGGGCCCGGTGCGGCAGGGGGTTCCGGCCTGAGCGATGACGTAGCGGGCTGTCCCGCTGTCGTGGGTTCGGAGAACGTTCGCCTGGTGGGCGGGTGTGCTCCGGACCCTATTGTGAGGTGTGCGTGACCGCCTTGCTCGGGAAATTAAGTTAGGCTAACCTCATGTTTTGCGCTCGCGGAGTGCACGTCGACCCGATCGGTCGATGGATTTCCATGGAACGCAAGGGATGTCACGCAATGCGGAAGATCGGCGCGGCCGGATGAACCGGGCCGCTCATCTGGAACGGATCGCCGAGGTGCTCGACGGGGCGGCGGGCGGGGCCAAGGTGCCGTACCCGATCGGGCTGCGCGAGGTGACCGTGCGGGACGCGCGCATGGTCGGCGCCGGATTGCGGCGATTGACCTTCACGGGGCCCGGACTGGCGGGATTCGAGAGTCACGCGCCCACCGAGCACGTCCGGCTGATCTATCCCGATCCCGACGGCACGCTGCGCCTGCCCGAGCAGGTCGATCTGGCCCTGAAATGGCCGCGCCCGCTGCCGATTTCGCGGGAATACACAGTGCGCCGCTACGATCCGGTCGCCGGTGAGCTCGACATCGATTTCGCCCTCCACCCAGGCGGACATGCGGCGGGCTGGGCCGCGGCCGCGACGCCGGGGACGAGCGTGTACATCGCGGGGCCGCCCGGCGGACTGGTGGTGCCGTTCACCTACGACCGGTACCTGTTGGCTGGAGACATCACCGCACTGCCCGCGATCGCCCGCTGGTTGGAGGAACTGCCCGCTACAGCGGCCGGGTGGGCGTTCATCGAGGTGGTGGACGCCACCGAGGAAATCGACCTGGTCGCCCCGGTGGGCGTCGAAGTGCGCTGGCTGCACCGGGGGAGCGTGGCGCCGGGCGCCTCGGATCTGCTCGAGCGCGCCATCCGCGCGGTATCGATTCCCGAGGGCGAGCGGGTGTACGCCTGGATCGCCGCCGAAGCGGGGGTGGTGCGCCCGCTGCGGCGCTGGGTGCGCGAGGTGTTGCGCGCCGAGCCCGGTGACGCCGAGGTGACGGCCTACTGGAAGCGCGGGCACGCGGACTTCGACGAAGACCACGAGGCCGTCGCCGACTAGTGGTGCAGACGACTCCGGCATAACCGCCTGCCTCCGAGTTGCTCGGGCGGCAGGCGTTGAACGTAGGTGGCTCGAGATTGAGGAATGGGTTGTGACGGTGAATCCGGTGGTGGACGGACGCGCTGAGTTGGCGCTGACCGGAGCGCAGCTCGGCATCTGGAACGCACAGCGGCTCGACCCCGAGTCATTGAGCTACCTGGTCGGCGAGGTGCTGGAGATCGCGGGCCCGCAACCCATCGATATCGGCCTGCTGGACACCGCGATTCGGCGCACGATCGCCGAAGCCGACACCATGCGACTGCGTTTCGTCGACGGGCCGGACGGTCCGCGGCAGCGGATCACCGACGCCGAGCCGGAACTGCGCCCCGTGGTCGATCTGCGTGGCGAAGCCGATCCGACGGCCGCCGCACACCGATTCGTCGAGGCGGAACGGCAGCGGGCCGCGGAATACTGCCGGGGGATGGTCGACCGCCAGCTGTACACCTACACCCTGGTGCGGCTGTCCGATCACGAGGTGTGGTGTGTGCAGCTGTACCACCACCTGATCATCGACGGATACAGCGCGGCCATGGTCTCGCGCCGAGTCGCCGCCCACTACACCGCGCTGGTGCGCGGCACCGAGGTCGCACCCGTGCGGTGGGGATCGGTCACCACCCTGGTCGCCGAGGACGCGGCATATCTCGCGGGTCCAGACGTCGAGCGGGACCGCGCGTACTGGCGCGACCTGCTGACTCCGCTGCCGTCGCTGGACGGCCGGGGCAGCCAGCCGGACGGGCCTGCCGAACAGACGAATCAGGCGCGCGCCGTGCTCGACGCCGAGTTCATGAAGCGGGTCGGCGCGGTGGCCGAGGCATCCGGCACCACCTGGGCCGACGTCCTGGTCGGCTGCTATGCCGGATTCGTGCACCGGCTGCTCGGTGAGACCGACGTGGTGATCGCCCTACCGGTGATGGCTCGCGTCGGCCGCACCGCCCTGACCACACCGTCCATGGCGGTCAACGTACTGCCGCTGCGGCTGTCGGTGTGCAGCCACGACCGTCTCGGCGAACTGAGCAAGCGGGTCGCGGACGCACTGCGCGGACTGCGCGCGCATCAGCGCTACCGCGGCGAGAACCTGGCCCGCGAGTTCGGCGGCGCGCAGACCGGCGCGCTGTTGCACGGCATCGGGATCAACCTGAAGGCATTCGACGTCGCCCTCGACTTCGCCGGTGCCGTAGGCACTTTGCGCAATGTGGCGGGCGGCCCGCCGGAAGATCTCGGACTGACCGTCACGCCGCTGTCCGGTGGCCGGATCCAACTGGGCTTCGAGGTCGACGCCCGCTCGATCAGCGCCGACGTCGTACAGCGGCGGATGACCGCACTGGTCCGGATGATCACCGAACTCACCGACGGCCTGGACCGGCCGATCGGCCGCGTCGCGCCGTATCCGCCCGAAGACGGTGCGCGCGTCCTGGCCGAGCGGGCGAGCGGGCAACTGCCCGGTGCACCTGAGGACCTGTCCGCGGCACTGGACCGCCTCGCCGTCGAGCACCCGGATCGCGTCGTCCTGGTCTGCGGCACAACCCGACTCACGGCTGCCGGCCTCGCCGGACGCGTGCATCGGCTGGCCCGCTACCTGCGCGGCAAGGGCGTCGGACCGGATGACATCGTCGGCATCGCGCTGCCGCGTACCGCCGAGATCGTGGTGGCGATGCTCGCGGTCCACCATGCCGGGGCCGCGCACCTGGTGCTCGATCCGGAGCACCCGATCGAGCGGCTGCGCGACATCATCGATGACGCGGCACCGGTGCAGGTGCTCGCGGACGACGCCTTGGTCGAGGTGCTGTCCGGCGGTGCCCGCCCGACCCCGATTCGATTGCTGGACAGCGCTGTTCAAGCGCTGATCGGCGAAGAAGCCGACGGTCCGTTGACGGAGGCGGAATTGGCCGCCCCGCGCGCCGCCGAGCACTTGGCGTACGTGGTGTACACCTCGGGCTCCACCGGACGACCCAAGGGCGTGCTGGTTCGGTCCGGTGGCGCCGCGCATCTGCTGCACCATCACCGCTCGACCATCTATGCCGAGGCCGCGGACCGCGTCGGCGGCAGGCAGCTGCACACGGCGCATACCGCGTCCTTCGCGTTCGACGCCGCCCTCGACCAGCTGCTGTGGTTGCTGTGCGGACACCGCGTGCACCTCTACGACGCCGAGCTGCAACGCGACGCCGCAGCGCAGGTGGCCGCGTTCGCCGCCGACCGGATCGACGTGGTCGACACCACCCCGTCGATGGCCGCGGCGCTGATCGACAACGGCATGCTCGGCGCCCGACATCGCCCGCAACTGCTGCTCATCGGCGGCGAAGCGGCCTCGCCCGCGCTGTGGGAGACGATCGTCGGCTCGGGTGTGCCCGCGCGAAACATGTACGGCCCCACCGAAGCAACCGTCGACGCGCTCAGTGCGCCGGTGGCGGGCGCGGTGCCGCACGTCGGCGGTCCCTTGGCCGGAACACGGACTTACCTGCTCGACAGCGCACTGCAACCGGTCCCCGACGGTGAAGTCGGCGAGTTGTACCTCGCCGGAACGCAATTGGCTCGCGGCTATCTCGGGCGACCGGTGGTGACGGCCGAGCGGTTCGTCGCCGATCCGTTCGGCGCTCCCGGTGATCGGATGTACCGCACCGGCGACCGGGCCAGGTGGGCGGCGGGACGCGGCTACGAATTCCTCGGCCGCGGCGACAATCAGGTGAAGATCCGCGGTCACCGGGTCGAGTTGGGTGAGGTCGAGGCCATCCTGGGCGCGCTGCCCGGCGTGGCCGCGGCGGCCGCGGTCATCCGGAGTACTTCCGGCCTCACACAACTCATCGGCTACCTCGTTCCCGCATCGGGGCAGCGGCTCGACGCGTCCGACGAACTGCGCCACCAGCTGGCCAAAACCGTTCCCGATCACCTGGTTCCGTCGGCAATCGTGGTGCTCGACGCACTGCCGACCACCGTCAACGGCAAACTTGATCGAGCGGCATTGCCCGCACCACAGGTGGTTTCGACCGGTCGTGCGGCGCGCACCGATCGGGAGAAGGCGCTGTGCGCCGTGGTCGCCGAGGCGCTGGGCCGACCGCCGGTGAGTGTCGACGACGATTTCTTCGGTCTCGGCGGCGACAGCATCACCGCGATCAGCGTCAGCAGCCGATTGCGTGCGCACGGGCTGCTGATCCAACCGAAAGCGCTACTCGCCCAGCGTGATCTCGCGACCATCGCCGCCACCGCCGAGCGGATCGATGACGAGCCGAGCGTGGCAGCGGCCGACGAGGCGACCGGCGTCGTCCCGTTGCCGCCGATCGTGCGTGCGCTGCTCGGCGCCAACCCGAGCCCGGCCGCGATCAGCGGGTACGCCCAGTGGACCGCGATCGGCCTGCACGAACCGCTCGCCTTCGACGACCTCGTCTCGGGTGTGCAGACCATACTCGATCGCCATGATGCGCTGCGCTCCGTGCTCGATACGCGGACCGCGGAGCCGACGCTGACCATTGGCGCGCCTGGCTCGCTCAGCGCGGCAGATCTGATCATCGAGACCACCACCACGGGCAACGGAATTCCCGCGCTGGCAGCGGATCTCGCCGAGCAGCTCGACCCGGCTGCCGGTCGCTGCCTGCGCGTCGCGTTGGTGCGGACCCCGCAGGGTGCCCCGGACCAGTTGATCCTGGTGGCCAATCACCTTGTTGTCGACGGGGTTTCGTGGCGGATATTGGTGCCCGAACTGCATGAGGCCTGCCAGGCCGCGCGTGAACGGCGGCCGATCCGGTTGGCGTCCAAGAGTAGTTCCTGGCGGCGGTACGCCACATTGCTTGCCGAGCAAGGCGCGGCGGGCACTCGAGCATCGGAACTGGACCACTGGCAGGCGGCGCTCGGCCATGGCCCGGTCGCACCGCTCGGTGCCCGTGCTCTGGATCCGGCCCGCGATCGTGCCGAAAGTGCCGCGCGCACCAGAACTTTCGCCCCTGCGGCGATCACCGAAGCCATGCTCACCACGCTGCCCGCGGCCTACCGGGCGCGTACCGACGAGGTGCTGCTCGCCGCGTTGATGCTGGCGGTGAACTCGTGGCGGCACAGCCGCGGCGAGGCATTGGAAGCAGGCCGCCCGGTCACTGTCGAGGGGCACGGCCGCGACGCACTGGCCGCGGATACCGACTTCGCGGGCACGGTCGGCTGGTTCACCAGCGAATATCCGGTCTGGGCTCCGGCAACAGGGATCGACACCGCGGCCGGGTTGGCCGAAGCACTCGCGGGCGGACCCGCCGCGGGACGGCTGCTGCGGGCGGTGAAGGAGGCCAAGCGCGCGGTGCCCGGCGGCGGCGTCGGGTTCGGCGTGCTGCGCCACCTGGACCACCGGACCGAACCGGCGCTCGCTGACAAAGCCGCGCCCGAGCTGCTGCTCAACTATCTCGGTCGC
This sequence comes from Nocardia iowensis, assembly GCF_019222765.1. NCBI lineage: Bacteria > Bacillati > Actinomycetota > Actinomycetes > Mycobacteriales > Nocardiaceae > Nocardia > Nocardia iowensis. The sequence continues at coordinate 6,951,069 of NZ_CP078145.1, read as the reverse complement.
TTCACCGCGTCGCCCGGCACCGGTTGGCAACTGCCGGAGCAGGACCCGTTCTCGGTGTTCGAGCCGAAGACGAAGGCGATGTCAGAGGTACTGGCGCTCAACGCCTTCATCCACGAGCAGGGCACGCCGAGCCTCGCGGTGGAATGGACCGCGGCGGGGGAGGTGCTCGGCGCCGCCGAGGTGGCCGAGCTGCAACAGCATTGGGAACTCGCGCTGGAAGCCTTCGCCGCGCACGCGGTGCTGTCCGATGGCGGCCTCACCCCCGCCGATTGCCCCGATGTCCCGGCCACGCAGGACGGGATCGATGAATTGGAGGCGGTGCACGGACCTCTCGCCGCCCTCCTGCCGCTGTCGCCACTGCAAGAGGGTCTGCTGTTCCACGCGATCCGAGACGGTGCGGCCGACGTTTACACGCTTACGGCGCGCATCGACCTGTCCGGCCCGCTCGATGCACAGCGGCTGATGACAGCTTTCGACGGTGTGGTGGCCCGACATCCCAATCTCGGTGCGGCATTCCACTATGCGGCCTTGGATCGACCGGTCCAGGCCATTCCCAGGTCGGTGCGGATTCCGTGGCGGCAGGTGGATCTGTCCGCACTGCCCGCCAGGACTGCGGTGGCGGCGGCCGATCGGCTCGAAATCGAAGCCGCCGAGCATCACTTCGTCATCGATCGGTCGCCGCTGCTGCGCGCCTTGCTGATTCACCTGCCGGGCGCGGAACACCGGCTGGTGCTCAACGCCCATCACCTGCTGACCGACGGCTGGTCCACGCCGATCGTGCTGCGTGAACTGCTTGCCCTCTATCACGACGACCACTCCGGGCTGGCCGCTCCGCCCGCTTACGGCGACTACCTCGCGTGGCTCGCCGGGCGCGACCAAGACGCGGTGCGCGACGCCTGGGCGGCGCGGCTAGCCGGACTCGCCGCGCCCAGCCTGGTGCGCGAATCGACAGGCGCGCAAAACTTTCAGCTGCGCCCGGTGCCGCTGTCGGAGGCGCACAGCGCCGAACTCGCCGCGCTCGGCCGCCGGCGCGGTCTGACGCTGAACACCCTGGTGCAGGGCACCTGGGCGGTGGTGCTCGCCGGACTAATCGGGCGCGCGGATGTGGTGTTCGGCGCGACGGTGTCCGGCCGTCCCGCCGAACTGCCCGGTGTCGAGGCCATGGTGGGCTTGTTCACCAACACCATTCCGGTCCGGTGCACCATCGCGCCGGACCGGCCGCTGCTCGACCAGTTCGCCGAATTGCAGGAAACGCAGTTCGCCATGCAGGAATTCGAGCAGGCCAGTTTGGCCGAGATCGAACGTGCCGCCGGGCTCGGCCAACTCTTCGACACCCTGGTCGTCTTCGAGAATTTTCCGAATTCCGGTGCCCAGCAGCCGGAATCGCACGAGCTGCGCATTTCCGCGTTCCACAACCACGGCCTCACGCACTACCCGGTCACGCTGCTCGCGCCGCCCGGTGACCGGCTGGAGCTGGTGATCTACCACGATCGTGCCGCCGTCGCGGAACCGACGGTCGCCCGGATCATCGATCGGCTGGCACAGATTCTGCGGGCGCTGGTCGACGCCGAGGACACGCCCGCGGGCGAACTGGTGGACATGTCCGGATGGGTGGAGCCGGGCGACACCACGCCTGCCCGGCTGGAGCTCGCGCCGCAAGCGCCGGTACTCGACGCCGTGGAAACCGCGGATCGCGCTGTGCTGGTATCGGTTCGGGAATGCGTCGCCGGGGTGCTCGAGGTTGCCGAAGTCGATGCCGACGACGATTTCTTCGCACTCGGCGGGCATTCGCTGACCGCCATGCGTTTGGTGGGCAGGTTGCGCCGGGCCGGTCTTCGCATCGTGATCACCGACGTGTTCGACGCTCCGACCGCGCGCGGACTTGCGATGCGTGCGCAGATCGATCAGCAGCGATTCGCTGCTCGGCACACCTCGACGGATGAATCCGAGACGCATAGCGACGCAACGGTATCCGGCTCGCTGATCGCGGAACCGGGCATCCTGCCGAGCGGTGGTCCGGCAACGGAAGCGTTGCTGTCCCCAGGGCAGGAACGCCTGTGGTTCCTACATCGACTGGAAGGACCGGCCACTACCTACGACGTTCCGAGGGTTGTGCGAGTGCGCGGCCGACTCGACGCCGACGCACTCGCCGCGGCGTGGCGCGATGTGCTGATCCGGCACCCCGTGCTTCGCACCACGTATCCACCGGATGCCGCCGGATCGGCGACCATCCAGCTGCTCGACGCCGATCAGGCTTCCGGCCTCGACGTACGTCCGGTGGGCGGCGAAGGCGCGGACGCCGCGATCGCGGCCTGCCTGGCCGAGCCGGTGGACATCACCACCGCCGCCCCCGCACGGGCGACCCTGCTCGCGGTGGCGCCCGACGAGCACATCCTGGTGATCGTCGTGCACCACATCGCCTTCGACGCGGCCTCGCTTCGCCCGCTGTTCGGTGATCTCGACATCGCCTACCGGGCCCGTCTGGCCGGGCATGCGCCGCAATGGGATTCGGCCATCGGCGCCGACTACCGCAGCTACGCGGCACGCGAACGCCGCAGGCAGGACGAGTACGCCTACGCCGAACAGTTGGCGTACTGGCGGGAGAAGCTCGCGGGATTGCCGGTGGAATTGGACCTGCCGTTCGATCGCGCGCGTCCGGTTCGGGCCGCCTATCGCGGATTCACCGTCACCAGGCCGCTTTCCGACGAACTGCGTTCGGGAATCACCGAGCTGTGCGCTGAGCACGGCGTCAGCCCACTGATGGTGCTGCAGGCCGCGGTTGCCGCGACCTGGTCGGCCTTCGGCGCGGGCCGCGATATCCCCTTGGGCACCAATCTCTCGCACCGAGACAGCGTGCTCGACGACGACGGCACCACCGAATTCGCCGACACCATCGGCTATTTCGTCAATGCCCTGGTCGTGCGCTGTGACCTGACCGGGCGGCCGACCTTCGCGGAGCTGCTGCACCGGGTGCGTGACGCCTCGCTCGACGCACTCGCGCACCAGGACGTGCCGTTCGAGCGGATCGTCGACGCCGTGGCGCCGCCGCGTTCGCTGGCCAAGCATCCGTTGTTCCAGACCATGGTCGCCTACGAACCCGCGCCGAACATCCCGAGCCTGGGTGGGCTCACGGTCGAGCCGTCGGCGCCGGCCGCCACCACCGCGCGGTTCGACGCGGCGGTATGGCTGGCCGACGCGGGGGAACATCGTTCGCCGTTCCTCCGGCTGGTGGCCGACGCCGAGCTGTTCGACCCCGGCACCGCCGACGCCCTCCTCGACGGACTGCTCGCCGTGCTCGACCGCGCGGTGCGCAACCCGGCGGCAGGCATCTTCGATTCGGCACTGGGCCAACCGCATCCGGCGCTCGATCCGGACCGGCGCGCCAGCACCCCGCCGGGTGTTGCCGTGCGCTTTGCCGAGCAGGTGCGCCAGCGCCCCGAGGCGGTCGCGTTGATCAGCGACGGGCGATCGGTGACCTATGCCGAACTCGCCGCCAGGAGCGAGGAGCTGGCCGCTCGGCTGCTCGCCGCCGGGGCGGGTCCGGAGCAGGTGGTCGGGGTCGCGCTCGCGCGCTCCGCCGATCTGGTCGCCGGATTGCTGGCCGTGCTGCGCGTCGGTGCCGCCTATCTGCCGCTGGATGTCGACTATCCGGCCGATCGGCTGGCGTACATGCTCGACGACGCGACACCCGTGTGCATCCTGACCAGCTCCGATCTCGCCGACCGGCTACCGGTGGACCAGCGGGCGCTGGTCCTGACCGATGCCGGGACCCGTCCGGATACACCAGCGGTACCGGCTCCGCGTCCGGCGGGTCCGCAGCTGGCGTACGTGATCCACACTTCCGGATCCACCGGTCGGCCCAAGGGCGTGATGGTCACCGCGGCCAATCTCGCCGCGTTCGCCGAGACGGTGGGTGGCGAACGGTGGATCGGCCCCGGTGACCGCATCGTCGCGGTGACGACGGTGTCCTTCGACATCGCCGTGCTCGAGCTGCTGCTGCCGCTGACCGTCGGCGCGACCGTGGTGCTCGCCGACCGGGCGACCGTGCGCGACCCGGATGCGTTGCACGCCTTGATCGCCGACAGTGCCGCGACGGTCGTGCAGGCGACCCCTTCGCTGTGGCGGGTGCTGGTCGAGCACGAGGACGCGGGTCGGCTCGGCACGGTCCGCGCGCTGGTCGGCGGTGAGGCATTGCCCGCGGATCTGGCGACCGACCTGGTCGCGCATTGCCAGTCGGTGCGAAATGTATACGGGCCCACCGAGGCAACGGTTTGGGCGACCGCCGCGGATCTGCGCTCAGGTGACCCGGTCACCATCGGGACGCCGTGGGTCGATGTGCACGCGAGGGTGCTCGACGAACATCTGCGTGCGGTGCCGGACGGCGTCGCGGGCGAACTGTATCTCGGTGGCGCCCAAGTGGTTCGCGGATATCTGGGCAAACCCGCGCTGACCGCGGCGCGATTCGTGCCGGATCCGTGGCTGCCGGGTAAGCGGTTGTACCGTACCGGCGATCTGGTCCGCTTCCGGGCCGGTCGGCTGGAGTACCTGCGCCGGATCGATGATCAGGTAAAGGTGCGCGGCTTCCGGATCGAACTCGGCGAGGTCGAATCCGCGCTGCGCGCGAGCACCGGGGTGGCCAGGGCCGCTGCCGCGGTGCGGGCGGACGGTGCGGGCACCGGTCGGCTGTTCGGCTACGTTGTCGCCGAGCCGGGAGCTCAGCTCGATCCGGCCGCGGTGCGGGCCGACGCCGCTTCGGTACTTCCCGAATACATGGTGCCGCAAGCGATCACGCTGCTCGACGCGCTGCCGCTGACCCTGAACGGCAAAGTGGATCGGGCGGCGCTGCCCGAGCCCGCCCGCCCCAAGGCCGCCCGCCGCGCGCCGCGCACTCCGGCCGAGCGCACCCTGTGCGCTTTGGCGGGCGAGGTGCTCGGCATCCCGGCACCGGGGCCCGACGATGCCTTCTTCGCGCTCGGCGGCGACAGCATCAGGTCGGTGCGGCTGGTGACCGCGGCACGGCGGCACGGCCTGGTGCTCACCGTCGGTGACGTGTTCGAACACCCGACCCTCGGCGAGCTGGCCGCGGCCGCGACGCCGGTGCCGATCGTGGCGCCAGAAGGCACCGCAGACCTGGTCGCGCTGGACAGCGACCAGCGAAAGCGCCTGGACGCACTGTGCCCGGGATGGCAGGAAGTCCTGCCGCTCGGACCGCTACAGGAGGGCATGTACTTTCAGTCCGTTGTCGACCGTGCCAGCGGGCCGGACGCCTACCACATGCAGGTCGGCTTCTCGTTCGCGCCGGAAAGCGCGCCGCGGCTCGAGCTTTTGCGCGCGGCCATGGACGCGGTGCTGCGCCGACATTCGAATCTGCGTGCCGGGTTCACCCATGCCGGATTCGCGGCACCGGTTCAGTTCATCCCCGCGACATGGGAAACACCTTGCCGCGAGGTCGATCTCACCGCGACACCGACCGCGGAAATCGACTCGATGGTCGCCGCACTCGCGAACGACGAGTACCGCACCGCCTTTGATTTCGCCGCGCCGCCACTGATTCGGCTGCTGCTGGTCCGGTTGCCGGGCGGCGCGAGTCGCGCGATATTCACGCTGCACCATCTGCTCATCGACGGCTGGTCGATTTCGTTGCTGTTCACCGAGCTGTTCACGCTCTTCGAGCACGCCGAGGGCAGCACCGACGCCGAGCTGGACGCGGTGCTCGCACCCGCCGCCGACTTCCGCGACCAGCTGCGCTGGCTGGCCGGACTCGACCATGGCGCGTCCGAAAAGGCTTGGCGCGCATACCTGGCCGACCTCGCCCAGCCCACCCTGCTCGGCTCCGGCGGTGTGGCGCAATCGCCGCTGCCGATGCGCAGTCTGGTCGAGCTCACGCCGGATACCTCCGCCGCGCTGCGGGCGCTGGCCGGGCACAGCCGGGTCACGCTGTCCACCGTGGTGTCCACCGCGTGGGGGCTGGCGCTGCGGGCGAGCACCGGGCTGGACGACGTGGTGTTCGGCTCGACCGTGTCGGGTCGCTCGCCGGAGGTGCCGGGTTGGGAGCGAATGATCGGGCTGGTGCTCAACACCGTCCCGGTCCGCGTCCGGGTTCGCCCGGGGGAGTCGTTGCTCGATCTGCTCCGGCGGCTGCTGAAAGAGCAGGGCGGTCTCGTCGCGCACCAACAGCTCGGATTGGGCCGCATCCAGCGCGCGGGCGGCCATCCGACGCTGTTCGACACCCTCTACGTGTTCCGCAATCTGCCGCGAAGTGCCGCTACCGCAGACGTTTTCGCACGCAACGGTGTCGTGTCGCGTGAGGCGGTCGACAGCACGCACTACGCGTTGACTCTCGATGTCGACCCGGGTGTCGCGGCCGATCCGCTGCGCATCGCGCTCGAGCATCGACCGGACCTGGTGCCGGACAACCGGGCTCGGGAGATCCTCGATCGTCTTGTCGAGATCCTGCACCTGTTCGCCACGCCGGACACCGTCGCCGGACGCACCGTGGTCGCCGATACCGTTGCGCCGGTGGCTGTTTCGCCGGAGTTCACGCCTGACCGGGTGCCGGTGCCGCTGCCCGGCCAGCCGGGCGGCAGCGTCGACGCGCTGCTGCGCGAACGGGCCGCCGCCACTCCGGACGCCTGTGCGCTGGTGTGCGGCTCGGTCGCGCTCACCGCGCGGGAGATGGACGCGCGCGTGGATCGGATGGCGCGGTTGCTCGCGAGCCGAGGGATGGGACCTGGCGATGTGGTCGCCCTGGCGTTGCCTCGGATCGCCGATCACGTGGTCGCGATCTTCGCCGTCATGCGCACCGGCGCGGCCTACCTGCCGCTCGACTTGACGCATCCACCGGCTCGGCTGCGCGATCTGCTCACCGACAGTGCCGCGGCGGCGCTGGTGAGCACCACCGTGCATCGGGACAGCGTGGTCGACGGCGACGGGCCGCGGGTGCAACTACTGCTCGACGAACCGGCGGTTGCCGCCGTGCTCGACGGCGCGGTCGCGCCGCCCGCCGTCCCCGACGCGGCAGTGGCCGGGCCGAGCAGCGCCGATCAACCGGCCTACGTCATCTACACCTCGGGCTCGACCGGCCGACCGAAGGGTGTTGTCGTCGGGCATCGCGGCTTGACCACGATGTACCACAACCACCTCGACGAGATCTTCGGCCCGACCGAGCGTTTCGCCGCGCGCGGACGGCTCCGCGTCGCGCACACGGTGTCCTTCTCCTTCGACATGTCCTGGGAGGAATTGTTCTGGCTGCTGGCCGGACACGAGGTGCACGTGATCGATGAGCGAGCCCGGCTGGAGCCCGCCGCCCTGGTCGAGCATTACCGCGAGGTCGGCATCGATGCGGTCAACGTGACTCCGTCCTATGCCCGCGAACTGATCGCCGCGGGCCTGCTGACGGGGTCGCACGTCCCGGCGCTGGTGCTGCTCGGCGGCGAAGCGGTGCCGCTCGATCTGTGGACATTGCTGCGGGAACACCCCGATGTGCTGGGTTACGACCTCTACGGTCCCACCGAATTCACCATCAACGCGCTGGGCTCACCCGCATCCGGCAGTCCAACACCGTGTTTGGGCAGGCCGGTGCGCAATGCCCATGCGCGCGTGCTCGATTCGGGGCTGGCGGAGGTGCCGGTCGGCGCCCAGGGTGAGCTGTACCTGTCCGGCGACGGCATCGCGATCGGCTACCGCGACCGGACCGGGCTGACCGCGGGCACCTTCGTCGCGGATCCGTTCTCGCCCGGCGGCGGCCGCATGTACCGCACCGGAGACCTGGTGCGCCGCAGGCCCGATGGCGAGCTGGAATATCTCGGCCGTGCCGATCATCAGGTCAAGGTGCGCGGTGTGCGTATCGAGCTGGCCGAGGTCGAAACCGCGCTCGCGTCGCTGCCCGGCGTGCGGCGGGCCGCCGCGAAGGTGACGACCGATTCGTCGGGAACCGCCCGGCTGGTCGGCTATGTGGTCCCCGAAACCGACTGGGTGCCAAGGGATCTACGTCCCGAGCTCCGTGCGCTGGTGCCCGCCGCACTGGTGCCCGCCGAGGTCGTCGTGATCGAGGCGATCCCGCTGACCCCGAACGGAAAGCTGGATCGCGCGGCACTGCCGGAACCGCAACGGCGGACGATCCGCCGGGCACCGCGCACGGCGCGCGAACGTGCCGTGTGCGCGGTGTTCGAGCAGGTGCTCGAACAGCCCGAGGTGGATGTCGAAGAGAGCTTCTTCGATCTCGGCGGGGACTCACTGCGCGCCATGCGGCTGCTCGGTGCGCTGGATCGCGCGTTCGGCGTCACGGTGCCGCTCGGCACGCTCACCGCACGGCCGACGGTCGCCGAACTGGCCGGGTACCTCGACAGCGCGGCCGCTGGTGTCGCCACCGATGGTGTTGCCGCCGAGGCGGACTCAACGCTGCTCGGCCGTGAGCATGTCGTGGTGCTGCGCGATGGTGGTGCCGACGCGCCGCTGTTCTGTGTGCACCCCGCCGGTGGATTCGCGTGGCAATTCCTGCCGCTGGCCGGTCGGCTGCGTGCCGATCGGCCGGTGATCGGATTGCAGCTGCCCTCGCTCGACGGCGGATCGTCCGCGCATTCGATCGACGAGTTGGCCGCGCGCTACGTCGACACGGTGCGCGCGCACCAGCCGACCGGGCCGTACCACCTGCTCGGATACTCCTTCGGCGGCAATGTCGTGCACGCCATGGCGGCGCGGTTGACCGCGGCCGGGGAGCACGTCGCCTACGCCGGACTGATCGATTCGGCCCCGCTCGATCGATCTGCGCATAACGGTGGAGCACCGGAGAACAGCGCGGCGCACGAGAGCACCGAGGAGATCGAGGCATTGGTCGCCGCGCTGCCGGAGGTCCGCGATCCCGAGCTCTCGGCGGCCCTGCGCGCAGGATACGCCGAATGCGTGAAATTGGCTGCGGTGTCGTCGGTTCCGGACTACTCCGGCCCGCTGACGCTCTTCACCGCCGACCAGCCGTACCCGGATGGCCCCGAATCGCCAGGGCGGGCACTGGCCGAGGGCTGGCGGCAGCTCGGCATCGACCTGGTGGTCCACCACCTCCACTTCGACCACGCCGGGCTCGTGACACCGGCCGGGTGGGCGCAGCTCGCCCCGCTGATCGATCGGGCACTCGGCATGGAAGTTCTTTCGACACAAGGAGATCGATGAAGTCAGCAAGAACGTCCGCTACCGCCGGACGAATGCGACGCGCCGTCGCGTTGCTCGGCGGCCTGTCCATGGCGCTGGCCCTCGTGGTGGGTTGCTCGTCGAACACCGACGGTGACGCCGGAGCGGACCACACCAGGACGATCACCACCGACCGCGGTCCGGTGAACGTGCCGCACGAGGCCAAGCGCATTGTGGTGCTCAGTGGCAGCCTGGCCGATTACCTCTACGCGCTGGACGCGCCGGTGGTGGCCACCGATACCCGCGTGATCGGGGTGACCAACCTCGACGGCGGGTTCCCGCCACAGTGGGCGGACAAGGCGAAGGCTCAGGGCAGCAAGCAATTGCCCGCGGGCGCGGAGCTGAACATCGAGGCTGTTGCCGATGCGAATCCGGATCTGATCATCGGCGGCGGCCAGGGCATTACCGCCGTGCAGGCCGGTGAGCTCTACGACAAGCTCACCGCGATCGCACCGACCGTGCTGGTACCGACCAAGGTGACCAGCTGGCAGGAACAGTTGCGCATGGTCGCCGACGCGTCGGGTCGCGCCGATCGGGTGCCCGCGTTGTTGAAGGCCTACGAAGACAAGGCCGCTCAGGTGAAGGGGTCGAGCAAGATACCGGCGGGCAAGGTGGTCTACGTGCTCTCGGTGGGCAACCGCGTGCCGTACCTGGTGCCGCAGTCCGCCGCGCTGCCCACCCAGCTGGCCGAATTGGGCTTCGTCGCCGACGACGTGCTGGCCAAGGCCGGGAACCCGCCGCTGTACGGCTCGGGGGATTCCTTCGAGGTGAGCCTCGAGATGATCGACCGGATCGCCGACGCACCGATGGCCTTCGTGATTCCGGTCGGCGGGCCAAGCGCCGCCGAACTGGCGCAGAACCCGCTGTACGCCCGCCTGCCCGCATTCCGGGACGGCAAGGTCTTCGAGCTGCCCGCGACCAGTTACCGGCCGGACTACCACGGCGCGCTGACGACGCTGGATGCCATCGCGAAAAAGTTCGGGTAGTCGTGTTGCGCCGATTGGTCATCGACGTCTCACCGCTGCGGGACAGCCGTGCCTTCCGTTATGTCTTTGCGGCACGGCTGATCTCGCTGCTCGGCATCGGTTTGCTGATGGTGGCGCTGCCGGTGCAGGTCTACCAGCTCACCGGGTCGAGCCTGCATGTCGCGGGGGTGTCGGTGGTGACCGCGGTCGCGATGTTCGCGGGCAGCCTGTCCGGCGGGGTGCTCGCCGATCGGCACGATCGGCGGCGCACCATTCAGCTGGCGCGTTCGCTCGCGGGACTCGGCTTCGTGATCCTCGGTATCAACGCGCTGCTCGATCATCCGATGCTGTCGGTGATCTATGGCGCGGCCGTGCTCGACGGCGTGGCGGGCGGGGTGAGCAGTTCGGCGTTGATGGCGCTCACCCCGGCGCTGGTCGGCCGGGACCGGCTGGCGGCGGCGGGTGCGCTGATGACCTTGACCACTGAGTTGGGCACCGTTGTCACACCCGGTCTGGCCGGTGTGATCATCGCCGCGGGCGGCGTGTCGGTGACCTACTTCGTCGCTGCGGGCGCTACGGCGTTGACGGTGACCCTGTTCCAAGAAGTCGGGGCACATCCGCCCACCGGAACGGTCCACGAGCCCCCATTGCGAGCGCTGCTGACCGGGCTGCGTTTCGCCGCCACCCACCAGGTGGTGCGCGGGACGCTGCTCGTCGGTATGGCGGTCATGCTGGTCAGCGGGCCGATGGTGTTGCTACCCGCCTACGCCGACACGGTGCTCGGCACGGGGCCCGCGGTCCTGGGCCTGCTGTACGGCGCACCCGCTGCCGGAGCGCTGGTGGGCTTGTTCACCAGCGGCTGGACCGGACGGGTGCACCGCAACGGGCGGGCGCTGCTCGCCTCGGTGGCGCTGCTGCCGATCGCGTTGATCGTCGTCGGAGCAGGCGGCACAACGATTTTCGCCGTCCTCGGGTTGGCCGGGTTCGGGCTGGGCCGTGCGGTGAACGACACCTTCCGATTCGCCGTGCTACAGCAGCACACGCCCGATGACCTGCGCGGCAGGGTATCGAGTCTGTGGCTGGTGCAGGCGGTTTCTGGCACCGCCGTCGGGTCGCTGGTCGCCGGTGTGCTCGGCAACTACTTCGCGGCCGACACGGCGCTGCTCGTCTACGGCTGCGGTGCGGCGGTTCTCGGTGTGCTGCTGTGCGCCGCGCTGCGTCCGGTCTGGTCGGCCACCGCGATCGCCGACCAACCGGTCGGCGATCGCCGCGACTGACCGCGGGCGGCCCGTTCCTCAGGAATTGGCCGCTCGCGCACTCAGTTCGGCCCGCAGGCTGCGCCGGCTGATCTTCCCGACACCGGTCTCCGGGAAGCTGTCGACGACCTCGAGCAGATCGGGAATCTTCCAGGTCGCCACGCCGCGCTCGCGCACGAACTGGCGGATCTGGCCGAGCGCGGGCGGGGTGGCGGGATCGGCGGCGAGCACGAACACGCAACTGCGTTCGCCCAGCCGCTCGTCCGGGACCGACACCACCACCGCGTCCCGGATCAATGGATGGTCCAACAGATGTGCTTCGACTTCCTCGGCGGAGATCTTCTCGCCGCCACGGTTGACGCGGTCGCCGAGCCTGCCCTTGACCACCAGGTTGCCGTCCGCGCGCAGGTTCACGACATCACCGGTGCGGTACCAGCCGTCCTCGGTGAACGACGACGCGTTGGCTTCGGGATTGCGGTAGTAACCGCGAATCGTGTACGGGCCCTTGGTGATCAGCAGTCCGTCGGTGCCCGGTGGGACGGGGTCGCCGTGCTCGTCGACCACGGCGACCTGATCGTGCTCGGACATCGGGCGGCCCTGGGTGCCGAGAATCACTTCCTCGGGATCGTCGAGCCTGGTGTAGCAGACCAGGCCCTCGGCCATGCCGAACACCTGCTGCACGGTCACGCCGAGGGCGGGGCCGAGGCGGCGGGCCAGTTCGTCCGGGCAGCGGGCGCCACCGACCAGCAGCACCCGCAAGCTCGAAATGTCATAGGCGGTACTGGCTTCCGCGCGTTCCACCCAGAGCCTGGCCAGTGGCGGCACCAGTCCGGTGATGGTCACCGAGAACCGCTGGATCGCGCTGAACGCGGTGGTGGGGGAGGGATCGATGGCCAGCGCCACGGTGCCACCCGCCCACAGCGCGCCCAGGATTCCCGGCGAGCTCATCGGGAAGTTGTGTGCCACCGGCAAAGCCGCGAGGTAGACGCTGCTGCTGTCGAGTCGGCAGAGCTCGGCGCTGCGCCGCACGCTGTACAGGTAGTCGTCGTGCGTGCGCGGGATGAGCTTCGGAATCCCGGTGCTGCCGCCGGAGAGCTGCAGGAACGCGATATCGGATGCGGCGACGGCAGGCAGATCCCGCGGTGCGGCCCGCAGGTCGTCGAGGGCATGCGTGCCGCCAGGCAGCGCGGGTCGCTTGTGGTCCGGGACGATGATCAGGTGCCGCAGGTCGGCGGCGTGGTCGCGCAGGATCGCGGCGAGCGTGGCGTGGTTGAAGGTCTGGTGGTGGTGGCAGGTCACCATCGCCACCGCGCCACTGGCCTGCGCGATCGGGATCAGCTCGGACTGCCGGTGCGCGGGCAGGCAGAAGACCGGCAGCGCGCCAGCGTAGAACAGTCCGAAGATCACCTCGACGAACTCCGCGATATTGGGCAGCTGGACCAGCACCCGATCGCCCGGCGCGATGCCGAGCCCGAGGAACCCGGACGCCAGCGACCTTGCGCGTTCGTCGAGCTCGGCGTAAGTCCAGCGGTTCCGGTCGTCGACCACGGCAATCGCGTCCGGCGTCGCGGTGGCGCGGGCGGTGAGCATGTCGCCGAAGGTCTCGCCGGTCCAGTACCCCAGCGCACGGTAGGCCTCGACTTCTGCTGCGGGCCAAGGGGTTAGGTCAGATTGGGACGGCACTTTCGAACTCCTTCTTACCGAAACGGCTCCGGTTTACTTCTATGAAGAATTAAGGTTAGGCTAAGCATATGTTCAGGGAGAGTGATTTGGGAGGCGGTGTGATCATCACCGGAGCCGCCGGTGGCATCGGGCGGGCGGCGGCCGAGATCTTCGCCGCCAGGTCGGCCGTGCCGGTCGTGCTCTGGGATCACGATCCGTCGGTGCACCGCACCGCATCCGAGATTCACTCGACCCGCGTGGCGAGCGTCACACATGCCGAGCAGGTGGACGTGACCGATGCGGACTCCGTCGACCGCGCCTTCGCCGCCGCTGTCGAGCGTATCGGTCCGATCGAAGCCGTCGTGCACGCCGCGGGCGTCCTGGAAACGGGTGCCGTGGCGGAATTGACCGGCGCCCAATGGGATCGCTGCCTCGCCGTGAACGCGACCGGGACGATGAATGTCACCAGGCGCGCCGCCGCCGTGCTCGCCGCCCGCGGCGGGGGGTCGATCGTGGTCGTCACGTCGAATGCCGCCACCACCCCTCGGGTCGGCATGGCGGCCTACGGTGCGTCCAAGGCGGCCTCGAAGGCCTTCGCCATGGCCCTCGGACTCGAGGTGGCGGCCAGCGGCGTCCGGGTGAACATGGTGTCGCCGGGTTCCACCGACACGGCCATGCTGCGCGCCATGTGGACCGACGATGCCGCCGAACTGCCGGCGGCGGCGCGCGATCGGGTCCTCGCGGGTGACCCCGAAAACTTTCGCCTCGGCATTCCACTGCGCCGGGTGGCGCAGGCCGAGGACGTCGCCGAGGGCATCTACTTCCTGGCCTCCAGCCGGGCCCGCCACATCACCATGCACGACCTGCGCGTCGACGGCGGCGCGACCTTCGACGCCTGACCGACCGCACCGACCCACCGAACAGGAGAAGACTGTTGGCCATCCCGCCGATAGCACCGTATGCGATACCGGCGCGCGAAGACGTCGTCGCCAATCAGGTGCCATGGTCGCTGGATTCGTCGCGCTCCGCGCTGCTGATCCACGACATGCAGCGGTATTTCATCGACGCGTATCAGGCGGACCGCGATCCGATCGCGACCGTCACCGCGAACATCCGGCGCCTGCGCGAACAGTGCAACGCGGCGGGCATACCGGTCATCTACACCATGCAGCCCGGCGATCAACATCCCTCGCGCCGTGGCATTCTCGCGGATTTCTGGGGCAGTGGGCTGAGTAACGGACCGGCCACCCAAGTGGTGACCGAACTCGCGCCCGGCCCGGCCGACATTCAGGTCACCAAGTGGCGCTACTCCGCCTTTCAACGGACCGACCTGCGCGAGTTGCTGAATCACTACAACCGCGATCAGCTCGTCATCACCGGGGTATACGCCCACATGGGCTGCATGCTCAGCGCCGCGGACGCGTTCATGAACGACATCAAGCCGTTCGTCGTGCTGGACGCGACCGCCGACTTCGGGCGCGACGAACACGTGATGGCGATGAACTACGTCGCCCGCCGCTGCGGTGCGGTGACGACGACCGACGCGCTGGAATACGCGCTGCGGCAATCGAATGCGGCCTGACGCGGGCCTGCGGAACACACGGAGGAGAACCATGAGTACGTCGGCTACGATCGGGCGCCAGGACGTGATCGCCGATGTCGCGGCCGCGTTGGGTGTGGCACCGCACGAGGTGCCAGCAGACGCGGATCTGACGGACGCGGGCCTGGATTCGGTGCGGCTGATGTCGCTGGTGGAGAAGTGGCGGTCCGGCGGCGCCGAGCAGGCGGACTTCGCGACCCTGGCCGCCGAGCCGGTACTGAGCGTCTGGCTCGATGTCCTCGCACCCGCGGATCAGGCATGACGGTCGAAGTCGCGGACGAGATCGTCGACATTGCCGGAATCGGTTTCGGGCCATCGAATTTGGCGTTGGCGATCGCGCTCGAGGAGCACAACCACGACCTCGCGCGGGGCCAGCGGCTCACCGCCCGGTTCGTCGAGGCGAAAGAACGCTTCGAATGGCATCCCGGGATGCTGCTGCCCGGTGCGACGATGCAGATCTCGTTCCTCAAAGACCTCGTCACGCAGCGCAATGTCCGTAGCCGATACAGCTTCTTGAACTACCTGAAGGAGCACGACCGGCTCACCGACTTCATCAATCTGCAGACCTTCCGTCCGACGCGCCTGGAGTTCCAGGACTACTTGCGCTGGGCCGCACGGACGGTGGACGTCCAGGTGGACTTCGGCACCACGGCGGTCTCGGTCGCCGCGACCGGTGACTGCTTCGAGATCCGGCTAAGCGGCCGCGCCGATGGTGTGCTGCGGGCCCGGAATATCGTGGTGGCAGTGGGCCTTTCGGCACGCCTGCCGGACGGCGTGGTGGCCACCGAGCGGGTGTTCCACAGCCATCGGCTGTTGCCCCAGCTCGACGCGCTACCGCGGCTGCGGCACAACAGGTTCGTGGTGATCGGGGCCGGGCAGAGCGCGGCCGAAGTGGTCGGGCACTTGCACCAGAGCTATCGAGATTCCTGTGTGCACGCGGTTTTCGGCAAATACGGGCTCAGCCCCGCGGACGACAGTCCGTACGCGAACCGGGTATTCGACCCCGCGGCGGTGGACGACTTCTACGCGGCCTCACCGGAGTTGCGCAAGCAGTTGATGAACTACCACCGCGGCACCAACTACTCCGCGGTGGAGCCCTCGCTGATCGAGCAGCTGTATGGGCACGAGTACGCCGAACGGGTGGCAGGCACCCGGCGGCTGTTCATGCACGGCGCCTCGGCGGTCACCGGCATCGATGATTCCGGTGCCGGGGTGCGGGTCGACGTGACGCACGGCCCGACCGGGCTCACCGAGACGCTGGTCTGCGATGCGGTGGTGTGCGCCACCGGTTTCCGGCCGGGCGACGTGCGTGGCCTGCTCGGCGAAGTGGCCGGATCCGTGGCCTTCGACACTGCCGGACCGCAGGTGACACGGGACTACCGGTTGGTGCCGACCGCGCCGCTGCCCGGCGACATCTATCTGCAGGGCGGCACCGAGCACACCCATGGGCTCTCGTCGTCGCTGCTGTCCAATATCGCGGTGCGGACCGGCGAGATCGTCCGGTCCATCGCGCGTTCCGGTGCACGGGCCGATCGATCGGGCGAACGGGCGGGGAGGTAGCGCCACGTCGAATCCGTTGTGCCGCCGACCCGGCGGTCGCAGGTATCCCGGTGTCCGCCTTGGGCCGCCGGGACGGTGCCGCATGCCGGTAGCCGGTGACCGATGGGGAATCGACGGTGTTGACAGGATTAGGTGTGGCTAACCTAAGCTCAGGCGTCCCGACCATACCCATGAAGGATTTCCAAGAATGCTGATGAGGAACTTCGCCGCGACGGCCACGCTGCTGATCGCCGCGCTCGGCGTCACCGCGGGCACCGCGATCGCCGAACCGGCCGCTGACGCGCCGATCAATTTCACCGCCAAGGCCACCGACACGCAGTCCATCGTTTCCATCGATGCCGGTTCCATCGTCGTCGAGGACGACGCGCTGAAGATCAAGGCCGCCGACGGCACCGTCGTCGCGGGCACCCCGTTGAAGTTCCGGGTGGATGACTTCGAATTCCCCATCGCCGCCGATATCGCGGGCCGCACCGCTACTTTGACTCCGCAGTTGGCGATGGACAAGGCCGTCTACAAGCCGGTTGCCCTGCCGTTCGAGGACAAGGCGCCCTGGAAGAGCGAGTACGACCGTGAGCAGGCTGCGTGGAGCCGGATGACCGGCACGATCAGCCTTGGTGCCAGCATTGCCACGCTCGTGGGCGGGCTCGGCGGCGCGGCTGTCGGCTGTGTGCTCGGTGGCGCGCTGGGCGGACTGGTCGTCGGTGGCACCATTGTCGGCCTGTTCGGTCCGTTCGTCGGTGGCATCATCGCGGGCTGCCTCGGCGGCGCGGCGGCCATGGGCGCGCTGGGCACGATCGCGGGACAGATTTTCATTACCGCGCCCTTCGCGATCGGTGCGGCGATTCAGTACTTCACCACCATCAACCAGCCGTTCGTGCCGCCGGCCAAGTAATGCCGGTGAACCGCTGAAGGTTCAGACCGAAAGTGCCGCAGGACCGGAAAGCCGGGCCCTGCGGCACTTTTCGTTATGTGGGTCGTGCCGGTGAATCACCGGCACGACCGCGCGGCTGACGCCTCAGTTCGACAGCGGCTGTGCGGGTACCGGTTCCCGGCGCACCACTGTCGGTTCCGTTCTGCGGGTTTCCAACAGGCCTGCGGCACCGAACTTTCGGACGAGATCGGAATCGGTGATCGCCTCGAGGAACTTCTCTACGTGCTGTGACTTGTCTCTGGCGTGCACGGTCAGTTCACGCCGGATCGGCCGGGGCAGTCGAATGATGGAGACGTGCCGGGATGATCCGTGCAGCGCCATTTTCGGCACCAGGGCGATGCCGACGCCGTGTTCCACCAGGCTCAGTGCGGTGGTCACGTCTGGCGCGCGGACCGTGAAACGGATGTGTACTCCGGCGCGGCCCGCCTCCCGCGAAACGGCGTCGGTGAGATCGGAATTCGAACCGCAGCGAATCCACGGCGCCTCGACCAGCTGTTTCCATGAGCCGTCGAAGCTGTTGCGGTGACTGTGATGGCAGACGACGACGAGTTCTTCCTCGCCGAAGCAGTGCACGACCTTCGAGGTGGACTGTTCGAGCGGTCCGACCGCGAGATCGAGGGCACCCTCGTCCAGTGTCGCGTAGAGCTCGCGGAGATCGGTGAACGAGCGCACCTCGATGCTGTCGATGTTGCGTTCGTGGCGCATTCGATAGATCAGCGGCGGCAGCAGTTTCTGCGCGATCGTCGGTGTTGTTCCAACGGTCATCACACCGTCGCCGAAGGTCTGGCCCATGGCCATCGCCTGACGGGCGGAGTCGACGACATCGGAGGCCTGGGCGAAGAACTCCCGGCCGAACTTCGTGAGCCGCGACCGCCGCGACCGTGGATCGAACAGCTTACGGCCGAGTGAACTCTCCAGCGCGTCGATCTGCTGCGACATCGCGGACGGGGTTATTCCGAACCTCCTTGCCGCAGCCGACAGCGAACCCAGTTGCACCGAGTTCACGAAGTAATCGAACTGTCGCAGCGTGATTGTATTAGCGGTAAGCAAGGGGTAATCAGACATCGGCAACCTTCGTATCGAGCCGTCGGCTCATTCGCCGCACCTTCGGTCCATCACTGAAAATTAAGTGAGCATTCCGTCGCCGAGTCGTAGCAAGTGTCGGTCGACATCGACCGGCAAGCACATCACATTCTTTCGTTTACTGTGCGTTCATCCGCGAATTGATGTGGCGAGTGCCGGAAAGGTCTGCCTTCGAGATGTAACGCCGATTGGTGTGCAAGCAGTATCTACTGCGGCGATCGCTACGTCAAACGTTACGTCACGCTAAACCTGCCTGTGGCCTGTATCACTTTGTAGCTTCAACTGAATCACTCGTACACACCTGTTACCTGGGGGGATCGCTGTTCGTTCGCCGATGGGTGGTGCCCTTCCTGCGTACTCGAAGGAACCCGGCGCGCAACCATTTTGACCACAAAGGGCCTTCGTATGGTGCTAATTCAAGGAAAGCTGAAGCAATGTGAGTTCGGCTAACAACCGGGGCTGATCGGACAATTCCGACATGGGCTTCGCATTCACGATAATTCACCGAGAAATCGGGCCGGTCGGCGACCTGCAACCGCAATGTGATCTCGCGGTGATCGGCGGCGACTTGGTTGTGTGATCTGGCTGTGATCGCGTGTCCGAAGTGTCTCTTAATCGGATCTTGATTCGATGTAAGAAGCCCCGGCCTTGCTTGTTCGCCGCTCTGGCGAGTTCTACGCTCCGAAACGGAAGCCGGCAGCCCGTGACGCCGCGTACTTGACCGCAGAGCGGCGGTCGAACGGCTCCGACCAGCAAGTTCGAATCCGGTCGTACCAAGCGGTGGGCTGTCGGCTTCGCCATCGATCATTTCGAAGGAAGGCATCTCATGGGGAAGCACAGCGCACCACGAAATAATGTCGTCCCTGCGCGCGTGGCAGTGCTGTCCACGGCCACGCTGATCAGCCTGGCGGTTTCCGCCAACGCCGGTGCGGGACAGGCCATCGCGAACGGGACCAACGCGACGGTCAGTGACGACGTGTGGGTGGCGCCGCCGAAGCAGGTGGCGGCGACCGCGGTGGCGCCCGCCTCCTACCAGCACCCCAACCGTCCGGAAGGTGTTACTCCCACCCCCGCCAAGCGGCCGTCCCCGCGCACCGATCGACCGGCCGCCAAGCCGGGTGGCACCGGCAAGCACGGCAAGCCGGGCAACACCGCCAAGCCGGGTAAGGGCGATGCGGATCTGCTCGACGCGGGCAGTTCGATCCTGAACACCGGTAGCTCCGCTCTCGAAGCGCTTGCGAAGGGCGGTGGCAGCGGTAGCTCGGCGCTCACCGGCAGCGCGGGCGAGCTCGCTTCCGGTAGCGCGGCGCTGGCCGGTCCGCTCGAGACCGTGCTGAAGGCGCTGGCCAAGGAGGTCGGCCCGGTACTGGCGAGGGGTTTGGTCCAGCTGCTCACCGGCGGCAACGGCAGCCCGAGCCCGAAGGCACGGCACGCGACCGTCGCGCCCCCCGAGGACAACGACTGGAGTCCGCTCTCGCTCGGCCCAAGCACGAACAACTGATACGCGTCATATAGGCATTACGACTCTCGAAGGAAATTGTGCGTTTTTCCCCCGCAACAATGTTGACCTTTTCCACCGCGGTCGGCGTATCGGCTTTCGCGCTGTGCGCCGTTGCCGGAGCACCCGCGGCCCAGGCCGCACCATCAGGCCAATCCGCCGCCGACGCGGTGGTCAGCCTCACCAATAATGAACGCGCCAAGGCCGGCTGTCCCGCCTTGAAAGCCGACAGTCAGCTCACCGAAGCCGCGCAGGCCCACACGGAGGATATGGCCGCGGGCGGCTTCTTGGATCACAACTCGTCGAAAGGCGATCCGGGCGATCGGATCCGCGCGGCGGGCTATCGGGCGCAGACCTGGGCGGAGAATATCGCCGAGGGGCAAAGGAGTCCGTCCGAGGTAGTCGATGCGTGGATGAACAGCTCGGGTCACCGCGCCAACATCCTGAACTGCGGACTCCGCGACATCGGCGTCGGCTATGCCAAGAGCGGCAATGGCACCCCTTACTGGACACAGGATTTCGGTACGTCCAACCGGAAAGGCGACGCCGACAAGCCCGGCGGTGGTAAGCCTGCTGATGACGGGGCCGGTAAGCCCGGAGCCGGTAAGCCTTCGGATGGCGGCGACAAACCTTCGGGCGACGGATCGCCCTCGGACCCTTGGGGTGATGGCTCCGATGGCGCTCCGGACAATGGGGACAATTCGCCGTGGGACCCGTGGGGCGACGGCTCCGATTCGCCTTCGGACAATGGCGGCGATTCCTGGGATCCCTGGGGCGATGGTTCGGATAACGGTGACTCGTCTTGGGACCCATGGGGTGACAACACCGATTCAGCTCCCGGAGACGGGGGTAACTCGTGGGATCCCTGGGGTGATTCGTCGTGGGATCCGTGGGGCACGGCCGACTCGGGCAACGGCGCTGACTCGTCCTGGGATCCGTGGAGTAATGGGTTCGATTCGCCGTCGAACAACGGGGGTGATTCGTCTTGGGATCCGTGGAGCAACGGCTTCGATGCGCCGGTGAACGACTTCTTCCGAAAGCTCGTCGGTCAGGGCCGCTGGTAGCACGCGGCTAACTGCGGAAGCCTCAGGACCAGAGCGGCGTCGCCGGACTCGACGACGAGTCCGGCGGCGCCTTTTGTCGTGGTGCGGCGGTCAGCTGTTCGGTGGAGTACTCGTGCAAGTGGGGTGTGCGGTGTCGCTCGGATCCAGTGCGTTGAGCACGAGCTGGGCGACCACTTTGTCATAGGGCAGTAGCAGATGGTCGGTCAGATCGCCGGGGCAGTAGTCCTGGACGACATGGTTGGCGACGTCCGGACCTTGCAGCAGCCCGCTGGAGTAGGGCACCACGAATTCGTCGTGGGTGGTGACGATATTGGTGTAGGCGACGCCGGGCACCGCCGCGCCACCGGCGGTGAGCTTGCGCAGGAATTCCGAGCCGGTCTGAATCTGCAAGCAGGCGGCGCAGACCGGATCCACGACGGCGCTGAGCACCGGCGTCAGCCGCGTTCTGGCGGCAAGCGCCGTGAAGAGGGCCCCGAACCCGAGGGAGCTGGTGCCGTTCCAGCCCGGACCGATCGAGACGAGTCGGCCGATCTTGTTGGCCCCGCCGAGGAACTTGGCGTAGTAGTCGGCGACCAGACTGCCTTCCGAGTGCGCGACGATGTCGACGCTGTGCGCGCCGGTCGCCGATCGCACCTTGATGATGAAATCACGCAACTGCTGTGCGCTCTGCTCGATCGGCAGCAGGCCGCCGAGCACGCCGAGCGGTGGTGGCATCCCCGGGATCGCACCGTAAGTCAGGGCGAACACGCAGTAGCCGTTGTTCGCCAGCAGCGGGGCGAGCGCACCCCAGTCCAATCGCACGGTCTCGGGCCCGCCGTGCACCAGCACAATCGGATCGGGATGGCGCGCACTGGGTTTGCACGCCCAATCGTTCGCGCCGGTCGGTGGCGCGCCGGGATGCTCCGCCTCCCGCTGCACCGCATCGTTGAACAGGTAGGAGACCGGATAGCGAGATCCCGACCCCGGCGTACCGCTCGGCTCGGCCGCGGCGGTCGGCGACGCGAGGACGCCGGCAGCGATCGCGGCAATGGTCATCCAGGCAATGGGGGTTGGACGCATAACTGGACCCCTTTCTCGCACCGAGTCCAGACCCCCGAGCTGTCCGGCGAGTGACCGCAACAGAACAGCCCGGTTGACACCTTATTGTCTTTGTCACCGCCCATTCGGTCAGCTTCAGTTGATCAAGCGCCACAGCATGTTCGAGAGATTTCGGCAGGTCGAACCCTCGTCGCCCGCGCGGTCAGCCTTTGAAGTACACCAACTGGTGACTCGTCGCGAGCAGCGCTCCGTCGTGTCCCCACAGTTGAGCCGATTGGTCGAAGAACCCAAGGCCGAATCGGTGGGACCGGGCGGTGGCGAGCACCGGGCGATCGGATTGGTCTGCGAGCAGGTCGTTGTCCGCGTGGAAGTACACCGTGAGCGACACAGTGCCCGCGGGCACCAGTCGGCCGAGGCGCAGTACCACCCGGGGATAGAACACGTCGCTGAGGGCAGTCAGCGCCGGATAGTCCAGCGGCCGAGCCGGTACGTCGCGGGTCCACAGCGTGGTGGTGGAGGTGGGTTGTTCACCGGCGTCGGGGCTGGGTAGGCCGCCCTCGACGAACCGCATCTCATAGTTGCGGGCCCACGCGATGAACTCGGGAAACTGTTCGGGCGCGACGGTTTCGGCCGGCGGAACGATGGGCGCCGCGGCTTCGGTGCCCGCCCAGGTCTCGCGGCGGGTGCCGAATACGGCCGTCGCGGTCGTCGAGACAGCGCCGTTCTGGTCCAGCGACAGCGTCCAGTGCTGGGTGGTCCGGTTGGTCCGGACCGGATGTGCCGATATCGAGAACGGGCCCTCGGCGATCGGGCCCGCGTAGTTGACCGTGATCGACACCGGTTCACCGAGGCACTCCGGATGCTGTTGCACCGCACGCACCAAGGTGGCCGCGGTGATCCCGCCGAACGGGCCGACCATGTTGGCGTAGTCCGGGGTGGTGTGTCCGGTGAAATTCCCGTCTCCGGCGGGCGCCAGCTCGATAGCGGCGTCGAAGGGATGTGGCGGGGCGATCATTCGAGTCAACGGTGGCTCCTAGCGGTCCGGCTGGCCTCCGACGGTACCGCTAAGGCTGCCCGTGGTTCTGCTGGCGGCCTGCTACGGCGGCGAACACGCCGTCGTCACCGAATACCAACTCGCCGAAGCGTTCTCCGATGCGGCGGTGAGTGGCGGTGTTTGGGTGGAGCTGGTCGGGCAGGGGCAGCTCGACGAAGTCCGGTTCGCCGTAGAGCGAACGGCCATCGAGATAGTGCAGGTTCGCGTCGTCGGCCGCGCGTTGCTTGGTGAGGCGGGCGAGTTCGTCGCGGATGATATTGAGGGTCAGCCGCCCGGCCGCCCGATCCGCCGGGTCACCGAGCGCGCGGAAAATCACTCGCTTGCCGTCGAATTCGAGGGTGCCGGGGCCCGGGGTGTCCTCGTGGATGGGGCAGAGGATGGGGGAGACGACCAGCAGCGGCGTGCTCGGGTGACCCTCGCGGATGGTGTCGAGGAAGCCATGCACCGCCGGGGTGAAGGCACGCAACCGCATGAGGTCGGTATTGACCAGGTTGATGCCGATCTTGAGGCTGATCAGGTCCGCCGGGGTGTCCCGGATGGTGCGCGCGACGAACGGATCGAGCAGGCAGTTGCCGCGCAGACTCAGGTTGATCAGGTCGACCCCGCCCCTGGCCGCGGCCAGCGCGGGCCAGGTCGCGGTCGGGCGGTCGGCGTTGGCGCCGTGGCTGATCGAACTGCCGTGGTGCAGCCACACCGGGCGGCCGCGGTCCGTGGCCAGCTCGACCGGTGCGTCGGTACGCAGCGCGACCAATTCGGTGATCTCGGTGTGCGGGAGCCAGATTTCGACATCCTTCGGGTCGGCGGACAGTCCGGTGAATCGGATGGTGCCTGCCGATCCGGGCTCGGTGACGGTGGATTGGGTGGCCATGTCGGTAATGTGCCGGGTGCCGCCCGGCACGCTGGCGCGACCGGCAGGCTCACCGTTCACGAGCAGTTCGTAGACGCCATTCGGAGGCGGCGGCGCGCCTTGATAGACGATTCTGGTGGGCAGCGCATCCAGCTCTATGGCGGTCGCCGCGGTCCGGAAGGCCAGCCGCACGCCGGTGGGTTGGGCCTCGACCATCGCCAGATAATTGTCGGGGAACTGCTTGCGCGCCCACGCGGGCAGCCGGTGTGGCAGCACGCCGTGTGCGGTGTGTTCCAGATCGAGCGCGCCACGCAGGATGCGGGATTCGATCGGGGTAGTGATCCAGTCTGTCATGGTGGGTTCCTTACGAGGTCGCGGAGAGTTACCGCGCCAGTCGGTATGTCCGGCGGGCGGTTTCCGAGAACATCGACGTCAGTTCGGTGTGTGAGGCGCCGGACGCGAGTCGTTTGAAGGTGTTCCACAGCGTCGCGTACCCGGTCCCCATCTTCTCCACGGGAAAGTTGCTTTCGAACATGCATCGCTGTGGACCGAAGGCATCTATGCAGGTGTCGAACCACGGACGCCATCGGGCGGCAAGCTCTTCCGAGGTCGGCGGCATGGGCGCGATGCGGTAGTCGTAGGCGGCGGCGGTGGCAAGGAGGCCGCCGAGCTTGCAGACCACGTTCGGCCGCCGCGCCACTTCCCGGATGCCGCGTTCCCAGGTGGCGAAGTGCTCGTCCCGGTCGACGGCGTAGGGGCCGAAGCCCAGGGGTGCGCCGCAGTGGTTGAGCACCAGCCGCAGGTCGGGAATCGCGTCGGCCAGCTCGGCGGCATCGGCGAGTTGGGGGAACAGGATCCACAGGTCGAGTGTCAGATCGCGGTCGGCGACCACCCGCGCGCAGTCCCGAACGGCGGGCTCGGCGAGCATATGCGGGCGAGCGCCGGGATGACCGAGCTTTATCGCTGCGCTCGCGTCCCAGCTCGCCGCGTACCGCAGGCCGCGGAAGCGACCCTGACCCGCGGTGATGTGGTGCTCGATGACGTTGTCGACGATGTCGGGCCCGAGGTCGAAGTCGGCGCGTCCGATGATCCCGGCGGCCACCCTGGTCGGGCCACCCGCCG
Organism: Nocardia iowensis; assembly: GCF_019222765.1. Lineage (NCBI taxonomy): Bacteria > Bacillati > Actinomycetota > Actinomycetes > Mycobacteriales > Nocardiaceae > Nocardia > Nocardia iowensis. The sequence continues at coordinate 6,926,206 of NZ_CP078145.1, read as the reverse complement.
CGTCGCTGGCGGCCGCCAAGGTCGCGATGCACTCGGTCTCGCCGACCGGCCGCAGCTCGGTGGGCCCGTCGGCTCGGTAGGCCGACATGCACTCGGCGTGGACCGTACCGATCACACGGTGGCCGCTGCCCGTGTCGGCGGCGAATTCCTCCAGCAGATAACGGAATCCAGGGTGGTACCAGAGGTGATGATGGGGGTCGATTATGGGCAATTCGGGCAACAGGATGTCTTCGGGCGCCTGTTGTGCCAGCCAGTTCTCGTCCGGCGGAAAGATTCGGCCGAACTCGGTAGGGCGCGTGGTGCGGGAAACCGGAGCGTTGGTGATGGAGGTCTGCCCTTGGTCGCACTCGCTAGCTGATTTCACAAGTATATACGCTAAACTACCTAGGACCACTAGGCAAATACCCTAGGCTTTACGCACATGAGGAGAACGGCATGGCACGCGCGAGGATGACTGGCGAAAGCTTGGTCCAAGCGGCGGCGGACCTGGCCGACGAGGTCGGCTTCGACAACGTGACCGTCTCGGCGCTGGCCCGACGACTCGGCGTCAAGGACGCCAGCCTGTACTCGCGCTTCGAGAACGCGCGCGACCTGCGGGTGCGGGTGGCGGTGCTGGCACTGGCGGAGCTCGCCGACCATGTCGCCGACGCGCTGGCGGGTCGTGCGGGCAAGGATGCGCTGGTGGCTTTCGCCAACGCCTATCGGGACTACGCGAAGAAGCATCCGGGCCGGTACGCCGCGACCCAACTCGACCTGGACCCGGAGACGGCGGCCGCCAGCGCGGCACGCCGCCACGCGGAGATGACCCGGGCGATCCTGCGCGGCTACGACCTGTCCGAGCCCGACCAGACCGATGCGATTCGCCTACTGCACGGCACCTTCTTCGGATACGTGAGCCTGGAAACCGCGGGCCGCTACCGCAGCCATCCCCGCGATGTGGAGGACTCCTGGTCCAGGGCCTTGGACGCCCTCGACGCGGTCCTCAGAAACTGGCCCCCGGCCGCGGCCTAAGGAGAGTGCAGCTGCTGCCAGAACTGACCGAGGGCCGCCGGGTTCTGCTGGATCAGGTCGCGGAAGCGTTCGATGAATCGTTGTTCGGCCTCGATCATTTCGAGCCGGTAGTGGTATTCGATGAGGAACAGCGGGTCGACGTCGTCGGCGGCGCGGATGAGGGAGCGTTGCTGTTCGGCTTGCTCGGCGAGGGTGAGTTGTCGCTGGGCCAGTAGCCCGGGTACTTCCTCCGGCGGCAACACCACGATCAACGACAGTGCCGCCTCGAATTGCCGGTGTTCGGTGCTCGGCACCGACACCATCTCCCGCATCCGCTCCAAGAGTCGGGACTTGCCGGATTCGGTGGGGCGGTAGATGGTGCGCTCCGGGCGCTGACCCGCGCGTTCGGTGTGCTGCGCTTCGAGATAGCCGGCCCGGGTCAATTGGTCGACCACCATATAGAGCGAAGCGTGCTTGTATTCGATGCTGCGGTCGGCGTTGCGCTCTTTGAGCAGCTTGCCGAGCTCGTAGGGGTGCATCGGCCGTTCGATCAGGTACGCGAGCACGACGAGGGCGAGCGGATTGTGCAGCGGGTCCCGCCGAGCAGCCACGGGACCCTCCTTCTACTCCTATACGTCGAGCACGATGCGCGCGCCGCGGGCGCGAGACACGCAGGGGTAGATGATATCGACGCGATCACGCTCATCGGCTTGCAGGACGTCGTCGCGGTGTTCGGGGATTCCGGCCAGCACCCGAGTGGCGCAACTGCCGCACACGCCGTCCTCGCAAGACAGGTCCACGGTGGGGTCGATGTCCTGGATGACCGACAGCAGGGTGCGGTTCTCCGGCACGCGGACCACTACACCTGAGCGTCGCAGCTCGGCCTCGAACGGGGTGTTCGGGGTTTCGGCGGCGCGATTGCTCGCGGCGAAACGCTCGGTGTGCAGGGTCCCGTGCGGGCACTGCGCCATCGCGGATTCCATTGCGGTGAGCAGTTCTTCGGGACCGCAGCAGTACACCGCGACGCCTTCGAGAGTGTTGCGGAGCAGGTCGTCCAGGTCCGGTCGGGGATGGGTGTCGGCGGGCAGCAGCGTGATGCGGTCCGGGTATTGGCGCGTGAGTGCGTCGGCGAATGCCATAGTCGGCAGGGATCGCCCGCGGTAGATCAGCCGCCAGTCCGCGCCTGCCTCGTGGAGCCGGTGGATCATCGGCAGGAACGGCGTGATGCCGATTCCGCCCGCTATGAACAGGTACGTGGCGGCCTCGACGAGGGGAAAGTTGTTGCGCGGGCCGCGAATATCGAGGTTCGTGCCTTTCGGCAAGTCGTGGATCTCGGTCGACCCGCCGCGACCGTCCGGTTCACGCAGCACGGCTACCCGATAGGTGCCGGTGTCGGCCGGGTCGCCGTACAGGGAGTATTGGCGCACCCGACCGGACGGCAGCACCAGGTCGATGTGTGCGCCGGGTTGCCACCTCGGCAATGCTCGGTCGCCGGCGGCTTGCAGGGTCAGTGCCACTGTGTCGTCAGCGATGGTGCGGGTATCGGCGATCACCGCCTGAATCTGCTGACTACGGCGACCGCCCTGGAGGAGTCGGCGGCCGCGTCTGGTCTTGCCGCCGGGCTTGTACAGCGAGAGCAGTACCGCCGCAACGAGACTGAGCGTTGAACCGCCGAAGCCCCAGCAGGCCACGTCGGCGGCGGAACCGAGTTGCGCGGTTGTGCCGCCGATCGCGGCCAGGTGCTCGGCCTCCGCCGCCGCGCGCTCGAGTGCGTCGTGCAGAAAGCCGAACGCCACGAACAGGATTCCCACCGCGATGGTGAGTTTGATGGCCACCCAGTAGTACCGGATCAGGCCCCAACTCGTGGTGATGCCGAGGGCGAGGCCGGTGAGGATCGTGGCGAAATTCGCCCACGGCAGCAGCGTGATGTCGAAGGTCGCCATCAGGTCATAGCTCACCCGGCTGGTCTCGATGTCGCTGGTGGTCATCGCGACCACCGAGATGGCCGCGACGGTGAGGGCGATACCGACCCAGCACGCCGAGGCGACCACATGCGCGGCAACGAGCGCCTTACGCGGCCTTGGCCGCAGCTGCCCGGCAAGGAGCGCCAGGATCGGCACAGTCAGCCAGGTCGCGAACATCGCTGTCAGGTCCCCGACGACAAATGCTTGCAGCACTGTCGATATGACCAGTAGCCAGCCGAGGGCGAGCGTTACCAGGCGCGGCGTGGCCGGTCGTGCGGTGAGCAGCACCGCGAGGCCGCCGCTGAGGGCGGCGAGCAAGTACCACATCGGGACGCGCATCGTCGGCAGGGCGGCGGGAAAGACAGGAGGCAGCACGGCGGCGGCGATGGCCAGGAACATGAAGCCGCACAACATGATTCGGGTACTGCGCGGCGGTGGTTCGGGACCGCGGGCGGGGGGCGTCTTCGGACGGGTGGGGGCCTGGACGGTCATGGGGCGTCTCCGCATACTCAATTAGTCGATATCGACTATTTGAGTATGTAGACCGGTTTCCCCGCTGCCATCAGGGATCACCCTGATTCGGTACCCGACGTCCGACGGGTGGCGGGTCTATCTGCGGCGCAACAAAACTCCGCGGATGAAGGCGGCCTGGCCCGCATGCTGGATGTCGTCGTCGACGACGCTGATCAGCCGGACGCCGAGGGTGACCGGGGGATCAAAGCGAGTGTCCACGACACGGGGGAGGTCGGCGTCGGTGAGTCCGGAGACGTAGTCGACCGTCCGTGCGTGCACCGCATCGTGATAGCCGAGGAGCAGATCCGCCGAGACCGCGCCGAGCTGGGCTACCTCGTCGGGATTGTCGCCATAGCCGGTGGCTGCGTCGTCGAACGGCAAGCCGAAGCGCTCGGCCCAGCCCGCCGCCGTCCAGACCTGCTCGCTACCCGCGGCGTCGGCGATGTGGTCGTCCTGCACCCGGGTCAGATGCCAGACCAGCCAGGCAATGGAGTTGGCGCCCGGGTCGAGTCGGGCCGCGAGCTCGTCGCGGGTCAGGCCGGGCACCGCTGCGTGGACGTTCTCTCGAACTCGGCCGAAGGCATCGACCAACAAATCAGCGCTAGTCATGATCGGGTCCAATCGTCTGGGAGCAGTTCATTATTCCCGCATCCGGTGGGGCGTGACACAGGGGGTGGTGGGGCCGCCGGGGCGATCGTGACCCATGTGCAGTGAATTCCGACGGAGCACCTCGTTAGGGGCGTGTGAATTTTTCGCGTCGGTACGTGCACGGATAGACTGGTGCGGTCCTCACCATTACTCTGACCGAACGACAGCAACGGGATGGACAACTGAGGGGTACGTCAGATTCGGACAATTGCCGGTGAGTCTCGAGAAGCCTTTCAAGAGAAACTACAGACAAATTAAGTTGGCCTACACAGCGTTGATAGATCCATTATTGCCATGGCAAACTGCCTGGTCATCGGCACTGTGGCCAGCGTGGGCGTAACAACTTGCGCACAGCGTTCTCGATATTAGAGCCGCATGTAACCTACGACACTTTCGTACCGCTTCGGCTATCTCTTGTGGCGGGTTAGGGTCTTTTGGCGTGTCGCGCGCGCGAAATCAGTTCACCGGATCACCTGACAATTCTTGCGATGCAGCGGAGGTATCACACCAGTGGGTAGACGACTATTTCGGCCGGTCGGCGGCGGTAGGAAATTCAGGCCGATCCTTGCGATGCTGGGCGCGCTGACGATCAGTGCTGTCATGGCCTCCGCCGGGACGGTCACCGCGCACGCCCAGCCGATCTATCCGAATCCGGACCCGGACCCGTTCTACGCCGCACCGGCGGATATCGCCAGCAAGGCGCCCGGGGACGTGCTCGAGACCCGTCCGATGCCGCCGCTGTTCTTTTTTCCCACCGCCACGGTCACCCTGATCAAGTTCCGCTCGACCAACTCCCAGGGCAAGCCGATCGCGGCGACCACCACGGTGGTGACCCCGCGCGGTCACCGGCCGGACGCGCCGCTGCTGTCCTTCCAGCACATCATCAACGGGCTCGGCACCCAGTGCGCGATCTCGCACTCGCTCTACGCCAACGATCCGAACTTCATCGTCCCGTTCGCACCGGTGTTGAACGTCGCGCTGCTGCGCGGGTGGACCGTCACCCTGCCGGATCACCTCGGCCCGACGAGTGCTTATGGCGCAGCGAAATTGGGTGGCCAGATCACCCTCGACGGGGTCCGCGCCGCGCAGCGACTGCCGCAGCTCGCTGTCGGCAAGAGCCCGGTGGCGCTGGCCGGCTACTCCGGTGGCGGCATGGCGACCGCCTGGGCCGCCGCGCTCGCGCCGAAGTACGCGCCGGAGCTGAACATCGTCGGCGCCGCCGAGGGCGGTACCCCGATGAACTTGACGACGATGGGCTGGGCCATCGGGCACAACCAGCACCCGGCGTTCGGCCTCGGCATGGCCGCGGTGCTCGGGATGGAGCGCGAGTATCCCGACCGGCTGCCGATCAGCAGCGCGTTGAACGAGAAGGGGCTCGCGGCCGCCAGGTCGATCGCCAACAGCTGCACCAACGAACTGCTCGCGAAAGGTGTCGGCCACAGCCTGCCGGAGTACGCGAAAGACCTTGTCCTCGCGCATGATCCGAAAGCCTGGGCGGTGGCCGACGAGAACAGCGTTGAACTCTACGACGGCGTGCCCGACGCGCCGATCTTCGAATGGCATTCCCCGCAGGACAACGTCATTCCGCTGGATGCGATCACCAACACCGTCCACCGCTACTGCCGCGCGGGCGTGCCGGTGGAGTCCGAGCTGTTCCCCAGCCCCGACCACCTCACCGCCGCCGTACTCGGCTTCCCCTCGATGATCAACTGGCTCGACGGCCGATTCGACGGCAGACCCGCCCCGAGCAATTGCGCGTAACGGGCTGTCCCTGAAGAAGAAGTCACCTCCAGACTGATCAGATAGTTCCTTCGCGAGTACCAACGCAATCCCGGCGAGGCCGATCGGCGCAACCAGTGCGCCGATCGGCCTCGCCGAGCACCTGACTCGTTCCGCACCGGGATCGAATCGCCAAGGTATGGCGGGCCGATGGTCCTCAGTGGCCGTACCAGTCGTAGTAGGACGCGACTGCGGGTTGACCGGTGTAGCCAGGGCCAGCCTTGTCGTCGGCTCCGCGATAGACGGCCGAGAAATGTAGTGGCCGAGGGCCGTGGGCCGAGATGCGGTGGTTGCGGCGGTCGTAGGTCAGTCCGGCGGCGCGGAGGTTCGCCAGAACCTTGCGTGCTGCCGAGGAACCGTCGGGGTGCCGGATGGAGTGCGGGTCGAAGTGGGCAACGAACGATCCGCCGGGTGCTGTCCACTGCGCCATCGCTGACAGCAGGGCCAATTTGTCGCCGATGTAGTGCAGGCCGTGTACGCAGGTAACCAGGTGAGCGGTGTCCTTGGGGCGCCATTCGTGCGCGCTGGCCGCGATCAGCCGCAAACGTGGGGTGCGTGGGGTCGCGAGAAAGTAGTCGATCAGGTCGATTCCGAGCAGCGAGACGTCGGCCGTGGGGAATTCCCGTGCGAAGAGTTCCTCCGTCTCCAGCAGTGCCCGTCCCGAACCGCAGCACATGTCGATCCAGCTGATCGAAGCACCCGCATCGCCCCGCAACGTATCGACCAGCCGCTGGTAGGGATCGAACCCGAGGTCCCGCGCATAACTGTTCACCCCGGACAGCCCCCGCCCACGGTTCATCGCATTGTTCGCCACCACCGACGATCTCTCCAACGCACGGTCATCGAGAAGGCGAACGAATTCTCCTGTCACCAACCCATTCTCGGCCACCACCATGATCAGCGGAACATCGTGGCGGCGTCGCCCGAGAGCGGTCCGCCACCATGTCCCGTTGATCATGAACGGGCCCGTGCCGGGCGGGTGGGGCGGTTTGGGGGAGGGCGCTGATGATCTCTGGTCTGGAAATGTGTGAGACAGGGTGTTACCGTTAACGTGTGTCACATTAACCTCGACTGGATATGAGGTAGACGTCATGGCAACACAGTCGGCAACGGCGCCGTCTCGGACCGCGTACGCGGCGATCCTGACGACGCTCTCCGAAGGCTCGGTGAACAAGCACTTCGATCCATACACCGAGATCGACTGGGAGTCCCCCGAGTGGGCGGTGATACCGAACGATCCACGCTGGATCCTTCCGGCTTCGACCGATCCGCTCGGCGCTCATCCTTGGTACCTGGCGCTCCCCGAAGAGCGCAAGATCGAGATCGGGATGTGGCGGCAGGCCAACATCGCGAAGGTGGGTCTGCAGTTCGAGGAACTGCTGATCGGCGGCGTGATGAACTACCTGTTCGCCGTGGTGCCCAACGGCTCCGGCGAATTCCGGTACCTCAACCACGAGGTCGCCGAAGAAATCAACCACACCCTGATGTTCCAGGAGATGGTGAACCGCATCGGTGCGGATGTGCCCGGCATGGGCCGGATCATGAAGCTGCTCGGACCGCTGGTGCCGCTGCTCGGCCGATTCTTCCCGACCACCTTCTTCGTCGCCGTTCTCGCGGGCGAGGAGCCCATCGACCACGTGCAGAAGCAGGTATTGCGTGCGGGCGAGGACGTGCATCCGATCATGCGCGACGTGATGCGGATCCACATCGCCGAGGAAGCGCGGCACATCGCCTTCGCGCACGAATACCTGCGCCACCGGGTGCCCAAGCTGGGTCGGGTGCAGCGCGGCACACTGTCACTGGCTTACCCCATCATCATGTTCATCGCCTGCGACTTGATCGTGAAGCCGCCTCGTTCGCTGTTCCGGGAGTTCGACATCCCGCGCGGCATCCGCCGAGAACTGTTCTGGCGCAGCCCCGAAGCCCGGGCTCGGCGACGTGACTTCTTCGGTGAGGCCAGAATGCTCGCGGCGGACATCGGTTTGCTGAATCCGGCCGCGAAGCTGGCGTGGCGGATCCTGCGGATCGACGGCAACCCGGCCCGCTACCGCGGCGAACCCGTACGCACCCACTCCTGAGTTCGCGAGACCCCGGCGCTCACCCCCAGGCGCGCCGGGTTCCCGGCATGCCGGTGCGTCCCTGCGCATCCGGTACCACTCCGAGCACTTGGTGTAGCCCGAGGCCGCCGTCTTCGAAACCCAGAGCCGAGGCGGCCATGTAGAGCCGCCAGATTCGGGCACGCCCTTCGCTGGCGAACGAAACCGCTTGATCCCAAGCGTTTTCCAGGTTAGCGACCCAGGCGCGCAGGGTCAGCGCGTAATGCTCGCGCAGCGCCTCGACGTCGCGGACCTCGAATCCGGCGCGCTCCATCGCCAGCACGACTTCACCCACATCGACCAGCTCACCGTCCGGGAAGACGTAGCGGCCGACGAACGAGCGATTGCGCATGATCGAACCGCCGGGCGAGGAGATCGCGTGGTTGAGCAGGCGGCCCTCGGGGCGCAGCAGCGCGCGCAGGGTGTCGAAGTACTCGGCGGCCCGCTTGGTGCCGACATGCTCGAACATGCCGATCGATGAGATGGCGTCGAACTCTTCGCCGCGCAGGTCCCGATAGTCGGCAAGCCTGATCTCGACCCGCCCCGACAAGCCGGCGTCGGCGATTCGCTTGCGTGCGAGTTCGACCTGAGCGCTACTGATCGTCACACCGACCACCTGCACGCCATAGGTCGAGGCCGCGTGCATCGCCATCGAGCCCCAGCCGCAGCCGACATCCAGCAGCCGCATGCCCGGCTTCAAGCCGAGCTTGAGGCAGATCAGATCGTGCTTGGCGCGCTGCGCGTCGTCCAGCGAAATGCTGCCGTTCGCACCGTGACAACCGTCGTCGTCTTCGGCGATGAAGCGCGCGCACGAGTACGTCATGCTCGGCCCGAGCACCAGCCGGTAGAAGTCGTTGCCCACGTCGTAGTGATGACTGATCGCGGCCGCGTCCCGGCGTTTGGTGTGCAGCGGGCCGCGCCGGGGCCGGGCCTCCTCGGGCGGTGGGGCCGGTCGGCGGCCGAGCGCGCCGAGTTGGCGGGCGGCAGCGAGGGCCTGCCATGCGGCATCGAGGCCCAAGTTGGCATCGCGGGGGGCGGTCGACTGGAGTGATCGAAGGAGCGTGAAGATGTCACCGTCGAGGTCGACCGCGCCGGAGACGAAGGCGCGCCCGAGTCCGAGTTCGCCTGGCGCCCAGACCAAATGGCGCAATGCGTCCTTGGACCGCACCCGCATAGTGCCTGCGCAGGCACCTTCGGGTTCGATCGCGCTGCCGTCCCAGAATTCGAACCGCACCGGCGAATGGGACCCGAGCGCTGCCCGCGCCAATGGTTCGAACGCGGCCGCGGCCGTCGTCTTATTGCCCATATGACCACTATGGCCCGCCCCACCCGCCGAGAACGGTAGCGACTTGGTGTTTCGGCCTGAACCGAATCATGGTGCGCCCGCGACCCGCTCCTTCTTAGGCTGCTGAGCAGTGACGATGAGGAGTTCAGCGATGGTGAAGGACATAGCGGTGCCGGGCGAAGGCGGCGTCGTGACCGCGGTGGCACGCATGGCCGACAGTGTGGTGGCGGAATGGAAGCGGGGCAGGCAGCGGTTGCACCGGAAGTGGCCGCGGCGGGTCGAGTGGGTAGCGCAGGAGTCGCTGATCCGCCCGAACGCCGACGATATGTTGGAGCGGCTGGATCCGCTCAGCGCTGTGCGGTGGCGAGGTTCTCGGTGAGCGCGGGTACCGTGACGCGGTATCGAGTCGGAACGATGCGGGGCAGTACATGAAGCGGATCTTTTGCACGCCTGACGATTTGATGCGCATCCGCGTCGGGGCACCGCTCGGCGCCATCGGCGAAACCATGTTGGCCACCCGGGTCATGCAGCGCAGGAACGCTGCCGGGTTCGCGGGCTGGCGCAGTCAGGTACGCCGCGCGATGCCCGCCGACTTCGGTGTGCTCGCCGATATTCTTCCCGCCGACGATTCGTTCCTCGATCTGATCACCGCCACCCGCGGCGCCCGAACCATGGCCGCGGGTATCGAGGCGTTGCATCTGGCTTCCCGCGACGAGTTGCGGCTCGAGGTGGAGTGCGTGATTCGCCGCCGGGCCGGAAAAGGGCAGCGGCCGCTGCCCGCGTGGACGGCGGAACTGTCCGATCGGGACGGCACGGCGCGCCGCACCGTCGCGGCGGCCGCGGAGTCGTTCCACTCGGTGGCGTTCGCCGGTCGCTGGGCGCATATCCAGTCCTATCTCGAAGTGGCCGCCGAACGGATGGCACGCACAATCGCCACCGAAGGCGTCGAACGGCTGTTTGCCGGACTGCACCCCTATGTGCGCTGGCGTGCGCCGGTGCTCGAAGTACACCGCCAGACCAACTGCCACGACGAGCATCTCGACGGACGCGGGTTGGTTATCATTCCGTCCCTGTTCGCCTGGCCCGAACCGATCACGCTGCATTCCGTGGTGGACCAGGACGCGCCGATGACGGTGATCGTCCCGGTGCTGCGCGACATCGCCGACTTCGCGGCCGTCTGGGGACCGCGCGAGACCAACGAGGCGTTGACGGCCTTGCTCGGCCGGACCCGAGCGGCGGCCCTGCAGGTGATCTCGGAAGGCTGCAGCACCACTGAACTGGCTCGGCAACTAGGGGTTTCCCCCGCGACGGCGAGCGAGCACGCGTCGATCCTGCGCGAGGCCGGGCTCGTCGACAGTTGGCGGCACCGCAACGCCATGCGCCACGAGGTCACTACCCTCGGCGCGGCCCTGCTGGACGGCAACCTGGGTAGTAGCGCCCGCATCGCCTGACTCGTTCACCAGCGCGGCGTCCAAAGCCGCGGAAGTTCGCGCCGTCGGCGATTTACGGTTCGAGGTGGCCGCCGCGCCGGTGTCCGCGACATTGAGCATGCTGAATTTGGGTATCTTCCCGTCCGCTTTGGCATTCACCATGGGCATACGCGCTCGGCCGAACTATCGCGGGCCGGATGGGTGTCACGGTTTACGCGGTACTCGCTTTCGTGATGCTGATGTCGTGGATCGCGCTTCGGGAAGTGCCGAGCCTGCTGACGGTGGTGGTGGTTTGATGTGCCTGGCCGGAGTCGCGATCACCCGGTCTCGGCGTCAATCGCCCGAAGAGGCAGTGGCACAAAGGTTTTCGACTACGAGGCAGTTGACGGTTCGCGAGTGGGCGCGATGGTCCTTGGACGGTGCGGCAGCTGTGGTGACCGGTGGCGTTTGGTCGGAGTCCCGCAGGCGTGGTGAGGAGTGTGTCGTCGGAATCGGTTCAGCCGGTCGCCTACGATTGTCGCGGCTGACGACACGGGTGCCGCGACGCCGATAGTCGGGCAGGTGAATTCGAGACCGACTGGAGGAGTTGCCTTGGCAGACGATCGGGTGCAAGCGCCCGCGAGGGTGGGGCAGCGACGCTGGCCGCGTCGGCTGCTCGGCGTGAGTATTGCCGTGGTCACCGGGCTGGCGCTGGTCGTGGTCGGGGCCAATATCCGGCTGTGGATGCTGTCGTCCGGGCACCGATTCGGTCCCGACACCGCGCCGACGGTTCCGGTGGTGATCGTGCCAGGGGCAATGGTCGCACCGGACGGCACACCCATGGCGTACCTACGTGGCCGACTGGATGTCGCGATAGAACTGGTGCGATCAGGAAAAGCCAGCGAGATCCTGGTCTCCGGCAACGCGGCGGGCACCTCAGGCGACGAAATCGCCTCGATGTCGAACTATCTCGCCGCCCACGGCATCGACGCAGCCCGCGTCCGATCCGACGGCGAGGGCCTATCCACTCGCGCAACCTGCGAACGCGCCAACCGCTTGTTCGGCATCAACCGCGCAATCATCGTCACCCAATACCAACACGTCCCCCGAGCCGTAGCTCTATGCCGCGCCGAAGGAATAGACGCCGATGGAGTAACCGCCTACTGCGACTGCCGCCGAACAACCCTCATACGCAACAACCTCCGAGAATGGCTAGCCGCCCCCAAAGCCCTAACCGCCATCCTCCGCCACTAACCCCACCGCACATAGGCCGCCGCACCGCCGCACCGCCGCGCCGCGCACTGACCCGCCGCACCGCACACACTTCGCGCACCGCGCACACTTCGCGCACCGCGCACACTTCGCGCACCGCGCACACTTCGCGCACCGCGCACACTTCGCGCACCGCGCAGCCTCGGACTACCGCATCCCTTCTCGGGATCCGCACCCATTCTGGGCGCCCACTATGGGCGCAGATCCCGAGAACCGGTGCAGCGAAGCCGACAGCGCCCCATTTCACGATCGAACGGGACCTGGTGGTGGACCTACTCGCACGATGCCACCGTCACGTCCCGTTGATCATGGTTGGCGCACGGGTGAGCCGCCCCGTTCGTGATCAAGGGGACATGGTGGCGGGTCCGCTCGCGCGGTGCCGCCATCATGTCCCGTTGGGCATGGTTGCTGGGTTGGGTCAGTTGTCCGGGGGGAATTGGCCTTCGGCTTGGACGGTGGTGCCGTTGAGGGTGAAGGTGACCCAGTTCGGGCCGCCTGAGGGGCAGCAGAGTGCGTCTTGGGGGGTGACCCAGCGGTACTCGAGTGCGACCCGGTTCTTGGTGCTCTGGTCGTGCACCGTGGTGTAGCCGTAGGGCTTGGAGGTTGCGGTGCCCAGGTAGGTGCCGTTGGTGAAGAACAGGACGTGGTAGGCGGGGTGGCTGCCCTTCCAGTCCACCAACATCCACGACAAGACGCCGTCACACCCGGCGCTGATCGGGTCGGTGCTGGCCTCCTCGATGACCCACGGGTAGCCCTCTTTGTTCGGTGCCAATCGGGCTACCGCGGAGCGGGCGAGTTCGGAATTCAGGTCGAAGCACAAGCCGTGTCCGCTGCCGTACGGGCCTTGGCCGGCGGCCGGTGGCGGGGCGGGCGCGGGTTCCTTCTGGTCGACCGGCACGCTCGCGGGCGGTGGTGCGTTGGTGAACTCCGGTGGGTTCGGTTGCGCGGTAGGCGGATTCGCGGGCTGACCGGCGTCGCCCGGCTGGGCGGGCGCGGGGGCGTTGGTGATCGCGCTGGGGGAGGTGGGAACCGCCGACGGGATCGGCGTTCTGGTGGCTTGCGGTGTCGAGCTCGAGTCGCAGGCGGTGGCGCCGAAGACGACGCTCGCGGCCAGCGCGACAAAAGCTGATGACTTGACGTTCATGGAACCCCCGGATCGGTGTGGTGGGTATGTAGTTGTTCTGAACTGCGGTGTCCTGGCAACTGCTCCGGTTTCCCGAAGCACGAACGCGGTCCTCCGCTCCGCGTCCGTGCGTAGACACACGGGAATCGGCTGAATTGCCCGGCTTGTTACTTAGTTTCACGAGCAATCGAGCACAGCAAAAATAGTGCCCCCACCGTCGGGGGCACCGACGCAGGAACGCGAATTGTCGCCATTGCCGAGTGTCGTGTTGATCAGGTGACCACGCCTGAGGAAGATGCTGATCGCCGCGCAGTACCGGTGACCTGCCTCAACCAGTCAGCGACAACGCCGCCCGAGGAATGGACGTTCATGCGCAAGTCGAGGTTCCCCGTGGTGCTGTCCGGGGTGCTGATCGCTGCTTCGGTGGTCGCCGCCGCCCTGCTGTACGACGCGCACGGCACGGAGGACGCGGGCGCCGCCGCACCGGATATCGGCTCGGCAGGCGGCTTCGATCCCGCATTCACCGCCCGCATCGCCCAGGCCGAGGCGTACGCGAAGAGTCGCCCCGGGTTCACCGGAATCGTGGTGCGCGACCGCCGGACGGGTGCGGCGTGGCGCAATCCCGATGCGGCGACGCCGATCTGGGCATGTTCCACCCCGAAGCTGGCGATGGCGGTCGACCTGCTGCTGCGCGACGACTCGGGCGCGATCGCACTGACCGCAGAGGATCGCGAGCTGATGCACCGGATGCTGCATTCCAGCGACAACGACGCGGCGACGACCCTGTGGGACCGCTACGGCGGTGAGCAGACCTTCGCGCCCCGATTCCGACTATTCGGCATGACAGATCTCAGATTCGCCGACCAGCATCCGGATTCCTGGGGTTGGATCTTGGCGACAGCGAACGATCTAGAGCAACTGATGCACTTCGTACTCGAGGAGTTGCCCGCACGGCACCGAAACTACCTCGTCGGCGAGCTGCGCTCGGTCGACGGTGGGGATTCGTTCGAAACCAACCAGCGATGGGGTGTCTGGGGTGCGGGCGCGCAAGCGACCCCGGGCAACAAGAACGGCTGGTCCAACGACAACGACGATGGATCCTGGCTCGTGAACTCCGTGGGGTTCGTCGGCCCCCGTGAGCAATTCACCGTCGCCATCATGAACAACACCCAGCGGGTCGAGGACGGCTACGAGGTCGGCAGGGAGACCGTCACCAAGGTCAGCGAGATCCTGTTCAAGGACTACTTCGACGGGCGGTAGGGCGGTGCGACGCCCCAACCCCAGTGCGGCATAGGCGCTTTCAGCGGGGGTTCGGCGCCGGGCTGTGAATTCGCGTGGGCCAGCCGGGTGCCCCACTCGATGTAGGAGGCGAAGGCGGCGCGGAATTCCGGGTCGTCGGGCAACCCGACCTCGTCGGCGGCATCCATCAGCAGGTTCACCCACCGGCGGCGTTGCGGCTCGGTGATCGCCTTGCCGAGATGCTGGCGGACCATGTGCGAGTAACCGCCGCGTTGTGTGCTGTAGCTGTCGGGCCCGCCGAAAACCTCGGCCAGCCACATCGCGACGTACTTCGGGTGACCCGGATCCATGCCACGGAACAGCGGACCGACCAGATCGTCCCGCAGGACTTCGCGATAGAACACTTCGGTCAGCGCCTCGAAAGCCGCGGTGCCGCCGGCCCATTCGTACAGGCTCGGCACCGCGTCGACGGTCGCCTCTGCTCCGCTGGTTGCCTCCGTCATCGCCGACTCCGATCCAGAACTTCCGTTGCCATCCGCTGGCGAACGTCAGCTTAACGGGCACCGCCGCCCAGAGTCGATCTTGATGCGAATGCTGCTCAGTTCCACTGAGATTGGGTTCGGGCCCGGATAGCAGGCCCGGTGTTCGCCATCGCCTCGAGCTCCTCGAGGAACTTCTCTACGGCGTCCGACTTGATCTGTGGCGAGTGCACCTGGTCGCGCACGGTGTCGGCGGTGTGCGTCATCACCGAGGCGGCGAAGTCGGTCTTGAGGTCGCGGATCAGCTGCCTGCGCATCAGCTCGATCTGGTCGCGGCCTTGCTTGCGCACCCGTTCGACCTCGGCTGCCGCGGTTTCCCGCATCTTGACGACGATCTGCTCGGCATCGGCGTGCGCGTCTTCGATGAGCTGGGCGAGTTCGGCTTTCGCCTCCGCCATGCCGTGGTCGTACACCTCCTTGGCCTTGTTCAGCCGGGCCGCCGCCTGTTCGTTCTCCTCGATCTGCTTCTGGATTTCGCCCTGCGCCTTGGCCATCATCCTTTTGACCGGCGGCACAACCCATTTGACGATGACCCAGATGATGACCACGAAGCCGAACAGCTGGCTGATGAACACCGGCCACTCGAAATGGATGTCGTAAAGGCCTTCGGCAAGGATGTCGGTGTTAGGAGTCATGACGACGCCCGTCCTGTCTGCTGGCCTCGGCTTGTTCCGGCTCGTCGATCGTCGACGCCGACCACACGGTTGGCCAGCGACTTGGCGAGCGGCTCGACTGTCTCGCGCAATTCCGCCGCGACCTGATCCGCCTGTGCGCGCAATTGGGCCTCGGCCTCCGCGACGATGGCATTGGCTTCCTGCTGTGCCTCGCCGCGCATCTGGTCGAGAATTTCCCGTCCCTCGGCTCGCGCCTTACTGCGGATCGCGGCCGCCTCCGACCGCACCTTCTCCAATGCCGCTTTATGCTTGGCTTCGGCCTCGGCGAACAATTGCCGCGCCTCTTTGGTCTTCACCATCGTCTCGTCGGCACGGGCTTCGCGTTCCGCCAAAACCTTGCGGATCGGCGGAACGACGAAGAACCACATGACTCCGAGCACGATCAGGAAGATCAGCAGCTCGACGAAGAAGGTGCCGTTGGGGATGAGGAAGTTCCCCTCGGCAACTACATCCGTTCTCGGAGACATACCCGGATTACTTGCCGGGAGTCGCGAATACGAACAAGGCCATGAAGGCTAGATTGATGAAGTACGCCGCCTCGACCAGACCGACGGTCAGGAAGAAGATGCCGCGCAACCGACCCTCGGCCTCCGGCTGACGGGTAACACCATTGATCAGCGCCGCGCCTGCCAGGCCATCACCGATGCCTGCGCCGATGGCACCGCCGGCCATGATGATGCCGCCGCCGATGAGGGCGCCCTGGATGATGGACGCGGTGGTTGGGTCTGCCATTTTCTACTTCCTATTCTCGGATGTGGGCTCGATCGGCGCTCGCCGATCAGTGTTTTTCGTGCTCCAGCGACATCGACTGACTGAAGTACAGGACTGTAAGCAGCGAGAAGATGAATGCCTGAATGGCGCCGACGAACAAGTCGAACAGCTTCCAGACGGCATTGGGGCCCCAGCTGATCCAGAAGGGGAACAGCGTGATCACCGAGAGCATCACGCCGCCGGCGAACATGTTTCCGAACAATCGCAGGGACAGTGAAAGCGGCTTGGCGACCTCTTCGATGATGTTGATGAACACCATCGGTCCCCAGCCCGTGTGTCCCTTCAGCATCTGCTTCACATGCCCGAACGGGCCGCGCCGCGAGATACCAGCGGCCTGGTAGGTGATGAACACGAACAGCGCGAGTGCGTAGACGAAGTTGACGTCCGCGGCGGGCGGCGCGAGCAACTCACCGTCACCGACTTGTACCGGCAGTACGGACAGCCAATTCGACAGCAGGATATAGACGAACAGGGTGACCGCGAGCGGCAGTGCGAACGGCGCGACCTTCATGCCGATGGCGCTTTCCACCTGATTGCGCATCTGGACCGTCACGGCTTCGAAGAACAGCTGCACGCCGTTCGGAACCCCGGAGGTGATCTTGAGTCGCAGGTAGAAGGCCAGCCCGAGGACGATCGCCGCGGCGACCGACGTCGAGACAATCGTGTCGACGTTGAAGTCCATTCCCCAGAGGTGGGCGACCGCGTGGTGGCCGACCCTGATCTTCGGTTCCTCGGCGGGTGTCTCCTGGGCGAGCAGCGTGAGGTCGGTGACCGACTGGGCGAGAGAAATGTCTGGGATCGTCATGGCGTCTGGCGAAGCCCTTTCAATTCAGGCAGGACGGTGTTGAAGACCAGGGCGACTTGAAAGAGGGCCAAGCCGAAGAAGATCCCGACGCCATTGGGTCGGGCCAGGAAAGCGATCAGGATGGCGACGGCGGTTATGCCGAGCAGGCGCAGCGCGGAGGAGCCGATCAAACGCTGCTTGCTCGGTGCTTCGGAACTGGCAATTCGGGTGATGGCCCACAACGTGAGTTGGGCATTCAGCCAGCCGACCGCGAGTCCGGCGCAGATGAACGTGCCGAGCAGCAGCCGATCGATCAGGCCGGTTATCGCCAAGGCCAGCACACCTAGAGCGATCGCGGCAATGGCCGCGCGCCGTATCTGGAGCCTATTTACATCCACACAGACACCGCCCTCGCCCATCCCCCACCACGTAGTGGGGGTCGTGATGAATCGATAGCATACACATGCGAACCTCCCTGCGTGGCAAGGTTTTTGATCTTTGTAGAGAAGATCTTGATAATGGCTCCAGGCAGCACCTGGTTACCGTAACCGCGCGTTCTGAGCGTGCGCCTCACCTGAGTTCGACGCCATTTATACAGCCCGGCAGAACGTTTCTCCAAATGGGCTGACATGGGCGGACTCCGTCGCCCACCGAAATGACTCGTGCACGATCGATGAAGCACGCGACCGCGTGACCAGGGTAGTGCCAAACGTTGGTAAATCAATGGCAACACAACGGCATTCACCGACAAGCTTTTTGATGACGCGTCACCGCGCCGTACGGTTTGTTCCTATTGCTCTATTTTGCCCGATTTGTCCCATTTTTGGCTGCTGATTACTTGCTGGGGGTGATTGCTCGGTCTGCCGCCAAGTCCCGCTCGGGCAGGTGCACCAAGATCAGGCCCACGGCGGCGATCAGGAAGTTCTGTAGCGCAGCCGATGACGCGTTCACCTCTTCGTTCGCCCACATCCGGAACCATTCGCCGCCGATCGTCAAGAATCCGCCGAGAAACAGCAAGATCACCATGGTCCAACCGAGGCTGGACAGTTTGGCTGCTACGCCTGGGCCGACGCGGAATCGGCGTGGGCGTCCGGTCAATTCACGCCACCACGCCACCGCGGCGGCCAACAGCACGAAGGCGATCAGGAATTCCCAGATCACGATGAGGATGTAGGCGACAAGCGCGACATTGTCGCTGGTGATCGCCCGCCAATCGGTGCCCGAGTGGTGGATCGTGGCCCGCATCGACAGCACGGCGGCCACGCCCTGCCGATTGGTAACGGTGTCGGTGCAATTGGTGAACGCGACGAACAGGTAGTAGAAGCCGGTGATCGTCGCCAACGCCGCGACGGCCAGCTGACGGCTGCCCACGACGTCGAGAATTCTCGTACCGCTGAGTCTCATATGCCCTGCCTCGGGTCGACTGTCGACGAGTAGTACGGGTAGGTCCCAGATTTCGCGCGGCGGCATCCGCCGCGTCCGGTCGACAAGATCGACAAACTGGGAACCGGCCCCATTTTAGGGGCCGTTGCGCTGTGAGTCTTCCCAGACCTGACCGCGACGCGTGACGGGCTGCATAGCTCCTGATTCTGTGGGCATTTCGCAGTTAAAGAGAATTCGAGTTACAGAGAGTTGTTTCGCGATGAGGGCTGAGTTCGCGGTGGTAGCACAGGGTTCGGAAGGCGGCGGCGCCGCGTTGGATCAGGTCATCCTGTTGACCGGTTCGGCGATGCTGGTCGCGGCGGGCGTGTTCTTGGTGGGCTATTTACATCGAACTCGCCGGATCACCTGGCTGAAGACCGCGGCCGATCGACTCGGCCAGTTCGGTAACCGCCCTGGCTGGGTCGCGCTGCCGATCGCGGTGTTCATCACGACCATCCTCACCGCACTGCTCGGCTTCATCTGGGATGTGAGCCTGCACATCGGCAACGGCCGCGACGAAGGGCCGCTGGCCAATCCGGCGCACTACTTCATCATGATCGGCTTGTTCTTCCTGTTCATCGCCGGAATGCTGGCCGTCATCCTGCCGCTCGACGAGAAGCCGGGTCCGGCCGCCATTCGCATCACCCGCACCTGGTACGCCCCGGTCGGCGGGGTGCTCATGGCCGCGGTCGGTTTGTACGCCCTCATCGGCTTCCCGCTCGACGACATCTGGCACCGACTATTCGGCCAAGACGTCACCCTGTGGGGCCCAACCCATCTCATGCTGATCGGCGGCGCCGGGCTATCGCTGGTCGCGGTGCTGCTGCTGGAATTCGAAGGCCGGCTGGACCGTCCCGATCCGGACCGCGCCGATGGTCCCTTCCTGTGGCTCGGCCGGGTCTTCGCCTTCGGCGGCTTGTTGATCGGAATGTCGGTGTACGAGGTCGAATTCGACTTCGGCGTGCAGCAGTTCCGTCTCGTCTTCCAGCCGATGCTGATCGTCGTCGCGAGCACGCTCGCTCTGGTGGCGTGCCGGTACACCCTCGGCCGGGGGAGCACGGTGGTGGCGGTGGTGTTCGCGTTCCTGGTGCGTGGTGTGGTGGCGGTGCTGGTCGGCCCGATTTTCGATGCGCCGAACAACGTGTTCCCGCTGTACCTCGGCGTCGCGGTGGTCGTGGAACTGATGGCCTTGCTTCCGTTGATCCGCAGCAAGCCGGTGTGGTGGGGTGCGCTGTCCGGGCTGGTCGCCGCCACCGTCGGGCTGTGGCTCGAATCGCTTTGGGTGGAAGGTGTTTTCGTCAACCGCTGGCCGTCGAGCATGTGGCCCGAAATGCTCGCGATGGCGGTGCCGGTCGGAATCGCGGGTGGTGCACTCGGCGCGCTGCTCGGCATGGTCCTGCGCGGCGAGCAGCTGCCCCGGCCCTCGGTGCGGCGTGGCGTGGTTGTCGCCGCGGTCTTGGTCGCCGCGGCCGCCACCGCGAACGGTCTGCGCGTCGATGTTCCCGAGAATGCCTCCGCGACAATTCGATTGCAGGACGCCGAACCCGTGAACGGCGGCCGGATGGTGACCGCCGATATCACGCTGACACCCGCCGATGTGGTGGGCGACGATCCGGAGTGGGTGCAACTGCTCAGCTGGCAGGGCGGTATCGGCGCCGACAGTCCCGGTCGCGGCCTGGCAATAGATCAGTTGCGGCGGGTCGAACCCGGCCACTATGTCAGCACGAAATCGGCCCCGGCACACGGTGACTGGAAAACCGTGCTCCGGGTGCACGACGGCTACCTGCTGGCCGCGTTGCCGGTCTACCTGCCGGACGATCCCGGTATCGGCGCTGCCGGGGTTCCAGCATTGAACGAGTTCACCCGTCCGTTCGTCTCCGAAATCACCGTGCTGCAGCGGGAACGGTCGTTCGATCATCCGTCCTGGTTGTTCGCCGCGGCCTCGCTGATCGTCCTGATCTGTTCCCTGGTGGTTATTTGGGCATTGTCGTGGGGCGCCGCTCGGATCGACCTCGCCTACCGCAGCGACGTGCGCTCGGAACGGATGGCACAGGCGGTCCGCCGGTGAGGTACGAAGACGGCGTGGACGTCCTCGCCGGGCACTCGGCGCTGCTGGCGATCCCTGCTTTTGTGCCCGCGTTCGCGGTGGTGGGTGTCGTCCTGGCCATCGCCATGCGCGACCGGCGAGCCGAACGTCGCGAGGCCGACGCGGCGGCGAAAGCAGACACAGACCCCGATCTTGCGCGCCGGAAGGAGAATTGATGATCCGCGCAGGCCGAACCGGCGCACTCGCGGCGATCGTGGCCGCGATAGGGACCGCGTGTTCGCCGATGTCCGACTCACCGGCCGACCGAATAGCGGCCAGCGTATCGGTCGACCGCCCGGCCGAGGTGACCATCGCGGTCCGCATCGCGGGCGGGTCGGTCACGCCGACGAACACCAGAACCGAGGCCAGGCTGTACCAGCCGATCATCGTCACCGTCGACAGCGACGCCGCCGACGAACTGCACGTCCACTCGGACCCGAGCCAGACCTTCGCGGTCGAACCTCGGGCCGGACAGGAGTTCCGCTTCACCGTCAATGTGCCCGGCCGGGTCGATGTCGAACTCCATCACGCCGGTAAGACGGTGACCACGCTGCTCATCCGCCCGTGACCCGGCCGCTGGCGCACGGCCTCAACGGCTCGGCCGATCTGCCGATTCCGTTGACCTACGCCTTGATCGGCGCGGCGTGGGCGTTGACGTTCTCGTTCGCGGTGCTGCTGGTGGCCTGGCATCGGCCGCGGCTGGAGCAGGACGCGCCGGGTCTGCTGTTGCCGTCCGCCGTGCGCGCGGTGATCGATTCCCGGGTGGTTCGAATCGTGATCGCGGTGGTCAGTGTCGCCGCCGCGGTAGTGATCGGGCTGGTGGCGGTGTTCGGTTCCGCTTCGCCGCAACGCAATCCGGTCCCGGGAGTGCTCTATATATACATCTGGGTCGGGGTGATGCTCGCGTCGCTGGTATTCGGTCCGGTCTGGAAGCTCGTCTCGCCGGTGCGGGCGCTGCACCGGTTCGGCTGCTTCGTATTGCGCCGCAACCCCGAAGATGGCTTCCGCCAGTACCCCTTGTCTTGGGGATACCGACCAGCGGTGCTCGGGTTGTTCGCCTTTGTCTGGCTCGAATTGGCGTCCCCGAATCCAGGTTCCGTTGCGGCCGTTGGCTGGTGGCTGTTCGGCTACGTCGTGATCACCCTGGCGGGTCTGGTGCTGTTCGGTACGGCTTGGGCCGAGCACGCCGATCCCTTCGAGGTGTACAGCAGTCTGTTGGCGCGGCTCAGCCCGTTCGGGCGCAGGCAACCGTCGGGTGTGCCGGTGCTCCGGGCGCCGCTGCATAATCTGGCGGGGACGCCGGTGCTGCCCGGATCGGTGGCACTGGCGGCGACCCTGCTCGGTTCCACCGCTTTCGACAGCCTCTCCGCGCTGCCCGGCTGGCGGAACTTCGTCGACTCACTCGGCGGCGGTTCGGATTTCGTCGCAACGCTGGTCCGCAGCATCGGACTGCTCACCGTCATCTCGATCGTCGGCACCGTATTCACGGTCGCCGCGCGGGCGACCGGCGGACTCACCCGCGACGAACGCGCCAGGCTGCCCGGACTACTGGCGCACAGCATCACGCCGATCATCGCCGGATACATCGTCGCGCACTATTTGACCTTCCTCGTCGAAAAAGGGCAGGCCACGTTCCTGCTGTTCGCGGATCCGTTCCAGCGCGGCTGGGATATCGGCGGACTCGCGCACTACCAGGTGAACTACCTGCTGTCCGACCATCCCACGGTGCTCGCCACCACGAAGGTGCTCGCCGTGCTGACCGGCCATATCCTCGGTGTGGCGGCCGCGCACGATCGGTGCCTGCGGCTGCTGCCCCCCGAGCATCGCGCCACCGGCCAGCTCGCGCTCATGCTGACCATGGTCGGCTACACCTTCACCGGTTTGTACCTGCTGTTCGGCGGATGAATTTCCATTCGCAACGATCCGCGGGTGGCAGTGCAACGAATGACAGGGCAGATCCGCCGCGACTGCTCGCGAGCGTTGCTGCATACCAAATAGCCGAAGAACCTACGTAGGAGGAACCTTGGGGTTGCGCCTCACCACCCTGCTTGTTGCAAGATGTTCGGCACTGCTCATCGGTACCGGCGTCTCGGCGCACGCAGATCCTCCGCCACCGGCGAACCAAGACGAAGCCGAGGTCCAAGAAGGCATGGAGGAGCAGGAAGAAGAGGAGTCTACGGCGGAGTGGGGGACGGTCGTCGAAAAGTTCTGCGAGCTCGAACCCGGCGTCGGCCCCATCGACCCCAACAAGGACCTGGAGGGGGCGCGGAAGCAGTTCAGCGATGCGGGGATCCAAGCCTATGACGAGGCATACCGCATGTCGCCGTTGGAGTTTACGCAAGATCCCGTCCCGTTGGTTCGCGCAGCCCTGCTGGGACCCGAGAGAAAAAATATCCGACACCGTACGGCGCGACGCATGCTGACGTACTGCGGACGTGGCGGTACGACCTGTGCGAGCTGGCGGATTTCAGGGAAGATTGGAATGCCCAGATGAAGGCCGCGACCGAAAAGTACGGCACAAAGATGAAGCCGGGCATGGACAGCGAAGCGGGGATTCAGCGGTTGTACGACGAAAAGCTGAAAAAGATGACGAAGGTGATCAAGGCAGAGCAGAAGCGCCTGGGCATCGACACAGACTGGTAGCGGTCGCTCACACCGCACTCCTGGTAGGTCCGCGCTCCCGCCACAGCGCGGACCTTCTTGTGTCGGCTCGTCGCACCATTGCTGACCTGGTGTCCGAGCTCGATGTGCGGCACCTACCCTGGTCTGTACGGTTCGCCGTCGGCTCTCGGCGGACGTACTTGGCCAACCACGCCTGCCACCGCGACCACCGTCAGCAGATATGGCGTCATCTGCAGCACCTCGGTCGGGATCGGCGTCGCGAGGACTTGCAGCTGGCCCTGCAATGCCTTGGTGAAGCCGAAAAACAGTGCGGC
This sequence comes from Nocardia iowensis, assembly GCF_019222765.1. NCBI lineage: Bacteria > Bacillati > Actinomycetota > Actinomycetes > Mycobacteriales > Nocardiaceae > Nocardia > Nocardia iowensis. The sequence goes on along the minus strand of NZ_CP078145.1, from coordinate 6,902,676 downwards.
GGCAGTCGCGCCGAGCGGATGCCAGCGTCCCATGATCACCGCGGCCAAGGCGATGAACCCGTTGCCAGCGGTCATCGCCTTGGAGAAGCCGCCGGTCGAGCCGATCGTGAAATAGGCTCCGCCGAGCCCGACTATCGCCCCGGCCACCAGCACGGCCTCGTATCGGATGCGTAGTACGTTGATCCCGACGGTGGCGGCGGCGCGCGGATGTTCGCCGACCGCGCGGACCCGCAGGCCCCATCGTGTCCGGTACAGCACCAGGGTGAGCACCGCGACCAACACGACCATGGCGTAGACCAGGGCCGTTTGATGGAACACCGTCGGTCCGATGATCGGGATCGACGACAGCACCGGAATCGCGATCGGCTGCAACGTGCCCGGGCTGTTGAAGCGGGCCGAACCGTCCGACAGGCCGGTGAGCTGATCGAACAGGAAGCCGGTGATACCGGTCGCGAACACCACCAGCAGCACGCCGAGCACGATCTGGTTGACCAGGTACTTGATCGAGAACACGGCGAGCAGCCAGGCGAGGAACACCCCGGCGACCATCGCCGCGACCACCCCGACGAGGAAGCTGCCGCTGACTGTCGCCACAATCGCCGCCGCACAGGCTCCGGCGAGCAACTGGCCCTCGAGTGCGAGATTGATGATGCCCGCGCGTTCGCACAGCACCCCGGCCAGTGCGCCGAGGATCAGTGGCGTCGAGAGGGCGAGCGTGCCTTGGATCTGGTTGGTCAGCGGGAACAATTTGCCCGAGGCGGCCCAGCAGATGAACGTCACCACGAACGCGATACCGAACAGCGCGAACGCCGCGCCCGCCCACTTTCCGGTCAGGCCGCGCCGCAGGTGCTCGACCGCGATCGCCAGTGCGAGGACCGAGAGCACCAGCGCGGCCGGTTTTGCGGGCACCCGCAGATCGCCGGGCCCGGAACCGTCCGGAGCGGACAGCCGGAAGTCGACGTGTCCCGATTTGGTGAACACCGCCAAGACGACCGCCATGACGGCCAGCACCAGCAGCAGGATGCCCAGGCGTAACCGCCGACGGCGGTGTTCCGGCGACTCCAGGGCCGGTCCGGCGGAGTCGATGGTGGCGGTCATCAGTTCCACCCTTTCGCCAGCACGACATCCGCGCGCTCGGCCCGGATTCGGAAGACCGCGCGCACCAGGGCGGGCGCGGCGACCAGCGCGACGATGACGGCTTGCAGCACGGTCACCAGGGTGAGCGGGGTGCCGGTCGCCGCCTGCATCTCATTGCCGCCGGAGTTCAGCGCACCGAAAAGCAGTGCCGCGAACACGGTTCCCACCGGGCTGCCGCGGCCGAGCAGTGCGACGGTGATGCCGTCGAAGCCGAATGTTCCCGCGATGCCATCGGTCAGCGGCAGATCGGTGCCGAGCACCTGCTGGGCACCCGCCAACCCGGCGAGGCCACCGGCGATCAGCATGGCCAGCACATAGGCCCGGCCGATATCCATGCCCGCGGTGCGCGCGGCATCCGGATTGGCGCCGACGGCGCGCAATCGGAAGCCGAGCGTCGAGCGCGCCAGCAGCCACCACACCAGCACCGCCGCCAGCACCGCGATCAGCAACCCGAGATGCAGTCGGGTACCGCCGAATTGGGGGAGTTGAGCACTCTGGTCGACCACCGGGCTGATCGGCTCGTTGCGGCCGGGACGCTGCAGTGCCGAGGTGGTGAGCAGCCAGGTGAGCCCGTACAACGCGACATAGTTGAACATGATCGTGGTGATGACCTCGTGGGCGCCGGTGCGCGCCTTCAGCAGTCCGATGATCCCGCCCCACAGCGCACCACCCGCGACCCCGGCGAGCAGCGCGACCAGCACGTGCACCACCGGCGGCAGGTGCACCGCGAAACCGACCCAGCCCGCGCACAGCGCGCCAGCGATCAGCTGTCCCTGCCCGCCGATATTGAACAATCCGGTCCGGAAGGCCAGCGTCACCGCGAGTCCGGTACAGATCAACGGTGTTGCGGCGACCAGGGTTTCGGCGATCTGCTGGCGTCCGCCGAACGCGCCGAGGAACAAGGCTCGGTAGGTGTCGCCGACCGCGTCGCCCGCCGCCGACAAAGTATCCATCGGGCGGGCGAAGAAATACCCGAACGCCGACGTCACGTCCGGTGTGCTGACGATGATCAGCAGCGCGCCGACGACGAGCGCCAGCAGCACCGCGAGCGCGCTGACCGTCAGTTCGCGCACCCATGCCCGGTTCTTCATCGATCCCTCCCCGGCAGCGCGCCGGCCATCATCAACCCCAGCTGATCGCGCGGGGTATCGGGGCCGACGATGTCGACGATGCGCCCGCGGTACATGACGATGATCCGATCGGACAACGCGTAGATCTCGTCCAGTTCAGTGGAGACGATGAGCACCGCCGTGCCCTGATCACGTTCGCGGACAATGCGTTTGTGCACGAACTCGATGGAACCGACGTCGAGCCCACGGGTGGGCTGACCGGCGATCAGCACCTCGAGTGGTCGCGACATCTCCCTGGCGAGCACTACCTTTTGCTGGTTGCCGCCCGATAGAGCGCTCATCGACTCGTTGGCGGACCGGGTGCGGATATCGAACTCCTCGATCCGTTTGGCGGCATTGCGTTTCACCGCGGTCAACGACAGCATGCCGTGCCGGGAGAACTCGGGGAGGTCGATCAGATCCAAAACGAGATTCTCCGCGACGCTGAAGGTGCCGATGAAGCCGTCGTGTGAACGGTCCTCGGGCACATAGCCCATGCCCGCTTCCAGATGTTGCCGCGGTGTCCGGCCGACCACTTCCCAACCACCCACCGTGACCTGGCCACGCACCGGCGTCCGCAGGCCGAGCAGCGCACTGACCAGTTCCGACTGGCCATTGCCCACCACCCCGGCGATGCCGACTATTTCGCCGCCGTCGACGCGAAACGACACGTCGTCGACGACCACGGTGCCCGCCACGTCGACGACGGTCAGGTCGGTGACCACGAGGGTGGGGCCCGCCGGCTTCGCCGGGGTCTTGGCGACCACGAGTTCGACGGAGCGGCCGACCATCAATTCCGCGAGATCGCTTTCCGCGGTGGTCGGTTCGACGGTGTCGATCACCGCGCCGCGCCGGATCACGGTGATCCGGTCTGCGATCCTGGTGACCTCCTTGAGCTTGTGCGAGATGAAGATGATCGAGGTTCCGCTGGCCGCGATCCCGCGCAGCACCTCGATGAGCTCATGGATTTCCTGCGGGGTGAGCACGGCCGTCGGCTCGTCCAGAATCAGCACTTCGACATCGTTGGCCAGTGCTTTGAGGATCTCCACTCGCTGCTGTTCGCCCACCGAGAGGTCCGCGACCAGTGCGTCGGGGTCGACCGGCAGCCCGTAGCGCTGCGACAGTTCGCGGACCTGGCGCCGGGCGGCCTCGCGATCGAGCGCGGCGAAGCCCCTGGTGGGTTCACGCCCGAGGATGAGGTTCTCCGCGACGGTGAACACCGGCACCAGCATGAAATGCTGGTGCACCATGCCGATTCCGGCGGCGATGGCGTCGCGCGGGGACTGGCAGCGGATCGGAGTGTCGTCCAGCAGGATTTCGCCCTCGTCCGGCTGCAACAGCCCGTAGAGCATGTTCATCAGGGTGCTCTTACCGGCGCCGTTCTCCCCGAGCAGGCAATGGATTTCACCCGGTTCGACCACCAGATCGATGTGGTCGTTCGCGAGGAAAGTGCCGAATCGTTTGGTCAGGCCGCGTAATTCGAGTCGCATGGTCGGCCGCGCTCACTTGACCGCTGGCTGCGCCTTGGACGCGAGGGTGATCTTTCCGCTGGCGATATCCGTTGTCAGCGCGTCGATTTCGCTCTTCAGCTCGGCCGGAATGGTGGCGTCGAACTCGTGATACGGCGCCAGGCTGACGCCCTTGTTCGACAACGTGCCGACATAGGTCACATTGTCGAACTTCTTGCGGAAGGAGTCGGTCACCGCCTGCTGTACCGCGATATCCATCGACTTCTGCACGCTGGTCAGCAGCGAGGAACAATATTCGGCGGCACTGACGCAGCCGTCGGTGTCCACCCAGACCGCGTTGACCTTGCCACCGGAGGAGTGCACGGCCTCCAGCGCCCCGAGACCGGCCGGACCGGCCACCGGAAGAATGATGTCGGCGCCCTGGCTGATCAGATCGTTGGCCTTGGTCTTGCCGATGTTCTTGTCCTCGAAGGTATTGGTGATCACGCCCTGCTGGGTCGCCGGATCCCAGCCGAGCAACTGGACCTGCTTGCCCTTGCGCTGGTTGTAGTACGCGACGCCCTCGGCGAAGCCGTCCATGAAGATCGCCACGGTGGGGATGTTGATCCCGCCGAAGGTGCCGACCTTGTTGGTCTTGGTCATCCCCGCGGCCAGGTAACCGGCCAGGAACGAGGGCTGCGCGGCGTTGAAGATCAGGCCGCGCAGATTCGGCAGCGGCGGATTCTTCTGCGTATCGGTGTAGGCGTAGTCCACGATCGCGAAATCGACGTCCGGATTCTCTTTCGCCGCGGCATAGGTCACGTCGCCGAGCTTGAAGCCGACGGTGACGATGATGCCGCACTTCTGCCGGACCATCGTGTTGACATTGGTCGGATAGTCGTTGTCCGATCGGGACTCCAACTGCGCCTTGCTGATGCCGAGCTCGTCGACGGCGTCGGTGATCCCCTTGTAGGAGGTCTGGTTGAACGACTTGTCGTCGAAACCGCCGGAATCCGACACCATGCACGCCTTGAAGTCCTCGGCCCCCGGCTCGCCGGACTTGCCCTGGTCGGACGGCGGACTACCGCATGCCCCGACGGTCAGCACCATGACGCCGGCAGCGGTGAGCGTGCGTAGCCACTTGCCCATACTTGCCTCCTGAAACGCGATACCCCGCAACCCAACTCGGCGGATGTGCCGCGAGAGTGCAGTGGAGCAGGAGTTTAGGCCGCGGAACCGATCTTGGCTCGGTTTCCGCGCCATTGGCCGACCGGTTGCCGGGCGTTAATCGGTCGTACGCTCCGCACGCAGCACCAGGACGGTGATCTCACTGGGCGCGAAGACCCGCAGCTGGGGACCCCAGAATCCAGTCCCCCGGCTGGTGTAGAGCTGGGTGTGCTCGCCGTGGCGGCTGAGACCGGCGACGACGGGCTGGTCGAGGCGAACCAGGTAGTGGAAAGGCCAGATCTGGCCGCCGTGAGTGTGGCCGGAGATCTGGAGCGCGACACCCGCGGCCGCGGCGGCGGTGATCTGCTTGGGCTGGTGCGCCAGCAGCACCACCGGTACCCGCGGATCAGCACCGGCGAGGGCGGTGGGTAGATCGGGTCCGTGGCCGGGCAGGGCGACGCCGGTGGGGTCGTCGATGCCCGCGATCACCAGTCGGTCGCCGCCTCGGGTCACCGTCTCGTGCTGGTTGTGCAGTGGCTGCCAGCCGATGGATGCCATGTGGTCGATCCAGCCCTGCGCGTCGCCGAAATACTCGTGATTGCCGGTGATGTAGAACCGGCCGAGCGCCGCCTCGACCTTGCCGAGCGGGTCGACCTGCGGGTGCCGCTTCTCCACCGAGCCGTCCGCGAGGTCGCCTGCGTGGCAGGCGATATCGGGACGCTGGGCATTGACGACCTCGACGACCTGCTCCGACCAGCGCAGTCGGTTCAGCGCGGCGAAGTGGGTGTCGGTGACGACCACCAGGCGAAGGCCGTCGAGTGCCGGTCCGAGACCGCGGATCGGCACCTCGACCGTGCGAACCCGCGGCACGCGCCGCGCCTCGAGCACGCCCCAGACCACCAAGACGGCCGTTGCCGCGGCGACGCCCACCGCGACGACGCGCGCGCGAGCCGGATCGTGCACGCCGCCGATGGCCAGCCCGAGCCCGGCCACGTTGCCGATCACCGACCAGCTGAACAGCACCCACGCCACCCCGAGCAGCGTGTCGCCCACGATGGAGGCGGCATCCGACTGCGCTGGCCCGTGCCCGAGCACCATCGCCGCTGGCAGCGCCGCCCAGGCGAGCAAGAACATCGCGGAGCCGAGCCAGAACAGCGGGCTGGTGCCGTCGGTGGTGGCACCGACCAAGGTCCACCAGGGGACTACGAACAGCACGGCGGGGATCGCCAGGAACAGGGCAACGCGGGGCACGTATTTCACACCAGTCCATCCTTGTGAGCGCGGGTGCTTCGCGCGGTCCCTCCGCCCGGCGCGGGCTCTCTCGACGATAACAGCGCGGGCGTGGCCGCTCAGCGACGAACCACACCGCACAGGCTGTGCGGTGTGGTTCGGTTCGGTTGTGCCGGGTCAGCAGTTGCCGGTTCCGGTGCTTCCGTCAGCACCGCGGACCAGGCCCGCGCCGCCACTGCCTGCGGCGCCACAGGCACCGAGCGTGCCGGTGCTGGTCTTGGCTCCGCCGTTGCCGCCGTCGCCGCCCGCGCCGCCGGTCCCGAGGAGCGCGTCGCCGCCGTTGCCGCCGCGTGCGCCCGCGCCGCCGCTGTTGCTCGCGCCGGAGGCATCGCCGCCGTTACCGGCCTTGCCACCTGCGCCGCCGGTATCGACCGCGAGGGCGTTGCCGCCGATACCGCCTGCGCCGCCGGGCGCGCCATTACTGCCTGTTCCGCCGGTCGAGCCTGCGCCGCCGTTGCCGCCTTCGCCGCCCGCGCCGCCGGATCCGCCGTTGGGGCCGCCGAGTCCGCCGTTGCCGCCGAGTCCGCCGCTACCCAAGACGCCGAGGCCGCCACTGCCGCCATTGCCGCCCGCGCCACCGGCTCCGCCGTCGTAGCCGTTGCCGCCGTCGCCGCCCTTGCCGCCTGGGCAGTTCTCGGTGCCCGGGCTGCCGTTGCCGCCGCTCCCGCCGGCAGGCTGGGATGCCGTGCCCGGGGCGCCGTTGGCGCCGTCCATGGCGTTGCAGGCGGCGAAGGCGGATGGTGCTACGCCGATCATGGCGCTGGTGGTCAGGACGAGACCGCCGAACAGTACGGCGATACGGGTCCGTGCGCTGAGAGTTCTGGTCATGATAATGCTCCTATATTGCTATGCGCTGCGGCCGATATAGTGCGATCGGCCATGGTGGCGCGCTTTATCAATCGTCCGCTTCGGTATGAAGTAAAAGCGAATGCCCAGCGCGTCGCGGCGCATTCACCGGCTCGTGGTTTATGGACGAGCCAATTGCTTCGCCGTCTTCGTCAGCGGTGGTGGAGAGTGGAACTCTGCAGTGGACATCGTGGTCGCTGTGTTCGGGCTGTCATGTGTAATCCGTTGCTACCGAGGCATTTACGGACGACCGCATCGGGCGGCCATCATCTCGTGAAAACGTCTCGGCGCCGGTAATGAGGCACTGACATTTGCGAATATTTATCCATGCTTTGACTCATCTGCCAGCAGTGGCGACGATTTATGTTGTCACCGAGGCTGGAGCAGCAAATTCAGCCTACGCGCTTTCGCGGTCGATTACTACGGGGGTGCGTGCCGCAATAAACGGAATGTCGATTTTCACAATATTTGCTTCAGAAATAGTTAGAGTATTGTTTCCGGCGTTACGGTTTCATTCTCGCGGCGCCGTTCGACTACATCAACGCCCTGTCGGAATTGCGGGTCAGTCGTGCACCCCACCGGGTCGTCACGGTGGCACCCGGGGTCAGCCGGATCAGGCCGTCGCCAGTCTGAAAAGCGTTGGGCGGGCAGGTCATCGGCTCGGCGGCGAGGCCGGTTCGCCGGTGTGCCGGGGCGAGCGTGTCCGCGGTGAACAATTGGATCAGTGGATAGGAGTCGTCCACCCAGAGCTCCGCTATCGCTCCGTCGTTGCCCCGCAACCGCACCCACGCGCGGCCGTCGGCATCACGGGCCAGATCCGTGAAGGGGTGATCGATCGCCAACGCGCCCAACGGCCGTGGCGTGGCGAAGTCGAATGGTGTGCCGCGGACAGGCTCGGTGCCGACCGGGAGTTGACGATCGGCATCGGTGACGATCCGGGTCGCGGCCTCGAAATGCAGTATCGCTCCGTCGATCTGGCCGGCGCCGGGCGAGAGGTACGGGTGGTGCCCGCAGCCGTACGGTGCCGCGGTATCGCCGAGATTGGTTGCGGTCGTGGTGACGGTCAGCCCGTCGTCGGACAGTGCGTACCGGATGGCGATGTCGAGATAGAACGGAAAGCCCTTGCGCGGATGCAACGTGGTCCGCATGGTGACCTCGTTCTCCTGTGCATCCGTCGCTTGCCACGGCCGCCAGCGCAGCAGGCCATGAATCGCGTTGTGCTTCGCCGGTTCGGTCAGCGGAAGCTGGTGGTCGACGCCGTCGAAGCGATATCTGCCGTCCGCCAACCGATTCGGCCACGGAATCAACGCGCCGCCGCGACCACCGTCGGCCATCGCCGTGACGTCGTAGGGTTCGAGCACATCCCGCCCGCCCACCCGGTACTCCCGTATCCCGCCGCCGACCTCGACGAGCACGGCCCGCTGGTCACCCCGGCTGATCGAGAACTGCTGTCCGGACGGTGGCGGAATCATAAGTGAGGACGGTACCTGCCCGACGGCGTCGGCGAGATCGGCCCCTAACCGCCTGTCCGGGCGACGGATTCGCCGAACACGGCGGTCAGCAGAGCGGTATCCGCCGAGGTGGTCGACGGTCGGTCGCGCGGGCCGGTACTCAGGGACCGGTCAGTAGTAGTGGCGCCGACCGCGAATCGGGTGCCCGCTGGTCCCGGCGAGCATCAGCACCAAGCCGATGACAACGACGATGACGCCTGCGGTAATGATCTGGGGGATCCCGGTGACGAGTCCGATGACGAAGAGAACGCCGCCGAGGATGGTCATGCGGGGACGCCTGACTGCGGCGGAGGGACGACCATGGTGAGCCTCGGATCTGTGGGTTGTCTCCAGTAGACACCGCGTATGGCATAGTGTCAACGACGTAGGTCTACATGCGTGACCTACATCGGATCTTTCAGGAAACGAGGCCTACCGGCATGACCGAACCACCGGCCAAACGCGGCAAGTCTCGTTCGGGCACCCCGAAGTCCGACGGCTCGGCCCCAGGTCGCAGCGATAGTCCGGTCACCAGGGCGGCCGTGCTCGACGCGGCACTGGCGATCATCGATAGCGACGGGGTCGAGGGTCTGTCCATGCGGCGACTGGCCGATAAGGTCGGCCGGGATCCGATGGTGATCTACCGGCATGTGCCGAACAAGGCCGCCGTGCTCGACGGTGTCGCTGAAATCATTATCGCGAAGCTGTCGGTCGATCCCACCGCGGCGGACTGGGACGCCCAATTGAGGGCGGTGGCGCGCGACTTCCGGGAATTGGCGTTGGCGCATCCGCGGGTGGTGCCGCTGTTGGTGACCCGCCCGTTGGCGACTCCGCTCGGGTTGCGCCCGCCGTCGGTGGTCCGGCCGCTCGAGGACATGCTCGCACTGCTCACCCGGGCCGGATTCTCGGGCGCCGACGCGCTGCACATCTACCGCGCGCTGTTCGGCTTCCTCTATGGGCATGTGCTCAATGAGCTGCAAGAAGTCGTGGAGCGGCCGGACGAAACCGACGAGGTGTTGCGGCTCGGCCTACATCGCCTGCCGATCAGCGAGTTTCCGTTGCTGCGCGAACTGGCGCCGCTGCTGGCCGCCTATGACGGCGCGGCCGAACTCGAACGCGGGCTCGATATTCTGCTCACCGGCCTTTCCGCCGCATTGCCCGGACCCGCCTGACGGCCGTCATTTCACCCTGATCCCCGCGTCACCACGAGTCATGGCTGTCGCTTCCGCGGCGGCTGCTTCGCGACCGGGGTCATGGTCGTGGTGATGCCGCTGAGCAGAATGTCCAGGCCGAGTTCGAGTTCGGCGACACCGTCGTAGCCAGCGAGCTCCGAGGCGAGGCCGCGGAGCAGCGGGAATTCAACGATCGGCAGGCGGTGCAGGCCCATGCGCAGCAGGTCGGTTGTTTCCTCGGGGTGTTCGACGACTTCCTGGAGCTCGGTGAGGATGTGGCCGTACAGGAAGCCGAACAGCGCGCGGTAGATGTGCAGTGCGTCGGCGCCGCTGAAATCGGCGTGGGTGAGCAGCGCGAGCAGGCGCTCCAGCGGCCGAAGGGTGCCCAGCGGGCGCAACCCGATCGGCGTCGCCAGCGGGTGGGTGACCAGCAGTGGAACCACATTCGGATGGGCGACGGCCAGCCTGCGGAAGTCACGCGCTACGACGCGCAGTTGATGCTGCCAGTCGGGGTCGGTGGTGTCGATGGTCAGTTGTTCCAGCACGATCTCGGCGACACCCTCGAGCACCGCCGCCTTGTTCGCGGCATGCCGGTACAGCACCATCGGGTCTCTGCCGAGCGCCGCCCCGAGGCGGCGCATGGACAGTCGATCGATGCTGTCCTCATCGATGATCTCCAAGGCGGCCGCCAGCATCACGGCCCTGGTCAGCGGCCTGTTTCTGGCTTTCTTACGATCCGGTGAGCCGGGCGGGAAATCGCCTGGGCCAGCTCTGCTGCGATTCACGGAATCCAGCACCTCACAATCAGAGGGTGCGCTGTTAACAATGTAAGCCTACGCTGTAGACAGACGCTGTAACAGAACTCGAGGACGCGAGAATGGCAATAACAGAGGTCGCCGCTTACGCGCACCTGAGCGCGGCGGATGTCGAGGCGCTCGGGCTCGAGCTCGACGCGATTCGTCGCGACATCCAGGAGCGGCGTGGGGCGCGTGATGCCACCTACATCCGGCGCACCATCGCCTTTCAACGCGCGCTCGACGCCGCGTCCAGGCTGACGATCGGGCTCAGCCGCGGCAGAACCGGCTGGCTCGCCGGGACCACCGGACTGGCGCTGGCGAAGAGCATCGAGAACATGGAAATCGGCCACAATGTCTGCCACGGCCAGTGGGATTGGATGAACGACCCGGAAATCCACTCCGGCACCTGGGAGTGGGACATGGCGGGCGTTTCGGCGCAGTGGCGCTACTCGCATAACTACCGGCACCACGTGTACACGAATGTGCTCGGCATGGACGAAGACATCGGGTTCGGTGTCATGCGGGTGACCCGCGACGAACGGTGGAAGCCGGGGCACCTGCTGCAACCGTTGCGAAACCTGTTGCTGGCGGCCACCTTCGAGTGGGGCATCGCGCTGCACGGCCTCTATTCCGAACGGGATCGCGCGGCCGAGCCGGTGCGCAAGGCCGCGCAGACCAAGGCCTTCATCGGGAAGATCACCCGGCAGGCGGGCAAGGACTACGTGCTCTTCCCGGCGATCAGCGGGCGACGCTGGCGGCGCACCCTCGCCGCGAACGCGAGTGCGAACGTCCTGCGGAATCTGTGGGCGTACGTGGTGATCTTCTGCGGGCACTTCCCCGATGGCGCGGAGAAATTCGCGCCGACCGTGGTGGACGACGAGACCAGGGGCGAGTGGTATCTGCGGCAGATGCTCGGCACCGCGAACTTCGACGCGGGACCGATGCTGGCCTTCCTCAGCGGGAACCTCTGCTATCAGATCGAACACCATCTGTTCCCCGACCTGCCGAGCAACCGGTACGCCGAGATCGCGCTGCGGGTGCGGGCGCTCTGCGACAAATACGACCTGCCCTACACCAGCGGGTCGCTGCTGCACCAATACCTGCTGACCTTGCGCACCATCCACAAATTGGCACTGCCGGACAGCTTCTTGACCGCCACGTCCGATGACGCGCCGGAAACCGCCTCGGAACGGAAGTTCGACGGCGACAACACCGGCACCGCACCCGATACCGTCCGGCCGCTGGGCCGGAACGGGTTGCGCACCGCGCTGCGGCGCGCGGAAAAGTCCCGCGCGGCGATTCGCCGGTCATCGCGCCGCCCGATTCGGATCAACCCGGCCGATACCCGGCCGAGGCAGGAGGATCGTCCATGACACGATCGAAGTCCCGTGGCGCGGAACGCACACTGCGCCTGCGGTTGAAACCCACCGCACCGAAGACCGGTTATGTCGACGGAGCCTGGTGGCCACACACCTATGAGCTGGCCACCGAACTCCCCGCGCTGCTCGCGGCGGTCGCCGACCGGATCGGCCCGATCCATCACGTGGCCTACCCGCTCGACGAATGGGCCAGAACCGCTGGCGACCTCGTCATCGCGGGGCAAACGGTGCGGGTCGAAGGAATCCGGCACGGGACCATGCACACGGTCGAGATGCTTGGGGTGAAGAACCGCAGGGTGGTCCTGCTGGTGGTGCCGCCGACCACCGGCGCGGACGACGCCTCGGTGACGATGTCCTCGGCGTCCGCCGTCGACAACGAATCCGCGGTCGACGAGTTGCTGACGATCGGCACGCGGGAGCGCGGCGATCGCGTCGAAGGGGCTGCCGCGGTCCAGCGCTGGATATCCGAAGGCGGCGCATGACCGGTGCGGCCGGTCAGCGGATGCGGGCCACCGCGCCGAGCATGGAGACGGCCTCGGCCCTCGGGTGCGGCCGGTACTCCTCCGGGCGCCACGCGGTCACCGAGCCGATGCCCGGTGGCACGAGGTCGAATTCGGTGAAGAAGCGGGTGAACTCCTCGGTGGTGCGTAGGCGGAACGGGACGCCACTGCGCTGATTGGCCGCGTTCGTCTCGGCGAGATCGTCGGGGGACAGGTGGTCGCTGGTGGCATGGGTCATCACCAGATAGCTGCCGGCAGGCAGCGCGTCGCACAGCTTGCGCACCAGCTCGTAAGGTCCGTCGTCATCGACGATGAAGTGCATGATGGCCACCAGCATCAAGGCAACCGGCTGGTCCATGTCGAGCACCCTGGTGAGATCGGGGTGGGTGAGGATGCGGTCGGGATCGCGGATGTCCGCGTCGAGGTAGGCGGTCGCGCCCTCTGGTGAACTGTTCAGCAGGGCACGGGCGTGCGCAAGCACGATCGGGTCGTTGTCCACGTAGACGATGCGTGACTCGGGGGCGATGCTCTGCGCGATCTCGTGCACGTTGCCCGCGGTGGGCAGGCCCGCGCCGATGTCGAGGAACTGCCGGACGCCCGCGTCGGCCAGGTAGCAGACCGCCCGCCGCAGGAAGTTGCGATTCTCCAGGGCGGCGAGTCGGATGGTCGGAAATGCCTCGGCCACCATGTCGGCGGACTCCCGGTCGGCCGGGAAATTGTCCTTGCCGCCGAGCCAGTAGTCGTACCGGCGCGCCGGATGCGGCTTCGACACATCGATCCTCGCTGCCGGGTCCGAGTTCACTACGCCCTCAATTCATCTCGACTAATGTCATCATGTCAGCTCGAGTTGCGAACCGGTAGCGATGGTGGTGTCGCACCGCCCGGAAGGCTCCATCATGCAATTGCATTACAGCCCTTACGATTTCGACGTTCAAGCCGACCCGTACCCGTACTACGCCCGGCTGCGTGCCGAGGCGCCGGTGTTCCGCAACGAGACCGACGACTTCTGGGCGCTCTCGCGCCATGCGGATATCGTTGCCGCACTGCGGGATTCGGATCGATTCTCCAGCGCGAACGGGCTGCGGATGGAGCCCGCGTTCTGGGGCCCGCAGGCCGAGCGCCTCTTTTCCTTCGTCGCGATGGACCCGCCGAAGCACACGCGGATGCGCGAACTGGTGGTCCGGGCCTTCACGCAGCGTCGCGTGCATGGGTTGGAGCCCCGGCTGCGCGAGATCGCTCGCGGGCTGCTGGCGCCGCTGGTCGAGCGCGGCAGCTTCGATCTGATGACCGATTTCGCTGGTCCTTTCCCGACGGAGGTGATTTCCGAGCTGGTCGGTGTTCCCGAGCGCGATCGTGACATGCTCCGCAAGCTCGGCATGGAGATCATGTACACCGACGAGCAATCCACCGACCTGCGGCCCGAAGCGATGCAGGCCATCGGTGCGATGATCGGCTACTACACCGAGCTGACCATCGAACGTAGCAGAGATCGACGCGACGATCTGCTCTCCGGACTCCTCGATGCCGCCGACGGCGACGATCGGCTCACCCCCGAGGAGATCGTCGGCGTGCTCATTCTCCTGGTCGGCGCGGGCATCGAGACGGTCATGCTGACCATCGGCAACCTCTGGCACGCCGGCTGGCAACACCCCGACCAACGACGCAAGGCGTTCGACGGACAGATCGATAGGTGGATCGCCGAAGCCATGCGCTACGAACCGGCTACCCAGACCATGCTCCGCACGGCCACCGAGCAAGTCGAGCTGCACGGAGTGACGGTCCCGGCCGGGGCACGGCTGCTGCTGATCACCGCCGCCGCCAATCGCGACCCCGACGTCTTCGCCGATCCCGATACCTTCGACCTGGACCGGGACACCAGCGCGACGCTGGCCTTCGGGCACGGCCGCCACCACTGCCTCGGCGCCAACCTCGCGCTGCTGGAACTGCGGGTCGCGCTCCAGGAGATCGTCGGCAAGATCGCCGACTACGACATCGACCCCGCGGGTCTGCGGCGCATCCACTCCTCCAACAATCGCGGCTTCGCCGCCCTGCCCACCACAGTCACGGCCCGCTGAGCGGACCGATCTCGCACGTTCCCTGCCCGCCGCCCGATAACTCGGTCGGAGAGGAGGGCACTCATGACCCGTTACTGGCCCATGGCCCGAGGAACATTCACGATCGGCTCACCGTTCGGCCCGCGGGCGGGGGGATTCCACGCCGGGCAGGATTTTCCGGCGTCCGACGGAACCCCGATCTACGCCTGCGCCGGCGGCACCGTGCTGCACCTCGGCGCCGCCGGGGGATATGGACAGTGGATCGTCATCGACCATCCGACCGCCGACGGCGGCGGGGTGAGCGAATACGGACACATGTGGGACGCGGGCGCGACCGGACTGTCGGTCGGTGACCGCGTCGAGGCGGGGCAGTTGATCGCCTACGTCGGCAACAACGGCGGATCCACCGGCCCGCACCTGCATCTCAGCGTGATGCCGCACGCGTACGATCCCAGCGCCAAGATCGATCCGATGGCGTGGCTGCACGGCGCGGCCTACCCCGGCGGCTGCCTGTCGGCGCTCGGCGACGACGAACAGCGCGAACTGCTCGACCGGACCCGGGCGGTATGGACCCAGCTGTGCGGCCCCGACGGTCGGGGCTGGCCGCAACTCGGGCAGAACGCGAAGGGCCAGAACCGGTCCTTCGTCGACGCACTCGCGCAGGTACGACAGGCGACGCACGCGGGTTGACCGGGCTGCCCCCGGCGGGCATGGTTGGCCGATGGGCAGTGCAGAGGATCGCGCCGGGGTAACGCTGACCAATCTCGATCAGCCGCTGTTCGACGGTGCCGAGGCGACCAAGCGTGATCTGGTCGACTACCTCGAGGCGGTCGGCGAGCGGCTGGTGCGGCAACTGCGCGACCGGCCGCTGTCGGTGCTGCGCGTCCGGCCGGGGCAGGAGCCGTTCATGCAGAAGAACCTGCCCAAGTACACCCCCGACTGGGTGCACCGTGTGACGGTGTGGGCGGAGAGTGCGCACCGCGAGGTGACGTACGCCCTGTGCGACGACGTCCGCACGCTGCTGTGGTTCGGCAATCAACGCGCGGTCGAGTATCACCCGACACTGCTGCTCGCCGATCACACCAAAGGCCCGACCCATCTCGTCCTCGACCTCGATCCGGCACCGGACCAACCGTTCCGGCAGGCCGTGCTGGCCGCGAAGCTGATCCGCACGGCACTGGCCGACGACGGACTCGCCGGTGCGGTGAAAACCAGCGGCGCCAAAGGCGTTCACGTCTTCGTGCCGTTGCGGCCCGGCACCCCGATCGATGACGTAGCGGCCGCGACTCGCGCGATCGCCGCCCGGGCCGAACGCATCGACCCTGACCTCGCCACCACCGCTTTCATCAGGGAGGATCGTGCGGGTCGCGTCTTCCTAGACTCCACCCGCGCGGGCGGCGCCACCGTCGTCGCCGCGTACAGTCCGCGCATCCGCCCGGGCACCCCGGTGTCGTTCCCCGTCGCGTGGGCCGATCTCGACAACGTGACGCCGCGCGATTTCACCGTCCACACCGCGGCGGCCCAACTCGCCGACCACGACCCATGGGCCGACGAAATGCCCGAACCACAAACGCTTCCCGCCGACCTCATCGAGGAAGGCCACACCATTCCCGTCGCCCGCGTCCAAGCGATGCACGAGGGCAAACGCCGCGCCCGCGCGCGCCGCGCGAATTCGCAACCGGAGTCGTAACCCGGCGCCTTCGCTCAGCTGGTCAGTGGCAGCATCGGGATGGTCGCCTCGCCCAGATCGGCGGGTGGTTCCGGCATGAGTTGCAGGTCGCGTTCCTCGGTCCAGGCGTAGTGCCGGAGGGTGTTGAACTGGGCGACGAAATGGTCGCGCCAGACCTGCGCGCCGAAATTCATCGCGGTGTTGACCTGCAACCAGCCGGTGGCGCTGAAGTTGACCGATCCCTCCCAGCACTGCGGCCCGCTGGGGGTGTCGACGACGAGACCTTTGGTGTGACAGATGTATTTGCGCCCGCTGGTGCTGGTGCCGATGGTGACCTCGACGCCGGCGTCGACGAGTCGTTGCACGATGGGCTTCGCGGTCCGGCCCGCGGATTGGGTGCGATCCAG
Source organism: Nocardia iowensis (assembly GCF_019222765.1). NCBI lineage: Bacteria > Bacillati > Actinomycetota > Actinomycetes > Mycobacteriales > Nocardiaceae > Nocardia > Nocardia iowensis. Next base: position 6,886,211 of record NZ_CP078145.1, on the reverse strand, counting down.
GTACAGGTGCAGTGGAACGCCCCGCCGGTGCGCGGTGATCAGGTTGTCGGCGGCATCGGTCAAGGTGAAACCGTAGGCGATGAGCCAGGTTTCACCCGGCGCCGCGACCAGCTCGAGGAAGCGCTGCTCGGCCTCCGCGTGGTCGTCGGGCATCAGGTAGCACGTCATCGGACCATCGATCACGAATGGCATGTCTGCACCGTACCGGCGAGTTCGGTGCGGGAGCCGGAGGCGGCGTCGAGCAACGCGGCGTCGCCGCGAACGGCGCTATCCGGCGCCGTTGACGGCGGTCCGGACGAATCCGTCGGCCCCGTCGAGCAGCGTCCGCGCCGTCGTCGCGTCGACTCCGGCCAGCCGCATGACGATCGCGGTCTTGGCATGTCCGTCGGCGGCGGCCAGCAGCGCGGCCGCGGTGCCGGCGTCGACCCCGGTGGCGTCGGCGATGATGCGGCAGGCCCGGTCGACGAGCTTGGCGTTGGTGGGTTTCACGTCCACCATGCGGTTGCCGTAGACCTTGCCGGATTGCACCATGGTCGCGGTGGACAGCATGTTGCACACCATCTTCTGCGCAGTGCCCGCCTTCAATCGGGTGGAGCCGGTCAACACCTCCGGACCCGTCTCGATCTCGATGCCGACGTCGGCGTGCGCGCTCAGCTCGGCATGGCGGTTGCAGGAGACACCGACGGTCGCGGCACCGATGGACCGGCCGTGCCGCAACGCGCCGATCGCGTAAGGGGTCCGTCCGCTCGCGGCGAGCGCGACCACGACATCGTCGGCCGTGAGGCCGATCGCGGATAAATCCGCGGCGGCCAGCGCGGGGTCGTCTTCGGCTCCCTCGACCGCCTGCAGGAACGCTGCCGGGCCGCCCGCGATGATTCCGATGACCTCATCGGGCGCGGTGCCGAAGGTTGGCGGGCATTCGACCGCGTCGAGCACACCGAGCCTGCCGCTGGTCCCCGCGCCGACATAGATCAACCGACCGCCACGCCGCCGGGCGGCCACGATCAGGTCGACCGCCCGCGTGATATCCGGAATCGCTTTCGCCACAGCGGAAGCCACGTCCGCATCCTCGGCATTCATGGTGCGCAACAACTCGTCGACCGACATGGAGTCGAGTGCGGCGGTGCGCGGATTCGCTTCCTCCGTGGTCAGTGCGCCGATCTCGTTCATATGCCTCCTATGTCCTGCGGGGGTACCAGTCGAACGAGGTCTGCCCTCACGGTGCCTTCCGCACGGTGCGCGAGATCCGCCGATCTGCCACCGCGTCGTAGGTCCGGCGCAGCGCCACCGCGGCCGACGGCGTGCGTTGCAGTACCCCCACGTAGAGCGCGTCGACGATCAGGAGCTGGCTCATCCGGCTCGCCATCGCGGCGGAGCGGAAGCCGTCCTCCCGCCCGGCCACGAGCACCGTGTGCGTGGCCACCCGGGCCAGTCGTGATTGCGCTCCCGCCGTGACGGCAACCGTCGTCACCCGCCTGCCGGCGGCGCGGTCCAGCGCGTCGACGATGGCGGCGGTTTCGCCGGAATGCGAGAAGGCGATGATCACGTCACCGGGTTCGAGCAGGCTCGCCTGGACAAGCGAGTCGTCTTCCGATGTGCAAGCGCCGCACCACATTCCGATCCTGGTCAGCTTCTGCGCCATGTCCATCGCGACCAGTCCGGACGCGCCGATCCCGATGAGCTCCACCCGTCGCGCGTGTACCAGTGCGTCCACTACCGCCGCCATGGTCGCCGGGTCGGCGAGTTCCGCGGTCGCCACCATGCCTTCGGTCTCGAAGGCGGTGAGCTTCTGCAGCACCTTGGCCAACGGGTCGTCGGCGTCGATGTCGGTCGCGAAGACCGGTGACCCGTCTTCCTTGCTGGTGGCCGCCAGTGCCAGTCGCAGCTGCGGATAGCCCTCGTAGCCAAGGGCTTTGGATAACCGAACGACTGCGGACGTACTGGTCGCGGCGCGCTCGGCGAGCTCGCTCACGGTCAATTGCGCGGCGCCAGCGGGGTCGTCGCGAATCACCTGGGCGACCCGCAGACCGGTAGGGGTCAGCCGCGGAATCGCCCCAAGCAGGCGGGTGCGGACGTCGTCACCGTCGGACATGGCTCACCAGCTCCAGTCGATGCGGTAGCGCGCTGGGCGATTCGGGCAGGTCGAGCCGGGACGCACCGGGGGTGATCGAGCCGAGCACCGTCGCCCGCGCCGCGCCGGTGCAGGCCGGGAGACTGCCCGCGAGCCCGTGCACGGTGAGGAAACCGAGCACGGCGAAGGCCGCGGCTTCCTTGGCTGCCGACGGCAGCCCGAGCTCGTCGGACGTGCGCAGTGCAGCGGTCCCCAATCGCTCAGCCAGCGATCTCAGCAACGCCGGATTTCGAGTTCCGCCACCCGACGTGATGACTTCGTCCGGCGCGAACGGGGCGATGGCGTCGGCAATGGTGTGTGCGGTCAGGGCGGTCACGGTGGCGACGATATCGTCAGCGGGCAAGGCGTGGTTCCGCAACACGCGCTCGAGATATGTGCGGTTGAACAGCTCTTTACCTGTGGTCTTCGGCGGCGCTGCCCGGTAGTAATCCTCGGCGAGAAAAGCTTTCAGCAGTTCTCCGTCCACATTTCCGCGGCTGGCGCGCATGCCGTCGCGATCGAAGTGTTCCATGCCGCCGGTGGCCAGCTCGACGGCGGCGTCGATGAGCGCGTTTCCGGGGCCGGTGTCGAAGGCGACGGGTGTTTCGCCGGTGACGGTCACATTGGCGATGCCGCCGATATTGAGCGCGGCCGACCGTCCCGGCCGCCCCGCCAGCCACCACACGTCGAACAGCGCGACGAGCGGGGCGCCTTGTCCGCCCGCCGCGATGTCGCGCGAGCGGAAGTCGCTGACGACCGGTAATCCGGTCAGCTCGGCGATCCAGGACGGTTGGCCGAGTTGCAGGGTGCCGTAGGTCTTCCCGTCGGCCACCCAGTGGTAGACCGTCTGACCGTGTGATGCGACGAGATCCGCTGTGCCGTCGAAGAACTCGCGCACCGCCCGATCGGCCGCCGCCGCGAATTCCTGGCCGATCGCGGTATCGAGTCGGCACACCGTCGCCAGGTCGACCGTGCCCGGCGGCAGGGCGGCGATGAGGTCGGCGCGCAGCCGCTCGGGATAGGAGCGGCTCAGCTGTCCCACGATCTCGACCCGAATGGTGTTATCCCGCAGGTCGATAGCCGCGCCGACCGCATCGATCGCGTCGTGCGACGTTCCCGACATCAAACCGACGACGCGCACTAGGCCACCACCTCGACCGGCTCCGGCGGCATGGGTGCGGGCGCCGGATGGAAGCGGCTCGCGACCCCGCCGACCACCAGCGTGACGAGCACGCCGATCGGCACCAGCCACTGGGCGGCGATGCCCTTCTCGACCACCTTCCCCGCCACCGTCACGTCGATCTTGATGACCCGGACGACGAATGTCATCACGACCACCGTGACCACGAAGGCGACAATCGCGTCGAACTGGTTGGCGCGCTTGATGAGTCGGCCGAGCAGGAACGCGCCGAGCAGGGCGCCGTAGGTGTATCCGGCGATGGTGAGTGCCGTGAGATAGACGTTCCCGGTCGTCGCGCTGAAACCCATTGCGCACAGCGCCATCAGCACTGCCCAGACGAGCGTCATGATGCGGGCGAGCTTCAGCAGCGCCTCGTCGGAGATCTCCCGGCGCGAGAAGCTGCGAATGATGTCCGCGACGGTCGAATTCGCCATCGAGTTGAGCGCCGCGGACAGCGATCCCATGGCGGCGCCGAGGATGCCAGCGACCAGCAGCCCGGAGATCACCACGGGCAGCCCGTGCAGGATGAAGTTGGGGTACAGGTTGTCGGAGGTGGCCAGGCCGAGCTCCTTCGGCGACTTGCCGCCGTTGTACGACCACAGCAGCGCGCCGACCAGCGAGAACGCGGCGAACTGGATGGCAACGAAGATGCCGGAGCCGATCATCGCCTTCTGACTGTCGCGCAGCGAACGCGTCGCGAGGATGCGCTGCACAATCAGCTGGTCGGAGCCGTGCGAGGCCATCGCGAAGATCGCGCCGCCGATGATCGCGGTCGGCAGCGCGAAGGTGCTGGTGAGGATGTGGGCCACGCCGAAATCGGTGTCGAAGATGCGGAACTTGCCGTTGTCCAACGCATCCGCCCAACCGGAGGCGCCGACGCGGCCGGTGAGCACGCAGATCGCGATGATCGCACCGGACAGGTACAGGCCCATCTGAATGGCGTCGGTCCAGATGACCGCCTTGATGCCGCCGAGATAGGTGTACACCACGGTCACCAGCGTGAGGACGATGATGATGACGTCGTATCCGAGGTCGACGCCGAATTCGCTGAGCAGCAGCTTGATCGGAATGGCGGAGGCGAACAGCCGGACACCCTCGGCGAGCAGCCGGGTGAAGACGAACGTCACCGACGCGACACCTTGCAGGTAGCGCCCGAATCGCAACTCGAGATACTGATAGGCGCTGACGAACCCGCCGCGCTTGTACAGCGGGATCAGCGCCGTCGCCACGATGGTGCGGCCGATGATGTAACCGATGGCCAGCTCGACGTTGCCGAAGGCTTGGTCGGTGTAGGCGCCGCCGGGGATCGAGATGACCGTAAGCACGCTGGTCTCGGTGGCGACCACGGAGAAACACACCGTCCACCACGGCATCCGGCCTTCACCGACGAAGTAGTCGTTGCTCGACTTCTGTTTTCCGGAAAGGCGCAGGCCGATCCAGGCGATGACGACCAGGTAGACGACGATGACGGCGACGTTGAGTGCGTTCATCGCAGCTCCTCGGTGACGCGGCGAGCAGATTGCAAGTAAGTGTCAGGGGTCACAGTGCTTCTGTCAATAAGTGTCACGCGATTCGTACCACCAATGCTTCGAGCACGGTGGTCGCGTCGAGCGCGAGCAGTGCGGCCCCATCGATCGGGCCGCCGCATGCCGCGCGTCGCTCGATCACCTGCGCGATCTCTTGATCGAGTGGATCCAGCAGTGCCGCACCCAGGTTGGCGAGGCCGCCAGTGATCGCATACGGCACCGGCGGCCGCATACCGGAACGCTCGATGGCCGCGAGGACGGTGCGGCCGAGTGCGCGCCCGGCCGCCGTCATGATCGCGGCCGCGGTGTCGTCCGTTGCGGCGGCCGCGGCGACGGCAGGCGCGAAACCGGCCGCGAGCAGGGCCGGATTCTCGTGCTGGCCAAGGTGTTTCGGCAAACCTTCCAAGTCTACCGCATAGTGCTCGGCGGCCTTCGCTTCGAGCGCGGAGCGTGGCCCGCGTCCGTCATACGAGCGCAACGCGGCGCGCAAACCCTCGACACCGATCCACGCACCGCCACCCTCGTCGCCCAGCAGCGGGCCCCAGCCATCGACTCTGGTGAACCGGCCCGCCGCATCGACCGCCGTGGCCACGGCACCGGTACCGGCCGCAAGGACGACTCCTGGCGCACCACCGAGTGCGCCCGCGTGCGCGGTCACCGCATCGGAGGACACGGCGACCGCCCGCGCGCCCGCCAGATCGGCCAAGTGGCGGGCGAGGAGTTCGGCGGCGTCGGGTGCGGCAGCGGCGCCGGCGGCGCCGACGAACAGTGTGAAGGTGGTGTCAGTCGGCGCTATCTGTGCGACGACCGTCCTGATCGCGCTTTCCGCGGCGGCGACACCGCCCGCATTGGCCAGACCCGGGGTGCCTGGCGCGGCGGCGGATCCCGTCTCGCGTCCGTCGAGCCGGAGCGACCCCCGGCATCCGGTCTTGCCGAGGTCGATCGCGAGAACATGGTCGGTCATGCCGACCATCCTCGCGCGGTCGCCCGCTTCTGGCCCTGCGAAGGGAACATTCGTCCAAGACGCGCGCAGTAGCCTTGGCCTATGGAGGTGGCCCACGCTGCACGAGACCTCGCAAACGGCTGGGAGGTAGCGCACCCGACCGCGGGTAGCCGCATCGAGGGTGCCGAGGTAATCGGCTTCCGCGATCGCGCCGCGGCCGGGTTGGACATGCGGGTTGTCCCCGCACCCGCGGTGACCGTCGTGATCGAGTTCGGCAGCGGGCTGACCGTCGACGGCCCGGGCGGTCGACAGGCGATGGGCAGTTTGATCGGCGGATTGTGGCCGGGGGCGGTGCGCATTCGTGGCGAGCGAGTGAAATGCGTCGAGGTGCGACTGTCTCCCGTGGCGGCCTACTCGCTGCTCGGCTGCTCGCTGTCGGATCTCGATGGCACCGTTGTCGACTTGGCAGACTTGTGCGGCCCCGCCGATGCGCGGCGGCTGCGTGAGCAGTTGGCCGAGGCCGCGGGGTGGCCGAAGATGTTCGCGCTGACGGACGCGTTTCTGGATCGGATGCGTGGGTCGGCGTCAGCGGATCCGGAAGTGGCGGCGAGCTGGGACCGGATCGTCGCGAGCCGTGGCGGGGTGCGGGTCGGCGAGCTGGCCGCGTCCTGTGGGTGGAGCCGAAAGCGGTTGTGGGCCAGGTTCACCGCGCAGATCGGACTGACGCCCAAGCGGGCGGCCATGCTGGTCCGCTTCGACCGGGCGGTTGCCGGTTTGTCCGCGGGTGCGGACGCCGCGGCGGTCGCCGTCGCGTGCGGATACACGGATCAGTCCCATCTGCATCGCGACGTAGCGACCTTCACCGGACGCACGCCGAGCGCATTGGTCGGCTGACGCGCACACCCCGACGGTTGTGCGCGCCTGCCGGATCAGCGAATCACGGTGTGGAGAAACCGATCAGGGCGCCGATGCCCGCGCCGATGGGGATGGTGACCAGGGCGCCGACACCGCCGAGGAAGAAGCCGATCACCGCGCCGATGCCTGCGCCGATCAGGGCGCCGACGCCGGCGTTGTACTGCTTGCGCGCGATGGTCTCGTCGTGCTGATTCACCAGTTGTGCCAGGTGAGTGCTGATTTCCGGAGCGCTGACCGGAGTCATCGTCATGGTGCGCCCGGTGTCGCTGATTTGTGGTCGCAGGCCGAAGGTTTGGCCGTTGGCGACGAAGGATGTCGGCAGCGTGGCGACGACATTGCCCGCGGCGTCGGTCAGCGTGACCGCCGCGGCGTCACTGGTCAACGCGAAGACGCCCGCATCGACGGTGGTGATCACCCCTCGGCCATCGGTAGCCGTGGTGTATCCGACTCCGTGATCGACGCCGTGCACGCTGACCTGGGCCGATGGCTCCGATAATGGTTGGGCGTCGACAACGCCCGCGGTGATTCCGGTAGCGCCCAGTGCGAGAAGGGCGGTGGCAAATCCTTTGACTTTCATCGTGTTTCCCCACATGTTCGGTCGGCCACGACAGCCGATGCGTCCCCGTGAAGCCGGATCAGGCCACCTCCATTCTCGCTCCGTGGCCTGCACCGAGTGATCGATTCCGCGAATTCCGCGCAACGAAATCCGGCAAATTTGCTATGCGTAAGAAACGCTCTCCGGCTCCGGAGCCGTCGATCTCCTGACAGCGCCCGCCGGAATCGCTACTGTCCGAGGACATTCAAGGCGGATCGTGTCGACACTGCGCTGGTGACCCCACGCATGGTGCTGTTCCGCCCTTGCTCGACATCGGGAGAACGCAGTGAGATTCACAAGAGCTGGTGCGTTGGCGGCGGCGGTGTTGCTGGCCACGAGCCTCGGGCTGTCCGCGTGCTCGTCGGACGACAGCGCCGACGCGGACATCGTCACGACCAATATCACCGAGCCGCAGAACCCGCTGGTGCCCACCAGCATGAACGACAACAACGGCAGCCGGATCGTCGACCGGATCTTCGCCGGACTGAAGTATTACGACGCCAACGGTGTGGCCCATGACGACATGGCGCAGTCGATCGAGACAACGGACCGGAAGAACTACCGGATCACCATCAAGCCGGACTGGAAGTTCACCGATGGAACGCCGGTGACGGCGAAGTCGTTCGTCGACGCGTGGAACTACGGGGCACTCAGTACCAACGCACAGCTCCAGGGCTACGTGTTCGCCCTCATCGTCGGCTATGACGAGGTGGCGGCGGAAAAGCCGACCGCACAGACGATGTCGGGCTTGAAGGTGGTCGACGACCGCACCTTCACAGTCGCCTTGAAGAGCCCGTCGATCGACTTCGAGCTCGCGCTGGCCTTCACGCCGTTCTACCCAATGCCCGAGGCGGCGTTCAAGGACATGAAGGCCTTCGGTGAGAACCCGATCGGCAACGGCCCCTACAAGTTCGCGCGCACGGGCGCGTGGGAGCACAACGTCAAGGTCGATCTGGTGCCGAACCCGGACTACAAGGGGGCGCGCCCGGCCAAGAACAAGGGCCTGCGGTTCGTGATGTACCAGTCCTTCGATACGGCTTACGCCGATCTATTGGCGGGCAACCTCGATACCCTCGACACGATTCCGGACAGCGCACTCGCGTCCTACAAGCAGGACCTCGGCGATCGGGCGATCACCAAGCCGACCGCACAGAATCAGCACGTCAGCAGTCAGTCCAACATCCCGCATCTGGCCGGGGAGGAGGGGGTGCTGCGCCGCAAGGCCCTCTCGATGGCGATCAACCGGGAACAGATCTGCGAGAACATCTTCCGCGGCACCCGGGTTCCGTCCCGCGACTTCACCGCGATCACGCTGCCCGGCGTCAACGAGAATCTGCCGGGTTCGGAGGTGTTGAAGTACAACCCGGAGGAGGCCAAGAAGCTGTGGGCGCAGGCCGACGCGATCTCGCCGTGGTCCGGTCGCTACGAGATCGCCTACAACTCCGACGGCGGCCACCAGGCCTGGATCGAGGCCGTGGCGAACAGCATCAAGAACACCCTCGGCATCGAGGCCGTCGGCGCGCCGTACCCGACGTTCAAGGACATCAGGAGCGCGATCACCGCGCGGACGATCGGCAAGGCGTTCCGCTACGGCTGGCAGGGTGACTACCCGACGATGCTGCAATTCCTGACCGCGCAGTACTACACCGGCGCCGGGACCAACAACATCGATTACAGCAACCCGGAGTTCGACAAGCTGATCGACGACGCACTGGCGGCGCCGTCCCTGGAGGAGTCCTACAAGATCGTCGCGCGGGCCCAGACCCTGCTGTTCCGGGATATGGCCGACATCCCGGTGCTCGACTACATCGCCACCGCGGGCCGCGGGGAGAAGGTGAAGAAGGCCGAACTCACCTGGAACGGCCAGTTCGATTTCGAGAACATCGAGAAGTAGCCACCCGTGCGCCGCGCCGTCGGAAACGGCGGCGCGGCGCGAGTGGGTGTGCCCACTGCCGGGTGCGCCCGCGTCCGGGTAGGCTGACCCGTCGGTCGGGCACGCGTCGTACGAGGGTGGTGGCGGAATGAGTGAACGGGTATCCGAATCCGTGACGGGGACAACAACGGTTGCCGTCACGGTGCCCGCGTCTCCGGAACAGTTGACGATGCTGCGTGCGCTCGCCGAGACCGTACTGCTCATCGCCGATTTCGGGCTGGACGAGGTGACCGATATCCGGCTCGCGCTCGACGAGATCGCGACCGTGCTGATGCAGGACGCGGCACCCGGTTCGACCATCGATTGCGCGTTCACCTACAGCGAAGGCGTGCTGAGCGCCAACATCCGCGCGGTGGGCACGTCCGAGACCGAGGTCGGGACCGGCAGTTTCGGCTGGCACATCGTGCAAACCTTGACCAATTCGGTCACGGCGACCCGGGCGCCGTTCGATGACGCCGTCTCCGGCTATCCGACTGTCGTCGACTTCGTCTGGGCCCGGGGCGACCTCGATGAACAATGACCCGACAACGTCCGGTGCGGTCGATGAGCCGCGCCGACGTGGCGGCGACAGCTACGACAATATCGAGCCGCTGTTCCGCGAGCTGAGTGAACTCGACGCCGACGATCCGCGGCGCGCGGCCGTGCGGGAAGAGCTGATCAGCCGCTGCCTGCCGCTGGCCGAGCACATTGCCCGCAAGTTCACCGGTCGTGGCGAGAACTTCGACGACCTGTTGCAGATCGCGCGCGTCGGCATGGTGGCCGCCGTCGACCGCTTCGACGCCTCGCACGGTTCGCCGTTCCTGGCCTTCGCGGTGCCGACCATTATGGGCGAGGTGCGCAGGCACTTCCGGGATTACACCTGGTCGGTGCGAGTTCCGCGGCGGCTCAAGGAGATTCAGCAGACTATCGCACCGGCGATCGAGACGCTGGCGCAGCGGCTCGGCCGGATGCCGAAGGCCAGGGAGATCGCCGACGAGCTAGGCGCCGACCTCGTCGAGGTCACCCAGGCATTGATCGCCCGTAACGCCTATCAAACCTCCTCCATCGACGTCGGTCTCGACAGCGACGACGAAAATGCTCCGCGCTCCCCACTGGACAGCCTCGGTGCCGAAGAGCCGGAATACCAGACCGTCGAGGACTATCTCGCGGTGAAACCGCTCATCGCGGCCCTCCCGGAACGGGAACGTCAGGTGCTGGTGATGCGGTTCTTCGAATCCAAGACCCAGGATCAGATCGCCGCCCAGCTCGGCGTCTCGCAGATGCAGGTGTCCCGCATTCTGTCCAAGACACTGAGTACCTTGCGGGAACAAGCCCTACGCGACTGACGACACCGGATGCAGCGGTGAGCGCTGATCGGTGGTGTCTGTCGGTCGGCACCGGCGTCGCGGACTACCGTGGGCGGGTAGCCGACCGACGAATGGAGTACGCCTTGAGCAGCGACAACGCTACCCGGCTCGCGGTGCTGATCGACGCCGACAACGCTCAGCCAGGCATTGCTGACGGGTTGTTGGCGGAGGTGGCCAAGTACGGGACGGCGCATGTGAAGCGTGCCTACGGCGACTGGACGAGCACCAATCTGAAGGGTTGGAAGGACCAGCTGCTCGCGCAGTCGATCCAGCCGATCCAGCAGTTCGGCTACACCACCGGCAAGAACGCCACCGACTCGGCGATGATCATCGACGCGATGGATCTGCTGTACACCGGCAACCTCGACGGTTTCGTGATCGTATCCAGCGACAGCGATTTCACCCGCCTGGCCAGCCGCATCCGCGAATCCGGCCGCACCGTCTACGGATTCGGCCAGCACAAGACGCCGAAGCCCTTCGTCGCCGCCTGCGACAAGTTCATCTATACCGAAAACCTCACCGGCACAGCGGAAGAATCGCCAACACCGACCCGGCGGACGGCGGCGAACCAGCTCAAGGGCGACGCCAAACTGATGAACCTGCTGCGCAACGCCGTCGACGCCGCCTCCGACGACTCGGGCTGGGCCACCCTGTCCAGCGTGGGGTCGATCATCAACAAGCAGCGTCCCGACTTCGATCCGCGCACCTACGGCTACAGCAAACTCGGTGAACTGTTCGCCGCCACCACACTTTTCGACCTGGATACGCGCAGCCCCGGTGAAGGCAAACAGGCCGTCACCTATGTCCGCGACATCCGCAATCGCCCACCCCAGAAGTGAGGCAGGCGATCACGGTTCGAGTGGCACCGGCCGCTTGTCGGGAGTGCGGCGGCGCGGCGATTCGCGTTCGCTGATCGCCTCGCCGACCATCGCGCGCACCGCGTCCCGGAGACCGTAGAGGGGGTGGCGGCTGACGGCGCCCGCGCCGGGATCCTCACGCAGTTCCTTCAGCAGGGACCAGCACAGGGCCAGCATCACCAGGACGAAGGGCAGGGAAACGAGAATGGTGGCGGTCTGCAGCGAGTTGAGGCCACCCGCGACGAGCAGCACCGCGGCCACCGACGCCATCAGGATGCCCCAGGTGACGACCAGCCAGGACGGCGGATGCAAAGCGCCGCGGCTGGTCAGCGAGCCCATCACCAGGGACGCGGAGTCGGCGCTGGTGACGAAGTAGGTCATCACCAGGATCATCGACACCCACGAGGTGATCGTGCCCGCGGGCAGCGCGTCCAGCATGTCGAACAACGAGGCTTCGGCGTCGGCCGCGTTCGCGGTGAGGTCCGCGACGCCCGTCGTGCTCAACCGGATGGCGCTGCCGCCCATGATGCAGAACCAGACGACGGTCACGCCGCTGGGCACCAGCAGCACGCCGATCAAGAATTCACGGATGGTGCGGCCGCGCGAAATGCGCGCGATGAAGGTGCCGACGAACGGCGCCCAGGACAACCACCACGCCCAGTAGAAGATCGTCCACGAGCCCAGCCACGCCGAGTCGGCGTAGGCGCCCGTCCGGGTGGCCATCGGCAGCAGGTTGGTCAGATAGTTGCCGATGCTGGCCGGGACGCTGTCGAGAATGTAAACGGTCGGCCCGAGCACGAAGACGAACAGCATGAGCAATCCGGCCAACAGGATGTTGATGGTGGACAGCCACTTGACGCCCTTGTGCAGTCCCGAGAAGGCCGACAGCACGAAGGCGGCGCTGAGCGCCCCGATAATGATCAGCTGCACGGTCACCGTGTCCGGCGCACCGGCGGTGAGGTGCAAACCCTTGGCGACCTGGAGCGCGCCGAGGCCGAGACTGGTCGCGGTGCCGAAGACGGTGGCGAACACCGCGAGCAGATCGATGGCTTGGCCCGCCCAGCCCGCGGCGCGGCGCTCGCCGAGCAGCGGCACGAAGGCGGCCGACAGCCGGTTGCCGCGTCCCTTCCGAAAACCCGCGTACGCCAAGGCGAGTCCGACGATGCCGTAGATCGCCCACGGCGTCAGGGTCCAGTGGAACAGCGAATACTGCAGTGCGGCACTGGCGGCGCCGGTGGTCTGCGACTCGATCCCGGTGGACGGCGGCGGCGTGACGAAATGCTGCAGCGGTTCACCGACGCCGTAGAACATCAAACCGATGCCCATCCCCGCGCTGAACATCATCGCGATCCAGGCGAGGTTGCTGAATTCCGGTCCGGCGTCGTCGTTTCCGAGCCTGATCCGCCCGAAACGGCTGACCGCGATCACCACGCACAGCACCAGGAAAACGTCGGCGGAGACCACGAACAGCCAGTCGAAGTTGCCGAGTACCCAGTCCAATGCGGTCTTCGACGCCGAGCCGAAACTGTCCTTCCCCACGGCGGCCCAGCCGACGCCGGCGACCACCGCGGTGATGCCGATGCCGATGAGACGGTAATCGGGTCCGGTCGATGTCTTGTCTGTGTCGGTAACCATCGCCGTCAACTATTGCGGGTAACCGTCGATTAGCCGAGGGGACGCGCCGCCCCGATGCGCGGATCGGTGCGGTGGACTTGATCACCGGTCTGTACGTTTCCAGGGGTATCCGCGAGTCCGAGCGCGGAGCGGCAGCGGGACCGGAGGCGTCGATATGTTCACCACCAGGCCGACCTTGCGGGGCACTTTCGGAATGGTGTCGTCCACCCATTGGCTGGCGTCCCAGTCCGCGATGGCCGTGCTCGAGGGTGGCGGCAACGCGTATGACGCCGCGGTCGCCGCGGGGGTCGTGTTGCACGTGGTGGAGCCGCATCTGAACGGGCCTGGCGGCGAGGCGCCGATGATCCTCGCTCCCGCGGGCGGGGAGGTGCGGGTGTTGTGCGGGCAGGGACCGGCCCCCGCGGGCGCGAGTGCCGCGCACTATCGCGGGCTCGGCCTGGACTTCATCCCCGGCACCGGGCCGTTGGCGGCTGCGGTACCCGGCGCGTTCGATGCCTGGATGGTGTTGTTGCGCGACTACGGCACCCGCTCGCTCGCCGACTTGCTCGGCTACGCCATCGGGTACGCGGAGGACGGACATCCACCCGTGCCGCGACTCGGTCGGCAGGTCGAGGAGGTCCGTGAACTCTTCAGCACCGAATGGACCTCTTCGGCGGAGGTCTACCTGCGCGACGGCACGCCGCCGACACCCGGCGAGCTGTTTCGCAACCCGGCACTCGGCCGGACGTGGCGCCGGTTGATCGACGAGGCCGTCGCTGCGGGCGGTGGCGACCGGGTCGCCGAAATCGAAGCGGCCCGGCGAATTTGGCGCAGCGGATTCATCGCCGAGGCGATGCTGGCGCAGTCGGCGCGACCCACCCTCGACACCAGCGGCGAGCGGCACGTCGGCACGCTGACGGCGGCGGACCTCGCCGCTTGGTCGGCCACCTACGAGTCGCCGGTGACCTACGAGTGGCGTGGCTGGACGCTGTGCAAGATGGGGCCGTGGAGTCAGGGGCCGGTCTTTCTGCAACAGCTCGCGCTGCTGCCCGAGGACCTGCCCGGCTACGGTGGCGCCGAGTACGTCCATCTGCTCATCGAGGGCTGCAAGCTCGCGATGGCCGACCGCGAGGCCTGGTACGGCGACGTGCCCGATGTGCCGGTGCCCGAGCTGCTTTCGGCGGCGTACAACACGCAGCGCCGGGCACTGGTCGACGCCAGGGCGTCCTACGAGCTGCGGCCAGGCAGTCCGGATGGGCGCACGCCACTGCTCAGCTCGCGCATCGCCGTCTCGGCCGCGGTACCCGGCGCGGCGGGTGCCGGTGAACCCGCCCTCGCCAGTTCCGGGGAAACGCGCGGCGACACTTGCCATTTCGACATCGTCGACCAGTGGGGCAACATGATCTCGGCGACACCGAGCGGTGGTTGGCTGCAATCCAATCCGGTGATCCCCGAGCTGGGGTTCCCACTCGGCACCCGTCTGCAGATGGCCTGGCTGGACGATGGTCTGCCGAATTCCCTTGTACCGGGCCACCGTCCACGCACCACCTTGACCCCCGCACTGGCGATGCGTGACGGCGTGCCCGTGCTGGCCTTCGGCACCCCGGGCGGCGACCAGCAGGACCAGTGGCAGCTGCACTTCTTCCTGTCGGTCGCCTACGGCGGCCTCGACCTGCAAGCCGCGATCGACGCACCGAACTGGCACACCACCTCGTTCCCGAGCTCCTTCTATCCACGCGATATGGACCCCGGCGCCGTCATCGTGGAATCCCGGATGGACGAGTCGATCATCGACGACCTACGCCGCCGCGGCCATCACGTCACCGTCGGCGACCCGTGGTCGGAAGGGCGCCTCTGCGCCGTCGCCCGAAACCCGGACTCGGGTGTGCTGTCCGCCGCGGCGAACCCGCGCGGCATGCAGGGCTACGCCGTCGGCCGCTGACGTCGCGACACCAGGGCACCGGGTGATTGCGCGGCTATTTCGGCGGCGGCTATTTCGGCGGCGCGGCTATTTCGGCGGTGCGGAGATCTCGACTTCGCGCAGGCCCGGCCGGGCCGCCGCGTCCGCGGCCGTGAGGTCCAGCCGGATGTAGCGGGCGAAGATCGGGCTGGCCAGTGTGCCGGTTGCCGGGTCGAGGGTGACCGTTGTCCAGGTGCGATTGTCGGTGGACCACGCGACGGTGGAGGTGGTCGGCGCGGGGTCCGACCAGCGCGGAAGGATTCGGCCGATAGTCGCCTCGGTGCCCAAATCGACGGTGAGACTGCCCTGGGCGGCATCGGGGGCCCAGCCGGTGGCGACGCTGCCGTCGACCGCCGCGTCGGCGTACCTGCCCGGTTCCTCCGAACTCGCGGACACCGACCGGCAGCGGGCGATGTTGTCGGTGGGCGCCAGGTCGGGACGGCGGGTCTTGACGGTCAACGGGTGGTCGCGGCTGACCAGCTCGGTGCCCGCCGGCGTCCGGACCCGCATCTCCGCACCGTCTGTCAGCACGATCTTCGTCTCGTCCAGCCCCAACTCGGCATCGAACGTGCGGCCCTGCCACCGCATGCCGCGGATGTCCAACCCGGCGCTCAGCTCCGGCGGCAGCATCGGATCAATGCCCACCTCGTCGGCCCGTAACCGCAGCCCGAGCAGGCCATTGGTGAAGGTTTGCAGGAATCCGCCCGCGGCGGTGACGAAGGTGAAGGCGGGCTCGCCCGCATGCGGATCGAGTGCGCCCGCCTTGCTGCCCCGCGCCTCCGCGAACTGGCCGAACGGCGCCCGCTGGAACGGCCGGACCGCTCGTTCGAGGTAAGTATCCGCCGCACAGCCCGGCATGCCGATCGCCGCGGCGTCGATGGCGTGCACCGAATCGGTCATCGCGGGGCCGTCGGGATCGGTGCGTTCGGCATAGTATTCGAGAACCTTGGCCGAAACCTCCTGCGGCATAGGCCATTCCAGCGGGTAGATGAGCAGCACCGTATCCGCTTGTTTGATGGGTGTGCCGGGATAGCCGTCGTACTGGGCGAAGATCTGTCGCTCGGCGTCGAAGGGCATCCGCAAGTGATCGGCGATCGCGGTCCACTCGGGCGGGGCGGGCTCGCCGAGGATTTCGGCGGCACGGGCCGCGTTGCGCAGTGCCAGTGCGGCTACCGCGTTGGTGTAGACCCCGTCCTTGACGCCGTTGCTGTATTCATCGGGGCCCGCGACATTGTCGATCGAATAGCTGCCGTCGGGGTTCGGCGTGACGCGGGAGACCCAGAATTCGGCCACGTTCCGCATGATCGGCCAGCTACGGCCGCGCAGGTAACCGGTGTCGCCGGTGGCAAGGTAGTACTGCCAGGCTGCCAGGGAGATGTCGCCTTGCAGATGGATCTGGGTCAGGCAGTGCGGCGGATCCCAGCTGTGGCATTCCGCGAGGGCGCCTCGGCTCGCACTGGTCCAGGGGTAGAAGGCACCGCGATAACCCAGCTGTTGTGCGTTCGCCTGCGCGGCGGGCAGGGTCTTGTACCGGTACTCCACCACGGATTTCGCCAGCTCCGGCGCCAGCTGGAGCAGGCCGGGGAACATCCAGATGTCCGCGTCCCAGAACACCGCACCCGCGTAGTTGTCGCTGCTGAGTCCGACCGGTGAAATGCTGTTGTCCTGTTGGGAATTCGTGCTCGAGTACAGCGAATAGAGCGCGCCGCGAGCCCACGTCTGCAGGTCGGGCTCGTCGGGTGCTTCGATGTCGCCGCGCCACAACGCCCGCCATGCCTGCGCAGTACCCGACAGCAGTTCCGGCCAGCTCTTGTTCGCCGCACGTTGCGCGGCGTCGGCGGCTGAGGCCACCGGGTCCGGCGCGGTGAGGGTGGTGTCGACGCCGACGAATTTCGTTACCTCGTAGGACTTTCCGGCCTGCACGGCGAGCCGAGCCTGTTGGCTGACCGTGAGATCGTTGCCCGGAGCGTTCTGTGGCGTCACCGATGTGTCGGCACGCAGCACCGATGCGACGTCGCCGGTGACACCGGTGCCCTCGGTGCGGAAGCCGACCCGTATCCCGTTCTCTCGGTCACCTTCGTCGGTCGGCGTGATTCGGCGGGCCCCCGCCCCGTCGAGCCGGTCGGTCACCGTGAGGTCGCCGGACCATCGCGGGACGACGGTGAGATGGACCGCGCCGACATGCTGATCGACTCGATCCGCCAGCACGTCGTACACCAGGTCGGTGGCTTTGCCGTCCCGGCTGGTCCAGGTCAGCGTGGTGCGCACCAGGCCACAGCGCAGGTACAGCGTCTGGGTGAAGTTCGAGATCTGCGCGGCCGGGGTGCCCACGGTGTAGGTGTCGTCGCCGACACCGACCGTGAGGGCGGACCAGTTCGGGATCGCCGCCGCGATCTCCCGATCCTCGGCGAGTGCCTGCGTGTGCCCGTACAGACCGGCGACGAAGGCGCCGTCGTACCGTGGCGTGTACAGCGGCCAGCCGGTCATCTCGCCGGTCGACGCGTACCCGGCGCCGCGCGGCGGCAACCGCAGCCCGAGGTAGCCGTTGCCGACGAACGGATGCCGCTCGAATCCGGCATCCACCTCGGTATTCGACGACGTCCAGCCGGGCGCGGACGAAGCGTCGTCACCGGGGCAGACCGGCGTGGCCTCGTCGCGCGAGGTCTGCCGGACGGCGAACAGAATTCCGCTGGCCACCAACGCGATTGCCAGCACGACCGCGACGCCGACCAGGATCTTGGTGCGCGAACCCAAACCGTACCTCCATGTGACGCATGGATGATCGTTCAGTGCTCAGTTATTGGGACCCAGGTTCCATGGAACCACGTCCGGGGCCTGTCGACCAGGAGTCATCCCATGAACGCGCACTTTTGGACGCTTTTGTCCGGTGGCGGGGACGACCGCGGTGGCCGGCGCTAAGGGGTCGCGGTGCGGGCGTTCGGGTCGAATCCGCCGGGGATTTCGTAGACCACGCCGGTGAAGGTGGCGCCGAACAGGCGGCCCGCGGCGAAACCTTGGGTGCCTCGACCGTAGGTGACGACGCTCGTCATCGGGTTGCCGCCGCCGAGAACGCAGTATTGGTTCGGGGCGTCGACGCGGATGACCTGGCCTGCCGTGTTGAGCGGGACTATGGGCCGGTCCAGCGAATCCAGTGTCAGCCCGTCCGGCGCGGCGAGCGCGTCGGCTCCGGCGAGATCGAGCAGTGACTGGGATGCGCGCGGGTTGGCGGTAGGGATTCGGCTCACCCCTGGGTTGACGAATGTCCTTCCCACGTAGAGGTATTCGTCGTCCTTGCCGAGAACCGCCCCGTTCGCGCCGGGGAATGATGCCCAATCTGCTTGGACCGCGCCGTTCGGCGAGACCCGGCCGACGATGTTGCCGAAGTCGTTGGTGGCGTAGACAGTTCCGTCCTGCGCCACGTCCATGCCGTTGGCGGCGCTGAGTCCCGTCGCAACGGGCGCGATCGCTCCGGTCTCCGGGTCGAGCTGGATGATTCCGGCATGGCGCAGCGCGTCGCCGACGAAAGCCCGTGCGTCCGCGCCATAGCCGACCAGCAATTTGCCGTCCGGAGTCCAGGCGAGCGCGCCCCCGCCGCCGCTCGGCACGGTCGCGATGGGCACCGGCGCCGCGCCTGGTGCGTCGATGCGATACACCCGCCCGGTCGCCAGGTCCGTCGTATAGGCCCGGCCACGCGCATCGACGGTCAATCCCTCCAGCGCCCCGGGTAGCGCGGCTGCCACCACAGCGGGCTGTCCCGCGCCCGCGCACACCGGCGCGGCGTTCGCCGCGGGCGCGGCAACCGCCGACAGCGCCGTGAACGTCAGCGTCGCCATCGTGGCCGCCGTCTTCTTCATGATGCTCATTGCACACCTCAGCTGTCTGGTGACGAGTGCGATCGTCACCGAGCACGGATCGCGGAACGGAGCCGTGACCCACAGCAGTATGCACTGGTGGCGAGCGGGATTCGCCGGATTCGCGCAGCGCGGGTGTGGCTTCACTGCACGAGAGGATCAGCGCCGCACCGCGTTTGCGCTGCACCGAGGGTCTACGCTTCGGTACAGATCGGCCGAGGTGGCAGAGCTGAGGTGCTGGTCGCCTCCGGCGTGAAGGGATGGTGCGGGATGAGTGACGAGGTGGAGACGCCGCCGTTCGCGGAGATCGTCAACGGGGCACTGGAATTCACCATCCCGATCGCGCACAAGATGGGGGTGTCGGCGGTCGAGGTGCGGCGTGGGTTCGCGGCGACGACGGTGCCGATCGAGGGCAACGGGAACCATTTCGGCGTGATGTACGCGGGGGTGCTGTTCACGGTTGCCGAGATCCTCGGTGGGGCGATCGCGATCGCGACCTTCGACAACTCCGCGTACTACCCCCTGGTCAAGGATTTGCACGTGTTCTTCCGCAAGCCGGCGAAGACCGATGTGCGGGCGGAAGCGAGCCTGTCGGCGGACGAGATCGCCCGGATCGCCGACGAGGCCGCCGCCAACGGGAAGTCCGATTTCACGTTGAAAGCCGTGGTCACCGACGCCAATTGCGTGGTGGTCGCGGAAACCGAGGGGCTCTATCAATTGCGAGCGCACGGCAAGTAGTGCCCCCGGATCGGGCTGTGTGGCATGCGACCGGCACCACAATTTCGTGGTGATCTCGGGCACATAACGTAACAATCACGGGACATCCCGGTGAATCTTCTTGCCTGCTCGAGATGCATAATCGGCATCACCCTCTACCTTGGGTTCAGACAGTTCCGGCGTTATCAGTACGTGATTCGTGACGACTTCTTCGCTACCGTCGCCGGAGCCCGATCAATGACGGGCTCAGACTCGAACCGTTGAATGCCGGTAACCCTGTCCCGCGGTTCGAGGATCCCCGACCTACCTGGGGACAGGGACGCGACGCCACGGGCGTCGAGTCGGTAGGCGCAGGCAGGAAATCACATGTCGCATAACCGCAAGTTCAGCACCCGTGCCCTCGGCTTCACCGCCGCACTCGGCGCCCTGGTAGTCGTCCCGTTCGGCCTGTCCACCGCCACCGCGTCCGCGCACGACTGGGACGCTGTCGCGCAGTGCGAGAGCGGCGGCAACTGGGGGATCGAGACCGGCAACGGCTTCTCCGGCGGCCTGCAGTTCACCCAGAGCACGTGGACCGCCAACGGTGGCGTCGGCAGCCCGAGCAACGCGAGTCGGGCCGAGCAGATCCGCGTCGCGGAGAACGTGCTCGCCACCCAGGGCCCCGGCGCCTGGCCCGTGTGCGGCGCCTACCTCTGATCTGTCACCGGCGTCTACCGTGCGAAACGCGGTAGGCGCCGGGCTATTTCAGGGCGATTGAATTGTTCGGCAGCGGCCGCGCCCCATTGCCGACATATTTGAATTAGATCTACTATCTGACGTGCGAATATCTGATGAGTTTGGCGATCGCTCAGATATCTTGTTCTAGGGTTTCGAACTAGAACAAGTTTTGGTCGCGTGCCGTGGAAATGCCCGCAGTTTACCGTGGTATGGCGGAGGGCAGCGGGTGGTCCGGTTCGAGAGCAGGGAGGCCGTCGACGCTCGCCGCGTTGTCGCCGACGATCCGGCGCGCGTAGTCGTCGTCGGTGCGGCGGCCATGCAGAGCGTCCAGCACCGGGCGTTCGTCGACGAGTTCGAGGTAGGGCACCGAGTAGCCGCAGGAATCGGCGATGCGATCGATGGAGACCACGATGGCGCCGCGGATGCCGGGGTGCTGCAGGCCGAAATGCGGTCGGAGAGTGTCGAATTCGGCGGAGTCGGGACGAACCACCCGGCCGGTGCCGAAGAGCCGCAGGATCTTCGAGGTGCGGTTGAACGAGCAGAACATTATGGTGATGCGCCCGTTCTCGCGCAGGTGCGCGATGGTTTCCGTGCCGCTGCCGTAGAGGTCGAGGTATGCGAAGGTGTGGTCGTCGAGGACGGCGAAGGTGTCGCGGTAACCCTTGGGGGACAGATTGACCCGTCCGCCCTCGGAGGGTGCGGTCGCTACGAAGAACATCGGTTGCTCGCTGATGAACTTGCGCAGCGCGTCATTGAGATGCGAAAAGACCTTCGCCATCAAGGGCCCCTTCCCTAGCCGTCCCAGGACAGGACGCGAAAATCGAGCGTAACGCCGGGGTCGTGCCTCGATGTGCGGCTGAGGCCGAGATCACTAAGCCCGCCAGAGTTGGTCTCCGGCTCGTGAGATGACGATGTTCGGCACCACCGCGTTGCGGGACAGACGGGTGATCGCGAGCACCATTTCCGCGATATCGCCCGTGGTCAGCATGGCCGACCGGTCCGGGACGTCGCGTTTCCACGCGGTCATGTCGGTGTCGACGTAACCGGGGGAGATGGCGGTCGCGCTGACGCCGTTGGCCGACTCTTCCAGCGAAACGGTTTCGCACAGTGAGATCAATGCCGCCTTGGTCGCGCCGTACGCGGCCAGGCCCGCCTCGCCCGCCACTCCCGTGATGGAGGCGAGTGCGACGATTTTCGCGCCACGCTGCGGATCGTCCTGCGCGCTCTTGCGCAGCAGCGGAAGAGCAGCCTGGATGAGGGTGATCGGCGCACGGAAGTTGACATCGAGCATCCGCTCGTAGGTCCGCACGGGCAGGTCGGCGACGGCGCCCGCCGTGCCGGTGCCCGCGCTGAGCACCAGGGCATGCAGGCCGCCGAAACGGTCGGCGTGGGCCTGCACCAGCGCGCGGACATCGTCGAGGTCGCTCATCTGGGCGACAACGGGATGGACCTCGGTGCCGGTCTCCTCGCGCAGCCGGGTGGCGGTCTGGGTGAGCACCTCCTCGTTGCGTGCGGCGATGGTCAGCAGGTAGCCCTCACCGGCCAGCCGTCGGGCGATCTCGGCGCCGATGCCGCGTGATCCGCCCGTGACGAGGGCACTGCGGGTGGTCATCCAAGAGTCTCCAAACCGGTGTCGAGCAGCAGCGGCACCGCCGCGCCGATGGTGCCGAACCCTTCACCCACGGTTTTGCCCGCGAGGAAGCGTTGATGGATGCCCTCCGCGATGACCGCGAGCTTGAAGTAGCCGAGTGCGCGGTAGAACGGCAAGTGGTCGAGGTCGTAACCGGTGGTGGCGGCGTACCGTTCGGCGATCTCGTCGACCGACAGGAAACCGGGGTTGGCGCTCGGGGCGTGCCGCACACCGAGTACCGGCTCGCACCGGTTGTCCCAATAGACCTGCAGCAGACCGAGATCGGCGAGCGGGTCGCCGAGCGTGGCCATCTCCCAGTCGACGACGGCGGCGATCCGGCCGAAGTCGTTGCGGGCAACGATCGTATTGTCGAGCCGGTAGTCGCCGTGCACGATGGTCTCGGCCGCCTGTTCCGGCAATGCCGTGCGCAATCCGTCGGTGAGCCGGTCCAGGGCATCGAGTTCTCGGGTGGCGACTCGGTCCCACTGGCCGCGCCAGCGTTTGACCTGGCGTTCCAGATATCCGGCGGGACGGCCGAATTCGGCGAGGCCAACGGCGGTGTAGTCCACCGCGTGCAGTGCCGCCATGGTGTCGATGAGCGCTGCCGAGCAGGCACGGGCCTGCTCGACGGTGAGTTCGGCGGTCTGGTCGCCGTCTTGGAGCACGTGGCCGTCCACGAAGGAGACGACCGCGAACGGCACGCCGATTACGGTGGTCTCCTCGCACAACGCGATGGCCTGCGCGACAGGGACATTCGTGTCCTGTAGCGCGGCGACGATGCGATATTCGCGGGCCATGTCGTGCGCGGTCGGGGTGAGCGGGCCCAGTGGTGGGCGGCGCAGCACCCAGTCGTGCACGCCGTCACTCAGTCGGTAGGTGAGGTTGGACTTGCCGCCCTTCAGCAGGGTGGCGGTCAGTGGTCCCGCCGTCTGCGGGACCTGTGCCTCGAAATACCGTTGCAGCGCAGGGAGATCGAGTCCGGCGAGTGCCGCGGTCATCGAGGCGTCCTCTCGATATCGAGGGTCGTGATCCGTTCGACGGCGTGCTCCATGGTCATCAGAGGCGCTCGATGATGGTGGCGTTGGCCAATCCGCCTGCCTCGCACATGGTTTGCAGGCCGTAGCGGCCGCCGGTCTGTTCGAGGTGGTTGACCAGGGTGGCCAGGATGCGGGTGCCGGACGCGCCGAGCGGATGGCCGAGCGCGATCGCGCCGCCGCGCGGGTTCAGCTTGGCGAGATCAGCGCCGACCTCGTGCTGCCAGACCAGCGGAACCGGCGCGAATGCCTCGTTCACCTCGTAGGCGTCGATGTCATCGATGCTGAGTCCGGCCCGTTCCAGGACCTTGCGGGTGGCCGGGATGACGGCGGTGAGCATGAGCAGCGGGTCGTCGCCGACCACCGAGAAGGAGTGGAACCGGGCGCGCGGGCGCAGCCCCAGCTTGTTCGCCGCTTCCTCGCTCATGATCAATGCGGCCGAGGCGCCATCGGTGAGTGGTGACGAGTTGCCCGGCGTGATCGACCATTCGATCTCCGGGAACCGCTGGGTGAACTGCTCGTCCACGAATGCGGGCCGCAGACCCGCCAATCCCTCGGCGGTCGTGGTGGGGCGGATGGTCTCGTCCGCGGTCAGCGTGCCCGCGGCAACCAGTTCGTTCCCGAATCCGCCTGCCGCGGCCGTTTCCGCGGCGAGCCGGTGTGAGCGAGCGGCGAACTCGTCCAGCGCGGCCCGATCGAACTTCCATCGCGCACTGATCACCTCCGCCGCGATGCCTTGCTGCACAAGCCCTTCCGGGTACCGATGCGCCAGCGGCTCCCGATTCGCGTCCTTGCCCTGTGCGTTGGAGAACATCGGCGCCCGGCTCATCGACTCCACGCCACAGGCGATTGCGATGTCATACGCCCCCGAGATCACGCCCTGCGCCGCGAAATGCGCCGCCTGCTGACTCGACCCGCACTGCCGATCCACCGTCGTCGCGGGCACCGACTCCGGAAACCCTGCGGCCAGCGCAGCCGTCCGGCTGATATTGAACGCCTGCTCCCCACTCTGCGTCACACACCCGCCGATCACATCATCGACCAGCGCCGGGTCCAGCTCGTTCCGCGCCACCAACTCGGCCAGCACCCCGGCCAGCAAGGTCGCCGGATGCACCCCCGACAACCCACCCCCCACCTTCCCCTTGCCCGACGGTGTACGAACGACATCCACGATGACGGCGGACCCCATAGCCCTCTCCGATCAGCTAAGTTAGTTGCGATTCCGGTCTAAGTTAACACGGATTCGCCTACGGTCGGCACGGTATGCCCGCGTCCACCGACCACCCAGCTCAATCGCCGAAGACGGCTTCGATGGAGTCAGCGCTCATCGCCTTGTCGAACCAGGCTTCGAGTTGGTCGGTATCCAGGCAGGATTGGATGCGGGCGCGGAGGTCAGCCGGGATGGTGAAACCGCGCGCTTCGAGGGCGCGCACGAGTATCTTCGCTTCGCCTCGGGCCTCGCCTCGGGCTTCACCTTCGGCGATGAATCCGTCGATGAACGCGTCTCGGTATGCAGGGCTGGCCATGAGCTCCTCCAGGGCTTTTCTGGCCGCGTCCGATGCGGCGTGCTGGACAAATCGAGTGTAGGTCGTGCGGGTCTCACGATCGAGGGTGGCGAGATTGTTGAGCACCATGCGCCGGTTGGCGGCGTCGGTCAGGTCCAGGGCATGAGTGAGGGCGGCGAGGACGGTGAGTTCTGGAGCTACGCCCGCGAACGCTGGGTTGGTGGGATCGGGGGTGTTGTGTGGGCCGATGACGATGGGGTCGAGGTTGAAGCCGGGGTGGCCCGTGCGAACTGTGCGTCGGCATGCCCGCGCCGTGGCTCGACTAGCTGCGATGACGACGAGGACGGCATCGCAGTCGTGCTGAGATTGGGCGACCGCCACATAAGCGGGCCACGCTCTGCGTTTACCGCGTTTAGGTGGGGCCGACTGAGATTCGGTGATGACAGCCAGTTTGCCGCCGTCGGTGCCGCGCAGGAGCGTGACGGCGTCGGCATGGAATTCAGGCGGGTCGCAGGTGGTGAGATTGCTGTCGGTGACCATCGCGGTCGCTCCGGCGGGTAGTGCGATGCCGGTATCCGCTAGAAGTGCGGCGGCCAATAGTGGATTGTGACGCAGCAATTCGAGGGGGGCTTCGTGGCGGATGCTCGGCATGGCGGGAAGAGTGCCAGTGGTCACCGACAGGTTTTTGGGGCTCAGGGCACTCCGCGTGCGACGCGCCGGTGGGCCTCGCATAGCCGACTTTCAATCGGCTTGGGGTAGGTGCTGGTGGTGGCGTGGCGAAGAGCAATTTACGCCGGATAGGTATGTGTTTCAGTAGCTTTCAGTGCGACCCACAGTCGCAGGCCCGGGTGGAGGCGGAGGTCGGCGACGGTGGCGGGGGTGACGTCGGCGAGGACCGGTGGGGTGCCGTCGAGGCGGACGCGGATGGTGTGCGCGTGTTGTTCGATGCCGGTGATGGTGACCGGCCACGCGTTGCGGGGGCTGCCGGTGGGGTGGTCGGGGTGCAGGCTGACGGCGGCGGGGGCGAAGGCGATGTGGACGGGGCCGTCGCCGGGTTCGGCGACGGTGAGCGAGCCGCCGGTGTCGAGCACGACGGTGGTGCCGCGGGCTACCCCGCGATAAAGGTTGAGGCCCACCAGGTTCGCCACATAGTCGGAGCGGGGGCGGCGGGCGACCTCGCCGGGCGAACCTTCCTGGACGACGACGCCGTTCTCCAGAATGACGAGACGGTCGGCCAGCACCATGGCGTCGAGCGGGTCGTGGGTGACCAGCACGGTGTGGCCGTGGTAGTCGGTGAGGTGATGGGCGAGATCGGAGCGCACCCGCAGCCGGGTGCTCGCGTCGAGGGCGGCGAGCGGCTCGTCCAGCAGCAGCAGCGCGGGGTCGGTGGCCATGGCACGAGCGAGGGCGACCCGTTGGGCTTGCCCGCCGGACAGGGCGCGCGGTTTGGCGTCCAGCTGAGCCGAGAGCCCCACGCGCTCCAGCCATTCCGCGGCGCGCGCGCGAGCCGAAGCGCGGCGGTGGCCGCGAGCGCGCAGCCCGAACGCGACGTTGTCCAGCGCGCTCAGATGCCCGAACAGCAGGTAGTCCTGGAAGACGACGCCGACCTCCCGATGCGCTGCGGGCACGAACACCTTCGGCGGTGCGTCCCAAGTCTTTTCGCCGACCCGCAGCGCACCGGCGGTGAGCGGCGTCAGCCCGGCCAGCGCCCGCAGCGCGGTGGTCTTGCCCGCCCCGTTCGGGCCGAGCAGCGCGACGACTTCACCAGGCGCCACGGACAGTTGGATGTCGAGCCCGAATTGTCCACGCGTTACCCGAAGTTCGGCTTCCAGCGTCATACCGTGCTCCGAATCCACCGCTCGCGCAACGCGACCAAGACAACGACCGACACCGTGAGCAGAACCAGGCTCAGCACGATCGCGTCCTGAGGATCGGTTTCCAGCGCAAGATAGACCGCCAGCGGCATCGTCGTCGTCTTCCCCGGAAAGTTCCCCGCGAAGGTGATGGTGGCACCGAATTCGCCGAGTGCTCGCGCCCAGCACAGCACCCCGCCCGCGACCACGCCCGGCAGCACCGAGGGCAGCGTCACCCGCCGGAAGGTCAACCAGCGTGATGCCCCCAAGGTCGCCGCCGCGTCTTCGAACCGCGGATCCGCGGCCCGCAGTGCGCCTTCCACCGAAATCACCAGGAACGGCATCGCCACAAAGGCTTCCGCGACCACCACCCCGGCGGTCGTGAAAGGCAGTGAGACCCCGAACCATTCGTACAGGTACTGGCCGATCAGCCCGCGTCTGCCGAGTACGAACAGCAGCGCGACACCGCCGACCACTGGCGGCAGCACCAGCGGAACGGTGACCAATGCCCGCAGCACCCCGCGTCCCGGCACCTCGCCGCGCGCGAGCAACCACGCCAGCGGCACTCCCAGTACCAGGCAGATCATCGTCGCGAGACTCGCACACAGCAGCGAAAGCCGCAGTGCCTGACCGACTTCGGCATTGAACAGCCGAGCAGGCAGGTCGCGCCACGGCGCCCGCAACAGCAGCCCGACCAGCGGAACGAGCAGGAACGCCAGCGCACACAGCGCGGGGACCACCAGTATGAGCGGTCGCCTGCCCTGTGCTGCCCGCCGCCGTGTCACGGTGTGTCGAATCCCGCCTCGGCGAACACCTTCCGCGCCTGCTCGGACTTAACGAAGTCGACGAACGCTACGGCCGCGGCGGAATTCGGGGCGTGCGCGAGCGGTGCGATCGGATAGTCGTTGATCGCCTGGGCCGCTTCGGCGAAATCGATGCCATCGACCCGATCACCGGCTGCCCGCACATCGGTCCGATACACCAGAGCGGCATCGACCTCGCCGAGCGCGACCTTCGTCAGCACCGCCTTCACATCGGACTCCCGCGTGTCCGGCCGCGGGGTGACGCCCGCGGCCTCGAACACCGTCTTGGCGGCGGCACCGCACGGCACCTGTTCGGCGCACAGCGCGATCTTCGACTCGGTCTTGCCGAAGTCGGCCAGGCCGGTGATGCGGCCGGGGTTGCCCTTGGGCACCGCGATCTCCAGCCGGTTGCGCACGAAGGTGGCCGGTGCGCCGGTCACTTCGCCCTTGTCCGTTACCTGCCGCATGTTCTTCGGCGCCGCTGAGGCGAAGACATCGGCGGGGGCGCCTTGGTTGATCTGCTCGGCCAGCGCCGAACTCGCCCCGAAGCTGTAGACCACCTTGGTACCCGGGTGCGCCGCCTCGAACTGCTTGCCCAGTTCGGTGAATGTCTCGGTCAGCGAGGCTGCCGCGAATACCGTGACGGTGCCGCCGAGCCGGTCGGCGCCCGCGGGCGCCGCTTGGTCGTCCGAGCCGCAGCCCACCGAGGTCAGCGCGACCATGCCCGCGAGGGCGGCGACGCTCAGCGAACGCATCATTTTCGACCTCATCAACTTTCCGGAATCTCGACAACGACATGTGTCGACTTGACCGACGCCACCGCGACGCTGCCGACCTCGAGCCCGAGTTCGTCGACCGACTCCCGGCTCAGCAGTGACACCAGCCGGAACGGTCCGGCCTGCATCTCGACCTGCGCCATCACGGTGTCCTTGACCACCCGGGTCACGATGCCGCGCATCCGGTTGCGAGCCGACGCCGCGACGGTGACGCCCGGCGCGGGGGTCTCCGCGTTGGCCTGCAGGAATTCGGCGAGCTCCCGGCCGCGCACCCCCTTGCGCCCGTTGCCGAGCTGGATCGCGGTCAGCTTGCCCTGCTCGATCCATCGCCGCACGGTGTCGTCGCTGACGCCCGCCAGCACCGCCACCTCACTGATCCGCAAATCCGACACGACTCGCAGTTTATTTCCGCATCTGCGGAATGCAAGTGGCAAATGTCCGGGGCGGCCAGTCTCCGGCCGATCGGCTCGCCTGGTCTCGTCGACAGCGGCGGGCGCCGCGCGATGCTCGGCGCGGAGCCAGCCCCCGTAGGCCTGAAGCAGCGAGCCCCTGAAACAACCGACTGCCCGTTATTTCCGGTATGTGCTTTCTGTGATTGCTGTGAAGAAATTCTCGGTGAACTGTCTCACAACAGCCGCGGTCCGAATTACCGCCCAGGCTGCTCGAGAACCACTGAATTGCCTGCTGGGCCTACTGTTTCACGTCCGCACCGGAAATCCGGTCACACCGCATTCCGCTGATCGAACAGCTCGGACGTGGTCGGTATTCATTACATTGGAAGGGATTTCGCAGTCCCATCTGATGGAGGAATTTCGGTGCCGATTATCGATCTGGGTTCGTCAGCGTTGAATCTCGCGAACGTCGTGACGTCCATTGCCGCCAACATCACCTACCTGTTGCAGGCCTGGCACGTCATCTAGACCCGGTGACCCGGCGGCGCGGCGTTCGCGTCGGCCGCCGGGTACAGCCGATGGATCGTCAACGCCGCCGCGAGCAGCCGGGAATCGCGCGGCTCGGTGGGATCGATGCCGGTGAGTTCGGCGACGCGGCGCAGGCGATAGCTGAAGGTATTGGGGTGGACATGGATCTCGGCGGCGGCGGCCTTACGGTCGGATCCGTGGCGCAGGTGCGCGTCCAGCGCCTCGATCAGGTGCGGACTGTCCAGGATCGGCGCCATCCGCTCGGCCAGCCGGTCGCGTGCGGGACCCGGCCTGGTGAGCTGGTATTCGAGCAGTAGATCATCGAGACGATAGACGCCGGTCGGCCTGCCGAGCAGCCGGGCCAGTTCGGCGAGATCGGTGGCATCGCGCGCGGTCTGCGGCACGGCTTCCCTTGCCACCGAACGATATTCGGCGACGAACACCGCGACACCGAATTGCTCGGCGAGCTGCGCGGCCAGTTGTTCGGCGAGCTCGGTCTCGGCCGCGACGGGGAGCAACGCGATTCCGGTCGAGCCGTCGAAGGTGGTCAGTGCCGTGGTGCCGGCGAGGCTGTCCAGCGCACGCTGCAGAATTCTGATCCGCCGCCTGCTGATCAAGGTGGCGACGGTAGTGGGTTGATCATCATGCCGAATATGGATGGCCAGCACCGTGTATCGCTCGGCGAGCGCGGTATCGGCGCGCGCCGCAAGCTCTTCGGCCGGTAGTCCGCCGAGCAGTGCGGCGCACAACGCGCGCCGCGCTTCGCGCTCGGCGTGATAGATCGATTGTTCGACCTCGGTGTAGGTCTCCACCACGGTGATATTGATGTGCATCAGCAGGTCGAGTAGTCGGCCGCCGATGACGACCAGGTCGTCCATTTCCGCCGCGGTGGCCAGCGCCGCCGCCTCCTGCAGCACCGATTGCGCTGATCCGTGCATGGCTTCGATCAGCAGGGGTAGCGGAATCCGGTCCTCGGCATGCCGTTCCGCTACCGGAACGACGAACGCGGCGACCTCGGCCCTGGTGAACACTCGCTGCTCGCCGATGGCTTGCAGCACCGCCCGGCCGCACGCGTAGATCGCGGGCAGCACCTCGGCGGTGAAATGTCCCTCGGGCAGGTCCGCTGTCGGCGCGGTGGCACCGAGGCCCGCGGCGAGCATCCGTTCGGAGATCTGCGGCCAGCGGGCGAGCAGCCGGGTGACCAGCGGCGCGTCACCGGTCGGCGGAGATAGGGCGAGCGACATGAGCCGATTGTTTCCAACGACAGGTTTCGCGGCAAGGAAACTGGCGTATCCGCCGGAACTTTGTCTCGGGCAACAACTTTCCTGTGGATTTATTCTCTGCGGCGTGCAGTGACTCGGCAGCGGCGGCGGCAATAGATTCAGGCGGCGGCTCCGTATGGCACTTATCACATTCAGTCTGTGATGTGTTCCAGGAAACAGCTTGTGTCAGTTGATGGCTCGCGTTCGGAGCGCCGAAATAGCTGGAATGGGAAGTGAATTGAATGGCTGCAAGGGCGCAAAACGCGAAGCGCACCGTCTTCGGTGCCGTAGTGATCGCCGGGTTGACGATGGCGTCTGTCCTCGGTTCCGGTGCGGCGAGCGGTAGTCCACGCATCGACCCCGCCGAACAGGCGCTCGCGGACTCCATCAGCATTGGACTGACCCCGGCCGCAGATGGTCGGCAGCCAAGGGCCGTAGTGGATTCCGGCAGCAGCTCGGCCCTGAGCCGCGCGACCGATGCGCACGGTGAAGGACCGGAAGTGTCGGCGTATCTGGCGGCGTTCGCCTACGGCTTGACCCATCCCGACGCGGCCCCACCGGGCGCGAACCGCTGGGACTGCGCCCCGACCGCCGAACATCCACGGCCGGTGGTGCTGCTGCACGGTACCTGGCTGAACGCTTACGACAGCTTCGCTTATCTCTCGCCCCGCCTCACACGCGCCGGATTCTGCGTGTTCGCCTTCAATTTCGGCCGCTCCGGCCTACTGGAGGGCGGCGGTCTCGGGCCGATCCTGCCCGGCCGCTACGGCGTCGGCCGGATGGAGGATTCCGCGCGGCAGCTGAGTGAGTTCGTCGACCGGGTGCGCACGGCGACCGGCGCCGAGGAGGTGGACATCGTCGCGCATTCGCAGGGCGGCACGGTGGCGAACCAATATCTGAAGTTCGACGGCGGCGCGGGAAAGGTGCGCAAGCTCGTCTCCTACGGCGCCACCCATCACGGCACCACGCTGCTCGGTATCGCGACGCTGGGCCGGCTGATCAACAATCTCGGCGTCGACATCCTCGGCTTCTACGAACCCATCGTCGGCTTCGCCAATATCCAGCAGGCCGTCGGCTCGCCGTTCTACGCCACGCTGAACGCACAGGGGGACACCGTTTCCGGCGTCGAATACACCTCCGTCGGCTCCCGGCTCGACCAGGTGATGAACCCCTACGACTGGTCGTTCCTGCGGCCGGGCCCCGGTGCCACGGTGCACAACATCACCCTGCAGGAGGGGTGCGAGCAAGACCTCTCCGACCACCTCACCATCATGTATTCGCCGCGGTCGGCGTCCATCGCGCTGCACGCGCTCGATCCGGTCGCGTATCCGAACCTCGAATGCACGTTCAACCCGTGGTTGATCGGCGGCAGCGGCAGCCTCTAGCCGTTGTCACTGCACTCGACGGAGAAAGATCGGCGCACGAATTGTCGTCTGCGCCAATTCATTTCCTATTCGAAGGTTCGTTAGCGTGAGGTGGGCATTGCGGCGGCACCGGCGGCGCGACGATGCGGGCCGTCGTTGGAGAGGATGAATCAGATGAGTGCCGATCCCGTCGCGGGCGTCTCGGTTCCCGCAGTCGAACCGCGCTCCACCTATCCGCTACTACCCGAAGTGGATCCGTTCTACCAGCCGCCGCCCGACCTTCCGCACCTGCCACCCGGTGCCGTCGTCCGTACGCGGGCGGTCGAGCTGGCCTTGTTCGGGATTGTTCCGCAACAGATTTCGGCATGGCAGTTGCTCTACCGGACCTGCGATCTCGACCTCGTCCCCGAGGTGGCGGTCACCACCGTGCTGTTGCCGTTCGGCGCCGACCCGGCCGAACCGCGCTCGCTGGTTTCGTTCCAGTGCGCGATCGACGCGGTCGCCTCGAAATGCCTTCCCTCCTATGCGCTCCGGCGCGGCGCACGGGCGGCGGGTTCGATTCCGCAACTGGAGCTGCCGCTCATCGCCAGCGCGCTGGCCCGCGGTTGGGCGGTGTCGGTGCCCGACCACGAGGGCACCGCCGGTCGGTTCGGTGTGGCGCGCGAACCCGGCTACCGGGCGCTGGACGCCGTCCGCGCGAGCCTGGCGTTCGCGCCGCTCGGCCTCACCGCGAGCACACCGGTTGCGCTGTGGGGTTATTCGGGTGGCGGGCTGGCCACCGCGTGGGCCGCGGAGCTGGCCGCCGAATACGCCCCGGAACTCGACATCGTCGGCGCCGTCGCCGCCTCGCCGGTCGGTGATCCGGCCGCTGCCTTCCTTCGGCTCAACGGCTCGCTGTTCGCCGGTTTCGCCGCGGTCTTCACCGCGGGCCTGCGCCGCGCCTACCCCGACCTGGACCGGCTGCTGCGCACCCACCTGGACGCGCGGTACCTCGGCTGGCTCGCGGAAACGGAGGCGACAACGACGTTCCCCCTGCTGTACCGCTTCGCCCGCCGCAATATCGACCAGCACTGCCGCGGTGGCCTCGCGGCGCTGCTGGCCGCACCGGAACTGCAGCGGGTCCTGGCCGATATCCAGCCCGGCGGGCGCGCCCCGGCCATGCCGCTGCTTGTTCTGCAGGGCGTGTACGACGAGGTGATCGCGGTCGCCGACGTCGACGCACAGGTTGCCCGCTACACCATGGCGGGCGCCAACGTCCGGTACCTGCGCGACCGGCTCAGCACCCATCTCCTCTTGCAGTACACCGCCCTCCCGGTGATGGTCGACTGGCTTGCCGATCGCTTCGCCCACCGGGAGCTGCCGCCCGCCACCACCGAGACCTCCTGGTCGCTCGCCTGCGCTCGCGGAGCCTTGGCAGGCCACCTGGACTTCGCCCGCCTGCTCGCTCGAATGCTCTTCGGGCGCCCGATTCGGGCGGTCCGCCAACGCCCGGGTGCGCATCCGTGACGCGTCCGCCGCGTCCGAGTGACAGTCGGCACCGTTTCCTCGGGCATCGTTTGGGGTAACTGCTGGTAGATGGGGGCCAGGGCCGCCGGAGGGGGAGAGGAGGTGCTGCGATGACGCGGGTGTTCCTGGTGGACGACCACGAGATCGTCCGGGTCGGGATACGCGACCTCATCGACGGCGAGTCCGACCTCCAAGTGGTGGGGGAAGCGGCCACCTGCGCGCAGGCGCGGCGCCGGGTGCCGCCGCTGCGACCGGACGTGGCGGTGCTCGATGTCCGGCTGCCCGATGGCAGCGGCGTCGAGCTGTGCCGGGATCTGCTGGCGGCGACCCCGCGATTGCGCTGCCTGATGCTGACCTCGTTTGTCGATGAGCAGTCGATGATCGGCGCGGTCCTGGCCGGTGCCAGCGCGTTCCTCGTCAAGGACATTCGTGGTCCCGAACTGATCGACGCCATTCGCGCGGTCGGTGAGGGGCAGTCACTGCTCGACGAGCGTGCCGCGGCCGCGCTGATGGCGAAGCTGCGCACGCAGACCACCGGCGAGCACGGCCCGCTGGCGGCGTTGACCGACCGGGAACGCACGGTGCTCGCGATGCTGGGCGAAGGGCTGACGAACCGGCAGATCGCGCACCGGATGTTCCTGTCCGAGAAGACCGTGAAGAACTACGTCTCACAGCTGCTGGCCAAACTCGACGTCGAAGGACGCACCCAGGCCGCGGTGCTCGCCGCCAAGCTCGGCTTGCCGGGACCTGCCGAGGAGTGAGCGCACCTACCGGTCGATGATCTCCTCGATCGGCCGCCGCGGGGTGTGTGGCAGCGGCGCCGCGTTCGTCGGCACCCAGCCGATGCGGACCATGGCCTGCGGATAGGCGCAATCGTGCAGCAGCTGGGACCGAATATCCGCACGCAACTCGGGCAGACCGAGTGGTTCGGTTTGTAAACAGCTGGACAGGCCCAGGTGGGTCGCTGTCAGCAGCAGCGCGCTGAGTGCCTCACCCGCACGCAGTCGGGACAGCCGGTCGTCCGCGGCGGTGCAGACCACCATCCATTCCGCGCCGTCCGGATGTTCGGTGCGGTCGACCAGTTCGGGATCGGTAAAGGTCCGCACCGGGATCTCGTCCTGGTGCCGCGGTCGGGGGCTGTTCACGGCGGGCACCCCATCGGACGTGCCGTGCCGCCCACTCCACGCAGCGAGTTCGATCTGGTACTCGGCGTCCTCGGCGTGCTGGTCCACCGCCGCACGGGCCGGTCGCGCCAGCCTGGCGCGCAAGGTGTCAGGGACATGGCGCACCACGGCGCCACAGTGCGCTGCGCGCGTGGCGATCGTCCGGATGTATCCCGATGGAACCTGCCAGGGGCTGAAGCGCCTGCGGTCGGACTGGCGGTGCATGAGGGCCGCGCTGAGCTCGAAATCGGTCGGTGTCGGCTCGTGCGGTGCGAATTCGACGGCAGCGAGGTGATCCGGGTCGGCCGGATTCGGCAGGTGTTCAACGGTGGCGGACCAGCCGAGCACCGCCAGTGCCACCCGCAGATGATGTAGTGCCGCACCACAACTCAGGACGAGGCCGCGCTGGTGCGGGTCCGTCGCGACCAAGTGCCTGGCCGGGTCGGCATAGAGATGGATCGCCCGATCCGTGATCCGCCACCGCCACGGTTGTGTGTTGTGCACCGATGGTGCGCGAACCGCCATCGCGAGGGCGGCCTCGAGAGTGTCGACGTCCGGCTGTGCGGAGCCCATGAATTTGTTCCATCCTTCCGGTGGGCGCGTGCGGCGCGATCGGTTCGCGCCTCGGTTCGCGCCACCGAGCCAAGTCTCCGGACGCTCGTACCGTTCGACACTGGTCCGAAGGTCCCTAATATTCGGGACCTAAGGACCGGGCCGGTCGGTTCGATTCCGTCCGATACCCGGCACGTGGTTTGCTTCTAGCCCCTAATCCCGTTGTCTCAGAGCTGAATCCGGTTGTCGCAAGCATTGGTTGTTGTTATGGTGACGCCCAAGCCGAGGGAGGCGATGCTTGGTGTTCGTGGGGCGCACCGATCTGCTCGATCTGATCGATAAGTTGGTCGAGGTTCCGGCGCGGGATGCGACCAGGACACCGAAGTCGGTGCTGGTGGTGGAGGGCTGCGGTGGTTCCGGCCGCACCGCGGTGCTGGAACAGGCCATGGACAAGTGGCACGGACACACGCCGTCGGTGCTGGTCCGCCCACTGGCCCGGCCCTTCGACGAGAACGATCCGGTACGGACGGTGCTGGCCGCGGTCATGCTGGGGCTGAGCGTCGACATCCCCGGCTACGCTGTCGCGTTCCCCCGGCTCGTCATCGCCCAGATCGTCATCGCCGAGGATTTCGATGGCCTCTCGCCAGGCGAGCAGCTGGCCCGGTTGAAGACACTTCTCAGTCGATACCAAAGCCGCGCCGCGCTCATCGGATTCGTCCGGCATCTGGGCGATATGGTCGGCGTGATGGCCGGGACCGTCAACGTGCCCGGCGCCGCGGTCATCGCACCGACAATGGTGAACCTGGCCGCCGAGGCGATGGCCTCCCGATTGCTGGGCGGGGGATGGTTGAGAGGGCGCAGATGGGGGCCGGACACCGCCTGGTTCAGCCACCAGGACCTGCACTTGCCCCACGATGCCGAGCGGGTGCTGATCGAACTCAGCCACAACGCCAGGAGCACCGACCCGGCCATTCGCCGCGGCGTCGATGACGTGCTGGTCGGCGCGCTGCTCGCGGACCTGCGGGCCAGCGTCACCAAGGTCAAGCGGCGGACCTCGAACGCCTTGGTGCTCATCGATGACGGCGACGCGCCCGCTGCCGCGTCCTTTACCAGCGCCTTGCTGCGGGTCCGTGAGTCGATCGCGGCCACCGGCGTTCGACTGTCCGACCCGCTGACGGTGGTAACCACCAGTTCCGGAACATTGGTGGACAACCTGGCTGGGCAGGTCCCCGCGCCGGCGGTCTGGTCGGCACCGCTGGAACCAGCTCGGATGGCGACCGCGGGACCGTTGTGGGCGCGGGTGCGGCTGCCCGAGTTGAGCGAGCGAGACGTCCGGCTCATGGCCAAGGAAGTCGATCCGTACCAGTCGGAAAGGATCGGTGAGTCGGTCTACCGGCTCACCCGCGGCCACCCCGCGGCCACGGATCGCCTACTCCGCCGGATCAAGCAGGATCGGGACCAGCTCGACGATCTCGACGGCCTGCTGCGCAGCCCGGGACCTGAGCCCGGCATCACCGTCGAGCAGTATCTACTGCGCATTTTCGGCCGAGGCTTGAGTGTGAACAAACTCGTGCGCAGGGAGCTGGCGACAGCGCTCGTCACGATTTCGGCGGCCAGGAGCAAAAGTGAGGCACTGGGTTTGGTCCCCTTGCTGCCCGCCGGGGTCGAACACGATTCACCCCTGTTCAAATCGCGGACGCTGTGGACACCCGCCACGCCGGACGGCGAGGAGAAGCTACCCGCACTGGCGCGCCTGCTCGGCCTGCGCGCGCTGATCGACCGGAACGACGGGCAGGACTGGGGGCGGGTGCTCAGCCAGTTGCGCGACGGCGTCGCCCCCGACGATCGTCAGAGCAGACTGCACCACATGCGCCTGCTGGACGGTCGCGACGCGGTGGTCGATGAGCTCGCGGATCTGTTGCCGACCTTGCCTTCCCCGGAATGGTTGCAGCTGTTCGACGACATCGTCGAGACGCCGGACCCCGGTCGGCGGGACAGCGATCTCATCGACGGCCCCGATCGGGCCCGCTCGCTGCACGAGCATCTCGCGACCTTGGTAGCGCTGGTGCCCGCGTTCGAATCGGACATCCGAATCACCAGCCCGGAACAGAAGTCGACGCTCTGCACGCGGATCGCGCACAGCTACGAGAAGGTGGCCGACGATGCCCGGGATAGTGCGCCGTTCCTGTTGCGTGCCAACAGATATCGCAGACTAGCGAACCAATTCCAGTGACCCGCTTTGGCAGAAGGAGACCTATCGTGGAATCGCGATATTGGTTTTGGATCATCCCGAAGCCCGACCGGTCGTTCCCGCGCCCATGGACCGACTGGGTGCGGTTGGGGTTGGTGCTCACGCTGCTGGTGGCCGCGGGTGCCGGGTTCGTCTTCCGCGAGCCGCTGCACCGTGCGTTCAGTTGCAACGAGAGCTGGATCCCGAACGGCGACGCCTGGCGGGCCGGTGAGCGCTGCGTCGGATTATCCGAAGGCCCTTACCCTTTCGACGTCGCGGCGTTCAACCAGGTAATGGGCGTCATCGATCGGCAGAACCGCTCGGCGGCCGACGAATGCCCCGGCACCCCGGCGACCGTCGGTGTGCTGCTGACCATGACCGACGAACTGGCGGGCAGCCGGGCCGTGCACGAGTTGGAGGGGATGGCGGCCGGTCAGCGCAGAGCCAACGGCACCGGATGCCTGCATCCGATGAAGCTCGTCGTCGGCCAGCTCGGTGACTACAACAGCAACGGCGACCCGGTCGGGGTGGCCCGTAAGCTGGCCGGTCGCGACGATGTGGTCGCCGTGGCGGGCATCGGGCTCAGCCACCAGTCCACTGCGGAGGTCGCGGAAGTGCTTGCCGCGGCCAAGATTCCGATGGTCGCGGATGTGGTCACCGCGGAGGGGTTCGATCAAGACGGCTCGCTCGTCGACAACCCCGAATTCCGCAGCTGCGACAAGGACATCTCCTATCCGCGCGGAATCGCGCGGGACTACTTCTACCGCGTCGCGTTCCGAGTGGCCGTGCAGGTCAAGGCGATCGGCGCGGTGGTCACCACCCGGCCGGACTTCATCATGGTGCCGATCGGCGGATCGGACCCCTATACCTGCACCACATTGCCGTTCCTGCAACGCCAGTACGGCGGCAACTTGCTCGAGGTCAAGTTCGACACCACGGAACCGAGCACCGTGCCGCAGACGGCGAAACGCGTGTGCGCCACCGCGAAAGACGTGACCATCGCCTACATCGCGCGCGGCCGCGACCTGGGCAGGCTGCTCTACGCCCTCGACGAGGCTTACGCGAACGGCCAATGCGCGGCGACCTCGGTCACGGTGGTCAGCACCTCCGACGGGAACCGGTTGCGCACCGTCGAGTCGGACCCGGCACTGGAAGATCTGCGGACGAAGGCGCTGGGCTCGGAGACCTTCAAGGACGGCCGAGTGCGGATGCTGTTCACCCTGGTGGCCGGTGCGGACGGACCACAGTCCATCAACCCCCACTGGACGGTGTTCGAGCAGGCATACAAGGATGCGGGCTTCGACCTCGAACACGTCGGCGACGGGTGGGCGGTCAACGCCTACGACGCCGTGACCACCATCGACACGGCCCTGCGCAGCCTGCCCGCCACCATGCCGGTGCAGCGCAGTCAGGTGAACGCGACCATCAGCGGCTTCTCCGCGCCGGATGCGGCGGTTCCAGGCGCGGGCGGTCCGATCATCTTCGACAACAGCGGCAACCGCACCGGGGCCGGTCCCCAGGTCGTCCGGCTGTGCCCGGTCTCTACCTCGGTGGATCGCCCGCCGTACGTGCCGACCGTCGAGGCAAGGCCAGGTGAATCCGTCCCGCAGTGCGTTCGCTGAAGTTTGTGTGTCCGATCACAAATGTCCCTCGTTTGCTCTAGCGTGAGCACGGTTGGTGCCGAGAGGGGCTGTGGATGCGTAGCGGGATGTTGAGTCTGGTGCGGTTGCGGGAGCTGGTCGAGGCTGGGGAGATCGACACGGTGCTGGTCGCGATGACCGACATGCAGGGTCGGTTGCAGGGAAAGCGTTGCGCGGCACGGTACTTCCTGGACGAGGTGGTCGAGCACGCGACCGAGGCCTGCAACTACCTGCTCGCCGTCGACGTGGAGATGACGCCGGTCGACGGGTATCCGATGTCGTCGTGGGACACCGGGTACGGCGACTTCGTGCTACGGCCCGACCTGAGCACCCTGCGGCTGGTGCCCTGGTGGCCTGGCACCGCGCTGGTGCTGTGCGACGTCGAGAAGGTGCACCCGGAGGGGGAGCCCGTCGGGCCCTCGCCGCGGCAGGTGCTGCGTGCGCAACTGGACCGGCTGGCCGAGCGCGGGCTGCGCGCCTTCGTCGGGACGGAACTCGAATTCCTGGTCTTCGATGACAGTTACGAGGCGGCGTGGTCGTCGGGCTATCGCGATCTGCGGCCGGCCAACCAGTACAACGTCGACTACTCGCTGCTCGGCACCGCGCGCATCGAGCCGATGCTGCGCCGCATCCGCACCGAAATGGACGGCGCGGGCATGTATGTCGAGTCGGCCAAGGGGGAGTGCAATCCCGGCCAGCACGAGATCACCTTCCGCTTCGACGAGGCGCTGACCACCTGCGACAACCACAGCATCTACAAGACCGGCGCGAAGGAAATCGCCGCCCAGGAGGGCCGCAGCCTCTCCTTCATGGCGAAATACAATGAGCGCGAGGGCAACTCGTGCCACATCCACATCAGCCTGCGCGGTGAATCCGGCGAGCCGGTGTTCGCGGGTGACGAGTCGAACGGATGGTCGCCGCTCATGCGGCATTTCGTCGCGGGCCAGCTGGACTGCCTACGCGAGTTCACCTACCTGCTGGCGCCGAACATCAACTCCTACAAGCGATTCGTGCCGGGCAGTTTCGCGCCGACCGCGGTCGCCTGGGGACGCGACAACCGCACCTGTGCGCTGCGGGTGGTCGGGCACGGGCCGTCGCTGCGGCTGGAGAACCGGGTGCCCGGCGGCGACGTGAACCCTTACCTCGCCGTGGCTGCCACCATCGCCGCCGGGCTGCACGGCATCGAGCATCGGCTGCCGTTGGAGCCGGAGTTCAACGGCAACGCCTATCGATCGGAACGGCCGCGGGTCCCGCGCACGCTGCGCGAGGCCGCGCAGTTCTTCGGGGACAGCAAGGTGGCACGGACCGCGTTCGGTGATGATGTAGTGGAGCACTACCGCAACGCGGCACAGGTCGAACTGGCGGCCTTCGACGCCGCCGTCACCGACTGGGAGCGAATTCGTGGATTCGAACGACTCTGAGGTCTCGAACGCTGGAGTTGTGCGCGCTGACGGGTCGAACGACGGTGCGCCCCGCCCCCTGATCGGCCTGCCGACCTATCTGGAACTTGCCCGTTTCGGGTCGTGGCATATCGACAGTGCGGTGTTGCCGCACAGCTACATTCAGATGGTGGCGGAGGCGGGTGGTATTCCGGTGCTGCTACCACCCGTCGGAGTGGCCCGCCCGGAACTGGTGGCGCGGCTCGACGGTCTCGTGCTGACCGGCGGTGCCGACGTGGCACCAGCCCGCTACGGCGCGCCCGAACATTCACTCGTCTACACCAGGCCCGATCGGGACGAGTCGGAGTTCGGGCTGTTCGAGCTGGCGCGGGCGGCAGAGCTGCCGATTCTCGCGGTGTGCCGCGGCCTGCAGGTGGTGAACGTCGCCTTCGGCGGCACGCTGATCCAGCATCTGCCGGATGTGGTCGGGCATGCCGACCATTCCGGCACCGTAGGTGGCTTCACCGTCACCGACGTGGTGACCGTGCCGGGCAGCAGGGTCGCCGCGATCGCCGGGCCGGCGGTGAAAGCCAACTGCCACCATCATCAGGCGATCGACGTGCTCGCCTCGGCATTGGTCGCCACCGCGCACGCGGCGGACGGCACGATCGAGGCGGCGGAAACGACGGACGGCCCGTTTCTGGTCGGCGTGCAATGGCATCCGGAAGTGGATGCGGTCGACCGTCGGTTGATCAGTGCACTGGTCGTGGCGGCCGAAGACTATCGAAGGGAGCGGACTTCGTGACGACAGCGCAGGTGGTCAACCCGGCGACCGAGCAGGTGGTGACCACGGTCGAGCTCACCGGCGAAGCCGAGACCGACGCCGCGATCGAACGGGCCCAGCGCGCGGCGATCGCCTGGCGCGAGGTGGCGCCGGGCGATCGGGCCCGGCTGCTGCGCCGGTTCGCCGACGCCGTCGACGCGGATGTCGAGCACCTCGCCCAGCTCGAGGTCGCCAACTCCGGTCACACCATCGGCAACGCGCGCTGGGAGGCGGGCAATGTCCGGGATGTGCTGCACTACGCGGCCGGTATCCCGGAAAGGCTGCTCGGCCAGCAGATTCCGGTGGCGGGTGGCGTCGATATCACCTTCCACGAACCGCTCGGCGTGGTCGGTGTGATCGTGCCGTGGAATTTTCCGATGCCGATCGCGGCGTGGGGATTCGGGCCCGCGCTGGCGGCGGGGAACACGGTGGTGCTCAAACCCGCGGAGCTGACACCGCTGACCGCTGTTCGGCTGGCGGAGCTCGCGCTCGAAGCGGGCTTGCCGGAGCACGTATTCCAGGTGCTGCCGGGCAAGGGTTCCGTGGTCGGGCAGCGGTTCGTCACCCATCCCGCGGTCCGCAAGGTGGTGTTCACCGGTTCGACCGAGGTGGGCACCGAGATCATGGCCGGGTGCGCGCGGCAGGTGAAGCGGGTGACGCTTGAGCTCGGCGGTAAGAGCGCGAATATCGTGTTCGCCGACGCCGATCTGGAGCGGGCGGCGGCCACCGCGCCGTACGGTGTGTTCGACAACGCCGGACAGGATTGCTGTGCGCGCTCGCGGATTCTGGTGCAGCGCAGTGTCTTCGATCGGTTCCTCGAACTATTGGAGCCCGCCGTGCGTGGGGTGCAGGTGGGTGATCCGGCGCAGGAGTCCACCGAGATGGGCCCGCTGATCTCGGCCGCGCATCGCGAGCGGGTTGCCGCGTTCATCGAGCCATCGACCAAGGTCGCGTTCACCGGCAAACGACCCGATGGCCCCGGATTCTGGTATCCGCCAACGGTTGTGCTGCCGGACTCGCCTACCGACCGGGTGCTCACCGAGGAGGTGTTCGGCCCGGTGGTCGCGGTGCTTCCGTTCGAGGACGAGGCCGACGCCATCCGGATCGCCAACGACACCGAGTACGGGTTGTCGGGCTCCATCTGGACCAATGACGTCGGTCGGGCGCTGCGGGTTTCCCGCGCCGTCGAGGCCGGGAACCTGTCGGTGAATTCGCACTCGTCCGTGCGGTATTGGACGCCGTTCGGCGGATTCAAGCAGTCCGGGCTCGGTCGCGAACTCGGGCCCGACGCCGCGCTCGCGTTCACCGAAACCAAGAACGTCTTCATCGCCACGCAGTGACCTACCCCCCATACCCGACAGGAGATGCCTTGCAGCGCTTACAAGATCGAGTCGCCGTCGTCACCGGCGGCGGGAGCGGCATCGGCCTAGCCACGGTCCGCCGCTTCGCCGCCGAGGGGGCGAAGGTGGTCGTCGCCGACATCGACGCCACCACCGGTGAGGCAGCGGCCGCCGAGGTCGACGGACTGTACGTCAAGGTCGACGTGACCGACGAGGCGCAGGTCGAAGCCTTGTTCCAAACCGCCGTCGACACCTACGGCGGGCTCGACGTGGCGTTCAACAATGCGGGAATCTCACCGCCGGAAGATGATTCGATCCTCACCACCGGGCTCGACGCCTGGCGTCGGGTCCAGGAGGTCAATCTCACCTCGGTCTACCTGTGCAGCAAGTACGCCATCGGACACATGCTGGAACGCGGCAAGGGTTCGGTCATCAACACCGCTTCCTTCGTTGCCGTCATGGGCGCCGCCACCTCGCAGATCTCCTACACCGCGTCCAAGGGTGGCGTCCTGGCTATGAGCCGCGAACTCGGAGTTCAGTTTGCCCGCAATGGTATTCGCGTTAATGCCCTCTGTCCCGGCCCGGTGAACACGCCGCTGCTGCAAGAACTGTTCGCCAAGGATCCGGAACGCGCCGCCCGCCGCCTGGTGCACATCCCGACCGGGCGCTTCGCCGAACCCGAGGAAATCGCCGCCGCCGTGGCCTTTCTCGCCAGCGACGACGCGTCGTTCATCACGGCATCCCAGTTCCTGGTGGACGGCGGCATATCCGGCGCCTACGTGACGCCGCTGTAGGGTATCGCGCGTCGTTGCCGCCTCGAGGGGTGGAACGTGGCCAGACTTGTTCCGGTGCGCGTCGTCGCCGAGCCGAGGCTCGGCGACGACGCGGAACGGTTCCGATTCCGCTTCGACGCTCTAACCCTTACCGCCTGGCGGGGCGGCCGCCAGCACTGTGGCGGAGACGAGAACTGTCGACGAATACGCCGGACGGAACGCCTTTCGCTCAGCCGCCGGATGCGCCGTGGTGCGGATCGGCGACTATCTTGCTCACGGAATAAAACTATTCAGGTCCGGCATCCCGGGGATGTCCGGCATGGTCGGCAGGCTGGGCGCGCCGCCGTTGCCGTTGGGCAAGCTGTCCAGCGGGTTCGGCACGTTCGGCAAGTTCGGTAGCTGTGCACCGCC
This sequence comes from Nocardia iowensis, assembly GCF_019222765.1. NCBI lineage: Bacteria > Bacillati > Actinomycetota > Actinomycetes > Mycobacteriales > Nocardiaceae > Nocardia > Nocardia iowensis. Next base: position 6,842,983 of record NZ_CP078145.1, on the reverse strand, counting down.
TTGTGCACCGCCCTGGCCCTGTGCGCCGCCCTGGGGGTCGACCTGAACCCCACCTTGGGTCCCGCCCTGCGCGCCGCCGCCCATGGGGCTTTGCGTGCCACCCTGCGCGCCGCCCTGACCTTGCAGGCCGCCCTGTGGATTTGCCTGCACACCACCCTGTAGGCCGCCCTGCGCGCCTGGCTGAGTTGCCCCGGGTGGGGTCGGCGCCGGCTGAGCTGCGGCGACCCCGCTGCACAGAAGTGTCGCGGTGAACCCTGCGGCAGCCGCGGTCGCGATCTTGATCTTGTAATTCATGTGTGTAGCCCCTTCTCATCTCGAAGTGGTACATGCGTACATGCTGATCAAACGTTCAACACGATAGTGGCTCACATCACAATGAGCAAAACTGGTCGGTACGAAAACTCTCTGACGTGCACATATGCCTGCACACCAGCACCGCCGAAATCGGAATCGCACACCCTTCGTGTCAGCCGCGCGCTCTGTACGGGGTGTGCAGCTGGCAGAAAGGGTGTGCGGCTGGGGCTGCGCGCGGTGGCCGGGCGTGTCGTCGCCGAGCGCGGGGCTCGGCGACGACCGCGAACAGGTTCGGCTTCGCGTCGACACCACTACCGCCTGACGGGCGGTGGCCACTGCGGTGACGGTGGTGCGGATTGTCGGCGAGCCTGTCAGGCCGAGCCGGTCAGCTGTTCAGTCGTGACTACTGCATCGCAGTGAGTCTTAGTTGGTTGCGCCGGTGCCGCCGCTGTTGCCCGTTCCGGTGCCTGTGCCTGTGCCCGTTCCGGTGCCTGTGCCCGTTCCGGTGCCGGTGCCGTTGCCTGTGCCAGCGTCGGTGCTGTTCTCGGTCCCTGTCCCTGTCCCGGTGCCGGTTCCGGTGCTGTTCCCGGGCCCTGTGCCTGTACCGGGGCCCGTGCCCGTGCCCGTGCCCGTGCCCGTGCCTGTGCCGGTGCCTGTACTGGTGCCGGTCGTGCCCTCATTGGTAGCGGGGGTGTCAGGGCACTTCTTCTCGTCCTCATCGCCCGGCTTGGGGTCCGTGCCATTCGGCTGGTTGGCGGCCGGGTTGGCACTGCCCGTATCCAGCGGGAAGGCAGCTCCACTCGGGGCGGCTCCATTTGGCGGAACCTCATCCGCGTCGGTCGGGCTGCTCTGGCCGCCCGCGTCGCCCTGGCCTGCCGATCCGTTCGGGTCTTCGGTGCCGCTCTCGTCTTTCTTGCCGTCCGGGCACTTGGGCTCAGCCTGCTTCTCGTCTTCCCCCTGGCCGACCATCGTGAATCCGCCGATCATAGGATCCGGCTGGAATGTATTCGCCCCGGCGGCACCGGTTAGCAAAAGTGTCGCGGTCAGCCCTGCGGCGGCCGCGGCTCCGATCTTGCAAATCATATGTGTAGCCCCTTCTCGTTTCGAAGTGGTACATGCTGATCAAACGTTCAACACGTTAGTGCTGACCGAGCAAAATGCGGAGGATGCCGGTAGCGCAGGCAAGTCATTGCCGGAATTGGGATTAATCGAGTCCGGCCATTTATCGGCGGCGCGAGCCATTCCCAAATCAAACGAAAATCAAACCCGACAATCGGAACCGGCATAACGAACGGAACATGGTCGAGGCGTCGAGAACCCGCTCAACCATGTCCCGTTCGGGGGCTGGCTGCTATGGCGCTATGGCCGCCTTGGCGGGGATGAGGGCAGCCGGTGTCAGCGAATCGCCCGCGTCGGGCACCTCGGTGCCGCGTAGTGACGTTCCAGCGGTCTCCCGGAGGAAGCACCAAGCGACCAGGCCGATCAGGCTGGCACCGATCATGTAGACGGGTGGAAAGAGCGACCAGCCGGTCGCGTCGATGACCGCCTCGTTGACCAGCGGCGCGGTGCCACCGAAAATCGCCGTCGAGACGTTGTAGGCCAGCGCGAAGCCCGCGTAGCGGACGTGGGTCGGGAAGATCGCGGGGAAGGTCGAACTAATGGTCGCCAGCTGGGGGATGTACAGCAGACCGAGAACGACGAAGCCGGTGATGGCCCACACGGTTCCCCGCCCCATCAGCCAATACATCGGGACTGCCAGCACCGCGAGGCCGATCAGCGAGAACAGCCACAAGGGGCGGCGCCCGACGTGGTCGGACAGACGCCCGAAGAACGGCAGCACCAGCATCATCACCGTCTGGCCGATCAACATCATCGCGGTGGTGTCCGACTCGCCCATGCCGATGGTGTTCTGCAGATAGGTCGGCTGATAGGTGAGCAGCGTGTAGTTGACGACGTTGAGCGCGACAACCAGTCCCGCCAATGTGAGCGTTTCCCGGCGATAAGTGGTCACCAACTCGCGCAGACCGCCGGGCGGATGCTTTTCGTGGGCGACTTCGGTGAATACCGGGCTTTCGGTGAGGCGCGAGCGCAGATACCAGCCGGTGAGCCCGAGCGGGACCGCGATCAGGAACGGGATCCGCCAACCCCAGCTGTGCATCGCGTCCGAGCCGAGCACGAGCTGGCAGGCGAGCACCGTCGCCGAACCGCCGACGAATCCGGCGAGCGTGCCGAATTCGAGGAAGCTGCCTAGGAAGCCACGTTTCTTGTCGCTGGCACATTCGGCCAAATATGTTGCGGCGCCGCCGTATTCACCACCCGTCGAAAATCCCTGCACAACCCGAAGGGCGATGAGCAGAATCGGCGCGAACACGCCGACCGAGCTGTGGGTCGGCAGCAGACCGATGGCGCCGGTAGCCGCGGCCATCAGCAGAATCGTGGTGGCCAGCACGGCCTTTCGGCCGATCCGGTCGCCGAGCGGTCCCCACACCATGCCGCCGAGCGGGCGAAGCACGAATGAAACGGCGAAACCGAGCATGGTGCCGAGCGTGCCGAGCTCACCGGGGAAGAAAGCGTCGGTCAGATAGGTGGCCGTCGCGGCATAGACGCCGTAGTCGAACCATTCGGTGGCGTTGCCCATCGCGGAAGCGGCGACCGATCGCCGTAGTGGAAAACTCTCCGGGTCCCCGTCAGTCACGTGCACGTCCTCTCCAGCCCGTCAGACGGACTTCGTTTCCATCTCCGGGTTCTGACACCAGAGACTGGGCACGAAACAATCCGATACCCATCTTTCAGTCGGTGCAAACCCCGACCCGTGGGTCTCGACCCCACTCCCGCACTTCCTACCTGCGGTGGAGGGGGTGAATGTGAAGATGATCACGAATGTATAACGGAGCCCGCTATCGAGCAGCGCCTGCTCGCCGCCGACAGCGCTCAGCCGCGCAGCGAGTCAACCGGTTTCAGCGAGGCCGCCGGGTGTCACCAAGCCTGCCTCGTAGGCGAACACCACCGCCTGCACCCGATCGCGCAGGCCGAGCTTCGTCAGCACCGAACTGACGTGGGTCTTCACCGTGTGTTCACTGACCATCATGGCCGCGGCGACCTCGACGTTCGAGAGTCCACGGGCGAGCTGGCGCAATGTGTCTCGCTCCCGCTCGGTCAACTCGCCGAGGCGGCGTGCCAGCTCTGGTCGCGGGTGGCCGCGGTGCGCGAGTTCGGTGATCAGGCGCCGGGTCACCGTCGGCGTGAGCAAGGCCAGCCCGCCGCGCCGTGGCAGCTCGACCGGGTCGGCGATCGCCTCGACGGGTTCGGGTAGGAGATCGACCGCGCCGGAAGCGATTTGCTCGACGCGCTCGATTCCACGTCGGGTCGCGTCGTCATCACCCGCGGCCCGGGCTTTCGCACTGGTAGGGCTCACAAGAAGTCAGTCTGTTCTGCCCGCGCCCTTCGCCGCCTCACTCTGCGGACTGATCCGCGTCTCACCCCTGCGGATGAGGTTGTGCCGCCACAACTTCGGCTCTCAGCCTTGCCGTTCGGCCAGGAACTCCTCCCAGGTTCGCCGCCCCTGCTGGGTGTTGTCGAAGGTCAGATTCGCGCCCGCGCGGTACAGCTTGCCTGTCTTTCCCGGCCAGCGCACCGGTATCAGCAGTCGCCGTTTGCCACTCGCCCGGAGGTAGTCGCGGACTACATCGCCGAACTCGTACACCTTCGGCCCGGCCAGGTTCGGCACCAGCCCGGCAGGCTCGGCCAGCGTCAACTCCACCAGCCGAGCCGCGACGTCGCGCGAATCGACCGGCTGGAACCGGACCCCGCGCGGAATCGGGATCACCGGCAGCTTCGCCAGCGTGCGCAGTACCGTCAAGGCCAGATCGTGGAATTGGGCGGCCCGCAGGATCGTCCACGGCACACCCGATGCGGCGACGATCCGTTCCGCGGCCGTCTTGTTCTTGTAGTAGCCGAGCGGAATCTTGTCCGCCGCGATCACCGAGATGAAGACGAGGTGCCGCACCCCGGCCCGCGCCGCCGCGTCCACCAGATGCTGGGTCGCCACATCGTCACCCTTCGGGCCGCCCGCGAGGTGCAGCACGACCTCGACCCCGTCGACCGCCGCCGCCACCCCCGCACCCGTCAGCAGATCACCCGTCACGTACTCGATGCCGTCCGCCGACTCGTGCGTCTTCCTGCTCAACAGCCGCAGCTTCGCCCCGGCATTCACCAGCAGCGGCACCACATGCCGCCCCAGTGTGCCGGTACCACCGGTGACCAAAATCGTCGCAGTCATGGTTGTCCCATCTCCTCCGGACCGAAAGTGACCCTTCCCGGATATGACCACCGAGCGCGTCCATGTGTGACACGTTCGAGGATTGGACTCACAGACCTTCCGTAAACCCCACAGCGGCAACACGGTCTGTGAACCGTGCGGACACGCTGTGAACTGTGCGGACACGCTGGGGGGATGGGGCTAGCGGTGGCCGTTGGCGAGGTCGCCCAGGCGCTCGTACAGGAGGGAGAGATCGCGGTGGTGGCGTGGATTCGAGGGATCCGCGCGGACCAGGTCTTCGGCCAGTTGTAGGCCGCGCTGGTAGTGGCGGCCCGCTTCGGCTGCGTCTCCGATGGCGCGTGCGAGACCACCCAGTTTTTCGCACGAGACGAGGAGATCGCGACGGTATCCGAGGTCGGCGGGATCGGCGGCGATCAGTCCTTCGATGATGCCCATGGCGAGCCGGTAGTGGTCGGCTGCCACGTCATACGCGCCGGTGCGGCAAGCGATGTCGCCCAGCTTGTCGTAGGTGAAGGACAGGTCGAGGCGGTACCTGGGATTGCCGGGTTCGGCCTCCACCAGACTCATATCGATCGCCAGCGCGTGTTGGGACAGTCGGTTCGCCTCGACGAAATCGCCGTGGGCGCAGGCTATATCGCCCAGCTTGGTGTAAATGACTGCCTGGTCGCGGCGGTAGCCGTGGTTCGACGGTTCGGCCTCGACCAGTTGTTCGGCAAGGGTGAGCCCGCGGTTGTAGCGTTGCTCCGCTTCCGTCGAGTCGCCTCGGGCCGAGGCGACGTTGCCCCATGACGTGAGGGTGACCAGCAAGTCGCGTCGATGACCGGGATTGCTCGGCTCGGCCGCCATCAGTCCCTCGGTGATGGCGACCGAGCGCCGGTAGTACTGGATGGCTTCGTCGTAGGCGACGCGGTCGCGTGCGAGATTGCCGAGTTTGTCGTAGGTGACGGACAGGTCGCGCTGGTACCGGAGGTTGCCGGGTTCGGCCTCGACCAATGCTAAGGCGACGGACAGGGCGTGCTGGAACAAGCGGTCCGCCTCCGCGACGTCTCCGCTGCGTCGAGCGATGTCGCCGAGGTTGTCGTACGAAACTGAAAGTCGCCGGCGGTAGTCGAGATCAGCGGGTTCGGCCGCGACGAGCTCTTCGGCGACGGCCAGTGCCCGGCGGGCGAGTCGGGTTGCCTCGGTGGTATCGCCGTTGGCGAGCGCGGTGCGGCCCGCTGTATCGCAGCAGAACCAGACATCGCTGAGGTGGGCGGGGTCGGCCGCGGCGAGTTCTTCGGCGACGTCGAGGGCTCGAAGATGCAGGCGCAGTGCTTCATTGCCGTCGCCACGGGCCAGGGCAAGGGCGCCCAGCCTGTCGTAGGAGATGGAGAGGTCGCGACGGTATCCGCCTTGTGATTGGTCGGCTTCGACCAGTTCCTCGGCAAGTGCCAGCCCCCGCCGGAAGAAGCGGTCGGCCGCGTCGTAGTCGGCTGCGGCGAGAGCCAGATTTCCCAGCTTGTTGCAGGGGACCAGGACATCCCGCCGGTAGGTGTTGTTGGCCGGATCCGCGGTGAGCAGCTCTTCGGCGATAGTCATTGCCCGGTGATAGAGGCGCCCCGCGTCGGTGGAACCTCCCGGTATTGATTCATCCATTCGCTACCCCCCCAGAGAATTTCGATCGAGAGTTCCACCCCTCACCGTGAGGATAACAGCGGGGTCCGACAGCAAACCGACGCCGAGAAGCACTTGGCGGACAAGCTGATTCCAACGTCGCGTTGGCCTGGTCAACTGTTCGCGGGCCAGGTTTCCTCGATGATCAGGCGGCCCGCCCGCAATGCGGCCTCGTGGTGTTCGGCGACCAGGTCGGGTGGGTAGGTCGGCCAGAGGGTGATGGCGCCGGTGGCCTTGTCGATGGTGCTGACCGTGCCGCCGATGGGCAGCGGAGTTGGGGGAGTGCGGGATTCGGTGGACGGGGGCGGGACGAAGATGGCGACGACGACGAAACAGCTGTCGAATTCGGTGATCCGGTTGGTGATCCCGCGTCCGGCATCGTCGTCGAAGGACAGGTAGCGCTCGGCGAGACGTTCCGCTTCGGCGAGCGTCACCGGCGTGGTGCACTCGGTCGGGTAAGCATGGATGTCCATGGTGTCGACGGCGTCCACCGGTAGTGGCGCCAGCTCCTTTCCGCAATCCTGGTGCCCCACTGTGCCGTACGCGCCCGGCGGTTGTTCGCGTTGTCCGGGATTTGCTGTCGGGCGGCGGGGTTTGCCGGGTCAGTCGAAGTGCACGGTTGCGAGCATACGGCGGGCAAGCGACTCCGGGTCGGCGCCCGCGGCCAGGCTCGAATTATCCAGCGCCCCTTCGCGCCACAGCGCGGCGAAGCCGTGCACCAGCGACCAGGCGGCCAGCTGGGTGGCCTGCTGTCGCTCGACGTCGGCGGGGTGGATGACGGACACGCCGGAGCGCAGGGCGCTCGCGGACCGGGCGCGGGCCTCGTGCAAGCGTGGATCGTCGGCGCGCAACAGACTGTGCCGGAACATTACGTCGAAGTGCCCCGGGTGTTTCCGCGCGAATCGAATGTAGGCGACGGCGACCTCGCGGAAGTCGGCACCGGCCTCGGTCAACTCGGCGGCGAGCAGTTCGAAGCCCTCGGTGGCCAGCGCGGTCAGCACCCCCGCACGGTCACCGAAATGGTGTGCGGGGGCCGCGTGCGAGACGCCGGCCCGGCGGGCCAGCTCGCGCAGGGACACCGCGTCGACGCCGTCGGTCGCGATCTGGTCGGCGGCCGCGGCCAGGATGGTGGCCCGCAGATCGCCGTGGTGGTAGCCGCTTTTCGCCATGCCTCGATGGTGCCGGAGAATCTAGTCATTGACAAGTTTACCCGGCGGGACCTAATCTTTCCAGTGTCAAGATTGATCGCTAGAACACAGGAGATCCCGATGGCACCGCTGGTTGTCCTCGCCGTCATCACCGCAACAGCTCGGCTCATCGGCTGGCTGGTCGGCCCCGGGTGGCTAGATTCATGGCCGCACGCCATCGCACTCGGCCTCGCGGCCATGTTCGTCCTGACCGCGAGCGCGCACTTCCTTTCGCCGCGCCGCGAGGCCCTGGTGGCAATGGTCCCGCCGCAGCTGCCCAACCCGGCGGCGCTGGTCGCCCTCACCGGCGTCCTCGAACTCGCGGGCGCGGTCGGCCTGCTGATCCCCGCAACGTCCACCATCGCGGCCGCCGCGCTGATCGCGATGATGGTCGCCATGTTCCCGGCCAACATTCGCGCGGCGAAGGCGGATATCGGCATCAAGACCATGCCGCTGCCGCTGCGCGCCCTGGTCCAGCTGATCTTCATCGGGGCCCTTGGCGTCGTCCTCTTCGGCTGAACACACGAAAGCCCGCCCGCGCGACGAATAACGTTGCGCGGGCGGGCTTTATCGCGTGCGAGGCGCGGTCAGAGCATGGTGCGTGCCTTGGCGATGGTGCGCCGCATGAACGGACGCGCCATGTCCTCCGGCAGATTCGCCCATGCCAGGAAGAACCGGGTCAGCGGATCCAGCGCGATGTGATGGCGCCCGCGTTCGATCCCACGCACCGCGGCCTCGGCGACCCGCTCGGCCGACATCGGTTCGATCGAGCCGGTAATCGCCTTGGTCTCCGCCGGTTTACGAACATTCTCCCTGGCCAGTCCCGGTGTGTCGGTGTCGGCCGGGTAGATGACCGTCACCCCCACGCCCGCGGGTTCGGCCTCGTACCGCAGGCACAGCGCGAGCTGCCGAATACTCGCTTTGGTCGGCCCGTAACTGCTGTACCCGACGATGCCGAGGAAGGCCGAGGTCGAACTGACGAGAAGTACGTTGCCGCTGGACCTTTCGACCATTCCGGGCAGCACCGCCCGCACCGCGTGCACCGCGCCGAGATAGTTCGCCGCCATCTGCACCTCGAATTCGTCCGCGTCGATCTCGAGGAACCGGCCGGGCAGGGTGAGTCCGGCGCAGCAGGCGATCACCGCGCACGGACCGTGCTTGCCCTCCAATTCGGCGATGGCCGAGGCGAGTTGGTCCCGGCGGGTGACATCGGCGACGGCCCAGTCGCCGCCGATGCGCATCGCGGTGTCGCGCAGCGCGACCTTGCGGCGCGCGATGACCGACACCTGCGCGCCACGCCGGGCGAACGCGGCCGCCACCGCCGCGCCGATGCCCTCCGATCCGCCGGTCACGATGACGTGCTTACCGGACCACCGCGTGCCGTTGCGACCGGTCATCGCGCGACCCCTCAGGTCCGGCTCGCGGCGACGATCTCGGCGATCCGATCACGCCACAGCAGATAGGTCGTCGACGAACCGTCCTCGGGCAATCCCTTCAGCGAATTGTCGATGAGCGCATCGGTTTCCGCGACCGAGTGCCCGCAGAAGGCCTGGGCGGCCGCCTCGCTGTGCTCATTGGTGCTGTTGGTCTGCTGCCGGATCTTGGTCACCATCGCGCAACCCAGCGCGAGCCGCGGCCGGTACTGCCCGGCCAGCTCCCAGACTTGCGCCAGATCAGCGGGTTCCACGCCGCCGGCGAAGGTCACCGCGATGCCGACACCGCTCCACAGGTCGGCGCGCCGGTGCTCGGCGAACCCGCCGACGAGTTCGGCCACCCGCACCGGATTGCCACCACCGATGAACCACAGCGCCCGGCCCAAGCCGTGATCCGCGATGCGCTGCAGGTTGGCGCGGTCGCCCATCCAGCGCGGGTAACGGGTGTCGACGTGCTGGTTGTCCACGTAGCGCCGTTTCTGGAAGAACGCCTTGTAGAAGCCGTATCCGTCGACCGCGAGCCAGCGGTACAGCGGGTGTTGCGGAAAAAGCTTCTTCCATCGGGGCTTCGGGATCTTCGCGAGCGCGAGCCCCACTCCGACGACCATGGTCAGGTCGTGGATCTTGGACTCGGGTCCGACCATCAGATCGGCGGCCCGATGGCCCGGCGACAGCGAATCGATGGCGGTGAGACCGACGGCGGCGCCTTCATAGGCGAAGCCGCGGTACTTCACCGGCACCTGCGCCAGCGCGGCGACCAACTCGGCGTTGTCGGAACTGCGCACCGCCTTGTCGATGCCGCCGACCAGGTGCATGGTCACCTGCTCCAGCTCCAGTGCGGCGGTCGGATTCGACTGTTCGAATCCCTGCATGACCCTTCGCACGCTGGCCGGGCTCGGGACGAACAAGGCCGCGCGCAGCGGCCCCAAAGGTGAAGGCATGACAGGGTTCTCCGTTCTTCAGGGGATGAAGGGGCGGTAGCCGCCGTCGTAGAAGGCAAGCGCCCCCGCGGCGGCCAGCGCGGGGTCGCGTTCGGCGTGCACGACCTCGCCGATGACGATGCTGTGGTCGCCACAGTCGTGGATCGTGTCGAGCTTGCATTCCAAGCCCGCCACCGTCCGCGCCAGCATCGGCGCGGCGGTGTTCGGGCCCTCGTACCACTCCACCTGCCGGAATTGGGCGGTGCCATCGGGCCTGGAGGAGTCGGCGAAGTAGCGCGCGATCGGCTCCTGCTGTGCCGAGAGCACCGAGATCGCGAACGCGCCCGCCTCCTGGATCGACCGATGCAACCTGGCGGTGTGCGCTACACAGACCAGGATCAGCGGCGGATCCAGCGAGACGGAGGTGAACGCGTTGGCGGTCATCCCGTGCGGCCGTGGCCATCCGGTGGTGATCACCGTGACTCCGGTGGTGAACGCGCCGAGCACGCGGCGCAGCTCGGCGCTGCTGGTCATGGGCGTGCCGCCTCCTTCGCCGGTGCGGACGCCGCGGGTCGGGCCGGTGCGCCGACGAGGACGGGCTCGGCCGGCACGCTGGGCGCCACCGAACGCTGCTGCCACCATTCGGCGATTCCGCGTGCCCACCAATACATTCCGCGTGCGCCGCAGACGATGACCAGCGCGAAGAACAGGCCGTAGGAGATGTGCAGCGCGGTGACGACGCCGTACATGATGCCGACCGAGGCCCCGAACATGATCTGGTGCTTCTTGCCCATCGGCGTCGTGCCGGGGTCGGTGACCATGTAGTTGGTGAACAGGACGAACGCAAGACCGGTCCCGACGGCGAGCGAGGGAAGGACCGAGACGTTCGGTTCGATCAGTCCGCGCACCACCGCCTGCAACACGAAGGCCGCGACCCACGCCATGATCAGCGGCATCTTCATCGTCAGCTTGGCGTTCAACATGGTGCCGGTGAACAGCAGCACCATAATGATGAGCGCGTCCGCCGCACCCGAGATGTTCTCGACGAAGTGATACGGCGGCGCGACGGCGATCATCGGGAAGACCAGGATGGCCACCACGATCCCGAAGTTCGACGGGTTCATGAAGTGCCGCATCTTGCCGTTGATCTTGGCCCGGAGCACCCATTTCGCGCCGACCGCGACCGTGACGCCGAAGATGACCGGCCATATCCGATCGTGCGCGAAGGTCAAGAAGTTGAACGCCAGACCGGTGATGTGGGCAGGCAGCAAGAACTCGAACATCCCGCGCGGCCCACGGCCCATGAAGGCGGGGGCCCGGTGGTATGCCCACGCCGCAAGCACTTCCAGCCCGATCTCCACGCTGTACGCGGTGGCCAGCGCAATGAACGGCCACAGGAACGGCTGCTCGAAGCCGAGGAGCGGGAAGCCGATGAGGTTGAAGATGGTGATGGAGATCGCGAAGTTGCGCAGTGCCAGGTAGCGCTTGTCTTTGGCCGGCGCGGGCGTCTCCACCCACTCCTTCGCGAACTCGGTTCCGGAACGCTGCAGGGCGGCGATGCGTTCCACGGCATTGCCCGCATGCCCGTCGCCGTTCGGCTTGGCGTCGGCACTGCCGTTCGGTTCGAGGGGCGCCTTCGCTGTGCCGTCGGCGTCGATTTTGCCGTCGGCACTGCCGTTTCCGGCGCTGCCGCTGGCTTCGACGGGCGGTGGCGATGAGTCGGGTTGACCGTTGGCCGCGCCAGGTTCTGGCTTGTCCTTCTCGCTCATGACGCCACCTCGCTGGTGCTCAGATCCGTCAGGCGCGAGGCGCACTGTGTCATGATTCGCTCGCTGTGCTCGCTCATTACTTGACCTCCTGAGCATTCGAGGTGAGGTTCATCGTGTGCCAGCCCGGCGTGAGCTGGATCGTCTGCTCGTGCGGTGCGCCCTTGTTGTCGCGCCAGCGCAGCAGCACATTCAGTGGCGTGGCCGGATCGACATTGCCGAGGCCGAGATGTATTTCAGTGGCCCGCTTTCCGGTGTGTCCGCTGCCGCCGTCGAGGCGGGCGGTGTGCAGCTTCCCGTCCGGGGTGCGCACCTCCACCTGCGCGTCGATCGCAGGAACGCCGAGGGCTGGCAGCCCGGCGACCGTCGTGGCCGGAGAACCCTCATTGGTCGGCTTGTGCAGCTTCAGCCCGAGATACTGACCGTTCTTCGCCCGATTGTTGTGGTAGAAAACCGGATCCGCCCACTGCCTGGCCACCGCGAAGCTGAGCGCGCCGTTGCCCGAGGTGTCGCCGATGGCGATACCGCGGGACGGGATCGGGGCGTCCATGCCGAGGGTGTGGGTGAGGTTGGCGAACTTCCCGTCCTCGTCCTGGCTGAAGAAGCCCATGGGGTCGCGGCCGGACAGATCGGCGTCGTCCCCGATCACCGGCCATGCCTGCGGGTATTTCACCAGTTCGTCGTTGATGGTGCCGATTTCCTGGATCTGCGGCCAGCGGTTGGTATCGCCCTTGATCATGCCGGTCGCCTGGATCACTTCGTTGCGGCCGTCATTGTCGAAGTCGTTGATCTTGGCGTCCCAACCCCAAGTCTCCCAAGCCAATCCGACGTCAGGGGCACGATTCTTGAACGGTGCGATGCCGTCGGCGAGCTTGGCGGCGGCGTCGGCGGTGTTCTTGGCCGTGTTGTACCAGGCGAAATGCCCCTCCATCAGTGCGTACCGCGCGGCGATATTGCTGACGAACAGGTCGGGCATGCCGTCGCTGTTCAGGTCGCCGAAGTCGGCGGCCATGCCTTTGTACGAATCATGGCCCATCACATAGGACTTCGGATCGGTCAGACCACGTTCGCCCTCGGCGAAGCCGAAGCGGATATCGCCCGGCTTGGACTTGTTGACGAACAGCCGGTCCTTGCCGAAGTCGTTGGACACGTACAACTCTGGCAGCTGATCACCGGTGAGATCGGTGGCGGCGGCGGCCAGGACCCACCCGGTGGACTTGCCGATCGGGAACGGCTGACTCACCTCGCGGTAGTCGACCGATGGTTCGCTGCCGGACTTGGCGTTGTCCAGGGTGAAGACCCGGTTGCCGCCGCCGTTGGCGGCATTGGAGAAGGAGTCGGTCATCCACAGGGGAACGCGTCCGTCCTCCTTCAGCACGTCCATGTCGGGGAAATAGTTGCCGATGAAGATGTCGGTGGTTCCGTTACCGTCGAAGTCGGCGATGGCGACCGCGGCGGTGACCCAGCGCTGCCCGTGATAGTCACCATCGGCGGTAGTGGGCACCGGCACCAGATCGACCGGGCGAAATGCCTTGCTGTCCAACTTCGTCGCGTCCCCGCGCTGCAAGTAGATGATCGGGGTGCGACCGTAGAAGTGCACCAGCATGTCGGTCCGGCCGTCGGCGTTGAAGTCGCTGGGCACACAGCCGGACGGCACGGCCGCCTCGTCCATCCGCAGCGGTGCCGGGTCGAGAATGAAGGGCTGGTACCGGCTGGTGTTGCTGTCCGGTGTCGGCGTCACGTACACCTTGTCCGCCCGGACGTCGACCATGCAGAGATCGTCGGAAAGGCGGTTGCCGTCGATGTCGTTCATCGCGGCGGACGCGCCGATCGAGGAGATCCAGGCCGACAGGTTCTTGTACGGATGGCGCACGTGCCGGATCGTGCGATCGCTGCGTACTCCCTCCGGCATGGCGATGGGCATCGCGGTGAAATCGAACCGGCTCGCGAGCCGCCCATCCGCGGTGTCGTGGGAGGGCAGCAGCGCACTGCGCGCCGGGATGAAAAAGGCACCCATCAGCAGCAGAGCAACCGCGGGCACCACAGCTTTCCGGAGGAGTGATCTGTTGATGGGGATTTTCACGAGTGCTCCTCCTGGAAGAGAGTGGATTGCTGTCCCGCTGTGTCGGCTAGGCCGTCGAGTACTTCGCGCAGCGTCACCAGTGCCTGGTCCAACTGCTCTCGGGTATGCCTGCAGTTGATGAAGAACCGCAGCCGTGCCTCACCCGCGGGCACGGTGGGATGGGAAATGGCGTTGACACTGAAGTCGCGCTGCAACATGGCCACCGCGCCGAGCACCGCGGGCTCGTCGGCGCCGGTGATGATCGGAGTGATCGGCGTGCCCTCCGAAGTGCCGGTGTGGAAACCGCTTTCGCGGGCCCGGCGGTGGAAGTACGTCGCGTTGTCGCGCAGCGCGGTGACCCGCTCGGGTTCATCACGCAGCACGGCGAGGCTTTCCAGCGCCGCCGCGATGGCCGACGGCGCGGGCGAGGCCGTGTACATGCTGAGTCCGCCCGCTACGTACTTGAAACCGTCGACCAGTTCCCGGTTTCCGGCGAGATAGCCGCCGACGCTGCCGATCGCCTTGGACAGCGTGCCCATCCAGACGTCCACCGCGTCGCCGGGGAGGTCGAACAGCTCGCGCACGCCGAGCCCTTTTTCGCCGAGCACGCCGAACGAATGCGCCTCGTCGATCATGATCGAACAGTTGTATTTGCGGGCCACCTCGATGATCTCGGGCAGCCGGACCACGTCGCCGTCCATGCTGTACACACCCTCGATCAGGACGAGTGCCCGATCGAAGCTGCGCCGCGACATCTTCAGGATCGCCTCGAGCGACTCGGGGTCGTTGTGCCGGAAGTTGACTCGCTTGCACCTGGCCCATTCGGTGCCTGCCACCATGCTGTTGTGGATCAGCGAGTCGCAGATCGCGAGATCCCGCTTGCCGAGCAGGAATCCGATGGCGGCGGCGTTGGTGAGATAGCCGCTCGCGGTCACGATCGCGGCGTCGGTGTCGTAGATGGTCGCGAGCTCGCGCTCCAACTCGCCATAGATCGGCAGCTCGCCCGCGACGATACGGACGGCGGCGGCCGAGGTCCCGTAGCGATCGATGGCATCCTTGGCGGCCTGGTGCACGCGCGGCGACGCGGCCAGGTCGAGGTAGCCGAAACTGCTGAAGTTGACCACATCTCGATCCGCCATCCGGGTCACCGCGCCGCTGACTCCCTCGTGCGGCAGGTAGTACGGATTCGGCAGCCCCATCTGCTGGAGCCATTCGTCGAAGCGACCGAAGCGCCGACCGGCCTCCAGCACGCCGGGATGGTCGCGGAAGGACGTCGTCACCCGGTCTGCAGACCCGTTGCCGTTGCCGCCGTTTTCGCCGGTGTTCCCTTGTCCGGCGGCGGCTTTCGTGGCGCCGTTCGGTGCCGCGTTGCCGTTGTCGGCTCCGCTGTCACTGTGCTTGGCCAGTAACGCGCGCGCCAATTCGCGCGAATCGTTCTGATCGATGGTCATTCGGTATCGCTCCTCGCCATTCGGTCCTCCTCTTGCGCAATCTGTTCGGCAAGCCGGGCACCGAGGCCGCGCAGGGTCAGCCCGATCGCGGCGAGCACCGACATCTGCACGCCGAGCACCTTCACCACCCGTGCGCCGAACTCCATGCCCATCAGTGAGTCCATGCCGAGGTCGGGCAGCGGGGTGTCCAGGTCCACCGTGTCCGCGCTGACCCCGAGCACCACGGCGAGCTGCTCGACGAGCAGATACGCCACGACCTCACCGCGCTGTTCGGGGCCGAGCTCCAGAATCTCCGCGCGCAGTGCGCCGACACCCGAGGCGCCGCCCGCCGCGCTGACCAACTCGCCGAACCGGGGCGTGCGAGCCGACGGTCGGTGCACCGTCGCCCATTGCCCCCAGTCCACGTCGAGCAGCGCGATCTGCGCCGTGTCCATCCGAAGGCATTCCCGCAGCTGCTCGGTCGCGACGTCCATCTCCACCGACCGGTACCCGGTGAGCTCGGCGTATCGAGTGACGGATTCGTAGTCGGCCATGCCGCCGCCACTCATGAAGCCCCAGTTCACCGCGAGCGCTGCCGCGCCACGTGCGCGCCGGGCGGCGGCGAGGGTGTCGAGCACCGAATTGGCGGCGGCATAACCCGATTGCGGGTTGATGCCGACGATGCTGCTCGCCGAGGAGTACAGCACGAACAAGTCGAGGTCGATTCCGGCCGCCGTGAGCGCGTTGTCCAGGTTCAGGGCGCCCGCGACCTTCGGCCCGAAGATGGCTTCCAGTGATTCGATGGTGATCTGCGGAATCTCCAGGTTGTTGACGACGCCGGCCGCGTGGAAGACACCGCGCAGCGGATGACCCTCGGCGTTGCTGCGCTCGATCAACGCCGCCACCGCGTCGTAATCGGACACGTCCACCCGCTCCTCGACCACCACCACGCCCGCTTCGGCGAAGTCCGCCAGGACTTCTCGGGCCTCGTCGGTGGCGGCACCCTGGCGGCCGACCAGCACGAGCCTGCGTGCGCCCTCGCGTACCAGCCAGCGAGCGGTGGCGAGGCCGAAGGCGCCGAAACCACCGGTCACCAGATAGGCGGCGGCCGGATCGATGTGCACCTGCGGCAGTTTCGCTCGCACCATCGGGTTTTCCGCGCGCAGATCGATCACGATCCGGCCGATCTGCGCGGACCGCACCACGGACTCGAAGGCCGCCGATACGTCGTCCGGGCCGAACGCGGTGTAGGGCAAGGCTTTATAGACTTCGGTGTCGAGGGCGTGGATCACCCGCCGGGAGGCGGCACGGACCAGCTCCGGGCGGGTGGCGAGGGCCCGGTCGATATCGACGGCGAAGAACGACATGTTGCGGTCGAACGGGCGCAGGTCGATCGCGCCGCCCGTATAGATGTCGGCCTTGCCGAGCTCGATGATCCGGCCGAATTCGGCTACCACCCGCAGGTTTTGGTGCAGGATCTCGCCGGGGGACGAGCTGTACACCACGTCGACGCCGCGGCCGTCGGTCAGCCGGAGTACGTCGTCGACGAAGCTGACCGAGCGCGAATTGAACACCTCCTGCGCGCCCATGTCGCGGACGATCGCCCGCCGCTCCTCGGTGCTAGCGGTGGCGATGACGCGGGCGCCCATCCGCCGCGCGACCTGCACCGCCGCCATGCCCATGCCGCCGGCCGCGCCGTGCACCAGCACGGTTTCGCCCGGTCGGAGCCGGGCCAGCTCTTCGAGCGTGAATTCCGCGGTGAGCAGCGGCAACGCGGAGCTGCAGTGGCAGGGATCGAAGTCGTTGTCCAGGTTGATATCCATCCGCTGGGTCGCGCCGTCGTCGGGGCGGATGGTGAGGTAGCGGGTCAGCATGCCGCGACTGCACAGCGACATCAGATCGCCGGGAGCGACCTCGGTGACGCCGGGGCCGACCCGTTCGACGACGCCGGCGCCCTCCATCCCGACCACCGTGCCGAAATACGTTCCGGCCAACTCTTTTTCGGTGAGCACGCCGAGAATCTTCAGCGGGTCCTTGTAGTTCACGCCGACGGCGTCCACCCGGACCTCGATCTCACCGGGACCTGGCTCGACCCGTTCGACCTCGCGCCAGGACAGCTCCGACAGCAGCCGGGAGCGTGGAATCTCCAGCGTGAACGACTTTTCGGGGTCGGTGAGCGGTGCGCTGGCATCCCAGGTCGCCAGCTGGTCGCGCAGCGTGTGCCGCAGCTGCATGGCCCAGCACGCGCCCGCACGCAACGCGACTTCGTCGGCGCGGGCGGCGACGGCGTCCTCGGCGAAGACCTGCCCGATGATATCGGCGGCCGGAGTGCCGGCTTCGGCGTCGATCAGCCGCCAGCGCGCGTGCGGCTGTTCGTTGAGCAGGGTGCGCCGCGCGCCGGTCAGTGCCGTGTGCGGCAGGTTCGCGAACCGGTCGACGGGCAGACAGAACGCTTGCTCGGTCACCACGACACCGCGCACCTCGGGCGGGGTGTCGGCCGCTTCGGCCAACAGGCGGCTGATCGCCTGTGCGACAAGGACGAGGCCGTACACGTTGCGCACCGGGTCGAGTTCCCCGTTCGCCACGACCACCAGCCGGCTGCGCTCGACATCGGACCGCTCGTGGGCGGCCTTCAACAGCGCGAACACGCGGTCCGCGTCGGTACTGTCCTCGGCGCTGACATTGAGCAACTCGCTGGCGGCACGTACGGCGGCCAGCTCTTTGGCCCGCTGCGACACCGTGCTGCCCAGGCTGATCACCATGAGGAATTCCGCCGGTGCCGCGGCCTCGGCCTCGACCGTGGTCTCGGCGTCGTCGACGATCGACCACACCGGTTCGTAGAACACCTCGTCCAGCTGGTCGAAGACATCCTGGCGGGCCGAGATCTCGGCGAACCGCACGCCCGACATCGTCAGCACGACGCGGCCGTCCGCGCCGGCGAGATGGATGTCGGCGAGCAGCGGATCGCCCGGTGACCTCGACACCCGAACCCACGCTTCGTCATTCGGCAGCAGCCCGGACCAGCGCACCGCCGTCACCGCGGCGGGCACCACGACCACCGGCACGTCGCCCGAGGAACGCGCGGACAGTGCGGCGAAGCACTGCAGGGCGGCGTCGACGACCGCCGGATGCGCCAAGTGCGGTAGCGCAGGGGCTTCGGCCTGCGGCAGCAGCGAGAGATCGAGCCGGGCCAGCACACCGTCCTGGCCGACCCGCGCGGTGTCCACCAGGCGGAACGACGGTCCGTAGGCCAGGCCGTGCGCGGCGAGACCCTCATAGAGCAGGTCCGCGGGGATATCGACCGCGTCGAGTGGCGGCGTGATGTCGATGGTTCGCGCGTCCACGTCCGCCTCGATGAGGCGACCGTATGCGTTGAGGGTCCAGGTGGTTTCGGTGGCCGTGCGGGAGCGGACGGTGAACCGGTGGGTGGTCTCCTCCACATCGACGCGCAGTACCGGCACGTCATGCTGACCGACGATCAGCGGAGCGGCGAACTCGACCGCCTCCAGACCGAAGGACGTGCGACCGGTGCGGGCCGCGATGGCGCTGAGCGCGGCGTCGAGGTAGGCGGCGCCGGGCAGCACCACCGAGCCCTCGACCACGTGGTCGCGCAGCCACGGCAGGTTCGTCACCGACAGCTGTACTTCCCAGGCGGAGGCGGTGGCGTCGGTGCGTTCGCCGAGCATGGCGTACCCCGCGGTAGCGCCGGCCCGGTCGCGCTCGGTCACCGGATCCTCGGTCCACAGCACCCGGCGCTGCCAGGGATACCTGGGCAGATCCAGGTGGCCGACCGCGGCCGGGCCCGCTCCGGGTACCTGCGAAACATCCAGCGCACCCGCGCGATACAGATCGACGACGGTCCGGCGCAGATTTTCCTCGTCGTCGGCGTCGCGCGACAAGGTGCTGACCGCCGCGCCGGAGAGCCCGCGCTGCACGAGCGCTTCGCGGATGTTGCCGCTGAGCACCGGGTGCGGCCCGACCTCGAGGAATGCCAGGTTGCCCGCTTCGAGCAGCCCGCCGATGGCATCGGCGAAGCGCACGGGTTCGCGCACATTGCGGCACCAGTACTCGCGGTCCCATTCGGGGCCCGCCAGCTCCGCACCGGTCACCGTGGACCACAACGGGATTCGGGTCTCGGTGGGATGGAGACCGGCGAGTACCGAGCGCAGCTCGTCGAGGATCGGATCCATCAGATGGCTGTGATACGGCACCTCTACCCGCAGCGCTTTCGCGAAAATGCCTTCCTCGGTGAGGGTTTCGCGCAGCCGATGCAAGGCGTCGAGGTCGCCGGCCAGGGTGACCGCGGTCGCGGAGTTGACCGCCGCGACGCAGACGCCCTCGATATCGGCCAGCCGTTGCAGCGCCTGCTCCTCGGGCAGGCCGACGGCGAGCATGCCGCCACTACCCGCGGTGGTGGCCTGCAGCCTGGACCGGTGGTAGCTGACCAGCAGTGCGTCGTGCAGCGACAGCGCACCGGAGACATAGGCTGCGGTCACCTCACCGACGCTGTGGCCGACCACCGCGGACGGCCGGATGCCGAGCTCGGCGAGTTCCGCGGTGAGTGCGGCCTGTACCAGGAAGTTCGCCGGCTGGGCGAAGGCGGTGCCGGTGATCCGCGAATCCGCTTCGTCGCGAAGCAATTCCGCCACGATCGACCATTCGGCGATGGGCCGGAACACCTCGTCGATCTCGTGCGCGACTTCCGCGAAGCGGCCGCCGGCCTGCAACAGGCCGCGACCCATGCCCCACCACTGCGGTCCCATGCCGCTGTAGACGAAGATCGGCTGCGGCCCGGCCTCGGACAGGGCACGCGCGGGCGACTGCCCACCGCCGCCAGCGAACTCCGCCAACTGCGCACGCAAATCGTCGTCGTCGCGGTAAGCGAACGCGGCGCGCAGCGGATGGTGCGCGCGCCGCGCCCAGAGCGTCTCGGTCACGGTCGGCGTGGCGACCGTCTCGGCCAGCGTGCCGACCGCCGTGGCCAGTTCGCGCAGCGCGGTGTCGCTGCGGGCGGACAGGGCGAGCACGGGAAACGGTTGCGGCCGTGCGTCGTCGACCGGAACGACGGTGGGCGCCTGCTCCAGGATCACGTGCGCGTTCGTGCCGCCGTAACCGAAGCTGTTGATCGCCACGGCGGCTCGGCCGTCGATGCTCGGCATCGGTTCGGGCTCCATCGGAACCCGCAGTCGTAGTTCGTCGAACCGGATCTCCGGGTTCGGATTGTCCAGTCGCAGCTGCGGCGCGATGGTGCCGTGGTGCAGGGTCAGCGCGGCTTTGATCACGCCCGCGACACCCGCGGCGGCCTCGGTGTGGCCGATGTTGTTCTTGACCGAGCCGACGATCAGGTCCTCGGTGCGTCCTTCGACAGCGCCGTAAACCGTACCGAGGGCGTTCATTTCGAGCGGATCGCCGACGGAGGTTCCGGTGCCGTGCGCCTCCACATAGCCCACCTGATGCGGTTCGATGTCGGCGATCCGGTGCACCCGCCGGGCCAGCGCCTCTTGGGCGACCGGGTTCGGGACCGGGATGGCCAGCGTGCGCCCGTCCTGGTTGACCCCGCTGCCGCGCACCACCGCGTAGATCCGGTCGCCGTCGCGCAGCGCCACGTCGAGCGGCTTGACGATGACCGCACCCGCGCCTTCGCCGCGACCGTAGCCGTCGGCGGTCGCGTCGAAGGTCTTACACCTGCCGTCGACGGAAAGGAAGCGACCCTTGCACATCGAGATGAAGGTCTCGGGCCGCAGCATCGCGTTCGCGCCGCCGACGATGGCCGCCTCGCACTCACCCGCCTCGAGCGCGAGCACCGCCTGATGCAGTGCGACCAGCGACGACGAGCAGGCCGTGTCGATGGTCATGGTCGGGCCGAGCAAGTCGAGCAGGAACGAGATGCGGGCCGACAGCAGGGTGTGCGATGCGCTCGTCGGGCTATGGCTGTTGATCGAGGCTCGGGCCATCGATCCGCTGCGCACCAGTGCGTTGTCGTTCATGAAGCCGCCGACGAAGACGCCGACCTCACGCCCGCTGACCTTGCCCGCCATGCCCGCGTCGTCGAGCGCGTCCCAGGCCACCTCGAGCAACAGGCGCTGCTGCGGATCCATGATGGCCGCCTCGCGCTGGGAGATCCCGAAGAACTCGGCGTCGAACTCCCACAGCGACTGGGTCAGGAATCCACCGTGGCGGGTGTACATCCGGCCGGGTGCGTCCGGGTCCGGGTCGTAGAACTTCGCCAGGTTCCACCTGTCCCTCGGCACCTCGACAATCCCGTCGCCCTTGTGCAGGACGAGATCCCAGAAACTGGCCGGGTCGTCGATTCCGCCCGGAAATCGGCACCCTATACCGACAATTGCTATAGCGGGCATGCAAAAGTCCTCTGGACGTCGCGACATTCGAATAACGGCGCACACCTGCGCCATTGCAGACGCGCCTTCGAATTGTCTTGGAGGGCACCGGAATAATGCGCCTGCCGTGTGTAGTAATCGGCCGCTGTGTCCGGTGTGAATTTGGTTCCGTGGTAGGAGATCTGTGTCCACCCATGGTAGGAGGCAGGCTTATCGATGGTCAATACTGTTCATCAAGTCAAGCATGAAAGCCCTTGTCACAGGGGTGATTGCGGCTGCATCGCCGCTGCATGACGCCATTATTCCGCTGTTATTACAGGGTTATGGCCGAGTGTCCGATCGACCATGACAGTGTTATTGAACCGAATGACATTGTTATACCGGAGAACTGCCATAAATATTGCCCGCGAGGTTGACTCGCCGTCGAATTGGGCGGCTATGATGACTCGGCGAATGTGTTTCCGGCGAAAGGCGTTTGGTCGTGGATCCGTACAGCACCGGGCAGTTCCGCATCGGGCCGGAGGCCGAGGTTATCGAAAGCGCGGCCTGGCTGGCCGAGTTCACCGAAGGCTATATCGCGGGCTGGAACAGTGGCGACGGCGCGGCCGTCGCGAAATGTGCCACCGAGGACACCATGTGGTACGACCCGTCACTCGGCAAGCGGGTGGCCGGACGCGCCGGCGTCGAGGAGTTCGTCTCCGACACCGTGCGGTCGTTCCCGGATGTGGCCTACACCAATCCCTTTCCGCCGCTGCTCGCCGCCGAGGGCAGAGCTGCCGTGGTGCCGTGGCGGATGACCGGCACCCACCTCGGCCCGATCGACCCACCGGGGTTCGCGGCCACCGGCAAGAAGATCGACCTGCTGGTGATCGACATCTGGCAGTTCCGTGGTGGACTCATCTGGCGCAGCCAAGCGACCTGGGATCTCTCGGAAATGCTGCTGCAACTCGGGCTGATGCCGCCGCGCGGCAGCACCGCCGAGCGCGCGATGGCACGCGCTCAGCGGGTGCGTTCCCGGCTCCCGTTCTGAGTTGGTTCGGCCGTTCCCGGGTCAACTCGGCTCGGGAACGGCCGGATCGTCCGCTTCCGCGGTGAACCGTTCCATTGCCTGGATCAGTGATGTCCCCACGTCGTCCAAGGTGGCGCCCATGCCGACGAGCAGATTGAGGATCGCGGGCACCAGCACTTCGAACAGGCCCTCGTCGCCGAGGTGCCCGGCCATCTCCAACTGGACGAAGCCGAACAGGCCCATCCAGAGCTGGGCCGCCGCCGAGCGCACGTCCGGCGTATCGATCAGAGCGGCCTCCTGCGCCCTGCGCACCGCGTCCACCACGTGGTCGAATGTTTCCTGGTAGTGCTCGAACTCCGAATCATTCTCGGCAACAAGGACATTGCCGCGATTGATCTTCATGTCGATGCGTTGTGACCCGGTGCCGAACATCAATTGGAACAGCTCGGGTCGGCGCTGGGCTTCGTCGCGGAACACCAGCCCGAGTACCAGCAGATCCGTGATGGGGTCATCGGTCACCCCGAATTCGTCCATCCGCGCACCCAGCAAGGCGAAGCCCGCCGAACCCGCCGCGCGGATCAGGCCGGGCATGCCGCCGAAGTTGGAGTACACGGCCATCGTGGACACCCCGCACATACTCGACACTCGGCGCACCGTGAGGGCGTGCAGGCCCTCGGTCGACACGACCTGCACGGTCGCGTCGATCAGCCGGTCACGCAGCGCGGTGCTCATGGCCTCTGCCGAAGAATGCTGTGCCGCGGTCAATTCGGTGATCATCCCCCCAGCCGTCCCTTCGCTCATGGCTTCCATTCAGTTGGCCGCACAGCTCAGACGGCCACGCGTAATTCCTCGGCGGTGATTTCCTCGAGGGAGCGTCGCCGCGTCTCGATCAGGAAGGCGATGCCCGCGGCCGCCGCGATGGTCATCGGTACGGCGCTGATCAGCGCGGTCATCGAAATCGATGGGGTGGCCACGGCGAGCACCACGAGCGCGATCACGATGATGCCGCCCGCCTTGCTCATGCCTGCCGCCAAACCGGTACCGCGGGAGCGTATCCGGGTCGGATAGGCCTCGGCGCCGTAGGCGATGAGCACGGCGACCACCGAACTGGCGCCCCAGATCGGCGGAATGAGCAGCGCGTACAGCAGCACCTTGTTGTCCGCGACGCTGTCGCCGAAGGCGACGAACCCGAACAGCGAGACCGCGAGCATCGCGCTCAGCGTCACCATCGTCCACTTCGAGGACCGGTGATAGCAATACGCCACCAGGAAATTCAGCGGGAAGCCGATCAACGCCGAGTCGCGCAGGATCTGATCGGCCGAGACGCCGCTGTACCCGAGCTGGCGCAGGTTCGTCGGCAACCAGAGCTGGAAGCCGTACACCACCAGGCCGACACCGAGGCCGACCAGCACGAGCACGGTGGTGATGCCGGCGAACGGCGCCTGCAACAATCGGCGGTACCCGGCTTTCACGCCCGCTTCCACGGTGAGTTCCGACTTTTCGACCGGGACGATGGACGCGTGATAGACGCGCAGCACGTCCTCGGCCTCTTTTCGACGGCCGAGTGCGAGCAGGAAGCGCGGTGACTCGGGGACCCATCGGGTCAGCAGAATGACCAGCAAACCGGTCGGGAATCCGATCAGCCACATCACCCGCCAGCCGTAGGTGTCGCCGATGGTGGACGAGAGCCAGCTGGTGATGACGTAGGCGCCCGCGATATCGCCGCCGATCAGGACCATCAGCCAGCCGCGGTGACGGGCCGGAATCGTCTCGGCCAGCAGGGTGAACGCGATCGGCAGCATGCCACCCGCGCTGATGCCCATGAGCAGGCACATCAGCAGGTTCAGCTCGAAGCTCGGCATCGCCCCACAGACCGAGGTCGCCACGAAGAAGACGCCCGCCAGCAGAATCGCCGCCTTGCGGCCGATCCGGTCGCCGAGCCAACCCCAGAGGAACGAGCCGATCACCGTGCCGGTGATGCCGACGAGCGGCAGCAGCGCGGCGGGCAGACTGCCGCCAGGATTGGTGGCCGTACGCAGGTCGTATTCCTTGGCCATGCCCGGCACGACGAACGCCAGCGTGGTCGGCTTCATGACGTCGATCGTGATGGCGGCGGCCATCACCAGCAGCAGCACGACGTGCACCCGATTGATCGGGGCATCGTCGAGCGCGCGCACCTGCAGATTCGCCACCTTGTCCCGTTGCGCCCCAACGGGAACCAGGCCATAGGCGGTGACCACCAGGCCGATGACGATCAGCACCATTCCGCTGATCATGGCGGCGTCCATCGGCATATCCGCCATGTGATAGCCCATGTGCCTGGATTCCCAGTACATCGGGAAGTGCAGTGCGGTTCCTAGACTCGTTGCGGCGAGACCTGACCAGAAGGCGAGGTTACGCCGACGAATGGGTGCCGAGGGAGATTCGCCATCGGGTTGCTCGATTGATGTATCGAGGTGTCTTTGGTCGCGCACAGATATCTCCGGTCCTTGCCGCACGAACAGCGGGCGATACAGGAAGCGTGGAGCCGCGTTCGCAGGCTACGAAGAGGAGTAGCGCCCTGTGGGGCGCTTGTCGGAACCGAGGTCGTCACTGAAACTCTTGGTGACAAAGTGTAACATCCACCCTGGTTCTCCGAAATGGTTTGTCGCATTCCGGCTTTCGCAGCTCCGCCAATCTCGTTGTGACACTTGACAACGAGACGTGTGACGGACAGTGGTCCGTCACGGCCGGCGGTCCGATACGCCCCAACCCCAAGGCACCGATGCCGCGTTCGGTAGCTTGCCGACAACTACCTTCGCCTACCGCTTCCGCAGCGGTCGTCCCTCACGTCCTCTGTCGTCCATCCAACTAGCTAACTACTGGTCGGTAGCATACCTGGAGCGACGCCGATCCGACGGGCAAACGAATGATCTTGTTGGAGAGCAGAGTTGGGGGATTGATCTTGAAACCGGCATGCTCTACGCTGCCGTCCCGGTCTGCTGAGCCGGACCGGAGCATGGACCGATCGCCTCGGCGGACGATACGCTCGACCGATGGCCGCCCCGCTCACCGGAGTCCTCGCATGGCCGGCGATCGGATTCGTTGCCATCGTCCTGGTGGGCCGAATGGCGCTCGTCCGGGACACCGTTTCGGATCGGCTGCTCAATCGGATGTTCCTGTGGAGCCTCGCTGGGCTGCTGCTCTACCGGTGCGCCACGATGCCGGGGATGGTCGGGCTGGCACACCAGCTCGCGCTCGGGTGCAACATCATGGTCTTCCTGTGCGTGTACGGCATCGCTTTGCTGTGGCAGCCAGAGGCGGATTCGGCGAGTGTTTCGCGCCGCCAATGGATTTGCGTGGTAGTCGCCGGTGGCTGCGTCGGTGTGATGCTGCTCGCCGGGACGTCGGCGCGCAACGACGATCGAATGGTCGATCTGACGCTCGACCTCGAGGGGATTGTCGTCTGGACGGCCTACGTCGTACCGCTGGCCGTCACCGCGTTCCTGATCACTCGGTGGTGCGTTCGCGAGATCAGGTTCGGCGACCTCACCGGTCGGGCGAAGTTCGTCTGCTACGGCCTGATCGGCGGCAACGTCGTGCTGGCGGTCAATTGGTCGATCTCGTTGGTGCAGTTGGCCGTCGGCTCGTCGCCCCTGGGATCACACCCGTTGCGCATGGAGTTGGCCTTCACCATCTGCATCGTCAACGACGCGGCGTTCCTCGGCATGCCCGTGCTCCGTAGCCTGATCGTCCGGGCCGGTTGGGATCGGGACGGACGCCGCTGCCGTCAGCTGCGCCCACTCTGGCGCGACCTCACCGCGGCGGTGCCCCAGATAGTGATGCCGCCGGTGCCACAGGCGCGGATCCAGGATGGCGGCCCCAGCCGTCTGTTCCGGATGAGCGTCGAAATACGCGATGCGCTACTGCAACTGGGGCCTTACTTCCATGCCGCGCCTGTGGGCAACGGCGCGTTGCCCGCCCAGCCGGGACTCGAGGGCGACATGGCCTATTACGTGCAGCGGCTCGACTACGCGGTCCAGGCGAGGAAAGCCGGTGTGGCGCCCGCCGATTCCGCTGCCGTCCCGCAGTTGCCGAGGGCGGGTAGCGATTTCAGCGCCGATCTTCAGCAACTGCTCGACCTGGCTATGGCGTGGTCGAAACGGTCACCTGCTCACGGCTCCTCGCGGCTGCCCGCGGTATCCGGGCAGGCACTTGTCGGCGGCACGGCGAAGTCGTGAACGCGAGACGGCATCCGCGATCGAGATGGCGGACGCCGTCGTGGGGTTCGGCCTACAGCACGGCCTGGGTCTGGGTCACCTTCGCGACGAGCTTGTCCGCGTCATCGCGAATTTCGGTCTCCACCACGATGAACGAGCGCCCCGCGTGCAACGGGGTCGATGAGGCCGTCGCGTAGCCGGTGCGGACCGCGCGCACGAAGTTCGTCTTCGACTCGACCGTGGTGGTGCCCTGCTTACCTTCCGGCAGATTCAGGTACGCGCACACCGCACCGGTGGCGTCCGCCAAGGACATCAGCACGCCGCCGTGCACGACACCGCCCACCGTGCACAAAGACTCGTCCCAGGCGATGCGGCTGCGCACCAGCGCGGGTCCGTGCTCGAGCACCTCGATGCCGAGCTGCTTGGTGAACGGCATGGTCTGATGGAAAAGCGCGGTGCCCGTCTCGTCGATCATGACCGCGATCTTGCCCGACGCGCCGCGCTTGGTCGATTACCCCGGAGGTAAAGGTCATCGATCCGGCCAGGTGCGCCGTTGGGCGGCATGGGCCGACACCGCGACGATCACCAGCGCCGCGGTGAGCCCGCCGAGCAGCATGACGGTGGCGGGCGAGGCGCGGTCGACCACGAGGCCGCCGGCCAGCGCGCCGAGCGAGATCGTCGCCTGGAACGAGGCGGTGAACAGCACCGATGCCGCCTCCGGTACGTCCGGCGCGGCCTTGGCGAACCAGGCTTGCGAGGACACCGGCACCGCGCCGTACCCGATGCCCCAGATGATCAACAACGCCAGCGCGCCCACCGCCCAGTGGCCGAGCATCGGCAGTAGCAGCGTGGCACCCGCCAGTAAGGCCGCGGCACCACCGAAGGTGGCGTGTGGCCGCCGCTCGATCATGGCGCCGCCGAGGAAGTTACCGAGAATGCCTGCCGCACCATAGATCAGGAGCAGCAGCGTTACCATGCCCGGCCCCAGCTTGGTCACCTGTTCGAGGAACGGCGTGACATAGGTGTAAGCGCCGAAATGCGCCAGCACGACGAGAAAGGTTGCCAGCAAGGCGAATCGAGTAGTGCCCCCGCGAAGCAGACCGCGCAGCACGGACGCACGGGTGACCTGACGAGCGGGCAGCGGCGGCAGGAACGCCACCAGCATGCCAAGCACCACGGCCGTGACGACGCCGACGACCACGAATGTCGTTCGCCAGCCCGCGATCTCGCCGAGCAAGGTGCCCGCGGGTACGCCGAGCACCGAGCCGAGCGGCACCGAGGAGAAGATCACCGCGTTGGCCCGGCGCACCGATGCCGCGGGGACCAGACGCTCGGCCAGCCCGGCCGCGATGGACCAGAACCCGCCGACGGCGACGCCGACCAGCACCCGGGACACCAGCACGACCCAGTACGCCGGTGCGACTGCCACCAGCGCGTTGGCCAGCACGAGCAGGAACATGAACAGGCACAGCATGACCCGTCGATCGATCCGCCCGGTGGCGACGGTCGCCACCGGCGCGGCGACGGCCGCGACCAGCCCCGGCATGGTCATCATCAGCCCGGCCATGCCGTCGGAGACGGTGAAGTCGGCGCCGATCGAGGTGAGCAGGCCGATCGGCAGAATCTCGGTGGTGACGATGGCGAAGATGCCGATCGTCACCGAGACCACGGCGAGCCAGCCGGTCAGCGGGGTGCGGACGGGTGTCGGGGGAGAGGTGAGGACTGTGGACACGCCGCCAGTTCAGCAGCGGGCCGGTCGATGATCCGGCGGGTTTCCGCCGGGACCGTATCGAGGGCGAAAAGCCGCTCAGCCGCGCCCGGTGCGCATCGGGGCGAGGAATTCGGCGTTCGTCTCGGACTTGCGCAAGCCTTCGAGTAGCAGGTCGAGGGCCTGTTTTCCGTCCAGACCGGCGAGGGTCCGGCGCAGGGTGTTGGTCGAGGCCAGCTCGTCGGGTGCGAGCAGGAGTTCGTCCTTGCGGGTGCCGGACTGGGCGATGTCGACGGCGGGGAAGACCCGGCGGCTCGCGGCGGAACGATCCAGTTTGAGCTCGGCGTTGCCGGTGCCCTTGTACTCCTCGAAGATCACCGTGTCGGCCAGCGAGCCGGTTTCCACCAGTGCGGTGGCGATGATGGTGAGCGAACCGCCGTGCTCGATATTGCGCGCGGCGCCGAGGAATCGTTTGGGCGGGGCGAGGGCGGAGGCTTCGACGCCGCCGGACAGCACGCGGCCGGAGGACGGGCCTGCCAGGTTGTAGGCGCGGGCGAGGCGGGTCAGCGAATCGAGCAGCACCACGACGTCACGGCCCATTTCGACCAGGCGTTTGGCGTGTTCGATGGCGAGTTCGGCGACCCCGATGTGGTCGCGGGCGGGCTGGTCGAAGGTGGCGGCGGCGACGTCGGCGGGCACCGCCCTGGTCAGGTCGGTCACCTCTTCGGGACGTTCGCCGACCAGCACCAGCAGCAGTTCGCATTCCGGGTGGTTCTTCGCGATGCCGTGCGCGATCGCTTGCAGCACAGAGGTTTTGCCTGCTTTCGGGGGCGCGACGATCAGCGCGCGCTGGCCCTTGCCGATCGGCATGACCAGGTCGGTGACGCGGGTGGTGATGGCGTGCTGTTCGGTTTCCAGGCGCAGGCGTTCGTTGGGGTAGATCGGCACCAGGTCGGCGAAGACCGGGCGGTGCCTGAGCTTGTCCGGCTGCTGTCCGTTGACGGTGCCGATGGTGTGCAGCGCCGCGGGTTTGCCGTTGGTGGACGCGGATTGCGTTGTGCCGGTGATGAAGTCGCCGCGGCGCAGGCGGTGTTCCCGGATGAGTCGTTGCGGCACGATGACGTCGCGTGGTCCGGGCAGGTAGCCGTCCAGGCGTAGGGTGCCGCGGTTGTCGGTGAGGTCGAGGATGCCGGTGACGGAGCGTGTCGCGTTCTGCTCGGCCGCTCGGTCGCCGGGGGTATCTTGAATTGTGTTGGTGTTCATAGGTTTTCCTTCGTGGAATGAGTTTCTTGGGTACGGCGAACGGCCGTGACTGCGACGGCGATGGGCGCGTCGCGGAGCAGGATCCTCGAGGTATTCCGGAACGGTGCGGTAGACCGGGTCGGAAGAGGGGATCTCGGAATTCTTGTGGGAGAAGCTGACCTACATCCACAAGTAGAAGATGTCGCCGAGAGTACAGGTTCGCTCATCGGCGCGCAATGGTGTTGGTCACCGGCTCTACGCTCAACGACCTTCGGCGCAGGAATAATCCCGTGACCCGGGCGAATGCTCGGCGGCCGTCCGCCGAGGTCACTCGGCTGGCTGCTCGGGCCGGGCGGTGCCGAACCTAGTCAGGAGTTGGGCCCGCACGCGGGCAAGTGATCCGCCGCTGATCGGAGCCGACGCTCTCCGGAACGACCAGCTGACGCGACGATGCCCGGCAGGTGACGTGGTCGAGCCGTCACCTACCGGGCATCGCGGTGTTCGGTGCTATTTATCCATAGACCGAGCTGAAGAACTGGATCGCGCTGGCGATGCCGACCGGGACGCCGAGCAGGATCATGCCCGCCGCGGCACCGAGGGCGATGCCGACGCCTGCGCCCGCGATGCACAGGCCGATCGGACCGGCGAAGAAGGTCGGAACGACCAGCGGCGCGCCGATGATCGCGCCCGCGACGCAGCCGAGTGCACCGCCGACGATGGTGCCGATCAGCGTGCCGACCGCGGTGGCCAGGCCGAACTGCGTGGCCGCCGTGCTGAGCGCGGTGTTGAAGTCGGCGCCCGCGACGTCCTTCGCGTCGACCGGCTTCAGCATGCTGGCCGGGCGGGCGTCAGCGGCATTCGTGCTCGGCGTGAAGGTGGCGGTGTTGCCGTCGATCTGCGCCGCGATCGGCCATTCCATACCGTCTTTGAGGTAGGTCAGCGGCATGCCAGCAACCAGGCGTCCTTGATTATCCAGAACCTGGAACTGGGTGCCCTGCGTCGTCAGCGAACCGGCGTCGGTCTTCAACACGACCGATTTGTCGACCACATTCGCGGTGTAGTGGATGCCGGGCAGAATGTCGGTGTGCACGGTGGTCCCCGGTGCCGGGGCCGGGGCGGCGGGCTCCGCGTGCGCGGTGCCGCTCGTGATGCCGACTGCTGCGATGACCAGTGCGGACGTAGCAGCGAACTTCTTGACCTTCATGTATTCCAAACACTTTCCTCAGCAGGAGCACCTTCGGCCCCGAGGGGCTTCGGGCCGGGCGCGGCCCATGAATACGAACCTTCGCAAAGGGTCGTCTCACTTCATTACGGCGATGTAACAGAGCCTGCAAAGGAAACGTCAATTCGACGTGACAAGTGTTAAAGAAGTATAAATTCGGACATTTAGCTAACTTTCAGCATCTACTAATGTGGCGCACGACACTCATTTTCTTTCTGCCGTGGTCCGCAGAAATGCGCGATGCCATCGTCTCAGCCCATGTGAGAGACGAGCGCGCCTGGCAAATGTGGCAGCACCAGATCGATGAGCCGCCACGGCCACGCGGGCACACATGCCCGCTTCTGCTCTTTCTCGATCGCACCGACCATCGCGGCGACGCCCTTGTCCAGTGGCGCCACTATGCGCGCATCGCCCGCCTTGGCCGCCATGTCGGTGGCGATGAATCCGGGCAGCAGCGTGGTGACCGCGATCGGTGACTTCGCCAGTTCAGTGGTGAGCGCCTGTCCGAGGGCGGCGAGACCCGCCTTGCTCGCCGAGTAGGCGGCCTTCTTGCCCGGCAGTCCGCGCACCGCGCTCATCGAGGACACCAGCACCAGATGGCCCGCATTCTGTGCGCGAAAGATTTCCAGCGCGGCTTCGGCCTGCGCGAGGGCGCTGACGAAGTTCGTCGTCGCCGTGGCCAGATTGGCGTCGGCTCGCCCGCTGCCGATTACCGCGCCCTTGCCGAGGCCCGCGTTGACGATGACCCGGTCCAGCCCGCCGAGTTCGTCGCGCAACTCGCCGAATGCCCGCGGTACCGACTGGTGCTCGTCGACGTCGAGCGCGCGGACCGCGACGGTGATGCCGGGATGGGCGGCGACGAGTTCGTCGCGCAGCGATTCGAGCGCTCCGAGTCGCCGGGCACACAACGCGAGATCGCGGCCCTTGCTTGCGAAGTCGCGGGCCATGGCGGCGCCGAGGCCCGCGCTCGCGCCGGTGATCAGAATCTTGGTCCTCGTCATGCGCCCGACCATAACGGGCGCCGGGTCAGCCGCCGAAGGATCCGGTGCGCGGCGGTGGGGGCAGCAGGCGCCAGGGACCGCAGTTCACGGTTTTGAAGGCCACGTCGGTCGGCTCGATCTCCGCGCGGATCGGGCCGAGCCGGGTGAAGTTGTTGCCGATGATGTAGTCCATGTTGGTGTTGTCGCCCTCGACCTTCCAGAGTCTGCGCCAATCGCAGCCGTACGCCGGGTCGGGTGTGCCGGGCGCCTCCCAGATGCCGGGGAAGATGTCGATGCCCACCAGATAGAGGCCGTCTCCCGGCATCGTGTTCGCGGGTTCTGCGGCCGCCGTCCCGGCGCCGATCAGGGTCATCGCGGACGTCATGGCACCCGCGATCAGGAGCGTGCTTGCACGCATGGCGATGTCTCCTCGAATCGTGCTCCAACCGCCGCGCAGCGGCTGACCTGGGAGATCCCCGAATCTCCGGGGCAAGATCTACCAGAGACCCCGCGGAAATGTGCCGCATTCCACTTTTCTTGTGTCGATGCATTACTGAATCGCGCACGATGTTGTCATCGGTCGGATCCGCCGCGATATCCGAGGTATGACATGTGCCGGGCTCGGATCCGTCCGTACGGTGCGGCGATCTACGTCGTGCGGCGCGCACTGCGCCGGGTTGTGCACCGACGCCGGCCTAGCCACGGTGCTGGCGTCCGAGCGGGTGCTGCTGCATTGGCGGGTACGGCGTGCGCTGAGTGATAGCGGGCTGGCCGAGCAGGCAGTGCAGGAGTCGCTGCTGCGGGCCTGGCGTTCGTGCGCGTTCTTCGACAAGACCAAGGGCAGCGTCCGGACTTGGCTGCTGGCGATCCTGCGTAACGTCATTATCGACATGGTCCGAGCGCGGGCCGCCCGGCCGGGGGACATCGGTTGGGACGAGGTCGGGGAGCTCGCCGACATCCGCTACGCGCACCCCGATTTCACGGACGGTCTGATCGACGGACTGCTGGTTGCGGAGTTGCTGTCGCGTCTGCCGGGTCCGCAGCGCGAGGCCGTGGTCGAGGTGATCCTCCGGGACCGCGGGTATCAGGAGGTGGCCGACGACATCGGTGTCCCGGTCGGGACGGTGAAGACGAGGGTGCATTACGGCCTGCGTTCGCTGCGCAGGCTGCCGCGCGGCGCCTGATCTGCTCGCGAACACACCGCGGCAGCGGTAACGGTTCGGTAACTGGGGTTGCTATGCTGGTGCTCGCGTTGCCAGAGTGAACTACTGGGTTTGGCGTTACTAATGGGAAGGGAGGGGTGCCCCTGTCCAGGGGCACCGACCGAACATGAAGCCAAGCATCATCAGGGCCGGAATCTGTTCCGCCGTCACGGCCGCGGTCACGGTGACGCTGTCCGGATTGGTCCCGGTCACCGCCACAGCCGGTCCGGCGCAGCCGGAAATGGCAAACAAGCTCGCGGGCAAGATCGTGTTCCTCGATCCGGGCCATCAGGGCCAAGGGCACGGCGAAAACCTGGCCAAGCAGGTCAGCGATGGCCGCGGCGGCACGAAGGCCTGCCAGACCACCGGCATGACCACGGTGCACGGCGTCCCCGAGCACACCATCAACTGGAATGTTGCGCAGCTGGTGAAGACCTCGCTGGAAGGTCTCGGCGCGCAGGTGGTGCTGAGCCGCCAGGACGATCAGGGCTGGGGCGGCTGCATCGATGAGCGCGCCAGGGCCGCCAACGAGTCCGGTGCGGCCGTCGCGGTGAGCATCCACGCCGACAGCGCGCCCGCCGACCAGCGCGGCTTTCACCTGATCGTGCCCGAACTGCCGATCCCCGATCCGACCATCAACGCCATCCAGTCCACCGCGGGATTGGCCGCATCGACGGCGATGCGCGACGCCTATCTGGGGGCGGGTTTCGTCCCGGCGAAGTACGCCAGCCCGGATGGTCTGCAGCCGCGCAAGGACATCGCCGGGCCCGCGCTCACCGCGGTGCCCGCTGTGTTCCTGGAGATGGGCAACGGCGCCAACGCCGACGACGCCGCACTCTTGGAAAGCCAGGAAGGTCAGCTGAAGCACGCCATCGCCATCACCACCGGCTTGGTGGGCTTCCTGCTCGGCCCGCAGTCGGTTACGCCGGAGCTGGCGAGCGACCAGCCTGCCGCGGCGCCCGTGCCGCAGCCGCAGCCTGCTGCGACCGAGCCGTCGGCAGGGGCACCGGCCCCGCAGCCTTCTTCGGCCGAGCCGCTGGTCGGGGTTCCGGCACCGCATTCGGCGTCGACCGAGCCGTCGGCAGGGGCACCGGCCCCGCAGCCTTCTTCGGCCGAGCCGCTGGTCGGGGTTCCGGCACCGCATTCGGCGTCGACCGAGCCGTTGGCGGGGGTTCCGGCCCCGCAGCCTTCTTCGGCCGAGCCGCTGGTCGGGGTTCCGGCACCGCAGACTTCTCCGACCGAGCCGCTGGTCGGGGTTCCGGCACCGCAGACTTCTCCGACCGAGCCGCTGGTCGAGGTTCCGGCACCGCAGACTTCTCCGACCGAGCCGTTGGCGTTGGAACCGGCGCCGCAGCCTTCTTCAACCGATCCGCTGGTTGGGGTTCCGGCACCGCAGCCTTCCTCGACCGACCCACTGGTCGGCGTACCGGACCCGCAGCCCGCCTCGACCGAACCGCCCGTCGGCGTTCCGGCACAGCTGCCCGCGTCTACCCAACCACCGGGCGGCGCACCGGCACCGACCGCACCTCAGGTGCAGACCGCGCCTCAGGTGCAGGCGGCACCGAATTCGCCGCAAGCGCAGACCGCGCCGGGCGTCGCGCCGTGGCCGGGCACGCAGCAGTCCCCGTACACGCAGCAGACACCGAACACGCCGGGCACGCAACAGACACCGAACATCCCGGGCACGCAACAGTCCCCGAGCACCACTGACACCGCTGACATGGCAGCCCTCCGCGAGACGGTCGGCATGGTCCTGACCCTGCTGGTTCCGTTGGCCAGGGCGCTCGGCCTGGACAACAACATGGTCACCGCGGAGCTGATCAACCTCGCCTACACCCTGGCGGCCAAGTTCCTCAGCCCCGCCAAGTAGCAGCACCGCCCGCCCGAATGTCACCCTCGAGGATCAGGTCTCGAGGGTGACATTCGGCTTTTCGGGGGCCATTGCGCCGCCCAGTATGGTGGTCGGCGTGGCTGACCGGATTCCTGTTGTGATCGTCGCGGGGTTTCTCGGTTCCGGGAAAACAACCCTGCTCAACCACCTGTTGCGGAATAGCCGCGGCACCCGGATCGGTGTGGTCGTCAACGACTTCGGCGCGATCAATATCGACTCGATGCTGGTTGCCGGGCAGGTCGACGCCATGGTCTCGCTCGGCAACGGTTGCGTCTGCTGCGCCGTCGATGTCAGCGAACTGAATGACATGTTCACTCGGCTCGCGCAGCCGCGCGCCAAGATCGATGTGATCGTGGTGGAGGCAAGCGGACTTGCCGAGCCGCGCAACCTCATCCGCATGGTGGTCGGCAGCGACAATCCGCGCATCCGCTACGGCGGGCTGGTCGAGGTGGTCGACGCCGAGCAGTTCCCCGCGAGCAGCGCGCGCCATCCCGAGCTGACCACCCATCTGCGGCTGGCCGACTTAGTGGTGGTCAACAAGGCCGACCGGGTGCCCGCCGCGCAGCTGACCGCGCTGCGGCAGGACATCGCGGAACTGGTCGGGCAGGTGCCGGTATACGCGACCACGCACGGTCGCCTGGAGCCCGGCCTGCTGTTCGACGAACCGTTGCGTGAAACACCCCGGGTCGCTGAGCAATTGAGCTTCGACGCGTTGCTCGATCACGAGCACGACCACGACCATGCCGAGCACCGGCACCTGCACGACGACTACCTCACCGTCTCCTTCACCAGCGAGCGCGAACTGGATCCGCGCAGGCTGATCGCCTTTCTGGAAGACCCGCCGCCCGGCCTGTTCCGCGCCAAGGGCTTTGTCGCGTTCGCCGTCGCGGACGAGCGCCGCAAGTTCGTCCTGCACCTGGTCGGCCGCCACCTCGTGTTCGCGCCGGAGAACTGGGCGCGCGGCGAATCCCGCACCACCCGACTGGTTCTCATCGGCGCGGGGCTGGATGCCGAGCTGGCGCTGAAACGGTTGCAGGACACCGCGCACCTCGCCGACGATCCGCTCGATCCGCAGGCCATGCTCGGCGTCTGGCGCTACACACCGCACTGACCGACGAGTTTGGCGCGTTCGGCCCGAAACTGGCGCGTTCGGTGCTGGCGGTGGCGCCGGATGGACACGAGACTGTCCTGGTGTCCGCCGTGTCGGCACGTGCGCAATGGAGCGAACATGCCGCGCGTCGTGCCCGATTCGGTGCACCGATACGAGTCCTTTCGTTGTGCGACCGATGGGAGTTTTCCGTGCCAGATTCGCTGGAGAGCGCCACCGCGTACGTGATCGAAGTGCTGGAGGCCAAGGGCACCGCCACGCGCCACGACTTCGACGTCCCCGGCATAGTCGCCGAATCCCATGCCATCGCCAACGGCTGGGATTTCCGGGCGATCGAGAACACCACGTTCTGGGGGATCGCGGCGCGTTTCCTCAAACCGTGAGGCCTAGTCGAACTGGGCGGGCTTAGTCGAACTGGGCGGCTTGCCGGGCGTGTGCGGCGAGGGACCAGCGTCGCGCCGCGCGTCGCATCGAGCCCGCGTCCGAGTATCCGAGCAGTTCGGCTTGGCGCGATCGGCTCAACGGCCCCGCGGATGTCGCTTCGCTCAGCCGTGCCGTGCGCGCCCGATCCACTTCCCGCCGCCACGTGGTGCCCGCCTCCATCAACCGGCGTTGCAGCGTGCGCGGACTGGTGGCCAGCCTGCGCGCCACTCGATCCAGCGAGACTTCGCCGGTCTCCAGCGCGTCGGCCAACGCGCCTGCGACCCGTTCCGGCCACGCGGTGGCCAGCGGCGGCGGTGGCGGCAATGCCTCGGCGAGTGGTTGCAGTATCGCGGCGAGCGTCGGATCGCTGGTGGTCAGCGGCAGTTCCATGTCGGCAGCGCGGAACACCATCGCGTCCACCGGCGCGTCGAACTCGATGGCGGTGGTGCCGAATACCTCGATGAACGTCGCCGTCGTGGCCGGTGCCTGCTGGCGCAGTGAAACCCGCAGCGGGACAACAGGTTCACGCACCACCCGGCGCGCTCGGCTGAGCACGGCGGCCAAGCCCCACAGCTGGGTGAGGTCGCGGCCGCGACCCTCGCCTCGGATCATGTCGAGGTAGAGGGTCACTTCGTCGTCGTTCTCGGCGACCAGGTCGAAGCGGTGATTGGTGGTGACCGCGGTGACGTACGGCCCGCAGGTCGCCAGGCCCGCGCCGAGCGTCGGCGCGGTGGAGAACAGATAGTCGTACAGGCCGAGGGACGGAAGTCGGTAGCGCCGGGCCACATTCAGCGAGACGTCCGGATCGCCGAGCCCGTGCTCGCCGAGTTCCCACAGCCGGGAGAAGGTGTGGCTCGGCAGATGCACGTCGTCACCGGCCATCGTCCACTCGGGCAGGCCGGTCTCGCGGATCAGTCGATCCCGGTCGAGCCCGGCCGCGCTGAGTTGAGAGATGACGAACCGGTGCAGCAAAACCTGGTCGGTGCCCATCGCGTCCTCCCTCGCCACCGGCGAACTACCTGCGCGGAAACGCTAACTCCCGCGTGTTGATTCGTCATGGGATTCGTGTCACGGACTGGTTAACCGCAGGCGTTCACCCATTCGGACAATCCGTCGGCGAACAGCTGACGCTTCCAGATCGGCACCTCATGCTTGATCCGGTCCACCAATTCGGCGCAAGTGGTGAAGGCCTCCGCGCGATGCGCGGCGGCGACCGCGACCACGATCGCGTCGTCACCGATGGTCAGCGCGCCGACCCGGTGCACGGCGGCGACCGGTAGGCCGGCGGATGCGGCCAGCTCGTCGCAGACCTTGTGCAGGAAGCGCTCGGCGGCAGGGTGCGCCGAGTACTCCAACGCGGAAACCGCCTGTCCGCCATCGTGGTCACGGACTTTGCCGGTGAACACCACGACGGCGCCGTAGTGCGGTCCGCTCACCGCCGCTTCGACTTCGGCGGCGTCGAGCGGTTGGTCGGTGATTCGGGCAAGTTGGACGGTGGGTTCAGTTGTTGTCATGGTTTCCGCCTCCGGCGACTTGGGCTAGCAGATGGTCGAGCAAAGGTTCGAGCACCGCGATGCCGTCCTTGACGCCGCCGGGTGAGCCGGGCAGATTCACGATCACCGATCGGCCTGCCAGTCCGGCGACGCCGCGGCTCAGGGCCGCCAGCGGGAACTTCGCGGTGCCGCGCTGGCGGATCGCCTCGGCGACGCCGGGCAATTCGCGGTCCAGCACGGCCAGGGTGGCCTCCGGGGTCGCGTCGGTGGGGGAGGCGCCGGTGCCGCCGGTGCTGACCACCAGCGACGGTCCGAAGCGCAGCGCGTCGACCAGGCCGACGGCGATGTCTGCGTCGGCGTAGACCAGCGGTCCGCGCACCGAAAAGCCGAGTGCGGTCAGCCATTCCGTGAGGACGGGGCCGGTGGTGTCGACGCGGGTGCCCGCCGCGGCGCCGGTCGATGCGACCAGGACGACCGCCGAGCGTGCGCCGGTAATGGGTTGCGGTTGTGTGTCATTCGTGGCGTTGACCGCGGATTCGCTGGCCGGAGAGCCCGAATGAAGTTCGTCGGTGCCAACGGGCGCGGATGCTGTTGCGGCTCCGGCCTCGCGACGTTCACGGCTGGGGGCTGACTCGGGACGCACCCAATGCCCATGCTTCCCACCCTCTTTGGTGAGCAGCCGGACTCCGTCGAGGATTGCCGCCGGATCGACCGCCTTCACCATGTCGTGCAGGGTCAGCCCGGCGACCGCGACCGCGGTGAGCGCTTCCATCTCGACGCCGGTGGGCCCCTTGGTCTTCGCGGTCGCCTCGATGGTGATGGACGTGTCGGTGAAGCCGAACTCGACCTTCACCGAGGACAGCGCCAGCTGATGGCACAGCGGGATCAGCTCGGAGGTCTTCTTCGCCCCGGCGATGCCCGCGATCCGCGCGGTGGACAGCACATCGGCCTTGGGCATGTCGTCGGCTCGCACCAGGGCGACCACCTCGGCGGTGGTGCGCAGCTCACCGGCGGCCACCGCGATCCGGGTGGTGTCGGCCTTGGCGCTCACATCGACCATGTGGGCGCGGCCCTCGCCGTCCACATGGGACAACTCACTCATCGAAAAACTCCTGGGTAGTCAGCCGTGCGACCGGGCGGGTCACAGCGACCACACTCGCACAGCGGCACCCGCGGGCAACGAGGTGATCTCGGCCGGCACATCGATCAGCACATCCGCCCAGGCCATGCCCGCGATGAGATGAGACCCCGGCCCGGACACCACTTCCACCGCCTCCGGATACCGGTGCAGCGCGGGCAGCTCGCCGGACTTCGGGCGGATCAGCCTGCCACGCAGGAACTGCCGCTTGCCCTGCGGCGAGCGGGCCACCTCGTTGTGCAGCGGCAGTTCGTAGATCTCCACATCGGGCAGCCCGGACAGGTGGCGCAGGATCGGCCGGGCGAACACCTCGAACGACACCATGGTGCTGACGGGGTTGCCGGGAAAACTGAGCACCGGAACGCCCTCGACAACGGTCAGGCCCTGCGGCCCGCCCGGTTGCATGGCGACCGAGCCGAACTGTCCGCCCAGCGGTGCGAGCACGTCTTTGACCACCTCGAAGTCGCCTTTGGACACCCCGCCGGAGGTGAATACGACATCGGCGGCGCCGGTCGCGGCCGAGAGCAGCTTGCGGAACTGCGCCGGGTCGTCGGTGCTGTGTGCGACCGAGACGACGTCGACGCCGTTCGCGGTGAGCGCGGCGGCCAGTGCGATGCCGTTGGAGTTGTAGATCTGCCCGGGACGCAGCGTGCTGCCCGCGTCGACCAGTTCGTCGCCGGTGGTGATGACCGCGGCCCGCACCGCGCGGAACACCGGAACGCTCGGCAAGCCGACTGCCGCGAGCGCCGCGATGTGCCGGGGCGTGAGGGTGGTGCCCGCGCCGACCAGCAGGTCACCGGCGCGCACATCGGTGCCCGGCTCGCGCACGAATTCGCCTGCGCCGCGGCCGCGTTCGATGGTCACGCTGCCGTCATCGCTGTGCACGTCCTCGACCGGAATCACGCAGTCCGCGCCGGGCGGGATCGGCGCGCCGGTCATCACCTTGATGGCGGTCGCTGGCGGCAACGGTGTCTGCCCGGCATTGCCCGCCGCGACGACTCCGACCAGCGGCAGCGTCACCGGCGTCACCGCGACGGACGCGGCGCGCACCGCGTAGCCGTCCATCGCCGAGTTGCGGAACACCGGCAGGTCCACCGGCGAGCGGACGTCGTCGGCCAGCTGCCTGCCCAGGGCGTCCGGCACCGTGACCGCTTCGACCGGACGTGCGGCCAGCGGCCGCAACAGCTGTTCGATGCTGTCCCGGTAGTCGTCGACGGGCCGGGCCGAGACGCTGGCGGGCCGAGAGTTCATGCGAGCCAGCGTAACGTTCTGGCGTCGAAGTCCACTGCATGTCTGGATTGTGTGAACCACACAAACCGAACACGTACCGGATGTGCGATTCCGTACCTTCTGCTACTGACTATCGATGCCCAAAGGTCATAATGGACACGTGACTCTGGTCGAGATGGGGATACCCGCCGTGCGTTCCGGGCGTCCCTCGCTCGACGGCCGCCCCGATACGCCGTTCTTGCTGGACCGATTCGGGCGGGTGGCCCGCGATCTGCGCATCTCCATCACCGAGAAGTGCTCACTGCGCTGCACGTACTGCATGCCCGAGGAAGGCCTGCCCGCGATACCGCAGCACGAACTGCTGACCGTCGAGGAAATCGTGCGCCTGGTGTCCCTGGCCGTTCGCGAGCTCGGGGTGGAAGAGGTCCGGTTCACCGGCGGTGAGCCGTTGATGCGGCGCGATCTGGAACGAATCATCGCGGGCTGTCACGAACAGGTGCCGGACACGCCGCTGGCCATGACCACCAACGGCGTCGGACTCGAACATCGCGCTCAGGCGCTGGCCGCCGCCGGTCTGCATCGGGTGAACGTCTCGCTGGACACCGTGGACCGTGCCGGCTTCGCCAAGCTGACCCGGCGCGACCGGCTCGACTCCGCGCTGGCCGGTATTCGCGCCGCCCGCGCCGCCGGTCTGACTCCGATCAAGGTGAACGCCGTGCTCATGCGGGAAACCTTGTCCGGTGCCTCGGATCTGCTCCAGTGGTGTCTTGGCGAGGAGTGCGAGTTGCGGTTCATCGAGGAGATGCCGCTCGACGCCGACCACGAATGGGCCCGCGCCAACATGGTCACCGCCGCCGAACTGCTCGACGTCCTTGGCGACCGCTTCGACCTCACCGCGGCGGGCCGCGCCGATCCCGCCGCCCCGGCCGAGACGTGGCTGGTCGACGGCGGTCCCGCGACCGTCGGCATCATCGCGTCGGTGACCCGCAAGTTCTGCGACACCTGCGATCGCACCCGCCTCACCGCCGACGGCATGCTGCGCTCCTGCCTGTTCAGCGACCAGGAATACGACCTGCGCCAGGTGTTGCGCTCCGGCGCGGACGACGCCGAACTCGCCACCCTGTGGCGCGGCGCGATGTGGAATAAATGGGCGGGCCACGGCATCGACGCCGAGGGCTTTGTCCCGCCGGAACGGACGATGGGAGCCATCGGTGGTTGAGATCCGTTACTTCGCCGCGATCGCGGACGCCGTCGGCAAGGACCGCGAGACCCTGGATTTCCCGGCCGGTGCCACCGTCGCCGACCTACGGTCCACCTTGTCCGCCTCCTACGGCCCCGACCTGGCCAAGATGCTGTCGGTCTGCGCCTACCTCGTCGGCGACGAGCTCACTCGCGACCCACACACCGCCCTGACGCCCCAGGTCGACGTGCTCCCGCCCTTCGCGGGCGGCTGACCGTCCCGCAGCCTTCTGGAGGCCGCACATCCGGTACAGGCGGTATGGCTCCAACAAAGAGGGTGTGCGCCCGACGGTGTGTAGAAAAGTCGGGGTGGCGTTCGTCGTCTAGGTAGCGAGGGGTATCGGGCTCCTCGGATTCCGGGAAGGATGACGACCATGTACTACCTGGCGGCAATGGTGGGACGCGGGGACGGGCCGGAGGTCGAGCCGGACTCGGCGGGTTTCGCGGCAGAGGTCGAGAGGTACGCGGCGTTCGAAGCGAAGGCGGGCGCCGCGGTCGTTGGCGGGGCCGCGCTGTATCCGGCGGAGACCGCGATCAATATCCGGCGCAGCGGGGGTCGGACGCTCATCACAGATGGTCCGTTCACCGAGCTGGCCGAGGTCGTCGGCGGCTTCTACGTGTTCGAAGCAAAAGATCTGGACGAGGCCATTCAGCTCGCTCGGCAGCTTCCGGCGGCCGAGGACGGCGCGGTCGAGGTGCGGCCGATGGTGCAGTGGGCGTGCGAAGGCACGCCGGGTGCGGACTGGTGGACTGCCCTGCTGTGGGAATCGCCGGGCGAGGTGATCGCGCCGGGGACTCCCGAGTGGGACGCCGCGGTTGCCGAGCATCAGCGGTTCGGCGAGCAGTTCGGCAGCGCGATCGTGGGCGGGGGAGCGGTGCAGCCGCCGACCACCGCGACCACCGTGCGGGTGCGCGACGACCAACTGCTGCTCACCGACGGGCCGTTCGTCGAATCGGCCGAGGTGATCGACGGCCTGTATCTGATCACGGCGCGGGGTCGGGCGGCGGCGGAGGAGATCGCGGCCGGAATTCCGATCGGTCCGAAGGGACGGGTGGAGCTCCGCCAGATCGTCGACGTCGACGGCTGACGGCACGGATGGACCCGGCCGAAGCGATAGACGGCATCTACCGTGCCGAATTCGGCCGGGCCCTCGCCACGGTCGCCCGGCTGGTCGGCGATATCGGGTTGGCCGAAGACGCGGTGCAGGAGGCATTCGCCGACGCGTTGCGCACCTGGCCGGACCGGGGTGTGCCGTCGAGCCCGGGTGCCTGGATCACCACCGCGGCGCGCAACCGCGCCCTGGACCGGCTGCGGCGCGAGTCGGCCAGGGGCGGCAAAGAGCAGGACGCGGTGCTGCTGACCGCGCCTAGCGAGGAGGTCGTCGTGTCGCCGGTAGCGGACGACCAATTGCGGATGATCTTCACCTGCTGCCATCCGGCGCTGTCCCCGGAGTCGCAGGTCGCATTGACCCTGCGGTTGGTCTGCGGGCTGCGGACCGCCGAGATCGCGAGGGCTTTCCTGCAGCCGGAACATACGGTGGCCCAACGCCTTACCCGTGCGAAGGCAAAGATTCGCTCTGCGGGCATTCCGCTGCGGGTGCCGCCTGCGCCGCTGTTACCGGAGCGCATGCCCGCGGTGCTCGCCTGCGTCTATCTGGTGTTCACCGAAGGCTACTTCGCCACCTCGGGGCCCACCGCGATT
This sequence comes from Nocardia iowensis, assembly GCF_019222765.1. Lineage (NCBI taxonomy): Bacteria > Bacillati > Actinomycetota > Actinomycetes > Mycobacteriales > Nocardiaceae > Nocardia > Nocardia iowensis. The sequence goes on along the minus strand of NZ_CP078145.1, from coordinate 6,799,835 downwards.
CGAGAGGAGCTGTGCGACGAGGCAATTCGACTCGGCAAACTGCTGTGCGCGCTGCTGCCGGACGATCCCGAAGCCCGCGCCCTGCTCGCGCTCATGCTGCTCAACGACAGTCGGCGAAGCCAACGACGCGGCGCCGACGGGGAATTGGTGCCGATCGAAGACCAGGACCGCACGGGGTGGAATCACGCGCAGATCCAAGCGGGGCTGCGCTGCCTGGTGTCCGCCGCGGCGGACGGCACCGGTCCCTATCTCGCGCAGGCCCGGATCGCGGCAGCCCACGCCACCGCACCCACTTGGGACCGGACCGATTGGCGCGCAGTCGTATCCGGTTACGACGAGTTGTCGCAGTACACGCGATCCCCGGCGGTCTTGGTGAATCGCGCGATTGCCGTCGGCTTCCTGCGTGGCTTCGACGAGGGGCTTGCCGCGCTCGACGACATTGCCGACCATCCGCGCCTGGCCACCTCGCATCTGGTCGCCGCCACCCGCGCCGACCTGCTGCGCCGGGCGGGGCGCCACGCGGAATCGGTGGAGCACTACCGCATCGCACGGGATCGCGCCGCCAACGAGCAGGTGCGGCGCTTTCTGTCCCGGCGTCTCGCCGAGGTGGAAAACGCCTTGCGCCGCAACCCGATCAATCCATAGATACATGCGCATTCTGCTATGTATTGTGACTGCAACGCAGAAGGAGGAATGCGATGGCAACAGTCGCAGTGGGTTTGTATCTCGTTTTCGCCGTGGCGGCGTTCGGCTGGCGGAGCTGGTGGCAGTGGCGCCGCACCGGATCGACCGGATTCCGCGGCCTGAACAGCCGGTCCAGTCCGATGGAATGGCTTGTCGGAGTAGGGCTTGTCGGTGCGTTCGTCCTCGGGTTCGCCGCGCCGGTGCTGCAGCTGACCGGAGTGATAGCGCCGATTCCGTTGCTGGACAAGTCGATCGTGCAGTGGCTGGGGCTCGCCGCCGCTGCCGCCGGAATCGCGGGCACGCTCTTCGCGCAGCACGCCATGGGCGAATCATGGCGCATCGGCGTCGATGTCGCCGAACGCACCACGCTGGTCCGATCCGGCATCTTCGGCACGGTGCGCAACCCGATCTTCACCGGCATGTTCCTCTTCGCCGCGGGCGCCACCGCCATGGCTCCCAATCTTGTTGCCGTGGTGGGCTTTCTACTGCTCGTCTGCGTGATCGAGCTGCAGGTGCGGCTGGTCGAGGAGCCGTATCTGCTCGACGTGCACGGCGACAGCTACCGTTCGTATACCGCCGAGGTAGGACGATTCGTGCCCGCCGTCGGTAGGCGCGCAATCCCGCGTTAGTGGCTGGACATGATCACCCGGGAGATGACCCGGCCGTACAGCTATGGCGAGGTGCGTCTCGACGGCTGCGAACTGCACTTCGGGCCGACGCCGAAAGACGTCAGCGCGGAGCGGGCGTATATCGGCTGTCTGGTCAAGGTGGACGAAGTGGCCCACTGGCACGCGGAATTCAGCGCTGCGCTGCGCGCCCGCTACGGTCGGGTGCCCGCGCGGGGACTGCCCCCGGATCACCCGATTCCGGCCAGGGCAGACCCGATTCACCGTCGTAGATCCGGTCGGTAACTCCGTCATACTTGCAGCACAAGATTCCGAAACTGAATTATGGTGGTGCACAAGGACTCTCAGTCCTGGCCAGGGTGCTGGACAATGCCCGCAACTATCGCGAGTTCAAGACCGACGACGACGCCGCCCGGATCCTCGAGACCGGTCTGCGCCGCGCGGTGCTGCCGTGAGTCCCGCCGACCGGGGCCGTGCTCTGGCGATGCTCGCTGAAATCGCCGCCGCCGCAGGCAATTCCGATCGAGCGGCCGAACTCGTCACCGAGATCGGCACCTTGGATCGCACCGCCGAGGATCAGTCTGCGATCGCCGCCGAACTACGGACGGTCACCGATCTGCAGTCCTGGCTCGCGGACAAACCTCGAGCACACACCCTTTGGGTGAGCCGCACACCCGATATAGCGGGTGTGCGGCTCGAGTAAAGGGTGTGCCCGGCCCGGTAGGTCGGCCTACTCGCGCCACCAGGTGTCGAGGGGGGTCACCGGGACCGTTCGCTTGTGGCGGGTGTTCAGGTAGATGGACTCGATTCGCTCGGCGACCTCGGGCGTGACGTCCTTGCCCTCGAGGTAGTCGTCGATCTGGCGGTAGGTCAGGCCGAGCGCCTCTTCGTCGGGGAGGGAGGGGCGGTCGTCCTCCAAGTCGGCGGTCGGTACCTTCGACCAGATGCTTTCGGGGGCGCCCAACTCCTGCAGCAGCGCGGCCCCCTGATGCTTGGTGAGGCCGGTCAGTGGCGTCAGGTCAACGCCGCCGTCGCCGTATTTGGTGAAGAAGCCGGTGACCGCCTCCGCCGCGTGGTCGGTGCCGACGACGAGCAGGTTCTCCTGGCCGGCCAGCGCGTACTGGATCACCATCCGCTCGCGGGCCTTGATGTTGCCGCGGACGAAGTCGCGCAGCTTGTCGACCTTCAGCGCGGAGGCCACCTCGCCCGCGGTCGCGTTGGCGCTCGGGCGCACGTTCACCGACACCGTCTTGTCCGGCTGGATGAACCGCAGCGCGGCGCGCGCGTCGGCCTCGTCGGATTGCACGCCGTAGGGCAGCCGCACCGCGAGGAACGTCGCGTCCGCGCCGTCGGCGCGCAATTCCTCCACCGCCAACTGGCACAACCGTCCCGCCAACGAGCTGTCCTGCCCGCCGCTGATGCCGAGCACGAATCCCTTTGCGGGAGTGGCGGTCAGATAATCCTTGAGGAAATCGACCCGCCGCCGCACCTCGGTCTTCGGCTCGATGTTCGGCTGGACGCCCAATTCCGTGATGATCTGTTCGCGCAGGTTCCGCATGGCAGCCCACTTTACTGACGATTCACTACTCACCGCGAAACAACGTGGCGAACGAACGCTTCCCAGTTGTCTCCGATCTGGTCCCGGCTGAAGCCCTGGGCGTGCATCTGATGCATGATCAGGGCGGCACTGAGGGTGGCCAGCAGGCTGTCGGCGAGCAATGGGATCTCGCCGGAAACGCCCGCCTGGCGCAGCAACATCGACACGTGCGTCTTGAGCAGGATGTAGGGCGCGCCGGAATAGCGGTCACCCGCCTCACCGATCTCGGCCGCGCGGTACAGCTCGCCCTCCACGTCGATGTCGAGCAGCCGCGCCCGGCCGAACGCGACCAGCCGTTCCACCGGCGGCGCGCCCGGCCCCAGCGGTGGCGGGCCGAACATGAACGACTCCTGGGACTTGCGCTCGGAGTGATCCAGCAACGCCATCAGCAACCCGGACCGGCTGCCGAACCGGCGGAAGACGGTGCCCTTGCCGACCCCCGCCCGCTTGGCCAGCGCGTCCATGGTGAGGCCGTCGACGCCTTGCTCGCGCACCAGCTGCTGCGCGGCGTCCAGCAGCAGCTGCCGGTTGCGTGCGGCATCGGCGCGTTCGGTGGGTTCGGACGCGCCGGGCAGGGGTGCGCCGATGCCGAGCAGCGGACGCTCCCCTGGCAGGGGGGCATCCGATGTGGGGTAGCTCACAGCGCTCACGCAGTCCTCGCGGGAAGTAATCGGACCGTGGTCCGGTTAGTCAGGATGAAACTTCGGACCATCCATTCAGTACACCAGGAGCTGTCATGAGTCAGACCCGGATCCTCGCTCTCGTCGGAAGCCTTCGTGCGGCTTCGATCAATCGGCAGCTTGCCGAGACCGCCGTGCAGACGGCCCCGGCGGGCGTCGAGATCACCCTCTACGAGGGCCTCGCCGATATTCCTTTCTACAACGAAGACCTCGACATCCAAGGCGCCGTGCCCGCCGCCGCACAGGCATTGCGCGACGCGGTCGCCGGGGCCGACGGCCTGCTCATCGTGACCCCGGAGTACAACGGCACGCTGCCGGGCGTGTTGAAGAACGCCATCGACTGGGCTTCGCGCCCATACGGCGCCGGCGCGCTCCAGGGCAAGCCGACCGCCGTGGTCAGCGCGTCGATCAGCCCCAACGCCGCGCAGTGGGCACACGGCGACGCGGTCAAGTCGCTCGGCGTCGCGGGCGCGAGCGTGGTGGAGTCCGCGCACCTGCACTTCGCCACGATCGGCGAGCGGTTCGGCGCGGCGCACCCGCGTGAGGACGCCGAGGCGCTGACCAAGCTGGCGGCCACCGTGCACGAACTGGTCCAGGCCACTCGAGGCGAATTCGCCGCCGTGTAAGCTTCCGCTCCGGTCTTCTCGAGGGTCATCTCCATGCGGTGGAGGTGGCCCTCTTCGTCTGCCCTGAGTGTTTGCTGGAAATCAGCTACGGTACGAAATTGTGATCTGCACCACGGCCGTGTCGGGTTGCGAATCGAGCGTCCAGGGACTTACCGCATTCGAATTTCATCAATGTGACTCGCAACATGTCGTGTTGGATGAATCTGTCGGCCACTAGGTGTAGTGTCTTCGGTACTGGAAGACGGCATGACACCCCGCTCTGCGAGCCTCGGCCCGAGAGGGCTGAGCAGGGGATTCGAAGCCAGATCCAGGAGTTTGCGCAGCAACGTCGGATCGTGCACTGCATACGGATCACAGGCTGTGGATCAGGCACAAGGAGAGAGGGACCTCAATGACCGTCACCGTGTACACCAAGCCCGCTTGCGTCCAGTGCAATGCCACCTACAAGGCCCTCGACAAGGCCGGGGTGGACTACGAGGTAATCGACATCTCCGAGAACGACGAGGCGCGTGACTACGTCATGGCCCTCGGCTACCTGCAGGCTCCGGTCGTGGTGGCCGGTGAGGATCACTGGTCCGGTTTCCGGCCCGATCGCATCAAGTCGCTCGCCACCGTGGCGGCCTGACCGCTTCGCCGTTTCCGTTCCTCCGAGAGGAGAGGTCGACCGTGTCCGATGACAGCTACGGTCCCGCCGCTCCGGCACTGGTCTACTTCTCCAGCGCCTCGGAGAACACGCATCGCTTCGTCGAGAAGCTGGGTCTCCCGGCGACTCGCATTCCACTGCACACCGCCGATTCGCTGCGCGTCGACGAACCCTACGTGCTGATCGTCCCCACCTACGGGGGCGGTCGGCACGTCTTGGGGGGAAACCGGTCCGACAAGGACTTCGTGCCGCGGCAGGTCGCCAAGTTCCTCAACGATCCGCACAACCGTGCCTTGCTGCGCGGGGTGGTCGCGGCGGGAAACACGAACTTCGGCGATACCTACTGCTATGCGGGCGACGTGATCTCCCGCAAATGCGGGGTGCCGTACCTGTATCGCTTCGAACTCATGGGAACCGCCGAGGACGTCGAGCGCGTCCGAGAGGGATTGGGATTGTTTTGGCAACAACAACGACAGCACCGGCCGGAAAAACGGCTCGCGTAGAACACACACCGGTCCGCGGTGCGGAATCCGGCGAGGTCATGGACTACCACGCCCTCAACGCGATGCTGAACTTGTACGGACCGAACGGCGAGATCCAGTTCGACAAGGACCGCGAGGCCGCCCACCAGTACTTCCTGCAGCACGTCAACCAGAACACCGTCTTCTTCCACAACCTGGACGAGAAGCTGGACTACCTGCTCGAGGAGAACTACTACGAGCCGGAGGTACTCGAGCAGTACAGCCGCCCGTTCATCAAGCAGCTGTTCCAGCAGGCGTACGCCAAGAAGTTCCGGTTCCCCACCTTCCTCGGCGCGTTCAAGTACTACACCTCGTACACGCTGAAGACCTTCGACGGCAAGCGCTACCTGGAGCGGTTCGAGGACCGCGTCTGCATGGTCGCGCTCACCCTCGCCGCCGGTGACGAGGTGCTGGCGAGCAAGCTGGTCGACGAGATCATCGACGGCCGCTTCCAGCCCGCCACCCCGACCTTCCTCAACTCGGGCAAGAAGCAGCGCGGCGAGCCGGTGTCCTGCTTCCTGCTGCGCATCGAGGACAACATGGAGTCCATCGGGCGCTCCATCAACTCCGCGCTGCAACTGTCCAAGCGTGGTGGCGGTGTCGCGTTGCTGCTCAGCAACATTCGCGAGCACGGTGCGCCGATCAAGAAGATCGAGAACCAGAGCTCGGGCGTCATCCCGATCATGAAGCTGCTGGAGGACTCGTTCTCCTACGCCAACCAGCTCGGTGCCCGACAGGGCGCGGGCGCGGTGTATCTGCACGCGCACCACCCCGACATCTACCGCTTCCTCGACACCAAGCGGGAGAACGCGGACGAGAAGATCCGCATCAAGACGCTCTCGCTGGGTGTGGTGATCCCGGACATCACCTTCGAGCTGGCGAAGAAGAACGAGGACATGTACCTGTTCTCGCCCTACGACGTGGAACGCATCTACGGCAAGCCGTTCGCCGACATCGACGTCACCGAGAAGTACTACGAGATGGTCGACGACAAGCGGATCCGCAAGTCGAAGATCAAGGCGCGTGAGTTCTTCCAGACCATCGCCGAGCTGCAGTTCGAATCCGGCTACCCGTACATCATGTTCGAGGACACGGTGAACCGGTCCAACCCGATCGCGGGCAAGATCACCCACTCGAACCTGTGCTCGGAGATCCTGCAGGTCTCCACGCCGTCGGTGTTCAACGACGACCTGTCCTACGCCAAGGTGGGCAAGGACATCTCGTGCAACCTCGGGTCGCTCAACATCGCCAAGACGATGGACTCACCCGACTTCGCGCAGACCATCGAGACCTCGATCCGCGCGCTGACCGCGGTGTCGGACCAGACGCACATCTACTCGGTGCCGTCGATCGAGCAGGGCAACAACGAATCCCACGCGATCGGCCTCGGCCAGATGAACCTGCACGGGTACCTGGCCCGCGAGCGGGTGCACTACGGCTCCGAAGAGGGCATCGACTTCACCAACATCTACTTCTACACCGTTGTCTACCACGCGATTCGGGCGTCGAACCTGATCGCGAAGGAGCGCGGCACCTACTTCGGCGGCTTCCCCGAGTCCAAGTATGCCAGCGGCGAGTACTTCGACAAGTACACCGACCAGGTGTGGGAGCCGAAGACCGAACGGGTCGCGCAGCTGTTCGCCGACGCCGGTGTGCACATCCCCACCCAGGACGATTGGCGTGAGCTGAAGGCCTCGGTCATGCAGCACGGCATCTACAACCAGAACCTGCAGGCTGTCCCGCCGACCGGTTCGATCTCCTACATCAACCACTCCACCAGTTCCATCCACCCGGTGGCGTCGAAGATCGAGATCCGCAAGGAAGGCAAGATCGGCCGCGTCTACTACCCGGCGCCCTACCTCACCAACGACAACCTCGAATACTACGAGGACGCTTACGAAATCGGCTACGAGAAGATCATCGACACCTACGCCGCGGCCACCCAGCACGTGGACCAGGGCCTGTCGCTGACCCTCTTCTTCAAGGACACCGCCTCCACTCGCGACCTCAACCGGGCGCAGATCTACGCCTGGCGCAAGGGCATCAAGACCCTCTACTACATCCGCCTGCGCCAAATGGCCTTGGAGGGAACCGAAGTCGAGGGCTGCGTCTCCTGCATGCTGTAGTCGCGAGACTTCGAATGATCGCGGGGAACTGGCGTTGCCGAAGGCCGACAACACCAGTTCCCCGTGATCGTCTGTCCGGCAAGGATGTTCAGGCGAGCGCGGGAGCTACCTCACGTTCGAAGAGTTCGATGCCGGAGGTGTCGTAGGCGGCTTCGGGGAAGTTGACGATGGCGTAGCCGAGGCCGAGATCGCGGACCTTGGCAAGCCTTTCGACGATCTGCTCCGGGGTGCCGACCGCGGCCGAAGTGCGGAACATGCCGTCGACGAAGCCCTTGGCCTGATCGTCGCCGATCGCCGAGGCCAGCTTGGCCTGCAGCGCGGAAAGACGCTCTTCGACTTCGGCTTCGGTGGCGGCGATGACCGCGTTGAAGTTCGAGGAGCGCACGATGGCATCGAAATCGGTGCCGACCTCGCCGCAGTGGGTGCGCAGAATGTCGGACTTCTGCGCGAACTCTGCTGGTTCGCCGCTGAAGTTGGTGTACTGGGCGTACTTCGCCGCGATCCGCAGCGTCTTCTTCTCGCCGCCGCCCGCGATCCACACCGGAATCCCGCCCTCCTGCAACGGAAGTGGCCGCACGATGGCGCCGTCGACTTGGTAGTGCTTGCCGTCCAAGGTGGCCGTGCCCGTCGTCCACGCCTGCCGGAAGATCTGCACGCCCTCGTCGAGGCGGCCGAGCCGCTCACCCGCCGGCGGGAATCCGTAACCGTAAGCGCGCCATTCGTGTTCGTACCAGCCGCCGCCGATGCCCATCTCGACCCGCCCGCCGGAGATCAGGTCGACGGTCGCCGCGACCTTCGCCAGATACGCCGGATTGCGGTAGCTCATCGCGGTACACATCTGTCCGAGCCGAATCCGCGAGGTCGATGCCGCGAACGCCGACATCAACGTCCACGCCTCGTGCGTCGCCTCCTCGGTCGGCACCGGAACGGTATGGAAGTGGTCGTACACCCACAGCGACTCCCAGGTGTCACCGGCATCCGCGCGTTGCGCGAGATCCCGCATCACCCGCCACTGCTGCGCCGGTTCGATCCCGACCAGATCGAGCCGCCAACCCTGCGGAATGAACATGCCGAAGCGCACAGATATCTCCTTAGTTGTTTCCCCAAACCTAACCAATTATCCCGTGCTGGGCCGGTTGTCGGCGCAGGTTGATCGGTCCGGAGGCTTGCGACGGAGAACGTGCCGTCCACTCGTACGGGTCCACGGCGAGCGGCGCTGCTCAGCGATCGCGACGTTGCCAGGTTGTCCAATACCGGTCGTCCGAGGGCGCGGAGTTGTTGGGCGGCGCGACGATCGGATCCGGCTCACCGGGGGTGATTTCCGGCGCCACCTCGTTCGTCGGATAGGTGTGCGGGGTGTACATCGGCGCGGCACCGGTTCTCGTCGCATGGCCGATCTCGTGACCGGCGAAGTGCCGTTCCAGCAGTTCCGCACCGCGCAGGGTGCCGCCCGCCGCGGCGAACCCGGCCGCTACCCGCGCCGCGCCGTCGCGGCAACCCATCGCCTTGTCGATGCCGGCGCGGAGGTTGGCAACGTTGAGCCGCTTCGCGGGTACCCAACTGCCTGCTTCGTTGGTGACCACGCGCCTCGCGACCTCGGATTGCGCCCGGCCGAACGGCACCGCGCACACCGGAACGCCTGCGGCCAAGGCCTTCTGGGTGATTCCCATGCCACCGTGTGAGACGACCACGGCGGCCCGGTCTAGTAGTAGGTGATGGGGCAGGAACTGCTCGACCCGTGCGTTCGGCGGCACCGTGAAGGCCCCGGCATCGATGGCGCCCGCGGTGACGACCGTGTACAACTCGCTGTCGGCGAGCGCGTCCATGGCGACCTGGGCGAGTCTGCCGTCGTCCTGGAATTCGGTCGAGCAGGTGACCAGCGCCAGCGGCCGATCGATTTCGTCCAGCCACGCGGGTGATTCGGCGTCCGGCGCCCACAGGCCGGGCCCGATCTGCTGGACCGAGTCGGGCCAGTCGGTGCGCACGTCGTCGAACGGCGGTGCGGTGAAGTTGAGCGTCAACGGCGGCTGACGCAGGTAGTCGACGGTGTTGTCCAGCGGATCCAGCCCGTAATACTGGCGCATGTGGTTGAGCTGCGGCAGCACCTCGTTCCAGCGGCCATTGAGGAACCATTGCACGGTCTTGTCGCGGACCCGGCCGAGCCGGTCCGGCCGCGGCCGCAACCCGGGGCCGAAGGGCGGCGCGTCGCGCGAGGGGAGCGGCAGCAGCATCGACGCCCACGACGCCCAGGGCAGCCCACTGGCCGCGGCCAGGATCTGCGCGCCGGGTGCGGTGATGTCGATCAGCAGCGCGTCCGGTCGTTCGGCGATGATCGCGCCGCGCAATGCCTGGATTTCGTCGGGGGTGCGGGCGACGAGCGCGCGGACGGCCGCGCGCAGTGCCGCGATCTTCGAGGTGGTCGACCAGTCGTCGAGGGTGCTGTTCGCCAGTACCGGCGGCAGTTCGCGCACCGTGAATCCGAAGGGGCGCAATGCCGGTTCGCTGCCCGGGAGCGTCAGCACGGTCACGTCGTGGCCGCGTGATACCAGCTCAGCCAGGACCGGCGCGACCGGATACAGGTGTCCTTTAGCCGGTGAGGTGAATGCCAGTATTTTCGTCATGCCACACGCTAACTTGCAGCTAATAGGCGTGTCACCTGTACTGCTGATACGTTATTCGCCACGAAACAGGATCGTGATGTGCGGTTTGGTGGGTTAAGTGGCTTGGTGTCAGCGGTTTACCTGACCATCGCGGTGATGGCCGGTCTGGCGGAAGCGGAATAAACAAACTCGCGGTACGAAAGGGTGTTGAGTCCTCCGTGCGTATCTAGCAAATGGCTGGTTGATAATATGGGCGGGTTGTTACGCCGCCGAGTCGAAGCCCGGCCCGCGACTGCGGCTGGCCGTTGATTGGCCGCTCCCTGAACGGAGTCCAGCTCGCCGCCGGCGTCATCTGCTCAGTCGTGACCGAGAAATCGGCGTGCACGGCTCGCCGAACGATGGCTACCTTCGATGGTGGACTCGAGCTCGCGGGTTCCAGCCGAGAGGAGAAGGATGACGCGCACCATCGGCCTGCTGCTGTTCCCCGGAGTGGAAGAACTCGACGCCGTCGGTCCGTGGGAGATGCTCGCCCTCTGGACCCAGTATTTTCCCGACGACGGTTACACGGCCTTCACGTTCTCGCTGGACGGCGGCCCGATCAAGTGCGCGAAGGGCCTGACGATCGAGGCGCAGTACTCGTTCGACACCGCGCCGAGGCGCGACGTGCTGATCTTCCCCGGCGGGCAGGGAACGCGGCCGATGCTGGCGGACGAGACCATGCTGGCGTGGGTGCGGGCGCAACGCGCGGCGACACCGTTGATGACCAGCGTCTGCACCGGTTCGCTTGTGTACGCGGCGGCGGGTTTGCTGGCCGGGCGAGCCGCGACCACCCACTGGATGTCCCTGGATCGACTGGCCGAACTGGACCCCACCATCGACGTCCGCTCCGAGGATCGATTCGTCGACGACGGCGACGTGATCACCTCTTCCGGCGTCTCCGCGGGCATCGACATGGCATTGCACCTGATTCAGCGGCTGGCTAGCGCTGATCGGGCGCGCGAGGTCCGCCGCCTCGCCCAGTACGATCCGCGACCTCCGGTGTAGTCAGGGCTCGGGCTCTGCGCCACATGAGGACCCCCACCGCCACGAGCCACCCAGCGGAGAGCGCGTTGCACGCCAGCGCCAGGACGAACCCCGCACCCGGATGCCACGCCAGATAGGTGATCAACCCGCCGGCCACGCTACCGCCGCCGGTCACCGCCACAATCCAGCCCAGCCACCGCGGAAATTCATGGTCGGCGGCCACGGCCAGGCCGATGAGCAGAAACGGCAGCCCGAGCGTCCACATCGCCGAGGCGGTCACCGTGCCGTAGAGCACCGCGAACATCGCATCGGCGATGGTCAGGTAGCGCTCGGCTGCCGGGCCCGACGCCGCTGCCGCCCACTGGTCGGCGATGCGTTTGAAGGCGTATCCGTCGATGGTGTAGTCGACGGTGAACACGGCCGCCCCAACTCCCATGCTCACCGTCGCGAGTCGGCCGAGCACCGCGGCGACGCCGCCACGTAACGAGTGCGCCAGCCCAGTGAATGCGCCAACCCACAGCAGTACGCACACGATGCCCGCCAGATGGGTGGCGTACCACTGTGGGTGGTCCGCGACGAAGCGCAGCGCGGCACCGACATCGTCGTCGGGAAGGTCGCCGTGCGCGACACCGACCGCCAGAAAGCCGCCGCCGCCCGCGATGGCGCATGCGCTGGATAACTTCAGGGAAAACCGTTGTCCTGCAATTGCTTCGAGCGATGTCGAACCGTCGGGCATAGTCAGTAGTTTCCCGCCCGAACCGGCCCCGCGACAGGGAGCTGGCACGACAATAAGCGTCACCGCCACGATGGTGCCGGGACCGGCGGACTGACCAGCACGCTCCGTTGTGGTGAACACTGCAGCGGATTGCCTGTATCCTGCACAAGGGCGCTCTCGCGTCCGATCAACGTTTTCAGTGATGGCGCGGACGTCCCAGGTCTGCGGCAGCGACGAGGAGGAGGTGGGGTTGCCATGCGCAGCGAACCTCCCAGTCGAAGGCCGCGCGGCGTCGCCCCTTCGCACTTCTGACTAGTTCGCGACGGTAGGGGTCGGCGCCCGCGGTGTGAATTTTCGCACTCCCATTCACTCACGCAATATCGCTGAGGACACTCCATGTCGCAGGCCGATCTCATCGAAGTACGTCCGACGCTGTCCGAATCACTGCAGGACATCGCGGACACCCACCGCGTCGACGCCGCACTCGCCTGGCTCGACGACCACCCGCCGCACGTCATCGCCGACCAGCTCGCCCGGATGGACGCCGTCCAGGCCGGGATGGCGTTCCGGCTACTCGACAAAGACCTGGCACTGGCCGTCTTCGAAGAGCTCGAGCCGGTCGACCAGCAGCAGATCCTGCAGGGCCTGCGGGATCAGAGCTTCCGCGATCTGGTCGAGGACATGGCGCCGGACGACCGGGCCCGCATGCTGCGTGAGGCACCCGCCAAGGTCGCCAAGAAGGTGCTCGCCGGATTGAGCCCCCGCGAGCGACGGATGACCGCGGCACTGCTCGGCTACCCGGAGGGTTCGGCGGGCCAGTACATGACGCCCGAGGTGGTCGCGCTGCCGCAGAACCTCACCGTCGCCGACGCGCTGACCATGGTGCGAGCCAAGGGCGCCAACGCCGAAACCGTCTACACGCTGCCCGTCGTCGACGCGGGCAGGCGGCTCACCGGCATCGTCGAACTGCGCGAGCTGGTGCTCAGCAAGCCGGACACGATGGTCGCCGAACTGGTCGTCACCGAACCGGCCTTCGCACGCGCCACCGACTCCGCCGAGAAGTCGGCTCGGCTGATGCGCGAGACCAACGACATCAACCTGCCCGTCGTCGACAGCGAGAACCGGCTCGTCGGCCTGCTCACCATCGACGACGCCGTCGAGGTGATCGAGGCCGCCGACAGCGAGGACGTGGCCAGGCAGGCAGGCTCCGCGCCATGGGAGGGCCACTACATGGCCGCGGGCGTGTTCCAGCTGGCTCGCTATCGCGCGATGTGGTTGCTGCTGTTGCTGTTCGCCGCGACCCTCACGGTCAGCGTCACCGACATGTTCGAAGGAACACTGCAGCAGGCCGCGCATCTCGCGCTGTTCATTCCGCTGCTCATCGGTGCGGGCGGCAACGCGGGGGCGCAGGCCGCCACCTCCTGTGTGCGGGCGCTCGCGGTCGGCGAGGTACGGGTCACCGACCTGTTCAAGGTGATCTGGCGCGAATGCCGGGTCGGCCTGGTCCTCGGATCCATGCTCGCCGCAGCGGGATTGGTGATCGGCGGACTGTTCGTCGGCCCGCGCATCGCCGTGGTGGTCGGCATTACGCTGGTCCTGATCTGTGGCTGGGCCGCGACCATCGGCGGCACCATGCCGTTGCTCGCCAAGAAACTCCGCATCGATCCGGCCGTCGTCTCCGCCCCCATGGTCACCACCCTCGTCGACGCCACCGGCCTCATCATCTACTTCACCACCGCCAAGCTGATCCTCGGCATCTGACGCGAAGCGCGGCGTGTAGCCCAGCTACATCTGACGGCACGTCTCGGCTCGGCTTGCTAGCGTCGGACCCATTCGCGAGGACGACAGCGGATTGTGTTCGCGCGTCACCGGCCCCGATCGGGCGTTGCGCGCTGCGGCGGGCCGCACCGGGTCGGGCAGTGAAAAGGAGCCCGCGCGTTGATGTTTCAATGGACGAAACCCGCTGATAGCTGCATGAGGGGCGAATGAGACAGATCTTGTTCTCGGCGATGATCGCGCTGGCCGTGTCGATCACGTTGACGCCGTTGTTGATCAAGTTGTTCGCCAGCAGAAAGGTCGGTCAGCAGATCCGGGCCGAGGGACCGGCCAGCCATCAGGCCAAGCGCGGTACCCCGACCATGGGCGGCATCGCGATCCTGATCGGGATGTGGGCCGGATACCTCGGGGCACATCTGCTCGCGGGCCGGCACGACGCGGCGGGGGTGTCCGCGTCGGGACTGCTCGTGCTCGGATTGGCCACCGCCCTGGGAGTTGTCGGGTTCCTCGACGACTTCATCAAACTCCGTAAACGGCGCAATCTCGGGTTGACCGCAACCGGCAAGTACATCGGCCAGCTCGCCGCCGCGGTCATCTTCGGCGTGCTCGCGCTGCGGTTCCCCGACAGCACCGGGCTGACCCCGGCCAGTAGGCAGATGTCCTACGTCCGGGACGTGACCACGGTGTCGTTCGGGGTAATCGGGTTTCTGATCGTCGTCTGTTTCCTCGTAGTGGCCTGGTCCAACGCGGTGAACATCACCGATGGGCTCGACGGACTCGCCGCCGGATCGATGAGCTTCGCCCTCGGCGCCTACGTGATCATCACCTTCTGGCAGTACACCAACGCGTGCGTGACCACCCCGGTCGCCGGGTGCTACAACGTTCGCGATCCGCTCGATCTGGCGCTGGTCTGCGCCGCCGGTGCGGGCGCCTGCATCGGGTTCCTGTGGTGGAACGCGGCACCGGCCAAGATCTTCATGGGTGACACCGGTTCGCTGGCACTGGGTGGACTGCTCGCCGGTCTGTCGATCACCACCCGTACCGAGTTGCTGACCGCCGTTGTCGGCGCGCTGTTCTTCGCCGAGATCCTGTCGGTGCTGCTACAGATCGTCGTCTTCCGCACGACGCGCGCCCGCTTGTTCAAGATGGCCCCGTTCCATCATCATTTCGAGCTCAGCAAGTGGGCCGAAACCACCGTGATCATCCGCTTCTGGCTGCTGGCGGGCGTCGCCGCCGCCGTCGGCCTGATGTTGTTCTACGGGGAATATCTCGCCGAAATCGGCTGATCCGACCTTCGGGATGCCGCCACCCGAGGATGATCTCCCAATGATCGAGAACTGATCTTCGCCTCATGTCGCGTCGGTAGGTTGGCTGCCGGGTCGGGCCCCTCGATTGGAGTTTCATTCATGCGTCACAAGTTGGCCTTCGGTCTTGGCGTCGCTGCCCTGTTCGCGAGCGCGGTAGGTGTGTTGGCACCGCAGGCCGTCGCGAAGGAATTGGCACCCGGCGTGTCGTGCGATGAGTTCGTCTGTCGCAACGACACCGACGACACCTACCGCGTGGAAGGCATTGCCTCCTGCTCGGACTGGTCCGAACGGCGCATCACCTCACAGGTTCCGGTGCGCGAACGCATCCGCCCGCACACGACAGTGACCATTAGGGTGAACTGTGCGGAATTCTCGGATGACGCGCTGTGGATCGATTACCGCGGCGCGGTGCTCGACAACACCCCACGATCCGGCTCCGCTGGTTAACTGACCGACCCGGCACCCGGGCGAACCCCGGGTGCCGCTGTCCAACTCGGCGCACGACCCGCGCAGACGACGCCGCTTCGTCTTGGTCCCGATCGTTTCTTGCGTCAATCCGTTGGCAGGGGCCGATCACTATCGCCCGGTGCCCACCGCGATGAGCAGCCGGGTCAATGCGGCATCGATCGGGTCGTCGGTGGCGGGGATCAGCTGTGGCGGTTGGGCGTGACGTTCAGTGTCATCGGCAGGCCCGGTGCGCGTGCGGCGAAGGTGCTAGTGACCGAAGCAATAACGATCACGGCAGATTCGGATGAGGCGTGGCAGCTACCGCCAACGACGGATCAGTTGGCTTGGTGTCGTTCGGGGAGGTGAGGTTCCGGGTGGATCCAGGGTAGTGCGTTGGGTGGGAGTCCGGTTTCTCCGAAGAACTCGGCGATCTCCCGGTCGGAGTGGCGCAGGCTGAAGTGGATCAGGATGAACAGGTTGTTTGGGTGGGCTTCGATGATGGGTCGCAGGCGGCTCCAGACGGTGTGGCCGACGGTGTCCGCGCGCCGCAGTTCGGTGTCGTGCAAGAAGGTGCACTCGGTGATGATGACGGGATAGTCGAACAGCCACGGGTTCCGCTCGAAAACGGTGACATGGGTGTCGCCGAGGTAGGCGAACAACTGGTGGCGGGTCTCCTGTTCGACCGCTTGCCCCGCCTTGCGCTTACCTGCCATGAGCCGACCGAATTCGGCGCCGGGGAGTCGATTGCGGAGCAGCTCGAATTCGGGAAGCAGGGACTTACGTCGTTCGGAGAAGGCGTAACCCACGCAGGGCACCTTGTGCTCACATTGGACGACACGCACGTGATGACCACGGCGTCCGAAGGTGAACTCGTCATTTCCGCGTACGCCGTGTAACCGGTGTCCGGCCGCCCGAGACTGGTCGTACGCCGAGCCGTGATTCAGTTCGGCGGACGCGCGCAGGTATGACTCGGCATAGGGAACGGACTCGACCGGCAGGTAGACGTCGGCGGATTCGGCAAGGAAATCGAGATCCTTGGCGTGGTCGTGGTGGGTGTGGGTGAGGAAGACGGTGTCGACCCGCTGTCCTTCACACAGGCCGGCATCGAGGGAACACCGTAGTTCTGGGACGTGGAAGAAGGTCTTGTCGTTCGCGCGCGAGTATCCCGTCAACGTCAATTCAGTACCCGGGATCCGCCAGGTCTTCCACTGCCGGAACGGATGTCCGCGCTCCAGCCGCTCAGGATGGTCGGCCTGCTGGGCGGCAGTATGTGCCATGGGGGAACCCTCTCCGATCGATGTCCACGCTAAGGATCGGGGGCGCACGGCGGAATTTCCAGTGAATTGTTCGGCGACATCACGTGGGTTCTGCGCCGAAGTCCTTCGGGCACTTCGGGGTTGCTCGGTGGCGAGGTCAGCAGCGTAGGACTCGCGGCAGCAACAATTGCCGATTACGTGCTGTTGCCGGAGCTGGATAATTTGGCTGTCGAAATCCCGCTGATCAGCGGGGTGGGGCGGCAGAATGTGGCCCATGCGGACATTTGCCCGATTGTTGCAGGCTGTTTTCGCCGGGGTGCTGCTCGTGGCCGTCGGTCAGAGCGTCGCGGCCATCCCTGCCCATAGCCAGTCGTCCTGGATGCAATTGCCCTGGACGACTCCGGAGCCGGACGGGGTGCAGGCGCCGGCGGCAGCGCTGGCGGACGGGATCACTGGCACGATGCTGTGGTCGCGACAGCCGAACACGCCCGTCCCGATAGCCAGCATCACCAAGGTGATGACGGCACTGGTCGTGGTCAACGCCGGCGACCTCGACCGCACCATCACCGTGCCGCACGAAAGCATGGCCTACTGCGCCACGAACGACGGAAGCAATGCGGGCCTGGCCCCCGGCGAGGTGCTCACCGCGCGCCAACTCCTCTATGCGTTGATGCTGCCGTCCGGCTGCGATGCCGCTTACACCCTCGCCGAGGCATTCGGGCCCGGCCAAGACGGCTTCATCGCCAAGATGAACGACACGGCGCATCAAATGGGCTTGGCGGGAACACATTTCACCGATCCCAGTGGACTGCCTGTCCCGACCGACCACTCCAACACTTCCACGCCAGCGGACCTGGTGATCCTCGGCCTGCGCGCGATGAGCCAACCTGTGTTCCGCGACATCGTCGGGACCCACAGCTATCACCTGCCCGCCGGTCCGGGCAACCGCGAGCACCTCTGGCAGACCACCAACCTGCTGCTGCGCGACTATCCCGGCACCATCGGCATCAAAACCGGATACACCAACGCCGCGGGAACCTGCCTGTTGTTCGAGACCGTCCGGGCAGGAATACCGTTGATCGGCGTGGTCCTGCACAGCTCACCCCACGGCGCCGTCGCCGCGAAGGACGACGCCGAGCGCATCCTCGACTGGTTCTACGGCCCGATCCTGAGCGCACTACCGATCGGTTAGCGGCGAACGCGGCACGGTGCTTGCGGGGCCCCGTGCGTACCGGCCGAGGTCCTGCACTGCCGCAGCCGCGTGCGTCGAACAGCCCTGTCGCTGGCGAACGCGTGTCCGTGGTCGGGCTGGACGCTCGATACAGCGTGCGGCCCCGCTGTATAGGTTGTGGATGTGATGAAGATCGACCCGGATCGGTTGCGGGCGTTGTTGGCCGAACACTCTGTGGAACCCGATCGCTGGTGGTTGCTGCTCCGTGACGGTGAGGTAGCTGCGCTGCTGAACGATGTCAGGCGGCTGGCCTGCGATGCCGACCCGGGGATCCGACGACAGACCTGGGATGCACTGGATCGGGTCGTCGACGACGGGAATCGCGACAACTTCTTTGCCTTACTGGTCGGCGGTCTCGACATCGAGCAATTTCGGCGGCTGCTGACCGACACCGATCCGCAGATCCGAAGTCGAGCACGGTGGATGGACGCCCGTGGGTCCGGGAAAGAACCCTTCCTCGAGATGACGCTGAACCTGCTGGCCGATGACCGTTTCGAGTATGCCTGGCCGGACTGTATCGACGTGCTGCGCCAACCGTTCAACTTCGACGCCCTGGTCGGTGCGCTGACGGAAGCACCGAAGGATGGTTCGGGAAAGCGGCTTTGGGTCACGCTCGGTCTTCCGGAAGCGACCCGGGTGCCAGACTTTCTGCCCGAGCAATCGCCCGCGGCGTTCGTGTCCTGTCAGTTTTCCTGGGATTGTGTTTCCGAGGATAGTGATCTCGTTGCCACGCACCAGTGTCGGCATCTGCCCATTGTTTTGGCGCTACTGGGCAGTTCGCTCGAAAACGTTCGAGAGAACGCGATATCAGCTTTGTGCGCGTTCGGGACGGGTTCGGAGGGTGCGTTGCGGTCGGTGCCACCGTCGGACCGGTTGGCCCGGCGCGAGGCCATGATGATGCTTGCCGAGTTCGGGTGGAACTACCTTCCGCCGGACCGTCTGGCAGTGCTGAAGCGGTTGATCCGGATGAAGCAACGGGCCGAGAAACCCGAACCATTGGATTTCGGGCGTCTGGCCGGATCTTGGTACGCGTTGCCGACCACCGATCGAGCCGCGGTCTTGGACGCGTTCGATCTCTGCGACCCGGTTCCCGCGACGATGCGAATGGGATTCGCGCCATGGCAAGGGAAAAGGCCGATGAACATGGGCCCCGATTACTGGGCGAGCCTGGGCATCAGCGGTTTCCGTGCGGAGAACTCGCCGGCCCACCCATGGGATCTCTACCCCGAGGTGTTCGTCACTCCGGCGCTGGACGGCTGGACCCTGGTGTTCTACAAGGACGACACCTTGGCGGCAAAACCCAACGCAACCGCCAGAGAGAAACAGCTCGAGATGTACTCGCGCATGGCGGCATTGAGCGTGCGGTTCGGAACCGCACATTGGTACGAGCAATTCACCGACGATTACGCGCCGGGGTGCTGGAGCCAGTGGTGCGTCGCTCGGGACGGTACAATACGCATGCATTGCGTATCCTCCGGCGAGGTCTGGATCCGCCGGTCCGACGAGGTCGATCCGGCGGCGCCGCCGGACCGGTTGTACGCATGGCTGGAAGCCAACGACAACCGACGCGGGCCGCGCCCGTCGAAAGCGGAGCTGGATCGTGTCGAAGCATATGTGAACATGCTGCGAGAGCACGCCGACGAGCGTCGCCTGCCCAATGACGACGACGATCTCGACATGGCAAGCCCCCTGCAGGACCAGGTATTCGGTGCACGAGCAGCAGCACAGCGCCTGTCGGTGAATCTGGAAACCCTTGGCCCGCACACCCGAGTCCAGGGGTCGGGAGTGCTGGCTGTACCAGCCGTCCTACGACACTACCCACGCCGCGGCGCACTACCGATCTAAACCGAGCGTGGCGATCAGATCTTCGTGCAGTTCGAACCAAACTCGGTGGGAGGAATCGTGATTGATGCCGGTGACCATCTCGGGGTTGTCGGCGGCCTGGGAGAGGGCTGCGGCGAAACGGGTGTCGTACCCGGCGAACCGGGCGAGTTGTTCGGTGAGCTGAATCGTTAGCGGAACCAATCCCGCTGCGAGACTTTCGAGTTCGGCCAGGATCCGCCGGTCCCGCTGCGCGTCCCCGTGGTCGTTGTCCTGCATGCTGCCGCCGGGCAGGACGATCAGCTGCCAGGCCGTGCATGCCTGCACCAACCGCGCGTTGAGCGGGAGAAAGGCGCGATAGACGTCTTCCACCAAAGCTTTTGCCCCACAAGCGGAAAGCTCGTCGGCGAGTAGCCGCTCGTTCTCCGCGCGCCCGCTCTCGGTGAGCGACCACCCCGCGGCGTCCCCGAAACGGAAGCGGCGGATCCAACCACGGGCCCGGAAGTCCCGCACGTGCGACTCGGCGAGGCCGACAGGCATTCCGTATCTGTCGGCCACCGCCTGCGTATCAACGAACCCACCGAGGCGGATCGCGTGCAATGCGAGCAACGAACTGCATGAAACGTGCGTCATCTCGGACCTTTTCTTCTGTGTCGAGCAGTCATGCCTGGTGAAGCGACATCAACGTCAGATCGAGCGAACGGCATGAACGTGTCCATTGGTCCCATCGACCGAGATCGTCCGGTGGTTCGCCAGGATCTCCATCGCACCTTTGGCCGCCACCACGGCTGGAATCCCGTACTCGCGGGCGACAATTGCCGCGTGGGACAGAATCCCCCCGGTCTCGGTCACCACGGCGGCGACCATGCCGAAGAGCACGGTCCACTGTGGATCGGTTGTGCGACAGACGATTACATCGCCCGGCCGAACCGCATCGAAGTCATCGACACTATGCACGAGCCGGACCGGGCCGACAGCAACGCCCTTGCTGGCCGGGGCACCGGTGGCGAGCGGTGCTTCCGACATGGTCTCTTCCGTCGGGTAGCCGCGGGTCGCCCTGCGAAAGCTGGGCGCGAATCGTTTCTGGGTGGCCCGCGCGATCGCGGCGATCACGTCGCGCAGTGGCACCTGTCGATCCATGCGTCAACCATAGGTTGACGCATGGCCCATCGTCAACTACTAGTTGACGGCATGGCGATAGTTCGTGGATGGCTTTCGCCGACAACGGATCCAGGAGTCGCAAATGGAAGCCAACGAGAACACTGCCCACCATGGCGCCAGGACACCGGGCAGGCGAGCGACAGTCGTCGGCGCCGGTATCGCCGGACTGGCCGCCGCGTTGCGGCTGCATCGACAAGGCTGGAACGTCGTCGTGATCGAGCGCGCGCCGACTCGTCGCAGTGGCGGTTACCTGGTGAACTTGCACGGACCCGGATATGCCGCCGCCGAGCGGCTCGGGCTGGTACCGGCGCTGACGCCGCGCGATATCGGGTTCTTCACCTCGGTCCTCGTCCACCCGGACGGCCGGGAGAAGTTCAGGATTCCGGCCGCTGTCGCCGAGGCTGCCGTCGGGAATCGGGCACTGAGCTTGTTCCGCGGTGACTTGGAGTCGGCGCTGTACGACGCTGTGGCCGAGGTCGCCGACATCCGTTTCGGCACCACCGTGCAGGCCCTCGCCCAGACCTCCGGGGAAGTTGTCGTCACCCTCAGCGACGGCACCCGCTTGCACACCGAACTCCTCGTCGGCGCCGACGGCGTGCACTCCCGAGTGCGCGAGCTCGTATTCGGCGCCGAGACCGAATATTTCGTGGACCTGGGCCACATGGTCGGCGCATTCCCGCTGGAGACAGTTCCCGAGCACGTACCCCAAGGCGTCGGCGCCACGTTCATCGGACCCGGCCGCACAGCCGCGGTGATGAACCTGGGGCCGGAACGGTCCTCGACGTTCTTCGCCTACCGCTGCCCCGACCCGAAGGCCGAACTGGCGCTCGGTGCTGGACCCGCCCTGACCCGAGCGTTCGGCGATCTCGGCGGTGGTGTCGCCGACGCCCTCCGGCAACTCGAGGCCGACCCCACTGCCGCCTACTTCGACTCGGTCGGCCAAATCGTGATGGACCGCTGGAGTCACGGCCGAGTCGTTCTGCTCGGCGACGCAGCATGGTGCGTAACGGTTTTCGCCGGCTACGGTGCCGCCCTCGCCCTCGACGGCGCCGATCGACTCGGCACCGCGGTAGCAGCACACGGCGACGACATTCCCACCGCACTCGACACCTGGGAGACGTCGTTGCGCCCGGAAGTACACAAGCGACAGGCACTGGCCCGGAAGGGAATCGGCCGATTCGCCCCGCCGTCCCGCACCCATGTCTGGGCCGGCGAACTGATGCTCCGCGCCATCCAACTCCCCGGCATTCGCAGCCTCGCCCAACGCGCCATCCAACGCGCCAACAATTAGGCGGGTCGCCAACTGGTATGAACCGTCTTCAACCCGCGACTGCCAGCACCCGCCGACCCACTCTCTTACCGCGTTTCGGCTCGGGACGGGTCAGCACCCTGGTCGAGCGGATATTGCAGGCGGTATGAGTGCCATATACGTTGAAGAGGTGAACTTCTTCTGCGGAAAGGGCGCCACGCGCCACTGCCGGTGACGCCCGGTACGGGCCTGGTTTCGGCATGTCGATCCATCGGGCGAGACCGGGTTTCATGATGGCCCTCAATAACATTCAGTTCGACGTACAGGTCCGGGTCTGCCGAACGCGCCCCTGGCTTCCCCCCGGCGTCCTTCCGTTCGTGCCACGATTACTGCCGATCGTGCGAAGTGACCGTGTCGTCCCACGTGTCGACGGTGTGCTACTCACCGATCTGATCGATAGATTCGAGCTCGCGGCAGGTATGCAGCCCGCGGGTGAGGCATATGGTGGCCTGAATCCGGGGTCCGCCTGGAACTTTCGGTTGGTGGACCATTTTTACGGAAGATCAACCATGGCAACGGGATCGAAGACGCCCTTGCTCGTGTGTGAATGCGGCGCGTGGGGCGACTGGCCGCTGCTGGCCGAGATCGTCGTCTCCGACAGCCTGGTGATCTGGGATCGCATCGAACAGCCCTATCGCCCGGAACGCGACTATGGTGCGTTCGGCCCATTCCGGTTCGACCGCAACCAATATGACGATGCGCTGCGGGACCTGAGTAGGCCGACCAGCTCAGACCTCGTGTGAACACGAACCGTCTATCGTGCGGTTCCTAACGGCCACGAGGCCGCGACGGGTGCTGGCTGTGTCGCGGGGTCCGGAGAGGACCCCGCGACACAGTTGTCCTGCGGTCCGGCATTTGTCAGGCGTCGAGGGCTGCGGTGATCTTGTGGGCCATTGCGGTCACGGCGGGGTTGGGCTGGGTCTTGGCGGTTCCGGCGGCGGCTTGGATCGCGACCAGGACGGTGGCGCGGAAGTTGTCGGCCTCGACCGGATGCTGCGTGCCGAGCAGACGCATGGCCGCGGTCAGGGCGGGCAGGACGTGGTCGGCGAGTTCGGGCACGGATTTGCCGGGCAGGTGGATGTCTTTGGTCTTGGCGGCCAGTACGTGTCCGACCAGTCCGGTGGCCGAGGTCAGGGCGATGGAGCCGTGGGTGATGGCTTTGTGTGGGGCGCCGGCGGCGCTCATCAGCGAGACGGCGCCGTAGGCGGCGGTGCGCAGGGTGGCCTTGTCCTGGTCGGTCAGGGTGATGGTGATCGACATGTCGTTGTGCTCCTCGAAATCGGTTGTGGCAGTGACTGGCTCGGTTGTCGGTGCCGGTCGCTGTGTTCGATGTACACACTTTCGCCGGGCTGGCTGACACCGTGCTGACACACACCTGACCCTCCACTGACACCGCGCCCTGATGATCTGCCAACGGCCTGTCCAGGTTCGACAGCGATTAGTTCGTCGATCCCGAACAGTCTCAACGGACATGAACGCAGACACCCAGCAGCGCAGATCGCCGATCCGTCTCTACATGTCGATGTCGCTCGACGGCTTCATCGCCGGCCCGGACGACCGGACGGGGCAGGAGCTCGGGCGTGCCGGTGGGCGCCTGTTCAACTGGCTCGATGATCGAATGTCGGATGGCCCGAGCGGGCAGGTGTACGGCGAGGCCATGGCGACCGGCGCGGTGATCTCCGGTCGGCGCACCTTCGAGCTGGCTGGGCGTTGGCAGGGTGATCATCACGATGGCGTGCCGATCTTCGTGCTGACTCACCGCATCGATGACGACGATGTTCCGCCGGGCAGCGCGCAATTCGTTACCGACGTCGAAGACTGTGTCACCCGGGCTCGGGCCGCCGCGGGCGGTCGTCCCGTGCTCGTGCACGGCGCGTGTGCGGCGCAAGCGCTGCTGCGGGCCGGGCTGCTCGACGAAATGGAGATCCATCTCGTACCGGTGCTACTCGGCGAGGGGCGCCGGTTGTTCGACGGTCTTGGCCCCGATCACATCGAGCTCGAGGTGGTCCGGCGGCTGGCAGCGCGCGACGTGACGCACCTGCGCTACCGAGTGCTCGAAAGGCGGCCGGTCGAGATCGGTTGAGGTACGAAACCTGCCGACACTCGCCCTGTGTTCCGCAGCACTGCGGCTTGTCCCTGACGTTACGTAAGGGCTTACCGTCGGGTCCGTGACGATCACTGTTCTCGACTCCTACTCCGCTATGAAGCAGATCCTGCGGGCGCCAGTGGACGACCGCGAAGACATGCTGCGATCGATGCTCGACCCGATAGCCGGGATGTACCGGTACTTTCCAGGAGAGGTCGACCTGGTGGCCTTTCATCGGCAGTCGGCCGGGTTTCCGCTCGATCGCGACGAGCAACGTTGCCTCGACGCGATCGAAAAGCTCGGGGCGGCCGGAGCCTGGGAGCGCATGCAGCAGGCGATGGACGAGGCATCGGCCGTATTGCTCGCCGCGACACCAGGATTCCACGCCCCGGATATCACCGTGCTACTGCTGCTCGGCGATCCGAGCGACGCCAACTTCATGGGTCCCAGCCTGGGCGTCACCGGCTTCGGCGGCATCTCCGGCTACATCGTGATCACGTTGTGGCCCTACCCGCAGAACCTGGAACGAGTGGAAAGCACCGCGGTGCACGAACTCCACCACAATCTGCGCTACAGCCCGGGCGGTGTGGTGTGGGATCCGGCGACGGTCACCGTCGGCGAGCATGTGGTGGGCGAGGGCTTGGCCGACGCCTTCGCCCGTCAACTGTATGGCGCGGACCTCGGCTACGCCCGCATCGGCGTGCCCACCCTGCACGACGACGCGGTGTTCACGAAAGTCGTTTCCGGACTGGAGATCACCGGCATGCAGAACTTCACGGCCTGGGTGCACGGCGACACCATCGCCGAGCACCTCGGTGTGACCCCGGTCGGCTTGCCGACCGGAGCGGGCTACTCCGCCGGCAATCGACTTGTCGATGCCTACCTCGCGGCGACCGGCAAGACCGCGGCGCAGGCCCTGCACGCCGACAGCGCGGAAATCATCGCCACGGCACT
Organism: Nocardia iowensis; assembly: GCF_019222765.1. NCBI lineage: Bacteria > Bacillati > Actinomycetota > Actinomycetes > Mycobacteriales > Nocardiaceae > Nocardia > Nocardia iowensis. The sequence goes on along the minus strand of NZ_CP078145.1, from coordinate 6,774,646 downwards.
TGGACGCACCAGTGGGCAACCGGGGCAGGTATAGGCCGCGCTGGGTGTTCGAAAGCCCTCGCCTCTATGGTGGACCGATGGCGTCGGTCAAACAGATCCAAGTCACATTCGACTGCGCAGAACCTGAGCGCGTCGCTCGTTTCTGGTGCGAGGTGTTGGGGTACGTCGTACCGCCGCCACCGGAGGGGTTTACTACTTGGGACGATTTCGATCGCTCGCTGCCGCCTGAGCGTCAGGGTTCAGGGTTCACCTGCCTCGACCCCACGGGTGTGGGCCCGCGCCTGTACTTCCAGCGCGTTCCCGAAGGCAAGGTCGTCAAGAATCGGGTGCATCTCGACGTGCGGGTCGGCACCGGACTCGTGGGTGAAGAGCGCGTGGCCGTACTCGAAACCGAATGCGCACGACTGGTCGCGCTCGGCGCGGTACGTGTGCAACTACTGCGTGCCGATGACTACAACGAGTCGTGCCTGGTGATGCAGGACATCGAAGGCAACGAGTTCTGCCTCGACTGAGTGGACGCGAAACCCCCACGGGTCGTGGGGGCCTCGTGTGGTCGGCAGACTTTACGGACGGTTGAATTCGCCGTGTGCGACGCCGGTAATAAAGGCGTCCCATTCGGCAGGAGTGAAGATCAGGGCCGGGCCGGTGGGGTTCTTGGAGTCGCGTATGCCGACCATACCGCCGTCGAGATGCGCTGTCTCCACACAGTCTTTCGAAGCGGTGCTGTGCGTGCTCTTGAACCATCGTGCACTGGTCAGATCAATGTTCACGGGAGAACTCCTCTGCTATTTCGAGGATGAGAGCGCGGCTATCAGCCTCATCCAGTGTCAGGCGTTTGAGATCTGTGCAAACTCCACGATACGCTGAAATCTCTTCGGGGCGCTCTAAATACAAATCTCCGGTGAAGCCCTGGATGTAAACCACCGGTGGCTCTGTCAGGTATGCAGTCGGGTGTGTTGGAAACTCCAGCAGCACGAATGTTCCAACCGCCAGACCTCTATAAGTGCCTCTCGAAATTGGAACTACTCGCACTGAAACATTCGGTAGCCGTGCGGCATCGGCGAGATACGTCAACTGGTCAGCCATGACGCCGGTGCTGCCGGTGGGGCGGCGCAACGCCGCTTCATCGATAAAGACATCCAGGGTCAGCGGATTGGATTCGCTGGTGAGTCGATCCTGCCGTAGCGCGGCAATCTTGATCCTCGTCTCGATATCCGATGTCGACATGTTCGGGTGCTCGACCCAATGCATCGCGCGCCGGTACTCGTCGGTCTGCAACATTCCAGGCAGAAACGTTGTCTGATACGAAATGACGCGGTGCGCCGCATCTTCCAGCCCGACGAACAGGCCGAACGACTTGGGTACCGCCTCGTCGAACGTATGCCACCATCCCTTGGCCTTCGTCTCGTCGGTGAGGGCCAGCAGTACCTTCGTCAGCTCTGGCGATACCTCGTAGAATTCGCATAACCGTTTGACGAACAGTGGGTTCAGTCTCGTAGGGATCCCGCTCTCCATTCGCCAGAATGTTTGTTTGCTGACACCGATTTGGCTCCGCGCGGCCTCCGCGCTCACCTTCGCCGCTTCGCGGGCTTTGCGGAGCTCACGCGCCAGTAGCCTGCGGGGAAGGGTCGAACCAGTTGTCATGGCTGCATCTCCGAGGGTCGCTAACGATGGGGTCTATTTTGGAACCCAAGTGCGGCAGCGACTGTGGAATTCTGGAAGGTTCCACTGTGGCTGCGGTGTTGCACTGCCGTATGCCCGGAAAGCCGACCGGCTCTGCACCCCCGAATCGGTTTCCGCGTTCATCCAACCAGCTGACTGTAATGGAGGTTCGCCGATTCACCGAATTACTCAGTGCGACAACATAACAGGAACAATCCAGAATAAGAATTTCCCGCAGGAATGGCGCCGTTATAGGCGGACGCAGCTTTGAAATGACAACTGGATCCCCGGCGGGTGTCTGAGCGTGCCGCCGGATCGCGCCCCGCGGCAACAACTTCCGATCTGGCGGGCTCCAGCTGGATGCCGCGCTAATGGGGCTGAGCATTCCGCAAGCGTCGCCGAACGCAGTCCCCGGACGACAAACGGCGGCGGAATGCTCCGCCGCCGTGTCGTCAGATGTGGAGAGGTCGGTCAGAACTCCCAGTCTTCGTCTTCGGTGTTGACGGCCTTGCCGATCACGTAGCTGGAACCCGAACCCGAGAAGAAGTCGTGGTTTTCGTCCGCGTTCGGCGAGAGTGCCGACAGGATGGCCGGATTCACCTCGGTCTCGTCCTTCGGGAACAGGCCCTCGTAGCCGAGGTTCATCAGCGCCTTGTTCGCGTTGTAGCGCAGGAACTTCTTGACGTCCTCGGTGAGGCCGACCTCGTCGTAGAGGTCCTGGGTGTATTCGACCTCGTTGTCGTACAGCTCGAACAGCAGCTCGAAGGTGTAGTTCTTCAGCTCGTCGCGCTCGGCCTGGCTGACCAGTTCCAGACCCTTCTGGTACTTGTAGCCGATGTAGTAGCCGTGCACGGCCTCGTCGCGGATGATCAGCCGGATCAGGTCGGCGGTGTTGGTGAGCTTGGCCCGCGAGGACCAGTACATCGGCAGGTAGAAGCCGGAGTAGAAGAGGAAGCTCTCCAGCAGCGTCGAGGCCACCTTGCGCTTGAGCGGATCGTCGCCGTTGTAGTAGTCCAGCACGATCTCGGCCTTGCGCTGCAGGTTGCGGTTCTCCTCCGACCAGCGGAACGCGTCGTCGATCTCTCGGGTGGAGCACAGCGTGGAGAAGATCGAGCTGTAGCTCTTGGCGTGCACCGACTCCATGAACGCGATGTTGGTGTACACCGCCTCCTCGTGCGGGGTCAGCGCATCCGGGATCAGGCTCACCGCGCCTACCGTGCCCTGGATGGTGTCCAGCAGCGTGAGGCCGGTGAAGACCCGCATGGTCAGCTGCTTTTCATCGGGGGTCAACGTGCCCCACGAAGGGATGTCGTTGGACACCGGAACCTTCTCGGGCAGCCAGAAGTTGCCGGTCAGCCGGTCCCAGACCTCGGCATCCTTCTCGTCGGGCACCCGATTCCAGTTGATGGCCGATACCCGATCGATCAGTTTCATGCTGCCTCCACACCTTTCCCGAGCCCGCTGCCGTCACGGAGTTTCTCCCTTCAGGACACTACTCCTTGTGGGTGACAAGTCCGTGCAGCACAACACCTTGTGTCGCAGCGATGTGTGTCACTGAGGCGAGAAATGCCTGGGACCACCGCGTGCGGCCCCTATTCTGCGGCACGAGCGCGGGAACAGCCACATCGGTCCTGGCGCGCCGCGCGACATCGCCCATTGTTTGCCGCGGTGTTGCCACGAGCCCGTGACCCGCCTGTGGACTTGCACCGATTTCGCCTGATCAGGGGCTACGTTGGGCCGATGATGTATCACGCGTTTCGGAAGGAGTGTGTGTCATGACTAGTCCCGGACCCGTCCGGACCGGCCCGGCGCTCAGCGACATGACGATCTTCGCCGGCGTCCTGATCCTCATCACCGGCGTACTGCACCTGCTCACCGCCATCGCCGCGATCGCGGGCCGCGACATCTTCGTGGTCACCGAGGACCAGGTCTTCCTCATCGATGTCTCCGCGTGGGGCTGGATCCACCTGGTGATCGCCGCTCTCATCCTGATCGCGGGATTCGGCGTGGTCACCGGAAAGACTTGGGGCTACCTCGCCGGGATCGTGATGGCGTCGCTCAGCATCCTGGACAACTTCCTCTTCGCCCCTATCTACCCCTTCTGGGCCCTGGTCATCATCGCCATCGATGTCCTGGTGATCTGGGCTCTGGCCCGCCAACTCTCGGTCCAGTAATCGGCGGGCGATTCGGCCCCGGCACTCACGCCGGGGCCGAATCGCGTTTACGCGAGCCTGCCGATTATCGAGTGGCCCATCGTTGACAGCGGACGAAAGGAGGAGGTCGAGGCCACCGGGCGTACCGAAATCTCTAGCGTCAACCTGGCATACCGCCAGGGTATCGATAGGTCGTCACACCGGCAACGGGATATCAGCGACGGCTGGCGCGGCGGTAGCCGATGGTGGCGGGGATGGCGAACAGGGTGATGGCGGCGAGGGACCAGAGCAGGGTGAGGGTGAGGGGGCGGGCTAGGGGGCCTTCGAGGGCTAGGGCTTTCATGGCGTCTACGGCGACGGACATCGGTTGGTTGCGGACGATCGGCTGGATCCATTGGGGGTAGGCCGCCAGCGGGACGAAGCCGGTGCTGAAGAACATCATCAGCGAGGTGAGGATGGTGATCGCTTCTACCAGCGTGGCTTTGGCGGTGAAGACGGCGACGGCGGTGACGACGGTGGCGAAGGCCAGGCCGAAAAGTACCGGGATGAGCAGGAATACCAGGGTGGCGAGGACGCCCTGGTGGAAGCGGAAGCCGAGCAGGTAGCCGACCAGGATGATGGCCAGGGTGCCCGCGAAGATGCGGCAGCCCTCGGCGAGGATGCGCGAGGCCAGGCCGGAGGCGCGGTGCACCGGCAGCACCCAGAAGCGGGCGAGCAGTCCGGCGTCACGTTCCCGGCCGAGCAGGACCCCGCCGGCTACCGCGCCGGAGAGTGCGCCGACGAGGGTGACCATCGGCACCGAACCGTACAGGGCGCTACCGCCGGTGAACTTGCGGATCTGGCCGCCGATGACCGTTTCCAACATGATCAGCAGCAGGCACGGGATGATCAGGGTTTCCAGCAGGGTCACCGGATTGCGTGCCCAGCGCAGCAGCAGCCGATGGGTCTGAATCATGGTGTGCCGCACCAGCGATGCGGCCGACATTTCGGCGTCGGCGCGGGCAGCTGCGGTGCGTTCGGCCAGCAGTGCCATCACGCCCTCCTCGAACTCAGTCGGATGGTCAGCGGAATGCACAGCGCGAGAATGCCGATCGCCCAAGCCAGCGGCGGCCCCATCAGCGCCAACGTCACCTGGCCCGCGTTGCCCAGCGTGTCACCGGCCAGCGCCCGCAATCCGATCGCGAACTGGGACACCGGCTGATTGCGCACGAACGGCTGCACCCACGCCGGAAACTGGTGGGCCGGTGCCAGACCCGTCGAGAGCATGCCGAAGATCAACGGCGGCAACACCAGAGCCTGAGTCGTCGCCTCCGGACTGCGTGACACGGTGCCGATCACATCCGCGCCCAGCATCAGCGCGACCCCGATCAGCATCGCCAACAACAGGAAGCCGATCGTGTGCACGGTGTCCAGCCGGAACCGGAAGCCGATCACATGACCGCAGATAATGGCGGTGACCAGCGCGATCGCCAGCCGGAAGATATTGCCGGACATGCGGGCGGCGACCGGAACGAGCGGCCCGACCGGCATGGACCCGAACCGGCGATTCAGTCCGGCCACCGAGTCGGTGGCCGCCCGGAACGCGGCCGAGATGGCGGTGAACGCCGCGGCTTGCAACACCACGATGGGCATCATGAACTGGGCGTAGCTGCTGAACCCGGTGCCCGCGAACGTCATCACCGTCTTCAGCGGAATGTAGAAGCTGGCCGTGAACGCGGCGGGCGCGAGGATCGAGGCAAGCACCTCACCGGTTTTCACCGAGGGCACGATCAATCGAGTGGTGAGCACCCACCACTGCTGCGCCCGGAGCGGGGTGGCACGGACATCCGTCAACCAGGTGCCCGCGGTCACGAGACCTTCTCCACGTCAACCGGTTTCACATCAGCGGCACCGTCAGCGGAGGCCAGGTGGCCGGTCAACTGAAGGAACACGTCGTCGAGCGACGGCCTGCGCAGCGCGATGTCGACCAGTTCGACATCCGCGCCGTCCAGGCGGCGCAATGCCTCCGCCAGGGTCTTCGCGCCATCGGGGGCCGGGATCGCGATGCGATCCGAGTCGGGTGTCATAGCGGCCCGAATATCTTCCGGCAGTAGCGAACCGAGCGCGTCGGCGATAACGGGCAGATCCTTCAGATCCAGCGGAACCACTTCGCAGTAGCTGCCGCCGGTTCGGGACTTCAGCTCATCGGCGGTGCCCTGCGCGATCACCACCCCGTGGTCGATCACGATGATCCGATCGCTGAGCGCGTCCGCCTCTTCGAGGTACTGCGTGGTGAGCAGGGTGGTGATGCCCGCCTTCTTGAAGCTGCTCACCAGGTCCCAAACCCCCTGCCTACTCCGCGGATCGAGGCCGGTGGTCGGTTCGTCGAGGAACACCACATCCGGCCGGACGACGAGACCGCACGCGATGTCGATGCGTCGCCGCATGCCGCCCGAATACGTGCCGACCCGGCGGCCCGCCGCACCGACCAGATCGAACTCGGCGAGCAGTTCGTCCGCGCGGGCCCTGGCCGCGCGCTTGCGCAGCCCCATCAGCCTGCCGAACATCACCAGATTCTCGTAGCCGCTCAGCATGTCGTCGAGGGCGGCGTATTGCCCGGTGAGCATGATGGACCGGCGCACCGCCGCGGGATCGGCGACCACATCGTGCCCGGCGACCACCGCGCGACCGCGATCCGGCGCGATGAGCGTGGACAGGATGTTCACCATGGTGGTCTTGCCCGCCCCGTTCGGGCCGAGGATGCCGAGCACCTCGCCCGTCTCGGCCACGAAATCGACCCCGCGCAACGCCTTTACGGTGCCGAAGGATTTCTCGATTCCTTCGACGACGACTCCTTGATCGGAACTCATTTTCGGCCTCTCAGATGTTCGTCGAGCACGCGCGCGATGATCGGCAGCGCGTGGGGTGCGGTCAGTTCGTCGTGGGTGACCTCGACGTCGTGGTTGCTGATTTCTCCGGTCACGTACGGCCGCCAGCCGTCCGGACCGAAGATGTCGGAGGTATCCACGGTCGCGCTGAAATACACGATGTCGCCGTCGAATACCGGTCGCCGATAGCCGGTGCGGGTCCGCGCCGACGCGTTGTACGACGCCGCCATCCGCTCGATGGTGTCCGCGTCGATCAGCGAAACACCGCCCAGCCGTTCGCGAATCAGCTCGGCCGCCTGCTCTGCGGTGGCCTCGGCGGGCACATCGTCGATGCCGAAGACCGAGCCGAACGAGTTGACGAACGCGCCGGCGCTGAGCCGTTCGATGGTGTCACCGTCGATATCGGCGGTGTCGGCGTCCAGCAGTGCGACGACGCCGACGGTGGCGCCCGCTTCTTGCAGCTTGGTCGCGACGGCATGTGCGATGAGCCCGCCGAACGACCAGCCGAGCAGGTGGTAGGGGCCGTCCGGCTGGATGGCGCGGATCTCGCGCACATACCGGTCGGCGAATTCCTCGATGGAGCGGGCCGGTGGTTCGTGGCCGCCGAGGTCCGGTGCTTGCAGTCCGTAGATCGGTCTGCCCGGACGCAACGCATCGGCGAGGCCGAGGTAGGTCCACGACATTCCGGATGACGGGTGGATGCAGAACAGGGCAGGTGCGGTGCCGTCGAGCCGGATCGGCAGCACCACGTCCAGACCGAGTCCGGCGGGGGCTGCCGGAATTCGCGCCGCGGATTGCGCGGCGATGGCGGCGGCTTCGTCGGCCGCGGCCGTGCGTGCCGCCGCGGACTGCGCGAATCCGGCAGCGGCGCCCAGTGTCTGGACCCAGAGGTCGGCCAACTCGGCGACCTCGTCGTGGTGCAGCAACGTATCCGGGAAACCGAAGCTCGCCCGCAACCGGTCGCCGACCACAACCGCATTCACGTCGACCACCGATTGCAGTGGCACGGACCGGTGTTCGACCGCATGCAGGTCGCCGAACTCGTCGGTCGGCAGCCAGCCGAGGCCTTCCAGCCCGGCCGGAATGTCGCCGGTCGAATACCGCCCGAGATAGTTGAAGCTGACCTGGCCGGGCAGGCGGCCCGGAAGGTGTTCGGCTGTCTCCGGATTCAGGTAGCGCAGCAGACCGAAGCCGATGCCCTTGTCCGGCACCGTGAGCAGTTGGTGCTTCACGGCGCGGATGGCTGTACCCATGGCGGGACCGCCGGCGAATGCGTCATCGAGGTCGATGCCGTTGAGGTCGAGGCGGACCGGGTAGATGCTGGTGAACCAGCCGATCGTGCGGGAGAGGTCGGCACCGGGAATCGCTTCCTCCTGCCTGCCGTGCCCTTCGAGCCGGATCAGGGCATCGGTGCACGGTCCGAGGTCTTCGGCGCTCGCCGTTCCCGTGTCCGCCGGGACCGAGTCGGAACTATCCGTGCCGGGCTCGCCACTCGACCCGGGCGTCCGCAGGGGAACCTGGGGGAGGCCGCCGGATGGCTGTGGATGGCGGCCCCGCCAGCGGATCAGCGCAATGGCCAGCGTCGCGAGCAGAGCGTCGTTGACGCCACCCCGGAACAGCCCAGGCAGTGTCGTGAGCAGTGCGTTCGTGATGTCCGGTGATACCGCGCGGTCCAGCATCCGCAGCATGTGCGTCTGATCGATCGCGGGGTCCAGCGCCCGGGAGCCGATCAGCGGATCGGGTCCCGCGATGACGCCCTGCCAGTAGCTGAGCTCCGAGACCCGCTTGTCCGTGCTCGCCGCATCGACCAGCGCGTGCGCCCACCGCCGCATCGAGGTGCCGGTCTCGGCGAGCACCGGGGTATTGCCGACCGATACCTGCGCCCACGCGGCGACGAGATCCGGCACCAGGATGCGCCAGGAGACGCCGTCGATGACCAGGTGGTGTGCCACCACTATCAAACGTCCTGCCCGCGTGCGGGTTCCGCCGTCGTCGATCGGATCGAGCCAAATGAACTGGAGCACAACGCCGTTGGCCGGATCGAGGCGATTCATCGCGGAATCCAGTTCGGTCACCGCGTATTCGCGCAGATCCACGGAGTCGGCCGCGGCGTCGAATTCGACGCGGTGCACCAGGGCGTCCACATCGACCGAACCGGGTTCACCCACGGACAGCCGCGGCTCGACGTTCTCGTCCAGCACCAGCCGGGCGCGCAGCATGTCGTGGCGGTCGACGACAGCGGCCAGCGTGGCGGCGATCTGCGCCCGTTCGATACCGATCGGCAACTCCAGCACCGCTGTCTGCGCGAAGCGGCTGTAGTCGCCGCCCCGGTCGAGCATGTAGTGCACGATCGGCGGCAGCGGCATGTCGCCGACACCACCGCCGGGCAGCTCGTCCAGCGTGACCACCGCGCCCGCGGCATCGGCGGCCGCGGCCAACGCGGCAACGGTGCGATGCTCGAAGACCTGCAGCGGTGTGCACTGGACGCCGTGCTGCTTGGCCCGCGACACCAGTTGGATGGCGAGGATGCTGTCGCCGCCGAGCGCGAAGAACGAATCGTCGGCGCCGACCTTGTCGAGACCGAGCAACTCGGCGAAGATTCCCGCCAGCGTCTCTTCGGTCGGCGTGGACGGTGCGCGATACTCGGTGCGTTCGGCGGTGAATTCCGGTGCGGGCAGCGCCTTTCGATCCAGCTTGCCGACCGCGGTGAGCGGGATGGCGTCCAGGACGACGAACGCGGACGGGACCATGTAGGCGGGCAAGGTGTCCGCCGCGATGGCGCGAACCCTGGCGACGTCGATCACGACCCCCGGTGTCCGCACCAGATAAGCGGCCAGTGCGGTCGCTCCGGTGGGACCGGGAACGCCAAGGGTCACCGCGAAGTCGACGCCGTCGACGCGCCCGAGCACGGCATCGATCTCACCGAGCTCGATGCGCTGACCGCGCACCTTGACCTGGAAGTCGGTGCGCCCCAGGTACTCCAGCTCCAGCCGCGACGACGCGGACCGCGTCCAGCGCACCAGATCGCCCGTGCGATACATCCGTTGGCCCGCCGCACCGAACGGGTCGGCGATGAACCGCCCTGCCGTCAGACCCGGCCGTGCGTGATAACCGCGAGCCAGGGCCGGACCGGCCAGGTACAGCTCACCCGCGACACCTACCGGCACCGGGCGCAGCCGGTCATCCAGCACCAGCACCGCGGCACCGCGAACCGGCGTGCCGATGGACACCGGTGCACCGACGACGAGCGGTGCGGAACCCGTTGCCCAGATGGTGAATTCGGTGGGGCCGTACAGATTGACCATGGCGCGGTCGGTAGCCCACCGCTCGACTAGTTCGGCACCGACCGCCTCACCCGCCACCGCGAGCACCCGCACACTCGACACCTCGCCGGGATCGAGCGTGGCCAGCGCCGACGGCGTGATCACCAGGTGGGTGACCTGTTCGTCGGCGATCAATTCGGCCAGCGCGCTGCCGCCGAACACCTCCGGCGGCGCGACCACCGAGGCCCCGCCAGAACCGAACGCCATGAGCGCCTCGAACACCGACGCGTCGAAACTCGGTGAGGCCACCTGCAATACCCGGGCACGCTCGTCAAGCCCGAGCGACTCCCGTTGCGCGACAACCAGGTCAGCGATGCCACGGTGGGAGACCGAGACGCCCTTCGGAGTGCCGGTCGAGCCGGAGGTATAGATCAGCCACGCCGGGTTATCCGAACGGATCGGGTGCGGCGGCTCACCTTCGCGCAGTGGCCGCGCACTCGCCCGGCACCAGCGTTCGACCAGGGCGATGTCGTCCAGCACCAGCCATTGCGTGCTGTCCGGTAACAACGGCCGGTACTCGGCCACCGTGAGGCCGACGCGGGCGCTGGAATCGGTCAGCATGTGATCTATCCGCTCCACCGGGTGCTTCGGGTCGACCGGTAGGAAAGCCGCACCGATCTTGGCCGCCGCCCACATGCCGGTCAGCAGTTCGGCCGAGCGAGGAAGGCCGAGGGCGACTACGGTTTCCGGGCCCGCGCCTGCGGCGAGCAGCAGCCGGGCCAGCCGGTTGGCGTGCGCGTCGAGTTCGCGGTACGTCGTCATGTGTCCGGCCGCGATCAAGGCGGGGCGATCCGGGTACCGGGATGCGGTGGTGGCAAGTATCTCCGGAAGCGTGGTAAGACCGGCGCTTTCGGGGCCGCGGACCGGTACCAGTGTTGTTCGTTCGCTGTCGTCGAGGATGTCGATATCGGCGAGTCGCACGTCGGGTTCGGCGAGAACGGTGGCGAGTACGCGCTGCCAGCGGGTGGCGAACGCCGCCACCGTCGCCGCATCGAATAGGTCCGTCGCGTAGGTGAGCACACCGGCCAGCCCGGCCGGGCCGGTCTCGTCGAAGCGCTCCCGCAGATCGAGGGTGAGATCGAATTGGGAAGTACGGCGGTCGAAGTCCTGCACCTCGAACCGCAACCCCGGCAGCTCCAGCACCGGCTCGACGAAATTCTGCAGCGACAGCGACACCTGGAACAGCGGATGATGTGCCGTCGACCGAGTCGGATTCAACACCTGCACCAGCCGTTCGAACGGCACATCGGCATGTGCGAACGCGTCCAGATCGGTCGAGCGCACTGCGGTCAGGAAGTCGCCGAACCCCGCGGCGGGGTCGACCGGTGTGCGCAAGGCCAGGGTATTGACGAACATGCCGACGAGTTCGTCCAGCGCCTGCTCGCCGCGCCCGGCCACCGGCGTCCCGATCACCACATCGTCGGTGCCGCCGAGCCGCGCCAGCAGCACCGCGAGCGCCGCGTGCACGACCATGAACAGGCTGACATTGTGCGCTGCCGCGAATTCCACCAGTGCACCGTGCAATTCGGCATCGACCGTGAAATCGACGTCGGCGCTGTGCATCGTCTGCACCGCGGGCCGAGGCCGGTCGGCGGGCAGTTCCAGTACGTCCGGCGCACCGTCGAGCGTGTCGCGCCAGTACCGAACCTGCTGCGCTGCGATCGATTCCGGATCGGATTCGCTGCCGAGCAATTCGCGATGCCACAGCGCGAAGTCGGCGTACTGCACGGCAAGCGGAACCCTGGCCGTGCCTGCACCGCTGACGTGCTCGGAGTACGCGGCGACCAGATCAGCGGCCAGCGGCGCCATGGACGCACCGTCCGCACTGATGTGATGCACCACGAGCACGACGACGTGTACAGCGGCGGAGTCGCTTTCGGTGGCGTGCGCCGCGGGTATCGGAGCCATCGCGGCAGAGTGGCCGGAGGACACCGATGGGGCGCCGACCGAAGGATTCGATGCGACCGGCGGAGCGCCCGCGAACGCACCGGAGGACACCGGGGCCGACGTCGCGACGTGGTCGGGGGGAACCGGCGCGGGCACCGCAGCAGACGCGGCTGTGGAGGCGGCCAGTTCGCGGCTGACCGGATCATGGTCCCGCGGCTCTCCGTTGGCAGCCGAGCCGGAAGTCGCGTCAGCGATGCGGAACAACCCGACCCGCAGCGGCGGCTCCTTGGCGATATCGAACCCCTCGCCCGCCAGGGCATTGATCCGATCGCGCAGTGCCGCACCGTCGTCGGTCCCCAGCACCGTGAGGGTGGGTGCGGCCGTCTCGGTGTCCATGACCACCTGACGGGGGCCCGCCGCGTCGGAAGGGTAGATCGTGCGCAGGCTCTCGTGCCGGTCGACGACGTCGGTGAGCGCCGAACGCATGGCGTCGACGTCGAGCTGGCCGGTCAGGCGCAGCGCGACGGCGATGTTGTAGGCCGACGAGGTCGGGTCGAGCCGGTTGAGCACCCACATCCGCTGCTGTGCCGGGGACAACGGGATGCGGTCCGGCCGAAGCCGCGGCGCGAGCGCGAACCGGCCCGGCTTGCCATCGGTCGCCGGGACCACCCGCGCGGACAACTGCGCGACGGTGGGCGCGTCGAACAGATCCCGCAGCGCGATGGTCGAGCCGAGCGCCGAATTGACCCGGGCGACCACCTTGGTCGCGCTGAGCGAGTTGCCGCCGAGTTCGAAGAACGATTGATCGACGCTGATCCGCTCGCGGCCGAGCACATCGCCGAACACCTCGGCCACCGCCTGCTCCACCGGCGTACGTGGCGCGAGGTAGGGCCGGTTGGTGTCCGAGAAGTCCGGCACCGGAAGGGCTTTGCGGTCCAGCTTGCCGACCGGCGTGAGCGGAATCGAGTCCAGCACAACGAGGTAGCCGGGCACCATATATCCGGGCAGCTCGGCGGCCACTCGCTCGCGCAGCCGCTCGGTATCCAGCTCGACGCCCGCGGCGGGCAGCACGTACGACACCAGCACGGTCGCACCGGCCGGACCGGCCCGGCCGATCGTGACCGCGTACTCGACCTGCTCGTCGCGCGACAACACCGCGTCGATCTCGCCGAGCTCGATGCGCAGTCCACGGATCTTTACCTGGAAGTCGCTGCGCCCCAGGTACTCCAGCTCGTAGCCGCCGTCGCGGCCGACGCCCCAGCGCACCATGTCGCCGGTCCGATACATTCGCTCGCCGGGTGCCCCGTATGGGTCGGCGACGAATCGACCGGCCGTCATCTCGAAGCGGTTGAAGTAGCCCCTGGCGAGTGCGGGCCCGGCCAGATACAACTCGCCGGCGACACCGACGGGCACCGGACGCAACCACGTGTCCAGCACCATGGTGGCCGCGCCGCGAATCGGCCCGCCGATCGTGATCGGTTCGCCCGCAACGAGTTCCGCCGGACCGGTGGCCCAAATGCTGAACTCCGTCGGCCCATAGAGGTTCACCATCCGCCGCCCGACGGACCAGCGTTCGATCAGCTCCGGTGTCGCCGCCTCACCGGCCACCGCGAGCACCCGCAAGTGGTCGAGATCGGTCGGCTCCATGGTGGCCAGCGCCGACGGTGTGATCACCGCATGGGTCACCCGTTCCGTGCGCAGCAGCTGTTCCAGTTCCGCGCCGCCGTAGACATCCGGCGGCGAGACCACCAACCTGCCGCCCGCACCGTGCGCGGTCAGCAGCTCGAACACCGAGGCGTCGAAGCTCGGCGACGCCACCTGCAACGCACTCGCCGTCGGATCCAAGTCGAGGGAATCGCGTTGGGTGGAAACCAGATTCGACACCCCGCGATGACTGAGCAGGACCGCCTTCGGCTTGCCGGTGGAGCCCGAGGTGTAGATCAGGTACGCCGTCTGGTCGAGATCGATCGGGCCGCCGCGTTCCTCGTCGGTGATGGGTGCGTCGGACACCGTCATGACCCGGCGGATCGTGTTGAGGTCGTCGAGCAGCAGCCAGTCGATACTGCCGGGCAATGTCTCGCCGGTGGCCGTGACCGTTACGCCAATCGGCGCCTTCGAGTCGGTGAGCATGTGCTCGATCCGCTCGACGGGATGGTGCGGATCCAAGGGCGCGAACGCCGCGCCGGACTTGGCCAGCGCCCACACCGCCACCACCGATTCCAGCGACCGGGTGAGGGCGAGCACGACGAACACCTCCCGCCCGACACCACGGCTCAGCAGCAGCCGCGCGAACCGGTTCGACCAGGCGTCGAGTTCGCCGTAGGACATGGTGAGCGTGCCCGCGCTGACCGCGATGGCGTCGCCGTCGATCGCCGCGCCGGCGGCGAGGATATCGGGCAGCGTGCGCATGGGCAGCGACTCCGGCCCCCGAACCGGCAGCAGCGCAGCACGTTCGGCGTCATCGCAGTACTGCAACTGGGAGACCAGGGCGCGCGGATGGTCGGCCAGCTGGGTGAGCAGCCGGACGAAGCGGTCCAGCAGCGGCCGGGCCGCGGCGGGATCGAGCTGATCGGCCATGAACTTCAAGCTCACCCGCAGGGAGTCGTGGCCGTCCGTGCCGCGCAGCGGAATGACCATGAGGTTCAACGGGTACGGCGTCGCGTCGGTGCCTTCGACGTCGAGCACCCGCATGCCCGCGATATCGAGCGCCTGCGACAGCGCGGCCCGATCGATCGGATAGGACTCGAAAACGGTGAGGGTGTCGAACAATTCGGCAAGCCCGACGGCCTGGTGAATCGCCGCGAGGCCGACATGCTGGTGATCCATCAGCCGCGCCTGCTCGGCCTGTAAACGGGCCAGCAGGTCCACCACCTTCTCCGCCGGATCGAGCCGAACCCGCACCGGCAGCGTGTTGATGAACAGGCCGACCATTTCTTCGACACCGGCCAACTCCGGCGGCCGACCGGAGACCGTGCCGCCGAACACCACATCGGTCCGGCCGGTGAGCATGGCGAGCAGCAGTGCCCAGCTCGCCTGCACCAAGGTATTGACTGTGGCGCCGGATTCGCGTGCCGCCGCTTCCAATCGGGCCACGGTATCGGGGGCCAGGTCGGTGGACAGCATGCCGGTCTCGGTCGACTCGATGCCAGCCAGCGTCGGGACGGCGCGGGTCGGGGTGTCGATGCCCGCCAGCGATTCCGCCCACGCGGCAATCGATTCGGCGTCGTCGCGTTCGGCCAACCAGGACAGGAATTCGCGATAGGAGTGCGCGGGCTGCAGCGCGGACGTGTCACCCGAGGTGAGGTACAGCGTCAGCAGTTCGCGCACCAGCAGCGGCGTCGACCAACCGTCCAGCACCAGATGGTGATTGGTGAGCACGAGCCGGTAGGTGTCGGCGGTCGTCCGGATCAGGGTGAAGCGAACCAACGGCGGCCGGGTGAGCTCGAAGCGGGTGCGGGCGTCCAGCGCGATCAAGCGGTCCAGCTCTCGCTGCCGCAGTTCAGTATCCGCGATGTCCGTGAGATCGACTTCCTGCCAGCTGATTTCGGCATCGGCCAGGACGAGTTGCCGGGGACCATCATCGGTCTCCACGAAGGCGACCCGCAGATTCTCGTGCCGAGCCAGCAATGCCTGTGCGGCGGCGCGCAACCGGGCCGCGTCGACGGTGCCTGCCAGGGTGAGCAGCGATTGCACGGTATAGCCGTCGGCAGTATCGGAGTCGTAGAGCGCGTGGAACAGCAAGCCGTACTGCAGCGGGGAGAGCGGCCACACATCGGCGAGGTTCGGATAGTCGCGTTCCCATGCGTCGATCTGCTGCTGGGTCACCGGGACGAGGACGAAGTCGGACGGTGTCCGCCCGCCCGAACCCACGGACTCGGCGTGCTCGGCAAGCGCCAACAGAGCTGCTGCCCAGAGCCGCGCGAGTTGGTCGACTTCCTCGGCGTCGAGCAGCCGGGAAGCGTAGGCCCAGGTCACTTCCAGGCCCGTATCGGTCAGGACGGCGTTGATATCGACGACGGCGGCCAGTGGCGCCCGATCGTCCTGCGTGGCCGCAAACCGTTGCGGCAGCCAGGGTTCCGTCTCCGCTCCGGTGCTCGCCCGGCCGAGGTAGTTGAAGCTGATCTGCGGTGTCGGTGCGTCGGCGAGCGCCGCCGCGGTCTCGGCGTCGAGGTAGCGCAGCACGCCGAAGCCGATACCCTTGTCCGGCACTGTCCGAAGCTGTTCCTTCGTGGTCTTGATGGCCGTGCCCGCCGCCACGCCACCGGCGAAGGCGTCGGCCAGATCGATCCCGGTCAGATCGACGGCGACCGGATACACGCTGGTGAACCAGCCCACCGTGCGTGCGACATCGGCACCGGGCAGGATCGCCTCCGTGCGGCCGTGCCCTTCCAGGGTGAACAGCGCCGAGGCCCGCTCCCGCCACCGGCCGACCGCCATGGTGAGCGCGGCGAGCAGGACATCGTCGGCGCTGCAATGGAATCGATCGGGTGCGGTGGTCAGCACGGTGTTCGCGATATCCGGTGCGATTACGGTCTGGCGGTGCGCCATGGTCGCGACCACATCGACGGCCGGATCGAGGGTGTCCGCTCCGAGCGCCGGGTCGGGCGTCGCCAGAATGCGTTGCCAGAGCGACAATTCGGGGACTCGCCCAGATACCTGCTCCGCTTGGCCGTGCGCCCAGCGCCGGAACGAGGTACCGACCGGCGCGAGGGTGCCGCCCATGGCTGCCGTCGCGAGATCCGGCAATAGGATCCGCCAGGAAACACCGTCGACCACGAGGTGATGCAACACCAGCCAGAGCGCCGGTTCGGCATCGTTGCGCTCGAGCAGGACGAAGCGCGCGACGACACCCGCCGCGGGGTCGAGCAGGTCGGCCGCTCGCTGCACTTCGTGTTCCCGGGTCTCGTCGCTGTCCGGCCCGACCGCGACGACGTCGACCAGGGCGCTCGCGTCGACCGACCCACGCTCGGCAACCAGCCACTCCCAGCCATCCGGGGAGGCGCGCAGTGAGGAACGAAGCAGATCATGGTGATCAACGAGCGCCTGCACCGCCGCAACGAGCCGACCCCGATCGAACCCGGCGGGCAGCCCGACGAGCACCGCCTGGCCGAACCGCTGCCAGCTGTCACCCTGCTCCAGCATGGCGTGCACGATCGGCGTGAGCTCGACAGCGCCGACCCCGCCACCGGGCAATTCGTGCACCACCTGCGCCCGTACCTCGGTGGCGACAGCGGCCAGTGCGGCAACGGTCTTGCGTTCGAACACATCCCGCGCGCTGATCCCGATGCCCGCCGCCTTCGCGCGGGATACCAGCTGGATGGACACGATGCTGTCGCCGCCGAGTGCGAAGAAGCTCTCATCTACACCGACCGTCTCGATTCCGAGCACCTCGGCGAAGAGCGCGGCCAGCGCCTCCTCGCGCGGCGTGGAAGGAGCGCGACCGGCGACTGCGCGGGCCCCGAAATCCGGTGCGGGCAGCGCCTTGCGGTCCACCTTGCCGAGCGGCGTGAGCGGGATACTGTCCAGCACCATCACCACGGTCGGCACCATGTAGGCCGGAAGGGTTTCCCCGGCTGCGGCTTTGAGTGCTTCCGGGTGCGCCTCGGCTCCTGGCTTCGGCAGCACGTACGACACCAGTGCGGTTGCGCCGGAACCGGTTTCGGCACCGAGGGTGATCGCGAAGTCGACGTCCGGATGCCGTTGCAGCGCCGCGTCGATCTCACCGAGCTCGACGCGGAAACCGCGGATCTTCACCTGGAAATCACTGCGGCCGTGATACTCCAGCTCGAGCCGGTCACCCCGCGAACTCCAGCGCACCAGGTCCCCGGTGCGATACATCCGCGTACCGGCGTCGTACGGGTTGGCGACGAATCGGCCCGCGGTGAGCCCGTTGCGCTGGTGATAGCCGCGCGCGAGCCCCGCACCCGCTAGATACAGCTCGCCGACGGTGCCGGGCGGAACCGGCCGCAGCCACGGGTCGAGCACCACCGCGGACACACCGCGGACGAGACCGCCGATGGTGACCGGCGCCGCAGGCACAAGCGGTTCGCTCAATGTCACGGTCACCGTGGTTTCGGTGGGGCCATACCCATTCAGCAGCGTGCGGCCGGACCACTTGGCGACCAGCTCGGGTGGGCAAGCGTCGCCGCCGACGATCACGGTGCGCAGGTCGGGCAGCGTCGCCGGATCGAGTGAGCCCACCACCGTCGGGGTGACATTGAGGTGCGTGACGCGGTGCGTGCGCAACACCTCGGCCAGCTCCTCGCCCGCGTATGCCGCGGGCGGCACGACGGCGAGGGTGGCACCGGCGGCGAGCGTCACCAAGATTTCCTCGACCGAAATGTCGAAGCTCGGCGACACCGCGTGTGCCACCACGGAATCGGCGGTCACGCCGAACCCGGCGCCGGAGCCGGTCGCGAGGTTCGCGAGTCCGCGATGCGAAACAAGGACACCCTTGGGCAATCCGGTCGATCCCGAGGTGTAGATGATGTAGGCCACCTGATCGAGGTGCATCGAGGCGGGTCGTTCCGCGGCGGTGACGGCCGCCGCATCCTGCTCCCGCACGCTCCGCTCGGTTGCCTCTTCGTCCAGGATCAGCCAGTTCACTCGGTCCGGCAACGACTTTCGGGCCGCCGCGGCGGTCACGCCCGCCACGACGCCGCTGTCGCCGACCATGTGCTCGATCCGGTCGGCGGGATAGGTGGGATCGATCGGTACGAACGCGGCGCCGGTTTTGGCCACCGCGATCATCGCCAGCACGGACTCGGCCGAACGGGGGATCGAGATCGCCACAGCGCGTTCCGGTCCGGCGCCCGCCGCGATGAGCACCCGGGCCAGGCGATTCGTGTACTCGTCGACTTGCCGATAGGTCAACTCGGTCGCCCCGGCCCGGATCGCTATCGCATCAGGATCGAGTGCCGCACCGACCGTGAGGATTTCGGGCAAGGTACGGGGCGGGACACCGGCGGGCCCGCGCGCGGGCACCAGCTCGGCTCGCTCGTCGTCGGACACCACCGGCACGGTCGACAACGCGGCATCTGGTCCCGCCGCGAGGAAGCTGTGCAGGAACAGCAGGAACCGGCGATGTTGCGCCGCCAAATCGGCGTCGCTGTAAAGGTTTCCGTTGCCCTGGAAATCGATGTGGGTGCTCTCGCCGCCCACCCCGGGATACACGTTGACGAACAGGTCGTCGATCAACCCGGACGTCAGTACATGCAGGCGGCCGGTCACCTCGCCGAGCTGAATCCTGGTGTCCACCATCATCAGGTTCACCGAAGGACCGAACGACGCGGCCTCGTCCATCGGTCGGCCCAGATCGCGGAAGATGTCCTCCTGCCGGTACCGCTGCCGCCGCAGCGCCCCGGTCAGCTCACCCTGCGCCGCCCGGATCACCTCGCCGACCGTGGTGGCCGGCGTCAGCGTCAACCGCAGCGGAACGACATTGGCGATCATGCCGCCGGAGCGGCGCAGGATTGCCGTGGTTCGCGCCGAAACCGGCAGGCTCAGGACAATTTCGGCAGCGCCGGTCATCGCGCCCAGATACGCACCGAAGGCCGCGACAACCGTCGGCGCGACACCCGACGAAGCCGCCTCGGCGACGGCATCGAGCAAATCCGCGGTGTCCCGCGGCAGTGCACCGGCGACGCGACTCGGGTGCGCATCGACATCGGCGGTGCGACCGGCGAGGCTCACCGGGTCGGCCATCCCGGCCAGATGTTCGAGCCAGTACTCCTGGTCGGCTCCGAAGCGATCCGAATTGCGGTACGCCAGATCGGCTTCGACGATTTTCCGCAAATCCTCGGCCTTCGCGGGCGGCGGCTGCTTGCCGTCGATCTCGGCGTTGTAGATCTCCCCGGTGCGCTGCACCATGGTCAGCGCGCCCATACCGTCCAGCACGATGTGATGGATCCGCGAGTACCAGTACCAGCGCTCGTCGGCGAGCCGCAGCATCGCCATCCGCACCAGCCGATCACGGGTCAGTTCCAGTGGCGCCTCGTACTCCGCGCGCATCCACGCGTGTGCGGCGGCCGCCGGGTCACGTTCGCCGCGGAGGTCCAGGGTGAGCAGGCTGTCGTCCAGGGTGGTGTCCACGAACTGGTACGGATGACCATCGACCTCGAGCAGTCGCAGATACCCGGTGCCGAACTCACGGCCCGCCTGCCGGGCGGCACGCGCCAGCAGGTCGAGGTCGATCGGTCCGCTCAACTCGACGTACTGCGCGATGGAGATCGGCGTATCGCCCGCGATGTGCTGGGCGAACCAGATTCCGCGTTGGGCCGCCGACAGCGCGAAGGCGCCCTCGGGCAGACCGCTGCCGGTCTCGACGGGCGAAGGGGGAGGCTGTTGCATGAAGAGTCCTACGTTCTTACCGCCCGGGGCCGGCGCGGATGTGACCGCCGCTGGCCACCGCGGTAGTGGTAGTACCTGCCGCACAGCTCGCGACAGGTTCATTTTGAACCGGTGACGTGTACACCGATGGGCGATTGCCGACATGGGTCGGACATGCCGAACGGCGCGCCCGAACGTGGTCGGGCGCGCCTGGGCTCAGGCCGATTTCGGCAGCTGCTGCTCGTCGTCGGTGAGCGGCGCGTCGGAGCCCGCGAGGTAGCGCTGCAGTGTCGAGCGGTCGTCCAGCACCAGCCAGTCGATCGCGTCGGTGAGCGCGGCGCGCTGCGCCTTGGTGGTCACGCCCAGCGTGGTGCCCAGGGTGAACGACCCGTCCGCGGCGACGGGTACCGGTGTGCCGCCGATCTTGACGATGGCCCGCTCCGCGACAACGGATTCGATCTCGTCGGTGATCGCGATGGCGACGCGCGGGTTGTCGTCCGCGCCGAGCTCGAGCAGCAGCCTGGCCAGCCGGTTCGACCAACGATCCAGCTCGGCGTAGGTGAGGGCGCAGTCGGCGGTGGACACCACGACCGCGTTCGGATCGACCTCGGCGACGGGCCGCGCCAGCGGCAGCCTGCGGAGGTTGTCGGCGAGCGAGTCGGTCAGCGTATGCATGGTGGTTGTCCCTCGAAGTCTCGGTGAAGAGGTTTCTTGCGTACCTCTAATCTCGTCCACGAGAAGAGACTTCGACAGCAACCCAAGCGCTGGTCGGCGCACCTCCCAGGGTGGGCAAAATGCCACCAAGGGGGTACCGGGGTCAGTCGGTGACGAACCCGTTGAGCGTGCCGTTCAGATCGGCGAGCAGCGCACGGGCGGCGGTGAGGCCGTTGCCGTGCCAGACGGTGTCCTCGACGGCGAAGACCCGCTTGTCGGTCGCGGCGCCGAGGTCCTTCCACGCATCGGTGCGCAGCACCGACTCGCCGTGGCGCTTGCCCTCCTCGCCCGCGAGGATCACATAGATCAGATCGCCTTCGACCTTGGTGGCGAACTGGTCGGGGGTGACGTCGAACGAGGGGCCGCGCTGCGCGGTGGGCCGCTGCACACCCACGTCACCGAGAACCTGGCCCGCGAAACTGTCGCTGCCCTGAATCCGATTGGTATCAGCGGTGAATCGGATGAGCGAGGCCTGCGTCTGATTGGCGGCGATCGCGTTGCCGATATCGGTGGCCTCGGTGCGGTAGTTGTCGAGTGCGTCGTCGGCGGCCGCGCGCCGACCCAGACCTGTTGCGAGCGCGGTGAATTCGGCCTGCCAGCTGTTGTCGGCGCCGACCAGGACGGTGGGGGCGATCGCCCGTAGCGCGTCGAAACTCGCTCCCGCGGTGGGGATATTGCCGAGAATGAGGTCGGGATGCAGACCGGCGATGAGCGCCGGATCCGGCTGTGCGGCCGAGCCGACGCCGGGGATCTTCAGCACACCGGTGCCGAGATAGTCGGGCTGTGGGCTCGGCCCGTCGAGGGTGACCGCGCCGACGACGCGTTCCCACAGGCCAACCGCGCACGCCGCGTCAAGCGCCGAGGTGGTGAGGACGACGATGCGCTGCGGGTCGGCGGGCACCTCCGAGACGCCGGCGGCGTGCGTGACGGTACGCGTGCTGCCGTTCGCCGGATCGGGTGCGCTCGGCAGCGCACAGGCCCGGGTGGTGTCACGCTCCAGCCCGACCACGCCCGCACCCGCGATATTGGTGGTGGTGCGCACGATGCTGCTGGCGTCGTCGGGTGTGCTGCTGCAGCCCGCCGCCACGGCGGTCGCGCATAACGCCGCGACAGCGACGATCCGGCGCCGTGCCACGCGGGCGGTGCCGGATCGGGGAGAAGCTGTGCGGTTTCGGGTGCGAACGAAGGCGCTCAGCGGCATGCGGGTGAGGGTACATGCGTGCGCGGCGCGGCCAGGGGAGAGGCCACCGCGCCCGCGTGCCGCGTCGCGCCCCTACTGCGACCGGCCGCGCGGAAACCGCCGTGGGGCAGGGTATTCCGCGCGACCCGCCGGTTCCGGCTGCTCAGGCGGTGTCGCCGCCGATGCTGAAGCGCGCCCCGGTGGCATCGGCGACCGCCGCCATCCGGCCGTACGGGGTGTCCTCGGGCGCGGACAGCACCGTGCCGCCCAGTTCGACCAACTTCGCGATCGTCTTGTCCACCTCGTCGGCGCCGAAATACACGGTCCAGCCAGCCGGTACGCCCTCCGGCATGAACGCGGCGGCGTCCATGACGCCACCGAGCATCGGGCTCTGCGCGTGAATGGTGGTGTAGCGGAATTCCGGAGTGTCGGAGATGGTGAAGGTGTCCTGCCAACCGAAAACGCTGCGGTAGAAGTCGAGCGAGGCGTCGTAGGCGCGGGTGTGCAACTCGAACCAGGACGGTGCGCCCGCATGGTCGCGCCACTGCCCGTCATTGACCAGCGCGCGGGTCTCGAAACCGCCGAAGGTCCCGGTCTGCCAGACGCCGATGCTCGCGCCACCCACGTCGCCGAGCACCGCCATGCTCCCCAGATCGCCGACGGCCATCGGTGCGACGAACACGGACCCACCGTGCGCAAGCGCCTTGTCGGCGGTGGCCTTGGCATCGGAGCTGGCCAGATAGATGGTCCACTGCTCGGGGCTTTCCTCACCCGCCATCCGTCCCATGGCACCGGCGACTGCAAGGCCGTCCTTGCGGAAGGTGACGTAGCCACCGAATTCTTCGCCCGCGCGATCGGCGGTCCAGCCGAACAGTTCGCCGTAGAAGGCGATGCTGCGGTCGAGATCGGAGGTGTAGAGATCGACCCAGCAGGGATCGCCGGGCTTGGGCTGGTTCTGGTCGGTCATGGTTGGTCTCCTGGCCTGGAGTGGAACACTGGACACCGATAGAGACGCCGACCATCCGGCAAACTCATCGGTGTCGTGTCGTTCCGGCCCGACCAACGAAATACGACACAGAGTAGGACCCGTGCGGATTGCTGCGGCAGCACGGTTTACGATTCCAGAAGCGCAAGCGAACTGTCGTCTGTTCCGACATGGGGATGGATGCAAGCAGCGGAGCCTGCGGAGCGACCTAAAGGCACCTTCAGGAGGATCAGTGACTGCGGTAGAGCCCCAGCCAGTCCAGCAGTTGGAAGCGACTCGGCCGTATCCGGCGCGGACCGGGCCGAAGGGTTCGTATCTCTACAAGATGGTCACCACCACCGACCCCAAGGTCCTCGGCACCATGTACCTGGTGACCGCGATGAGCTTCTTCCTCATCGGTGGTCTGATGGCGCTGATGATGCGGGCCGAGCTGGCGCGGCCGGGTCTGCAGTTCCTCTCGCCGGAACAGTTCAACCAGCTGTTCACCATGCACGGCACCATCATGCTGCTGTTCTACGCGACGGCCATCGTGTTCGGCTTCGCCAACATCGTGCTCCCGCTGCAGATCGGCGCCCCTGACGTCGCCTTCCCCCGACTGAACGCGTTCAGCTACTGGCTGTACCTGTTCGGCGGCACGATGGCGACCGCGGGCTTCATCACCCCGGGTGGCGCCGCCGACTTCGGCTGGACCGCCTACACCCCGCTCACCGACATCCTGCACTCGCCCGGCGTCGGCGCTGACCTGTGGATCCTCGGTCTCGCCGTCTCCGGTCTCGGCACCATCCTCGGTGGCGTCAACATGCTGACCACCGTCGTCTGCCTGCGCGCCCCCGGTATGACCATGTTCCGGATGCCGATTTTCACCTGGAACATCGCCGTCACCAGCGTGCTCGTGCTGCTGGCCTTCCCGCTGCTGACCGCAGCGCTGTTCGGCCTCGCCTACGACCGGCACCTCGGTGGCCACATCTACGACCCGGCGACCGGCGGCGTCCTGCTCTACCAGCACCTGTTCTGGTTCTTCGGGCATCCCGAGGTGTACATCATCGCGCTGCCGTTCTTCGGCATCGTGTCCGAGATCTTCCCGGTGTTCTCGCGCAAGCCGATCTTCGGTTACACCACGCTGGTCTACGCGACGCTCGGCATCGCCGCGCTGTCGATCGCGGTGTGGGCGCACCACATGTACGCGACCGGTGCCGTTCTGCTGCCGTACTTCTCGTTCATGACGTTCCTGATCGCCGTGCCGACCGGGGTGAAGTTCTTCAACTGGATCGGCACCATGTGGCGTGGTCAGCTGACGTTCGAGACGCCGATGCTGTGGTCGATCGGCTTCCTGGTGACCTTCCTCTTCGGTGGTCTGTCCGGTGTCATCCTGGCCAGCCCGCCGCTGGACTTCCACGTCACCGACTCGTACTTCGTTGTCGCGCACTTCCACTACGTGCTCTTCGGCACCATCGTGTTCGCCACCTTCGCCGGTATCTACTTCTGGTTTCCGAAGATCACCGGCCGGATGATGGACGAGCGCCTCGGCAAGTGGCACTTCTGGACCACGTTCGTCGGCTTCCACACCACCTTCCTGGTGCAGCACTGGCTCGGCGCCGAGGGCATGCCGCGCCGCTACGCCGACTACCTGCCCAGCGACGGCTTCACCGTGCTGAACACCATCTCCACCATCGGCGCGTTCATCCTCGGCGCCTCGATGCTGCCGTTCATCTGGAACGTCTTCAAGAGCTTCCGCTACGGCGAGGTCGTCACCGTGGACGATCCGTGGGGCTACGGCAACTCGCTGGAATGGGCCACCACCTGCCCGCCGCCGCGGCACAACTTCTACGAGCTGCCGCGCATCCGGTCCGAGCGTCCGGCGTTCGAGCTGCACTACCCGCACATGGTTGAGCGGATGCGGCAGGAGGCGCACGTGGGCTGGGGTTCGGGCAAGCACGCCACCGACGTCCACGAAGGCGCAGTGGCAACCAAGTAGGAATTATTACGACGACGAGTGTGCACCTGCTGGCCACCAGCGGGTGCACACTCGTTTGTGCAGCGAAGTAGTCGCCCGCAGCGATGTGACAACGAGGTCAAGCACAGCGACGGCAACCTTACGAAACTGGAGCAACTCAGTTGGCCGACACCACCGTTCTCGTCACCGTCACCGGACCCGACCGTCCCGGTGTGACGTCCGTGCTGCTCGCGGCGATGTCCCGGCACCACGTGAGCCTGCTGGATGTCGAGCAGGTCGTCATTCGCGGCCGACTGACCCTCGGTGTGCTGGTCACCTGTCCGAGTGACCCGGAGGCGCTGCAGGACGAGCTCGAAGAAGCGATGAACACCGTCGGCATGCATGTCGACGTCGAGGTCGACGCGGTGATCGGCAGGCAGCCGATGTCCACCCACGCGGTGGTGATCCTGGGCGCACCGGTCACCGCGCGCGCGTTCAGCTCGGTGTCGCGGCAACTGGCCGCGCTCGGCGCCAATATCGACAGCATTCGCGGCATCGCGGACTACCCGGTCACCGGGATGGAACTGCTGGTCACCGCGACCGACACCGGTGCCGACACCGACTCGCGACTGCGCACGGCACTGGCCGAGGCAGCGGTCGCCGAACAGGTCGACGTCGCGGTGGAGCGGGCCGGACTGGCTCGCCGGGCCAAGCGCCTCATCGTGTTCGACGTGGACTCGACCCTCATCCAGGGTGAGGTGATCGAAATGCTCGCCGCGCACGCCGGCGTCGAGGACGAAGTCCGCAAGGTCACCGAATCGGCCATGCGCGGCGAACTCGACTTCGCCGAATCGCTGCGTCAGCGGGTCGCGACCCTGGCCGGGCTGGACGAGTCGGTGATCGAGGAGGTCGCCGAGCGGATCGAGCTGACCCCAGGCGCGCGCACCACCATTCGCACGCTGCGTCGGCTCGGCTTCCGCTGCGGTGTGGTGTCGGGTGGGTTCCGTCAGGTGATCGAGCCGTTGGCGCACGAACTCGAACTGGACTTCGTGCAGGCCAACACGTTGGAGATCAAGGGCGGCAAGCTGACCGGGCGGGTCGTCGGCGAGATCGTCGACCGGGCCGCCAAGGCCACCGCGTTGCGCAAGTTCGCGGCCGAGGCGGGGGTGCCGATGGAGCAGACGGTCGCGGTCGGCGACGGCGCCAACGACATCGACATGCTCAATGCGGCCGGGCTCGGTGTCGCGTTCAATGCCAAACCCGCGCTCCGCGAGATCGCCGACGCGGCACTGTCGCACCCCTACCTGGACGCGGTGCTCTACGTCCTCGGTGTCACCCGGCACGAGGTCGAGGCCGCCGACGCCCGCGACGGACTGCTGCGCCGGGTGCCGCTGAGCTGACCACCGGGTACCCGGTGTCGATTGCGCGGTCCGGCCTGCCCCGTCGGTAGGCTGGCGCCGACCATGATCATCAGGGTGATTCGGAGGGTGCGTTGCGGAAATCTCTGCTTGTGCTGCTGCTCGGATTGACCGTCGTCGGGTGCGGCAACGACGATGCCGCCACGTCGGATCCGACCTCCTCGGTCGCCGCGACATCCGCTCCGCCGCCAGCCCCGGTGACGGCCACCGAGGTCGACAACGGCAAGGAGCGGCGGCTCACCGTCGGCCAGCCCCTGGTGGTGACGCTGCCCGCGAATCCGTCCACCGGTTACTCCTGGCAGATCGCCGAAGTGGACGCGAAGGTGGTTCGGGCGCAAGGGGAACCGGCCTTCACGCCGGATCCCAACGTGCCGGTCGCCCCCGGCTCCGGTGGCACGTCGGTGTGGACCTTCGTCGGCAACGCCCCGGGCATCAGCCGCCTGACGATGGACTACCTGCGGCCGTGGGAGCAGGGTATGGAACCGGCACAGACGTTTTCGTTGACGATCAAGGTGGAGTGATGTCGAGCATCCCGGAATGTGGTGCCGAAGTCCGGGATGCCCGGGAAAGTCCGATGGGGCCGGTCGAATTCGACGAGGCGGGATTCCGCGTCCGGCATGCGGAGTTGGCCCGCGGCTACGGCGGCGCGGGCGACCCCGACGATCCGGCCATGGTCCAGGCCATGCAGATCGTGCTGCACCTGCCCAAGGTGGACCCGCCGCCGCGCAGTGCGCTGCTGGCCGCCGCGGCGACCGCGTCGGTGGCGCTGTGCCTGGACGAGCGGGTCGGTCCGGACGGCGAATGGGCGCAGCGCTACCTGGCGTGGAAACGCTCACGCATCCGCAAGGTGACCCGGCGCGCGCGTGGCGCCCAGTGGCTCGCCGCGAACGAGGTGGACGGCGTCACGGTCGACATCGACGGCGCGCAGGCGCGGGCCTTCGTCCCCGGCCCGGTCGGCGAGGTCGACCCGCGCATCAAGCGCCTGCAGATCGGCGGCACCGACCTCGACCACGACGAGCCCGGCCCCGCCGATCCCGATCTGCCGGTGCTGTGGCTGAATTCGCGACTCGGCATGACCGTGGGCAAGGCCGCCGCGCAGGTCGGTCATGCCAGCATGTTGCTCGCCGGTGCGTCGACCGCCGAACACGCACTGCGCTGGGCCGAGCGCGGGTTCCGGTGCTCGGTACGGGAAGCCGATGCGCGACAATGGCAGACGCTGGCCGATGAGGTCGCCCGTGGCGCGGCGGTGGCCGTGCGCGACGCCGGGTTCACCGAGGTGGCGCCCGGCTCGATGACGGTGATCGCGGTACCCGCTCGATCCTGGTGAAGGCGCCGAAACCGGACGCGCGGAATGGGCGTTGCGCGACCCGAATCTGGGTATGCCTTAGCAACTCGCCGAGGACGTTGTGCTCTACCCGCGCCGAGCCCGCCAGACGGAGGCTCGTCGTATCGAGGCATCGCGGCCTTGCTCAACGGAAGGGAAGGACCAGCTATGACGACGCTGCTGGTGATTCTCGCTCTCTGGGTGCTTTTGTCGGTTCCCTTGGCCCTCATCGTGGCCCGGCTGCTCCACAAGTCGGACGGGGAGGACCATCCCGATCCGGATCACGGCGACGACCAGCAGCTACGTGACTACTTCGTGCTGGACCGCCGCCGCTGAGCCGAGCGACACGTTCCCCGCTCCCTGCCCGCGTTGGCGAGCAGCCTGCCGGGTGGTCCAAGATGGACCGCGTGCCACAACCGGATCCCGATCTGCTCATCGATTTCACCGACGTCACCGTTCGCCGCTCGGGCCACACGCTCGTCGGCCCGGTCAGCTGGCAGGTCGAGCTCGACGAACGCTGGGTCGTGCTCGGGCCCAACGGCGCGGGCAAGACCTCACTGCTGCGCATGGCCGCCGCCGAGATGCATCCGACCTCGGGCACCGCCCATCTGCTCGGCGAGGTGCTTGGCAAGGTCGATATCAGCGAGCTACGCCCGCGGATCGGCTTGTCGTCCGCCGCGGTGGCGGGGCGGGTGCCGCGCGATGAGAAGGTCAGCGATCTGGTGGTGTCGGCGGGGTACGCGGTGCTCGGCCGGTGGCGCGAACGCTACGACGACGTCGACACCGATCGCGCCGTCGACATGTTGGAAAGCCTTGGCGCCGAACATCTTTCGGATCGCACGTACGGCACCCTGTCCGAGGGGGAGCGCAAGCGGGTGCTCATTGCCCGCGCCCTGATGACCGACCCGGAGCTGTTGCTGCTCGACGAACCGGCCGCGGGCCTCGATCTCGGTGGCCGTGAGGAATTGGTGGAACGGCTCGGCGATCTGGCCGCCGACCCGGACTCGCCCGCCATCGTTCTGGTCACTCACCATGTGGAGGAGATCCCACCAGGCTTCACCCATGGACTCCTGCTCAACGAGGGTGCGGTGGTCGCGCAGGGCTTGCTTACCGATGTGCTGACGTCGGAAAACCTCAGCGATGCCTTCCGCCAGTCGATCGCCCTCGACCACGTGGACGGCCGCTACTTCGCGCGCCGCGCTCGTCGCGCGGGCAAGCACCGCACGCGCTGACCGTGCGGCCCGTGACGGCGCTCACGAAGCGCGCGTTATGGTGCAAGTTGTGAGTGAGATAAACGGGCAGGCTGACTCTCAGCCGCAGGCCTCGTCGCCCAAGGACGCGTCGACGGTGATGCTGGTGCGCGACGGTGCCGCCGGACCCGAGGTCTTCCTGCAGCGCCGGGTGGGCGCGATGGCGTTCGCCGCGGGGATGACCGTGTTCCCCGGTGGCGGTGTCGATCCCGCGGACGGGACCGCCGACATCGCCTGGGCGGGGCCGGAACCCGCTTGGTGGGCCGAGCGTTTCGCCACCACCGAGCCGAGGGCCAAGGCGCTGGTCTGTGCCGCCGTGCGCGAGACATTCGAGGAATGCGGTGTGCTGCTTGCCGGTCCGACCGCGGACAGCGTGGTCTCGGACACGACCAGGTATCACGACGCGCGCGGCAAGCTGGAACGACGCGAGCTGTCGCTGGCCGGTTTCCTCGCCGAGGAGAACTTGGTGCTGCGCGCGGATCTGCTTCGGCCGTGGGCGAATTGGATCACTCCGGTGGTCGAGCCGCGCCGCTACGACACCCGGTTCTTCGTCGCGGTGCTGCCTGCGGGGCAGCTGGCCGATGGCGCGACGTCGGAGGCGGCGGAGGTGCAGTGGCGTACACCGGCCGAGGCGCTGGACCGATGGCGGGCGGGCACCGACATCCTGCTGCCGCCGACCTGGTCGCAGCTGGACGCGCTCGCCGAATTCGGGTCCACCGCCGAAATCCTCGCCGCGGACATGGTCATCGAGCCGATCATGCCGGTGCTCCCCGGCGTCGCGGGGCAGGACGTGCTGGCGTTCCCGGACAGTAATCGGTACTTCGCCGATCTTCCGGATACCGGCAGGCTCAAGGGCTCCGTACGTAAGTGAGGCGGGGGGCGATACGCCCGACGGGGGAGTGGTCGGCCACCCGGTAGCGTTCCGTCCCATGGCCGAATTCGTGACCCTGGATCTGCCCGAGGGTGATGCCGCGCGTCGCGTGGCCGTCCTCCGGATCGCCCGCCCGCCGATGAACCTGCTGAACGCGCAGTTGGTGCGGGAGCTGGCCGATGCGGCCGAGGCGATCGCCGCGGACCAGGCCGTCGCGGCGGTCATGCTCTACGGCGACGAGCGGGTGTTCTCGGCGGGCGACGATCTGGCCGAGCTGGCCGGGCTGAGCGAAGACCAGGCGCGGGCGATGGCGGGCGATCTGCAGCGCGGGCTCGGCTGCCTGGCCCGGCTGCCGCAGCCGACGGTCGCGGCGATCAGTGGCTACTGCCTCGGCGGTGGGCTGGAGCTCGCGCTCGGCGCGGATCGGCGCATCATCGGCGACAACGTCAAGCTCGGGTTGCCGCAGATCAAGGCGGGGCTGATCCCGCTCGCCGGGATCC
Source organism: Nocardia iowensis (assembly GCF_019222765.1). Lineage (NCBI taxonomy): Bacteria > Bacillati > Actinomycetota > Actinomycetes > Mycobacteriales > Nocardiaceae > Nocardia > Nocardia iowensis. The sequence goes on along the minus strand of NZ_CP078145.1, from coordinate 6,744,251 downwards.
GGCGCCTTTCCCTGCTGATCGGACCGGGTCCGGCGAAGGACCTCGTCTACAGCGGCCGCTTCGTCGAACCCGATGAAGCGCGCTCGCTCGGCTTGGTCGACGAGGTGGTCCCGCCCGACGACGTGTACACCGCCGGGCTGCGCTGGGCGCGGCAGTTCACCGATGGCCCGGCGCGGGCGCTCGCCGCCGCGAAGGCGGTGTTCGAGGCGGGTCCGCATGGCCTGGATCGGGCGCAGACCGAATGGTCTGATTTGTTCGGTACGGAAGATCGCCGGATCGGGACCGAGTCATATGTGGCGGACGGGCCGGGGTCGGCGGCATTCGTCGGTCGTTGAGCCTCGGAACGGATGTGTGTTCCTGGCGTGGCGTCGGCCATGCGGGCCGGTGGAAAGGTTGAGTTGTACACACGACCGGCAAAATGCGCGGCGAGGCGGACAAGCTAGGCTTGGCCTCCATGACGGTACGCCCTGATGACCCCGCGCCGAACCCGCACGCCACCGAGGCCGAGGTCGAAGCCGCGCGCAAGGATACGAAGCTTGCCCAGGTCCTCTACCACGACTGGGAAGCCGAGACCTACGACGACAAATGGTCGATCTCCTATGACGAGCGCTGCATCGAATACGCCCGTGGCCGGTTCGACGCCGCCGTCGGCCCCGCCCCGCTGCCCTACGAGCGTGCCCTCGAACTCGGCTGCGGTACCGGCTTCTTTCTGCTGAACCTGATGCAGGGCGGGGTGGCCAAGTCCGGCTCGGTCACCGACCTGTCGCCGGGCATGGTCAAGGTCGCGCTGCGCAACGCGCAGAACCTCGGACTCGACGTGGACGGCAGGGTCGCCGACGCCGAGACCATCCCGTACGAGGACGACACCTTCGATCTGGTGTGCGGGCACGCGGTGCTGCACCACATCCCGGATGTCGAACTGGCGCTGAAGGAATGTCTGCGCGTGCTCAAGCCGGGCGGGCGCTTCGTCTTCGCGGGCGAGCCGACCACGGCGGGCAATTTCTACGCCCGCTGGCTCGGCCGGATCACCTGGAAGGCCACCACCACCGTCACCAAGCTGCCACAGCTGGCCGGTTGGCGGCGTCCGCAGACGGAGCTGGACGAGTCCTCGCGGGCCGCGGCGCTCGAGGCGGTCGTCGACCTGCACACGTTCGACCCGAGCGAACTGGAGCGGATGGCGAGCTCGGCCGGTGCCGTCGACGTCAAGGCGACCACCGAGGAGTTCGCGGCCGCGCTGTGGGGCTGGCCGGTGCGCACCTTCGAGGCGGCGGTGCCGGAGGAGAAGCTCACCATGGGCTACCGGATGGCCATGTACCAGGCGTGGCTGAAGCTGAGCTGGCTGGACGAGAACGTGATGCGCCGGGTGGTGCCGCGCCAGTTCTTCTACAACGCGATGATCACCGGCGTGAAGCCGGGCACGTCTGCCAAGTAGTGGGCTACGGCTTCAGTCGCGCGGATGTCGCCTTTCTCGGCAGTGCGGCCGGTAGTGCCGCACTGGCCGAGGTGGACCGGCTGGAGCTGACCCAGGCAACGCACCTGCGTGATCTGGAGCGGGTGCGCCGGGACCACGGCGGCTGGGCGGCGGCGCTCGTCGAAACGGTGCGCTTGCGGCGTAAAGCCGCAGCCAAGCTCGCCGACGCGGGGGACTGGTTGTTCACCGACGATGCCCTGCAACAGGCGACCCCGACGCTGGTCGCCCGGCGCCGGGCCGCTCGGTTGGCCGGGCGCGCGGTGCACGACGTGACCTGCTCGATCGGCGCGGAGCTGGCCGAGCTGGCGATGGTGTGCCCCGCCGTCATCGGCAGCGATTTGGACGCCGCGCGGTTGTCGATGGCCGCGCACAACCTCGCCGGACGCCGAAACGTGTTGCTGGCCAAGGCGGATGCCCTCGTGCCGGTGAGCAGGGACACCGTCGTCGTCGCAGATCCGGCACGACGGGCCGACGGTAGACGCACCCACGACCCGGCGAAGCTGCAACCGCCACTGCCGGACCTGCTCGCCGCCTACCCCGGCCGCGATCTCGCCGTGAAGTGCGCTCCCGGACTGGATTTCGACCGCCTCGACTGGACCGGCGAGATCGAAATCGTCTCCCTCGACGGCGCCGTCCGCGAAGCGTGCCTGTGGTCAGCGGGGCTGACCGACTCGGCGGTCACCCGCCGTGCGACCGTATTGTCGTCGGCCGGAACATCTTTCACCCTCACCGACACCGCCCCTGACGATATTCTCGAAAAGGACCCCGGTGAGTGGATCATCGACCCCGACGGCGCAATCGTCCGCGCTGGTCTGGTCCGCCACTACGCCGCGAAACACGGCCTGTGGCAACTGGATCCCCGCATCGCCTACCTGACAGGCAATACCGTCCCGCCGGGCACCAGAGGCTTCCGCATCATCGACCGCCTCGACTACCGCGAGAAGACCCTCCGCGCCGAACTCCGCCGCCACCACTGCGGCCCCCTGGAAATCCTGGTACGCGGCGTAGACGTAGACCCCGACAAACTCCGCCGCACCCTCAAACCCCAAGGCGCCCACCCCTTCACCTTGGTGATCACCCGAATAGGCCGCACCCCAACGGCCTTCCTGTGCACGGCCGTAGCGGCGACTACCAACTAACCGCTGCCGAATCAGTACTCGGGCTTGAAGGTGAAGACTTCGCCGATGCGGGTGGCGACCACGACTTCGCCCTTCGCGCCGACGGAGGTGCCGGTGGTGCTGCCCTGCGCGCCGGGGAGCACGTCGGAGTCGATGGTGGTGCCGGTTTTGGTGTCGAAGGTGATGAGGTTCAGGCCGTCGCCGATCGCCGCGGGGGTGTAGCCGGTGCCGCCCGCGGTTTGCACCGGCGTGCCGCGGAGGCCGAGGTCCTTACGCTCCCAAGCGATTTCCGCGGCGTCACCCTTGTCGCGCAGGGCGAGCAGGTAGCCGTCGTCGCCGGACGGGATGATCAAGCCGTCGCTGGATACCGAGATGCCGCCGCGCGGCGCCCAGGTCAGTGGCTGCACCCATTTCGTGCGCCCGTCGGCAGCATCGACGGCGATCAGCCGGTTGCTGTTGTCGCCCACGTAGACGGTCTTGCCGTCGGCGGCAAGCGCGGGGCTGGTGGCACTGCCGCCGAACAGCAGGTCGGCGCTCCAGTCCTGGTGGATCTTGTTGTCCGCGTACCGAAGTGCGACGAGCGCGGCGTTCGGCTTGCCCGGCTGCCATACCGTGACGAAGAAGCGCCCACTCGCGGTGTCGACGGCGGAGATGTTCGCGACCGGGCACTGCGGTTCGCCGATCCGGCAGTCGTCCAGGCCTTGCCCGGCGGCCGGCCAGGTGAGGTTCGGGTTTTCCAGGAAGTCGGGCTGGCCGAGCAGCTGCGTCGTGGCCACCAGGCGCTGGCCGGTCTGCCGGGAGAGCACGTCGACCTGCCCGGATTGGGTGACCGTCAACAGGTTTCCGTCGCCGGTGAACTGCATCGAGACCGGCGTTCCGGCAACCGGGGTGCGCCAGCGAGGCTGCCCCAGGTAGTTGAAGGACATGACCGCGCCGATGTTGTCGCGATCGTCGCCGACATAGACGTTGGTCATGCCGTCGACCACCGAAGGCGCGGAGACCGCGGTCTGGCCGAGCTCGGTGCAGAAACGTTTACGTCCGGTGGCCATCTGCAGGGAGAAGATCACGCAAGTGGGCGTGTTCGTGGTCAGGAACATCTGCCCGTCGGGGCCGATGGTGACCGGCTCGGCAATCGGCCCGCCGATCGGGCGCGACCAGCTCAACGCGATCTTCTTGGCGCCGACCACGGGGCTGCTGCCACCGTTGCGTCCGTCGTGATGCGCGGCGGGCCAGCCTTTACCCGGCCCGACCGTGATGTCGTCGACGTCGGTGCCGCATCCGGCCAACGCCAGCGCACCGACCGCGGCCAGCGACGCAACTACCCGCATCCGGGACCGTCGCCACCTGGAACTAGCCAGTACGCCGCTTCGCACCTGCTGCACTCCTGTCGTCGTTTCCGCTCGCACGAGACTAAAGCGTGCCGACCCACAGCTCTGGAGCGACCCGGTTCGGGTGTACGCGTGTGGATTCGGGGGGGCGCCGACCGCGGCGCAGCAGTCACTGTACGGGAGGGGTGCGCGCGGGTGTGTGAGTCCCGCCCCTGCGGTTCGCAGGTTGGCGTTCCCCGAACCGTCGAGGCAGATCAGGCGTCCGCCGCCGTCGGCGCGGCCACGCGCGAACCGCGTCCGGGAGCGCCCGTTATGCTCTATCCCGTCGCCGCAGGAGGTGGGCGGCGAGCCGTTGGACCACGACAGGAGATCCGTCAGTGACGAGCATGTGGGGCGCGCCGTTGCGCACGCGCTGGCGGGGATCGCGCCGCCGGGATCCGCAGCAGGCGCGTTTTCTGACCATGGCGTCGCTGCGCTGGGTGCTCGCGAACCGGGCCTACACGCCCTGGTACCTGGTCCGCTACTACCGGCTGCTCAAGTTCCGGCTGGCCAACCCGCACATCGTGTTGCGCGGCATGGTCTTCCTCGGCAAGCGGGTGGAGATCCACGCGACTCCCGAGCTGGGCCGGATGGAGATCGGCCGCTGGGTGCACATCGGCGACGGCAACGCCATCCGCTGCCACGAGGGTTCGCTGCGCATCGGCGACAAGGTGGTCTTCGGCAAGGACAACGTCGTCAACACCTACCTCGACATCGAGATCGGCGAATCCACCCTGGTCGCCGACTGGTGCTACATCTGCGACTTCGACCACAAGATGGACGACATCACGCTGCCGATCAAGGATCAGGGCATCGTGAAGAGCCCGGTCCGCATCGGACCCGATACCTGGATCGCCGCCAAGGTGACCGTGTTGCGGGAAACCCGAGTCGGCCGCGGCTGTGTCCTCGGCGCGCACGCCGTCGTCAAGGGCGAGATCCCGGACTACAGCATCGCTGTCGGCGCTCCCGCCAAGGTCGTCAAGAATCGCAAGGACGCCTGGGAGGCGAGCGCGGAGGAACGCGCGAAATACCTTGCGGCGCTGGCGGATATCGAGCGTAAGAAGAACGGCGCGGCGAAGACCGCGTCATGAAACGGTATGCCGCGCTGCTGCGCGGGATCGCCCCGAGCAATCCGAACATGAGCAACGAGAAGCTGCGCGGCGTGTTCGATGGCCTCGGCTTCGAGCAGGTCGCATCGGTGCTCGCCAGCGGCAATATCGTCTTCCGCAGCGCGGAAACCGACGTCAGCGACCTAGAGGACCGGATACAGCTGGCCCTGAATGCCGAACTCGGCATCCCCGGCGGAACGATCATTCGCAGTCACGAAGAGCTGCGAGCCCTGCTCGACACCGACCCGTTCCCCGGCCTCACCCACGGGCGCGGCACCTATCTGGTGGCCACGTTCCTCAAAGACGGCGCCAAGGCGCCAACCAAACTTCCCGACCAGCCCGACCCGCGGACCCGAATCGTCGGTTACGACAAGGCATGCCGCGCCTTCCTCGCCGTGATCGACAACAGCGAACCCGGCAAAACCCCGGACTTCATGAGCTGGCTGGAAAAGACCTACGGCAAGAACATCACCACCCGCACCTGGCTCACCGTCCAGCGCGTGGTCAAGAAGATGGAGGCGTAGCTCCGTCCTACTTGGGGTCGCGTTCGGGGAGGGGGCGTTCGATGATGGTGGGGCGGCCGAGTGGGTTGCGGACGCGGCGTTTTGCCGAGTGGTAGACCTGGGCGGTTTCGGCGGCTACGACGTCCCAGGCGAAATCGGCGGTGAGGCGTTCGCGGGCGGCGTAGGCGCGGTCTTGGGCGGCGGCGGGGTCGTCGAGGGTGGCGCGGGCGGCTTCGACGAGACCGTCGACGTCGGCGGGGGCGAAGGAGGCGCCGGTGACGCCGTCGATGACCGCTTCGCCGAGGCCACCGGCGGTGGAGGTGATCAGCGGGGTGCCAGCGGCGGCCGCCTCCAGTGCGACGATGCCGAAGGGCTCGTAGCGGCTCGGCAGCACGATGGCGTCTGCTCCGTGCAGCCAGCCGAGGAGTTCGGTGTGGTCGAGCTGTCCGGCGAAGGTCACCGCGCGGGCCACCCGATGCACCCGCGCACGCTCACGCAGCCAGTCGAACTGGGTGCCGACACCGGCGATGGTGAGCGTGGTGCCGGGGTGCGCGCGCCGGATGCGCGGCAGTGCGGCGATCGCGTCCTGCACGCCCTTCTCGTATTCGAGCCTGCCGACGTACAGCAGCCGCGGCGGGCCGGTGCGTGGCGAGCGCGGCCGAAATGTCCAGGCGCCCACGTCGATTCCGTTGCGGATCACCGTCATCGGCACCCGCTCCGGTCCGTAGAGCCGCTCCACTTCGTCCTGCATCGATGCTGAGCAGGTGATCAGCGCGTCGGATTCGTTGGCAAGCCACCACTCGACGGAATGCACCTGCCGGTTGACCTTGCCCGCGACCCAGCCGCTGTGCCGCCCGGCCTCGGTGGCGTGAATGGTCGACACCAGCGGCACGTCGTAGTACTCGGCCAGCGCGATGCCGGGGTGCGCGACCAGCCAGTCGTGCGCGTGCACCACGTCGGGCACCCAGCCGTCACCGATGCCGGGTTTGCCGAGCGCGATGCCGGCCCGCACCATCGCGTGCCCCATGGCCAGCGTCCAGGCCAGCATGTCCTCGCCGAAATCGAAGACCGGCGGGTCCTCCGCGACCGCGACCACCAGCACGCCCTCGGCGATGAAGGAGTGGGTGGGGTGGGTCGAGGAGTCGGTGCCGGAGGGACGGCGCGCCAGCACGACCACCTCGTGGCCCGCCACGGCCAACTCGGTAGCCAGGTGATGCACGTGCCTGCCCAACCCGCCGACCACAACCGGCGGGTACTCCCACGACACCATCAAAATCTTCATGCATGTCCTTCTGCGGTGGACCGTTCAGCGGGGCCCGATCCTGGGGCGGCGGCAGCCACGGCGAAGCTTTCTCCGGACCCGGCGCTGTCGAGTCGTCGCGCATCCACACCGGGGAAGAGTCCGTCACTCGCCCCCCATCCTGCCGCCAACTGCTGTGCTTTCGCGAGTTGGCCCGCGCCGACGGCGGCCGCGATCTCCCGCACGGCGTGCGCGTGTTGATGCGCGCGGTCGCGCGCGTAGCCCGCGGCGGAGTCCTTGCTGACCATGAACGCCCAGTCGCTGGACACGGTGAGAATCGCTTCCCGGAGCAACTGGTCGGCAACGTGGTCGCGCAAGGCGGGTCCACCGTCGGCGGCGCGCATCTTGTCGATCGTTTCCAGGGTGAGCCGCACGATGTCGTCATTGAGTTCGACCAGGTCGCTTACCTGATCCCCGGCCCAGACCCGCCAGTCCTTGCCCGAACCCCAGGACGAGTCGGCCAATGGCACAGGCGCACCGACGAATCCGCGTTCGCGCGCGTCGGCCAGCGTGCCGACGGTGACCCCGGCTTCGGGCAGGGCCCGCAACACCTGGGCCAACCACTGCGGCCCCTCGTGCCACCAGTGGCCGAACAGTTCGGTGTCGAACGCGGCCACCACCAGCGCGGGCTTGCCGATGCGGGCGGATTCGCTGATCAGTCGCTCGCGCACCGTCTGGACGAAGTCGTCGACATCGCGGACCACCGCCGCCGCCGCGAGCTCCGGGTCGTACGGCGCCTTGTCCGGGCCTGCCACGGTCTTGCCCGTGACGCGGGCCGGCTTGAGACCGGTGGCGTGGTCATAGTGATGAAAGTCACGGTAGGCGCTCTGGCCCGGGTAGCCCGATTTCGGTGACCACACCCGGTAGCTCACCTGGAGATCGCGCCCGAACGCGACCACATCGGACTCGCGCACCGGCCGTCCGAGCGACGTGTCGCCCCGCAATGCGGGCCCGTCGACCATGAAATGTGTCACACCGGCGGCGTCGTAGCCGATCTCCATGCCCGGCGTGTAGCCGCATTCCGGTGCCCAGATGCCGGTCGGTGTGTGGCCCCAGCGGTGTCGCGCGTCGTCCAGGCCCTCGTTGAGCTGGAACTGGCGCAGTCGCGGATCGAGCAGCGGCTGGAACGGATGGGCGAGCGGGCCGCCGAGCAGTTCGATCGCCTCGGCATCGATGAGCGCACGCCACACCGGTGCCGCGCCATGCCGCCAGCGTTCCTCGAAATCCGCCAAAGCCGCTGTGGCCAAACGATGTTCGTGCCTGCCCAGGGCGATGTTGCCCGCCATGGCCGCCTCGTCGGCGCGCAGCTGCCAATTGCCGAGCCAGTGGTGCATCCCCGCCAGGCAGTGCGGGTCGTCCAGCTGGGCCGCGAGCACCGGCGTGATGCCGAGGCTCAGCAGATGTGAACGTCCTTCGGCGGCAAGGGTTCTCAGGACTTCGGCGACCGGAAGGTAAGAGGAGGCCCAGGATTGATAGAGCCATTCCTCACCGACCGGCCAGCGGCCGTGATGGGCGAACCACGGTAGGTGCGAATGCAAGACCAGGGTGAACTGGCCGGGAACAGCCTCGCTGCTCACGACTGCGCCTCGCTAGCGCTCGGCTCCGTCGTTCCCAAGGGCGCTGTGCCGATGGTTCGTTCGCTTCGCTCACTCACGACTGCGCCTCGCTGAGCCTCGGCTCCGTCGTTCCCAAGAGCGCTGTGCCGATGGTTCGTTCGCTTCGCTCACTCACGGCTTCACCGCGATGGCGACCAGATCGAGACTCGCGTCGATGTCCTCGGCGACCAGCACGAAATCCTCGATGGTGACGGCCGCGACGTCGGCGGTGAGCTCGGCGGGCCATGGTTCACCGGCCAGTGCCCGCTCGATCTGCGCGTCGATGAACGAACCACCGTGCTTGGCGTCCAACGCTTTCAGGCTCGGGCCGTGGTGCACGCCGGTCATCTCGGCAACCTCGAATCCGGCGTCGACCAGCAGTTCGGTGAGCTCGGCGGCGTTCAGTTCGCGGGTGTGGAACGGGTTGAGCGGGGTATCGCGACCGGGGGAGAAGGTGATCCGGTTGGGCGTGCTGATCAGCAGTTCGCCGCCGGGACGCAGCACCCGGAAGCACTCCCGGAGGAACTGAGCTTGGTCCCAAAGATGTTCGATCACTTGGAAATTCACCACCACGTCGACCGAAGCGTCGTCGAGCGGCAGTTCGGCGAGGTTGCCCTGGATCATCTCCACCCGCGGGTAGCGGGCGCGCACGTGCTCGACCGCGCCGGTGTCGTAGTCGACGCCGATCACCTTGGTGGCTACCGAGGCGATCATGTCCGCGCCGTAGCCTTCACCGGATCCGGCCTCCAGCACGGTTTTTCCGGCGCAGCGGTCGAGCAGTTCGGCGTAGGCGATCTCGTGCCTGCGGAACCAGTAGTTCTCCTCGGCGATGCCGGGGACGGTCCGCTCGCCGGTCAACGGCAGCGGTTCGACGGCGCCGATGGTCGTCTCGGGGGCGCCGGTCGTGCCCGTCGGGTCGTCCACTGCGGCAGGGATCACAGCCTCGCTCATCGTTCCGACGTTACTGGCACCGACAGTTCGCGGGATACCCGCACCCGGTCACCGGGACCGCCCTACCCAGTGCTGATGCACTGCTACGCGGGGGTCGCGCTGCTGGCTTCCGCCCGGCACGATATCGCCCGGGCTGGCGTTGTGAGAGAGAAGCGGCTAAGTTACCCACGGGTAACTTAACGTAGGGTAGTGTCACGCCCTGAGCTACTCACACGGACGTACGGCCCGCTCGTGCGACCGCCCATACGTGTAACCAGAACAGGAGGTCGACGAAGACCGATGCCGAACATCGTCGTACTCATCAAGCAGGTTCCCGACACCTGGTCCGAGCGCAAGCTGACCGATGGTGACTACACCCTCGATCGCGAAGCCGCCGACGCCGTCCTCGACGAGATCAACGAGCGCGCCGTCGAAGAGGCGCTGCTGATCAAGGAGGCCCAGGGCGGCGAGGTCACCGTGCTGGCCGCCGGTCCGGACCGGGCCACCGAGGCCATCCGCAAGGCGCTGTCCATGGGCGCCGACAAGGCCATCCACATCAACGACCCGGCGATCCACGGCTCCGACGCCGTGCAGACCGCCTGGGTGCTGGCGAGCGCGCTCGGCCAGGTCGAAGGTGTCGAACTGGTCATCGCGGGCAACGAGGCGACCGACGGTCGCGCCGGTGCGGTGCCCGCCATCATCGCCGAGTACCTCGGCCTGCCGCAGCTGACTCACCTGCGCAAGCTCACCGTCGACGGCGACAAGATCACCGGCGAGCGGGAGACCGACGACGGCGTCTTCAAGCTGGAGGCCACCCTCCCGGCCATCGTCAGCGTCAACGAGAAGATCAACGAGCCGCGCTTCCCCTCCTTCAAGGGCATCATGGCCGCGAAGAAGAAGGAAGTGCAGACCTTCACGCTGGCCGACCTCGGCGTCGACCCGTCGACCGTCGGTGTCGCGAACGCGGGCACCACCGTCACCGGAGCCACCCCGAAGCCGCCGCGCACCGCGGGCGAGAAGATCGCGGACGAGGGCGATGGCGGCACCAAGATCGCCCAGTACCTCGTCGGTCAGAAGATCATCTGATCACGCCGATCTGAGACTGCTTAGGAGAGAACACAAATGGCTGAAGTACTTGTGCTCGTTGAGCACGCAGACGGTGCGATCAAGAAGGTCAGCACCGAGCTCCTGACCGCCGCCCGCAACCTGGGCGAGCCCGCCGCCGTCGTGCTCGGCACCGCGGGCACCGGCGAGAAGCTGGCCGACGCGCTCGCCGCGGCCGGCGCCGAGAAGATCTACATCGCCGAATCCGACGACGTGGAGAACTTCCTGGTGACCCCGAAGGTCGACGTGCTCGCCGCGCTGACCGAGCAGGTCTCCCCGGCCGCCGTCATCGTCGCCGCCTCGGCCGAAGGCAAGGAGGTGTCGGGCCGCCTCGCCGCCCGCATCGGCTCCGGCCTGCTGGTCGACGTCATCGACGTGAAGTCCGACGGCACCGCCGTGCACTCCATCTTCGGTGGCGCGTTCACCGTCGACGCCAAGTCGAACGGCGATGTGCCGGTCATCTCGGTGCGCCCCGGCGCGATCGAGGCGTCCGCGCAGGCCGGTGCCGGCGAGAAGGTCACCGTCGAGGTGCCTGCTCAGGAAGACGGCGTCGTCAAGGTGACCTCGCGCGAACCGGTCGTCGCCGGTGACCGTCCGGAACTCACCGAGGCGACCATCGTCGTCTCCGGTGGCCGTGGTGTCGGTTCCGCCGACAACTTCTCGGTGGTCGAGGCGCTGGCCGACTCGCTGGGTGCCGCCGTCGGCGCCTCGCGTGCCGCGGTCGACTCCGGCTACTACCCGGGCCAGTTCCAGGTCGGCCAGACCGGTAAGACGGTCTCGCCGCAGCTGTACATCGCCCTCGGCATCTCCGGCGCCATCCAGCACCGGGCAGGCATGCAGACCTCGAAGACCATCGTCGCGGTCAACAAGGACGAAGAGGCCCCGATCTTCGAGATCGCGGACTACGGCATCGTCGGCGACCTGTTCAACGTCGCCCCGCAGCTGACCGAAGCGGTCAAGTCGCACAAGGGTTAATACCCCTCAGCACCACCGAACGGCCCCGGGTATCCACCCGGGGCCGTTCGCATTTCGTCCGCCCACAGCAGATGTGGTTGCGCCCCATGAGTTTCCGGGCGGGACTCCCAGGGTTTTCATACGGCTCACAGGCGCAGCACGCCCTGTGAAAGGTATGGACACTCTGTGAGATCAACCCTGAGCCAGGCGTTAGAGGACGGTGCGTAGCCGGAGTGGGTTGGTCAGGTGCGGTGTAGGGCGGCGAGCAAGGTGGTCAGGATGGGGGAGCGGCGGGCGTCGCTGCGCAGGACCGCGGAGACGGGGATGCGTAGTTTGTGTTCGGCGAGCTTCAATACCACTAAACCCTCGGTTGGGCTCTCCGCGTAGAGCACCGTCCACGCGTCGGGGCGGTTGATCAGCTCCATGGTCGCGGTGTGGTCGGGTGGGATCGGGGGACCGTAGGTGGGGCCCGTGGGTAGTTCGGCGAATGCGGACCGAATGACGGTGTGCAGCAGCACTTGTTCCTGTTCCGGCGGGAGCAGCAGCGGATAGCGGCTCAGATCGGAGAGGGTCACCGTTTCCCGGGTGGCGAGTGGATGCGCGCTGGAGGTCGCGATCACCAGATCCTCGACCCACAGCTGCTCGACCTCCAGCCCGGGTTGATCGACGCTGCCGCGGATGAGTGCGAGATCGCAGTCGCCGTCGGCCACCGCGGTGATCCGCTGCCGGAACGGTTTGATCACGAACTCGATCTCCGCTTCGGGATGGGTGGCGCGGGCGCCCGCGATCGCCGACAGCGATCTGGTCGCGAAGGACATGTTCGCGGCGAGCCGGATCCGCGGGCCGACGGTCCGCACGGCCGCCCGGATCGCCGACTCGAGGCTCAGCATCTGTTTCGCAAGGGGAAGTAGCCGTGCGGTGGCGTCGGTGGGCACTACTGATCTTGTAGAGCGCTCGAACAGCTGCACGCCGAGATCACGCTCCAGCCGGGAGATCTGATGACTGATCGCCGACTGTGAGATAAAGCACCGTGCGGCCGCGCCGCTGAAACTGAGCTCCTCGCACACGGCGACGAAGTAGGTGAGCTGCCGAAGTTCCACAGCGCCTCCGATTGATGACGGATCGAGATAAGAGTCATCTGCATTATGCGCCCTAACACCTGAAATATCTCGGTTCCGGATGACGGTTGGTAATGAGAGAAGGAGGCTGTCATGCAGTACGTGGATGCGGGAATCGAAACCGCGGGTGTCGTCATCGTCGGATCGGGGTTCGGCGGGCTCTCCGCCGCCAAGCAACTTGCCAAGTCGGGTATCGATTACGTGCTGATCTCCAGCACGCCGGAGCACCTGTTCCAACCGTTGTTGTACCAGGTAGCGACCGGTGTGCTGGCATCGGAGGAGATCGCGCCGCCGATCGCCTCCATTCTGCGCCGTCACCGCGAGGCCGACGTGCGCCTGGGCAAAGTAGTCGCCATCGATCCGGATCAGGCGATCGTCACCTATGAGCACGACGGCGAGCGCCGCCGGATCCGGTACGGCTCGCTGATCGCCGCCACCGGCGCCAGCCAGTCCTACTTCGGCCGCGACGACTTCGCCGAGAAGACCTTCTCGCTCAAGACCATCGACGACGCGAAGCTGCTGCGCGCACAGATCCAGCGGGTCTTCGCCGAGGCCGCGGGCGCGGACGAGGAGACCAAGCGCAGGCTGCTGAGCTTCGTGGTCGTCGGGGCGGGCGCGACCGGCGTCGAGGTGGCCGGTCAGCTGAAGGAACTGGCGAAAAGGTATTACCACCAAGAAGTTTCGGTCACCCTGGTGGAGGGCGCGGGCGAGGTGCTTCCGCCGTTCGGCGGCGGGCTGTCGGAGTACGCGAAGAAGTCGTTGACCCGCAGCGGTGTCGACGTGCTGCTCGGCACCTTCGTCACCGATATCGAGCAGGGCAAGGTCACCGTCAAGGACAAGAGCGGTGTCGAACGCGGCATCGCGGCGGAGACGGTCGTCTGGTCGGCGGGCGTGCAGGCGGGCGGCTTCGCCAAGATCCTGGCCGAGGCCACCGGCGTGGAAACCGATCGGGCCGGACGGCTGCTGATCAACCCGGATCTCACCGTCGGCGGCTACGCCGACATCTACGCGATCGGCGACATGACCTCGCTCAACGGCTACCCCGGCCAGTCGCCGGTGGCCATGCAGGAGGGCAGGCACGCCGCCGACATCATCCGCCGGAAGAAGCAGCCGGGCACCGCGTTCAAGTACTGGGACAAGGGCAGCATGGCGGTGATCAGCCGGTTCAGCGCGGTCACCAAGTTGAACGACAAGATCACCTTCCGCGGCCTGATCGCCTGGGTCATGTGGCTCGCGGTGCACCTGTTCTACCTGGTCGGCTTCCGCAACCGGTTCGCCGCGGTCGCCTCGTGGCTGGTCGCGTTCATCGGCACCGGACGTCCCGGTTTCGCCGAGGTGGACAAGGCCGCCGAACCGCCGCGCGTATCGGAACGCACGGCCGCTTGACCTCGCTCCGACACTGAAAGGCCGCATCGCGATGACTTCACGATGCGGCCTTCTTGTTGCTGCTTCAGCCCTGAATGCGTTGGCGGCGAGCCGTTGAACAGGCAAAGAACGCGGCGACGACGCGAGGGCGCGAACAGGGCGCGACGGTCTGATGAACGCTCGGTGTGCGCCGACCTCGTTCACCGACTCGGCATCGACGAGACACTTCGAGGTTGCTCCGACGCAGTCTCGGGCTGGCTTCATCAGCGATATGACTATTACGTCCGTGTTGACAGCCCCGGCGCGCTCGACGGACTCCGGGGTGGAACGGTCACGGTACTCGCTGGTCGTCTCGTCCGACGCTGAACACCGCGCGGCGGCGCAGCGACTGCGCTACGGCGTGTTCGCGAGCGAGCCCGGATTCCACATCCCCGACAACGGTACCGGCCTCGACGCCGACCGATTCGACGACTACTGCGACCACCTGCTGGTCCGCGACGACCTGACCGAGGAGTTCGTCGGCTGCTACCGGATGCTGCCGCCGGACAAGGTCCCCGCGGCGGGCGGCTACTACACGGCCACGGAATTCGATCTGGCCCAATTGGATCCGGAAGGCAGGCGGATCGTGGAGATGGGCCGGGCCTGCGTCGTGCCCGACCACCGCAACGGCTCGGTACTCACCCTGATGTGGGCGGGCATCCTGCACTACATCCAACTCACCGGTTACGACTGGGTGATGGGCTGCGTCTCGGTGCCGATGCAGGACACCCCCGCCGACGAGCCCGGCGTGAATGTGCGCGGCGTGCGCGACATGCTGCTCGGCAGGCACGCGTCGGATCCGGAACAGCGGGTGCACCCGCTGCGGCCGGTGGTCGTCGACGGCAAGACCCTCGATGAGATGACGCCGCCGTCGCGGCCCAAGCTGCCGCCGCTGCTGCGCGGCTACCTGCGCCTTGGCGCGGAGATCTGCGGCGAGCCCGCACACGATCCGGACTTCGGGGTCGCCGACTTCGTCGCGATGCTCGGCCTCGACACCATCAACACTCGCTACCTGAACCGATTACAAGACGCCGCCGCGACCTTCGACGGGGGACGGTGAGGAACGTGGTCTTCGACGCACCGCCCGCACAGGGCACCGCACACGCGTGGATGCCGTCGAGCCCGTGCGGGCCCGGCTGCATCGAGTCGATCGATGAGGTCGGCACCGGCCGGGTGATCGGCAGACTGCTCGGCGTCGCCGGGCTGCTGATCAGCTTCCCGATGGTGAATCTGGTTACCCCGCAGAGCAAACGAGAAGCCGTGCAGCGCGGGTACGCGCGAACGTTGTTGAGTTGTCTAGGAATGGAATTGCGGGTCGTCGATCGCAGGATCGACCCGAACGGGCGCGGCGTTGTCGGTGAGGGCAACACCGCGCCCGCCGTTTATGGCGAGCCGGGTACCGGCGTCATGGTCGTCGTCGGGCACATCGGCTGGACCGATATCGTCGCGCTCGCCGCGGTGCAGCCGCTCGGCTTCGTCGCCAGGGCGGACATGGTCGACTGGCCGGTGCTGGGCAAGCTGGCGACGCTGATGCGGGTCATCCCGATCGAGCGGGAGAAGCTGCGCGCGCTGCCCGGTGTGGTGGCCCAGATCGGCGCCAGGCTTACCGCCGGCGATCGGATCGCGGTGTTCCCCGAGGGCACCACCTGGTGCGGTCGCGCGTACGGCAGCATGCGGCCCGCGCTGTTCCAGGCGGCGGTCGACACCGATACGCCCGTCCAGCCGGTGCGATTGCGCTATCTGGATCGGCACGGCGTCCAGTGCACGGTGCCGGGATTCGTCGGTGAAGACACCTTCGCCTCGTCGGCCCGTCGGGTGCTGCGTTCGCGCGGCATGGTCGCCGAGGTGGTGCTCGAGGCGGTGCAGCAACCGGGAACGGATCGACGAGATCTAGCGCGCCGCTGCGAGGCCGCGGTCCGTGGCACCGAGCTCTCGCGCCACGGTCTGCGCGACGCCACGGTGTGGATCGAGGCGGGCAACACTCGGGTACAGGACCCATCCATCGCGGCCGACACACCGGAGGTCCGCAGGCCACAACGCCGCCTTCGGCCCATGCTGCGCGGCCGAGGCCGCCGGGTCGACGCGGTCGGCGGCTGAGCCGAGGACCGGCCGCCTCTTGCCCGGCACGCTCGCGCCTGCGGCAATTGGAGCTCGGGAAGCACGGCCGAACCGAGAGGTCGCTCGGGACGGCCGTGACCGGGCCTCCTTGCTTGTCGCTATCAGCAGGTGACGTCCGACGCCGGGAGTGTCCCGTCTCGGAGGTATTCGTTGGTGGCATCCCGCACGCAGCGGAGGCGGGCGTCGTCGACGCTTCCGTTGTCGAACAGGTCGGTGATGACGGCGATCAGGAGTACGTGCGCACGCATGCCTTCTACGGTGAGCAGGCGTGCGCCGGTCATCGCGCGGCGCAGCGCCTCGGCGCCCGCCAGTGGCGTGCGGGGGTCACCGGTGGCCTGCACGATCAGCGCCGGGATCGCGTTGCGCACGACGGTGGGCGGCTCGGCAGGCGCGGGCCAGAATGCGCACGGTGAGATGTTGTTCGACAGTGCACCGAAGATCGGCTGGGTGACCCTGGCGCGTTCGATATTGGTCCAGTACCGGTGCGGATCGCGAGGTACCGCGGCGTCTCCGCACTCGATCACCGCCTCGGCGGAGGTGTTCACCTCGGTGTCGGCATTGTCGAAGTACGCGGTCAACCAATCGCCGGGATTGAGGGTGACCGGGCGGCCGTCGGCGGCGTCGAGCAATTGCCGGACCAGCACCGCATAGGCGTCGTTGACGTAGTAGCTGTGCAGTGGCAAGTACAGCAGTAGCGGAAGGCTGCTTCCGTCGACAACGTGACCGTTCACGTCGATGGGTCGTTCCGTCACCCGGTGGACAAGTCCCTCGACGCCTGAGCGCACCTCGGCGGCGGTCGTGCCGAGGTGATAGCGCGCATCCTGCCCGGCGGCCCAGGCGGCCCAGTCATCCAGCGCCGCCTCACTGCTCGCGCCCTGGGTGAGCGTTTCGCCGGAGCCGTAACTGTCGGGATCGACGGCACTGTCCAGCACCAACCGGCCGATTCGGTCCGGAAACATTTGCGCGAACACCGCACCCAGATATGTCCCGTAAGACATGCCGTAGTAATTGAGGGCGGGCTCGCCGAGTGCTGCCCGGATGACGTTCATATCGCGCGCGGTATTGCGGGTGGTGTACGCGGACATCGTGTCGCCGAGCGCCGCCGCGCACCTGGCCGCAAGGTCCGCCTGTAGTGCGACCTCCCTGGCGAACCCCGCCACCCCGGGTTCCGGCGCACGCAAGTAACGATCGACCGGCCAGCCGCAATCGACCGGTGTCGAGCGGCCGACGGCGCGCGGGTCCATGCCGATCAGGTCGTACTGGGCGAGGACGTCGGAAGCCAGCACAGCGCTGACTGCTAGTCCCTGGACCAGGCCGGTGCCGCCGGGACCGCCGGGATTTCCGAGCAGGACGCCACGTCGCCGGGCCGGATCGGTGGCCATCATCCGCGAGATCGCCACCGTGATCGTTCGGCCCTCGGGTCGCGAATAGTCCAGTGGCACGGTGATATCGGCGCACTGCACCCCACTGGCATCGAGCACTTCGACGCCGCATGTTCGCCATTCGACCGCCTGCCGTTCGAAACGCTCCAGCGGATCAGGTGCGGCGGCAGCGGTTCCGGTAACCGAGGTGGCACCAACCAGCGCCCCGGCAATACCGACTACGACCTGACGAAACAGATTGTTGCGCAACATATTTCCCCCTCATGACTACTGTATCGCAGCAGCACCGGAAGGCCGATCGATACCAGGGCCGCGAATCGAAGCCGCCTCTCGCACGGACATGCGCGGGCCCGGCCCGAATCATCTTGGGCCGGGCCGGGATTCGTGCCGATCAGTCGAGCATGGCGGCGAACATACCGGGCTGGTAGGAACCCGCCGGGTTGCGCACGATCACGTTCATCCGGTTGGCGGCGTTGATCAAGGCGACCAGGCAGACCAGCGCGACGGTCTGGTCGTCGTCGTAGTGCTTGCGCACTTCGGCCCAGGTCTCGTCGGACACGCCGTGGTGAGCGTCGGCGAGCCGGGTACCTTCCTCGGCGAGCGCCAGCGCGGCCCGCTCGGCCTCGGTGAACACGGTGGCCTCCCGCCAGGCCGCGACCAGGTGCAGCCGGACCGACGTTTCGCCCGCGGCCGCGGCATCCTTGGTGTGCATATCGGTGCAGAAGCCGCAGCCGTTGATCTGGCTGGCGCGCAGGCTCACCAACTCCTGGGTGGCCTTCGGCAGCGACGCTTGGTTGATCACCATGGCGGCGTTGGCGAACCGCTTGCCGAACTTGGCGGCGATCTCGTTGTCGAACATGTTCAGTCGGGCGTTCATGACTTCGTCCTCACTGGCGGTGTTGCGTACTGACGAACAAGAGATGCCGGCGACCCGATTCTTGTGACAGCACCGCGACGTGACGTGCGCCACCGATCGCGGGTGTCACAAAACGGTGGGGACCGGTGTCTTGTGGTGACACAGTCGACAGCGAACAGACAGGAGCCACCGATGAGCGAGCGCATGGACTCGGCCACCGCGGCGTTCGTCGCCCACCGCAACCTGCTCTTCACCGTCGCCTACGAGATGCTGGGTTCGGCCGCCGACGCGGAGGACGTACTCCAGGAGACCTGGCTGCGGTGGGTGGACGTCGATCTCGACGAGGTGCGGGACCAGCGGGCATACCTGGTCCGGATCACCACCCGCCAGGCGCTGAGCCGGCTGCGCACGCTCGGGCGCCGCAAGGAGTCCTACGTCGGTCCCTGGTTGCCCGAGCCGCTGCTGACCGCACCCGACGTGGCCGAGGATGTCGAGTTGGCCGACAGCGTTTCGATGGCGATGCTGCTGGTGCTGGAGACGCTGGCGCCGACCGAACGCGCGGTGTTCGTGCTGCGTGAGGTGTTCGATCTGGACTATGACGAGATCGCGGACGCCGTCGACAAGAGCCAGGCCGCGGTCCGCCAGATCGCGCACCGAGCCCGGGTACATGTCGCGGCCCGGCGACCGCGTGGCGACGTTTCTCCCGCCGAGTCCCGAGATGCGCTCGCGGCGTTCCAACGGGCGATCGAAACGGGCGATCTACAGAGCTTGTTCGACATGCTCGCACCCGACGTGGTCCTCCTCGGCGACGGTGGCGGGGTTGTGCAGGCCGTGCCGCGGCCGATCGTCGGGGCCGACCGGGTGGCCCGCCTGCTGGGCGCGGGCCTGCCGAAGTTCGGCGGCGAGGCCTCGGTCGAGCCGGTGCAGATCAATGGCTGGCCGGCACTGATCGTGCGGCTCAACGGAAAGATCGACGACGTCGTGGCGGTGCGAATCGACGACGGCTTGATCACCGGGCTCTACGTCGTGCGCAATCCCGAAAAGCTGTCCCGTGTCGAGCGGGAGACCACTGTGAGCCGCTGAATTTCCCTGCGAAGCGCTCGCCGGTCAATTCCCTGACGGCCGTATGGAACACACTGTGGTTCCAGTGGATTCACCGCAGCAGCCCCGCATGATCTGGTGGGCCCGGCGCACTCTGCCGACGGGGCCGCGGGAATACCGGATGGCGGTCAGCTGGTTGCAAATCGTGGGTGAAATCGTAGGAAATTCGTACCGGGCGGGGAGATACCCCCAAGAAGCGCAGGTCAATGGTGGGATAGGCTTTATCGGTCATGAAGGCGGCTATTGCGGGTTCGGTCCACGGTGCGACGGCCCATACGGTCTACCTCGATCATGCGGCCACCACACCGATGTTGCCTGCCGCCATCGAGGCGATGACCGCTGCGCTCGTGCTGGCGGGCAACGCGTCGTCGCTGCACGGGTCCGGCCGAGCCGCCCGGCGGACGCTGGAAGAGGCACGCGAGTCGATCGCCGCCGACCTCGGCGCCCGGCCCTCGGAGGTCATCTTCACCTCCGGTGGGACCGAGAGCGACAATCTGGCGGTCAAGGGCATCTACTGGGCGCGCCGCGATGCCGAGCCGCGCCGGACCAGAATCATCGCCAGCTCGATCGAGCATCACGCGGTGATCGACGCGGTCGAGTGGCTGGAGCGGCACGAGGGCGCGCGGGTGACCTGGCTGCCGGTGGACGCCGAGGGCGTCGTCTCGCCGCGCACGCTGCGAGCCGCGCTGTCCGCGAACCCCGACGACGTCGCCCTGGTGACCATCATGTGGGCCAACAACGAGGTCGGCACCATCCAGCCGATCGGTGAATTGGCCGCCGTGGCACAGGAATTCGGCGTACCCATGCACAGCGACGCGGTGCAGGCGGCGGCCCAGCTGCCGATCGACTTCGCCGCGACCGGTTTGTCGGCCGCGAGTTTCGCCGGGCACAAGGTCGGCGGGCCGCACGGTGTCGGCCTGCTGCTGCTCGGCAGGCAGGTGCCGTGTGTGCCGCTGCTGCACGGCGGCGGACACGAGCGCGACCTGCGTTCCGGCACATCGGACACCGCGGCCGCGGTCGGCCTGGCCACCGCGCTGCATCAGACGGTGATCGAATTGCCTACCCGCACAGCGGAATTGACCGCGCTGCGGGACGCACTGATCGACGGCATCCAGGCCATCGTGCCGGAGGCGGTGTTGAACGGCGCGCCCGGCGAGCGGCGACTGCCGGGCAACGTGCACTTCACCTTCCCCGGCTGCGAAGGAGATTCGCTGCTGATGCTGCTGGACGCGGCGGGGATCGAGTGCTCGACCGGCTCGGCCTGCACCGCCGGGGTGGCGTCGCCGAGTCACGTACTCATCGCGATGGGTGTCGAACCGTGGCAGGCGCGCGGGTCATTGCGATTTTCATTGGGACACACCTCCACTCGCGCCGATGTGGACGCGTTGCTGGATGTGCTGCCCCAGGTGGTGGAACGGGCCATGGCCGCGGGTCTGGCCGGTGCGAAGGGAGGTGTTTGATGCGGGTACTTGCCGCGATGAGCGGTGGTGTCGATTCGGCGGTAGCGGCGGCACGTGCTGTCGACTCTGGTCACGAGGTGGTCGGCGTGCACCTCGCACTGTCCGCGTCGCCCGGCACACTGCGCACCGGGTCGCGTGGCTGCTGCTCGAAGGAGGACGCGGGCGACGCCAGGCGCGCCGCCGACGTGCTCGGAATCCCGTTCTACGTCTGGGATTTCGCCGATCGTTTCAAGGAAGACGTGATCGACGATTTCGTCGCCGCCTACGCGGCGGGCGAGACGCCGAATCCGTGCCTGCGCTGCAACGAGAAGATCAAGTTCTCCGCACTGGCCGACCGCGCGCTCGCGCTCGGCTTCGACGCCGTGGTCACCGGTCACTACGCACGGCTCGACGACGGCGTGCTGCGCCGTGCCGTCGACGCCGACAAGGATCAGTCCTACGTGCTCGCCGTGCTGAACGCGCAGCAGCTCTCGCGCGCCATGTTCCCGGTCGGGGACACCCCGAAGCCGCGGATCCGCGAGGAGGCCGCCGAACGTGGGCTGGCCGTCGCGAACAAGCCGGACAGCCACGACATCTGCTTCATCCCGTCCGGGGACACCCGCGCCTTCCTCGGCGCGAAAATCGGCATCCGGCCGGGCGCCGTGGTCGACGCCGACGGCCAAGTGCTGGCGGAACACGAAGGCGTGCACGGGTTCACCATCGGCCAGCGCAAGGGGCTCGGGCTGCCCGGTCCGGCCGCCGACGGCAAGCCGCGCTACGTGACCGGTATCGATCCCGACTCCGGCACCGTCCGCGTCGGCTCGGCCGAGGACCTACAGGTATGGACCATCGAGGCGGAGCGCGCGATCTGGACGTCCGGCGCTACGCCGGACGGACCGATCGAGTGTGTGGCGCAGGTGCGTGCGCACGGCGGCACCGCCGCGGCGATTGCCGAGGCGGTCGGCGACGGACTGTCGGTTCGGCTGCGTGAGCCGCTGACCGGTGTCGCGCGCGGCCAGGCGGTCGTGCTGTATCGCCAGGACCCGTTGGGAGACCAGGTGATCGGCAGCGGAACCATCGCCGACACCGGCCGCGTGGACAGCGCGAGGGTCGGCAGTGACGCGGGTTCCGCAACGCGGTAACTCCGGGCGCGGCCCGCTTCGCCGAATCGTGATACCGGCCTGATGTCGGCGGATCGAGGAATCTGCCTGGCGCGCACAATGATCAAGCCGCATCGATAGCCGTGCGCGCACGATGATCGACCAACAGAATCGGACGACGGTGTATCAGGACGACAAAGACGTAGTGCGCGACAGCAATACCGACGTCAACAGGAAGGTCGGCGCAGCGCCCGCATTGCGCGGCGGGACGGCCACCGGCGTCGGCTCCTGGCCCGGCACCGACCCGCGGGAAGCCGCGACCACCATCCTCGGTGAACTGCCCGAGCTGCCGCACCTGGTCGAGTTGCCCGGCCGCGGCCCGGGCGCCGACCTGATCGGACGGATGTCGGCACTGCTGGTCGACATGCGATTCGACACCACCACCCGCGGATACCGCTTGGCGCCGCGTCCGGGTGCGCTGTCCCGACGTGCCCGCGATCTGCTCCGCGCCGACCTCGACGCACTCGAAGAGGCATGGGAGACCGCGGGTTCGGCCGGGTCGGGCCGTCCGATCAAGCTGCAGGTGGCCGGTCCGCTGACGCTCGCGGCACAGGTCGAACTGCCGAGCGGGCACCTGGCGCTCACCGATTCCGGTGCCCTGCGCGATCTTTCGGAATCCCTCGCCGAAGGCTTGGTGAATCACGTTGCCGAGGTACGCAAACGGCTCGGCGCGCAGGTGCTTCTGCAACTGGACGAACCGTCGCTCACCACGGTGCTCGAAGGCTCGCTGAACGGTGTCAGCATGCTCGACACCGTCCGCGCGCTGCCCGAACCCGAAGCGCTCGCCGTCCTGAACACGGTCATCGCGACCCAATCCGCGCCGGTGCTGATCCACAGCTGCGCCGAACCACCCGCCCTCGCCTTCCTGCGCGGCAGCGCCGCCGCCGCGATCGGCTTCGACATCACCACGATCGGCACCCGCGATCTCGACACGATCGGTGAAATCCTCGACTCCGGCAAACATCTGGTACTCGGGCTGGTCCCGACCACCGCCGCACCCACCCCGCCGACCTGGCGTGACATCGCCGAACCAGGCGTCCGCCTGATCGACCGCCTCGGCTTCCCCCGCACCATCCTGGCCAGCCAAGTCCTGGTCAGCCCCGCCTGCGGCCTGGGCAACGCCTCGCTCACCTGGGCCCGCAAAACGCTGAGCCTGGCCGCTGAGGTCGCCCGCGCGTACGCCGAGGACCCCGAATCGCTCACCTTCGAGGAGACATCCGGTATCGCTTGACCGTTTGATCGCACCTCGCCCCGTAGGCGTCGCCCCGGCTGCGGCCGAACCTCTCATCCAGTGCGGCGACGTGCGGTAACAGTGCCGTGAGATGTCGGTGGGCTCCGCTAATGTGCGTTGGGTGAGTGACAGCGGTGCGGTGGAGAATGACGCGAGCGCGGCGGCGCCGGCGACGGCCGAGCAGCGGGTGGAGTGGCAGCGACTGGCGGACGAGGTGCGCGAGCATCAGTTCCGCTACTACGTGCGCGACGCGCCGATCATTTCCGACGGCGAGTTCGACGCGCTGCTGCGCCGGTTGCAGGCGATGGAGGAAGAGCATCCCGATCTGCTCACCCCCGACTCGCCGACCCAGCTGGTCGGCGGTGGGTTCGCGACCGACTTCACCGCGGTCGACCATCTCGAGCGGATGCTGTCGCTGGACAACGTGTTCGACTTCGACGAGCTGCGCACCTGGGCCGGCCGGGTGGAGGCCGAGACCGGGTCCAACCTGCACTATCTGTGTGAGGTGAAGATCGACGGCGTCGCGCTGAACCTGGTCTACGAGAACGGGCGGCTGGTGCGCGGCGCCACCCGCGGCGACGGGCGCACCGGCGAGGACGTCACCCTGAACGCCCGCACCATCGACGACATCCCCGGTGAGCTCACGCCTTCCGCCGAATTTCCGATTCCGGCGCTGCTCGAGGTGCGCGGCGAGGCGTACATGCGGCTGGAAGATTTCGAGACGCTCAACGCGGCGATCGTGGCCGAAGGCAAACCGCCGTACGCCAACCCGCGCAACACCGCCGCGGGCTCGCTGCGGCAGAAGGACCCGTCGATCACCGCCCGGCGCAGGTTGCGGATGATCTGCCACGGTTTCGGCCGCATGGAGGGCTACACGCCGTCCTCGCAGCACGAGGCCTACCGCGCGCTCGCCGCCTGGGGTCTGCCGGTCTCCGAACACACCAAACTCGTGCAGGGCATCGACGCCGTCATCGAACGCGTCGAATACTGGGGTGAGCACCGCCACGATATCGAGCACGAGATCGACGGCCAGGTGATCAAGGTCGACGAGATGGCGCTGCAGCGCAGGCTCGGCTCCACCTCGCGGGCCCCGCGCTGGGCGATCGCCTACAAGTACCCGCCGGAGGAGGCGACCACCAAGCTGCTGAATATCGAGGTGAACGTCGGCCGCACCGGCCGGGTCACCCCGTTCGCGGTGATGGAACCGGTCTCCATCGCGGGTTCCACGGTCTCGATGGCCACGCTGCACAATGCCTCGGAGGTCAAACGCAAGGGCGTGCTGATCGGCGACACGGTCACCATCCGCAAGGCGGGCGACGTGATCCCGGAGGTGCTCGGCCCGGTGGTCGACGCACGCACCGGCGCCGAGCGCGAATTCGTGATGCCGACGCACTGCCCGGAATGCGGCACCGAATTGGCGCCGCAGAAGGAGGGCGACGCCGATATCCGCTGCCCCAACTCGCAGTTCTGCCCGGCCCAGCTGCGGGAGCGGGTGTTCCATGTGGCCGGTCGCGGCGCCTTCGACATCGAATCGCTCGGCTACGAGGCGGCGAACGATCTGCTGAAGTCGGGCGCGATCACCGACGAGGGCGATCTGTTCGACCTCGACGAGCCGACCTTGCTCACCACCACGCTGTTCGCCAACAAGGACGGCGGACTGTCCGCCAATGGCAAACGGCTGCTGGAAAACCTGCGTGCGGCGAAGAATCGACCGCTGTGGCGGGTGCTGGTCGGCCTGTCCATCCGGCACGTCGGCCCCACCGCCGCCCGAGTGCTGGCGCGCGAATTCGGCAGCCTCGACCGGATCCAGGATGCCTCGGCCGAGGAATTGGCCGCCGCCGACGGTGTCGGGCCCACCATCGCCGCGGCGGTCGCGGAATGGTTCACCGTCGACTGGCACCGCGCGATCGTCGACAAATGGCGCGCCGCGGGCGTGCGGATGGCCGATGAACGCGACGAATCCATCCAGCGCACCCTGGAAGGCCTGTCGATCGTGGTGACCGGCTCGCTGGAAGGGTTCTCCCGCGACGGCGCCAAGGAGGCGATCCTGGTGCGCGGCGGAAAGGCCGCGGGTTCGGTCTCGAAGAAGACCGCGTTCGTAGTGGTCGGTGATTCGCCGGGGACGAAGGCCGCCAAGGCCGAGGAACTCGGTGTGCCGATCCTCGACGAAGACGGGTTCCGATTGTTGCTGGAGTCCGGGCCGGAAGCAGTGTCACCGGCAGCGGCGAGCGAGGATTCCGAAGCGGAAGAGTAAGCGAGCCAACGGAATTCTGTGCGGGTCCCGCGAACGCGCGCTGACGGCGAACAACCCTTGACCTGAACTAGACTTCAGGTATGAGGATTGAGCGGTAGGCAACTACCAGGAGGTCCTCATGGCTCGTCGCACCGCGCTGATCACCGGCGCATCCGCCGGATTCGGGCTGGCGCTGGCTCGCGCACTCGTCCAACGGGATTGGCGGGTGATCGGAACCGCCCGGCGCGCCGAGCGGCTCGCACGGGTATCCGAGCAGCTCGGCACGGCATTCATCGCCGTTCCCGGCGATGTGACCGATCCAGCCCATCGGGCGCTGCTGGCCGAAACGGCAAACAGCGCCGGAGAACTCGCGCTGATCGTGAACAACGCGAGTCGGCTCGGACCGAGTCCGCTCGTCCGGCTCGCCGACTATCCGCTCGACGAGCTCGAATTGGTCTATCGGACTAACGTTTTCGGCCCGCTGGCGATTCTGCAATTCGCACTGCCGCTGCTACCGGTCGGCGGGAGCGTGGTGAACATCAGTTCCGACGCCGCGGTCGAGCCGTATCCGGAATGGGGCGGCTACGGTTCGTCGAAGGCCGCCCTCGACCAGCTCACCGCGATTCTCGGTGCCGAGCATCCGGACCTGTCCATCTACGCGTTCGACCCCGGCGACATGCGAACCGAGATGCACCAAGCGGCGTTTCCCGGCGACGACATCTCCGACCGGCCCGAACCCGATACCGTCGTACCCGCGCTGCTGCGGATGCTGAACGAGAAACCCAAGAATGGGCGTTATGCCGCCGCCGATTTCGCGGTGGGGCACGCGTCATGACGGTCGTGCCTGCCCAGCGTTCCTTCGTCCTGCCACCCGAACGCAATGCCGTCGCCCCGCCGGAGGCGCGTGGACTGGCGCGAGACGAAGTCCGTCTGCTCGTCGCCGGGGATCGCCTCACGCACGCGCGATTCCGCGAACTGCCACCGCAGCTGAGCCCGGGTGACCTTGTGGTGGTGAACAATTCGGCAACGCTGGCCGCGGCCGTCGACGGGAGAATGGATGGCGGGCCGATCGCCCTGCACTTCGCGACCTGGCTGGACGACGGGCGCTGGGTGGTCGAGGTCCGCACCACCGCGCGCACTCCTTTTCCCGCAGCGGAGCTTTCGATGGGAAAGGCCATCCAGTTGCCCGACGGGGCGCGAGCGACACTTCGCGAACCTTGGCTGGCCGGTGCGCGTCGCCTGTGGGTCGCCGAGGTCACCACCGATCCGCGCCACCTGATGGACGTGTACGGCTACCCGATCACCTATTCCTATGTGCCGCAGCGATGGTCCGCGTCCTATTACTCGACGGTCTTCGGGCGTATTCCGGGCAGCGCGGAAATGCCCAGCGCGGCACGGCCGTTCACTGAGCGCCTGGTCCTGGACCTGGTTGCCGCCGGCATCGGGATCGCGCCGATCACCTTGCATACCGGAGTGTCCTCACCGGAAACGGGTGAACCACCCAGCCCGGAGCGTTTCGCCGTGTCGGATTCGACTGCCCGCATGGTGAACGACACGAAGGCGGCAGGCGGTCGCGTCATCGCCGTCGGCACCACGGTGACCCGAGCCCTGGAAACCGTCGCGGACCCGTCGGGCCGCGTCCATCCGGCGCAAGGCTGGACCGAGCTGGTCCTAGGCGACGGTCGCCGGGCTCGCGTGGTCGACGGGTTGATCACTGGCTGGCACGCACCCGGCGCGTCCCACCTGGACCTGCTCGTCGCCGTAGTGGGCGAGCGCACCGTCCACGAGGCTTACTCGGCGGCCCTGGCTACCGGATACCTGTGGCACGAATTCGGCGACAGCGCTTTGCTGCTCGGCGCCCGGTGACCCATCCTGGCCAAGACCGATGTGCCCGTGGCGAAAGGGCCGTGGTCAGTGCACGGTGACGGTGGCGCTGGTCTGGCCCGGGATGACGAATCGCCCGCAGGTGCCGTTGCGCAGGTCCAGCTGGTCGGTGATGGTCTTCTTTCTGCGGTCCAGGTAGGTGGCCTCGGCAGTGACCTCGACCGGTCCCACCGAGCACACTTTGGAGACCGTCCGCTCGCCGTAGCTCACGGTGCCGCGGCCCTGGCACACCGGCTCGCTGCCGACCAGGAAAACGGTCGCGGAGCCGTCGTCACACAGGCCCTCGGCGACCGCCTGCGGCGCGACCGCCACAATCGATCCCAGGGTGATGGCGGCGGCGACGGAGCTTCGGACTACAAGACGACGAACCGTCATACTCATCGTTACCCATCAGTTTCTAGCGTTTCCAGCAATAACGGCACACGAATAAGTCGTGGCGCTCAGCATGCTAACCCGTAACCAGCGGCTTTGTCGGAGGATCGACGCCACCCAAATGCGGGGCCCGATGCTCGCCACCCGCGTGCGCTCGCGCTATGCGTATTCGCTATGGAAGATTTGCCCTTTCGTCGTGCACAGCGCCGGCCTGCGAGCAAGCCCTGGTGTCGTGACGCGGCGGCCGGGGCGAAAGGATGGCGGGATGCTGCGCAGTTTTCAGGTGACGAATCACAGATCGCTGGCCGAGGGGCAGGAGTTGCGGTTGACCAAGGGGAGCGGGCCGGTGGCGGTGCCGGTGACCGCGATCCACGGGGCCGCCGCGGCGGGAAAGACGAACCTGATCGATGCGCTCGGTCAGATGCGTGACGCGGTGCTGCATTCGGTCACCGGATGGGATCCCTACGCCGGACCTGCCCGCGCGCCGCATCTCGGATTCCCGGACCGCCCTTCGGAATTCGTGGCCAGCTTCGTCGCGGAGGGCGTGCCCTACACCTATGGCTTCCGGCTCGACAACGCCGACGTGACCGCCGAGTGGCTGTATACGCAACCGCGCTCGCGCAAGCGAATCGTGTTCGAGCGCAACGGAGCACAGATCAAGATCGGCCCGATGTTCGAGGCGGCACGCTACGGGATCACCGCGCTGGTGCCGCTGGTGCGGCCGAATGCGTTGCTGCTCAGCCTCGCCGGGCAGATGTATGCCGACGCGCTCGTGCCCGCCTATCGCTGGTTCGAGTCGATGCTCGAGGTGCAGCTTGGTCCGGCGAACCCGGCCGCCGTCGCGCACCGGCTCGGCGGGCACATCTCCCGGTCGCCGGAGAATGCCGCGCGCCTGCTCCTGCTGCTGCGCACCGCCGACCTCGGCATCACCGATCTGCTCATTGCCGAGAACGACCCGATGTACGCCGACTACCTGCGCGACCTGGACGCCGACATCGCCGGGATCGGCAAGCAGATCGAACTGTGCGCCACCTCGCCCGATCACGCCGACCGGCTGCTGCAGGAGAACGGCGTCACCGTCGTGCTGCTCGAACGCGAGCTGACCAACCTGAAAGCCGCCAGGGACGCGCTGTACGCGCGGATGGTGGCCCGGCGCGGTGTCGGCCTCCGGCTGGTCCACGACGGCATCGACAACCCGTTCGACATCACCGACGAATCCACCGCGACACTGTCGCTGCTGCGCGTCCTGCCGACCATGCTGGACGCCCTCGACTCCGGCCGGGTCCTCGCGGTCGACGATATCGGCGCGCACCTGCCCGCCGAGGAGACCGACCGCTTGATCCAGCTGTTCCAGAATCCGGAAACCAATTCCCATGGCGCCCAACTGATCTACACCACCAACAACCGCGCCCTGATCGACCGGAGCAATGGCCGCTCGGCGCGCACCCGCAGCGTGGTCTGGCAGGTCCGCCGCACCGAACACGGCACCAGCGAGCTCGCCACGGTGTGAGCCCGCTGGCCCGCGGCGCAATACCATGGGGGCATGCTCGAATTCGGAATGCTGCTGATCATGACCCTCGCCGTGGTCGGGATGGTCATGATCTATCTGCGTGGCCGCGGCAAGATCGCGCCCGCACAGGCCGAAACCGGCACGCTCTACGTCACGGGCGTGAGCCCGCGGCCGGACGCCACGGGCGAGCAGTATGTGACCATCACCGGCAAGCTGACCGGTCCCACGGAGCCGGGCACCGTCGTCTACGGCCGTTTCGCTTGGGACGTCGACGCGTGGCCGTCGATCGGTGATCTGATCACCGTCGTGTACCCGTCGGGCAAGCCGGAACGCTGGCAGATCGCTCATCCCGGCGCTCGCCCGAGTCTCGGCTCCTGACCGCCCGCGCCGCGGAGGCATGTGTGACGTAGACCGTTCTACGGCGAATGGCACGATGCCGGGTATGGATTCGAAGGACACGGGATTGGTCATCCGGACGGCTCGGCCGGACGAATACGAGGCCATCGGCGCGCTGACCGTGGACGTCTACGTCGGCGAAGGCTATGTCCAAGAGGGCAGTCCGTACGTGACCGAGCTGGCCGACACCGCCCACCGCGGGGCCTCGTCGCAGATTCTGGTGGCGACGCACAACGACCGCATTGTCGGATCGCTCACCGTCGCCCGTCCCGGCACCCCGTACGCGGAGATCGCCCGCCCCGGCGAACTCGAATTCCGCATGCTCGCCGTCGCCAAGTCCGCCCGCGGTCTCGGCGCGGGAACCGCGTTGGTACGCAAGGTAATCGAGATGGCGAAGGACGAAGGCTTCCACGCCGTGGCCATCACCACGATGCCCGCCATGGCCGACGCCCGCCGCGTCTACAACCGCTTCGGCTTCGTCCCCGCCCCCGACCGCGACTGGTACACCGAATCAGGCGAACTCCTGACCGTCCTCCACCTGAACCTCCAGGCGTAGCGACGAACGGGACCTCACCGAGCCGCCACTCGTACTTTCTCGCAGCCACGTCCCCTTCGCGCGCGAGCTAACCCAGGACGGTGGCGACGATTCCGGCGAGGTAGCCGAGGCGGGCTACTTCGGAGGGGCGGAAGTCGGGACCGCCGGGGCGGCCGAGGAGCAGGACCTTGCCGGTGTTGCCGAGGGGCGCGGCGGCGAGTTTGGTGTCCATGTCGCGCCAGATCTCGGGGACCCATTCGGCGTCGGGGTCGAGGGTGGCGGGCTTCTCCAGCGGCATCCACGGAGCCGAACCCGCTTGTGTCTCCGGCGCACTCGGGCTGCCGACCACGCGGTAGGCGCCCTGCGGGCCCACGTCGATGATGGTGCTCCAGCCGACGCGCAGCACCCGGGGCACGCCGTCGACGAGCACCTGTAATCGGTCGTCGCGGGCGCTGGCGACCTGGTCGATGAGTTCGAGTTCGCGGTGGGTGTCCAGCACGCCGGAGTAGGGGCGGATGGAGTCCACCCGCACATCGCCGATCGACTCGGCGGCGGTGATCAGGGTGTCGGGTAGTGCGCCCTGCGGCACCTCGACGACGAGGTCGTCGACGGCGAAACCGGCGCCGCGTTCGACCACGTCCAGCGAGAGAATGTCGGCGCCGACGGAGCCGAGTGCGAGCGCGAGTGCGCCGAGGCTTCCCGGTCGATCCGGAAGTTGCACGCGGAGCAGATACGACACGTGCGTTCCTTTCCTAGGGCGGCCGAGGCTCTCAACGGATACCCGGGTCCCGCAATACTTACACCCCAGGGCCCCGGTTATCGACTCGAAGTAGGACCAGTGATGTACGCCACGCGGCGATTTCGTGACAATACGGCGTGTCGAGCTAGTTGGGAAACCGTGTCGCCGAAGTTTGCCCGCCGAGTCGGACATTCGGGCGCGTTGTCGCCCGTGTCGCCCGGCCGAGCCTGGGGCCGCCGGTCCCCGTGGCCAGGCATACCTCCCACCGCTCGGCCCGCCCGTGGACGCCGTCCGGCAGCGCCCGTTCCGCGTACCTCCCGCCTTCGCTCCGGCCGTGCGCGGACTGCGGGCGGACTCCGTTCGGCGGCGCCC
Organism: Nocardia iowensis; assembly: GCF_019222765.1. Classification (NCBI taxonomy): domain Bacteria; kingdom Bacillati; phylum Actinomycetota; class Actinomycetes; order Mycobacteriales; family Nocardiaceae; genus Nocardia; species Nocardia iowensis. Next base: position 6,712,950 of record NZ_CP078145.1, on the reverse strand, counting down.
TCTAAGCTGTATAGGTTGCGCCGGCCGACGTGTGCGGCGATGTGAACTGTTGAAACCGAAGCCGAAAGGGGTCCCGCGGTGCCCGCCATCTCCCGTGACGAGGTAGCACACCTCGCCCGGCTGTCCCGGCTCGCGCTGTCCGAAGCCGAACTGGATCAGTTCGCCGGTCAGCTGGATTCGATCCTGAGCCACGTGCGGACCATTTCCGAGGTCGCCGCCGCCGATGTCCCGGCCACCGCGTCGCCGAACCCGACGACCAATGTGACCCGCCCCGACGAGGTCGTGCCCTGCCTGACCCCGGAGCAGGCGCTGTCCGGCGCCCCGGCGGCGGAGGAGCAGAAGTTCGTGGTTCCGCAGATTCTGGGAGAGGCCGAATGAGCGATTTGACCACCTTGTCGGCGGCCGAACTGGCCGACAAGATCCACGGCGGCGAGGTGTCCTCGGTGGCGGTCACCAAGGCACACCTGGATCGGATCGCCGAGGTCGACGGCGAGTACCACGCGTTCCTGCACGTGTCGGGGGAGCAGGCGCTCGAGGCGGCCGCCGCGGTGGATGCCGCGCTCGGCTCCGGCGCCGCGCCCGCGTCGCCGCTGGCCGGAGTTCCGTTGGCGCTCAAGGACGTATTCACCACCACCGATATGCCGACCACCTGCGGGTCGAAGATCCTCGACGGCTGGGTCTCGCCGTACGACGCGACGCTGACCACACGGCTGCGCGCGGCGGGCATCCCGATCCTCGGCAAGACCAACATGGACGAGTTCGCGATGGGTTCGTCCACCGAGAACTCCGCCTACGGCCCGACCCGCAACCCGTGGGACACCACCCGGATTCCAGGCGGCTCCGGCGGCGGGTCCGCCGCCGCGCTCGCCTCGAACCAGGCGCCGCTGGCCATCGGCACCGACACCGGCGGTTCCATCCGCCAGCCCGCCGCGGTGACGGCGACCGTCGGGACCAAGCCGACCTACGGCACCGTGTCGCGCTACGGCCTGGTCGCCTGCGCGTCCTCGCTGGATCAGGGCGGCCCGTGCGGGCGCACGGTGCTGGACACCGCGCTGCTGCACGAGGTGATCGCCGGTTACGACCCGCGCGACTCCACCTCGCGCAACGTGCCGGTGCCGCCGGTCGTCGCCGCGGCCCGCGAAGGCGCCAAGGGTGACCTGAGCGGCGTGAAAGTCGGTGTGGTGAAGGAACTTCACTCCGACAGCTACCAGCCGGGTGTGCTGGAATCCTTCGACGCCGCGGTCGCGGTGCTGAAGGAGCTCGGCGCCGAGGTGATCGAAGTGTCTTGTCCACACTTCGAATACGGGCTGCCCGCCTACTACTTGGTGATGCCGTCGGAGGTGTCGTCGAACCTGGCGCGCTTCGACGCGATGCGCTACGGCCTGCGCGTCGGCGACGACGGGCAGCACAGTGCCGAGCAGGTCATGGCGGCCACCCGTGCTGCCGGGTTCGGCCCGGAAGTCAAGCGCCGCATCATGATCGGCACCTACGCGCTGTCGGCCGGTTACTACGACGAGTACTACGGGCAAGCGCTCAAGGTCCGCACGCTCATCGCGCGCGACTTCGACAAGGCCTACGAGCAGGTTGACGTGCTCGTCTCGCCGACCAGCCCGTTCACGCCATGGAAGCTCGGCGAAAAGGTCGACGACCCGCTGGCCATGTACCTGTCCGACCTGTGCACCCTGCCCACCAACCTGGCAGGCCACCCGGCCATGTCTGTCCCGTCCGGTCTGAGCAAGGACGACGGCCTGCCGGTCGGCCTCCAGATCATGGCCCCCGCCCTCGCCGACGACCGGCTGTACCGCGTCGGCGCGGCCTACGAGGCAGCGCGCGGCGACATCGCCTGACAGCTCTCTCCTGAAACCTGTTGGCCCCCTAGCCTGTTCGACCCGCCGTGCACCAGGTGCACGGCGGGCCGAGTGCGCTGGCTTAAACCGGCCAGGTGAATTCCGGGTCGGTCAGGTAGTCCTGGCGGCGCTGGTCCAGGGCCATCGAGACCATCTGGTGGGCACCGGGACCGATGACCTTGCGGACCGGTGGGTTGGGCATGTTCACCAGGGCGATGAGCCCTGCCGCGCCGACTTCCGGTGCGGCCTCCCGCCATTCGGACTCGTAATCGGTCGCTGGTGGCGGTGCGCTCGGGTCCGGGTAGTTCGGCATGCCGAGGATCGTGCTGCGCAGCCCTTCGTAGGCGGGCTGTCCGGTGCCGAACTTCATGCTCGTCTTGGCCCAGTCGGTGTCGAATCCGCCCATCTGGGCGAGGGTGACGGCGATGCCGAACGGCCGCAACTCGTCGGCGAGTGAGGCGCTGAATCCTTCCAATGCCCACTTGCTGGCGTTGTACATGCCGAACAGCGGGAGGCTGCCGACCGCGCCGACGGTGGAGATCTGCACGATGTGACCGGAGCCCTGCGCGCGCAGATGTGGCACGGCCGCCTGGGAAACCCACAGGGCACCATAGAAATTGGTGTCCATCTGGTCCCGGATCTGCGCCTCGGTGAGTTCCTCGATCGCGCCGACGAGTCCGTAGCCCGCGTTGTTCACGATGACGTCGATGGTGCCCATCAGTGCGAAAGCCTTGTCCACGGTGGCGATTGCGCCATCGCGGTCCCGAACGTCCAACGGCAGCACGGTGAGTCGGTCCTGGGCGAGGTCGGCCATGGTGCGCGGGTCGCGAGCGGTCGCGACGACGCGGTCACCCTCGGCGAGCGCGGCCACGGTGAAGGCCCGGCCGAGGCCGCGGTTGGCGCCGGTGATGAACCAAGTTCTGGTCATGTCGATCCTTTCGTCGCGAGACGCTCCGTCTCGTTTGAAGAGGATGCCAAGCGAATCGCTTCATGTCAAGACGAGACGTTTCGTCTCGTTTAATGCTATCCTGGCCGCATGCCCGACGCCCCCAGCGCCACCCGCCGCAGCGAACGCGCCCGCGCCGCGATCCTCGCCGCCGCTGGCGAGCTCACCCGCGAACTGCCCTACGCGAAGCTGAGTATCGAGGCGATCGCCGCCCGAGCCGGTGTCGGCAAACAGACCATCTACCGCTGGTGGCCGTCCAAGGGCGCGGTGGTGTTCGACGCGATGCTCGAACTCGATTCGGGCCCAGACGGTCTCGCGCTCCCGAACACCGGCGATATCGCCGCCGACCTGCGCGAGCTGTTGCGCGGATCGGTCGCCGCCCTTACCGACCCCGGCTTCGAGTCCTTCCTCCGCGCGATGTACATCGAGATCCAGCAGGACCCCGAAATCGGCGCCGCCTACCGCGAACGCCTCCTGTTGCAGCGGGCCGCCATCGCCGACCGCTTGGCCGCCGGAGTGCAATCCGGTGAGCTCCGCCCCGACTTGGATTTCGAACTGGCGACAGATCTCCTACTCGGCCCCATCCAAAGCCGCTGGTCCCTCGGCCTCGGTGGCCTGACCGAGGCATACGCCGACGCCGCGCTAACCGCCGCCCTCACCTACCTCAAGGCCTGAGCGGTGCCACGATCAACGGGACATGGTGGTGGCCGCTCTCGCGCAATTCCGCCACCATGTCCCGTTGATCATGTGGCCATGCACCGGGTGGGTCAGCTGGCGGGCAGGGATTCGGCTTGCTCCTTGATGCCCGCGGTCATGCTCGCGAATCCGCGCTGGAGGCGCTTGCCGAGTAGGGCCACTACCACCGGGCTCAGCCAACCGGCCAGTTCGAAGTGGGATTCGTAGCGGGCGCGACCGTCTTCGAGGGGGGTAACCGTGTGCGAGCGCAGGCTGTGCAGGGCGCCGAGGGGGACCGGCTTCATCGCGTAGCTGAGCTCGCGGCCCGGTGTGTGCGAGCGAATCCATTCGCGCTGGCGGCGCGGGCGGGGGCCGAGGTGCACCAGCATGTCGATCGGCTCACCGGGCACCAGCGAGCTGCGGCATTCGCTGACGAAGGGATTCCATTCGCCGTAGCGCGGGAAGTCGATGATCACCTGCCACACGAGTTCGGCGGGCGCGTCGATCTCCACGGTGGCGTCGATGACAAAGGCCATGTCGGCAATTAGAACATGTTCTACGTCAGCAGGTGCCCATCGCGGTGCCCTGGTCGGTGCCGTAGCGGTGGCCGTGCCCGGCGGGTGCGTTCAGGGCGGCGAGCAGGTCGGCCGTCGTCTGCACGAAACTGACCACCGGAAGCCACTGCGGCAGTGGCGCATCCAGGCGGGCACCGGTCAGGTCGGGTGCGCGCCACAGCAGGGCGGGGGACCAGTGGATCACCGGGTCGGAGCTGTTGGCCAGCACGGTCGCGCCTGCGCGGTGCACCTGTCCGGCGGGTGGTCCGGCCCATAGCGCGCCGCAGGTGCGGCGGTCCTGGTCCGCGTCGTCGGCGAAGACCGAACTGCCGCCGAGGGCGCCGAGACTCTGACCATAGAGGTAGAGGTTGGGCTTGTGGTCGAGCGTGCGGATCCGAGCTTCGACGGCGGTGAACAGTGCCCGTGCGGCATCGGCCGCTTCGTCGCGGCCGAAGACGAAGGTCACCCAGCTGGGTGCGTACGAGTACTGCAAGCCGACGAGGGCGACATCGCCGCCGAACCGTTGGTCGAAGCCACGCACCGCATTGCCGTCGATCCAGCCCGAACCGGTCGGCACCATCACCACCAGGTTCGACCGATCGAAGGCGCCGGAGCGTTCCAGCTCCCGAACGGCCAGCGCGACACGCGATTCCAGATTCGGCGCCGATTCGACGCCGACGTAGACCCGGATCGGGCCTGCCGGAGCGCCACTGACGAACTTGCGTCCCTCCGCACCGAGCGAGGACCAGCTCACCGCCGACTCCGCACTACCCGACCTGGTCTCCGAGACCGGCTGCACCAGAGCTGGATCCAGTACCGCGTTGGCACCGGCATACGAGGACTGCCGCCAGCCCACCACGGTCGGCGCCGCCACGAAGTACATCAGCGCCGCCGCGGCCGCACCCAGCGAAACTCCACGCGCCCAACCCAATTTGCGCAGCACCCAGCCCACCGCCCGGGTGATTCCCACTAGCACACCGACGATCAGCACCGCCTCGATCGCCCATCGCACCCAATAGTCCGCCCCGATCGGTGGGGTGCTCATGGCCTCGCGCAGCCGGTTCTGCCAATGCTCGGCCAGCACCGCCGCACCGGCAATCACCGTCGAGGTCGCGATCAGCAACGGCAGCCGGACCCGCGGCAGGCGGCGATTGATGTCGAAGTCCCAGCGCCGCACCGCGAATCGAACGATTCCCGCGATCCCCAATGCGAGGGCGACGAGCAACCCGGTCAGTATCGCTTGCGCACCCGGCGTCCGCGGCAATAGTCCTGGGGCAAGCGACATCAGGGTGCCCGCTCCGATCGCCAGCGTCGTCCCGATGCGTGGACGCGAGAGACCCTGCACCGCAGTCGATGTCGCGGTGACTAGTCGGCGCCCGCGGCGTCGCAACGGAATTCGGTTCCGCGTGCGATCGGTGTCGAAGGCTGTGTCCATCGAACGCGCTGGCGCCAGCGCGTGGGACGAGAGTGTTGCTTGCCGACCGGATGTCAGCCGAGGGACAACCGCGTCGGCCCGAGTCTCGTCGGCGCGCGAGGACTTGCTCGATCTCGGCAGTGTGCTGGTCATCCCTGAACCCCCAGTACCGCAGTGCTGTTCATCGTCCGTGTCGAACCGGCGACCGGCTGCGCCACCCGCCGCTTGTTCCGCATCGTGAGCGCCGCACCGAGTCCGGCCACCCCCGCACCGAGGACCCCCAGCAACTGCCAACTGGTGGCCGAATCGGTTTCGGCCGCACCGAGCACCGATTCGGCGACCGGCGCACCGTAGCCCTGGCGGCGCGAATTCAGATCCACGAAGGTGCTCGCGATGGCGGCCATGGCGTTGCATCGAGCCCGGGAGAACGGATCGGTCCGCGTGTCGCAGGATTCGTGCATGTGCCGATCGAGGGTGCTGTCGAGTGCCTGTCGTGCCCACGGGCCGAGCGGTTCGCCGCGCTGCTCGGCGTAGCGCAGTAGGTCGTAGCCAAGGTCGTGCGCCTTGCACGCGGTCTCGAACTCCACGGGCAGCGTCACCGGGGACGAGCAGTCACCCCGCGGATTCACCACAAGTCCGCCGACGGTGCTCGGCCGGTAGCCGAACTGGGCGGAGAAGTCGTCCGGAATGGCGGTGAGCGAACCGGGTCCGCCCGAGGTCAGCTCCGTGACCGCCGCCCTTGCCTCGGCACTCTCGACCGGCGCGGACGCACTCGCGGCGACGGCATGCGGCGCGGGCGCGAGGAACACGGTGGCCGCCATGGTGGTCAATGCCGCCGCGGTGAGTGCGGCGGCCCGCCGCGTCGCGGAACCGGTCGTGGCGGAAGGAGAAGGGGAGGCGCCTGCGGCCTGTGCGGGCCGCGCCGTTGCGGGCCCTGCGTTGGTCGGTGTGCTCATGATCTAGACGCTAGGAACGCACCCCGCTCGCGGGCCTCACGCCGGGGACCGGTTTCCGGGGCGGTGCCGCCGGGTGAGCTCGGTCGCCGCCTCGCACCTGGGTACGGGGTGCGAAATCACCCGGGGGTATGACGTGGCAGCACGCTGGACTTTCTAGTGTCGTAGGTATGAAGCAGCAGATCCGTGCCCGGACCAAACAGTTCAGCGGGCGGATGTGGTTCGACGCCGTCACGGTGCTCGTCGCCCTCATCTTCTACGCGGTGGCGTGGCCGACGCTGCATCTCACCCATACGGTGCCGATCGCCGTGCAGCCGTTCATCGCGGCACTGGCCGCGTTCCCGATCCTGCTCATCCGGATCAATCCTTCGCTCGGCTGGGCGATCTCGGCGGGTTCCGGGATGCTCATCTCGCTGGCGATTCCGAACCAGCCGAACAACGAGTTGCCGATCCAGGTCGTGCACATCCTGTGCCTGTTCGCGCTGCTGTTCGCGGTGGCGGTGCGGGCGACGGTGCCGATCATCGGCGTGGCCTGGGTAGCGACATCGCTGCTGCTCGGCACCACGATGTCCAGCGGCGACCTGGGGAGTTCGGCATGGGGCTGGCCGATCGCACTCGGTGCGGTGGTGCTGTTCGGGCTGCTTGTGCGGTGGCTCGTGCTGTCGCGCCAGCAGTTGGTGCGCCAGGAAGAGGAGAACGAGGTCGAGCGGGCGCGCCGGGCCATTCTGGAGGAGAAGGCCCGCATCGCGCGCGACCTGCACGACGTGGTGGCGCATCACATGTCGCTGGTGGTGGTGCAGGCCCAGACCGCGCCCTACCGGGTCGCGGACGTAACCCCGGCCGCCAGGGCCGAATTCGAATCCATCGGTGCCACCGCCCGCGAGGCGCTGAACGAAATCCGCGGCATGCTCGGCGTGCTGCGCAGCGACGGGCAGGCCCCCGAGCACACGCCACAGCCCAAGGCTACGGATGTGCCGGCCCTGTTCGAGGGCGCATTGCGGGCGGGCGTGCGGATCGCCTGGACGATCGACGGCTTGCTGGAGACCGTCCCCGACACCGCGGGGCTCGCGTTGTATCGGATCACCCAGGAGTCGCTGTCCAATGCGTCCCGGCATGCCCCGGAAGCGGCCGTCCAGGTGCATCTGCGGGTCGGCCCGTTGGTGGAGCTCATTGTTCGTAACGGCCCCACCGCCACCGTCGCCCGCCCGGTCGGCAACGGCGGCCACGGCATCGCGGGCATGCAGGCCCGCGCCCTCGCCGCGGGCGGCGACCTCACCGCAGGTCCACATCCCGACGGCGGTTTCGAAGTACACGCCAGGCTCCCGCTGAGCCAGACGACGACACTCGACCCGGTCCTGCTCGGTCAAGCCGCTAACTGAGCCGTCTGGCCCCCAAGTGCTCGTCCCACTAGGGTATGGCGGTGCCGATAACCGTGTTGATCGCCGATGACCAGGCAATGGTGCGGCAGGGTTTCGGTGCCCTGCTCGCCGCCCAGCCCGACATCAGCGTGGTGGGCGACGCTCCGGACGGAAAGATCGCGGTGGCCGAGGCCAAGCGGCTGCGTCCCGACGTGGTCCTGATGGACGTGCGGATGCCGGAAATGAACGGACTCGACGCGGCCCGCCACATCCTGGCCGCCGGGTTCGAGCCGCCGGTGCGGGTGCTGATGCTCACCACCTTCGACATCGACGACTACGTCTACGAAGCGCTGAGCCTCGGCGCGAGCGGCTTCCTGCTCAAGGACGCACCCGCCGAAGAACTCGTCCGCGCGGTCCGCGTGGTCGCCGACGGCCAGGCCCTGCTGGCGCCGACGGTCACCCGCCGGCTCATCGCCGACGTCACCCGCCGCCGCTCCGCCACCCGCGCGAAGCCGACGCCCGCGTTGGCCTCGCTGACGCCGCGGGAGCGGGAAGTGCTGGAATTGATCGCCAAGGGCATGTCCAACACCGAGATCGCCGAATCCCTGTTCGTCGCCGAGCAGACCGTGAAAACGCATGTCTCCAAGGTCTTCTCGAAGCTGAACCTGCGCGACCGCGCGCAAGCGGTGGTGCTGGCCTACGAATCCGGGCTGGTCACTCCCGGCTGATTCAGCCGACCGGCGCTCAGTGCGTGCAGGTCCCGCCGCGCAACTCGGTCAGATGCCTGCCGAGCAGCCCGGCCAGGCGGCTCAGGATGGCGGTGGCGTCGTCGTAGGTCCCCGAATCGGCCTGCGCCGCAAGGGCGACGGCGACCATCCCGGATTGGGTCGGCACCACACCGAACTGGCGCACCGTGTAGATGCCGGTGTCGTCGTCCGGGCCCCAGCCGCCCTTGAATGCCGCACCCGGCAAGGTGCCGAGCCCCCATGCCTGGTCGGGGATGATCTCGGACATGAGCTCGGTCACCCGGAAGGTGTCCGGCAGGCACGGCAGCCGCGAGGCGAACCGCACCTGATTGGCCAGCGTCCATTCGGTCTGCCCGAAGGCCGTGTAGTCCAACCTGGTTCGCGGTCCGGCGACGCCGGTGGTGGAGTCACCGCCCTCGTCGAGTACGTCCTGCACCGCCTGGGCGGCTTCCAGGCCGTCGCCGAGCGATTCCCACAGCGTCTCGGCCGCGCCGTTGTCGGAGACGGTGATGGCGGCCTCGGCGACATCGAAGATGCCGGGGTCCTGGTCGTGCCGCAGCGCCGCGATCGCCAGCGGGACCTTGATGGTCGACCAGGCGATGCCGCTGGTCCAGTCGCCGAAAATGGTCATCCGGCCGCCGCCGACCGGCATCACCGCCAAGCCGACTTGACCGCCGAGTTTGGGCTGCAACTGGGTGAAATCGGCGGCCAGCGAATCGGGGATGGACACCGAAAGTCCCGGACGGAAAGATCCTGCGGTGTCGACGATGACGGCAGGCCGCTCGGCGGGGTGCCGGTCGCCGGGGAGCAGCGAGCAGGAGGTGAGCCCGATCAATGTGACCACGGCGGTGCCGCGTAGTACCGAGCGCAACGCAGCACCTCTTCCCGTCGACTTCACCACGCGTCCTCCCCACCACCATGCGTGTGATCGCTGTTTGTCGGCGGTGCAAAATTTAGCTTGTTGGATCGACCCGATCGGTAATCGGGCGTGAGGACATCATGAACGCGCCATGGAACGTTGACGTGACGGTGATGTCTCCTCCATAGTTTTGCCGATCTTCCCGAAGAATTCGAAACCGCGTGGCTACGGGGTTACCGGTTATGCTCCAAGCTCTGTATGACGCGCTCGGAGGTGACATCCGGACGCCGCGGTCTACCTGAAGGGGACGTGTTGCTGACCAGCGGTGAGGTATTCGCCGGGTTCACCATCGAGAAGTTGCTCGGGCAAGGTGGCATGGGATCGGTATACCTGGCCCGCCATCCCAGATTGCCACGGCAAACCGCGCTCAAGCTACTCAACCGCGAGCTGTTCACCGATACCGAGGTACGGGCACGGTTCGAGCGGGAGGCCGATCTGGCCGCGCAACTCGATCATCCCAATATCGTCGCGGTGTACGACCGCGGCACCGAGGACGATCAGCTGTGGATTTCCATGCAGTACGTCGATGGTGTCGACGCGGCGGCGGTGAACCCGCAGAACATGCCACCGGAGCGGGCTGTGCAGATCATCGAAGGCGTCGCCGCGGCATTGGATTACGCGCACGGCATGGGGGTGCTGCATCGTGATGTGAAACCCGCGAACATCATGCTGGCCCGCGCCAGCGGCGGCCAACGCGAGCGGGTCTTTCTCACCGACTTCGGAATCGCCAGGCTGCGTGAGGATTCCACGCATCTGACGCAGACCGGCATGTTCACCGCGACGCTTGCCTATGCCTCGCCGGAACAGATGACCGGCGCGCATCTCGATCACCGCTCCGATCAGTACTCGCTGGCCTGCGCGCTGTATTGGCTGCTGACCGGGATGGCGCCGTTCGACGCGCCCGCCCCGGCCGACATCATCCGCGGCCACCTGCAACTGCAACCGCCGTCGGCGGCCGCGCGGCGGGCCGGTCTGGCACCCGCGATGGACGCGGTGATCGCGGTGGCGATGGCGAAGCGGCCCGACCAGCGGTTCTCGTCCTGCGTCGAATTCGCCAGCGCCGCACGGCAAGCGCTCACCGGACAGCTGCCACCGTTGCCCGTCGTGCCGCAGTACACCCCGCAGCCCGCCCCGACGGTGCTCGCCCAACCGCCGATGGCGCAGGGTGCGTACCCGGGGTCGGCGCCCGCGTACGCGACGCCGCTCGCCGCCGCCGGATACGCGACGCCACCGCAGTACGAGTCGAACGCCGCTGTCGGGCAACAGTTCCCGTCTTCCGGCGGCGGCTACCCGGCTCCGGCGAACTCGGTCGGCGGACAGTCGTTCCCCTCGAACAATCAGGTCGGTGGCTACTCGTCGCCGAACTCCGGTGCTGGACAGGCCTTCCCGCCGCAGGGTCCGCCTAGGATGGGTTACGGACAGCAGCCGGGGCCGGGCTACCCGGTCCAGCCCGGTCCTGCCCGGCGCTCGAACACCGGCTTGATCGTGGTGCTCAGCCTGATCGTCGTGATCGTGCTCGTCGTCGTGGGGGTCGTGCTGGCGACGGCGGACGGTTCGGATGCGTCGTCACCGGCGGATTCGGGCAAGACCTCGGCCGCGAGCACCGGCACACCCGAGGACCCGACGACCCTCGCCAAGGCGTTCCCGAAGGTGCTCCCGCAGGGCGTCGACACCACCTACGGAATCGGGAGCGGCGAGGGCTATCACGACAAAACCTGCTTCCTGGACACCGTCAAGGCGGGCGACAAGATCTCCAGCGACAACGACGTGCCCGCCTTCCCGAAGTGGCAGACGGCCTGGAACTGCTGGGGCGTGCCGATCAACGAACCCGACTTCATCGCGGTCGCCTTCAAGTCGCCCGAGGACGCCAAGGCGGCGGTGCGCGACCTGCCGCCGAACACCAAGGCGACCGAGCGCAACGGCGGCAAGTCGTACACCACCCATCGGTGGGAACAGGCGGGCGGCGGTTTCCCGGACGGCTTCCTGGTGGTGAGCTTCGAATCCGATCCGGCGCGCGCGAATTACCTGTTCTTCGCCAAGGTGACACTCACCGACAGTCAGCCCGACTCCGGCTTCGGGCTGACCCAGCAGAAGTTCAAGGCCTGGTTCACCGACTTGCCGTTGTAGGCAGCGCGATTCAGTCGACGGCCAGCGCCTCCACGATCGGCATCCGGCCCGCGCGCAGTGCGGGCGGGATCGAGCCGAGCAATGCCAACCCGAGCGCGACCGAGCCGTAGACCAGCAGCATCGGGCTCGGCTGGTAGACGACATCGATGGTCAGCGCGTGCGCGATGGCGACGGTGGCCAGGTACTGCACGGCGATGCCGACGACCAGACCCAGTGCCGCGCCGGTCAATCCGATCCCGGCCGCTTCGGCGAGCACCGACCGCATCAGGAACTTGCGGCTGGTTCCCATGGCCCGCAACACGCCGAGCTCTCTGCGGCGTTCGAGCACCGACAGCATCAAGGTGTTCAACAGCGCCACGGTGGCCACCAACACCACGATCCAGAGGATGGCGTTGCTCATCGCCGACCCCTGCCGAATGCTGGAGGCGGCCGAGACGACGGTGTTCGGTCCGGTGTCCACGTGGATCTCCGGCGGAACGAGTTGCCGGATCGCCGCCAGCACGGCGGCGTGGTCCGCGCCGTCCTCGATATTGACCGAGACGATCGTTTCGCCGGGTCGTTCGTACCAGTGACGCATCAGGTCGAGGTCCATCATGACGACGCCCGCGATGGCGGAGAAGTACGGAATCACTTGCAGCACAGTCACGGTGTGCTCGCCGGTCGGGGTCGGCAAGGTCAACTGGGCGCCGACGTCCACGTTGAGGGACCGGGCCACATCTCGCGAGATCGCCACCCCCTGACCGGCGGACAATCGCGCGACCACCGTGTCGTCCAGCATCCGCATCCGGGTTTCGCGCGCGTTGGGCGGAAAGCCCTGCAGCATCACCCGTCCGCTGCCGAGGGTGGAGAACGCCATCTGCGCCGGACTCGTCTCGGCGACCCCCGGCATTTCGGCTATCCGGTCGGCCAGCCCGGCGGGCAGTAGCGGACCGGTCGGGAACTGCGCCAGCGAGGCGGGGCTGATGTAGACATCGCTCCTGGCGAGGTCTTTGAAGGTCATGGTGGCGGAATCGACCATATTGCGCGACGCTCCGCTCATGGCGACCGTCGCGGCCACGCCGATCATCACCGTCATCGCGGTCGCCCACACCCGGCGCGGCGCCCGTTCGAGGGTGGTCGCGCCGAGGGCGCCCGGCGCACCGAATAGGCGTGCGGTCGCCGCGGCGACCCGGACGAGTGGCCCGGTCGCGGCGAAACAGATCATCACGGCCGCGACGAACGAGGTGGAAATGGCGGCCAGCGAATAGCGGCCGAGGTCGAGCTCGGCGATCGCGATCGATAGCGCGGCAAGCCCGAGGCCCGCCACGATCGCGGCCCACCGCAGCAGCGGGCTCGCCGTGTCGACCCGGCCGACGCCGACCGGGACCAGCGCCTCGATGGGCTCCACCCGGTACACCTGGCGCGCGGCGAGCCCCGCGGCGGTCACGCTGGCGACCACACAGGCGAAGATCGCGGCCGGGATCGCGTAACCGGGCACCATATATTCCGTGCGGGCCTCCACGGACGACATGACGGCGGCGGGCAGTTGACCGATCGCGATGCGCCCCATGAAGATCCCGATCACCGCGCCCACCGCGCCGCCGAGCACGCCGAGCAGCGCCGCCTCGGCCAGCAGGTCACGCACCATCGGTCCGCGCTTGCCGCCGATGGCGCGCAGCAGCGAAAGCATGGGCCTGCGTTGAGCGATCGCCATGCTCATCGCGTTGTAGATGAGGAACGCCGAAACGATCAGTGCCGCTGCCGAAGCCATTGTTGTCGAATAGCGCACGAGCTGGATCGCGCTACCGGCTTGCGCGGTGCGCAGACTGGGCTCGGCGACCACCGCGCGACCGTCGACGACTCTGGTCAGGTCGGCACGCAACGTCTCGACCGCAGTGCCTTGCGCGGGGATCACCTGAATGGAATCCAGCCGGCCGATCCGCCCGGTGACCTTCTGGGCCAGCCCGAGCGGCGCCGCGATGAGGTGGCCGTCGTTGAGCTGTTTCGAGGTGTCCTTGTCGAGAACGCCCGCGACGGTGACGGTTCCGGAACCGAGGGGGAACTGCTCGCCCTCCGCGTAGCCCATGCCCGCGCCGACCAGGACGCCGTTGGGCACCGTGAGCAGCTTGCCCGCCTGCGCGGTGACCGGCCCGGCCAGCGCGCTGCCCAGCGCGCTGATATTCGCGTCGGCGCCGATCAGCAGCGCCCGGTCGGCGCCGACGCCGATCTGCGAACGCAGCATCGGCACGGCCTTGTCGACGCCCGGTGTGGTCGCGATCCGTTGCAGCAGTTGCTGATCGAAACCCGCGTCGGTGACGCCGGTGACCTCGAGCGCGGCACGTCCGCCCAAGCTCTGCGTAAGCCGGTCCACCGATCCGGTGACCGAGCCGGAGATGCTCAACACCGCCACCAGCAGGCCCGCCGACACTCCCATCACCACCAGGGACATCATGGTCCGCGCGCGGTGCACGAGCAGTTCGCCGATATTGAACAGCCGCAGCCGATCCCAGGCGGCGCCGATCATGCGTTGACCGATCGCTCGACCGAGTCGTTGGAGCCGATCCGGCCGTCGCGCAAGGTAACCGCCCGGTCGCAGTAGGCCACCGCGCCCATGTCATGGGTCACCATCACCACCGAGTTGCCGGATCCGGCTATCTCGCCGAGCAATTCGAGGATGGATGCCCCGGTCTTGGAATCCAGGTTGCCGGTGGGCTCGTCGGCCAGGATCAGCGGCGGATCCATGATCATCGCCCTTGCCACCGCGACCCGCTGCATCTGGCCGCCGGACAGCTCGGCCGGACGATGGTTCGCCCGATCGCTCAGCCCGACCCGGTCGAGCAGTTCCAGCGCGTGCGGCTTGGCCTTGCGTAACCCGGTGCCGTCCAGCAACTTCGGGATCGCGACATTCTCCCACGCCGACAGGGTGGGCAGCAGGTTGAAGAACTGGAAGATGAACCCCACGCGATGCCGCCGGAACTCGGACTGGCTCTCGTCGTCCAGGGTGGCGATCTCGTTGCCCTGGAATCGGATCGATCCCGAATCCGGGGTGTCCAGCGCGCCGAGCAGGTGGAGCAGTGTGCTCTTACCGGAACCGGAAGGCCCGATGATGGAGGTGAATTCGCCCGGTTCGATGCGCAGACTGATGTCGTCGAGCGCGCGTACCGTCTGCCCACCGACCCGATATTCCTTGGTCACACCGGTTAATTCGAGCATTGCCGGATTGGACATCGTTGGCCCCCACTCTGTTCGATCAGTCACCAGTTGTTCGTCTCTCGTAGCGCGCTACCGCGCCATGACTTCCGGCGCGTGGTGGCGGCGACGATACTGGGCATCGAGCACCGCGCGCAGCACCGGCTGCTCGGCGGCCAGCTCGAGATACGCCTCGAGCACCGACTGTCCTTGGGCCAGCGCCTGATCCAGCTTCGCGTCGAGGTGAATATTCCAGCGATAGCGCAAGGCGAGCAACAGCCCGTCCGCGTCACCGAACAGCCGCTCCAGCCCCGGGAGGTCGGTGAACAGGTGCGGATCTGCCGGGTCGACGGCGGCGCGGGCGAGGACAGTGTGCACAACTTCGGTACGGGCGTGCTGTTCTTCCCAGGACATGACCCTTGCCTTTCGTGTGACGCTACGACTCACGTTACGGACGGTCCGGTCGGGCTGTCGTCGTGCCAGGGACCCGAATTGATCTCCACCCACGGTAGGAGAAGCAGACCGCTTCCGGAACGATGCACGGGCCGGTATCGGGCGGTTAGCCTTACGCCATGGGTGTGATCGGCGTCTCCGCCCCGGCCGGCGGGCCGGTGACCCGCGGGTTCCGGCGCGTGCTGGTCTACCTGCGGCAGTCGCGGGATCGCATCGTCGAATTCGCGCGGCAGCCGGTGGTCTCGTTCCAGCGCCGGGTCGAGGAACTGCCCTTCGATTACCCGCCGTCGGTGATCATCACGGTGGATCTGGCACTGCTCATCGTCGCCATCGCGGCGGCGGTCCAGCGGCACAGCTACTTTCCGACCGCCCTTCCGATCTTCGCCGTGCTGTTGACCTCCGCCTTCGGACCGATGTACGCCTTCCTTGGCGTGATGCCAAGGCCGGTGACGCTCGGGCTGTTCGCGATGGCGGCCGAGGCGCTGTTCCTCGCCCAGCCCGTCTCGCCGGACCTCGCGCCGTTCATTTTGGTGGCCGCGGCCGGTGAGGTGTCGGCGATCGCGCCGAAGCGGATCAGCGTGCCGACCGCCGTCGCGATGATGGTGGAACTGGTGGTCTTCGAGGCGAACGGGCATCTGCAAGGCCTGCCGAGCTATCTGGTCAGCGTCGCATTCGGCTGGATGGCCGGGGTGATGCTGCAATACCAGCGCCGATTCCTGTATCAGGAGCGCGGGTTCCAGAACATCAGGGCGGCACAGGCGGCCGACGAGGAGCGCAGGCGGATCGCCCGCGAGGTGCACGACGTGATCGCGCATTCGCTGAGCATCACCCTGCTGCATCTGACCGCGGCGCGGCGCGCGCTGCAAACCGATCGCGAAGTCGACGAGGCGGTGGACGCGCTCACCGAGGCCGAGCAGCTCGGCCGCCAGGCGATGGCCGATATCCGGCGCACCGTCGGCCTGCTCGACGCGCGGCCGTCCAAACAGGCGCCGGAACCGGGCGTCGAGGACATCGCGGGCCTGGTCGGCGATTTCGTGCGGGCCGGACTCGATGTGCGTTATGTGTGCCCCGACGACCTGCGCGCGGTCTCGCCCGCGGTCGGGCTCGCGCTGTATCGAATAGGTCAGGAGTCGCTGGCCAACGTCGTCAAACACGCGCCGGGTGCATCCGCGTCCGTCCGGGTGGCGGTGGATGCCGCGGCGGTGACGTTGACCGTCGACAACACGTTGCCCGCCGGTGTGCCCGCGCAGCCGGGCAAGGGGATGGGGATCTCGGGGATGACGCAGCGCGCCGAACTGCTCGGCGGCCGACTGCTCGCGGGCCAGCACGACGGTGGCTGGTCGGTCCGCGCGTCCATTCCGCTGGCTCCGGTCCGCGGCGGATTCGCTTGCACGTCTTGGCCCGGTGTGCCGCACGGCGGTGCGTCGACGACACGGGAGGCTCTGTGACAGCCGCATCGCCCGCGGGCGCCGAGGACGCGGTCACCGTCCTGGTGGTCGACGATCAGGAGCTGGTGCGCGGTGGGCTACGCCGCATCCTGCGCCGCCGCGACGGGTTCGTCGTCAGCGAATGCGCCGACGGCGACGAGGTGCTCGACGCGGTGGCGGCCGACCGGCCCGACGTGGTGCTGATGGATCTGCGGATGAAACGGGTCGGCGGCATCGACGCCACCCGCATCCTGCGCGCCCGCGAAGGAGCACCACCGGTGCTGGTGCTGACCACCTTCGATGACGACCAGTTGCTGTCCGGTGCGCTGCGAGCCGGTGCGGCCGGGTTCATCCTCAAGGATTCGCCCGCCGAGGACCTCATTCGCGCGGTGCGGATGGTCGCGGGCGGCGGCGCCTGGCTGGACCCGTCGGTCACCGAACGCGTGCTGACGGCCTATCGCACCGTGCGGCCGAGCCCGATCCGGACCAACGCCAGGCTCTCCGACCTGACCGCGCGCGAGTACGAAGTGCTCGAATTGATCGGCCGCGGCCGGGTTAACGCGGAGATCGCTCGCGAACTGGGGATCTCGGAAGTGACCGTGAAAAGCCATGTCGGACACATATTCGGCAAGCTGGAGCTGCGCGATCGGGCCGCGGCGATCGTGTTTGCGTTTGACCACGGGGTGGTGACACCCGGAGAATCCACTCTTTGACGGGCAGGCGTCGCGAGAGTTATGCGTGCATTCCTGGCCCGGGATGTGGAGGATTGACGGGGTGGAGGCACCTGGGCCGAGAACCGGTACACGGTTCGGGCCGTACGAATTGCGATCGCTGCTGGGCAAGGGGGGCATGGGCGAGGTCTACGAGGCCTATGACACGGTGAAGGGCCGGGTGGTGGCGGTCAAGCTGCTGCACGAGGAACTCGCCGGTGACCCGACCTACCAGTTGCGGTTCCGACGGGAATCGCAAGCGGCCGCGCGCGTTGCCGAACCGCACATCATCCCCATCCACGACTGGGGCGTCATCGACGGTGTGCTGTTCATCGACATGATGCTGGTGCCCGGCGTCGATCTGCGCACCCTGCTACGCAAGGAAGGGCCGCTGAGTCCCGTTCGCGCGGTGGGCATCATCGAACAGATCGCCTCGGCATTGGACGCCGCGCACGCGGGCGGGCTGATCCATCGCGACGTCAAACCGGCGAATATCCTGGTCACGGCAGCGGATTTCGCCTACCTCGCCGACTTCGGCATCGCACACACCGAGGGCGACAGCGCCGTCACGGTGGTCGGCATGGCCGTCGGCTCCTACATCTACATGGCGCCAGAACGATTCGACGTCGCCCAGGTCACCGGACGCGCGGATATCTATTCGCTGTCCTGCGTGCTGCACGAGTGCCTGACCGGAGCGTCTCCCTTCCCGGCGGCCAGCATGAATGTGCTGATCAAGTCGCACCTCTCCGATCCGCCACCGCGGCCGAGCGCGCAGCAGGCAGGCATTCCGGCCGGGCTGGACGCGGTGATCAGCCGGGGCATGGCCAAGGACCCGGCCGATCGATGGCCGACCGCGGCCGCGTTGGCGATGGCCGCGCGCGACGCGCTGTCGAGTGCGCCCTCGACCAATCTGCCGCCGGTGGGTGCGGCACCGGCAGGCGTGCCAGCGGCCAACGTGCCGCCGCAGACCGGACCGATGCTGGTGGTCCGTGCGCCCGCATCCGCCGGGTCGGGGGTGGTGCCGCCGGAGTCGACGGGGGAGATCTCCGCGGTGATCCTGCCCAGCGGGCCGACCGTGGTTCGGCCGACCGAAACCCAGTTCACGCCGCTGTCATCGCAGCAGGAGCCGGTGCCGCCGTTGGCGCCGCCCGCCCGGTGGACACCGGACCAAGCGCTGCCGCCGGTACGGCCGTTTCCTGATGCGCATCTGTACTCGGAGCAATCTGGAGGACAGGCGTACTCGGAACAGGCTGGGGGACCGCCGTATTCGGAGAGCGGTGCGCAGCCGTACTCGGATCAGTTCGAGACGCAGGTTTATTCGGAGCAGTCTGGGAGTCAGCCGTACCCGGAGCAGTATGGGGCGCAGGCTTATTCGGATCGGCCAGGGGCTGAGGCGTACCCCGAGCAGTCCGGGGGTCAGTCGTATCCGGAGGAGTCCGGAGCACAGTCGTACTCGGAGGAGACCCGCGCACAGTCGTACCCGGACCAGCCAGGGGCGCAAGCGTACTCCGAAGGGTTCGAGGCACAGCCGCACGCGGAGCACCCCAAGGCGGAGGCGTACTCGGACCAGCCCGGGGCCTACGGTTATCCAGAATCTCCCCAGGCGTATTCGGAGCACCCGCCGAATCAGGGTTATCCGGAACATCCCGGCGCGCAGGCGTATTCGGCGGAGCAGCCCTACCCGGACGGGCAAGCGTATTTCGACGCTCAGGAGTACGAGACCCGGCGATTCCCGGATGCGCAGGGTTACCAGCCGCCCCCGGTCCACGACGACTATCCAGCCGATTACTCGGCCACCCAGGCCTATTCGGCCCCCGCCGCATACTCTCCGCCACAAGCGTATTCCGCGCCTGACGAGTATTCCGGCCCCGCAGCGTATTCCGACCACGGCGGCCATGCGCGTCCCGACTATCCGCCGCAGAGCAACTACGCGAACCGAGGCGAGTACCAGGGCCAGGGCTACGCGGACGACTACGCGGACTACGGACCCGAGGAAGACCCGTACGACGACACGGGCAAGCGGCGATCCATCGTGCTGCCCATTCTGGTCGCGGTCGCCACGATCGTCGTGATCGCGGTAGTCGGTGCGGTCGGCTGGCAGGTATTCGGCTCCACGAAGGTCGCGCCGACGTCCGACCAGCATGCGGGCGCTCCCGCGCCGACTGCTGCCCCGCAGGCCACGACACCGGGCACGTCATCGGCACCGCCGGTCACCTCCACCCCGGCCAAGCCGACCACGGTCACTCTGCCCGCCGGTGCGAAGCCGTGCAGCCAAGGCGATTCGGCATCCGGCGGGTTCAGCAAGTCCGCCACCGGCTCCGCCGCGACGACCTGCGCGTTCGCCGAGGAAGTCCGCCGGGTGTACGCCCAGACCAGTACCTCGCAGAATGTTTCGCGAGAGGCGCCGCGCACAGTGGTGGCCACCAGCCCGGTCACCGGCCGGACCTACACGATGAATTGCCTCAGCGAAGGCCAGCTCGTCACGTGCAGTGGCGGCGAAAACGCGGTGGTGTATGTATATTGATCGATTCCGTGCGGCTCGGGTGCGAAAAGCATTGAGCTGTGCGGCATTAGCCGTATTCCTGGTGGCCGGATGCGGTTCCGGTACCGACCATTCGACGTCGGATGAGACCAGCATTACCGAGGCCGCGTCGCACGCGGACCAAAAGGGTCTGTCCATCACCGTCCCCGGCACCCTGGCGGCGAGCGTCGCCGAGTTGCAGGCCGGTGTGCGCGGACATCTCGGCATGGCGATCATGCCGGTCGGCGGCGACCAGGTGGTCAGCTTCGGTGACTGGACCACCGGCCCCGCTTGGTCGACGATGAAGGTGCCGTTGACGATTGCCGCACTGCGCCGCAACGCGGGCACCTCCACCTATGCCGCGACGGCGGCGATCACCGCGTCCGACAATGCCGCCGCCGAGACGTTGTGGCAATCACTGGGCACCGGTCAGGAGGCGGCCCAGGCCGTGCAGTCGGTGCTCCGCGAGGGCGGCGACACCAAAACCACCGTGCCCGCCAGCCGAACCAGGCCCGACCATTCGGCGTTCGGTCAGGCGGAATGGTCACTCGCCGAACAGGTCCGGTTCGCCTCACGGCTGCCTTGCCTGCCGCAGTCCGACGCCGTCATCGACCTGATGGAACAGGTCCAGCCTGCCCAGCGCTGGGGGCTCGGCGCCTTCACCGGCGCCGAATTCAAGGGCGGCTGGGGCCCGAACGCCGCGGGCGCGTACCTGGTCCGGCAGTTCGGGTTGCTCTCGACACCGTCGGGACAGATCGCGATCGCGTTCGCCGCACAGGCGGATTCCGGCGCGTTCTCCGACGGGATGACGATGCTGGACAAGCTGGCCACCGCTGTCTCCCAGCACCTGGACGAGCTGCCCGGCGGTCGGTGCCCCGCCTGATCCGCCGCGATTTGACCGGGTAACGGCTACCCCTGACAATCCCGACGTATCGGATGTAGGCCACCTGGCCTGCGGTGCGCCGGGTCGCGCACGTGAGGTGGAGGTGACGGGGTGGACGGACCGCGGACGAGGATCGGGACTCGATTCGGTCCATACGAGCTGCGCTCGCTGCTCGGTCGCGGTGGCATGGGCGAGGTCTACGAGGCCTACGACACCGTGAAGGACCGAGTCGTCGCGGTCAAACTGTTGCCGACCGACCTCGCGAAAGACCCGATATTCCAGCAGCGTTTCCGGCGGGAATCGCAGGCGGCCGCGCGGCTGGCCGAACCGCACGTCATCCCGATCCACGACTGGGGCGAGATCGACGGCGTGCTCTACATCGATATGCGGCTGGTCCGCGGCCACGATCTGCGCTCGGTGCTGCGCGGCGACGGCCCGCTGACACCGGCCAGGGCGATCGGCATCATCGAGCAGATCGCCGCCGCGCTGGACGCCGCGCACGCGGAGGGACTGGTGCACCGCGACGTCAAGCCCGCCAACATCCTCGTCACCGCGTCGGACTTCGCCTACCTGGCCGACTTCGGCATCGCCAGGTCGGCGCAGGATCCCGACATGACCGCCACCGGTGCCGCCGCGGTCGGTTCCTACAGCTACATCGCGCCGGAACGGTTCGAGAACGGTCCGGTCACCGGCACGACCGATGTCTACTCGCTGGCCTGCGTGCTGTACGAATGCCTCACCGGCACCCAGCCTTTCCGGGCGGACGCGATGAGTGCGCTCATCCACGCGCATATTTCGACGCCGCCGCCGCGACCCAGCGCCGTCCGGCCAGGCGTGCCCGCCGCCCTGGACGAGGTGATCGCGCGGGGGATGGCGAAGCGACCCACGGACCGCTACTCGACCGCGGGTGGGCTGGCATCGGCGGCGAAATCGGCGCTCACCGGCCGCGCGATCGTCGCGGTCACCGAATTGCCGACCGACCGCATGGGTGCCGTGCCGCCCAAAGCGCCACCCACGGTGGTGTTTCCGAACGTCGGGCCCGCGTTGCTCGCGAATGCTCTTCCGACGGACGCGATTCCGCGGCAGTCGGCACCGGAACAGAGACAGCGTGGGTCGAGCCGGATCGTGCGGCCGGAGTCGAGTCGTGGGCCGGGCCAGCAGTCGGAACCAAGTCGCGGACCGGGCCAGTGGTCGGAGTCGAGTCGTGAGCCTGACTGGCGAGCGGAACCGAGTCGTGAGCCGGACTGGCGGCCGGAGTCGAACCGCGTGCCGGGCCGGGAGTCGGGACCGAGTCGCGGGCCGGGCCAGTGGCTGGAGTCGAGTCGCGTGCCGGAGCGACGGCCGGAGTCGAGCCGCGTGCCGGAGCGACAATCGGAGTCGAACCGCAGGCCGGGCGAGCGGCTGGAGTCGAGCCGTGAGCCGGACGAGCAGTCGGACCATCGGAGCGAACCGGCTCGCCGGGAGCCGCACCGAGTCCAGGCGCCGAGCCATGATCGCGTCGAACGCGCGGAAGCTGACCGAACACCGGTGGCCGCAGAATCGGAAAGCCTGTCCGCTCCGGCCACATCCAAGCGTCGGTCCCGAGCCGACCGGTTCCGAATGGTCGGTGCGCTCTTCGTCGTCGCGATTGCACTCGCGGGCGTCCTCGGCTGGCTGAATCGGGACGCGTTCACCAATCGGCCCGCCGCTCCGACGCTCGCGCCGGTGCCCGCCACCGCCACCGGATGCGCCACCAAGTACCCGCCCGCCGGCCGTTTCACCTATTCCGCGATCGGCAGCGGCGTCACCTCATGCGAATTCGCCGAGGAACTCCGCAAGGCCTATAGCGCGGGACCCGATACCGACGGCACCCGCCAGATCACCGCGTTCAGCCCCACCACGCAGCGGGAATACACCATGGACTGCACCACCCGCGACGGCCTGGTCACCTGCACCGGCGGCGAGAACGCGATCGTCTACATCTACTGAAAGATTGTTGATATCCAGGCTTCACGGGGGTCGGCCTGCCAAGCGCGGCCGGGCGGGGCAAGATAGCGGCCATGCGCATCGGAGTCTTGACCGGAGGCGGAGACTGCCCTGGACTGAACGCGGTGATCCGTGCCGTCGTTCGCACCGCGAACGGCCGCTACGGCGACGCGATCGTCGGGTTCGAGGACGGCTGGCGCGGTCTATTGGAGGATCGCAAGATCCACCTCCACAACGATGACCGCACCGACCGGCTGCTCGCCAAGGGCGGCACCATCCTCGGCACCGCACGCACCAACCCCGACGTGCTGCGCGCCGGGCTCGGCCGGATCAAACGGACCCTGGACGACAACGGCATCGACGCACTGATCCCGATCGGCGGCGAGGGCACGCTCACCGCGGCGAGCTGGCTGTCCGACGAAGGTGTTCCGGTGGTCGGCGTGCCGAAGACCATCGACAACGACATCGACTGCACCGACGTCACTTTCGGCCACGACACGGCGCTGAGCATTGCCAGCGAGGCGATCGACCGGCTGCACACCACCGCGGAATCGCATCAGCGGGTGATGCTGGTCGAGGTGATGGGGCGGCACGCGGGCTGGATCGCGGTGAACGCGGGCATGGCGTCGGGTGCGCACCTGACCCTGGTGCCCGAGGTGCCCTTCGACGTGGACGAGGTGTGCGCCATGATCAAGCGCCGCTTCCAGCGCGGCGACAAGCACTTCATCTGCGTCGTCGCCGAAGGTTCGCATCCGGCGGAGAATTCCGGATTCGCCTTGCGCGCGGGCGGTATCGACGAATTCGGGCACGAGCGGTTCACCGGTGTCGCCCAGCAGCTCGGCGCGGAGATCGAACGCCGCATCGGCAAGGAGGTGCGCACCACGGTGCTCGGTCACGTGCAGCGCGGTGGCAGTCCCACGCCGTACGACCGCGTCCTGGCCACCCGCTTCGGACTGCACGCCGCCGAGGCGGTGCATGCCGGTCAGTTCGGGCAGATGGTCGCGCTGCACGGCAGCAATATCGATCTCGTGCCGCTGGCGGAGGCTACCAAGCAGCTCAAGCGGGTTCCGGACGAGCGCTACCGGGAGGCCGAGGCGTTCTTCGGCTGATCGAATTCCGCAGCGGCGCAGTCGATCGGCGCATGGCCGGTCGCAGGCTCCGGCCGCCGGGTTACGCTGGCGGCTATGGCCGACTTACCCGTGAACGACCTGCCGGACGCCGACGTCGCCGTGCTGCGCCGTCGGGCCGCCGCCGCCGGGCTCCCGCTGCTGAGGTACGTGCGCGAAGAGCTGGTCGCGATGGCCCGCCGCCGCACCGCCGACGACACGGTCGTGGAATTCCTGGAGTCCGAGGGTCGCGATCTCATCCCGGATATCGAGATGGACGCCGTAGCCCTCATCGACACCTATGACCTGCCCGCCGACGCACTCGGCGCCTTCAGCCGCCGCGCCTACGCCACCGGCGTACCCCTCGGCGACTACGTCCGCCAGGCCCTGATCACCTCGGCCCGCCGCAGCACCTTCGACGACGTGATGCTGGAATTCCACGAAGCCCAGCAACGGGATCCGAGCCTGAACATCGACATGGAAGCCGTCGCCGCCTCGGCCCGTTACGCGCGCGGGGAGTAGCAACTCCAGCTGCCGCGGCGGGTGCCGCGAACATTCCTGACCGCGCAGGATTTCGATACCGAACTGCGGCAATTGCTGGACTCGGCCCGCGTCTGGCCGACTGCCCGCGATAACGCGTGCGGAACCGCTTCCCGGCCCACGGTGAACTCGGTCGCATGCTGAAATCTGGGGTACCTCGCAGGGGCTGCCGATTGTGATGTTGGTCCGACGTCCAGCTGCGCGGCTGGTGGACGAGGGCTCGTCTGTACTGTGGATTTCATGCGCACTGGTAGAGCGATTGCGTTGGCTCTGTTCATGATTGCCGTGTTGGTTGCGGGATGTTCGTCGGGGTCGGACTCGAATCCGCCCGAGCCGACCACCGGTGATTGGCACGGGGCGATCGAGGTGCCAGGGCGGCCGACCGAGGTCGGAGTGACGTTCACCGACAAGGGCACGGCCACCATCGACATCCCCACCCAGGGCGTGACGGCGGTGGAATTGAAGGACGTGAAGTCCGACCGGAACGAGGTGTCCTTCGCGATCGCCGACATCCCGGGCGACCCGAAGTTCCGCGGCGCCTACGACCAGGGCAGCGACCGCATCACCGGCGACTTCGTGCAGGGCGGGCAGACGTTCAAACTCGCACTGCAGCGCGGCAAGATCGCCCCGCTCGCCCGCCCGCAGGAACCGAAGCCGCCGTTCCCGTACCAGTCCGAGGACGTCACCTACCGCAATGGCGATCTGCCCATCGCGGGCACCCTGACCAAACCCGAGGGCAACGGGCCGTTCCCGGCGGTCCTGTTGATTACCGGCAGTGGCCCGCAGGACCGCGACGAAGGTTTGATGGGCCATAAGCCCTTCCTGTTGATCGCGGACACGCTGACCAAGGCCGGTTACGCGGTCCTGCGCACCGACGACCGCGGCGTCGGCGGCACCGGCGGCAAGCTGGACGACGCGAACTACACCGACCTGTCCAATGATGTCGCGGCCGGTGTCGGCTTCCTGCGCGGACGCCCGGACATCGATCCGACCCGCGTCGGCCTGCTCGGGCACAGCGAAGGTGGCTACCTCGCGCCACTGGTCGCCGCGCGTCCCGATAGCGGTGTCGCCTTCTTGATCCTGATGGCCGGACCGGGCGTGTCCGGCCACGATGTGCTCGTCGAGCAGACCCGGCTGATTGCCGCGGCAGGCGGCGCCCCCGCCGACGTCATCGACACCCGAGTGCGGCAGACGGCCGAGCTCGCGGCACTGCTGAAGGCGGGTGACCTGGCGGGCGCGAAGGAACTGGTGCGCAAGCAGAACGAGGCCAAGCCCGCCGAGGAGCGCGCCCCGGAATCCGAGGTCACGGCGGGGATCACGCCGTACCTGGCCGCCCTCGTCGCCTACGAACCGGGGCCGGCCCTGTCCGCCCTCCGTGTTCCGGTGCTGGCGTTCTTCGGGGAAAAGGATCTCCAGGTGCCGCCGAGTCAGAGCGAACCCGCGATGCGCAGTGCCCTCGCCGCGAACCCTGATGCCACGATCCACGTCTTCCCCGGCCTCAACCATCTGATGCAGCCCACCGAAACCGGGTTTCCCGGCGAATACAGCACGATCGAGACGACCGTCTCGCCGGACGTGCTCAGCTATGTGACGGGGTGGTTGACGCAGCGGGTCCCGCCGAAGTAGGTGGGGGTGTGAGCGAGCGTCAGCGAGCGAACCAGAGATACAGCGCGCCTGGGCGCACGACGGAGCCGAGCGCCAGCGAGGTGGAGTCGTGAGCGAGCGTCAGCGAGCGAACCAGAGATACAGCGCGCCTGGGCGCACGACGGAGCCGAGCGCCAGCGAGGTGGAGTCGTGAGCCCCTGCGTTCCCGCTCGAGGGCTTACATAGACTGTTGGCCATGAGTGCACCCACAGTCGACTTGATGGATTATTCGGATGTCATCGCCCGGTTCGAGCCGGTGCTTGGCATGGAGGTCCACGTCGAGCTGTCCACCGCAACCAAGATGTTCTGCGGTTGCCCGACCGAGTTCGGCGCCGACGCCAACACCCAGGTGTGCCCGGTGTGCCTCGGCCTGCCTGGCTCGCTGCCGGTGGTGAACGAGAAGGCCGTGGAATCGGCGATCCGCATCGGCCTCGCGCTGAACTGTTCGATCACCCCGTGGGGCCGGTTCGCGCGCAAGAACTACTTCTACCCGGATCAGCCGAAGAACTACCAGATCAGCCAGTACGACGAGCCGATCGCCACTAACGGCTACCTCGACGTGCTGCTCGACGACGGCAGCACCTTCCGGGTGGAGATCGAGCGCGCGCACATGGAGGAGGACACCGGCAAGTCGACCCACGTCGGCGGTGCGACCGGCCGCATCCACGGCGCCAGCCACTCGCTGCTCGACTACAACCGGGCTGGTGTGCCGCTGGTCGAGATCGTCACCAAGCCGATCACCGGTGCGGGCGAGCGGGCCCCCGAGGTCGCTCGCGCGTACGTGACCGCATTGCGTGAGGTGCTCAAGTCGCTCGGTGTGTCCGACGTCAAGATGGAGCAGGGTTCGCTGCGCTGCGACGCCAACGTGTCGCTGATGCCGCTCGGCGCAAGGGAATTCGGCACCCGCACCGAGACCAAGAACGTGAACTCGCTCAGGAGCGTCGAGGTCGCCGTCCGCTTCGAGATGCGCCGCCAGGCCGCGGTGCTGGCGAACGGCGGCACCATCGTGCAGGAGACCAGGCACTTCCACGAGACCGACGGCACCACCTCGCCCGGCCGCGTCAAGGAGACCTCCGAGGACTACCGCTACTTCCCCGAGCCGGACCTGGAACCCGTTGCGCCCGAGCCGGAATGGGTGGACGAGTTGCGCGGCACGATTCCGGAATACCCGTGGCTGCGCCGCTCGCGCATCCAGTCCGACTGGGGCCTGTCCGACGAGGTGATGCGCGACCTCGTCAACGCGGGCGCACTCGACCTCATCATCGCCACCGTCGACGCGGGCGCCCCCGCGAACGAGGCCCGCTCCTGGTGGGTCGCCTACCTCACCGAAAAGGCCAAGGAGCGCGAGGTTTCGCTGGAGGATCTGCCGATCACCCCCGCCCAGGTCGCCGAGGTGATCAACCTGGTCGAGGCGAAGACGGTGAACAACAAGGTCGCCAAGCAGGTCGTCGACTTCGTGCTCGCGGGCGAAGGTGAACCCGCGCAGATCGTCGAAGCCAAGGGCCTCGGCATGGTCAGCGACGACAGCGCCCTCCAAGCCGAGGTCGAAAAGGCGCTCGCCGCAAACCCGGACATCGCCGAGAAGATCCGCTCCGGCAAGGTCCAGGCCGCAGGCAAGATCGTCGGCGACGTCATGAAGGCGACCCGCGGACAAGCCGACGCGGCACGCGTGCGCGAGTTGGTCATCGCCGCTTGTAGCTGAGAGTCACTGCGCGCAGCGGGTTTTCGTGGTGCGCGCCGGGCTCGCTCGGTAGGTGATCGGCCATGCTTGTCCCAGGGTTTCGGTTTGCTGAGACGTGCTCGGCGGCGGTCGGTGCTTGCCCGAAGCCGGTCGGCCCGCACCTGCTCAGTTGGTGAGTGATGGGCGTGGCGGCCCCAGGTTCGGCTGGTCTGCGGCGAGCTCGGTGGGCATGCGTGCCCACCGGGCCTCGGTTGTTGAGACACGGTGGCTCGGTGGGTAATCGACCGTGGTTGCCGGTGATGGGTTCGGTTGAGTTGATACTGCGACGCAAAAGGGCCGACTCCGTAGAGTCGGCCCTTTGACGTTCGCGCGGCCTAGTCGGGACCGTTTCCACCAGCCTGGGGTGGCGGAATGCGCACTACCCGATCGTCATACGGTCCGGGCTGGCCGTCGGTCTTGTTGACGGTGCCCACCCAGATGGAGCCGTCCGCGCCGACCGCAGCACCGCCGAGTTGCCCGTACTTGTCCTGCGCGAGCAGGGTCGGGGCCGAGGTGACGGCGTGGGTGTTCTGGTCGGCCGCCGCGATGGCGAGGGCCTTCGCCTTGGTCAGTGCGATCGCCAC
This sequence comes from Nocardia iowensis, assembly GCF_019222765.1. Lineage (NCBI taxonomy): Bacteria > Bacillati > Actinomycetota > Actinomycetes > Mycobacteriales > Nocardiaceae > Nocardia > Nocardia iowensis. The sequence goes on along the minus strand of NZ_CP078145.1, from coordinate 6,684,690 downwards.
GCCGTCGGTCGCGGCGGCGCAGCCCGCGACGCCGGGGCGGTCGGGCCAGGTCCACGCGGTGGTGACGACACCGTCGCCGCCGAGCCGTTGCAGCCGGTCCTCGACGGCGGTGCGGTCGGTGATCCAGATGCTGTCCTTGCTGTCCCGGCAGACATCACCCGCGATGCCGATGCCCGACACCGCCACCTCCGCGGTGGCGCCGGGCGCAGGGGAGTTCACTCGCAGCAGTTTGCCCGCCAGCGAGGACGGGTTGTTCGCGGCGCCGGGATTGCCCGCGTCGCCGGTCAGCACCAACATCTGGGTGGGTGTGGCGAAGTCGATGGCACCGTGATTTCCGCTGGCGCCCTTCGGGATTCCGGTCAGGATGTCCTTGGGCGGGCCGCCGCCCTCGGCGATGCGCACCACCCGGTTGTCGCTGGCCGTGGTGATGTAGGCGTACATCAGCCCGTCTTCGTGGAAGGTCGGGGAGAGCACGATGTCGCTGAGGCCGCCGTCGCTCGAGCCGTCCACGTCCACCCGGGCCACCTCAGTGGGCGGGGTCTCCGGCGCCACTTTGAGAATGCGCCCGGTGCGCCGCTCGGCAACCAGCGCGCCGTCACCCAGCGCGACAAGACCGCCGGTGGTGTCCAGACAGGTAGCCACCACAGCCGGGTCCGGGTCGATGCAGGGCCCGCTCGGGCGGGTGGTCGACGTCGGCGGCTGCGACGGCTTCTTGGGGTCGATGTTCGCTCCATGCAGCGTCGGCTCCGGCGTGAACGGGCTCGACGCCGAATCATCGAACCGCGCGCATCCGCCCACCAGCACGGACCCGAGCACCAAGCTCACCGCAACCCGACCAACAACCAACCTCATAGCTCAGACGTTACGGAAAACCGTCCCGCAGCGCCCCTCCGGCCCACCGATGAGCCGCACAAGTTTTCCCGCGCCATGCAGAGTTTCCACTCGAACCGCACGAGTTCGGCGAACTGGCTGGGGTCGGCAAAACACCGTGGACCCCCCTCGACGTGTTTGCGGCCCGCTGTCGCGTGGCGCAGCATAGGGTATTGGCCGTGACCGAGAAGCCGAAAGACACATCCGACCCCTCGGCGGCCCAGAGTTCGGTGCCGTCCACGGCCGAGCAGTCGGCGGTGTCGTCCACCGGTCGAGGCGTGACCAGTCCGTACGATTCGCCGACCGAGCAGTTCCCCAAGCTGACCAAGGACGTCCCGCGCACGGACGATGAACTCGGCCTCGACCCCGACGTCCCCCCGGTCGGTGCCAGCGGCACGTCGCCGGACGCGACCCCCGCCTATGCCTACGCGAGCATCCCGCCTGCCGCGAACGCGCCGACCGACACGGGCAGGCTGCGCCGCCGCAACGGCGACGATCGCCGCGGCACACTGGATTTCGGCCTGTTCCTGCTGCGTCTGATCGTCGGCGGAACCTTCATCTACCACGGCCTGCAGAAATTGACCGGCTGGTTCCACGGCCCCGGCCTCGACGGCACCCGCGACTTCATGGAGAAAGGCGGCTGGGATCACCCGACGCTGTCGGCCATCCTGGTCACCGTCGGCGAAGTCGGTGGCGGCGCACTCCTCGTCCTCGGCCTGGCCACCCCGCTAGCCGCGGGCGCAGTCCTCGCGGTCATCCTCGACGCCTGGGCCTGGAAGCAAGGCATGAATCCCGGCTTCCAGTACAAGGCGTCCGTACCGAGTGGCGTCGAACTCGAGAGCATCCTCGCAGGCACCGCCGCCGTCATAATCCTCACCGGCCCCGGCCGCTGGGCCCTCGACCGCAACCGCGGCTGGGCCACCCGCCCCTTCGCCGGCTCCTTCGCCGTCCTCCTCCTAGCCATAGCCGCCGCCGTCCTCGCCTACTGGTACCTCCACGGCGGCAACCCCTTAACCGGCATAGGCCCCTTCAACTAACCACCCCCAACCCACCGGCGCCCCTCGCACCCCGAGGGGCGCCGTTCGTTCACCACCCACCGAGAACCAACCGAAGCGGCGCGAGCGGGACCTGACTGAGCCAAACGTCGAGTGCAGGCTCCGCCATGTCCCGTCGCAACCAGACCTGGGGTGGGGTGGATGGGACTTGGGTGCAGGAGTTGCTGAGTGGGGGCTTGGTGATGTCCCGTTCGAGGGGCGCCACCCGGTTTGCGGGGGGAGGGCAGCGGCGCACCTTGGGGGAGGGGCGCCGGGGGTTAGGGGACGTGGCGGACGGCGCCCTTGTCGGCGGAGGTGGCGAGGGCGGCGTAGGCGCGGAGGGCGGTGGTGACGGGGCGGTCGCGGTTGATGGGTTGCCAGGGGCGTTCGGAGGCTTCCATTTTGGCGCGGCGGTCGGCGAGGACGGGTTCGTCGACGAGGACCTCGAGGGTTCGGGTGCCGACGTCGATGCGGATCTGGTCGCCGTTTTCGATGAGGCCGATGGTGCCGCCGCTGGCTGCTTCGGGGGAGATGTGGCCGATGGACAGGCCCGAGGTACCGCCCGAGAAGCGGCCGTCGGTGATCAGTGCGCACTGCTTGCCGAGACCCGCGCCCTTCAGGAAGGCGGTGGGGTGCAGCATTTCCTGCATGCCGGGGCCGCCAGCAGGGCCCTCGTAGCGGACGACGAGCACGTCGCCGGGCTTGATCTGCTTGTTGAGGATGGCCGAGACCGCTTCCTCCTGGGATTCCACGACGAGCGCGGGTCCCTGGAAGGTGAACAGCTCTTCATCGATGCCCGCGGTCTTGAGCACGGCGCCGTCGGGGGCGATGTTGCCGCGCAACACGACCAGCCCGCCCTCCCGGGTGTAGGCGTGCTCGACATCGCGGATGCAACCGCCCTCGGCATCGGTGTCGAGCGAGGACCAGCGGTTCTCGGTGGAGAACGGCTCGACCGTGCGCACCCCGCCCGGCGCGGCGTGGAACAACTCGATGGCTTCCTCGGATGCCTTGCCGGAGCGGATATCCCAGGTGTCGAGCCACTCGTCGAAGCTGCGCGTGTGCACGGTGCTCACCTCGGTCTCCAGCAGACCGGCCCGGCGCAACTCGCCGAGGATGGCGGGGATGCCACCGGCCCGGTGCACGTCTTCCATGTGGTAGTCGGAGTTGGGTGACACCTTCGACAGGGTCGGCACCCGACGACTGGTCTCCTCGATGGTGTGCAGATCGAAGTCGACCTCACCCTCCCGCGCGGCGGCCAGCGTGTGCAGCACGGTGTTGGTCGAGCCGCCCATTGCCACATCCAGGGCCATAGCGTTGCGGAAAGCCTTGGCGTTGGCGACATTTCGCGGCAGCACGGACGCGTCGTCCGCGCGGTACCAGCGGTTGGCAATGTCGACGACCACGGTGCCCGCCCGCTCGAACAGCGCACGGCGCGCGGCATGGGTGGCCAGCGTGGAACCATTGCCCGGCAACGCGAGTCCCAGCGCCTCGGTGAGGCAGTTCATCGAGTTCGCGGTGAACATGCCGGAGCACGATCCACAGGTCGGGCAGGCGGATCGCTCGATCTCGCTCAAACCCTCGTCGGACACAGCCTGATTCGCGCTCGCCGAGATCGCGGTCACCAGGTCGGTCGGTGCCTGCGCGACACCACCGACGACCACGGCCTTACCGGCCTCCATCGGCCCGCCGGAAACGAACACCGTCGGAATGTTCAGCCGCATAGCGGCATTCAGCATGCCGGGGGTGATCTTGTCGCAGTTCGAGATGCACACCAGCGCGTCGGCGGTGTGCGCGTTCACCATGTATTCGACTGAGTCGGCGATGATTTCGCGCGACGGCAGCGAATAGAGCATGCCACCATGACCCATCGCGATGCCGTCGTCGACGGCGATGGTGTGGAATTCCCGTGGCACACCGCCCGCCGCGCGCACCGCCTCGGCAACGATGTCGCCGACATTCTTCAAGTGCACGTGGCCCGGCACGAACTGCGTGTAGGAGTTCGAGATGGCGACGATCGGCTTGCCGAAGTCGGAATCGGTCATGCCGGTGGCGCGCCAGAGTGCGCGGGCGCCTGCGGCATTGCGGCCGATGGTGGTGGTGCGTGAACGAAGCGGTGGCATTGATGGTCCTCGGTCGGGTCGCGGGGCTGGGGTGCGACTGCGCAGAGTTGGCTCGGCGGCCGCTCCACGGTACTCCCGCGTGGGTAGGGGACTACATGCCGGTCAGAGCGGCTCGTGGCCGTCGTCCTTGACCGTTCTCGCTGTCAGTCCGTGCTGCGTAATGGTGTCGCCGCGAGTGGTGTTCGTCGACGCTGACGGTGTCTCCGGGGGTACCCGACCGTCGGGCTGCGGTGTGCGAGCCGAGGATCGGTTCCGCCCGCCACGCTGACCGCATAGCCGACAACAGCTTACCGTCGGTAATTGTTCCGGATGGCGACAGTGCCCTGCGCCGTTCAGGAGATGTCGGCACCGCCTCAGTTCGCGTGCGGTGCGTGGCCGCTACTGCGCGCCGTCTTTGCCGCGGGTGTCGTCACCGGCTTCAGCCTTGCCGCCGTCGACATCAGCATTGCCGTCGTCGCCCTCGGATTCGCCGAGTCCAAATCGTCCGCTGTCGACTCCGGCCTCGCCACTCTCGGCTCCGGCCGTGCCGCTGACGACTCCAGCCTTGCTATCAGCACCCTCGCCAACAGCGGAAACTGTGTCGCCATCACCACCGTCCACCACCGCGCCCCCACCATCCGACGCCGGCGGCACCGCATACGGATCTGGAATCCTTCCCCGCGACGCCGCCGCCAGATCACGCACCCGGTCATAACTCACCGCGGGCAACTTCACCTCGGTGCCGTCGACCAAATCGGCGCGCACGTATCCACGCTTCGGGATACGCACCCCCTTCAGCTGGGACCAGTCCAGATGCCGAGACCCGAACATCGTCCGCAAATCCAGTCCCGCTTCGGAGACCGTCGTCTGCGTCCGCCATACCCAGACACCCACCACCACCGGGATGAACAACAACCACCACAGCCCGGCGGGCCAGCCGACGAACATGAAGAACACGCACATCAGCAGGATGAACACGCCGAGGAAGGCCAGGCGTGGGATGCGGATCACACGGGCGGCCGAGGCGCTACCCGTATCCGATCCCGCGGCAGCGGTGTGGGACGATTTACCCGGTGGCACGGACTGATGCGGTGATGACACACCACCATCCTCGCATCCTGGTGAAGGACACAAGCAACCGCACTGTCCCACATAATGGGACGCCACGAGTCAGCTGTTTGACTCATGAGTTCACGCCCGCTTAACGTCGTGCGCGTGAATCGAAACGAGATGCTCGTAATCGGCCGGCGCGTCCAGCGTTGAGCCTGACTACCTGAGTCGAATACGTCAGCTCGCGTTGCGACGCGCCACCCTCGAACAGCCATGCGCTGTCGGGGGCTTTTTTGTGTTCGGACGATGTCCGGCATGGCGAGTCGCAAGACACCGCATGTCAGACACAAATCCGGGGTCAGAACGACAAGCAGTTAGGAACGAAGACGGTGAGTGCACCAACCGCACGGCCCGGGCCATCGGCCCGCAGGCCAGCGCCCTCGGCTAATCAGCCGACCGCGCCCGCTGGCAGTTCGACGACGTCGGCCAACCGCCGCCAGGTCCCGCCCGAGCGGGTCACCGGCGCGCAGTCGGTTGTCCGGTCACTCGAAGAGCTCGGCGTCGACACCGTATTCGGCATTCCCGGTGGCGCGATTCTTCCGGTGTACGACCCGCTGTTCGACTCGACCAAGGTGCGCCATGTGCTGGTCCGCCACGAGCAGGGCGCGGGTCACGCCGCGACCGGCTACGCGCAGGCAACCGGCAAGGTCGGCGTCTGCATGGCGACGTCGGGTCCCGGCGCGACCAACCTGGTCACCCCGATCGCCGACGCGCAGATGGACTCGGTGCCGATCGTCGCCATCACCGGCCAGGTCGGCCGCGGCCTGATCGGCACGGACGCCTTCCAAGAGGCGGATATCTCCGGCATCACCATGCCGATCACCAAGCACAACTTCCTCATCACCGAGGGCATCGACATCCCGCGCATCATCGCCGAGGCCTTCTACCTGGCCGCCAGCGGTCGCCCGGGCGCGGTGCTCGTCGACATCCCGAAGGACGTCCTGCAGATGCAGACGACCTTCAGCTGGCCGCCGGAAATGCGCCTGCCCGGCTACCGTCCGGTGACCAAGCCGCACGGCAAGCAGGTGCGCGAGGCCGCGCGAATGATCTTGGAAGCCAAGTCGCCGGTGCTCTACGTCGGCGGCGGCGTGATCAAGGCCGACGCTTCACCCGAGCTGCTCGAGCTGGCCGAGATGACCGGCATCCCCGTGGTCACCACGCTGATGGCGCGCGGCGCCTTCCCGGACAGCCACCAGCTCAACATGGGCATGCCCGGCATGCACGGCACCGTGGGAGCCGTTGCGGCACTGCAACGGTCGGATCTGCTGATCACCCTCGGCGCCCGTTTCGACGACCGGGTGACCGGCCAGCTCGATTCGTTCGCGCCGGACGCCAAGGTGATCCACGCCGACATCGACCCGGCCGAGATCGGCAAGAACCGGCACGCGGACGTGCCGATCGTCGGCGACTGCCGCGAGGTGATCATCGAACTGATCGAAACCCTCAAGGCCGATCCGGCAGCCAAGTCCCCCCTGCTCGACCTCACCGACTGGTGGAAATACCTCGACGGCGTCCGCAAGAGCTACCCGCTCGGCTGGACCGCGCCGAGTGACGGTTCGCTGTCGCCCGAGTTCGTCATCGACGCGCTCGGCCGCCTGGCCGGACCGGATGCCATCTACTGTGCCGGCGTCGGCCAGCACCAGATGTGGGCCGCCCAGTTCATCAAGTACGAAAAGCCGCGCACCTGGCTGAATTCCGGCGGTCTCGGCACCATGGGCTACGCCGTCCCGGCCGCCATGGGCGCCAAGATGGGCGCGCCGGACAAAGAGGTGTGGGCGGTCGACGGCGACGGCTGCTTCCAGATGACCAACCAGGAGCTGGCCACCTGCGCCGTCGAGGGCGTGCCGATCAAGGTCGCGCTGATCAACAACGGCAACCTGGGCATGGTCCGCCAGTGGCAGACGCTGTTCTACCAGGAGCGTTACTCCAACACCGATCTCGGCACGCACACCCTGCGCATCCCCGACTTCGTGAAGCTCGCGGAAGCCCTTGGCTGCCACGGCATCCGGGTCGAGCGCGAGGAGGACGTGGAGGCCGCGATCCGCGAGGCGCAGGCCATCAACGACCGCCCCGTGGTGATCGACTTCATCGTCGGCAAGGACGCTCAGGTGTGGCCGATGGTCGCCGCAGGCACCAGCAACGACGAGATCATGGCCGCCCACGGCATCCGCCCGCTGTTCGACGACGACGAGCAGGCGGCGGAACCCGCGGTCATCCACGAGGCCATGTCGCACGAGAAGAACAAGGTGAACGAAGGATGAGTACCACTCATACCCTCAGCGTGCTCGTCGAGGACAAACCGGGCGTGCTGGCGCGGGTCGCGGCGCTGTTCTCCCGCCGCGGCTTCAATATCGAGTCGCTCGCCGTCGGTGGCACCGAGATCCCGGAGATCTCCCGGATGACCATCGTCGTCACCGTCGAGGACCTGCCGCTCGAGCAGGTCACCAAGCAGCTCAACAAGCTGGTCAACGTCATCAAGATCGTGGAGCAGGATTCCGACACCTCGGTGGCCCGCGAACTGATCCTGGTGAAGGTCCGCGCCGACGCCAGCGTGCGGACCCAGGTGATCGAGGCGGTTACGCTCTTCCGGGCGAAAGTGATCGACGTCTCCCCGGATGCCCTCACCGTCGAGGCGACCGGAACCCGGTCCAAGCTCGACGCGCTGTTGCGCATGCTGGAACCGTACGGAATTCGGGAGATCGTGCAGTCCGGTGTGGTGGCGGTGGGCCGTGGTCCCAAGTCGATCACCGCGACTCGCTGACAACACTTGAATAGCGTGCTCCCACAACCGATGTGGGCCCGACGCGCACAGTGCGCCAGGTAGCTTCGGCGAAAGCCGGGACCGGGACGCAACTTTCAGACCTATACAGAAGAATCCAGAAGGGAACCAACCAGTGGCAGTCGAGATGTTCTACGACGACGACGCCGACCTGTCGATCATCCAGGGCCGCAAGGTCGCTGTCATCGGCTACGGCAGCCAGGGCCACGCGCACTCGCTGAGCCTGCGCGACTCCGGTGTCGAGGTCCGGGTCGGCCTCGCGGAGGGTTCGAAGTCGCGGCCGAAGGCCGAAGAGGCGGGCCTGACCGTCGGCACCCCGGCCGAGGTTTCGGCATGGGCCGACGTGATCATGGTGCTCGCCCCCGACACCGCGCAGGCGTCGATCTTCACCAACGACATCGAGCCCAACCTGAAGGACGGCGACGCGCTGTTCTTCGGCCACGGCCTCAACATCCACTTCGGCCTGATCAAGGCGCCGGAGTTCATCACCGTCGCGATGGTCGCCCCGAAGGGCCCCGGCCACCTGGTGCGCCGCCAGTTCGTCGACGGCAAGGGCGTGCCCGCCCTGATCGCCGTCGATCAGGACCCGAAGGGTGAGGGTCAGGCGCTGGCGCTGTCCTACGCGAAGGCGATCGGTGGCGCCCGCGCCGGCGTCATCAAGACCACCTTCAAGGAAGAGACCGAGACCGACCTGTTCGGTGAGCAGGCCGTGCTCTGTGGTGGTACCGAAGAGCTGGTCAAGACCGGTTTCGAGGTCATGGTCGAGGCCGGCTACGCGCCCGAGATGGCGTACTTCGAGGTGCTGCACGAGCTCAAGCTCATCGTCGACCTGATGTACGAGGGTGGCATCGCCAGGATGAACTACTCGGTCTCCGACACCGCCGAATTCGGTGGCTACCTGTCGGGTCCGCGGGTCATCGACGCCGACACCAAGAAGCGCATGCAGGACATCCTGAAGGACATCCAGGACGGTTCCTTCGTCAAGCGTCTCGTCGCGAACGTCGAGGGTGGCAACAAGGAGCTCGAGGCGCTGCGCAAGGCCAACGCCGAGCACCCGATCGAGGTCACCGGCGCCAAGCTGCGTGGGCTGATGAGCTGGGTTGATCGGCCGATCACCGAAACTGCCTGAGTTTCAGTAGAACCAACGGCCCGGCACCTCGTGGTGCCGGGCCGTTGTGGTCTTCGGAGCAGCGGCTCGGCATCTGTGTAGTGCCGCGCCGCTGTGTCCTAGCTGCTGCCGAACAGGCCGCGCGGCCGGTTGTCGCGGAAGTGCCAGAACGGGTCGTGATCGTGGTGGCCTCGGTCGGAGAACGGGCCGTTGTTGCAGCTCCAGTTCTTGAACGGGCCGAAGTCGCAGTTGCGATCGTGGTGCGGGTGCCGAACATCGGCGACGCCTGGCACGCCGAGGTTCACGTCGGCCGAGGCGGGAATGGCCAACGCGGTCAACGGAACCGCGACGATCGCACCGGCGACAGCCACTCGGGCCAGCATGCGGCGCGAAGAAGTGGACTTGGTTGTGGAGAACAACGTGGATCCTTTCACTCTGCGGTGAACTGTTCGTTCACCATCCCCCGGCTACGGTCTTCCCACGTCGTGGCGCACAGCGATGGCTGGTGCGCACCCCGCGGGAGGTCGGGATCGATTGTGTGGCCGATGCTTTGCGAGCGCCCCCGGTATACCCAGCACAGCATCGACTGCACGGCTACACTCTCGCGCATTTCGCCGGAAAGGTCACGGGTGTTGGCACGGTAGTGGAATATTTCAATCCTTAGTACTAGGGGTAAACCCTCACTGCCGCAACGGGCCCCGAATATTGGTGGCAAAGGATTTCGGGGGTACGAGTCGGCTCGAACTCGGCGTCGACTGGCACATTACGGTGAGGCGTTCTCGACGTTTGCCACAGCCATGTGCCACTCCTGGGGAATGCGGCTAGGTATCGCCTATGGCTTTGTCGCGTCGTCGTTTTCCAAGCTGTTCCGCGACGACGGGCGCTCCGATTCCGCGCAGGACGACGCTGCCGATGCCCACCACCAAGGTCACGCCGATCACGAGGTAGGCGTCGTCGTCCTTGTGCAATCCGTTGAAGGCGAGTAGCGCGAACACGATCGAAGCCACACCGTGCGGCCGAGCAAGCCGAGCATGAGCCGTTCACGCTGCGTGAAGGGGGAGCCGAGCAACGAGATAGTACTGCGAACCGACGGTTCGTGAACGGGCACCCATGCCCAAATTCCGCTGCTTCGGAGCTAACAGCCAACGTGGGGCTTACTCGAATCATCGCCGGGGGGTCACGATTTCCTTTCGATGTGGGCCGTCGACTAATCGTCCGCTCACATCAAGCGTTCCGTATGTGTGCCGGTTCACACCGGGGAACTGTCACGCTCCGGCCGTGCGGCCTGTCTTGATGGTGTCGGGACCGCTGCGGCATCCGCAATTCCGACAAGCTGCACCGCGCCGAGTCGGCGCAGCCAACTTTAGGAGGGCAATCCCATGGAGACCATGACAGTCGAACGCGTGGTGCACGCGCCGATCGACGACGTATTCGAGTGGCTCACCACGACCACCAACTACACCAAGTCCCGGATGGTGCTGCGCTGTCGGCTCGATCGGCCGGGCTCAGGCGCTGCCTATGGCGTCGGGGCGGTGCGTGTCCATCTGTGGCTGATCGGGTGGTTCCGCGAGCGGATCACCCACTACGACCCGCCGCACGCGACCGAGTACGTCGTCGAGCGCGCATTCCCGCCTGCCCGGCACGAGCTCGGCCGCATGACGTTCACGAAGGTCGGCGACGGCACGCGCGTGGAGTGGACGACGCGCGCTGGAATCCAGATCCCACTTGTCGGAGCGTTCCTGACCCGCAGAGTCGCGCGCCCGATAATCTCCTACACCTTTGGGACCATCCTGGACGCCGCCGAAACCGCACTCGCCAAGTCGCCGTCCTGACCGATCGCGGCTGCCTGTCTACTCGACGTTGCGGGCGCCGCCATCGGGGTCCGCCGGGTCGATGTGCCAGCTCTTCACGCGGCGGGGGTGGATGCGCAGGACGTCATTGGAGAACCATTCCGCGATCGGCGGTTCGTCCACCGTCATGGCCTCCGCCTCGCCACGGATCTCGATGCCGCGTCCCCAGCCCGGTTTGACCGCGCCGGGTTCGTCCGGGGTCATGTCGTCGATCAGCAGGCTGACCCGCGGGTTGGCGAGGACGTTCCGATAGCGCTGTGTCGCAGCGTGATTCGGTCCGCCTATGTCGATCGTGTCGTCTGGGTTCAGCCGGAAGGCCAGCGGGCTGACCTGTGGGGCGCCGTTCGGTGAGACCGTGGCGAGGCGGGCGAGTCGCTGGGTGGCGAGGTATGCGCGTTCGGCGTCGGTGAAGATCATGCTGTGACCGTAGAACCTCGAGTGCTGTTCAGATCAAGCGCGCGCCACGAGTGGCAGATGATCTCGAAGTCGCAGGGTCCGGACGTTCTAGACTGCTACCGATGAGTAAGTTCTTCGGCTCCGTCGACGAGGTGACCCGGCGGCTCACCGATGCCGGGTACCTCCCGTCCATCGACATCGCTACCGCCGTCTTCCTCGCCGACCACCTCGGCAAGCCCCTCCTGATCGAGGGGCCAGCAGGTGTGGGCAAGACCGAACTGGCCAAGGCCGTCGCCACCGCGTCGACCGCCGATCTCGTCCGCCTGCAGTGCTACGAAGGCATCGACGAAGCCCGCGCCCTCTACGAGTGGAACCACGCCAAACAGCTGCTCCGCATCACCGCCACCGACAACGAGGCATGGGACAGCACCCGCGACCACGTCTTCACCGAGGAGTTCCTGCTCGCCCGCCCGCTGCTGGCCGCCATCCGCAACCCGCGCCCCACCGTGCTGCTCATCGACGAACTCGACAAGGCCGACGTGGAGCTCGAAGGTTTGTTGCTCGAGGTGCTCGGCGACTACCAAGTGAGCATCCCCGAACTGGGCACCATCACCGCGGTGCGCAAACCGTTCGTCGTTGTCACCTCTAACGCCAACCGCGACCTTTCCGAAGCGTTGAAGCGGCGGTGCCTCTACCTCCATATCGACTATCCCACAGCCGAATTGGAGCGAGCGATCGTCCGCATGAAGGTTCCTGAACTCGATGAAGCTCTGGGTGAACCGGTAGTGCGCGTCGTTGGTGCGTTGCGTGAACTGTCTCTTCGTAAACCGCCGTCCATCGCCGAAACTGTCGACTGGGCAAGAACTCTTGTAGCGCTCGGCACCCGCAGTCTGACTGGGGGCGTCGTCCGTTCCACCCTTGGTGTGCTGCTGAAATATCAAGCGGACCACCGTATTGCGGCTGATCGGCTGTCGTTACAGGAGCCGGGTGCCGGGACCGGTGACGAGGTGCCGCGATGAATGGGCGTCGTATTGGGTTGCGGCAGTCCAGGTCTGGTCGTAGTGATACTGGAAGTTACTGCCTGCTCGCTGCTGTCCATCGTGCTTCGCCAATGCAGATCGACCCGACTGCTCCGCGTTCAACCCTTGGCGGCCGGGCGGCGACCTATGTCACGGCCGCCCAATTCGCGCCGTTGTACACCGGGGACCGGCCACTGGGCCGAGCGACGGACGCCTTCCGCTTACTCAGCGCCAAGTCCGTACGTCGCGCATCCAGTTGGCGCTTCGCGCATCTGGACGCCGGGCATCGCGCGTCTGAGGAATCGAGCAAGTCCGCAATACGTGGAGCAGAGGCAGCATGACGCCCGCGTCTCGTCGCGACCGGCGGAGTGCGGACCAGCCCGCCGAGGCGATGACCGACCGCCTCGTCGAGTTCGTCGGACTGCTACGCGACCACGGAATCACCGCAGGCCCCAGCGAAACCATCGACGCCGCAGAAGCAATGCTCGCCCTCGGCTTATCCGACCGAAACCGGCTGCGCTCCGGAATGGCCGCCTGTCTGCTGCGCCGAAACGGCCAACGCGCCGTCTTCGATCAACTCTTCGACCTCTACTTCCTGACAACCGAACAGCCAGAGCAGACATCGCCCGCAACACCGGAATCCATTGACTCGCTTCGTGATCGATTGGCGGCGGTGCTCGCCGAGGACCATCCAGACGCAGCGGCAGACCTCGCTCGCCAAGCCCTCACCGAACTCGGCGCCTACGGAGGAGCGGGCACCGGCCAAACCTCCACTCCCGTCACCACCGCCTCCGGGGCGGGCTGGTCCTCCTACCTGACCATGAGAGCCCTACGCCCAGAAGACCTTATGGACCGCATCGTCGCAGGCATGAGCGACGCGACTCAGCTCGACACCGCCGTCCGCACCATCGAAGCCAATCGCCGCCTCACCGAATTCCGCACCGCCGTCCAAACGGAAGCCCGCCTGCGCTCCGCCCAACTCCGCGGCACCGAATACATCGCCCGCCGCGGCGTCGAATCCAGCTCCGATCAGGTCGACTTCCTCGGCGCCCGCGAACAAGACCTCGCCGAAATGCGCCGCCTGGTCCAGCCTTTGGCCCGCAAACTCGCCACCCGCCTAGCCGCCCGCCGCCGCAAATCCGTCCGCGGCCACATCGATATGCGCCGCACCCTCCGCCGCTCCATGTCCACCGGCGGCGTCCCCATCGACCCCGTCCTCCGAGCCCGCAAACACGGCCGCCCCGACCTCGTAGTCCTGGCCGACCTCTCCGGCTCGGTAACCGGCTTCGCCGAATTCACCCTCCACCTGATCCAAGCCCTCCAAGACCAATTCACCAAGGTCCGCAGCTTCGGCTTCATAGACACCTGCGACGAAATAACCGCCTTCTTCACCCCCGGCGAACCCCCCTCCCCAGGCACCGCCGCCCGAATCGTCCGCGACTCCAACGTCGCCCGCTACGGCAGCTCCAACTACGGCGAAGCCCTCCAAGGCTTCACCGACAACTACCTCGACGCCCTAGGCCCCCGAACCTCCCTCCTGATCCTCGGCGACGCCCGCACCAACCGCACCGCCCCCAATCTCCCTGCCCTGCAAGCCATGTGCGCCAAAGCCAAACACGCCTACTGGCTGAACCCAGAACCCTCCCGTTCCTGGTCCACCGGCGACTCCGCCGCCGCCGTCTACGCCGAACACATCACCATGCACGAGTGTCGGAATGTCAAACAGTTGGCCGAGGTAGTCGGTCGACTTCTTCCTGCTTGATGTGCCACCTGGCTTGTCGATGCATCGCGTCTCAGCGTCTGTCTAGAGATGCCTTGGAGTCGCGTACATGTAAAGATGCGCTGCTATATGGAGTGGCGGCGGGCTCGGTCAGCGGGACAACTTTCGTGCCGCCGAATCGTCTGTACCCATAGCTTAAATTGGCAGCTCATATTGGCCCTGACTGGCCCTGTCAGACGCGGCCGTGCTCTTCATCCGGTGCTTGGGTCGCGCCGGGGTGGAAGATTTGCGATTACGGTCGCGTGTCGCTGCATCAAGCTGCTGACTACCACTCTGGTCGCGCTCTTTTGCCGCCTTCAGTACATCAATGATCGACTTACCCACGGCCCTGGCTACGGGCGGTGGAAATGCATTCCCCACTTGGCGGTACTGGGCCGTCTTTCCGCCTGAGAAGTCCCATTCGAGCGGGAAGCCTTGAATAATGGCAGCCTGTCGTACCGTGAGCATCGGACCATCAGGGCCGAACAGATCTCGGTCTTCGGTCTGCTTCTCGGCGCAGGTCTTGATGTCATTGGCGACACCCATACCCGAGATACCCAGTTGCTTCCATGCGGTTTTCGCTCGGCTCGGTCCGAGATCCGCGCCACCGTGCTTCTTCGAACCACCAACGAGGGTGGGTGCGATGCCTCCACCTTTGCCTTTGAGCTCGGCATCGCGAGCGCGTGCCTTCTTGCGCCACTGGTCGAAAGCTGTGCGAGCTCGCTCCGAGTGAACACCTTCAAAGTACGGTTCGAACCGCTCGCGCATAGAGGGTTCGAGGCTTTTCAGAACGCTAACCGGGTCCGCATGTGTTGCCGTGGGCCATTCGTAGTCAAGGCCTCTGAGGATGTCATTGCGAAACGCAACTAAGATGGCGCGAGGTCGAAGCTGCGGTACGCCGAAGTCGGCGGCCTCCAATATGCCCCATGCCCGTACGGTGTAGCCGAGGCGTTTCAACTCCCTCTTGATCCAAGCGCGATAGTCCGAGAATTTTGGATCCATGAGACCGCGGACGTTCTCGATCATTACTGCTCGCGGTTCAAGAATCTCGACTAGTTCCAGCATTCGTGGGAATAGGTCTCGCTCATCGTGTTTGCCGAGCTGTTTTCCTGCATGCGAGAACGGTGGGCATGGCACCCCACCAGCCAGCAGATCTAGCCCGCGCTGCCGTAGCAGCCCGGCGCTCTTCGTCATGACCTCGGCGTCGAACGGATCGAACTCGTTAACGTCAGCTCCGAGGATGTCGCAGTGCTCCCTCTCCCACGCCCACAGCTGGTGGTCCTTGATGTTGAGCTCGAGGGTTTTGACCGCATACGGGTCGATCTCCACCAGCGCTAAGTGGCCGAAGCCTGCCTGATGAAGACCGACGGCTTGGCCGCCCGCGCCGGCGCAGATCTCGATTGACGTGAACTCGGGTTCCCTTGGCGCCTTGCTGCGCTTCGATACATCGCGGGTCATGCCCTGGGCCCGTCGCCGCAAGTCGGGAGGCTCAGCATGTACTCCACCATCACTCCGCATCCGAAGACCTGTTTACTGGCGTAACTCTCTATGACGCGAAGGTCGGTCACGCTGATGCCTTTCGATGCGAGGACCAAGGTCGAGCGGTGGTGTGTGCGGGAGTATCTTTCCGTACGACACCAGCTTGCCTCGAACTGGGACAGATGTGACTGAGGAACGATCGGAAGAAGCTCGGAGGAAGGCCCACGACCGTGGCCTCTATCCTGCCCCCCTCAACGAGGGGCGTTCCCGGAACATGCGAGCTAACCGCCGATCCGACACCAAGCCGGAGATTGCGTTGCGGAGCGCACTGCATCGGCTGGGGTATCGGTATCGCAAAGATCTCAGACTCGACCTCGGATCGGTAAAGGTCCGGCCCGACATCGTCTTCACGGCTCGAAAGGTCGCGGTCTTCGTCGACGGCTGCTTCTGGCATGTTTGCCCAGAGCATGGCCGCAATCCGACGACCAACGAATGGTATTGGGCGCCAAAGCTTCGCCGGAACATCGAACGTGACCGTGCCGCGGATGTTGCTCTCGCAGAGGCTGGTTGGCAGGTGGTCCGCCTGTGGGAGCACGAGACGCTGGAGAGGGCTGTGACCGCAGTCACCAGCGTCTTGGAGGGCGGACCCGAACATGTGAGCGATCATATGGGATCGACGGGAAGTTGATCGACGGACGCTCCGGACACGCTAGATTGCCAGTTGTGGGCGCACCCTTCAGGACAGAGTTGCTGGGCTGGAAGCCGAGCAGGAAGAACAAACTCGGTTGGAAGTGGGTACCGAACTCTGCTGACACCGACAACGCGACGAGCTTGCGGCTCGCAGCGCATGTCCTCGACCAGCTTGGTGAGCCGAACCCGAACTTGACCGAGTCGGAACCTGTTGTGCCGCCGGCGAACCCGGGTGCGTTACTTGAGGTGCAAGTGCTCGGGGACTTGGCCAATCAAATGCCGGTCATGGATCCACGCCGGAAGTGGGAGTTTGCTCGTGGGCAAAGCATCGTCAGGTACGCGCAATACCAGCACTTAGCTGGCATTGACGCGGCGATCGCCAAGGATCCGAATCTCCGGGTAACGCTGGGTACCGACTATCTGATCAAGCCCGACGTACTGGTTGGGCTGGCGGGAACGCCAACCAGCACTGGGCATCTGTGGCTGCACGCTGCGATCGCGTGCAAGTGGACAATTCGCTCGGACCGAGTTCAGAACATTCGCCACGAGAACAGCAACATGATCAGGCACAGACGCGGGCGTTTGCCCCACCTGGTGACTGTGACGGCCGAACCATTGCCCACGCGGCTTGCCTCGATCGCACGAGGAACGGGTGAGGTCGACGCGACGTACCACATCTCCTACGATGAGCTGGCCGATGCTGTTGCCGCATACGGTAGTTCGGAACAGCAGTCAGCGTGGGAAGAAGTTACCAAGCAGGGACGGTTGCTGGACTATCGGAACCTGGCCAAATCATTGGTGGACTGGTAGACCCTGTTGCGCAGCCTTCAATATCGCTCCGGAGCGATGACGCCACAGCGCAGGGTGAGCACCCAGCCGTGTTACGTCGCAGACCGCTCGGTCATTGACCCGCGAAAGTCGCGGCGAAACGCTGTCGACGAGATCATGCTCGGCCAAGGCCGGTTATTCGTGACTAGGAGCGTCGGTCGTCACATCAAGTCAATAGCGTGCTCAGAGAAGCCGTCAGCTGGCTCGGGGAAGCGTGCCGTCTCCCCTCGGGCGGGTGAGCGCACGGTCCAGCAGGGCGTCGGCATCGGCACGCCTGCCTCGCTGTTTAAGTGAGTGAAGGATGTGCAGCACGTCGCGTTCAGGCCGGTTTCCGGCATAGTCGATGATGGCTCGGGTCGCCTCGGGCATGCCCAAGTCACGGCAGGAGATGACGGCATCGGCCGTCTCAGCTGGATCTGCTTCACTGCCGACATGGCGGATGAGACCGTTAGCGCGTTCGAGGTTGCCGACGGAAATGTATGTGGCCAGGTCTTTAGCGGGCCGCCATGCGATCTCCAGGATCGCGATGTTGCGCCGGTCCCCCTCAGACCGGGGGACCGGCGCAACAGTCGCCTCGCTGGCGGGAGCGATTTCAGCCGGCTTGGTCGCGACGTTGTGCCAAAGCCTCTCGAGGTCATCCCAAGAGATGACCTCGTCCGCGGCGCCAGCGCTAGCCAGCGCCAGGTTGTGCAGTTCCTTGAGCTGCACAATCTTGGGTGCGCGCTTGCGGTTGCCGTGGGCCCAGTCCCATAGAACCGACTTGGTCAGATACCCGTACTTGAGTCTCAGCTTGTACTCGTCCGCCCTTGCCTCTTTCCGCAGTTCGTCCAGCTTCTCCCTGATGGCGCTCTCGATTGCCCGGAGCGAGCGGCCAGTCTGACGGATCAGGACACGGACCGCCTCCGCCAGGTCTCGCCATGCAGGGGACAGTTTGTCGAGATCCAGGTCAGCAAACGCTTTTCGTCTCTTTACCAGCATGATTCGCTCCATCAACGTTGTCGGTACGAACCAAGACATTGTCCTTCCTGGAACGTTCCTGGCCAATAGGTTCCACACACTGTCGCTGTCCTGGTTTCGGGATAGCAGAACTCGGGACACGGGCTGAATTGCCCCGTCGTCAGGGCATCAGGTCGTCAGTGCATCAGCTGTCCTGTTTCGGTTTGGGACACAGCTACGCTCCCGATCCAGGGGCCGATGCTGTTCAGTAATTGGGGAAGCGACACCGGCGAGCAGCCACTATCGGCGCTGCACCGAGGTCGGCTCGTCCTATCTGAAAGGTGGGTTCACATGGCTGTGCCGTCGTGGGAAGATCCGAAGCTCGGTGCCATGAAGCGCGTGGCGCTGTGGCTGGTGCAGAATGTCGGCGTCGG
Organism: Nocardia iowensis; assembly: GCF_019222765.1. Classification (NCBI taxonomy): domain Bacteria; kingdom Bacillati; phylum Actinomycetota; class Actinomycetes; order Mycobacteriales; family Nocardiaceae; genus Nocardia; species Nocardia iowensis. Next base: position 6,666,299 of record NZ_CP078145.1, on the reverse strand, counting down.
CGAGCTGTTCACCAAATCTCAGCTTCGCGAGGCATTCCCCGGGACATCGCAGATCGATCGTCGTATGCGTGACCTGCGTGACTTCGGCTGGCGCATCGACACAAACCGGGAAGATCCTGCCCTGGGCTCACACGAGCACCGGTTCGTCAAACAGGGCGCCCCTGTGTGGGAGCCGGGCATGGCAACGCGGAAGGTCGGCGTCACAGTCACTGCCGCTGAGCGACATGCGCTGATGATGCGTGATGGTCACAAGTGTCGTTCGTGTGGGATCGGCCCTGGTGAGCAGTATGCCGGCACTTATGTAGCCTCGCAGCTCGATGTTGCTCGCCGGTCAGTCCGGATGCCTACCGGTGAGATCAGCGTGCAACTGGTTATCGAGTGCAACCGGTGCCGCGTCGGAGGCCGCGATTTGACTGCGGACCTGGGCGATGTTTTGACACGCATCGACCGCTTGCCTGTCTACGAGCGGAAGATGCTGGCTGGTTGGGTTGAGCAGGACGCCCGCAGCTTCAGCGACGCGGAAGCCCTGTGGGCGGCCTACCGGACGTTGCCGGCGGACTCCAGGGACAAGGTCCGCGCGGCTCTGATGCAGACAGTGCCCGATGTCTCTGCATAAGCCAGTTTCAGTCGGCCGTTGCCACGCGGCGCGCTCCCACTTTATTTCCTATCGCTGAGGAGAATTGAGATATGTTCACTGACTTCGGGAGCCCGCCGAACGCTGCCAGCACGCGCTCGCTGGTCGAGCAGCGGGTGAAGGAGCAGCGCGAGAACAACGGGGTTGCGGAGACTTTGACTGTGGAGTGGCGCGGTAGGCCCTTGCATGTCGAGGTCATCGACATGCCGCTGGACACTCTGTTCTATAACCCCGGCACCCACCGTATCCGCGCGCAGCGCAGCCTCGATTCGGGTCGCGATGCTGTCCTCACAGCGGATCCATGGGGTTCGGGAGGTCAGGACTACTTGCAGCATCTGCTGACGATCCGGCCCGCGGAACCCGATCACCGCGACCCTGCCTTCGACAGTCTGATAGAGAGCCTGGAACAACACCAGCAGATTGAGCCTGGCCTGATTACCCGCGACGGGATTCTCGTCAACGGAAACACCCGTTGCGCAGCCCTTCGCGAACTCAAAGCCACTACCGGCATTACAAGCATGCGGGTGGGTGTGCTGCCCGAGTCCTGCACGTGGGAGGACATCAACGATGTTGAGCTGTCCCTGCAGTTGCGCCCAGACCAGCGACGCGACTATTCCTACATCAACCGTCTGCTCGCAATTGAGGAGCAGCGAGTCCAACTAAGCCGTGACCTGTCGGTAATCGCAAAGGCCTTCCACACCACCACGAAGTCCTGCGAGCGCGACATCTGGGTTCTCGCACAGCTGCAGGACCTGATCCGGCGCAGCGCCACCGCCGACGGAGTGTCACTCCGACTGATGGACTTTGAGGGAGCCAAAGAAAGGCTGGCTGAGCTCTACCGCGCGTATGACAACGAGCACGGTGTAAGTAAAGAACGCGCCGACCTTCTCAAGGAGGCCAGGCTTACCGCCATCGTGCTCGAATTCTCAAAAACCGACGTCCGGAATATTGGTGCGGACTTTCATAGCCGCTACCTGGACAAGACTCTGCCCGCCGAGTTCAAGGCAACTGAGGTGACTACTCCGACTACTGTCGAAATTCCTGGGCTGAACAGATCCGTCAAGGCGGCTGGAGCGGACGTCGCCGCCGCGCGAATGATCACTGACGGGCTGCTTCGCGCGAAGGTCATCGAAGCGATCGGCGGAAGTGCTTCGCCTGCTGAGCAGTCTGCCGCCTCGTCGGTTATCGACTCTTATCGGAACGCTTTCGACAAGGCCATCGACAGTGCGGGCCGGGACATCCGCCTTCGGAGAAAGCGTCTCGCCGCGCCGGACCGGATCAACGAAGCGTGCAAAGACCTGGAGCAGTCGATCACGGACTTGGTGCTGTCGAGGGGCAATGCCAGTCTCGATGAGGGGGCGTTCGACGATGCTCTCGAGCAGCTCCGCATCGTTCTCGACAAGCTGGCGGTCGAGGCACAGCGCAGTATCGACCTGCCCGGGGATGGCCTGGCCTGGCTCATCGCTGCGGTGGACGTGAAGCAGCCGCAGTCGTGAGTGCTCCGGAGAGTACGCCCTCGCTGAGGTTGGGCTTCGACGTAACACGAACGCGCGTGGAGCTTCGAACCTTGCCAGCCTTCAAAGGCGACTTCGCTCAGCTGGCCGCGCGGATTGCGACAGGTGGCCAGCGTGGCCCGTTGTCCGCGGAAGTGAACCTTGATGATTTCCTGGTCAACCTCAGTGAGCTGGCTACCTGGACTCATGCAGGCGTTGACTGGGACCAAGATCTCGTGGCGCTTGTCAATGGTGTACTCGACGACGCCGACACGGTGGCGCGCAGTCTTGATAATGAGCTCGCCGGAAGCACTGCCTACGCCGTTCATCCCTCCGATGTCGCCAGGCTGCTGGGCGCGGAGTGGGTCGCTGATCTGACGTCGTTTCAGCAGCGGGACATCGCCAGGCTATTGTCCCTGCGCCACGGCGCCAACTTTAGCGTCCCAGGTGCCGGCAAGACCCGTGTCGCGCTCGCGGTCTATGCCGCGATGCGCGAGCGGGGAGAAGCGCAGCGACTTTTGGTCGTTGGGCCGAAGTCGGCCTACGAAACATGGGAGTTCGAGAGCTCCACCTGCTTCAAGGAACCGCTGCGCACCGCGATGACAGGGGGTTCGGATGACCCCCTCGCGGAACTTCGCATCGTGAACTACGAGCGGCTCGACCGTTCACTGGGCAGCTTGGCGGACTGGTTACGGTCGCGGCCCTCGATGGTCGTGTTGGACGAGGCTCACCGGATGAAACTCGGCGCCAGCGGTGCTTACGGCTCCGCGTGTCTGGCACTCGGGCCACTGGCAGACAGGAGACTGATCCTGACCGGCACGCCGGCCCCCAACGGAGCGAGGGACCTGGAGAATTTGCTGTCGTTCGTATGGCCGGGCCACGGCAAACGTGTCGTGACAGAGGCCGTCGGCGGCGGGGATTTGGCTTATGCCAGCTCGGTGCTCCGCCCGCTGTTCACCCGAACGACTAAGCACGAGCTCGGTCTGCCACCGTTCGAACCCAAGGTCCGTTACGTGGAAATGCCTCCGCTCCACGCGGAGGTCTACGAGGCATTGAAGGGCAACTTCTCTGCCCGCGCAGAAGGATCACGCGGCGGAATCGAGGCACTGGGCCGGGCGATGCTACGGCTGCTGATGGCTGCCATCAGCCCAGCTCTGCTTTTGGAGGGGGCCAGCCAGTACGAACCGCTCGAGTACCAGCTCCCGCCGCTGGAACCATCTTCCAGCGATTCTCTGTTCGAGCTTCTGCAGCACCTGCCGAGCTACGAGCTCTCCCCGAAGTATCAGGAGACTCTGCAAATCGTCGCAGACAACGCCGCTCATGGCCGTAAGACACTGGTCTGGACGACGTTCGTACGCAGTTTGACCACTCTCGAGAAGCTGCTCGAGGGTTACAACCCGGCCGTCGTTTACGGCGGCACCCTCGACCGTGACGAACAGCTACGTCGCTTCCGTCAAAATCCTGACTGCCACGTTCTGATCTCGAACCCGGCCACACTCGGCGAGGGTATTAGCCTCCACCACGTTTGCCACGATGCCGTTTACGTGGACCGGGACTTCATGGCCGGACGCTTCCTGCAGAGCCTGGACCGCATCCACCGCCTTGGCTTGGCCCCCGGCACCGAGACGAGGGTGACGATTCTAGCTACCCGCAACACGGTAGATGAAGTGGTGAAGCTGCGGCTTGACGAAAAGCTCGAGTTCATGGGCCGCATTCTGGACGACCCCGGAGTCCAGCAACTTGCTGACCTACACGAGGAACCAGCAGCCGGCGCCGGGATGGATGCCGCCGACGTACGCGCGCTGCTACGGCATCTTGACGTGCCTGTCGCTCGCGCCTAGTTCCAGCCCATCCTTGAATGTTCGTGGAACTCGCGGGTGGTCGCGATCCGTACAAAGCGATGTTCCTCAGCACGAGCAGTACCGACCGCCAAGATCTTCCGTGCCTGCACGGACTTGGCGAAATGGTGCTGTCCCCACCCGGGCAAGGGGTGGGGACAGCCATGGAAACCCCGGCCTACCTCCATAGACGAACTAGAACGGAGCCCACATGAATAGCGTAACCACATCGGTTGGCGAGGTAGTCGCCGCGCATACGCCAGGTACTCAACCACTTGACTATCTCACGCGCGAGGAGGCGGCAGCCCTCAGCAATCCAAGCGATTCTTATGGGCTCATCTCAACGGCTCTCGCAGCGAGCAGCATCGAGGCTAGGTCGGTTGACGAAGCTCCGATTCTGGTGCTGTCCCTGTGCCTTACCTTCGCCGTGGCGGTCATCGTCGGCCTGGTGACCGGAATACTGAGCCGTATAGATGCTGCTAGCCACGCTAGGGCGGCTCTGTGCGGTGGCGCCGCTTTCGGTACGACGCTACTGGTTGGAATTGCACTGATTGCATTGCTCTAGCAGTTCGCGACTTAGCGGGTGATGATCAATCTGCTGGCCTCCGCGATACCACGAGCCCGATCGCTGGGGACTCTTCGCCTGGACAGGGCAGCGGAAATGGCAACGTCAACGGCTACACCACTCCAGCGATCAAGAATCGTGGCCCTCGGCGAGGTGATGTCGGCAGTCTCGGCGATGTCGTCGGGGCCGGGTGTCCACTATCTGGTGGTCCTCGGCGGTCATCGGTAGAGATTCTTGCTAGGCATGAAGGTTCGCCCGCAGCGTGTTGGCGCAGATCTGCATCTCTTCATCGGTGGGCAACGCGACGGTACCGAATTTTCCGGGCTTGGCCATTCGCAGGTCAACGAAGTCGAAGTGGCATTGATCTCCAAGGTAGTGCTGCGCCGGATGTTTGCGACCTTGGATGCCGCTTCGGTAGTGGGGGTTCTCGATGTAGATGCTGACAACGGCAGTGCTGCACCACAAATCAGCGCGGAAGAGTGCATCGGCGAGCGGATGGGAAAGTGCGGGCAGGCCTTGCCTACGAAGCCAGCTCAATGCGTAGGCTTCGCGCAGGAATGAGTAGTAGAAGGCTCCGATGCGCCACTGCAACGCGGCCCGCGCGGCAGCCAGCGCCCTGTCCTCAGCGAAGCCCTTTCGTTCCACGAGGAAATTTGCGGCCCGACGTTGCATCGCATTGGCAGGGTCCCGCAGCCACGGGCGCCTAGTCGGCATTGCGCTCCAGTCGTCGCGGAACTCTTGCCAGCTGAAGACCCTGCCCAGGTCTTCCAGACAGAAGTGAAACAGATGTGAGAACGCGAAGTCTGGGCGCCAGTCTCTGATGAGAGGGACTGTGCTGTCGAAATCTTCGCGCAAGTCACCGAGCGGATGCTCGGTTTCGAGCTGCTGGATCGCTTCAGGTTCGATGTCGAAGATGGCAGAGCTGACATGACCAAGGACCTCATCAGCCACGTACTCGCGTCCCGGCAGTGTCTTCCACCGCTGCAGCCTGCTGCGAGCCTTCCCTGTTGAACCGAAGAGCCGCGCGACGTCACCACCGCTAATCTGTACTGACATGTCAACCACCTCGAGCCCACGAGCCCGCTCAACTCATTCGTGCCTACTCATTCGCCTGCATCGCCCAAGTTATGTCATGGCACCGACAGATGGCACTCGAATCTCTGTCCGCGAACCACCTTCGGTAGCCAGCAGCATGGACTAACCCCTAGGCTGGTGAGCCTTTAAGCAGCTCTATCATGTCGGCTACCTGCGTATTTATGTAGAGATGAGACGGAGGTGCGAGTGTTAGCGGGGGTCTGCTGTCCGGTGAGCGGGTGTGGTTGCCGCCGTCCGCCGATGCTGTCGGTTCTGCGGCGCCTAGTGGAGCACCAAGTGTCGGTTGTGGTGACTCAACGTCGAACTTCGGGGGTGCGTACGGGTCGCCCTTCTTTATGAGACAGTTCACAGGCCTCAGCCACGTAAAAGGCTTCGAGGGCATCGGCTGGGCTGCAGGGGTTTTCGAGTTCTCCAGTGACTACTGAGATGAAGGCGGCGAGTTCGTCGGTGTAGGCGCGGCGGAAGCGGTCCATGAAGCCTGGGTAGGCGGGGTAGGGGGAGGCGGGGTAGTCGGGTTCGACGGAGGTGAGGGGGGAGCGGTCGTCTAGGCCGACGATGGCGTTTCCCTTGGAGCCGAGGGCTTCTAGGCGGACGTCGTAGCCTGCTCCGTTGTAGCGGGTTAGGGAGACGGTGGCCAGGGTGTCGTTGTCGAGGCGCAAGAGGACGGCGGCGGTGTCGACGTCGCCTGCTTCGGTGAAGAAGGAGTCGCCCTGGTTGGATCCGGTGGCGTAGACCTCGACGATCTCTCGGCCGGTTACCCAGCGGATGATGTCGAAGTCGTGGACGCCGCAGTCGCGGAAGATGCCGCCGGAGCGGGGGATGTAGTCGGCGGGGGGTGGGGTGGGGTCGAGGGTGGTGGCTCGGAGGGTGTGCAGCCAGCCCAGGGAGCCGGAGGTGATGGCGGCTCGGGCGGCTCGGTAGCCGGCGTCGAAGCGGCGTTGGAAGCCGATTTGTACTGGGACGGTGGAGTTTTGGATGTGGGACAGGACGGCCAGGGTGCCTTCGATGTCGGCGGCTACTGGTTTTTCGCAGAAGACGGGGATGCCTGCGTCTACCGCGCGGGTGATCAACTCGGGGTGGGAGTCGGTGGCGGTGGCGATGATGAGGCCGTCGAGGTCGGCGGCGAAGAGGGTGTCGAGGTCGGGGGTGAATTCGACGCCTAGTTTGGTGGCGGTGGTGCGGGCTCGGGCGGGGTCGGCGTCGGCGACGAGGACGTTGGCCACGTTGGGCAGGTTTTTGAGGGTTTCGGCGTGGGAGGTGCCGATGCGGCCGGTGCCTGCGAGGCCGAGGGTGACGGCTTTGTGGGATGTCATCGACTTTCCTCCTGGTGAAATTCGGACGTGCGGTGGGGACCTGCTCGAAAGCAGGTGCAGCTCAATTGCTCGGGGTACTCGTAGTCGAGCGGACGACAAGGGAAGGTTGTAGGCGGCGACGGACCGGGGCGGTGCGGTCGGCGTGGAGGCGTTCGACGAGTGCTTCGATGGCGAGGCGGCCCATTTGGACGCGTGGCTGGTCGATGGTCGTCAGAGAGACGTGGCGGAGTGCGGCGAGGGAGGTGTTGTCGTAGCCGACGATGGAGACGTCGTCGGGGACTCGTAGACCAGCCTCTTCCAGTGCTGACATGGCGCCGACGGCGTTGAAGTCGTTGCCGCAGACCAGGGCGGTGGGGAAGTTGTCGCGAGAGAAGAGGTTCAGCAGCTTCTGCACTGCGGCCATACCCGCGGAGTCGGTGTGTTCGCTCGGTATGACCATCGGCTCGAGTCCGTGCCGCTCCATGGCGGCGCGGTAACCCTTGCGGCGGGGCGGAGCGGTGAACGCGCTGCCGCCGTCGAGGTGCACGATGCGTCGATGCCCAAGGGACGCAAGGTGATCCACGGCCAGTCCGGCACCCGTTTCGCCGTCGTCGTTGACCGTATCGACCTCGGCGATGGCCGAGCCACGGGACACGAGAACGATCGGAGCCTGTTGCGCCGCATCGCGAATGGCGGCGGCGGGCAGGATCGGGGAGAGCAGGATGATGCCGCCGGGGCGGAATGCGAGCAGGCTCTCCAACGCGGTGCGCTCGCGGGCCGCGCTGCGGCGGCCGGTATTGAGGATCAGCTCGAGGCCGGATTCCTGGGCGGCCGTGTCCATTCCCTCGACGACGTCGGCGAAGAAGGCGTTGCGTAGGTCGGAGACCATGACGCCGACGATGTTCGAGGTCCGGCTGGCCAGCGAGCGCGCCATGATGTGCGGCTGATAGCCGAGTTCTTTGGCGGCTTCCAGCACGGCGCGGCGCCGATGCTCGCTCACCTTCGGTGAGTTGCGCATGACGAGCGAGACGAGGGCGCGGGAGACGCCGGCGCGCTCGGCGACGTCTTCCATGGTCGGGCGCGCCATGTCGCCTCCGTTCCGGGTTCGGTGATCCGTGCCGTGTCGGACGTTACAAGGTCGGCGAGTGCTAATCAATAGAGCGCTCTAACCGGACATTCTTCGGCTCCGAGTTTCCTGGCGTTTCTCATGGAAGCCAGGATATTACCTGGTAGTAGCGATATTCTGGACAACGGTGAACCTCTTGACACACTATGACCCACGTTACATAGTTGGAGCGCTCCAATCGCTTGGAGCGCTCCAACTCGACATCGAAGGTCGGAGAAGTCCTGATGACCGAACCGCTCTACCCGCTGCGCATCGCGGCCGCGCCAATCTCCTGGGGAGTCTGCGAAGTTCCCGGTTGGGGGCACGTGCTCGACGCGCGCACTGTCCTCGCGGAAATGGCCGCGCTCGGCCTGTCCGCGACCGAACTCGGCCCACCGGGCTACCTCCCGCGCGACCCGGACGAGTTACGGTCGCTGCTCGGCACCTTCGGCATCTCCTCGGTGGGCGGGTTCCTCGCGCTGGTCCTGCACGACGAACCGGAGCGCGCGCTCGCGGAGGCGAAGGACACCGCCGCGTTGTTCGCCGCGACCGGAGCCGATGTGCTCGTGCTCGCCGCGGCGACCGGTCTCGGCGGGTACGACGCTCGCCCGCGGCTGAGCGAAACCGAGTGGCGCACGCTCATCGACACCGCCGCCGCGATCCGCGACATCGCCGCCGAGCACGGCCTGCGCACGGTGCTGCACCCACACGTCGGCACGCATGTGGAGACCGAACCGGAAGTCGAACGCTTCCTCGCCGATTCCGACCTCGACATCTGTCTCGATACCGGCCACCTGCTGATCGGCGGCACCGACCCGGTGCTGCTCGCGCGGCGACATGCCGGGCGCATCGGGCACATTCACCTGAAGGATGTCCGCAGCGCGGTGGCCGACGAAGTACGCGGTGGCGCAATGGAATACAGCGAGGCCGTCCGGCGTGGCCTCTATGTTCCGCTTGGCGAGGGTGATGTCGACATCGCCGCCCTGGTGCACGGCATGCAGGCAGCCGGTTACCGAGGCTGGTACGTGATGGAGCAGGACACCGCCCTGCAGCCGACCGACTCGGCAGCGTTGCCGAGTCGGGATACCGAACGCAGCCTGCGCCACCTCGCGGGCCTCGCCACCGCACGAATCTAGTGGGAAGTGATGACAACGATGTCTCTTCGAGTTCGCCGAGGGTGGCAGCGCTCGCGCCGCCTACTGCCCTGGCTCGCCGCCGCGACGGTACTCGCCGCCTGCAGCGGACCCGGCGCCGACGTGCCCGCACCGACCCAATCCCCGGTGGCCGCAGGCAAATTGAACTCCGTAGCGGTGGTCACGCACGGCAGTCCGGGTGACGCCTTCTGGAACGTCGTCAAGAACGGCGCGGAGGCGGCGGGCAAAGATCTCGGCGTCCGTGTCGAATACAACTCCGCAGGTGACCCTGGCCAGCAGGCGAAGCTCATAGACAACGCGGTCGCGCAGGGAGTCGACGGGCTCGTCGTCTCGATGGCCAACCCCGACGCGCTGCGGCCCTCGCTCGAAAAGGCGGTAGCCGCGGGCATCCCGGTGGTGACCATCAACTCGGGCGAGAGCGAGAGCAGCAAGTACGGCGCCATCGGCCATGTGGGGCAAAGCGAGTCGCTGGCCGGGCAGGCGGCGGGCAAACGCCTCGCCGACTCCGGGCGCAAGAAGCTGCTCTGCGTGATCCACGAGGCGGGCAATATCGGCGCCAACCAGCGGTGCGAGGGTGCGACCAAGGCCTTCGGCAACGGCACGACGTTGCAGGTGGACATCAACAACCCGACCGACGCCCAGTCCCGCATCAAGGGCGCACTGGAGGCCGACCGGTCCATCGACGCCGTACTGACGCTGAATTCGCAGGTCGCCGCCCGTGCGGTGGACGGGGTGAAGGAGTCACAGTCCGGCGCGACGGTCGCGACGTTCGACCTCAACACCGATGTGGTCGAGGCCATTCGCGCGGGCAAGCTGTTGTTCGCCGTCGACCAGCAGCAGTACGAGCAGGGCTATCTGCCCGTGGTGTTGCTGCAGGCCTACCGGACGAACCTGAACACCGTCGGTGGTGGCGCACCGGTGCAGACGGGTCCGGCCTTCGTCGACAAGAACAACGTCGATGCCGTCGCCGCGCTCGTGGCACAGGGCACGCGCTGAGGTCAGGAGTGGATGAAATGACTGTTGCCACAAAAACATCCGAGGCCGCGCCGGGCTCGCAACCGAAGGGGCCGACGCTGATGCAGCGGCTGGTCGTCCGGCCGGAGATCGGTGCCGCGCTCGGCGCGCTGCTCGTGTTCGTGTTCTTCTCGATCATCACCGATCGCTTCCTGAGTCCGCTGGGCATCGCGACCTGGCTGGACGATTCGTCGACGCTCGGCATCATGGCGGTCGCGGTGGCGCTGTTGATGATCGGTGGGGAGTTCGACCTGTCGGCGGGCGTGATGACCGCGTCGACCGCGCTGGTTACCGCGTTGCTCGCGGTGCACGCGGGCTGGAACGTCTGGTTCGCCCTGCTGGCCTCGCTGGTACTGGCGCTGCTCGTCGGCGCGTTCAACGGCTGGCTCGTGATGCGCACGGGTTTGCCGAGTTTCATCGTCACGCTCGGCACTTTCCTTGCGCTGCAGGGTCTGAACCTCGGCGTCACGCGGCTGGTCACCGGAACCGTTCAGGTGTCCGGGATTCGGAGCGCGGACGGCTACAACTCGGCAGGCTGGGTGTTCGCCTCGACGTTGAACATCGGTGATGCTCGCATCCAGGCCTCGGTCGTCTGGTGGATCGTGTTGACCGCCATCGCCGCGATCGTGCTGGTGCGCACCAAGTTCGGCAACTGGATCTTCGCGGTGGGCGGCTCATTGACGAACGCGCGTGCCGTCGGTGTGCCGGCGGATCGGACGAAGATCGTGCTCTTCATGACCACCGCGTTCGCCGGTTGGGTGGTCGGCTCCTGCAGCATCCTGCGTTTCACCAGTGTGCAGGCCAATCAGGGAGTCGGGCTCGAACTGCACTACATCATTGCCGCGGTTGTCGGCGGCTGTCTGCTGACCGGCGGTTTCGGTTCGGCCATCGGCGCCGCGATCGGTGCGCTGATCTTTGGCATGGCGCGGCAGGGAATTGTGTTCGCGCGCTGGGACAGTGACTGGTTCATGCTGTTCCTCGGCGTGCTGCTGCTGGCGGCGGTGTTGGTCAACAACAGATTCCAGAAGCGAGCCGAAAGGGTACGCCGATGAGTGAAGCATCGCGCAGCGATTCGATGAGCGGCGGCGGCCGGGCGACGGGTGGGCCAACTCCACTGATCGAGGCCGTTGATATCGGCAAGAGCTACGGTGGCGTCGTAGCGCTGCAGGACGTGTCCACCGTGGTGAACGCGGGCGAGGTCACCTGCATCCTCGGTGACAACGGCGCGGGCAAGTCGACGCTCATCAAGATCCTGGCGGGCGTGCACCAGCACGACCGCGGCGAGCTGCGGATCGACGGACAGCCGGTCCGATTGTCCTCGCCGCGTGCGGCATTGGATCACGGCATCGCCACCGTCTATCAGGACCTGGCGGTGGTGCCGTTGATGAGCGTCTGGCGCAACTTCGTGCTCGGCTCGGAGCCGACCAGCGGCCCCTTCCGCCTGCTCGACCGCAAGAAGGGGCGGGAGATTGCGCGACAAGGGTTGGCGGACATGGGTATCGAGCTCCGCGACATGGAGCAGCCGGTCGGCACGCTGTCCGGTGGACAGCGCCAGTGCGTCGCCATCGCGCGAGCCGTGCATTACGGCGCCAAGGTGCTGATCCTCGACGAGCCCACCGCCGCACTCGGCGTGAAGCAGGCCGGGGTGGTGCTGAAGTACGTTGTCCAGGCGCGCGATCGGGGGCTCGGGGTCATCCTGATCACCCACAACCCGCACCACGCCTTCCCGGTCGGCGACCGGTTCCTGCTGCTGAAACGCGGCACGATGCTCGGCTCGTACGAGAAAACCGAGATAGATCTGTCGGAGTTGACGCGGCAGATGGCGGGCGGGGCCGAGCTGGACGCGTTGCAGCACGAACTGCAGCGGGTTGTCTCGTGACCGGCCTGGAGATCTTGACGATCGGCCGGGTCGGCGTCGATCTCTACCCGCAGCAGAGCGGCGTCGGGCTCGCCGAGGTCGAGTCCTTCGCGAAGTTCCTGGGCGGCACCGCGACCAACGTCGCGGTGGCCGCCGCGCGACTGGGCCGCCGCAGCGCGGTGCTGACGAAGGTGGGCCCGGACGGCTTCGGCGACTACGTCCGAACAGCGTTGGCGGATTTCGGCGTATCGGCCGACTACGTGACGACCGCGCCGGATCTGTTGACACCGGTGGTCTTTTGCGAGCTGAAACCGCCCGCCGATCCGCCGCTGCTGTTCTATCGGGCGCCCATCGCCCCGGATCTCACCCTCACCGAGGACGAGGTGCCGTGGCAGGTGGTGGATTCGGTTCCGCTGCTGTGGGTTACCGGCACCGGGGTGAGCGCGGAGCCGGGCCGCACCACTCAGCGCCGGATTCTCGAACGCCGGGCCCGCCACGGGCACACCGTGCTGGATCTCGACTACCGGCCGATGTTCTGGCCGGATATCGACACCGCTCGGGCCGAGATCGGCTGGCTGGTCGATCACGTGAACGTCGTTGTCGGCAACCGCACCGAGGTCCAAGTGGCCGTCGGGACAGCCGATCCCGACGAGGCCGCCGACCGACTGCTGGCTCGCGGCGTCCGCCTCGCGGTGATCAAGCGTGGCGCCGAGGGCGTGCTCGTCGCCACCGAATACGAACGCTGGACGGTGCCGCCGTGCCGCGTCGAGGTGGTCTGCGGACTCGGCGCGGGCGATGGATTCGGCGGCGCGCTGATCCACGGCCTGCTCTCGGACTGGGACCCGCACCGCATCGCCACCTACGCCAACGCCGCGGGCGCCCTGGTGGCGTCCCGGCTGGCGTGCGCGGATGCCATGCCGACGAACTCGGAAATCGAGGAACTGTTATGCCGCTGAGGCATACCGCAAAGACAGAATGGGAGAACCTACCGTGCAGTTGACCGACGAACGCTGGCGTGAACTGCTGCGCGTCCGCGCGACGGACCCGGCGGCGGTCGAACGGGCTTATGCGAAACGGGTCCGCCGCCCGAACCTGTTGGCGGGCAAGGAGACCCTGTTCCTGATCGCCGCGGACCACCCGGCCCGCGGTGCGCTCGGCGTCGGCTCGGACCTGACCGCCATGGCGGACCGGCGCGCGCTGCTGGGGCGGCTGCTGATCGCGCTGGCCCACCCGGACGTCGACGGCGTGCTCGGCTCGCCGGACGTGGTGGAGGAACTGCTGCTGTTGGGTGCGTTGGACGACAAGGTCGTCATCGGCTCGATGAACCGTGGCGGTCTGGCCGGTGCCGAGTGGGAAATCGACGACCGCTTCACCGGATACGACGCCGACTCGCTGGCGCGGTTCCGTCTGGACGGCGGCAAAATGCTGCTCCGCCTGGTCGATTCCGACGCGGGCACGGTGCCGACATTGCAGGCGTGCGCGCAGGCGGTCTCCGAACTCGCGGCGAACGGCCTCATGGCCATGGTCGAGCCGCTGCCGTACCACCGCGACGATTCCGGTGCCCTGGTGATGAGCAAGGACGCGCCCTCGCTGTCCCGAGCCATCACCGTGGCATCCGGCCTCGGCGTCACCTCCGCGTACACCTGGCTGAAGATCCCTGCGCCACAGGATGTTTCCGTTCTGGACGCGACCACCTTGCCGGTGGTCGTCCTGGGCGGCGCCCCCTCCGGCGACCCGGTGGCCGACCTCGCGTTCTGGGACGGTGCCCTCGGTCACGACGTGGTGCGTGGGCTTGTCGTCGGCCGCACCCTGCTCTATCCGCCCGACGGCGACGTCGGCGCAGCCGTCGACGTGGCGGCCAAGATGTTGAAGGAGGCTCGATGAAGCCTGCGATGACACTGCACCGGCCCGCTGGAACGCTCAGCGAGGGTGGCGATCCCATCCTGCTCACCCCCGAGGAAGCCGGGTGGACCTATACCGGCTTGCGAGTGCTGAAGCTGCGTGCCGGTGCGACGCGGAGAATCGAGACGGGCGAGTACGAAGCGTTCGTCCTGCCGCTTGCCGGATCGTGCACCGTGCGCGTGGACGGCATGAGGTTCCAATTGTCCGGCCGGGCTTCGGTATTCACCCGGGTGACGGACTTCGCCTACCTCCCGCGCGACGCCGAGGTCGAGCTCACCGCCGACGGTGACGTCGAGCTCGCCCTCCCCATGGCGCGTTGCACCAACCGCCTGGAACCCAAATACGGCCCGGCCGAGGAAGTCCCGGTCGATATCCGCGGCGCGGGCCGAGCCACCCGCCAGGTCACCAAGTTCGGCGTCCCCGGCGCGTGGGACCACGCCGACAAGCTCAATGCCTGCGAGCTGATCACCCCGGACGGCAACTGGTCCTCCTATCCGCCGCACAAGCACGACGAGGCGAGCGACTGCGAGGTCGTCAACGAGGAGATCTACTACTTCCGCATTGCCGGACGCGACGGAACCACGCCGTCGCGTGAGGGATTCGGGATCCACCGCACCTACACCGCCGACGGCGCGATCGACGAAAACGTCACCGTGCGCGACGGTGATGTCTTCCTGGTCCCGCGCGGCTATCACGGACCGTGCATCGCCGCACCGGGCTATCCGATGTACTACCTCAACGTGCTGGCGGGCCCCGCCGAGGATCGTTCGATGGCCTTCTGCGACGACCCGGCACACAGCTGGGTACGTGGCAGCTGGGACGAACAGTCTCGGGATTCCCGCTGCCCGGTCACCAATCACGAAGGACGGATCGGATGAAACTGACCGCGGCACAGGCAGTGGTGGCCTGGTTGGTCGCCCAACGTTCGGAAACCCTCGACGGCCGCGAAGTGCCGTTGTTTCCCGCCGTTTTCGGCATCTTCGGCCACGGCAATGTGCTCGGCCTCGGCACCGCTTTGCAGGAGCGGCGGGACGAAATCCCGGTCTGGCGTGGGCACACCGAGCAGGGCATGGCTCTGGCCGCCGTCGGTTACGCCAAGGCGACCCATCGACGGCAGATCGGCGTTGCCACCTCCTCGATCGGCCCCGGCGCGTTGAACATGGTGACCGCCGCGGGTGTCGCGCACGCGAATCGCCTTCCGCTGCTGTTGCTCCCGGGTGACACCTTCACTACCCGCGCACCCGATCCCGTGCTCCAGCAGGTCGAGCACTTCGGCGACGCGACCGCGACGGTGAACGACGCCTTCCGTGCGGTGAGCCGCTATTTCGATCGGATCACCCGCCCGGAGCAGCTGATTTCCACTCTGCCCCAAGCGGTCCGGGTGCTCACCGACCCGGCCGAGGCAGGCCCGGTGACCCTCGCGCTGCCCCAAGACGTGCAAGCCGAGACCTACGACTTCCCGGACGCACTGTTCGAGCCGGTCGTTCATCGCGTCCTACGTCCTCGGCCAGACGAGCGTGCAGCGGCCGATGCCGCCGAGGCTCTGCGCAACTCGGCAAGGCCGCTGCTGGTGCTCGGCGGCGGTGTCCGCTATTCGGGTGCGGCCCGCACCGTCCTCGAATTCGCTGAGCGCCACGGCATTCCGGTCGTCGAGACGACAGCCGGGCGCACGCTGGTGCCGCACGAGCATCCGCTCTACGCCGGTCCGCTCGGTGTCACCGGCTCGACATCGGCGAACACCATGGCGTCCGAAGCCGACCTGGTCCTCGCCATCGGCACCCGGTTGCAGGACTTCACCACGGCCTCGTGGACGGTCTTCGCGCGAGAAGTCCGCCTCGTCACCATCAATACGGCACGGTTCGACGCGGTCAAGCACGGTGCCCTCGCCATAGTCGGTGACGCCGAGGCGACGGTCCGCGACCTGGCCGGGCACTTGCGCGAATGGCGCGTCGACCCGACGTGGACCGCCCGCGCCGCAGCTCAGCGCGGTAGCTGGGACGCCAACATCGACAAGTTGCGCGCCCACACGCCGGGCACGCCGAGCTACGCCCAGGTGGTGGGCGTCGTCAACGAACTCAGCGAACCCAACGACTACGTCATGACCGCCTCGGGCGGCCTGCCCGGCGAACTCATCGGCGGTTGGCGCGCCCCGGGCGGCGCCCCGACCATGGACGTCGAATACGGCTTTTCCTGCATGGGCTACGAGCTCGCCGGTGCCTGGGGCGCGGCCATGGCACACACCGACGGCCTGGTCACCACCATGCTCGGCGACGGTTCTTACCTGATGCTGAACTCCGAACTGTTCTCGGCGGCGTTCGCGGGCCACCCGTTCGTCGCGGTCGTCTGCGACAACGATGGCTACGCGGTGATCGCCCGCCTGCAGGAGGGGCAAGGCGGCGCGGCGTTCAACAACTTCTACGCCGACTGCCGCACCACTCACGACGAGCCGCCGCGGGTGGACTTCGCCGCGCACGCCCGTGCGCTGGGCTGCGCCGTCTTCACCGCCACCGACCTGAACGAATTCCGCGACGCCTACGCCGATGCGCGGAAGACCGCCGTCCGCGAGTCCCGCCCGGCCGTCCTCGTGATCCGCACCCAGCCGTCGAGCTGGACCGAAGCGGGTGCGTGGTGGGAGGTCGGCGTCCCCGAACACCTGTCCGGACGCACCGCCTATACCGAAGCCAAGCCGCGCCAGGTGCGTTACCTGCGCCCGTGAACAGCCGGAAATCGTGGGCTGCGCGACGCGGTAGAAAGTCGTAGGATGACTTAGCGGCGCGATGGTGCGCCGAGAGCGATGGCCTTTGCGGCACAACGGAACTAGACGTTGCCGAGCATCGGCGAGCCAGTGCGTCGAGAAGGAGAAGGCCGTGCGGACCGAGGCGATCAGAGCGGGTCGGTGACCCTCGACAGCGGCGACCACGCGGCGTTGGCGCTGTGGGCCGCGGCTTGCGCCGAGCGCGTGCTGCCGCTGTTCGCGCGCGATCGACCGGATGACGGGCGACCGGCCGCGGCCGTCGCCGCCGCCAGGGCGTGGGCGCGTGGCGAGCTGACGATGCCCGAGGCCCGCGAGGCCGCCTTCGCCGCGCACGACGCGGCCCGAGAAACCAACGACGCGGCCGCCTATGCGGCGCGGTCGGCCGGACACGCGGCGGCCACCGCCCATGTCGCCGGCCACGCCAGGCACGCGGCGAACTATGCGGTGAAGGCGGTACAGGTCGATTCGTCGGAGGGGAGCGACGAACGCGCCTGGCAAGAAGCGCAGGTACCTGGACGACTGATCCGGGTGGTGTTCCCGGATCGGGGCCTGTCAGAGCGTGGGAGGTGAAGGCAACAGCCCGTCGGCAAGCGTTGTTTTGCTCACAATCGGCCGGGCAACATGTGGAGAAATTCGTCGGATCATGGCATCGTTGATCTACGAGACCAGGGCATTCCATTTGCCAGAATCTGGCTCGTCTACAGAAAGTATGAAATGGCTCAGGGCATTGTGAAGTGGTTCAACAGCGAGAAGGGCTTCGGCTTCATCGCGCAAGACGGCGGAGGCCCCGACGTCTTCGTGCATTACTCGGCCGTTAGCGGCGCGGGTTTCCGGTCCCTCGATGAGGGGCAGCGCGTGGAGTTCGAGATCGGCCAGGGCCAGAAGGGCCCGCAGGCGCAGGACGTTCGCGTTCTCTGATCTGATCGCTCCTAAGCTTTCTTGAAAGGCCCCACACCGGCATGGTGCGGGGCCTTTCCCCGTTTGCGCCGCTTACCGGTTGTATATTGCAATCGGTAGTTGGCGGCGATCGGAGAAGGAGCGGCGGATGCGCGACGAGGGACGCTCGGGGTGCCCGATCAACGCGACGGTCGAGGTGATCGGTGATCGGTGGACCCTGCTGGTGCTGCGTGACGTGATGTTCGGCAACCGGCGCTATTTCCGCGAGCTGCTCGCCGGATCGGAGGAGGGCATCGCCTCGAACATCCTGTCCGATCGCCTCAAGCGGCTGGTCGCGGCGGGCATGCTCAGCCGCGCGGACAGCAGGCCTGGTCAGAAGGCGGAATACCGGCTGACCGAGCCTGCCATCCAGCTGGTGCCGGTGATGGCGCAACTCGGTGCGTGGGGATTACGGCACCGGCCGACCACCAAGCAGCTGCGGGTGCGGGCCGAGCTGCTGGAGTCGGGCGGTCCCGAACTGTGGGCGGAGTTCATGGACGAACTACGAGAGGCCCACCTCGGAATTCCGCGCCCGGACCAGAAGCGGCCTACCGCCACGCAGCGGCTGGCGCAGGCCTACGCGGATGCCGTCGCCGAAGTGTAGGCGGGCGCTCAGATCTCTCGCGGAAGCACGAATTCCGACTGTGCCTCGTTGCGGAAGAACTCCGCGGTGCGGGTTCGGGCGCGCTCCAGGCCCGGGTCCGCGGTCTTCGGGAAAGCGGTTACGGCCAGGTCGAATTCGGACTCGATGAACGCGGCGATCGGCATCGGCACTGTGCCGCTGCCCATTTCGCGCGTCCGCGACTTGAGCTCGGTCAGCTCGGCCACCGCCGCAACCAGCTCGGCGGGCAGGTCGCACTGGTCCATCAGCGTCGGTAGATGCATCGGCGCCACCGCTGCGCCGGGGTGCTCGCGCAGCCAGCGCAAAGCCATTGCCGGGCGCAGTGAATAGAACACCTTCTTCAGTGATCGGTTGCGGTCGAACAACTCCCACTGTTTGGTGCCCAGATGCAGGTAGTGCCGGGCCACCCGGTTGCGATCGGCCACCTCATCGGCCAAGGCGCGCAGGTCATCCCGGAACCGCGCGTCGCCGCGGTACACGATCGGCGACATCAGCCATTCGATGAGCACCGCATTGCCCGCGACCAGCAGGCGCAGCGCCTTGGCCAGGTCCCAGCCGTTCACATCGAGCAGACCGGCCAGCGGCGTCTCGATCACATCGCGGGTGCGCCAAGGCGACAGGTAGGTATCGAGGCCCGCGACATAGACGAAACGGCAGTCGTAATCCGAATCCGGCGACGGAAAACCCCAAGCCCGGCTGCCGCTTTCGATGGCGAGCCGGACCGAAACGCGGTGCTCGCGCTCGACTCGGGTCAGCTCGTAGTCGATGGACCCGACCACCGTAGGGTCCATCGAGGCCGGGATCGCGCGCAGGGACATGCGGGTGATGCTATGTGCCCGACGATGATGAGTGCAGCTTATTTTCCGCTAACGCCCTGTTCGGGCCTGCCGGGCGCGCTGCCGAAAGCGGCGGTCGTCAGCGCGGCTACTGCGAGGGCACCGCCGAGCCACATCACCGATGTCACACCGAGGGCGTCCGCGGCCAGCCCACCCGCCAGCGAGCCGAGCGCGATGGCGGCGTTGAACACACCGGCGAAGAGCGAGGACGCGCCCTCCCTGGCATCGGGTGACGCGGCGAAGATCCAGCTCTGCGTGCTCACCGACACCCCGCCGTAGGACAGCCCCCACACGACCATCAACAGTGCGGCGAGGGCTAGCGAACCGCCGAGGGCGGGCACCAGGAACACCGTCGCCGCCAGGGTCGTGCTGAGTGCGACAAGGGTCGTGCGTGGTGTCCGAGCCGCAGCCGCACCGGCGCCGAAATTGCCTACGACACCGGCGATTCCGTATACCAGCAGCAGCGTTCCGATGGTCGCCGCACCAACCCCGGTCACCTGCTCGAGCACCGGCCGAATGTAGGTGTAGGCGGCGAAATGCCCGGTCACCAGAAACGCGACAACAAGCAAACCCGTGCGCAACTGCGGCTGCCGAAGCAGTCGGAACACACCGCCGAGCGGAACCACCTGCGCCGCGGGCAGTCGCGGCAGCAGCACCGCCATCGCGATCAACACCAGCGACGCGAGACCGGCGGCGGCGAGGAAGGCAACGCGCCATCCGGCGAGCGCTCCCATGTACGTTCCCGCGGGAATTCCGAGCACCGATGCCACGGCAACCCCGCTGAAGACCAACGATGTCGCCGCACCGACCGATTGTGCGGGTACCAGCCGCGTGGCCAGGCTCGCCGCGATCGCCCACACGCCGCCCATGCCGATGCCGACCAGCACCCGGGCGCCGAGCATGACACAGAAGTTCGGCGACCACGCCGCCCCCAGATTGCCGAGCACCAACACCGCCATCAGCACGCACATCACGAACCTGCGGTCGAAGCGGCCGAGTACTGCGGTGAGCACGGGTGCGGAAACGGCGGCGACCAGACCGGTGACCGTCAGCGAAAGCCCGGCTACGCCCTCGGACACCCGCAATGCGTCGCCGATCGGAGTGAGCAGGCCGACCGGCAGCATCTCCGAGGTCACCACCGTGAATGTGCCCGCAGTCACGGCGCCGACACCGAGCCACCCGCGCAGCGCCGAGTTGCGCTGGGTTGTCGAGTTGTGCTGGGTCGCCGTACCACTCGCGACTTCCTGAACCTCTGTCATGACATCGAGCCAAGTTTGCGCGGAGCTCGGAAACAACGGCGAAGGTCTCATAGTTCTATGAGCTGTACTCATCGACCGTGGAGAGGAAGCGAATGGGCGGCCTGGAAGTGCGCGAGCTGGAGGCTTTCCTCGTGCTGGCCGAGGAACTGCACTTCGGCCGCGCCGGTGAACGGCTGTACGTGTCGCAGAGCCGGGTGAGTCAGCTCTTGCGGGCACTGGAGCATCGGGTCGGCGCCAGGTTGGTCGAACGCACCAGCCGCAAGGTCGAGCTCACGCCGCTCGGCAAGGACTTCCTGGCTGATCTACAGCCCGCCTATGCCGCGCTGCGGGCGACGGTGGAGGATGCGCGTGCGGCCGCGCGTGGGGTGGACGGGCTGCTGCGCATAGGTTTTCAGGGTTCCTCCAACCAGCACCTGATGGACGCGATCGCGCTGTTCCATCGCAGGTTCCCGGACTGCTCGACCGAGCTGGTGGAGGTCTCGCTGGCCGATCCGTTCGGTCCGGTGCAGCGCAACGAGGTCGACACGGCCGTGGTGCTTTTGCCGATGGGGGAGAGCGATCTCGTTCTGGGGCAGGTCTTTTCCGAGCAGCCGCAGACCTTGGCCGTGTGCAGTGGGCATCCGCTGGCCAGACGGCCCGCACTATCGGCCGAGGACCTGGCGAACTTCTCGTTGATCGGTGTTCGTGGCCCGGCGCCGCAATATTGGCGGCGTGCGCAAGCGCTGGATGTCACACCGGGTGGGCGGATGATCGTCCAGGGACCCGAGGTCGGCACGCTGGAGGAAGGGCTCGCGCTGGTGGCGGCGGACCTGGGCGCGATGCTGTTGTGTCACCCGACAGCGGCGTACCACGGTCGGCCTTCCGTCACGTTCGTCCCGGTGACCGGGTTGGCACCCTCACGACTCGGGTTGATCTGGCATCGCAACCGGGAGACCGCGCGGGTGCGCGCCTTCTCGCAGGCGGTCGCGGCGGTGGGCTGAGCCCGCATTGCGAAGCCGGCGAACAATAAAAGTCTAGTTTACCAGTGTCGATACAGCCGACATATGTGTCTAGAGAGTCGGAGTTTTAGCGACATAGGCATGGGCTCCTGGTAAGGAGCCCATCGAGGAATTCAGTGCCCGGCACCTCCATGTCCGACTTGGCGTAAATGTCCGAGTCACATCAAGTCATCCCGCTTCTCCCTTAGGTGACTCCCATCGATTTCTTAACAGATCTTTATGTTTACCGACCGGAGCGCGGCTGAGCCGAAGCCGAGGGGCATACGCCGTGGTCAAGCCCATGGTTCTCCGGGCACTGACACCAAATGGTCACCTGACCAGGTGTTCTTCGTTATGTGACTGTAACCTGCATCACTAAATGCCGGAATTTCGTAACCCACTTTGTCCGGCCGCCGATGTGCCTTGTGTCAGCCAGTACGACTGGATTGTCTTTCAACGAAGAGGTATTTAAATGATCCCCGTTATCATCGACACCGGTAGCGCTGCCCTGGGCGGTTTCCTGGACACCTTCGGAGCCGCTCTCCACGGAATCGTCAACACCCTGTGGACGGGATCCTTCGGCGGCCGCTGAATTAACGTGATGGTCGATTGATCGACCGGGTCTCGCGCCACCTGAGCGCGATTCCGGAGAGGGCCCCGCACCCCAGTGGTGCGGGGCCCTCCTCGTTGCGCGGGTGCTAGCGCGCGGATGCGCCGACCGCTCGGACGCCGACTTGTGCGATCTCGGCCGCTACCTGTGCGGGATGGGTCAGCTGCGGGTAGTGACCGGTGCCCTCGATCACGACAACTTCCGGCGGTACGGCCACGGCGAGCGGATCTTCCGCGCCGACAACGATCCGGACCGGCACGTCGATACCGGCAAGCAACTCGGCCAGCTCGTTTCGTCGTGCGGGTGCACTCGCCCGACGCAGCGCGGCGACGGTGCGCACCGCCACACCGGGCCTGCGCAAGTTGGCTGCCGCACTGTCTACGGCTGCGCCCGCGGGGATGCCGAGTCGCGTTGCCAGCGCGGCCGCCGACATCCGCCGCAACGCCACCGCCGCCAGCGGTGAACCTAGGACTCGACTGGACCGCGGTTGCAGAAACGCGGGCGACACCAGGACGACACCGGAGATGCGGTCCGGGTGTGCGGCGGCATATTTCAACACGGGGCCGCAGCCGAGCGAATGACCCACCAGTACAGGTCGACTGCGCGCGGTGCTCATCAATCGCGGTAGGACTTCGTCGATTTCGCCGGGTGCGGAGCGCCCCAGCCCGGGCAGGTCGGCAACCAAGCTGGGCGCTTCGAGGGCCTTGCGCACCTCGGTCCACGAGTCACTGTCGACAGGTAGCCCGTGCAGTAGCACGTAGGCCGGTTGCGTACGGTCCCCGGAAACCCAAATGCCGTCGACGAATCCGGCGGTCGGATCCGCCTCGACGGCACCGAACCGGCTCGAAACCAGATGGTCGGCCCAGGCGCGCAGCACGGTCTCGCTGTCCGGCATGGCGAGTCCGGCTTTGTGCGCGACCTCGTCCGCGGCGGCCGTGTCGTACCGATCGTCGGCGATGAACGGGAGAGTTTCGGGGTCGGCGCCGGTCAACGCCCGCGGCAGCTTCTCGATGACGCCGACCGGAATGGAGAAGCGTGGGGCGCGCACCCCCATATGCCCGGCGAGGAGCCGAATCAGCTCCGGCAGCACCGGGGTTCGCGGGTCGAGGACGGTGAAAGATCGTCCCGCGGTGTCGGCCTGCTTCGGCAGTTCGGTCAGAAACGCCGCGAAGTAGTCCAGATCGACTATCGGAAGGAAGGTTTCGCGGCCGCCGGGGATCGCGGCGAGCCTGCCATGCCACAGGTCATCGACAATGCTTGCGAGCCCGACGTATTGGCCGCGGCCGAGTACGCTGCTCGGGTTGGCGATCGTCAAGGGAATGCCACGTTCGGCCGCCCGCAGGCGCAGCAGCGGATCCGACTCGAACTTCGAGGCACCGTAAGCGCCTGTCGCATAGTTCTGTTCGGCGGAATCCTCGACGGTGATGCGATAGCCGGTGATGTGGACGACCCGTCGCAACCCGGGCAGCGCGGCGGCCCAATCGAGCACGTTGAGTGCGCCGGTCACGTTCACCGCGTACGCGTCGTCCTTGCCGAGGCCGAAAGCGAAGCGGGCCGCGCAGTTATAGACGTCACGGACGTCGGCGGCGTCGAGGTCGGTGGGCAGGCCGAGATCCTTCGCGGTCACGTCACAGGAAACGACGCTGAGCCCGGTCTGGTCGACAGCCTGTGCGTGCAGCCACGTGGTGAGCCGTTGCTCGCTGCCGGGACGGACGGCCGCGATGACGGATCCGCCCTGAGTGAGTAGGTGGGCTACCACGGCGCGGCCGATGAACCCGGCGGCGCCGAGCACGATGCTGTCGGACATGATGTTCTCCTTAATAGACCGGTCTACATATTCTGAGGATATGCGAAAGCTGTTGCCGGAAAGGCTGATCAGAGCTCAGAGCTCAGAGCATGGCGTGAATGGTGCGCGCCACCCGCTCGAGCGGCTCGCGGTTGCGCTGGGCGCGGGCCAAGAGCAGGGCACCTTCGATCATGGCGAGAATCGCCGCGGCCAAGTCCGCCGCATCGGACCGTCCGTCGGCCTGCAGCCGAATGCGTAGTGCCCCTTCCCATGCCGCGTACGCGGCGGCGCATTCGGCCTGGATCGTGTCATTCGCGGCCGCAACGTCGAGCGTGACCGTGGCGACCGGACAGCCGTGATGCCAATCGGAGGCTTCCAGTCGGTCGCCGAATACAGTGAGCAGGCTGGTCACGGCTGTCGCGGTGTCGCCGGGTTCGGCCTGATCGATCAGCGCCGTGATTTCGCTGCCTGCCTGGGCTACCGCCTCGGCGACGAGTTGGTCCTTGCCGCCCGGAAAGTGGAAGTACAGCGAGCCGCGCGGTGCGCCGCTGGTCTCGATGATCTGGTTGAGGCCCGCACCGAAGTATCCGTGCTTCTCCACCAGTGCCCGAGTGGCACCGAGGAGTTTGCAGCGTGTCTCGGTTCCCTTGGCGCCCATGCGGTAACTGTAGACCGGTCTTCATATTTTTGCGAATCCGCTCTACTGACGACGGCCGCCCTACCAGGGGGTAGCAGGCGCCGAAACCACGCCCACTAAGCTGATCGGCGGTAATTGCCGACCCCTTCCCCAGGAGTACTCCACAGTGAGCCAAGCAGGCCGTCCTGTTGTCCTGATCGCCGACAAGCTTGCCCAGTCGACCGTCGACGCGCTCGGTGACGGAGTCGAGGTTCGGTGGGTCGACGGCCCCGACCGCCCGGCTCTACTCGCCGCCGTGCCCGACGCCGACGCACTACTCGTGCGCTCCGCGACCACGGTGGACGCCGAGGTCCTGGAGGCAGGCAAGAACCTCAAGATCGTCGCCAGGGCCGGCGTCGGCCTCGACAATGTCGACGTACCCGCGGCCACCGAACGCGGTGTCATGGTGGTCAACGCGCCAACCTCGAACATCCACACCGCCGCCGAGCACGCCGTCACGCTGCTACTCGCCGCCGCGCGCCAGATCCCGGCGGCCGATGCCACGCTGCGCGAACACACCTGGCAGCGCAGCAAGTTCAACGGTGTCGAGATCTTCGACAAGACCGTCGGCGTGGTCGGCCTCGGCCGCATCGGCCAGCTGTTCGCCGCGCGCCTCGCCGCCTTCGAGACCAAGATCGTCGCGTACGACCCCTACGTCTCGCCCGCCCGTGCCGCCCAGCTCGGCATCGAGCTGCTGAGCCTGGACGAACTGCTCGAGCGCGCCGACCTGATCTCGGTGCACCTGCCGAAGACCCCGGAGACCAAGGGCATCATCGGCAAGGAAGCCATCGCGAAGACCAAGCCGGGCGTCATCATCGTCAACGCCGCGCGCGGCGGACTCGTCGACGAGCAGGCGCTCGCCGATGCCATCAAGTCCGGCCATGTGCGGGCCGCCGGCCTGGACGTGTTCGAGACCGAGCCGTGCACCGACAGCCCGCTGTTCGAGCTGCCGCAGGTCGTGGTGACCCCGCACCTCGGCGCGTCCACCTCGGAGGCGCAGGACCGTGCGGGCACCGACGTCGCCAAGTCGGTACTGCTCGCGCTGGCCGGTGAATTCGTGCCCGGCGCCGTGAATGTCACCGGCGGCAGCGTCGGCGAAGAGGTCTCGCCGTGGCTGGACATCGTGCGCAAGCAGGGTGCACTGCTCGGTGCGCTGTCCGACGAGCTGCCGGTCAGTGTCGAGGTGCAGGTGCGCGGCGAGCTCGCCGCGCAAGACGTTGCGGTGCTGGAGCTTTCGGCGCTGCGCGGCATTTTCTCCGCCCTGGTCGAAGATCAGGTCACCTTCGTCAACGCGCCGACCCTGGCCAAGGAGCGCGGCATCACCGCACAGGTGACCACCGCGTCGGAGAGCCCGAGCCACCGCAGCGTCGTCGACCTGCGTGCCGTGTTCGGCGACGGCCGCACCCTGAACGTGGCGGGCACGCTGACCGAGCCGCAGCAGGTGCAGAAGATCGTCAACATCAACGGCCGCAACTACGACATGCGCGCCGAGGGCCTGAACGTCGCCGTGCTGAACTACGAGGACAAGCCGGGCGCACTCGGCAAGATCGGCACCAAGCTCGGTGAAGCCGGGATCGACATCCTCGCCGCCCAGCTGAGCCAGGACGTCGACAAGGAAGGCGCGACGGTGATCCTGCGCGTCAACCGCGAGGTCCCCGCCGACGTGGAATCCGCGATCGCCGAATCCGTAGGTGCCGCAAAGGTCGTCGTCGTCGACCTGTTCTGATCCGATGCCGCGCACGCATTGACGCCCCGCGCACGAAATCATCAGCGATTTCGTGCGCGGGCATCGGAAACGTGCGCGGCGCTGACAATGCGGTGCCTGGTCGCCGACCCTGCGCCTAGCAATACCGAACGGAGCATTGTTGTCATGAAGCTTGCTGTGATCCCCGGCGACGGCATCGGTCCGGAAGTCATTGCTCAGGCACTGAAGGTGCTCGACGTGGTCGTGCCAGGTGTCGAGAAGACCGAGTACGACCTCGGTGCCAAGCGGTACCACGCGACCGGTGAGATCCTGCCGGAATCGGTGCTGCCGGAGTTGAAGCAGCACGACGCGATCCTGCTCGGCGCGATCGGTGATCCGTCGGTGCCCAGCGGCGTGCTCGAGCGCGGGCTGCTGCTGCGCACCCGGTTCGCACTGGATCATCACGTGAACCTGCGGCCGTCCAAGCTGTTTCCCGGCGTGACCAGCCCGCTGGCAGGCAGCCCCGACATCGATTTCGTGGTGGTCCGGGAAGGGACCGAGGGGCCGTACACCGGCACCGGTGGTGCGATCCGCGTCGAGACGCCGCACGAGGTGGCAACCGAGGTCAGCACCAACACCCGCTTCGGCATCGAGCGCGTCGTGCGCTACGCCTTCGCGAAGGCGCAGGCCCGCCGCAAGCACCTCACTCTGGTGCACAAAACCAACGTGCTCACCTTCGCCGGTTCGCTGTGGCAGCGCACCGTGGACGAGGTGGCCGCCGAATTCCCTGATGTCGCAACGGCTTACCAGCACATCGACGCCGCGACCATTCATCTGGTGAACGATCCGGGCCGGTTCGATGTGATCGTCACCGACAACCTGTTCGGCGACATCATCACCGACCTCGCGGCCGCCGTCAGCGGCGGCATCGGCCTGGCCGCCAGCGGCAATATCGATGCCTCGGGGACCAATCCGAGCATGTTCGAGCCGGTGCACGGCAGCGCCCCCGATATCGCGGGCCAGTCCAAGGCGGACCCGACCGCCGCAATCCTCTCGGTTTCGTTGCTGCTCAACCATCTCGGCAATAGCGAAGCCGCCGCCCGGATCGAATCCGCCGTTGCCAAGGATCTCGCTGCCCGCGCGGGTGCGGCGTCGACGGTCGAGGTGGGCGACCGCATCGCCGCCATCGTCTGAGCCGAAGCCGAACAAGGTTCCGTACCGGAACCTTCCGGTGACGTGTGAACCGGACGCGGCGTGGTAAACCATGGATTGGGTCCATGATGTGTGCTGGATTACAGCCACTCGGCGAACATGCGGACCTACCTGGTGAGACGGAGGTTCGGTGAACGGACGGCGAGGCAATCGAAGGGCCGATGTCGGTCCCTATGCCGGGTTGGATCTGCGTGATGTGCCCGGTGGCGGCAAGGGTTTCGAACTCGAGGACGGCTGGCTGGTCGAGGTGGCCGCCGGTGCCAGGCACAACCACGTGACGCAGCGACTGGGCCGCCTCATCGATGCCGCGGCCGTCGGTGCCGCCGTGCACCTCTGCGTCGGCAGCGGCTGGGAGGTCTCCACCCGTAGTGGGGTGCGCAAGCCCGACATCATCGTGGTGCCGCGTGAGGTCGCCAGGGCCGCGGTCGTCGCGGACGTTCCCAAACGGGTTTCCGGCACCGAGGTGCGACTCGCCGTGGAGGTCATCGCGCCTGGTAGCGGGACCGAACGCACCGATCGAGTGCGGAAGGTGCGCGAGTACGCGGCTATCGGCATTCCGCAGTACTGGATCATCGAGCATCAACCCGATGTGCTGGTGCACCGGATGGTGCTGGGCGACGGCGGTTATGGCGCCGATCCGGTGGTCGGTGCGGGCACTGTCTTCGAGGCCGTAGTCGACGCGGACAAGCCGTTCCGCGTCGCGTTCGATCCCGCTGCGCTGCTTGCCGTTTGACCGGAGCCGAGCTCAGCCCTTGCCGCGGTGGCGGCTCTGCCGGTGGCTGATACCGACCGCGCGGCGGACGAACGCGACTGTCTCCGGGGCGATCTCGTCATGACAGCGGCCCGCGTCGATGCGTTCGATGGCGCGACTGAGTGCGCCGTCGATGAGGTCGGCGGTCAGGTCGGGATTGGGGTTGCCGAGGCCGGTGAGCGCCGTGCGCAGCGGGGCGG
Source organism: Nocardia iowensis (assembly GCF_019222765.1). Classification (NCBI taxonomy): domain Bacteria; kingdom Bacillati; phylum Actinomycetota; class Actinomycetes; order Mycobacteriales; family Nocardiaceae; genus Nocardia; species Nocardia iowensis. Next base: position 6,638,045 of record NZ_CP078145.1, on the reverse strand, counting down.
CAAGATCGTGGTGGGCGTCAACGAGATCGCGCCGAGCAGCCTCGCCACGGGGGAGTGTGCTGCCGAGGACGGCGATGCGGTGGGCGCCGGAGGCGGCCAGGGCCAGGGTGGTTCGGACATATGCCTCGACCTGACCCGCGGGCGTTTCGGCGCGTTCGACCGTATCGCGCACGCGCTCACCCCACTCCGTCAACGCGTCGGCCACGATCCGGGACAGGATTTCGTCGCCGGACCGAAAGTATTTATAGACACTGCTGCGCGCGAGTCCGGCCGCCGCGCCGACCATCGCGGGCGACACCGCCTGCGGGCCGTTCTGCAACAACACCATCCGCGCGGCGTCGAGCAACGCGCGCTCTTGGTTCGCCCGGTGCTCGGCGACGGTTGGTGCGTCGATCCTCGGCATCGCACTCCTGGTCGTGATAGCGACGGAATGTTTCTATCGTAGCACTTGGCGACATTGTGCCGCTAAATGCGACATAGCGGACGTGCGCAGGGGCTGGCTGTGCTGCGGCCGAATCGCGCGCGGCGCGATGGATGCGACTGGCGGCGTGGGAAGTTCGTCCCGATCGCGAAGGTTGTCCAGCGGGCTGAACAGATCGATCGTGTCAAAGCTATTGCCATGCCGGTGTTCCCGCCGTTTCACTTGTGGACCTCCCATACGTTCCAAGGACGGTCACCGGCATTCGCGCCTTCGACATGCTGACGTTTCGAACCAGGCGACCGTCGTGTTGTAGAGCGCGGCAGCCGATTTGGCGGCCACCAGTACTGGTCGCGGGTTGAGCCTTCAACGCATCGCGCCCGATCCGGAATGTGGAGCGGGCCCAATCCGGCAGCGCTGAGCGGCTATTGGGAGCGACGATCGGTCGGCACCAAGGGGACGGCGGCCACCGCCAGCGCTGCCGCCAACAGGTAGGCGGCGGCGAAACCGCTTGCGGCGATGAGCGCGCCGAAGGCCGGCGGGACGGCGGCCATCGCGAGATTTTGACCGGTGTTCTGGATGCCGAGCCCGCGACCACTCCAGTACGGCCCAGCGATTTCGGCGACCGCGGTGAAGGCGAGCCCGTTGTCCGAGACGGTGATCACCGAGGCGGCGACCAGCAACGGGATTGCGGCCCACCACATGTGGGCCCACGCCGCCAGTGCCAGCGCGGCCATCGACAGCACGGCGGCGATGGCGACGATGCGCAACGGACCGAGCCGACTTCCGACCCGGTCGGACCAGGCGCCTGCCCCGATTCGGCCTGCGGCACCCAGGATTTGGGTGGCGGTGACCAGAACTCCGGCGGCGGCCAACGACCAGCCCGCGTCACGGTGCAGCCACAGCAGGGCGAACGTCCATACGGTTCCTTGCGGAATGACCAACAGAATGGAGACGGCATGGATACGCCACAGTGTCGTGTCGCCGCGATAAGGGTTGGCGCGCAACGCCGCATCGGTGGCGGCGCCCTCGGGGCGCGGCGGATCGATGATGCCGATCAGACAGCCAACCGCGGCGATGCCCGCCATCGCCGCGGGAACCAGAATCGCCGCGGGCACACCGTGTGTCGCGGCGACGGCGGGCACGGCCAGCGCGCCGACGGCGACCCCGAGCGGCTGGGCGGTCTGCCGGATCCCCATGGCCAACCCGCGTCGATGCGGCGGGAACCAGCCGACGATCACCCGGCCGCTGGCCCCGTTGGTGCTGGCCGCACCTACGCCGCCGAGCAACAGCAGTGCGGCCAAGGCGATGTCGCTCGTCACGGTGGCCGCGGCGCCGCCCGCGACCAGCATCAGCAGCGGGCCGCCGATCAGTACCTTGCGCTCACCGATCCGATCGACCACATACCCCCATGCGATCAATGTGCAGACCAGTCCGATTGTGGGCATGGCCACCAGCAGTCCCGCGGTGGCCAGCGGCATGCCGCGATCGGTCAGTGCGGGCAAGAGGAAGGCGACGCCGTGCACGAAGACCGCACTGGCGGCTTGGGCGAAGACGCCGAGGCCGAGCATGGACCACCGTCGAGCCGACTGGATCGGTGGCACCGTAGTCATCGCCTTCACCTCGATCTCATTATTTGGGATACAATTCCCATTCAGTGAGCAACGGTACTCACGCTACACCCTGCGTGCGATCACATTTCCGGAGTGGATTGTCGAACTGCTCACAATTGGCGGAATTCGGCTGGTCACCGGTGGCTGACCGCTCGGTTGGGTGCGTTCGGGCAGGTGGAAGCCGGTCGATAGACTGCCTGGCATGCGTCTAGGTCGAGTAGCCAGTCCCGATGGGGTCGCGTTCGTCAGCATCGAGGGGAACGGAAGCGACAGCATCGCGAAGGAAATCGCGGAACACCCGTTCGGTACGCCGACGTTCACCGGGCGGAGCTGGGCGCTGGCCGATGTGCGTCTGCTCGCGCCGATCCTGGCCAGCAAGGTGGTCTGTATCGGCAAGAACTACGCGGCGCACGCGGCCGAAATGGGCGGGCCCGCACCGGAAGACCCGGTGATCTTCCTCAAGCCCAATACCTCGATCATCGGGCCGAACGCCCCGATCATCCTGCCGCCCAGCTCCTCTCAGGTCGACTACGAGGGTGAGCTGGCGGTCGTCATCGGCCGTCCGTGCAAGGACGTATCCGCGGCTCGCGCGCTGGACGTTGTGCTCGGATACACCGTCGCCAATGACGTGACCGCGCGCGATCAACAGCGCCACGACGGACAATGGACCAGGGGCAAGGGCTACGACACCTTCTGTCCGCTCGGACCATGGATCGAAACGTCCTTGGATCCTTCGGATCTGGAGATCGTCACCGAGCTCGACGGTGAAGTCCGCCAGCGCAGTCGGACTTCGCTTCTACTGCACGACATTCCGAAGCTCATCGAATGGATCAGCACGGTGATGACGCTGTTGCCCGGCGACGTCATCCTCACCGGAACACCCGAGGGCGTCGGCCCCGTACAGGCCGGACAACAGGTGTCCGTGACCGTCGAGGGCATCGGTACCCTCATCAATCCCGTTGCCGCCAAGCATCGCTAGCGATCGAAAGAGAGCCATGACTGAAGTACGGGTCCGCTTCTGCCCGTCACCGACCGGAACGCCGCACGTCGGCCTGATCCGGACGGCGCTGTTCAACTGGGCCTACGCCCGGCACCACGGTGGAAAGTTCGTCTTCCGCATCGAAGACACCGACGCGGCACGGGATTCCGAGGACTCCTACCGCGCGCTGCTCGACGCGCTGCGCTGGCTCGGCCTCACCTGGGACGAAGGACCGGAGGTCGGCGGCCCCTACGAGCCGTACCGCCAGTCGCTGCGCAAGGATCTACATCTGGATGTGGTCCAGCGGCTGCTGGCAGCGGGCGAGGCCTATGAATCCTTCTCCACGCCTGAGGAAGTCGAGGCGCGCCACCGCGCCGCCGGCCGCGACCCGAAGCTCGGGTACGACAACTACGACCGCGAGCTCACCGCGCAGCAGATCGAGGCGTATCGAGATGCCGGTCGCCCCGCGGTGATTCGGCTGCGGATGCCCGACGAAGACCTCACCTGGCACGACCTGGTGCGCGGCGAGACCACCTTCAAGGCGGGCACGGTTCCCGACTTCGCGCTCACCCGCGGCACCGGTGAGCCGCTGTACACGCTGGTCAACCCGGTCGACGACGCATTGATGAAGATCACGCACGTTTTGCGGGGCGAGGATTTGCTTTCCTCGACCCCGCGGCAGCTCGCTCTCTATGGCGCCTTGCGGCGCATCGGCGTGGCCGACTTCACGCCGGAGTTCGGCCACCTGCCGTTCGTGATGGGGCAGGGCAACAAGAAGTTGTCCAAGCGTGATCCGGAGTCGAATCTGTTCGTCCACCGTGATCGCGGATTCATCCCCGAGGGTTTGCTGAATTACCTGGCACTACTCGGTTGGAGCATCGCCGATGACCACGACGTGTTCACCATGGCGGAGATGGTTGCCGCGTTCGACATATCGAAAGTAAATTCGAATCCGGCACGATTCGATCAGAAGAAGGCGGACGCGCTCAACGCCGAGCACATCCGATTGCTGGAACCGGGTGATTTCAGCAACCGACTGCGCGAGTACCTCACCCGGCACGGTCATATCGGCGCCGAAATCGACGAGAAGATGTTCGCCGCCGCGGCGGAACTGGTGCAGACCCGGATCGTCGTGTTGTCCGATGCTTGGGAACTGTTGCGTTTCCTGTTGGCGCCCGCCGAACAATTTGCGATCGACCCCGCCGCCGGAGCCAAGAATCTCGGCTCTGACGCAACTCCTGTATTGCAATCCGCTATTGCCGCGCTGGAGCCGCTGACGCAGTGGTCCACCCCCGCTATCGAAGAGGCGCTGAAAACCGCGCTGATCGATGATCTGGGGCTCAAGCCGCGCAAGGCATTCGCGCCGGTGCGCGTCGCGGTAACCGGGTCGCACATCAGTCCGCCGCTGTACGAGTCGCTGGAACTGCTCGGCCGCGACCTCAGCCTGGACCGGCTGCGCTCGGCACAGGAGTGGTCGGCGACGTCCTGAATCGGCCGATTAGGCCGAAAAAATGGCTTGGACCAGGCGATTTGTAGTAAACCGGTAGCCGTTTGGTACTCTTCTTCTCGGCCAGGAACGCGGCCTCGCAGTCAGCCAGACGCGAGGCTGAATCACCAGGTCATTGGGGTATGGTGTAATTGGCAACACAGCTGATTCTGGTTCAGCCATTCTAGGTTCGAGTCCTGGTACCCCAGCGGAGAGATTGTTGTCGAGGACGGTGCGCGGCCGAAATCAGTACAGCAGCAGGCGATTTGGTCGCCGAGCTCCGGCCAGCTAAGCTAGCCGAGCCTCTTGATCGAAAGATCAACCAAAGGTGCTCCTCATGCAAATGAGAAGCAGTCCTGGCCCCGTCGTCTAGCGGCCTAGGACGCCGCCCTCTCAAGGCGGTAGCGCGGGTTCGAATCCCGTCGGGGCTACAACCAGTACCAGGCTCATGCTCATTGAGAGCATGAGCCTGGCTGGTTTTCGCGTGTTTTTGTGGGGGTGCAACCCCCACGCCCCGCCCGGCGGGCTGCGCCCCCGGACCCCCTGGCCGAGAGGGCTTCGCCCTCGGCGCGGATGTGGGTAGGTGGGCGGAGGATGTCTCGTTTCCACGAATTTAGCGAACATCGCGGCTGGCTGGCTGGGGTCTCGTGCTCCCTGGGTGAGGGGCTTCGCCTTCGGCGCGTATAGGTGGCGGCGGCGTGTCTCGTCCCAAAGGTTGAGCTCCAGCGTCGTCGGTGGCTGCCTGATGCTGACCGACCGTCGGGTGCCGAAGGCTGGCCGCACACCCTTGTCTGAGCCGAACACGCCGTGTACTGGGTGTTCGGGCTCACACGAAGGGTGCGCAATCGCCCTGGGGCGGGTTGTGCGGCACAAAGCGAAGGCCCCCCAGTTGGTGACCGGGGGGCCTTTCTCGTCTGCGGGGTTTATCCGCTCTTGCGGCGGAATTCTCGCTTGTGGCTGGCGTTGCCGTGGGTTGCGGAGGCGCCTTTGGAACGGCCGTCCAGGTGGTCGGCGGTTCGGGCGTTGTGCTGGTTTTTGCGGTCCAGCGCCTCTTTGAACTTGCGCTTCACCTCGTCGGCGCTTGTGCCCTCGGCACTGCCTGAGGGGTTGGAACTATCCGATTCCGCCATCGCCGTCTCCTCGTCGTGGCGGCCGCGCGCCGCACCCGTGCGGGCGTCGGTGCCCGGCCGATTCGTGTCGAACGGTTCGACGTTAGTCGCCGGGGGGCGCGATGTCAGGTCGATATCGGTGCGCGTTCGGGTGCTGTGTCGCACCGCATAGGCAGGTCAGTCGAGGGGTTGGGCGGTGGTGCCGCCGAGGGGGAGCTGGGGGAGGCCGAGCTTGCGGTGATCCCAGCTGCGGATGCGGTCGGGGATGACGCGGATGGCGGTGCGCTTGTGCAGCATGGTCTCGACCATCGGACGGACCTCCTCGCTGTACGGGCCGGTGTAGCGCTCCCACACGCTCACACCGACGGCGTAGAGCTTGTCGGGGTCGTCGATGATCTCGGCGTGGCCCTCGATGGAGACACCCCGCAGCTGGTCGTAGGTCTGGCCGGCCTCGACCATGCAGGTGATGCGCGGGTCGCGGCGCAAGTTGACCGCCTTTTGGGACTTCGTTTTCGTCTCGAACCACAGCTCGCCGTCGATGAGCGCGTACCACATGGCGGTCAGGTGCGGCCTGCCCTTGGGGCCGATGGTCGCCAGCGTGGCGATGCGGCTGCGCTCCAGGAACTCGGTGATCTCGGTATCGGACATGACGATCTGCGCCCGTTGGTTGACTCCCATGGGCTCACTCTAGAAGGTCATTTCTGAAACGTGTTATAGCCGCTTGTGTAGCGCTTCCGCGGCGGCGACCAGGTCGGCCGCCCAGCGCGCGCCGGGCCTGCGGCCCATCCGGTCGATCGGGCCGGACACCGAGACGGCCGCGATCACGACCCCCGCGGCATCGCGCACGGGCGCGGAAACGCTGGCCACGCCGGACGCGCGTTCGGCGGCGCTCTGGGCCCAGCCGCGCTTGCGCACCTCGGTGAGCGCGCGTTCGCCGAAGACGGCGTCGGCGAGGATGGTGCGCTGCAGGTCGGGGTCGGCCCAGGCGAGCAGCACTTTGGCCGCGGAGCCCGCGGTCAGCGGCAGGCGCGCGCCGACGGGGACGGTGTCGCGCAGTCCGACGGGTGGTTCCAGCGCCGCGACACAGATCCGCGCATTGCCGTCCAGGCGATAGAGCTGGACGCTTTCGCCGGTGATCTCGCGCAACCGGGGCAGGATGGCCGACGCGGCCTCCAGCAGCGGATCGGTGGCGCCGGCGGCGAGCTCGGCGAGGGCGGGGCCTGGCCGCCACATTCCGGTGTTGTCGCGGGCCAGCAGGCGGTGCACTTCCAGGCCGACGGCCAGGCGATGTGCGGTGGCGCGGGGCAGGCCGGTGCGGGCACACAGCTCGTTGAGACCACACGGATGCTCGGCGACGGCGTACAACACCGCCACTGCTTTGTCGAGGACGCCGATGCCGCTATGCTGTCTCATAGAACGATACTAGCGTCTCGGATGTTGGGAAATCCACTACTGGGTAGCCACCGGAGCGGAATGTCTCACGGCGCATCCGACCTCGCATATCCGAAAAACTTGTGCAGCCGCCGCCGCGCTCCCAGCCCGGATCGCGGACCGGATGCTTGTCGAAAGGTGACCGAGAATGGCACAGCCACGCACCATGGCCGAAAAGGTGTGGGAGCAGCACGTCGTCGCCCGCGGTACCGGCGAGGGCGCCGGACGCGAACCCGACCTGATCTACATCGACCTGCATCTCGTGCACGAGGTGACCAGCCCGCAGGCCTTCGACGGCCTCCGCGCGGCGGGCAGGCCGGTGCGACGGCCCGATCTGACCATCGCGACCGAGGACCACAATGTCCCGACCGCCGACATCGATAAGCCGATCGCGGACCCGATTTCGCGCACCCAGGTGGACACACTGCGCCGCAACTGCGCGGAATTCGGTGTGCGACTGCACCCGATGGGCGATCTGGACCAGGGCATCGTGCACGTCGTCGGCCCGCAACTGGGCCTGACCCAGCCGGGAATGACGGTGGTGTGCGGGGACAGTCACACCTCGACGCACGGCGCGTTCGGCGCGCTGGCGATGGGCATCGGCACGTCCGAGGTCGAACATGTCCTTGCCACCCAGACACTCTCGCTGCGCCCGTTCAAGACGATGGCGATCACCGTGGACGGCACCTTGTCGCCCGGTGTGACGAGCAAGGACCTGATTTTGGCCGTCATCGCGAAAATCGGCACCGGCGGCGGCCAGGGCTACGTGCTCGAGTACCGCGGCGAGGCGATCCGCGCCATGTCGATGGAGGCGCGAATGACCATCTGCAACATGTCCATCGAAGCGGGCGCCAGAGCGGGCATGATCGCCCCGGACGAAACAACCTATGAATTCCTCCGGGGACGCCCGCACGCCCCGCAGGGAGCCGACTGGACGGCCGCAGTGGCCGCCTGGGAGGCACTGAAGACCGACGAGGGCGCGGCTTTCGATGCCGAGGTGCACATCGACGCGAGCGAGTTGACCCCGTTCGTCACCTGGGGCACCAACCCGGGACAGGGCGCGCCCCTTGGCGAATCGGTGCCAGACCCCGCCCAGATCGCCGATGAGACGGCGCGGGAGTCGGCGCAGAAGGCGCTGCGGTACATGGATTTGGAGCCGGGCACTCCGCTTCGCGAGGTGTCGGTCGACACGGTATTCGTCGGTTCGTGCACCAACGGGCGCATCGAGGATTTGCGTGCGGTGGCCGGGATTTTAAAGGGACGCAAGGTCGCTGACGGTGTGCGAATGTTGGTTGTACCGGGGTCGATGCGGGTTCGCGCGCAGGCCGAATTAGAAGGACTCGGCGAGATTTTCACCGCGGCGGGCGCTGAATGGCGGCAGGCGGGCTGCTCAATGTGCTTGGGAATGAATCCGGATCAGCTCCAGCCGGGCCAGCGGTGCGCCTCGACGTCGAACCGCAACTTCGAGGGCCGACAGGGCAAAGGTGGCCGTACGCACCTGGTTTCCCCGCTCGTAGCGGCCGCGACGGCGGTCCGCGGAACCCTGTCCTCGCCTGCGGATCTGGTCTGACCGGACGCGATACCCCTACCGACTCAGGAGAATCAATGGAAGCCTTCACCGTGCACAAGGGGATCGGCGTGCCGTTCCGCCGTTCCAATGTCGATACTGATCAGATCATCCCAGCTGTGTACTTGAAGCGCGTGACGCGCACGGGATTCGAGGACGGACTCTTCGCCGCGTGGCGCAACGATCCGGACTTCATTCTGAACACTGAGCCGTACAAGCGGGGCAGCGTGCTGGTGGCGGGCCCGGATTTCGGTACCGGATCCTCTCGTGAGCACGCCGTTTGGGCGCTGTCGGACTACGGCTTTCGGGTGGTGATCTCGTCCCGGTTCGCCGACATCTTCCGCGGCAATGCCGGTAAGGGCGGGATCTTGGCCGCTCAGATGTCACAGAACGATGTCGAAATGCTCTGGAAGTTGCTCGAGGAACAGCCCGGACTCGAATTGGTTGTCGACCTCGAGGCACGCACGGTGACCGCTGGAACCGCCGTGTTGCCGTTCGATATTGATGACTACACACGGTGGCGTCTGCTCGAAGGATTGGACGACATCGGGCTCACGCTGCGCCGCAGCGACGCCATCGCCGAGTATGAAAACGCAAGGCCAGCATGGAAACCCACTACCCTCCCGGCACATATTTCGCAGCACTAAACACCCCGGGGTGTTAGCTGGATCGCCAGGGGGCCGGTAGCTGGACGTGTGCTAAACCACATGAATTTTGGCGTGGCACATAGACTCTTGCCCAAAGTGGGTTTACCGTGGTACCTAGTCGGTCCGACGACGGGCCATTAGTCTGCGGAGGATTCAATGAACAAGGCGGAACTGATCGACGTTCTGACCGAAAAGTTGGGTACGGACAGGCGCACGGCCACCGCGGCAGTCGAGCATGTGGTCGACACCATCGTGCGCGCGGTGCACAAGGGTCAGAGCGTCACAATCACCGGATTCGGTGTGTTCGAACAGCGTAAGCGTGCGGCTCGAGTTGCCAGGAACCCGCGCACCGGCGAAACCGTCAAGGTGAAGCCCACTTCGGTGCCTGCGTTCCGTCCGGGCGCTCAGTTCAAGGCCGTGATCGCGGGTAAGCAGAAGCTCGCCCAGAGCGGTCCCGCCGTCAAGCGCGGCGTGAATGCCCCGGTGGCGGCGAAGAAGGCGGCCGCCAAGAAGACGGCGGCGAAGAAGACCGCCGCCAAGAAGGCGACCCCGACCAAGGGCCCCGCCAAGACGACGGCGAAGAAGGCCGCCAAGAAGGCACCCGCAAAGACCGTCGCTCGCAAGGCGACTGCCACCAAGACCGCCGCCAAGAAGGCGCCGGCGAAGAAGACCGCCGCCAAGAAGACCACGGCGGCCAAGAAGACAACGGCCGCCAAGAAGACCACGGCAGCCAAGAAGACAACGGCGGCAAAGCGGACCGTCGCCAAGAAGGCGCCGGCCAAGAAGTCGACTGCCAAGAAGGCACCGGCTCGCGGCCGTCGCTGATACTGCGCCAGTACGGTATTGGCACCCGGTGATCGGCCGTAAGGCCGAATCGCCCGCCCTACCGATCGAAAACGGCCCCGGAGGCGCGCCTCCGGGGCCGTTTTCGTTGTCCTGGTCGTCCTTCGGGAGCTGTTGCCCGTCGGGCTGAAGCTTCTTGGGGGCCGTTTTCGTTGTCCTGGTCGTCCTTCGGGAGCTGTTGCCCGTCGGGCTGAAGCTTCTTGGGGGCCGTTTTCGTTGTCCTGGTCGTCCTTCCGGAGCTGTCGCCCGTCGGACTAGAGACTTTTGGCGCCGTTTCAGGTGTCCGCGCTCGTCTTTCAGGCCGGTACGGTCAGGACTTCACGACCTCCGACGACAGCGACCGGTCGAGATGGTCGGCGGCGACCAGTCGGCCGCCCGCGAAGGACAGCACCCACACACTGCCCTTGCGGTTGCGCGCGGACGGCAATGTGATGCCGTCGCGGTCCGCCCACCACCGCAGCAGATCCGGAATCACCTTGCCCTGACTGCACACAACGGGCACCTCGGTATCCGACACCAACGAGACGATCCGCTGACGTGCCTCGTCGTGCGCTGCGGCATAACCGATTTCGGACAGCAGCGGCTCCAGAATGATCTCGACGCCGAGCTTCTCGGCCAACGGTGTCACGGTCTGCACGCAGCGCACCGGATCGGCCGAATGGATCTCGGATGCCCCGAACGCCAGCAGATTCGACACCAGCGCCCGCGCTTGCGCGTGCCCGGACCGATCCAGCGGGCGCAGCGGGTCGGGACCGGAGAAGCGGTCTCGCCGACCGGCTTTCGCGTGCCGGACCAACAGCATCGTGTGCGTATCCGCGGGCAGCCGGGTGAACGCGCGCAGCACCTGCCGGTCCATCGGATAGGACAGCTGCTCCATCACCCGATCAAGCGGATACCAACTCAGCACGTCCACTTCGGAATTGGCGGTGAACTCGCCGCCCGCCACCTCGGCCGCCCAGTAGTCGACCCGCTTCAGCTTGCGGTGTCCTGGAACGGGATACGTGACGTGCCCCAGGTAGCGGCCGAGCTTGCAGTCCAGCCCGGTCTCCTCACGGACCTCACGAACCGCCGCGAGCACCGGCGTCTCACCGGGATCGAGCTTGCCCTTGGGCAGCGACCAATCCTGATACTTCGGTCGATGCACGACCGCGATCTCGACCGCGCCGTCCGCCGTCCGCCGCCACAGCACCGCGCCCGCGGCATGAATGTTGGCGGTAATTCGGGGATCCCAGAAGGGACCCCCTTCCATCTCGTACCCCGTAGCACCACTCACTGTTGTTCCGGTCTCCGCAGCCGCATGAGGAATTCTTGGTGGTCACGCACTTTGACGTCGTCGTCGCCCGCGTGCTCGGGCTGGGCGAGCCAGTTGCCATCCGAACGGAGTACCCAGCAGCGGGTGTTGGGATGCAACGCGGAGTCGAATACCGAGCCGAGTTGCTCGGTCAGCCGCGGATCCTTCACCTGCGCCATCACTTCCACCCGACGGTCGAGGTTGCGATGCATCATGTCGGCGCTGCCGATCCAGTACTGATCCTGGGCCTGGAAGTGCATCACCCGCGAATGCTCGAGGAAGCGGCCGAGGATCGAGCGGACTTCGATGTTCTCGCTCATCCCCGGCACACCGGGGCGCAGCCCGCAGATGCCACGCACCACGATCTGCACCGGCACGCCAGCCAGCGAGGCCCGATACAGCGCGTCGATGATCTCCTCGTCGACGATCGCGTTGGCCTTCAACCGGATTCGGGCATCCTTGCCCTGCGCCGCCAGCGCCGTCTCCTGCTGGATCCGCTCGATGATCCCGGCACGCACCCCGTGCGGCGCGACAAGCAGGTTGCGGTAGTTCTCTTTTCGCGAGTAACCGGTCAGCGAATTGAACAAATCGGTCAGATCGGCGCCGATTTCCGGTGCGGCGGTGAGCAATCCGACGTCCTCGTAGAGGCGCGCGGTCTTCGGGTTGTAGTTGCCGGTGCCGATGTGGCAGTAGCGGCGGATGGTCGCGCCTTCCCGGCGGACCACCAGGCAGGTCTTGCAGTGTGTCTTCAAGCCGATGAGGCCGTAGACCACGTGCACACCGGCCTGTTCCAGCGCGCGTGCCCATTTGATGTTGGCCTGCTCGTCGAACCGGGCCTTGATCTCGACGAGGGCGACGACCTGCTTGCCCGCCTCGGCCGCGTCGATCAGCGCGTTGACGATCGGGGAATCACCGGAGGTGCGGTAGAGCGTCTGCTTGATGGCGAGCACCTGCGGGTCGGCGGCCGCCTGTTCGATGAACCGCTGCACGCTGGTGGAGAACGAGTCGTAGGGGTGGTGCACGAGCACGTCGCCCTCGCGCAGCGCCGCGAACACGTTGCGCGGCGTCTCCCGCTCACCGAACGCGGGCGGGGTGGCGGGCACATACGGCGTGTCCTTGAGGTTGGGCCGGTCAACCCCGTACACCTGCCACAGGCAGGACAGGTCGAGCAGACCGGGCACCTGGATGACGTCGCCGGGGTCGACATCGAGTTCACGCAACAGCAATTCGAGCATGTGCTCGGTCATGTCGTCGGAGACCTCTAGTCGCACCGGCGATCCGAAGCGCCGCCGCGCGAGTTCGCGTTCCAGTGCCTGCAACAGGTCCTCGTCGCGGTCCTCGTCGACCTCGAAGTCGGCGTTGCGGGTGATCCGGAACGAGTGCTGCTCAACCACTTCCATGCCGGGGAACAGCAGATCCAGGTGCGCCGCGATCAATGCCTCCATCGGCAGGAAGGCGGCGATGGTCGAACCGGCGTCGGTGCGCCGCACCCGGACGAACCGATCGACGTTGTCCGGCACCTTGACTCGGGCGAAGTGCTCGCCGCCGGTGGTGTAATCCTTCACCGTCACCGCGAGATTCAGGCTCAGACCGCTGATATAGGGGAACGGGTGCGCCGGATCCACCGCCAGTGGGGTGAGTACCGGAAACACTTGATCCTGGAAGTGGCCCGAGAGGCGTTGGCGCTCATCGTCGTTCAGGTCGGCCCAGTCGATGATCGCGATGCCCTCGGCGGTGAGCGCGGGCAGCACGTCGTCGAGGAAGACGCGCGCGTGCCGCACGGCGATCTCCTGAGCGCGTGCGGCGATCAACTCCAGTTGCTCGCCGGGCGAGCGGCCGTCCGCGGAACGCACCAGCAGACCGGTCTCGGCCCGGCGCTTGAGCCCGGCGACGCGCACCATATAGAACTCGTCGAGATTCGACGCGAAGATGGCGAGGAACTTGGCGCGCTCCAGCAGCGGCAGCGACGCGTCCTCGGCGAGGGCGAGCACTCGGGCGTTGAAGTCGAGCCAGCTCATCTCGCGATTGAGGTAGCGATCACGTGGCAACTGCACTAGTGAGGCGTCGGTCGCGATCGGCGTCGCCGCAGGCGGTGGCGTGGGAAGCAACTGCTGTTTGACGATTTCCGTATCACTCATACCTTGCCTCGCTGCCGCTCGGCGCCGGCATGCCCGATGCACGCTGGTACATGGCTCGTTCGCTGCGCTCACTCACGCCAACGATCATCCCCTACAAACCGGGTGGTGTGGAGCCCGACACTGTGATTGAAGTGTGTATCACCGCACTCTGGCGATCTCCTAGCACACTCGGCGGACAGGTTGGTGAACACGGGCGGGCCAGCCGATGTCGTGCAGCGCCGCCCTGGTCGCGCCGCCTGCGCCGAGGTCAATGGCCAGGTCGAGGTCGTCGGCCGTATCGACATCGAGCCGGAGACCGGGCCAGTCGCCGGTCAGGTCGACCGCGCCCGCGGCAATGTGTTTGCTCGCCGAGCCGGGACCGAAACGCGGCTCGAGGGCGGCGATCGGGTCGCGGACAAGTAGCGCGGCCGTGCCGGTGCCCGCGTGGTCGACCACGATCGACCGGAGGCCGCGGGGCGCGACCGTCAGCACGTCGGCCAGCTCCTCGGGGCGCAGGGCGGGCAGATCGGCCTGCAAGGCGAGTAGATCGACCGGTCCGTGCCGGTGCCGCAGCGTTGTCGCGGCGTCGGCCAGCGCGCTGTTCAGGCCGTCCAGACCGGCGGGGCGCGGTTCCGGATGCACCTCGGCGCCCAGCGAAAGGGCCAGGTCGGCCACCACCGGGTCCGGGGTGACCACGGTGATTGAGACGATCTCCTTGACGGCCGCGGTGGCGGTCATGGTGTCGGCGAGCATGGCGAGAACCAGCCGCGCCCGGTGTTCCGGGCGCAGCCGGTCGGCCAGTCGACTCTTGGCCTGATCGAGGCTCTTGACCGCGATCACGGCATGCACGGCGTGCGGGCGCATGCGTCCAATCCTTCCATGGCATATTGGGCAGATGACGAGGGCGGCAGTACTGGGCGCGGGATCTTGGGGCACCGCGTTCGCAAAGGTCTTGGCGGACGCGGGAACCGAGGTCACGATCTGGGCGCGGCGCCCCGAGGTCGCCGAGATACTCCACACCGAACATCGCAATCCCTCTTACCTCACCGATATTCCGCTGCCCCCCATGGCGGCCACCCACGATCCCGCCGTCGCCCTCGACGGCGCCGACATCGTGGTGCTCGCGGTGCCATCCCAATCGCTGCGCGTGAATCTGGAGAAGTGGAAAGGGCTGATCGAGGCCGATGCGTCTTTCCTGAGCCTGGCCAAAGGCATCGAGATCGGCACGCTGCTGCGGATGAGTCAGGTGATCGCCGAGGTCACCGGGGCCGACGAGGGTCGTATCGCGGTGCTGTCCGGCCCGAACCTGGCGCACGAGATCGCCGTCGGTCAGCCCGCGGCCACCGTGATCGCCTGTTCGGATGCCGACCGCGCGGTCGCCTTGCAGCACGCCAGCGCCACCGGATACTTCCGGCCCTATACCAACACCGACGTGATCGGCTGCGAGATCGGCGGCGCTTCCAAGAACGTGATCGCCCTCGCCTGCGGTATCGCCTCCGGAATGGGCTTGGGGGACAACACCGTTGCCAGCATCATCACCCGAGGACTTGCCGAGATCATCCGGCTCGGCGTCGCCCTCGGCGCCGAACCCGCCACCCTGGCGGGCCTGGCCGGAGTGGGCGATCTGGTCGCCACCTGCACCTCACCGCTGTCGCGCAATCGCTCATTCGGCCGCGCACTCGGCACCGGCGGTTCCATGGAGACCGCGCAGGACGCGACCCACGGCCAGGTCGCCGAGGGCGTGAAGTCGTGCACCTCGATCCGAGCACTCGCCGTAAAACACGACGTCGACATGCCCCTCACCACCGCCGTCCACCAGGTGTGCCACGAGGGCGTTTCGGTAGGCGAAGCAGTCGGCAATTTGCTCGGGCGGCGAATCAAGCCGGAGTAGCCGACGCGCGGTGAATTCCCCGTGTTCCCAGCCGGATTCGCGGGCAGATTGGTATCTTGACCACAATCTAGTGGCGGTGCGTCGATACTGTCGGTGAACAAGTACCGAGGGGGCCGGTATGCAACTGTCGAAGGCGATTCCACTGCCCGCCTTCGACACGGCGTTGCTGGCCGCGGAGTGCGACGAGATTCGAACGATGATTCGCGTACGGTGCTTGGTGTTCGCACCGCTCCAGGTGATGCACGGCAACGGTAATGTCATCGCGATCCTCCCGGCTTACCGCGACCCCGGTACCGCAAGCCATCGGGCTCGGCTGGCCCGCGAAGTATGCGGCCGGATCACTGCGGTACGAGTAGACGGTGTCGTGTTCCTGCGCTGGACGGACTCGACGGCACGCTTCTGGTTTCACGATCGAGACGGCACATACGAACCCGCCTGCGGCAACGGATTGCGTTGCGCCGCTCGCTTACTCAGCGATATCGGCTGGTTCAACGACGAAGCGGAGGTGCTTACCGACAACGGGCCCCGTCGCATTCGGATGGAGCGCGGGGAGCCGATCGTATCGGTGGGAACTCCACGCGAGTACCGCGCGCTCGGGCAGGCGATGTTCTTCGTCTACACCGACATCCCGCATGTCGTAGTTCTCCGTGAACGGCTCGCCGAGGTCGACGTCAGCACCGAGGGTGCGCGACTGGCCCACGACGACGCACTGTGCCGGATGGTGGGGCATCCAGCAGGCGTGCACGTCGATTTCGTCGCGGTGATGGCGTCCAGGATAGGCGTGCGCACCTACGAAATCGGCGTCGAGGACGAGACAAAAGCATGTGGCACCGGCGCGGCAGCGGCCGCGTACGTGGTGCATCGGCTGGGATTGCACCCCATGCCGGTCGAGGTCCGGATGCGGGGCGGCACGCTTCTCGTCAGTGCCGAGGGCACCGAATTGCTCATCACGGGGCAGGTCGACTACCTGCTGCGTCCCCTAGTGGAGGAGGGTGAATGCGTGACTTCGTGAAACTGATGCGGCGATTTGCAGCACACCTCACCAGGACGCGCGCCAGGGCGGGCTGGGCACTGACAGCCGCATCACTGCTCGCCTATGTGGCGTCCGGCAACAACGAAGGACTACGCCAGTTCTGGTTGGTGCTGACCGGTGTCGCGGCGGGGGCGATCTTTCTCCCGGAGCGAGACGAGTCGATCTGGCGGATGACCTCTGCGCAGGTGCGCGCGATGGTTCCCGAGTATCGGATCTCGGCACTCCAGCGCCTACTCATCAGCGCCCGTTGCGACTCGACGCAGTGGGCCGATGTCGTGTGGCAGCGCGGGCTCGAGCCGCTGCTGAAGGCGGGCAGCAAGGCCGAACTGGTCATCTGGGACGCCAAGTACGACATTTCCATTCATCTCGTCGAGCGCAGATGCGGTGACCTCGACGTGTACCGGGTAGACACATTGAGTCGGGCTCGTCGCGCATTGCCCGAGGCTACGTCTCGGAAGTACTGGGTCAGTGTGGCCCGCACCAAGGAGGCGCTGCAGGTGGAGTACCAGTTCTCCAACTGTTTGACGCGAGAACTGGTCATGATGCCGGGAGTCGACCCTTCAGCCTGGCGGGCGGCGGTTGCCGGCTTCTGTCTGGTCCGGATGTGGGTCGACGGTGTGGCCGCGCCGGTGCATGTCGACAACTCGGAAGGCTTGTCGGATGTCGTCCGCTGGTACATCGATATACCGGAGGAACAGCAGACCTCGACGGCCGTTCCGTACACCCTGCAGTTCGACTTTCCGATACCGAGCGACGAGCGAACCTTCCCGGTGCTGTTCAACGGCTACTACAGCGCGGGTGCAAGCGAGGTGACCTTGCGCATCGACGACCCTTCCGGCACCAGCGAACTTTCGTACGAACACTTCCTCGCCTATGGGCTCGGAGCCTATGTCGGGGAGTTCTCACGGAGTGTGGACAGCACACACTCCCAGCAGATCAGCTTCGCGACCCCGCGGGATAGCCTGCTCTGGCCGGGTTCGGGGATCGTTTTCCACTGGTGATTCGGCCAGTACCGTGTTGTGACGGGCCCGCACACGTTTGCTGTCATCGCGGCGGGCCCGTGTAGCCTGCTCGACTGTCGATGCAGGCGAAAACCGAGCGCGGATCAAGGCGGAAACACATGCGGGTGGCGGTGTTGTTCGGGGGGACGAACAGCGAACGGGATGTCTCGATCGCGACGGCGGGGCAGGTATTCCGTGCGCTGCGGGATCGCGGCCACGACGTCTCTGCCTTCGACACCACGGCTGGCAAACTCAAGCCGAGTGACGAGGACCGCCTCATGGAGGCGACGGTCCCGGTAGAGCCGCCGGACCTGAGCATCATTCCCGGTGAGGATGTGACCATGCAGCTGCTCGGCGAGCCGGGCGGGTTGCGGTCGGTCGATGTCGTATTCCTGGCGCTGCACGGTGGCACCGGTGAAAACGGCACGATCCAAGGCTTGCTCGATCTGGCGGGTGTGCCGTACACGGGAAGCGGTGTGCTTGCCAGCGCGATGGCGATGGACAAGGACATCTCGAAGAGGCTGTTTCGGCTCGCGGGTGTGCCGACGCCGGACTGGTACATGGTGGGCCCCACCGCCGAGTTCGATGATCGGCTCGGCTGCCCGGTCGTCGTGAAGCCGAACAAGCAAGGTTCCACCGTCGGGTTGACAGTGGTCAAAGATCCCGCCCTCTTCGCCGACGCCGTGCGGGTCGCCCGAGTTCATGATCAAGAGGTCATGGTCGAAAAGTTTGTTCCCGGTCGCGAATTCGTCATCGGGGTACTCGGTGGGGAAGCGCTGGCCGTCGGCGAGATCATTCCGCAGGGCAGTGAGATCTTCGACTACCGCAACAAGTACCAAGTGGATGGGGCGGTAGAGATTTTTCCTGCCGAGATCCCGGACGCGCAGGCGGACGAGATGCGCAGTCTGGCCGTGCAGGCGCATCGGGCCCTCAAACTCGGAAACTACAGTCGCGTCGACTTCCGGGTGGACGGTGAAGGTCGAATGTGGTGCCTGGAGGCGAACACCCTGCCGGGTATGACTGCGACCAGCTTGCTCCCGCAATCCGCGGCGGTCGTCGGCATCGGCTTCGCCGAACTGTGCGAGAAGATCTGCCAAAACGCGCTGGACAACCGGTAGCCGGACGCTCAACTCGGCACCAGGGACTGACGCAAGATCAGCGGGACGTGGCTGCGGGGTTGTGCGAGTGGGGGCGCGGTGGTGTCCTGTTGGTGTTGGGTTAGTTGGGGAGGGGGGATGGGTCTAGGGGGGTTGCGGGGAGGTTGGCGGTGATGGTGTCGGAGACCGCTTGGAGGGGGGTGGGGCCGGAGCCGTCGGGGACGGTGAGGGCGATGTAGGTTTCGCGGTCTACGGCGAACCAGGTGCTTGCCTTGGCGGCCTGGTCGCGGGCCTCGAACCATTGGACGCCGTTGACTATCTGTAGTGCGGAGGCGCGGTTGAATTCGAGGGGGCGGTCCAGGCCGCAGCGCAGCACGATCGGGTCGCCGCCGTCGGGGCGCTGCCAGGCGCGGGTGGCCGGTGGGGAGGGTTCGACGAGGGTGGATTTGGTGAATTCGCCGAGTTCGGTGGGTAGTGCGGGGAGCAGGGTGGTGCAGGCGGGGCCGGTCGCGGCGGGGGCGGGGACCGGGCCGAGGACCAGGGGCTCGCGTTCGACTGGTGCGCGGCGGGCGAGGATCGCCGCCACGAGTACCGCGACCACGAGTACGACGGGCAAGGCGACAGCGGTCGCGATCAGGGCGGGCGAGTATTGGCGAGTGCTTGCGGCCTGGGCAGCGCCGTCTTGCGTGGAGCCGCCTGCGGCATGGGCCACGGTTTCGGCGTCTGATGTGGCGCTTTCCGAGGCAGTCTCAGCGCGTCCGTCGACGGTGTCCGGTGCAGCGACTTCCGATCGAGTAGCGGCAGGCCCAGCGTCTCCATCGGCAGCGTCCGACGTGGCGGCAGCTTCAGCGCCACCGGCGTTCGGCGGTGCGTCCGCATCAGGTCGGGTATCGGCGGCAGGGGCGTCCGCCGCGGGTTGCCCGGCCTTGTCCTTCGCCGAATCGCGGTCCGACGATTCCGCCGCCATGCTCACCGATCCTTCCTGTTGCGCTGGATGACCGGAGGGTGGGCCGCGTGGGTGCGGCGGCGCCGTGACCGGCCCGGTAGTACTCGATTGCCCTGGAAAGGGTACCTTCGGGGCGATTCCAGCTAGCAGCGCGCCTGAAAGGACCGGTCATCAGCGAGAGCACGGGGCCGAGGACGGTGCGTGAACTGGGGGAGTTCGCGCTGATCGATCGGATCAACAGCGGCCGCCTGCAAACACCCGGTGTGTTGCTCGGTCCGGGCGACGACGCCGCGCTGGTCGCCGCGCCCGACGGCCGATTCGTGGTCACCACCGACATGCTGGTGCAGGACCGGCATTTCCGCCTGGACTGGTCCAGCCCCCAGGACATCGGCCGCAAGGCGATCGCGCAGAACGCGGCCGACGTGGTCGCGATGGGCGCGGTACCTTCCGCCTTCGTGGTGGCGCTCGGTTGCCCGGCCGACACCCCGCTCAACGTGATCGACGGGTTGGCCGACGGGATGTGGACCGAAGCGGCCCGCGCGGGCGCCTCCATCGCGGGTGGCGACCTGGTCCGCAGCCGCGACATCGTCATCTCGGTGACCGCCTTCGGTGACCTGCGTGGCCGCGCCGCCATCACCAGAGCCGGTGCGCGGGTGGGGGATACGGTCGCCGTCGCGGGCCGTCTCGGCTGGTCGGCCGCCGGTCTTGCCATCCTGACCGCCGACGCCGAGTCCGACGACTTCGCCGAAGCGCTTGCCGCGCACCGTGTCCCGCAGCCGCCCTACGCGGCGGTGCTGAATGCGCTGAGCGGGACAGCAGTGGCCGAGACACCGGATTCCACGGTGGCGGATGCCGATGGCAACACAACTCACCAGCGGCCGAGTTCTACCGGTGCGTCCGATCCAGGCGATATCGGACTGAACGCACTGACGGATGTCTCCGACGGCCTACTCGCCGACCTCGGCCATATCGCCACGTCGTCCGAGGTCGCCATCGATCTGGATTCGGCCGCGCTGCGTGACAAAGCACTCGACCGAATCGCCGCACGCATGGATGCCGATGCGACGCAATGGATTCTGACCGGTGGCGAGGATCACGCGTTCGTCGGTACCTGGTCGGCCGGGTACCCGCTGCCCGCGGGCTGGGTGCCGATCGGGCGAGTGTCGGCCGGTCACGGCGTCACCGTCGACGGCGCGGCGCGGCCGGGCAGCGCCGGATGGGAATCATTCGGTGGGGTGGACTCGGCGGTTGCGGGCGAACCACGCTAAGTTGTGCGGTCATGGGCGCGAAACCACTGTCGGAAATCATGGATCCGGGATGGGCGAAGGCACTCGAGTCGGTGGCGGATCGGATTTCCGCCATGGGCGAGTTCCTGCGGGCAGAGAACGCGGCGGGCCGAGGGTACCTACCGGCCGGTGAGAACGTGCTACGCGCCTTCCAGCGTCCCTTCGACGCGGTCCGCGTGCTGGTCGTCGGCCAGGACCCGTACCCGACTCCCGGCCACGCGATGGGCTTGAGTTTCTCTGTCGCACCGGATGTTTCGCCGGTCCCGCGCAGCTTGGCGAACATCTTCGCCGAATACACCAAGGATCTCGGCCATCCGACGCCGTCCTGCGGTGACCTGACCCCCTGGTCCGATCAGGGTGTGCTGATGCTGAACAGGGTGCTGACGGTGACGCCGGGCCAGCCCGCCTCGCATCGCGGCAAGGGCTGGGAGGCGGTGACCGAGCAGGCGATTCGCGCGCTGGTGGCGCGGGACGAGCCGCTGGTCGCGATCCTCTGGGGCCGCGACGCGTCGACCCTCAAGCCCACCTTGGTCGCGGCCGAGGTGCCCTACATCGAGTCCGCGCATCCCTCGCCGCTGTCGGCGTCGCGCGGCTTCTTCGGTTCCCGCCCGTTCTCCCGAGTGAACGAACTGCTCGACGAACTCGGCGCCGAACCCGTTGACTGGCGCCTGCCCTGAGCAGGCGTCTGTGTGTGATCTACCGAGATTGAATCGAGTGAGGAGCTTTTCCATGCCCAACACCACCGTTCGAGGCGCGCTGCGCAGCACCACCGCCACCCTGGCCTTCTGCGCTGCCCTGGCGGGCGGCGCCGCGACCGCGAGTGCGGCGGGTCTGCCGCTGGAGCAGGCCACGGACACCACGGCGCAGGCCGCCGACACCGCCTCGACGCCGATCGGTGAGGAGTTCACCTCCAACGGCTCCTCCACCATCTCCTCCTCGGTCAACGCCAAGGTCGCCTGCCTGCTGCAGCGCACCCTCAGCGCCTCCGGCAAGTGGGACTGCTGACGCAGCCGTTCGGGAGGCTCGCCCGCGAACCATAACCGGTTCTATGCGATCCTCGGTTCGTGAGTAATGCGAACAAACTTCTCGAGCCCGCACCATTGCGGCTGCGCGGTTCGGGTGGGATCGAGCTGGCCGCAGACCAGTTCGGCCCGGCCGACGGTCCGCTCGTCGTCTTCCTGCATGGCGGCGGGCAGACCAGGCACTCGTGGAAACAGACCGGTGCGAAGCTGGCCGCGTCCGGCATGCGGGTTGTCACCCTGGACGCCCGCGGGCACGGCGACAGCGCATGGTCCGAAGACGGCGACTACCGACGCGACACCATGGTGGCAGACCTGCTGCTCGTGCTCGAACAGCTCGGTGCGCCCGCCGTCGTGGTCGGGGCGAGCATGGGCGGCATCACCGGCCTGCTCGCCACCGCCGCTCCCGGCGGCGCGGCGATCAGCGCGCTGGTACTCGTCGACATCGTCACCAGGCCGGAGCGGGCCGGTATCGAGCGGGTGATCGACTTTCTCGGCAAGCACCGCAACGGTTTCGACAACCTGGAGCAGGTGGCCGACGCCGTCGCCGAATACCTGCCGCACCGGCCGCGTCCGGCCAACACCGACGGTCTGTTGCGCAATCTGCGGCAGCGCGACGGCCGCTGGTACTGGCATTGGGACCCGGACATGCTGGCCCACCGCGCCGAGGACCCGTCGGCAATGACCGAACAGATGGAAGCGGCCGCGCGCAAATTGACGATCCCGGTGTTGCTGGTGCGCGGTATGCGCTCGGATGTGGTGAGTTCCGAAGGCGCGGCGGCGTTTCAGGAGTTGGTGCCGCACGTGCAGCTGGTCGAGATCGGTGGTGCGGCGCACACCGCGGCCGGTGACGACAACGACTCTTTCACCGACGCGGTCGCGAAGTTCGTCTTGCAGACCAGGCAGTGAATCCCGTTGACCTACGTGTACTTCGGCTTGCGCTTCGCGACGAAGGCGTCTACACCCTCGCGGCCGGTCGCGCTGTCCGCCGCGGCGGCGATCGCGTCGCGTTCCCGATCCAGCTGATCGGTGAGGGCCGACGAAGCCGATTGCGCCAGTAGCGTTTTGATGCTGGTGTAGGTGGAGCGCGGTCCGGTGGCCAGGGTTCGGGCCAGCTTCAGTGCCTCGGCCTGAACCTCCTCGTCGGCCACCAGCCGGCTGAGGATGCCGAGTCGCACCGCCTCCTCGGCGTCCAAAACCGCGTCGGTGAGCAGGATTTCGCGGGCCCGGCCGAGTCCGACGATGCGCGGCAGCGTCCAGGACATGCCGCCGTCGGGGCTCAGGCCGATGCCCGGATAGGCCGGGCGCAGCTTGGTACTTGGCCCGCCGAGTGCGATGTCGGCGGCACAGACCAGGCTCATCCCTGCGCCCGCCGCCCAGCCGTGCACGCCGACCACGACCGGAACGGTGGTCGCGTCGAGTGCGCGCACGAAATGGTGCAGATCCGTTGCCAGGCCATAGATGTGGGCGGCGCGATCCGAGGCCGCCGCGAAGCCGCGCACATTGCCGCCCGCGCAGAAGTTCGCGCCGGTTCCGGTCAGTAGCACGGCGCCGACCTCGGAGCTGAGCGAACGCAGCGCGGCTGTGCCCGCGACGATGCCGCCGAAATCCATGGACGTGCCGTTGGCGGCGGTCGCGATGGTGATCTGCAGAACGCCGTCGACGGTGCTCACGTACCCGGCTTGCTCGGTGTCGGTCATGATCAGCACTTTATGGCCTACGGATACTGCTGATCCAGGGGAGTGCACATCTGGGGGTTTGTCCGTCCGTTGCGGTCGGTTCTTCGTCCTTAGCGAGAGCCCTCCAGTGCAGGCGTGACTCTCGGACCTCACCAGTCGGCTGGCTCCCGCACCATCCGAACCTCGATCGACGGCGTGAACGCCTCGACCCTGCGAGCGCCGTCCAATTCGAAGCCGTGTTTGCGGTAGAAGGCCAGGGCGCGTGGATTCTCCTCGAAGACCCACAGC
The DNA here is from genome assembly GCF_019222765.1 of Nocardia iowensis. Classification (NCBI taxonomy): domain Bacteria; kingdom Bacillati; phylum Actinomycetota; class Actinomycetes; order Mycobacteriales; family Nocardiaceae; genus Nocardia; species Nocardia iowensis. The sequence continues at coordinate 6,614,304 of NZ_CP078145.1, read as the reverse complement.
GAGTACGCCGCCGTCGGATCGAGGGCGGCGCGCAGCAAGTCGTGCGCGAGGCCCGTGCCGTACCACGGCGAACGGACGTACAACGCATACAACTGCAGCGGGGGCACCGGCGGGTCGTCGAGGGTCGGGCCCGCTCCGGCGAAGCCGATCACCTGTTCACCGACGAGCGCCACCTGTATCCGGCCCGGATATTCGACACGGTTGCGCTCGTATTGCGCAGCTCGCCGCTCGACATCGAAGGCTTCGAGCAGATGGGCGGGTACCAGGTCCCGGTAGGCCTCACGCCAGCAGTCGATGTGGCATTCGGCGAGGCTGTAGGTGTGCTCGGCGGCAAGTGGGGCGATGCGCCACTCGGGCTCGGTCATGCCCACGATTTTCGCCCATCGATGACTACGCCCCGGACCACCCGTGAGGGTGCCGGGGCGTGCGTCGGTCTCGTACCGGTCAGCCGGGGCTGAGTCAGCCGCGGACGACCTTGCCTGCCTTGAGGCAGGAGGTGCACACGTTCATGCGGCGGGTGTTACCCGGCGCAACCTGGGCGCGAACGGTCTGGATGTTCGGGTTCCAGCGACGGTTGGTGCGCCGGTGCGAGTGCGAGACCGACTTCCCGAAGCCGGGGCCCTTGGCGCAGACGTCGCAGACGGCAGCCATAGTCGCGAACTCCTTCATGTCATGTGGAGGACCGCCGCCCGCGGGCAGCATGTCCGGAAACAATGTATTGACGTACCCCTGCCGACTGACATCGGCCAGCGCAAACCGGCAACGGCCACGCGAGGCAACCCTGCAAGGGTAGCTGGACGGCCCCGCATCCACCAAACCGGGTGCGTCCGGACGTTGCCGGAACACGTGGTGGGTACCAACTGTATGTCGGTATCGCCCGCTAATCTTGCGGGCGGCGGGTGCCGCAGCGATGACCCGCGGGCGGCAGCTTGCGTAATCACGGCGGGACCGGGAACGCCGCAAGTGAACTACAGAGAAGGGGTGACGGTGCCCGGAGTGCGGGATGTGATGGACGGCACTGCGCTGCTGCGCTGGGGCCGAACCTGCCTCGACGGCCTGGAAAACCGGCGCGAGGAGATCAACGCACTCAACGTCTTCCCCATCCCGGACGCGGATACCGGCACCAACCTGCTCGCCACGATGCGCGCCGCGATGGACGCCGCCGACGCGAAGGCCAGTCCCACGGTGTCGGCGCATGAGGTCGCCGCCGCGATGGCGCACGGTGCGACCATCGGCGCCAGGGGCAACTCCGGCATCATCCTGTCCCAGGTCCTGCGCGGTATCGCCGAGGCGGTACGGACCGAACCGCTGTCGGCCGTCACCTTGCGCGATGCCCTGAACCGCGCCTCGGTGCTGGTCCGCGACGCATTGAGCGTGCCGATCGAGGGCACCATCCTCACCGTCCTCGACTGTGCGGCCGCCAGCGCGGAAGCCTGCCCGGACGCTTCGCTCGCCGACGTGGCGCTCGCCGCGGCCGACGGCGCCGCCAAGGCCCTCGGTGACACCCCGTCCCAACTGGGTGTGCTGCGCGACGCGGGCGTCGTCGACGCGGGCGCGCGTGGACTCGTCGTGCTCCTGGACAGCCTGGTCTCGGTGACGCTCGGTGAGATTCCGGCCAGACCGGAATACGCCCCGAGTGAACCGGTCACGGTGCGCGCCGCTGAGCCGACCGATACTGAAACCGATTCGGCAGCACCGCAATACGAAGTGATGTACCTGCTGGCCGATACCGATCTCGAGCAGATGGCGCGGTTGCGCGCCCGCCTCACCGAGCTCGGCGATTCGGTGGTGGTCGTCGGCGACGGTGCCGGTTCCTGGTCTGCCCATGTGCACTGCGCGGACGCGGGCGCGGCCGTGGAAGCCGGAATCGCCGCGGGAAAGCTCAGCGGAATCCGCATCGAGAGCTTCGCGACAACGCTGCACGACATGACGTCGGGCCACCTCGTCACCCACACGAACATGGACTCCGCGAAGGAAACCAATGGGCCGGCCGATCGCGGGATCCTGGCGGTAGCGGCCGGTGACGGTGCTGCCGCGCTGTTCGAGGACGCCGGGGCGGTGGTGCTCGGCGGTGACGGCGCCGTGACGGCCGCCGCGCTGCTGGCCGCGATCCGCGCGATGCCCAATCGCGAGGTACTGGTCCTACCCAACGGCGCGCTACCCGCGCACGACCTGGTCGCGGTCGGTGTGGCCGCCCGTGACGCGCACCGCGACGTGCTGCTGCTGCCGAGTGCGTCCATGGTGCAGGGGCTCGCGGCGCTGGCTGTGCACGATCGCGGCCGGATCGCCGTCGACGACGCCTTCGCCATGTCGGAGGCGGCCGCGACCACCCGGTGGGGTTCGCTGCGCGCCGCGCGAGAGCGCGCGCTCACCATGGTGGGAACGTGCGAAGCGGGCGATGGGCTCGGCTTGGTCGGCCACGATGTGGTGGTGATCGACCATGATGTGCGCGCGGCGGGTTTGACGCTGCTCGACCGGATGCTCGCCTTCGGCGGTGAGCTGGTCACCCTGCTGATGGGGGCGGCGGCCCCGGACGGCCTGGCCGATGATCTCGCCGCGCACATCGGCGAAAGCTTTCCCGGCGTGGAGGTCACCGTGTATTCCGGTGGGCAGCACGGTGATCTGGTGCAGATCGGAGTGGAATAGATGGCGACCCTGAGTGATCGGCTCGACCATATTCTCGGCGTGAAGGCGGCGGGCTCGCTGGTCGACGCGTTCGACATGCACACGGTGGAGGACCTGCTCCGGCACTATCCGCTGCGCTACGCGACCCAGGGGCAGCCGCTCACCGAGGAAGAGCCGGAAGACGGTTCGCACATCACCGTGATCGGCCGGATCACCAAGGCCGAGCTGCGGCCGATGCGCAACCGCCGCGGTTCGCTGCTGAAGGTGGTGCTGGACACCGGTTCCGGCTCCGGCCGCGGCGTCGACGTCACCTTCTTCAATGGTGACAAGGTGAAATACGTTGTCCGCGAGGGGCTTCGGGCGATGATGTCGGGCACGGTGAACTACTGGCGGCCCGGTCAATGGAACCTGAGCCATCCCGGCTATCTGATCCTGCCCGAAGCCGACGACGAGTCGGTCGGCACGATGACCACCGTGCGCGGCGGCGGTGACCTGCGCGGTCTGGCGCAGAGCGCCAAAGGTGCCGGGGGAGTGGACACTTCGTTCATGGAACGCGAGTTCATCCCGGTCTACCCGGCCACCGCGAAGGTGCAGAGCTGGGATGTGCTCGCCTGCGTCCGGCAGGTCCTCGATCAGCTGGATCCGATCGACGACCCGCTGCCGGACGAGATCAGGAACGACCGGGCCCTGATGAAGATCTCCGACGCGTTGCGCCTGATCCACCTGCCGGAGCGCAAGTCCGACATCGACCAGGCCAGCGAGCGGCTGCGTTTCGACGAGGCACTGGCATTGCAGCTGGTGCTCGCCGAACGCCGCCACGAGGTGTCCGGTCGCGCCGCCCGCCCGTGTCCGCCGCGACCGGACGGCATTGCCGCCGAGTTCCAGCAGCGGCTGCCGTTCGAGCTGACCGCGGGCCAGCAGCAGGTGATCGCGGAGATCTCCGCGGACATGTCGCGCAGCCATCCGATGCACCGGTTGTTGCAGGGCGAGGTGGGCTCGGGCAAGACGATCGTCGCGTTGCAGGCGATGTTGCAGATCGTCGACGCGGGCCAGCAGTGCGCCTTGCTCGCGCCGACCGAAGTCCTTGCCGCCCAGCACTATCGGTCGCTGCGCGGCATGCTCGGCGACCTCGCCAGCGGCGGTGAGCTCGGCGCCGCCGAGCACGCGACGAAGGTCGTGCTGGTCACCGGTTCGATGTCGGCCGCGACCAAGAAGGCCGCGCTGCTGGCGGCGATGACTGGCGAGGCGGGCATCGTGATCGGCACGCACGCGCTGATCCAGGACAACGTCGAGTTCTTCGATCTCGGCATGGTGGTCGTCGACGAACAGCACCGCTTCGGTGTCGAACAGCGGGATGCGTTGCGCGCCAAGGCGAAAGCCGGAACCAGCCCGCATCTGCTGGTGATGACCGCGACACCGATCCCGCGCACCATCGCGATGACCACCCTCGGCGATCTGGAGACCTCCACACTCACCGAACTGCCGCGGGGTCGTTCCCCGATCACGTCCAAAGTCGTTCCGCGCAGACAACATCCGAACTGGGTCGACCGCGCCTGGGAGCGCATCGTCGAAGAGGTCAAGGCCGGTCGGCAGGCCTACGTCGTGTGTTCCCGCATCGGTGACGACGAGGAAAGCTCCGGCAAGTCCCGCAACGGCAAGGCGAAGGCCGCCGAACCCGAAAAGGAAGGCCCGACAACGCAGGCCGCGCTCGACGTCTTCGAGACGTTGCGCAACGGGCCGCTGTCCGAAGTGCGGGTCGGCCTGCTGCACGGCAGGCTGCCCGCGGACGAAAAAGATCAGGTGATGCGCGCGTTCAACGACGGGTCGGTCGACGTGCTGGTGTGCACCACCGTGGTCGAGGTCGGCGTGGACGTGCCGAACGCGACCGTCATGGTGATCGTCGACGCGGACCGCTTCGGCGTCAGCCAGCTGCATCAGCTGCGCGGCCGGATCGGCCGCGGCAAACACCAAGGACTGTGCCTGCTGATCACCGATGCCGCGCCGGGCGGCTCGGCCATGGCGCGACTGGACGCCGTCGCCGCCACCACCGACGGCTTCGAACTCGCCGTGCTCGACCTGCGCACCCGCCGCGAGGGCGACGTGCTCGGCGCGGCCCAGTCCGGAACGGCGCGCTCGCTGCGCCTGCTCTCGCTGCTCGACGACCTCGAAGTCATCACCGCCGCACAGGAACTCGCCCGCGAGGTGGTCGAGGCCGACCCCGGCCTGAAGAAGCACCCCGGCTTGGCGAGCATGATGCACGCCGCCGTCGACTCCGAGCGGCTGGAGTACCTTGCCAAGTCCTGAATCAGTTGCCCGACAACCGGATCACTCGGTCGCGACCGTGGTGATCTGGGTGAGCGAACACCGCCACCCCCGCTCGGTCTCGACGTAGACGTCCGTCGTCCATTCGTCGGCGTCGAACCGCTTGCCTTGGTAGTGCGCGGTATTGGTGGCCCGCACCGTCAGCACCGCGACGTTCCCGTAGCGCTTGATCCTGGCGTCACCGACCCGCTGCATCGCCGAATGCGTCAGCTCACCTGACTCGACGAGGGTCAGGAACTGCTCGGCCGTCCCCACGCCTTTCTCGGAGACCATCACCCAGTCCTCGGTCATGTAGTCGGCGATCCTGGCCGCGTCGTTGGCGACGATCGCCGCCATCCAGTCGTCGAGCAGACGCAGGAGCTGCTCCTGGAGCGAGCTGTCCGTGGTGGAAGAGTGTGTCGTTGCCATACTTCGCACGGTAGACCTGCTCGTCACGGTGGGCTTGGATGAATGGAACACGAGTGCGATGGACCGAAAGCCGGGTACCGATCCGCTCGATACCCGGCCGTCGTGCGCCTTATGCGGCGACTGTTTCCGCAGGTGCCGCCGTAGGAAGCGACGCGCCCTCGCCACGCGAGTTGACGGTCCGCCAGCCGATGAAGGCGGCGCCGATCGTGATGAGCCCGCCGATCAACAGCGCGAGCCGGAAACCGGAGGTCATCGCCTCCAGGGGTGCGTGACCGGCGGTCAGCTGCTCCGCGGTGCGTGAAGTGGCCACCGCGGTCAGCACGGCCAGACCGAGCGCACCGCCGATCTGCTGGCCGGTATTGAGCAGTGCCGCGGCCAGTCCGGCTTGCTCGGCGGGCACGCCCGCGTTCGCCGCGGTGGTGTTGGCGACGAACACCACGCCCAGTCCGATGGACATCAGCACCATGGCGGGCAGCAGATCGACCAAGTAGGAACCATCGGTGGGAATCCGCGACAGCCAGATGAGGCCGAGCCCGGAAATCACCGATCCGGCGATGATGAGCGGCCGGGTGCCGGTCTTGGCGATGAACTTCGCGGTCACCCCGGCGACGGCGCCGATGGTGAGGCTGACCGGCAGATAGGCGTTGCCCGCCTGGAATTCCCCGTAACCAAGCACCTCCTGCATGTACAGCGTGACGAAGAAGAACATCGCGAGCATGCCCGCGGCCAGCGTCAGGTGGGTCAGATTGGCCGCCGCGAGACCCTTGATGCGGAAGATCGACAGCGGGACGAGCGGGTCCTTGGTCAATCGCTCATTGATCAGGAACCCGATCAGCAGTGCCGTGGCCACGCCGAGTTGGACAATGGTGCGCGCGTCGCCCCACCCTTGTTCCGGAGCTTTCACCAAGCCGTAGACCAGCAGCATCAGGCCGCCGGTCGCCAGCGCCGTACCGAAAACATCGAAGCCACCACGGATCTCGTTGCGCCGGTCATTGGGCACCAGGAACGGAACGGCGGCCAGCACGAGCACGCTCACCGGGGTGTTGACGTAGAAGACCCAGCGCCACCCCGGCCCCTCGGTCAGCACGCCGCCGAGGAAAACCCCTGCGGCAGAGGCGAGTCCGGCCGTTCCGCCCCACACGCTCAGCGCGGTGGTGCGGTCGGAGCCCTCGCGGAAACTGGTGGTGAGGATCGACAGGGCCGCGGGCAGCATCAGCGCGGCGCCGACGCCCTGGGCGAAGCGCGCGCCGATCAGCAACCCGCTGGTCTCGGCGAGGCCGCCGATGGCCGAAGCGGTGCCGACCAGGATCGTCCCGGCGATCAGCACCCGGCGCCGGCCGAGCAGGTCGGCCAGGCGGCCGCCGAGCAGCATCAGCCCGCCGTAGGTCAACAGGTAGCCGCTGGTGACCCATTGCAGTGTCGACACCGACAGCCCCAGTTCGTGCTGGATGGTTGGCAGCGCGACATTGACGATCGAACTGTCGACGAAGTCGAGGAAGGCGACCAGGCACAGCAGCGCCAGCGTGAGCTTGCCGCGGCGGGTGGTCAGAAACGATGGTGTTTCGGTGGGTGTACGCACTCCGATGTCCTCTCTCGGTCCGGACGAGATCTCATCCGTTGCCACCCTGAGACCGCCGATCCGCGCGAGACGTGACAGCGGGAGAGCCGGATCACACTTCGCCGCCACGTGTCACTTTTTGTGGCCGCGCCCGGCTCTAAGGAAGCAAGATCGGCATAGAGGAGGAGCGATGATCGAGATCGTGGACACGGAGGCGACGCGGGTGTTCGCCGACCATCGGGAGCTGATGTTCTCGGTGGTCTACAACATGCTCGGCAGCGTCGCCGACACCGAAGACGTGCTGCAGGACGCGTGGTTGTCCTGGGTATCGCGCAATCGGGAGGAAGGTTCGCAGATCGAGCATCCGCGCGCCTATCTGGTGCGCCTCGCGGTCAACCACGCGCTGGACCGGCGGGCCGCCATCAACCGCAGGCGCGAAACCTACGTCGGTCCCTGGCTGCCCGAGCCGCTGGTCGCCGACGAACCGGCGGCCCGCGACACCATCGACGCCGCCGAGCCCGCGTTGCGCGCGGAATCGGTCTCGATGGCGATGCTCGTCGTGCTGGAGACGCTGACGCCACTGGAGCGCGCGGTGTTCGTGCTGCACGAGGTATTCGGCTACCCGCACGCCGAGATCGCCGAGATGCTCGGTCGCCGCACCACCGCGATTCGGCAGCTCGCGCATCGGGCGCGCGAACACGTCCATGCCCGCAGGCCGCGCCACCAAGCCGACCCGCGGGTACAGCGGGAGGTGACGCAGAAGTTCCTGGCCGCTCAGCTCGGCGGCGACATGGCGGGGTTGATGGCGCTGCTGGCGCCGGATGTGACGTTCTGGTCCGATGGCGGCGGCAAGCGACGGGCGGCGCTGCGACCGGTCCACGGCATCGACAAGGTCGCCAGGCTGATCACCAGTCCCATTGTGCTGAGCCATGTTCCGGACATCGGCGTCGAGTACCGATGGGTGAACGGTGACCCGTCGGCGGTGGTGTTCTCCGGCGACGCGCCGTTCGCGGTCGTCGTGCTCGACATCGATCCGGTCTCCGAGCAGGTCCGGGGGATCTACGCGGTGGCCAATCCGGACAAGCTCACCGGGATCGCGGGGGATCAGCGTCCGACGCGCGGATAGGGCAGGTCGGTGCTGGTGTGTTCGGAGACCGCGAGCGGGCTGCCGATATGCGGGAACGCGCGCTGCGGACACGACGGCCGTTCGCAGACCTTGCATCCCGCGCCGATCTGCACCGCCGTCGCCGGGTCGTCGAGCTGCAGGCCGGCCGAATACACCAGCCGTTCGGCGTATTCGATGTCACAGCCGAGCCCGATCGCGAAGTTCTTTGTCGCGGTGCCGAATCCGTGCGGCGCGGTCATCGCGGTGCGCGCGACCCACAGATAACGTCGACCGTCCGGCATTTCGGCGATCTGGGTGAGGATGCGGCCCGGATACGCGAAGGCCTCGTGTACCACCCAGAGCGGGCAGCTGCCGCCGACCCGGGAGAAGTGGAAAGCCGTGGCCGACTGGCGTTTCGAGATATTGCCCGCGCGGTCGGTGCGGACGAAGAAGAACGGCACCCCGCGCTGACCCTGCCGTTGCAGGGTGCTGAGTCGGTGGCAGATGGTTTCGAAGCCGACCTCGAAACGCAGGCCGAGCAGGTCGATATCGTAGTGCAGGTCCTCGGCGGAGCGCAGAAAACGCCCGTAGGGCAGCACCAGTGCGCCGGCGAAGTAGTTGGCCAGCCCGATCCGCGCGAGCGTGCGGGATTCACCGGTGAGCGAGGGGGTTTCGGCGAGGACGCCGTCCAACTCGGTGCCGTACAGCAGGAACGCGAGAGTGGTCGCGATCTGGAAGGCGCGCTGCCCCGGCCGTAATCGCCTGGCCAAGGTCAGGGTTCGGCTGTCGGGATCGTATTGCCGTTTGGGGATGGACGGATCCGCGCCGTCGCCGCGCACCAGCACGGTGACCCCGGCGCGTTCCTCGGCCACCCTCGCGAGCTGGCGATCCAGCGAGCCGATGGTCAGTCCGGATTGTTCGAACAGCTGCTCGGCGGCGATGTCGAGCTGCGGAATGTGATTGTGATGGTCGTAGAAGAAGTCCCGCACATCTTCGTAGGGCATCGGCATGCCGGGGGCGCCGGTCGGTGCGGACACCCGGGCGGAGAGCAGATCGAGCTGGTCGGTGGCGGCGCGCAGCCTGCGGTGCATCGCGACGACGATCCTGGCGACCTCGGGTTGCCTGGTGGCCAGTTCCTCCACCTCGGTCAGCGGCGCGGTGTGGCCGCCTGCGGCATCGATCAGCACCTCGTGCAGGTCCGATACGAGGCGCGCGTCCGAGTCCGCGGCGAAGAACTGGACGTCCAGATCGAAGGTGGAGTTGAGCTTCAGCAGTACCGGGATGGTGAGCGGCCGCTGGTCGCGCTCCAGTTGGTTGAGATAGCTGGGCGACAGATCCAGCGACTTCGCCAGCGCCGCCTGGGTGAGCCTGCGCTCCTCGCGTAATCGGCGAAGGCGAGCTCCCGCGTACATCTTCCGCACGGCAAGATCGTAGCCCCGGATCTTCGCAATCATCGCAATATCCGGACTTCTTTCCCGCAGAAATATGCCGCTGCGAGGTATTTTGCGCGAGATCCCAGCTGCGTAGCGTGCGAAGAGAGGTTCTTTCACCGCTGATCTGGAGGACGCATGAAGACACACATCGTACGCGCCCGCCCCGCCGACGCCGATTTCCCGCGCGCGGAACACCTGGCAACCAAGATTGCCGAAGTGGCTGCCGACCCCGTCGAGGTCAGCGCCGAGGTCGCCGAGATGATCGTGAACCGGATCATCGACAACGCGGCCGTCGCGGCGGCGGCATTGACCCGCCGTCCGGTGACCAGCGCCAGGGCCCAGGCACTCGCGCAACCGTATCGACCTGGACCGGGGCGCTCGGGTGCGACGGTGTTCGGGCTGCCCGCGCGACACTGGGTGTCGCCGGAGTGGGCGGCCTGGGCCAACGGAGTCGCGGTGCGCGAGCTCGACTTTCACGACACGTTTCTGGCGGCGGAGTATTCGCACCCCGGTGACAACATCCCGCCGATCCTCGCGGTGGCGCAGCATCTCGGTCGTAGTGGCGCTGACCTGATCCGCGGCCTGGCAACGGGTTACGAGATCCAGATCGACCTGGTGCGCGGAATCTGCCTGCACGAGCACAAGATCGACCACGTCGCGCACCTCGGTCCGTCCGCCGCCGCGGGGATCGGCACGCTGCTAGGGCTCGACACCGAGACGATCTATCAGGCGATCGGCCAGGCGCTGCACACCACCACCGCGACCCGTCAATCGCGCAAGGGCGAGATCTCCAGTTGGAAGGCCTACGCGCCCGCGTTCGCCGGGAAGATGGCGGTCGAGGCGGTGGACCGGGCGATGCGTGGCGAGGGCGCGCCCGCGCCGATCTGGGAAGGCGCCGACGGTGTGATCGCCTGGCTGCTCGGCGGATCGGCCGCGGAATACCGGGTGCCGCTGCCCGGTCCGGGCGAGGCGAAGCGCGCGATTCTGGACAGCTATACCAAGGAACATTCGGCCGAGTATCAGAGCCAGGCGCCGATCGATCTGGCCCGCCGAATGCGTTCGCGCATCGGCGATCTCGACCAGATCGCCTCGATCGTGTTGCACACCAGCCATCACACCCATGTAGTGATCGGCACCGGCTCGGGCGACCCGCAGAAGTTCGACCCGCACGCCAGCCGGGAAACCCTCGACCATTCGGTGCCTTACATCTTCGCGGTCGCGTTGCAAGACGGAACTTGGCATCACGAGCGGTCCTACGCCCCCGAACGCGCGCAGCGGCCGGACACCGTCGCGCTGTGGCGCAAGATCTCCACCACCGAGGATCCGGAGTGGACGCGGCGCTATCACGCCACCGACCCGAACGAAAAGGCTTTCGGGGCACGGGCGGTGGTGACGTTGAAGAGCGGGGAGACCATCGTCGACGAGCTCGCCGTTGCCGACGCGCACCCGCTCGGTGCGCGGCCGTTCGCCAGGGAGCAGTACATCGCCAAGTTCCGCACGCTCGCCGACGGCGTGCTCGACGCCGCCGAACAGGATCGCTTCCTGGACGCGGCCCAGCGCACACCGGAACTCGCCGCGGGCGAACTGGATCAGCTGACGTTCACCGTATCGAGCGCCGTGCTGGACCGGGCGCCCCGGACGCCGGAAGGGGTCTTCTGATGTCCCCGCTACTCGCCGTCCCAGATCACCGCCTGTGCCGCGATCACCTCGGTGCCGTTGAAGGTCACCGCGGGGGAGCCGTGCAGCCGATAGCCCTGATCGAGCAGAGCGCTGATCCGCTCGCAGAAGGAAGCGTCGTCGACGCCGGTGATCAGCCGGTAGCGCAGGGGGCGGTCGTTCATGGCTCCAGCCTAGGGCGGTGGCACCGGTGACGGGTTTGCTGGCCGCCGCGACGAGTGCGGCCGACAAGCGCGCGGCATTCCGCGCTGGACTGACGTCGGGGCAGATCCAGCGGTTGCCGGGTGCGTTCAATCCGCTGGTGGCCAGGCTGGTTCAGGAGATCGGTTTCGAGGGCGTCTATGTCTCGGGCGCCGTGATGTCGGCCGAACTCGCTCTGCCCGATATCGGACTGACCACGCTCAGCGAGATCACCGCGCGGGGTCAGCAGATCGCGCGGGTCACCGATCTGCCGGTGCTGATCGACGCCGACACCGGGTTCGGCGAGCCGATGAACGCCGCGCGCACGGTGACGTTGCTGGAGGACGCGGGGCTGGCCGGTTGTCACCTCGAAGATCAGGTGAACCCGAAACGTTGCGGCCATCTCGACGGTAAGGCGGTGGTGCCCGTCGGCGAGATGATCCGTCGGTTGCGTGCCGCCGTTTCGGCCCGGCGGGACCCGAACTTCGTGCTGTGCGCCAGAACCGATGCCCGCGGTACCGAAGGGCTGGATGCGGCCATCGACCGGGCCAAGGCATACGCCGACGCAGGCGCCGATCTCATCTTCACCGAGGCGCTGGCCGACGCCGCCGAATTCGCGAAATTCCGTGCCGCCGTCGATGTTCCGTTGCTCGCCAACATGACCGAGTTCGGCAAATCCGAGCTGCTTTCGACGCGGACACTGCAGGACCTCGGCTACAACGCCGTCATCTATCCGGTGACAACGCTGCGGCTGGCGATGTACGCCGTGGAGCACGGACTGCGCGAAATCGCCTCGACCGGAACGCAATCCGGCCTGGTTCCGGCGATGCAGCATCGCTCTCGGCTGTACGAGCTCCTGCAGTACCAGCGGTACAACGACTTCGATTCCGGAATTTTCACTTACACCGTGAGCGAGCGTAGCGAGCGGACCAATGACACAGCGCGATTCGCGCACGGCGGAGCCGAGCGCCAGCGAGGCGTAGACGGGAGCGAGTGAGCGACATGACCGAAATCAAGAAGGGGCTGGCCGGGGTGGTGGTCGACACGACGACCATCTCGAAGGTGGTGCCCGAGACCAATTCACTGACCTATCGCGGGTACGCGGTGCAGGATCTCGCGCGGCACTGCACGTTCGAGGAGGTCGCCTATCTGCTCTGGTACGGCGAACTGCCCGACGCGGCGCAACTCGCACTGCTGTGCCAGCGGGAACGCGCGCAACGCCGCGTCGACCGATCCATCCTGTCGCTCGTCGAAAAGATGCCTACCTCTTGCCATCCGATGGATGTGGTCCGCACCGTCGTCAGCTATCTCGGTGCCGAAGACCCCGAGGAGGATCTGGGTGGCGCCCCCGCGCAGCGAGCGCTGTTGGCCAAGGCATTACGGCTGACCGCGGTGTTGCCGACGGTCATCGCGGCCGATATGCGTCGTCGCCGCGGCCTCGATCCCATTGCGCCGCACTCACATCTGGGCTTCGCGGAGAACTTCCTGAACATGTGCTTCGGGTCGGTGCCCGACCCGCGTATCGTGCGCGCCTTCGAGATCTCGCTGATCCTGTACGCGGAGCACAGTTTCAACGCCTCGACGTTCGCGGCGCGGGTGGTCACCTCGACGCAGTCGGACGTGTACAGCGCGGTCACCGCCGCCATCGGCGCGTTGAAGGGTCCGCTGCACGGCGGTGCCAATGAGGCCGTCATGCACACGATGCTGGAGATCGGTGCGCCGGAACTGGCCGCGGAATGGTTGCGCGCCAAGCTCGCTCGTAAACAGAAGGTGATGGGTTTCGGGCACCGGGTCTACAAGAACGGCGACTCCAGGGTGCCGACCATGCGGGACGCGCTGGAGCAGGTCGCCGAGGTGACCGGCGGGCAACGGTGGGTGCGCATGTACACCGAACTGGAGCGGGCGATGGCCGAGGCGACCGGCATCAAGCCGAATCTCGACTTCCCGGCGGGTCCGGCCTACTACCTGATGGGCTTCGACATCGAGATGTTCACGCCGATCTTCGTGATGAGCCGGATCACCGGCTGGACCGCGCACATCGTCGAGCAGTCCGCCTCGAATGCGCTGATCCGCCCGCTGTCGGAGTATGTCGGGGTGCCGCAGCGGGAGTTGACCGCCAGCCGCTGAATGTCAAGGCTTTAATACCGAGCAATTGCTTGGTTGAATCGGGATGGCGGTGCGGACGATGCGGTTCGCCCGCCACCAGGAAAGTGAGGCGATGCCAATGCCAAGCCCCGACGAACTCGTCCGCGACATGTGCCGCAGCTGGTCCGATCCCGACCCAGACCGAATCGCCGCCTTCTTCGCCGAAGACGCCGTCTACCACAACATTCCGACCGAGCCCGTGGTCGGCCGCACCGCCATCCGCGACTTCATCGCAGGCTTCCTGACCACCTTCGAGGCCGTCGACTTCGACATCCACCACCAGATCACCGCCGGCAACCTGGTCATGAACGAACGCACCGACACCCTCCGCGGCGCGGGCCACACCATCCCCCTCCCCGTCACCGGCGTCTTCGAAGTAGCGGGCGACACCATCCTCGCCTGGCGCGACTACTTCGACATGGGCGTAATCAACCGAGCCTTCAACCTCTGATCGCCCTCGACCGAACTGGCGTCGGACCGAATTGGTGGATATCAGGGTGGAACCGAATCGGGGTGCTGCGCGTCGAAGGTGGATAGGGGCGATTTATGGAGTGATTCAGGACGTCGAGGAGGGGTTGGTATGGATCGTTGTCCGGGGTGTCATACGGCGTGGCGGCGGGGGATGAGTTCGAAATCGCGGAAGCAGCCGGTTATGCGGGCTGCGGAACCCTGCGAGCGGTACACGTCGCGGCGACGGCAGGCGATTCGGCCGGAGCCTGAATCGGAGTGAGGTGGTGACGGTGCCTCCGGCTGGCGTGGGGGCACCGTCTTCAGTGATCGGTGTCTTCTGGAAGTAGATGTGCGAGAAGGAGTTTGATCAGCAGGACGGGGGCGAACCAGGTCAGTGCGTTGGGAGTGGTGAGGATGCTGGTGGCGACGGTCAGCGCGACGGCGGTGGTGCCGAAGGCGATGGGGCGGCGTAGATCTCGCGGAGCAACGGTGATGAGTACGGCGCCGGACAGCGCCAGGGCGTAGATGACGGCGGCCGTGAACCAGCCGAAGCCGGGGGTGACCAAGGCGAGCAGGAACGGTTGGACGTGGATGGCGACGAAGCCGAGATGGTGCCTCGCGGTTCGTCCCGGCCGATGAAACCAGCGTTTCGCGGCGGTGGTCGCATTGACGACCGCGCCGCCGAAGAGGTCGAAGGCGACGAACGTGACCACGGCGACGCACAGCCAGGACCACTCCGCATCGAGCGCGAGGCCGAAAGCCAGTGCGGCACCGACGAATGCCGTGGCGAAACTCGCCGTTACTTCCCCGCGCGTGGCGTGCGGGGCGATAAGTCGATCGGTGAGATTCATCGGCGGATTCCTTCCACGCAGACCTGCGCTACTGGACCGGCCAGGTCCCGCAGCGACACCTGCGGGTCGACCAAGGCTTGGACGAGGCAACCCTCGATCGCACCGATGATCACCGCGGCATGTCGCTCATCGATGCCGGAACGAAGCTCGCCATCGGACTGCGCCTGCCGCAGCAGATCCGCTATGGCCGAGCGATATTCGCGATACATCGCCGCCAAATCGAATGGCGGATTGGCCGCCCACACATCCAGCAGGACGCGGGCATGGTCGGGGTGGTCGGCCAGCAGCCCGATCGTTCCGTGCACCAGTCTGGTCAGGCGGTCCAGCGCTGTTCCGGTACCCAACTCGGCCAGCACCTGCCCCGAGCGGGTGATGTAACTATCGAAAGCGCCCGTCAGCAACGCATCCCGGCTGTCGAAATACAGATACACACTGCCCTTGGCGATGCCCGCTTCGACGGCGACATCCTCGATGCGGGTGGCGGCGAAGCCTTTACGCGCGAATACCCGCACCGCGGCATCGAGGATTTCTTCTCGGCGGGCGGCCCGGTCCACTCTCTTCGGCATGGTCCGATTATGAATGACCGGTCAGTCATAATCAATGGCGTGCCCGTCGAACTTCAGCACCCCCTCCGTGCATCCGGAGGGGGTGCTGAATGTCAATGATCAGCGCACGAGATCAGCGCACAGCGGCCGCCGCGGCAACCATGTTGCGCAGTGACGCTTCCACCTCGGCCCGCCCGCGAGTCTTCAGCCCGCAGTCGGGATTGACCCACAACCGTTCGGCCGGAACGGCTTTCAGCGCCGCGCGCAGCGAAGTGGTGATCTCCTCCACACTGGGCACCCGGGGCGAATGGATGTCGTAGACACCCGGCCCGACGCCGAGGTCGAAGCCCGCCGCATTGAGGTCGTCGAGCACCTCCATCCGCGAGCGCGCCGCCTCGATCGACGTCACGTCGGCGTCCAGCCCGGCGATCGCATCGATCACCTCGCCGAACTCCGAGTAGCACAGGTGGGTGTGTACCTGGGTGGCGTCCGAGACGCCCGAGGTGGCGAGCCGGAACGCCTGCACCGACCAGTCGAGATAGGCCTGCTGATCGGTCTTGCGTAGCGGCAGCAGTTCGCGCAGCGCCGGTTCGTCGACCTGGATGATCCGGATGCCCGCGCCCTGCAGATCGACCGTCTCGTCCCGGATCGCCAGCGCCACCTGCCGCGCCGAATCGCCGAGCGGCTGGTCGTCGCGAACAAACGACCAGGCCAGGATCGTCACCGGTCCGGTGAGCATGCCCTTGACCGGCTTGTCCGTGAGCGACTGGGCGTAGCTGATCCAGTCGACGGTCATCGGCGTCCGCCGCGCCACGTCGCCGAACAGGATCGGCGGTCGCACGCAGCGGGTGCCGTAGGACTGCACCCAGCCCTGCTCGGTGGCGGCGAAGCCGTCGAGCTGTTCGGCGAAGTACTGCACCATGTCGTTGCGCTCCGGCTCGCCGTGCACGAGCACGTCCAGGCCCAGCTCCTCCTGCAGCGCAATGACATCGGCGACTTCCGCGCGCATCCGGAGGACGTACTCGGCCTGATCGATCTCGCCCTTGCGCAGTGCCGCCCTGGCCAACCGGATCGCCGAGGTCTGCGGATACGAGCCGATGGTCGTGGTCGGCAGCGGCGGCAAGTGCAACCGATCCTGTTGCAGCACCCGGCGTTGCTCGGCGGGTGCGCGCCGGATCGCGTCCGGGCCGAGCGTGGCCAGCCTGGCTCGCACCTGCGCATCATTGAGTCGAGGATCGGCCTGCCGTGCCGTCAAGGCGGCACGCGCCTCGGCCAATTCGGCGCTGATCGCCTCTGGTCCCGCGGTCAGTCCGGTCGCCAGCAGCCGCACCTCGGCCACCTTCTCGGTGCCGAACGCCAGCCACGATCGCAGCCGCTCGTCCAGCCCGGTCTCCGCCGCCAGTGTGTACGGCACATGCAGCAGCGAGCAGGAGGTCGAAACCGCCACCGACGCGGCGCAACCCAGCAGCGTGCCCAGCGTGGACAGCACGCGATCGAGATCGGCGCGCCACACATTGCGTCCGTCGACCACGCCGGCCACCAGCAGCTTGCCCGCCAGCGCCGGTACGGCGGCGACGTCGGAAACGCCGGTGCCGGAGGTGAAGTCGAGCGCGACGCCCTCGACGTCGGTGCTCGCCAGCGCGGTGAGCGCGGCATCGGGATGGCCGAAGTAGGTCGCGACCAGGATCGCGGGTCGCTCCGCTGTGGCGGACAGCTCGGTGTAAGTGCTTCGTACCAGGTCGATTTCGGTATCGGTGAGATCGGTGACCAGCACCGGCTCATCGATCTGCACCCAGTCGATCCCGGCCTCGGCCAGTAGCCGGAGCAGCTCGCGATACAACGGCACCAGCTCGGCGAGCCGGTCCAGCGCCGCACCCCCGGTGGCCTTGGCGAGTTTCAGGAAGGTGATCGGACCGACCACCACCGGTCGGGCGGGCACGCCGAGCGCGAGCGCCTCGCGCACTTCGTGCAGCAACTTCTCCGGATTCAGCGAGAACTCGGTGTCCGCGCCGATTTCCGGCACCAGGTAGTGATAGTTGGTGTCGAACCACTTGGTCATCTCCAGTGGTTCCACGGTGTCGGTGCCGCGTGCGGCGGCGAAGTACCGGTCCAGGGGATCGGCGATCCCGGCCACCCGCTGCGGCAGCGCGCCGAGCAGCAGGGCCGTGTCGAGCACCTGGTCGTAGTACGAGAAGGTGCCAACGGGTATCGAATCCAGGCCCGCCGCTTGCAGTTCGGCGAATTGGGCGTGCCGCAGGTCGCGCGCCACGGCGTGTAGCTGTTCGGCGACGATCTTGCCTGCCCAGTAGGCCTCGGTGGCGCGCTTGAGCTCGCGCCGCGGTCCGACTCTAGGTAGCCCGAGAACCGTTGCGGTGAACGGTGTCTGATGTACAACAGTCACGATGTCTCTCCAGTGCTGGGGGTCGTGAGCCATCGCCTTACGGGCTTTCGCGGGCTACCGGATGAGACGTCGGAGAATCCCGCCAAGGGAGCCCCGACATATCAGCACTGGTAGAACCGCGCGCCCAGATCCACGAGGCGGTGGCCGCCGGATACGGCGTATCCGACACGGCTGGCAGGTCTTCGGACTCACAGGCACCGGCCTTGTCGGCCTGCTCCGGCACGGGCCGGAGCTTTCCTACTGGCCGTCGCTTCCCGGGTGTTGCGCCCAGTGCGTGTGACGGCGGTCGTTCCTGCTCACCGCTGCGGGACAGTCCCGGATTCCCACCGGGTTCCCTCTCGTTCGCCCGCCCTTTCGGGGCCGACGAACTCGACTCCGCTGCGCGACGACGGGGCTCCATCTCGTACGCGCACCGGTGAACCAGCTGCACCTACGAGCATAGGACGCCGGGCGCCGGACCGGTGCGACCGGGCGGGCGTGCCGTTGGCTGCCATCATTTTTCGATCAGGGACTGATCATGCGTCCAGGTCTGTGAGGAAGCCCACGGAAGTGGGGTGTTCCCCAAGTTTCTCAGTTTCGCTTAAGGTTGTGCCCTCGGGGGAGGGCTCCCGCGTGGGGATCGATTGCAGGAGAGCTTGTGGTAACTGAACGGTCGGTCTCGATCGTCATTCCAACGTACATCGGGACGGCCGAAGGCCGGGATCTGCTCGATGTGCAACTAGACGCGTTGACGCGTCAAGATTATTCGGGTGAATTCGATGTCGTCATTGCCGACAACGGTTCTCCCACCGAGGTCAAAAGCCATATCGAGAATCATCCGCTGCGAGATCGCCTGACGCTCCGTTATGTCGATGCGTCCGGGACGTCCGGTGCCGCGTTCGCGCGAAACGTCGGTGCGGACAACGCGACGGGTGAGATCCTGCTGTTCTGCGATCACGACGACCGTGTGTACCCGAATTGGGTCAGCCGCATGGTCGCGTTCCTCGACGAGGGCTACGACCTGACTTGCTCTGCCGTCGAAGGTGATTCGCTCAACACCGACAATCCGCGACACGTCGCGAACATCCCCGCTCCGGACAAATTCCAACCGGCGGGCGTTTACGCACCTGTGATCGTCGGGACGAGCATGGCGTGCCGCGCGGAGGTATATCGGAAGCTCGGCGGGCAGGACGTCAGCTACGCCGCCAACGAAGACCTCGAATTCGGCTGGCGCGCCCACCGCGAGGGATATCGTCTCGGGTATCTGGCCGAGGCACTCGTCGCCTACCGATACCGCCAGGGTTTCCGCCCCGGCTATCGGCAGGGCCGCAGCCGTGGTATCGGCTTGGCGCGACTGAATGCCGAATTCCCGAACAATGGTTTGCCGGAAATTCATCTGCCCGAGGTTTTGCTGCGCATGATTCGCCTGCCATTCGCGCGTGGATTGGTCGGCGAGGAACGCGGCCTGATGATTGGTCTCGCCGTCGGCCAGTTCCGCGGCGGGCTCAGGCATCGCACGCTGCACTGGGTGTAAGAGGTCCCTGCGCCTTCGCCCCGGCCGTGCGTCACGCACGGCCGGGGCTGCCCGTTATGCGCACCTCCGCCGCCGCGACGCCGCCCCGCCGCATGTGACGTGCCGGTGAACGCATCTTCGCAACGCTGCTAGAGGTCGTTGTGAAGATGCTTGCGAAGGGCCCTTCCGTGTCTGTGCGGCGGGCTCCGCCGGGTACCTTAGGCCAATGTTCACGAAAGTCTTGGTTGCCAACCGCGGTGAGATCGCCATCAGGGCCTTCCGTGCGGCCTACGAACTCGGCATCGGGACGGTGGCCGTCTTCCCGTACGAGGACCGCAATTCTGTCCACCGGATGAAGGCGGCCGAGTCCTACCAGATCGGTGAACCAGGCCATCCCGTCCGGGCCTACCTGTCGATCGACGCGATCATCGACGCCGCCAAGTCGGCAGGCGCCGACGCCGTCTACCCCGGGTACGGCTTCCTGTCCGAGAATCCGGACCTGGCGGCCGCCTGCGCCCGCGAGGGCATCACCTTCATCGGCCCGTCCGCGGCCGTGCTCGAGCTCGCGGGCAACAAGGCGCGGGCCATCGCGGCGGCCAAGGCGGCCGGGCTGCCGGTGCTGCGCTCCAGCGCGCCGTCCGCGGACGTGGACGAGTTGGTAACCGCGTCGCAGGACCTGGACTACCCGATCTTCGTCAAGGCGGTCGCGGGTGGCGGCGGGCGCGGCATGCGCCGGGTCGCCGATGCCGCGCAGCTGCGCGAGTCCATCGAGGCCGCGTCGCGTGAGGCCGAGTCGGCGTTCGGCGATCCGACGGTGTTCCTCGAGCAGGCCGTGGTGAATCCGCGCCACATCGAGGTACAGATCCTGGCCGACCAGCAGGGCAACGTGATGCACCTGTTCGAGCGCGACTGTTCGGTGCAGCGCAGGCACCAGAAGGTGATCGAGCTGGCGCCCGCGCCGAACCTGGATCCGGCACTGCGCGAACGCATTTGCGCCGACGCCGTGGCCTTCGCCAAGGAGATCGGCTACAGCTGCGCCGGCACCGTCGAGTTCCTGCTCGACGAACGCGGCAACCACGTCTTCATCGAGATGAACCCGCGCATCCAGGTCGAGCACACGGTGACCGAGGAGATCACCGACGTGGACCTGGTGCAGTCGCAGCTGCGCATCGCGGCGGGGGAGGCCCTCGAACAGCTCGGCCTCAGTCAGGACACGGTCGCCATCCGCGGCGCCGCGATGCAGTGCCGGATCACCACCGAGGACCCGAACAACGGCTTCCGGCCCGACACCGGCCGCATCACCGCCTACCGCACGCCGGGTGGCGCGGGCATCCGGCTGGACGGCGGCGCCAACCTCGGCGCGGAGATCGGCGCCTACTTCGACTCGATGCTGGTGAAGCTCACCTGCCGCGGCCGCGACTTCGGCACCGCGGTGTCGCGCGCCCAGCGCGCCCTCGCCGAGTTCCGAATTCGCGGCGTCACCACCAACATTCCGTTCCTGCTCGCGGTGCTCGACGACCCGGACTTCAAGGCGGGCCGGGTCACCACGTCCTTCATCGATGAGCGTCCGGAGCTGCTCAACCAGCGCGGTTCGGCCGACCGCGGCACCAAGATCCTCACCTACCTGGCCGACGTCACCGTCAACAAGCCGCACGGCGAGCGGCCGACCAAGGTCTATCCGCATGACAAGCTGCCCGCCATCGACCTGACGGTGCCGCCGCCGGACGGTTCCCGGCAGCGGCTGCTCAGCCTCGGCCCGGAGGGTTTCGCCCAGGCGCTGCGTGCACAGAAGGCGGTCGGCGTCACCGACACCACCTTCCGCGACGCGCATCAGTCCCTGCTGGCCACCAGGGTGCGCACCAACGGACTGCTCGGCGTCGCCGGGCACGTGGCGCGGCTGACGCCGGAGTTGCTGTCCATCGAGGCCTGGGGCGGCGCGACTTACGATGTGGCGCTGCGCTTTCTGTACGAGGACCCGTGGGAGCGGCTGGCCGCGCTGCGCGAAGCGATCCCGAACATCTGCCTGCAGATGCTGCTGCGCGGCCGCAACACCGTCGGCTACACGCCTTACCCGGAACAGGTGACCCGCGCGTTCGTCGCCGAGGCGACGGCCACCGGCATCGACATCTTCCGCATCTTCGACGCGCTCAACAATGTCGACCAGATGCGTCCGGCCATCGACGCGGTGCGCGAAACCGGCACGGCCATCGCGGAAGTCGCGATGAGCTACACCGGCGACCTGTCCAACCCGGACGAAACGCTCTACACCCTCGACTATTACCTCAAGCTGGCCGAACAGATCGTCGACGCGGGCGCGCACGTGCTCGCCATCAAGGACATGGCCGGGCTGCTCCGCGCACCCGCGGCCGCCACCCTGGTGACCGCGTTGCGCAGCAACTTCGACCTGCCCGTGCACGTGCACACGCACGACACCCCGGGTGGCCAGCTGGCCACCTACCTGGCTGCTTGGCAGGCGGGCGCGGACGCGGTGGACGGCGCCAGCGCCGCCATGGCCGGAACCACCAGTCAGCCGGCGCTTTCCGCGATCGTCGCGGCGGCGGCGCACAGTGAATACGACACCGGCCTGAACCTGCAGCACGTGTGCGATTTGGAGCCGTACTGGGAGGCGCTGCGAAAGGTGTACGCGCCCTTCGAATCCGGGTTGCCCGCGCCGACCGGCCGGGTCTACACCCACGAGATCCCCGGCGGCCAGCTGTCGAACCTGCGTCAGCAGGCCATCGCGCTCGGCCTCGGCGACCGGTTCGAGGAGGTGGAGGCGAAATACGCTGCGGCGGACCGGCTCCTTGGCCGCCTCGTGAAGGTGACCCCGTCGTCCAAGGTGGTCGGCGACCTGGCGCTCGCGCTGGTCGGCACCGGCGTCGACGTCGAGGATTTCGCCGCCGATCCCGGCCGCTACGACATTCCCGACTCGGTAATCGGCTTCCTGCGTGGCGAACTCGGCACCCCCGCCGGTGGCTGGCCCGAACCGTTCCGCAGCCGCGCGCTGGCCGGGCGCGGTCCGGCAAAGCCGGAGACCGCGCTCACCGCGGCGGACGAGGCGGGACTCGCGGGCACGTCGCAGGAGCGCCGCGCGACGCTCAATCGGTTGCTGTTCCCCGCGCCCACCGCCGAATTCACTGCGCACCGCGAGAAATACGGCGACACCATGGGTCTGTCGGCGAACCAGTTCTTCTACGGCTTGCGCCACGGTGAGGAACACCGGGTGCAACTGGAGAAGGGCGTCACCCTGCTCATCGGGCTGGAGGCCATCTCCGAGCCCGACGAGCGCGGCATGCGCACGGTCATGTGCATTCTCAACGGTCAACTGCGTCCCGTCGCCGTCCGCGACCGCTCCATCGCCAGCGACATCCCGGCGGCGGAAAAGGCGGACAAGGGCAACGCGGGTCACATCGCGGCGCCGTTCGCCGGTGTCGTGACATTGGCTGTGTCGGAAGGCGATTCGATCGCGGCGGGCGACACCATCGGCACCATCGAGGCGATGAAGATGGAGGCCGCGATCACCGCGCCGCGGGCGGGCATCGTCGGCCGGGTCGCGATCGGCTCGGTGCAGCAGGTGGAAGGCGGGGATCTGCTGATCGAGCTGGCTGTGCGCGAGTCCGCGGCCGGATGACCCGGATCGTCGCCGGAACGGCGGGCGGGCGGCGGCTGCGGGTGCCGCCCGCCGGCACCCGACCGACCTCCGACCGGGTCCGGGAGGCGCTGTTCAGCGCGCTCGACGCGCGGATCGACTTCGACGGTATCCGGGTGCTCGACCTGTACGCCGGGTCGGGCGCGCTCGGGCTGGAGGCGTTGTCCCGCGGCGCGGCGCACGCGCTGCTGGTCGAATCCGATCGCAAAGCCGCCGCGATCGTGCGCGGCAATATCGCTGATCTGGGGTTGCCCGGTGCGGAACTGCGCCTCGCAACGGTGGCGAGCGTGCTGGAACTGGGCGGCGCAGGCGAATTCGACGTGGTCCTGTCCGATCCGCCCTACGCGGTCGACACCGACGCGGTGCTCGCCGATCTGCGCGCGCTGGCCGACGGGTGGTTGCGGCCCGGCGCCCTCATCGTGGTGGAGCGGTCAAGCCGGTCACCGGAAATCGAATGGCCTACGGGCTATTCGGCGATGAAGCCGCGCAAGTACGGCGAAACGCGCCTCGAAATGGCGACTTTCGAATAGTCGGTGAGTTCGCGCACCCTCCGTGGTGCGCGACCGGTCCCGCACGATAGCGTCTGATCATGGCAGGAGCACTGTGCCCCGGGTCCTTCGACCCCGTGACCAACGGTCACATCGACGTCTTCACCCGGGCGGCGGCCCAGTTCGACGAGGTCGTCGTCACCGTCATGATCAACAAGAACAAGCAGGGCATGTTCAGCGTCGACGAACGCATGGAGATGCTGCGCGAGGCCACGGCCCACCTGCCCAACGTCCGGGTGGAGTCGTGGTACGGCCTGCTCGTCGACTTCGCCAAGCAGCAGGGTGTCACCGCGATCGTGAAGGGCCTACGCGACGCAACCGACTTCGGCTACGAGCTGCAGATGGCTCAGATGAACAAGAAGCTCTCCGGCGTGGACACCTTCTTCATGCCCACCAACCCCTCCTTCAGCTTCCTGTCCAGCTCACTGGTCAAGGAGGTGGCAGCCTTCGGTGGCGAAGTCACCGACATGCTTCCGCCCTCCGTGCACAAGCGCCTCCTGGACCGTCTCGCCGAGCGTCGCGGATAGCTCTGGACATGAATCAGCCCCGGTCCACATGCGGTGGAACCGGGGCTGATTCGGGTGGGCTGCGGTAGGAAGTTTCAGAAAACCAGGCCGCGCAAGGCGAGGAAGCGCATTCCGCCGACCGCCGCGGTGATGCCGAGGATGGCTGTTGCCTCCGCCGCGCCGCCGATGCTCGGCGCCCACACGTCCAGCGCCGCCAGTCCTGCGGTGGTGATGGCGAGGCCGACCAGTGCCAGGCCGCCGCCTTCCCACTGTGCGGTGAACCAGCCGACTCGGCCGCTGGCGTGGAAGGTGAGCTGGCGGTGCAGTTCGTTGGCGATCACCGTGCTGACGATCGAACCGACCACATTGGCGATCAGCGGGCCGATGCCGTACATCGCGAAGAACAACAGCACGTAGGCGACGTTGCTGGAGCCGCCGACCAGGGCGAAGCGGATCAGTTGGGCGAATGCCCGGTCGCCACGCAGGTAGGCCATCATCTGCTGGCAGCGGGCCGCCGCGGGGGCCATCTTCAGCGCCGGGTATGGCCCGGCCCACGGGACGAAGAAGCTGGGTGCGCTCATCCCCGTGGGTTGCTGTAGATCCAGAACAGTCATGGTCTTTCCGATCGAACATGAGCCTTCGATGGGGACAACAGCGACGGTGATCGCTTCCTTCCCCGCCGACTCTGGATAGATTCCGCTTGTACGATGTGTTCAGTATGTACTGAACAGTCGGAACCTGTCAACAGTCGGCGGACTCGGTAGCCCTTCCCTCTGGCTTCCTCAATCCCGCAGTCCCGGTGGGGCTGCGCTCGGTCTGAAGACCTTGTCGATCTTCCTGATAAAGATAACACCAAGCGGAGACAGATCCTCCACTTGATTTGTGTGGCGTTCGAGACACTGCGACGACACACCGGACGATGACTCGGCACATGCCGTGACGAGGGGCACACTTGGTCTCGGCGGAGAGTTCGCCAAGAGTCGTAGGAGAGTGGGGTTAGTCAGCATGTATCGCGTATTCGAAGCCCTCGACGAGCTGGTCGCCATCGTCGAGGAGGCGCGTGGCATCCCGCCGACCCGCAGCTGCATCGTGCCGCGCGGCGACGTCCTCGAACTGCTCGACGACGTGCGCGACGCACTGCCGGGCGAGCTCGACGACGCCCAGGATGTGCTCGACATCCGGGACAAGATCGTCTCGGACGCCCGCGCGGCCGCCGACGTCACGGTGACCAGTGCCAACGAGCAGGCCAGCCACACCATCGGCGCGGCGCGCGAGGAGGCCGACCGCATCCTCGCCGACGCCAAGGCGCACGCCGACCGGATGGTCGCCGAGGCCAGCGCGCACGCCGATCATCTCGTCAACACCGCCCAGGCCGAGGCGGACCGCGTCGTCGCCGACGGCAATGCCGAATTCGAGGCCGTCACCAGCCGGGCCCGGCTGGAATCCGAGCGGATGATCGAGGCGGGCAAGGCTTCCTACGACCGCTCCGTCGCCGAGGGCGAGGCCGAGCGGGACCGGTTGGTCGCGCAGACCGAGGTGGTGCGGGCCGCGCACGCCGAATCCGCGCGGGTGATCGACGCGGCGCACGCCGAGGCCGACCGGATGCGCGAAGAATGCGACGTCTACGTCGACGCCAAGCTCGCCGATTTCGAGGAAACTCTGACCAGCACCCTGCGCACCGTCGGCCGTGGCCGCCACCAGCTCCGCTCCGGCGCGGGGGCACCCGACTACGCCGCCGACTACCGGCGCTAGGCCGCGGCAAAGGGTGCGGCTGCGGGCCGCATCGAGCAAGGCGGCTGCCGCATTTGGGCCGACGCGAAACCTCGCGTATCGTGGTGTGGTTGCCCATTCCCCCGATTTGTGAAGTGAGTTCGTGATGCCCGCCGGTTCCGGTTCCGCCCCGCGTCAGAGCTCGGCCGCGCGCCGAGAACCCGACGCGGCCTTCGTGCTGGACGTCCGCAGTCTCGGCCGCAGGCCGGGGACGATGCGCGAGGTGCATCGCACGGTCAGCACGGTCACCCGGATCGGGCTCGACCTGGTCGGCGTCCCGGTGGGTGCCGACGTCGTGCTCGACCTGCAGCAGCAGGCGGTGTCCGAAGGTGTGCTGGTCACCGGAACGGTGACCGCGCCGATCGAGGGGGAGTGCTCGCGCTGCCTCGAGCCGTTCACCGACGAAGTGAACGTTCGGATCACCGAGCTGTTCGCCTACCCGGACAGCACCACCGAGCAGACCACCGATGACGACGATTCCTACCGCATGGTCGACGACACCATCGACCTGGAACCGGTGATCATCGACGTCATCGGCATCGAGCTGCCGTTGCAGCCGCTGTGCACTCCCGACTGCGCGGGACTGTGCGCGGAATGTGGCGTGCGGATGGCGATTGCGGGTTCTGATCACTCGCATGAGATACTTGACCCTCGCTGGGCCGGGCTGGCGAAATTTGCCACCGCATCGCCCGGCAGCGGCAGCCCCGACGAGGGTGCGGCCACAGCAGCAGACCAATCAGCCGAACTGGCAAGCAATAGGACAGAGGAGAAGTAGTCGTGGCCGTTCCCAAGCGCCGGATGTCTCGTTCCAACACCAGGTCGCGGCGCAGCCAGTGGAAGGCCACCGCGCCGACCCTGATCACCTGCCCCAACCGCTCCTGCGGTGAGAAGACCCTGCCGCACATCGCGTGCCCGTCCTGCGGCACGTACAAGGGCCGCCAGGTAACAGCAGCTGTCTAACAGTTCAACCTGTCGTATCGACGTGACCGACGAACCCAACTCGTCCGGAGACCACGCGAGCCTGCTCGCGGCGCTCGGCGTCGAGGTGCAGCCGGATCTGCTGCGCCTGGCGCTGACGCACCGGTCATACGCATATGAGAACGGCGGGCTGCCGACCAACGAGCGCCTGGAATTTCTCGGCGATTCCGTCCTCGGACTGAGCATCACCGAACGGCTTTACCACGAGCACCCGGACAAGTCCGAGGGTGAGCTGGCGAAGCTGCGTGCGAGCGTGGTGAACATGCACGCGCTCGCCGAGGTGGCGCGGCAACTCGGCGAGGGCGGTCTCGGCGTGCACCTGCTGCTCGGCAAGGGCGAAGAGCTCACCGGCGGCCGGGACAAGCCGAGCATCCTCGCCGACGGCATGGAGTCGCTGCTCGGTGCGGTGCACCTGGAGCACGGCATCGATGTCGCACGCAGCGTGGTGCTGCGGCTGTTCGCCGACCTGCTCGAGCGCGGACCCCGCATGGGGGCCGGCCTCGACTGGAAGACCAGCCTGCAGGAACTCACCGCCGAACGCGGCCTCGGCGTGCCGAGCTACGAGATCACCTCGACCGGCCCTGACCACGACAAGGAATTCACCGCGACCACGGTGATCGGTGGCCGGGCCTACGGGCAGGGCGTCGGCCGCTCCAAGAAGGAAGCCGAGCAGAAGGCCGCGGGCACCGCCTATCAGGCACTGACCGCCGAATCCTGATCGTGCCCGAACTCCCCGAGGTAGAGGTCGTCCGGCGCGGCGTCGCCGAACACGTGGTCGGTCGCGTCATCGCATCGGTGGCGATCACCCATCCCCGTTCGGTGCGCCGCCACCTCGAAGGCGCCGCCGACCTCGCCGCCCGGCTGACCGGGCTGAAGGTCCAGTCCGCCGAGCGGCGCGGCAAGTACCTCTGGCTCACCTTCGACGAGCCGGACATCGCCCTCGTCGTGCATCTCGGCATGAGCGGCCAGATGCTGGTGCAACCAGCCGACGCTCCGCTGGAAAAGCACGCGCACATCCGCGCCACCCTCGGTGACGGCACCCAGCTGCGCTTCGTCGACCAGCGCACCTTCGGCGGCTGGGCACTCGCGCCGCTCGTCGAAGTCGACGGCACCCGAGTGCCGGAACCGGTCGCGCACATCGCCCGCGACCCGCTGGATCCGCTCTTCGACGCCGAATCCGTCGTGACGGTGGTGCGCGCCAAACAGACCGAGATCAAACGCCTGCTGCTCGATCAGAGCGTCATCTCCGGCATCGGCAACATCTACGCCGACGAATCCCTGTGGCGGGCCAAGATCCACGGCGGCCGCCTCGCCTCAGGACTGTCCCGGCCCGCCGTGCGCGCGTTGCTGGCCGATGTCGGCGCGGTGATGGGGGAGGCGCTGGCCGCGGGCGGTACCTCGTTCGACGCACTGTATGTGAACGTCAACGGCCAATCCGGCTACTTCGAACGGTCCCTCGCCGTCTACGGCCGCGAGAACGAGCCGTGCCCGCGCTGCGGCGCCGCCATCCAGCGGGAAAAGTTCATGAATCGTTCCTCGTTTTCTTGCCCGCGGTGCCAACCGAAGCCTCGCCGTCGTTAGGCGGTGCGAGCTACCTTTCTTATAGGCGGTTCGGGAAGTCGGTCCGGCCGTAGAGGAAGGACACATGCGCAAACTCACGTACTACGTAGCGTCGACCATCGATGGGTACATCGCCACCGATGACGGATCGGTCGATTTCTTCCCGGTCGGCGGCGACCACGGGCCTGCGATCACCGCACAATATCCGGAGACGTTGCCGACGAAGGTGCGCGAGGCGATGGGTATCGACAAGCGCAACCGCTACTTCGACACCGTGCTGATGGGACGCAAGACGCACGACTTCGGGGTGCGGACCGGCACGTCGAGCCCGTACGCGCATCTGAAGCAGTACGTGGTCTCGACGACGTTGCCGGAAAACCCCGACCCCGACGTCGAGCTGATCGCCGCCGACCCGCTGACGAAGGTGCGAGAACTCAAGCGCGAGAACGGCCTCGGCATCTGGCTGTGCGGCGGCGGCGAGCTGGCTCAGGAGTTGCTGCCGGAGATCGACCAGATCTTCCTCAAGCTGTACCCGGTCCTGCTCGGCAGCGGGCGATCGCTGTTCGGAGCCGGTCCCCGGCTGCCGGAGGCGGCCAAGTTCCGAGTGATCACCAGTCGGGTGTTCGAGGACGGAGTGGCCTTCATGAAATACAGCAGGATTCGCTGACCGCTGTGGCGGAAGACGATTCGACCGCATCGGACTCGGCGCTGCCGGGTCCGGTGGAGGTGCTGCGCGAGATCGGCTTCTGGCTGGAACGCTCGCGGGCCGAGACCTATCGGGTCAAGGCGTACCGCCGCGCCGCCGACATCGTCGCCGAACTGTCCGACGAGGAACGCGCGGCGCATCGGGCCGCGAACAGCTGGCGCGATATCGCCGGAATCGGACCGAAGACCGCCGCCGTCATCGAGCAGGCGTACTCCGGTGTGGTGCCGCAGTACCTGCTCGACCTGCGCAATGCCGCGAAACCGATCGGGGCACCGGGCAAACCGTTGCGCACACAGCTGCGCGGCGACCTGCACACCCATTCGGACTGGTCCGACGGTGGGAGCCCGATCGCGGAGATGATGGGTGTCGCGGCCGCCCTCGGGCACGAATATTGCGCGTTGACCGATCATTCGCCACGGCTGACCATCGCCAATGGGCTGTCCGCCGCCCGGCTGCGCAAGCAGCTCGACGTGGTCGCCGAACTCAACGACCGCATGGCGCCGTTCCGCATTCTCACCGGTATCGAGGTCGACATCCTCGACGACGGCACCCTCGATCAACAGGCCGATCTGCTCGCCGAACTGGATATCGTGGTGGCGAGCGTGCATTCGCACCTGCGCGCCGACAGCGCGACGATGACCAAGCGGATGGTCTACGCGGTGGCCAACCCCAATGTCGACGTGCTCGGTCACTGCACCGGGCGGCTCGTCACCGGCGGGCGTGGCACCCGTCCCGAATCGAGTTTCGACGCCGAGATGGTGTTCGAGGCGTGCCGCACCTACGGCACCGCCGTCGAGATCAATTGCCGGCCGGAGCGCCGCGATCCACCGTCGCGCCTCATGCGATTGGCGGTCGAGATGGGCTGCCACTTCGCCATCGACACCGACGCGCACGCCCCGGGCCAACTGGACTGGCAGGGCTACGGTTGCGAGCGTGCCGTCGCGAATGGTGTTGCGGCCGAACGGGTGATCAATACCTGGCCGCTGGCCGACCTGCTGGCGTGGACCAAGTCGTCCGGCGCTTGATGGCCGCCGCGTTAACGGTTGGCGAATAGTTCTGCCGATTCGGGCATTATCGTCGATCGCGGCTGAAAATAGTTGCCGGACAGATCTTGTGGGGGTGGGTAGACCGTTGGGCGACTTTCCGGTCGAAATCGTGCTGGCGCTCATCGGTATCGCGGTGCCGATCGGCGCGTTCCTGTACGAGTTCGTGCTCGTCGGGCGCAAGCGGCTCGGCTACCGCGTGCAGATGGACACGCCGGTCACCGGCGAGGTCGAATCGGTGTTTCCCGGCGTGCTGCCGCAGCTGCGGCCCTCGCTGGACGGCGCGAGCCCGGATCTGAAGGATCTCTCGGTGGTCCTGGTGCGCATCGAGAACAGCGGCGCGACCACCATCGACACCCACGACTACAAGGCGCCCGACCGGATCGGCCTGCACCTGCGGTTCCCGCAACGCATGGTCATCGGCATGGCGGTGACCGAGCTCAGCGATACCGGCTTGGCGGACAGTCTGGATCACGATTCGGCCCTCGCGGTACGCGAGGACATCGGCGGGCATATCGGTGTCATCGATTTGCCCAAGGTGCCGTTGGATCGTGGTGAGCACTACAAGATTCTGGCCATCCTGCAGCGCTCCGAGGGCACGGGGGAGTACCCCGCACCCGTGCTGACCGGCGGCATCAAGGGCGGGCGGGTCCTGGAAACCCGAAGCCGCACCGGCATTCCCCGAATGATGTTGGGGCTGACAGTCTTTCTGGTGTTGGTGATCATCGTCCAGCTCATCGTCACCGCGGTGCAGCCGGAGCCGACCCCGCTGGAATGTGCCTCGGGGAAGCTGACCCTGGTCGGCTCGTCGGCCTTCGCGCCGGTCGTTCGAGAGGCCGCCGAGCAATACGAGAAACGCTGCACCGGAGCGAAATTCGTGTTCGGGTTCGAGGGGACCGAGCGCGGGCTGGACCGGCTGGCCGAGGAAGGCAAGGACAACTCCGGCCTGCTTGCCATCAGCGACGGGCCGAAGGGCAGCGGGTATCCCGCGCTGGTGCATCGTCCGCTGGCGCTGTCGCTGTTCACCATGATCGTGCACAAGGACGTCGGCGTGCGTTCCCTCACCGAAACTCAGATCCGAGACATCTACTACGGCCGGGTACGCAACTGGCGCGAGGTGGGCGGCCCCGATCTGCCGGTGGTGCTGGTGAATCGGATTCCTGGCTCCGGCACCCGGAATACGTTCGAGCGCAGGCTACTCGGCGGTGACCAGCCCGACCGCCCGCACGTGAGTTGCACCGCGATCAAGGGCACCGTGACCTCCGGCGCGGCGCATTGCAATGTCCAAGTGACCAAGGACATGCAGCGGGCCGTCGGCGAAATCCCCGGCGCCATAGGCTATTCCGAGTTTTCCGAGGCGGTACA
Source organism: Nocardia iowensis (assembly GCF_019222765.1). Lineage (NCBI taxonomy): Bacteria > Bacillati > Actinomycetota > Actinomycetes > Mycobacteriales > Nocardiaceae > Nocardia > Nocardia iowensis. Next base: position 6,582,987 of record NZ_CP078145.1, on the reverse strand, counting down.
AGCGGACCTGCCGACCGTCGCGATCAATGGTGTCGCGGCGGGGCGGGACGCGGCGATCGATCGCACCTACCCGTTCTGGGGTGTGGAATACGCCTACAGCCACGGCGAACTGCCCGGTGACTCACTGGCCGCGGCATTCCTGCACTTCCTGGTCGATCAGACAGGCAAGGACGTGCTGCGCGCCCACGGCAACGCGCCGTGCGCCGAGTTGCCCGATCCGGTGCGGTGCCTGCCCGATGCGTGAACGAGTCCACAGCCGCTGAGCGTCACACTCTCGGTCGCTGTTTCGTCCAATGGGTGTACGAGAAACCGAGGAAAGGACGGCAACGTGTCACGGATGAAGCTCGCGAAGGTTTTCCCGGAGGTCTACCAGGCATGGTTCGCGGCCGAGGCGGCGATCAGGCGCGGTCCGCTGAGCCCGGTCGTTCGAGAGCTGGTCAAGATCCGCGTCTCGCAGATCAACGGCTGCGTGTACTGCATCGACCTGCACACCACCGATGCTCGGCTGGCCGGGGAAACTGAAAAGCGCATCTTCCAGCTCGACGCCTGGCGTGAGTCCGCGCTCTACACTGACGCCGAACGCGCCGCCCTCGCCTACGCCGAAGCGGTGACGAAGCTCGGCGACCACGGCGTGAGCGACGAGGTGTGGGCCGATGTGGAAAAGCATTTCGACGAGGGCGCGACGGCCGGGTTGGTCGCGATCACCGCGATGATCAATCTGTGGAACCGGATCGGGGTGCCGCTGCGCATACAGCCGGACATCGACTGACCCCGGTCTGCGCGCCGGAAGGGGTGACGAGGCCGTGGCCGGATTTCGCCGGGCACCCGGTTCCGTCGACGCGTGCTCGCGTCACTCGGTCGGCGGCAGTATCGGACGCGTGAAATAGTCCTCGACCGGCAGCGGGCCCGTGTAGCGGCGGCACGGGCAGCGCACCCACGCCCACACCGACGGCGCGACGGAACGCCGCGTCTCGGCATGGCAATCGCCGGCTTCCGGATCGTGTACCGCGAGGTCGTGGCCGCATCCGCACTGTGCGAGGCTGCGCGACGCCTTGCTGCCGAACGCTCCGCGGTGGCCGTACCGTCCGACTGCCCAGCCGACGCCGAGGATTCCGGCTCCGACGGCCAGGGTGATGGGATCGAACATGGACCCATTGTACGTATACGTATGCGCTGGCGGATGCGGGAAGTCCCCCCGATTTGTCGGTGTCATCGGCGAAGATGGCAGGCATGACGGAACTATCGCTGCGTGAGCTGAACCGAACCCTGCTGGTGCGTCAGATGTTGGCGCAGCGGGTCGCGATGACACCGTTGGAGCTGGTGCGGCATCTGGTCGCGGTGCAAGGACAGGAACCCAATTGGCCCTATGTCGGGCTGTGGGCCCGGCTGACGGATTTCCGGCACGACGATCTGGCTGCTCTGCTGCGTGAGCGAAAGCTGGTGCGCTCCACCATGATCCGTCGTACCGTCCATCTCGCCGACGCGCACGACTTCCGCTGGCTGCGCCCGACGGTGCGCCCGATCGTGCACGCCGCTCTGCAGGCGCCGTACTACCGCGACGAGATCGACGGAATCGACCCGGACGAGCTCGCCGCCGCGGGCCGGGAACTGCTGTCCGGGCGCATCCTGTCGCGTACCGACCTCGGAAAGCTACTCGCCGAGCGCTTTCCGGACCGGCACATCCGCAGGCTCGCCGAGGCGGCCGAGCTCCTTGTCCCGATGGTGCACAGCCCGGTGACCGGGGCGTGGGGGAAGTGGCGCAACCGTTCAGTTACCGTCGCGCTCGCCGACGAATGGATCGGCGCGCCGATGGAGACGACGCCGCACGCGGAAACCTTGATCCTGCGTTACCTGGCCGCGTTCGGGCCCGCCACCGTCGCCGACATGCAGGCGTGGGCCGGTGTCACCCGGCTCGCCGAGGTGGTCGACGAGATGCGTACCCGCTTGCGCGTTTTCACCGACGATCAGCATCGGGTGTTGTTCGATCTGCCGGACGCCCCGCTGGCCGACCCCAATCTGCCGGTGCCGGTGCGCTTCCTGCCAGCCTTCGACAACGCCCTGCTCGGACACAAGGACCGCCGCAGGATCATCAGCGAGGAAGATCGCCAGCGGATTGCCAAAGAGGCGTCGGCGGGCGTCCCGATGTACCTGGTCGACGGTTTCGTGCACGGCCGGTGGACCTTGGACGACAGCACTATTCGGGTCACCCCGTGGCACCCGCTGTCCACCGCCGACGAGGCCGCCGTGCGTGCCGAGGCCGAGCGGCTGCTGAGCTTCGTCGTCTCCGGGCAGGACGGAAAGATCGTGATCGAAGGCTGATCGCCCGTTCAGCCCACTCGACACGATTCGTCGGGACGGCAAACGCCGCTGCTACCTGGTGATCTGAGGTAGCTAAGCAGTTGCGCATACAACTTCTTGGTTTGAGATATCCAGTGAGAGGTACATCACTGTCGGCCCCCCTGATCGAGCAACCAGCGATCAGGCCAACCAAGCCCCATGGACGGCGGTGTTGCCGAGCTTCACCTCCGCCGCGGTGGCCACCAGTTCGGCGCCCTGCGCTCCGAAGCGCTGGGTGATGCGAGAGCTAACGGTTGTGCCCCTGGAAGGAGGGTCATGAGCGAGTTGTCCATGCCGGTTCGGGTGCAGAACGCACCAACCGATCTCCGGTCCATCGACCACATCGGTACCCGATTCCGCATCGCGATGGTTGTGCCACCGTACTTCGATGTGCCGCCGAAGGCCTATGGCGGCGTCGAAGCTGTCGTCGCCGATCTAGTCGACTCGCTGGTGGCCAGAGGCCACGACGTGACCCTGCTCGGCGCGGGCGAGCCGGGTACCAAGGCGAAGTTCATCTCGCTCTGGGACCGCACCTGCCCCGAGCGCCTCGGCACCCCCTTCCCCGAAGTGCTGCACGCGCTGCGGGTGCGCAGGGCGATCGAGAAGCTCGCCGCCACCGACAGCATCGATCTCGTGCACGAGCACACCTTCGCGGGCCCGCTGAACGCACCGGCGTATCGGGGCCTTGACTTGCCGACGGTACTGACCGTGCACGGACCCGTGCAGGACGAATGCTATGAGTACTACCGGGAAATGGGCGACGACGTCTCGCTCGTGGCGATCAGCGACCGGCAGCGCGCGCTGGCCCCCGATTTGAATTGGGCTGGGCGGGTGCATAATGCTCTGCATCCCGAGGAGTGGCCGTTCCGTGCCGACAAGGACGACTACGCGCTGTTCCTCGGCCGCTTCAACGAGTGCAAGGCGCCGCATCTGGCGTTGGAGGCCGCGCACGCCGCAGGCATCCCACTCGTGCTCGCGGGCAAGTGCAGCGAGCCGCCCGAGCTGAAATACTTCGAAGAGCAGGTACGCCCGTTGTTGACGGACCAGGATCACGTGTTCGGACTCGCCGACGCCACCGCCAAGCGGAAGCTGTTGGCGGGTGCGAAGTGTCTGCTTTTCCCGATCCGGTGGGAGGAACCCTTCGGCATGGTGATGATCGAATCCATGGTGTGTGGCACACCGGTGGTCGCGTTGCGTGGCGGCGCGGTATCCGAGGTGATCGTCGACGGAGTGACCGGCCGCGTCTGCGACGATCCGGCCGAGCTCACCGCCGCGATCGCCGAAGTCCAGACGATGGATCCGGCGGCGTGCCGCGCGCACGTCGAGGCGAATTTCGGTGCCGATACGCTCGGGCGCGGCTACGAGCAGGTCTACCGCAAGCTCATGCGGCCGCGGAAACGGACCGGCTACCGATGGCACAAGGAAGAAAGCGTGCCGGTGCCCGTCGCGGCGAGCGGACTCGCGTGACGGCGGATATGACCGCAGCTCTCAGCCCCGCTCCACTGAACTCCGGTGAGCCGACGGGTTTCGGTGGAGCGGGCTCGGTAACGCTCGTAGAAGGCGGCACCTTCTGTTTGTCGAACCGGCTCGGCGATGTCGAACCGGGCCGCCCGCACGGGCTGTTCTTCCGGGACGCTCGCGTGGTTTCCCGCTGGGAGCTGCTGGTGGACGGCCATCTGCCCGAGCCGCTTTCGGTGTTGAGTCCGGAGGCCTTCGCGGCCCGGTTCGTGTTGCGAAGACCGCCGACGGCAGGCCTGGCCGACAGCACCTTGCTCGTGGTGCGGGAGCGGGTCATCGCCGACGGTATGCACGAGGTCCTCACACTGGAGAACATGGGCCGCGAGCCCACCGCCGTCACCCTCGAGTTGCATGTCGACGCCGATTTTGTCGACCTGTTCGCGGTGAAGGAGGGGCGTGCCGGACACAGTCGGGCCGAGGTGACCGTGGCCGAGGGAGAGCTGCTGTTCCACGACCGGGCCGACCGCATGCGCGGGCTCTCGGTCTCCGCGACCGTGGAGCCGTCGGTGTTGCCGGGCACGTTGCTGTGGCGGGTCGTCGTCCCCGTCGGCGCGAGCTGGCAGACCGAAATCACCGCCCAGCCCACTCTCGGCAACCAGCGGTTCCAGGCGCCACTGGCCCCCGGTGAGCACTACGGCGTCAGCGCACCCGGTCGCAAGATCGCCGCTTGGCGGCACACCGCGACCGACATCGCCGCGTCCCACCCGGAACTCACCCAGGTGTTGCGCCGCACCGAAAGCGACCTGGGCGCCTTGCAGATCCACGACGACTCCGAGGAGAGCAGACCGTTCGTGGCCGCGGGCGCGCCGTGGTTCATGACCCTGTTCGGCCGCGACAGCCTGCTGACCGCCTGGATGGCCCTGCCGCTGGAGGTCGACCTGGCCCTCGGCACGCTGCAGCAGCTGGCCGAACTGCAAGGGCAGTCGGTGAATCCGCTGACCGAAGAGGAACCGGGGCGGATCATGCACGAGATGCGCCGTGGTCCCGCGGGCGGCCTGGTGCTCGGCGGCAACATCTATTACGGAACCGTCGACGCCACACCGCTTTTCGTGATGCTGCTGGCTCAATGCCACCGCTGGGGCGCGGATCCGGAAGCGATCAGGGATCTGCTGCCTGCCGCCGACGCGGCACTGAATTGGATCGAAGACTATGGCGACCGCGACGGCGACGGGTTCGTCGAGTACCGGCGCGCCACCGACCGCGGCCTGGTCAACCAGGGCTGGAAGGACAGCTTCGACGGCGTCAACGACCGGCAGGGCCACATTGCCGAGGCGCCCATCGCACTGTGCGAGGTCCAGGGTTATGTGTATTCCGCCCTGCTCGCCCGCGCCGAGCTCGCCGAGGCGTTCGACGATCCCGGCATGGCCGTGGCGCTGCGCGATCAAGCCGCCGAGTTGCGCGGCAAGTTCGCCGAGCAGTTCTGGCTGCCGGAGCAGGGGTGGTACGCCATCGCCCTCGATCGCGGCAAGCGTCGTGTCGACGCGCTGACAAGCAATGCGGCGCACTGTCTTTGGTCCGGGATTGCCACTGACGAGCACGCCGCCGAGCTCGTGCAGCATCTGTCGAGCCCGGCGATGGACAGCGGCTTCGGGCTGCGCACCCTTTCCTCGAAGATGGGCGCCTACAACCCGATGAGCTACCACTGCGGTTCGGTATGGCCGCATGACACGGCCATCGCGGTGGCCGGTCTGCTGCGCTACCGTCACGTGCCGGGCGCGGTCGATCTCGCGAGTCGACTGGCGACCGGATTGCTCGACGCCGCATCGGCTTTCGACGGCAGACTACCGGAGTTGTTCTGCGGCTTCCCGCGTGCGCGGTTCGCGACGCCGGTGCCGTACCCCACATCCTGTTCACCACAGGCATGGGCGAGCGCCGCCCCGCTGCTGCTGGTGCGCTCGTTCCTCGGCCTCGACCCCGACGTGCCCAACCGGACCATCACCGTGTGTCCGGTGGTGCCGCCGCAATGGGGCCGAATCACGTTGTCCGCGTTGCGCCTTGGGCCGATTACCGTCGACCTGGAGGTGGAAGGTGCTCAGGTTACCGCCGCCCGGCTACCGGACGACTGGCAACTGGTCACCCGATGAATATGCGATCTTGGTATGAATAATCCAGAATCGGGTACTCCTCCAGCATAAGCACTTTGGGCATGCTCTTCGGATCGAAAGACAGCTGGAGGTGCACGATGCAGACGTCGCTGGACATGCGGGACCTGTGGAGCTCACAGCACCGCGACTGCACGATCGAGCCCATGGATCTGGACATGGACCTCGCCCAATTCATCCGCAGCACCCACGCGGGTCACGGCCCCGACTGCTGCCAATACCTGGCGGCCTCGGCCTACTGCTTCGGTCACGCCGAAGCCAGTTGACGACACCGGCTTTCCCGGCAGTAGTCTGACCACTACTGCCGAGGAGGTCACCATGATTCGCGCAGTCTGGAACGGTGCAATACTGGCCGAGACGCCGCGTACGGTCCGGGTCGAGGGCAACCACTACTTCCCCCCGGATTCGCTGAACCGCGAGTTCTTCACCGAAAGCCCCACCACGTCGGTATGCCCGTGGAAGGGCGTCGCGCACTACTACACCGTGGTCGTGAACGACGAGAAGAACTCGGACGCAGCCTGGTACTACCCGAGGCCGAGCCCGCTCGCGCGAAAAATCAAGAACCACGTAGCGTTCTGGAACGATGTCCAGATAGAAGGCGAATCCGACGCCCCGCGTTCAGGCCGACTGGCCAACCTGCCGACCTGGCTAGGCGGCAAGCGCTGAACGTCTTGACCATCGAACTTCCATGCCAGCCGCTGACGGTCGCCAAACTCACCAAGCATCTTTCGGAAGTTGAGTCGACGGATTCAGGGACGGCGCCCGGGCTCGGTGGGTGAGAGCCGGGCGGGGTCGATTTAGTGGGCCGTTGGGGTGGAGTTGGAGTGGCGCCTACGACTACCGGGCGCGCTGGACGGGACCTTGGTCAAGGCCGCTGACGAGCCTGTGCCCGCATCATCGATCGGCTGCGCACCGGCGGTGTGCTCATAGTGGGTTCCAGGGACACGCTTGTTTCGGCAGTAGTCTGTGCGGCTGCCAGGATGACGAGCTAGTTGCAGCACAATAATCGCCATTACACGACCGACGTTGCCGTGGCCCGGAGTCAGGGCACTTCGGTCAGTTTCAACCGGACAAAGAAGCCGAAGTTGGGCGCCTTGGTGCACTACGGCTCGCCAGATGACTCATAGCTGAAACGAAACACATTCGTCTGTACTAACGACTTCTTCGATAGGGAGTCAATTTTAGTTTTGAAACAGGGAGTGAAAATGTCTGCTTTGGAAATCCGGACGAATTTCGAGAGGTTGGCTGAACGTGTGGACGAGGCCGGTGGACTCTTATCGGTTCGGATGGGCGAGCTGCGCGACCTCGTACAGGCGGGTCGTCTCGCCCCCGGCCCTATTGGCCAGGTCAAGCACAATCTCGACCGCGTTGGGCTGGCTGCACCCGGTTTGTCGCACTCGCACAACGATTGGGCCCTGGTGTACCGCCGCAGCTCGTCGATAGGAAACGTCATCGCTGCGGCTAAGGGAGACACCGAGCACGCGGTGGACGATCTGCGTGCGGCGATCAAGGAGGTGGCGGCGTCAGACGCGGAACTTGCCACCGACAAGAATGAGGAGCTCGAGGAGCTCCGCGCAACGGTTGACCAAATCAAGGCCCTGGTTGCACCTGTCTGAGGCGCAGAATCTCGGATATCTGTCAGCAGCGCTGATCGAACGGGACATCATTGGGGCGCTACTCGCGCTTTCTCACCGCAGTGTCCCATTGGTGAACGACGGCTGCGCTTGCCGTTTGACGAGTGGCACATGGTGGTGGTGAGGGTCGGGACGACCTCTCCGTGGTGTGCCACCCGCGGCTCGATTCCGGATGAGTTGCTAAGGGCGGGTCTGGATGGCGGGTGCTGCGGGGGTGTTGCCGCCGGACAAGCTGGACAAGGTGTTGGCCATGGTTGTTGCGGAGCCTGTGCCGGTTGCGGGGGGCGCGTCGGTGGCCGTGGCGGCGGGGTCGAGGGGGAGGGCGGGTTCGGCTGTCGCCTGGGCGGTCGCGGTCAACGGGGCGAGCGTGATCGCGCTTGCCAGCACGGTGTTCGTCACTATCCGCTTCATGGATTTCGTTCCTCCATTGGTCACACTGGGGTACCGGTGCTGCCATGGCGGCAGTTGGGTCGGGCGATGAGAGTGCGGACAGGCTTACCGTGCGGTCCCGCACGACTGGCCGTCGCTCTCTTCGGTAATTCGTAGCCGCGCGCCGTTCGGATGGCTGACCGAGTGGGTGTCGTGATGCCGGAAGATCGATCACCGTCGCGGGGCGCGGTCGTACGATTGGGACGTGACTATCGCGCGGTTGAGTTTGATCACGCTGCATTGCGCGGACCAGGAGGCATTGGCGGCGTTCTGGGCTGAGTTGCTCGGGGGTGAAATCGTGCACCGCACTGAGGAAGTCGCGGTGGTCCAGACCGAACGTGGTGCGCTGTGTGCCCTTCGGGTTCCGGGGTATGAGCCACCGACCTGGCCGGGCGGTGCGACGCCTAATCACATGCATCTCGATCTGGTGGTGGACGATCTGGATGCGGGTGAGGCGGAGGCCATTCGGGTGGGTGCGCGACGGGCCGAGGTGCAGCCGGGGCCGGATCGGTGGCGGGTATTGCTCGATCCTGCTGGGCATCCGTTCTGTCTGACGACGCACCTTCCATTGCTGCCCTTGGGGCCTCGGCCGGAGGAACGCGACGAGGACCGGTGACGTGATGTCACCGGCCCTCGTGGGTGCAGAACGTCAGCCGCGGAACGGGTAGCGGCGGTCGAGGTCGAGGTTCAGTTCGACGACGTTGACTCGGGGTTCACCGAGGAAGCCCAGCGTGCGGCCGCTGGTGTTGGCGTCGATCAGCGCACGCACCTGGTCCTCGGAGATGTTGCGGACCTTGGCGATTCGCGCGACTTGAAGGGCGGCGTAAGCCGGGGAGATGTGCGGATCCAGCCCGCTGCCGCTCGCGGTGACGGCGTCCGATGGCACCGGTGTGTCGACCGAGGCGTCGCCGAAGATCGGGACGATCCGGCCGACGGAGTAGTCTTCGCCAGCTTTGGCGCACTCGACCCGCACACCCTTGTAGGTGGACAGGAACGGCGTCGCCGGGCACGCCTCGTTGACGCTGACGACCTGCGTCGGGTGCGAGACCTCACCGTCGGCGTCGCGCGGGCCGATCACCGAAAGTACCGCTCCCACACCATTTTCAGTGCAGAACGGACGGCTGCCGTCGACCCCCTCACGGTCGCCGACCTCCTTGCTGCGGGTGCAGACAGTGGTGAGCAGGCTCGGTGTGTCCGGCGCGTCGACGATGCTCTCCGGACCCAGGTTGGACGCCGAGGTGGACATCGGGTCGTAGCCGTTCGTGCCCGCCATGGACGGGCGGCTCTGGAAGTACTGCACCAGCGCCTTGCCGTCGGGATCGGTGAACGACTGGCCGATCAGCCGGGAGCCGACGACCGTGCCGTCGACCTCGATCAGCGACCCGTTCGACCTGTCGTGCAGCCCCGGCAGCTGCGCCACCGCGAAAACCGCGACGGGATAGACGATTCCGGTGATCACGGTGAGCACGAGCAGCGCACGCAACGCGGCCAGGTGCTGCCGGATCCAGGTTGAAAAGCGCATATCAGGACATCCCGGGGAGGAGTTGGACGACTAGGTCGATGAGCTTGATGCCGATGAACGGCGCGATGATGCCGCCGAGGCCGTAGACCGTCAGGTTGCGGCTCAACAACTTCGACGCGTTGGACGGCCGGTAGTTCACGCCGCGCAGGGCGAGCGGGATCAGCGCGACGATGACGATTGCGTTGAAGATCACCGCGGAAAGGATCGCCGACTGCGGGCTGGCCAGCCGCATGATGTTGAGCAGGTCGAGGCCGGGAAACACCGCGACGAACAACGCGGGAATGATCGCGAAGTACTTGGCGATGTCGTTGGCGATCGAAAACGTGGTCAGCGCACCGCGGGTGATCAACAGCTGCTTGCCGATCTCCACGATCTCGATGAGCTTGGTCGGATCGGAATCCAGATCGACCATATTGCCCGCTTCTTTGGCCGCCGAGGTGCCGGTGTTCATGGCGACACCGACGTCGGCCTGGGCAAGCGCCGGAGCGTCATTGGTGCCGTCGCCGGTCATCGCGACCAGCCTGCCGCCGTCCTGCTCCTGCTTGATCAGCGCCAGCTTGTCCTCCGGCGTCGCCTCGGCGAGGAAGTCGTCGACCCCGGCCTCATCGGCAATCGCCTTGGCGGTCAACGGATTGTCGCCGGTGATCATCACGGTGCGGATGCCCATCCGGCGCATCTCGTCGAACCGCTCGCGCATGCCCTGCTTGACGACGTCCTTGAGGTGGATGACGCCGAGCACCCTGGCGGTGCCGTCGTTGACCTCGCCGACCACCAGCGGCGTGCCACCGGAGGCGGAGACGCCGTCGACGATCACGCCGACCGCGTCGGGCACGATGCCGCCCTGCATACGCACCCAATCGGTGACCGCGCTGGCCGCGCCCTTGCGCAGCTGGTGCCCGTCGGCCAGGTCGACGCCCGACATCCGGGTCTGCGCGGTGAATTCCACCCAGGTCGCGCCGGTGAGCTCACCCGGCGTGCGCTCGCGCTTGTTGAACTCCTGCTTGGCGTAGACCACGATGGAGCGGCCTTCCGGCGTCTCGTCGGCAAGGCTGGACAGCTGCGCCGCATCGGCCAACTCGTCGTCCGAAATACCCGGCACCGGAACGAATTCCGAGGCCTGCCGATTGCCGAGGGTGATGGTGCCGGTCTTGTCGAGCAGCAGCGTATTCACATCGCCCGCGGCCTCGACCGCGCGACCGGACATGGCAAGCACATTGCGCTGCACCAGCCGGTCCATGCCCGCGATGCCGATGGCCGACAGCAGCGCGCCGATGGTGGTCGGGATGAGACATACCAGCAGCGAGACCATCACGATGCCGGTGACGCCGTTGCCGTCGAGTGCCGAACTGTCCGGCACCCCTGGGTTGTTCGACTTCGCGAAGATGGCCATCGGCTGCAGCGTGACCACCGCGAAGACGAAGATGATGGTCAACGCGGCGAGCAGGATGTTCAGCGCGATCTCGTTCGGCGTTTTCTGCCTGCTCGCGCCCTCGACCAGGGCGATCATCTTGTCGATGAAGCTCTGGCCGGGCTCCTGAGTGATCTTGACGACGATCCGGTCGGACAGCACGGTGGTGCCGCCGGTGACCGCCGAGCGGTCCCCGCCGGATTCCCGGATCACCGGCGCGGACTCGCCGGTGATCGCCGACTCGTCCACGGAGGCAATGCCTTCCACCACATCACCATCGCCGGGAATGACCTGACCGGCCTCGACCACCACGTGATCGCCCCGTTGCAGATCCGGCGCACCCACCCGTTCCTCGACTACCCGGCCGCCGGGTGTCCACTCGACCAGTCGCCGAGCCACCGTGTCGGTCTTGGCTTTCCGCAGCGTGTCGGCCTGCGCCTTGCCGCGGCCTTCGGCCACCGCTTCGGCGAGATTGGCGAAGATCACGGTGAGCCACAGCCACACCACGATCGCCCAGGCGAAGAACGAGGGCTTGGTGAGGGCGAGCACGGTGGACCAGACGGCACCGAGTTCGACGATCAGCATCACCGGGTTGCGCCACAGATCGCGCGGGTCGAGCTTGCGCACCGCGTCCGGCAGCGACGTCAGCAGCATCTTGGGATCGAGGGCACCTTTTCGGACACCCTTGTGTTCACTCTTTTGCTCCGCAGGCGCGGGTAGTTCAGTTGCGGTACTGGTCATTTCAGTGGATTCCTTCGGCGAGCGGCCCGAGCGCGAGTGCGGGCAGGAAGGTGAGCGCGACCAGGATCACCGTCACGCCGACGACCATGCCGACGAACTGTGGCCGGTGCGTCGGCAGCGTGCCGATCGACTCGGGAGTGGTGCCCTGCTGAGCCAGCGAACCGGCGAGCGCGAGCACGAAGATGATCGGCAGGAACCGGCCGAACACCATGGCCAAACCCAGTGCGGTGTTGTACCACTCGGTATTGCCGGTCAAGCCAGCGAACGCGGAGCCGTTGTTGTTCGCCGCGGAGGTGAAGGCGTACAACACTTCCGAGAGTCCGTGTGGCCCGGTGTTCAGCATTCCGGCGCGCTGACCAGGCATCGCCATCGCGATCGCGGTGCCAACCAGCACGATCAGCGGACTGATCAGGAAATATGAAGCGGCGAGCTTGATTTCGCGCGGCGTGATCTTCTTGCCGAGGTACTCCGGTGTGCGGCCGACCATCAGGCCCGCCACGAAGACGGTGATCACCGCGAGGATGAGCATGCCGTACAGGCCGGAGCCGGTGCCGCCGGGCGCGACCTCGCCGAGCTGCATGTTGAACATCGTCATCATGCCGCCGAGGCTGGTGTAGGAGTCGTGGAACGAGTCGACGGCGCCGGTCGAGGTGAGGGTGGTCGCGGTCGCGAAGGTCGCCGAATCCGAGACGCCGAACCGGGTTTCGACACCCTCCAGCGAGGCGCCGATCGCGGTCGGCACCGTGCCGTGGTGCTGTAGCTGGAAGAGATTCTGCAAGCTCAGGCTGATCAGGGCGATCGTGCCCATCACCGCGACGATCGCGTAGCCCTGCTTGCGGCTGCCGACCATTCGGCCGAACGTGCGGGGCAGCGAGAAGCTGATCACCAGGAGCAGGAAGATCTCGATCCCATTGGTCCAGGTGGCGGGGTTCTCGAACGGGTGCGCGGAGTTGGCGTTGTAGAAGCCACCGCCGTTGGTGCCGAGCTCCTTGATGACCTCCTGGCTGGCCACCGGGCCGCCGGGGATGGTCTGCTCGGTGCCGTTCAGCGTCTGCGCGACCTGATCGTGCAGGTGGAAGTTCTGGATCGCGCCACCGGCGACCAGCACGATCGCGAAGACGAACGCGATCGGCAGCAGGATGCGAATGGTGCCGCGCACCAGGTCCACCCAGAAATTGCCGAGATCGCCGGTGTGCCTGCGTGCGAAACCCCGCACCAGCGCGATCGCCACGGCGATACCCACGGCCGACGACACGAAGTTCTGCACGGCGAGACCGGCCATCTGCACCAGGTGCCCCTGGGTCGACTCACCGGAGTAGTTCTGCCAGTTCGTGTTCGTCACGAAGCTGACCGCGGTGTTCCAGGCCAGTGCGGGGGTCATCTCGGTGGCCGGGTCGTTCAGGTGCAGCGGCAGCTTGCCCTGGATCAGTTGCAAGAAGAAGAGGAACAGGATGCTGACCGCCGAGAAGGCCAGCACACTGCGGGCATACACACCCCAGGTCTGCTCGACCTCGGGCTGCGCGCCGATGGCCCGGTAGATGAGCCGCTCGGCCCGTGAGTGCTTCTTGCTGCTGTATACCCGGTACATGTAGTCGCCGAGCGGAACATGGACCAGGGCGAGCGCGATGATCAGGGCGGCCGCGAAGGCTATCCCTGCCGTTGTCGTGTTCACCTAGAACCTTTCGGGGAAAAGCAGCGCCGCGACCATGAAGACCGCGACGAGGATGGCGAGAACCAGACCGATCAGGTTCGCGATCACAGCTTTTCCACCCCCCGCTGGATCAGACCGAGCAGGGCGAAGATCCCCACGGTCAGAACCGTGAACACCACGACAGACATGTATAACCAACCTCCATCACAGCGCTCGTGTTGTGGAGCGCGCCAGGGCGAGTCAAGTCTTCGATGCAGCCGCTGCCGAGCTTCCTTACGACTCCTTTGCGCGACAAACGCTTGCCTTTGCGCTTCGTTTACACCCCGGCGCGGGATAGCTGAAAGGATGCCGTCAAGGTGGACGGCGATACCGTCAACACACCGTAAAGATCCGCCCGAGTTCCATATGCAGGGGTAGTAGTTGAGGGCCGGCCAGGCGGACCCACGCCAGCGCAACCGGTGTTTCGCTTCGGTTAGAGAGGATCGTCATGTCGGCTGTCACCGTCGCCCTCATCGTGGGGTTCGTGTGCTGCGCGCTGTTCATTCGGGCGCTGGGCGAACACCGCGCCGAGGGGCGTGCGCAGGGCTTGGTCGAAGACGGCGACCGTGCCCGGCGCGGCGCCGATCCCGGTGCGCTCGATGCCTGAGCATCGAGGGCAGCGCGCCGATACGGCCGATGGCTACACCGCTGCCGACCCGCGACACGCAATGATGGACAGGTGAAACGCGGCCAACTGCGCATCTACCTCGGCGCCGCGCCGGGAGTCGGTAAGACCTACGCCATGCTCGGCGAGGCACACCGGCGGCTCGAGCGCGGCCGCGACGTGGTGGCTGCGGTGGTCGAAACACACGGCCGGGAAAAGACCGCCGAATTGCTGAAGGGCATCGAGCGGATACCGCCCAAGATGCTCGAGTACCGCGGCACCACGCTGCCCGAACTCGACCTGGAGGCGGTGCTGCGACGCGCGCCCGCGGTGGCCTTGGTCGATGAGCTCGCGCACACCAATGTGCCCGGCAGCAAACACGAAAAGCGTTGGCAGGACGTCGAAGAGCTGCTCGCCGCGGGGATCGACGTGGTCTCCACGGTCAATGTGCAGCACCTGGAAAGCCTCAACGACGTCGTCGAGCAGATCACCGGCATTCAGCAGCAGGAAACCGTGCCGGACGCGGTGGTGCGCAGCGCGGATCAGGTCGAGCTCGTCGACATCACGCCGGAAGCGTTGCGCCGCAGGCTCTCCCACGGCAACGTCTACGCCGCGGACAAGGTGGACGCGGCGCTGCGCAACTACTTCCGCCCCGGAAACCTCACCGCGCTGCGCGAATTGGCGCTGCTGTGGCTCGCCGACCAGGTCGACGCCGCGCTCGCGAAGTATCGCGCCGACCACAAGATCACCGATCTGTGGGAGGCGCGCGAGCGGGTGGTGGTCGCGGTGACCGGCGGCCCGGAATCGGAGACCGTGGTGCGCCGGGCCAGTCGCATCGCGACCAAGGCGAGTGCGGAACTCGTGCTCGTGCACGTCGTGCGTGGCGACGGATTGGCCGGTGTCTCCACCGAGCGACTGGCCAGGCTCCGTGAACTGGCCGCCAGCCTGGACGCCTCGCTGCACACCATCACCGGTGACAATGTGCCGAGCACGCTGCTGGAATTCGCCCGTGAGGTGAACGCGACCCAGCTGGTGCTCGGCACCTCGCGCCGCTCCCGGTGGGCGCGCATGGTCGACGAGGGCATCGGCTCCACCGTGGTGCAGCAGTCGGGCAAGATCGACGTGCATATGGTCACGCACGAGGAGGCCCATCGTGGGCTGCGGCGGGGCTCGCTCATGCCGCGCCAGCCGATCCGGGCCTGGCTCGCCGCGGTGCTCGTGCCCATGGCGGTATGCGGATTCAGCGCCGCGTTCCTGGACGGCTACCTCCAGCTCGGCGGTCTCAGCGCGGTGTTCTTCATCGGCGTCGTGGCCGTCGCCCTGCTCGGTGGCGTTGTCCCCGCGGCCTTTTCGGCGCTGCTGTCCGGCCTGCTGCTGAACTGGTTCTTCGCCGAGCCGCGCTACAGCCTGACCATCGCGGAGCCGGACAGCTTCGTCACGGTGGTGGTGTTGCTGTTCGTCGCCGTCGCGGTGGCGGCGCTGGTGGATGTGGCCGCGAAGCAGACGCGCCAGGCCCGCCGGGCCTCCCAGGAGGCCGAGTTGCTGACCCTGTTCGCCGGTGCTGTGCTGCACGGCGCGGATCTGCCCAATCTGCTCGAACAGGTCCGGGAAACCTACGGCCTGCGCGCGGTCAGCATGGTCTGCGGCGACCAGGTGATCGCCGCGGTGGGCACCGACGCGCCGCAGCGCGCCGCCGACGCCGAAACCGCCATTCAGGCAGGCGACGCGTCGAGCTGGCTGCTGCTGGCCGGACGGCCGCTCGCCTCGGCCGACCGGCCGGTGCTCAACGCCGTCGCCAACCAGGCGGCCGGACTCGTCCGCCAATCCCGGCTCGCCGAAGAGGCCAGCGCCGCCGCGGCCCTGCTCGAGGCCGACCGGTTGCGCAGGGCGCTGCTGTCCGCGGTGAGCCACGATCTGCGCACCCCGCTGGCCGGAGCCAAGGCCGCGGTGTCCAGCCTGCGCAGCGACGACATCGAGTTCTCCGCCGAGGACACCGCCGAATTGCTGGAAACCATCGAGGAATCGGTGGACCAGTTGACCGCGCTGGTCGGCAACCTGCTCGACTCGTCCCGGCTGGCCGTCGGCGTGGTGAAGCCACAGCTGCGTCGGGTGTACATGGACGAGGTGGTGCATCGGGCCCTGGTGAGCGTCGGCATGGGCGCGCGTGGGCTGCGGCGCGCCGCGATGGATCGGGTGAAGGTGGAGGTCGGCGACGTCTCGGTGCGCGCGGACGCCGGTCTGCTGGAACGGGTGCTAGCGAACCTGATCGATAACGCACTGCGACACGCGCCGCGCGACACGCCGGTGCGGGTCACCGCCGAACGCGAAGGCGATCGCGTATCAATCGCAGTGGTGGATGTCGGTCCCGGTGTGCCGCCGGGGTCCGAGGAACAACTATTCGAGCCGTTCCAGCGGCTCGGCGACCGGGACAACACCACCGGGGTCGGGCTCGGCCTGTCGGTGGTGCGCGGTTTTGTGGAGGCGATGGGCGGCTCGGTGCACGCCGAACCGACACCGGGCGCAGGATTGACGATGATCGTGGACCTGCCTGCCGACGAAACGGAAGCGAGCAGCTGATGATGGGTACATCGACAGTGGGAGCAACGGAGCCCCGGACCACACAGGAAGCCGTGATGACCGACAAGAAGCAGGATGCCCCGGCGATCAAGGTGCTGGTGGTCGACGACGAACCGCAGATCGTGCGCGCACTGCGGATCAACCTTTCGGTCCGCGGCTACGAGGTGATCACCGCGGCGACCGGTGGCGCCGCGCTGCGTGCGGCCGCCGACAAACACCCCGACGTGGTGATCCTCGATCTCGGCCTGCCCGACATCGACGGCATCGAGGTGCTGGCCGGATTGCGCGGCTGGACCTCGGCGCCGGTGATCGTGCTCTCCGCCCGCACCGACTCGACCGACAAGGTCGAGGCGCTGGACGCGGGCGCCGACGACTACGTCACCAAGCCGTTCGGGATGGACGAACTGCTGGCCCGGCTGCGCGCCGCGGTCCGGCGCGGCGCCGCCGACACCGACGCGTCCGATCCGGTGGTGGTGACCTCGTCGTTCACTGTCGACCTCGCCGCCAAGAAGGTGACCAAGAACGACGAGACCGTGCATCTCACGCCGACCGAATGGGGCATGCTCGAGATGCTGGTGCGCAACAAGGGCAAGCTGGTCGGCCGCAAGGAATTGCTGCGCGAGGTGTGGGGCCCGTCGTACGCGACCGAAACCCATTACCTGCGCGTGTATTTGGCGCAGTTGCGGCGCAAGTTGGAAGACGATCCTTCGCACCCGAAGCACCTGCTGACCGAGGCGGGGATGGGCTACCGTTTCCAGGAGTAGGCCCACCTGCGGCCAGGCGCGGTCGATGTCGGACTCGCCCCGGCTGCGCCCGCGAGTGGTCTACCTCGCGCCGCCCGCCGGAATGGCCGACCGCCCTCGCCGCGTTGCCAAGCGTGAGCTGATTCCGACGACAATGGCAGGATCGCATCATGGCTGAACAGATCTCCCCACCCGCTACACCGGAACCGACCGAACTATGGGTCGAGCGCACCGGGACGCGGGCTTACACCGGCCGCAGCTCCCGCGGCGCCGAGGTGTTGATCGCTTCGCAAGGCGTGCCCGGTGCCTTCACCCCCGGCGAGTTGCTGAAGATCGCGCTGGCCGGCTGCTCAGGGTTGAGCGCGGACTTCTCGCTGGCGCGCAAGCTCGGTGATTCCTTCGACGCGACCATCCGCGTCTCGGGTGACGCCGATCGGGAGAACGAGTTGTACCCGCAGCTGGAAGAGACGTTCCAGCTCGACCTCAGCGAGCTGGACGAGCAGGCGCGCGAGCGGTTGCTGGTCACCGTGCAGCGCGCCATCGACAAGGCGTGCACGGTGGGCCGGACGTTGCAGGCGGGGACGAAGGTGACCTTGTCCTTCGATATCGAGGCCTGATGGGTGAATCCGGCGATATCGCCCGGCTGAGCGCGTGGGTGCACGGCCGCGTCCAGGGTGTGGGATTTCGCTGGTGGACGCGGTCGCGTGCGTTGGAACTCGGGTTGACCGGGCATGCGACGAACGCGCGCGACGGGCGGGTGCACGTCATCGCGGAGGGCCCGCGCGACGACTGCGAGCGGTTGCTCGAACTGCTACGTTCCGGGGATACACCTGGTCGGGTGACCTTGGTTGTGGAAAGCTGGGAGCCCGCGCGGGGTGATATGACCGGATTCGAGGAGCGGTAGTGGTGGGTCGGGCTGGAACGAGGACTCGGCGTTGAGCACGCACAATCCCGAGGACGAGCGGCCGGAGAACAAGCCGAACGAGTCGGCGGGGGCGGCGGGCGGCCCCGAGGCACCTGACGCGACCACAGAGTTGCCTGCTCCCGAGCCGGGCGATACGGCCGCATCCAGCACGGACGCTCCGAATCTCGCTGGCCTCGGGGCCGCACCCGCGCAACCCCCGGAATCCACTGCACCGCAACAGCTCCCGCCCCGACAGGGCAGTGTGCAGCGGCAAGAGCCTGGCATCACGCAGCCGCGCCCGCCCACCGTGGCCGAGGCGCGGGCCAGGGACAAGGCGCGCAAGCGTGCCGAGGAAGCGCGACAGGCCGCCGTCGCGGCTGGTGAGGCCAAGAAGCGCACCCGCAAGCGGGTGATGATCGGCGGCGTCGCGATCGTCGGCGTCGCCGCGCTGGTCGGCGGCGGTTACCTCGCCTACCGGGCGATCAGCGCACCCGACAAGGTCACCGCATCGTGTGTGAAGGTCGAGAACGGTCAGGAGGTCGTGGTCGAGGACCGCTACTGCGGCGACGGCCGCCCCGGCTTCGTCGGCGACGGCGGCATCGGGCCCGGTCTGATCATCCTCGGCGGCGGGCCGCAATACCGCTACTACTACGGCGGCACCCCCACCATCGGCAAGCCGCCGACGGGTGGCACCACCGTGAAACCCAAGAGTGCCGAGATAAAGACGAAGAGCGGCACCACCATTCAACGTGGCGGACTCGGCAGCAAGAGCACCGGCGGAGGGTCGTAGTGCGACGCGTGCGCAGTACGCCCCGGCCGGGCTGGCAGCAGATCACCGAGAACCAGGGCCTGGTCTACGGCTCGCCCGGCCGCGATGCCAGCGGTCAGCCGCGGCCGTACTGGGACGAATCGGTGTACTACGAGTTCGAGATGGCCGAGATCCTCGCGCTGGAAGCCGATGTCGAGCTGCTGCATTCGATGTGCCTCAATGCCGTCGAGCACGTCGTGCTCACCGAGCGGTTCAAGGATTTCGGTCTGCCCGAATGGAGTTGGGCGCCGATCACCGAATCCTGGCGGCGCAGTGACCCGCACGTGTACGGGCGGTTCGACCTGCGCTACGACGCGCGCCGACCGGCGAAACTGCTGGAGTACAACGCCGATACGCCGACATCGCTGCTGGAGGCGGCGATTGTGCAGTGGCACTGGTTGACCGCGCTGTACCCGGACGGCGACCAATGGAATTCGTTGCACGAGAAGCTGGTCGAGCGCTGGACCGAGCTGCGCGACATATTGCCGACCGCCCAGCTGCACTTCAGCTGGTCGGGTGCCGACGCCACCGGTGAGGACAATGTCACCACCGCGTATATGCAGGAGACCGCGGCCGAAGCGGGGTTCGACACCATCGCGCTGCCGATCGAAGAGGTCGGATTCGACACCGAGCTCGAACGTTTCGTAGATCTGGCCGAGGCGCCGATCGAGGCGATCTTCAAGCTCTACCCGTGGGAGTGGGCGCTGGACGACGACTTCGGCAAGCGGGTGGTGGCCAGCCTGCCGCAGACCATGTGGATCGAACCGCTGTGGAAGACGCTGCTCAGCAACAAGGCGATCCTCGCGGTGTTGTGGGAGATGTACCCCGGACACCCGAACCTGTTGCCCGCCTACCTGGATCAGCCCAACGAGCTCACCGAATACATCCGCAAGCCGAAGCTCGGCCGGGAAGGCGCCAACATGACCATCGTCGGCGCCGGTCTGGAGACCGCCACCGGCGGCGTTTACGGCGAAGAGGGCTACGTCTACCAATTGCTGGATCCGCTACCGGAATTCGACGACATGCGCCCCGTGCTCGGCGCCTGGATCGTCGGCGACACCGCCGCGGGCCTCGGCATCCGGGAGACCGCCGGACTGATCACCGACGACGGCTCCGCTTTCGTTCCGCACCGCATCGCCACCTAGTAGTCGAATCCACCTCACCCGCAAAACCTTCCGGAAGGATCCATGATGACCGCAGTCGCCCTCGAATCGGGGTACTGGAGCTCGCTCGGCGAGGGCGTTGGAGCGATCATCCTCTACGCCCTCATCGGTCTGGTGCTGATGCTCGTCGGCTTCTACGCCATCGACCTGACCACGCCGGGCAGGCTGCGCGCGCTGGTCGTCGAGGGTAAGCCCAACGCCATTATCGTCACCGCCGCGGGCATGATCAGCATGGCGTTCATCGTCGTTCTCGCCATCCTGGCGGTCGGCAGCGGCGGCAAACTCTCCGAGGGCCTCATCGCCGCCCTCGTCTTCGGCCTGGTCGGCATCATCGCCCAAGTCATCTCGGTCCGCGTCATCGAAAAGGCCCTCGGCATCGACATCGGCGCCGCCCTGCACTCCGACACCTACACCACCGAAGTTCTGGTGGTAGCCGCCGCGCACTTCGCCCTCGGCCTGGTCGTCGCCTTCGCCATTCTCTGAGCGTGCGGCGCCCGTTGCGTGCGCCGTTCGAGTTGTGGCCTGGGAGAGCGGGTTTCGGTTCGGTAATGTCGGGGCGTGGGTTTGTTGGAGTTCGATCGGTTGTGCGCCGAGATCTTGCCCCGGACGCGCCTGCTCACCTCGATGGTGGCGGGCGCCGACCCGATGACGCCGGTGCCGTCCTGTCCCGGCTGGAATCTCGGGCAGTTGCTGCACCACGTGGGTGGGGTGCACCGGTGGACGGAGACGATCGTCGGGACGCGTGCCCGCATGCCGGTGTCGGACGACATCGTCAACGATCTGTCCGGCTATCGCAAGGACATGGACGAGGTCGGGCGCTGGCTCGACGACGGTGCGCTTCGCCTGACGGAAACGCTTCGCGAAGCGGGGCCGGACATCGAGGTGTGGACGCCGGGGCCGGGCGACACAGCGACGTTCTGGGCGCGGCACGCGCTGCACGAGACCGTCATGCATGGCAGTGACGCCGCCGAGGCACTCGACACCGAATTCGACATGTCGCGTGACGTTGCCGTGGACGGTTTCGAGACATGGCTGGGATGCGCTTCGGTGCCGGAGGCATATGAGACCCGGCCCGGTCAGCCCGAACTGCTCGGGCCGGGCCGATCTTTGGCTTTCCAGACCACCGACGGCAGCGGACACTGGCTCGTCGACCTGACCGGGCCCGCGGCGACCTGGCGGCACGGGACGGGACCGGCAGCCGTTGCGGTCCGCGGCTCGATCGCGGACCTGCTGCTGTTCGTCTACCGCCGTCCACCGCGCGGCGCCGTCGACATCACCGGCGATCGTGCGCTGCTGGAACTTTGGCGCGACCGGGCGGGCTTCTGGCTCAACGCCTGACCGCGCCCTGGCCCTCGATGCCCGCGTTGAGCCAGACTGGGCGGATGAACAATATTGGGGAGGATTTGTCGCGGCGGGATCGGGTCGAGCGGTTCCTGGATGAGTGTGGGGCGGCGGCGATAGCGCATCCGGGCGGTACGTTGCTGGCTCATCTCGTCCGGGTCGGCGACGTGTTGGCCGAATGGGATGCCGACGAGGACATTCAGTTCGCTGGGCTGTGTCATGCGATGTACGGCACGGACGGGTTCGGCCGTGCCCTGGTCGAGCTGTCCGATCGGCAGACGGTGGCGACGCTCATCGGCGAGCGTGCCGAAGCACTGGTCTACCTGTATGGCAGCTGCGACCGGGCGACGGTGTATCCGCGGCTCGACACATCGCCGGTGATATTCCGTGATCGGTTCACCGGACTCGAATACGAACCGGTCGATACCGACCTGCGGGCGTTCCTGGAGATCACCGCCGCCAACGAACTCGATGTGCTCGCGCACAATGCCGAGCTCGCCGACAAGCATGGCGCGGCGCTCTACCAGCTGTTTGCCCGGTCCAGCAGTCGCCTGTCGCCCCGAGCTTGGCAGGCCTGCCGAACCCAACTCGCCTCGGCCACTTCGTAGTTCTAGTGACCGCGGGCGATCCAGTCGGCGAGGGAAGGCTTTTCGGCGCCGATGGAGGTGGTGTCGCCGTGACCGGTGTGCACCGTGGTTTCGTCGGGGAGGGTCAGTAGGCGGTCCCGGATCGAGGCGATGATGGTGTCGAAGTCGGAATAGGAGCGGCCGGTGGCGCCGGGGCCACCGGAGAACAGCGTGTCGCCGGTGCACAGGGCGGCTGCCTCCGGGAGGTGCAGGGAGACCGAGCCGGGGGAGTGGCCCGGCGTGTGCAGGATGTCGATGTCTATGTCGGCCACGGTGATTCGGGCGGTGTCGGCCAGGGAGTGGTAGGCGACGTCGGGATGGGTCATCCGCCACAGCGGGTCGTCGCCGGGGTGCAACAAGATGGGGGCGTCGAGCCGCGTGCTCAATTCCGGTGCGACGGTGACATGGTCGTTGTGGCCATGCGTGCACAGGATGGCGACGACGTTGCGGGTGCCGACGGCCTCGGCGATCGCGTCCGCATTGTGCGCGGCGTCGACGACGAGGACGTCGTGGTCGTCGCCGATGAGCCAGACGTTGTTGTCGACGTCCCAGGTGCCGCCGTCGAGGGAGAAGGTGCCGGAGGTGACGACGCGCTCGATCACCAGACCACCACCGAGCGGAGCACGTCGCCGGTATGCATCGCGCTGAACGACGCCTCCACCTGGTCGAGTGAAATGCGTTCGGTGACAAAGCGTTCCAGCGGCAATCGGCCCTGGAGATGCAGATCGATCAGGGTCGGGAAGTCGCGTTCGGGCAGACAGTCGCCGTACCAGGAGGACTTCAGTGCACCGCCGCGGGAGAACAGGTCGATCAGCGGCATGTCGATCGTCATGTCCGGCGTCGGCACGCCGACCAGGACCACGGTGCCCGCCAGGTCACGCGCGTAGAACGCCTGCTTCCAGGTTTCCGGGCGGCCGACCGCCTCGATCACCACATCGGCGCCGAAACCGTCGGTGTATTCCTGGATCTTCTCGACCACGTCCTCGCTGCTCGCGTCGACGGTATGGGTCGCGCCGAAGTCTTTGGCCCAGTTCAACTTTCGCGCGTCGCGATCCACCGCGATGATGGTCTTCGCCCCGGCCAGCCGCGCGCCGGCGATGGCGGCGTCGCCGACCCCGCCGCAGCCGATCACCGCGACGGTGTCGCCGCGCGACACATTGCCGGTATTCATCGCCGCACCGATGCCCGCCATCACGCCGCAGCCGAGCAACCCGGCCACCGCGGGGTCGGCCGCGGGATCGACTTTGGTGCACTGTCCCTCGTGCACCAGCGTCTTGTCGACGAAGGCGCCGATCCCGAGCGCCGGGCTCAGTTCGGTGCCGTCGGTGAGGGTCATCTTCTTGCTCGCGTTGTTGCTCGCGAAGCAGTACCAGGGGCGGCCACGCTTGCAGGCTCGGCATTCGCCGCACACGGCGCGCCAGTTCAGGACCACGAAATCACCGGCCTCGACGTGCGTGACCGCGGCGCCGACGGTTTCCACGATGCCCGCGGCCTCGTGCCCGAGCAGGAACGGGAACTCGTCGTTGATGCCACCCTCGCGGTAGTGCAGGTCGGTGTGGCAGACGCCGCAGGCCTGCACCCGGACGACCACATCGTGGGGGCCCGGATCGGGGATCACCACGTCGACGATCTCGACCGGCGCGCCTTTGCTACGGGCGATGACACCGCGCACGGTTTCCGACACCTATGCCTCCTGGGAGATTTCGTCGACGCGGGCCCTTGGCGCCCGCGAGCTGAGCACCGTCCATACTGCCGCGCTCGCGAGCCCGACACCACCGCCGGGGCAAGGGTTGACATTCCACAGTGGAGTGTTCATGCTGTACCTATATTCCACTGTGGAGGGTGGAACCGTGGAAAAGGAACTTCACATGGACATCACGACCGGTACCCGCGCCTCGAACGCCGAACGCGACAAGGTGGTGCGTCTACTCGCCAGGCATTTGGAGGACGGACGAATCGACCTCGCCGAATACGACCAGCGCACCGCCCAGGTCTACGCGACCACCACCAGGGACGATCTGCAGCTGGTGCTGTCGGATCTGCCCAAGCTGTCGAAAGAGCCTGCCGGAACGTCGGATTCGGGTGCCCGCATTCCGATCTGGCAGAAGATCGAAGGCAGCAGCTGGCTCGGCGTGAGCGCGCTCGTCTTGCTGATCTGGGGGGCGATCTCGCTGAGCGTCGGCGAATTCACCTACCCCTGGCCGATCTGGGTGATCGGACCCTGGGGTGCGGTCCTGGTGTTCCGGATGCTGACCGGGTTCGAATCCGGTCGGTACTCGCGGCACACGAGCTGAGTGCGTTTACGGCCAGGGCGGGGGAGCGCTGTGCGATGCCGCATGTCGGCCGGTGCCCGCGGAATTCGGCGGCGGGGCGGACCGATGACGGCGCGCGGGCGGTGGATCCTCGTACGCAACGGGCTGTTCTGGCCATGGGGCGGGGTATTCGTCACGCTGCCAGGCGGGTTGCTCGCGTCGCACGGGTGGTGTCTGGTCCTGGACCGGCCATGGTTGCTCGCGGCGGTATGGCATGAATTCGTCAGGCCGTGACCGGGGTGGTCCGCTGCGGCGTGAATCATGCTGCGGCTGTTCGGTTTCCCTGCGGTAGGACGGTGCGGGTGCGAAATCGTCCTGGCGGGGCTGGTCCCATGCCGGACGCGTATAACGGGACGGTCTGGGTTCCGGGCGCGCAGGCGGGGAACCGAGTTCCTCGTCGCGGGCGATCCAGCGGGGCTCGGATTCCTCGTAGAGCGGTTGAGGCGGTGTGGGATCGTCATCCCACTTCGAATGCGCCGCCGCCCGATTCACGCGTGCGGGCCAGGCGGGTTCGGCGTCCTCTTGCCGAAACCTGGCGGGAGCGACGGGCTCTCGCCGCGAGCGAGCGGGGATGGAGTGCTCCCGCCTAGCCGGGACAGCCGCCGAATCTTCGTCGAGGGGCGGTGTGGGATTCCGGCCCGCGCGGCGGGAGCGGCTGGGCGGCAACTCGTCTCGGTGTGCCCGCTTAGGAGTCGGCTCGTCGCGCCGGGGTGGTCGACGGGGGAGGCCGGGTCGTAGCAGGGGAAGTTCTCGGGTCTCCTGGGTGGCGCTGACGCCCTTCTCCCGATAGGTGGCCGGGATGTCGTGCGCACGCAGCCAGGCGCCGGGGTCGTGTCTGCCGTGCCGATCCAGTTGCGGGACAACCTCTTCGAGGAGATCGAGCAGGTCACCGTCGGCATCGCCGAGAGCCGTTCGGATCGCGGGGAAGGTGTCGGGATCGAAGATCCACATCCATTCGTACGCCGGGTAGGTGCCGCCTCGGTCTTGGCCGTGGAAGACGAGGTCGCCGGAGCGGGCGATCTTGGCGCGCATCGACCAGCCCTCGGATTCGACCAGGAATTCCCGGATTCCGGCCCGGGCGGGGTGCCCCGCCCGGTCGGCCACGTCCTCTTCTTCGTCGTAATCGTCGTAGTCGGTCAGCTTGATCTCGAACCAGGCCGCACCCAGACCGGCGGCCAACAGTGCGCCCGCGATGGCGACCTCGACCCACTTGTCGGCGAGTAGCGCGCTCTTGCTGTTCTCACACGCATACAGAAACAGCAGGCTGCCGAGCACCATGGCCGCGATGCGGGCAAGCCGGAACGCCGTATTGGTCCCGGCTGGGGCTGGCATCCTGTGGCGCTCCAAACATTCCCGCTGGCGAATCAGACTGGATCGTATGCGGCGACGTCGCCTTGCGGCAGGGCGTGCCGCGAGTCGGTCGGTCTATTGGTGTAAAGGTTCCGCTGAGGTCGAGCAAGAGGCCCACGTTCGTTACCTCCGGGACATGCGCATCCGGGCCGGGCGCGCTATCGTCCTGCATGCGGTGGGCGCGTCGTCGCACCACCGGATCGGGTGGGGTAGAGACTAGGGACGACGCGTCCGGCAAACCTCGGGCACATCGAAATACGCGAGATCGCGGGTCGACTCGATAACCTACGTGTATCGCCGAAGCACCGTTCGGTCACCTGGGCGTCCGGGGTACGCGGCGCTCGACGGATACCATCACTGGTCGCCCTCGCTGCTGTGATCAGGGAGAGAACACGGCGGCGTGAGCGTTCGGCCCGGAGGCGGTAGCTTGCGTGGCCACGGAGGGACGGCGAAGGCCGCCAATCAAACACGGAAAGGTCGTCGGAACTTGCATCTCAAGAGCCTGACGTTGAAGGGCTTCAAGTCCTTCGCGTCCGCGACGACGCTGCGGTTGGAGCCGGGTATCACCTGTGTGGTCGGTCCGAACGGGTCCGGCAAATCCAACGTCGTCGACGCGCTCACCTGGGTCATGGGTGAACAGGGTGCGAAGGCGCTGCGCGGCGGCAAGATGCAGGACGTGATCTTCGCGGGCACCGCGGGCCGGGCCCCGCTCGGCCGCGCCGAGGTCACCCTCACCATCGACAACTCCGACGGCGCGCTGCCGATCGATTACGCCGAGGTGTCGATCACCCGGCGGATGTTCCGCGACGGCGCGGGCGAGTACGAGATCAACGGCAGCTCCTGCCGACTGATGGATGTGCAGGAACTGCTCAGCGACTCCGGCATCGGGCGCGAGATGCACGTCATCGTCGGGCAGGGCCAGCTCTCGGCCATTCTGGAATCGCGCCCCGAGGACCGGCGCGCGTTCATCGAAGAGGCGGCGGGCGTGCTCAAGCACCGCAAGCGCAAAGAGAAGGCGGTGCGCAAGCTGGAGGCCATGCAGGCCAACCTGGCCCGCCTCACCGACCTCACCACCGAACTGCGCCGGCAGCTCAAACCGCTCGGCAGGCAGGCCGAGGTGGCCCGCCGGGCGCAGACCGTGCAGGCCGACCTGCGCGACGCCCGCCTGCGGCTGGCCGCCGACGACCTGGTGACCCGCCGCGGCGAGCTGGAGAGCCAGCAGAGCAAGGAAGCCTACGCCCGCGAGCAGCACATCACTGTGCAAAGCGAACTCGACGCCGCCAATGCCGCACTGGCGCAGCAGGAATTCCAGCTGTCGAGGCTGACGCCGAGTGCCGAGGCCGCCGCGCAGATCTGGTTCCAGCTCTCCGCGCTGACCGAGCGGGTCAACGCGACCATCCGGATCGCCGAGGACCGCGCCCGGCACCTGGACACCGAAACCCCGGTCGGCACCGGCCGCGACCCGGATCAGCTGGAGGCCGAAGCCGAGCGGGTGGAGGCCGAGGAGGCCGAGCTGCGCGAGGCGGTCGAGATCGCGACCGAAACGCTCGAAGCGGCGCGCGACGCGCTGGCCGAACGCGAACATTCCGCCAAGGCCGCCGAGCAGGCGCACCTGGCCGCCGTGCGGGCGATCGCGGACCGCCGCGAGGGCGTGGCGCGCCTGGCAGGCAAGGTCGACACGCTGCGGACCAGGGCACAGTCGGTGGACGCCGAGATCGCCCGGCTGACGACGGCGATCGCCGACGCGCGGCAACGCGGCGAGGCGGCGCAGGCCGAATTCGACACGGTACAAGCCGAACTCAGCGAGCTGGATGCCGGTGAGGCGGGGCTGGACGCGCAGCACGAGCACGCGGTGCAGGCGCTCGCGCTGGCCGATCAGCGGGTGACCGAACTGCGCGAACAGGATCGGGAGGCGAGCAAGCGGGTCGCGTCGCTGACCGCGCGCATCGAGGCGCTCGGCATGGGCCTGGCCCGCCGGGACGGCGCAGCCTGGCTGGTCGAGCATCGGTCGCAGGGCCTGCTCGGTCCGTTGTCGGGGTTGCTGCGCGTGCACGGTGGGTTCGAGGCCGCGGTCGCCGCCGCGCTCGGCCCGCTCGCTGACGCCGTCGCCGCCGATACCGGTGAATCCGCACACGATGCCATCCGCGCGTTGAAAGACGCCGACGGTGGCCGTGCCG
This sequence comes from Nocardia iowensis, assembly GCF_019222765.1. Lineage (NCBI taxonomy): Bacteria > Bacillati > Actinomycetota > Actinomycetes > Mycobacteriales > Nocardiaceae > Nocardia > Nocardia iowensis. Next base: position 6,555,001 of record NZ_CP078145.1, on the reverse strand, counting down.
CACTGGTCTTTGGTGCCGATGGCGGCAACAACCCGCAGCGCGGTGCGCTGCCAGGGGCGGCGCGCTGGCTGTCCGATGTGGTGGACTGCCCGGAAAGCGTGCGTGCCGCGATTACCGCGCTGACCGCCGGTATCGCGGTGGTCGACGACTTGGCGACCGCCAGGCAGGTGGTGGCGGCCCGGCCGGACGTGCGGGTGGTCACTCGCGATGGCGACCTCACCGGAACCGGTTGGCTGCTCGGCGGATCCGATCGGGCGCCGAGCCAGCTGGAGATCCAGGCCGATATCGACGCGGCCAAAGCCGACCTCGTCGCGGCGCAGCGGCGGGCCGAGGAACTGGAGGCGGCGCTGTCCGGTGCGCTCGCCGAACAGGCCGATCGCAAGGACGCGGTGGACCAGGCGCTGCTCGCGCTGCACGAATCCGACCAATCGCTGGTCGCCATCTACGACCGGCTCGGCCGACTCGGCCACGCGGCCCGCACCGCGCAGGCCGACAACGAGCGCCTGATCGCCCAGCGCGCCGAAACCGAGGCGAGCCGCGAGGAATCGCTCGCCTCGCTCGCCGACCTCGAAGACCGGCTGCGCAATGCCGAGCTGGAAACCGAGGTCGACTCCGACGCCCACTCGGCGGGCACCGAGATCGCGGGCCGCGAACGCGAAGAGGCCGCCGCCGCGCTGGCCGAGGCCCGCTCGATGGAAGTGGAGGCGCGCCTTTCGGTGCGCACCGCCGAGGAACGCGCGGAATCGGTGCGCGGCAAGGCGGATTCGCTGCGCCGGGCCGCGCGGGCGGAGCGGGAGACCAGGGCCAGGGCCGAACGCGCCCAGGCCTCGCGCAAGAAGGCGGCCGAAGTCGCCGCGGCGGTCGCCGAATCGGGTGCCAAGGTCGCGGCGGAGCTGGAAAAGGTGGTGGCCGAGGCTGGCGCCCGGCGCGACGACCTGGTCCGTCGGCGTGGCGAAGCGGCCGCGCAGGTCGAGCAGGTCAAGGAGCGGGTTCGCGCGCTGTCCACCCAGCTGGCCCAGCTCACCGACGCGGTGCACCGCGACGAAGTGGCGAAAGCCCAAGCGGCACTGCGCATCGAGCAGCTCGAAACGACCATCTCCGAACAGTTCGGCATCGCGCTCGGCGATCTGATCGCCGAGTACGGTCCCGACGTGCCGCTGCCGCCGTCGGATCTGGAGTGGCAGGAGTACGAGCAGGCCAAGGAACGCGGCGAGCAGGTCACCCCGCCAGCGCCGATGCCCTACGACCGGCCGACCCAGGAACGTCGCGCCAAGCGCGCCGAGAAAGACCTCGCCACCCTCGGCAAGGTGAATCCGCTTGCGCTGGAGGAGTTCGCGGCGCTCGAGGAGCGCTACAACTTCCTGGCCACCCAGCTCGAAGACGTCAAGAACGCGCGCAAGGACCTGCTCGACGTCGTCGCCGAGGTGGATGCGCGGATCCTGCAGGTGTTCACCGAGGCGTGGGAGGACGTCGAGCGCGAGTTCGTCGGCGTGTTCGCGAAACTGTTCCCCGGCGGTGAGGGCAGGCTGCTGCTCACCGACCCGTCCGACATGCTCAGCACCGGCATTGAGGTGGAGGCGCGGCCGCCGGGCAAGAAGGTCAAGCGGCTCTCGCTGCTGTCCGGTGGCGAGAAGTCGCTCACCGCGGTGGCGTTGCTGGTGGCCATCTTCCGCGCCCGCCCGTCACCGTTCTACGTGATGGACGAGGTCGAAGCCGCCCTCGACGACACCAACCTGCGCCGCCTGATCGGCCTGTTCGAGCAGTTGCGCGAGAAGAGCCAGCTGATCGTCATCACCCACCAGAAGCCGACCATGGAGATCGCCGACGCCCTCTACGGCGTCAGCATGCGCGGCGACGGCATCACCCAGGTCATCTCCCAACGCCTCCGCGGCCAAAACCTCGCCCCCGTCGGCGCCGCCAGCTGACCCGGCGCGCGCCGAGCGGGACATCACTGAGGTTAAAAACGCGGGTGGACTCTCCGTGAGGTCCCGCTGGCAGTCAGGCGGAGCGTGCCTGGGGTGCCAGCTGACGGGAAGGTGCCGAACCCACCCGATCGTTGTCCAGGAGGGATTTGATCTGGGCTGCACCGGTTTCGGTTAGCCAGGTGTCGAATGTGCGCAGGGTCGGGTGGATTTCGCGGAGGGCCGGGATGTCGGCGCGCCAGCCGCCGGTCTCGCGCACCAAATGCCAGGTGCGCACAATCGACTCGCCGAGGTGGGCCACTTCGGATTCGGTGAGTTCCTGGTAGCGAACCGGGTGGCCGGTGGCGTGGGTGATGGCCTCGGCCGCGGCGAGGGGGGTGATCGCGTCACCCGCGAGTTCGAGAGTGTGGCCGTGGAAGTGGTCGGGGTCGGCGAAGGCCAGGGCGGCGATGTCGGCGATGTCGGCGACGGCGATCATCTGCAATGGTTTGTCGGCGACGAAGAGATGCCGGTGGACGCCGTCGACGATGCCGTCGAACGGATAGCCGCGCATGAGGTAGTTCTCCATGAAGCGGACTGGACGTAGCAGCGTGTAGCGCGCGCCGCTGGCCGCGATGGCCGCTTCGATGCGGTTCTTGCCCGCGGTGCCCCATGAGGTGTCGTCGCTGAAGGAGGCGATGCCGGTGAACACGATCTGTTCGACACCCGCCCGGCGTGCCGCGGCGACCAACGCCTCACCGCGCTGGCCTTCCCGTTCGACGTCCCAGCCGTCCGGTCCGTAGGCGGCGGGTGGCACCACGAAAAGTGCTGTGGCACCGGCGAGGGCGGGCGATAGAGATTCGGGACTGTCGAAGTCGCCGATGGCGAGTTCGGCACCGGCGGCGGCCAGCTCGCGGGCGGCGGGTGCGTGCGGGTCGCGCACCAGTGCGCGCACCGCCGTGCCGTCGGCCAACAGCCTGCGAGCGGTGGCACCGCCTTGCTTGCCGGTGGCTCCGGTGACCAGGACGAGGTTGTGCTGAGGGGACATGCGTGCCTTCTCTGTCGATAGAATCGGGTCGAACAGCCCGTATTTCGGAACATACGGGTGTATTGACCCGCTTGGCCAGGTCGGGCTAAGGAAGGCCGTAACGAAATGACAGCTTCAGTCGACGCCGCACCGGGCACCGCTGCGCGGGCCGACGCCAGGCGCAACCGCGCGCTGGTGCTGGCCGCGGCGCAGCGCGCATTCGCCGAGCGGGGGCCGACGGTGTCGCTGGCCGAAGTGGCGCGCCGGGCCGGGGTCGGCGCGGGCACCGTCTACCGGCACTTTCCGACGAAATCCGATCTGCTGGAAGCGGTTTTGCAGCAGCGCATCGATCGGCTGGCGAAGCTGGCGGCCGACTACCTCGGCTCGCCGGATCCGGGCGTGGCCTTCTTCGAGTTCTGCACCGAGGTCGTCGCCTCGACGCCGGGCAATCAGGCGCTGTGCGATCTGGTGCAATCCGATGACGGCTGGCCGCGTGCCCTGCTGATGAGCGCCGGAGCCCGATTCCATCGAGCGCTGGAGGCATTACTGCTGGCCGCGCAACGTCATGGCGCGGTGCGGGACGATATCGCGGTGCCTGATGTGCTGGCCATTTTCACCGGTTGCGTTGCCATCCAACGGCTTCAGCAGACCACCGGGCGCATCGATCGCACTGCCGCGATCGTCCTCGATGCCATGCGACCCCCGTCGGACGTAACGAATCATCCGACGGAGCCCAACGCCCGTAACGAATCAACGAGCCGTAACGAAACCCCACAGCACCGCTGCCCGATCTGCGATACCGCCCTACGCCACACCGGAACCGGCCGCCGCCCCCGCTACTGCTCGTCCGCATGCCGCCAAAAGGCACACCGTCAACGCACCGCCGCACGGCGACCATGACCAACGGGGCATGGTGGCGGCATCGGCCGAGAAGGCCTGCCACTATGTCCCGTTGCTCATCACAGTGATTTGAATCGCATTGGGAGAGGGTCGGGTTGGGTGGCGTAAAAGGGACATGGGCGGCGGCGGGATGGCCGGATTGGGTAGGGGTAGCGCGGCGGGGGCAGCCGGAGGGTGGCTCGGGCTGCCGTCCGGGGGCGAGGGTTTACAAGAGGTCGCTGACGTCGTCGGGGACGTCTACGGCGTATTTGCGCAGGATGTCCATCGAGATCACTTCCAGGGCATTTTCGTGCGTTGCCGCCAGTACTACGGGTGCGGCGACACCGTCCTCGTGTGCGTGCAGCCAGCGCACGGCCACCACGCACCAACGGTCTCCCGGCTGTAAGCCGGGGAAGTTGTTCTCCGGCCGCGGCGTACTCAGATCGTTGCCGATGGACGCCTGATGCTCCAGGAACTCGGCCGTGACGACGGTGCACACGGTGTGGCTACCGAGATCCTCCGGCCCGGTGCTGCAGCAGCCGTCCCGGTAGAAGCCGGTGAGAGGATCGGTGCCGCACTCTTCCAGCGGCCCCCCAAGCACGTTTCGATCGGTCACGTCGCCGATCCTATTGGCACGTCGCGAGAAGTTCCGCAGGACAAGAAATCTCGGGGGTTGTGTCTCGGCGCCGGGACGGCGTGGTAAAGCAGGTCATCGCGTTCTGCAAGGATGGGGCGCGTGAGTTCCGAAGCCTGGATCCTGATCGCCGTGGCCGCCGCCCTGCTGCTCGTGGTGCTTGTTGTCGGATTTGTCCGGTACAAGCGCTCTCGGGTCTCGCTGACGCCGCCGCAGAGCGCCGACAAAGCACTGACCGACAAGTCGGGTGGTTACGCGGCCTCGGGTGGCTTCAACTTCAGCCGCGGCGGCACCGCGACCAAGCCCGAGCCGCAACCGGTCGAGCGGACCGACACCGACGGTCAGCCGCACGTCGGCGACGACGCGGCCATCCCGCGCGACGCGCCGAAGCGGGGCATCACGAATGTCCAGCTGCCCGAGGCCGACATCGCCGCGGCGCCGGACACCGAGGCGCCTGCCGCTGAATCCCGAGACGCGGCGGTCCGTGCCGCATCCGGCGCGGCTGCCGCTGACGTGGAGACCGCGCCGGAGGAAACAGGCGCCGCGGACACGGCCGAGTCGGGTACGGTTCCCGCTGGCACCGACACGGCCGCGACTCCGTCGGACACCGCCCCGGCCGACTCCGCCCCTGCCCCCGCCGAAATCGTCGAACCCGCGGCTCCCGACACCGCCGCCGGTGCCGAAGCCCCGGCCGCCGTCGAGGAGATCGACCCCACCGCGGGCCGTCTGATCCGTCTGCGCGGCCGCCTGGCCCGCTCGCAGAACGCTGTCGGCAAGAGCTTGCTCGGCCTGCTCGGCGGCGGTGACCTGGACGACGAGTCGTGGGAGGAGGTCGAGGACACCCTGGTGCTTGCCGACCTCGGCACCGCCAGCACCGCCGCCGTGGTGGCGCGCCTGCGCGAGGAAATGGCCTCCCGCAGCGTCCGCACCACCGACGCGGCCCGCGCCGTTCTGCGTGACGTGCTGATCGAGGCGCTGCGCCCGGAACTCGACCGTTCGATCCGGGCCCTGCCGCACCCCGATCACCCGGCGATCCTGCTCGTCGTCGGCGTCAACGGCACCGGAAAGACCACCACCACCGGCAAACTCGCCCGCGTGCTCGTCGCTGACGGCCGCCGAGTGCTGCTCGGCGCGGCCGACACCTTCCGGGCCGCCGCCGCCGACCAGCTGCAGACCTGGGGCGAGCGGGTCGGCGCCGACACCATCCGCGGCAAGGAATCCGCCGACCCGGCCGCCGTCGCGTTCGACGCTGTAACCGCGGGCATCGAACGTGGTGTCGACGCCGTGCTCATCGATACCGCGGGCCGCCTGCACACCAAAACCGGCCTGATGGACGAGCTGGGCAAGGTCAAGCGGGTCGTGGAGAAGAAGGCCGCCGTCGACGAGGTGCTGCTGGTGCTCGACGCCACCGTCGGCCAGAACGGCCTGATGCAGGCCCGGGTTTTCGCCGAGGTCGTTGACATCAGTGGCGTGGTGCTCACCAAGCTCGACGGCACCGCGAAGGGCGGCATCGTCTTCCAGGTCCAGCACGAACTCGGCGTCCCGGTGAAGCTCGTCGGCCTCGGCGAGGGCGCCGACGACCTGGCCCCCTTCGAACCCGGCGCCTTCGTAGACGCCCTCCTCGGCTGAGCCACGGTCCGCGCCGGATGTTTGCTGCTTCTACTCGGCGGTAACCAAATTTCCCTTTTGTCCGAAACGCGTCTCACAGCGGCCGGCAAACTCGCGGTGTAAATCACGAAACCTGGTCGCAACACAACTGGCCCATCCGTTCACGCAGGTGAAACACCACAGCTCTGTGGATGAAACACCGAATGAGGACCCTTCTGTGCAGGTCCATTTGCCGGAGTCGGCAGGGCCCGAGATGAGGAGGACTTCAAGGTGGCATTTCCCCTTACCGGCGCACCGGACACCGGTGACACCGCATGGATGCTGGCGAGTTCAGCGCTCGTGTTGTTGATGACGCCAGGTCTGGCATTTTTCTACGGCGGCATGGTCCGCTCGAAGAACGTGCTGAACATGATCATGATGAGCATCAGCGCCATGGGACTGGTCGGTGTGCTGTGGTCGCTGTATGGATACTCGATGGCATTCGGCGACAACAAGTTCAACGTGATCGGCGATCCCGCGCAGTTCTTCGGCCTGAAGGGGCTGATCGGCGGTAACGCGGTCGCCGAGGTCAAGGACGCCAGTGGCGCCGTCACCACGGCGGCCACCGACATCCCGCTCATGGGCACGATTCCGATGAGCGTGTTCGTCGCGTTCCAGCTGATGTTCGCCATCATCACGGTCGCCCTCATCTCGGGCGCGGTCGCCGACCGCCTGAAGTTCGGTTCCTGGCTGCTGTTCGCCGGCATCTGGGTCACCGTCGTCTACTTCCCGGTCGCGCACTGGGTCTTCGACTTCGACGCCAAGGACGCCGACGGCAACGTCATCCACGAAGGCGGCTGGATCGCCAACAAGCTCCTCGCGGTCGACTTCGCCGGTGGTACCGCCGTGCACATCAATGCCGGTGCGGCCGCGCTCGCGCTGGTGCTCGTCCTCGGCAAGCGCCGCGGCTGGCCGACGACTCCGTTCCGTCCGCACAACCTGCCGTTCGTCATGCTCGGCGCCGGTCTGCTGTGGTTCGGCTGGTTCGGTTTCAACGCGGGCTCCGCGCTCACCTCCGGTGGTCTGGCGGGCTCCACCTTCGTCATCACCGCCATCGCGACCGCGGCCGCCATGCTGGCCTGGCTGCTGGTGGAGAAGTTCCGTGACGGCAAGCCCACCTCGCTGGGCGCGGCGTCCGGCATCGTGGCGGGACTTGTCGCCATCACGCCGTCCTGTTCCTCGGTGAACGTGCTCGGCGCGCTCGCCATCGGCGTCGTGGCCGGCGCGCTCTGCGCCCTCGCGGTGGGTCTGAAGTTCAAATTCGGCTTCGACGACTCGCTCGACGTGGTCGGTGTGCACCTGGTCGGCGGCATCGTCGGCACCCTGATGGTGGGCCTGGTCGCCGCGCCGGAGGCGGGCGCCGCCAAGACCGGTCTGTTCTACGGTGGCGGCCTCGATCAGCTGTGGCGTCAGGCCGTCGGTGCCGGTGCGGTACTTGCCTTCTCCTTCATCGCCAGCCTGATCATTGCCTATATCGTGAAGTTCACCATTGGGCTGCGCGCGAGCGACGAAGCCGAGTCGGTGGGCTTGGACGAGTCCGAGCACGCGGAAACCGCCTACGATTTCGCCGCTGTGGGCAACACGGCACGTTCGGCCGTCAAGGAGGCATGACGAACATGAAACTGATCACCGCAATCGTCAAACCGTTCACGCTCGAGGATGTCAAGACCGGACTCGAGCAGGCGGGCGTGCTCGGCATGACCGTCAGCGAGGTGCAGGGTTACGGCCGCCAGAAGGGTCACACCGAGGTTTATCGCGGTGCCGAGTACTCCGTGGATTTTGTGCCCAAGGTTCGGGTCGAGGTGGTCGTCGACGACGCGTCGGTGGACAAGGTCGTCGAGGTGATCGTCGAGGCCTCGCGCACCGGCAAGATCGGTGACGGCAAGGTCTGGGTGACCCCGGTCGACACGATCATCAGGGTGCGGACCGGCGAACGCGGTACCGACGCGCTGTAACGAATATCTGATCGAGCGGCGGCCTCGCCTCCCACCGGAGCACCGGTCGGGGCGGGGCCGCACTGCATGGATGGGCGGTGGGTTTGTGGATAGTCAGCACGACGGTGACCGGACGGTGACCGGAGAAGCCAACGGCGGCAAGGTATCCAATGGCGCGGCCGATCTGGTCCGCGCTCGAACCCAACTGCTCGACGGCGGTGTGCCGCGCAATCCTCGGCTCGATGCCGAGTCGCTGCGGCAAGCCCTGGTCGACCTCTACGAGTTGTGGCTCACCAGCAAGGGCACCGAACTCGGCATCACCAGCGACAGCGGTTTGGCCGTGGTCGCGGTCGGCGGACTCGGCCGCGGCGAAATGCTGCCGTACTCCGATCTGGACCTGGTGCTGCTGCACGACGACGTCGACCCGGCCCGGGTCGCCGAGGTCGCCGACCAGCTCTGGTATCCGCTGTGGGACGCCCACATCAAGCTCGACCACAGCGTGCGGACCGTGCCGCAGGCGCTGCGGGTGGCATCCGACGATCTGATCGCCGCGCTCGGCATGCTCGAGGCCAGGCACATCGTCGGCGATCAGGATCTGAGCAATCTGCTGATCGGCGGGGTGCGCCGGGAGTGGCGGACCGGAATCCGTTCCCGGTTCGACGAACTGATCGCCCAGACCGAGGCGCGCTGGCAGCGCAGTGGCGAGATCGCGCACCGCGCCGAACCCGACCTGAAGAACGGACGCGGCGGCCTGCGCGACATTCAACTGCTCGATGCGCTCGCCATCGCTCAATTGACCGATGCCATGCCAGGACTCGGTCCCGAGGTGCCCGGTGGTGGTCTGAAACACGCTCACCGTCGTTTGCTGGATGTTCGCACTGAGCTACATCGAGTCGCGGGCCGGGCCCGTGACCAGCTGCGCGCGCAGGATGCCGACGAGATCGGCGCGGCGCTGCGGATCGGCGACCGGTTCGATCTCGCACGCACGCTGAGCGATTCGGCGCGGACGGTGAGTTACTCCGTCGATGTCGGATTGCGCACGGCCGCCAACGCGCTGCCGCGTCGCGGTCTGGCCCGCCTGCGCCGCATGCCGGTGCGTCGGCCGATCGACGAAGGAGTGGTCGAGCACGCAGGCGAGGTGGTGCTGGCCAGGGACGCGCGGCCGCAGCGCGATCCGGGGCTCATTCTGCGAGTCGCGGCCGCCTCGGCGCAGACCGGACTGCCGATGTCGGCGACCACGCTGAACCGGTTGTCCGAAGACGCGCCCGAGCTACGCGAGCCGTGGCCCAAGGACGCCCTCAACGACCTGCTGGTGCTGCTCGGCGCGGGCCGCGGCGCCATCGATGCGATCGAGGCACTCGATCGAACGGGCTTGTGGGGCAGGCTACTTCCGGAATGGGGTGCCGTTCGTGACCTGCCGCCGCGGGATGCCCTGCACACCTGGACCGTCGATCGGCACCTGATGGAGACGGTGTCCTACGCGAGCGCGATAAGTACGCGGGTGGCCCGGCCGGACCTGCTCGCGCTCGGCGCGCTGCTGCACGACATCGGCAAGGGCCGCGCGGGCGACCACAGCGTCGTCGGGGCCGAACTGGCGACGCACATCGGCCGTCGGCTCGGCCTCTGGCCATCGGACGTGCGCACCCTAAGCGCACTGGTCCGCCACCACTTGCTGCTCCCGGACACGGCGACCCGCCGCGATCTGTCCGACCCCGCCACCGTGCAGTTCGTGGTCGACGCGCTGGACGGCGACCCGGAACTGCTGGAATTGCTGCACACCCTGGCCGAAGCGGACTCGCTGGCCACCGGACCCGGTGTCTGGGGCGACTGGAAGGCCTCGCTCATCGGCGATCTCGTCCGCCGCTGCCGCCTGGTCATGGCGGGTGGCGAGCTGCCGACGCCGGAACCGATCGCGCCGGAACTGGTCGCCAAGGCCAAGGCGGGCGGTGTGCACGTCGAATTGAAGCCGGGGGAGAGCAAGTACACCTACACGGTCACCGTGATCGCCCCGGACAGCACGGGGCTGCTCTCCGATGCCGCCGGGGTGCTCGCCCTGCACTCGCTGCGGGTGCTTTCGGCCGCACTCGGCGTCGAAGGTGATTCCGCCATCGACACTTTCGTGGTTTCCCCCAAGTTCGGTGACCCGCCGGATGCCGGGCTGTTGCGTCAGGAACTCATCCGCGCCATCGCTGGCGACCTGGATGTTCCGGCGGTGCTCGCGAAGCGCGAGCGGGAAGCGGGCGGTGTCGGACCGGGTCAGTACGCGCAGGCCCAGCCGAGGGTGCTGTGGTCCGGTACCTCGGTGCCGGGGCAGGTGCTGCTGGAACTGCGTGCCGAGGACCGGATCGGCGTGCTGAGCCGGCTCGCCGCCGCGCTCGAGGGCTGCGGTGCCGACGTGCGCTGGGCAAAGGTGGTGACCATGGGTTCCGCGGTGGTCGACACCTTCTGCCTCGATCTCGGCGCCGAGGACGGCCCGGACCGCAGGACGGCCATCGAAAAGGCGATTCTGGCCGTCGTGCCGCGGCCAGCGCCGAAGAAACCCGAGGACGGCATGCCGGGGCCGGAGATCCTCGATTCCTGACCAGCGGCACCAGTAACCAATCTGTTGCACGTGATTTGCTGGAACTCTTATGTTGTCGGTCACTCCCGCCCTAGTATCAGAGCGTCTGGCTATCGCTAGCATGAGGGGAGTACGTCGGTGGCAATTGAAGTTGTTTCGGCGTCGATGATGACGAGCGACGAGACCACGCACATGGCGCGGTGCGTCGGCGGGGATCGCTGGGTGGTTTCCTGGCTACCGGGTCGCACATTGACCGGACAACAGGCCGTGACCGCCATGACCATCGCCTCGACGGTCGCCAGCTCGCGGATCCCCACCACCACGGAATGGGCCATCCTCGATGACCTGGCGTTGGAGCTGGGATTGACCGCCCGCGAGGCGGTCTACATGGTGGCCAAGGAGAACCACGATTACCGCAAGACGGCCAAACCGCGCCGCCGTTCACTCGAGTAAACAGACACGCGCGATCTCGAAGGACACACCGGCCCGCGCCTACGCTGGGCCGGATTTGCGGTGCTCCCATGGCGCTGCACGGTCATGCCGCGGCAGCGCCTTCGGGGCCGTCGCTCGCGTCGCGGGCCGATCCCATTACCCTGGGAGGCAATTGACGTCCCCCGAGATCAGGAGCGCGATCGGTGTTCGAATCCCTGTCCGACCGGCTTACCGGTGCCCTCAAGGATCTGCGCGGTAAGGGGCGTCTGTCACCGGCCGACATCGACGCCACCTGTCGGGAGATCCGGCTAGCCCTGCTCGAAGCCGACGTCGCGCTGCCGGTGGTGCGCGGTTTCATCGCCCGGATCAAGGAGCGCGCCAAGGGCGCCGAGGTCTCCGCGGCGCTGAACCCCGCACAGCAGGTCGTCAAGATCGTCAACGAGGAGCTCGTCGGCATCCTCGGCGGCGAGACGCGCAGGCTGACGCTGGCCAAGAACCCGCCGACCGTGGTCATGCTCGCCGGTCTGCAGGGTGCCGGTAAGACCACCCTCGCGGGCAAGCTCGCGAAATGGCTGAAGGGACAAGGACATCAGCCGTTGCTGGTGGCCTGTGACCTGCAGCGGCCCGGTGCCGTAACCCAGCTGCAAGTGGTCGGTGAGCGGGCGGGTGTGCCCGTGTTCGCGCCGCACGGCGGCACCTCCATCGGCGGCGGCGACAACGCGCTCGGCGTCACCGCGGCCGACCCGGTCGAGGTCGCCCGCGGCGGCATCGCCGAGGCCCGCGCCAAGCAGTACGACGTGGTCATCGTCGACACCGCCGGTCGCCTCGGCATCGACGAAGAGCTGATGCGCCAGGCCGCGGGCATTCGCGACGCCGTGCAGCCGGACGAGACGCTGTTCGTGCTCGACGCCATGATCGGTCAGGACGCCGTCACCACCGCGGAAGCCTTCCGCGACGGCGTCGGCTTCACCGGTGTCGTGCTCACCAAGCTCGACGGTGACGCCCGCGGTGGTGCGGCGCTGTCGGTGCGCGAAGTGACCGGCGCGCCGATCATGTTCGCGTCCACCGGTGAGAAGCTCGAGGACTTCGACGTCTTCCACCCGGACCGAATGGCTAGCCGCATCCTCGGCATGGGCGACGTGCTCAGCCTGATCGAGCACGCCGAACAGATTTACGACCAGGAACAGGCCGAGGAAGCCGCCCGCAAGATCGGCAGCGGCGAGATGACGCTCGAGGACTTTCTCGATCAGATGCTCGCCATCCGCAAGATGGGCCCGATCGGCAACCTGCTCGGCATGCTGCCCGGCGCGGGTCAGATGAAGGACGCGCTGGCCGCGGTCGACGACAAGCAGCTCGACCGGGTGCAGGCGATCATCCGCGGCATGACTCCTGCCGAACGAGACAACCCGAAGATCATCAACGCCTCCCGCCGGCTGCGCATCGCCAACGGCTCCGGCGTCCAGGTCTCCGAGGTCAATCAACTCGTCGACCGCTTCTTCGAAGCCAAGAAGATGATGGCGATGATGGGCCGCCAGATGGGCATGCCCGGTGCCCGCCGCGGCAACAACAAAAAAGGCAAGAAGGGCAAGAAGGGCGGTCGCGGCCCTACCCCGCCCAAGGTGCGCGGCGGCCTCCCCGGCATGCCCGCCGGAATGCCCGGTCTGCCCGCGGGCATGCCGGACATCTCCAACATGCCCGCCGGTCTCGACCAGCTCCCGCCGGGTCTCGAAGGCTTCGACCTGTCGAAGCTGAAGTTCCCCAAGAAGTAGACCCCGCGCAGAAGGTGTTGCGCCGCGCACGAGTTGGCTAGCGATTTCGTGCGTGGCGTGCAAACCGGTGCGCGGGGTGGAGCTGGCGGCTGCGGGTGCGTGACTGTCATGGGGCGTGGACAGTAAGTTGGGAGGCAAGCCGACGAGTCCGGGAGGTTTGCTGTGCATCTGCGAGGTGTGGTTCTCCCCGATGCGGAAGTCCGGGATCTCTGGGTGCGGGACGGGCTGGTGTCGTTCGAGCCGGTGCCGGGCGCCGAAACGCTGTGCCGCACAGGGTGGATCGTGCCGGGACTGGTCGACGCGCACTGTCACGTCGGGATCCGGTACGGCGGGGGAGACGAGGATCGCGAGGGGGCCATCGCGCAGGCCGAGACCGAACGCGATGCGGGTGCGCTGCTGTTGCGCGATGCGGGCTCACCCATCGACACCCGCTTCATCGATGACCACGAGGAACTGCCGCGGATCATCCGCGCGGGCCGCCATATCGCCCGTCCCCGCCGCTATATTCGCGAACTCGGCATCGAACTCGACGACGAACGCGATCTCCCGGAGATCGTCGCCGAGCAGGCCCGCTTCGGCGACGGCTGGGTGAAAATCGTCGGCGACTGGATCGACCGCTCCGTCGGCGACCTGCGCCCACTCTGGAGCGACGCGATCCTCAAGGAGGCCATCGACGCCGCCCACGCCAACGGCGCCAGGGTCACCGCGCACGTGTTCGGCGAGGACGCGCTACCCGGCCTGCTCGACGCGGGCATCGACTGCATCGAACACGGCACCGGCCTCACCGACGACACCATCGAGATGATGGTCGAACACGGTACCGCCCTGGTGCCGACTCTGGTCAACATCGACACCTTCCCCGAAATCGCCGACAGCGCAGGCAAATTCCCCACCTATGCCGCCCACATGCGGGACCTGCACCGCCGCGTCCGCAACACCGTGGCCAACGCGCACGACGCGGGCATTCCCATCTTCGCGGGTACCGACGCGGGCGGCTCCATCCGCCACGGCCGCATCGCCGACGAGATCACCGCCCTCGGCGGCGCGGGTCTGTCCAAGCACGACGCCCTTGGTGCCGCCTCTTGGAATGCCCGGACCTGGCTCGGCCGCCCCGGCATCGAGCACGGGGCGTCCGCTGATTTCGTTGTGTACCAAGAAGACCCACGCACAAACCCGGAGACGCTTACCGCGCCCTACGCCGTGATCCTGCGCGGGCGTCTATACGCCGATCACGGCCCCATCACCGGCCACCGTTAGTTCCGCGACTTCAACTTCCAGCGGATCAATCGCGCCAGTGCCGGATTTCGTGCGCCCACGCCTGTAGTCCGGCCGCGAATCCGGCCCGCTGCTCGGGGGTGAGTGTTGCCATCGCGGCCAGTAGCGGTTCGGCCCGGCGGGCGACGAAGGTCTCCATGTGCTCGCGCCACTGCGGTTGCAGCGCAACAAGAGTGCGCCGCCGGTTGGCCGGATCGGGCTGCCTGCTCACCCATCCGGCCCGGTCGAGGTCGCCGACGAGCTCGCTGACCGTCGACAACGCCAGCCCCATCCGACCGGCCAGCTCGCCGACGCTCAACGACTCCGCCGGCACGAGTTGAACGCATACCGCGCCATGCCGCGAGGTCAGGTTGTGCTCGGTGAAGGACGCGCTGTGCTCGGCAGGCATGTCGGCGCGGGCCTTGTCGAAGAAGTTCGCGATCAGCGGCATGAAGCCGATGACCTCGGTGATCTCCGCGCGGCTCGGAAGTCTCGGTGCGCTGGGCTTGTCGGGCATGCACACATCTTATATATTCGGATTCACAAACAGTTTGGATGTACGAACATAGGGGTTGCGGTGTCCACCTATCTCGACGCAGTCAACGACGCACTCGAACGCCTCGACGATCTGGGGTACGAACGCAATCTCGGCGGTGGCGACCTGGCCAATCACGGACCCATGGGCGCCGAAGCACTGGCCGTCCTCGGTCACGGCGACGCGGTGCCCGGCTGGATCGAGACGTACCGCAACGCCGCGCCACACCATGAGCCACCCGTGCCCTACCAGCGGCTCGATGGCTCCGACGAGGCGGACTGGCGGGCCGCGCTCGGCGATATCGGCCGCGCCGGTGACTTCGAGGAACTCTTCCTCCGCGAGATGGCCGAGGAAGGCTGGCGAGCCGTGCTGGTTCGCTGGTGGCCACGGCTGCTGCCGGGACCGATGACCGGACTGACACACGGCCTGATCCGCACCGCGCACGCCGTGCGCGGCTTGGCCGCCACCGCGCAACCAACGCCGTCGCAGCTGCGCGAGCTGGCCCGCGGACTCGGCTACTGGGCCGCCCGGTTCATCGACGCCCCCGGTCCCGGCCGGTTGACCGGCCGGTCGAACGTGGCAGCGGCACTGACGGCCATCCCTCGGCTCACCGAGCCGCCGAACAGCCCGCAAGAGGGGCTGGCGCGCATGCGTAACCCGCATTCGATGCCGGGCTACGCCGATGCCCTCGGGATACTGGCCCCCGATCACATCGACCGGCTGCTCTCGGACATGACCGCGAACTACGCGGGCGTGTGCGTCGCACACTCGGCCCACGGCTTCCCCATTCCCCTGTTGCACGGCGTCACCGCACCCGCGGCCGCCCGCCTGGTGCTGCCACAGCTGCCGCGACAACTGCACGAGCCCACCGTGGCCGCGCTGTGGCAGGCCCAGGTGACCCTGCTGATGATGATCACCACCGGCAACGACGGCGAGGAATCGGCCTTGACTCGGGCGCAACGAGCCGAGGTACCGGCATGGGACGAGTTGATCGGCCGCGCCGTCGAACACGGCGACGAGCACGTCATCAAATTCACCGAAGCCTGCCTGCGCGAACACGCCCTGCGCCCCGACCCGCGCTACGCCTGGGCAGTCGACATCGCCCAGCAGCAGATCGAGCGTCCCGATGCCGAGGGCGGCTCGGCGCTCACCGTGCGCTTCGGCCGCTCCGGAAGCTGAACGCCCGGCCACTGGCCCTTCCCGCCAACAGTTCCTCCTGATCTGGCTGTCGCGCCCGCGTAGGGTCGGGCGATATGACCATTCGTCTCGGTTATCAGATGCCCAACTTCACCTACGGACAGCCGGTGCGGGAGTTGTTCCCGACGGTGGTGGCGCAGGCAAGGGAGGCCGAAGCGGCAGGGTTCGACACGGTGTTCGTGATGGACCACTTCTATCAGCTGCCGGGCCTCGGGACGCCGGACGACCCGATGCTGGAGGCATACACCGCGCTGGCCGGTATCGCGGCGTCCACCGAGCGAATTCAGTTGTCCGCGTTGGTGACCGGCAACACCTACCGGAATCCGGCACTGCTCGCCAAGACGGTCACCACGCTCGACGTGGTCAGCGGCGGGCGCGCGATCCTCGGCATCGGGGCGGGCTGGTTCGAGCTCGAGCACAAGTCCTACGGATTCGAATTCGGCACCTTCACCGACCGCTTCGAGCGTCTCGACGAGGCATTGCGGATCATCCAGCCGATGCTGCGCGGCGAGCACGCCACCTTCGACGGCAAGTGGTACCACACCGACAACGCCATGAACGAGCCGCGCCTGCGCGATGATCTGCCGATCATGCTCGGCGGTGCGGGCGAGAAGAAAACCTTCGCCTTGGCCGCCCGCTACGCCGACCACCTCAATATCATCTGCAACGCCTCGGAGCTGCCGCGCAAGATCGCGGCCCTGCATCAGCGCTGCGCCGAGATCGACCGCGACCCCGCGACATTGGAGGTCAGCTACCTGTGCTTCCTGATGGTCGACGAGGACGGTGACCGGGCCCGCAAACAGCAGCGGGACTTCCTGCGCGGCCTCGATATCGACTTGGCCGCCCTCTCCGCCGCCGAACGCGAACAGAGCATCGCCGACCGGCAGTTCGTCGGCACCCCCGACGAGGTCGCCGAGCAACTCCAGACCAGGGTGCTCGACCACGGTGTGCAGGGCATCATCGTCAACATGGTCACCAACGGTCATGAGCCGGGCGCGGTCGAACTCGCCGGGCGCACCCTCACTCCATTGGTCCGCTAGCTCGAAAAAGCGGCGACTACACCGATGAATTCCGTTGGCGCGGCACGTCTTCAGTAGGAGACGTAGTTTCCGACGGGAGGAGCAGCGATGCGCGAGCTGGTGGTAACCGAGAACATCACGCTGGACGGGGTGATCGAAGCGGCGGAGTGGTTCAGCGTGGCCAACGCCGAGGGAGTGGACCAGTCCGACCTCGTCGCGACCTTGAGCTCGCACATGGCGACCTCTGACGCGGTGTTGCTCGGGCGGATCTCCTTCGAGGAGATGCGCGGATATTGGCCGAAGCAGACCGACGACACGTCCGGGGTCACCGCTCACCTGAACAAGGCGACGAAATACGTCGTGTCCAGCACCATCGAGGACCCGGCGTGGGAGAACACGGTCATCCTGCGCGGCATCGACGAGCTCCGCGTCATCAAGGACCAGCCGGGCAAGGACATCGTGGCGACCGGCAGCATCCAGCTGGTCCACGCGCTCATCGCCGCCGACCTGGTCGATGAGTACCGCCTGTTCGTCTATCCGGTCGTCCAGGGCACCGGCAGGCGCCTGTTCGAAGGCGCCACCGAGATCCCGGTCCTGCAACTAGTCGAAACCCGGCCTTTCAGCTCCGGAGTGGTGCTGTTGCGCTACCGACGGTAGGGGTCCGGAGATGCTTCGGCGACGACTGATATCGCAAGCACATGGGTAACTTGCCGGGAACGGGCGAGCCCGCCCGACCACTAACCGCCAGCCGCCAACGTCACTGTCACCCCCACCTGAGCCTGGCCTGAATACGCGGAGAGGCAGGCTAGCGAGGCGGATCAGCGATGCGATTTCTGGCCTCAGTGTGCCGTCTGGCAGAATGGACCACCGTCCTTCCGGACAAGTGTCAGCCCGTCTCCGGTTACGTACCGCGCGGCGGTCACACACTCCAAGCGCTAAACCGGGCTCGCAGACCATGCGGGTCGCTGAATTGCGCCGTGACCAACCTACGAAAGAGGCAGAACAAGCATGGCTGTTCGCATCAAGCTCACCCGCCTGGGCAAGATCCGCAACCCGCAGTACCGCATCGTCGTCGCCGACGCCCGCACCCGCCGGGACGGCCGGTCCATCGAGTCCATCGGCCTGTACCACCCGAAGGAAGAGCCGTCGCTCATCGAGATCGATTCCGAGCGCGCTCAGTACTGGCTGAGTGTCGGCGCGCAGCCGACCGAGCCCGTGCAGCGACTGCTGGAGATCACCGGTGACTGGCAGAAGTTCAAGGGCCTGCCGGGCGCCGAAGGCACCCTGAAGACCAAGGCGGAGAAGGCGTCCAAGCTGGACCTGTTCAACGCCGCGCTGGCCGCTGCCGACAGCGCGCCCACCGCCGAGGCCGTCACCCCGAAGAAGAAGGCCGCCAAGAAGGACGAGGCCAAGAAGGACGAGGCCGCCGAGGCGCCCGCCGCTGCCGAGGCTGCTGAGTAATGAGCGCTGTCGTCGCCGATGCCGTGGAACATTTGGTTCGCGGCATCGTCGCCAATCCCGATGACGTGCGCGTCGAGCTGATCACCGGCCGCCGCGGCCGCACCGTCGAGGTGCACGTGCATCCCGAAGACCTGGGCAAGGTGATCGGTCGCGGTGGTCGTACCGCGACCGCGCTGCGCACCCTCGTCGCCGGCATCGGCGGCCGTGGCATCCGGGTCGACGTGGTCGACACCGACCAGTAGATGGAACTAGTCGTAGGACGGGTCGCCAAGTCGCACGGCGTGCGCGGCGAACTGGTCGTCGAGATACGCACCGACGAGCCGGAAGCCCGGTTCGCGCCGGGCAGCACGCTGCGCGGGCGGCTGGCGCGATCCAAGGAAGTCCGCGACTTCACCGTGGAGTCGGCCCGAGAGCACTCGGGCCGGCTTCTGGTGTTTCTCGCGGGCGTCGCCGACCGCGACGCGGCCGACGCGTTGCGCGGCACGCTGTTCGTGGTGGACAGCGAGGACCTGCCGCCGTCCGACGACCCGGACGAGTACTACGACCACGAACTCGAGGGGCTGACCGTTCAGCTCACCGACGCAACCGTGGTCGGCACCGTGCGTGAGGTGCTGCATTCGGCTGCGGGAGAACTGCTTTCGGTGCAGGCCGCCGAGGACGGCCGGGAGATCCTGATCCCGTTCGTCACCGCCATCGTGCCCACGGTCTCGCTCGCCGATCGGCTCGTCGTCATCGACCCGCCCGAAGGGCTCCTCGATCCGGAATGAGGTAGCCGTGCAGCTCGATGTCGTCACGATCTTTCCGGAGTATCTCGAGCCCCTGCGAACGGCGTTGCTGGGCAAGGCCATCGACAAGGGCCTGATCTCGCTCGCCGTGCACGACCTGCGTAACTGGACCCACGACGTGCACAAGTCCGTCGATGATGCGCCGTACGGCGGCGGACCGGGCATGGTCATGAAGCCGACGGTGTGGGGCGACGCGCTCGACGAGGTCTGCCCCGACGACGCGCTGCTCGTCGTCCCGACGCCTGCGGGCGTCCCGTTCACCCAGGAAACCGCGCACCGCTGGGCCACCGAGAAACATCTCGTCTTCGCGTGCGGCCGCTACGAAGGCATCGACCAACGGGTCTTCGACGACGCCGGGCGTCGGGTCCGCGTCGAAGAGGTCAGCATCGGCGACTACGTGCTGATCGGCGGCGAGGCGGCCGTCCTGGTGATGACCGAAGCCGTCGTCCGCCTGCTTCCCGGTGTTCTCGGCAATCAGCAGTCCCACCAAGAGGATTCGTTCTCCGACGGCTTGCTGGAAGGCCCCAGCTACACCCGCCCCGTCGTCTGGCGTGACCTTGAAGTTCCCCCGGTCCTCCGCTCCGGCGACCACGCCAAAGTGGCGGCCTGGCGCCGCGAACAATCCCTCGCTCGTACCCGTGCCCGCCGCCCAGACCTGCTGCCCGACCCCGCCACGGACTGACCGCGACGGGGCTAGGGGAGTAGTCCGTGGCGCCGCGCGGTGACGACGGCTTCGTATCGGGAGTGGGCGTCGAGTTTGGTCATGGCGTTGCGAAGATAGCTTTTGACCGTCTCGGGTCGTAGCGAGAGGCGTTGGGCGGCTTCCTGATTCGTGCAACCCAGGGCGATTTGGGACAGCACGTCCAGTTCGCGGCGGGACAGTCGGGGTGCGTCGGGAGGTGAGTCGCCGACCATGACCCGAGTGAGGCGTTCGCATACGGTGTGCAGGCGACCGCGAAGCTCCTCGTCGTCGGCGGAGCGCGCCATGCCGCGCAGTTCGGCGTGGATGTCGCGGAGTTCCTCGGCGACGGCCGGCGCGGTGTCGGGGGAGGGGGTGGTCGTCTCGAGCAGGCGCAGGCGGCGGTCCACCTCGTCGCGGAGGGTGATTTCGGTGGCGAGGCGGCGACCGGCCCGGACGACCAGGTCGACCGTGCGATCACCGAGCGGGCTGGCGCCGCGGGTGGCGGCGTAGAGGACGGCGCGGGAGCGTTTGTCGACAATCACCGGCACGGCCGCGATCGAGCGGAGCCCTTCGCCGGATACCGGCCCGTCATAGTGGTGGGTGATGGTGGAGGTGTTGACGTAGTCGGCCACCGAGGCGGGACGGCCGGAGTCCATGACGCGGCCGCCGAGCCCCGAAGTACGCACTACGGACAGCCCACGCAGCCCGTTGGTGAGGGTGCCGACGAATTCCGACAGCAGCAGCGCGTCGCCGTGCACCTCGCCGCCGAACGCCACCGGCACCTCGGCCGCGCTTGCCACCCAACGGATTTCGGCGCGCAACGCATCGGCGTCCCGCGGGCGCAGCAGGGCGGTGTTTGACATGGAACTCACCCCTTTTCGGGGGTAGTAGCGGACTCGGTGTGACCCACATCCTATTGAACTAGAGCCCGGAGGGAGGCCTTCTTCACTCGTGCGCGACCGGAGCGAGTGCGGTACCTCTATTGGGTGTGCTGGATCACGATGAGGAGTGGCGAGATGGGCATCGATCTGACTTCGCGGGTGCACGAACTGCTGGACATGTACGACCGGACCGACGCCTCAGCCGCGGACTTGCTGTGCGATCGGCATCCGGCGGACGGAATCGCGTTCACCATCGTCGAGAGTGATCTGTCCTCGACCGATCTCACCTATGGTGAACTGCGGGAGCGCTCGACGCGATTCGCCGCTGGGCTGGCGGAACTCGGCATCCGGCAAGGTGATCGGGTCGCGACGTTGATGACGAAGTCGACGGACTTGGTGGTGGCGTTGCTGGGGATCTGGCGTTGCGGGGCGGTGCATGTTCCGTTGTTCACCGCATTCGCGCCGCCCGCCATCGCGTTCCGGCTGAAGGCGAGCGGCACCTCGATCGTCATCGCCGATGCCGACCAGGCGGCGAAGCTGGCGCCGGGGCCCGACATACCGGCCGACGCACCGTGGCAGATCATCGTCAGCGGTGACGCGCCCGCGGGCAGCCTCGGCATGGCGGACCTGCTCGGCGACAGCTCGAGCCAGCTGCCGGAACCCGTGGCGGTCGGCGGCGACGGACTGCTGGTGCAGCTGTTCACCAGTGGCACCACCGGAACTCCGAAGGGCGTGCCGATTCCGTTGCGCGCGCTGGCCTCCTTCCACGCGTATCAGGAATTCGCGCTGGATGTCCGCGAGGACGATGTCTTTTGGAATGTCGCGGACCCCGGCTGGGCGTACGGCCTGTATTACGCGATCCTCGCCCCGCTGGCCGCCGGTGTGCGCAGCATTCTGGCGAATGCCGGGTTCTCGCCCGCCCTCATCTGGCACGTGCTGGACCGCTTCAGTGTCACCAACTTGGCCGCCGCCCCGACCGTGTACCGCGCGCTGCGCACCGACACCATCGCGCCGCCGGTGCATGCCACGCTGCGGCGCGCCTCGTCGGCCGGGGAGCCGTTGACCCCCGAGGTCGTCGCGTGGTCGCTGGAGCATCTCGGTGTCGCGGTCCGCGACCACTATGGTCAGACCGAACACGGCATGGTCATCTGCCATTCCTGGCACGAGGCGCTGGACACCGAGGTGCCCGCGGGCTCGATGGGGCGGTCGCTGCCCGGCTGGTCGTGCGCGGTGTTGTCCGACGACGCCGACATCGTCGCCCCCGCCGGTGAGCTCGGTCGCGTCGCCATCGATACCGAGAACAGCCCGCTGCTGTGGTTCCTCGGCTACCTCGACGCCCCCGAACGCACTGCCCAGCGCTACACCCCGGACGGGCGTTGGTATATCACCGGCGATGCGGGCTCGCAGGACGAGGACGGCTTCTTCCACTTCTCCTCCCGCGACGACGACGTGATCATCATGGCCGGCTACCGCATCGGCCCGTTCGAGGTGGAAAGCGTGCTCGTGCTGCACGAGCAGGTCGCCGACGCGGCTGTGGTCGGCATGCCCGACGCACTGCGCGGCGAGGTCTTGGAGGCATTCGTGGTGTTGCGCAACGGTTATGTCGGCAGTGACGAACTCGCCGCCGAGCTGCAGGACCTGGTGAAGAAGAAGTTCGCCGCGCACGCCTACCCGCGCACCGTGCATTTCGTACCACGGCTGCCGAAGACGCCGAGCGGGAAAGTGCAGCGCTACCTGCTGCGCCAGCGGGGGACAGGTGATGCCGAGCCCGAGTTACGCGTCCGGCACCTCGGACACGCCCTTGCTCGGCGACACCATCGGCGGCAACCTCGACCGTACCGTCGCCACCTTCCCGGACCGGGAAGCGTTGGTGGACAAGCCCTCCGGGCGACGCTGGACCTATCGCGAGCTCGGCGCCGCGATCGATGCGCTGGCTACCGGCCTGGCCGCCCGCGGCATCGGAAAGGGCGACCGGGTCGGCGTCTGGGCGCCGAACTGCGCCGAATGGTTCTTCGTGCAGTACGCGACGGCCAAGATCGGCGCGATCCTGGTCAATATCAACCCGGCATACCGCACCAGCGAGCTGGAATACGTACTGCGCCAGGCGGGGGTGCGGATGCTGGTCTCGGCGCCGGAGTTCAAGACCTCGAACTACGTCGCGATGATCGAACAGGTTCGGGGGAACTGTCCGTCCCTCGAACAGGTGCTGGTGCTCGGCACGCCGGAATGGGATGAGCTGGCGCGCACGGCGATCGATGCGGATCGGTTGGCCGCGCTCGCGGCGGAACTGTCCATCGACGACCCGATCAACATCCAGTACACCTCGGGCACAACGGGTTTCCCCAAGGGAGCCACGCTGAGCCATCACAACATCTTGAACAACGGCTTCTTCGTCGGCGAGCTGTGCGGCTACACCGAACAGGACCGGATCTGCGTGCCGGTGCCGTTCTACCACTGCTTCGGGATGGTCATGGGCAACCTGGCCAGCACGAGTCACGGTGCGGCGGTGGTGATTCCGGCACCATCGTTCGATCCCTCGGCGACGCTGGCGGCCGTCGCGAGTGAACGCTGCACCTCGCTCTACGGTGTGCCGACCATGTTCATCGCGCTGCTGACCGAATTGGATTCCGCCACACCGGATCTGTCCAGCTTGCGCACCGGCATCATGGCGGGCTCGCCGTGCCCCGTCGAGGTCATGAAGCGGGTGATCGACCGGATGGGGATGCACGAGGTGTGCATCTGCTACGGCATGACCGAGACCTCGCCGGTGTCCACCCAGACCCGCCGCGACGACGGCATCGATCGGCGCACCGGCACGGTCGGCCGGGTAGGTCCGCATCTGGAAGTCAAAATCGTCGACCCCGCAACGGGTCTCACGGTACCGCGCGGCGAGCCGGGCGAACTGTGCACCCGCGGCTACTCGGTGATGCTCGGCTACTGGAATGACGTCGCCAAGTCCACCGAGGCCATCGACACCGCCCGCTGGATGCACACCGGCGACATCGGCGTGATGGACGACGACGGCTACCTGGCGATCACCGGTCGCATCAAGGACATGGTCATCCGTGGCGGCGAGAACATCTACCCGCGCGAGATCGAGGAGTTCCTGTACACCCACCCCGACATCCTGGATGCCCAGGTGATCGGCGTGCCCGACCCGAAATACGGCGAGGAGCTGATGGCGTGGGTCCGGATGCGGGACGGCGCAACACCTTTGGACGCCGCCGCCGTCCGCGAGTTCTGTACCGGCAAGCTGGCGCACTTCAAGATCCCGCGCTACGTGCACGTGGTGGAGGAGTTCCCGATGACGGTCACCGGCAAGATCCGCAAGGCGGAGATGCGCGAATTGTCGCGTGCGCTACTGGGTTCGGTGGACGAAACCTGACATCGCGCTGCTGGTGGAGATGTTAACGCCAGCGGTTGCCCCGACTACTGTGGTCATGTGACCTGTCGGCGAGCCACATATGGTGGAACAAGGTCATTTTCGGGGATTGACAAATCTGATATCGAGAGGTCTTACATGTCCATCGGTTCGTTATCACGTGTCCTATCTTGCGTTTTCGTCAGCGCCGCACCGCTGCTCTTGGTGGCACCGGCCGCCGACGCCGCGCCGGATAGCCCGTATAGCTGCTCGGGTGTTTATCTGACGAGCGATGGCTCCGCGGAAGTGGAGTCCTGCATTTACGCCGAAAACGGGGTGCCGAGAGCATTCGGCGGGATCACGTTCAAAAACGATTCCATCAATGAAAAGAACTGCACCATGGTCGTGACGGTCGTGGATAAAGACGCGTATGCCGACGGCGGAACCGATGAACACGTCGCGACCAGCGGTCCCTTCTCTTGCACGAACGGGAGATACCCCTCCCCGCCGTTGACCGTGGACCAGGCACTGGCCAAGCCCGGGCACCGGTATGTCAGTTTCACCGAGGTCACCAAGGACGGCAACGGGATCATCCGGATGTACAGCCCGGAACTGGTCTTGCAGTAGGTAACTGGGTATATGCGTCGAACCACCGGACCAGGCCGAGCACGCTCGGCCTGGTCCGGTGGTTCGTGCCGCAGGCCGGACCAGCGGTGATGCGGCACGCGCGACCCGGTTCGACTGGGTGCGAGCCCCTTGTCGGGCGGTCCCGGTAGTGTCTGCGGACGTGACGACAGCGCCCGAGACCGTAAGTGCAGAGTCCGACCCCGCCGTGCTCCCACCCACGACATCCCCCGGCGTCGCGAGCCAGGCCAGCGTGAACCGCCGCATCGCCGACGAGCTCGGGGTGCGGGAGAGCCAGGTACGCTCCACCGTCGAGCTGCTCGACGCGGGCTCGACCGTGCCGTTCATCGCGCGCTACCGCAAGGAGGTCACCGGCGGTCTCGACGACGCGCAGCTGCGCCTGCTCGACGAGCGTCTGCACTACATCCGCGAACTCGACGAGCGCCGTGGCGCGATCCTCGAATCAATCCGTGGCCAGGGCAAACTCGACGACGCACTGCACCAGCAGATCATGCTCGCCGAGACCAAGGCCCGGCTCGAGGACATCTACCTGCCGTACAAACCGAAGCGGCGCACCAAGGCGCAGATCGCGCGCGAGGCAGGCCACGAGCCGGTCGCCGACGCGCTCATCAACGACCCGACCACCGATCCCGCGCAGTACAACGCCGAGCAGCTCGACGGCGCGCGGTCGATCCTGGTCGAGCGGTTCGCCGAGGACGCCGACCTGGTCGGTGAGCTGCGCGAACTGATGTGGAACCGCGGGCAGATCAAGTCGACCGTGCGCGCGGGCAAGGAGGAGGCCGGCGCCAAGTTCGCCGACTACTTCGAGTTCAGCGAGCCGTTCACCAAACTGCCCTCGCACCGCATCCTCGCGTTGCTGCGCGGTGAGAAGGAAGAGGTGCTGTCGCTGCACCTCGAGCCGGACACTCAAGCTGAGTCTTCTGGTCGCTCCGCAGGCTCCGCTCCTGGCGAACCGGGCGAACGGACTATTTACGAAGGCCGCATCGCGATCAAGTTCGGCATCGCCGACAAGGGCCGCGCCGCCGACTCCTGGCTGCTGGACACCGTGCGCTGGGCCTGGCGGACCAAACTGCAAGTGAGCCTCGGCATCGACACCAGGATGCGGTTGCGGCAAGCGGCCGAGAAGGACGCCGTCGACGTGTTCGCGGCGAACCTGCGCGACCTGTTGCTCGCCGCGCCCGCGGGCACCCGCACCACGATGGGCCTCGACCCCGGCTACCGGACCGGCGTGAAGGTGGCTGTCGTCGACGCCACCGGCAAGGCGGTCGCCACCGAGGTGATCTATCCGCACAAGCCGCAGGGGCAGACCGAGAAGTCACTGGCCGTGCTCGGCGCGCTGGTCGCCCGGTTCGGCGTTGAGCTCATCGCCATCGGCAACGGTACCGCCTCGCGCGAGACCGATGCCCTTGCCGCCGAGCTGATCTCGCGGATTCCGGAGAACAAGCCGACCAAGATCGTGGTGTCCGAGGCGGGCGCCTCGGTGTACTCCGCCTCGGCCTACGCCACCCAGGAACTGCCCGATATGGACGTGTCGCTGCGCGGCGCGGTGTCGATCGCGCGACGGTTGCAGGATCCGCTCGCCGAGTTGGTGAAGATCGATCCGAAGTCGATCGGTGTCGGTCAGTACCAGCACGACGTATCCGAGACGCTGCTGGCGCGCTCGCTGGGCGCGGTGGTCGAGGACGCGGTGAATGCCGTCGGCGTCGACGTCAACACCGCCTCCGTGCCGCTGCTGTCGCGGGTGTCCGGTATCGCTGGTTCGGTAGCGGAAAGCATTGTGGCGCACCGGGATCAGAATGGGCCGTTCCGCAGTCGGACCGCGTTGCTCGAGGTGCCGCGGCTCGGCCCGAAGGCGTTCGAGCAGTGCGCGGGCTTCTTGCGGATCCGCGGCGGCGACGATCCGCTGGACACCTCCGCGGTGCACCCCGAGGCGTACCCGGTGGTCCGGCGGATCATGGAAAAGACCGGCCGCGACATCACCGAGGTCATCGGCAACACAACCGTGCTGCGCTCGCTGCGCGCCGACGAGTTCACCGACGAACGCTTCGGTCTACCGACCGTCACCGACATCATCAGCGAGCTCGAAAAGCCGGGCCGCGACCCGCGACCCGAGTTCAAGACCGCGGAATTCGCCGCGGGCGTGGAGAAGGTCGCCGATCTCGAGCCCGGCATGGTGCTCGAAGGGGTCGTCACGAATGTCGCGGCGTTCGGCGCGTTCGTCGACGTCGGCGTGCACCAGGATGGGCTCGTGCATGTGTCGGCGATGTCGCACAACTTCGTCAAGGATCCGCGCGAGGTGGTGAACACCGGTGACGTGGTCAAGGTGAAGGTGCTCGAGGTCGATGTCGCCCGGCAGCGCATCGGGTTGTCGCTGCGGCTGGACGACGAGCCGGGAGTCGCGGCCAAAGGTGAACGAGGCGAGAACCGGCAGCGTGGCCAAGGGGACCGCAAGGGTGGTGCGCCCGAGCGGCAGAATGGACAGGGCAAGAACCAACAGGGCCGCAATCAAGGACAGCGGAATCAGGGCCAGGCCCGTGGCGGTGGCAATCAGCGCCGCAACGCGCCCGCGCCGAGCGGTTCGATGGCGGATGCGCTGCGCCGGGCAGGTTTCGGACAGTAGGTCGGACGGAGGTTTCAGGCGGCCATGCGACGATGGCTCAGTGAGGATGTGATCGCGCAGGGCAGGCTCCCGCTGCTGTGCTTCCTTCTCGGGTTCATCGTCGGCTTCCTGTTGATCCGGCTCAGCGTCCGGCTGATCCGGAAACAGGTGCGCTGGTGGCCGGGCAACGTGCGGTCCGGCGGGGTGCACATCCACCACATGGTGTTCGGGGTGATCCTGCTACTGGCGTCCGGCGTCGGCATGGTCACCCTGTACCAAACCGCCGACACGACAACGGCCGCCGTGCTCGCCGCCGCCTTCGGTGTCGGCGCCGCGCTCACCCTCGACGAATTCGCGCTGATCTTCTATCTGCGCGACGTGTACTGGGAGGAGCAGGGGCGCACCTCGGTGGACGCGGTGTTCGTCGCCCTCGCGGTCACCGGGTTGCTGCTGCTGGGATTCCATCCGCTGTGGTTGTTGGACATCAATGACTTCCGTAGCGATCCGAGCGTCGAAGTCCGGGTCTTCGTGGTCGCCTTCGCGGTGGTGAACCTCGGGCTCGCGGCAATGGTCATCGCCAAGGGAAAGATCTGGACCGGCCTGTTCGGCATGTTCTTTCTGCCGCTGCTGGTGGTCGGTGCGCTGCGGTTGAGCAGGCCGGGCGCGCCGTGGGCCCGCTGGCGCTACGCCGACCGCCGCCGCCTCATGTACCGCGCCATCGTCCGCGAACGGCGCTACCGGCGGCCGGTCATCCGCGCCAAAATCTTCGTGCAGGACCTGGTCGCCGGCAAACCCGACGTCGAACACGTCCGGACCGCGGCCGAAGCCGAGCTCACCCGCACCGTCGTGCCCGCCCCACCGGCGCCCCACCGCCACCACCTCTCCCTGTTCTCCTCGGACCACGAGGCGGAGCCGGTGGAGCGTGCGCCGGACGTCGAGCCGGTGGTGCACGCGCCCGACCGCGACTGACCGAACCTGTCGGGGTTTTCGTCCTGATCGAGTCGAGCGGGCGAGTCGACCGCGGCGCGCGAGGGTCGGTTTGGCGGGCGTGAGTTGAGTCGCTGTGCGTGAGTTGGCCTGCCGCGCACGAGGGGTGGCTACCGGATTCGTGCGCGCGGGACACCGAGTACGCGCGGGCTAGCGACTCGGGTGTGTGGTCGGCAGAGGGAGGGCGGCTAGGCGGGTGGAGTCGGCGAGTAGATCGATGCCGGTGATCCTGTCGTCGGCGACGGTGAAGGCGATGACCGACATCGGGCTGCCGTCGGCTGTACTCAGCAGGCCCGCAACGCCATTGACCAAGGCGGGCACGACGTCGTACCGGTTGGCGAACTGGTGGAAGGTATCCAGCAGTCCGGCCACGACGGGTGCGCCCCGCATGATCTGGATGCCGCCGACGCCGCTGTCGGCGCGCAGCACCACGTCGGGGTCCAGGAGGGACAGCAGGGCATCGAAACTGCCGTCGCGGGCGGCGGCGAGGAAGGCGGCAACGGCTCGGCGCTGGCGGGGGAGGTCCGCGTCGAGGCGCGGCGTACCGCCCTGGACGCGGCGGCGCGCGCGGCTGGCGATCATCTTGGTCGCGGCGGACGACTTGCCGAGGATCGGCGCGATCTGGTCGAACGGCATGGCGAACATATCGTGCAGCACGAAGGCCAACCGCTCGGCCGGATTCAGCGAGTCGAGTACCACCAGCAGCGCCATGCCGATCGAATCTGCCAGCACCACTTGCTGTTCCGGCTCGGTGCCGTCATCCATAACCACCATCGGATCGGGCAGCTGCTCTTCGAACGAGTCCTCGCGTCGCGATCGGCGTGAGCGCAACAGATCCAGGCACACTCGGCTCACGGCGGTGGTCAGCCAGCCGCCGAGATTATCGATGCTGTCGTGATCGACGCGCGCCAGCCGCAGCCAGGCCTCCTGCACGGCGTCCTCGGCTTCGGCCAACGACCCGAGCATCCGGTAGGCCACCGCGATGAGATGCGCGCGATGCGCCTCGAACCGGTC
The DNA here is from genome assembly GCF_019222765.1 of Nocardia iowensis. Taxonomy (NCBI): domain Bacteria; kingdom Bacillati; phylum Actinomycetota; class Actinomycetes; order Mycobacteriales; family Nocardiaceae; genus Nocardia; species Nocardia iowensis. The sequence continues at coordinate 6,525,798 of NZ_CP078145.1, read as the reverse complement.
GGCCAGGTATTCGTCCATGTGGGCTCCTTCGCATCGTCGTCCACAGTGATGACGACGCGCGGGCCCGGATCGTGACAACTCGCCGCTTGTTACCTTCGCCCGCCGCCATCCGTCAGACAGACAGCAACACCGACGGAAGGACGAAATCATGAACACCAGCACCAAGGACCTAGCGCTGCGCGCCGCCTATTTGGGCGCCACCGGGCTCGTGCTCACCGAATCGGTGGTGGGCTCCTACTGGGATGTCGCCCGGATCCCTTATGTCCGTGAGGTTTTCGATCGACTCGAATATCCGATGTATTTCGCGACGATGCTCGGCGTCGCCAAGGCAGCGGCGGTGGCCGCGATCGTCGTGCCCGGCCATCCGCGTGCCGAGGAATGGGCCTATGCCGGACTGACTTTCGTCTACGGCGGCGCGGCGGTGTCGCACATGGCGGTCGGTGACGAGCCGAAAACCTGGATCTCACCGCTGGTCTTCGCCGGTCTCAGCCTGGCGTCCTGGCGGCTGCGCCCACCCGCCGGTCGGCGCAATCCACTGACCTTGCTGCGTCGTTCAGCGCACGCCTGACATCCCGCAAAGGAGAACAACCATGAGCATCATCGAAGTACAGGGCACTGTCGCACCGGGATTCGAGGCGGTGCGTGCCGAATTCGCCGAGGTCGTAGCCGCGGAGAACGGCGAATCCGGGTCTCAGCTCGCCGCTTTCGTACACGGCAGACCGGTGGTCGACCTCTGGGCCGGCGCGCAGGTGACCGGCGATACGCTGACTGGTCTGCTCTCGTCGACCAAGGGCGCCGCGACGCTGGTCGTGGCCCTGCTGGTGCAGGACGGGATGCTCGACCTGGACCGCCCCGTTGCCGCCTACTGGCCGGAGTTCGCCGACGCGGGCAAGGTCACGATCACCCTGCGCCAGGTACTCACCAACGAATCCGGCGTGATCGGGGTCGACGGCGGCTTCACCCGCGCCGAACTCGCCGACGACCAGTTGATCGCGCAACGCGTCGCCGGTCAACGCCCCTTCTTCCGGCCGGGCGTGCTGCAGGGTTACGGCGGATTCGTCACCTTCGCCATCCTCGGCGAGGTGGTCCGCCGCCTCCTGGGCAGTTCGATCCAGGAGCTGTTCGAGCAACACGTAAGGGCCCCATACGATTTGGATCTCTATCTCGGATTGCCCGCAGCACTGGAGGATCGGTACCTGAAGGTGCTGCCGTGGTCGGCGACACCGGATATGCAGGCTGCGTTCGAGGCGAATTCACCTGGTCAGCAAAGCATTCCGGGCATTGCGTACAACCTCAACGCCACCGGATTCACGCCGGACGACGTGCTCGCCTTACCCAACAACGCGCAGTTGCGCGCCAACGGTCCCGCGTCGATGGGCGGGGTGGGCAGTGCGCGTGCCCTGGCGGCGATGTACGCGGCCGCCATTTCCGAAATCGACGGCAGGTCGCCACTGCTGAAACCCGACACCCTCGCCGCCTTCACCACCATCCAGACCGCCGGTCACGACCTGGTCCGCGGCGATCAGACGCCCTACCTGGTCGGCTTCGAAGCCAAGGGCCAGCAGTACCCGTTCCTCGGTGCCAATGCGTTCGGTCACACCGGGGCCGCCGGTTCCGACGGATTCGCCGACCCGCACAGCGGTCTGGCCTACGGCTACACCCGCCGCCGCGCCGCCTTCGCATTCAACGGCCCGGAAAACGAACGACTGGCCCGCGTCCTACACCACGCGACTCGAGCCATCCAGGGCGATGCGGCACATGCTTGACCAAACGGCCAGGTCGGGGAGTTCATGACGGAGTATCCGGCGCTGCTCGAGCGGTACAGTATGGACGGGAGAGCGCGCCGGAAGAGGCGAGTCGATCAGCATCCACCTGTTCGCGGTACCGGCGGCTCCGGCCTGATCCAGGGGGCCGATTTTTCCCGCGACCCGCTGATCTGGCACAATACTCAGGTTGCCCTGGGTGCTCGTGGACCAGGCGCATCCCCTTGAATCGGAGCATGAACCGGCCGAGCACGTGACGTGCCGCCAGGGTCCTCTGTTCGCGCGAACCCATAAGGATGGAAATGAACACCCTTGACTTCGTCGACGAGAAGTCGCTGCGCAGCGACGTCCCCGACTTCCGGCCGGGCGACACCCTCAATGTGCACGTAAAGGTCATCGAAGGCTCGAAGGAGCGCATCCAGGTCTTCAAGGGCGTCGTCATCCGACGCCAGGGCGGCGGCATCCGCGAGACCTTCACGGTCCGCAAGGTGTCGTTCGGTGTCGGCGTGGAGCGCACCTTCCCGGTGCACACCCCGAACATCGACCACATCGAGGTCGTCACCCGTGGTGACGTCCGCCGCGCCAAGCTGTACTACCTCCGCGATCTGCGTGGCAAGGCCGCCAAGATCAAGGAAAAGCGCTGAAGTAGCTTTTCGGCGCGATAGCGCGCCCGGTAGCCCGGTATCGGAACTCAGTTCCGGTGCCGGGCTACTGTTTTCGGTGTGACAGAACAGAGTGCGTCGCCGACCATGTCGGATGACGAGGGGGCAGGGCGTCGCCCGAAGAAGCAGCGGCCGTTCTGGCAGGAGCTGCCCGTCCTCATCGTGATCGCGGCGGTGATCGCCGCGCTGATGGTCAATTTCATCGGCCGCCCATATGTGATTCCGTCGCAGTCGATGGAGCCGACCCTGCACGGTTGTACTGGTTGCACAGGGGACCGCATCTATGTGCAGAAGCTGAGCTACTACTGGAGCGATCCGAAGCCGGGCGACGTGGTGGTATTCGTCGGCCCGCCCTCCTGGAACGACACCTACCGATCGAATCGGTCGAGCAATACCCTCGTGCGTGGGGTGCAGAACTTCTTCTCCTACTTCGGCCTGGTCCCGCCGGACGAGAACGATCTGGTGAAGCGAGTGATCGCGGTCGGCGGTCAGACCGTGGAGTGCTGTGATGCGCAGGGGCGGATCCTGGTGGACGGTAAACCCCTGGACGAGCCGTATGTGCAGAAGGACTACCCATGGGTGGCGGGGCAGAACGCCGCGTACCCCCGCGGCAGGGTCTTCGCTCCGATCAAGGTGCCTGCGGGCCATCTCTGGGTGATGGGGGACAACCGCAACGAGTCGCGGGATTCGCGCGCGCATACCAGCGACGAACTCCACGGAACCGTTCCTGTCGACAACGTTCGTGGCAAAGCGGTGTTCAAGATCTGGCCGCCGGGGCGGATGGGGCCGGTGCGCTCGCATGATCCGCAGTCGAATTAGTGTGACGCGGAACGCCCGGCATCGGACGAGACTCAGGCTGCCGGGCTAATCTGTTCGGCGTGGCAGACGAAAGTGGGTCGGTGTCGGTGTCCGATTCGGACGACGAGGGGTTCAAGCGACGTCGGGGACGCCGACGGAGCGAGAAGAAACAGCGCCCGTTCTGGCAGGAACTGCCGATCCTCATCGTGATCGCGGCGGTGATCGCCGCGCTGATGGTCACTTTCGTCGGGCGGCCGTACGTGATTCCCTCGCAGTCGATGGAAACCACGCTGCACGGCTGTGCCGGCTGCACCGGCGACCGCATCTACGTGCAGAAACTGAGCTACTACTGGGGCGATCCCGAGCCCGGCGACGTGGTGGTGTTCGTCGGCCCGCCGTCCTGGAACACGCACTACCAGTCGATTCGTTCGGACAACGCCGTCGTGCGCGGCGTGCAGAACTTCTTCTCCTTCTTCGGTCTGGTGCCGCCGGACGAGAACGATCTGGTGAAGCGGGTGATCGCGGTCGGCGGTCAGACCGTGGAATGCTGTGACACCCAAGGCCGGGTTCTGGTCGACGGCAAACCGCTGGACGAGCCGTACGCGCGCTACATCTTCCCGTACGTCCCCGGTCAGCCCTACGGTCCCAGCGGCGGACGCGAGTTCAAGCCGGTGAAGGTGCCCGAAGGGCATCTGTGGGTGATGGGCGACAACCGCAACGAGTCCGCCGATTCGCGCGCGCACATCAGCGACGAACTCCAGGGCACCGTCCCGGTGGACAACGTCCGCGGCAAGGCGGTGTTCAAGATCTGGCCGCCCAGTCGGATCGGTCCGGTGCGTTCGCAGAACGCCCAAGAGAACTGATCGTCAGCGGCCGCAGCATAATTGGACGGTGGGGCAAGGTCGAGTGGTACAGAGCAATGGGTGGCCGCCGCGCGTGGTGATGCGCAAGGCGGGTGGGTTGCGCACGCTCGAAGCGGCGTTGATCCGCAGCGGTCTAGGCCCCGTCGCCGGTGTCGATGAGGCCGGTCGCGGGCCGTGCGCGGGACCGCTGGTGGTGGCGGCCTGTCTGCTGGCGCCGAAGGCCTACGACAAGCTGGCCGGCCTCGACGACTCCAAGAAGCTCACCGAAGCCGTCCGTGAAGAGCTGTATCCGATCATCACGCGGCTGTCGCTGGCCTGGAAAGTAGTGGTCATCCCGGCCTGGGAGATCGATTCGATCGGCATCCATGTCGCCAATATCGAGGGCATGCGCCGCGCCGTCGCCGGGCTCGGACAGCCGCCCGGGTACGTGCTGACCGACGGATTCCGGGTGCCGGGCATCCCGGTGCCGTCGCTGCCGGTGATCGGCGGTGACGCGGCCGCGGCCTGCATCGCCGCCGCCAGCATCCTGGCGAAGGTCACCAGGGACCGGATGATGGTCGAGCTGGACCAGCGGTTCCCCGGCTACGGATTCGCGTCCCACAAGGGCTACAACACGCCCGACCATATCGCCGCCTTGCGTCGCCTCGGCCCCAGCGACGAGCACCGGCGCTCCTGGCGCCCGGTGCGCGAGCTGGCGGGCCTGCGGCCGGTCGCCACGGCGGCCGAGGAGGCCGACGCCATGCTCGCGGGCGAGGTCGACGCGATGCTGTCCGATGAGTTCGAAGTCGTGCGTCCGGATAGCCGAGTGGCTACCGGCGCTACCCATGCGCGATGATGTCAGCACACGACGCAGCGCGGCGAGAAGGAGGACGTCCCACCCGATGAGTGCCGAGGACCTCGAGAAGTACGAAACCGAGATGGAGCTCTCGCTGTACCGAGAGTACAAAGACATCGTCGGTCAGTTCTCGTACGTGGTGGAGACCGAGCGCCGCTTCTACCTGGCCAACTCCGTGGAACTGCGCCCGCAGAACGCCGACGGTGAGGTGTACTTCGAGGTTCGGATGAGCGATGCCTGGGTGTGGGACATGTACCGCCCGGCCCGCTTCGTCAAGCACGTCCGGGTGATCACCTTCAAGGACGTCAACATCGAAGAGCTGGAGAAGCCGGACCTGCGGCTGCCGGAGTAGTAGCACGGCATACCGACAATCCGGTGCCCTCCGGTAGCTGAGCACCGTGAGTTGTCCACAGGGTGCCGGTTATCAACAGGTTTTGTGTTTGCCCAGGTCAGCGCCCGAAGTCGCCGTGCGGTGCCGGGCACGCTGGCCGAGTGACAGACAAACAGGCGCTCGGCGCGCAAGGGGAAGAGCTGGCGGCACAGTTCCTGCAGGCCGCCGGGATGGAAATCGTCAGCAGAAACTGGCGATGCAGATACGGTGAACTGGACCTGATCGCCCGGGACGCCGAAGTCACCGCGTTCGTCGAGGTGAAGACCCGGTCGGGGCTCGGATTCGGCATACCGGCCGAAGCGGTCACCTTCACCAAACGCCAGCGCATACGGCGGCTCGCCCTGCTATGGCTGGCCGAGCAGGAGGGGCCGTGGCGGCACATCCGGTTCGATGTCGTCTCCGTGCTGCTGACCCGCGGACACAAGCCGGTCATCGACCATTTGAAGGCGGTGTTCTGATGGCGCTGGGCCGGGCCCATTCGGTCGCGGTCACCGGCGTCGACGGCCTGCTGGTCGAGATCGAGGCCGATATCGGGCAGGGCCTGCCCTCGGTGCACCTGGTCGGGTTGCCGGATACGGCGTTGCAGGAGTCGCGGGACCGGGTGCGGTCGGCGGTGGCGAACTCGGGGGAGAAGTGGCCCGACGGGCGGGTCATCCTGGCTCTCTCGCCTGCGACGTTGCCGAAGATCGGCAGTGTTTACGATCTGGCACTGGCCATCGCCGTGCTCGATGCGTCGGGGGCCGTGCCGTCGGAGCGTCTCGCGAAGACGGTGTTGCTCGGTGAACTCGCACTGGACGGACGGGTGCGGCGGGTGCGTGGCATCCTGCCCGCGGTGATCGCGGCGCGGAATGCCGGGTGGCCTGCGGTGGTGGTGCCCGAGGCGGCCATGGCCGAAGCCGGATTGGTCGACGGGGTAGAGGTTTTCGGGGCGGCGAGCCTGCGCATGGTGGTGGCCTGGTTGCGCGGTGAAGGCACGCTGCCGGAACCCAGCGGGCAGCTGCCCGATCCGGTGCGTTCGGGCGGTGACCTGAGCGAAGTGGTCGGGCAGGACGAAGCGCGCTGGGCGTTGGAGGTGGCTGCGGCCGGTGGGCACCATTTGTTACTGACCGGGCCGCCCGGCATCGGGAAAACTATGCTGGCGCAACGTCTTCCGGGTCTGCTGCCACCGCTTTCGGAGGCCGAATCGCTCGAGGTGACCGCCATCCACTCGATGGCCGGTGCGTTGTCCGGCGATCATCCGCTGATCACGATGCCGCCGTTCGTCGCGCCCCATCATTCGACATCGGTGACCGCGATGGTCGGCGGCGGTTCGGGCACCGCCCGGCCGGGCGCGGTGAGCCGGGCCCACCGTGGCGTGCTCTTCCTCGACGAATGTGCCGAGATCGGTAATAAGGTTTTGGAGGCGATGCGAACTCCGTTGGAAGAGGGCGAAGTTCGCATCGCCCGTCGTGACGGGGTAGCGAGGTATCCGGCGCGATTTCAACTCGTGCTCGCCGCCAATCCCTGTCCGTGCGCACCGGCTCGCGACGTCGACTGCATCTGCGCGCCGCTCGCACGTCGCCGCTATCTCGGGAAGTTGTCCGGGCCGCTGATGGATCGCATCGATATCTGGGTGCAGATGCGCGGCCAGTCGGGTGCCGCGTTCAGCACCGATGAGGCCGAAAGTAGTGCGGTGGTGCGGGAACGGGTCGCGGTGGCCAGGCAGGCGGCGGTGCGACGGTGGCAGGAGTTCGGGTGGCTGACGAATGCCGAAGTGCCCGGGCACGTTCTGCGCCAGCAATTCCGCCTACCGCACGAGGCGATCGCGCCGGTTGAGACCGCCCTCCGCCTCGGTCGCCTGTCCGCCCGCGGCGCCGACCGTGCCATCCGGGTCGCGTGGACTATTTCCGACCTTCGTGGTGCGGAACTGCCGACTGCTCAGGATGTGCTGGCGGCGTTGAACTTTCGACAGCGCGGTGCGCAATGAGAACGGGTGGGATCGTTGGGGTGGAGGAGGCAGCGAGCGGATCGGCATCGATCCCGCTGGGTGACGGCGAGGCCGTGGACTCCAGGGTGCTCGATGGCGGCGAGCTCGCGGTGGTGAACGCCGCGCCGTTCGATATCGACGCCTATGCGCGGCGGCTGGCGTGGGTGTACCTGTCCCGGGTGGTGGCGGGGCCGTGCGCGGCCTTGTCGGCGCTGATCGAGTCCGTCGGGGTGGTCGAGGCCGCGCGGGCCGTACGCGAGTGCGAGCTGCCGGAGTCGCTGCGCGGTCCGACCGAGCAGCGGCGCGAAACGGATTCGGCCGCACGGGATCTGGAGTTGATGGAGCGAATCGGCGGTCGCGTTGTGACACCCGACGATCCGGAGTGGCCCGCTTGGCGCCTCCTCGGCCTCACCCAACTCGATCCCAGTCGGGACCGCGACGGTGCCGTGCCGCTCGTGCTGTGGGTGCGCGGCCCGCGTTCGTTGCTGGAGTCGAGCGAACGCGCACTCGCGGTCGTCGGCGCGCGCTGCAGCAGCGGGTACGGAAACCAGGTCACCGGCGAGATCGTGGGCGATCTTGCCGCCAAAGGCTGGACCATCGTGTCCGGTGCCGCCTTCGGGATCGACGGGATGGCGCATCGCGCGGCACTGGCCGTCGGCGGGCCCACTATCGCGGTCCTCGCCTGCGGTGTCGACCGTCCGTATCCCGCGCAACACGATCGGCTTCTGGCCGAGATCGCCGAGACGGGTTTGGTGGTCAGCGAATATCCGCCGGGAACCACGGCGCACAAACACCAATTCCTCGCCCGAAACCGGCTCGTCGCCGCACTGGCCGACGGTGTCTTGGTCGTCGAGGCGGGCTTGCGGAGCGGTGCCCGCAACACGGTGAAATGGGCTCGCCGCCTCGGCCGTCCCGCCTTGGCTGTCCCCGGCCCGGTCACCTCGGCCGCCTCCGTCGGCTGCCACCGCATGATCCGCGAAGGCGAAGCACTCCTGGTCACCCGCGCCGAAGAGATCATCGACGAAGCGGGCCCACTCCGGTTGTCACTACCCGGCTCCACTACCGCGCCGACCGACCCCAACGAATCCCTCTCCGACGACGAATCTCTCGTCTACGCCACCCTCCCCGCGATCGGCTCCCGCTCCCCCCGCGAACTGGCCGAGCAATCCGGCCTGCCCCTCCCCGCAGTTCGGGCGGCATTGCCCGCCCTCGAGCTCGCGGAACTCGTCGGCGTGGGAGAAGGTGGTTGGTACCGAAAAGCGACCGCCCGCCGCCATCTGGAGGGCAAATGACCGGGCGCAAACCCCGCGACGGTCATAGACACGACACGACTGCGCCCAAGGTGTCGCCACTGTCGGATGCCGGGACCGTGTGCCGGAGCGATGCGGGTGTCGGAGACCGGGTGCTGTGTGCGTGCGCCGAGGTGGTGCGGATATCGGGTGTTGGCGACCGAATACCGCACTGTGCGTGCGCCGGTGTGATGTGGGTGCCGATGTTGGCAATCGGATACCGCACTGTGCGCGCCAGCGTGACGCCAGTATCGGGTGCCGGAGACCTGGATGTCGCCCTGTGCATGCGCGGGTGCCGCCACTATCGGGTTCGCCGACCGGATGGCGGGCGATGCTGTCCGGTGAGTTCGGCCCAGTCTGTGCCTCCGCGGGTTCGGCGCGGTGGCTTGCCAAGCGGGGCAACTGTCGGGACGGTGGTGTGATGGATGAGTTGCCCGAGGACTTGGAAGCGCTGCTGGCGGAGTACGGCAGGCATCTGCGGCTCGGGCGTAACCGGTCGGCGCACACGGTGCGCGCGTACCTGGGGGACGCGCGTTCGCTGCTTGCGCACCTGTACGCCCGGTCGGCGGATTCGGCGGTGCGCGAACTGGATCTGCTGCTGCTGCGATCTTGGCTCGCGCAGCAAGCGTCGGCGGGGGCGGCGCGCACCACCATGGCTCGGCGGGCCTCATCCGCACGGACTTTCACCGCGTGGCTCACCAAGACCGGACGGCTGGCTGTCGATCCCGGATTGCGGCTCGGCGCACCCAAGGCGCATCGCGTGCTGCCCGCCGTACTCGGCCGCCAGCAGGCACTCGGCGCCATGGACGCCGCGGAATCCGGTGCCGCACAGCATGACCCGATGGCCTTGCGCGACCGGCTGATCGTGGAGCTGTTGTACTCCACCGGAATTCGAGTCAGTGAGCTATGCGGTCTAGACATTGATGACGTCGACCGCGAACGCCGAGTGGTCCGGGTACTCGGTAAGGGAAACAAGGAACGTTCCGCACCCTTCGGCACCCCCGCCGACGAGGCGATCGGCAATTGGCTCCAGTACGGCCGCGCCGCCTTCGCAACAGTCGACTCCGGCCGAGCACTACTACTGGGCCGCCGCGGCAAACGCCTCGATCAACGCCAAGCCAGAACCGTTGTCCACGAAGTAGTCTCGTCCATCCCCGGCGCCCCCGACATGGGCCCGCACGGCCTACGCCACACCGCCGCCACCCACCTTCTGGAAGGCGGCGCCGACCTCCGCGTAGTCCAAGAACTCCTAGGCCACGCCAGCATGGCCACCACCCAGCTCTACACCCACGTCTCCATCGAACGCCTCAAAAAAGTCCACGACCAAGCCCACCCCCGCGCCTGACACTTGGCGTCGAAGGGCAGCGGTTTCGCCTGCCGCAACGCCCTGTGCTGCTGCAAGCTGGCTTACCGCCGCATGGCGCGTCCGTCGGCTCGATGGCGCACCTCTTTCGCCTGCCGCAATCGCGTCTGCTGTTGCGAGCTGACGCGCCCCGGTGGCTGACCATCGGCGGGCGATGGACCAGCAATTTCACCCAAATCAACCGCCGTCTGCTGGCTCCGAAGAGTCTCATCCCCGGGCCGGACGTGCCGCAATCTGTCGATGGTGCAGCGAGTTTGGACCGAGTCGGCCGCCCCTGAGCAGGCGAGGCGGGGCGGCCGACAGGTTTATTTATCGGACTACCCGATCTCCACCGGGGCTGCCTGTGGTTGGGCGGCGGCCAGTGTGCTGCGGCGGCGGAGAAGGGTCAGGCCGAGTACCGCGGCCGCGACACAGAAGCCCGCGCTGATCCATGAGCCGGTTGACATGGCGGCGGTGAAGGCTTCCTTGGCGGGCTCGGCGAAGCCGAGTTGGAAGGCGGCGCCGATAGATTCGCGGGCCGCCTCGGGGGTGTCGGCGGGCATGTGTTCGGTGAATACACCGGCGAGCACGCTGCCGAGGATGGCGATGCTGATGGCCATGCCGACCTGCTGCAGGGTGTCGTTCATGGCCGAGCCGACGCCTGCGTGCTCGAGCGGAATGGCGCTCATGATGGCGGCGTAGGCGGCGGGACCGGCCAAACCGCCGCCGATCCCCATCACCAGCATGCTGACCAGGACCCACAGGTACCCCGTGCCGACGGCGCCGACGGCGAGAATCGCGAACGCGGCCCCCATGACCAGCAGCCCCGAAACGATGAGCGTCTTGTTGCTGAGCTTCTTGCCCAATGTCGCGCCGAGCCCATTGCACACGGCGGCGGCCACGGCATAGGGCAGCAGCGCCAAACCGGCTTTCATCGGTCCGTATCCGAGCACGAACTGCAGATACTGGGTGAGCATCAGCATCACCGCGCCCATACCGAACACCATCAGCAACAGCGTCAACGCGGTGCCGGTGAAGTCGCGGTTGCGGAATACCGCGAGCGGCAGCATCGGGTGCTCCGACCGGCTCTCCCACACGACGAAGCCGATCGCCGTCACCACGGCAAGCACGATCATGCCGATATTCCACTCGCGCTCGATGATCACGTAGACCGTCGAGACGAGCGCCACGATGGACAGCAGCACTCCGATCAGGTCGACCGGGCGCTGCTGACCGGTGGACTCCGGCATCAACACGAGCGCCGCGACGATCGCGAGTACCGCAACCGGAATGTTGAGCAGGAATACCGAGCCCCACCAATAGTGCTGCAGCAGAAAGCCGCCCAGCGTCGGCCCAGCGACGATGCCGACCATCGAGACGGTGGACCAGGCGGCCATCGCCTTGCGTCTTTCGTCCTCGGCGAAGGTGGTCATCAGAATCGACAGGGTCGACGGCATCAGCAACGATCCGCCGACACCCATGGCCACCCGCGCGGCAACGACCTGCCACGGTTCGGTGGCGAGCACCGCGGCCAGCGAGGCCACGCCGAAGACGGCAAGGCCGATGATGAGCATCCGCCGCCTGCCGAACCGGTCGGACAGGCTGCCAGCGGTGAGCAGCAGTCCGGCGAAGACCAGGACGTATCCGTCCAAGATCCATTGCACATCCGACGGTGTGGCGTTCAGTTCCCGAATCAGCGACGGGATAGCGAGATTGAGCACAGTGCCGTCGATCATCAGCACCAGCAAGGACAGACAGAGGACCCCCAGAATCCACCAACGACGGGGGTCTCGTACAACGTTCGATTCCACTCGCACAGCGTACGATGCACTCGAACAGTGTGCTAGTGAATATAGGATTAGCGGGTGACGAAGCAGTTCACCTCGGTATGGACCCGCGAACCCCGTCAGCCGAAGACGGCGGGGTTACGCCTCGATCAGATCGTCGGCGCCGCCGTCGAGCTCCTCGACGCCGAGGGTCTCGAGTCGTTGAGCATGCGCAAGCTCGGCGCGAAACTCGGCGCGGGCGCCACCAGCCTCTACTGGTATGTCGCCAACAAGGACGAATTGCTGGAATGTGTCCTCGACGAGTTCTGGGGCATGGTGGAGGTCCCCGAACCCGAGCAGTCGCCGTGGCGCGAAGTGCTGTCGACCTTCGCCTACAACTTCCGGGCCGAGCTCCGCGCCCACCCGTGGGCGGCCGCCCTGATCGGTCAGTTGCCGAGCATGGGTCCGAACGCACTGCGGCTCACCGACCGTCTCCGTCGCACATATGTCGGCGCGGGCTTCCGCGGTGTGGACCTTTACCTCGCCAGTGGCACGGTGATGTCGTACGTGCTCGGAGTCGTGGTTCCGGAGATCGCCTGGGCCAAGGCATACGGCGACGTCGGTGTGGACAGGGACACCATCGTGCAGCTGATGGACCAGGTGGCTGCGGACTATCCCGAGATGCGGGCGGACTATCGCGAGGTAGCGCCGACCAATCCCGATGTGGCCCGGGCGATGGCCTTCGATTTCGGACTCCTGTGCATCCTCGACGGCCTCGAACACCGTCCCCGCGGCGTCCCCGAGGGATAACCGGCGCCGCTTGCGGGGCGTGCGGGACATGACAGTGGCGCTACTCGCGAAACTTCGCAGCCATGTCCCGTTGATCATGGGTAGGTGGGTGCGTTGGTGCGCTCTGAATCTGGTACGTGTTCATGGGTAATCCGGATAATCTAGGTCGAACTATGCTGCTAATCTAGAACGAGTTCTAATTGGCTGCCCGACCCTTCGGGCTCCGGAGATGCTTCCGCAACGTCCGGCGGAGGCGTGAAGGAAGGCGTTCGAGTGAGCACCCACACCGTTCTCGGTCAGGAAGTTCGCATGCCGGTACGTATCCGGCTCGCGCACGCCTTCATGGCGAGCTATCTGGTGCCCGCCGACGTCGCGCAGCAGGTGATCGACTACTCCGGGCTGCGCGTCATGCGACTGCCGGGTGGTCGCGCGATGTGTTCGCTCGTTTTCGTCGAGTACGTCGACGGTGACCTGGGCCCGTACAACGAGTTCGGCGTCTCGTTCATGGTCCGGCACCACACCGCCGATCCCGCTGTCCGGTTCGGCGACCTTCGCGCCTTGGCGACGAACGGGGCGGGGGTGTTCATCCATCGGCTGCCGGTCGACGGTGATTTCACGCTCGCGGCCGGACGCGGAATCTGGGGTTTCCCCAAGGAACTCGCCGATTTCAGCGTCCGCCACGACGCGGGCACCCGGCATGGCGAACTGCGCCAACACGGCAGGCTCGTCATCGATCTGACTGTCCGCCAGGGCATTCCCACGCCGCAACGCCGAAACACCGCCTCCTCGTTCGACGCGTACTCGCACATCGACGGCGTCACTCGATGCACGCCATGGCGCATGGAGCCGTCCGGCATGCGCGCCCGCCCTGGCGGCGCCACGCTCACCCTCGGCGACCACCCCATCGCCGACGAACTGAGATCACTGCGCCTACCCCGACGCGCCATCATGACCTCGACCATCGCCCGATTGGCGATGACCTTCGAGGACGCCGTCCCGGTGTAACCAACCAGCCACTCACCAAGGCCGACTCGGCTTCCCTCTAGCCCAGCCGCTTTCATCATGATCAACGGCACCGGGTTGCGGCATTTCGCGAATAGCGGCCTCCACCAGGTGCCGTTGACCTCGAAACTCGAGGTGACCAGGGCGAACAGGTTGTGGTGCGATCGAGTAACCGCATGGTCACGGCCTTGCGCGGTGCGTGGACGGCCTTCGGGAGGCCGGTTAGTCTGGCGTAGCGGATCGTTTGCTCGCGACACGAAAACCAATCTGTGTGGGAGAGGTGCCCGTGAATTCCGACAACCAGCGCGCAGTGCTGGATTCAGGCGCAAGCCTGGCGGAATCACGTGGAGTGGTCTCCGAGATGTGGGGGAAGTTCCGTGCGATGCACGGTCCACGACACATTGTGGACGGAGCGGCACCGGCCATCGGGTTTCTGATCGGCTATTCCGTGGCAGGCGCCGAGGTCGGTGTTTTTCTCGCCATCCTGATCGCCGTCGTGCTCGCCGCGGTGCGGTTGACGCAAGGCGATTCGGTGCGGGTGGTGGCGGTCGCGGTGCTGGTGATTCTGGTGTTTTCGCTGTTCGTCGAGATCACCGGGGAGGGGCGCGGTTTCTATCTGCCGGAAGTGGCGTTCAGCGTCGTGATGACCGTGCTGTTCGGCGCGACACTGATTACCGGAAAGCCGCTCAGCTACCCGGTGAGCCGAAAGATTCGGCTCGAACCGACCGAGCCCGCCGATCCTGCGGCCCGGTTGCGGCTGCATCGCCGAATCACCTTCGTCTGGTTCGTGTTCTGGGCGGTGCACGTGGCGGTGATGGTTCCGCTGTACGTGGCCGACAAGGTCGTCCTCCTCGGCACTTTCGCACTGGTCTTCGGCAAACCCGCGCTGGTGGTCATGCTCGCGTTGACCTGGCTGTGGGTGCGCCGCAAGACCGCGGCCGGAGTTGATGCGGCATGACGCTCCCGAGCCCCGACGCCGAGTCGGAGGACGGGGAGGAAGACGTCGACTACCGGTTCACCCTCGCCAATGAGCGCACGTTCTTGGCGTGGATGCGGACCTCGCTCGGCTTGCTCGCGGGCGGTGTCGCGGTGCACACGTTGGTGCAGCCGTTCCGGTTGGGCGGCGCGCGGCGCGCGATCGCACTGAGTTGCCTGGTGCTCGCGGTGATCATCGCGGTGGGTGGGTACGCGCATTGGCGGCGGATCGGTGTGGCGATGCGGCAGGGGCGCCCGTTGCCCGACACGGTGATGGTGCCGATCCTGTCGGCGGGTATTGCTGTCGTGTCGGTGTTGGCGGGTGTGGCGGTGTTGCTGCGATGAACCGTGCCGGACTCGCCGCGGAGCGCACCGCCTTGGCGTGGCGGCGGACGGCGGTGGCCGCCATGATCACCGGCGCGCTGTTCTTGAACCACGGCGTGACCAGTGGTTGGCGTCCCGCGGCGATCGCACCGGTGGGTGCGGCGGTCGCCATGGCCGCGCTGGCTGCCATGAGTTACCTGCGCAACCGCAGCTTGCACGAGGGGCGCTACGGCCACGGCAGACGCGTCGTAGCCGCGGCGACCGCGGTGGTGGTGGCTGTCGCCGGTCTCGCGGCGGCGATCGAGTTCACCGACCCGTGGCCCTAGATCGTCCACCGGCACAGCGCTTTTGCATCGACCTCAAGGAGGATGAGATGAGTGAACGAAGTGAGCGAATCGCGTGCCAGCGCGGCGTGCGTATGCGGGAGCTGAGTGTTAGCGAGGTGCGGGCATGAGTGAGCGAATCGGGTGCCAGCGTGCCGTGCGTATGCGGGAGCTGAGCGTCAGCGAGGTGCAGGCATGAGCACAGCGACCGAGCCGAGCGATTACATCGTCGCGGAGCAGCAGCGTGCGGCCGCCGCGATGCCGTTCGCCGACACCGTCGATCTCGCGGACGCTGATCGCGGGTTCATTGCCGCACTGGAGCCCGGCGTGGTCACCGCCGCCGACGGAACGGTGGTGTGGGACAACGACTCCTACGACTTCCTGCGCGAATCCTGTCCCGCCTCGGTCAATCCGAGTCTGTGGCGGCAGGCGGGGCTGGTCATCAAGCAAGGGCTGTTCGAGGTCACCGAGGGGATCTATCAGATCCGCGGGCTCGATCTGTCCAATATGACGCTCGTTGAAGGCAAAACCGGTGTGCTCGTAATAGATCCGCTGATCTCCGCGGAGACCGCGGCTGCGGGGCTCGCCCTGTATCGGGAACACCGCGGCGATCGCCCGGTCACCGGTCTTATCTACACGCACTCGCACGTCGACCATTTCGGCGGTGCACTGGGGGTGACCACCACCGAAGATGTTGCGGCTGGGCGCTGTCCGGTGCTTGCCCCGGCCGGATTTCTGGAAGATGCGGTGGCCGAGAACGTTTACGCGGGAACCGCGATGGCGCGCCGGGCCGGTTACATGTACGGCGCGGTGCTGCCGCGCGGGCCGCTCGGCGCGGTAGGCGCCGGACTCGGACAGACCACCTCGGTCGGCACGGTGACGCTGATCCCGCCGACCGTCGACATCACCACGACCGGGCAGGAGGAGACGATCGACGGGATCAGGATCGTCTTCCAGATCACCCCCGGCACCGAAGCGCCCGCCGAGATGAACTTCTACTTCCCGGACCACCGGGCCCTGTGCATGGCCGAAAACGCCACGCACACATTGCATAACCTGCTCACCCTGCGCGGCGCACTGGTGCGTGACCCGCACGTCTGGGCGAAGTACCTGACCGAGGCGATCAACCTGTTCGCCCGCGAGTCCGATGTGGTGTTCGCCTCCCACCACTGGCCCACTTGGGGCACCGAGCGGTTGGTGGAATTCCTTGCGCTGCAACGAGATCTATATGGATACCTGAACGACCAGACGTTGCGCCTGCTCAACCAGGGTTACGTCGGAACCGAGATCGCCGAAATGCTCACGCTGCCACCAGCTGTCGAGGGTGCTTGGCACACGCACGGGTATTACGGGTCGGTCAGCCACAACGTCAAGGCCATCTACCAGCGGTACATGGGCTGGTTCGACGGCAACCCGGCGCATTTGTGGGAGCATCCACCGGTCGAATCCGCCATTCGGCACGTGGAATTCATGGGCGGCGCCGAGGAGGTGCTGCGCAAGGCGCAGGAATCCTACGACGCCGGCGACTATCGGTGGGTGGCCCAGGTGGTCAACTACGTGATCTTCGCCGATCCGACCAATGATGCGGCGAAAGCATTGCAGGCCAGCACCTTCGAACAACTCGGCTACGGCGCGGAGAACGCCACCTGGCGCAACTTCTACCTCAGCGGCGCCTATGAATTGCGCTACGGCTCGTTCGGCACGCCCACCAAGGCCAATGCGCCCACCATGCTCGCCGCGCTGACCGTGGACCAGATTTTCGACGCCATGGCGTTGCGGGTCGATGGGCCGAAGGCGTGGAATCAGCGGGTTGTCGCGGACTGGCAGATCAGCGACGAGAATCGCGTGCACCGGCTGGAACTCCGCAACGGACGGCTGACTCATTACGACCAGCCCGCCGAGGTGACCCTGCCGGAGCCGGACGCCACCTTCACGCTGACCAAGGCAACGCTCATCCGTGTGCTGCTGGTGGGCGAAGACTTCGGTGTCGCGGCCGCCGCCGGTGACATCCTCATCGAAGGTGACGTCACGAAGCTGGCCGAACTCGTCGGCGTATTCGATGCGCCGGACCCGGATTTCACCATCGTCACGCCGCGCGGCACCATCGGCTAGTCCGGTCATGCGAAAACAGTTCGACTCCGAAACCGGACTCTCTTTACGGTGGTGATCATGTCAACCGAACCGTCGACCGATCGGCCCCCACTGCGTGAGCGCATGCGCGCCGCACTATCCGTGGCGATGAAGTCCCGCGACCGCCAGGCCATCACCGCCCTGCGGTCCACCTTGGGCGCCATCGACAACGCGGAAGCCGTGGATGTCGGCGAGCAGCGCGCAGGTGCGGTGGAAACCAGTGCGGTCGGCCTGGGCGTCGCCGAGGTCGCCCGCCGTGAGCTCACCGAAGACGACATCGAACAAATCGTTCGCGCCGAGATCGCAGACCGCAGCATCACCGCCGACGAGTACGACCGTCTCGGCCGCGCCGCGCAAGCGGAGGACCTGCGCGTACAGGCCAAAGCACTGGACGACCTGCTCTAGCCCGCGCTCGACCGAAATCGAATCCCTCCCGAGGGTGACGCTGAGCCGCTGTCCAGACTGCTCACTGCCCTCGGTCACCGCACCAGCGTCGAGCCCGCCGCGCCGCGCGGTTCCTGTTGCGCCGCGCGCTAATTCACTAGCAGTTCGTACGCGGCCACACAATTGGCGCGCGGCAGCCCTCAGCCGTGCGCTAGGTGCCTTGGGCTGGCGGCATGACGGTCGGTATTCGGTCACCAACTCTTGGGCGGCTGGCGTACTCCGTTTCAGGCTGAAGTGGAGAGGGCTTTGATGTACCTTCCCGCGACGTAGCGCTGCACGAGGCGGGCCACCGGGCCGCCGAGGCGGGCGTACCAGGCCGCTGGTCGCGAGAACGCGATGACCAGGCCGTAGACGGCGTCGTCGGCTGGGTCGTATTCAACGGCGAACAGCTCCTCGCCGATTTCCGGGTGGCCCGGCAGCGTGCCGTAGGCGAAGCCGCGCTGATTCGGTGCGGACAGTACGTACACCACCCGGCACGGTGCGGTCACTCCCAACGGTCCGATGCCGAGTCGCACTGTCAGCTGGGTGCCTGGCTCGGCCTTCGGGGTGGACGCCTCATGAAAGACGCCCGCCCCCTTCTGCATCCGATAGTCGAGGATCTCCGCACCCGCGTGCTCGAACAGCGCGCGTCCCTCACCGATCCGGCGGCGTAGCCGGAAATGGTGGTAGCCCGCTGGCAGCTCACTGCTCGTGGCACCAACTTCGGGATAGGTGAACGGCGGCTGCCCAGACGCATGCTCCATCACTTGATCTTCGTCCTCCCGCGTCAGAATTGGGAAGCATTCGGCAGCGTATGTTCCGACACGCCGAGCGCCCACGCTCACGACGGCGCAACCGGTTTCAGACGCAGGGGAGTGAGGTGCAGCAGCCTGAGCGGATCCAGGTATTCGCGGCGGCGCCGGCCACCGCCCTCGCTGCGTAGGCCCCAGTGCAGACAGCTTCCGCAACCTTCGTGCCCGGCCTCCAACGTGCCGATCCTGGAACCTCGCCCGACCCGGCGCCCCACCGAGACCTCGGGGCGCACCGGCTCGTACGTAGTCCGCAGTCCACCTGGATGATCGATCGACACCACCGGCTTGTCGGCGACCGTCCCGGCGAACACCACGATCCCGTCCCCGGCCGCCAGCACCGCCTGCCCAGGCGTGCCAGCCAGATCGACCCCACGATGTCCCGGCAGCCAGTTCTGCGCGGGCTTGTCGAACCGCCGCACCACGGTCGGCCGCGGCTGTAGTGGCCAGCCGTACCGCCCGCTGGGTGCGGCAGTCGCGGTCTGCTCCACGCACGTGAGCACAACCAGTACGAGCCCAAGCAGGACCGGCATGAAGCGGCGCGGAAGCGCACGGCTGCTCGACCGCACGCGACATCACGCGGTCACCGATGGCAGCGACAGCGGAGCAGGTGAGATCAGCCCACAAAACTCCGAATCGCTCGGTGACATGAAAAACGGCGCCGGGCCCACGTATTCACAAAACTCCGGATCGAGCGGAGTCATCGGAAACAAGGACTCGCCCGCCCCGAACCCCACCCCACCCAGCAGATCCAGACCGCGCCTGAGCAACCCACCGTCCCCCTCCCCGGTCGGCGACAAACGCAGCGGTGCCGGACGAACGAGCCCACAAAACGAACCAGTACACGCCCCGACCACACCTTCAGCATTCGACACTGGTCCCACGGCCCCAGCGCTCCACGCACGTGGTCTGACCGCGACTGGGTAGGTGCTCGATGCAGGTGGCACGGCTTCGGTGTTCGACGTCGGTGGCCCACTAGGCACGGCTTCGGCGTTCGACGGAAGCGGTCCGCGTGCTGCGGCGTCGGTGCTCCGCACGGCTGGCACAGCGGCAGCGTTCGACTCTAGTGGCCCGCCCGCCGCGGCTTCGGCGCTCCACGCAGGCGGCACGGTCCCACCACTCCACCTCGGCGGCTCGCCCGCCACGGCCCCAGCGCTCCACACCACTGGCTCACCCATCGCATACGGCCCAGCGCCAACAGGCGCCGCCGTCACCAAGGCGAGCGTGAAGAACAACGGAATGACCAGCGTCATCATCGAGGAAATCGGATTCGGAGGCATGGGTCAAAGCCTCATCCGACCCACTCGATCGCGGTACCCCCACTCTCCGGATTGTGGACAACTTTCTCGACTGTGGACACCCTCCGTTCCACCTACGGCCATCACCACCACGTACCCCCTGACAGGCCGATTTAGAAGCTGGGCCGCCAACCCCGTAGACTGATCGAGCGGTCTGTGCCTGCATAGACCGACTTCGCGCGCCACCCCGTGCTTGTTCGCAACGGCGCTGTTCGAATCGAGCTCACTGATCAGTGGGTTCGCGACAGTGCCAGTGCGGAGCAGGGAGTCGTCGGCTGGTCCCCACCCTCGCGGTCGGGTCCGACGGTTCGGAGGCGCCAGGGCAACGAATCACCGATTCGCTGCGTCAACCGGCAAACGAAAGAGAGATACGGGAGCTATGGCTGTCGTAACAATGAAGCAGCTGCTGGACAGCGGCGCGCACTTCGGACACCAGACACGGCGCTGGAACCCGAAGATGAAGCGGTTCATCTTCACCGACCGCAACGGCATCTACATCATCGACCTGCAGCAGACGCTGACCTACATCGACAAGGCCTACGAGTTCGTCAAGGAGACCGTCGCCCACGGTGGCACCGTTCTCTTCGTCGGCACCAAGAAGCAGGCCCAGGAGTCGATCGCGGCCGAGGCGACTCGCGTCGGGATGCCCTACGTCAACCAGCGCTGGCTGGGTGGCATGCTCACCAACTTCTCCACCGTGCACAAGCGTCTGCAGCGCCTCAAGGAGCTCGAGGCGATGGAGCAGACCGGTGGTTTCGAGGGTCGCACCAAGAAGGAAATCCTCATGCTCACGCGTGAGATGAACAAGCTCGAGCGCACCCTCGGCGGTATCCGCGACATGGCCAAGGTGCCTT
Source organism: Nocardia iowensis (assembly GCF_019222765.1). Taxonomy (NCBI): domain Bacteria; kingdom Bacillati; phylum Actinomycetota; class Actinomycetes; order Mycobacteriales; family Nocardiaceae; genus Nocardia; species Nocardia iowensis. The sequence continues at coordinate 6,505,196 of NZ_CP078145.1, read as the reverse complement.
CGGCCATCTGGGTCGTCGACACCAACAAGGAGCACATCGCCGTCGGCGAGGCGCGCAAGCTGAACATCCCGGTCATCGCGATCCTGGACACCAACTGCGACCCCGACCTGGTCGACTACCCGATTCCGGGTAACGACGACGCGATCCGTTCCGCCGCACTGCTGACCAAGGTCGTCGCCTCCGCGGTGGCCGAGGGCGTGCAGGCGCGGGCCGGTCTGTCCGCCGGTGACGACAAGCCGGAATCGGGCGCGGGCGAGCCGCTGGCCGAGTGGGAGCAGGAGCTGCTCGCGCAGGCCGCACCCGCCGCCGACGCGCCGGCCGAGGCTGGTGCCGAAGCCCCCGCCGAGGCTGCTCCGGCCGAGGCCGCTGCCGAGGCTCCGGTGGAGTCCCCGGCCGAGGCCTGAGTCTCGTAACCCGCTGTTCCAGCGGTGATCATGATCGCGTGCGATCGTGATCACCGCTGCCCAGTACTTCCAGAACTTTCTCCGAAGGAGGCTCGCCACAGATGGCGAACTACACCGCTGCCGATGTGAAGCGGCTCCGGGAGCTCACCGGCTCCGGGATGATGGACTGCAAGAACGCGCTGGCCGAGACCGATGGCGACTTCGACAAGGCTGTTGAGATCCTGCGCATCAAGGGCGCGAAGGATGTCGGCAAGCGTGCCGAGCGGACCACCGCCGAGGGCCTGGTCACCGCCAAGGGTGGCGTCATGCTCGAGATCAACTCCGAGACCGACTTCGTCGCCAAGAACGCGGAGTTCCAGGCGCTGGCCGAGCAGATCGTGGCTGCCGCCGCGACCGCAAAGCCCGCCGACCTGGACGCGCTCAAGGCACTCGGCCTCGGTGGCCAGACCGCCGACGAGGCCGTGCAGGCGCTCGCCGCCAAGATCGGCGAGAAGCTCGAGCTGCGTCGCGTGGTCTCGTTCGACGGCCCGGTCGCCACCTACCTGCACAAGCGTGCCTCCGATCTGCCGCCCGCTGTCGGCGTGCTGATCGAGTACCAGGGCGAGGGTGACGCGGCGGCCGAGGCCGCCCGTGCCGCCGCCATGCAGGTTGCCGCGCTCAAGGCGAAGTACGTGACCCGCGACGAGGTTCCGGCCGAGATCGTGGAGAACGAGCGCCGCATCGCCGAGCAGACCGCTCGCGAAGAGGGCAAGCCGGAGGCCGCGCTGCCGAAGATCACCGAGGGCCGCGTCAACGGCTTCTTCAAGGACGTCGTGCTGCTGGAGCAGTCGTCGGTCACCGATTCGAAGAAGACCGTCAAGGCCCTGCTGGACGAGGCCGGGGTCACCGTGACCCGCTTCGCCCGCTTCGAGGTCGGCGCCAGCTGATCAGGCCCCGCGCGAGCATCCCGGCGAACGCCGGGACCGAGCCGCGGGACAGATCCAGCCGCCGCACAGCACCATAGCGAGCAGGCCCCCCGTCGACCGATATGCCGGTTGACGGGGGGTCTTCTTATGCCGCCGAACACACATAGGGCAGGATAGGGGCCGCTCCGTGTTGAGGAGCCTTTCCGAGCTGCCGAATTCTTTGACGCACTTGCCTGCCGAGAACAACGTTGACCGCCGAAGGAGAAGAACACCCATGACGGACCCGGGGACCGATCGCCCAGGATATCGCCGGGTGCTTCTCAAATTGGGTGGCGAGATGTTCGGCGGCGGCCGGGTCGGCCTCGACCCGGACGTGGTGGAAACGGTCGCCGAGCAGATCGCCGAGGTTGTCGCGACCGGCGTGCAGGTGGCCGTGGTGATCGGCGGCGGCAACTTTTTCCGCGGCGCCGAGCTGGAGGAGCGCGGCATGGAACGCGCCCGCTCGGACTACATGGGCATGCTCGGCACCGTGATGAACAGCCTTGCGCTGCAAGACTTTCTGCAGAAGCAGGGGATCGAGACCCGGGTGCAGACCGCGATCACCATGGGCCAGGTCGCCGAGCCCTACCTCCCCTTGCGCGCCAAGCGGCACCTGGAGAAGGGCCGCGTGGTGATCTTCGGTGCCGGCATGGGCATGCCGTACTTCTCCACCGACACCACCGCCGCGCAGCGCGCCCTGGAGATCGGCGCCGAGGTGGTGCTGATGGCCAAGGCCGTCGACGGGGTGTTCACCGCCGACCCCAAGGTCGACGACGACGCCACCATGTACTCCGAGATCACCCACAAAGAGGTCATCGAACAAGGCCTCAAGGTCGCCGACGCGACGGCCTTCAGCCTCTGTATGGACAACCAGATGCCGATGCTGGTGTTCAATTTGTTGACCAAGGGCAATATCGCCCGAGCGGTCGCCGGTGAGAAGATCGGCACATTGGTTCGGTCCTGACCCCGCGACCCGCGGATCATGACGATGACGATGCTGTGGAGGAAACGGTCGTGATTGAAGAAGCGCTCTTCGACGCCGAGGAGAAGATGGAAAAGGCTGTCACGGTAGCGAAGGACGACCTTGCGGGCATCCGCACCGGACGCGCCAACCCGGGCATGTTCTCCCGGATCGTTGTCGACTACTACGGATCGCCGACTCCGATCACCCAGATGTCCAGCATCACGGTGCCGGAACCGCGGATGGTCGTGATCAAGCCGTACGAGCAGGCCCAGCTCGGCCCGATCGAAACCGCGATCCGCAACTCCGATCTCGGTGTCAACCCCACCAACAATGGTGACATCATTCGGATTTCGGTACCGCAGCTGACCGAGGAGCGACGCCGCGAATTGGTCAAGCAGGCCAAGGGCAAGGGGGAGGACGCGAAGGTGTCGATCCGCAATGTCCGCCGCAAAGCCATGGACGAACTGTCGCGCATCCAGAAGGATGGCGAGGCGGGCGAGGACGAGGTCGGGCGTGCCGAAAAGGACCTCGACAAGACCACCGCCAAATATGTCGGCCAGATCGACGAACTGGTCAAGCACAAGGAAGCTGAACTGCTCGAGGTGTGATGCCGGCGGCGTGAGCGACTTGCCCGGAGGCGGTAGCTTGCGTAACCACGACGGGCACCGGGAATGCCGCTATTGGAACACCGCAGGCCCGCCCGGGCGGGGGACGAACGGAACGACGAGTTGAGCGACGGGACAATCGTGGCCGAGAACGCCGCCGCGACCGGTGCGGCTGAGGAGCCGAGGCCGGTGAACGGCACAGCTGATGCGAGGCAGGAGCACGTGAGCGATGCGGGAGCGTCGGGTTACGAGCCCTTAGCCTCGGCTGCGGCGTCCGGTCACGACGCTCCGGCCGCTGGTCACGATGGTCCGGCCGTTGGTCGCGATGCTCCGGCCGTTGGTCGCGAGGCTCCAGCCGTTGGTCGCGAGGCATCGGCCGGTGCTCACGATGTTCCGGCCGTTGGTCAGGGCGCTCCCGCGGCTGACCACGATGCCCCTGCCCCTGGTGACGGTGCTCGCACAGTCGGTGCCCCGGCGGCTGCAGACGATGCCGCCTGGGCTCTCGCTGCCGCGGACGCACCGGAGGGCGCCCCTGCTGAGCCCACCCCGACGGACCCTTCGGTCTCGAGCCCCGACGTGGTGACCGCCGCCGCTCCCACGTCCGGTTCGCGGGCGGGCCGCAACCTGCCCGCCGCACTCGCCGTCGGTTTCGGTCTCGGCCTCTCGCTCATCGCCATCCTGCTGTTCGTGCCGAAGGTGTTCATCGGCGTCGCCGGTGTCGCTGTCGGCGTGGCCACCTGGGAGGTCGCCAAGCGACTGCGCGAAGCCGACGTCCTGGTGCCGCGCATCCCGCTCATCGTCGGCGGCCAGGCCGTGTTCTGGCTCGGCTGGCCCTACGGCGCCAGCGGTGTCGCGGGCGCCTTCGCCGCCACCGCGCTCACCTGCATGGTGTGGCGACTGTTCGACCACGGCTTGCAGACCGCACCGCGAAACTTCCTGCGCGACACCGCCATAGCCATCTTCACACTGGCCTGGATCCCGCTGCTCGCCTCGTTCGCGACGCTGCTGCTGCTCGAGCCCGACGGCAATCTGCGGGTGCTGACCTTCATGATCCTGGTGGTCTGCTCCGACGTCGGCGGTTACGTCGCCGGGGTGCTGTTCGGCAAGCATCCGATGGTGCCGTCGATCAGCCCGAAGAAGTCCTGGGAGGGGTTCGGCGGCTCGCTGGTCTTCAGCGTCATCGGCGGCCTGCTCACGGTCACCCTGCTGCTGGAAGCCAACTCGATGATCGGCGTCGTCCTCGGCGTCGGCCTCGTTCTGGTCGCCACCTGCGGCGATCTGATCGAATCGCAGATCAAACGGGAACTCGGCATCAAGGACATGGGCACCCTGCTGCCAGGCCACGGCGGCATCATGGACCGCCTCGACTCCATGCTCCCCTCGGCCTTCGTCTCCTGGCTGGTGCTTTCCACCCTGCTCTGAGGTCTTGCCCCGCGCGGATGGGATTGTTAGTCCTCGCGTCCCGACGCCGGTCTACTCCGGCGAGCCGCGAGCACTACTTCTTCGCGAAGCGGCGCAGTTGCAGGATGCGAAGACCGCCGACCAGGGCCATTACCAGCGCACCGCCGATGACCGACAGCAGCACGGCAACGCCGAGCGGCAACGAGAAGTGCCAGCCGAACAGGCCGACATCGACCCTGTCGAGGTTCTGCAGGATGAAGACCAGCAGCACCACCAGAATCAACGCACCCGCGACCAATCCGACCCAGGTCGTGCCGGTACGTGAGGACAATGATTGGCGGTGCTTTGCCGGGGCGGTGGTCGGTGGGGTGGTCGCCGGAGGCGGGGCTGTCGGGGGAGTGGGCGCCGTGCGCTCGTCCGTCAGGTCGGGATCCGGTTCCGGCTGGTATTCAGGATTGGTGGACATGAGTCGATCATTGCCGACCGCTATCACGGACACACGCATTTCCCGGCAATGAACCGGGCATGTCGGACGTGCTTCGCGCGGGCGAGTGTGCGGGCCGTTCGCCCAGATGGGAGAATGGAGAAATTATGACCGTCTCCCTGCCCCTCGTGTTCGATGCTCCGCGCCGTGGCATGCCGCCGCGGCACCTCGCCGACCTCGACGCCGAGGGCAGGCGGGCGGCCATCGAGGAGTTGGGACTGCCGAAGTTCCGCGCGGACCAGATCGCGCGGCAATACTACGGCCGGTTGCAAGCCGATCCAGAGCAGATGACGGACCTGCCCGCGCCGGTGCGCGAGAAGATCGGCGAGGCGCTGTTTCCGCCGCTGATGTCGGTGGTCAAGCACGTCGCCTGTGACGGGGGCGAGACGCGAAAGACGTTGTGGCGCGCGGGAGACGGCACGCTCCTGGAGAGCGTTCTCATGCGCTACCCCGACCGCGCCACCCTCTGCATCTCCAGCCAAGCGGGCTGCGGCATGGCCTGCCCCTTTTGCGCGACCGGCCAGGGCGGTCTGAACCGCAACCTGTCCACCGCCGAAATCGTCGACCAGGTCCGCGCCGCCGCGGCCGCCATGCGCGACGGCGAAGTCGCGGGTGGTCCGGGCCGCCTGTCCAACATCGTCTTCATGGGCATGGGCGAACCTTTGGCCAACTACAAGCGAGTCGTCGCCGCGGTCCGCCGCATCACCGCACCGCCGCCGGATGGCTTCGGGATCTCCCAGCGCAACGTGGTCGTCTCCACCGTCGGCCTGGCCCCCGCTATCCGCAAACTGGCCGATGAAGACCTCTCGGTCACTCTCGCGGTCTCCTTGCACACTCCTGACGACGAACTTCGCGACACTCTCGTCCCGGTGAACAGCCGCTGGCCGATCTCCGAAGTCCTCGACGCTGCGCGCTACTACGCCGACAAGAGCGGCCGCCGAGTCTCCATCGAATACGCGCTGATCCGCGACATCAACGACCAGCCGTGGCGTGCGGACATGTTGGGGCAGAAGTTGCACAAGGCGCTGGGCTCGCGCGTGCACGTCAATGTGATCCCGCTGAACCCGACCCCGGGCAGCAAGTGGGATGCCAGTCCGAAACCTGTTGAGGCCGAGTTCGTTCGGCGCGTAAATGCCCAGGGCGTGCCTTGCACGGTGCGTGATACCCGAGGCCAGGAAATTGCCGCGGCCTGCGGGCAGTTGGCTGCCGAAGGGTAGTCAGAGGGCGATGATTCCGCCCGGTCGGTCCTCAGGTCCGTTCGGCCATGATGTCCCCGACAAGGGGTGTTAGCCGCATCTGCCTGGCGGACTCGGCGTCTCCCAGCTCTATGGTCCCGTGCGGTCGGCATGGCCTGCACCGTCAGCAAACGTGCCGACGAAGCCCTCGCGGGAGTTTGGCGCCCCGTCTCTCGGCAGTACCGGAAAGTGCTCGGACGTTGTTGATCTGCAGTATCTTTCACTGAAGAGGGTGTCCGCGACAGCATTCACTCGGTAAGGCGGGTGCGGGTCCGCAGAGTGCTACACGGAAGCGTTGTTGCGGATTCGGCAATGGGAGTGTCGGGGAGGAGTTCGCCATGGCTGGCGCAACGTGGCCCGTGGGCACACTGATGGATCGGCTGACCGTAGAATCCGGCCGTGACCTGCTCGGATTGGCGAGACCGCAGCGGTTTCCGGTGGGCACCGTCTTAATCAGTCAGGGTGACCTGCGAAACCATGTTTTGTTGCTGCGTTCTCATGATCCGGCACGATCGGCTTGCGTGAAGATCACCGCTGCTTCTCGCAGCGGCCAGCAGGGTCTGCTCGGTATCAGAGTCAGCGGCGACGTGGTCGGTGAACTCGCGGCACTGCGTGGCACGCCACGCATGGCGACAGTGACTACGTGCACAGACACGGTGGTGCACACCATCACGCAACGCGACTTCCTCGATTTTCTCAACAGCCGCGCCGACGGGTGGGAGACGCTGTGCCGAATGATCGCGGATCGACTGGACTGGGCAAACCGCCGCCGCCTCGACTTTGCCGGATATGAGGTACCGATCCGATTGGCCAGGGTGCTGCTCGAGCTCGCGGAACAGTACGGCAGGGCGGTGGCGGGTGGATACGAACTCGGCGTTCGGCTTTCGCAGACGGAACTCGGCGCGCTCATCGGGGCACGCGAGGACACCATCAGTTCAGCTTTACGGCAGTTACGTGCACAGGGACTGGTAACCACGGCGTACCGCGCCGTCACCATTACCGACTTCGAGCGTTTGCAGGTTCTCGCCGACGAATTCTGAACTTCTCAGCAGAGTCCTGATTTATCCGGGGTCTCGGTATACGAACCATGTCACGCTCGAACTGCTCATGCGAGTGCCGCTGTGCGGAACAGCCTTCCGCGCATCGGTTGAGGAAAGGACGGCGGTCTTGGCCAGGAATACGGAGTTCAGTCTGCGAGTACTGCTTTCAGTGGACGCGGTCGGTTACGGGACCGGCGACGACCAGCGCCATCGCGCGATCCAGACCGGTCTGCTTGCTGTGCTGGACCATGCGGCTGCCCAGGCGGGACTCGATCGGTCCGCATGGGCGAAGCAACAGGCGGGGGACGGGGAACTGGCGATTCTGCCTGCCGACCAGTCCGATCGAGAACCTGTAGTCGTCGATGACTTTGTCCGGGAGTTGAGCGTAGCGCTCGCCCGGCACAACGAAGATCTGAAGGACGAGGCGCGACTGCGCTTGCGCCTCGCAATACATTTCGGTGCCGTGGCACCCGGAGCCAACGGGTACGTGGGGAAGGGGGTCGTTACTGTTTCCCGCTTGGTCGAGTGCACTCAGATCAAGAATGCGCTGCGTATGATGCACACAGCGAACTTGGCGGTGATTCTCTCTGCACAGGTGTTCAACGACGTGGTTGTGCCGCGATACACCGCACTCCCCAGGACAGCGTTTCGCGAAGTGCCGGTCCGGCACAAGGAGTTCGCCGAACCGGCGTACCTACTCCTGCCTGGATATGACATAGCAGCGCTCGAGCTCCCGGCGACGGAGGGCGGTGAGCCCTCTGGTGCCGCTGAAACCCAGGCCGACACAGGTTCTTCCGAGCCCGGGCCATCGAATGGTGGCCGACAAGCCACCGTGTCGACGACGGTTAACGGCAATGTCACGATGCCGCACGGCGTGATCGGCATGGTATGGAACGCGTGATGGCCGACTCCGATGAAAAAGTTCCGGAAGCCGCTCCGGGCCCGTCGCAGCGTGACCAGTCTGCCGGTGCCGAGAGCCCGCAGCCTGCGGTGAAAGAGGCGAACAACGAGGCACCCGCCGAGCCGTCACCCACACTCGAAGCGCCCGAATCAGCTGCGACGAGTTCGGGGCCCGACGGCACCGGTGACGAGCCACCGCAGCATGATTCGAATCGCAGTTCGGAAAAGCGCACGGTCTACTTCAACCAGTACTTCAACGGCACGGTTCAGGCGTCCGATTCTCGGTTCGGCATCTCGGACGCGCCAGCCGCCCCAAGGCCATTGACTGGCAAGCTCATTAGCTCAGATATCGAAGATCTGGCCTTGGGGTATGTCCGGCCCAAAGCATTCGACGTTGCGTTCGAGGCACTACAGCGGATTCACACCGTCGTGCTCGAAGGCCCTTCCGGCATCGGGAAGCGGGCCGGCGCGACGATGCTGTTGCGTGAGCTGGCAAGCGGTCCTTTGATTGCGCTACCGCCGACGATGTCGGTGAAGCAGCTTGCTACCCATGACTACGAGGAGGGCCGGGGATACCTGGTCACCGATAGCGAACACACCGGCCGTCGGTTGGACTCCGAGCACGAATGGCATGCCGTCCGCGATCAGGTTTGTGATGGTGGCGCCTGGTTGGTGGTCACCGGACCGGTGACTAGCGGACGAGACTCCGAGTTCGTCCCCAGAATCGGTTGGCAGCGCCCGGATACGCGTGCTGTTCTCCGGGCTTGGCTGGGGTCGAGTGACATCACCGATGCCGAATTCGATGTGAAGATCGCAGAGATCGAGTCGCGGGTTCCTTCGGAGTTCGCATTCTCGGACCTGCGGCAGATCGTGGCGCTGAGCGGAGATGGGGCCGAGCCGACGGCGCTGAGCCAGGTGTTCGACGAAGGTGCCCATCAACGGGTAATCGAATGGTTCGATGCGCTCGGTCACGCCTCGCGACGAAATCTGTTGACTGTCACTGTCGCTGCATTTCTGGGCCGTTGCGGTCAGCGCACATTCGAATCGTGCTTAGTCGAGTTGGAGGAGCGGTTCGCGGACGCCGAGGCGGCATCGGATGATAGGCCCGAGTCGTCCTCGCAGCGCACGGACTCACCTCCTCAACGCACCGATACGATCCCGGAACTTCGCAGCGCCATGCTCGATGACAAAGGCCTATTGCATCTCTCGGTCGAATCAGGCGTCACACCGAGGACTTTTGTTGACTTTCGAGAAGGCAGGTACCGCGAGCATGTCATCGCCGAGTTATGGCGACGATTGGATGTCACCTTCTGGAACACGGTGCGTGATTGGTTGTGCCATACCCTTTCTGGCTCCTCCGATGGTGAGGCGACCCTACACGAGCGCGAGATAGCGCAAGCCTTACTGATGCTCGCAAGCATCTCGTTCGACGAGGTCGCTGATGCCTATTTGGAACCTTGGTCACGCGGCGAGCATGGCTTGTCCTGCCGGGATATGGCGATCTTCCTGCTCTGGGATATGTGTGCGGGCACGGTATTAGCGCCTGCCGCACTGCAGATCGCGGTGCGCTGGGCCGAATCGGGCACTGCTCTTCAGAAGTGGACCGCCGCGTTTGCATTGAGCGGTGTTCTCGGAGTCAGCTACCCCGAAGAAGCGACTCGACAGTTGTGGCGCTTGATCGTTCGAAGCGGCAGCCGAGATGCGGTAGAACGATGCCAGGTGATGGCAGAACTGTTCGCGCGGTTGGCAACGCGGTCCCCGCAGGCGGACACCGTTCTCGTCTTTCTCGAAGACAAGTACCGCGATACGCGGCTTGGCCCGAGGAGTCGGTTGTTAGTTGAATGCGCGATAGCCGAGACGCTTGCGGTCCGAGACGGAGTCACGGAGCGATCGGCTGTATTCGGCCATCTGAACAGCACCCCGAGTGGCCTGGATCCAGTCGTTCGACTTTGGGCTATCACTCTGCGCGGCAGTATGTTTCGGAAGGGCGCGCTCGATGCGCTGCTCAATGGTCTCCACGATCTCACCGAGATCTGCGCGGAGCCGGAGCAAACCACCCGAGCCCTGGCTACCGAGTTCGCTCGGATACTGCCGTCGCGTGAATGCCGAATGCTTGCACACAACCTCGCGATTCGCCACCGGCAGCGAGTGGCCGTGGCATCGAAGCGGCGGGCCGTCCGGCATATCACGGTGTCCGCGAAGGTGGCTCAGCGCGAGACTCGTGTCGATGAGCTGGTGCGAATCATGTTGGCATCATTGGTAACTGACCACGTGGATTGAGGAAATGAGATGCGATATCCGATTCTCGACCAACGGCACCTCGACATTGTTCCCCGGCGAGCATTGCGCCGAAGGGTGCGCGAAACGAAGGACCTACCGAGACCGAACGCGCACCAGGTACTGGTCTATCGAGCCAACGGTGAGTTCTTTGTCGACAAAGGGCGGATGAAGGCATCGGATAGTCGAATCGTGGCGGCGTCGCACGTCAGCCTCGTCGATGTCAGCCTGCATGCCCCGGTTGTCGTCGAGATCGTGGCACCGGCAGCCGACGCAACGACATTCACCGCCCAGGTCACCTATGAGTGCACGGTCACGGATCCGATACTGGTCGTGCAGCACGGCCGAGCCGATGCCCGCTCCTTCCTGGAGGGACATCTCCGTGCCGATCAGCGGTTCTTCGAGCTCGCTCATGGCCATACCTTCGCCGAGATCAATATGGTGCGGCGGAAACTCAATGCGTGGCTCCTGGGTGACGCCCTGCAGAACCCACCTGTTGAACCGGGCATGGAGATCAGGGTGTCGAGTGTCGAAGTACTGATGCCCTCAGAATTGACGGTCTTCGAGCGCCAACGACGAGAAATGTGGCAGTCGACGTTCCTGGCGGCAGAACGTGCCAGCCTTGCCGCCTCGCTGGCAAGCGCGCTCGAAGCTCATGGCCTGGAGAGGCGGGAGTTGCTCCAGCAACGCGAGCATAAACTGTCGGCCGGACTGAGGAGCTCTCACCTGGACGAGGTCGAGAAACATCTCGAAAAGCTGGGAGCGAGCCCCCAATCCGCCTTCTATTTGGCATATATCCGCGGCGAACTGACAACGGAAGAGCTCGCGAACCGGTTGCAGGACGACGCGGACTGGGCCGATATGAGTCGACGGGAAGCAGCGAAACACGCGGTGACCGAATACGTCAGCGTGCTGAAGGAGTGGTTCAGCCGAGGTGGAGCCGACTATGTGAACGTCGATCCGGACAAGCTGGACGGCCTGATCAACCGACTGATCGACGACACAACGGCAGCGATTCAGGTGCTTCCGTTCAACGAGCAGCTGGAGGAGATCCAGGCGGGACAGTCGGATGACGGCGACGAAGCGGACTGAAATCGACGAAGGAATAGGGGAGTTCGATGCGAAGAACAGCGTCCCATCGATGGCGTACCACACTGCGGTGGATGAGCGGAGGCCGAGACGGTCTCGAGAATTCCTGGAAGACACTGGACTTGGTGCTCCTACTGATCAAGCATGCCGAAACCAAAGCTATAGCTACGCTGGCCGCAGCCGGAGTGCTGGGCCAGATACTCTTCGTCCTGGTCCAACCACGTGCCGGAAAGACCACAACTGTAGTGCTCGTTATCGCCTGCGTCAGTGCGCTATTCGTCACCGGGGCTGGTGTCTGTGCGGCGTGCGTGCTGTGGCCGCGGTTGAAGTCCGGCGACGCTGCGCTCAATCTGCTCTACTTCGGAAGTTTCGCGGCGGACCGTGGTCTCACCCGCGACCGTTACGTCCGAGCGGTAACGGAGCTGAGTTGGCGACCAGACGATTTCATCGAGCAACTGGTGGAACAGGTCTGGGTTAACGCGGAAGTGGCACGGCGCAAGTATCGGTTCGCCAACCGCGCTGTTGGTTGTCTGCTTATCGCGTTACCGGGTTTGGCAGTGACGGCGCTCCTCTCGGTGCTGCTGGCGCAGCCATAGCGGTGCTCCGCCAGGTGGTCTTGGGAGGGCGGAGACGATTACTACTCCGCCGTTACGAGGTAGTCATGTTGCCGCCGCGGCGAATCGAATGGTTCTTGAAGCAGTTGCGCCGAGGAAGCCGTCCGGCTGCACTCGGCGATGCCGAACGATGGAGGCGGCGGGTAGTGGACGTGAGTCCTGGTGCCGGCCGGCAAACGAACGTGGGTGAAGATGTCCGCTGACAACGGCGACTCCCGGCAGGGCGATTCGTGGCTGCGTAGAGTCGGGGTGCTGCTCAGATTGATCGCACCGCAACGGAATTCCTTGGTGGGCGCAACGGTGCTGCTGCTGGTGGGTACCGGACTTTCGCTGGCGCAACCGCTGCTGGCCGGACAGGTCATTCGGGACGCGGTCGCGGGCGAGGCGATCATGTGGTCCCTGACGGCATTGGTGGGGGCCTATCTCCTGCATGCGGTCACCGATACCGGCGGACTCTATATCCTCGAGCGATCCAGTGAATCCGTGCTCCTATCTGTGCGCAATCGCTTGGCCGGGCATCTGCTGCGGTTGAGAATTCCCACACTCGAGTCGCTCAGAGTCGGAGACTTGATCTCACGCGTCACGCTCGATTCGACGGTGATCCGAAACGCGGTCGGGGGCAGTCTGGTTCAGATATTGACCGGCGCGATCACGCTCATCGGCACCGTCGCGGTGATGATCTATCTCGATTGGCTGTTGTTCACGATCGTTTTCGTTACCGTCGGTGTTGCCGCGGGTGCGATGTTGCTGGTGATGACGCGGATCGAGGCTGCTTCGACTCAATTGCAAGAGAGTGTCGGTGCGCTTTCCGCGGACATCGAACGCGCACTTACCGGAGTGCGTACGGTCAAAGTGAACAATGCCGAGGACCGTGAGCACGAGCACTTGACCGAGTTGGCCGGTGCGGCATTCTCCGCAGGCGTGCGTGCCGCCAGATTGAAGGCATTGGGAACTCCGGCAATGCATCTGGCGGTGACCGGCTCGTTCGTTGTTTCCCTGCTGGTCGGTGGCGTCCGGGTGGCAAATCAGCAGATGGAGTTGAGCAGCCTGGTGTCGATGATGCTGCTCGCGCTGAACCTGTTGATCCCGGTCGGTGATCTCTTCAATGGGTCTGTCGGGTTACAGAAGGCGCTGGGTGCGCTCAGCCGGATCGAGTCGACATTGGCATTGCCGGCCGAGGACGTCGACCACATCGAGCACAGCGACGTCGAACCGGTTAGTAGATCAACTGACAAGTTCGCGGGAAACGGGCATGCTGCGCTCGAGTTCCGGGACGTGCATTTCTCGTACGACGAGCGACCAATTCTCCAGGGCGTGACTTTTTCGGTTCCATCGCACGGGCATATCGCCTTGGTCGGGCATTCGGGTGCCGGAAAGTCCACGGTGTTCTCATTGGTCAGCAGATTTTACAACCCGAACGAAGGCGACATCCTCTTGGGCGGTCGGTCGTACGCCGATCGGTCACGCCGGGCATGGCGCTCGGAAATCAGCTTGCTGGAACAGAACGCACCACTGTTGTTCGGCAGTCTTCGAGACAATTTGACGTACCGGCAGCCGGGCCTCGCCGATGATGACCTGCACCGCGCAATACAGCTCGCCGGTCTGGCCGATCTTGTCGCACGACTGCCTCGCGGACTCGACACCTCAGTGGGCGAACACGGCGTTCTGCTCTCAGGTGGTGAGCGGCAACGTGTGGCGCTGGCGCGTGCGTTGATCCGCCGTCCCGTGCTGATGATGCTGGATGAACCCACGGCGATGCTGGACGCCGAGACCGAGAAGGCATTGAACGTGACCATCCAAGCGGTGCGAAAAGAGTGCGCCCTGTTGGTAATTGCCCATCGCCTGTCCACAATCCGCGAAGCCGATACCGTCATCTTTCTCAAGGACGGACAAATCATCGACACTGGCCCACACGACGAGTTGGTCGCCAGAAACGTGGACTACCAGCAACTTGTCGGGGCAAAGGTGTGACGCACGATTCGCGCAGGTGCGGCCGAGGCGGGGGTGTGCCTGGTCCGGCGGGCAGCGCGATGATCATGGCCTGAAGTGGATTTCGCTGTGGCGCGGCGGGGCTGTGGTTGCGTAGCGGACCTGCTGGTTCCCTGGTCGGGTGCGTTGCCATTGGCTGAACCGCTGGACCAGCACGGCGATGGATAGGGTGCCGGTAAGTAGGGCCAGCGGTTCGCCGATGCATTTTCGTTTGCCGGTGCCGAAGGGTAGGCGGGCGGGCCCGAGTGCGATGAACAGCTGGTCGCCGGGATGTAGTGGGCGGCCGGCCAGTGCGGTGTCGATCGCTGCGTGGCGGAAGATGAGTGGGAACGATGGTCGCTGTGCGACTACATCGGCGAAAAATGAGGTGAGTAGCGGCAATCGGGGGAGGTCGGCTGGGGTGGGCGCGCGGCTGCCCAGCACGTCTTCGATTTCGGTACGCAATTCGGCCAGCTCGGCGGGATTGTCGGCCAGTCGCACGCAGGCCCACGCCTGCGCGCATGCCGTGCTGTCGAAACCCGCCAGCAGGTGGCTTACTACCTGATCGCGTATGCGCTGAGCCGGAAGTTTCGGACGCACCTGCAACAGCTGCCCGAGCAGGTCGCCGTCGCAGGTGTCCAAGGCGCGTCGCCGGTCGATGATGGAGTGGACTTCGGTATCCATGGCCGCGATGGCGCGCCGGTACTTGCCGCCGCCGATTCGGAACCATTGCTTGCGTTGGCTGTCGAAGATCGGCTGGGCCAGCCGCACCAGTGCCGCGCAGTCGACGGCCTGTCCGAATAGATGTAGTGCCAGCAGTTCCACGTTGAGTAGCTTGAATTCGGTGAACACGTCGACGGCTCGGTCCGGGTTCCAGCCGTCGATTCGATCGAGCAATCGGCGGACACTTTCGTGTGCGAGGGGTGTCAGTTTGCTTGCCGTGAACGCGGGATTCGTGTGCTCGCGCAAGATCCGCCACGTTTGCGGATCGTTGACCACGAACAAACCCTCGTCGCCGGTGGCATTGCGGATGATCCGATAGATCGAGCCACCCTTGTCGAATTCCGCTGCGCTGGTACGCAGCACACGATCGATGAGGTCGCTATCGGTGATCAGCCAAAACCGGCCCGGCAGTGGGACACGGACCCGCATGATCCCGCCATTGCGTTGCGCCCGCGCGATGAGTGCGGACGGAATGTCATGATCGACAATCGCCCGCTGCCAACCGATTTCAGCGCGAACTTCGCCGGGCATACCTAATCCTAGACCCGATGCACCGCATCTCAGATCAACAGCGCTGAGTGTGGTCGGCCCACGGCTACGGTGCGGGAATTCTCCCTGTCCAGAGACGCCTGGAGGCGTCAGCGCATTCCGGCGAGACGAGCCTCAGCTGGTTCACCGGTAGGCGTGTGCGTCTACGACTCGTTTCACCTTTTCCAGGGCTTCACGCAGGGTATCCAGGTCTGTCGAACCGAGAGCCAGCCGGATCGCGTGCGGCACATGGGCAGACGTGGCGAACGGTTCTGCCGTGGACACCGATACGTGTTCGCGTAGGAGCTCTGCCGCTATCTGGTCGGCTCGCACGTCTTCGGGGAGCGGAAGCCAGAGGAAGTATGACGACGGATGGCTGACCTGCGGTAACCCCGCAAGTGCTGCGCGGGCAATCGCCTGCCTGGTCAGTGCGTCCTCGCGCTTTTGCGCCTCCAGCCGGGTGACGGTGCCGTCATCGAGCCACCGGCACGCGATCGCTGTCATCACCGCGGGTGTGTTCCAGGTGGTGGCGCGGATCGTGCGTTCGATCGCGGGCACCAAAGAGGTTGGGGCAGCGATGAAGCCGAAGCGCAGACCGGTCGCGACGTTCTTGGAAAGCCCGGAAACGTACACGGTTCTCTCCGGTGCGAGCGCCGCCAGCGGGAGCGGTGGCTGCTCAGCCAGGAACGCGTACGCGGCATCCTCGATGACGAGGAGTTCGTATCGGCGCGCGATCTCGACCAACTGTTCACGGTGCCGCGCTGTCGTGACCCATCCCAACGGGTTGTGCAGCGTCGGCATCGCATACACGGCACGGACCCGCCGCGTCGCGCACAGTTGCTCGAGGGCGTCGAGATCGGACGCGTGGCCCGCTGCGGGAAGCGGTGCCAGCTCCAGATGCAGCGCGTGGGCGAGCACCTTGAAGCCCGGATAGGTCAGGGCATCGGCCGCCACGACGTCTCCGGGCTGCAGCGTCGCCATGGCCGTGGCGGCCAATCCGTGCTGAGCCCCACTGACGATCAAGACCTGATCGCCGTCGACCGGCACACCGCGCTCCGCCAGATGCCGAGCCACCGTGCTCCGCTCATGCGGGCGCCCACCGTGGGGCTGGTACCGCAACAGGGCCTCGACGTCACCTGAAGACGCGAGCTGACGCAATGCCCGACGCAGCATGTCGGCCTGACCGGGCAGCGCAGGGTAGTTGAAGTTGAGATCCACCGTGTCCACCGCGGCCGCAGGCTGGTCGATGCCGTGGCTGGGCGGCAGCGTCGTCTCCCGAACGAAGGTGCCTCGGCCGGGCTCCCCACTCACCAGGCCCATGGCTGCCAACTCGGCGTAGATCCGCGACGCCGTGACCAGAGCTATTCCTTCGCTGGCCGCGAGTTGGCGATGAGTCGGCAACCGCGTGCCCGACGGCAACCGACCCGCCCGGATATCGGACGCCAACGCGTCCACCACACCCTTGTATCGAGAGAACGCCACGCGCCGATTGTATGCATGACAATTCTTTGATTGTATCGGATCGGGGATCATAGAGTGCCTGGCATCAACCGTGAAAGGCGTTGCCATGCATATAGCTATCCTCACCTTCGAGGGCTACAACGAACTCGACTCCCTCATCGCGCTCGGTGTGCTCAACCGGATCAAGAAGCCGGATTGGCGGGTGTCGATTGCCAGTCCTACCCAGCGCGTCCGTTCGATGAACGGTGTGGTGATCGAGTCGATGGCCACGCTCGAAGAAGCCAACGTTGCGGACGCGGTCCTCGTGGGCAGCGGCATGCAGACCCGCGAAGTCGTTGCGGACCAGGCGCTGATGGCGCGGCTGCGGCTCGACCCGTCTCGGCAGCTGCTGGCCGGACAATGTTCCGGGACATTGGTGCTGGCCGAACTCGGATTGCTCGACGGTGTTCCCGCATGTACCGATCTCACGACCAAACCCTGGGTCCAGGCCGCCGGTGTCGATGTGCTCAATCAACCCTTCTTCGCCAAGGGTAACGTCGCCACGGCCGGTGGCTGTCTCGCATCGCCCTACCTTGCGGCTTGGATGATCGCTCGCCTGGAAAGTGTCGAAGCGGCCCAAGACGCATTGCATTACGTCGCTCCGGTTGGGGAGAAGGAAGATTACGTAGCGCGAGTGATGCGCAACATCACTCCTTACCTGCACGAGGAACTGGCCGCCGTGTCAGTGGGACGAGCCAATTGACCTGGCGCGCACTGACATCGAGTAGCTACGCAGCCTGACGGCCTGTCGCGACGAGCAGCAGGTCGGTCACAGACCCGTGGATCTCCTCGGGTCCGTCTCCGTAGGTCCAGTCCGTGTCGGTCGCGGTCAACCGGGCACCGCGCAACCGTTTCCGCGCACCATAGAACCGGCTGGCGACTACGTGATCGAGCGCGGCGGCGACCCGCTCGGTAGGGGTCTGCCAATTTCGTTCGAGTGGGCGGGCGATGTCCTGCCCGTGCACGATGATGTCGACCAACGGATCCACCGGTGCCGCACCGGGCGCCCGCCGAGCCGAGCTCGCGCATGCACGCAACTGCGCGATCAGTTCGGTGGGCGTGTGGCCTTTCCACTGAGCGGCCGCCTTGGTGACCAGGCGTGAATGTTGTTGATGGAGCAAGGTTCTCAGGTCATATGGTCGAAATCCCCACGCACCCAGCCGATATAGCGGTCGGCAGAGCGACGGACGGTGGCGCGGGCGTCGCCGTCGATGATTTTGCCGAAATTGTCGTAGAGGCGGTCGAACTCGAACTCTTCGACGGCACGGGTGACGCGCTCCACCACGGCGGGCGACAGCGGGATGCGGTTGGGGTAGCTGCGCATGAAGGTGACCGATTTGCGGTCCGGGTTGGCGTGGATGGTGTCCGCGCTGAACAGCACTCCCTTGCCCCCGGCCCCGGCTGCCCAGTGGGCCACCGCACTGCCCGGAAAGTGTCCGCCCAACTGGCGCAGGGTGATGCCCGGTAGCAGATCGAGCTGACCGGACCATGGGCGAATCACCGGGTCGGGCCGGGCGATCCACTCGAAGTCAGGTTCGGCGACAAGCACCGGCACGCCGCCCAACGCCCGGCTCCACTCCACCTGCACGCCGTAATGGTGCGGGTGGCTCGGCACGATGGCGACGACTTCGCCGAGTTCGAGGACCCGGCGCGCGGCGTCCTCGTCGACATAGCCGGTCAGGTCCCACAGCAGATTTCCCGCCGGGGTGCGCAGCAGATGCGATTCCTGTCCGATGCCGAACTGCGGCTCGACCGTCAAGCCGAACAGATCCGGCTCCAGCTCACGCACCGCAACCTTGTGACCTGCCGCGGCAAGCTCGTCGAGAGTGGTCCACTGCTGCCCCTCGGCGGGCACCCACTGTCGTTCGTCCGCACAGATACGACAGGTCTGCGCCGCATCATCGTGCTCGACCGCACAGGTCCGACAGATCTTCCACATAGTCACCTCGCGCTGCTAGCTACACCCATCCACGTTTGTACACGCAGGACCAACCCACCGCAGCCAAACCTCCAGCGCGGAAACCACGGCTCTCATCAGGCGTGGCACTAGCGTTTCACAGAGCCTTCGCACACCCCTCGCAAGGGCAGTTCACCCTGTGAAGAGTGCAGGGCCTCTCTGAGATCGGCGGCGCGGTTCGATCAGATCGATAGGGGACTACTCAGACGGGGACGCCGCCGTAGGTTCTGCGGTATTTGGCTTCCAGGAAGGACAAGGCGCCGAAGGCCATCAGGCCCAAGGCGATCAGGATGAGAAGCCATGGGCCGAAGGGGTTTCCGGCGAAATCGTGCAGGACCGCATCGATGCCCTTGGCGTCGGCGGGGTCGTAGTTCAGCGCCGCTACGACGGCGGCGAGTCCGATGCCGATGACTATCGCACCTCGCGCGACGTAGCCGATGCGGCCCAGCCAGATCACGGCCCCACGTGAGCCGCGGGTCATCCAGCCCATTCGAAGATCATCGACGAATTCGAGTCTGAGGCCTCGTATCGTCTGCCAGATTCCGAAGGCGAGGATGGCGAGGCCGATCAGCAGAACGACCACCTGTCCGCCGTCCCAGCTCAATATGCGGGCGGTCAGATCGCGCGCGATGGCGTCACTCGGCTTCGGTGTCCGGCCGTGCACCACGTAGCGCAGGGTGCCCAAAAATGCTAGCGCATAGACGATTCCGGACACGATGGCGTAGGCCCGGTGCCCGCCCGAATACGTTCGCCGAGCACTGGCCACCTGGGTCACTCGCCACACCACCAAGGCGGCGAAGCCGAATAGCAGGATCCACAGCAGCAGATATCCCAGCGGTTTGCTCGCGATCGCCGCGAGTGCCCCGCCGCCGTCCGGTTCGTGCTCGGCCGTGCCGACCGCCAGCATGAACGCGATGATGCCGAGCACGATGTAGGCGATACCGCGCGCGATGAATCCGAATCGCGCGGCCGCCTCCAACCCGCCCGAACTCGTGGACCTGCGCTGCCGCCAGTCACCGGACCGTCGACCCCAGCGCCGATATCCGCCGGACCGTCCCCGGCCGCGCCGCACGGTGCCGACCCGACCACGTCGCCGATAACTGCTCGCACTTCGGAATATGCTCATGGTTCCTCACTTCTTCACCGGCCGTAATGCCCACTTCCCGGCGGTTGACACGGTGCGTGCGATTTCGTCATGCGGCCAGACCCGGTGCGGGCCGCGCGGAGTCGGTGCGCGCGGCCCGAGAAGTGCTCTTGCGGTGCGGGTTCAGTCAGCCGATTGGTAGTCGTGGGGATCTGCCGCGAAGGTCTTCTGCATCTTTCGCGAGATCCATTGTCCGGCAGTGGCAACACCGAAGTGGTCCTGAGCGCCCCGGTCCGCGAAGGCCCCGATCGGGTCGATGGCCGCATCGTGGTTGGGTAGATAGAAGAACGGAATCGACAAGCGGGACGACGCGTTTCCGCGTTCCGGGTTGACCACTCGATGCATGGTCGACACCCATCGACCCGCGGTCCACAGCGACATCAGGTCGCCGATGTTCACGATGAAGCCGCCGGGATTCGCGGGGACGTCACGCCATTGACCGCCGCCGTCGCGCACCTGGAGACCGCCGATGTCGGTGTCCTGGTAGAGGATGGTCAGACTGCCCCAATCGGTGTGTTCGCCGCGCCGCAGCTGTCCCGGCAGCGGCGCTTCTCGTTGCGGGAAGTAGTAGTTGACCGCCACCGAGGAGACATGGCGGTCGAAGAGGTCGTCGAAGAAGTTTTCCTCGAGGTTGAGTGCCAGCGCGAACAAGCGCATGAGGTCGCCCGCCAATTGCGTCAGTGCCGCGAGGTATTCGCGCCAGGTGTCCGCGAAGTCGGCGGGCACCGTCGGCCAGACGTTCGCCAATTTCCAGGAGGCCCAGTCGTCGCCGAGTCCGGCGCGTTCCTGATCGCTCAAATCGCCGGTCACGTGCGCCGAGAACACCTCACACAGGTCCGGCGGTGTCTGCTTGTCCAAACTATGAGCGGTCGACCCGCCGAGGCGCCGGAACCCGGACACGCCCGGCCGGTGGGCGACGGAGTCTTTCGCCGTGTCGGGCAACGTGAAGAATTCCCGGTTCGTCGCGCACATGCGGTCGATGAGTTCCCTCGGCACCCCGTGACCCACGATGGTGAAGAACCCCGAAGTCGCGCACGCATGTCCGATCGCCTCGGCGATAGTTCTACGCCCCGCGGCACTGTGCCGGTCCGACAGGTCGATCACCGGCACGAACCCCTCGACCACCGTCACGTTCTTCTGATTACTCAAAGCCGTTGTCCTCTCGCGAAATACGGGCAGGTAGGCGTCGAGTATCCGAAGTTCGACCGTGAACAGCCGCCGGATAACCGAGCTGTCGAAAAATCCCTCCAGTCATTGGCGGCCAGGCGCGAAGAAGTTCCATCCCGGAGACCCTGGGGTGCACGGATCGTGCACATGGGCCATCCATGCTGGATCTCTCCACAGGATCTCCACGTTTGCGACCTCGGACCTGCACAACCGGTGGCTAGGTTGGCCGCCAAGAGTTCAGGAAGGGCAGGGCGGCGAGCTGATGGGCATGGAGGCCAGCGTGCAGGAATCGAGCGAGTTCTCGCGATGGACAACGGAATTCGAAGCGAAAGTGCTCGCGCGAGCCTCGGCGGGCGATCCCGACTGGAGCCGAGGGGCGGTTCTCGATCCGGCTGTCGCTCGCAGTGTGCAGCGGTTCCAGGTCGGTGAGAGCGGGGACGGGGCGAATTTGATCGCCAAGGCCGAAGCCGCGGGCGACCCGGTGTATGCCGCCGCGGTGCGCCTATTCGTGGCGGAGGAAGTCAATCACGCTCGGATGTTGGCGCTGCTCCTGAATGCCGGTGAGTGGCCGACCATTTCCGGTCATTGGAGCGACGCGGTCTTCGTCCGGCTCCGCCGCGCGCTCGGTTTGCGGCTGGAGTTGATGGTGCTGATGGTCGCCGAGGTGGTCGCGCTGCGCTATTACCGTGCGCTGCGCGACGGCACCGACGACGTGTTGACCAGCCAGGTTGCCGGGTTGATCCTGAACGACGAATTGCGGCACGTCCCGTTCCACTGCCAACGGCTGCGTGCCGCGTTCGCGCCGACCGCACGCCCGGCGCGGCTGGTGCCGGTGTTGCTGTGGTGGCTCGTGCTGGTCGGTGCCGCGGTGGTTGTCGCCATCGACCACGGGTCGGCGTTACGTCGATCGGGCGTCACCCGAACCGGTTTCGTCCTCGACGTGATTGCTTTGTTCAAAGGGATTGTGCCGACGGCTGTTTCGACGGTTACGAGCGGTGGATCTGTGCGATCGGTGCTGGGCTTGTCGAAGTAGCGAGACGGGCCGCCGCAACGCGCCGAGCACTCAGCGAAAATCGTCTGACTGAGTGTCGGCGCGTCGTCGGCGACCCGTGCGGAACTCGCCTATCTGTTGGCCGCCAACGCGATCAGGTCACTCACCGCACCCGGTATGGAGACCGCGACCGCATGCGAGGCCGACACCTCGACGGTGTGGGCGGCCGCACGGTCCGCCATGAACCGTTGTGCCGCGACGGGGATGTTCTTGTCCTCGGTGGTGAGCAGGGCGAAGGCGGGGATCGTCCGCCATGCCGCCGCGGCGGCCGGTTCCTGCAATCCGGCCAGAGCGACAGGCCGCTGGGTGGCGGCCATCAGTTCGGCGATTTCGGCGGGGACGTCGGCGGCGAACTGCGCCGGGAATTCCTCCTGGCGGATATAAAGTTCGGTGCCCGTGTTCGCGTCGGCGAGCGGGTACAGCGCCGGACGGGTAGTTGGTCCGAGCGTGGAACCGGGGAACTTGTCTGTCAACTCCAGCGCACTTTCGCCCTCGGCGGGTATGAAGGCGGCGATATAGACGAGCGCTGTCACGTTCGTCTTCGCGGCGGCCGCGACGGTGATGACGCTGCCACCGTAGGAATGACCGACCAGGACGCACGGGCCATCGATGGTATCGAGGACCGAGCCGATGTAGGCGGCGTCGTTGGCGAGGCCGCGCAACGGATTAGCCGCAGCGATAACGGAATATCCTTGTGCGCGAAGCTTTTCGATGACGCCGTTCCAGCTGGAGGAATCGGCGAACGCGCCGTGGACGAGCACGATGGTGGGCGCAATGGTGGATTCGGTACTCACGAATACCTACTTTCGGTTCGAGTTAGCGGGCTCTGATCACGCGATATGTAAGGCACCCCGGAGCACCGCAACGGCCTGTGCCACAGCAGCTTTGGCGGCATGCGTGTCGTGCATCGAATTGACCATCACGAAGTCGTGGATGATCCCCCCGTAACGTGCCTGGATCACGGGAACGCCCGCGGCACGCAGCTTGCCCGCGAATGCCTCACCCTCATCCCGCAGCACATCGGCTTCGCCCGTGATCACCAGCGCGGGCGGCAGCCCGGACAACTGCTCGGTGGTGGCCCGCAGCGGCGAAGCGGTGATCTGCGCGCGGTCTTCCTCACTCGTGGTGTACTGATCCCAAAACCATTGCATGCCTGCGCGAGTCAGGAAGTACCCCGTGGCGAACTGCTGGTATGAGCCGGTGTCGAAGTTGGCGTCGGTCACCGGATAGAACAGCACCTGCTGCGCGAACGAGACGTCACCGCGCTCCTTGGCCATCAGGGTGAGCGCGATGGCCATGTTGCCGCCGACCGAATCACCCGCGACCGCAATGCGCGACGGATCGAGCCCCTTCTCCGCGCCATCGGTGGTAACCCACTGGGCGACACGGTAGGACTGCTCGTTGGCCACCGGGTAACGCACCTCCGGCGATCGGTCGTACTCGGGGAACACGACCGCCGCGTGCACGCCCACGGCGAGGTCGCGCACCAGCCGATCGTGTGTGTGCGCATCGCCGAAAACCCAACCGGCACCGTGGGTATAGACGATGATGGGCAGGACCTCGGTGGCGCCCTGTGGCTTGACGATCCGGGCCCGCACCGAGCCGGTCGGGCCGCCCTCGATGGTGACCCACTCTTCGTCGATCTCCGGCTTGTAGGTCGGCGAATCCTGCACCGAATCCACCGCCTTGCGGCCCTCTTCCGGCGGCAATTGGTAGAGGAACGGTGGTTGCGAGGTCGCGTCGACGAACTCCTGTGCCGCCTGCTCCAGTGCGATTCCCAGCGGGTTTCCGGTCATCGTCGTTCCTTCCGATAGGGGGTAGATGTAGTGGGGTTCAGCTTGTTTCGAGGGATCAGGACAGCTCCGCGACGGCGTCGGTGATGACGGCGACCACCTCGTCGGGATGGGTTTGCATGACCAGGTGCGGTGCGTCGATCTCGACTACCGACCGCAGCCCCGCGCGCTGGTAACCGAACCGTTCGACTTCCGGATTGATGGTGCGGTCGGCACTCGACACAATTCCCCAGCCGGGCTTGGTCTTCCACGCCGCCGCGGCGGCGGGCTCGTTGAACGCGATCGCCGACAGTGGCCGCTGGGAGACCGCGAGCACTCGAGCCTTGGCGATATCGAGGCCCGCCGCGAAGACCTCGGGGAAGGCGTCGATATCGACGGAGACATCGGTTCCGTGCTCGCCGCTACCGATCGGATACGGCGTGTAGACGAGGTTGGCCGCAAGGTCGGAGTCCGCGAACCCGCCTTGCAGTTCACCCAGACTCTCGCCCTCGTCCAGGGCATAGCCCGAAACGAAGACCAGGCCGACGACGTTGTCGGCGACCCCGGCGACGGTGATCACCGCGCCGCCGTAGGAATGCCCGGCCAGCAGCACCGGTCCATCGATCTGCTCGACGAACGACCGGATATAGGCCGCGTCCGCGGTCAGGCTGCGGTTGGACACCGGCGGTGCGACGACGCGGTGCCCGCGGGCGAGTAGCCGCTCGGTGACCGGGTGCCAGCTGGCGGCATCGGCGAAAGCGCCGTGTACGAGAACAATGGTGGTCGCTGCGGACATGGTGTTCCTTCCTCGATCGCTCGGATCGATGTGAATGGGCACTTCGCCGTGAATGGCGCTGCGCCGCACTCAGTTTCCGGCTAGCAACCCTTGCGGCGCCCCTCTCCATGGGCCGCAAAAGCCCCTGATCAGGACACGGCGGCCGCGACCGATTCGAGGGCGGCGGTCGAGCCGGTGGACCGGAAACGCTGCTGGTACTTGCGCGGCGAAATGCCGAGCCTCGCCACGAACGCCCGGCGGAGCGCTTCGCTGCTGCCGAATCCGGCGACCATCGCGGCCTCGGTGACGCTGTGCCCCGCGTGCAACATGTCCCTGGCGACCCCGAAACGGATGAACGCGACATACTCGGCGGGCGAACGTTCGAGCTCCGCGCGAAACAGCCTGGTCAGATGCCGGACGCTGACCCGGGCATGGTCGGCCAAGGTCTGAACCGTATGCGGGAACGCCGGATCCGCGCAGATCAGGTCGACAACCTTGCGGACGAGCGGGCTGCGCGGCGCCGGTCCGCTCAGCGACGCCGAGAACTGAGATTGCCCACCCGCACGCTGCATGTAGACCACCAGCAACTGCGCGACCCGGCGGGCGACGTCGGCGCCGTAGTCCTCCTCGACGAGTGCCAGCGCCAGATCGACACCCGCCGCGACACCGGCCGAGCTGTACAGGTTTCCGTCGCGCACGAAGATCGCGTCCGGTTCCACCACCACCGAGGGGTAGCGCCGCGCCAGGTCGGCGGCGAATTTCCAGTGCGTGGTCGCGCGTCTGCCGTCGAAGAGGCCGAGGTCGGCGAGGGCGAACGCGCCACTGCAAATCGACGCCAAACGGCGGGTATTCCACGACAGATGCCGCACCGCGGCGATCAACTCGGGTGTCACGAACTTTGTCGGTGGCAGTTCGCTGCCGGGGATCACGACCGTGTCGAAACGCCCCGCGTCGGCGGCCGCGGCGCTCACTTCGATCCGCGCGCCGATCGAGGTCTGCACGTTCTCGCCGTCGGCCGAGAGCAGGACCACCTCGTAACCGGGCACCGTCTGGTTGGCCTCCACGAACACTTCTGCCGGGCCGACGAAGTCCAGCATCTTGACGCCGTCGAACACCAGAATGCCCACCCGTCGGCGGGGCTGCTCAGCGAAGTTAGGGGCCATGTCAACCATTATTGTGGAGGCGTGCCTCCAGAACAAGCGCTGTGGGCGATATCGCAGGTCGATTGGTACGGTGAGCCCATGGGACGGCCACGACAGTTCGACGAATCGGACCTGCTCGACGCCGCCACCGAGCTGTTCTGGTCGCAGGGTTTCGACGACACGTCCGTGGAGGACGTCTCGCGCAGGACCGGCGTCGGCAACGGCAGTATCTACGCCGCCTACGGCAACAAGCGGGGCTTGTTCCTCGCGGCATTCGAACGCTACTGCGAGCGCCGCGCCCGCTTCGT
The DNA here is from genome assembly GCF_019222765.1 of Nocardia iowensis. NCBI lineage: Bacteria > Bacillati > Actinomycetota > Actinomycetes > Mycobacteriales > Nocardiaceae > Nocardia > Nocardia iowensis. The sequence goes on along the minus strand of NZ_CP078145.1, from coordinate 6,479,204 downwards.
GCGCGAGGTGATCGGGTCCGCGCCCGGCTCGGCGCGTGCCGCCGTGCGCACGCTCTTTCAGGCGATCATCGATGACTGTGCCGCGCAACCGGATCGGCGCGGCTGCCTGATGCTCAATAGCATTGCCCAGCTGAGCGGCCGGATCCCCGAGGTTGTCAGCATCGGCGCCAGGACCACCACGGCCATGGAAGAAGGGGTTGCCGAAAGGTTGTCTGCCGCGGCCCGCCTCGACAACGGCGACATCGACGAGGCTGTTCTCTCGGCGCACAGCGCGAACGTCGTGATGGTGGCGCAGGGCCTGATTCAACTGAGCCGCTTGGGAATACCGCGGCAACGGTTACGCGAGATCGCCGATGTGTCGAGCCAGGCAGTGCCTTCGACTTGGGCTGATCTAGCCGTTCGCTGACCGTCGTCTGCCCGGCGCACGAAAGGTGGATCTCGTAGACGAGACCCACCTTTCGGGTTCGCGGAGTGCTACTTCACCGTGATGTCATCCGCGTTGTACGGCCCTTGGGAGAACCAGCCGTGCACCCAGACCGTGACCTTCGTGGTCGAGGCGCCGGTGGTGAATTTGGTCGAAAGTTGTTGATACGCACCGCCGGTTCCCGCGGTCCAGTTCGACGTGTCGCTGGTGCCGGAGCCGGTGACGCCGAGGTAGACGTACTTGCCGTTCACCCACGCCGACAAGGTGTAGGTGCGGCCTGGTTCGACGGTTATCGCCTGGGAGCATTGGGCGTTGTCGCTACTGCTCGGCGCGCCGGCCAAGGCGTTCTTGCCGCCGTGTACCGGGGTGCTGACGATCGAGCCGAGGTTGTTCGTGCAGGTCCAGGGGGACAGTGCACCGCTCTCGAAATCTCCGTTGATCACACCGGTGCCGCTGGGTGGAGTCGTGGTGGTCGGTGTGGTTGTGGGTGGCGTGGTGGTCGGGGTGGTCGTGGGTGGAGTTGTGGTCGGAGTAGTCGTGGGTGGAGTCGTAGTTGGCGTGGTCGTAGGAGTTGTCGTCGGCGGCGTGCAGTTGGAAGCCGAGCCGTCGACCGCCTTGACGAGGTGATGGAACAGCGTCGACGCCGGGTCCAAGTTCTCCAGCGAGTACATCATCGCCCCGCCGAGACCCTTGCAATGCAGGTAGTCCACCTTGGCCTGGATGGATTGCTTCGAGTCGCCGCCCCACCAGTTCGTGCCGTCGTAGAAGTAGGCGGCCTGCGCTACGGGATCGAAGAACGTTCTGGACGGATTGTCTACGAGGCCGAGGAGTTCCTTGTACATCCGGATGCCGGGGACGTTTCCGGAGTACGGGCCGCCCGCCGCCGGACCTGACGCGGGTTGGAACAAACCATTGCTATTGCCCGCGGGCACGCCCGTCCAGCCACGGTAGTAGAACGGGAATCCGACAGTCAGCTTTTTCGCCGGGAACCCGCCCGGGATGCCGTACGAGCTGTCGCCCTTGATCCACGCGTTGATCGCCGCATCGATGTTGTACTTTCCGTTACCCGGCGGGACCGGAGTCATCGGGTCGTCCGGCCGACTGTAAATGGGGTCCTGAAAGTTGGTCGGGCCCTTGGCGTCCCACGCACCGTGCATGTCGTAGGTCATGACATTGACGAGGTCGAGGTAGTTGCCGAGGTTATTCGTCTCGTAATGCCGGATCTTGTCCTGGCCCGCCGCGACGGCGGCGGTCAGTCCGTAGCGCTTGCCGTCGGCCGTGCCCTGCGCGTCCAGTTGCTTGCGGAACTCGGCCGTCAGCAACGTGAAGTTGTCCCGGTCGGCAGGCGACGCGTGATTGCCGACATGCCCGCCACCGCCCGGGTACTCCCAGTCCAGATCGAAGCCGTCGAAGACACCCTTGCCGGTTCCCGGGCCACCGAAGCCGTTCTGTTTCGGCAGGTTTCCCTTGATGAACATGTCGATGCACGAGGAGACGAACTTCTTGCGCGCGGCGTCGGTGGCAGACACATCGGAGAAGTACTTCGAGTATGTCCAGCCGCCGATTGCCAACAGCACCTTGAGGTTCGGGTGCTTGGCCTTCAGTTGCTTCAGCTGCTTGAAGTTCCCAACGATCGGGTCGTTCCAAGCGTCGGCGGTGCCGTCCACGCTGCTCGACGCGTCGAACGACTTACCGTAATCGGCGTACGAATCGCCCGCGCCGTCACCGGCATTCGGATCGTTTTCGTCCTGATTCGCCGCCTTGTTCGCCTCGAAGCAGGTCAGATCGACGGGGTGGATGTTGGCGAAGGCGTACATCAGGTAGTCGAGTTTGCTCGCCATGCCCGACGTGTCGACGTGCTTGGGGTAGAAGGCGTTCTGGTAGATCGACCACTGGTTGTAGTAGGCGACCTTGACGCCGCCCGACGTCGCGGCGGTCGATGCGGTGTTCGCCGGCGCGGCGTTCGTCAGTGCCACCAACACCGTCGATATGCCGATCAGCACGCTCACGATCGCCGCGACGAGCCCCGAATATTTCTTTCGCATGGGGTCCTCCCTATGGAGACGTTGGTCGGTCCCCGATGCACTGAATCGCGTAGCAGGTCAGCGAATCGTCCACCGCGACACCCATATTGCTGTTTGCGCGCGGCGAACAGCCCGCAGAACGCAGCCGAACGAGAACCGAAAACTATTGTGCGAGAGGATGTCCCGGCCGACGGCCGTACGGTCTACCGCCATGTCTGGACAACCGGTTGAATCATGACATGAAAGACCGCACCCGGACCTCCCCAGTGTGGGAGTGGGGAATTCGGAACTTCCGCGGGTGCAACAGGTGATCAGGACGATGCCGACAAGGTGCTGTGCAATTTCACTGAGCGGCGGCGATCGATGCTAATTGAAAGGTTCCGTCGGAAGTCCGATAATTCGACTGAATTGGATCCCGATCTGCCGCCACGGTTGTCGGCGGGCATCGCAACATTCAACGCTGGGAATAATCGAGTCGCATTATGCCGCAGCGTATCCGGTGAATTCATGCGCGGTCACCGCGACCATGCGGCCACCCACTGCCTTCACTGCCGAGCGAAAGCTGGGCCTACCGCTGGGCGGCAACGGCATCGACCAGGCAGGCGAACCGTCTCCGGCATCGATCGCGTGCACTGTGGTGCCGTCGGTCAGGATGAGGTGGCTTGCGTCGGTTATGCCGTCATAGCGTGAATAGCGTGAGGTGTTCGCAAACGGTATCGGCTGCTGCCAGATTCGGTGTCCGTCAGTGAGATCGAGTCCGGTCAGCTCTGAGCCATCGAGCGATCGGACGATCACGGTGTTATTCACTACTCCCTGTATCGCGCTCGTGCGTCCGGTGGGCTCGTCCATGCCGATCTGCGCATTGGTCCAGAGGACTCGGCCTGTCGTGCGCTCGTAGGCACTTTCGCCGGTGAGGATCGGCGGCGGTGTCGCGGTCGCGGTCGGGTACCACTCGAGGAGGAAACTGGGGTTGTTGACCTCGGTGATGGGATGGCCATTGCGATCGAGAAGCGTGACCCTTCCCGCGCTCCAGCCGGCTTCGAACACTTGCGAAGCGATAATGCCGCCGTCGAACATGTAGGCAACGGGTCCGGTGAACAGCGGCTCGCCGGTGCGCAGATCGTAGACGCGAACGTCGCGGTCGTGCCCATCCCGGAAGTAGTCCCGCGCGGACGAGTCGATACCGGGAGTGACCGGGTCGCCGGGAACGGGTGTCGGATACGTCCGCCGCCAGGTCGCGGCGATATCGGAAACGGCCCCTCGGGTGACGACGGCTGTCATCCAGTCCGCGGTTCGGCCTGCCACCGAAACGACGCCGTCACGTAGCGCCACGTCCATGACCTCGAAGTCCGTCGTGTGGTCCCCGAGCACCGCGCCCGTCGCAGCCTCGATGACCAACACTCGATGCGTGCCGCGGCAGGCGAGCTGTCCGTCGAATACCTGCTCATCGCAGCTGGAGAGTTCGCCGACGTCGGTCGTCCATCGCACCTCGCCGGTGTCCGGATCGATGCCGTGCAGCTGCACCGGTCCGACGGGCAGTCCGGCATTCTCGCCCGCCCCCGGCTCGGGCACCGCGGTTGCGGCGACGATCATCGTCCCGGCGTCCATCGGCGAGCCGTAGCCGTAGTAGCGGTCCAGGGTCTGCGGTGCTGACAGCAGGACCGCACCCGGCTTGTCGGACAAGTCGGCAGCGCGCAATGTCCATCGCGGTACCGGAGTGGAGTCGAGCCGGGTCGAAATCCGGAACTTGCCACCAGTTGCGGATGCCTCCTGCGGCCGCTCTGGTGATCTGTTCACCCACACGACCGCGGCGATACCCGCCACCACAGCCACGATCAGCATCGCGATCCAGATCCTGCGACTTCCCTGACCAGTGAGCCGCTTTGCAGCCGGGTTCATACGGAGGTCTCCTTCATCGATCTGGCCCACTGGCCGAAACCTGCGAATACGCAAGGTATCAGCCAACTTCGGTGGTGTGGGATCGCGAGGACGATCCGAGCGGAACCTTGGAGAGCCTGCACCAGAAGTTCCTGTGCTGTGCGCGGTTCCCGTGGTGAAGCGAATTCAGCGGAGCAGGCTCGAGCAAAGAACGCTTGCGCTAGGTGCGGTTTTTCGCGGGCCTGTTGGTTGCGGCGCGGCGCTCCGCTTCCTTGGCTGCGATGCGTTCGTTTTCTTTGAGAACCTCGGCGTAGTTTTCGCGTTCGCGGATCAACCACTCTGGGGGGTCGGTGAGGAGGGCGGTGATTTCGTCGGCGGTGAGGGCGTCGGAGACTTCGGCGCGGGCCAGGCCGGAGTTGGAGACGCCGAGTTTGCGGGCGGTGACGTCGCGGGGGAAGGGGCCGGTGCGGCGGAGTTCGGTGAGCCATTCCGGCGGGTTGGTGCGGAGAGCGTCGAGGTCGGCGCGGGAGATCGGGGTGGTCCGGAAGGACTCGGGGGCCGCAGGGAGGTAGATGCCGAGCTTGTTGGCTGCGGTCAACGGCTTCATCATCTGCGGGTTCTGGTCCGGGCTCACTGAGACAGCGTATCGGGTGCCGATACTGTTCCTGGCATGAGCCGGTTCGAGTCGATCGATATCGCGCGGCTGCGGTGGTTTGTCGCGGTTGCCGAGGAGCTGCATTTTGCGCGGGCGGCGAAGGGGTTGAAGATTTCGCGGCAGCGGTTGAGTCAGACGGTGATCGATTTGGAGGGGGAGCTCGGAACGAAACTGTTTGTGCCGGGTGCGCAACCGACTCAGTTGACCGAGGATGGCGCGGAGTTGCTGCGGGAGGCGCGGGAGTTGATCGCGCGGTCCGAAGAGGCGGGGGTCGAGGAGACGCCGGACGGTCCGGCCGCGTTGCGGGTCGGTTTTGTGCCGGGTGTCACGGTGTCGAAGTGGACGCGGATCTGGGGGGAGCGGTTTCCGGATACTTCGCTCGAGGTGGTGGCGGTGCCGATGGGGGAGCAGGAAGCGGCGTTGCGGGAAGGGCGGGTGGATTTGTGCTTCGTCCGCCTGCCGATCGACCGGGACGGGATGAGTGCGATTCCGCTCTATCGGGAGGTCCCCGTCGTTGTGGTGCCCAAGGACCATCCGATCTCGGTGTTCGACCAGGTGAGCATGGCGGACCTGGCCGACGAGCGGATGCAGGATGCCAGCGACCTGGACACTGTCGCGGGTGCCATCGAGCTGGTGGCGGCCGGAGTGGGTGTCGCCGTTGTTCCGCATTCGATTGCCCGGCTGCACGCCCGCCGCGACCTGGTGTACCGCACGGTCACCGATACCGCGGAGACGGAGATCGCCTTGGCGTGGCCGACAGCTCGCACCAGCGACTTGGTCGAAGATTTCGTCGGCGTCGTTAGAGGGCGTTCCGAACGTAGCTCTCGGTCTCCGGCGGCGCGCGCCAAAAGTCCTGAGCCGCAGAAGAAGTCCGCTGGCAAGCGGGCCGGTGGGCGTCCGAATACGACGAGGAGTTCGGCGGCCAAGAAGAAGCCGGTGAAGCGCCGAGGGCGTTAGTTGCCGAAGCTCGATCACTGACCGTTGGAGGGTAACGCGTCGGGGCTCAGCAGAAGTCCGTGCTCTCGATGGTGTGCCATTCGGCGGCGCGCCTGCCAGTGGCCCTGACCGCGAGGTGCTGCACGATGCGGGTGAATCCTTTTTCGGTGTCAGTTCCTCTCATACTTGTGTCGACAACAAGGTCGGCACGAGATCGGGAGGTTGTCGTGATCATTGCCGCGATTGTTGTCGGCGGAGTGCTTGTGTGCGCGTGCAGTGTTGCCGTGTTGCGGCGGTGGAGGCAGTCGCGTGGCTGAAGTTATGTGGCCCGACGAACAGTTGGTGGCGGCCGCGCGAGCGGGGGATGTGGAGTCGATTACCGCGTTGGTATCGGGTACGCATCCGCATGTGCGGCGGTTTGCCTACTCGCTGTGTGCATCGCCGGAAGACGCGGAGGATGCGGCGCAGGAAGCGCTGATCATTCTGTACCGCAAGATCGGAACACTGCGCGCGTCGGGGGCCTTGGCGTCGTGGATGTTTCGCATTGTCCGCAACGAGTGTCTGCGGCAGTTGCGGCTGATGGCGCGAGGTGGCGAGCCGATTCCCGACGCCTCGATGGTGTCGGCGGAGGAGGCGGCGATGCAGCGGCTGGAGGGCGAACGGGTGGCCGTGGCGATCGCGGAGTTGCCGCTCGATCAGCGCCAGGTGTTGATCATGCGGGATATCCAGGGATACAGCGGGCGGATGGTCGCGGACCGGCTCGGTCTCAGCGTCGCGGCGATGAAGTCGCGGCTGCACCGAGCTCGCTCGGCCGTCCAGCACTCGTTGCGAGACGGCCTCGATCCTCGAGCGGGATGTCGAGGATGACAACCGACCAGACCTTCGCCAGCACCTCCGTGCCACGGCACCTGGCACGAGGAGCCATCGGATTCGCCGCGCTGATCGGGGCGTTCGCTCTACTGCCCTGGACCGGCGTGGCAAGCCTGCTACTCGCCCCCCTCGGCTTCATCGCCCTGCGAGGCTGTCCCACCTGCTGGGCAATCGGCCTGATCCAAACCATCTCAATGGGCCGATTACACCGCTCATGCAGAGCCGGCCACTGCCAACTAACCCGCACCAACTAACCCACACCAACCATCCCTGCCCCAGCACCGAACCACCCGCCCGGCCGGCCGTCGAGCGGGACATGGCGGCGGCAAACGCGAGTAAGCGCTCCGTCGTGTCCCGTTCGGCGGTGCCCTGGGGGCGGGGTCAGGCTGCGCAGACGCGGTTGAGTTCGTCGGTGTAGGGGTCCAAATTGTCGACGTTTTCGTCGACTAGGGCGTTTGCGAAGGCGGTGATGACTTCGTGCTCGGCGCCGCTGGAGGGGATGGCCGTGAGGGTGAAGTGCAGGGACTGCAAGGTCGCCGCGTCGAGTTGGCCGTCGGGGGTGCCGTCTATGGCGGCGTTGATGGCGGCTATGGCGGCGCTGCAGGCCTCGGACTGGGCGTGGGCGGGGGCGGCGGGGAGTAGCAGGAGGGAGGCGGTGGCGGTGGTGGTCAGTAGTGCGGTGGCGAAGATGTTGGGCATGGGGTCCTCACGGTGTGGTCAGCAGCAAAAGTCCGCGACTCGAATGAGTCGCGGACCTGTCGAACGCACACCGTACTCGACGCCCTGAACTGGCGAAAGCCGTTATATCTCAGGGCATTCGGCGGGGCCCACCGCGTATGGCGTGTGCCGTTCGCGTTGGCTGCTCGACGCGGGGGTGGGCGGCCGATCGCTGGCTAGCGAGGCTTACGGCGCAGGTACGAGTCGCGGACCAGGATGCCAACGATGGCGGCGGCGAAGCCGACCAGGAAGATGTCCTCGACATGCCCCTTGTGGTTGCCGATGACCATCGCGACCAGGCAGAACGCGACGATCCAGCCCGCGATACGGAAGGTGCGGGGCGACTCACCGCTCCACCCCCACGCGGCGGAGGGAACCTCGGCGGTGTCCACGTGAGTGACGATGCCGCGCTCGGTGCTGGCGGGTTTGAGTTCCGTGGCGGCCACGATCGCTCCTTAGCTGGTTCGGGTACCGCGGGTTCCGGTACGCACACGAGGGACTAGTGCTCGATATCGTGACATACGACGGCGCGTCGTTGTAAGTCGGGCCACGCCGGTTGTGTGGACTTTTTTGTGGGCCACAATGAACCCGTGTCCGACATCGTGAGAGTCCTGCTCCTCGGCAGTACCGGATCCATCGGTACCCAAGCGCTCGAGGTGATCGCCGCCAACCCCGACCGGTTCGAGGTGGTCGGCTTGGCCGCACGCGGCGGCAACACCGAGTTGTTCGCCGCGCAGATGGCGGCCACCGGGACGCGCAACGTCGCCCTCGCCGACCCCGCCGCCGCCCAGCAACTCGACGTGCCGCTGGCAGGCCCGGACGCGGTGACCGAACTGGTGCGCCGCACCGAGGCCGACGTGGTGCTCAACGCGCTGGTTGGCTCGCTCGGCTTGGCCCCTACCCTGGCAACCCTGGATTCCGGCACCCGGCTCGCCCTGGCCAACAAGGAATCGCTGGTCGCGGGCGGTTCGCTGGTCACTCGCGCCGCCGCGCCCGGCCAAATCGTGCCGGTCGACTCGGAACATTCCGCGCTCGCCCAATGCTTGCGTGGCGGGCGCGCCGAGGAGGTGGACCGCTTGGTGCTCACCGCGTCGGGCGGCCCGTTCCGCGGCTGGACCGCCGAGATGCTGGAATCGGTGAATCCCAGTGCGGCCAAGACGCATCCGACCTGGTCCATGGGTCCGATGAACACGCTGAACTCGGCGTCACTGGTCAACAAGGGCCTCGAGCTGATCGAGACGCACCTGCTGTTCGGCATTCCCTACGACCGCATCGACGTCACCGTGCACCCCCAATCGATCGTGCACTCGATGGTCACCTTCACCGACGGCTCCACTCTCGCCCAGGCCAGCCCGCCGGACATGAAACTGCCCATCGCACTCGCCCTCGGCTGGCCGGACCGTGTCCCCGGCGCCGCCGCGGCCTGTGATTTCGGCACAGCCGCGACCTGGACCTTCGAGCCGGTGGACAGCAAGGTCTTCCCCGCGATCGAGCTGGCCCGCCAGGCCGGGGAGGCAGGCGGCAGCGTCACCGCCGTCTACAACGCCGCCAACGAGGTTGCGGTACAAGCCTTCCTGGACGGCGCCATCCGCTTCCCCGACATCGTCCGCGCGGTGGCCGCCGCCGTCGACTCCGCCGACCAGTGGCGTCCCGAACCGAACTCGCTCGACGAAGTACTGGCCGCCGACACCTGGGCCCGCGAAATCACCCGAGCCCGCATCCACGCCTAGCCGCACGCAGATCCCACAGACGGTGCGAACGTGTCACAGGAGCTGTAGACCCTGTGACGCGTATGCAAGGTCTGCGGGGTGAGTGGGGGCGGGGGACGGGACGCGCCCGGCGACCGCTGCCTGGCACACTGAGGACGCAGGGCCGGTCGGTGTCCGGTTACTGTGGTCGGGGTGCTCGCGGCCGTGACGGGATGTGCGGGCCGGGTTTGTGGGCGGCCGATCCGGCGGCCGCACTTCATCGAGGCGAGCTGCGCAATGCAGGAGGGCTGCAAAACACATGGTCTACGCGTTGGGATTCGCGCTGTTCTCCCTTGGCATCACGATTTCGATCGCGTTGCACGAATGCGGACACATGTGGACCGCTCAAGCCACCGGAATGAAGGTGCGGCGGTATTTCATCGGCTTCGGGCCGAGGGTGTTCTCGTTCCGCCGCGGTGACACCGAATACGGCCTCAAGGCGCTGCCACTCGGCGGCTTCTGCGATATCGCGGGCATGACCGCCCTCGACGAATTGCGCCCGGAAGAAATCGACCGCGCCATGTACCGCCAGGCCACCTGGAAGCGGATGGTCGTCATGTCCGGCGGCATCGCGATGAATTTCCTGCTCGGCTACATCCTGGTGGTCGTCCTCGCCATCGGCTGGGGCCTGCCGCAGTTCGACCAGCCGCCGGCCACCGCGCTCGGCAACATGAGCTGTGTGCCGCAACAGAATCCGGACGGCACCACCCAGCCGTGCACCGGCGCGGGCCCGGCCCAGCGCGCCGGTTTGCAGCGCGGCGACGTGGTCAAGTCGGTCAACGACGTGAAGGTCTCGACCTGGAAGGAATTCCAGGCCGAAACCCAGAAGCAGTCCGGCCCCTTCACCTACACGGTCGAGCGCGACGGGCAGATCCTCACCATCCCGGTCACCCCGGAACGCGTCATGCGCTACCCGGAGGGTGGCGGCGCGGGTCGTGAGGTGGGTGCGGTCGGCGTCGGCGCGGACGTCTACGGACCGGTCAAGTACGACGTGCTGAGCGCGATCCCGGCCGCTGGCTCGTTCACCGGTGACATGTTCGTGCGTACCTTCCAATCGCTGGCGCAGCTGCCGCAGAAGGTGACCTCGCTGTGGGACGCGGTGACCGGCGGCGAGCGCGACCCGGAGACCCCGGTCAGCGTGTACGGCGCGAGCAAGATCGGCGGCGAGACCGCCGAACGCGGGCTGTGGGGTGTGTTCATCCTGGTGCTGGCCAGCCTGAACTTCTTCCTCGGCGCCTTCAACATCCTGCCGCTGTTGCCGTTGGACGGCGGCCACATGGCGGTGGTGCTGTACGAGAAGATCCGCAACACCATCCGCGGCTGGAAGGGCCTCGCGCCCGGCGCGCCGGTGGACTATCTGAAGCTATTACCCGTGACCTACGTCGCGGTGGTGATCGGCGGCGCCTACATGGTGCTGACGTTGGTCGCCGATATCGTCAACCCGATCCGCCTGTTCCCCTGAGTTTCCCGCGACGCGGTACCCTGTCGCGGGCACTGGGGGACAGCACGTTGTCATGGGCGTCACAGGGTGGTCGTTCGGCGCGCGCGACTAAGCTCGGATGGCGAACGGCCCGGAATGTACGTACGAAAGTAGGCAGCCGAAGGTGACCAGCACAATCGGATTGGGGATGCCCGCCGCTCCCGCGGCCGTTCTCGCTCCTCGACGCAAGACTCGCCAGTTGATGGTGGGCAATGTCGGGGTCGGAAGTGATCACCCGATCTCCGTGCAGTCGATGACCACCACCAAGACCCACGACATCAACGCCACCCTTCAGCAGATCGCGCAGCTCACCGCTTCGGGCTGTGACATCGTGCGGGTGGCGTGTCCGCGTCAGGAAGACGCGGACGCACTGGCGACGATCGCGCGCAAGAGCCAGATCCCGGTGATCGCCGACATCCACTTCCAGCCGCGCTACATCTTCGCGGCCATCGACGCGGGCTGCGCCGCGGTGCGGGTGAACCCCGGCAACATCAAGGAATTCGACGGCCGGGTCGGCGAGGTCGCCAAGGCCGCGGCCGCGGCGGGTATCCCGATCCGCATCGGCGTCAACGCCGGTTCGCTGGACAAGCGGATGCTGGAGAAGTACGGCAAGGCCACCCCGGAGGCGCTGGTGGAATCCGCGCTGTGGGAGGCGAGCCTGTTCGAGGACCACGGGTTCGGCGACATCAAGATCTCGGTCAAGCACAACGACCCGGTGGTCATGGTGGAGGCCTACCGGCAGCTGGCCGCGCGCAGCGACTACCCGCTGCACCTGGGCGTCACCGAAGCCGGTCCGGCGTTCCAGGGCACCATCAAGTCCGCCGTGGCGTTCGGTGCGCTGCTGTCCGAGGGCATCGGCGACACCATCCGCGTCTCGCTGTCCGCGCCGCCCGCCGAGGAGATCAAGGTCGGCGATCAGATCCTGCAGTCGCTGAACCTGCGCCCACGCAAGCTGGAAATCGTGTCCTGCCCGTCCTGTGGCCGCGCCCAGGTGGACGTGTACACCCTGGCGAACGCGGTCAGTGCCGGGCTGGAGGGCATGGAGGTGCCGTTGCGGGTGGCCGTGATGGGTTGCGTCGTGAACGGTCCCGGCGAGGCGCGGGAGGCCGATCTCGGTGTCGCGTCCGGCAACGGCAAGGGCCAGATCTTCGTGAAGGGTGAGGTCATCAAGACCGTGCCGGAGGCGATGATCGTGGAAACCCTGATCGAAGAGGCGCTGCGCATCGCCGAGGAGATGGGCGAGGCGGCAGGCGCGGGAGAGCCTGTAGTCACAGTCAGCTGAGCGGCTGCCCGGCCGTTGCTCGGTCCGGCGCGGGAGACCGGTGGTCACAGACAGATAACCCCCGGACTGTTGCGTTCGGCATAGCCGTACCACATCGCCGATATTCGTGGCAGGCTAGCAACGTGCGGAGTCTGCTGGAGCCGACGCGTAGGGCGAAGTATGTTCCCGCGCGGCAGCTCGCGAACCGGGACCTGGGGCAGGTCCTGCGCGTTCTGGATGCCGATCCGGTGGCCTCGTGCATGGTCGCCGCCCGGCTCCAGGAATTCGGGCTGGACACAGCCCGATGTGGGCAGGGTGAACTGTGGAGTCGAGGCGGCCCGTCGGAGTCGCTGTGTTTCTCCGGTGCGAACCTGGTCCCGCTGCGCGGTGATCACGACGCGCTGCGGGCGTTCGCGGACCGGGCGATCCGGTGGCCGCGCATCGCGTCCTCGGTGGTCGGGCGCCGCGAACTGGCGCTGCCGCTGTGGGAGATGCTGGCCGACCACTGGGGCCCCGAGCGGGAACTGCGCGGCGAACAACCGCTGCTCGCCCTCGCGCAACCGCCGCTGGCCACCCCCGACCCGGATGTCCGCAGGGTGCGGCCCGACGAAATCGATCGCTACCTGTGTGCCGCGATCGCCATGTTCATCGAGGAAGTCGGCGTGGATCCCCGCGCCGGTGACGGCGGCCGCGGCTACCGGCGCCGGATCCACAGCCTGATCGAATCCGGCCGTGCCTGGGCACGTTTCGAGGACGGCGAGGTCGTGTTCAAGGCCGAGGTCGGTTCGCTGTCCCGGCGCACCGGCCAGATCCAAGGCGTCTGGGTGCATCCGGAACATCGCGGCACCGGACTCGGTACCGCGGGCACGGCTGCCATCGCCAACGCGGTGGTGGCGTCCGGTCGCACCGCCAGCCTGTACGTGAACGACTACAACGAGGTCGCGCGCCGCGCCTACAGCCGCGTCGGCTTCCGGCAGATCGCCACGTTCTCCACGATCCTGCTCGACTGACCCCGCCTGCGCTGAAAACTGGTTCAGTGGAAAGAAACACGGTGCGGCGCAGGGGTTTGCTCAGCGTTGGCTACTACCATCGGTGACGATGTCGACCAGGATTGATCCGCTGAGAAAATCGCTTCTCGTCACGCTGACCGGCGCGCTGCTCGCGCTGTCCGCTGCCGGTTGCGCGCACGGATCGCAGGGCCCGGTGCCGGCGGCCGACGCCTTCGTCGAGGCGTTCGCGGATCACGATCTGACCGCCGCGGCCGAGCTCACCAATCAGCCCGAAAAAGCCGGTGCCGCATTGCGTTCCGCCTGGGACCGGTTGCAGGCCGAAAAGCTCACGGCCCGCATCGGCTCGTCCAGGGTCACCGGCGACACCGCGACGGTCGATTACACCTATGAGTGGCGGCTGCCCAAGGATCGGACCTGGCGCTATACCGGACAGCTGCAGATGGGTCGCAGCGGTGGCCGCTGGATGGTCCGCTGGACCTCGTCGAATATCCATCCCAATCTCGGTGACACCCAGACGTTGTCGTTGCGATCCAATCCGGCGCCCCGCGCCCGGGTGAACGAGCAGGCGGGCAGCGATGTGCTGGTGCCGGGCAAGGTTTCCCGGGTCGCGTTCACCGCGGCGAACGCGGCCGACCCCGGCTCGGTCGCGACCGCGCTGGCCGCGGCGCTGAGCCGATTCGATCCGCAGCTCACCGCCGAATCGATCCTGAAGGCGGCCACCTCCGCAGGGGGTTCCTACACCGTCGCGTTGCTCAGCGAGAACGAATTCGACCAGGTGAGTATCGATCTCATCGGTCTGCCCGGCGTGGTGGTGACCGCGGAGTGGGACCTGGTTCCCACCGACCGAGCGTTCGCGCCCGACCTGCTCGCTCAGGTTCGCAAGACGGTGATCGCCGAAGTGGACGGCAAGGCGGGCTGGAGCGTGGTCACCATGAACGCCAACGGCGCCGACACGGATGTGCTCACGGAGGTGCCGTCGCAACCGGCGCCGTCGTTCTCGCTCAGCGTGGATCGCAATGTGCAGAATGCCGCGCAACGCGCCGTCGACCTTCGCGAAGAGCAGACCATGATGGTGGTGCTTCGCCCGTCCACCGGCGCGATCCTGGCGATCGCGCAGAACAAAGCGGCCGATCGGGACGGCCCGGTCGCCACCATCGGCCAGTACCCGCCGGGTTCGGTGTTCAAGACGGTGACCGCGGCCGCCGCGATGTCGACCGGTCTCGCCACGCCCGACACGGTGCTGCCCTGCCCGAGCCGAATCATCATCGGGGACCGCACGATTCCCAACTACAACCTGTTCACGGTCGGTGACGTGCCGATGATCACGGCTTACGAGCGGTCCTGCAATACCTCGTTCGCCAATGTGGCGAGCAGGCTGCCGGGCGACGCGTTACACCTGGCCGCCGCGAAACTCGGTGTGGGGCCGGGTTATACGGTGGCGGGACTGCCGACCTTCTCCGGCTCGGTGCCGCCTGCGGACCAGCTGATACAGCGCACCGAAGACGGCATCGGCCAGGGCAAGGTGGTGGTCAGTCCGCTCGGGATGGCGTTGATGGCGGCCACCATCGCGCGTGGTTCGGTGCCGGTGCCCTATCTGATCGCGGGGCGCACCACCGCGGTCGATGGAGCGGAGCCCGCCCTCGCGCCGCAGGTGATCAATGGGCTGCGGGCGATGATGCGCAGGGTGGTCACCGGCGGCACCGCGGAGCGGATCGCCGATCAGGGTGAGGTGTACGGCAAGACGGGCGAGGCCGAGGTCGACGGCGGGTCGCACTCGTGGTTCGTCGGCTATCGCGGAGATATCGCGTTCGCGACGCTGCTCGTCAAGGGCGGCAGCTCCGACAATGCGGTCGCGGTCAGTCGTGACATGGTCGCCGCGCTGCCGCCTGGTTACTGAGGGGTGCCGTCGGGCGAGGCGGCTACTTGGTTGCTGGCCGGCGCGCTGCTGGGGCCGGTTTCGATGATCAGAGCGCCGGTGTCGCCGCCGTCGAGGATCTGGGCGGTTGCGGCGCCACCGAGGATGATTGCCACGCTGGCCAGAATGGTGGTGGAACGCTTCATTGTTCGGCTCCCTCGGGTCAGGGGTGTCGACGGGGGAAGGTTCTAGCTGCTCCGCGAAGGGGTCGCTTCCCGAAGTTGTCTGGAAGTTTGCTGACTTCCGAACCGTAAACCGGGATCGATTCACGGAACAAGGGCAAGTGGGGCATGGCACATTCCGGTAGAAATGTGCTGCCGATCACATTTTATGATCTCGAAGGTGAGATTACGCGCCACCGAACTCGCGTTTCCACGGAATTCGACGATGGTGAAACAACTACGCCAGGCGGGGTCTTCGGCCACATAATGTTGCGAATCAGCAGCCGGATGGCGGAGGGTCTTCGGAATTCGGTCGGGAATCCGAGGTCGGCGGCACCCAGTCGGCCATCGCTCCGACGTGCACGAGTGATCGTCGACGGTGTCCTCGCCGACGATCGTCGGCCATCGAAGAGCCGGGTTCTCGAAAAGAGAACCGAGGGCCCGCCCTATTCCGCCCGGCGCAATGTGGCGGCGAGATGGTGTTGCAGTGGCTCGCCTACCGCGGCCATCCGCAACGTGTAATCGATGGTGTCGCCCTTCAATTGAAATGTCCGGCCAAGGGCGGTAACGAGTTTCGCGGTGCTGGTGCGGCCGATACTGGTGGAGTCGAATTCCATGTGCAGGGCGCCGTCGGCGACATTCAGTGCGCCTTCACATATTTCGGTGATGCCGGTGGGGTGCGCCAAGATCAATTCGACCCGGTCCGGGCGTGGGCAGCGCAGGTATCCGGTTTCGGCGTGCATGGGGCGGCCGTCGTCGGCGGCGCGCGTGCGCTGCCGATAGGTGAGGAACGGGCGGCCGAGATGGCCGAACCGGACTTCCTCCAGGTAATCGAAGGGCTGGATGGTCGGGTATTCGCCGTGTCCGTTGCCGCGCCAGATGCCGAGCAGCGGGGCCAGGGGGGCGATATCGGGATGGGGCGCGATTGGCGGTTGGGGTTCGACCACGGCGCACAGCCTAAACCTGTTGGTTCTCGGGGTGTTCACATACTGACGAATTCAGTACAGGTTAAGGTTAGCGTCGCCTAACTGTCAGCGCGGTGGTTTGGTCGGAAAGGAACAAGACGTTGCACGGACACTGGAGTGAGTCGCGCCTGACCGGCGCGTGGCGGCCGCGGACGAAACGTGGTCTGCTGCGCGTATCGGTGCTCGGCGCCGCCCTGGTGGTCGCCGCCGCCTGCTCGAATTCGAAACCCGCCGACGACGAGGTCCGTGCTCTCGACGGCAACCGGTACGCGCAGACCAACCTGGCTGCCAACGAAGCCGAGTACCAGGCCGAGTTCACCTTCCCTGACATGGTGAACGCCTGGGGCCTGGCCGACCGGCCGAAGGGCGCGGGCGGACATTTCTGGGTCGGCGCGGGCGGCAAGTCGTTCCAGTTCGTCGGCGATGTCACCGCGTCGGCGGACCCGAAGGTGCAGAAGCTGTTCCAGGATCCGCTGAAGATCGTCACCATCCCCGGCGCCGACGCCGACATCTCCGACAACAGCATCGGCAAGACCACCGGTGTCCTGTTCAACCCGGCGCCGATCACCTCGGACCTGTTCGCGGTGCGCGATCAACCGGTCGAGGTGGACGGGACGCAACAGCTGCTCACCGGGTCGGCACGGTTCATCTTCGCCACCGACTCCGGCAAGATTTCCGGCTGGACCGAGCAGGCCGCCGACGGCCGGATCGTCCGGCACGACGGCCCGGCCAACCTGATGTTCGACGGCGAGCCGCAGGGCATGCAGTTCTTCGGCATCGCGCTCACCCCGTCCGGTGACAAGCTGCTCGCCGCCGACTTCGGCGCGGACCCGCAGGTCCGCACCCTCGACAAGAACTGGCAGCTCATCCCCACCACCGGCTTCGCCAACCCGTTCGCCAGCGGCGACGCGGTCGACCCCGCCGCGCCCGACAAGGGCAAGAAGGTCAAGCCGGGCGATCCCGCCCCGTTCAATGTGTCCACCGTCGGCAACCGAGTGTTCGTCGCCTACGCGACCACCAAGCCGGACGAGGCGGACCCGGCCGAGCTCGATGCCGGCGAAGAGGATTCGCTCGACAAGGACCAGGAGCAGGACGCCAAGGGCAAGCCGGACAAGGGCAAGGTCGCCGAGTTCGACGCCGAGGGCAAGCTGGTCCGCGTCATCGACGGCGATCAGCGCTTCAACGCCCCTTGGGCCGTCACCGTCGCCCCCGCAGGCTTCGGCCCGCTCAGCGGCAAGCTGCTGATCGGCAACTTCGGCGGCGCGGGCTACGTCCTTGCCTTCGATGACGCCACCGGCAAGTTCGTCGACTACCTGCGCGACACTGACGGTAAGCCGGTGGCGATCGAAGGACTCTGGGCACTCATGTTCGGCAACGGCGAAAGTCTTGGTGACGCCGACTCGCTGTACTTCACGGCAGGCCCGGACGACGAGAAGGACGGCCTGTTCGGCAAGCTCCGGCTGAAGTAAGGCCCCCCGCCGACGGCCCGGCACTCTCGAGAGTGCCGGGCCGTTCGTGTCCGCAGGCCGGTGAGCTCGGCGCTGCGCCGCCGGTGACACGAGGACGTCCCAGGCGCCCCGCAGCAACAGCCGAGCGGGACCTGGCTGAGGACGCTCTCGCACGTCGACGCAGCCATGTCCCGCTGGGCCGGTGATTATCGGCCGCCGGTGGGGGCGGACGGCCTGGGGCGGGGGTTGCGGGCTTGGATTGCTGTTTCCACTTCATCGACCGCGGTGCGGATGGTGGTGCTGTAAGGGGAATCAGGGAGGGTGTGCAAGGTGGCTCGGGCGGCGGTGATTTCGCGCTGGGCGGCGGTGAAGGAGCTCAGTCTGCGGTAGTTGTCGGCCAGGTTGAGGTGCAGGGACGGGTAGAAGCCACGGACGTCCAGGGCTGAGTCGTATTGCTGGGCACGATCGTTGGACAGGGAGTCGGCGGCGTCGAGGGCGCGGATGTCCCAGGTGAGTGCTTCGGCCGCATCGTCGTACAGGTCGGCGAGGTAGTGGGCGAGAGCGCAGCGGTGTAGTGGATCACCCTGCGGGCCAAGGGATTTCCACAACGCGAGCAAGGCGTTACGGGCTGCGTCGGGTTGTCCCTCGTGCCCCAGTCCTACCGCGCGGCTGATCGCGGCCATGGTGTCGTCTGTCATGCGTGTGTGGTCCTATCTGTCTGTTGGGTCGGCATGGCCAGCGTGGTGAGGTCGCCGTCGGTGGCGGAGCGCAGGACGACGGGCTGGTCCGCCGCTGAGATGTCGAACATGAGATCTGGGCCCAGCGCGGTGTGGATCGCGGGGAGCAGCGTCGCGACATCGAAAGACAGATCGATGTCAGAACCGGTGACCGCGGCGGACAGGTGCTCTCGGCGGTTGCCGCCGGACACCGTGAGACCGGTGCGGTCGATCTCGAACCGCACTGTGGTCGTGTGGTTTTCGAGGAGGGCGAGCAACGTCTTGCGGGCCGTCACCACGCGCGTCCGGACCGGGGCGAGCCCCGAAAGCACCGCTCGATAGTCGGGGAACGGTTCGTCGATCACCCGGCAACGGCGCTCGACGCCGTCACCGGCGAACAGTAGACCCTGATCCGTTGGTGCCACAACGATTTCATCCAGGTGCCGGAGCCAGTCGAGCACCGGTGCGAGATCGCCCGCGTCGACGACCAACGACCAGTCGTCACCGTTTCGATTCCGCGACACCACTGTCCGGGTCGAGAGCCGGTACCGATCGGTGGCGGTCAGCGTCAGCGAATTCGCGCTCGCCTCCAGCAGAATGCCTGCGAGGACCGGTATTTCGCGGTTGCCCGCGGCAGCGGCCCGCACCTGGTCGAACGCCGCCGCCAACAGTGCGGCAGGCAATGCGACCTGATGGCCCGTCGACTCGGCGCCCAGCGTCTGCTTGATTGCCTCGGCAACGAGCGCGGCCTCCGCTGCCCGGCGCCGCAGCTCGTCGACGTGCTCGTCCAACAGTCGTTCAGCGCGTCCGGTATCGCCGGACAGGATGTCCGAGATCGACTCGAGCGGTACCTCGATCGCCCGCAGCCGACGGATCAGTGCGGCACGTTCCCGCTGGCCTTCGGTGTAATAGCGATAGCCGGTGAGCGGATCGACCCGGGCGGGGACGAGTAGCCCGCAGTCGTCGTAGAACCGCAGCGCACTCGCCGTGAGCCCACTGGCCCGCGCCAGCACGCCTATCGTGATGAACTCTTCGGACTCGGCCACCCGGCCATCATGAAGTCTCAGGTAGGCGGAAGGTCAAACCGTTCCGTCGTTCGGGTCGGTGAGTGCCGCTCCCCACCGCCGCGACCAATCCCAGACGGCGTGCAGGGCGGTGCCGAGTTCTGTTCCGGCGGTGGTGAGTTCGTAGGACTTGTCGGCGTTCTTCACGATCAGGCCAGCGCTTTGCAGGTGCTGCAGGCGCACCGAAAGCATGCTGGAGGAGCAGTTGTCCATGCGCCGCCGCAGTTCGAGGAAACCGAGCCTGCCTGGTTCCAGCTCCCACAGCACGCGCAGCGTCCATCGCTGACCCAGTAGCTCCATCGCGGCCAGGACCGGCGCGTTCGCCGGCTCGACCCGGCCGTTGGGCGGCTTCGCTCCGCTTGCACTTCTCATTTAGAACTACCATAGTGATTCTGAATTAGAAGCAATCCGCCGGGCCGCTGGTCCGCGATCGAGAGGGAAATGGTGGGCGAGCCAGCCGGACAGCGAATCGTTCTGATCACGGGTGCCTCCCGCGGCATCGGCGCCGAAACGGCGCGCATCCTCGCCGCGCGCGGCGATCACGTGATCATCAACTACCGCGAAAAGCTGAAGCGCGCCACAGCAATCGCCGACGAGATCAGCGCCGCGGGTGGCAGCGCGTCCACCGCGGGCGCCGACATCGCCGATGCCGACGCCACGCGCCTGCTCATCGACGGCATCATCGAGGAATTCGGCCGCCTCGACGTCCTCGTCCTCAACGCTTCCGGCGGCCTGGAACGCAACGCCGCCCCCGACTACGCCATGTCGATCAACCGGGACGCCCAGACCCGCCTGGTCCGACTGTGCTTGCCGCACATGCCTTCCGGTGCTCGCATCGTCTTCGTCACCAGCCACCAGGCCCACTTCCACGGCCGCAAACCGGTCCCCGCCGAGTACGAACCCATCGCGGCGAGCAAACGCGCAGGTGAAGACGCCCTCCGTGCGATGATCCCGGAACTCACGGCGCGAAACATTCCCCTGCACATCGTCTCCGGCGACATGATCGACGGCACGATCATCGTCCAGCTCCTCGAACGCCGGAACCCGGACGCGGTGGCTGCCCGCCGCGACCACGCCGCCCTGCCGACCATCACCGAATTCGCCACCGCGGTAGCCGACGCCACCAGCGGTCCGGTCGAATCCGGTCACACCGTCTACGTCGGCGGCCCGGACTATCTGCTCGCGGACAGTTCCATCCCGGTATAGCCGACGAGGTCGCCGCGGCCGCGGCGACCTCGCGCCGATTGCCCTACTCGCCGGGATCGATCGCTGCGCTGCCTCGGTTGGGTATAGCCGCAGGTTATCCGTTCCGAGTGGCGCATTAAGGTGTGGTCACTCAACGTTTGCCCTAGCCGAATGGACGCAACGGCGGGCTGGTGGGGAGGCGGCGATCGAGGGCGTGTTGGATGAACGGAAGTGGGTGAAATCGACGTGGAGGGGGGAAGTCTCGTTCACGCTATCGTTGTGTGCCAGGTGCGGAATGTGCTGCGGCAACGGTGCGGTACGCGGCACCGTCCGAGGACCGGGACGTTTGGGGTCGTGCCGACGCGCCACCATGCGGGGGCGCTGAGATGACCTATCCGGGCAACGACCGCACGATCCCCGGAAAAGACTTGCTGCTGGCCGCCTTCCGTGGCTTCCCGCACGCCGACCATCCGATGCTGGAGGCCGCGGGCGAACTGGCTCAGCTGCACCTGGCTCGGGAGCGCACACCGGCCACCGAGTCGGCCAAGATCGATCGGCGGCGCATCCAGCTGGTGCGCACGATCGATCGCTGGGTGACGCTGGCGACGCCGGTCCCGGAGGTCGCCGCACCCGAACACGCCGAAACCGTCGGCAGAATGGTGGATCGGCTCGCCGGAATGACCGCGCAGGCGTTCGCCGCGCTGGCACACGCCCCGGAGCCCGTCTTTTACGACGCCTGGGTGCAGATCGAGGAGATGGCCGACGGCTACCAGGACCTCATCGACGACTTACGCATCGGCATCCGGCGATTACCCGACGACCCGTACGACAGCTGGTGACTACTTCCCGCGCCCGAACAGCCGAAACGACCGACTCCGGCGTCGCGGCAAGGTCGCGTAGACCATCGTCATATCGGCGAACACCTCCGCCTCGCGCTCCCGTTCGACGCCGAATTCACTGCGCCCCAGCACATGTTTGATCGACTGCGGCGAAATCGAGGGCAGCAGCACGGCCAGCATCGGCGGGATCGGTGCGCTGCGATCCGCTTCCTGGGTGCCATGACCGAGCAGCATGTGCCCCACCTCGTGCAGGATGATGTGGTCGGCATTGCGATCGGTGGCGTCGACGTCGTAGATGATGAGGTCGTCGTGGGTGCGCGCGACCCACAGACCGCCCCCGCCGCAACCGATCTCGTTCAGCAGTGCCTTCGGCGCCGTGTGCAGGCTGATGGAGCGGCCACGGTGCGCGGCAACGGCGGCGAGATAGGTGGTCAGGTTCCACGGGTTGGGGAGGGGCACGGTTCGGGTCGCGTCACCGAAACGGGCTTCCATGCTGGTCATCTCGGCTCACATTACTCACGACTCCGCCACTAGTCACCTAGTGATTCGGACGAACCCGACGTGAGCTGGTGCACTGCCCGATAACAAGATCCACTACTTGGGCGGCGGCTCCGCGGCGGCGGGTTCGGCGTGCAGATATCGGATCACCAGATGATTCACGCCCCACAGCACGACCCCGACCGCGAGCAGGATTCCCGCGATGGCGTACTGCTGCGGATTCCGGTCGGTCCATGGCGTCACCAAGAAACCGCACGTCAGCGCGCCGATCACCGGCAGCGCCGTCGGCGTCCGGAAGTGCTCGTGCGACACGGGATCTCGGCGCAGCACCAGGACGGTGACATTCACGATGGTGAACACCGCGAGCAGCAGCAGCGCGGTGGTGCCGCCGAGTTCGGGAACCTCGCTGACGATGGCGATCAGACCCAGCGCGAGCAGCGTGGTGAACAGGATCGCGACATACGGCGTGCGCCGACCGGCATGGACCCGCCCGAGTATCCGCGGTACCACGCCCTGCCTGGCCATGCCGTAGAGCAGGCGACTTGCCATCAGCATGTTGATCAGTGCGGTGTTGGCGACGGCGATCATGCTGATGTACGCGAAGACATGCGTCGGGAACGCGGGCCAGCCCACCTGCACCACCTGCAGCAGCGGTGTGTCGCCCTGGCTGAGCTGGGCGACCGGCACGAGCGCTATCGCGGTGATCGATACCAGCACGTAGACGAGTGCGGTGATGGCGAGCCCGGCCAGCAGCACCTTCGGGAAGATCCGGCTTGGCTGTTTGCATTCCTCGGCCATATTGACCGAGTCCTCGAAGCCGACCATCGCGTAGAAGGCCAGCGTGGTGGCGGCGATGACACCGCCGACGGCGGTCCGGTCGCCGGTGTCGAACTCGACGACTCGGCTGAAATCGCCGTCGCCGACGCCTAGTGCCCAGCAGCCGATTCCGATGACGATCAGCAGACCGGTCAGCTCGACACAGGTGAGCAGCACGTTCAGCTTCACGCCCTCGCTGACGCCACGCAGATTGATCGCCGCGACCACCGCCATGAACGCCAGCGCGATCACCGTGACCGTGACGCCGGTGCCGATATCGAAGTCGAAGGCCTTGCCGAAGTTGGCCGCGAAGGCGCGGGATGCGGTCGATGCCGAGGTGATCCCGGAACTCATCACCGCGAACGCCACCATGAAGGTGAGGAACTGGATGCCGAAGGCCTTGTGCGTGTACAGCGCGGCGCCCGCCGCGTGCGGGTATTTGGTGACCAGTTCCAGGTAACTCATCGCGGTCACCAGCGCGACCAGGAACGAGACGACGAACGGCACCCACACCGCGCCGCCGACCTCGTTGGCCACCTTGCCGGTGAGCGCGTAGATCGAGGAGCCGAGGATGTCGCCGACCACGAACAACAGCAGCAGCCACGGGCCCATCACCCGCTTCAGCTCCGGCTCCGCTTCCCGCTGTGCGGTGACGTCGGCCATGGAGCTCCCCTCCCTAGAGATTTCGCGGCAGACGGATGAAGTACCCGAATCTCTCTGAAAATAGTCCACCGACCTTAGCTTTCGGCGGAAAACCATCGACTCGATGAACCGAATAGCCCGCTGGAGCGGTATCTCCTACGACCACCGCGGGCGACATGCGGACAACTGCCGGTTCCCGGCAAACCGGCGCCGGTATCCGCAGGATGAGAGCGTGCAGATGAGCCTGCTGACGGTCGCGGCGCGGCCGAGGATCGGGGTGGTCGCCCAATGGTGGGTGCTGACCTGCCGCCTGATCCGGCCGTCGTGGCGCAACGGCGAACTGGTGACCGCCGTGGTCGCGCCTACCGTGTTCACCCTGGGCTTTTACGTGCCGCTCAATCTGGTGATGAGCGGATACGGGCACGGGCTCAGCAGTTACGCACAATTCCTCATGCCGATGATCGTGATGCAGGCGGTGGCCTTCTGCGCGACGTCCGCCGCGTTTCGCGCGGCCAGCGACGCCGAGGACGGGCTCACCGTGCGATTCGGTTCGCTGCCGATGCCCGCGGCGGTGCCGTTGGCGGCGCGAATCACCGCCGCCATGTACCGCGCCGTGATCGCGCTGGCTGTCGCGGTGGTGTGCGGCCTGGTGATCGGCGTCGAGTTCTACGGAAGTTGGTGGGACACGGTCGGATTCCTGGCGTTCTCGCTGCTGGTGGCGTTGGCATTGTGTCTCGGCGCGGACCTGATCGGCAGTCTCGCCAAGAATCCCGAGGCGATCACCCAGGTGTTGATCTTCCCGCAGCTGATCCTCGGCTTGGTGTCCACCGGTATCGCGCCCGCGCACCAATTCCCGTCCTGGCTCCAGTTGTTCGCCCGCAACCAGCCGGTGTCGCAGTTCGTCTACGGGTTGCGCGCGCTGGCCGGTGATTCCAGCGGCAACGCGGGAGTCGTCGGCTGGTCGGTCCTCGGACCCGGCTTGGCCTGGGCGGTGGGGATACTCGTGGTGTTCGGCGCACTCGGCGTAGTGGTGGCCACACGGAGGTCGGCATGACCACGACGGACACCCGTGCCGCGGCCGCCGATCTGCCGATCGTGCGCGGCCGGACCGAGACCTGGCGGTTGTTCCTGCCGCAGACCGTCATTCAGACCCGGCGGCTGCTACTGCGGTGGTGGCGTGACCCGTTGACGCTGGTGCAATCGCTGGTGTTCCCGGCCTTGCTCCTGATCGTGCTGAATACCGTGCTCGGCAAGCAGGTTTCGACGTTCTCCGGAGCGAGTGCGCTCTATGGCTCGGTGCCGATGGTGGCACTGGTCGGCGTGATGTCGGGGTCGCTGGCCAGTGCGATCACCCTGGGGCGGGAGCGCGATCAGGGTCTGCTGGCCCGGTTGTGGGTGCTGCCGGTGCATCGCGCGTCCGGCCTTGCCTCGCGGATCCTCGCCGAAGGGGCCCGAATTCTGTTGTGCACCACCGTGTTGTTCGCGGTGGGCGTGCTGCTCGGCTTTCGGTTCGAACAGGGCGTGCTCGCCGGGATCGCGCTGTTCGGTGTGCCGCTACTGTATGGGCTCGGCTTCGCGACGCTGGTCACGGCGGTCGCGGTGTTCAGTGCGAAAGCGGCTCTGGTGGAAGCGGTTTCGCTGGGGTCGTCGATCATGATGTTCTTCAGCACCGGCTTCGTCCCGTTGACCGCGTATCCCCGTTGGGCCCAGCCGATCGTCGCGCACCAGCCGATGACCTACGCGATCGACGCCATGCGCGGGCTGTCGCTCGGCGGGCCGGTCCGCACCGCACTCCTGGCCACGGTGGCGTGGTCGGTCGGTGCGATCGTGGTGTTCGCGGTGCCCGCCGCGGTCGGCTACCGGCGGGCCAGCCGGCGTTAACCCATCCGGGCGGCGGCGTCGGTGATCATCGCCGCGGAATCGCGCGGGCTCAGCGCCATGGCGCGCAACTGGTCGAAGATGACGCCGAAGCGCCGGATCTCGGGATGTCCCTCGATCAGTTCATCGCCGGCGATGCCCTCCACGTACACCAGTTCCGGGTCGGCCGGGTCGGGGAAGTCCAACAGCGTGAACGAGCCGGCCATGCCGGGATGGGCGCCCGCGTCGAACGGCAAGATCTGCAGGATCACGTTCTTGCGCTTGGTTTCCTGGAGCAGCCGATCCAGTTGACCGCGCATGACGGCGGGTCCGCCGACGGTGCGCCGGATGGCCGCCTCGTCCATCACCACCCACAGCTCGAGCGGGTCGTCCTTGGTCAGGTTGGCGGCGCGATCCATCCTGGCGCGTGCCCGGTCCTCCATGACCGATGCCTCCACCTTCGGCATCGAGGTGTCGATGACCGCCGTCGCGTATTCCATGGTCTGGAGTAGCCCCGGGATGGTGGAGGTCTGGTAGTGCCGCGCGGACAGCGCCTCGGCCTCGAAATTGATATACGCCGCGTACACCTCCGAGACGCTGCCCTCGTACGCCCGCGACATTCCGGGCTTGAGCGCGTCCGACAGCAACTCGATGGCGTCTTCGCGCTTCTCCTCGGTCACGCCGTATAGATCGAGCATCGCCTGCAGGGTGCGCCGCTGCGGCCGAGCCTGCGCGGTCTCGATCCGATACAGCGTGGTGACATTGATGCCGGTCTTCGAACTCACTTCTTCCTTGCTGAGTTCGGCATTCTCGCGCATCTCTTGCAGCATCGCCGCCAACCGGCGCAGCCGAACGGTCAGGACGGTGCGCTTACCTGCCATGACAACACCCCTTTCGGTGTGTTCGTAGGCCAGAGCCTACCGCTTGCGATCGCCCTGAGGTCCAAGGTTTTCGGTTCAGCCGCGGCTATTACGGAAGATGTAAAGGGCGGTGCGCGGGTAGGGCGTTCAGGATCGAGCGGCAAGACGGGCGGTGCGAACGGCGAGCTTTTTGGCTGCCGCGAGCGGCTCCCAGCCCGCGGGGTCTTCGCTGTCGTCGACGAGGCCGAGGACGTGACCGGCGCGGATCTCCTGGTCCAGGTCGCGCCCACACGCCGCACCCGCGGCGTGCAGGCCGGACAGCATCGCGCTCTCGACGGCGGGACCCCACGCGGTGCTCGCGCCACACAGGAACAGGCCGCTGATTTCGGTGCGCACGCCCGGACGGAATGGCCCGAATTGGGTGATGGACATTTCGAGGCCGTACGGGGTGCCGCTGCTGGAACGGGTGTAGCGGTGCTGGGTCAGCGGGGTGGCTCCCTCGCGCCACACGATATGCTCCTCGATGCCGGGGATGACCTCGGCGACTCGCGCGATCATGAGCTCGATGAACCCCTCCTTCATTCGGAGGTATTCGGGGTTGCGCTGGTAGCTGTCGTCGCCGACGGCGGGCCACTCGGCCAAGCCCCAGAATTCCGGTTCGGCGGGCGCGAGCGTCATCACCTCGAGCACCGAGGAACCGGCCGGGGCGCCGTGCGGGTTGTCGGGGTCCTTGGTCGTGGTCACGCTGACGTACGCGGGCAACCTCTTTCGCGCCTGCTCGATGCGCTCGTCCTTGGTGTAGCCCGCCTTGTTCTCGGCCAGATCCTGGAATAGCGAGGTGACATCTTCGGCGGTCGGCACCGAGTAGAAGTTGGTGTTGTCGATCCGGGTGCTCAGGTCGATGTCGACGCCGAGGTAGCAGTTGAAGAACGACTGCGACATCCGCAACCGTTGGGCCCGGGCGATGGTGGTGGCGCGCAGGTGCTTTCGACCTACCAGCTCCAGGTAGGTCTTCTTGATGTCGGCGTTGGAGACCACGATCGGGGCGGTGAATCGGCTGCCGTCGTCGAGCTCTACGCCGGTTACCGTCTTGTCTGCCACCAGGATTCGCCGCACCGCCGACCGCGTCCGGATCTGCCCGCCGTTGGCGACGACCACCTCGCCGAGCCGGGCGGAGAGCACCTGTCCGCCGCCCTTGGGGAACCAGGCGCCGTCGCTGAGGAAGTTCTGCAGCATGAAGGCGTGCACGGCGACCGGGGTCCGATGCGGCGGGCTGGCGTAGGTGCCGTACTGCACCGACATCGCGGCTTTGAGTCCGGAGGTGAGCCGATGCGCGTTCAGCAACTGCGTCAGCGGAACCATCGCCCACGGCGCGTGAATTCCGGCCGCGAGCAAGAACTTCGCGTTACCGAGCAGCGAGGCCGGGGTGCGGCTGTGATCGATGCTCGTACCGATCCGCCGCAGAATGGCGACCACCCTGCGGATCTTTCGTGCTTCGGCGGGAAACGCCTCGATCAGGTTGTGCTGATAGTTGTCCCAGCCGCGCGGGATCTTCAGAGTCAGGTCGGGAAAGACGATGGTGTCGAAACCGTTGGGGTCAAGCGGCCGGAACTCGATCTTCTTGTCCAGTCCGACGCCGCGCAGGATGGTCGGGATCTGCCCGTTCGGCCCGCAGTCACCCAGGTAGTGCACCCCGACATCGAATTCCCACTTCCCCGCGCGCCGGAAGGCATGCGTGCAGCCGCCGATCACGTCGTAGGCCTCGAGCACCAGGGTGCGTTTGCCCGCCGCCGCCAAGTACGCCGCGGCGGTCATGCCGCCCATTCCCGAGCCGACGACGATCGCATCGAACGTGCGGTCGGTGGCCGTCGAATCCTGCCCGACGAGAGCGGTCATGTGTCCTCCTTGGTCGTGCCACGCTGATCAGCTGAATTTTCCTGTTACGAAGAGTTACGGGTGACCCAATGTAGTAGCATGATCGGTCTACCGCAAGAGAGGGATGGGTAAGGTGCGACCATGACGATGCGTCCCCGTGAGCGGCTCATCATGGGTGCCATTGATCTGATTCGCCGACACGGCGTCGCGGGCACCGGCATGACCGAACTCCTCGCGCACAGCAACACCGCCCGCCGCTCCGTCTATCAGAACTTTCCGCGCGGCAAGCAGCAGCTGATCGAGGAAGCGACGAGGACAGCGGGCGAGGTAATGGCCGCGGCCATCACCGCGACCGAGGGGTCCGGCACGTCGGCGGCTCGGCTCGCCGCCTTCGTGCAGATGTGGAAAGACACGCTGGTCGCCGCCGACTTCACCGCCGGCTGCCCGGTGGTCGCGGCGGCACTGTCGGGATCGGAGGTGCCCGCGGCACCGGCCATCGCCGCCGAGGTCTTCGCCCGTTGGGAGACGCTGATCGCCGAGCAGTTGACCGCCGAGGGTTTCGATGCCCCGATGGCGGCGTCCCTGGCGACCACCGCGGTCGCCGCCATCGAAGGCGCGGTCGTCATGTGCATCGCCGCGCGTTCGATAACCCCGCTCGAGCGAGTCGCGGACCAGCTCGACCAGCTCCTCCGATACCGGCAGTCCGAGCGCGGGGCCTAGGCGACGCGGCGGCCCGGAAATCAGTCGGGGTAAGCACCGGCGAAAGTGTTTGTCCGGCACCAATCCTTCACGGAGTCGAAACCTGGCGAAACCTGGAATTCGGTTTGGGCACGTAGGTTCACCGTCATGACTGGGGCGGGATCGACAGCGAAGCGACTAGTGCACCTCCTCGCCGTAGTGGCGGCGGCCTTGACGTTGGTGTTCGGGCTGTCGACGGGGACGCAGGAGCAGCATGTGCGGCCCGTGCAGACGGAATCGATCACGCTGCTCGGGGCCGCTGTCCCGCAACGGGCCTGGGACACACTCGCCAGGATCGATGCGGGCACGTGGCCGCCGAATGACGGCTCGGGCACCAAAGGCGGTGGTACCTGGTCGAATCGTGAGGGGACGTTGCCGCGCACCGATGGGGCGGGAAGGCCGATCACTTATCAAGAGTGGGACGTCAATATCAAGAAGCCCGGGCAGACCCGTGATGCCGAACGCATCGTCACCGGAAGTGACAGGTCCGCGTGGTACACCGGTGATCACTACGCCACGTTCACTCGAATGCGCTGAACATCCTCCGGCGCAGGACGTAACCGGTCTTGACACGTGTGCTGGGCGAAAACCGAAGGCAGTGGTGATAGCGAGCAACCGACTGGCCACCTCTGCTAGCGCTGTTGAGTGCTCACCAGGATTCGCGGTGGCCACTGATCGCAGGCCCGCTACGTGCACGATCGCGCGGGCGAATCCAGCATTCCGGATCGCCCTAGATCATCGGCGACACTCCCGCTCATGCGGCGTAGAACCTGTTGTCCAACTGGGGGAGAGGCCGCTCACGCGATGTCCGAACGCAGGGCTCGCAGCAATGCAGACGCACTCTTGCGTTCTTGCATCTGTAAGAGCATGATCCAGCTAGCTTAGTTGTGAACAACCGATCCGATGACCGGGATAACCGAATCGAGAGCCAATTATGTTGCTACAAAGCGCGTTGGTGTCGGGTGAACTCGGGGTCTGGCGATGAGCGCGCCAACGATAGGTGTGCTGCCGACAGCTCCGCAATTATTGTGTGCCTTTCAAGGACGTCGTTTCCAAGATCGGGAAATGCTGCGGTCCGCGCATGCGCTCGCCGAACTGCACGCGCGCAGGCAGCAGGTGCGCGACGCCGCGCTGATCGTGGAAATCGACTGCCGCCGAAGTGAACTCGTCGACGATATCAATGACTGGATCGGCAAGGAGATACCGCAACATCGCAACGGTGCGTTGCTGCATACGGAAAGCCTCGGTGCGGTGGTGGACCGAATGGCGCGTAGCTGGGTGGACGCGAACCAAGCGATCGACGTCGAGGGTGTGCGCAGTGACAATACCCATAAACACTGGTACCACCTGGCAGAACTTGTTGATGGGTACACTGATTTGGTAACCGACGTGGCCGGTGGCCGCCGCCGATTGCCGGAACAATGATCCTCTCGAACGACGGATTCCACCGCGATAGTGACACTGCCCCGGTAGCGTCACTTGCCCGATAGGCGACGTCCCAGGCGTAGTCATCCGACCAGTGGCTCCATCTGGACGATCACGTCGCCGGCACAGTGACGGCGGGCGCAACGGGGCGCCCCGCCCGGCGTGCCGCGTGGTCGACTGGCGCGGCACGCCCGCTGGGGAGTCTGTTCGGCGTTCCAATTATTCAGCAGCAGTGAAGATTTCGTGCGCAGCCGTACGGACATCGTGCTGCTCATGCGTCCGCATTCGGGCGAGCAGGGCCACCCAGGTTGGCGTCCAGCCGAAGTGACCGCCGCCCTGAGCGATCAGTGCCACGGCGGCCAGCGCTGTCGCGGTGTCCACCTCGGCGGCGAGGTCGTTGGCGATTGTCGACACGGTGTCGCCATCAACCATCCGCACGGTGCGCCCCAGCTGGATCCCCAGTTGTTCGGCCGGGTAGAGCACCAGGGCACCCTTGGCGAGACCACATGCCTGCCGAATCGATCGCGCACTCGCCGCGGCATCGGCCCAACGGTTCTGGGCCAGCAGCAGATCTATCGCAAACCGCCGCCACTGCGGTTCGCCCGCCAGTCGGTCGGCAACGGCGACGGCGGTCGCACGCGCCGCATCCGATCGTCCGGCCGCGCCGCCGAGATTGCCGAGCAGCGTCGAGAGCCGTTGCCGAGCAGGAAGATCACGGCCGGAAATGACGACGTCCTTGGCGGCGAGCAGACGATCTACCGCCGCCGGAATCGCCGCCAGGAAGCCGCCGCCGACGAGCACCTGCGCCGCTTGTCGCCACAGTCCCGCCTCGCCGAGGTCGGCGAGCCTGCGCACCACCAGGTCGCCGGTATCGGCGGGAGCCCAGCGATGCCACCCACCCAGCACCCGCATCGCCTGAGTCGCGAGTTGCACATCGGCGCCGCCCGCCATGTCCCGCACCAGCTCGGCCATCCTGCGCCGCTGCGGAATCGGCAGCAGCGCGGGCGCGAGATTCAGTGTCTCGCCCGCCACCGCCGGGTCGTGTGCCGCCTCGGCCAAGATCTGCCAGGCATCCTCGTGCGCCAGCAGCCAGCGACAGGCGAAGACGACCGCGCGTTTGACGTCGCGATGCTGATCCGGGCGATCCCAGATCGCGCGAACCGACGCCATCGCCTCCGGCGCGTGCAGCGCCGCGAGTAGTCGGACTCCCTCCTTCAGCGAGGTGATCTTCGGTGAGTCCACCAGTGGGGTGAGGGTGACCGCGAGACGATCCGGGGCAATGCTCATGGCGCGGGAAGCGATGCCACTCACCGCGACTCGCGCCCGATCGGAATCCACGAACCGACCGAGCACGCCGATGGCGGCCTCGGCTTCCTCGCTGCGGCCGAGCGCGGTGAGCGCCGCCTCGGCCACCGTGAGCTCGGGATGATCGGTATAGCCGACGAGACGCGCGAAGCTGCCGGGCAGGCGACCCAATCGCCGCACCGCCCAGGCTTTCTCCCACGGCGAGGATTCCTTGGACCCCACGAGTGCGGCGAGCGACCTGGCGTACAGCTCGACCTGCCGCGGGGTCCAGCCGTGGAAGCCGTCCGTGAAGTCGGGAACCAGACGCACTTTCGGCGCGAGGAAACGCCCTGGTGTCGCAGCGCCGAGCACCGTGTCGAGCAGATCCGTTCGGCGGGTGGCGATCAGGTGCTGCACCCTCGGTAGCGAGATGAGGGATCGGTCCCGGTTCAGCAGCGTGGCCAGGTTGTCGTCGCGGGTGGCCGGGTTGGTCAACGCCAGGTCCACCGCGCCGCGGATTACCGAGTCGTCGCGTGCGCCGCAGGCCCGCAGGAGCAACTGTTGCAGGGCAGCGACGTTCCAGGCGCGCCGGTTCAGGCCGTGGGCCAGGCCTAGCGTGAGGCCCCATTGGTCCCGCGCCGCATCGCCTTCCAGTCGATGGCGCAGTGCCGCGAACAGCCGATGTTCCGCGCCGTGCGGCAGGTCGCGGTCCAGGTCCCAGAGCGGCAGCGAACTGGAATGTGCCGCAAGGCTTTCGATCAACCGCAAAGCCGACCCGGTAAAGGCCGGATCATCGGCGCGGGCACCGTGCACCAGCAGCGTGCGGGCAATGACGCCGACCGCGCCGGTGGTCATGGACGACCGATCGCGGGCTTGCAGCGCGTCGGTGCTCAGGATTTCCAGTGCGGGCAGGTGTTCGGTACGCAGGAGGCTCGGCGGGATCTGGTTGACCGCCTGTAAAGCATTGCGTCGTACCGGGTCTTGTTCATTGCGGAGTCGGCGCAGCGAATCGAGCAGCGCGCCGACCACCGCGGGGTCGCGGGTACCGATGGCCGCGATCACCAGCAGCGGATACGCTTCCGCGCGCTCGTCGGCGGTCGGGCGCCGGATGCTCTCGCGCAGTACCGGTTCGGCATCCGCCCAGTCGAGCCGGGCGATCAGCCGCTCACGGACGAGCCGATCGTCGGATCCGCCTCGGCGGGCGAGCAATTCACGGGCAAGCGCGGCACGCTCTTGCCGTAATAGACTGTCGAGTGCGTCGAGGTCGACCTGCGCGGCATCGACACCGGGCCGGATGAACACCCGTCGCACCAGCTCGGTGCGCCGTACCGGCGCGAGCGTGGCGAGGAACCGCCGCCGCTGATATCCGGAATACGCCGCGCCCACGGCGACCAGTTGATCGTCGGGGAGCTCGCGCAATGCGGTGAACAGCGCGCGTCCGGCCAGGGCGGTGCCGCGCCCGCTCGGCTGCAGGATCAGCGCGACGACGGCGGCCGGGTCGTGCCGAGCCAGCTTGCCCGCGATCGCGTCCAGACCGTAGAGCTGCACGTGCCGCACCGCCTGTGCGGCGAGGGCGAGCAGGCGGTCCGGGTAGCGGATCGCGGAGGTGTCCGCTCCGGCCGCGATGCGCGGCCACAGCTCGGGCCAGTCGGACTCGCCTGCTTCGGCGGCGCGATCTTCCAGATAACTGAGCACTACGTCGGTGTGCTTGCGGCTCAATGCCTGCCAGTTCGGCGCGGCGTACGCGAGTTCGGGCAGCTGCTCGGCGACCAGGCGCGTCGAGCAGTAGGGCAGTATTCGCGCTGCCTCGGCGTCGCCGAAATGCTGTCGGACCCTGGGCAATAGCGCATCGGCCAGACCGCAATCGCGCCCGCGTCGGCCGATCGCGCGATACAGGACCCGCCGCGTCCGGTGCGCCATTCGTGGCAACTGCTCGACCAGCACCTCGGGCTCGACGCCGATCCGGACCAGGGCGACGACCGCGCGCGAAACGAATTCCTGTCCGGCCGAATCCAACTGGCCGACAAGGTGTTCGCGGTCGGCGGCGATCGCGGCCAGATGAATTGAGATGATCCGCTCGTAGCGGCCGCGCTCAGCCAGTTCGGCGAGCAGCGCGCCGAGATCCGCCGTACCGGCCAACCGCAGCGCTGTCGTCGCGATTGCCCGTCGCCGCTGCGGCGCGGACAACGGCTCGATGTCCTTCACTAACTTCGTCGCCGCTGATGCCATTGTTCGACGGCCAGCCTTTCCTCAGATACCGAGGGAACCCCCGTGGTCGTTGTGAGGATATGTCGCGCGCACCGGATTTCGGAGGCCGAGACACCACGGCGGCGGCATTACTCGGTCAGGTGGGCGCAGCGCCGCCCGTCTCCCGGCGTTGTCGGCGGCGGCGGAGGTAACGACGGATACGGGTGGCGAGGAACGCCACCAGGAACAGCCCGATCACGAGGAGGGTGCCCGCGACGATGGCCGCGGGCAGCGGATGGAAGATGGCGAGGGTGATGATCCCCGCGACGGCGGTGTCCTCGGCGGTGCTCGCCACAATATTGCTCGCAGGCTCCGGGGAAGTGTTGATGGCCATCCGGGTTCCGGCCTTGACCAGATGGCTCGCGAGCGCGGTGGCCCCGCCGACCGCGCCCGCTGCCAGCTCGGAGAGCGAACCGTCTTGTCCCGCAAGCAGTGCCGCGACGACGGCACCCGCGGCGGGCCGCACCACGGTGTGCAGCGCGTCCCAGAACGAGTCGAAGTACGGAATCTTGTCGGCGACCGCCTCGATCGCGAAGAGCACGGCGGCCGCGATCAGCACATCGGTGCGTTGCAGCGCCTCCGGCACCGAGTCGGACAGGCCGGTGCGACCGAAGATGCCGAGCAGCAGCACCACGGCGTAGGCGTTGACCCCGCTCGCCCAGCCCGCGGTGAAGATCAGGGGGAGTGCTGACACCTCGCCATCTTATGGCGCTGATCCGACGTTCGGGTCAGCGCAGCGCGGCGCGGCCGCGCAGGCGGCCGAGCAGGATCAGCGACACCAAGGTGACCAGGACCAGCAGGGTGGTACCGGCCGCGGCGTCGAAGACCTCGCCACGATCGGTTTGGGCGAAGATGCCGACCGGCAGGGTCTTCCAGGTGGCCGGGTAGACCATGATGGTGGCGCCCAGTTCGCCCATCGAGAGGGCGACGGCGAGTCCGGCCGCCGCGCCGAGTGCTGGGAGCAGCAGCGGCAGCGTGACCTGGCAGAGCACGCGGGCCGGGCCCGCGCCGAGCGATTCGGCGGCTTGCCGGTAGCCGGGGTCGAGCCGGTCGAGGGCGGCGGCGACCGCGCTGAACGCGTAGGCCAGTACGAGCACCGAATGGGCAACGATGACAATCCATTTGGTGCCGCCGAGCAATACCGGACGCTCATTGAACGCGATCAGCACACCGAGGCCGATGGCGACCGATGGGACGGCGACCGGCAGGTGGAACACCGCATCGGTGCAGCGCCGCCACCAGCCGGGCGCCTCGCGGGACGCCAGGGCCGCCCAAGTGCCAAGCACCAGTGAAAGCGCGCCGGCCAGCAGCGCGGTTTGCAGGCTTACCGAGAGACTGGCCGCCTGCTCGCCGGACAGGGCCCGCTCGAAGTTGCCGAAGCCGAGGTCCGACGGCAGTGGACCGGTCCACTGCCCGGCGAGCGCGGCCGCGACAACGGTGGCGATCGGCGCGGCGAACACCACGAGCACGACGAGCGCGAACACGGCGAGCACAGGGCCCTGCCCCGCTTGGTCCACACCAGCATCGGGTCAGCCTTCCTTTCGGGACGCACCGGTAAACCGCGCGAAGACGAGCCAGTACCCGACGTACAACGTGAGCGACAGCAGCACCTGCACCGAGGCGAGCACCGCCGCGCCGGGCAGATCGAAGGTGACGATGCCGCGGGTGTAGATCAGCGCGGGCAGGGTGATCACGCCCTTCGCGCCGGTGAACAGGACGATGCCGAACTCGTTGAGCGTCAACAGCAAGACCAGGCTGCCGCCCGCCGCCAGCGCGGGCCAGGCCTCGGGCAGCACCACCTGGCGCAGCACGCGCCACGGCGAGGCGCCGAGACTCGCTGCCACGTCGAGTTGTTCGCGCGGTAGTTGCGCGAATGCCGCGAGCAGCGGGCGCACGACGAACGGCGTGAAAAAGGTGATCTCGGCCAGGATTACGCCGAGCGGGGTGGTCAGGAAGTTCAGTGTCGGCTCGTTGCTGCCGGTGATCCGGGCGATCAACGCGTTCACCGCGCCCGCCGTTCCGTAGAGGAAGGTGAACGCCAGCGTGATGAGGAACGACGGCAGTGTCAGCACGGTATCGATGAGCCTGCCCACCACCTGCGACCCGGGAAACGGCACGAATGCCAGCACGATCGCCAGGAACGTGCCGAGCACCAGGCAGCCCGCGGTCGAGCTCGCCGCGATGGACACGGTGCGCCACAACGCATTCCGGAAGGACTCGGAGCCGAGCACCTGCGACCAGACCGAGGTGCCTCGGCCGGTGGGTGTCACGGTGGACTCCGCCAGGACCCGCACGATCGGGTAGACGGCGATGAACAGGACCACCAATAGTGGCGGCAAGCTCCACCACACCGGCTTCCAGTTGCGTTGCTGTGCAGGTGGATTCGATGGCGCGGGCTCGGCAACAGGCTCGAGCAGCGTGGGCGCGCTCACGGTCGGTCGCCCTCTCGGCTTCTCGGCGAACGCCCGGCCCGATACGCCATCACTCGGTGCCTCACGGCTGCACCTCCGTGCTGGTGGTGCCTGCGCCGACCGCGCGGGGGATCAGTATCCCGGCGGGGTCGGGGAAGCGGACGCCGACCACCGAGCCGATGGACGTGTCGACATGGCCGGGGACATCGGCGGTGACCGCGTCGGCCAACCCATCGATCGCTACGTGCAGGCGGGTCGAGGCACCGCGCCAGACGGCGGAGACCACCGTGCCGCGCAGGGCATCGCGTTCGGAAGTGACGCCGATGCGCACGGTGTGTGGGCGGACGCATAGCAGGGCAGGGGAGTCCAGGACCCAGTTCTCTTGGCCCACACCGGGGACGGGAGCCTCCGCGCGCAAGGTCTGGGCGCCGACGGTCACGAGAGCCGATCCGCCCGATACTCGGTTCACTGTGCAGGACAGTAGATTCGCGCCGCCGAGGAACGCGGCGGTGAAGTCGGTGGGTGGCCGCCGCCAGAGGTTTTCGGCTGTATCGATGTCGACCAAGCGGGAGTCGCGCATGACCGCGATGCGATCGGCCAAGGCCAAAGCCTCGGACTGGTCGTGGGTCACGTACAGCATGGCCGTGTCCGGCAGGGCCTTTCGCAGCTGCTGGAGTTCGCCCAGCATGGACTGGCGCAGTTGGGCGTCCAGCGCGGCGAGCGGCTCGTCCAGCAGCAGCACTGTGGGGCGGATGGCCAGTGCCCTGGCGATCGCCACCCGCTGCTGCTGGCCGCCGGACAGTTCCCTTGGTAGTCGTTCGGCGTAAGCGCCCATGCCGACCATGTCCAGCGCCTCGGTTACCCTGGCACCGATCTCGGTGCGTGGCACCCGATGTGCCTTCAACCCGAAGGCGACGTTGCCGTGCACGCTCATGTGCGGAAACAGCGCGTAGGACTGCACGACAACGCCGATACCGCGTTTGGCGGGCGACAGGTCGGTGACATCGCGCCCGGCCAGCCGGACCGCGCCCGAGGTCGGCCGGACGAAACCGGCCAGCGCTTTGAGCGCGGTCGACTTGCCGGAACCGCTCGGCCCGAGCAGGGCGACGGTCTCGCCCGCGGCGACGCGCAGCGTGAAATCGGCCAGCGCGACAGTGGTTTTACGGCCGCTGCGGTAGCTGACGCCGACCCGATCGAACACGATCGCCGGTGCACCGGCGGTAGCTCGCGGCGGGGCGGTAGTGGATGACTTCGTGCGCGCGTCACCGGTGGACATGGTCGACTCCCTTGTGGTGTACGGGGTTTCAGCTACCGGTGGCCTTTTGGTATGCGGCCAGATCGGTGTCCAGCTCGGCGAGCACCGTGTGCCAATCGACCGGCAGCAGCTCGACACCCTTCAGCACCGAACTCGGCGACGGACCCGATCCGGTCACCGGGGCATCACGCAGTTCCGCGCGGGCAGGCACCGCGAAAGCGTCCGGGCCCAGGGTCTTCTGCGCCTCGGCGGAGAGCAGGAACTCCATCAGTTTCTTCGCACCTGCCTGGTGCGGGGCGCCCTTGGCCAGACCCATCACGTAGGGGACCGCGACGGTCGACTTCTTGTCGTCGGCGGCGGCCGGGAAGAAGACGCTGAACTTCGAACCCTTCTCCTTGATGGTGGTCAGGTTCATCTGCACGTCACCGTTGGCGATATGCAGCTCACCCTTGTCGACCTTGGCCTGCAACTTGCCGGTGGACGAGGACGGCCCGACATTGTTGGCCTGCAACTTGTTCAGGTAATCGAGCGCACCCTGCTTGCCGAGCAGCTTTTGCAACAGGATCAGCACGGCGGTGCCGTCGCCCGCCTGACCCGGTGTCGAATACTGGAGCTTGCCTTTGAATTCCGGCTTCAGCAGGTCGTCCCAGGTGATCGCGGCGGCATCGACCGCTGGGTTGGCGATGAAGCACAGGTAGTTGTTGGCCAGGGTGACGTACTTGCCGTCGGCGTCCTTGTCGGCGGCGGGGACCGCGCTGGTATCCACGCCGCTGTCCTGAAGCAGCCCAGCGGCTTTCGCCTTCTGGATGAACGGCGGCAGCGTGACCAGCACGTCGGCCTGTGGGTTGGCCTGCTCCTTGTCGACCCGGTTGACCACCTCGCCGGAGCCCGCCTCCACCAGGTTGACCGCAATGCCGGTCTGCTTCTGGAAGGCCGCGAATTGGGTTCGGTACCAGCTGCCGACACCGTCGGCGGAGTAGACCGTCACGGTCTTCCCGCCCGCGGTGTCGGCGCCGGTGCCGCCGCAGGCCGCGGTGCATGCGACGGCGGTGACGGCGGCGACGAGCAGCGCGGTCCGGGAGAGGGCGCGGGCCAGGCGGGACGGCGTGTTCGAAGTACGCACGATGACTACAACTTTCGGTTCGTGAGGAGTGTCGGGGTCGGAGCGGCGGATGGATCGGCACCAACGGGTGCCGGGTCGACGGGTCAGGTGTGGTCGGCCAGCACCAGCTCGGCGAACTCGACGACCGACGGCACGACATGGGTCGCGCCTGCCGTACGCAGCTGGGCCTCGTCGTGCGCACCGGTGAGCGCGCCCGCGACGATCCGGGCGCCCGCGGCCAGGCCGGTGGCGATATCGCTGGTCGTATCGCCGAGCACCGCAACGCGATCCACGGCGTCGGCGCGCAGGCGCAGCAGCGCGGTGAGGACCATGTCGGGATAGGGGCGTCCGCGCCCGGCGTCCGCGGGCGCCAGGGTCAGATCGGCGATGTCCCGCCAGCCGAGCGCAGACAACAGACGGTCCTGGGTGGTCCGGCTGAACCCGGTGGTGAGTGCGACCTTGACGCCCGCGCCGCGCAGCTTTGTGATCGCCTCGGCCGCACCGGCAATCGGGGCGATGTCGACCTCGTCGATCAACGTTTCGTAGGCGGACTCGAAGGCCCGGTTGGCCTCCTGGGCGCGGTCCTCGTCGCTCAGCAGCGCACGGAACACGGTGATCTTCGACTGACCCATCGTGTCCAGCACGTACTTTCGGGCGTTGTCGCGCTGCGGTCCTTCGGTGTCGATGCCCGCCGCGGTTGCGGCGACGTCGAAGGCACGCAGGACGAGTCCGCCATCGGCGACGGTGGTGCCCGCCATATCCAGGACGACCAGTTGAATGGTGTTGTTCGACAAAGCAATCCTCAGAGATCGAGTAGGTCGGCGGTTTCCTCGCCGAGAGCGGGGCCGAGGGTCATGCCGCGGCCGCCGGGGCCGGTGATCACCCAGGTGTGCTCGCCTGCCTTGGCGCGGGTGACGATCGCGGTCGGGTCGGTGCTCTGGCTGTACACGCCTGCCCACCGCCGAACCACCTGCGGCAGTTTGCGGCCGAGCAGTTCCTCGGTGACCGCGGTGAGGTGCTCGTACGGCGCCTCGTCCACGTCGAACGCGAACGGCTCGTCGTATTCGTGGGTGTCACCGATGGTGAGACCGCCGTGTAAGCGCTGCACACAGAGCAGCTGCATCTTGTGTTCGGCCGCGGTGGCCGATTGGGACTGCTCCCGATTCAGGGTGTCCACTTCGGCGCCCGCGAAGCCGGGGTAGTAGCGGAAGCTGTCGCCGTCGGCGATGGCGGTGGTGAGCGGTTCACCGAGCGGCGCGGTCTGCATCATCTGCAGCCGCACCCGGCGCACCGGCAGGGTGCCGACCAACTCGCGAGTGAGGCCGCCGTGGGCGGCACCTGGACAGGCCAGCACCAGATCGGCGTCGAAGCGGCGGCCCTGATCGTCGAGCACGGTGGCGCCTGCCGCGGTGTCGGTGACCGACCTGGCCTCGGTGCCGGCGTGGAAGGTGTAGCGGCCGGTGGCCGCCAGGTAGGCGCGCAGCGCGGGCAGCGCCTGCCGCGACTCGACCGCGGCGTCGGTCGAACAATGCAGTCCGGCAAAGAATTTCCCGCGCAGCGCCGGGTTTATCGCGCGCACCTGTTCGGGGTCGAGCAACTCGAAGCCGCGTGCCTCGGCTGACGGCCCGGCCGCGGCGGCCTCGGCGACGGCCAACTCGACCGGGGTGCGTACCAGCGTGATCGATCCGGCCGGGCGGAACCCGACCGCGGGGACCTTGCCGCCGATCTCCTCCCACAGCTGCCGCGAGCGCAGGGTCAGTTCCAGTTCGGCGGCGGAGCGCCCGGAGACCCACACCAGGCCGAAGTTGCGAACCGTCGCGCCGCGGGCCTCGGTCTCCCGCTCCACCTGCACGACCTCGTGACCGCGGCGGACGGCGGC
This sequence comes from Nocardia iowensis, assembly GCF_019222765.1. Classification (NCBI taxonomy): domain Bacteria; kingdom Bacillati; phylum Actinomycetota; class Actinomycetes; order Mycobacteriales; family Nocardiaceae; genus Nocardia; species Nocardia iowensis. The sequence goes on along the minus strand of NZ_CP078145.1, from coordinate 6,439,019 downwards.
CAGGGCGTGGGCGGTGCCGAGGATTCCACCTCCGATGATGACCAATCGCATGAACCCATGGTGCACATTGGTCTAGACCAAGGAGTGTTGCCTACGCGAACGCCAGGTTAATAATTGGTATAGACCAATTGCGGGTACGCTGTGGACATGGACGCAACGGAGGTGGCGGGGGTCGGTGCCGACCCGGTGGCCGACGACATACGCGGTGGGCGAACCGAATTCACGCTGCCCGATCGGTTGCCGAAGTCGTACCGGGTGCGCACCGAGCTGGAGACGATCCTCGATGATCTCGACGAGGGCGATCCGGTTCCCTCGGAACGCGATCTGGCGGTCCGGTTCGAGGTGGCGCGCGAGACGGTGCGTCAGGCGTTGCGGGATCTGTTGGTGGAGGGCCGGATTCGCAGACAGGGTCGTGGCACCGTGGTCTCTCGCCCGAAAATGGTGCAGCCGCTGTCGCTGCGCTCCTACACCGAAGGGGCGATCAGCTACGGCCGTGTTCCCGGGCGGCTGCTGGTCAGCTGGGACGACGTGCCCGCCGACGCCGACACCGCTCGCGATCTCGATGTGCCCGTGGGCACTTCGGTCATGCACCTGGAGCGGGTGCTGCTCGCCGACGGTGAACGAATCGGACTGGAGAGCACCTACCTTCCGCTGCACCGCTTCGCCAACCTGCGCACCACCTACGATCCCAGCACCTCGCTGTATGCCGCGATCCGCGCCTCGGGCGTCCTCTTCGCCCGCGCCACCGAACGCATCGAAACGGTGCTCGCCTCCCCGCGCGAGGCCGCCCTCCTCGAATGCACCACGGCCCTGCCGCTGCTCCTACTGCACCGCCGCAGCACCGACGCCGAAGGCAATCCGATCGAACGCGTCCGCGGCCTCTACCGCGGCGACCGCATAGCCTTCGAAGCCCACCTCACCGCGTAGTCCGCCCGCCGCGCAGCGTCCCGGCCGCCGCGCGGGGAATCGTCGGCGATTTCGTGCGCGGGATGCGAAAGTGTGCGCGGCGCAACGGTGTCGGGTCAACGGACCTGCGGGGCCACCTTCTCGCCGAGCAATTCGATGTTGTGCAGCACCTTTTCGTGGGGGAGGGTGCCGACACTGGTGTGCAGCATGAACCGGTCCAAGCCGAGGGTGTCGCGAATGTCGGCGACCTTCTCGGCAACGTAGTCCGGCGTGCCGACGAACAGCGAACCCTCCGGGGAGCGCAGCGCGTCGAAATGAGCGTGGGTCATCGGGCCCCAACCGCGTTCCCGGCCAAGGGTGCTCATCGCCAGCGCGTACGGCTCGTAGAAGTCGGCGACGGCTTGCTCGTCGGTGTCGGCGAGGTAGCCGTGCGCGTGCACTGCCACCGGCTGCTTCTCGTGTCCACCTTCGGCGAGCGCGCGGTGGTACAGATCGACCAGCGGCTTGAATCGGGCGGGCTGACCGCCGATGATCGCGATCGCCAGCGGCAGGCCGAGCAGCCCGGCACGGACCACCGACTCGGGACTGCCGCCCACCGCGATCCACACCGGCAGCGGCCGGTTGTCGGTGCGCGGATAGACAATGGCTTCGCGCAGCGGCGCGCGGAACTTTCCGGACCAGGTGACCGGGCCGTCTTCGCGGATGTGCAGCAGCAGCGCCAGCTTCTCCTCGAACAACTCGTTGTAGTCGGACAGGTCGTAGCCGAACAGCGGAAAGCTTTCCGTGAATGACCCGCGCCCGGCCATCAACTCCGCGCGACCGTTGGACAGACCGTCCAGGGTCGCGAAATCCTGGTACACGCGTACCGGATCATCGGAGCTGAGCACGCTGACGGCGCTGGTCAGCTGGATCTTCTCGGTCCGCGCCGCGATGGCGGCAAGCACGACCGCGGGCGCGGAGGCCGCGAAGTCCTTGCGGTGATGTTCCCCGACGCCATAGACGTCGAGCCCGGCCCGCTCGGTGGTGACGGCCTCCTCGACCACCTCGCGTAGCCGTTCGCCCGCGTTCGGTGCGGGCCGGTCGCCGACCGGGTACAGCTCGGCGAACGTCGTGAGTCCCAGTTCCACGGTCGAGCCTCTTTTCTCAGTAGTGTCGATGTCAACCACTGTGGTAAACGGACCGTGGTCCGCAACTATTCCGCCTGGCTTCGGCAACGCGTACGGTCCGCGCCTGCAGCACCCGTGCGGGGGTCCGATTACGCTGTTCGCTATGTCTGTCCGCACTCGCAAGCCGCTGACCCCCGGCACCCTGTCACCGACCCGCGAGGTCCCGCGCACGATCGAGCGCCCGGAATACGCGTGGAAAAAGACCGTCAACGAGGGCAGCGAGCCCTGGGTGCAGACCACCGAGACGATCGAGAAGATGCGGATCGCGAGCAAGATCGCGGCACAGGCGCTGGCCGAGGCGGGCAAGGCCGTCGCGCCCGGCGTCACCACCGACGAGCTGGACCGGATCGCCCACGAGTACATGTGTGACCACGGCGCCTACCCGTCGACCTTGGGCTACAAGGGTTTTCCGAAGTCCTGCTGCACCTCGCTGAACGAGGTGATCTGCCACGGCATTCCGGACTCGACGGTGATCGAGGACGGCGACATCGTCAATATCGACGTCACCGCCTACATCCACGGCGTGCACGGCGACACCAACAAGACCTACCTGGCCGGTGATGTGGACGAGGAGGTCCGGCTGCTCGTCGAACGGACCGAAGAGGCCACCCTGCGGGCGATCAAGGCGGTCCGGCCCGGCCGGGCGCTGAACGTCATCGGCCGGGTGATCGAGTCCTACGCCAACCGATTCGGTTACGGCGTGGTGCGCGATTTCACCGGCCACGGCGTGGGCCCGACCTTCCACAGCGGCCTGGTGATCCTGCACTACGACCAGCCCGCCATCGATTCGATCATCGAACCCGGCATGACCTTCACCATCGAGCCGATGATCAATCTGGGCGGCATCGACTACGAGATCTGGAACGACGGCTGGACCGTGGTCACCAAGGACCGCAAGTGGACGGCCCAGTTCGAGCACACCCTCGTGGTCACCGAAACCGGCGCGGAAATCCTCACTTTGCCGTGAGGTGCGGACCGCGCAGTTCGAGGCTCGCGCCGTTGGGTGGCCACCGAAACCGGCGCGGAAATCCGAACCTTGCCGTGACGCCTGCCCAGGGCCGACCGCGGTGAAAGGTGCGCTGCTCGTCGCGGGGACCACCTCGGACGCGGGCAAAAGTGTTGTGGTGGCGGGCCTTTGCCGCATGCTCGCCCGGCGCGGGGTGCGGGTTGCGCCGTTCAAGGCGCAGAACATGTCCAATAACTCCGTGGTCACCCTCGATGGCGGCGAGATCGGGCGGGCGCAAGCGTTGCAGGCGCAGGCATGCGGGCTGGAGCCGAGCGTGCGGTTCAACCCGGTGCTGCTGAAGCCGGGCAGTGATCGCCGCTCCCAGCTGGTGGTGCGCGGCAAGGCGGTCGGCACGGTCGGCGCCCGGGACTACTTTCAGCACCGTCGCGAACTGCGCGAGGTGGTGACCGCCGAACTCGCTTCGCTGCGCGCCGAATTCGACGTGGTGATCTGTGAAGGCGCTGGATCGCCCGCCGAAATCAACCTGCGAGCAACCGATCTGGCCAATATGGGGTTGGCCCAGCCCGCGCGGCTTCCGGTGCTGCTCGTCGGTGATATCGACCGCGGCGGGGTGCTCGCCCACCTGTTCGGCACCGTCGCCATCCTGGAACCCGAAGACCAGCAACTGATTTCCGGGTTCGTGATCAACAAGTTCCGCGGCGACGTCGAGCTGCTGCGTCCCGGCCTGGACCGGCTGACCGAGCTGACCGGCCGCCCGACCCTCGGTGTGATTCCGTATACCGAGGAACTGTGGATCGACGCCGAGGATTCGCTGGGCACCGTCGCGGACGCACCCGTCGGTCGCCCCCGTCCGCCCGTCGGCACCGAGTGGCTGACCGTCGCGGCCATTCGGCTGCCGCGTATCTCGAACTCAACCGATATCGAGGCGCTGGCCTGCGAGCCCGGGGTTTCCGTGCGCTGGGCCAGCGAGCCGTCCCGGCTGGCCGGGGCCGATCTCGTGGTGCTGCCGGGCAGCAAGGCGACCGTCTCGGACCTGGAGTGGTTGCGGCGCACCGGAATTGCCGACGCCCTGCACGCACGCGCCCTGGCGGGTGGCCCGATCCTCGGCATCTGCGGCGGCTATCAGATGCTCGGCAAGCGAATTGTCGACCCGGTGGAGTCGGGTGCCGGTCCGGTCGACGGACTCGACCTGCTCGACCTGGAGATCGAATTCGCCGATCCGAAAGTGTTGCGCCGCAGTACCGGCCAAGACGGCGCCGGAATCTCGGTGCACGGTTACGAGATTCACCATGGCCGAGTGGTCGGCAACGGTGACCTGCCCTGGCTCGACATCGAGGGGGAGCCGGAAGGCAGTGTGCGCGGCGCGCTCTGGGGCACTCACCTGCACGGCCTGCTGGAATCGGACGAATTCCGCCGCGCCTGGCTGGCTACCGTTGCCGCGGCCGCAGGGCGTACGGGCTTCGTTGCCGCCGAGGGCATTTCCGTCGCCGCCGTACGCTCGGCGCAACTCGATCTGCTGGCCGATCTGATCGAAAACCACCTCGATCTCACGCAGCTGTCGAGCCTGCTCGCCGACGGCGCGCCAGCTGATCTACCGACCCTGGCCACCAGCACGGTCTCCGCCCCCGCAACCTTGCGTCCATGAACTGTTGACGTGACGAACGTCGCCCCTTACCTTGCAGTAAGGAATTCGGCTCCGGGTAAGGCGCGGGTCGATGGCGCGGAAGAAGCACGGGTCGGTGAGGGACATGGCAGACAAGAAGTCCAACAGCAGGTCGGGAAATGTGGTGTCCGCGACGGTGACCAGCAAGGGGCAGATCACCATCCCGATCGACGTCCGGGTCGCCATGGGCCTGCGGGCCGGGGTGCGGGTCGCCTTCGTGCCCACCGACAACGGTACCTACGAGCTGGTGCCCGAGACCCGAACCATCAAGTCGCTCAAGGGAATAGTCGGCTGGTCCGGCTCGCCGATCGGCCTCGCGCAGATGAACGAGGCGATCGCGGGCAATGTCGTGGAAGGCAAGCAGAAATGATCGGTCTCGACGCCAATGTGCTGATCCGCTACCTCACCCAGGACGACCCGGTGCAGTCCGCGCGGGCCAACCAGGTGATCGACGGGCTCAGCGAGAGCCGTCCCGGTTACGTGACGATGATCGTGCTCGCCGAGATCCACTGGGTGCTGCGCCGAGGCTACAAACAGGACCCGGAGGCGGTCACCGACGTGCTGCTCGGGCTGCTCGATTCGACCGAGATCGTGGTCGAACGTGCCGATACCGTGCGCCAGGCGCTGCGGCGGGCCGCCGACGGCGCGGATTTCGCGGACGCGCTCATCCAACAGCTGGGTCAGGAAGCAGGCTGCGACCTCACCGTCACCTTCGATCACACCGCCGGGGAACGCGCCGGGATGCGGCTACTGGCCTGACCCGAAGATAGGGCTTCGTTCAGGTGATCCGTGTAGCGTCATTCGGCATGAAATCTCGGCAGATCACGGTCGGTGACCGGGCATGGACCGTGCGGGTAGACGGACCGGAGTCCCGGCACAGCGTCCTGCTGCTGCCCGACCTCGGCGACCCGGTGGACGTCTACGACCAGGTGTGTGCCCGATTGCACAATTCGGACCTGCGCACGATCGCGATCGAGTCGATCGACGGCCTCGAACCTGCGGGAGTCACCGCGATCCTGGACGAGATCGGCGTGCCGTGGGCGAACGTAGCCGCCCGCGGGGCGGGCGCCGAACTGGCGTGGCGGGCCTGCGCGGCCGGATTCGGGCGCTTCATCAGCCTCGTAGTGGCCGATCGGGGCCATCCGGCGGTTGCGGGGCCGGGTGGCACCGCCGCCGACGCCACGGTCCGTCCAGTGGAGTTGCCGACCACGGTGCTGGTGACCAAGAACCTGCCGCGCTCGATCGCCGAAGCCTCGGGGCGCTTCGTCTACGGCGAGTTCCGGGTGGTCGACATCGATGTCAGCAATGTGGCGACCGAGGCCGACCACGAACTGGCCACCGAGATCGTGCTACGCACCAGCACCTGGTGAGCCGTTGCCGGACTTGGCCTGATACACCGCGAGCCAGTCCAGCCAGCTGTCGAGCTCGGCGAAGGCGTGGGCCAGCGGCTCGGCCGAAGACAGGAACACATCGTGCTTGGCCCCGTCGATCGGCACGATATTGGTGCGGTCGCCGAGGCAGCCTGACCAGCGCTGAATTTGCTTGACGTCCAACACCGCGTCGGCCACGTCGACGGCCGGCCCGTACTGGCGGGCGAACTTCGTCATCCGGGACCGCAGGATCAGCGACGGCACACCGATGTCGAGGCCGGCGTGCAACTGCGCATGGCCGTTGCGGATCGCGCGCAGCCAGCCGAACCGAACCGGGAAGCCGTGCAACGGTTTCCAGTCCAGGTTGTAATCCCACTCGCCGGCCACGGTGTGGTGCAGGCTGTCGCCGTAGGTGCTGATCTTGCCGACCGGCAGCTCGATCATCTTCCGAAAACGGCCGAGCGCCTTGATGACCGGTGTGCCGATGGTCCGGTAGTAGGACGGACCCTGCAGATCGAACCAGGGGCTGTTGAGCACCAGACCGCTGATCCCGGCCGCCGCCGTGCCGCGGGTCCGGTTGAGCCGATCCAGCCACAGCGGCAGGATCAGTCCGCCGGTGGAATGCGCGTTCAACACCACCGGCGCGCCGGTTTCCTCGCGCACGATCCGCAGTGCCTCGTTCAGCTCGTCGTCGTACAGTGCGAGATCGGTCACATAGTGCGGCGTCTGCCCCTGCCGCAGCGACCGACCGCACTTGCGCAGATCCAAGGCGTAGAAGTGATACCCGCGCTGAGCGAAATGCTCCGCGAGGTGCTCTTGGAAGAAGTAGTCGGTGAACCCGTGCACATAGAGCACCGCCCCCGCCGTCATTTCGTCTTCCCCACTCGGCACATATCGCACCAATGTGGCGACGGCCTCGCCCTCCCCATCCGGGTCCGGCCCGAACGACAGCGTCCGCTGTTGATACTTCTCACCCAGGACATCGGCTACCCACTGGCCATGTTCCTGCGTGCTGGTCTGCGGCGCGGCAAGCGAAGTTTCCTTTGTCACATACACAATCTATGTCACATTCCGCGGGTTCGGGGCAGGGGATCGGCGTGGTGAGGTGCACAATTGGGGCTAGGTGAACGGCGGGTAACCTAACTCCCGCCATGGTTTCAGAACCGAGGCCATACGCAAGCATTGTGCCCAAGCGGACCCACCAGCTCGGCGGGTCCGCGTAGAAGGACAAGGAAGTCGATTTCGCCGTGCCGAACGCTGCCATGACTGAAAAGACTGATGTAGTACTCATCGGTGCCGGCATCATGAGTGCCACCCTCGGCGCGCTGCTGCGGCAGCTGCAGCCGAACTGGTCGATCTCCCTGTTCGAGCGGCTCGATGCCGCGTCGGCGGAGAGCAGCGACCCGTGGAACAACGCGGGCACCGGGCACTCGGCGCTCTGCGAGCTGAACTACAGCCCGCAGAACCCCGACGGCTCGGTGGACATCACCAAGGCCATCGACATCAACGAGCGGTTCCAGGTGTCGCGCCAGTTCTGGTCCTACGCGGTGGAGAACGGCATCCTCGGCGACCCGTCCACCTTCATCAACCCGATCCCGCACGTGAGCTTCGTGCACGGCGCGGCCAACGTCGACTACCTGCGCAAGCGCTACGACGCACTGTCGCGGCATCCGTTGTTCGAGGGCATGGAGTACATCGACAGCCCCGACGAGTTCGCCAGGCGGCTCCCGTTGATGGCGCGCGGTCGCGACTTCGCCGATCCGGTCGCGCTCAACTGGACCGACGGCGGCACCGACATCGACTTCGGCTCGCTCACCCAGGAACTGCTCGCCTACCTCGGCGCCACCGGCGCCGACCTGGCCTTCGGTAACGAGGTGCGCGACCTGACCAAGCAGTCCGACGGGTCGTGGCGGGTAACGGTGCGCAACCTGCGTACCCGCGAAACCCGCACGCTCATCAGCAAATTCGTGTTCGTCGGCGCGGGTGGCGGGGCGCTGCCGCTGCTGCAGAAGTCCGGCATCAAGGAGATCGACGGATTCGGCGGCTTCCCGGTGAGCGGCCAGTTCTTCCGCTGCACCAACCCCGGCCTGATCCAGCAGCACAGGGCCAAGGTGTACGGCAAGGCCGCCGTTGGCGCGCCGCCGATGTCGGTGCCGCACTTGGACACTCGCGTCATCAAGGGCAGGCCCGGCCTGCTGTTCGGCCCGTACGCCGGCTGGACGCCGAAGTTCCTCAAGGACGGCAAGAACACCGACCTTTTCAAGTCGGTGAAGCCGAACAACCTGTTCTCGCTGCTCGGCGTCGGCGTGACCGAGCTCGGCCTGACCAAGTACCTGATCAGCGAACTGCTCAAGTCCCAGGCGGGCAAGGTGGACACGCTGTCGGAGTTCATCCCGCGCGCCGACGGCCGGGATTGGGAGCTGATCACCGCGGGCCAGCGCGTGCAGGTGATCCGGCGCAAGGGTGTCGGCGGCGTGCTCGAGTTCGGCACCGCCGTTGTCGCCGCCGAAGACGGGTCCATCGCCGGTCTGCTCGGCGCCTCCCCTGGCGCGTCGACGGGCGTCACCGCGATGCTGGACGTCATGCAGCGCTGCTTCCCGAACGAGTACGCCGCGTGGACGCCGAAGCTGAAGGAGATGATTCCCTCACTGGGCACCAAGCTGTCGGAAAACCAGCCGTTGTTCCGCGAAGTATGGGACTGGACCTCCAAAACCCTGAATCTCACGAGTGGCACAGATAACACGCCGAGGCATGCGGGGGTCGCGGCAAACGGCTAGGTGTGATAGCAACAGGCGATGATGTCAACGGTTGCTCTCAAACGGTCATGGGCGTTGGATCTGGACAACGCCACCCTCTATCAGCTGTTGAAACTTCGCGTCGAAGTCTTTGTCGTCGAGCAGAAGTGCGCGTATCCGGAATTGGACGGGCTGGACCTGTTGCCGGAGACCCGGCACTTCTGGCTCGATGACGAGGGCGAGGTGATCGCGACGCTGCGATTGCTCGAGGAGCACCAGGACGGTGTGAAGAATTTCCGCATCGGCAGGCTCTGCACCGCCGTCCCGGCGCGCGGCCACGGCTACACCACGCGCCTGCTGCAGGCCGCGCTGGCGGAGGTCGGCGAGGCGACCGTGCGGTTGAACGCGCAGACCTATCTGGTCGACATGTACGCCAAGCACGGGTTCAAGCCGGACGGCGAGGAATTCGAGGACGACGGGATCCTGCACATTCCCATGCGCAAGGGGTGATCGCCGGACCAGCTGTTCGTTGCCGCCCTCGTCGCAGACATGCGGCGAGGGCGGTTTCGCGTTCGGCGGTGATCTCCAGGGCACCGTCGGCGGGCCGCGCGAGCGCGCATAGAGTTGGGGCGTGTCCCTGTCCCATGCCGAAACCGCGCCGTCGTCCCACTCGCTGACCGGATCACGTACCCGTCCGGCCGACGCCGAGGCGGGTTTTCCGTTCTCCGCCGTAGTCGGTCAGGAGCGCCTGCAACTGGCGCTGATTCTGTGCGCGGTGCATCCCGGTATCGGCGGTGTGCTGGTGCGCGGCGAGAAGGGCACCGCGAAATCGACCGTGGTGCGCGCGCTGGCGCAATTGCTGCCGCCGGTGGTGGACGAGACCGGGGCGCGGCCAGCGCGACTGGTGGAACTGCCCGTCGGCGCCACCGAAGACCGTGTCGTCGGCTCGCTGGACCTCGAACGGGTGCTGCGCGACGGCGAGCAGGCATTCCGGCCCGGTCTGCTGGCCGCCGCGCACCACGGCGTGCTCTATGTGGACGAGGTCAACCTGCTGCACGACCACCTGGTCGACGTGCTGCTCGACGCGGCGGCGATGGGACGGGTGCACATCGAGCGCGACGGCGTCTCGCATTCGCATCCGGCGCGATTCGTGCTCGTCGGCACGATGAATCCGGAGGAGGGCGAGCTGCGTCCGCAATTGCTGGACCGGTTCGGGCTCACCGTCGATGTGGCGGCCTCGCGGAATGTGGACGTGCGGATGGCGGTGGTGCGCCGTCGGCTCGACTACGAAGCCGATCCGGCCGGGTTCGCCGACCGCTACGCCGCCGCCGACCGGGCGGTGGCCGAGCGCATCCTCGGCGCTCGTGATCGGGTCGCGCAGGTGCTGCTCGATGATGCGGAGCTGCGCCGAATTGCCGCGCTGTGCGCCGCATTCGACGTGGATGGGATGCGGGCGGACCTGGTGGTCGCGCGGACCGCGACGGCGCACGCCGCGTGGCGTGGGGCGGACGCGGTCACCGAGGAGGACGTGCGCATCGCGGCCGAACTCGCACTGCCGCATCGGCGTCGGCGCGATCCGTTCGACGAGCCGGGCATCAGTGAGGACCAACTCGACGACGCGATGCGGGATGCCGCCGAGGAAGTGGCTCGCGAGGCCGAATCGAGTGGGGACGCCGACCAGCAGCGAGACCAGTCACCTGGGGACACAGATCAATTCGAACCGGACCAGGACCAGCCGTCCGAGGGCGCGGACGAGCCGAGCCGTGCTGACCGATCGGCAACCGACGCCGAAGACTTCGACGCCGATCAGGCACCTTCGTCGCCGCGCAGCGATACCGACCCGGACGACGACCCGGATTCCCCGCCCGACGGCCCCGGTGGCGGCCGGTCACCGAATGCTCGCGAAGGCCGAAGTGGCGCACCGGTTTCCGCCGCCGCCACCCCGCCGCGCTGGGAAGTGCCCGGCATCGGCGAAGGCGCCCCGGGCCGCCGCTCCCGAGCGGAGTCCCGGCACGGTCGGGTCGTTCGCCCCAACTCCGACACCGCCACCGGCCTGCACCTGCTCGGCACCATTTTCGCCGCCGCACCGCATCAGCGTTCCCGCGGTCGCGGCGACGGTCCGCTGAAGCTGGTCGCCGAGGATCTGCGGGGCGCGTATCGCGAAGGGCGGGAAGGCAATCTGGTCGTTTTCGTGGTCGACGCCTCCGGCTCGATGGCGGCCAGGGATCGGCTGTCCGCGGTCACCGGCGCCGTCGTCGCCCTGCTGCGCGACGCCTACCAGCGCCGCGACAAGGTCGCCGTCGTCACCGTGCGCGGCCAGGACGCCGAACTGGTTCTGCCGCCGACCTCGTCGGTCGATATCGCGGTGCGCCGCCTGTCGGGCATGCGCACCGGCGGCAAGACCCCGCTCGCCGCGGGTCTGCTGAAGGCCAGGGAGATCGTGCGGCGCGAGCGGGTCCGTGACCCGCGCCGTCGCCCGATGCTGGTGCTGCTCACCGACGGTCGCGCCACCGGCGGCGTCGACCCGGTCCCGCGGGCCAGGGCCGCTGCCACGCTGCTCGCGAACGACGCGGTCACCTCGATCGTGGTCGACTGCGAACGCGGCATGATCCGCCTCGGCCTGGCCGCCGAGCTGGCCCGTGAACTCCGCGGGGGATATCTGAGATTGGCTGAACTGACCGGAGATTCGGTCGCCGACGTGGTGCGTGCCGGTGCCGGGCGACCCGGTGGCGGTTCCGTGGTGCGCGCGGCGTGAACCGCGGACTGACAAGGAGATTCGATGCCTAAGGGCGTTCCGGAGACCGTGCCCGATGATGGGCTCACCACGCGGCAGCGGCGCAATCAGCCGGTACTCGCGGTGCATACGGGGCCGGGCAAGGGCAAGTCGACGGCGGCGTTCGGAATGGCGTTGCGGGCTTGGAACCAAGGTTTCGATGTGGCGGTGTTCCAGTTCGTGAAGAGCGCGAAGTGGAAGGTGGGGGAGGAGGCGGCTTTTCGCACCCTCGGCAGGTTGCACGAGGAAACCGGCGCGGGCGGCGCGGTCGAGTGGCACAAGATGGGCGAAGGCTGGTCCTGGACCCGCAAACCGGGCACCGACGAGGACCACGCCGCCGCCGCGCTCGCGGGCTGGCAGGAAATCGCCCGCCGCCTGCACGCCGAACAACACCGCTTCTACGTCCTCGACGAATTCACCTACCCCCTCAAATGGGGCTGGGTCGACCTCGACGAGGTCGTGGACACCCTGACCACCCGCCCCGGCAACCAGCACGTCGTCATCACCGGCCGCGATGCCCCCCGAGCGCTGATCGACGCCGCCGACCTGGTCACCGAAATGACCAAGCTCAAACACCCCATGGACGCGGGCCGCAAAGGCCAGCGAGGCATCGAATGGTGAACCCCCGCAATGCCACGCCATGGCGGTGCCGATGACCGCCGGTGTGCCTGCTGTGGTGATTGCCGCGCCCGCATCCGGGAGCGGAAAGACCACGGTGGCGACGGGGTTGATCGGGGCGTTGCGGCGGGTCGGGCATCGGGTCGCGCCGTTCAAGGTCGGGCCGGATTACATCGATCCGGGGTATCACGGGCTGGCCGCGGGGCGGCCGGGGCGCAACCTCGATCCGGTGCTCGTCGGCGCGGAACGTGTTGTGCCGCTGTACCAGCACGGTGCGCGGGACTGCGATGTCGCGGTGGTCGAGGGTGTGATGGGGCTGTTCGACGGCCGCATCGATGAGAACCATGCCGGACCGGTCGCCGAAGGGTCTACCGCGCAGGTCGCGAGTTTGCTCGGCGCGCCCGTCGTGCTGGTGGTCGACGCCAGGGGACACAGCCAGAGTTTGGCCGCATTGCTGCACGGCTTCGCCACTTTCGACAGTGGGATCCGGCTCGGCGGGGTGATCCTGAACCGGGTCGGGAGCGAACGGCACGATCAGGTATTGCGTGCGGCCTGCGACCGCGTCGGGCTCCCGGTACTCGGCTCGATGCCACGCATGACCGAATTGGAGGTGCCGTCACGGCATCTCGGGCTGATACCCGCCGTCGAGCACGGCACCGCCGCCACCGCCGCAGTAGCCGCGATGACGGATCTTGTTGCCGCGCATGTGGATCTGCACGCCATCGCAGCGCTGGCCCGCTCGACCGCCGCCGGTCCGCCCTGGGACCCGGTCGCGGCTGTCCGCGAAGCAGCCGTCGCGGACCGCCCGCTGATCGCCATGGCGGGCGGTCCCGCCTTCACCTTCGGTTACGCAGAGCACCGCGAACTGTTGACGGCGGCTGGTGCGGAAGTGGTGGTCTTCGATCCGCTGCGAGACGACTTACCCAGCGGAACATCAGGTTTGGTGTTGCCCGGCGGGTTCCCGGAAGAGCACGCCGCGGCGTTGGCGGCGAACTCCGCGCTGCTGACCGCGGTGGCCGAGCAGGCCAGGTGCGGACTGCCGGTACACGCGGAATGCGCGGGATTGCTCTATTTGACGCGCTCACTCGACGGATATCCCATGGCCGGAGTAATCGACGCCGACGCCGAGTTCGGCCCACGCCTGACCCTCGGCTACCGAGACGCGGTGGCGCTGACCGACTCTCCGCTGTGGCGAGCGGGGGAGCGTGTGCGTGGGCACGAATTCCATCGGACCCGCCTGACGACGGCGTCCACGGACATCCCGGCATGGGGGTGGCACGGCAGCGACGGCGCACGCGTCAGGGAGGGCGCGCTCGTCCACCGTGTCCACGCCTCTTACCTACACACCCATCCCGCCGGAAATCCCGAAGCCACCGGCCGTTTCGTCGCGGCAGCGGCAGAATTCGCTGGTGCTCATGCGAGTCACTGAGCGAATGCTCTCGCGCAGCCGGCGGGGTCGTGGGTCGCCGAAAAAAGAAGCCACTGGCGCTGAGGCGGCCGGTGCCTGATCTGGTCGTCGGCCTCGGCTTACGCCCCGATACTTCCGCCGAACGAATTGTGGCCGCCGTGCGGGAAGTACTCGGCGACAAGAAGATCCACTGCTTCGCGACCATCGACCGCCGGGCGGGCGAATCAGGTCTTCGCGCCGCGGCGGCCGAACTGAAGGTGCCGATTCGGACCTTCACCGCCGCAGAACTCGACGACGTCTCGGTGCCGAACCCGGACCCGCGAACAGCGGCCGCAGTCGGTACGTCGAGTGTCGCGGAGGCGGCCGCCGTCCTCGCGGCCGGAGGCGGCTCCCTGGTGGTCGCGAAACGTACCGCCCAAGGAGTAGTTGTCGCTGCGGCACAACCCATCCCGCGCTGATCGTTCCGTCGGTGGCCAATTGGCTAGGTGCCGCGGCAGTTGGCGAGCGCTCACCGGCCGACCACGGTGTCCTGAACCACCTGCGGGCTACGCGTGGTTACATGGCGGGGTGGATATCCGAGGAGTCGACAACGTGCTTGTTCCCGTCGGGGATCTGACCGCGGCGGTGGAGTTCTACGGAAACCGACTCGGGCTATCGGTGCGGTTCACGGTGCCGGAGCGGGGGATCGCCTTGTTCGGCGTCGCCGCGCAGACCCCGGGAATCATGGCGCTCGTGGATCCGGCTGCGGGACAGGGCACTCCGCCCGCGATGCGGGTGTGGTTCGAGGTCCCCGACGCGCAGGCCGCGGCCGCCGAACTCCACGAGCGCGGTGTCGACCTGCGCACCGCGCCCTTCGAGGTCGCCACCGGGTGGAGTGTGGAAGTGTCCGACCCGTGGGGCAATGTGATCGGGTTGACCGACTACAGCAAGCGCCCCGAACTGGCTCGTCCCGCGGTCTGACCTACGGCGCGACCGAATTCCAATCGGCGAAACCGGTGGGATCGTGGCGGCCGAGGCTGGCGTGTTCGAACAGACCCCAGCCCTCGGCCCCGCCGCATCGAGCACGGGCCACATGGTCGATGACGCCGTAGGGCGCGCGGGCGATGATGGCCGGGTCGGTGAGGTCGTACCGGCTCGACAACGACCAGTCGCGGCCCTTCCACTGCCCGTGCTGCCAGTCGGGATCGCCGCCGTAGCCGCAACCCACATGCAGCGGCACATTGGTGCCCGTGGTCACCTCGATCTCCAGCGGCTTGCCGTCCGGCGTGGTCAGTTCGAGCCGAGCGCCGACGGGAAGCCTGGTGCCGGAACGGTAGTCGATGGTGATGCGCGGCCAGCCGAGCTGTTCGGTGCGCCCGTCCGGCCAGATCCGCACGGCGTCGTTCAACGTGCGCCTGCCGTCCGGCTCCTCCTGCACGATGATCACGACCGCGAAATCGTCGAAGCGCAGCGGCACATACATCCACCAGAAGCCGCCGGACGGTTCGCTGGCCGCACGGCCAGGCGGTTCGCTCTCGCCGACCGGCCGGATGCCCCACGACCGATCCCTGGTACCGGTCCACACCGCCGGGTCGACGGCGATGTCGTCCCCGTCGACGTGCAACGTCCCCGCCCACGAGCCGAGCTGCGCGAACCGGCTCGCGTCGATGATCGGCCGGTTGCCCGCCAGGATCAGATGCGGTTGCTCCTGCACGGCGGGGAAGGCACCCGCCCAGGTCAGGTCGAAGGACAGGTCGTCGTGCTCGCAGATCACCCGGATCCGGTGCAGCGGTTCGAGCACCTCGATGCGGTAGCCGCCGACTCGCTGATCCAGACCGCGATCGCCGAGCGCGTCGGAGAAGCGGACGGTCCGCTGCACGTCGCCGCGCCGGACGGCGGCGTAGGCATCGGTCACCCCGAGGTTCGGGTACACCCCGAACCCGGTGATGAAGAAGGTGCCGCCGTCCCGGTTGTGGCCGTTGAAATAGCTTCTGTCGTAGAAGTTCCGGTCGCTACTGGCCACCCGGGCCAGCGACAGCCCGGTCTGATGAATTGGATACTCGTCCAAGGGAACTGGCATGGCTGACTCTCAATCCCATTCGTAGGTTCCGTCGAGCAGCCGTTCCAGGCTGGCTCGATGCATCACATAGTCGTCCCGGTCCGGGGTATCGGTGTCCTCGCCGAAATGGATCATCCGGCGCTTCACCCTGGCCATCACGATGCCGTGCCGCAGCGCGGCGTAGACGATGTACCAGTCCAGGTCGCGCACCGTATGACCGGACAGCTCTTCGTATTTCGCGACGACGTCGGCGCGCCGCAGAAAGTCCGGCAGACCCGGTTGGCCGAATCGGGTGGCGATGTCCTGGAAGAACCGGTGGATGAATATCACCCAGGCGACATCGAGTTCGCGCGGGCCCAGCGCGGCCATCTCCCAGTCCAAGACCGCGGCGGGTTCGAAGCCGCGATAGATGATGTTGCCCGGCCGCGCATCGCCCCAGCTGAGGACGTCCGGACCCGGGTCGGCGGGCCAATGCTCGTCGAGCCAGGCGAAAGCCCGCTCCAGCAGCGGGATCTCGTAACCGTCATCGGCCAGCGCCCAGCGATACCAGGCCTTCTGGGCTTCGACGTGCCTGCGCAGCGACTGGCCCGCACCGCGCAAGGCCGGGAATCGCATTGCCGGGTCCGGGATGTCGTGGATCTTCGCGATCACTTCGACGGTGTTGGCGGTGAGCAGCGCGCGTTCTTCCGGGCTCGCGTCGAACAGCCAGCCGATGAAGACATACGGCGGATTGTCCGTCGGCACTCGTCCGTCGACCCGCTTCATTACGAAAAACGGTGCGCCGAGCGGATTCTCGTCCTCTTCCAGCCAGCACAGCTCCGGCACCGGCACGTCGGTGTTCTCGGCGACTCCGGCCATCACCCTGTACTGGGTGACCAGATCGTATTTCTCGAACACCGGGAACGACCCGGCCTCCGGTGCCATCCTGGCGACGAACGCCCCGCTCTCATGCCGCCCGTCCACGCTCCACTCGGCGTCGAACAAGATGGTCGTGCTCGACATTCCGCCCGACTGCGGCCGCGAGAGCCCGGAGACCTTCGGCGGATGATCGGCGGAGACCTTCGAATCCAGCCAACGCGCCAAGTCCTCGGCGAGCACGTCGAGATCACGTTCGCTGACGGTCAGCTGCTGCCGCTCGGCGGGATCCGGATCGTCGGCCATCGTTGTCCTCCTGACGCCATGAAACGCGGGCGCGCCACGGCACAGCCCACATCGGCGGCGATGCGCCGCTATACGCGACAGTAACGCGTTCCAGTCGGGCCGCGGGCGGAAAACGATCGAGGTCGCCGAACCCGCTCACTGTGCGGAACCGGCCCTTGACATGCGAGTACTTAGCCTGGGCGACGCCTGGCACGAGTGGCCGGGTGGTGCTAGCACGTACGACTGAATGGGGAGGAAAAGACCGGGGATTTCCTGGAGGCCGACCAACCCCTCGCGTCGATACCGTTTGCGCCCGTGGAGTGTTCGGCGGAAGAGGGGTCATTGTGAGTGCTGTCAGTGCAGAGTCGGTCGATCGGCGGAGAGTCACCGAAGCCAGTGACGTCGGTGAGACCACGAACGCGAGATGGAACCCGTTGACCCGCATCGCATTCCGGTTCAGTTTCACCTATTTCGGCCTGTTCTGCCTGATCTTTCCGCAGTTCCTCTTCGTCTATTCCGGAGTTCTCGGCGAGAATCTTCCGGAGACGGCCATCCTTGGGCTTCTCTATCAGTTCAGTCCGGTATTCGAATGGGTCGGCCGGCACGTCTTCGATGCCGACGTTGCGCTGCACTTGGATTCGGGCAGCGGTGACCAGGCGATCATCTGGGTCTTCGTATTCAGCGTCCTGGTGATTGCCCTCGCGGCGACCATTGCGTGGACGGTATCGGACAGACGCCGCCCGAATTACCAGCGGTTGAATGCCTGGTTCCTGCTCTTCCTGCGACTGGCCTTGGGCGGGCAGATGCTCTGGTACGGGATGGGCAAGGTGATTCCGACCCAGATGCCCCTACCGTCGCTGACGACGCTGCTCACACCGTACGGAGACTTCACGCCGATAACGGTTCTTTGGTCCCAGGTGGGCACTTCCCCCGTCTACGAGATCTTGCTCGGTGCCGCGGAGGTGTTCGGCGGGCTGCTGCTCTTCCTGCCGCGGACTGCGACGCTGGGTGCGATGGTGAGCCTGGTGAGCATGGCGCAGGTGTTCATCTTGAACATGACCTTCGATGTGCCGGTGAAGATTCTCTCCGGTCATCTCATGCTGATCTCGCTGGTATTGCTCGCACCTCAGGCCCGGCGGTTGGCGAATATTCTTGTGCTGCAGCGCCCGTCGGAACCCGCCGAGCAACCCGAACCGTTCCGCTCGCGACGCGTCCGCCGGATCGCGGTAGGCCTGCAAGCTGTGCTCGGCGTCTGGGTGCTGCTCGGTGCGACCCAGGAGGGCCTGCAGTTCTGGCGTGAAGGCGACGGCGCACCGCGGCCGCCGCTGTACGGGATCTGGACGGTGTCGGAGTTCACCCAGGACGGTCAGCCGCTCCCTCCGTTGACCACTGACGAGAACCGTTGGCAGCGAGTAGTTTTCGATGTGGGTGGGATGGCGTATCAGAAGATGGACGGTGGTTTGGTCCATGTCGTCGGTGCGGTCGATACCGCGGCACATACGATCACCGTGTCGGAGGCGAACATCGTGGCGGGGCCGGTCCAGCGGGTATCGGCCGAGCCGACCCAGATCGGTACCTTCACCTTTGCCCAATCCGCGCCGGATCGGCTACGACTCGAAGGCCAATTCAAAGGACACGCGGTGACCGTATCCCTGGAGCAGGTGGATATCGATAGCTTCCCCTTGCGCAGCGGCGGCTTTCATTGGGTCCAGGAGTATCCCCGCTGACCCGGTCTGCCGACGCTGGTCCCTGCTCGGCTAGTTGTGCGCCGCAAGGCAAAAGCCTCAGTGCATACGACTCACGGATGACGGGAAAATCGGGGAGTTCCTGGATGCGGCGCTGTGCCCTGCGACCATACCGTCGGTGCAGGTAGATCCGGTGGAGAAGAGGGGCGATGTGAACGCGGTCGATACGGAGCCAGTGAAAACGGACCGCGCCGCCCCCGCGCTGAGCACCGCGGCCACCTCGACGTGGAACCTGGCGACCCGCTTCGCCTTCCAGTTCTCCTTCGTCTATTTCATCGTGTTCTGCCTGGTGTTCGGCCTGCCGCGGGTGTACGCGGGGATCTTCCAAACCAAGCTTCCGGACTGGACGAACCAGGGTTTGCTGGAGCCGCTGAGTCCGATCATGGCCTGGGTCGGGCGGCAGGTGTTCGGCGTGGACGTCGCGCTACGCGAGTCGGGTAGCGGTGACCAGGCGATCATCTGGGTCTTCGTGTTCTGCAACCTGGTGGTCGCCCTCGTGGCGGCCGCGCTGTGGGCCGTGCTGGACCGGCGGCGGCCGAACTATCAGACGCTGCATGCCTGGTTCCTGCTCGTCATCCGGCTCTGCCTAGCGGGGACGATGCTCGTGTACGGGCTGGCGAAGGCTATTCCGCTGCAGATGCCCGAGCCGCCGCTGACGGCCTTGCTCACGCCGTACGGGAACTTCACGCCGATGAGGGTCCTGTGGCTACAGGTCGGCAGCTCTCCGGTCTACGAGATGCTGCTCGGTTTCGCGGAAGTGCTTGCCGGAGTGTTGCTGTTCCTCCCGCGGACCGCCACGCTCGGTGCGCTGCTGAGTCTGGTGAGCATGGCGCAGGTGTTCATCCTGAACATGACCTTCGGTGTGCCGGTGAAGATTCTGGCATTTCACCTGGTGCTGCTGTCGCTGGTGTTGCTGGCACCGCAGGCGCGCAAGCTGGCGAATGTCCTTGTGCTGCAACGACCGACCGGTCCTGCCGCGCAACCGGATCCGTTCCGAACGCGTCGTGTCCGATTGATCGCGGTGGGCCTGCAGGTCGCGCTCGGCGCGTGGGCAATACTCGGCCTCGTCCCGCAGAATCTGAAGAACTGGAATGAATCCGGGGGCGGTGCGCCGAAACCGCCGTTGTACGGAATCTGGTCGGTGTCGGAATTCAGCCAGGACGGTCAGCCGCTTCCGCCGCTGATCACCGATCAGAATCGTTGGCAGCGGGTGATTTTCGATGTCGGCGCGATGACGTACCAGAAAATGGACGGCAGTTTGGTGCATGCGATCGGTGCGGTCGACAGCGAGGCGCACACGATCACCGTGTCGGAGGCGACCACCGGTGCGGGGCCGGTCCAAATGGTGCGGCCCGAGCCGAAACAGATCGCCACTTTCACCTTCACCCAGCCTGCGCCGGACCGGTTACGACTCGACGGTCAACTCAACGGCCACGCCGTCACGTTGTCGCTGGAGCAAGTGGACCTCGACAGCTTCCGGTTGCGCAGCACCGAGTTCCGCTGGGTCCAGGACTACCCCCGCTAGTCCGAAGCTCGCCGCATCCCTGACTTCCCGCCCGCGGAACCGCCTTCGTGCGGAAGTCGGGGAGTGTCAGCCGACGGTGATGGCATCCAAGCGGGTGCGCAGGAATTCGGCGGAGACAACCGGTGGTCGGCCGGTCACGCGGCCGATCGGGGGTTCGAGTGGCGTGACGACGGCATCGTGGTCGAGTTCGTAGAAATAGATCAGCGACACCAGGTCCTCTTCGGGCGCTTCCGCCTGCGGTGGCAGCACCCGATGCCGTCCGGACGGCCAGCGCTCCCCGCTCCAATAGGCAAGCAGGTCACCGATGTTCACCGTCATGGCGGCGGGATCGTATGGCGCGTCGGCCCAACCCGTCTCCTCGGTGAAGACCTGTAAACCGCCCGCACCCGGTTCGCGGTCCAGCACGGTGACGGTGCCGAAATCGGTGTGCGGCCCGATCCGGAACTGGCCGGGCTCCGGGGTGCCGACCTCGGTCATGGGTGGGTAGTGGTTGATGTTGCAGGTCCAGGTGGGGCGGCTGGCCATGTCCTGGAAAGGGTTGGCGGGCAGGCGAAGTGCGGCCGCGAACAGAGCGAGCAGTTCATCGGACAGGGTGTGCACGGCGGCGGTGTAGGCGGTCACCGACTCGCGCAGCTCGAGCACCTCGTCCGGCCACACATTGGGCAGGAACCAGACATCGTCGACGCGCGGGTCGCCGATCGCGGTGTCCGCGCCGACCGCGAAGGTCTCTTTCAGATCGGGCGGCGTCTCGGTGCCCTCCGCATAACCGTTGGCCTCCTTGCCCGGCCCGATCCACCCGCGCCCGCCGACCGTGACGGCGTACTTTTCCTTCACTGAATCCGGCAGCGCGAAGAAGCGCCGAGCCGCGGCACGCACCTGCCCGGCCAGCTTCTCCGGCACGCCGTGCCCGTACACCAGCAGGAACCCGGCGCGCCGCAAGCCCTCGTCCACCTCGTGCTCGACCTCGGCCGCCGCCGTGCCGCCGGCCCGCCAGCGGGCCAGGTCGATCGATGCGATCGCGCTCATTCGGCCTCGATTTCGTCCGCGACGCCGATGTCTTCGTGCCACAGCGCGGGATGGTCGGCGATGAACGTGCTCATCATCTCGATACAGCTCTGGTCGTCGAGGACGGTCACCGCGACGCCGTTCTCGGCCAGCCAGTCGTGCCCACCGTGGAAGGTCTGCGATTCGCCGACGATGACCGAGCCGATGCCGAACTGGCGGACCAGACCGCTGCAGTACCAGCACGGCGACAGCGTGGTCACCATGATTGTCGAACCGTAATCGCGGCGGCGGCCTGCGGCGCGAAAGGCATCGGTTTCGGCGTGGATGCTGGGATCGCCGGACTGCACGCGGCGGTTGTGGCCGCGACCGAGCAGCGTGCCGTCGGCGGCGAACAGGGCCGCGCCGATCGGAATGCCGCCCTCGGCGAGCCCGCGCATGGCTTCGTCGTATGCCACCTCGAGCAGTTGTCGTGCCGATATTGCCTGCGTCATGGGTCAAGCCTGCAAGGGAACCATCCCGTCCGCAACGTACGGATCGTCCGCACCCACGACAAACCCGCACGGCGGGGACGGCCTGCCGCGCCGGACAGGTGATGATCGCCACGCCGAACTTTCGTCATCGCCAGGCCGATACGGCTGAAACCCCATGTGGCGAAGCGGGTCCGGCCGGTCGGGACCCCCAATTCTGGTGCCTCCGAAGGCAGGGGCACCGGTTTTTCCGTGTTCGCCCAGCAGGCCGTTCGGTCTAGATTTGCTGGCCGCACGGGAGTTTCGGGTTGGTGGAGAGGTTGGGCGTAGTGGCAACGATGGTGACGGACGTGGTCCGGCCCGACTCCGCGACGGAGGTACCGGCTGAGTGGCGGCCGGTAACGCGGGTGCTGTTCCGGTTCGCGTTCGTCTACTTCGGCATCGCGGTGGCCGGGCAGTGGTTGTTTCTCAAGCTGTTCGGCTCGCTGGGGGTGCCACATGAGTGGGTGCAGGAGGTCGGCAACGCGTGGTCGCTTCGCCTGCCGAGCGACTGGGTGGCCGAGCATGTCCTGCGGCTGGACAAGCCGCTGAGCTGGGCCGAGACCGGCAGCAGCGACACGGCCGCGAACTGGGTTTCGGCGTTCACCTGGCTGCTCGTCGCGGCGGTGGCCACGGCGGTGTGGTCGGCCGTCGATCGACGGCGGCCGAACCATGCGGTGCTGAACGAATGGTTCCGGCTGCTGCTCCGATTCTCGCTGGCGACCTCGCTGCTGCTGTACGGGATGGTCAAGGTGTTGCCGTCGCAGATGTCGTTCGAATTGCAGCGGCTCGTCGAGCCCTTCGGCGACATGAGCCCGATGGGGCTGCTGTGGGCGCAGACGGCGGCGTCGGAGCCCTACGAGATCGCGCTCGGCCTCGCCGAGGTCACCGCCGCCCTGCTGCTGCTCGTGCCGCTCACCGCGACGGCGGGTGCGCTGCTCGCGCTGGTGGTCGGTCTGCAAGTGCTGTTGCTCAACCTCACCTATGACGTGCCGGTCAAGCTGTACGCGCTGCATCTGCTGCTATTGGCGATTGTCCTGGTCATGCCCGAAGTACGCAGGCTTGCCCTGTTTCTCGCGGGCCGACGCGTCGATGCCGTGGTGCGGCGCCCGCTGTTCGCGAAGGCGCGATGGAATCGGGTGGCGCGCGTCATTCAGGTGATGCTCGCGCTCTGGTTCGTCTTCACCATCTTCACCGACGCACTGGAAGCGTGGCAGCGCTACGGCAACGCCCGGCCCAAGTCGCCGCTCTACGGCATCTGGAACGTCACCGAATACTCCCTCGCCGGACAGGATCTGCCCGCCCTGGTCACCAGCAACGAGCAGCCCCGTCCCGCGAGCGCCATCGCGACCGAGCGCCTCCGCCGCGTCATCTTCGACAACCCCGTCTCGGTGACCGTCCAGCGGATGGACGATTCGCTGGTCACCTTCCCTGGAACCGTCGACACCGACCAGCACACGGTGACCATCGCCCAGGACATGGCGGGCAAGTTCAAGTTCGGCACGTTCTCCTTCCAACGGCCGGAACCGAACAGGCTGATCCTGGACGGCCAGCTCGGCGGCCGCCCGGTGCGCATGCGTCTCGAGCTGCTCGACCTCGACCGTTTTCCGCTGGTCGAGCGCGGCTTCCACTGGGTCCAGGAGGCGCCGTACCGGCGGTAGCCGAGTCGATTGCCGTCACACCGGACACAGGCCGTAGGCTCGAAAATTGTGCCGAACACGTCAGACCCCACCGCCGACCAGGCGGTATCCCACCCCGCCGCACCGAACGAGGGCGACCCGAACTACCTGGTCGGGCTCGATCTCGACGGCCGCCGCGTCGTCGTGGTCGGCGGCGGCACCGTGGCGCAGCGCAGGCTCGGACTGCTGATCGCCTCCGGCGCGGACGTGCACGTGGTGAGCCGCGAAGTCACCCCGGCGGTCGAGGGGATGGCGACGTCCGGGCAGATCACCGTCACGCTGCGGGCCTACGCGGACGGCGACCTGGACGGCGCGTGGTACGCGATCGCCTGCACCGACGAACCGGAGACCAACGCGGCGGTGGTCGAGGAGGCCACCCGGCGGCGGATCTTCTGCGTGCGCGCCGACATCGCACGGCTCGGTACTGCGGTCACCCCGGCGACCGCACGCTACGACGGCATCACCCTCGGTGTCCTGGCCGGCGGCCAGCACCGGCGCTCGGCCGCGGTGCGCAACGCGCTGTTGGAGGCCATGCAATCCGGTGTGGTGACCGATGATTCGACACCGATCACCCCGGGCGTCGCGCTGGTCGGCGGCGGCCCCGGCGATCCGGACCTGATCACGGTGCGCGGGCGACGGCTGCTCGGCCGCGCGAACCTGGTGGTCGCCGACCGGCTCGCCCCGCCGGAACTCCTGGCCGAACTCGGCCCCGACGTCGAGGTGATCGACGCGGCGAAAATTCCCTACGGCCGGGCGATGGCCCAGGACGCGATCAATGCCGCACTGATCGAAGGGGCCAAGGCAGGCAAGTTCGTGGTCCGCCTCAAGGGTGGCGACCCGTACGTATTCGGCCGCGGCTTCGAAGAACTCGAGGCCTGCGTCGACGCGGGCATACCGGTGACCGTGGTGCCCGGCATCACCAGCCCGATCTCAGTACCGGCCGCGGCCGGAATCCCGGTCACCCACCGCGGCGTCACCCACGAATTCGTGGTGGTGAGCGGCCACGTCGCCCCCGACCACCCGGATTCCCTGGTCGACTGGGCGGCCTTGGCCCGCCTGCGTGGCACGATCGTGTTGATGATGGCCGTCGAGCGCATCGAGCAGTTCGCCACGGTGCTCATCGAAGGCGGCCGCCCCGCGAACACCCCGGCCACCGTCATCCAGGAAGGCACCATGCGCACCCAACGGGTCCTGCGCGCCGACCTCGGCACCGTCGCCGCCCGGGTCCGCGACGAAGGGATTCGCCCACCCGCCATCGTGGTCATCGGCCCCACAGCGGGCTTCTCGGCGGACAGCGCGGCAGAAACGACCTAGGCCAATCGTTTACAGTGGCTCACTGTGCTCCAGAATCCCGCTGCGACGATGCAGTATCCGATGAAGCAGCGGGCCTTCGGGCTCGCCATCCTGGTGCTGAGCGGGCTGCAACTCATGGTGGTGCTCGACGGCACCGTGGTGATCTTCGCCTTGCCTCGGCTGCAGGAAGAAATGGGGCTGACCAGCGCGGGTAGCGCCTGGACAGTGACCTCCTACGGCCTCACCTTCGCCGGGCTGATGCTGCTCGGCGGACGGCTGGGCGACGCGTTCGGGCGCAAGCGGATGCTGATCATCGGCGTCGGGTTGTTCACCTTCGCCTCGCTGCTGTGCGGACTGGCGCAGAACGAAGCCATGCTGCTCGCCGCGCGCGCCATCCAGGGCGCGGGCGCGGCCATCGCGGCGCCGACCGCATTCGCCCTCGTGGCAACGACTTTCGCGCCAGGCAAGGCGCGTAACCAGGCCATCGCGATCGTCGGTTCGATGGTCGGTATCGGATCGGTCGGCGGCTTGGTCGTCGGCGGCGCGCTGACCCAGGTGTCCTGGCGCTGGATCTTTCTCATCAATGTGCCGATCGGTGCGCTGATCATCCTCGGCGCGATCTACAAACTCGCCGACACCGCCCACCACCGGTCACCGCTGGACGTGCGCGGCGCCGTGCTGGGCACGCTCGCCTGCGCCGCCATCGTGTTCGGCGCTACCGAGGGACCGGAGATGGGCTGGGACAACCCGGCGATCATCGGTTCGCTGGTGGGTGGCGCGGTGCTGCTCGTCGTCTTCGTGTTCATGGAACGGCGGGTGCCCGATCCGCTGCTGCCGTGGTCGCTGTTCGACAGCCGCGATCGCGTCGCGACCTTCCTGCTGATCTTCCTGGCCGGTGGCGTGCTGGGCGCGATGACGTTCTTCGTCGCGCAGTTCCTGCAGAACGTGATCGGGTATAGCCCGCTGCAGGCGGGTGTCGCGGCCATTCCGTTCACCATCGGCATCGGCATCGGTGGCGCGGTGGCTTCCAAGGCCGCCATGTTCGTCGCGCCGCGCTGGCTGCTGGCCGGTGCGGCGACCGTGCTCGGTATCGGTCTGCTGTTCGGGGCGACGCTCGACGGTGGCGTGCAGTACCTGACGACGCTGCTGCCGCTGCTCGTGGTGATCGGTTTCGGCGTCGGCATGGCGATGGTGCTCGCGCCGCTATGTGTGCTCGTCGGGGTGTCCGCGGAGAACATCGGGCCGCTGTCCGCGGTGGGGCAGATGTTCATGAACCTGGCGACGCCGGTGGCCATCGGCCTGCTCAGTCCGATCGCGGCGTCGCGCACGCTGTCGCTCGGCGGGCGGACCGGCAAGGTGACCGATATGACCGCGACCGAGGTCGCCGCGCTGGGCAGCGGCTACACGCTGGTGCTCTTCGTGTGCGCGATCGTCGCGTTCGTGGCCGGTCTGATCGCGCTGACGGTGCGGTTCACGCCGCAGGAGCTCGCACAGGCGCAGCACGCGCAGGAAGAGGCCCAGCAGGCGTGAGCCTGCCGGGCCGTCGGATCAACGAGCTCAGAGGCGGCCTGCGACCTTGCGTGGCGTGACCCGCACGATGACCCGCGGGCCGTCGTGCACGGATGCCGGGTTGAAGTCCAGGTATTTCTGACCGGTGTATTTCATCGACAGCTCGTCCGGCAGCGTCTTGTCCGGGTCCGGCGTGAGCGTCGCGGTCCCGCGGATCTCCGCGTAGGTGTACGGGTTGTCCGGCGGGTTGATCATTACGGTGATCCGTGGGTCGCGCGCCAGGTTTTTGCCCTGCTGGCGATCGGTGGTGGTGGAGAACAGCAGATCGTCGCCGTCGCGCTTCAGCCAGATGACGGTCAGGTGTGGTTGCCCGTTGGGGCCGACCGTGGCCACGGTCGCGAACACCTTCGACTCGTCCAGATACTTCTTCAGATCCGCGGAAAGCTCAGCAGTATCGGTCACGCACAACTGGAACGCTCAGTCGGTCAAGGACATTCCGGTCGCCCGTCATTCCGGCGAGAGCCGGTGGTCAGGACGTGTGCTGGTCGGCGACGGTCAGTGCCCGGTCGAGAATCGCCAGGCCCTCTTTCGCTTCGGCCTCGCTGACGATGCACGGCGGCACCACATGCAGCCGGTTGAAATTGACGAACATCAGCAGTCCCGCGGCCCGGCATGCGGCGACGACCTCCGTCATCGCCGCACTCGTCCCACCGTATGGGGCGAGCGGTTCGCGGGTCGCGCGATCGCGGACGAGCTCCAGCGCCCAGAACACGCCGGTGCCGCGTACCTCGCCGATGCTCGGGTGGTGCTCGGCGAGTTCCCGTAAGCCGGGGCCGAGTACCCGCGCACCGATCTCGGCGGCGTTCTCGACGATGCCTTCGTCGGCCATCGCGGTGATCGTCGCGACTGCGGCGGCCGTGGCCAGCGGATGACCGGAGTACGTGAGACCGCCGGGGTATGCCCGATTGTCGAAGGTCGCGGCGATGGCCGGGCTGATCGCCACCCCGCCGAGCGGCACGTACCCCGAGTTCACGCCTTTGGCGAAGGTGAGCAGATCGGGCGTGACGCCCTCGAAATGCTCTATCGCGAACCACTTTCCGGTGCGCCCGAACCCCGACATCACCTCATCGGCGATGAAGATGATGCCGTACTTGTCGCACAGCGCCCGCACACCTGCCAGGTACCCCGGCGGCGGAATCATGATTCCCGCTGTGCCCGGGATGGATTCGAGCACGATCGCCGCGATGGTGCTCGGTCCTTCGAACGCGATGGTTTGCTCGAGATGCGCCAGAGCGCGCTCGGTCTCCTCGCTTTCATCGCCCGCGTGGAACTGCGTGCGATAGAGGAACGGCCCGAAGAAGTGCACCACTGCGCTGTTGCCGTGATCGTTGGGCCAGCGCCGTGGATCACCGGTCAGGTTGATCGCGGTCTCGGTGCCACCGTGATACGAGCGGTAGCGCGCCAAGACCTTGTGGCGACCGGTGTGCAGCCGCGCCAGCCGCACCGCATGCTCGACGGCCTCGGCGCCGCCGTTGGTGAAGAAGATCTTGTTCAGCTCACCGGGTGTCCGCTCGGCGATCAGCCGGGCCGCCTCCGAGCGAGCGTCGTTGACGTGCTGCGGTGCGACGGTGCACAGCTTCGCCGCCTGCTGCTGCACCGCCGCAACGACTTTCGGATGCTGATGGCCGATATTGGTGTTCACCAGCTGGGAGGAGAAGTCGAGCAGCCGGTTGCCTTCGCCGTCCCACACGTAGCAGCCCTGGGAGGCGCTGATCGTCATCGGGTCGATCTGCGCCTGGGCGGACCAGGAATGGAAGACGTGGCGCCGGTCGAGCTCGTACGCGCGCGCCGCCGCCTGCCTGGCAGCCGTCAGGGTCAATCCGTTCGGGAGGGTCATCGGCGAGTTCTCCTGCGTCGCTGGTGCTATCGGCTACTGGACGGTGACTACTTGTTCTCCGGGAACCCGAGATTGAGCCCACCGTGGCTCGGATCCAGCCAGCGCGTGGTGACCGCCTTGCCGCGGGTGAAGAAGTGCACCCCGTCGGCGCCGTGCGCGTGCGAGTCGCCGAACAGCGAGTTCTTCCAGCCGCCGAAGCTGTAGTAGGACATGGGAACCGGGATCGGCACATTGATGCCGACCATGCCGACCTCCACCTCGTTGTGGAAGCGCCGGGCCGCGCCGCCGTCGTTGGTGAAGATGGCGGTGCCGTTGCCGTAGGGGTTGGCGTTGATCAGCGCGAGCGCGTCGTCGTAGCTGTCCACCCGGACCACCGAGAGGACGGGGCCGAAGATCTCGTCGGTGTAGACGCTCATGTCCGTGCCGACGTGGTCGAGAATCGTCGGGCCGAGCCAGAATCCGTCGTCCGCGCCATCGGCGGCTATGCCGCGTCCATCGAGAACGACACGGGCACCGGCGGATTCACCCGCCGCGATGTACTCGGCCACCCGATCGCGGTGCGCACGGGTGACCAGCGGGCCCATGTCGGCATCCCGGGTGCCGTCACCGGTCTTGATGGTGGCGGCCCGCTCGGCGATCTTGCCGACCAGCTCCTCGGCCGCGCCGCCGACCGCGACCACCACGCTGATCGCCATGCAACGCTCACCGGCGGAACCGAATCCGGCGTTCACCGCGGCGTCGGCGGCCAGATCCAGGTCGGCGTCCGGCAGCACCACCATGTGGTTCTTCGCACCGCCGAGTGCCTGCACCCGCTTACCGGCGGCCGTGCCGCGCTGATAGACGTACTGCGCGATCGGCGTCGAGCCGACGAACGAGACGGCCTTGATGGCCGGGTTGTCCAGCAGCTCGTCCACCGCGACCTTGTCGCCCTGCACCACGTTGAAAACGCCTGCGGGCAAACCGGCTTCGTCCCACAGCGCGGCCAGCCACAGCGACGCCGACGGATCCTTCTCGCTCGGCTTGAGCACCACCGTGTTTCCGGCGGCGATCGCCAGCGGGAAGAACCACATCGGCACCATCGCCGGGAAATTGAACGGCGAGATGACCGCCACCGGGCCCAGCGGCTGGCGGATGGAGAAGATGTCCACCTTCGTCGACGCGTTCTCGGTGTAGCCGCCCTTCAGCAGATGCGGAACGCCGCAAGCGAATTCGACCACCTCCAAGCCGCGACTCACCTCACCCATCGCATCGGCGAGCACCTTGCCGTGCTCGGCGGTGATCAGCCCGGCGAGCTCTTCCTTGCGCTCGTTCAGCAGTTCCCGGAATCGGAACAGGATCTGGGTGCGCCGTGCCAGTGAGGTGTCCCGCCAGGCCGGGAAGGCATCGGCGGCCGAGTCGATGGCGGCGCGGGTGTCCGCGACATTCGCCAGCGCGACCTGCCCGGTCACCACGCCCGTTGCCGGATTGGTCACCGCCGCCGTCGCCTCGCTGGTGCCAGCGAAAGCCTTGCCGTCGAGCCAGTGCGCGATTGTCTGCATTTCTCCTCGATTCGATCCGTGAGCGTCGCGGTGCGTCGGCGGATGGACGCGTCCCTGGTTACCACTCTCCGGCATCAACCTTCGCCGATGACCCGACGATATGTACGTGATTTCCGATTTCGTATTACGATTCGTCGGTGCTTCCCTCCGTGGCCGATGTACTGGCAATGCCGGTGGTGCGCGCCGGCGAGCCGCAGGTCGTCGGCGGGGCATCGCTGGACCGCCCGGTGCGCTGGGTGCATGTGAGCGACGTGGCGGATGTGGCGCAGCTGCTGGTCGGTGGGGAACTGATTCTCACCACCGGGCAGGCGATGAGCCACGGCGACATCGCGACGGTCGGCTACCTGACCGCGCTGGCCGCCGCCGGGGTCTCGGGTCTGGTGATCGAGCTGGGCGGGTACGTGCCGGAGCTCGCGCCGGTCGTCGCGGCGACCGCCGACGCGCTGGGGCTGCCGTTGATCGCGCTGCACAAGGTGACCCGGTTCGTCGAGATCACCGAGGCGGTGCACCGGGTGATCGTGGCTGAGCAGTACGCCGAACTCGAATTCGCGCGCACCGTGCACGAGACCTTCACCGACCTCAGCGTGCGCCGCGCCTCGCTCGCCGAGATCGTGAAAACCGCTGCGGGCATGCTCGATTCGTCGGTCGTGCTGGAGGACCTGGCGCATCGGGTGCTCACGCTGACCGCCCGGCACGCGTCCACCTCGGCGCTGCTGGACAACTGGGAGACCACCTCGCGGCTGCTGCCCGACGGCTGGGACGCGGTGGCCGTCGGCCCGCACACCCAGCGGTGGGGGCGGCTGATCCTGCCGTCCGGCCGGGTGCCCACCGCCCGGGCTCGGATGGTGCTGGAGCGGGCCGCACAGACGCTCACGCTGCACCGGATGATCGAGAAGGACCGCTTCGGCCTGCACCGGCAGGCGCAGACCGGTCTCATCGACGACATGGTCAACGGGCGGGTGCTGGACGAGCGGGACGCGGTGGCCAGGGCCGCCGCGCTCGGCCTGGCCCGC
Source organism: Nocardia iowensis (assembly GCF_019222765.1). Taxonomy (NCBI): domain Bacteria; kingdom Bacillati; phylum Actinomycetota; class Actinomycetes; order Mycobacteriales; family Nocardiaceae; genus Nocardia; species Nocardia iowensis. The sequence continues at coordinate 6,408,525 of NZ_CP078145.1, read as the reverse complement.
CGCGCCGCCTACGTCCCGCTGGCCATCGATATCGCCGCGGTCGCCGAAACCGATCCGGTCGCCAGGCAACGCCGTGCCGCGGGCATCCTGGACGCGATCACCCACGGCCTCGGGCTGGCGAAGCTGACCGCGCTCGCCGCCGCCGACCAGGGCGACCGAGTCGGCATGATTCTGGCGTTGCCGCGCAGCGGCGATCTCGACGACAGTCTGACGGCCGCCTGTACGGCGATCACCGGTGAAGTGCGCCGCGTCGACGGCGTCGAGCGAGTGGTGATCGGGGTTGGCGCGGAATCGGATTCGTTGCTCGACACCGCCCACGAACTGCCGCACGCGGCGCACGTCGCGGAAGTGGCGTTGTCACTGGAGACTTCGGCGCCGCGGCCGTTCTACCGCAGTGGCGACGTGCGGCTGCGCGGTCTGCTCTCGTTGATCCGCAACGAGCCGGGCGTCCAGCGTTTCGCCGAAACCGAGTTGAGTGCGTTGCTGCGCTACGACATTCGGCACACCGCCGAGCTGACCCGCACCCTGCGCCAGTTTCTCGACCTGGCGGGCAACAAGACCGAACTTGCGCGCAGGCTCAACATCAGCAGGCCGACCCTCTACGACCGGCTGGCTCGCATCGAACGCATTCTCGCCGTCGATCTCGAAGACGGGGAATCCCGCACCTCGCTGCACGCCGCACTACTCATCCGCGACCTCACAGCTACCGCCGAATTGCGATAAGTGGCGTGGCTCACGCCCAGACGCAGCCGTCGGCGCATGCGGGAACATCGCTGGGTGCGGCGTCGTTATCAGCGCTTATGACAACCCTTGGATTGATCGGAAGCGGGAATATCGGCGGCACGGTGGCGCGGCTCGCCATTGCCGCGGGTCTGGACGTGGTGCTCAGCAACTCGCGCGGCCCGGAGACCCTCGCCGATCTCGTCGCCGAACTCGGCCCGCGGGCGCGGGCGGCGACCGCCGACGAGGCGGCCGCGGCGGGGGACATCGTGGTGGTGACCGTGCCGCTGCGGAACTACCGGCAGGTGCCGGTGGCGCCGCTGGCGGGCAAGGTCGTCATCGACACCAATAACTACTACCCGGATCGGGACGGGTCGTTCCCCGAACTCGAGGAAGGGACGACGACCAGCAGCGAACTGTTGCAGAAACATCTGCCGACGTCGAAGGTGGTCAAGGCGTTCAACAACATCTACTTCGTGCACCTTGCCGCGCTGGCCCGTCCCGCCGGGTCGCCGGACCGCACGGCGCTGCCGATCGCGGGCGATGACGCGGACGCGAAAGCCGCCGCGGCACAACTGCTCGACGTGCTCGGCTACGACACCGTCGACGTCGGCCCGTTGAGCGAGAGTTGGCGTTTTCAGGTGAATTCACCGGTCTACGCGGATGCGTACGCGACGGCAGTTCCGTTCTGGGAGAACGCCGCCGCGCCCGCCGGTGCCGAGAAGATCCGCGCCCTGCTGGCCGCCGCTCAGCAGTAGCGCCGACACCGCTTACCTCGAACCCGGGAGCGCCCGCCTGCTCCCGGGTTCGACCATGTCGCCCTGGCCGCGCCGCTCACAGGGCAACGAGCGCCCCCCTTGTGAGCGCTGTGGGGTGTACCGACGCTCTGTGAGCCGCCGGGTCGGTCGGCGGTCGCGGTGAGTGACTACTTACTCACTGCGAGGTGTGGTGCTGTGCTGATTGCACAGTCTGTATTGCGTCGGGTAGGGGTGAACTTCCACCGCTGACGGAACTCGCCGTGTCATGCCCCTAGAAATGGGGCTTATCACGCTAAATGTCAAGTGGGGCAACAGAATTGGCCTCGACATTCGAGACATACTGTTATTCTTGGCTCGTCCGATCATCGGACATTTCGTTAGCCGCTCGGCATCAGCCCACCAAGCGGTTGGCGCCCGAGTGCCTGTTTCCTCGAGGGGAGGTGTCATGAAAATTCGTCGCACTTCGAAAGTTGTTGCCCTGACTGCAGTTCACCTCTGATCCGCAGCAGAGTAAGGATGGGGCGGCCCTGGATCGGGGCGCCCCACCCGCCCCTTGAATTCCTTGTACGAAAGGTCGACGGCGCGGTGACTCGAACAATCCCCGGCAAGCCCCACCTCTTGGCAGAGGTATCGGAAACCTCTGCCAATACTCTCGAATTGCGTAGCGGGGAGGTGACATTCGAGGTCGAGCCGGAAGACGACATCACCGCCGAACAACTAGGCGCGGTGCTGCGCTCGGCCGACGGATCAGCTTCCCTTTCGGAAATCTCGGCGAAGACGGGAGTCGCGCCGGACAAACTCACCTCGATCCTGCTACCCGCGCAGATCACCGGCCTGCTCGCCGATCGCTCGGTGCCCGAGGCCGAGTCGCCGATGGTTGTGCTCAGCAGTGTCGAACACGTGGTGAACCGGCTGCTCGAGGAACTGATATTCAACGGCCCGTTCTGGCGGGCGATACTGGATCATCCGGAGCAGGTCGAGCCGAACGTGTATTACGGGTTCGGCCTGGAGAACTGGTTCTTCCTTTCCCGCGAAAGCGAATTCGACTCCGCGATCCTGTCCTATCCGAGCAGCGACGCGATCCGCGGCATGGCGAACGACTTCTACCATGAGGAGCACCGGCACGACGACATCGTCGTCCGGGCCTTCGAAGGCTTGGGAATCAGTCGCGAGGACCTGGTGACGGCCCGGCCACTGTCCACCACATCGGGACTGATCAAATTGCTGTCTTGGTGGGCGCGCACCGATCCGCTCTTCTTCATCGCCACCATCGGCATTCTCGAAGGACGGCTCGAGCAGGCCGAAGGCGAAGGGGCCTACTACGATTCGTTCCTGCGGGCATGTGCCACCGCGGGTATTCCGACGCATTTCGTCGAACCGCTGCGGCAGCACGCGCGGGTCAACGCCGGCCACGATCACGGCAGCGTGAGCCGCGAGTTCTTCGCGGCGTTGCCGCCACTTCCGGCCGGTACGCAAGCGCGCCTGGTGGGTAAGGCGCATCTGTTCGTCGAGGCGTATGCCGAGTTCTTCAACGGAATTCTCGAGTACTACGGCGATCCCGGTCGACCGCTCGTGCGCACGATCGGTTCGTCACCCGTCACTACCACTGCAGGAGTTGAAGATGGCCGGCCATGAATTGCTGCGGCGTCCGACATTGCGCCGTGAGGTCGAGCGAACCGAGACGGCCGACGGTGTCCGGCTGTCGTATCTGGCGGACAAGCATTGGATCGAACTCGAATACCTCGAGGGACGTGCCGACGAATCACGCAAGTTCTTCGAGGCATTGGCATCGGGCACCCGCACCGCCGACGACCTCGCGACCGAATTCCCCGGCAGCAGGGAAGAATTCGACGCGGTACTCGAAGCGCTCGATGAACAAGGCATGCTGGCCGACTCCGATACTGTCCCGCTGGGCAGCGGAATCACCGGTGTCGGCGCCTACGCACAGCTCAAGCGCGCGGCCGATGCGGCGAGGGCGACAATCAACAGCCCGTTCACCGATGCGCTGGTAGCCGGGAAGGTGAGCAGAGACCAGATCATCGGCTACGCCATCGAATACTGGCACGTCACCCATTTGTGTCCACGCGCGCTCGCCCCGCTGTTGGCGCGTGACGATATCGGCATCGAGGTCTGGCAGCAGTTCATGGCCTTCTATCAGGCCGAACGCAACCACGACCGGATGCTGGAGAAGTCGCTGAAAGCCGTCGGAATCACCCGCGAGCAGCTGCTCCAAATGCAGCCACTGCCCGCGACGATGTCGATCATGGCGACGATGGGCGTGCACGCTTACCAGTTCCCGCTCGGCATTGTCAGCACGCTGTTCCCGATGGAGGAGCCCGAACCCGACTTCCTCGAGCTGTTTCTGGCCCGGTGCCGGGAGAACGATCTGTCCGAGGAATTCTTCAAGCCGATCGCCGCCCATTCCGGCGTGAACGAGGACGAGGAACACGAGGCCGTCACCCTCGATCTGCTCGCCGAGTTCTCCTTCGTCGGTAACGAAGAACTCAACGAATGCGCCAAGGCGGTCGTCGACATCATCGAACTGCGCGCCCGGCTGGATGGCCAGATCATGTCCTGGTACGCCGATGGCGGGCTGCGCATATTCAGCGATGCCTATCCAGTGGCGACGGGAAGGGCGCTGACGTGCTCGCCGCTAGCCGCCTTGCTCTGATCGCACTGGCGGCTATCTGGGGTTCCAACTTCCTGCTGGTCGAACTGGCACTGGATGGCTCCAATCCGTCGCAGATCGTGGCAACGCGACTGTGGTTGGGTGGGGCCATCCTGCTCGGCTGTTGCCTGGCCCTGCGGCGGCAGCTGCCGCGTGGCTGGGGTATCTGGGCGCGGCTGCTGCTGGTGGGGATTCTCGGGCAGGCCTTGCCATGGATGTTGTTCGCCTGGGGGCAGCAGAACGTCTCGGTGAGCATGGCGGGCATCTACAACAGCGTGACTCCGCTGGCGTCACTGCCGGTGGTCTGGTTGCTGTTGCGGGACAAGGGGAGTCGCGGTGAGGTCGTCGCTTCCGTGCTGGGCTTCGGTGGGATCATCGTGCTGATGGCGCCGTGGGGCGAAGAGTCGCGCTCGACGTTGACGGGCCAACTCGCCTGTCTGGCAGGCGCTGTGTGCTACGCCGTCGCCTATACGTACGCGAAGCATCTGATCAGCAACCTCGGCTACTCCAAGGTCGTGCTGGCGGCCAGTCAGGCGATCGTCGCCGGTCTGCTGATGTTGGTGGTCACCGCGCCGCAATTGGTGCAACCGGTGTATCCCAGTGCCGCGGTGGTCGGTTCGTTGGTCGCGCTGGGTGTCGGGACGGCCGTGGCGTTCCTGCTCAACTACTGGTTGATCGGCACAGTGGGACCGTTGCAGGCCGGGCTCGCCTTCTATCTGATGCCGCTGGTGGCGCTGGCGCTCGGCGTGGGCCTGCGCGGTGATGTGCTCTATGGGCATCAGATTGCCGGTGCCGCAGTCGTATTCATCGCGCTGGCGTTGCAGTACGCGATCGACCGACGGGAGTCCCTGGAGAGTTCGGAGCCAGACGCGGTATCGCACGCAGTGGTCGAGCCCGTACTCGAGCCCGGCGAGACCGGGTCGGCCGCCGGTCGAGCGAGCTCGGGTTGACCCGCGCCGGACACACCCTCAGGTGAGAATCAACAGCTCTGTCGGAGAGGCGATTTCGGTCTTCAGGCCCGCCTTGTTCGCGACCCGAGCGAGGCCGCGGACGTCGGTGGGTTCGGCGCGGGTGAGGACGAGGGCGCGGGCGAGCAGGCCCTTATGGTGTTTGTTGAAGTGGCTCACCACGGTGCGGGTGCCGTCGGGGTGTTCGGTGAGGACAGTGGCGGTGACAGCGCCGGGAACGCGGCCGAGCTGCTGGTAGGTACCGGAGCGCAGGTCCACCACGAGGTCACCGGCGGCCTCGGCGAGCAGGGCGTCGGCGAGCGAGTCGCGCCAGACGGCCGAAAGGGTGGGCAGGCCGGGCAGTTTCGAGCCGCCGGACAGACGGTAGGCGGGGATCGGGTCGCCCGCGCGGACCGCGCCGAACAACGCGGAACCGATGCCGAGTCGCGCGTAGGCCTTGGCGCGTTGGACCTTCGTGAAGGAGCGGGCGTCGAGCGCGTCGTAGAGCACGCCGGTGTAGCGCTCCAGCGCGGGGCGGGTGGGGGAGGTGCGCAGGGTCGCGTTGCGGGCGATCTCGCTGTCAGCCCCCTTGCCGAGGCCGAGCACCACGCGCGAGGCGTCCGGGTCGGTGGCGAGTTTGCTCACCTCATCGACCAGCCGCTCGCGCACCGCTGTGAGCTGCGGCATCGACAGCGCGGCCAGGTCGAGCGGCACGTCGGAACCACCGTCGGACTTGGTTTCGGAAGGAGGCAACAGCACCAGCACGAGCGATAACGGTAATGCGCCGGGGACATCGCCGCGCCAGCGACTACCCTGTGCATCCGTGATCACCCGCCTCTCTCGCCTTTTCCTGCGTACCCTGCGCGACGATCCCGCCGACGCCGAGGTGCCCAGCCACAAACTCCTCGTCCGCGCCGGATATGTGCGGCGCGTCGCTCCGGGCGTCTACTCATGGCTGCCGCTCGGGCTTCGGGTGCTGCGCCGGGTGGAGGACGTGGTGCGCGAGGAGATGGACGCGATCGGCGCCCAGGAGATCTCGCTGCCCGCGTTGCTGCCGCGCGACCCGTACGAGACGACGAACCGGTGGACCGAATACGGCGACAGCCTGTTCCGCCTGCAGGACCGCAAGGGCGCGGACTATTTGCTCGGCCCGACCCATGAGGAACTGTTCGCGCTCACCGTGAAGAGCGAATACAACTCCTACAAGGACCTGCCGGTCATCCTGTACCAGATCCAGAACAAGTACCGCGACGAGGAACGGCCCCGCGCGGGCATTCTGCGTGGCCGCGAATTCATCATGAAGGATTCGTACTCGTTCGACCTGGACGAGGACGGGCTCAAGGCCAGCTACGACGCGCACCGCGAGGCATACCAGCGGATCTTCGAGCGCTTGCGGGTCAAGTACGTGATCGTGGCGGCCACCTCCGGTGCGATGGGCGGTAGCGCGTCCGAGGAGTTCCTCGCCGACAGTCCGGTCGGTGAGGACACGTATGTGCGCTGCCTCGAATCCGGTTACGCGGCCAATGTGGAGGCAGTGGTCACACCCGCGCCCGCGCCGCTGCCGATCGAGGGCAAGCCCGAGGCCGTCGTGCACGACACCCCGGACACTCCCACCATCGCGACCCTCGTCGACTGGGCCAACAGCGCGGGCATCGCCGAGCAGTTCGGGCGCCCGGTCACCGCGGCCGACACCCTGAAGAACGTGATGGTGAAGCTGCGCCACCCGGACGGCAAGTCCGAGATCCTCGGCGTCGGCATCCCCGGCGATCGCGAGGTCGACGACAAGCGGCTCGGCGCGTCCGTCGAGCCCGCCGAGGTGGAACTGCTCACCGAGGCCGATTTCGCCGCCAACCCGTTCCTGGTGAAGGGCTACATCGGTCCGAAGGCGCTGCAGGCCAACGGTGTTCGTTACCTGGTTGATCCCCGCGTTGTCACCGGCACCTCGTGGATCACCGGTGCGGACGCGCCGGGCAAGCACGTCGTCGGCCTGGTCGCCGGGCGCGACTTCACGCCCGACGGCACCATCGAGGCCGCCGAGGTCCGCGACGGCGACCCCTCGCCCGACGGCCGCGGCCCGCTGGTGTCGTCCCGCGGCATCGAGATCGGTCACATCTTCCAGCTCGGCCAGAAGTACACCAACGCGTTCGACGTCGACGTGCTCGGCGAGAACGGCAAGCCGGTGCGCCTGACCATGGGCTCCTACGGCGTCGGCGTCTCCCGCATGGTCGCGGTGATCGCCGAGCAGCAGCACGACGAGAAGGGCCTGCGCTGGCCGGCCGAGGTCGCGCCCTACGACGTCCACGTCGTCATCGCGAACAAGGACGACGCGGCCAGGGCCGGCGCCGAGGAGGTCGTCGCCGGTCTCAACGCGCATGGCCTCGATGTGCTCTTCGATGACCGCACCGCCTCACCGGGCGTGAAGTTCAAGGACGCCGAACTGCTCGGCATGCCGCTGATCCTCGTGGTCGGCCGCGGCTGGGCCGAGGGCAAGGTCGAACTCCGTGACCGCTTCACCGGCGAAGCCGAAGACCTGCCCGCCGACTCGGCCGTAGCCGCTGTCGTCGCCAAGGTCCGCGGCTAGTCTCAGCGATCGAACAGAACGGCCCCGATGGGATTCCATCGGGGCCGTTCTGTGTCGCGAGGAACCTACGGGAGCGTAGGCAGGATTTGCGGTGTGAGGTACGGCGGACTGGCTCCGGAGTGCTGTTACCCGCTGGTAAGTTAACGGCATGACGAGCACCGATCCGTTGTTGTTCAACCCGGCCACTTATGACCCGAAGCAGTTCGACGCCGAGACTCGGCGGCTGCTGCGGGCCACCATCGAGTGGTTCGAGTCGCGGGGGAAGCAGCAGCTGCTTGCCGACGACGCGGACGCGGTGTGGACGGCGGACTTCCTGGACTTCGTCGCGCGGGAGAAGTTGTTCGCGACCTTCCTGACGCCGGCCGCGTACGCCGATGGCGACGAGAATCGGCGTTGGGACGCGGCCCGCAACGCGGCGCTGTCGGAGATCTTCGGCTTCTACGGGCTGGCCTACTGGTACGCCGAGCAGGTGACCATCCTCGGGCTCGGCCCGATCTGGCAGAGCGACAACGAGGAAGCGAAGAAGCGGGCAGCCGCGGACCTGGCCGAGGGGCAGGTGATGGCGTTCGGGCTGTCCGAGCGTGAGCACGGCGCCGACATCTACAACACCGACCTCGTGCTGACCCCGAGCGAGCCGGGTAGCGCTGATGCGGAGGCGGGCATCCTGTTCCGCGCCAACGGTGAGAAGTACTACATCGGCAACGGCAATGTGGCGAGCATGGTTTCGGTGTTCTCGCGGCGCGCGGACATCGAGGGTGCGGACGGGTACGTGTGGTTCGCCGCGGACAGCAGGCACGAGAACTACCGGCTGCTCGGCAACGTGGTGCACCAGCAGATGTACGTCAGCACCTTCCGTTTGGAGAACTACCCGGTGCGTGCGCAGGACATCCTGCACACCGGCCCGGAAGCCTTCTCCGCGGCGCTGAACACCGTCAACGTGGGCAAGTTCAATCTGTGCCACGGCGGCATCGGCATGGTCGAGCACTCCTTCTACGAGGCGATCACGCACGCGAACAACCGCATCCTCTACGGCAACCCGGTCACCGAATTCCCGCACGTGCGAACGAATTTCGTCGACGCCTACGCCCGCATCGTGGCGATGAAGCTGTTCAGCGACCGCGCCGTCGACTACTTCCGCAGTGCGAGTCTGGAGGACCGGCGCTACCTGCTGTTCAACCCGATGACGAAGTCGAAGGTGACCTCCGAGGGTGAGACGGTGATGACGTTGCTGCTGGATGTGCTGGCGGCCAAGGGATTCGAGAAGAACACCTACTTCGCCGAGGTGGCGCGGCTGATCAATACGCTGCCCCGGCTCGAGGGCACGGTGCACGTCAATGTCGGGCAGATTCTGAAGTTCATGCCGAACTACCTGTTCAACCCGAAGGACTACCCGGAGATCGGCACCCGCCAGGACGCGGCCGACGACGAGTTCTTCTGGCGCCAGGGCCCCGCTCGCGGCGCGGGCAAGGTGCAGTTCGCCGACTGGACGCCGGTCTACGAAAAGCACGCCGACGTCCCGAACGTGGGCCGCTTCTTCGAGCAGGCCCAGGCCCTGCGCACGCTGCTGACCACCGCGGCACCGGACGCCGATCAGCAGAAGGACCTGGACTTCATGCTGACCATCGGCCACCTGTTCTCCCTGGTGGTCTACGGCCAGCTGATCCTGGAGCAGGCCGCCGTCACCGGCCTGGACCGCGATCTGCTCGACCAGATCTTCGACTTCCAGATCCGCGACTTCAACACCTACGCCACCACCCTCTACGGCAAGCCGTCCGCCACCCCCGACCAGCAGGGTTGGGCCGCTTCGGCATTGCGTCCCCCGGTTGCCGACCGCCCGCGTTTCGACCGCGTGTGGGCCGAGGTGGCTTCCTACGACGGCGCGTACGCAATGCGCCCGTAGTTCATCCCAGCGAAAAGGCCGGTCCCGCACTCAGTTCGGGTCCGGCCTTCTTGCGATGCCCGCTGCCCGGATCGCGCAGCCGCACCCTTTGTGTCAGCTGCTCACCCGGTATAGCGGGTGAGCAGCTGTGAGAAGGCCTCGGTCAGGCTTTGCCGGGGAATGCCACCGTTGGGGGGTTGGTGCCGAGGATGGCTTGCCAAGTGGCCAGGCGGACAGCGGATTCCGTGAGGGCTTCGATGCCCATGCGGCGGAGGGGCTCGGAATCGGCGCGTTCGACGACGGAGCGCCAGGCTACGGCGGTGTCGGTTTCCACTGTGACGGCCAGTTGGGCGGCGGGGATCGGGTCGTTGACCGGAAACGGGACCGTGTAGGCGGCGTCGGGCGGCGGCACGGTGGCGCCACCCGACGTGAGGGCATCGATGGTGGTGTCCCGGCGGGCGCGGTGTGCGGCGGTGTTCTCCGCGACGAGACGGCCACGTTCGGGGGAGGCGTACGCGGCGATCACGCCGTAGGCGTACACCGCGCCGTATTCGGCGTGCAATGCGTCGAGCAGTGCTTCGCGTTCAGCTTCGGTCATGCGAGCAACACCCCTGCCTGGACGGCGCAGGCCGCGCTGATCGAGGCGAGCAGGCCTGCCCGATAGCCGGACTGGGTGCGGGCCAGGTCCGCGGCCGACTGACGTGATGTGGTGAGCTGAGCGCGCAGCGCGTCGACGCTCGGCGGCGGGGAGGGTGATACTGGCGTGCCGGATGCCACGGCGGCCGGGCCGGAAGGTTGCGCGGCGGCGTTGGTGCGGGTGCGGTGGACCGGTGTGGTGCCGTCTCCGTACACGCCGATCACTCGGTCGATCTCGGCCCGCAAAGCGTCTGCGTGCGCGGTCCTTTCGGTCGCGATTGCGGTCAGCGCGCTGTGCCGCTGCGGCGCGAGCGCGATCGCGGCGGTTGCCGCCGCGGCGTCGGTGCGGGCCTGAACTTCTTGGGCGGCAAGCGGATCCGGGTCGTGCACCGGTTCGTCGGCACCGCAGCCCGCTGTCGCGCCGAGCGCAAGGACGCCGATCGTGCCGCCACCGGCGAGCCGTAACATGCTGCGGCGGTCCAGGCTGAACCTGGATTCGTGCCGGTCGGCGGGGATGCCGGAGGTGCGCAGGGCGCTCGGCGGCGCTGGAGGGCGGATGGGCACGGCACCATCGTGCCAGATTCGCGAGGCAGCCCCGGACCAGGCATCGTCGTGGCGCGCGTACTGCCTGCCCACTGGTCCTTTACACTCTCTGGGCGCGTTACGCTAGACCTTCGGTTGAAGAAATTTCCCCACCGCCGTGACAACTGAACCAGGAGCCGCCCCATATGCCGATGCCGACCGAGGAAAGGCTGAGCCAGCTCACCGCTGGACTCGTCGAACGCCGAGGATTCGACCTCGAGGGCGTCGAGATTTCGACGACCGGCAAGCATAGTGAGGCTGTGCAGGGTCAGGAGCGGAGCCTGCGGAGCGACCAATCGCTGCGAGTGAAGGTGACCGTCGACAGCGACGGCCCTTCCGATTTGGACACCATCGCCAAACTCAGCACCGAACTTTCGGAGTTGCTGGACGAGGCAGGCGATTTCGGCGAGACGCCGTACCTGTTAGAAGTCACCACCCCCGGTGTCGACCGTCCGCTCACCGCGGACCGGCACTGGCGTCGCGCGCGCGGGCGCAAGGTGCGCGTGCACCTCCGCGCGGGCGCACCCGTCCCCGATTCGGGTGGATCGGCGAAGTTCGAGGCTCGGGTCGGTGAACTCAGCGGCGATACAGTGGCGCTGGTACTCGGCGGCAAGCACAAGCCGCACCGAGTCCGGGTGCCGCTCGCCGATATCGCCGAGGCGGTGGTGCAGGTCGAGTTCGCCAAACCGGGCGCACGAGAATTGGAACTGGCCGGCGGCGTGGTCCCCGGCCGCCCGGTGCCAGGTCAAGAAGATGATGTGCCGGCGGTCGACGCCGCGGATGTTCGAGGGACAACACCATTACTACCCGAATCAGTAACAGCGTCCGATTCGCCGACCGAAGGGACCGTGGAATGAACATCGAAATCGAAGCCCTGCGCGCGATCGTCGCCGACAAGGGGATCTCGATCGAGACCGTGATCTCCGCGATCGAGTCGGCGCTGCTCACCGCTTACCGGCACACCGAGGGCCACCAGCCCAACGCGCGCATCGACATCAACCAGAAGACCGGCACGGTCCGGGTGATGGCGCGCGAACTGGACGCAGACGGCAATGTGATCTCCGAATGGGACGACACCCCAGAGGGTTTCGGCCGGATCGCGGCGACCACCGCACGGCAGGTGGTGTTGCAGCGACTGCGCGACGCCGAGAACGAGAAGTCCTTCGGCGAGTTCTCCACCCACGAGGGCGACATCGTCGGCGGCGTGGTGCAGCGCGACGCCCGAGCCAACGCCCGCGGCACCATCGTGGTGCGCATCGGCAGCGAACTACACGGCGCCGAGGGGCTGATCCCGCCCGCCGAGCAGGTGCCCGGTGAGACCTACGAGCACGGCGACCGGATCAAGTGTTACGTCGTCGGTGTCTCGCGCGGCCCGCGCGGCCCGCAGATCACCCTGTCGCGCACGCACCCGAATCTGGTGCGCCGGCTGTTCGCGCTCGAGGTGCCCGAAATCGCCGACGGCTCGGTCGAGATCGTCGCGGTGGCCCGCGAGGCCGGGCACCGCTCCAAGATCGCGGTGCGCAGCACCGTGTCCGGGGTCAACGCCAAGGGCGCCTGCATCGGCCCGATGGGACAGCGGGTGCGCAATGTGATGAGCGAACTGGCCGGCGAGAAGATCGACATCATCGATTACGCCGAGGATCCGGCCACGTTCGTCGGCAATGCGCTGTCGCCGTCGAAAGTGGTGTCGGTCACCATTGTCGATCCCGAAGCCCGCGCCGCCCGCGTTGTGGTGCCGGACTTCCAGCTCTCGCTGGCCATCGGCAAGGAGGGGCAGAACGCCCGCCTGGCCGCCCGCCTGACCGGCTGGCGGATCGATATCCGCAGCGACGCCGCCCCTGACATGGGCGGCGGCTCGGTGCGGACGGAGGCACACCGGAGTTGACCGGAACCGGCGCGGCGCACCGTGCGTTGGATATAACGGGTCGCGAACCGGGCCGTCGGGATGACATGTTGGTAACTTCCGCAGGGGAGCGGTTCGTTGATCCGGCCGGGTCGGCGGTAGAGTGGACAGAGGTTCAGCACGCGCAACCGATTCGGACCTGTATCGGATGCCGGAAGCGCGAGTTGGCCGCCGATCTGTTGCGGATCGTGGCGCGGGAAACGGATACCGGAAACGGTGCCCCCTCGGTCGTGATCCTTCCCGATCCGCGGCGCAGACTTCCCGGACGGGGTGCCTGGTTGCACCCCGTCTCGGCTTGTCTGACCGCGGCAGAACGGCGCCGAGCATTCGGCAGAGCATTAAGAGTGTCCGGAAATCTGGATATCTCAGTCCTGGAGAAGTACCTCGAGAACAGGCACGAGCACTCATGAGCACACCGTGAAGCACCAACGATGAACGTCCATCGGAGATAACCCGAGGTCGTGCGGGCCCCGTCCCTGAACAACGGGTGCACCTGCTCGACCTCTCAGTGAGGAGAGCAGTGGCAGGCAAGGCCCGCGTGCACGAGTTGGCCAAAGAACTCGGTGTCACAAGCAAGGAACTACTCGCAACGCTCAAGGAGCAGGGCGAGTTCGTGAAGTCGGCGTCCTCGACGGTGGAAGCTCCCGTCGCGCGTCGGCTGCGTGAGTCGTTCGCATCCAAATCAGCCCCCGCGAACGGCAGCAAGTCGGGCTCACGCCCCGGCCCCAGCTCGTCGGCCCGTCCGGCCGCGAAGCCCGCCGGTGGCGGCCCACGTCCGGGTCCCCGTCCGCCGGCTCCCGCGCCCGCCCCGGCCGCGGCAGCTCAGGAAACCGTCCGCGAGACCAGCGCCCCGCGGACCAGCGAGGGACCGGCCGCGAAGCCGGGCCCCGCGGCACGTCCGACGCCGTCGCCCGCGGCCAAGCCAGCCGCTGCTCAGGAATCGGCACCGGCACCCGCCGCGTCGGCGTCCACCGAGGCGCCCGCGAGCTCGGCGCCCGCACCGGCCGGGCCGCGCCCGACGCCGAATGCGGCGCGTCCGGGTCAGCAGCAACAGCGTCCCGGCGCCCCGGCGCAGGGTTCCCCGCGTCCCGGTGGTTCCGGTCCGCGTCCCGGCCCGAAGACTCCTCGGGTCGGCAACAATCCGTATTCGTCGGCTCCTGAGCGTCCCGCGCCGCGTCCGGCCCCCGGCCAGGGTGGCCCGCGTCCGGGTCCGGCGCAGGGTGGCCCGCGTCCCGGTCCGGCCCAGGGTGCTCCGCGTCCCGGTGCTCCGGCGCAGGGTTCGCGTCCGGCGCCCGGTCAGGGTGGTCCGCGTCCCGGTGGACCGCGGCCTAGCCCCGGCTCGATGCCGCCGCGGCCCAACCCCGGTGCCATGCCGTCTCGTGCGGCCCGTCCCGGCGGTGCCGGTGGACCCGGCGGCGCCGGTCGTCCTGGTCGTCCAGGTGGCGGTCCCGGCGGCGGTGGCGGCGCGGGTCGTCCCGGTGGCGGCGGCGGTGGCTACCGCGGCGGCGGTGCGCCCGGTGGTGGCGCCGGTGCGGGCACGGGTGCGCCCGGTGCCGGTGGCGGTGCCGCGGGTGGTTTCCGTGGTCGTCCCGGTGGCGGCGGTGGCCGTCCTGGTGGTCCCGGTGGTCGTGGCGGTGCGGCCGGTGCGTTCGGTCGTCCCGGTGGCGCGCCGCGTCGTGGCCGTAAGTCGAAGCGGGCGAAGCGCGCCGAGTACGAAAGCATGCAAGCACCCGCCATCGGTGGCGTCCGGCTGCCGCGCGGCAACGGCGAGATCATTCGGCTCGCCCGCGGCGCCTCGCTCTCGGACTTCGCGGAGAAGATCGACGCGAACCCGGCCGCATTGGTACAAGCCTTGTTCAACCTCGGCGAAATGGTCACCGCGACCCAGTCGGTGAACGACGAGACCCTCGAGCTGCTCGGCAGCGAGATGAACTACGTCGTGCACGTGGTCAGCCCGGAGGACGAAGACCGCGAGCTGCTGGAATCGTTCGACCTGACCTACGGCGAGGACGCGGGCGGCGAAGACGATCTCGAGCAGCGTCCGCCGGTGGTGACCGTCATGGGTCACGTCGACCACGGTAAGACCCGACTGCTGGACACGATCCGTAAGGCCAACGTCCGTGAGGGCGAGGCCGGTGGCATCACCCAGCACATCGGCGCCTACCAGGTGATGACTCACCTCGGCGAGACCGACCGGCTCATCACCTTCATCGACACCCCGGGTCACGAGGCGTTCACCGCCATGCGTGCCCGTGGTGCGAAGGCCACCGATATCGCGATCCTGGTGGTCGCCGCCGACGACGGTGTCATGCCGCAGACGGTGGAGGCGATCAACCACGCGCAGGCGGCCGACGTGCCGATCGTGGTGGCGGTCAACAAGATCGACAAGGAAGGCGCGAACCCGGACAAGATCCGGCAGCAGCTGACCGAATACAACCTGGTTGCCGAGGAATACGGTGGCGACACCATGTTCGTCGACATCTCCGCGCGGGAGAACATCAACATCGATGCTCTGCTCGAGGCCGTCCTGCTCACCGCGGACGCGGCGCTGGACCTGCGGGCGAACCCGGACATGGACGCCCAGGGTGTGGCCATCGAAGCGCACCTGGACCGCGGTCGCGGCCCGGTCGCCACGGTGCTCATCCAGCGCGGCACGCTGCGCGTCGGCGACTCGATCGTGGCGGGCGACGCCTACGGTCGCGTCCGTCGCATGGTCGACGAGCACGGCGAGGACGTCACGGCGGCGCTGCCGTCGCGGCCGGTCCAGGTCATCGGCTTCACGTCGGTGCCGGGTGCCGGTGACAACCTGCTGGTTGTCGACGAGGACCGGATCGCTCGCCAGATCGCCGACCGGCGCAATGCGCGCAAGCGCAACGCACTGGCCGCACGCAGCCGCAAGCGGATCAGCCTGGAAGATCTGGATGCCGCGCTGAAGGAGACTTCGGAGCTCAACCTGATCCTCAAGGGCGACAACTCCGGTACCGTCGAGGCCCTCGAAGAGGCGCTGCTCGGTATCCAGATCGACGACGAGGTGCGCCTGCGGGTCATCGACCGCGGTGTCGGTGGTGTCACCGAGACCAACGTCAACCTGGCGTCGGCGTCGAACGCGATCATCATCGGGTTCAACGTCCGGGCCGAGGGCAAGGCGACCGAGCTGGCCAACCGCGAAGGCGTGGACATCCGGTACTACTCGGTGATCTACCAGGCCATCGATGAGATCGAGAAGGCCCTCAAGGGCATGCTCAAGCCGATCTACGAAGAGGTCGAGCTCGGCCGCGCCGAGATCCGCGCGATCTTCCGTTCGTCGAAGGTCGGCAACATCGCCGGCTGCATGGTCACCTCGGGTTCGGTCAAGCGCAACGCCAAGGCGCGCCTGCTCCGCGACAACGTTGTGGTCGCCGAAACGGTCTCGATCTCTTCCTTGAAGCGGGAAAAGGACGACGTCACCGAGGTCCGCGAGGGCTTCGAATGCGGTTTGACGTTGACCTTCAACGACATCAAGGAAGGCGACATCATCGAGGCATACGAGCTGCGCGAGAAGCCGCGCGACTGAGTTCGCACACCGCGCGGCACGCCGGGTCCATGGCCCGGCGGGCCGCGCGGGATGAACTTTCGAAGCTCGAGCCTTTCGACACAAAGAGGTGTGTAGGTGTACCTGGGTGCACTCGAGTTCGACCTCCTGCTCGGCGACGTGCACTCACTGAAGGAGAAGCGCTCCGTGATCCGGCCGATCCTGGCCGAATTGCAGCGCTTCGGCGTGAGTGCCGCCGAGGGCGGAGAACAAGACCGCTATCGCCGTTCATTGCTGGGAGTTGCCCTGGTCAGTTCCGGTATGGATCACCTGACCGAGGTACTCGACCGTTGTGAGCGGCACGTCGCGGCACGTCCGGAGTTACAGTTGCTGGCAGTGCGCCGCAGGATCTTCGGACCCGAAGATTGACTAGTTAGTTTGTGAGGAGGGTTCAGCCATGGTGGATCAAGCCAGGGCACGCCGACTCGCCAAGCGGATTTCCTCGATCGTGGCGAACGCGATCGAATACGAGATCAAAGATCCGCGGCTGGGTTTCGTGACCATCACCGACGCCAAGGTTACCGGCGATCTGCGCGAGGCAACGGTGTACTACACGGTGCTCGGCGAAACCTTGGACGCCGAACCGGACTATCAGGGCGCGGCCGCGGGCCTGGAGAAGGCCAAGGGAGTGCTGCGTTCGAAGGTGGGCGCGGGCACCGGCGTGAAGTTCACGCCGACCTTGGCGTTCGTCCTCGACAAGGTGCCCGAAGTCGCCAAGGACATGGAAGAGCTGCTGGCCAGGGCCAAGGCCGCGGATGAAGCCGTAGCGAAGGTGGCGGCCACCGCCAGGCACGCCGGCGACGCCGACCCGTACAAGGTCGAACGCGACGACGACGAGTGACCTGCGGTAGACGATGACCATCATGCGGGACCTGGTCGACCTCGAACCCGCCGTCGAGGCGTTGAAGGCCGCCCGCTCGGTCACTATCGTCTGCCATGTCCAACCGGACGCCGACACCGTCGGCAGTGGTCTCGCGCTGGCGCTGGTGCTGCACCGGCGCGGGGTCCCGGTGTGGGTGTCGTTCGCCGAACCCGCCGAACTGCCCGAGTCGATGCGGTCGCTGCCCGGTATACAACATCTGGTGGCGCCTGCCGACGTGCCCGCCGAGGTCGATCTGCTGATCGCGGTCGATTGCGGCAGCGCCGGACGGCTGGGCGCGCTGGCCGATCGAATGGGCGGAGCCGCAAGGACTTTGGTGCTCGACCATCATCGGTCCAATACTCGGTTCGGGTCGATCAATGTGGTCGACGCGGCCGCGGAATCGACGACCAGTCTGATCGTGCGGGTACTCGACATGTGGGGCGTGCCGATCGATCCCGAAGTGGCGCACTGTCTTTACGCCGGTTTGGTGACCGATACCGGGTCGTTCCGCTGGGTTCGTCCCGGCACGCACGAATTGGCCGAGCGGCTACTGGCCACCGGAATCGACGGCGCGGAGATCGCCAGGGCCTTGCTGGACACCCACCCGTTCGGTTGGCTGACCATGCTCTCCCGGGTACTCGGTACCGCGCAGCTGGTGCCGGGGGTGCGTGGCATCGGGCTGGTGTACGCGTTCGTGCGGCGCGAAGACATCGCCGGGGTGAGTTCCGAAGAGGCGGAGAGCGTTATCGATATCGTCCGCACCTCCGCGGAAGCGGGGATCGCGGCGGTGTTCAAGCAATCCAGTACCGTCGCCGATCGGTGGACGGTGTCGTTGCGCGCCAGGGACAGCCGAGCGGGCGCGGACGACGGGGTGGATGTTGCCGAGATAGCGACCGCGATGGGTGGGGGCGGGCATCGTTTTGCCGCCGGTTATACCGCGTACGGAAGTCCCGACGAGCTCGTTGCCGGATTGCTGGACGCCCTCGGGTGATCGACCCGAGCCGCGTTTCTCGCGAGCTGCGGGTCGCGTACCTGTTCGGCTCTGCGCTGATGCTGCGCGCGGTCGAGCGGTACGACGATGAGCGGTCCCGTGACCGGGATGTGAATGCTTGTCGGTGCCCCGTGGCAGGGTCTCGAGTGGGCAGGATCGTAGGCGGCGACGGGAGGTTTGGTGAGTTCGACGAGCTCTGGTGGGGCAGAAGTGGGCGCTAGCCCGGTGGAAGGGGCGACGTCGATCGATGGTCCGGTGCTTGGCCCCGGTGAACCGGCTGCCGAGGCCGGGCCCCGACGGATTCTCGGTCTCGCGCTACCCACGCTGGGGGTGCTGGTCGCGGAGCCGATCTATCTGCTGTTCGACCTCGCCGTGGTCGGGCGGCTCGGTGCGTTGGCGCTGGCCGGGCTCGCGGTCGGGGGATTGATTCTGGCGCAGGCGAGTTCGCAGTTGACGTTCCTTTCCTACGGCACCACGGCGCGGGCGGCGCGCAGGCACGGCGCGGGCGACGAACGCGGCGCGGTGGCCGAAGGGGTGCAGGCGACGTGGTTGGCGATCGTGGTCGGCGCGCTGATCCTGGTGCTGGTGCAGGTCTTCGCGGAGCCACTGACCAGTGCGATCGCCGGTGGCGGGGAGATCGCCGCCGAGGCACTGGTGTGGGTGCGGGTCGCGCTGTTCGGTGTGCCGTTGATCCTGATCTCGATGGCTGGCAACGGGTGGCTGCGCGGAGTGCAGGAGACGCGTCGGCCGCTCATGTATGTCGTTGCCGGGCTTGTTGTTTCGGGGGTGTTGTGCCCGGTGCTGGTGCATGGGCTGCTCGGTGCGCCGCGGCTGGAGTTGCCCGGCTCCGCGGTGGCGAACGTGGCCGGTCAATTGGTGATGGCCGCACTGTTTCTGAATGCCCTTGTCCGGGAGCGGGTTTCGCTTACCCCGCACTGGTCGGTGATGCGCGCCCAACTGGTACTCGGCCGTGATCTGATCGTGCGCAGCCTCGCCTTCCAGGCCTGCTTCGTCTCGGCCGCCGCCGTCGCCTCTCGCTTCGGCGCCGCCTCGGTCGCCGCCCACCAACTGGTCCTGCAACTGTGGAATTTCCTGGCCCTGACGCTGGATTCACTCGCCATCGCCGCACAGACCCTGGTCGGTGCCGCCCTCGGCGCGAGCGATGCCGCTGGTGCCCGCGCCTTGGCCCGTCGTGTCACCTATTGGTCGGAGATCTTCTCCCTGGCGCTGGCCGCGTGCTTCGCCGCGGGCGCCGGACTCATCCCGAGACTCTTCACCGATGACCCCGATGTTCTGGACCGCACCCACGTCACCTGGTGGTTCTTCGTCTGCATCATCCCGGTGGCGGGCATCGTCTTCGCCCTCGACGGCGTCCTGCTCGGCGCGGGCGACGCCGCCTACCTGCGCACCACCACCCTCGGCGCCGCCCTCCTCGGCTTCCTCCCGGCCATCTGGCTATCCCTGGTCTTCGACTGGGGCATCGGCGGAATCTGGTCCGGCCTGGTCGCCTTCATGCTGCTGCGCTTGGCCGCCGTCTCCTGGCGAGCTCGGTCCGGCAGCTGGGCTCGAGTCGGCGCCGAAGTCCCGCAAAAGATCTAGATGAGCCGGTGCGGCGGGGTGGCGGGCGAAGGGGGGTACGGGTGTGCCAAGGTAGGTGTGGTGATACCCAAGTTGATGGCGGTGAGCGACATTCATGTCGGACACCAGGGGAATCGGCCGGTGGTCGAGCAGATCCAGGCCGACTCACCGGAGGACTGGCTGATCGTCGCCGGTGACGTGGGGGAGAAGACCGACGACATCCGGTGGGCGCTGGAGTTGCTGCGCAACCGGTTCGCCAAGGTGATCTGGGTGCCCGGCAACCACGAGTTGTGGACCACGGCGAAGGACCCGGTGCAGATGACCGGCGTCGCGCGCTACGACTACCTCGTGTCGATCTGCCGGGATCTGGACGTGCTCACCCCGGAAGACCCGTTCCCGGTATGGGAGGGCGCGGGCGCGGAAGAGTACGGCAAACCGGTGACGCTGGCGCCCCTGTTCCTGTTGTACGACTACTCCTTCCTGCCGGAAGGCGCCACCACCAAGGCCGAGGGCCTCGCCATCGCGCGGGACCGCAATGTGGTGGCCACCGACGAATTCCTGCTCTCCCCGGACCCGTACCTGACCCGTGATGCCTGGTGCCACGCCCGCGTGCAGGTCACCAAGCGCAAACTGGACGCGCTGCCCGAAGGCACGCCGCTGGTGCTGATCAACCACTTCCCGATGGTTCGCCAGCCCACCGACGTGCTGTTCTACCCCGAGTTCGCGCTCTGGTGCGGCACCGAACTGACCGCCGACTGGCACACCCGCTACAACGTGGTCTGCTCGGTCTACGGTCACCTGCACATCCCGCGCACCTCGCACTACGACGGCGTCCGCTTCGAAGAGGTCTCGCTCGGCTACCCCCGCGAATGGCAGCGCCGCGGCCTCCCCGACCGCCTGCTCCGCCAAATCCTCCCCGCGCCCGAGTACCCACCCGGCACCCTGAACAAGTGGGGCGGACATTTCCAGGTCACCCCGGAAATGGAAGCCGCCGCCCAGGAGATGCGCAGCAAAGCCCAGCGCCGCCGCGGCGTCTGACCGCTACGCGACGAACGGGGCACGGGGTGCGGCGACGCCCGCCGGTCGCGGGCCCAGGCTCAGCTGCAGCGTTTCGCGAGAGAATCGTGGACGCGGTCCTGGATGTGGCCGATTCCGTGGGCTCGGCACGTCATGGAAGACCGCTTCGCGAGCAGTCGGATGTCCGTCGAGGTGTTGAGAGTGTCTACCTGGCGAAGCGATTCGCTGCGGGCGAGGTGCGGTCGGCCACTTTCGGCTGGTGCGGTGGCGACGCGTGGGATGGACCCTGCGGGGGCGTATCGCGGCTCGACTAGGCTCGTCGGTGATGATCGAGACAATTTTGCCTGCTGGTGTCGAGTCGGCTGAGCTGCTGGAGTATCCGGAGGACCTGAAGGCGCATCCGGCGGAGGAGCATCTCATCGCGAAGTCGGTGGAGAAGCGGCGCCGGGACTTCATCGGGGCCAGGCATTGTGCCCGGCTGGCGCTGGCTGAGCTCGGCGAGCCGCCGGTGGCGATCGGCAAAGGGGAGCGGGGTGCGCCGATCTGGCCGCGCGGCGTCGTCGGCAGCCTCACCCATTGCGACGGATATCGGGCCGCGGCGGTGGCGCACAAGATGCGCTTCCGTTCGATCGGCATCGATGCCGAGCCGCACGCGACGCTGCCCGAAGGCGTGCTGGATTCGGTCAGCCTGCCGCCGGAGCGGGAGTGGTTGAAGACCACCGATTCCGCACTGCACCTGGACCGTTTACTGTTCTGCGCCAAGGAAGCCACCTACAAGGCGTGGTGGCCGCTGACCGCGCGCTGGCTCGGCTTCGAGGAAGCGCACATCACCTTCGAGATCGAAGACGGCTCCGCCGATTCCGGCAACGGCACCTTTCACAGCGAGCTGCTGGTGCCGGGACAGACGAATGACGGTGGGACGCCGCTGCTTTCGTTCGACGGCCGGTGGCTGATCGCCGACGGGTTCATCCTCACCGCGATCGCGTACGCCTGATGGATGGGCTCGGCGGGCTGCTGATCGTCGACAAGGACGGCGGCTGGACCAGCCACGACGTCGTCGCGAAATGCCGGAAACTGCTGCGCACCAAGAAGGTCGGGCACGCGGGCACCCTCGACCCGATGGCGACCGGGGTGCTCGTGCTCGGCGTGGAGCGGGCCACCAAACTGCTCGGCTTGCTGACGCTGACCACCAAGGCGTACACCGCGACCATCCGGCTCGGCCAGGCCACCACCACCGACGACGCCGAGGGGGAGGTGCTGTCGACCACCCCGGCCCTGCACCTCACCGATGACGAAATCGCCGCGCACACCGCCGAACTCACCGGTGACATCGAACAGGTGCCCGCCACGGTGAGCGCGATCAAGGTGAACGGCGAACGCGCCTACGCTCGGCACCGCGCGGGTGAAGACGTGCAGCTGGCAGCCCGCCCGGTCACCGTGTCCCGCTTCGACATCCTCGCCCGTCGCGATGTTTCGGACGGTGAATTCGTCGACCTCGACGTGGCGGTCGAATGCTCCTCGGGCACCTACGTGCGCGCCCTTGCCCGCGACCTGGGTGCCGCCCTCGCCGTCGGCGGACACCTGACGGCCTTGCGCCGCACCAGAGTCGGCCCGTTCACCCTCGAACATGCCCGCACCCTCGACGAATTGGCGACCGCCGCCGAATCCGACGCCTCGCTGCTCAGTCTGGACATGGACGAGGCGGTCCGAACCGCCTTCCCGCACCGGGACATTGACGAGACGCAAGCCGACGACTTACGCAACGGCCGCTGGCTCGACCCGATCGGCCTCCCCGGCGTCTACGCCGCCATCGACCCGGCGGGACGCGCGATCGCGCTGCTCCAGGAGAGCGGCAAGCGCGCCGCATCCGTGATGGTTGTTCGCCCGTCCAACCTGTAACTCGTCACGGCCACGATCCGTTGCCCCGGCACGCGGCCGGGTCTCCTAATGTGGCCGGTCTCCGCAGGTGGCGGCGTCGGCATGTGGCTGGTTCTCGGTGGATGGCAGTTTGGTATCGAGTCGGCTCCTCCGCATGTGGCCGGGCCGCGGTGTGGCAGCCTGTCGGCCGTTGATCGGGTTCGGTATGTGGCCGAGTCTCCGTATGCCGCAGCGCAGACCAGGGCCCTGCGCTCACTTCCCGCCCGGGCGGAGCTCAGGTCCGAGGAGTGGCTGCAGCGCGCCGACGAGTGAACCCACACTGATGTCGAGCAGCTCGGCGCGGGAGAAGTGGTGGTTCTCCAACCATTCGACTGTGAGCACGCGGACGAAGGTGAGCCAGCTCATCAGCACCGAGGACACCTGGGTGTGGGTGGCGCCCTCGACACCCATGACGTCCAGCAGCCGGTGGCGCAGTTCGCCGAGCTCGCCCGCGATGATCGCCTGGATGGTGGGATCGCCTGCGAGCACGCGATTGGCCGCGAGCACGCTGTGGGCATTGGCTTCGAAGTAGTCGAAGTGGGTGTTCAGCCCGGCGGTGAGTTGTTCGGCGAGTGGCCTTTCGGTGTCGAACGTCGTCGCGACGAGCAGTTGGTCCGCCGCTTCCTCGTAGACGCCCGCGAACAGGTCGCGTTTGCTCGGGAAGTGGCGGTAGAGCAGGGCCCGCGACACCCCCGCTGCCGCCGCGACGTCCTCCATCAGCACCGCGTCGTAGGCGCGTTCGGCGAAGAGTCGCGCACCGGCTTCCAGCAGCACCTTGCGGCGCTCGTCGGGGGAGAGGCGGCGGCGAGTATTCATCCGACAAAGCTTAGTTGACGTGTGTCTACTAAGCGTCGTAGGGTCTGTTAGTAGACACACGTCAACTAGTCGGTGGGCGGGCTCAGGACCTCGAAATCCGCTTCCCACCAGCACCTTGCGTCGGATTCATTCGGGAGGAAATCATGGCCGCAACACTCAAGTGGCTTTCCATGGTGATGGGCGTGGCCTGCGTAGGCATCGGCTTCCTGCACATGGCACTCGGCATCGACTCGGTCCCCGACATGGGCTCCTCCGGCGTGACCGCCGACAGCCAGAGCCGCTTCTTCGGCGCGATCTTCGTCGGCTACGGCGTCGCGTGGATCTGGGCCGCCCGCCAATCCCCGATCCCCGCCCTGGCCATCCGCTGGCTCGCCGGAATCTTCCTCCTAGGCGCCGTCGGCCGCGCGATCTCCCTAGCAGTCCACGGCTGGCCCCACTGGTTCCAAATCGTGCTGACCATCATCGAAATAGTCCTCCCGCCCGTCTGCTTCTGGCTATCCACCGCCGACGAAAACCGCACCACCCCAACCCCAGCCTGACCACCGCGTCGAACGGGACATGACTGCGGCAAAGTGCGAGTGGAGCCTCGGTCGTGTCCCGTTCGCCGGACAGGGCTTGGGGTGCTGGGGGATGGGCGGATCCGTAGAGTGTGGAGCGGCCGTTGATGTTGCGGTAGTGGGAGGTAGGGCTATGAGTGGACAGCCGGTCGATACGTTCGAGTTGTGGGATCGGGACGGGGATGGTCTCGTGTCGGTAGCCGACATCACCACGGGGATCCGCGGACTCGGGCTGGATGTCGATGACGACGCCGTCGAACGGCTTGTCGCCGCGGCCGACACCAATGGCGACTTCCTTGTTTCCCGAGCGGAATTCGATGCCGCGCTGGCCGGTGGCCGCATCGAGGTCACCGATGCCGATGCCGCCTTCAAAATCTTCGACACCAACCAGGACGGTCGCATCTCCGTCGAGGAACTCGAATCCCTCATCCGCCACGTCGGCGAGGGCCGCATCGACGAGCCCGCCGCCACCCTCCTCGTCGCCGCCGATCAAGACAACGACGGCTACCTATCCCTCCCCGAATTCCGCACCCTCCTCGACTTCCTCTCCCGCTGAACGCAATTCGCCCTCGAAGAGGACCTGACCGCCACCGAAACTCCACGGGTTTCCGCGCTCCTGTCCCGTTCGACGGCCCCGGGAAGTAGGGGGTCTACCTGCGGTAACCATGGGATGATGGAGAGCGATAGGTCGAGTATCCGATGACCTGATCGAGAGGTGGGGGCGGTGGGTTTCCGCGGAGTTGTGCAGCAGGTGCTCGTTGTCGTTGCGGTTGTGCTGGCGGCGTCGGCATGTGGCGGTGAGGACGGATCGCCGACACCGGCGGATCGGTCTACACCCGCGACGAGTTCGCTGCCACTGCCGACGACGCCACCCACCGATGTCGTTCCGCCGCCGCGCAATCCGTCACCGGGCACGCCGGCTCCCGACAAGCCCGGAAACCCGCCGCAGGCTTCCGGCACCGTAGTGCTCGAGACCCGAACCCTCTCCGGCGCTCCGGTGCCGAATGTGCCGGTAAACCTCCGTTTGGTACAGCCGTGCGACCCGGCCTCCCATGACATTCCGCTCGAGGGCACCACCGAGGTGCTGCGCCGAGACGCCGTCACCGACGCCAACGGCTCCGCCACCTTCGCGGTGCCGGTCGGCTGCTACCGCTTCGGCATGGGCACCCCGCCGCCCGGTACGACCCCGGTGCCAGAGGGCATGCACAGCCTCTTCCTGCTCCACCAAGGACAGGTCGTTTCCGGCGAACTGCGCTTCCAGGAACCGAACCTGCCCCCGTTCTGCGCCGCCCAAACGATCGTGCACGACCTCGACGACATCGGCGAACTCGGCAGCGACAACGCGACAGTCACCGAATGCGACGGCACCTGGGCGGTCATTGTCTGGGACGTCCCCGGCGACAGCCAGCGCATCGTCCGCCGCGCCCCCGACGGCTGGGCCACCTACGTCTACTTCCCGCACGACGTCTGCTGGACCAAGGCCGCCGCCGACGGTGTCCCCACCCGCCTCCAGGACTACTTCATCATCTGCTGACCACCGGTCGAACAGGATTCACCATCGGGACATGACTGCACCGAAACGCGAGTGACGCCGCACTGATGTCCCGTTCGCGACGCCGGTCAGGTGGTGAGCCAGATGGCTTCGGCGGCGGGACTGCCCAGGTCGGTGGGAGTTTCGGTGGTGCCGATGCGGATGGCTATGGTGCCTGCGAAGTCTCGGCGTTCGAGGACGGTGATGGTGGTGTCCAGGGCGATGCCGACCGAGTCGAAGTAGCGGAGCATGTCGGGGTCGGAGTCGGAGATGCGGGCGACGCGGCCCGACTCGCCCGCGCGGAAGTCGCTGAGCTGGCGGGCCGGTGGGGTGGGGACGGCGCCGTCGACCGAGGGTATGGGGTCGCCGTGCGGATCGCGGTCTGGGTAGCCGAGTTTGGCGTCGATGCGGGCCATGAGCAGTTCGGAGACCGCGTGCTCGAGCACCTCGGCTTCGTCGTGCACCTCGTCCCAGCCGTAGCCGAGCTCGTTGACCAGGAAGGTCTCGATCAGCCGGTGCCTGCGCACCATCGCGACCGCGGCGCGTCGACCATTTTCGGTGAGGGTGATCGAGCCGTACCGGGCGTGCTCGACCAACCCTTGGTCGGCGAGCTTGCGCACGGCCTCGGAGACGGTGGACGCGGACACCCCGATCCGTTCGGCGAGCAGCTTGGTCGACACCTTCTCCTGCGACCACTCCTGTGCGGTCCAGATCACCTTGAGGTAGTCCTGGGCGACCGAGGACAGCTCCGGCGCGATCGTCGCGGTGCCGCCGGTGGCTTGTCTCGACGCATCGGCAGCGGCGTCGGCTAGCTCACGGCGGGTGGCGATATCACGTTTACCGGGCACATACCCGAGCTTAAGCACATGCCACCCGATTGACACAGCTCGCCGCACGGGAGAACCGGGGATTCACCGCCCGTACACGACTCCGCCTAGCGTGGTGTGACATCGGCGGCATCGCCGCGGCCCGCGCAGGCTTCGGTCGGGCTCCGTTCGACTGCGCGATATAAGCTGCGGACTGTGCAGCGATGGAGAGGCCTTGACGATGTGCCCGCGGACTGGGGCCGGTGTGTACTCACGATCGGTGTGTTCGACGGCGTGCACCGCGGCCACGCGCAGCTGATCAGCCGTGCCGTGAAATCGGCCGCCGCGCGCGGAGTCCCGGCGGTACTGATGACCTTCGATCCGCACCCCATGGAGGTGGTCCGACCTGGTTCGCATCCGGCGCAACTGACCACGCTGACCCGGCGGGCGGAACTGGCCGAGGAACTGGGCGTCGACGTGTTCTGCGTCATGCCGTTCAACCGAACTTTCATGAAGCTGACCCCCGCCCGCTACGTGCACGACCTGCTCGTCGAGCGGTTGCATGTGGCCGAAGTGGTGATCGGCGACAACTTCACCTTCGGCAAGAAGGCCGCGGGCACCATCGACACCATGCGCGAGCTCGGTCGGCGCTTCGGCTTCGAGGTCGACGGCGTGACGCTGCTCGGTGAGCACGCGGTCACCTTCTCCTCCACCTACATTCGCGCCTGCGTCGACGCGGGCGACATGGCGGCCGCCGCCGAAGCGCTCGGCCGTCCGCATCGGGTCGAGGGCGTGGTCGTGCACGGCGACGGACGCGGCCGCCAGCTCGGCTTCCCGACCGCGAACGTCGCACCGCCGATGCACGCCGCGATCCCGGCCGACGGTGTGTACGCGGGCTGGTTCACCGTGCTCGGTCCCGGCCCGACCATCGGCACCGTCACACCGGGCGAGCGCGCGATGGCCGCCATCTCGGTCGGCACCAACCCGACCTTCTCCGGCCGTGCCCGCACCGTTGAGGCGTATGTGCTCGACGGTGAGGCCGACCTCTACGGCCAGCACGTCGCGGTCGATTTCGTCGACCACGTGCGTGGCCAGCGCAAGTTCGACTCGGTCGACGAGCTCATCGAAACGATGGGTCGTGACGTGGAGAACGCCCGCAAGGTCCTCGCCGCCGCCGACGACCGGTAGCTCCGGAATCGTCGGCTGACCGGCCCAGCTGACCGCGATTCGGTTCGGCACGCCCGGTCCGGTAAGGTAGATCCTCGGGTTTGCTGCGGTCCGCGGTGGCACCCGACCCGGGTAACCGGAAATTCGAGCGCGGGACTGAAATAGGAGTGGATGCCCCATGGCACTGACCACCGAGCAGAAGTCGGCAATTCTCAAGGAATACGGCCTGCACGAGAAGGACACCGGCTCGCCGGAGGCCCAGATCGCGCTGCTGTCCAAGCGTATCTCCGACCTCACCGAGCACCTGAAGGTGCACAAGCACGATCACCACACCCGGCACGGCCTGCTCGCGCTGATCGGTCGTCGTCGTCGGCTCTCGAAGTACCTGGCCGCCAACGACATCCAGCGCTACCGTTCGCTCATCGAGCGCCTGGGCCTGCGCCGGTAATTTTGGCCGCGTGGCCGCGGCGTGTTCGCGGCCCGGAATGTCAGCATCGCGCCGCGATTCCATGAGGGGCGGTGGGCGGGCGACGGGTGGGCCTCGCGTCCGAGCGGCCGAGACTCGCGCCTGCGGCGCATGCACTTCGGCCACTCGGCCGCGAGACGGGCCGCGAAGGGCGCTCGCAAGCCTCGCGCGTGGTGGTCGGGTTGGACTCGAATCAACCCGACAGCCTGTTTGCCCGAGGCCCTCGGAGTACAGCCAACGGGGAGACGTACAATCTCCCCGTTGGCTCTTTGTGTATAGGGGCGACTGCTCGTGTTCGAGCGGTCCCTGGTGCACGACAACATTGCACAGCCGTATGCACCCGCCTGCGTGGCGTCGGTCTTCGGTAGTGGCCTCCCGGCAGGGGATATACCGCCGGCGGGCTTCGATCGATGACCGCCTCCGCGTCGCCGTGGTCCAAGGGGATCCGGCCGGGTGTACGTGCCGCAACCAGGATGGTTGCCGCGCGTCCGTACCCGGTATGGCTGACGAGAGTCGGATCGCGCCGACCGGCGCTTGATCCGGCGAAGACGAGAGGTTGAGAGAAGAGAATGTCCGAAACAACTGAACGCAAGTCCTCGGCTGTAGAGGTCGAGCCCGGCGTGTTCGAATCCGTCGCGCTGATCGACAACGGCAGCTACGGCACCCGCACCGTCCGCTTCGAGACCGGCCGGCTGGCCCGTCAGGCCGCGGGCTCGGTCGTCGCCTACCTGGACGACGAGACCATGCTGCTGTCCGCCACCACCGCCGGCAAGCACCCGAAAGACCAGTTCGACTTCTTCCCGCTGACGGTCGACGTCGAAGAGCGCATGTACGCCGCGGGCCGCATCCCCGGCTCGTTCTTCCGTCGCGAGGGCCGTCCCTCCACCGACGCGATCCTGACCTGCCGCCTGATCGACCGTCCGCTGCGCCCGTCGTTCGTCGACGGCCTGCGCAACGAGATCCAGGTCGTCGTCACGATCATGAGCCTGGACCCGAACGACCTGTACGACGTCGTGGCGATCAACGCCGCGTCCGCGTCCACCCAGATCGCCGGTCTGCCGTTCTCCGGCCCCGTCGGCGGCGTGCGCGTCGCGCTGATCGACGGCCAGTGGGTCGCGTTCCCGACCGTGGAGCAACTCGAGGGCGCCGTGTTCGACATGGTCGTCGCGGGCCGCGTGGTCGAGTCCGGTGACGTCGCGATCATGATGGTCGAGGCCGAGGCCACCGACAAGGTCATCGCGCTGATCGAGGGTGGCGCGCAGGCGCCGACCGAGGCCATCGTGGCCGAGGGCCTCGAGGCCGCCAAGCCGTTCATCGCCCGCCTCTGCAAGGCGCAGGCGGATCTGGCCGAGCTGGCTGCCAAGCCGACCGGTGAGTTCCCGCTGTTCCCGCCGTACGAGGCCGATGTCTACGAGGCCGTAGAGGGCACCGCCAAGCGTGAGCTGGGCGAGGCGCTGTCGATCGCCGACAAGCAGGAGCGCGAAGCGAAGATCGACGAGATCAAGCTCGACGTGCTGTCCCGGCTCGGCGACGACTTCGCCGGTCGCGAGAAGGAACTGGGCGCCGCCTTCCGCTCGGTCACCAAGAAGCTGGTGCGCCAGCGCATCCTGACCGACGGCTTCCGCATCGACGGCCGTGGCCTCGCCGACATCCGCGCGCTGTCCGCCGAGGTCGCCGTGGTGCCGCGGGCCCATGGTTCCGCGCTGTTCGAGCGTGGCGAGACGCAGATTCTCGGCGTCACCACCCTCGACATGGTGAAGATGGCCCAGCAGGTCGACTCGCTCGGCCCGGAGACCAGC
Source organism: Nocardia iowensis (assembly GCF_019222765.1). NCBI lineage: Bacteria > Bacillati > Actinomycetota > Actinomycetes > Mycobacteriales > Nocardiaceae > Nocardia > Nocardia iowensis. Next base: position 6,378,773 of record NZ_CP078145.1, on the reverse strand, counting down.
AAGCGCTACATGCACCACTACAACTTCCCGCCGTACTCGACCGGTGAGACCGGCCGCGTCGGTTCGCCGAAGCGTCGCGAGATCGGCCACGGTGCGCTGGCCGAGCGGGCGCTGATGCCGGTGCTGCCGAGCCAGGAAGAGTTCCCGTACGCCATCCGTCAGGTGTCGGAGGCGTTGTCCTCCAACGGTTCCACCTCGATGGGTTCGGTCTGCGCCTCGACCCTGTCGCTGCTGAACGCCGGTGTGCCGCTGAAGGCCCCCGTCGCCGGTATCGCGATGGGCCTGGTGTCCGACACCATCACGAACGACAAGGGTGAGGACGAGGTGCGCTACGTCGCACTGACCGACATCCTCGGCGCCGAAGATGCCTTCGGCGACATGGACTTCAAGGTCGCGGGCACCCGCGAGTTCGTCACCGCGCTGCAGCTCGACACCAAGCTGGACGGCATCCCCTCGCAGGTACTGGCCGGTGCGCTGAGCCAGGCGCACGACGCCCGCACCGCCATCCTGGAGGTCATGGCCGAGGCCATCGACACCCCGGACGAGATGAGCCAGTACGCGCCGCGCGTCACCGCGATCAAGATCCCGGTCGACAAGATCGGCGAGGTGATCGGGCCCAAGGGCAAGGTGATCAACCAGATCACCGAGGAGACCGGCGCCAACATCTCCATCGAGGATGACGGCACGGTCTACGTCGGTGCGACCAACGGCCCGGCGGCGCAGGCGGCGATCGATCAGATCAACGCCATCGCCAACCCGCAGCTGCCGAAGGTCGGCGAGCGCTTCCTCGGCACGGTCGTCAAGACCACTGCCTTCGGCGCGTTCGTCTCGCTGCTGCCCGGCCGCGACGGCCTGGTGCACATCTCCAAGCTGGGCAACGGCAAGCGCGTCGCCAAGGTCGAGGACGTGGTGAACGTCGGCGACAAGCTGCGCGTCGAGATCGCCGATATCGACAACCGCGGCAAGATCTCGCTGGTCCCCGTCGAGGACGACAACGCGGAAGAGGCAAGCAACGCCCCGGAAGCCGACACTGTTGATGCGGGCTCGGCGGCGACCGAGTAGTACTTGTCTTTGTGACGACGAAGAAGACGACAACCCCCCTGCTCCGGCGCGAGCAGGGGGGTTCGTCACTGGAGCTGCGGAACACCATGAACGATCCAGGCGTACAGCGCACCGTGCTACCCGGCGGACTGCGTGTGGTGACCGAGCATGTGCCCGGTGTGCGCTCGGCGTCGATCGGTGTCTGGGTGGGGGTCGGCTCGCGTGACGAAGGGCCAACCGTCGCCGGTGCGGCTCACTTTCTCGAACATCTGCTGTTCAAGGCGACGCCGACCCGAACGGCGCTGGACATCGCGCAGGCGATGGACGCCGTCGGCGGCGAGCTCAACGCGTTCACCGCGAAGGAGCAGACCTGCTACTACGCGCACGTGCTCGACGAGGACCTGCCGCTGGCCGTGGACATGGTCTCCGACGTGGTGCTCAACGGGCTGTGCCGCGCGGAGGATGTCGACGTGGAACGGCAGGTGGTGCTCGAAGAGATCGCCATGCGCGACGATGACCCGGAAGATCTGGTCGGCGACGCGTTCCTGTCCGCCCTGTTCGGTGATCATCCGATCGGGCGGCCGGTGATCGGTTCCATCGAATCCATCGAGTCGATGCACGCCGGGCAGCTGCGCGGTTTCCATCTGCGGCGCTATCGGCCGGACCGGATGGTCGTCGCTGTCGCGGGCAATGTCGAACACGATCACACGGTGGAGCTGGTGCACCGCGCGTTCGAGAATCGGCTCGATCCCGCGGCAACGCCGGCCAAGCGTCGCGAGGGCCGGTTTCGACCGGCCAGTGAGCCCGAACTGCACTGGAGCCACCGCGACAGTGAGCAGGCACATCTGGCTTTCGGCGTGCGCGCGTTCGGACGGCACGAGGGGGAGCGGCGCTGGCCGCTCTCGGTGCTCAACACCGTGGTGGGCGGTGGGCTGAGTTCCCGTCTGTTCCAACGGATTCGGGAAGAACGTGGGCTGGCTTACTCGGTGTACTCCAGCGTGGACACCTTCGCCGATACCGGTGCGTTCTCGGTGTATATCGGCTGCCAGCCCGAAAACCTCGGCAAGGTCGCCGCGTTGGCCCGTGGTGTGCTCGAAGAGGTTGCCGCCAACGGTATTACGGATGCCGAATGCGCCCGGGCCAAGGGTTCGCTGCGCGGCGGTCTCGTGCTCGGCCTGGAAGATTCCGCGTCGAGGATGAACCGGATCGGCCGCAGTGAGCTCAGCTACGGCAACCATCGGAGTGTGTCGGAGACCTTGGCCCGCATCGACGCGGTCACCACCGAGGAGGTGTCCGCGATCGCGAGCACCTTGCTGGGTCGACCGTTCGCGGCATCGATTGCCGGGCCGTACAAGCGGACTCGCGAATTACCGGCCGCGGTGCGTCGGCTGGTCGCGGACTGACAACGGTCAGCGCACGGCGGGTTGATCGGGCGCGTACAGCGTCACCGGTGCGGACTTGCCTTTCAGGGTGATGTCCGGCCGGGCGATCAGGCTGTGGTCCGTGCGCAGTAGCCGTCGAGTCTGCTCGCTGAGCAGGATGGTGTCGCCGGTGTGCCGGGTCGCCGCTTCGACGCGGGCGGCGACGTTGATCGCGTCGCCGATCACGCTGTAGTCGAATCGCCCTGCGCCGCCGATGTTTCCGGCGATGACGGTGCCGGAGTTCAAGCCGATCCCGATGTCGAGTTGCTGCCCCGGTGTCTGCTTCCGGACCGTCTCGATGTCGAGTGCCGCCGCCCGTGCGTGGTCGGCGTGCTGGATATCGGCCTGCGGTGCACCGAAGACGGCGAGCAGCCCGTCGCCGACGAACTTGTCCACGTGCCCGTCGTGCCCGCGCACGACCAGCTCGAACAGGGTGTTGAGCGCGGCGACCACCTCGCGCGCCGGATGTCGTTCGGCATAGCCGGTGAAGCCGCGGACATCCAGGAACAAGGCCGTGACCTCGACTTCCGCACCTGCCAGTGACGGACCTTCACGCAGCACATGTTCGGCGACAGCGGGATCCAGGTAGGTGCCGAACACGGCGCGGATTCGTTCGCGCTCCTGCAGTCCGTCCGTCGGCCATGGTGTTGAACGCGTGCGCGAGCACGCCGACTTCATCGACCGACACGATCGGCACCCGGACGGTCAGTTCGCCGCGGCCGATCCGTTCGGCCGCTACCGACGCAGATTACCCCGTCCGACGTGCGCAAACGCGGCTGTCGAGTGGCGACGGCGGGCGGAAGCCAGGCGAGTTCTTCGGCAGTTGATGCCGACCAGCTCGTCCCCGCGATCAGTCCCGATGCGCTCGGTTGGCGGCTTCGACGACAGCGGACACCACACCGGGGAGCGAGGTTTCGAGGTCCTGGGTGCGCAGGCGCTGCCAGATCTGGCCGTCGACGATCACCCGCTCGATGACGCCGGCCTCGCGCAGGATCTTGAAGTGGTGCGTGGCGGTCGATTTGTTGATCACGTCGTAGAGCAGGTTGCACCGGACCGCCGTGCCCGCGTTGCTCAGGCGGCGCACCATCTCCAGGCGAATGGGGTCCTGTAGTGCGCCGAGCACGGTGGACAAGGGGGCCACCGGCGGGGCGTCGGCCGCCGCCTCCTTAGCTTCGGTCATGATCTACCTCACTCCGGGGTTTGATGATCGTCATACCAGCTGTAGTGTCGGACGCGGTTCGATCATTATCAAACTTACCTGATCGGAGTTTCGATGGCAGCGACGACAGCGGTGCCCGCCGCTGACGAGCAGACCTCACAACGCTGGGCCTACGGGTTGGTGTTGGCAGCGAGCGGAGTGGCCCTCGGGGTGTCCGGGGCGCCCGCCCCGCTGTATGGCATGTATCAGCAGGAATGGCATTTCTCGCCGTTGACGACGACCTTCGTGTTCGCGGTGTACGCGTTCGCGGCGTTGGGTGCGGTGCTGGTGTCGGGCAAGATCTCGGATGTGGTGGGCCGCAAGCCTGTCCTGCTCGGTGCGTTCGTGACGATGATCGCCGGGCTGGTGGTGTTCCTGCTGGCCGATAACGTCGCGATGCTGTTGGTGGCGCGCGCGTTGCACGGTTTCGCGGTCGGTGCGACGGTGGTCGCCGGTGCGGCGGCCCTGTTGGATCTGCGTCCCAAGCACGGCGCGCGGTCCGGGCAGCTCAGCGGGGTTGCGTTCAATGTCGGTATGGCCGTGGCGATTCTGGGCTCGGCGCTGCTCGCGCAATACGCGCCGCATCCGCTGCGCACGCCGTATGTCGTCATCACCGTCGTATGCCTGCTCATCGGCATCGGCGTCATCGCGTTGGAGGAACCGCACACCGGGCGCATCGCGGGCCGGATCAGGATCGCGAAACCGGCTGTGCCGCCGGAGATTCGCGGCGACTTCTGGTTCTCCGCGCTGGGCGTGATGGCGGCCTGGTCGGTGCTCGGCGTGCTGCTTTCGCTGTACCCGTCGCTGGCATCGGCCGAAACCGGCATCCACAACCTGGTTTTCGGCGGCGCGGTGGTCGCGTCGACCGCACTGGCCGGTGCCACCACGCAGCTGTTCGCCACCCGGATTCCGGCCCGCCGCGCGGCCATCGGCGGCGACACCGGCATGGCCGTGGCGCTGCTGCTCACGGTGCCCGCGCTGCACACCGGCAACTGGGTCGTCGTGCTGCTGGCCGGTGTGCTGCTCGGCGCCACCTTCGGGCTCGGCTTCGGCGGATCGCTGCGCCACCTGTCCGAGGTTGTGCCGCAACACAAGCGGGGCGAGACCATGTCGGCCTACTACCTGCTCGCCTACTCGGCCATGGCGCTGCCCACCATCCTCGCCGGTTGGGCCGCCACCACCTGGGGCCTGAGCACCGTGTTCCCCTGGTTCGTCGTAGTCGTCGCCGCGGCCTGCCTGGCCGCCGCCGGCCTCGGCCTGCGCCGCGGCCGCACCCCGGTCGAACAGCCCGCATGATCACGGATTGGCATTTCCCGCCGCCAATCAGCTAAAGTCTCTCTTCGCATCCCGGAACCCCCGAGATGCGAACGCGGATGTAGCGCAGTGGTAGCGCATCACCTTGCCAAGGTGAGGGTCGCGGGTTCAAATCCCGTCATCCGCTCCCCGAAACCCCGGCCCCCAATCGGCCGGGGTTTCCCATTTCACCGCAAAACAACCTGCCTCGGCACTCCGTCAAACGGCGTCACGGTTCGAATCACCGAAGGCACCCGCAACCTTCTGTCCTCAAAAGCCCCACGGATGCAGTCGATTCCGATTCTCGAATCGCGAAGCAGCGCACTCAGCGCATCCATCTCCGCCATCGTCCGCGAGTCGACCCGCGCCGTCGTGTTTAACGGACCCCACAGATCCCAGAGGATCATTTCGTACTTATTCAGTGCGGCGAGGTCCAAGACGAGGTTGTGCATCAGGTACGGCCAGCCGCGCAAGAACGGCGCGGGTTGATCGGGTGAGACGACGAACCGCTCAGGGTCCGCGCCGCCCCGGCAAGCAGCCCAAGCATCGGCAGCCACGAGAAACCGATCGCTGGGGACGTCGAGCACGTCCAGCTCCGCACCGTCGGTCGGATCCAGGTAGCCAGGCGCGAACTGCGGATCCATCAGCCGCCACCGCCGCTGCTCGGCGTCCCACACCTCGGCGATTGTGTGGTCCACCGCCCAGCCCGGCACCAAGTAGGTGGCGAATCCCGTCCGGCTCCGCGCTGGAATGCCATGCCCGCGGGCCATGGCGACGAGCAACAGAGTGAAATCCCGGCAGCACCCGACCACCCGCTCGATCGGTGCGCGTTCGGTGCGGACCGGTGCCGGATTCAATTCATACAATCGCGCGAAGATGTCCTCGGCATAACGCAAGTCGATCTCCGCGCGCCGCTCCGGCGGGAAGCCGTGATCCCCCATACCCCGGAAGTGGAATACCAGCCCGGAGGCAACCGCCCGGAGTACCGCCGCATCAGGATCGACCGCACCGGCCCAGTCCGCCAGCGTCCCGGGATCGCTGAATCTGCTCTGTGTCGCGTAGAAGGTGATGTCGAGTTCGGTTGTGCGCATAGACGTGGCCCCTCCGGTCGAAATGGTGACCACCCACGTCTACGGCCTGACACTGTGTGAGACTCAACGATCAGTCGGCGAGTATTCGGGCGACCTCGCGGGCGCTGCCCCAGGAGAGGCTGACGCCTAGGCCGTCGTGGCCGTAGTTGTGGATGATTCTGGTGGGGCCGAGGGGGTGTTCGTCGAGGCGGGCTTGGGTGCGGCCGGGGCGCAGGCCTACCTCGTGGCCGATTACTTCGGCGTCGGCGAGTTTGGGTTCGACGGCTATGCAGCGGCGCAGGATTTGGGTGGCTACTTCGGGGTCGGGGGTCAGGCTCCATTGGCCTGGTTGGCGGACCCCGGCGAGGATCAGGCGGTCGCCGTGCGGGAAGAAGCCCGCGAATTCGGGTTGGGGGACGGCTTCGACGTAGAAATGGCTGATGCCGGGGTTGCGGACGATGACGTGCTGTCCGCGCACGGGTTGCACGCCGTCGTCGGAGGCGAGTTTGCCTGCCGCCACGCCGGTGCAGTTCACCACGACGGGCGCGGCCGCCGCGGCCTCGTCCAAACTTCGCACCGTCCGCTGTTCGATTTCGATGCCGTTCGCGGCCAGGCGACCGGTCAGATATCGCAGGTAGCGCGGCAGATCGATGAGTGGGGCCGTGCTCCACAGGCCGACCAGCATGCCGTCGGGCAGTTTATCGGGGGCGACCATTTCCACATCGAGCAGGTCGTCGATCCAGGGCGGCGGTTCGGACGAGAAATTCGACACCTGAAGTCCGCGTTCGAAATGTATGCCGGACTCCGGATCGTCGGCCAGCCGGGAGAACTCGCTGAACGTGACGCGACTCCACGCCAAATCGCGCGGCGTGTAACCGGGTCCCCAGAGCCCACTCGCGACAGCCGACGTTGTCCGCTCGGGCGGCAGCTCGGCCCACACCCGGACCCGATGGCCGTCCTCCGCCAGGCAGACCGCGGTGGTCAATCCGATCACGCCCGCCCCGAGCACCAAAACGTCATTCGCCATGATCGCGACCGTACTCACGAATGAACGCCCCGGCTAGGAAAGAAGGAACGGAGGCGAACCCCTCATCGACGGACCGCCGCACCCTGCTCGATGATGACGCCACCGGCATACCTGCCGAGGTCGGCGAAGAAGCGATCAATATCGAGAATCGCGTCGGGCGGATGCACACCCGGCCGCACCGCGACATCATCGATGAGCTGAGAAAGGCCGAGCGCCAACGGAATTCCGGTCGCCACCGCCATATCATCGAGCAAGGACCCGGCTGAGCCGAAGTGCGCGAGGACCGACCGCGGTGCACCGTCCTTGCTGCCGTTCGCGACCGCGAAGAACAGCGGCAGATTTCCCGGCCCGGCGAAGCGCCAGGAACGTGCCATCGAGCGCAGCCCCCGGCGCAGCGTCGGCGCGGCCACTTCCGCGGCGGCGGATTCGTTGGTGAGGGCGCCGCTGTCGATGTCGGTGCGCAGAACGTCCAGGAAGGCGGCGGTGCCGGGCGTCACGACCATCAGATTCGCCGCACGCCCCGACGGTCGCAGCGTCCGATGCAAGGTGACCGGTTCGGGATGACCGACCGTGTAAGCAGTTCCGGCCCGCCCGCCGGGCAGCGACAACGGCACCGGCCGAAGCGGCGGTTCCTGTACCAGCTGCCCGCAGCGGACCACGGCGACGGTGCCGCTGACCTGCTGCATCCAATGCACCACCGCGGCGGTGGGCAAGCCGGACGAGTCCGTGAGTCCGGCATTGTCCGAATTCCCGGCACCGGGCACATCGACGGGCCACGCGGTGTAGACGTCCTCGACCGTGTCGAGCTCACGCGCCGCACGGGCCGCGAGCAGATTGCTGACCCCAGGACTCGCCCCGATCCCGATGATCGCGCAGACACCGGCGGCCCGCGCCTCGGCGTCGTATTCGAGCATCCGCATCGTCGGTTCCCAGTCGTCACAGATGTCGAGATAGTGCGTCCCGGTCTCGATCGCTGCCCGCAGCACCGTCAGCCCGAAACGGTAATACGGGCCAACGGTATTGAGGACGACATCGGCGTCCGCGAGTGCGCCGCAGAGGGCCGCTCGTTCGGTCACGTCGACCCGGTTTGCACGCAGCTCGGCACCGAAACCGGACAGCGCACGAGCAGTGGATTGCGCCGCCGCGAGGTCGCGATCGGCCACCACGATCTCCCGCACGCCGGGCAGTGCCGCCGCGGTCCGGACGGCAACCCTCCCCATCGCGCCCGATCCACCCAGTGCCAGCACCTTCATCCCGATCTCCTCCGGCTGCGCAATATCGTTCGTTTCATATACGATCGACGGTAACATGAACGATACGAAGCCAAGGTTCCTGCACGGAACACCTCTCGGGCCGGTGCGGCGGCTCGTGCTGATCGAAGCGACGGCCGGGATCGCGTTCGCGGCAATCGCGCTGCCCATGAGCGGGTCGGAAGTCGGGCTCCCGGACTGGATTCAGCTGCTCGGCTTGGGATTACTGCTCACGATGCTGGGCATGACGCTGCACACCTGGCGAGTGGTGATCGGTCTCCGGGCATGGCCCGGCCCGAAAGCTCTGCGGCACCAGATTCGCTGCGAGCGACGCCTGCGCAGGGGTGTGGTGATCTACCTGGCGCTCGCAGTCGTACTGACACCGGTCCCGCCGACGTGGACCGGGTTCTGGTTTGCCACAACCGTGCTCACGGCAGCCGCTGCCGCGCTCGCGCTTGCTATCTCGGCAGCCGTCGCCGTCTACGAAACACGCAGGGGCCCGGCATGACCCGTCACCTCACGGACCACCTCGGCGTAGCTGCGAAACAGCCGGGGCGGGCTGGGCGTCTCGGCCGCGAGCAGCAGCGACCAGCATTCGGCGACCACACCGCGAGCCTTGGTCCCGGCCCATGGTTGCGGCAGCAGCTGCGGCGGCAGCAGGGGATCGGGCTCCATCGCGCTGGTGAACTCCGCAGCCAGCTCGATGGTGACGGTCAGCAGCTCGGTGTCGGTGAGCTCGGCGGCGCGCAACCGCCGCAGCGTGCGCCGCGCGAAGTCGAGAAGTCGACGATGGCGTGCGGCGATCTCGTCCAGCGGCCACAGCCGGGCGGCGATCCGGCGCGGCGACTCGATGTGCCCGACCCGCAGGTCGGCGGTGGTGCAGGTGGTGACGTGGTCGGCGACGTCGAGTTCGGCGGCGAGCACCGCCAGTTGGGGTTCCCAGGCGTTCGCGCTGACATAGAGCCCGCCCTGGATCGGCGCTCCGCCGAGCCGAACGATGCCGTCGCGCATGGCATCTCGGGCCGGGCGAGCGGACTCCGGAATCGCGAACGCGACCAGGTGCCAGCGGTCGTCCCACTCGGCCTCGCCGCGATCCTGGGCGAACATGTAGCGCACGAACTCCACATCGGGTGCAAGCGCGCTCGCCGTGTCCGCCGTGGCGTGCAGGATCGCCTTGCGGCCGCGTCCCTGCTGGGTGAATCGACCGTCGCCGACCAGGCGGCGGATGCACAGCCGGACTTGCTGATCGGTCATGCCGAGTGCGTTCGCGACCGTATACAGCTCAGCGGCATCGATGGTGGCGTCCTCGCGGACCATGCTCTCCACGAGGGTCCGGGTCGTCACCTCGACGTTGTGGTTTTCCACCATTCACCCTCTCGGTCCGGTCGGTGCTGATGCGCTCAGCATACAAACGATGGTTTTCAGAACGAACGATCGGAGGCGCCATGTCGTCGGAAGAAACTCGTGCCGAACCCGTTTCGCGGCGGCGGCGTCGAATACTCGGGTCGCTCACGGCGATTCTCGTGCTGATCGCCGCGGCAGGCGGCTGGGTCCTGTACCAGAACAGCTACGACCTGCGCGAACAACGCGTGACCATTCCCGGCGACGCGCAACCCCTGCACGGCGTGCTCGCCCTGCCGAAACAGGGCGCGGCACCGTTCGGTCTGGTGGTTTTCGTGCACGGCGACGGCCCGATCGACGCCACCCACGACACCTTCTACCGGCCGATCTGGGAGTCGCTGGCACGCGCGGGCTATGCCTCGCTGTCCTGGGACAAACCCGGCATCGCAGGCGCCCCTGGCGACTGGCTGAACCAGACCATGGCCGACCGGACAACCGAGACGCTCGACGCAATCGCCTGGGCCAGAACACGACCCGAGATCGATCCGGCACGGATCGGACTGTGGGGCGCCAGCCAGGCGGGCTGGGTGCTGCCCGCCGTCGCCGCACGAGACCCCCTGTTGCAGTTCATGATCGCCGTCTCGCCCGCCGTCAACTGGCTTCAGCAAGGCCGCTACAACATGGTCGCCGAACTGACCGCCGACGGTGCGACTTCGGCGCAGATCGAGACCGCGATCGCCAGGAGCGATCGCACCCGGCAGCTGCTGCGCGACGGCGCGACCTTCGAACAAGCAAGCGCGGCAGGCGCCCTCACCCCGGACATGACCGCGCAACGCTGGCGTTTCATCCAGCAGAACTACACCGCCGACGCCTCCGCCGACCTCGCCGCGGTCCGCATCCCCGTGCTGCTGATCCTGGCCGATCACGACCGCAATGTCGACGTCGTCGACACCGAAACCCGCTACCGCCAACTGATTCCGGCCGACCTGTTGCGCGTCGAGCACTACCCCGACGCCACCCATGCCCTGCTGCGCAAGGACATCGAGGACAGCACGGTCAAGACCGCCGTCGTCGCCATTGCCGCACCCAGATCACTGTTCGCCGAAGGGTTTCTGCGCGACCAGTGCCACTACGTGCGCGACGTCGACCGGTGATCATGAGCGTGCTTGCGCTTCGGCGGCACCGGTGATGTTGCGGGCCATGCCGCCGAAGACGATCTCGTGGAACGGCGAGATCACCTTCCAATAGATGTGCCCGGACAGTCCATGGGGCTCGAAGATCGCACACTGCCGATACCGCGTGCCGCCACCCGGCTCGGGCTCCGCGGACAGTTCCAGCCAGGCGTCGCCGGGCACCCGCATCTCGGCGCGCAGCCGGAGCAGCCGCGGCCGGTCGAGGTATTCGACGCGCCACCAATCCAGTGCCTCGCCCGCGCGCAGCCGGTGCGGATCGCGTCGGCCGCGGCGCAGCCCGGCGCCACCCGCTAGCCGGTCGATCCAGCCGCGGATCGACCAGGCCAGCGGGAACGAGTACCAGCCGTGCTCGCCGCCGATGGATTCGATGACCTGCCACACGGTGTCCGGGTCGGCGTCGGTGTGGCGTTCGCGGACGTCTTGGTAGAGGGTGCCGCCGGACCAGTCCGGGTCGGTGGGCAGCGGATCCGACGGTGCGCCCGGGGTCGCGGCGTCCGACCAACGGGTGGGCACGTCGAAGTCGCGGATCCGAGCCAGCGCGAGTTCCACCGCGCGTTCGAAGCCGGTCAACCCATCCGGCGGGTCCGGGATGTGGTCGGCGATGTCGTGCTCGCCGCAGACGACCTCATGCACCAGCGACTCGATCAACGGCACGGCGATCGCTTTCGGAACCGGGGTGACCAGGTTGACCCACTGCGCCGACAGCCATGGCGTCAGCACCGGCACCGGTACCACCGCGCGGCGCGGCAGCTTGGCGATCGCCGCGTATCTGCGGAGCATGTCGAGGTAGGTCAGCACATCGGGCCCGCCGATGTCGAAGGACCGATTCACCTGCGGGCCGAGCGTGGTGGCGCGGGCCAGGTAGTAGAGCACGTCGCGGATCGCGATCGGCTGGATGCGGTTGCGCACCCAGCGGGGCGTGACCATCGCGGGCAGCCGTTCGGAGAGGTAGCGCAGCATCTCGAAGCTCGCCGAACCAGATCCGATGATCACCGCCGCGCGGAATTCGACGGTGGGTACGCCCGAGGCGAGCAGGATTTCGCCGACCTCCGCCCGCGAGGACAGATGCGGCGACAGCCGCTCGCCCGGCGGGATGATGCCGCCCAGATAGACGATCCTGGACAGCCCCGCCGTAGCCGCGGCGGTCGCCACGATCTGTGCCGCTCGGCGATCGATGCCGACGAAGTCGCGTTGGATCAGCGAATGGACGAGGTAGTAGAGCACTTCCTGGTCGTCCAGTGCGGCGGCGACCGTCTGCGGATCGGTGACATCACCGGCGACGATGTCGACGTCGTCGCGCCACGGCACTTGGTCGAGCTTGCCGGGGGAGCGAACCATCACCCGCACCGAATGGCCCATGTCCAGCAGTTCCGGGACCAGACGTCCGCCGATGTAGCCGGTCGCTCCGAACACCACACATCTCATGCACAGCCTCCGAGTCGCGGGAAACGCGTCGATAATTCAGTGCGCGAGCTGTTTGATTGCTGCACGTCCGTGCCACTCTTCCTGGCGGGGCGGAGTGGCGCAAGGGATTCACTCCTCGGTGACCGGAGTTTCGTGCAATGCCCGCCACCGGTACCGGGGCGGCGCGGACTCGATGGTCAGAAACGCCGTCGTCCGGCGATCGGCATGCTTTCCGGCGAAGTGATGCCGCTCCAGGAACCGGACCACCGTCACGTCGCCTTCGGCGAACAGCACCTCGACGTCGGAGATCTCGATGTCGAGACCGGGCCGGGAATTGCGCGCCCGCCGCAGTCCGGACAGCAGCTCGGAACGACTCAACCGGGCACCGGAGGTGGTCACCATGGAGAACGTGTCATGCTGCGTCCCGGCGAAACTTTCCAGGACCTCCGGCTCGGCATCGGTGCCGAGCCACGTGGCCAACAGTGCGTGCACGGTCTCGACCTCGGCCACCGGATCGAGTGAATCGGAAGCAGACATCCCCGCAGACTACTCGAGCAATCCGCGCCGGACACCCAGGCGCGCGGCCCGCCGAGTGGCACCTGGCTGCGGCGAATGTCGAGTGCGGTTCTCCATCGTGCGCCACTCGTGGATAGAGGACATCTGAATTGGTATGGGGCGCAAGGAGTCGCCGATCTTGTCCGGTGGTCGGAGGGCGGCAATCCGGCTACCATGCGCTAATGCGATGGGGGAGGTTGGGCGACCGACTGCACCGCGCGGCGTTACTGCTTGCGGTGCTGGCGGCGGTCGTCTGCGGCTTCGGCATCGCGGCGCTCACTTGGTGGCTGCTGTGGCTGGCGTTCGGGGCGAAAGCCGAGACCCCCAATCAACTGGATCTCACCAAGATCGCGCTGGCGGTCGCGGCGGGTGTCGGTGGCGCGGCCGCGCTGGTGGTGGCCTACCGGCGGCAGCGCGACCTCGAACGCGGGCGGTTCGCCGAATTGTTCGGGGCGGCCTCGCAGCAGCTCGGCGATGCCGATGTGGCGGTGCGGATCGCCGGGGTCTATGCGATGGCCGGACTCGCCGACGAATTCCGGTTGCCGAGCAGGCGCCAGCAATGCGTCGACGTGCTGTGCGGTTACCTGCGGCTGCCCTACGACCCGGTCGCCGGTGCGAACCACCTTGTCTCACAGGCGGAAACGGTGGACGAGTCCGGCCTGAAGGTGGAACGGGTCTACCAGTTCCGGCAGAACGATCGCGAGGTGCGCCGCACCATTGTCAAGGTGATCGCCGACCATCTGGAGCGGTCGGCCGATGTCTCCTGGTCGGACTGTGAGTTCACCTTCAACAACGCCGTCATCGAGCGAGCGGACTTCCGGCACGCGGTGTTCCTTGGGCAGCGAACCTCGTTCGCCCGCGCGGTATTCATCGGCCGCACCACTTTCGAACACGCGACCTTCGCCGGTCCGCACGTCACCTTCCGCGAGGCGAAGTTCGAAGGCGGCCCCGCGCTGTTCGATCATGCGCGATTCGGCTCGACCCGTCCCGAGAAGGTCGAACGCGCCGGTTCCGGCACCACCTTCGACGGCGCGACCTTCGACTGCTCCGTGTCGTTCGAGAAGGCCACCTTCGTCGGCCCGCGGACCACCTTCAACGGCGCCCGCTGCACCGGTGCCCGAACCTCGTTCCAGGACACGAAGTTCCACGCCGAGCTCACCTCTTTCGAGCACGCCACCCTGGACGGCCAGCACCTCGCCTTCACCGGCGCGGAGATCTCCAGCCCGCGCATCACCTTCGCCGGCGCGCACTTCGAGGCGGGCACCGTCGCCTTCGACGACACCCGCATCGGCGCTCCCGCGCGCCTGCGCCACCGAGGCACTCGCGAAACCGACTTCAGCCGAGCCGAATTCCACGGCAACACCACCTTCGCGGGCACCACCTTCGCCGGCCGCTCCGTCGATTTCACCGAGGGCGACTTCTTCGGCGACATCTCCTTCGTCGACGCCCGCTTCACCGCCAACGAGGTCGACTTCGACCGCCCCAAGGCCTGGGTCGGCACCCATTTCGACTGGGACGACATCCCTACTCGCAAACCGGCCAACATCAAACCCAACCCGTGGCCGCCGGAACCGCCTGAATAGTCAGGGGACAGGGCCGGGTCGTGCGGTTCGGACGGGTTGGAAGAATCCGGCGGGTAGCAGAGCGGGGCGGCATCCGGATGGACGCCGCCCCGCTCTTGCTAGCTCGGCCAGCCGCCGTACGGGACGGTGATCAATTCCATGAAGTGGCCGTTGGGGTCCAGGAAGTAGACACCACGACCGCCGTCGTTGTGATTGATCTCGTTGACGCCCTGTTGGCGCGGGTCGGCCCAGTGCTCCAACTTGTAGCGCTGGATCTTGGCGTAGGCCGCGTCGAACTCTGGCTCGGAGATCAGGAATGCGTAATGCTGGGGCTGGATTTCGGAAACGTGCGGTGGCACCTTCGCGAAGTCGAAAGTGACGCCGTTATCCAACGGAAGTGGGATGAACGGGCCCCATTCGGCCCCGAGTTCCGAACCGAGGATGTCCGCCCAGAATTCGGCGGTCACCCGATTGTCGTGGCAACCGACAATAGTGTGATTGAACTGTACTGACAGTGGAATTTCTCCTTGTGCAGTGACGATCCCGACCCCGGGCTCGGTACAAGGCAACCAACGGGAGCACCGTCACGGTCGACGACGCTAGCAAACGTCCCATGGATTTCGCCAGCATCCAGTGACGCAGACCATCTTTCGCGGCGGCGGGATCAGCGTCAGCGGGGCAGGCGCAGCACCGCGCGATAGCCGTGATCGGCGGTCGGTCCGGATTCGAAGCTGCCGCCGAGCAGTTCGGCGCGTTCGGCGAGGCCGACCAGTCCGTGCCGGGAGCTGGGCAGCGACACCGCGGGACGGGTCGGCTCGGTATTGGTGACGGTGACGCCGTAGTGATCGCTGTCGTGCCACAGATGCACGAGGGCGGTCGCGCCCGGCGCGTGCTTGCGCACGTTGGTGAGTGCCTCCTGCACCGTGCGGTAGATGGTGCGCTGGCCTGGCGCGCCAAGCTCGTCGGGCAGCTCACCGCGCAGCTCGACCTCAATGCCGCTGGAGTCGAGCAGCTTTCGCAGATCGGCGAGCGTCGGCTGTGGTGTCAGCTCGGTGCCCTGACCGCCCGCGGCACGCAGCAGCGTGACCATGTGCCGGAGCTCGTCGAGGGTGTCGACACTGAGCCTGCGGATGATGCGCGCGGCATCGACCGCGTCGGGGTCGGTGGCGGCGACCTGGAGCGCGCCCGCGCGAACGGCGATCAGACTGACCTGATGTGCGACCACATCGTGCATTTCGCGGCCGATCTGCGCGCGTTCGCGGGCCAGTACGGCCTGGGCGTGCAATTGCCGTTCGTGGTCGCGCGCCTCCTCGATCTCGACCAACCGGGCCGACAGATCGCGGCGGGTCTGCATCAGCTGACCGAGCAGCACGGGCGCACCCGCCCAGGCCAGCGAGTAGGCGAAGGCGACGAGTGTGTCCGGCGGGCGGTAGTCCGTCTGATCGGAGGGCCACGGCGCGGACGCGGCGACCGAGGTGGCCAGGATCGCCGCCACCAGCAGCGTCCGGTTCCGGGTGTGCTCGGCCAGCGTGTACAGGGCGATCGCGGGGGCGGCGAGATTGGCAAGCAGCAAGCTTCCCGGCAGCGTCAGGACGAAGGCCGCCAGCGGGTGCCGTCGCCGCAGCAGCAACGCCGCGCACGCGATACCGCCGACCGCGAGCTTGCCCGGGGAGGTGTCCTCGCCATCGACGAGCACGTCGGCCACGGCCACCGCCACGAGCACGAGGTCGATCAGCCATGGCGGGAAGCGGGTCACGGCAGCAGGCCCGCCCGCTGCGCGAGCAATGCCGCTTGCACGCGACTGGGTACTCGCAATTTGGTGAAGATGGCGCTGACATGGTCCTTCACCGTGCCGACGCTCAGGTGGACGCGCTGCCCGATCTCGGCATTGGACAGCCCCTCGGCGAGGAGCACGAGCACCGTGCGTTCCCGTTCGGTGAGCCGCTCGACGCGGGCGACCTCCGCATCCATCTCCGCGGTGGTGGCGGTCCCGGCGTTGCGGAGCAGAGCGGCCGACACCTTCGGCGACAGCACCACGCCACCGGCGGCGAGGGTCCGGGTCAATTGCGCCAGCTGCTCGGGCTCGGTGTCTTTGAGCACGAAACCCGCTGCGCCGGAGCGCAATGCGGACAGAATGTAATCGTCGGTGTCGAAGGTTGTCAGCATGGCGACCACCGGCGGGTCGGGCACGTCGCGGAGTTGGCGCAGCACGGTCAGGCCATCTACGTCGGGCATTCTGATGTCGAGCAGCACCACATCCGGTCGCGTCCGCTCGACCGCCGCCAGCGCCTCCGATCCGGTCGCCGTCGCGACCACCTCGATATCGGCGGCCGCATTCAGGATCAGCTCGAAACCCGAGCGCACCAGCGCCTCGTCATCCACGACCAGCACCCGGATCACCCGCCACACCTCCTGCCCAGACGTCAGCCCTGTCAGCTGTGAGCCTAGATCCGGGTGTATGTCGACCCCGTCGGCGAGGCGGTGGGGTAGCCGACCGTCGGGGGCGGTCCAGCCGATCGGCGGGGTATCGGCGGCTGACGGGCGGAGGTGCTCCGGCCCGATGCCGGATACCGAGCGGATCGATCTCTCTCAACGCTGAAAGTTATGGGCCACAAGACAGTTCCGCCTGCCGCCGAAGCCGAGCACACTGCTTGGGTGGGTGGTGCGGGTCGGATTGGTGACGCGGATCGGGTTGGTGACGCGGGTCAGGTTTGTGGCGCGGATCGGGTTGGTGGCGCGGCTCTAGCTGGCGGTGCGGATTCGGCGGGCGAGGCGGATCGGGATGGCGGTGCGGGTCAGGCTGGCGGGGCGGTTCGGGCCAGCGGTGTCGGCGAGATGGCGCGCGCCGGTGCTCGGTTGGTCGGTGTCGACCTTGCGCGCGGTATTGCGGTGCTCGGGATGTTTGCCGCTCACGTGGGTCCTGATGCGGGGCGGGGTGGGGGCATCGGGTTCGTCATGGAGCTGACGCACGGACGGTCCTCGGCGCTGTTCGCGTTTCTCGCGGGCTTCTCGATTCTGCTGATCACCGGTCGGCGGGCCGCGAAGACGGGGCGTGACGGCAGGCAGGCGGTGGTGAAGGTACTGATCCGGGCGGGCATCCTGCTCGTGCTCGGTACCGCGCTGACTGCGCTCGGCACCGCGGTCGAGGTGATTCTGGCCTACTACGGGCTGTACTTCCTGCTGGCCCTGCCGCTGCGCAGGCTGCGCGCCGTCACGTTGGCCGTCGTCGCGACGGTGAGTGCGCTGGTGTTGCCGCAACTCTGGTTCGCGGTGCTCGCGCAGGACACCGGCTGGATCGACGCCGTCAACCGATTCGATCCGCTCGCCTGGGCGAGCGGTCGCGGCGATCCGATCGGGAGTGCGGGTGGGCTGACCGGGTTGCTGTTGACCGGTAGCTATCCGGCACTGAGTTGGCTGCCGTTCGTGATAGCGGGCATGGCGGTCGCACGACTCGACTTGTCCGCCACCGTGATTCGCGTCCGGCTCGCGCTGACCGGTGTCGGTCTCGCGCTGCTCGGATACGGCGGTTCCGCACTGGCACTGCAGCTCTCACCAGGCGAGACGACGCCATTCGGAATCATGAACGCGCCCTGGTGGTCCGACCTGGCCGAAGACCCGCCCGGCTGGCGATACCGACTGTCGGCGATCCCGCACAGCGAAAGCACCTTCTCGATCCTGGGTAACACCGGTGTCGCGATCACCGTCCTGGTCGCCTGCCTCGCAGCCTGCGACGGATCCCGGCGGTTCCGGCGCCTGGCCACCCCACTGATCGCGGTCGGCACCATGTCGCTGACCGCCTACGTGTTCCACGTAGCCGCCATCGCGGCGCTCGGCTTCGACACCCTGCCCGCCGACTCCCTCCCGGTCCTACTGGGACTGAGCGTCATCATCCTGATGTTCGCCGCCTGCTGGACCCAATTCTTCCGCCGCGGCCCATTGGAATGGCTGCTGAACCGAGCAACCGCCGTAGCCCACCGCGTGCTGTAGCCACCTTGCGGTCGCCCCTGTGCCTGGGACAGTGGGGGCGGTAGCGTCGGCGGAATGAAGATTCGTGGGGCGGTCCTGGAGCGGATCGCGGCGCCGGTGCCGTTCGCCGAGTCGGCGCCGATCAGCGTGGGTGAGCTGGAACTCGGCGAGCCGGGAGCGGGGGAGCTGCTGGTTCGGATCGAAGCGGCGGGGTTGTGCCATTCGGACCTGTCCGTGGTGGACGGTAATCGGGTGCGGCCGGTGCCGATGCTGCTCGGACACGAGGCGGCGGGCCGGGTCGAGGCGATCGGCCCCGGCGGCAGTGATCTCGCCGTCGGACAGCGCGTGGTGATGACCTTCCTGCCGCGCTGCGGCGCCTGCGCGGGCTGCGCGACCGACGGCCGGACACCGTGCGTGCCGGGCAGTCTCGCCAATAACGCGGGTGAACTGCTCGGCGGCGGGCGGCGGCTGAGCCGGGACGGCAGCGAGGTGCACCACCACCTCGGGGTGTCCGCCTTCGCGACGCACGCGGTGGTGGACCGCAGATCGGTGGTGCCGGTAGCCGACGACGTGCCGCCGGAAGTGGCGGCCGTACTCGGCTGTGCGGTGTTGACCGGCGGTGGCGCACTGTTGAATTCGGCCAAGCCTGGGCAGGGTGACCGGATCATGGTGGTCGGTCTCGGCGGGGTCGGCATGGCGGCGGTGCTGGTGGCGGTGTCGTTGGCGGCCGACGGACATGAGGTGATCGCCGTCGATACTGTCCCGGCAAAGCTCACTCTCGCCGAGGAATTGGGTGCCACCGCGGTCTACACTCCCGCGCAGGTGGCCGAGCTCGGCGTGCAGGCGGAGATCGTCGTGGAGGCCGCGGGCAATATCCGTGCCTTCGAAACCGCCGTCGCGGCAACTGCTCCCGGCGGCACCACGGTGACGGTCGGGCTGCCCGCTCCGGACGCCCGCGCCAGCATCTCGCCGCTTGCTCTTGTCGCGCAAGGCCGTTCGATCGTCGGCAGCTACCTCGGTTCGGCCGTGCCCTCGCGCGACATTCCTGCCTACGTCGACATGTGGCGAGCGGGCCGCCTGCCTGTCGAACGGTTGGTGTCCGCGCATATCGGCCTGGACGAAATCAACCACGCCATGGACGAACTCGCCGCAGGTCACGCGCTGCGACAGGTGATCGTCTTCGACTGACGGCGCGCACCGCAGTGACGCTGATCATGCGGCGCGGCAGCGGGCGGGGTGTGAGCTGGTTGCTTACCTCGACGTGCGTATTCGACCGAAAAGTTCGTACTTGTCGGCGATTCGGGCGCTGCCGAGACTTGCCTTCCGTAGGGGCAATGACTTGGAAGGAAGCCACGATGACCGATGGCGCACGGGAACCGGTGACCGTTCTCGGATTGGGAGCGATGGGACGGGCGCTGGCCGAGGCATTCCTCGCGGCGGGGCACCCGACCACGGTGTGGAACCGGAGTCCGGAACGGGCGGCACCGTTGATCGCCGCAGGAGCGACGCACCGTCTTGCGATCGAGGACGCGGTGCGGGAGAGCCCGCTCGTCGTCTCCTGCCTGACCACGTTCGGGGCCACGCTGGAGAGTTTGGCGCAGGCAGGCGAGGCGCTGTCGGGCCGGACGTTGGTCACGTTGAACAGCGGAACGCCGTCGGGCGCAAGGGAGTTGGCCGAGTGGGCGGCCGCCCGCGGTGCTCGGTTCCTCGGCGGTGCGATCAAGAATGTGCCCGCGGCGGTCGGGCAGCCGGACACCCAGCTCTACTACGGCGGTGACCGGGAGATCTTCGACGAGCATGTGGAGACGCTGCGCGTCCTCGGCGGGGACACGATCCACCTCGGCCCGCAGCCGGATCTCGCCGCGCTGTACGAGTCAGCGGTCGGTGCGACGCTGCTGCCCGCACTGCTCGGATTTTTCGAGGGTGCCGCCGTATTGACGGCCCGCGGACTGACCGCGCAGACGATGGTGCCTTATGCGACCAAATGGCTGCAGATGATCGAGTCGTTGCTGCCGATCATGGCCGACGAGATCGACACCGGCGACTACACGAAACTCGGTTCCTCGGTCGACGTGTTCCATGCGTCCATCGGGAACGACGAGGAACTCGGCGCGGAGACAGGGGTCGATATGTCTTGGCACGCACCGATGTACGACCTGCTGCGGCGCGCGGTCGCGGACGGACACGGTGCGCACAGCATCACGTCGGTGATCGAGGTGCTTCGCAAACCGGCAGCATGAACAGTCACGCAAGCGGTTTCGGGTCAGTCCTCCATGGCGTCGACGAATCGTCGGAGTAGGCGGGCGAATTCGGCCCGCTCGCCGGTAGTCCAGTCGGACATGGCCGCGGCCATGGCGGTGCGGCGCCCGGTCTGGGCGGCCGTCACCGCCTGCTGTCCGTTGTCGGTGAGCCGGAGTACGGCGCGTCGCCCGTCGTGCTGGTCGGCTACCCGTTCCAGTAGGCCGAGCGAAACCGCCTGTGCGACAAGGCGGCTGGCGCGCGGCTGATCGACGCCGAGAGCCGGGGCCATGGTGCTGACGGTGGGGGATTCGGTGCAGGCCACGGCATCGAGCACTCGGAACACGGCGACCGGGATGGGGGAGTGGCCAGCTAGTGCCCCTCGGGTCTGTCTGCGCCGGATTCGGACCATCGCCGCTTCGACGGCTTCGGTGATCGCATCGTGCTCGTCCATCGGTGCACTCCTCCTTCCCGTGCATTTTTCCACTTGAAGCAATTACATGTAAAATTACATATAGTTGTCTTGAAGCATATGTGGAGGAGTGATGGCTGTGCAGCGCCGGATCGGCTACTGGCTCGTCGAACTCGATCGACTGATCAACGAGCGATTCGAGGAGGATCTCGCCGCCGGTGGGCTGGGCCGCGGGCGCTGGCAGATTTTGCACTCGCTCTCGGACGGGCCGCAGTCAGCAAGCGATCTGCGCGACGCATTGGATGCTTTCCTGACCGACCCAGCGGAGTGGGCTGCCGAGTTGGCTGCGGTGCTGGCCGGGGGTCTGGTGGTCGAAGAGTCGGGCACTCTCTCGCTGACCGACGCGGGTCGGGCCACCCACGATCAGGCGTGGGCTCGGATCGGGGCGCGCCGCCGGGAGATGACCGAGGGCATCACCGACGCACAGTTCGCCGAAACGATGTGGGTGCTGGAAAAAATGGCCGCCAATATGGCTGGCGCCGAGGCGGTTCGGTAGGTAGTCTCGATCTGACTAGAGTAGTCAAAGTGGTCGAAACGGGTGATCAGATGGCTCGAAAGCGGTCGGAGCGACCTGACGTCGCATGGCCACTTGCCGACGCGAAGGCCAGGTTGTCCGAGTTGATCGACATCGTCGAGCGGGAGGGGCCGCAAGTGATCAGCAAGCATGGACGAGAGGTCGCTGTTGTCGTACCGATCGACGAGTGGCGGCAGAAAACGAGCAGGCAGGGGAGCCTCGCCGAGTTCTTCGCGGCTTCGCCGCTGCGCGATTCCGGAGTAGAGATCGAACGCATCCATATGGATGTCCGTGACGTCGAGCTGTGAGGAACTATCTGCTCGATACGAGTGCGGTGTCGGAATGGGTGAAGCCTCGGCCGGATCCCGGCCTCACCCAATGGCTCCACACGACTGACGAGGACCGGCTTCATCTCAGCGTCATCACCCTCGGCGAAATCCGTAAGGGCATCGAGAAGATGCCGGATTCGCCCAAGAAGCGGCGGCTGGTGGAGTGGCTGACGGAATCGCTGATCGACCGGTTCGAAGGGCGCCTCCTGTCGGTAGACGCGACAGTCGCACAAGCATGGGGACGGATGGTTGCGCGAACTGAAGGGAACGGAAATCCGGTCGAGCCGGCGGACGCGCTGATCGCGGCGACCGCCGTATCGCACGGGCTGGAGGTTGTCACGCGGAATGTCGGACATTTCGGACCGACCGGGGTGGCGATCGTATGTCCCTGGCACGGCTAGTCAGGACGCCGTGAGGAATTCGTGCACTACATCGATGTAATCGGCGGTTCGACTCAATAGCAATGAATGACCGCCCTCGGCGAAGGTGCGGAAATCGCAGTTCGGGTGCAGTTCGCGCAGGCGCTCGGTGTGGGAGGTGGTGATCAGCGGATCGTCGTCCGCGCGGAAAATCAGGGTGGGTCCGTCCCAGGCGGGACCACGCATGAGTTCGTCGACGCCCTCGGCGAGTTCGAGCAGTAGACGATACGAATTGGCGGCACCCGCGCTGCCCGCCGCGTCGGAGGTCGACACCACCTGTTCGATCCAGAACTCGGCGTCATCGGAGTCCTTCCAGGTGCCGCGCAACGCGGTACGAATCGCTTCCTGGGTCTCCGACCATGGCGTCGCCAAGGTGGTCTCGACTCGCATACGCAGGCGCTCCACATCTTCCGGCCCGTACAACCCGGTGCTCGACAAGATCAGCGATCGGACCCGATCCGGCGCACGACGCGAAAGGAGTTCGGCGAACATGCCACCCGCCGACTGACCGACCACATGAACCAGATCGATCCCCTCCGCATCGAGCAGCGCCACCAGGCCATCGACCAACTCCGCACAGGACCCCACGCTCGACGGATAGTCGGGAGCAAGGGTTCGGAACCGCGGTACCAGCGCGTGCGCCAGATCGATCCAGCCGATACCGATCCCCGCACCGCCGCTGAGCAACAACACCGGATCGCCTCCACCGCCGGTGTAGTAGTGCCAATCATGTTGCCCGACAACAAGTCTTTTGCTGTCGTGCTCCTGAAGAAAAACCGCTGCCCGCTCACGAATCGAAGTCACCTCCGCGACGGTAGGGGAGATACCGGCCGTACGCAAACATGCGCATGTAGCAATGTGAATCACAGAGGTCAGCGGACCACCACCCCGGCACGGTCGATAGGCTGACACCGACGAAAACGGAAAGAGGAGGAGCGGTGACCATACGGGTCGGAGTGCTCGGAGCGCGCGGCAAAGTCGGACAAGCAATCTGTGCGGCCGTGGAAGCGGCGGCCGACCTGGAACTCGTCGCGGCCGTCGACAAAGACGATTCGCTCGACGCGTTCACCGAATCGAACACGCAGGTGGTCGTCGACTTCACCCATCCAGACGTGGTGATGGGGAACCTGAAGTTCCTGGTGCAGAACGGCATCCACGCCGTCGTCGGCACCACCGGCTTCGACGCCGCCCGCCTCGACGAAGTGCGCGCCTGGCTGGCCGACCGCCCCGAAACCGGCGTGCTGATCGCACCGAACTTCGCCATCGGCGCGGTGCTGTCCATGCGGTTCGCCGAACAAGCTGCCCGGTTCTTCGAATCGGTAGAAGTCATCGAACTGCACCACCCGAACAAGGCCGACGCACCCTCCGGCACCGCCTACCGCACCGCCGGACTGATTGCCGCCGCCCGCGAGCAGGCAGGCATCGGCCGCAGCCCCGACGCCACCAGCACCGAACTGGACGGCGCCCGCGGCGCCGACGTCGACGGCGTCCGAGTGCACTCGGTCCGCCTCGCCGGCCTGGTCGCCCACCAGGAAGTGCTGTTCGGCACCCAGGGTGAAACCCTCACCATCCGGCACGACTCCATCGACCGCTCCTCCTTCGCCCCCGGCGTGCTGCTCGGCGTCCGCGAGATCGCCAACCGCCCCGGCCTCACCGTCGGCCTCGACCCCTTCCTCGACCTGTGATCAACGGCAGCGAGCGGACCGTCGCCACCGCACCCTCCCGCAATGGTGCAGCTGCGCGCCGCCGAGGCGGAATCATGAGCGACTGGCAGCGAGTGGACCCACCAACACCGCTTGCCGTCGTGCGTGACGGAGCCGAGCACCGGCACGGTGCGCACGGTGGAGTAATGGGCGAGCGTCAGCGGGTGGGCACGTCGACACGGCTTCGTGTTGTGCGTGACGGGCGCCAGTTTCGGCACGGTGGAGTCGCGGGCGAGCGTCAGTGGTTGGGCGCGTCAATGCAGCGCGCCGTCGTGCGTGACGGAGCCGAGCAGCGGCACGGTGGAGTAAGGGGCGAGCATCAGCGGGTGTGCACGTCGACACGGCTTGCCGTCGCGTATGACGGGTCCGGGCGCGGGTGCGGTGGAGTCGTGGGCGAGCGAGCTGTGAACGCCGTGCGCGAGCGAATCATTCGTTCGACGACCGCGGGCGCCGGCGAGGTGTGGGTGTGAACGCCGCGGGATCCGGGGCGGACGAGGACGGGCAGAACCGGGAAGTTGTCAAGGTTGTCGCACTCCTTGCGGCCCTTGTGCTCGTGCTCGGCTTCTACTTCCTGCTCCTCGGCCGAATCGCGTTCAGCCTCATCGACTCCGGCGGTGTCGCCGCGATCCTCATCGGCATCGGCGTGCTGATCCTGCCGTTCGTCGGCGTCTGGGTCGTCGCCGCCACCGTGCGCGCCGCACTGGCCCACCAACATCTGGCCCGCCGCATGCACGCGGAAGGCCGCGAACTCGACACCACCCATCTGCCCCGCCGCCCCTCCGGCCGCATCGAACGCGACGCAGCCGACGACCTGTTCAACCAGGTCAAGGCCGAATGGGAAGCCGACCCCGACAATTGGCGCGTCTCCTACCGTTTGGCCCGCGCCTACGACTACGCCGGCGACCGCACCCGCGCCCGCGCAACCATGCGCCGCGCAGTAGCACTGGAAAAGCTCGAACGCGACCAATCAGCTTAGGCGTACCAGCACCTTCGCTTCGGCTATGCGCGGTCTGGGGACAGGCGCGCCCCGGCTGCGCCTGTTCTGCGTACCTCCCCATCCGCTCCGGCTGCCGCCATTCAAGGGGTGGACCGCGCTGTTCTGCGTACCTCTGCGTCCGCTCCGACCTCGCGCGGTCCTCCGTCTGGCGCGGCTGTTCTGCGTACTCCGCGTCCGCTCCGGCCGTGTGCGGTCTGCTGACGGACTCCGTCCGGCCGCGACTGTTCTGCGCGCCTCCGCGTTCGCCCCGGCTGTGCGTCGTCCAAGGCCGGACCGTGACTTCGTGTGTACCTCCGCGTTCGCTCCGGCCGTCTGTTGCCGGGGACGGACTCCCAATGGCTGCGGCTGTCCTCCGTGTTTGCTGTGGCCGTGCGCCATTCAAGGCGGACGGCGCCTGTCCTGCAGGTCTCCGCGTTGGTACGGCTGTGCGCCGTTCAAGGACAGGCCGCGCCTGTTCTGCGCGCCTCCGTATCCCCTTCGGCCGTGCGCGGTCTGCTGGCGGACTTCTCCAGCTGCGCATAACCTGCGCGCCTCCGCATCCGCTCCGGCCATGCGCGGTCCGTGGCGGACTCCATCCGGCTGCGCCTGTTCTGCGTACCTCCGCGTTTGCCCTGGCCGTGCGCGGTCTGTGCGCGGACTCCGTCCGGCTGCGCTGTCCTGCGTAGCCCGCATTCACTCCGGCCGTGTGCGGCCTGCTGACGGACTCCGTCTAGCTGCGGCTGTTTGCGCGCTTCCGCGTTCGGTTCGGCGTGCGCCGTTCAAGGACGGACCCCGCCTGTTCTGCGTACCTCCGCCTTCGCCCCGGCCGTGCGCAGGTTGAGGACGGACTAGTCCCTCCACGCGCAGCAGTGTCAGCTCGCGGCGAGGACCTCGTCGGCGGCGCGCTCACCCGCCTGGATGGCGCCGCTCATGAAACCCATCCAGGTGTCGGCGGTTTCGACGCCGGCCCAGTGCAGTCGGCCGACCGGTGCCTTCGGTAGGCGACGGGCGGTGGTCAGCGCGCCGGTGGTCAATCCGCCCTCGCAGCCGAACGTGTAAGGCTCGTCTGCCCAGTTCTTTTCTACGTACGCAACGGGTTCGAGCGCGGGCGGGCCGAACAAACGCGCATACGCCGCCAGCACTGCCTCGCGTCGTCTGTCAGCATCGTCCTCGGCTTCGTTCACCGTCACGTAACTGGCCAAGATGCCGATCGAGCCGTCCGGTGGCGATACGTCGGTGACGCCGGGGATCGCGTCGAGGTCGCCGAGTGCCGAACCGGACAGCCCCGCTTCACGCCAAAATGGTTGCGGGTAAACGACATTGATCTTGCGGCCGTGCACCGGCTGCCACGAATCCTGCAACAGGGTGCGGTCGATCGGCAGTTTCGGATCGAAGCGCACATTCCGAACCCCCGAAGGGGTAATCGCCATGATCACCCGCTTCGCGTCGAATTCCGCAGCGGCGCTGCGCACTACGACATCGCGACCCTGCCAGGCGATCTCCTGGACGGGGGAGTCGAGGATCACCCGTTCACCGAGCGACGCGGCGATCGCACGCGCCAATGCTTGTGCGCCGTCGGCGAACCGGAAAATCTTGGTCTGCTGTCCGGAGAGCAGCGAGCCCACGCCGCCCCAGGTGTTCAGGAAGTGCAAGGCGAACAGGAGTGACACCGACGCGGGAAAGTACCCGGCGAAGCTCGACTCGAACAATCGGCGTGCCTGAGCCGACGGCACTTCCGCCGCCAACCAGGAACCCATCGTGCGCCGATCGAGTTCGACGGCGTCGGGTGCAGTCCACGGCGCGTGCGGCGGCACGGTCGCGGCCAGTTCGTCCAGTAGCCTGATCGCCCGGACGAGGTCCAGCAGGTCATCGGGCCGCATCGGCAACTGCTTCCACCGTGCCGCGAGGCCGAGCGCCACCCGCAACAGCGGCCGCAGCGCCGGGTTGCCGAGCAACTTCATACCGCGCGTCGATCCGAACTGAAAGGTGTGCGCGAGACCATCGGCATAGAACAGGAAGCGCCCGTCGAAACTGCCCTCGAACAGCTCGACGCCATGGGCTGCGGCCAGCCGAAAGACGTTCTGGTGCACCGGATATACCAGCGAAGCACCCTCGTCCAGGATGACCGCCCCCGCTCGCCCGTTACGCGTTCGCCCGCCGACCCGCGGCTTGGCTTCCAGCACAGCGACGGACTGCCCACCGTCCACCAATCGCCGCGCGGCCGCCAGCCCTGATAGTCCGGCGCCGATCACGACTACATCGACCCGTCGGTTCTGTGGCTGCGACATCGATACCTCCATTGAACGCGGAATCACCAGCGGCGAACCACTGGGGCGTACGTAGTACGAATCTCTCGTACAACGTACGGATACTCGTTCAATGTACGTCCGGCCGTAGAATCAGGCAATGCCCCAACGGAATTCGGTATGGCTGCGCCCGGCAAAGGCGGCGCGCACCCCTCCGGCACTCGACCGCGACCAGATCGTGGCCACCGCCGTCGCACTACTCGACGAGGAGTCCGTGCAAGGCCTGACCATGCGCAAACTCGCCGCCCGACTCGAAGTGCCCCCGATGACGCTGTACGGATACGTGTCCACCAAGGACGACCTGCTGGAATTCGCGGTGGACGCGGTGTTCGCAGAGACTCTCGACGACACCGCTCCGTCCGGAGAGTGGCGCGCCGACCTCACCGCGATCGGACATCGGACGTTCCAGGCTTTGCTGCGGCACCCATGGGCAGCGGCGCTGGTCGGCGACAACCCGCCGATGGGCCCCGCCGCCGTCGCGCAATTCGGCACGATCCTGCGCGTGCTGACCGACGCGGGCTTCTCTGGCGAGCAACTCGACGCGGCAATGGCCGGTTTCTACTACTACGTGCTCGGCGCGGCACTGGCCGAATCCGCTTGGGCGCGAGCCGGTCGACCGGATTCGTTAGCGCCAGAACACGTTTCACACTTGACGTCCGCCGACGGCCGCGACATCACGCCGGTCGCGGAGTACTTCGGCCGATACCCACGCCCCGACTCGACACGACGATTCGAACAGGGTCTGCACTGCGTCCTGGACGGCCTGCGTCGATCTTGAGCCGCGGCGGTGCGGGGCGAACGGTCGGCACTAAGCTCGTCCTGTGGCGCAGCTGCTGATCATCCATCACACGCCGTCCCCGCACATGCAGGCGATGTTCGAGGCGGTGGTGTCCGGCGCGACCGACCCGGAGATCGAAGGCGTCGAGGTCGTGCGCCGCGCCGCGCTGGCCGTCACCGCTTCCGACGTGCTCGCCGCCGACGGGTACCTGCTCGGCAGTCCGGCGAATCTGGGTTACATGTCGGGCGCGCTCAAGCATGCGTTCGACACGTTCTACTACCCGTGTCTCGACTCGACTCGGGGTCGGCCGTTCGGCTTATATCTGCACGGTAACGAGGGCACCGAGGGCGCCGAAAACGGCATCGCACGGGTGACCACCGGTCTCGGCTGGGAGCAGGCGGCCGCGCCGGTAATCCTGTCGGGACCACCGAGTAAGGACGACATTCAGCGCTGCTGGGAACTCGGCGCAACCCTCGCCGCTCAACTGATGGGCGAATGACAGTTTTTATCCCCGAAATAGCTAGCGGTGACAATCGCTGCCGGACCTGCGAAAGAAACGGCCCCGATTTCTGGTGTCTGACCATTCGGTGCTTCAGCCCGGCATACTGACAGAACGTTGTTGCGGTGGGGATGTGACGAGTTTGCTCGGGAATGGAGATTTCAGGTGACGTTGGCCGAAGGGGGCGAGAACGCACCGCGCCGGATCGGAGTGGTCGAAGACCACGAATCGGTTGCGATCGGACTGGCCGCCATGCTTGCGCCGGAATCCGACCTCGACCTGGTGCTGACCGCCGGTACGGTGCCGGAACTGCTGGCCGCCGCCCAGGACCTGCCGCAACTGGACCTGGTCGTGCTCGATCTGCGATTGGCCGATGGGTCGACGCCCGAAGACAACGTGCGCGCCCTGCGCGACCGTGGCATCGAGGTATTGATCTTCACCGGCGCGGACAACGCGTTCCTGGTGCGTTCCGCCGCGCGGGCCGGTGTGCTCGGCGTGGTGCGCAAATCCGAGGACGTGCAGACCGTGGTCGCGGCGGTGCGCCGCGCGGCTTCCGGTGAACAGGTGGTGACCACCGACTGGGCGGCCGCCATCGACGGCGACCCGCAACTGTCCGACGTCGGGCTCAGCCCGCGTCAGGAAGAGGTGCTCACGCTGTACGCGTCCGGCGAGAAGGCCTCCCGGGTCGCGCGTTTGACCGGTCTGTCCGAACAGACGGTCAACGACTACCTCGGTCGCATCCGGCAGAAGTACGCCGACGCGGGACGGCCGGCGCCGACCAAGACCGACCTGTACAAGCGGGCGGTGGAGGACGGCTGGCTTCCGGTGCCCGAGCGGCATCCGCGCGCATGATTGCGTCCAGCATGCTGGACACCTCGACTTCCCATCCCGTGTCGCTCGACCGCACCACCTCGAGCCGGTGGCGTCGTGGAATCGCACCGGTGTCCCGGCAGAGTGGGTACGAGGGCGCGTCCGATCGCATCCTGCGCCGGTTCGGACTGGCCATCGGGATCGCCGGGGTGATCGTCGCGGTGGTGGAACTGCCGGAGATCGCGGACCAGAGCCGGTTCGTCGCGGGCGGCTGGACGGTCCTCACGGTGGCGCTGGCATTCGGGTTGTTCCCGGTGCTGGCCGCGGTGTCGATCGCGTCGAGCAGGCAGATCATTCAGCTGGTCTCCGGTGCGGCGGCGGTGAGTTTCCTCGCGGCGATGGCGGTGATCCCGTTCGCGTATCCCGATCCCGCGCCCGAGGCATCCTCGGTCTGGCTGTATCGCGTGCTCGCACTGGGCGTGCTTGCGGCCGTGCTGGCGTGGCGGCCGATGTGGGCGGTCATCTACCTCGTGATCGGTGCCGCGCTCTCGGCATTCGCGAACGGGTTCGTGGTGCCGAATACGACGCCACTGGTGTGGGCCGGTGACTTCGTGCGGTCGGCCGGTCTGTGCGCGCTGTTCCTGTGGTGCGCCATCTATGCCAAGGCGGCCGCGGATCGCGTTGACCGTGAGTCGGCGATCGAGAGCAGGCGCGCGGCGGCCGTCGCGGGCGCGGCGGCGCGCGATCGCGAACGTGCGCGCTTCGCCGCGCTGATCCACGACGCGGTGCTGTCAACCCTGCTGGACGCTTCCCGGGCGGGCACCGATTCCCCGGTGCTGCGCCGGCAAGCCGAACGGACACTCGAACAGCTCGACGAATGCCGGGTCGGCGAGGTGGAACCGAACCGGTTGGATGCGCAGTCGGCCACCGGGTTTCTGCGCTCGGCCGTGCACGAGGTCAACCCCGGTATCCGGTTTACCGCCCGGCGCTGGGCCGGATTCGACGATCTCCGACTGCCGGTGGACGCCGCGGGCACTATCGCCGCCGCGCTCACCGAGGCGGTGCGCAACAGTTTGCGGCACGCCACCGTGCCGGGCCGCGAAGTGCAGCGCAGCGTCACGGTGACCATCAGCGCGGGTGGTATCCGGGTGGTCTTCCGGGACGACGGCGCGGGATTCGATCTGAGTCAGGTGCCCGCCGACCGCCTCGGTATCTCGGTGAGCATTCTCGGGCGGATGCGCCAGCTGGCCGGCGGCGCGGGCTTCGTGGAATCGCAGCCGGGCGAGGGCACCACGGTGACGCTGGTGTGGGGTAGCGATGGCTGACACCGATACCGAGTTCGGGCTGCGCGATCTGCTCGGCCTGCGGGATCCGGCGGCCGGGCTGTTCCTGCTCATTCTCCAGGCGACCATCGTGCTGTACATGGTGCGCAATTTCGGCGATTCGCCGGTGATCTCGGCGGTGGCGGCGCTGGTGCTGCTGGCCGCGGCCGGGGTGGTGGTGCTGGTGATTCCGGTCGACCCGCTGCCGATGCCCGCGACCGTGTTCGTGGCCGCATCCGGGCCGCTGGCGACGGCGCTGACCTCGTTCAACGTCGATCACGGCTGGTCGAAGCAGGTGTGGACCGCGTTCGCGTCGTCCTATGTGCTCGCGGTGCTCGTGCTGCGTGGCCGATTGGGTGCGGCGTGGCTCGGCGTCGGTGGCGTTGCGATCGTGATCGCGACCGTCGGCGCGGTGAACGGGCTGCGTGGCGGGGTGATCGCCGGATCGATCGTGCCGATTTCGACGGTGGCAGGCGTCTCGTTGTTCGCGGTGATCATGCGGCCGACCCAGCGTTCACTGCGGCTGTTGCGCGAGGAGTCGACGATGCGCGCCGCCGCCGAGGCCACCATGGCCGCGGAGAACGGCGAACGCGACCGCCAGCTGGCCCGCCTCGACAAGGTGGCCAGACCCATCCTCGAACGCATCGCCGATGGAGCCGAACTCACCGCCACCGAACGAGAACAGTGCCGGCTGCTCGAGGCCGAACTACGCGACGGCCTGCGCGCCCCGCAACTCGTTACCGACGAACTCAGCAGCGCCGCCCGCGGCGCCCGCTCCCGCGGCGTCGAGGTGGTCCTGCTCGACGACGGCGGCTTCGCCGGCGTGCCCCGCTGGGTCCGCCAACAGGTAATCGAAGCCGCGACAAAGGAATTGGACGCCGCCAACGCGGGCTCGGTAACCGTCCGAGTCCTCCCCATGGGTCGCCGCATCCTAGCCACCGTCCTTGCCAACGCCCCCGACCAAGACCGCCGCACCGAAATAGACGCCGCAGGCAGCATCAAGGTCTCCACCTAGCCCCCGAACGCATCAACAACCCCGGCGCCGTCAACCAGCCCTCCGCCAGGTGGGGAATGTTGTCGGACCGGCGTGGCATTGTGCGGGGTATGCGGAAGATTAGTGTGGGGGTGGCGCGGCGGGTTGCGTTGGCGGCGCAGGGGTTTGTGGGGCGGAAGCCGGTGCGGGCGTCGCGGCGGGCGGTGCTCGGGGTGGTGGGGAAAACGCAACTGTTGCAGTTGGATTCGGTGTCGGCGGTGGTGCGGGCGCACTATGCGCCGGTGTTCAGTCGGATCGGGACTTACGATCGGGCGCTGATCGACGAGGCGGCGTGGAGCAATGGGGTGCGGCGGCCGCGGCGGCTGGTGGAGTACTGGGCGCACGAGGCGGCGCTGATTCCGGTCGAGGACTGGCCGCTGATGCGGTGGCGGATGGCTCGGTACGAGCACGGCCGCTGGGCGGGCATGCGCAAGACGATCGAACGCAATCCCACACTGGGCAAAGACATTTTGGATGTGATCACCGAGGTCGGCGCGTGCACCGCCGGTGAGGTGGAGCGCCACCTCGAACTGGATAAGCCGCGCCCCAAGGGTTCCTGGTGGAACCTCAGCGACACCAAGATGATCTGCGAGCAACTGTTCGCCGCGGGCGCGCTCTCGGTGGACAAGCGCGTCGGCTTCGCCAGACACTACGACCTCGTCGAACGCGTCATCCCGCCGGATATCTTGGCGCGCACCGTTTCCGAGCAGGACGCGGTACGCGAACTGGTGCTCCGCGCGGCCACCGCACACGGCATCGGCACCGAACCCGACCTGCGGGATTACTACCGGCTGCAGCGCAGCCAAACCGAACCGGCCATCGCCGACCTGATCGACGCGGGCGAACTGCTCCCGGTCGAGGTCGAGGGCTGGGACAAGCCCGCCTACCTACGCGCAGGCACCCCGATCCCACGCCGCGTCGAGGCCGCCGCCCTGCTGTGCCCGTTCGACCCGCTGATCTTCTTCCGTGCCCGCACCGAACGCCTCTTCGACTTCCACTACCGCATCGAGATCTACACCCCCGAAGCCAAACGGGTACACGGCTATTACGTCTTCCCGTTCCTCCTGAACGGCGAACTGGTCGGCCGAGTCGACCTCCGCGCCGAACGCGCGGCCGGTCGCCTCTCCGTCCCCGCCGCTTTCGCCGAACCCGGCCACGACACACCCGCCACCGCAGCGGCCCTCACCGAAACCCTCCGCGAAATGGCCGACTGGCTAGAACTCGACAAGGTTGTAATCGGCGACCGAGGCAACCTCGCACCCCTGCTGTAGTCGCAAACTCGCGCAGCGGCCCCAAGTGCACAGAGCGCCCATACCTTTCACAGGGGCTAAACACTCTGTGAAAGGTACGGACGCTCTGTGAGATCAGAACGGGCGCGCTAGAAGTCGCGCTTCGGACCGTAGCCGCGCATCTGGTCGCGGAGCGCGCCGGAGACCGCGCTGGACAGCCAGGAGTTCAGCGATTGGCCACTCTGCGCGGCGGCTTCCTCGGCTCTGGCCTTCATTTGTTCGACGAGGCGCAACGTGACGCGGCTGATGTCGCCGGTCATTTCCTCGAAGGTGGGGTGGTCGTCGGGGGAGGTCTTCTTGCGGAGGTCGACCTTGGCTTCGGTGCCGTCGAAGGAGAGGTGCACCGTGCGGTCACCCAGTTCGGTGCTGACCTCGTTGGCGAGGTCGGACAGCGCGGCAAGTAGCACCAGCCGGGCCGAGCTCTCCGTCGCCGCGGCCAACGCCGCCGCGGTGGCCTGGGTTTTTTCGTCGCCGAGAGCGGCGGCCGCGATCAGGTCCTCGCGCAGGCGGGCGGTGTACTTGTTCAGATCCATGACATCAGTGTGACGCCATGTTTGATGTCGCACAAGGACGGGAATGACATCACGGTTGTGCGGTGGGCGACCGATCACCCGACCGGCCGGTCCGTTCGGTGGCGACGGTGTCGAGGGCGTTCTCTCGACCGGGTAGCCTTTCTGACCATGACGAACGGTGAATCGACGCCAGCACGCGGTGCGAGCGTGAGGCCCGGAGGCGGCAGCGTGCGTAACCACGGAGGGGCAGCGAGCACCGCGAATCAGGCACAGCTGCGTGCGTCCGGCACGGTCGGTGTCGCGATGGTGACCCCCTTCGGTGCCGACGGCAAGCTCAATGTCGATGCCGGAGTCGCGCTCGCGGCCCGCTTGGTCGATCGCGGCGTCGATCTACTCGCCATCTCCGGAACTACCGGCGAGTCGCCGACCACCACCGAATCGGAAAAGGCGGACCTGCTCCGCGCCGTCGTCGACGCCGTCGGCACCCGTGCCACCGTGATCGCGGGCGCGGGCACCTACGACACCGCGCACTCCATCGAACTCGCGCGCAACGCCCAGCGGGCCGGCGCGCACGGCCTGCTCGTGGTGACGCCGTACTATTCGCGCCCCTCCCAGGACGGCCTGCTCGCGCACTTCACCGCGGTCGCCGACGCCACCGACCTGCCGGTCACGCTCTACGACATTCCACCGCGTTCGGTGGTACCGATCGCCACCGACACGCTTCGCCGGCTGGCCGAGCACCCGCGCATTGTCGCGGTGAAGGACGCCAAGGGCGACCTGAACGCGGGCGCGGATCTCATCGCGAACACCGACCTCGACTTCTATTCCGGCGACGACACGCTGAACCTGCCCTGGTTGTCGGTCGGCGCGACCGGATTCATCAGCGTCATCGGACATCTCGTGCCCGAGCGACTGCGCGAACTGATCACCGCCTACACCGCCGGTGACGTGGTGCGCGCTCGCGAGATCAACGCCAGCCTGGTGCCGCTGAACTCGGCGATGTTCCGGCTGGGCGGCGTCGCGATGAGCAAGGGCGGACTGCGCTTGCTCGGCATCGATGCCGGAGAACCACGGTTGCCGCAGTTGATGCCAACGCCGGAACAACTCGACCAACTTGCGAACGATCTACGAGCAGCAGGGGTGCAGGCATGACTGAGCAGAGTGAGCCGATCGCACGTCGTCCCCGTCGCGCCGCGACTCGCACCGCCGGACCGCCGCCGCCCGCGCCGATCGAGCAGCCTGCCCGCACCGAAAAGGCGGTGACTTCGGAGCGGCCCACAGCGCAGCCCGACAGCACAGCGCAGCCCGCAGTTACCGCGCAGCCGCCAGTAACGGTGCAATCGGAGGTCGTCGTAGTGCAGTCCGAAGTGGCCGCGCAACCAGATCGGCCCGCCGCGACGAAGTCGCAGCCCAAGCAGTCGAACCAGGCGAAAGCGCCTGCGAAGAAATCGTCCCCGCGCGCCGACGCATCGCAGGGCGGCCAGCAGGCCCGGAAATCCGGTCGCGGCCGCCAGCAGTCCGGCCGGGGTCGCGCCGAACAGTCTGCGCCCCAAGTGGATCCGCGTGCCGCGGCCGCCGCGCACGATCGCCTCGGCACGCCGCCGCGACTGGCCAAGAACGGGCTTCGTGTCTTCGCACTCGGCGGCATCGGCGAAATCGGCCGCAACATGACCGTTTTCGAGTACGGCGGCAAGCTGCTCATCGTCGACTGCGGCGTGCTGTTCCCGGAGGACCAGCAGCCCGGCGTCGACCTGATCCTGCCCGACTTCCGGCCCATCGAGCACCGGATGGACGATGTCGTCGCCGTCGTGCTCACGCACGGCCACGAGGACCACATCGGCGCGGTGCCGTTCCTGTTGCGGCTGCGCTCCGACATCCCGGTCATCGGCTCGAAGTTCACCCTCGCGCTGGTCGCGGCGAAATGCCGGGAGCACCGCCAGCAGCCGAAGCTGGTGGAGGTCGTCGAGGGCCAGCACACCACCCACGGACCGTTCGGCTGCGAATTCTTCGCCGTCAACCACTCCATCCCGGACGCGCTCGCCGTCGCCATCCGCACCCCGGCGGGCGTCGTGCTGCACACCGGCGACATCAAACTCGATCAGCTGCCCCTGGACGGTCGCCTCACCGACCTGGCCGGTTTCTCCCGGCTCGGCGATGAAGGTGTCGACCTGTTCCTGGTGGACTCCACCAACGCCGAGGTTCCCGGCTTCGTCACGCCGGAACGGGAGATCGGCGGCGTGCTCGACACGGTCATCGGCAAGGCGCGCAACCGAGTGATCGTCGCCTCGTTCGCCAGCCATGTGCATCGCATCCAGCAGGTCGTCGATGTCGCCCAGAAGTACGGCAGGCGGATCTGCTTCGTCGGCCGCTCGATGGTGCGCAACATGCAGATCGCGCAGGACCTCGGCTACCTGACGGTGCCCGACAGCGTGGTCGTCGACCTCGATCAGGCCGCGACGCTGCCCGGCGATCGGCTGGTGCTGATCTCCACCGGTTCGCAGGGCGAGCCGCTGTCCGCGTTGTCCAGGATGGCGCGCGGCGACCACCGGCAGATCAATATCCGCGAGGACGATCTGGTGGTGCTGGCCTCCTCGCTCATCCCGGGCAACGAGAACTCGGTGTTCGCGGTGGTGAACGGCCTGGCCCGGCTGGGCGCCACGGTGATCACTCAGCAGAACGCCAAGGTGCACGTCTCCGGGCACGCCTCGGCCGGTGAGCTGCTCTACCTGTACAACGCGGTGCGACCCACCAATGCCATGCCGGTGCACGGCGAATGGCGGCACCTGCGCGCCAACGCCGCGCTCGCCGTCGCGACCGGCGTGCCGGAGGACCGGGTCATGCTCGCCGAGGACGGCGTGGTGGTGGACCTGGTCGACGGGATCGCCTCGATTGTCGGCCGGGTGCCGGTCGGGCACGTGTACGTCGACGGGCTATCGGTCGGCGACGTCGGCGAATCGACGTTGTCGGACCGCTTGGTGCTCGGCGAGGGCGGGTTCATCTCGATCACCGTCGCGATCGACGAGACCACCGGCAAGGCGGTCAGCACGCCGGAGGTCAGCGGGCGCGGCTTCTCCGACGATCCCACGGCGCTCACCGACGCGGCCGAACTCGTCGAGGCCGAACTGCTGCGGCTGGCCACCGAAGGAGTCACCGATATCCACCGGATCGCGCAGAGCGTGCGGCGCGTCGTCGGCCGCTGGGTCGCCGACACCTACCGTCGTCGCCCGATGATCGTGCCGACGGTCATCGGCGTCTGACCCCTGGATCGCGAAAGCGCCGGATGCCTTTGGCACCCGGCGCTTTTCGTTTGTCCCTAGCTCATTCCTGGCAGGCCGCGGACTCGATCTTCGCGCTCTTGACGATATTGCAGGCGAAGGTGTGGTCGACCTTCCATTCACCGCCTTCGGAGACGAAGGAGATGAAGGCGTCGTCGACCGGGCTGCCGTTGATGGTGACCTTGGCGTCGGCCTTCAGCTTGCCGTCGGCGGGCTCCTGCACATTGGTGACCTCGACCTTGACGCCTTGCTTCTTGGCGGCATCGACGAGGTTGGCGACCAGGTACGGATCCTGCTCCGCGGCCTGGATCCAGCTGATCTTCTCCTTGTTGGGCACGTTGGGATCGAACGCCTTGGTCAGGCGGTCGTTCAACTGCTGCGCCGTGGGCTTGGCCAGCACCGGCGAGGACGGGGTAGTCGGCGCCGAGCCGGTTTCCTTGTCGCCCTTGTCACTTCCGCCTTGGAGTTCACCGGCTTCCTTGGCGGCGTCGGCGGTGGTGCTCGGCGCGGACGCGTCCTTGTCGCCGGAGGCGCACGCGGTGAGGGTGGCTGCGGCGGCGGTGAGGACAATGGCCACGGCGGTCCGGAAAGTGCGGTGTTTCACGATATTTCCCCTGAATCGGTTCGCGGACATCAGCCGTGGTTGGACGTGCAGTTCCAGTGCACGATATAGGCGCCGGAGTCGTTGTAGGACAACGCTTTACTCTGCGCGCGGCCACGCGAGGCGGCGTAGGCCCAGCTGTAGGCGCCGGACCGGTTGGAATACGCCACTGCCCCACAACCATTGGCGAACCAGACCACCGACTCGCAGTCGCCCGCGCCGCAGCTGCGAACCGCGCGCGCCTGCGCGGCGGCCGAATCCGGGTAATCGTAGGAGTACCCGATCAGTCCGGTGGAGGTGGACAATGCGATGGCGCCGTAGTTGTAAGCCTTGGCGTGCGCGGCGGGCGCGCTGATAGCCAGCGCGCAACTAGCAGCGGCCACAATGGCCGCACCAGTAACAAACTTCTTCACAGGGGATTTGCCCTTCTTGTTTATAAGGCCCACGACCCGATGGACCGAGAGACAAGGTACATAGCGAACCCTCATTGCGCTACCCGAGAATTCGGGGCCTCGGTCTGCGGTCGGCACCCACTTGTGGGCGGCGCGTGGGGTTTCGGGATGTCGGAGCTGCCACATTGGAGCGGTGGTCGGTATGTTCAGGGGGTGAGCATCGCGCAGCGCGAACGTCAGCGGCTCGTCGAGACGATGACGGCGGCCGGGCCGGAGGCACCGACTCTCTGCGGGACCTGGACGGTGCGAGACCTGGCCGCGCACTTGGTGGTTCGCGAGCGACGGCTGGACGCCTCGCTCGGCATCGTGCTGAAGCCGTTCGCCGGGTATCTCCAAGGCGTGCAAGCGAAAACGGCCCGCAAGTCGTTCCCTGAGCTGCTGGAGCTGGTCCGGACCGGGCCGCCGTGGTGGTCACCACTGCGGCCGATCGACGCGCTCGCGAACCTGGCCGAAATGTTCGTCCACCACGAAGACGTGCGCCGTGGCTCATCCGGCTGGGAGCCGCGCGACCTGCCGGCCGCCGACGAGGCCAAATACTGGTTCTTGGTCAGCAAGATGGCGCGGCGGTCCTATCGCGCCTCGCCGGTCACGGTGGTCCTGGCGACCCCGGACGGCAAACGTGCGGTCATCCAGCCGAAGCGGGGCGGTGCGGTGACGTTGCTAGCCAAACCGTCGGAACTGCTGTTGCACGCGTTCGGCCGCGACGAGGTCCGCCTCGAGACCTCGGGCGACCCCGAGGCGGTACGGGCCGTACTGAGGCTGGACCGGTCCGTCTGACCCGAACGGCGCCGATCAGGCGCTGGGGGCGGCGCGTTCGACACGCGGAGGCCGCCCTGAGCTCGGTCGGTTCGAGCGCGGCCCCGGATCGGCGGCGACCTGGGCATCCGCACAGTTAGCGGCCCCTGATGCCCGCGATACCAGTGTTGCGGATGGTCTCGATGGGGCGTTTGCGGCTAGCCTGGGTCCATGGCAGGTAAGTCCCGCAGCACCACGACTACTCGGGCGCGGGCGGGATCGGCGCGGGGAAGGACCACGGCGGCACGGTCCCGTTCGGCGACACCCCGCGCGGCGTCGACTCCGCGCGGGCGCCGCGCACCCGCTCGCCGACCGGTTCGGCGCAAGTCGAACACCGCGCCGCTCGCGGTGCTGAGCCGCGGCATCAGCAGCGGCTGGAACATGCTCGCGCGCGGCCTCGGCGCCACCACCCGGACCTTGAGCAAGGCGGGCGAGATCGAGCACGGCCACCGGCGCGACGGCATCGCGCTGGCCCTGATCGCGTTGAGCGCGGTGATCGCGGCCGCGGTGTGGCTGTCGGCGGGTGGCCCGGTCGGGCATTGGGTGGGCGAGGCCATTCGCGCGGTGTCCGGATCCGCCTCGGCGGGACTGCCGTTCGTGGCCACCATGATCGCGGTCATCCTGATGCGCACCGAGGCACACCCGGAGATCCGGCCGCGGCTGGTGCTCGGCGGCCTGCTGGTCGGGCTGCCGATGCTCGGACTGTGGCATGTCATCGCGGGGGCGCCGACCGATCCGCACGGGCGTTCGCGCGCAGCGGGTTTCGTCGGCTTCGTGGTGGGCGGGCCGCTCACCGACGGGCTCACCGCCTGGCTTTCGGTGCCGATTCTGTTGCTGGCCATCGTCTTCGGGGTGCTGCTGCTGACCGGCACCACGGTGCGCGAGGTGCCGGACCGGCTGCGCGAGTACTTCGGCACCGGCAGCGGCGGCGACGAATACGGTGAGTACAACGAATACGGCGAGTACGACCCGGCGAAATACGACGCCGACGGGTTCCCGCTGCATTCCGCCAAAGCCAAGCGGCGCGGCCGCACGCCGGTAGAGAACTACCCGCCCGACGAATTCGGCGATCCCGACGCCGCGACCGAGGTGATCGGCGAGCCGCCGCTGCGCGATGCCAAGCCGATTGCCGCCGAAGAGCCCGCGGCGAAACCGAAACCGAAAAAGCAGCGCCCGGTCAAAGTCGAAGACCAGACCCCGCCGCCACCCAAGCAACTCGAGTTCGTCGCCGACCGCGAGGTCGAGGGCGACTACGTGCTGCCGCCGATGTCGCTGCTCACCGACGGCGACCCGCCCAAGAAGCGCAGTGCCGCCAACGAATCGATGATCGAGGCGATCACCGAGGTGCTGGTGCAGTTCAAAATCGACGCCGCCGTCACCGGTTTCGTGCGCGGCCCGACGGTCACCCGCTACGAGGTGGAACTCGGTCCGGGCGTGAAGGTCGAGAAGATCACCGCGCTGGCCCGCAATATCGCCTATGCCGTTGCGACGGAGAATGTTCGGCTGCTCGCCCCGATTCCCGGCAAGTCCGCCGTCGGCATCGAGGTGCCCAATTCCGATCGCGAGCTGGTCCGCCTCGCCGACGTGCTCAAGGCGCCGTCGACCCGAAACGACCACCACCCGTTGGTGATCGGGCTCGGCAAGAACATCGAGGGCGATTACCTCGCGGCGAACCTCGCCAAGATGCCGCACCTGTTGGTCGCCGGTTCCACCGGCTCGGGTAAGTCGAGTTTCGTGAACTCGATGCTGGTCTCGCTGCTGCATCGGGCGACGCCGGAAGAGGTCAGGATGATCCTGATCGACCCGAAAATGGTGGAACTCACCCCGTACGAGGGCATTCCGCACCTGATCACGCCCATCATCACCCAGCCGAAGAAGGCGGCCGCCGCGCTGACCTGGCTGGTCGAGGAGATGGAGCAGCGCTATCAGGACATGCAGGCCAACAAGGTTCGCCACATCGACGACTTCAACAAGAAGGTGAAGTCGGGCGCGATCACCGCCCCGCTGGGCAGCGAGCGGGTGTACCGGCCCTACCCGTACATCCTCGCCATCGTCGACGAGCTCGCCGACCTGATGATGACCGCGCCCCGCGACGTCGAGGACGCGATCGTGCGGATCACCCAAAAGGCCCGCGCCGCAGGCATTCACCTGGTGCTCGCCACCCAGCGACCCTCGGTCGACGTGGTCACCGGCCTGATCAAGACCAACGTGCCGTCCCGGTTGGCCTTCGCCACCTCGTCGTTGACGGACTCGCGGGTCATCCTGGATCAGCCCGGCGCCGAGAAGCTGATCGGCATGGGCGACGGCCTTTTCCTGCCGATGGGCGCGAACAAACCAACCCGCCTGCAGGGCGCGTTCATCAGCGACGAGGAAATCCACGCCGTCGTCGACTTCGCCAAGAACCAGGCCGAGCCCGAATATCAGGAGGGCGTCACCGCCGCCAAGACGGGCGAGAAAAAGGATGTCGACCCCGACATCGGCGACGACCTCGACGTATTCATCCAAGCCGTAGAACTCGTCGTCACCTCACAATTCGGCTCCACCTCGATGCTGCAACGCAAGCTCCGCGTCGGCTTCGCCAAGGCCGGCCGCCTGATGGACCTGATGGAAACCCGCGGCGTAGTCGGCCCAAGCGAGGGCTCAAAGGCCCGCGACGTCCTCATCAAACCCGATGAACTCGAAGGCCTACTGTGGTCGATCCGCGGCGGCGAAGGCGAACCCCCACCGGAGGAGTCCGCCTAGTTTCGATCGTCGGCCGCGGCCGCTTGTTTCCTGGTGCGCTCGGGAGGATTCGAACCTCCAACCGCCTGGCTCGTAACCAGGTGCTCTATCCGTTGAGCTACGAACGCTCGCCCCGCGGATGCGGGGGTGGTTCCCTCGGCGAGATTCGAACTCGCACCTTCCCGGAATCTAGGTCCGGTGCCTCTACCGATTGGGCTACGAGGGATCGGGTTTCGTATCCGTGAGTGGAGTCGAACCACCGACCTGCACCTTCGGAGGGTGCCGCTCTTCCACTGAGCTACACGGATCTGAAACACGAAAAAGGGGTCACTCGTTGGCGTTTGCCGCGGAGTGACCCCTTTCACGGGTCTATGGAAGACACGGATCAGGGGCCGCTCCGGACGTTCAGCCGTCGATAGGTGACGGTCGATAGCACGGCGTTGGCGCGCGACTGCCAGGCACCGTTGCGCGAGCGCTGCTCGGTCCCTGCCATCGTCCTTCGCCTTCCTGGTCGTGTGCGTTCTCTGGTATCGACGCTAACATCCGGATCCCGCGTTGGGAACCGGGATTAGCCGTCTCAGAAGGTTCGGTTGGCCTCCCGAGCGATCTTGAACCCAGCCCCGGTGGTGTTGTTCGTGCAGGTCACGCCGCTCTCGGCGGAGTCGCAAGTGAACGGTCCGACGGTCAGCATCCCGCCATACGGAAGTACCCGTCCACCCCCGCGG
Source organism: Nocardia iowensis (assembly GCF_019222765.1). NCBI lineage: Bacteria > Bacillati > Actinomycetota > Actinomycetes > Mycobacteriales > Nocardiaceae > Nocardia > Nocardia iowensis. The sequence continues at coordinate 6,336,683 of NZ_CP078145.1, read as the reverse complement.
CTACCGCCGTCGATCGGCGCGCCGACGAACACGCCCTGATTCAAGCAGAGTGCCCCTGAACGTTTCCCGACAGTCAGCGTGCTCGCCATCGGACTCTTGCTCCAGCAGTCCTGCAGGTCGGCGGGTGCGGGCGTGGTCGGCCCCTGACAGCCGACCTGAGCGTTGTCATCGATCGGCTGATCGAGGATCGCGCAGAGGAACGAACCGGTCGGCGACTGGAAGTAGTACCCCATCTGCTGCCGGTACTGCGCCGGATCGACCGGACCGGACACGGGGCCGCGCGTGGTGGTCGGCGCGGCCGTGGTGGTCATCGGGGTCGTCGGGGTTGCCGAGGAACTCGGCGCGTGCGAGCTCGGCGGCACCGAACTGGAGGTCGGTGTCCCCGAACCCTTGTCGTCGTCCCCACATCCGGCCAGCAGCGCCAGCGCGACGGCGCACGGCACCACGGCGATACGAGCTTCTCGGATTTGCATGACGGCATTCTGTCGTGCGGCACTCGGCTTTCGGCCAGGACGCGCCGTGTCCCGCGGCACTGTGTTGGATGGCTATCACTCCAGCTTGCGCGCCTGCAGGGTGTAACTGAGCGGCAACCGCTCCGGGTGCTCGGTGAGGTGCCATTCGCCGCCGGTCCCGAGCGTCATCTGTCCGGGCAGCGCCTCCCACGGCACACTCCGGTGCTCGGTGAGTCCGGTGATCGACAGACCGGCGTTCAACAGCGCGGTCACCATCTCACCGAACCCGTGATTCCATTCGTGGGTGGTGGTTTGGTCGAACTGGACATCGGATTCCACGTAGGTGCCGCCGTCGGAAAACACCATCGGCTCGGGCGTTTCGAAGTACGGGTAGCCGATGACCAGCCGATCCGTGTGGGTCTCATCGATCGTGGCGAGCGTCGGATGGATCTCCCGAATGAACAGCCGCCCGCCGGGCCGCAGCAGCCCCGCCACGGTCCGCGCCCAGCGGTCGATGCTCGGAAGCCAGCACAGCGCACCGATTCCGGTGTACACCAGGTCGAATTGCGCACCGCCGAGCGCGGATACCGCGTCATAGACATCCGATTCGACGAAATCCACGTGCGCACCGGTTTTTTCGGCCAGCGTTCGCGCCTGCGCCAGCGAGGCCGGTGAGAAGTCGAGTCCGGTCATGGTGGCGCCGAGCCGAGCCAGCGAGAGCGTGTCGGTGCCGATGTGACATTGCAGATGCACCCCGCGCAGCCCGCTGACCTCGCCGAGCAGCGGCAGATCGAACCGCACCACCTCGCTGAGGAAGTCCGGTTCGGCGAGGAACCGCTCTACCGCGTAATCGCGCGACGCGGCGTGTACCGGTGCGCGCTCGTCCCAGTTGGCCCTGTTCAGCAGGAGGTAGTTGTCGGTCACATTCGCCACTCTGGCACGGACGTACGACTGGACGCATGTGAAATTATGGTCAGCAATCACGCCGCTAGCCGACTGGAACGGACAAATCGGGCACTATGGACGCCATGACCCCTGACGATCGACACATCGCATGCAGGTAACCGCACTCGAGTGGGTGATCACCATCGTGGTGGTCCTCGGCCTGTTCGTTTTCGACTTCTACGCCCACGTGCGCACCCCGCACGAACCGAGCTTCCGGGAGTCCGGGTTCTGGTCCGCGATCTATATCGGGCTCGCCCTCGCCTTCGGCGGTTACGTCGCCTGGCAATGGGGTTCCACGTTCGCCGGCGAGTACTACGCGGGCTTCGTCACCGAGAAGGCGCTCTCGGTGGACAACCTGTTCATCTTCCTGATCATCATGTCCACCTTCGCCGTGCCGCGGATCTATCAGCAGAAGGTGCTGCTGATCGGCATCGTGATCGCGCTGGTGATGCGCGGGGCGTTCATCGCCGTCGGCGCGGCCGCGATCAACGCGTTCAGCTGGGTGTTCTACCTCTTCGGCCTCTTCCTCATCTACACCGCCGCCAACCTCATCAGGGAGAGCGGCCACGAAGTCGAGCACGAGGAGAAGCGCGACAGCCGGGTTGTCGCGCTGGCCAAACGGGTGCTGCCGACCACCGACAGCTACGACGGCGACAAGCTGGTCACCCGCATCGACGGACGTCGTGCGGTGACCCCGCTGTTGCTCGCGCTGCTGGCGATCGGCTTCGCCGACCTGCTGTTCGCCCTGGACTCGATCCCGGCGATCTACGGTCTGACGAGCGAGCCGTACCTGGTATTCACCGCAAACGCGTTCGCGCTCATGGGTTTGCGGCAGTTGTACTTCCTGATCGGTGGACTCCTCGATCGGCTGGTCTATCTGTCCTACGGTTTGTCGGCCATCCTCGCGTTCATCGGCGTGAAGCTGGTGCTGCACGCGTTGCACGAGAACACGCTGCCGTTCATCAACGGCGGCGAGCACGTCAGCGTGCCGGAAATCTCCACCTCGCTATCGCTCGGTGTCATCCTCGGCATCCTGATCATCGTGACGGTCGCCAGCCTGCTGCGCACCCGTACCCGTACCCGGGTGGACTGAGCGGGGCGTAACCGTTCAGAACACCCGGTTGCTGTCCGGTGCGATCTCGAAACCGTGCCCGTCTTCGTCATTGCTACAGGTGACGCTGAAAGTCTCGGCCCGACAGGTGTATCCGTGCGCGCTCAGGGTGGCTCCGGCGGGCAGCACCGGCCCGACGCCGGTGCCGTCGCCGGGCTGGACCTGCGGCCCGGTGTAGAACCCCTGGTTCACGCACAGGTATCCGGCGTCCTCGCCGACCGCGAGCGCGGCGGCGGCCGGATCGGTGCTCCAGCACTGCTGCATGTGCGGCGGCGCGGGACCGGTCGCGCCCTGACAACCGGCTGTGCGCCGCGGTTGGCCGATCGGCTGATCGAGGATGCCGCAGGTGATGCGGCGGTCCGCGGTCTGGAAGTAGTAGCCGTCCACCGACCGGTACAGCACCGGGTCGGCGACACCGGGCCGGGTCAGCGGACGAGCCGAGGACGAGGTTGCTGGGTCCGATTTGTCCGGTGAACCCAGATACGCGTACAGCAGGCCGGCGGTGGCGGCCGTCGACGCGAAAACCGCTACGTATGTGCGCATGGCGCGAGTCTGCCGTGTCGAGCAGGCGGTATGTCCGTATCACGCACGGTGTGTCGCCGCAAGTTAACTGACTTTCGGCAAACTAGGCGAAGATGCCGATGCTTCCCCCGCACCCGTGAGGTGGCGTGCGGGGGAAGCGGGACCGGGCTGGAGCGGCCGGTCAGGACGCGAAAGTGCCCATCACCGGCTGCCATTCGACGACACGAACATCGTCGATCAACTGTTCCCGTGCGAACGGATCCTGGGCGAGCAGCGCGTTGAGCGCTTGCGCGTCCTCGGCCTGGAACAGGATCAGCGCACCGGACCCGTCCGGGTACGGCCCACTGCTGAGCAGCGTGCCGTCCGCGAGCAGACCGCTCAGCCAGCCGCGGTGCTCGGGCCGGTGGGTGTCCCGGCCCGGAACCGTGGCGTCGGAATACGTGTAGTGGACGGCGAAGATCGGCACGGGTGGATCGCTTCCTGTACGTCGGGATGTCAGAGAGTGAGCAGCATCCGAGTATTGCCGAGGGTGTTCGGCTTCACGTAGCTCAGGTCGAGGAACTCGGCGACACCGGTGTCGTAGGACCGGCACATCTCCGCGTACACCTCGGCGGTCACCGGCGTGCCCTCGATCTCGACGAACCCGTGCCTTGCGAAGAACTCCACCTCGAAGGTCAGCACGAATACCCGCCGCAACTCCAGCTCGCGGGCCACCGCGATCAGCCGTTCCACCACGATCCGGCCGACCCCGCTGCCCTTGACATCCGGATGCACCGCGACCGTGCGCACCTCGCCGAGATCGGCCCACAGCACATGCAGCGCACCGCAGCCGACCACCCGGCCGTCCAGCTCGGCCACCCAGAACTCCTGCACGGCTTCGTACAGCGTGACCAGGTTCTTCTCCAGCAGAATCCGACCGGCGTAGACATCGACGAGGCGTTTGATCTCGGGCACATCGGAGGTTCGCGCGCGTCGGACAACCAGTGCGGAGTGCTGCGCGCCGAGAGGCACGCCCGGATGTGCGTCGCTGGTCGAACCACCTAGTGGTCCCCGAGAGTTCATGGGGTGCAGAGTAGTCGGGTGGGTTACCGATAGGCTGAACGTGTGCCACACATCCAGTCGTCCCGCTCGCCGCATCGCGCCGGGCCGCGGGTCCGGCATGACGAGCGCCGCACCGGCGCCGGTATTCGTCATGCCGCACACGTGCTGGGGTGTCGATGAGGGCGCGCGGCGAGGTTGCGGCGTGAGCGCGCAACCGGAGGAGATCGACCGCAGCTGGGCGGCGACCACGCCGATCCGGTCCGGCTTCGTCCCGCCGCACGCCGAACCTGCGGTGCCGCTGATGAACATCGCGAACATCCTGACCATGCTGCGGATCGCGCTGGTGCCGTTGTTCGTGGTCGCATTGTTCGTCGGCGACGGACACGAGACCGTCTGGCGGATCGTCGCGGCCGCGCTGTTCGGCATCGCCGCGATCACCGATCGCTTCGATGGGCAACTGGCGCGCAAATACGGTCTGGTCACCGACTTCGGCAAGCTCGCCGACCCCATCGCGGACAAGGCACTGATCGGTTCCGCAGTGATCGGATTGTCCGTGCTCGGCGACCTGGCCTGGTGGATCACCCTGGTCATCTGCGGTCGCGAGATCGGCGTGACCCTGCTCCGCCTGGCCGTAGTGCGCCGCGGCGTGATCCCCGCCGGACGCGGCGGCAAGTTGAAAACGTTGATGCAGTCGATCGCGATCGCGGTCCTGCTGTTGCCGCTGGCGGGGTGGTTCGCCGGCGCGGGCATGGTGCTGATGTATGTGGCCGTCGCACTGACCGTGATCACCGGACTCGACTATGTCGGCCAGGCGGCACGGGTGTGGTTCGCGGGCGGGCCGGGCCGAACGCGCGGCGCATGAAAACGGCGACCTCGGTGCTGACCGATCCGTTGACCGCGGACGTCCCCGCCGCCGATCTGGTCCGGACGCTGAAGGCCGCGGGTCAGACCGTCGCGACCGCCGAATCACTCACCGCCGGACTGTTGTCAGCGACCATCGCGGGTGTACCGGGAGCGAGTGCGGTGCTTCGCGGCGGACTCGTGGTGTACGCCACAGATCTCAAACACAGCCTCGGCGGCGTCAGCGACGAAGTACTTGCGACGGAAGGTCCGGTGGCCGCCAGCACCGCCGAACAGCTGGCGGTCGGCGCTCGCACCCGTTGCGGGGCAGACTGGGGTGTGGCGCTCACCGGCGTCGCCGGACCCGACTCACAGGACGGACATCCGGTCGGCACCGTCTTCCTCGGCCTGGCCGGTCCGCGGCACACCGAGGTGATGCGGTTGAAACTCCTCGGCGACCGGTGGACGATCAGGATCAGTGCGACGCACACCGCCGTGCGGGAACTGCTGCGGTGTGTGCGCCGGCCGGACGAGCACGGCGGGCCAGGTGAGTGATTTGCGCCGGGCGGGAACCAACCGGGCCTCGTCCGACGTTGTGCCAGAAAGAACGGCGTGCGTGGCACTCGTGAGTGTCATGCAGGTCCCCTGACAGGGAGCGAAGGAGAACGAGATGACGCTGCTGCGAGAGGCCATCGGGGACAGTCTGCGGCGTGCTCGTCTCGCCCAGAGCCGGACCCTGCGCGAGGTCTCCACCTCGGCGCGCGTGAGCCTGGGCTATCTCTCCGAGGTCGAGCGGGGCCGCAAAGAAGCCTCCAGCGAATTACTGGCCGCCATCTGCGCGGCCCTCGACGTGCCGCTGTCCCGAGTGCTCTGGGACGTGAGCACGATCATGGCAGGCGCCGACGGCCTGCCGACCCGCACACCGGCGGACGCCGCGGCCGCGCCGCTGCCCGTCGAAGCGGAGCAGACCACGGCGGCCGAAGCCGTGCCTGCCGGGCAGGCCACGGAGGCGCCCGCCGCGGAGCCCGCGCTCGCCCCCGCGAGCGCCAGCCTGTCGGTGGCCGGAGCAGGCGCCCGCCCGCTGCCGCTGGCCATGGACACCCGAATCGTCATTCCGGCACCGAAGGCCGACATGTTGGTCCTGGTGAAGGGCATGTGACAGACAGCAACAGGTGGCAGCCGCGGCAACACTGCGGTCCGGCGCCGAAAGCGGATAGATTCTCATCGGGCGTCGGTTGGGCCGGGTACACCCGGCCCACCTGCCGCATGGTGGAGGATAGGCATATATCGAGTGCGTGACGGTCGCGCACTGGAGTCGCGCTGACGGCGCGGCACGTCAGATGGAGGCGGGATCAATCGATGGCTAATCCGTTCGTCAAGGCCTGGAAATACCTGATGGCCCTCTTCGATTCGAAGATCGAGGAGCACGCGGATCCGAAGGTCCAGATTCAGCAGGCTATCGAGGAAGCTCAACGCCAGCATCAGGCCCTCTCGCAGCAGGCCGCGTCGGTCATCGGCAACCAGCGTCAGCTGGAGATGAAGCTGAACCGGCAGCTCGACGAGGTCGAGAAGCTCAATGCCAACGCGCGCCAAGCGGTCACGCTCGCCGACCAGGCCAGCGCCGCGGGCGACACCGAAAAGGCGATCCAGTACACCAATGCCGCCGAGGCCTTCGCCGCGCAGCTGGTCACCGCCGAGCAGTCCGTCGAAGACCTGAAGGTGCTGCACGACCAGTCGCTGCAAGCGGCCACCCAGGCCAAGAAGGCGGTCGAGCAGAACGCGATGCTGCTGCAGCAGAAGGTCGCCGAGCGCACCAAGCTGCTCAGTCAGCTGGAGCAGGCCAAGATGCAGGAGCAGGTCTCCGCGTCGCTGCAGCAGATGGACTCGACCCTGTCGGCGCCGGGCACCACCCCGAGTCTGGACGCGGTGCGCGAGAAGATCGAGCGCCGCTACGCCAACGCCCTCGGTTCCGCCGAGCTCGCACAGAACACCGTGCAGGGCCGCATGCTGGAGGTCCAGCAGGCCAGCATCCAGATGGCCGGGCACAGCAAGCTGGAGCAGATCCGCGCGTCCATGCGCGGCGATCAGCTGCCCGCCGGCGGCGCGGCCCAGCCTGCCGTCAATCCCGCACCGGCCCAGGCCAATCCGGCGCAGCCGCAGATGAACAAGGGCCAGACCGCACAGCAGTAACGGTCGGACGCTCGGCGAGGACTTTGTCGGTGGTGACTGGTTCACTGGACAACGCACGGGTACCCGGCGGGCCGGCCGTCGGCCACGCCGGGACCGTGCTGTTCCGATCCGCGCTAGCAGTGGGAGAGATGGCATGACTCGGGATCAGTCCGGCAAGGCGGTGCCGGGCCGCAAGCGCGATGCCGCGATCGTGCGGGCGCAGGCCGCGCTCGCGCCGCAACCGGGAAGCCTGCCCGACAATCTGCGTGAGGTCGGGGAGACCGCACTGGTCGCCGTCCGCCGCTGGGCCGACCCGCGTGAGCGGGAACTACGCCGCCGTCGCCGGGCACGCCGCCGCAGCTTCCAGCTCGGTACCGCGTCCGGTCTCACCGTGGGAGCCGTTGGGCTCGCGATCGTTTCGGCGCCCGTCTGGGTCGCCGTCGTGCTCGGCGGCGGGGCGGTCGCACTGGTCACCGGTACCGCGTTGAGCGCCCGCCGCTATCTGAAACTGCGCAACTCGCCGCTGCCGCAGGCCACCTTCATTCCCCGCAAGCAACCACCGCTGTGGTCACGCGCGCGCGGACCCATCGCCCGGCTGGTCCGCGCCGAACGGGCGCTGCACGGGCTCGGCGCGCAGATCGCCCGCGGCAACCGGCTGCCCGAGGACGAGCTCGCCGACATGCTCGAAACGGCGGGCTCCGGCTCGGCCGCCCTGCACGCCCTCGCCGCCGACGTGACCGCCATGGAACAGGCACTCGGCGCCATGGGCCGCTCGAATTCCCCCGCGGCCGTGGGCCTCACCGAGAACTTGCAGTTCGCACTCGGCCGCCTCGACACCGGCGTCGTCGAATACGAGCAGGTCGTCGCGGCCGCCGGACGGATCCTCGCAGTCCCCGAAAGCGCCGTGCTGCGACACAATTTCGACGCCATCGTCGCCGATCTTCGGCACGCGGCCGACCGCTTGGACGGTTGGGCGCAGGCACTCACCGAAGTCGCCGACCGATCGGTGAGTGCGGCACCGCCGCCACCACTCTGAGCGGATCAGCGCGGCTGATCGCGCCGGCGCAACTCTTCCGCCCTGGCCCGCAGGGCGGCGCTCACCAGCTCGCGACCCTCGGCCATCAGGTCGAGCACCTCCCAGGACGCCTTACGGGCCGCGCCGCCGACGATGCCCGCGATCGCCCCGCCGTGCCGACGAGCCGCCGCCGCTAATTCTTGGGCAAGTTCGTTTTCCATCAGGCACCGGCCGTCACGTGGGATTCAGTGAATAAGTGTGTGCTGAACCAGGTGTGTACATAGGCCAACCATCCTTCCCAAATGCCGCTATTCGGAACACTGCGCGCGAAGATCAGAGTACAACTGTACACTGACCCAGGTCCTGGCCGGGAGAGCGCAAAATCGATGCCTCCGCGAAGCGTAATCCGGTGCCGGTTCGGCTGGTACCCGACAGGTCGCGCACAACGATATCGGCCGGTGTATCCAGCGCTTGCGCGCCGACGCCGACGACACAGCGCGGACCGGCCGCTACCCCGGCCGCCACCCCGGTGACGCTGTCCTCGAAGACTACGCAGTGCTCGATAGGCGAACCGAGCTTGTGCGCGGCCAACAGGTATCCATCGGGGGCCGGTTTGCCCACCGACACATCCGCGGCGGTGATCGTGACCGGTGGCAGGGGAATCCCGGCCGCGCTCAGCCTCGCTTGCAACAGGGCGGGCGAGGCCGAGGTGACGATGGCCCAGTCCGCTGTCATCCGCTCGAGCAGTTGATGCACGCCGGGGAGCGCCGCGGTGTCGACCGCCTCGGAGATCTCGATGTCCTCGATCCGGGCCAGCCCGGCCGCCCGCGCGTCGGCGGGCAGGAACAGGCGCACGGTATCCGCCGAGCGGCGACCGTGGATGCCGCGCAACACCTCGGCGGGGTCAAGGCCGTACTCGTGCGCCCAGCGCCGCCAGGAGCGCTCGCCGCTGTCGACGGAATCCACAAGTACACCATCGCAGTCGAAAAGTACTGCGGTGCACGGCACTTCACTGTGCATGGGGTTTCTCCTCCACTTTCGTCGACTTCGGTTCCGGTACTGCGCGCTGCACGGCAGCTGGGGCCGTGCGGCGCAGGCGCGCGAACGCATACGCGATCAGCGCGGCCAGCCCGGCGACCCCGGCGAGCGCGGGCCCGGCCAGCGGGATCAGCCGTTGCGCGGTGGCCGCGGCGGCGTAACCGGCCCCGGCCTCCGCCGAAGCCCACACTACGGCGGCACCGGCGCTGTACGGCGCGATGTGTCGGTAAGGCAGCCCGGTCGCACCCGCTAGATGCGGTGTGAGCGTCCGGATCACCGGAACGAATCGACCGAGCGCGATCGCTTGGCTGCCGCGCCGAACCATGACGTGTTCGGTCCGCCGCCAGGCCGCCTCTGGTATGCGCCGCCCGAGCCGGTGGGTGCGCAACCGGGCGCCGAGCAGTCGGCCGGTCCGATGCCCCAGCGCATCACCGGCGACGACGGAGAGCGCGGCGACGCAGATCACGGCGATCAAATGGAGTTGTCCGGTGTTGGCGAGCGCGCCCGCGGTCAGCAGGAGCGTGAGGGTGGGAATGAAAGCGCCTACCAACAGCACTGATTCGGTAAGGACGGCAATCGCCACGATGCCGTATGCCGCGGTGGCGGGAACCCGGTACAGCAGCTCGGCGAGCGCATTCATCCTGTGCGCCCAGCAGTTTCGCTGCCGCCGCCGCGGGTCGCCGATTCGCTTGCGCGGGTGGATGTCCCGACGCACAGTGCACCGCCGGGTGCCCGCAGCTGCCAGACATCGGCGGGCGGCAGATTGCCCCACACTGTCACCCGGCCGTGGCCGTATCGGCGACGGTAGCGGTCCAGTACTTCGTCGACGCCGCGATGCCGGGCCGCTTCGGCGCGCGAGGTCAGCAGCGATCTGGCCAGGCGAGTGCCACGGTAGGCGAAGTAGGTCAGCGTCCCACCGGGGTGCAGGAGCTCGAAGTACCGGCTCATGATCGTCTCGACCTCGTCGGGCGTGAAGTTGGTGAACGGCAGCCCGGAGACGATCACGTCGTAGCGATGCCCGGTGTCGAGTTGTTCCACGAAGGTCTGGTGGATGTGTACCCGCCGCCCGGTGCCCGCCAGCTCCGCACATCCGTGCACCAGCCTGCGGAGATGGTGGGCGAAGCGGGGATTCGGCTCCACGACGTCCAGCCTGCTGCCCGGCCCGATCAGCGGCAGCAGCGCGCGCGTCGCCGGTCCGGTGCCCGCGCCCGCCTCCAGGACCGACAGCGGCCGGTCGGCCTGCGTCCGCACCGGCTCGGCGAGGGCGGCGGCCAGACGGCGGCTACTCGGTGCGACCGCTCCCGTGGTGCGCAGATCATGGACAGCCTCGCGGAGGAACATCCAGCCCGCTGCGTCGTGGTGCTCCGGCCGGTGCGAAATATTGTGGCTCTGCATGCTTTTCGACGCTATGGAGTTGCGGACGCCCGGAAATCCGCCGTTGTGCGACGCGGAACCCCGACGAAAGTAGGGGGTGACGACGGCTGATCGTCGGAGGTGACGGCCCGGCGGCGGGCTCTACCGTGGGGGAGTGGACACAGAAACGCCGACCCGCTGGCCCTGGTGGGCCGAGGTCATGCTGACCGGACTGGTCACCATGCTGACGGTGCAGGACGCCGCCGTGTCCGTCGACGGCAAGTGGCTCGAGCCGCCGGTGCTCGTCGCGTTGCTGGCGGGATTGTCGGTCGCGGTCCGCTACCGGTGGCCGCTGGCGACCATGGTGGTCGCCGTGTTCGCCGCCGGTGTGTGCGGACTCATCCTGCCGTTGCTTGTCATCGCCTTCCATCTCGCCGCTCAGGGGTGGCTGCGAGCCGCGGTAGGCGCGGTCGTGGGCGCCTTGCTGGTGAATGTGCTCGTGCGACCCACGCTCGACCTGTGGCAGCCGCGTGCCTTCGGTCCGGCTCTCCTGCTCGCGCTCGCCGTGGCGCTCGGGCTGTGGGTGCGTAGCCGTAGGCGGCTCATCGATGCGCTCGCCCGTCAGGTCGAGCACCTGCGCATCGAGCGGGAACTACGCGAGGAGGCCGCCAGGCTGGCCGAGCGTTCGGCGATCGCCGCGGAAATGCACGACGTGCTCGCGCACCGGCTCAGCCTGCTCGCCCTGCACAGCGGCGTGCTGGCCACCCGCACGGACACCCTGCCCGCACCGGTGGTCGAGCGCCTCGGTCTGCTGCGCAGCACCGCCACCGCGGCTCTCGACGAGCTCCGCGACGTCCTCGGTGCACTCCATACATCAAGTGCCGCACCGGAACTCGCGCCAGCGCTGCGGGATCTGGACGACGTCGTCGAGCAGGCGCGCGCGGCCGGTCAGCACGTCGAACTGACCGTCGAAGGCGATCCGGACCAGGCCTCGATCGCCCACCGCCTCGCGGTGTATCGCATCGTGCGTGAAGCGCTGACGAATGCCCGCAAGCACGCGGGCGACGCCGCGGTCGTCATCCGGGTCGCGTATACCGAGCCGGCGACCACCGTCGAGGTCACGAATACCGCAGGGGCACCGGCACATTCGGTCGTCCCCTCCGGCTTCGGACTGATCGGCCTGCGCGAACGCGTCGAATCCCTCGGCGGGCAACTCGACGCGGGCCCGGCCGGCGCGGGCAGCTGGCGCATCGCCGCTCGCCTGCCCCGCCCCGCACAGAACGGAACCGCCCGGTGATCCGAGCCATGATTGTCGACGACGACGCCCTCGTCCGCCTCGGCCTGGCCGATCTCCTCGGCGCCGACCCCGGCATCGAGGTGGTCGCCCAAGCCGCCGAGGGTTTGCAGGCGATCGAACAAGCCACGGCACACCGCGTCGATGTCGCCCTGATGGACGTGCGGATGCCCCGGATGGACGGCATTACCGCCATCACCCGCTTGCGCGCCCTCCCGCACCCGCCGAAGATCATCACGCTCACCACCTTCGACCTCGACGAATACGTCTACAACGCCCTCGCCGCGGGCGCCGACGGTTTCCTGCTCAAGGACACCGACCCCGCCGAGATCCTGCGCGCCGTGCACCTGGTCGCCGCGGGCTCGGCCATGCTGCATCCGTCGGCGGCGCGCAGGCTCATCGACCGCTACCACCACACCGCCCCGCCCCGGACCGGCGCGGCTCGGCAACGCATCGATCGACTGACCCCGCGCGAGCGCGATGTCCTCGCCTTACTGGCCGAAGGCGCCACCAACGCCGACATCGCGGCAGCGCTCGGCATGCGGGAGAGCACAGTGAAGGCACATGTCAGTCGCATCCTGACCGCCCTCGATGTCACCAACCGCGTGCAGGCCGCGCTACTCGCCCGGGATGCAGGCTAGGCCGGTTGACGGCCGATTTCACCGGCGAAGTGTTTGGTGTGGTTTTCGCCGGGTAGTTGCTTTCTTGTAGCTGATCGGCCCGATTCCATACAGGGGTCGGGAACATTCACTACAAGGGCAGGAGCAGTCAGATGCTTGATATTGCCTACCGAAAATCCGCGATCGACCAGGACACGCAACGGCTGGATATCAGTAGATATCTGGCCAGGGGCAACGTCGAAGATCCGGTCCGACGCTCGCGGCAAACGCAGCGCATCGCCGACGATCTCGATCAGCCCGATCAAAAGGCAAGTGCCTGAATCACTTTCATCACCGAATGCAACGCGGAGGAATCACAATCATGACCGGAATGCTGGAAGAACTCATCGGAAGCGCTGTGTACGACCCGGAAGGCGACAAGATCGGCAAGGTCAAGCGGATCTACGTCGACAACACCTCCGGCGCACCGACCTGGGTGGCGGTGTCCACCGGCTTGTTCAGCGGTGACTCGCTGGTCCCGCTGGCGGGCGCGGAGCTGCGCCACGATCCGGAAGCACTGCAGGTCCGCGTCGAAAAGGAGGAGGTGAAGACCGCGCCGCATCTCGAGCACGACGGTCTGATCAGCCCCGAATCCGAGCGCGAACTGTTCGACCACTATCACATCGACCCGAACCGGGCCGGCATGGAGATCGGCGGCAGGCAGCAGATGCGTGGCGGCCGCAGGCCCGATGACGCTGGCATCGTGCGCTCCGAGGAGCGACTCGCGGTCGGCAAGCGGAACGAGGAGGTCGGCACCGCGCGCTTGCACAAGTACGTGGTGACCGAGGAACAGTCCGTCAACGTGCCGACCACGCACGAGGAGGTCCGGATCGAGCGCGAGCCGATCACCGATCCGTCCCAGGTGGGCCGCGCCGACATCGGCGAGCAGGAACGCGAGGTCACCCTGCACGAGGAGCGGGTGACGGTGAACAAGGAAGCGGTGCCCGTCGAGCGGGTCCGCCTCGCCGTCGACGAGGTCGAGGACACGGAGACCGTGTCCGACACCGTCCGCAAGGAGCGGATCGAGGCCGAGGGTGTGGAGAAGAACGACCCCCGCAACCCCCGCAACCCGCGACGGTAGTGACCGTCCGCCTCGCGATGGATAGCGCCGGGTGAAGGTCAGGGTGAACCCTGATCTTCACCCGGATATCGTTGTTGACCTGGTGCTTTATCCGCACCCAGCTGCCAGAGTGGAACATGTCGGATCGTGGGAGAGCGGTTCGCGGAGACCCTCGGAGGCTGGCAATGTTGTGGAAGATCATCGGTATCGTCGCGGTCGTCTGGATCGCGCTGGCCATCATCGGTGCGCTGATCAAGGGGCTGTTCCCGATCCTGGTGATCAGCGCCATCGTGTTCGGCCTGTACCTGCTGTACAAGGCGGTGGCGGGCTCGGACAACAAGGCGCCCCTCAGCAAGTTGTAGTTTCCGCCTGCGGAGCGACTTCTGCGCGCCGGGTAGCGCCGCGAAGTCGTACTGCGAGCGGCGGTCGGGCGGATCCGGGTGTGGCCGGGACGCCACCAGGTAGCGCGAGCGAAGTCGCGAAACCGTCCGACCAGGGGCCGTGCGCTCCCCGAGCAGGGGTAGCGCACGGCCCTTCTTCATGTCAACCGCCACAACTGATTTCGTTTGCCTGCGGGCGTCCCGCCGGGCCTGATCGGTGCCGGACCGCCTGCCGCCGAGGCAACTGTCGCTGCACTTTAGTCTGGCCTGACTACGCGAAGTGGCGGGACAGAGAGGCGAAGTAAATGAAGCAGATGCCGGAAGATTGGCAGCGCGGGATAGTGATCGTCGCGCATCCCGACGACATCGAATACGGGGCGGCCGCGGCGGTGGCCCGCTGGACGGGGCAGGGCAAGGACATTCGCTACGTCCTCGTCACCAGCGGCGAGGCAGGGATCGCCGGACTCCCGCCCGCGGAATCGGGGCCGCTGCGCGAAGCCGAGGAGATCGCCTCAGCCAAAGCCGTTGGTGTGCATCAGGTGGAGTTCCTCGGCTACCCCGACGGCCGGGTCGAGGAGACCCTGCAGTTGCGTCGCGACTTGGCCGCCGCGATCCGCCGTCACCGGCCAGAACTGGTGGTGCTCTTCAACTTCGGCGACACCTGGGCTCCCGGTTATGCCAACAGTGCCGACCACCGTGCCGTCGGACGCGCCGCCTTGGACGCCATCTCCGACGCGGGTAACGAGTGGATCTTCCCCGACCTCGCCGAGGAGCCGTGGTCCGCGCGCTGGGGAGCGATTGCCGGGCCGAAGGCAACCCACGCCGTCGACGTCACGGCGAACATCGACCAGGCCACGGCGTCGCTGTCCGAGCACCGCCGGTATCTGGAGGTGCTCAGTTCGGATCCCGTGGAAGATCAGGTGCGCTTCATCGTGGACCGGGCGACCGGCCCCATCGAGGGCTTCCCGGCCGAACGGGCAGTGGGCTTCGAGCTCTATTACTTCGGCGGCTGAGGCTGGTGAGCGCGGTGGCGGCTGCTCGCGGCGACGCGTCTGAGGACAGGGCGCCAGGAGTCGAGCGGAGCTACGGCGAGGCCGACGACCTTGCCCGCGTCGTCGGCGCGGCGCAGGGCCAGGGCGGCGTCGAAATCCGGGTCGGCCCGGAATTCGACGCTCTCCTCGTCCGTCATCGGACCGCCCTGGGCGATCAGCGTGCGTCGGCTGGCGGCGGACAGCCGCTCGGTGTGCGCTGAATCCGTCGCCGCCAGATAGCGTTTCGCGACGACATGCAGCTCCACCAGGCGGGCGACTCGAGCACCGAGCAGCTCGCGGATCGCGTCGGCGCCGTGTCTGCCGTGCCCCGCGTCGTCGCCGGGGACGAGCTGGTGACCGATGTCGTGCACGAGTCCGGCGACCTGCAACTCCTCGTCATCGGGGTGCCGTTGCCGCAGCAATTCCGCGCACTGCCGATCGTGGTCGAGGATGTCGACCGGATCGCCGCTGCGGTCCGGCATGTCCCAGACGTCCTCGCCGTTCGCCAGCAGCACCATCAATTCGTCCACCGTGGACACCCGCACGATCGCTCCACTCGCCGATAGCTATTGGTCTAGACCATAGTGTCGGTCGCGGCGGAGGTCACGTGAAGTTCTGCTGTCCAGCAGGTGAAGACGCGCGACCTGGATGCCGCCGGGTGATCGTGCGGACCGCTGCTTCGGCTCCGCCTATGCGCGACATGACGACGGACTCCGTTCGGCACCACCTGTTCCGAGGTGTGGCAGGCTGGGCGAATGCGAGTAGCCGTAGTCGCGGGACCCGATCCGGGGCATGCCTTTCCCGCCATCGCGTTGTGCTTGCGTTTCCTGGCCGCCGGCGATGAGCCGGTGCTGTTCACCGGTCCGCGCTGGTTCGACGCCGCACGCGACGCCGGAATCGGCGTGCGCCGACTGAAGGGGCTGGCCCCACGTGCCGCCGACGACGACACCGACGCGGGCCAGCGCATCCACGAGCGCGCCGCGCACATCTCCACCGAGATCCTGCCCGATCTCGGCGCGATGCTGCCCGAACTGGTCGTCTCCGACGTGCTGACCGCGGGCGGCGGCATGGCCGCGGAACGGCTCGGCGTCCCCTGGGTGGAGCTGTCCCCGCATCCGCTGTACCTGCCGTCGAAAGCCTTGCCGCCCATCGGCAGTGGCCTCGCTCCCGGGGAGGGGTTGCGCGGCCGCGTGCGCGACGGCGTGCTGCGCACCATGACCGCCCGGGATATCCGGCACGGGCTGCGTCAGCGGGAACAGGCCCGGGAGAGTGTCGGCCTGCCCGCTACCGATCCCGGCCCGGCCGCCCGGCTGATCGCCACCCTGCCCGCCCTCGAGGTGCCGCGCCCGGACTGGCCCGACAACGCCCACGTCATCGGGCCGCTGTTCTGGGAACCCACCGACGCGATCCTGTCGCCGCCACCAGGTGACGACCCCTTGGTAATGGTCGCCCCCTCCACCGCGCACACCGGCGTGACCGGCATGGTCGACACGGTCCTGGAAGCCCTCACGGATGCCGGTGTCCGCGTGGCGATCTCGATGCTCGATACGCCACCGGCTGAGCTACCGTCGTGGGCCACCGCGGGTTTGGGTCGCCAAGACGAACTCCTCACCCACGCCTCGGTAGTCGTGGGCGGCGGCGGCCACGGCCTGCTCGCGAAGTCCCTGTCCGCCGCCGTCCCCGTCGTCACCATCCCTGGTGGCGGCGACCAATGGGAGCTCGCGAATCGCGCTGTCCGTCAAGGGAGTTCCCTGCTGGTCCGCCCCCTGACTCCCGCTGCCGTCCTGGCTGCCGTCCTGGAGATCCTGTCCACACCCCGCTTCGCCGCAGCCGCCGAACGAGCGGCGGCCAGCGCCAGGGATGTCGCCGACCCGATCCAGCTCTGCCACCACGTGCTGGACACGGTGCGAGCGGGGTAGCGGCGGCGGGCGTTACTCCGCGCGGCCGCGGTCGACCAACGATGGGGCAGGTGGGGCTCGCGGGACCGCGCGGGTATCTTGGGCACGGTGCGATTGACTGAGTTTCAGGAGCTGTTGCATACCGAATTCGGGACGGCCAGGGGTGACGCTTTGCTGACCGATCACGTGATCCCCTCGCTGGGGCGGACGGGCGCTGACGCCATCGAAGCCGGGGTGGACCCGCGCGACGTGTGGCGGGCCCTCTGCTCGGAGTTCGATGTGCCGCGGGGGCGCTGGTGAGCACGCCGGGTGGGACGGTCGACCAGGACGGGCCGCTATATCGGTTCGATGAGCGGCAGCGGATGATTCCGGTCGATCCGGAGCGGCTGACCGCGCGGCTGGCCGCCACCGAGCCGGTCGACTTCGCGGGCTTCCGGCAAACCGGGATCGAATTGATGCTGCTCGGGCGCTACGACGAGGCGCTCGATCGACTGGATCGGGCGCTGGAACTGGTGGACACCGAGCAGCGCCGGATCAGCGTGTGGATCAATCTCGGCGACGTCTACCGCTATCGGGGTGACGCGGGCACCGCCGAGACGCTGTACCGGCGGGCCGTCGAGCACGCCCGGCTGGCCGCGCCGGACGTGCTGTCGTCCGCCGTCCAGCACCTCGGCCGGGCGCTGGCCGAACAGGATCAGCTGACCGAAGCGCACGCACTGCTGCGTGAAGCGCTCGAATTGCGCACGGCCGAGGGCGATCCCGAACTGATCGAATCCACCAGGGTCGCGCTGGAAACGCTGCCCGCGCTGCCGATTCCGTTGCCGCCGAAGGTCGCCGCGTTGCTCGGTGGCACGCCGACCTGGTCGGACGAGCACGAGGGGATGAGCGGTGGTGTCGCGTTCGTCAACGAAACCTATTGGGTCAAGCGGGGATCGAAGGCCGTCGCCGAACACGAGCGGCTGAACTGGTTGCGCGGCCGCGGAATCCAGCTGCCCGAGGTGGTCGAGTTCGACGGTGACGTGCTGGTACTCGCCGACGCGGGCGTTACCAGTCTGGCCGCGCGGGACGACGCGGGTTCGGGTGCCACGTCGGTGGGCACGATCATGGGGGAACTGCTGCGGCGGCTGCATAGCATCCCGGTCGCCGAGTGCCCCTTCGACGGACGCCTGGACGTCGTGCTGGCACAGGCGCGCCGACAGGTGATCGAGGGCTTGGTCGATCGCGACGACTTCGACGACGAGAACCAGGGCTGCACGCCCGAAGACGTCCTGGCCCGGCTCCTGGCCGAGCGCCCGGACCACGAGGAACTCGTGGTGGCGCACGGCGACTTCACCCCGCCCAACGTGCTGGAGGGCGCGATCCTGCTCGACGTCGGCGCGCTCGGGGTTGCGGACCGGTACCGCGACTTGGCCCTTGCCGTGCGCGATCTGCGTGACGACTTCGGCGACACCGAAGTGGCTGCCTTCTTCACCGCGTATGGCCTCGATGAACCGGACCATCGCCGCTTGGCGTACTACCGTCTGCTCGACGAATTGTTCTGAGGCTCAAGCCTTCTTGGCGTAATGCCGGGCGGCTTTGGTGCGGTTGCCGCAGGTCGCCATCGAATGCCAGCGACGGGTGCCGTTCTTCGAGGTGTCGTAGAAGAACAGCACGCAGTCGGGGTGGGCGCACTGGCGGATGCGGTCCGGCGCGTCGGCGAGCAGGTGCAGCAGATTGTCGGCGGCCAGCCAGGCGGGTAGCCAGGCGGGGTCGGGGACGTCGATGACATTCGCGGGGCCGGTGTCGGTGAGGGTGCGCCGGATCCGGCCGCGGTCGAGTACCTCGTTCAGCGCGGTGTACGCGGCGCTCTGCACCACGTCGTAGATGGCGGTGCGGGCCGTCAGGACCGCGTCGAGGGTCGACTGGTCGGCGGTCGCGCGATCGGCCAGCCCCGCCGAAGCCAGCCAGGTGCCCAGACCCGCCACGTCGGCGAGCAGGTCCTGCGGGTGTCCGTTCTCGTTCCACCGCGTGTCCAACAGGTCGAGGGCAAGCGGTTCGCCGAGGTGGGGGCGTGGATCGCGCATAACTGAGGGTATCGACCTCCTGCTGGCCGCCGAGCCGACCGCTGTCTATCTAACCGGTTATTTTGAGTTTACAGGTTGACGGGCGTTTGCGCTTATGACTATCTTCTAACCAGTTAAACCGATATAGACGGTTTACCTGTCGAGGAGGATCCCATGACCACTGTCGCCGCACCCCAGCTCGTCACCGGGCACATCGGCCTGAACGTCTCCGACCTGGACCGCTCGGTGGACTTCTACCGCCGCGCACTGGGTTTCGAGCAGCTTGCCGCGAGCTCCGACGGCGAGCAGAAGTGGGCGTTCCTCGGCGCGGACGGCAAGCTGCTGGTGACGCTGTGGCAGCAGAGCGCAGGCGGATTTTCTGCCGAAACACCAGGGCTGCACCATCTTTCGTTCCAGGTCGACACCATCGACCAGGTGCGGGCAGTGGAGGCGGCGCTGCGCGAACAGTCGGTGCCGTTCGTGTACGACGGCGTCGTCGCGCACGGTGAGGGCGTGGCCTCGGGTGGCATCTTCTTCGTCGACCCCGACGGCATCCGGCTCGAGGTCTACGCGCCGTCCGGTGCCGAGTGCGCGCCTGCGCCGACCGGCAGCGCGCCGACCTGTGGATTCTTCTGAGCCGCAGGTCTGTTGAACGGTCTGGCGGGGCCCTTCGCCCGAGCAGTTTTCGTGACAGGAGTATTGCGATGACGCCTTTCCACGCTGGCGAACTCGCCGTCCAACAGCGCATGGGTCAGGCGCAGATCGCCGACCGGGTCGGCCGGATGATCCGGGCCGACATCCCGGCCGTCGCCGCCGCTTTCCTGGCCGAGCAGCCGATGGTGGTGATCGCCGCCGCCGATGACTCGGGCAGACTGTGGGCGAGCGAACTGGCCGGGCCGCCGGGATTCGTGCACGCCATCGACGCGGACACCATCGCCGTTGACGCACTGCCCGCCACGGGAGATCCGTTGCGGGAAGCGCTGACCCGCCCGGCCCGGGTCGGCATGATCGCCCTGCAACCGCAGCGGCGCAGGCGGATGCGCGTCAACGGCGCCGCGACGGCGGTGGATGGCGGCTTGCTCATCGTCACCGACCAGGTCTATTCCAACTGCCCGAAGTACATCTCGCGCAGGCAGCTCGAGTCCTATCGGCCGGATGTCGAGCCGTCGCCCGCACAGCACGGCAACGAACTCGACGCACGCCAGCAGGCGGCAATCGCGGCGGCCGACGCGTTCTTCGTCGCCACCGGCGACCTCGAAGGGAACGCCGACGCCTCGCATCGAGGCGGGAATCCCGGTTTCCTCCAGGTGCTTTCGCCGACCCGGCTGCGCTGGCCCGACTATCGAGGCAACTCGATGTTCATGACACTCGGGAATATCGACGTGAATCCGCGCTGCGGCATCCTCGTCCCGGACTGGGCCACCGGCGCCACCCTCCAGCTCACCGGCACCGCCGAGTTGAACTGGGCGCCGGAGACTTTCGGCACCGGCGCGCAGTGCTCGATCGACTTCACCGTCACCGAGGTCGTCGAGCGTTCCGGCGCAGGCCCCCTGCGCTGGGGCGCGCCCGAACTTTCCCCCGTCAATCCCTGAGAGAGGAGTCGCTCGTGCGACCTCCAGTGCCACCGTTCGACCTCGAAACCGCCGAGGCGAAGGTGCTCGCCGCTGAAAATGCCTGGAATACCCGCGATCCCGACCGGGTGGCCGCGGCCTACACCGAGGACTCGGTGTGGCGTAACCGGGACGAGTTCTTCACCGGTCGCGCCGCGATCATCGAATTCCTCACCCGCAAATGGGCTTCGGAAAACGGCTACGCGCTCCGCAAGGATCTCTGGGCCTTCGAAGGTAACCGGATCGCGGTGCGCTTCCAGTACGAGTGGCACGACGAATCGGGCCAGTGGTGGCGCAGCTACGGCAACGAACAGTGGGAGTTCGCTCCCGACGGTCTGATGGCCCGCCGCGAGGCGAGCATCAACGACGTCCGCATCCCCGAATCCGCCCGTCGTATCTTCGGCGCGCGCGAGCCGGGGGACGATTCGATCCTGCCGCAGCAGTAGAACACGACGGCGCCGTCCGAAGCGGACGGCGCCGTCGTCGGGTGGGTCAGGCCGCGACGACCTCCCGCTCGGTCTTGCCGGATTCGATGAGGGGACTCCGGTGGTGGAACAGGCCGAAGGCAATCGAGCCGAACACGATGCCCACGACGGCGGCGACCGCGAGCGCCGCGTCCAGCCCGGCGACGAAGTGCGACAACGTCATCGGCTGATCCGCCTTCGCTACCCCGTGGAACACCGTGCCCAGCACCGCGACGCCGAGCGCGAGCCCGAGCTGCCGCGCTGTATTCACCGCGCCCGCCGCCGTGCCGGCCTGCTGCGGCGACACCGCGGCCATTCCCACGGACACGAGCGCGGGCGCGTTAACGCCGACACCCGCGCCAAGCACGACAAACCCGGGAACCAGTGCCACCCAGGACGATCCGGCGTCGATCATCGTGAGCAGCCCGGTGCCGATCCCGATCACCACCAGCCCCGCGCCGATCGTCCACTTCGGGGGAGCGTCGTGCATCAATCGCCCGAACACTCCGGCGACCAGGAATGCGGTGGCGGCCATGGGCAGCATGGCCAGACCGGCGTGCAGCGGCGTCATGTGCAACTGCTGCTGCAACCACAGCGAGACCAGCGGCGTGCTCGCGAAAGCCGCGAAGGTCTGTCCGCTCGCCCCGAGCAGCGTCGCCCCGAAATCGCGGTTGCGCAGCAGTGTCAGCGGAAACATCGGTGCGGCACTGCGGGATTCGACGATGGCGAAGAGGGCTACCGCGACTGCGCCGAGCATCAGCGCGGTCACCGCGCGACCGTCGGACCAGCTGTGCTCACCACCCCGAATGACGCCGTAGGTGAGCGCGGTCGCCGCGGTGGCGAACGCCAGCATGCCCGGCACATCCACGGCGCGGTCCGCACGGCGGGGCGACGCCGGAAACACACTGGCGGTCAACACGATTGCCAGCACCGCGATCGGCAGGTTGACGAAGAAGATCCACCGCCACGACAACAACTCGGTCAGCACGCCACCGAGTACCACGCCGATTCCCGCCGCCGCACCGGTCACCGCACCCCAGACGCCGAACGCGATCCCGCGATCCCGTCCGGTGTACGTCGAGTGCAGCAGCGACAGTGTGGTCGCGAACATGGCCGCCCCGCCGATGCCCTGAAGTACGCGCGCCGCAATGAGATTCGACGTGCTGTCGGCGATGCCGCAGCCGAGTGAGGCGAGGGCGAACAGGACGAGTCCCACCAGATAGGCGCGCTTCGCACCGACCCGGTCGGCGAGCGAACCGAGGACGAGCAGTAGCGCCGCCAAGGCCAACGCGTATCCGTCCACCACCCATTGCAGGCTGGACAGTCCGGCGTGCAGATCGGCGGCGATGTCGGGCAGCGCGACGTTCACGATGGTGACGTCGATGAGCAGCATCAGCGTGCCGAGGCACGCGGCGAACAGGGGGAGCCATTTCTTCAAGGGAGCCTCCATGGCGGATTCGAACGATATCGACGCCAAGCGTGCGGCAATCGAACGTATCTCCCTAGCCGGATGGTCTCCTACGTTAGATTCCTCCTATGCAGTCCGATGAATTCTCGGAATCCTCCGCGCTGGACATTCTCGACCGGCAGATCCTGCACGCGCTGGTGCACGACGCCCGGATCCCGTTCGCGAAACTCGGTGCCATTCTCGAGGTCTCCGAACAGACGGTGGCGCGCCGCTACCGCGCACTGCGCGAACGTGGCATCATGCACGTGTCCGGGCAGGTGAACGCGGTGCCGCTCGGGCACGCGCGCTGGGTGCTGCGGATCGAATCGACACCGGACAAGGCGCTGCGCTTGGCCGAATCATTGGCCCGTTTCCCGGATTTGAGCTGGGTCACGCTGCTGTCCACCGGCTCCGAGGTGACCTGCGTGAGCAGGCCGCGGTCCGTCGAACGCCGGGACGCGCTGCTGCTGCACACGCTGCCGAGGGCGAGTCAGGTGCGCGCGCTGACCGCGCACGAGGTGATGCACCGCTTCCCGGCCGATGAGGAATGGCCGCGCTACCGCCATCTTTTCACCGACCAGCAGCTGTGCGAGTTGGGTGCGCAGCGCGCGGGCTGCGAGTTGGGACACCAGTCGCGGCTGGAGAACACCGGACCGGATACGCCGTTGGACCTGACGGCCGAAGACGAGGTGATGCTCACCATGCTCGGGCGCGACGGCCGTGCGCCGTACGCGCAGATCGCGGCCGAAACCGGTTGGACCGCACCGCGAGTCGCGCGGCGGATGGCCGAGTTGGCACAGTCGGGCGTGCTCTACTTCGACCTCGACTTCGCGGTCGAGCGGATGGGCTACACCGCGCGGTCGGCGCTGTGGTTGCGGGTGCGTCCGTCCGATCTGCACGCGGTGGGGCAGGCGATGGCGACGCATCCGGAGGTGGTGTTCGTGGCCGCGACCACCGGACCGACCAATCTGATGGCGTCGGTCATCTGCCGCGACACGCCCCACCTCTACCGCTACATCACCGAACGGTTGGGCGCGCTGGACGGCATCACCGACCTCGAGGTGACACCCGCCCTCCGCGTGCTCAAACAGGCGCAGACGCTGCTGAACAGCGATCGGGTATCCCTGGTGCGTTGACTCAGGTCGATCACGAGTCTGGCCTAAATTTTCGGGGAGGCGGAACAGCGCGTCGCTTGACTCGAACATCTGTTCGTCTAGTCTTGGCGCCAGAACTTGTCGGTGCCGCCCTCTAATGTTGGCGCCAACCACAGCAGAGACTTACCCGTCGAAAAGGGGATCAGGACATGGCACCACAGGCGTACGACCGCGACAAGGCTCTCGAACTCGCACTGGCTCAGGTCGAGAAGAGCTTCGGCAAGGGCGCGGTCATGCGCCTCGGTGAAGAGGTACGTCAGCCGCTCGCGGTGATCCCCACCGGCTCCATCGCGCTGGACGTCGCGCTCGGCATCGGCGGTCTGCCGCGCGGCCGCATCGTCGAGGTCTACGGCCCGGAATCCTCGGGTAAGACCACCGTCGCGCTGCACGCGGTGGCCAATGCGCAGGCCGCGGGCGGTGTCGCGGCGTTCATCGACGCCGAGCACGCCCTCGACCCGGAATACGCCAAGAAGCTGGGTGTCGACACCGACGCCCTGCTCGTCTCGCAGCCGGACACCGGTGAGCAGGCGCTGGAAATCGCGGACATGCTGGTCCGTTCCGGTGCCATCGACATCATCGTCATCGACTCGGTGGCCGCCTTGGTGCCGCGCGCCGAGATCGAGGGCGAGATGGGTGACAGCCACGTCGGTCTGCAGGCCCGCCTGATGAGCCAGGCGCTGCGCAAGATGACCGGTGCGCTGAGCAATTCCAACACCACCGCCATCTTCATCAACCAGCTGCGCGAGAAGATCGGTGTGATGTTCGGTTCCCCCGAAACCACCACGGGTGGTAAGGCGTTGAAGTTCTACGCCTCGGTCCGCCTCGACGTGCGCCGCATCGAAACGCTCAAGGACGGCACCGACGCGGTCGGCAACCGCACCCGGGTGAAGGTCGTGAAGAACAAGGTCAGCCCGCCGTTCAAGCAGGCCGAGTTCGACATCCTCTACGGCCACGGCATCTCCAAGGAGGGCTCGCTCATCGACATGGGTGTCGAGCACGGCTTCGTCCGCAAGTCCGGCTCCTGGTACACCTACGAGGGCGATCAGCTCGGCCAGGGCAAGGAGAACGCCCGTAAGTTCTTGCTGGACAACGTCGACATCTGCAACGAGATCGAGAAGAAGATCAAGGAGAAGCTCGGCATCGGCGCCGACGTGACCGCGGATGCGGCCGCCGCCGAGGTCCCCGCTGATTTCTGATCCGATGAACGGTCGACGCTCGCCCCAGCCGCGCTGGACCGCGCCCGAAGAGTCGCGGTCCGAGCCGGTGCAGGAGATGCGACGCCGACTCCAAGAACTCCTGTCCGCCTCTGGTGCCTCCACCGATCCCACGGGATCCCGGCCCGGCGAACAGGACCCCGGACGAGTCCGGACGGCCGAAGGTGGTTCGGCCGAATCGGACACCATGGGAACTCGGTCGAGCGCGTCCGATCCGCAGCGGGCGCGTTCGACTGGGTCCTTCTCCGCGGCAGGGTCCCCCTCGACAGCAGGGTCCTTCTCCGCGGCAGAGTCCTTCGCGGCAGCAGAGTCCTTCGCAGCAGCAGAGCCTCGCCGTGGGCGGCGAAAGTCGTCCCGGCGCAAAGACTCCCAGTCGGCTGATTCCGCACCTTCCGACGGCCGATGGGCGGATCCGGTGGCGGCCGGATCCGAGCGGAGTGCGCGCTCCACGGAGCCCACACCGCCAGGTGGGACGGTCGAGCAGGCGAAAGAGGCGTGTCTTCGCCTGCTCGCCGTCCGCGCCCGCAGCCGCGCCGAACTTGCCCAACGCCTAGCGGCCAAGGGCTACACCCCCGACATCAGCGACCGCGCCCTGGACCGCCTCACCGAGGTCGGCCTCATCGATGACGCGGCCTTCGCCGAACAATGGGTCCACTCCCGGCACACCTTCTCCGGCAAAGGCAAACAAGCGCTGGCCCAAGAACTCCGGCGCAAAGGCGTAGCCCAAGCCGACGCCGCCCCCGCCCTGGACGCCATCACCGCCGACGACGAAGAATCCCGCGCCCGCGACCTGGTCCGCCGCAAACTCCGCAGCCTCCCCACCAACCTCGACCGCGACAAAACCATCCGCCGCCTGGTAGGTATGCTCGCCCGCCGAGGCTACAACCAGTCCGTGGCATACACCGTGGTGAAAACCGAACTGGCCCAAGCGGAAATCGACACGTCAAACCTCGACGACTCGATGGACTAGCTCACGGCAGCAGAGCGAAAGCCGCAGTGTGCCCCATTCGTCTTCGCCGACCGCATCAGCAGGAGCTGAGCACAGCGGGACGTCAGAACTGAGGTCTACAGGCCCGGGATGGAGGTGAAGACGGCTCCGGTGCTGTCCTGGCGGAAGTAGATGTCGTCCGGGGGGTTTCGGTAGGACTGGATTTTGGAGTCGGGGAGCCAGGTGTAGTCGACCAGGGTCAGTGACAGGGGGCCGGCGGGGGCGACGAGTTGTACGTCGATGCCTTCGGGCGGGGGTGCGTAGAACTGGAAGCCGGTTTTGGGCAGCGGGTTTATGTCTCGGCCCGCCACCCGCAGGGACTGGAAGGGGGTTTCGTAGCGCAGGGCGATGCTTGTGGCGCCGCGGGGTGAGCGTATTCGCAGATGTACGGTGCGTTGTCCCGAGTCGGTTGTGTCGGAGAGGATTTCGGCGGTCGGTGGGGCGAGTGTTTCGGCCGGGGCCGGGCCGCTGGCGACGACGGTGGGCCACAGTTGGGCAAATCGCTGGTCTGGCGCGGTGTCGCCGACGAGGTTGCGGGTCCAGCGGTCGGGGGCCTCCCGGGAGAGCCAGCGGGCCTCGTTCCGGTCGGCGTCGAGTGCGTAGACGAGTTGGGAAGTCAGGGGATGGCGATCGTCGAAGCGGTCCACGGCAAGGCCGACAGCCGCGAGGACGATGGCGAGGGCGAAGGCGACCGACGGGATCGCCCATCCGTGCCGGTTCGGCCACGAGTGGGGGAGGGTCAGCATGAGCAGACCGCCGAGCAGCACCACCGCGGGAGCGACCAGGAACGGGGCAGTGGTGATGCCGGTCTGCAGCACGGGCCAGGTTGCGCCGCCGAGGAATACCGCCGCCGGTACGAGAAAGACGGTGAGCACCGGCAACCGCCAACGATCGGGCACCGCGAACGTAGCCGCCACACCCACCGTCGCCGCGAAGGTGGGAACAACCAGCACGTGGGCGGCCGCTGGCGCGATGCCCGCGAGCACCGCGCCGAGCACCGCCATGCCGCACAGCAGCCCGGCCGCCGTGGCAGGCGTGCCGAACAACCGCCGCGCGATCGCATACCAGGTGGCGAGCACGGCGACGGACACTACGAGAATCGCTACGTAATAGAATTCCGGTCGGTAAGGATCGACGAAGAGGGGACGATACTCGGGCCGGATGGCCTTCACCGCCTCCCACAGCCCGTACACCGCACCGGTCGCGATCGGCGCCGCGACGACAGCCGTTGCGGCCGAACCGAGTACGCGCCGCAGGCTGGTCTCGCCCGCGCGCCGGAGCTGCCCGACGATCAAGGCCACGGCAACGACAGTGGCCACGGCGAGCGCGATGATCACCCACAGCGGCAGCACCACCAGAATGCCGAAAGGCAACTGGAAATACGCGCGATCGGCATCGTCGGACACCGTGAGGTCGGTGTCGCCGAGTTCTCGCACCATGGCGAGGCTGTTGTCGCCCATCTGCTGCACGGTCGCCAGATCGACGTGCGCGGGGTCGTCCAACCGGTTGTGGTAGTACGCACTTCGACCGGCATAGGCCCAGTCCAGCACCCGCAGCCCGCCCGGCTCGAACGAGGCGAAGTCGGTATTGCTCGACGTCTGCGCACCGGCCAAGGTGGTGGACAACGAGTCGGTGTTCGGATGCGGTGCGGCGTCCGCGACCGCACGGATCAGCGCGCCGTCGGGCCGGGTGGTCCGCCACAGCAACGGTGGGCCGCCCGCACCGCGCGCCTCGTGGTTGATGACCACGCCGGTGTCTCTGCCGTCCTTGCCCGCGGCGACAAAGGCTTCCGCGCCGAGCAGCCCGGTCTCCTCGGCGTCGGTCAGCAGGACGACCACGTCATTGCGCAACGCGGTGCCGCCGGCCCGTAGCGCGCGGACATCCTCCAGCACCGCCGCAACCCCGACCCCATCGTCATTCGCACCGGGCCCGGAGGCGACGGAATCGTAGTGTGCTGTGAGGAAAACCGTCCCGGTCGGATTCGTCCCGGGCAGCCGGGCAATGATGTTGGCGACCCGGCCGATCCCGAGCACATCGCGCTGCATCGCGGCGGGGTACCGGCCGATGCCCTCTTGAATCTCGGCCTGCAGGCCCAGTTTTCGCAATTCCGCGACGAGATGGTCGCGCACGCGGTCGTGTTCGGCGGTGCCGACCGGATGCGGCCGCTGCGCGATCTCCTCGACCACCCCGAACGCGCGTTCGGCACTGAAAACGTCGGCGGGCGCGGACTCCGGCCGATAGCCACGGGGCTGCTGATCCCACGCGGCCCCGAAAGCCACCGCCAGCAGAACAGCAAACGCCAGCAAACCAGAAAGTCGTCGTCCTACCCGCACGGACGCGATCGTAGTCGGCCGATCCGACTGACCGGTCGCGATCGAGGTCAGCGCCCGTTGCCGCGCACAGATTCTCGACCCGCACACGCATTTGCCAGCAGTTTCGTGCGCGTCGGCACAAATGGTGCGCGGGACCGGGGAAAGAAAAGACGCTGCGCTGGAACGGTATCCAGCGCAGCGTCGATTCGAACGGTTACTTCTTGCCGGTGATGTCCATTCCGGGGGCGGCGTCGGTGAGGATGGAGTCGGCCGCTACCACGGCGCCACCCTTGCCCTTCTTGCGGGCGCGCAGTCGTCCCTCCAGCTTGGTCGCCACGAACGTCAGGGCGCTGTTCAGCGCGATCATGACGAGTGCGATGACCATCAGGGCGGGAATGGTGTTCTGCTCGGCCGCACCGAGCTGCTGGCCGGAGCGCACGATCTCGGTGTAGGTGATCTGGTAGCCGAGCGCCGAATCCTTCAGCGCGACGACCATTTGCGAGACCAGCGCGGGCAGCATGGCGGTGATCGCCTGCGGCAACAGGATCAGCCGCATCAGCTGGCTCTTCCGCATGCCCAGCGCGACCGCTGCCTCGGTCTGCCCCTTGGGCAGCGAACGGATACCCGCGCGCACGATCTCGGCGATGACCGAACCGTTGTAGACCGTCAGCGCGATCACGACCGCGGCCAGCGCCAGGTCTTCGGACTGGAAGACCCGGTTCTTGGAGAACACCGCGAACAGGAAGATCATCAGGATCAGCACCGGAATGGCCCGCGCCACCTCGACGACCGCACCCGCGATCCACCGCACCGGCCGATGATCCGACATCCGCAGAATGCCGAAGACCATGCCGATCACGAGGGCGAACACGATCGACAGCAGCGCCGCGACGACGGTGCCCTTCAGACCGGGTAGCAAATAGGTCTGCCAGACCTCGCCGTCGAGGAACGGCTTCCACTTCTCCGCGGTGAATTGTCCCTTGTCGGCGAAGCCGCTGTACAACACCCACAGCAACGCCGCGACGGCGGCGACAACGATGACCGAGTAGAAGTGGTGCCGAAGACGTCCGCGTGGGCCGGGTGCGTCGAACAGCACCGAAGGCGCAGCACTCATGACTCCACCTCGCTGACGCTCGGTTCCGTCATGACTGCTGGGACAGCCGTGTCTAGTGTTCGCTCGCTGCGCTCCCTCATCGGGCGACCTCGAATCGCTTGGCGAGCCAGCCGAAGAACAGGCCGGTCGGCAGGGTCAGGACGACGAATCCGAGGGCGAAGATGGCACCGACGGCGACCACGGCTGCCTCGTTCTCGTTGATGTTCGCCATCAGGAACGCGGCCTCGACCACGCCGATGGCGGAGGCGATCGTGGTGTTCTTGGTCAGCGCGATCAGCACGCTGCCCAGCGGGGCGATGACGGAACGGAAGGCCTGCGGCAGCACGATGAGCCGCAGATTCTGGGCGAAGGTCAAACCGAGCGACCGGCCCGCCTCCGACTGGCCCATGGCCACGGTGTTGATACCGGATCGCAGCGATTCACAGACGAACGCCGCGGTGTAGATGCTGAGGCCGACGATGGCGTAGCGGAAGTTGTTCTCCGCGACCGAGTTCGGTCCCTCACCGGCCAGTCGCCAGCCCATGGTGGTGTAGAGGCCGAGCGACATGAACACGATGATCAGCGTGAGCGGGGTATTGCGGAAGATGGTGACGTAGGCGGTGCCGACCGCACGGGCGATCGGAACCGGGGACACGCGCAACGCGGCGACGAAAGTGCCCAGGATCAGCGCCCCGACCGCCGACAAGACGGTCAGTTTGATGGTCACCCAGAAGGCGTCGAGGATTTGGTCGTCATACCTCGAGATCAGGTCGAACACGGCGTACGCGTCCCTCCCATCGGGTCTCGATTCTCAGGGGAAAATGTGGAGGTGGTCCGGCCCTGTGGGGCCGGACCACCGTGCGAGGCACAAGCTCAGTACCGGTTGACCTTCGGCGGCTCCGGTGCCTGGTAGCCGGACGCGCCGACGGTCGAGTCGAACGCCTTCTTCCAGGACTGGTCGGCGATCATCGCCTCGATCGCGTCGTTGACCTTGTCGCGGAGTTCCTTGTCGCCCTTCTTCAGGCCGATGCCGTAGTTCTCCGTGGTGAACGGCTTGCCGACGACCTTGAACGCGCCGGTGCTCTGGGCGGCGTAACCGGCGAGGATGATGTCGTCGGTGGTCACCGCGTCCCACGAACCCGCGCGCAGGCCCTCGAGGCACAGCGAGTAGGTGTCATTGGCCTGCAGCTGGGTGTCCTTGAAGTTCTTTTCGATGTTCTGGGCGGGGGTGGAGCCCTTCACCGAGCAGACCTTCTTGCCCTTGAGGCTGTCCGGGCCGGTGATGTCGGTGTTGTCGGCGCGGACCAGCAGCGACTGGCCTGCGATGTAGTACGGGCCCGCGAAGTCGACCTTCTGCTTGCGTGCGTCGTTGATCGAGTAGGTCGCCACGATGTAGTCCACCTGACCGTTTTCGATCAGCGTCTCGCGCTGGCCGGACGGGGACTCCTTCCAGGTGATGCCCTCCGGCTTCACCCCGAGCTTTTCCGCCACATACTTGCCGACCTCGACGTCGAAGCCGCTGTAGGAGCCGTCCTTGTTGCGCAGCCCGAGGCCCGGCTGGTCGAACTTGATGCCGATGGTGAGCTTGCCGTCCTTGGCGTTGTCCAAGGCGGACTTGCTGTCACCGCCGCCACACGCGGTGGCGGTTGCGGCGGCGAGTGTCAGAGCGATCGCTCCGACACCGAGTCGCAGGGCACGGTTGATCCTCATCGAGTTTCCTTCTCCCTCTAGTGGGTTTGTTGGCCGTGGTCGTTGCACAGCGGGTCGATCTGACGTTTCAGTGGCTCAATATCTTGCCGAGGAAGTCCTTCGCACGGTCGGACTTCGGTGCGGTGAAGAACACCTCCGGCTCCGCGTCCTCGACGATCTGCCCGTCCGCCATGAACAGGACCCGGTTCGCCGCGCGGCGGGCGAAACCCATTTCGTGGGTGACGACCAGCATGGTCATCCCATCCTTGGCCAGCGAGACCATCACGTCGAGCACCTCCTGGACCATCTCCGGGTCCAGCGCCGAGGTCGGCTCGTCGAACAGCATCACCTTGGGGTTCATCGCGAGCGCGCGGGCGATGGCGACGCGCTGCTGCTGGCCACCGGACAGCTGGGCCGGGTACTTGTCGGCCTGGTTGGCGATGCCGACCCGGTCGAGCAGTTCCATCGCGTGCTTGTGCGCCGCGTCTTTCTTGATTTTGCGAACCTTGATCGGCGCGAGCATGACGTTCTCGACGATCGTCTTGTGCGCGAACAGGTTGAACGACTGGAACACCATGCCGACATCGGCGCGCAGCGCGGCGAGTCCGCGGCCCTCGGCGGGTAGCGGGACACCATCGATGGCGATGTCACCAGAGTCGATGGGTTCCAGGCGGTTGATGGTGCGGCACAGCGTCGACTTCCCGGAACCCGAGGGTCCGAGAACAATGACTACCTGTCCTTTGGGAACTTCGAGGTCGATATCGCGCAGTACGTGCAGTTCACCGAAGTGCTTTTGCACATTGCGCATCGAGATCATCGGCGCGCTGGTGGCGGCGCTGGCGTCCCCGGTTGAAGCGTCCCCCGTTGTATCGGGCGCGGCGGCGTCGTCGGTCATGGTCAAAGACCTTAAGGGGAAAACACGGATTTGCCCGAGTTTCCGCGACACACCGTCACGCCGCGCCGAAAAGACACGTCTCGGTAATACGTCCGATGAATGCCTTCGGCGCGGTCCGCGGGGTGGCCGGGGGATAGGTGGAACGGTGTCACGTGACCGGCCGGTGCGGCGCCCGTTGCCTGCGCCGATGCCCCCGAAACCCGCTTTGCGCGTCCCCGTACCCTGGACGCGTGGATTCGATCGGAGACGCAGCGTCGCGAAGCGACTCGATAAGGGGC
The DNA here is from genome assembly GCF_019222765.1 of Nocardia iowensis. Lineage (NCBI taxonomy): Bacteria > Bacillati > Actinomycetota > Actinomycetes > Mycobacteriales > Nocardiaceae > Nocardia > Nocardia iowensis. Next base: position 6,304,689 of record NZ_CP078145.1, on the reverse strand, counting down.
GGTGGTCGGGCGACGGGCGGGCCAGTGTTGACTCCCACCCAACTTCCCGCTGAAGGCATGCGCAGCTACGAGGTCCGCACCTTCGGTTGCCAGATGAACGTGCACGATTCCGAACGCTTGTCCGGACTCCTGGAGGACGCGGGTTACGTGAAGGCCGCGCCGGGGGCGACGGCCGACCTGGTCGTCCTCAATACCTGCGCGGTGCGCGAGAACGCCGACAACAAGCTCTACGGCACCCTCGGCCATCTGGCGTCGATCAAGGCCGACCAGCCCGGCATGCAGATCGCCGTCGGCGGCTGCCTGGCGCAGAAGGACCGCGGCGTCGTGGTGCGCAAGGCGCCGTGGGTGGACGTGGTGTTCGGCACGCACAACATCGGCTCGCTGCCGGTGCTGCTGGAACGGGCGCGGCACAATGCCGAGGCGCAGGTGGAGATCCTGGAATCGCTGGAGGCGTTCCCGTCGAGCCTGCCCGCCAAGCGCGAGTCCGCGTACTCGGGCTGGGTGTCGATCTCGGTGGGCTGCAACAACACCTGCACCTTCTGCATCGTGCCGTCGCTGCGCGGCAAGGAGGTCGACCGCCGCCCCGGTGACGTGCTCGCCGAGGTGCAGGCGCTGGTCGACCAGGGCGTGCTGGAGGTGACGCTGCTCGGGCAGAACGTGAACGCCTACGGCGCCTCGTTCGCCGACCCGGACGAGGCGCGCGACCGCGGCGCGTTCGCCAAGCTGCTGCGCGCGTGCGGCGGCATCGACGGACTGGAGCGGGTGCGCTTCACCTCCCCGCACCCGGCCGAGTTCACCGACGACGTGATCGAGGCGATGGCCGAGACCCCGAACATCTGCCCGCAGCTGCACATGCCGCTGCAGTCCGGCTCGGACAAGGTGCTCAAGGCGATGCGCCGCTCCTACCGCAAGGCGCGCTACCTGGGCATCATCGAAAAGGTCCGGGCCGCCATGCCGCACGCGGCGATCACCACCGACATCATTGTCGGGTTCCCCGGGGAAACCGAGGAGGACTTCCAGGAGACCCTGGACGTGGTCCGCCAGGCTCGGTTCACCAGCGCCTACACCTTCCAGTACTCCAAGCGGCCGGGCACGCCCGCCGCGGACATGCCCGATCAGCTGCCGAAAGCCGTTGTGCAGGAACGTTATGAGCGGCTCATCGCGTTGCAGGAGGAAGTTTCGCTCGACGCGAACCTGGCGCTCATCGGCACCGAGGTCGAACTGCTGGTCGCCGACGGCGCGGGCAAGAAGAACGCCGCCACCGCGCGCATGAGCGGTCGCGCCCGCGATGGCAGGCTGGTGCACTTCCGGCCGGGCGGCACCGCCGAGTCGATCCGCCCCGGCGACATCATCACCGTCGATATCACCGAGGCGGCACCGCATCATTTGATCGCCGACGCCCCGATCAAGTCGCACCGCCGCACCGCCGCCGGTGATGCGCACGAACGCGGCATCACACCGAAGACCGAACCCATCGGCGTCGGGCTGGGGCTGCCCCGGATCGGCGCTCCCGCACCGGAACCGGTCGCGGCCGCGGGCTGTTCGACCGGTTGCGGCGCGTGAGGGAGTGCGGCGAACGGATCGGATTGCAGCGGCCTCGGGTATGCCGGGACCGAATGTCGGCGATGAACGAACCGATCGCCGGTACCGTTGTCCTGATCAGCGCGAGCAGCGAGGCGGAGTCGTGACCGAGCGCAGCGTTAGCGAGGTGGAGTCGTGAGCGAGCGTCAGCGAGTGAACCGAGGACGCAGCGCGCCACTGCGCACGACGGAGCCGAGCGTTAGCGAGGTGGAGTCGTGAGCAGCGGACCGGGCGAAGAACGTGACGAGGCGCGTGGCGCTGGGGGAGCGGACTCCACGCCCGATCGTGCCGGGCAACCGGTAGAACCTACTACCGGCGGTAGTGGGTCGACTGATCCGATCGAATCCGGTGATGGCACAGTGGACGCGGGCAGTGCAGCGAACCACGAACGAGCCGAAGGAAACGAGGGTTCAGTGAACTCGGTCGAGACCAACAATTTCGAGCAGTTCCGCGACGACCTGGACGCGGTGGAACGTCGCATCGCCGGGGAGATCGACCCCGGGGTGCGCGCCATGGTGGTCGCGGGCGCGGTGTTCGTCCTGTTGCTCTCGCTGGTGCTGCCGCACGCCGGTGGCGCGCGCGGCTTCGACGTGCTGCTGAGCACCGATGCCGCCCGGTTGGAGCACATCGGCCTGCCGTCGCGGATCTTCGTCTGGTTCCTGGTCGTCTTCGGCGTCGGTTTCTCCACGCTGGCCCTGATGACCCGCCGCTGGTTCCTCGCCTGGATCGCCGTCGCGGGCACCGCCATCACCAGCGTGTTCGGCGTCTTCTCCATCTGGCACCGGCAGACGCCCGGCATCGGCAACTACCAGGGCGCGGGCCCGGCAATCGGGCTCATCCTCGGCACCATCGCCGCGATCGTGCTGACCTTCCACTGGATCCGCGTCGTCTGGAGCCGCACCGCACTGCAACTGGCCGCCGAAGAACAGCGCCGCACCGCGTCGGCCGCCGCCGAGGAACGCGACCGCCGCCGTCTCACCGGCGAAAACTGAACTCGCACAACGACAAGGGCGGGCTTCCGGCAATGCGCTGGAAGCCCGCCTTTGTCGTTCGATGCGTCAGCGGTTGGTGACGGCGCCTTCGGCGGCTTCGGCCCATTCGCGCCACTGCTTGGCCTGTTCGAGGGCCTTCTCGGCATCGCGAGCTTTGCCCGCGGCTTGCGCCTTGGCGGCCTGCTCCTCGAATTGCGCCACCCGCTCCCGGAATTGGGCCGCGCGGGCCATCGCCTCCGGGTCGGTGCGGCGCCACTGCGCGTCGACCGCGTCGCGGACCCGCTTCTCGATGGCGCGCAGCTTGCCTTCCAGTTCCTGCATGCGTTCGCGCGGGACCTTGCCGATGGCGTCCCACTTGTCCTGCAGCTCACGCAGGGCGGCGCGGGCCGCTTCCAAGCCGTTGGCCGGGTCGATGTGCTCGTAGGCTTTCAGCAGTTCTTCCTTGGCGGCCGCGTTCTGGTCGAACTCGGCGTCGCGTTCCGTGACGGCGGCATTGCGGGCGGCGAAGAACACATCCTGAGCGCTCTTGAAGCGCCGCCACAGCGCCTCGTCGGCCTCGCGCGGTGCCCGGCCCGCCGCCTTCCACTCGGCGAGCAGGTCACGGAAGATGCCCGCGGTGCCGACCCAATCGGTCGAACCGGACAGTTCCTCGGCGCGCACGCACAGCTCTTCCTTGCGGGTCTTCGCGGCGGCGCGTTCCCGGTCGAGCTCGGCGAAGTGCGCGCCGCGCCTGCGGTTGAACGCCTCACGGGCCTTGGAGTACCGCTTCCACAGCGCGTCGTCGACCTTGCGGTCCACGCCGCGGATCGACTTCCACTCGTCTAGGATTTCGCGCAGCCGGTCGCCCGCGGCCTTCCACTGGGTGGATTCGGCGGCGATCTTCTCGGCCTCGGCGCACAGCGCTTCCTTGCGCTCGGTGTGCTCGTGTCTGGCCCGGTCCTTCTCCTCCTTGGCATGCGCGGCAGCCTCTTCGGAGTGTTCGGCGATCGCGGCCAAGCGCTTCGCGAGCCCTTCGATATCGCCGATGACGGCGGCGGTGGGCAGCGATTCGGCGAGGGCGACGGCGGCGGCCTTGGTCTTGCGGGCGTCCGCGCCCGCGGCGAGGCGGGCCTCGAGCAGCGCGACCTCGGTGGCCAGATCATCGAACCGGCGACCGAAGTGGGCCAGGCCCTCGGCGGCGTCGCCCGCTTGCCACGAACCGACCTGGCGTTCGCCGTCGGCGGTCTTCACCCAGGCGGTGCCGTCCTCGTCGACCCGGCCCCAGGCACTGGGGTCGGTGACCGTGGGCACGACGACGGGATGCGGGTGCTGAGCCTGGCCCGGGGTCGCGTGCGGCTTGGGCGGTTGGATCGAGCCACCGGGTTTCGGGGCACCGGAAGAGCGCGGCATGGCGCCGGGGCTGGCTTTCGCGGTTCCGTTGCTGTCGGTCATTGCTCCTCGTCCCTGCCGCGCGTCACGGCTGCCTGGTTACGCCCTAGCTCATCCCATTGAACCCGGTCCGAGCCCTTGTGACCATCGACCCATGCCTTCACGCGGAGGAATCTCGGGGATTGCAACCCCTGATGACCTGGGTTGTAGCTCATCGAACAGTATCAATCTCGACCAGCTTTGCGGCAGAGACACTCGAAGCCGGGCGGTACCCGCGGTGCGCATCGGGGCCGCGCGCAACGGTTACGGTTACCACGTGTTCTCGATAGCCGCCCTGGTCCCGTCGCCGCCGATCCTGGTGCCCGAGCTCTGCGGTGCTGCGACCGGCGCGGTTCCCGGTCAGCGCGATGATCCGCGGTGGCGGCTGCGGGCGGCTGTGCTGGCTGCCGCGGCAGCCCTTGCTGCGGTGTCAGACCGGTGGACAGTCGTCGGTACCGGTGCCGCCGACCAGGTGTTCGGGCCGGAGACGGTCGGCACGTTTCGTGGGTTCGGCGCCGACGTGCGGGTCGCGCTGTCGGCGGCCGCGGCGGCCGAGCCTGATGCCCAGCTTCCGCTGCCGGTGTTGATCGCCGGTTGGTTGCGGGGACAGGTTGCGCCGGCCATGAGCGCGGACGCGCGCATCGTCGCCGACGGCACCGCCGCGGACCGCTGCGTCGAGCTAGGCGCGAAACTGCGCGCGGAAGCGGATGGTTCCGACGGGCGCCACGGTGTGCTCGTGGTGGCCGACGGTGCCGCGACCCTGTCGTTGAAGGCTCCCGGCTATTTCGATGAGCGCGCCGCCGCTGTCCAAGACGAACTCGATCGTGCGCTGACCGCCGGTGATCGCGCCGGATTGGCTGCGCTCGATCCCGCACTGTGCGGGGAACTCGTCATGTCCGGCCGGGCCGCCTACCAGGTGCTGGCCGGGTTGTTCGACACTGATCCAATGGTCGAGACGCTGTTCCGGGACGCGCCGTTCGGCGTCGGCTATCAAGTGAGTCTGTGGCGGCCGTGACCGAATCCGGCATCACCCCGATCGCCGTTGTCGGCCCGACCGCCACCGGCAAGTCCGACCTCGGCCTCGACCTCGCCGAACGGCTCGGCGGCGAGATCGTCAACATCGACGCGATGCAGCTCTACCGCGGCATGGACGTCGGGACCGCGAAACTCACCGTCGCCGAGCGGCGTGACATCCCGCATCACCAACTCGATGTCCTCGACGTGACCGAAACCGCGACCGTCGCCGCCTATCAGTCCGCGGCGAGCGCCGACGTGGCGGCGATCATGGCGCGCGGGCACGTCCCGGTCATCGTCGGCGGCTCGATGATGTATGTCCAAGCGCTGCTGGACAAGTGGGAGTTCCCGGCCACCGACCCGGCCGTGCGCGCCCGCTGGGAGACGGTGCTCGCCGAGGGCGGTGTCGAAGCCGTGCACGCCGCGTTGCGGCAGGCCGATCCCGCGGCGGCGGCCACCATCCTGCCCACCGACGGACGCCGCATGGTGCGCGCCCTCGAAGTCGTCGAACTCACCGGCAAGCCGTTCGCCGCCTCGGCGCCGGAGATCGGCAGGCCGCGCTGGGGCACGGTGATCATCGGCGTCGACCGCGACACCGCCGAATTGGACGAGCGGATCGAACGCCGCACCGAGCTGATGTTCGCCGCCGGACTCGTCGACGAAGTACGGGCCCTGATCGACCGCGGCCTGCGCGACGGCGTCACCGCCCGGCGCGCCATCGGCTACGCACAAGTCCTGTCGTACCTCGACAACGAATACGACCTGAAGCACGCGCAAGAACGCACCCTGATCGGCACGCGACGCTACGTCCGGCGGCAGCGCTCGTGGTTCCGTCGCGACCCCAGGGTGCGCTGGGTGAACGGCGCCGCCCCCGATCTGGTGGCGACCACGCTCGCCCTGCTCGACGAGAAAGAACGGACACCGCAGTGACCCGACGTGTGAGCACCCGCAACGCCTCCGTCCAGGTGTGGCAGGCCTACCTCAATAACCGGACCAAACGCCACCGGGACGGCCGCTTCCTGGTACAGGGCGTGCGTCCGATCACCCAGGCCGTCGCCAACGACTGGCCGCTGGAGACGCTGCTCTACCGCCTCGGCGCCCCGGAGCTGTCGAGCTGGGCCAGGGAACTGCTGGACACCAGCGAGGTCCCGCAGGTCGGCCTGGTCCCGGAGTTGATGGCCGAACTCGGCGAAAAGGTCGGCGGCATACCGGAACTGGTGGCCGTCGCGGTGTCGCGGCAGCAGGAACTCGACACCTTCGAGCCGGGGGAGCCGGGTGAGGACGCACCCGTCGTCGTGGTGTTCGATCGCCCGAACTCGCCGGGTAATCTCGGTACGCTGATCCGATCGGCCGACGCGTTCGGCGCCAGCGGCGTGATCGTCACCGGACACGGCGCCGACCAGTACGACCCGCAGGCCGTCCGCGCGTCGACCGGCTCGCTGTTCGCCATGCCGGTGCTGCGCGCGGCCGGGGCCGCACAGGTCGTCGAATTCCGGGACCGGCAGGTGCGCCGTGGCATCCCCACCCGGATCATCGGCACCGACGAGAACGGCCCGCGGGCGGCCTACGACTACGACTTCACCGAGGCCACCATCCTCGTCATCGGCAACGAGACCAGCGGGATGAGCGCCGCCTGGCAGGCGGCCTGCGACGATATGGTGCACATTCCGATGGGCGGCACCGCGAGCTCGCTCGGCGCACCCTCAGCGGCCGCCGTCGCGCTGTACGAAATTTCGCGGCAGCGGCGGACGTTTGCCAAGTGACGACAAGGTAGGGAGAACACGCACGTGTCCGACATCGCGTTCACCAAGGGCCACGGCACCGAGAACGACTTCGTGCTGCTGCCGGATCTCGAGGTTCGGCTGGAGCTGACCGCCGAGCGGGTCAGCGCGCTGTGCGACCGGCAGCGCGGACTGGGCGCCGACGGTGTGCTGAGGGTGGCGCGGGCCGGTGCGTTGCGCGACGCGGGCGTGCTCGCCGAGCTCCCCGACGGGGTGCGCGACAGCGACTGGTTCATGGACTATCGCAACGCCGACGGCTCGATCGCCGAGATGTGCGGGAACGGCACCCGTGTATTCGCGCACTACCTGGTGGCTTCCGGCCTGGAGACGAGGCACGAATTCGTCGTCGGCAGCCGCGCGGGCGGTCGTCCGGCCACCGTGCACGCCGCCACCGCGGTCGACGGTGACGTCACCACCGAGATGGGTGTCGTGCGCGAACTGGGCGAATCCACCGCGACCGTGGCCGGGTGGGGGTACTCCGGCCTCGGCATCGATGTCGGCAACCCACACCTGGCCTGCGTCGATCCCGGCCTGTCCGCGGAAGGGCTGGCCAAACTCGACCTCACCGTGCCGCCCGGCTACGACCCGGACCTGTTCCCGCACGGCGTCAATGTGGAGATCGTGACCGCGCTCGACGCCGACCGCTCTGTCGACATGCGCGTCTACGAACGCGGCGTCGGCGAAACCCGTTCCTGCGGAACCGGGACCGTCGCGGCGGCCGCGGCGGCACTGGCCCGCGACGGTTTCCGGATCGCCACCGACAGCGGGGAGGTGCGCGTGCGGATTCCGGGCGGCGAGGTCACAGTCCGGCTCGCCAACGGCACCGCCTGGCTGCGCGGCCCCTCGGTGCTGGTCGCCTCGGGCACCCTCGCCGAGAGCTGGTGGCAGAGCCGCTGAAACCGCCGGCCCGCGACACACCGGCGGACGGCGTGGGCAATATCCCGATGCGCTATGTCGGTACCTCGTGGGACCATGGACCTTGTATGACGAAAAAGACGTATGAATTCACTCCGGCCGACGACTTCACCGAGGCGGCCGATGACGCCATCCAGCTCGACGATACGGCTACCGACGACGCCGCGACCGGCGATGTGGTCGCCGAGCACGCCGCGCGGATGAAGCGGTCCGGCGGCTGGACCCCCGCCGAGCCGACGGTCGGCGAGATGCAGCTCGACGAACGCAGCTCGCTGCGCCGAGTCGCCGGGCTGTCCACCGAGCTCACCGACATCACCGAGGTCGAGTACCGGCAGCTGCGCCTGGAACGGGTCGTGCTGGTCGGCGTGTGGACCACGGGTAGCGCGGCGCAGGCCGACGCGAGCATGACCGAACTGGCCGCGCTCGCCGAGACCGCAGGCTCCGAGGTGCTCGAAGGACTCATCCAGCGTCGGGACAAGCCGGACCCGGCCACCTACATCGGCTCGGGCAAGGCCGACGAGCTGCGCGCCGTTGTGCTGGAAACCGGAGCCGACACGGTGATCTGCGACGGTGAACTGACCCCGGCGCAGCTGACCGCGCTGGAGAAGGTCGTCAAGGTTAAGGTGATCGACCGGACCGCGCTGATCCTGGACATCTTCGCCCAGCACGCCACCTCCCGCGAGGGCAAGGCGCAGGTCGCGCTGGCCCAGATGGAATACATGCTGCCGCGCCTGCGCGGTTGGGGTGAGTCCATGTCCCGCCAGGCCGGTGGCCGCGCGGGTGGCAACGGTGGCGGTGTGGGTCTGCGTGGTCCCGGTGAGACGAAGATCGAAACCGATCGTCGCCGCATTCGGGAGCGGATGGCCAAGCTGCGCCGCGAGATCCGCGAGATGAAGACCGCGCGCGACACCATGCGGGCCCGCCGCAATTCCAGCGGCATCCCGTCGGTCGCGATCGTCGGTTACACCAACGCGGGCAAGTCCAGCCTGATGAACGCGCTGACCGGCGCCGGACTGCTGGTACAGGACGCACTGTTCGCCACCCTTGACCCGACCACCCGCCGCGCCGATCTCGACGACGGCCGCGAAGTCGTGTTCACCGACACCGTCGGTTTCGTCCGGCACCTGCCGACCCAGCTGGTCGAGGCATTCCGGTCGACGCTGGAGGAAGTGACCGGCGCCGACCTGCTACTGCACGTGGTCGACGGCTCCGACTCGCTGCCCGCCGAACAGATCAAGGCGGTCCGCGAGGTGATCACCGACGTGATCAAGGAGCAGGGCACCGCCGCCCCGCCGGAACTGCTGGTGGTCAACAAGATCGACGCACTTGACCCGATGGCGCTCACCCGCCTGCGCGGCCAACTCCCCGACGCGGCCTTCGTCTCCGCCCACACCGGCCTCGGCATCGACGCCCTGCGCGACCGCCTGGCCGAGGTACTCGGCGGCCTCGACGTAGAAGTCAGTGTCCTGCTCCCGTACAGCCGCGGCGACCTACTCGCCCGAATCCACGCCGACGGCCGCATCATCGCCTCAACCCACGAGGAAGGCGGCACCCGAGTCCACGCCCGCGTCCCCCACTCGTTGGCCGCGGCCCTCTCGGAGTACGCCCACGCAAGCACCGCCGGTGCGCCGGAAACCAACGGCCACGGCCCGGAGTAGAGGTCAGCACCGGCCGGGTGTAGGGGTCAGCACTGGCCGGGCGTAGGGGTCAGCACCGGCCGGGTGTAGCGATCAGCGTCGGCCGGGAGTAGTGATCAGCACTGACCGGAGTGCTGATCGGCACCGACCGGGACCCCACCGAGGGTTTACTCGCACTTTGTCGCAGCATGTCCCCAGCAAGGGGCCTACCGGCGTAGGTAATCGGCCGAGCGGGACTTCACTGAGGGCTCACTTGCACTTCGCCGCAGCCATGTCCCAGCGAGGCACCTACCCGAGTAGGTGATCGGGCGAGTGGGACTTCACTGAGGGCTTACTCGCACTTTGCCGGGAGTCATGTCCCGCTGACCAAACGTGGGGCCGCCCAACGGGCAGCCGTCGTGAGCCGTCTGGCGCATACGAGACATGGTCGCGCGCGAATTGTTTTGGTGCGGCGGAAATTGCTAGCAAATTCGGGGGCGGGGGGAGAATTGGTGCGCGGCAGGCAGGGTGGGGTTTTGGGCGGTGGGGTGCGGGGGCGGGGGCCGATAGCAGACCGGTTGGACTGTGGCTGGGCTCACATTCGGTGCGACACAGTGGATTTCGTTACGGTATCGTTCGGGTCGACATCAGGAGGGATGTATGTCGCACGACCGTTCTGGCTCGGCCGATTCCGGAGTTCGGCCGTCCGGTGCTCTGCTGCTCGACGAACCAGAACTCAGCGATGGTGCGCCGTTGGCGGTTTCGCTGACCGACAGCGATCTTCGAGTGATCGAGGCGCTGCTCGCGCCGTTGCGGGCTTGGACGAGTCCACGGTTCTACGGGCTGGAGAACATTCCGGCCGAGGGTCCCGTCCTGCTCGTCGGCAACCACAACCTGATGGGCGGCATCGACGCCCCGCTGCTGCTGCCCGAGGTGCTGCGCCGCCGCGGTCGCCTGATCCGCGGCCTCGCGGAGAACGTGCTGATCGCGGTCCCCGGCCTGCGGCACTTCCTGCACCGCTACGGCGCGGTCCGCGGCACCCGCGGCAACTGCCTCGCCCTGCTGAAGCGCGGCGACGCCGTGATCGTGTTCCCCGGCGGCGGCCGAGAAGCGGTGCGCCGCAAGAACGAGAAGTACGTCCTCAAATGGGAGGGCCGCACCGGCTTCGCCCGCATGGCCATCGAAGCGGGCGCGCCGATCGTGCCCATCGCGATGATCGGCGTCGACGACGCCTACGACATCGTGATCGACGGCGACCACCCCCTGCTGCGCCCGCTGCGCTGGACCGTCGAAGCCCTCGGCCTCAACCCCGAACTGACACCCCCGCTGCTGCGCGGCCTCGGCCCCACCGCCATCCCGCGCCCCGAACGCTTCTACTTCTCCGCGGGTGCTCCGATCGACCCGGCTCCCTGGCGCGACGCGGAAGACCTCGGCTCGGCCGCAAAGGAATTGCGCGACGTAGTCCGCAAGGCCCTCGAGGAGGAACTGAAATTCCTCTTCGCCGAACGCGCCCGCGACTCCGGCCGCACCCTCCTCGGCCGCATGCGAGGCTGGCTCCAGCGCTGACCGTGGCGCACGGTGCAGGTCAATTCGGTTGTGGCCGTAAGTCATACACCGCGATATTGCCGATACGCGTGGCGGTGTAGTGGTGCGACACCCAGTCCGCGATCTCCGGCTTTCCGGTCACTTGCCACGGCTTGTCGGACGGCGGCGCAGTACCGGGCTGCCCTGGCACTCGCCATGACGCGGGGAGTTGCATCTCCTGCACCAGGTAATAGGTCAGTTGATGACGGGCCACGATCTCCTGGAACTGCTCGAGCGTCGGCACCGGATCCTGCGTAGCGAACCCGCCGATCGCGATCACCGGTGTGCGGCTGGCCAATTCCAGTGCGGCGGCGATCGATCCCCGATCCACCGCGGCCGACCAGGTGGTCGTCGTGTTCATCAGCATCGTGACGAGCTGCGGATTGGTGAACGCCCCACCATCGGCGAAGTTCTGCGTCTGCCGCCGGATGAGAGCCGCGATCCCGGTCTCCACGGGTTTGGCCGGACCGACAACGGGACTGCGCCCGCCGTGCGCCTGAGGCAGCGTCGCCGCCGCATAGGCGGTCGACCCGCCGAGTCCAGCGAGCACGCCGATGACCACCAAAACCGTTGTCGCCCTAGCGCACACCGTACGCCACGCAGCCGTGGCCGGTATCGCCGTAATCACCAGACCGAACGCGGCGACTACCGCGGTCGCCGCGATCGTCCAGCGCAGCCATGGCATCCAATCGGAATTCCGTTGCAGCACAACGAAAGCCCACACCCCCATGGTCAAAACGAGAGCAGCGGCGCCGAGCTTGCCGAACGCCTCCTCGCGCCGCAGCCACAGCTCGTGCACGCCGACGGCGACCGTCCCGGCCGCCGCGGGTGCGAGCGCGAGTGTGTAATACGAGTGCTCGATAGCCCCCATCGCACTGAACGCGCCGCCGACGATGATCAGCCACAGCCCGAAGACCAGCGCCGCACCACGAATCGGATCGGTGCGCGGCAACCCCCACCGCGAGGCGAGGACCAGCACGAACGCCAACAGCGCGGCAGGAACCAACCACGAGATCTCGAACCCGCTCTCACCCGTGAACAGTCGGCCGAGCCCCGGCGACCCGAAATCATTGAAGCTCTGCAACAGCCCTGGCGGCGCTTGGTAACCGGACGGCAGATCGATCCGACCGGCCGAGGGAGTATGGCCGAGAAACCGGCCGAAGCCGTTGAACCCCAGCACCGAATCCATGAACGTGTTGTCCGAAGACCCGGCCAGGTACGGCCGCGACGAGGGCGGCCAGACGGCAGTGAGCAGCACATACCAGCCGGCCGAAACGATCAGCGCCGAAGCGCCACCGACCAAGTGCCACAACCGATTCCGCAACGAGGTAGGCGCGACGATCAGGTAGGTGAGCGCCAGCGCCGGCAGCACCATCAGCCCTTCGAGCAGCTTCGCCAGAAACGCGAACCCGAGCGCGACACCGGCCAGCATCAACCAGCGCCCGTTCGCCCGCTCCAGCGCCCTGATCGTGCAGTAGGCGGACGCGGTCATCAACAGCACCAGCACCGCGTCCGGGTGATTGAACCGAAACATCATGGCCGCCACCGGAGTTGCCGCCAGCGCCAGACCGGCGAGCAGTCCGGCGCCTCGGCTGCCGGTCGCGCGCGTCACCGCCGCGTGCAACAGCGCCACCGCGCCGACCGCCATCAGCGCCTGCGGTACCAGCATGCTCGCGCTGCTGAACCCGAACAGCTGCCCGGACAGCCCCATGATCCACTGGGACACCGGTGGCTTGTCGACGGTGATGAAGTTGCCTGGGTCGAGCGATCCGAACAGCAGTGCCTTCCAGTTCTGTGCCCCGGACCAGGCCGCCCCCGCGTAGTAGTTGTTGGCCATCCCGTTGACGGTGATGTGCCACAGGTACGTGATCGCGGTACCGAGCAGCAGCACTGCCAGTCCGAGACGTTCCACCGGACGCGCCGGTGGCAGGGTTGTTGAGCCGGGGGAAGAGGCAACGGAGCCGGTCGGAGCCGTCGCGATGAGGGTCGCCGCCATGGCCCAACCGTCGCATGCCGATGTTCACCAAAAGTTGGACAGCGGGTTAACACCGCGTCGAAATTCTGTGGTCGAGGACACCGCCGCGCCCGTGTGGTTTGTCAGGAATCTCGATCTTCTTCCGAGACTGCTGGCACCACTCCTGGTGAGGCAACGATTCCAGCCCAGAAGTGAACTGTGATTCTCGTTCCGGGTACCGTATGGGACAACGACGGTCGGTGTGGACCGGCCCGTGTGGTCACTAGGAGGTTGGTGTGGAGCGCACACTGTTCGAACCCGAACACGATTTGTTCCGGGAGTCGTTCCGCAAGTTTCTCGATCAGCACGTCGCACCGAACCACGCGAAGTGGGAAGAGCAGGGGATCGTCGACCGCTCGGTCTGGCTCGAGGCCGGCAAGCAGGGCTTCCTCGGGATGGCCATGCCGGAGGAGTACGGCGGCGGCGGGGTCAAGGATTTCCGCTACAACGCGATCGTCGCCGAGGAGTCGGTCCGCGGCCAGTACTCCGGCCTCGGTTTCGCGCTGCACAACGATGTGATCGCACCGTATCTGCTGGAACTGGCCAACGAGGAGCAGAAGCAGCGCTGGCTGCCCGGCTTCTGTGCCGGTGAGATCATCACCGCGATCGCGATGACCGAGCCCGGTACCGGTTCCGACCTACAGGGCATCAAGACCCGCGCGGTCCGTGACGGTGACGACTGGGTGCTCAACGGCGCCAAGACGTTCATTACCAACGGCATCAACTCCGACATCGTCATCGTGGTCGCGCAGACCGACCCCGATAAGGGCGCGATGGGCTTCAGCTTGCTCGTCGTCGAGCGCGGCATGCCCGGCTTCGAGCGCGGTCGCAACCTGGACAAGCTCGGCCTGAAGGCGCAGGACACCGCGGAGCTGAGCTTCACCGACGTGCGCGTCCCCGCCGCCAACCTGCTCGGCCAGGAGGGTGCGGGCTTCATCCACCTGATGCAGAACCTGCCGCAGGAGCGCCTGTCCATCGCCGTGATGGCGGCCGCCGCGATGGAGGCGTGCCTGGACATGACCATCCAGTACGTGCGCGACCGCAAGGCCTTCGGCAAGCCGATCGGCACCTTCCAGAACACCCGTTTCGTCCTCGCCGAACTGGCCACCAAGACCACGGCCGTCCGCGTCCTGGTCGACCGCTTCATCGAAGACCTCAACGCGGGCAGGCTCTCCGTCGAGGACGCCGCGATGGCCAAGTGGTGGAGCACCGAGGAGCAGGTCGAGCTCATCGACCGCTGTCTCCAGCTGCACGGAGGCTACGGCTACATGAAGGAATACCCGATCGCCAAGGCTTACATGGACGCTCGTGTCCAGACCATCTACGGCGGCACCACCGAGATCATGAAGGAAATCATCGGGCGCAGCTTGAAACTGTCCTGATAGGAGGCGGTTTCGGCGGCCGTCCGGTCCGAAACCGGTTCTGTTCCATGGCGGTATCCCTCAGGGGGTACCGCCATTTCACTGTCTGCGGATCCCGGCTCGGCCGTTGCACGAAGACGGATAACCGTGCTTCTAAGTATCGCCGCCTACGGATAAAGCAAGATCGCTCGAAAGGCACAGCTGTCATTCGCGAATGCCCTCGGATGAAAGCCGCCGGGCGCTCATTCTGCTTTTACCAGTGTTTCGTTTCAGTGGCTAATTCGGCGGATTTGTCGGTGGCACCCGCGATACTGTCGACGCGGCCGACGGCGCACCGCCGCCGCTGCATATGCCGTTGATGTTCAGCTACTGAGCCCTAGCGAAGGAGGTTGGCGTTGAACTCGATAACCATGGCGGTCAGCGATGGCGTGACGATCACCAAACGAAACCTGATCAAGATCAAGCGGGTGCCCGACCTGCTGGTATTCACGACCTTGTCGCCGATCATGTTCGTGCTGCTCTTCGCCTTCGTGCTCGGCAGCATGATCGACATGCCGGGCATGAGCTACCGGGAGTTCTTGATCGCGGGCATCTTCGCGCAAACAGTGATCTTCGGCGGCACCTGGACCGGCCTCGGCATGGCCGAAGACATCCAGAAGGGCATCATCGACCGTTTTCGATCCCTGCCGATGTCCTCCTCGGCCGTCCTCGTCGGACGAACGGTCAGCGACGTCTTCATCAACGTGATCAGCCTCGTCGTCATGGGGCTCACCGGGCTACTGGTCGGCTGGCGAGTACGAACCTCGCTGCTGGAAGCGCTCGCGGGCTTCGGGATCCTGCTCTTGTTCGCCTACGCGCTGTCCTGGGTCATGGCCATCGTCGGGCTGGCGATCCGCACACCGGAGGTCTACAACAACGCGGTATTCATGATCATCTTCCCGGCCACCTTCGTGGCGAATACCTTCGTGGATCCGAGTCGGCTGCCCACCGTGCTGAGGGTGATAGCCGAATGGAATCCGGTATCAGCGGTCGTCCAGGCCTCCCGAGTGCTGTTCGGAAACACCCATCCATCAATGCCCGCCTCGGACGTCTGGCCGATGCAGCATCCGGTCGCGGCCTCCTTGCTCTGGAGCGCGCTGATCCTGGTGATCTCGGTGCCCTTGGCGATCCGCCAGTACAAGAAGGCGGTGAGCCGGTAGCGATCAGGTCGGTGTCGCTACTGCCGTGGGTCGGCCGCGATCCAGCGATACCGGCGTTCGGGCCGCCCGGTCCCGCCATAGCGCAAGCGCACCTCGGCGCGGTCGGTCTCCGCGAAATGCTCGAGATACCTACGGGCACTGACCCGGGACAGCGCGGCGGCGTCGGCGCATTCCTGGGCGGACAGATCCGATTCGGCCGCGCGCAGAACGCCTGCAACCAGTTCCGCCGTCTGCGCGGTCAAGCCCTTCGGCAGCGTCGCCGAGCCGCGCGGGCGACCCGCGAAGACCTGATCCACGTCCGATTGCGCGGCGCGCGAGAGCACACCGAGCTTGGTGTGCAGTACGGCGAAATGCTGGAGCTGGTCATAGAGCGCGCCATAAGTGAACGGCTTGATCAGATAGTGCAGCACTCCACCGCGCATGGCGGCGCGGATGGTGTCCACGTCGTCGGCGGCACTGATCACCACCACGTCGGTCGCCTCGGCGCTTTCACGGATACCGCGCAGCACCGACAACCCGTCGATGTCGGGCAGATAGATATCCAGCAGCACCAGGTCGGGACGTAGTTCGCCGATCATGCGCAGCGCGTCCGCACCGGTGCGTGCCACGCCCGCGACGGCGAAACCCGGTGTCTTCGAGACGTACCCGCTGTGCACCTTCGCCACCATGAAGTCGTCATCGACGATGAGTACCCGAATCATCCACGCCCCTCCGGGACCATCGGCAGGGTCGCCGTGAACACCGCGCCCTCGGCGTTGTGCACCGAGACGACGCCGCCGCGCCGGACGCAGGCCTGCCGGGTGATCGCCAAACCGAGGCCGCGCTGGCCGCCTTCCTCGGCGGCTTTGGTGGTGAAGCCGTGCCGGAACACTTCCTGTGCGATCTCGGGGGCAACGCCGGGACCGGAGTCGCGGACCACCACGTGCACCGCGGCGTCCGACTGCCGCAGATCCACCTCGATCCACCCCGTGCTCGTACCGGGACCGGGTAGCGCGTCCAGCGCGTTGTCCACGAGATTGCCGAGCACCGTGACGATGTCGGCGGACAAAGCGGTGTCCACCTCACCAAGCTCACTCGATTCGGCCAACCGCAAGCCGACCCCCTGTTCGGCGGCGAGGCTGGCTTTGGCGATCAACAGCGCGGCTACCGCAGGATCGCCGACCTTACTGGTCACCCGAGCCTGCCACTGGTCGCGATTGGCACTGACCCGGTCGACATAGCGATGCACCTCGTCGTATTCCCCGAGCTCGATCAGTCCCGCGATGGTGTGCAGCCGGTTGCTGAACTCGTGCGCCTGGGCACGCAGCGTGTCCGCGGTGTTCCGATTCTCGGTCAGTTGATCTTGCAACCGAACCAGTTCGGTCCGATCACGCAGTGTGACAACGGCACCCAGCGTGTGCTGATCCCACCGGATCGGGGTCCTGTTCATCACCAGCACCTTGCCGCGGCGCAGTCCGATCAGGTCGGCGCCCTCGGCTTTGCCGGTGAACACGTCGAGGATCCGCTCGTTGAGCCCGAGCTCGTAGACGCTGCGCCCGACCACATCGCCGAGCGTCAGCAGCGCCTTGGCCTGATCGTTGACCAACGTGATTCGTTGCTGCTGATCCAACCCGACAACGCCCTCCCGGATTCCGTGCAACATCGCCTCGCGGTGTTCGACGAGCCCGGTGATTTCGGCGGGCTCCAACCCGAAGGTCTGTCGTTTCAGCCACCAGGCGACCGACAGCGAACCGGCGACACCGACGGCGGACGCGATGCCCAGCAGGCTGAGCAGCCCGGGAAACGACTCGACCAGGATCTGCCACATGGCGGGCTGTTTCTTTTGCGCCGCAACGTAACCCACCAGCCGGTGCTGCTCCTGTGCGATCACCGGGACGTGCGCGATCACCGAGCCGTCGATCTCGCCGACCCAGGCCCGGCCGTCGGTCACTGTCGAACCGGCCAATCGCAGTGGCCTGCTGATCTCGGCCGGGTCCTGCGAGGTGAGCACCTTGCCGTCGGCTCTGGCGATCGCCACCACATCGGCACCGGAGGCCACCTGCGCCGCTGCGGCGAAGGGCGCCAGCCGTAGGTGTTGCTTCGGATCGCCCAGCAGCACACGCAGACTCGGGTTGGCGGCGACATCCTCGGCGATGCCGAGCATCCGCCGCGACTCGGTGTTCCGGAACGTCTCGCTCACCTGCGCGACCACCACCGCGGCGACCGCGGCGAGCAGCACGAGCACGATCAGCAATTGCAGGGCCAGCAATTGACGCGCCAGCGAGCCCTTCTTGCCCACGTCTACCTCGTACCTCCTGGCCCATCGCCTGCCGCCAGTCTCACCGAAACGTGCTGAGCGCGTGCCGCATTCAGCGTGAACTCTATGACCACAACGACCGTTTCGGCCGCAAAGCTGACAGAACCGGGTGGGCCAGCTCACAATTCGGCCAGCTCAACGATGCGAGATGAGGATCGACAGTGAGAACTCCGAAGCTGCTGACCGCCTGTATAGGTGTCTTCGTGGCAGTCGCGCTGACGGCGTGCAATGGCGCGGGCGGCTCGGCCGACAAGCTGACCGGCGTCCGGATCATGGTGCCCAATTCCCCGGGCGGCGGGTACGACATCACCGCCCGCACCTCCGCGAAGACGATGGAGGAGGCCGGAATCGCCCGCTCGGTCGAGGTTTTCAACCTGCCGGGCGCAGGCGGCACCGTTGGCCTGGGCCGACTGGTCGGCGAGAACGGCAACGGCAAGTTGGTCATGCAGATGGGCCTGGGAGTCGTCGGCAGCGTCTATACGAACAAATCGCCGTCGAAGCTGTCCGACACCACGCCGATCGCCCGGCTGCTCGAAGAGCCCGACATCATCGTGGTGTCGAAGAATTCCAAGTACACCGACATCAAGCAGTTGGTCGGCGAGTGGAAGGCCAATCCGGGGGCGGTCCCCGTCGGCGGTGGCTCCGCGCCGGGCGGTCCTGATCACCTGGCGCCGATGCTGGTGGCCAAGGCCATCGGTATCGAACCGCGACAGGTCAATTACGTGCCGTTCGACGGTGGCGGCGAACTGCTGGCTTCGGTGCTCGGCAACAAGATTGCCTTCGGCGTTTCGGGAGTCGGCGAATACCTCGACCAGATCCAGGCCGGTGAGCTGCGGGTGCTCGCGGTGACCGGTGCCAAGCGGATCGCGGGCGTCGACGCGCCGACCCTGAAAGAGGCCGGTATCAACGTCGAATTCACCAACTGGCGCGGTGTCGTCGCGCCGCCGGGCATCAGCGACGCCGATCGCAAGGCGCTGGTCGATGCCTACACGAAGATGCACGACTCGGCCCAGTGGAAGGACGCGGTCAGCACGAACGGCTGGGGCGACGCGTTCCTGACCGGTGCCGAGTTCGGCACCTTCATCCAGCAGCAGACCGACCAGGTCGGCTCGGTGCTGAAGGAACTGGGGCTGGGATGAGCACCGGCGGACCGGCGGGCAGCGGTCCCGGGACGAGCGCTGGTGAGCAGGAGCGCGGCGAGGGGACGGCGAGCGGCGGCCTGACCGATTGGCTGCGTGAGCGTTCCGAGCTCGCTGTGGCCGCGTTGCTCGCCGGCGCGGGCGCCGTGGTGATCGTCGACGCCATGACGATGTCGACGAACTTCACCCAGCGTGGCCCGGTCGGGCCGAAGGCAATGCCGTTGGCGGTGGGTGCGCTGCTCCTGCTGGTCGCCGTCGTGCTGGCCATCGATGTGTTGCGCGGCGGGAAGGGGGAGGCGGAGGGCGGCGAAGACATCGACCTGTCCACGCCGCCGGAGTGGCGAACCGTCGCGCTGTTGGTCGGCGTGTTCGTCGCCAATATCGTGCTCATCGACATCGTCGGCTTCCCGATCGCGGGCACGCTGTTGTTCTGGGGTGCGGCCTACGCGTTGGGTAGCAGGCACTGGTTACGTGACCCGCTGGTCGCGGTCATTCTCGCGCTGGTCACCCACGTCGTCTTCGTGCAGCTGCTCGGCGTCGCGCTGCCCGGCGGCCCGCTCGAGCGGGTGATCTGACTTGGACGCACTGGGAGATCTCGTCGCCGGATTCGGCACCGCACTGACCCCGACACACTTGCTACTGGCCGCCGTCGGGGTGCTGCTCGGCACCGCGATCGGCGTGCTGCCCGGGATCGGGCCCGCGATGGCGGTGGCCTTACTACTGCCGATCACCTACAGCGTGGAGCCGACCGGCGCGTTCATCATGTTCGCCGGGATCTACTACGGGGGCATGTTCGGCGGGTCGACCACGTCGATCCTGCTCAACACCCCCGGTGAAACCGCGGCGGTGGTCACCGCGATCGAGGGTTATCCGATGGCGCAGCGGGGACGCGGCGCGCAAGCGCTGGCGACCGCGGCGATCGGTCACTTCGTCGGCGGTATCACCGGTACCGTGCTGTTGGTGCTGCTGGCGCCGACGGTGGCGAAGTTCGCGGTGAACATCGGCGCGCCAGACTATTTCGCCATCATGCTGCTGGCTTTCATCGCGGTGACATCGGTGCTCGGCAGCTCGCGGGTCCGCGGGTTCGCCTCGCTCGGCATCGGTTTGACGCTCGGCCTGATCGGGCTCGACCCGATCACCGGACAGCAACGGCTGACGTTCGGCTTCTTGCAACTGGCCGATGGCATCGACGTGATCATCATCGCGGTCGGATTGTTCGCGGTGGGGGAGGCGTTGTGGGTCGCCGCGCATCTGAGACGTCGCCCGGGCACCGCGATTCCGGTGGGCCGAGCCTGGCTCAGCCGACAAGACTTCGACCGATCGTGGAAACCGTGGCTGCGTGGACCACTGATCGGGTTCCCCTTCGGCGCGGTACCGGCCGGGGGCGCCGAGATCCCGACGTTTCTGTCTTATGCCACCGAGAAGCGCCTGTCCAAGCATCGGGACGAATTCGGCAAGGGCGCGATCGAGGGTGTGGCGGGGCCGGAGTCCACCGCCAGCGCTTCGGCGGCGGGCACGCTGACGACGATGCTGACGCTCGGCCTGCCGACTACCGCGACAGCGGCGGTAATGCTGGCGGCGTTCCAGCAATACGGGATCCAGCCGGGACCGCTGCTGTTCCAACGGGAATCGGAACTGGTGTGGACGCTGATCGCGAGCCTCTTCATCGGCACCGTGCTGTTGCTGGTGCTGAATCTGCCGCTCGCGCCGATCTGGGCGAAGCTGCTGCGAATTCCGCGGCCCTATCTGTACGCCGGGATCCTGTTTTTCGCCAGCGTCGGCGCCTACGCCGTCAGCGGCGATACGGTCGATCTGGTGCTACTGCTGGTGATCGGCGTAATCGGGTTCGGCATGCGCAGATTCGGACTCCCGCTGCTCCCGGCGATCATCGGGGCGATCCTGGGTCCGAACGCGGAACAGCAGATGCGGCGGGCCCTGCAAATCAGCGACGGAGCCCTCAGCGGACTGGTCAACACCTGGTTCTCCATCATCGTCTACGCGGTGATCGCGACAATTCTGCTCTGGCCGTTGATCGCGAAAGGGATCCGAACTCTGCGCGGCCGTGGGAAACCCGTCGAGATGGATGCCTCCGCGCACTCCTAGGTAGCGTGGGCTGCGGGTCCGGAGTGTGATGGAGCGTGCGGCCGTGGGCATTGTGGTTGTTCTGGTTGTGGTCTTGGCCGTGTTCGGTGCGCTCCACTGGTACGTGTGGCGGCGCCTGGTGCGCGACACCACGGTCGCGGGATCGGTCGGTCGGCGGATCGGCACGGCGATTCTCGTTGCCGGACCCCTATTGCTGGTCGCGGCCGGTATGACCGAGCGCGCCGGAATTCCGTTCCTGGTCGTGCGGTTCATCGCGTGGCCGGGCTATCTGTGGGGCGCGGTCTTCGTCTATCTGCTCCTGGCGTTGCTCGTCGGCGAGGTCGTGCGGATCCCGCTGTTGCGGCAGCGGGACACCACCGCGACAACCGTGGCACCACGGACAGTCGAGCCGGTCCCGGGGCACGGCGCTACTGCTCTGCCGAAGCCAGATTCGGCCGACGCACCCCGAATACCGCGCCGCCTCTTCGTCTCTCGCGCCGTGGGCGGTGCGGCCGCCGTCGCCGCGGTGACGACAGTCGGCTACGGAACCTATGGTGTGCTGAGCGGCCCGCAGGTCAAGCGCCTCACCGTGCCGCTGGCCTCGTTACCCCGCGGGGCGCACGGGTTCCGGATCGCCGTGGTCAGCGACATCCACCTCGGTCCGATCCTGGGCCGTGGTTTCGCCGAGCGCGTGGTGGCCACGATCAACGACACCCAGCCCGATCTCATCGCGATCGTCGGTGACATGGTCGACGGCAGTGTGGCGGATCTGCGCCCCGCCGTCGCGCCGCTGGCGGGTTTGCGGGCCCGGCACGGCGCGTATTTCGTGACCGGCAATCACGAGTACTTCTCCGGCGCCGAGCAGTGGATCGAACACGTCCAGGAACTGGGAATACACCTGCTGGCCAACACCCGCACGGAGTTGCCAGGATTCGACCTCGCGGGAGTCAACGATATCCAGGGCGAGCGCACGGGCCAGGGACCTGACTTCGTCAAGGCGCTCGGCGACCGGGATCTGTCGCGTACCGCCGTGCTCTTGGCGCACCAGCCCGTCCTCATCGAGGATGCCGTTGCGCACGGTGTCGATCTGCAGTTGTCCGGGCACACCCACGGCGGGCAACTGTGGCCGGGCAATTACCTTGCGGGCCTTGTCAATCCGACCGTTGCCGGGCTCGAGCGCTACGGCGACACGCAACTGTACGTCACGCGCGGTGCGGGCGCGTGGGGCCCGCCGGTCCGCGTCGGAGCACCGTCCGACATCACCGTGATAGAGCTCGCCTCGAAGCAGGCGTGAACGTTTCCGGCGTTGAGCCCTGCCCCTACGGCCGACGTGCCGGGCGCCCGCAATGCTGCGGTTCGATAACCCTGCTGCCTGGTCTGCGCGTGTTCGGTGCAGGTCACGGCTCTTCGGCGGTATAACCGGAGTCGATGACGGCTTCAAAGTATTTGACAGCACTCGTCAGCATCCTGGTGACCGCTTTCGCGGTTTCCGGCGTGCCCGCCCCTGCCGCGGCGGCCCCTACCTCGGCGCGCGTGGTGGCCGAAGCGGCCCTGGGTCGTTCCGCGTACCGCATCGACGTCTACTCGCCCTCGATGGATCGCGTGGTGTCCAACCGGGTGATTCGCGCCGCGGGCGGTCCCGCGCCCACGCTGTATCTGCTCACCGGCATCGGCGGGGGCGAGGACGGTATCTCCTGGTGGGACAACACCGATGTCCGGGAATTCTTCGCCGACAAGCACGTCAACGTGGTGATGCCGGTGGGTGGCGCGTTCAGCATGTACACCGACTGGATCGCCGACGACCCCGTGACCGGCCGCAACCGGTGGCTGACCTACTTCACCCGCGAACTGCCTGGCGTTCTCGACACCCGGCTCGGTACCAGCGGCCGTAACGCTATCGCCGGGGTGTCGATGAGTGCGGGCTCCGCGGTCGATCTCGCCATCCAGGCGCCCCGTTTGTATCACGCCGTCGCGGCGTACAGCGGGTGCCCGTGGTCCGCTGACCCGTTCGGGATCGCGATGGTCAGTGCCCAGGTGATGCGTGGCGGGGGCAATCCGGTGAATATGTGGGGTGCGCCGGGTGGTCCGAGATGGCGGGCACACGACGCGTTCGCCAAAGCGGGTGCGCTCGCCGGAAAGGTCGTCTATCTGTCGGCGGCGACGGGCATCCCCGGGACGATAGATCGAGGCGGACTACCTTCGCCGCCCGTCGAGGCGCTGGCCAGCGTATGCACCGCCGCCTTCGTACGCAGACTGGCCCAGGTCGGCGTGTCCGCGGTCCACATCAACCGGTCCAGGGGCTCACACACGTGGGGATTGTTCGAAGCCGACTTGCGCAATTCGTGGCCGCACCTGGCCCGCGCCCTCGGCGCTTGACCCTGCGGTGTCGCTTCTTCGATGAGTGTTGGAAGCATTTGGTGGAGAGTATTGGCCATTGGAACGCTCGTCGCTGATTCATAGTGTTGCCACATGGTTAACGTCGCAAAGTTCCTTGAACGAGTCCGTATCCGATATGTAGCCGTAGCGTTCGTGGTGATCGGGGCGATCCTCGCCGCGACGCTGGGTGGCCAGCGCAACGACGCGGCCGCGGAATGGGACGCGGTCTGGGTCACCGCGCAGCAGCGGCCGGTCGCCGCGTCCACCGCTGTGTGGGCGATGTCAGGATTCGCGAATCAGACTGTGCGGCAAGTGGTTCGAGTAGGCGGCGGTGGGGAGAAGATTCGCGTGCGGCTGTCGAATCGGTACGGTGATGTGCCGCTGGAGGTTACCGGCGCGACGATCGCCCGATCCGCGGGTGGCGCGGCGGTGCATCCGGATACGGTCCGGCCCTTGATGATCGGACTACGGCCTGGGTTCCAGATCGCGCCCGGCGGCGAGGCGGCCACCGATCCGGTGTTGTTGCCGGTAGCACCGCAAGAGTCGCTGACGGTCACCCTCTACCTCGCTCGCCCTACCGGACCCGCAACTCACCATGCCCAGGCCCTCGCCACCAGTTACCGGGCCGACGGCGACCATCGTGCCGACCCGGCCGCCGACGCCTTCACCGAACTGTCCCGATCCTGGTACTACCTGGCAGGCATCGACGCCGCCGCCGGCACGCCTCGGCCGGACGCGGTGGTGGCATTCGGGGATTCGATCACCGACGGCTACGCCTCGACCGTCGACACGAACGGCCGCTATCCCGATCGGCTCGCCGAAAGTCTTGCTGCCCAAGGTCTTTCCCGCCCAGTATTGAACGCGGGTATCAGCGGCAATCGAGTGACGGTCGATTCGGCCCTGCTCGGCGACGGCGCGGTGTCCCGATTCCGGCGTGACGTGCTGGCCCAACCGGGCGTGGGAACCGTGCTCGTCCTGGCGGGCATCAACGACATCGGGATGAGCGACTCCGCCGATCCCATCGCCGCACCGCGCACGACGGTAACGGCCGACCGCCTCATCGACGGCTACCGCGAACTCATCCGGCAATCTCGCGCCGCTGGCGTCCGCATCGTCGGCGCCACGCTGCTGCCCTTCGACGGTTCGCCCTATTACACCGCCGAGCGTGAGCAGACTCGGCAGACCGTCAACGCATGGATCCGCACCTCGGGCGCCTACGACGCGGTGATCGACTTCGATGCCGTGATGTCCGATCCCGGCAACCCCCGAATGCTGAACCCCGCCTATGACAGTGGCGACCACCTGCACCCCGGAGACGCCGGATATCGCGCCATGGCGGCAGCGATCGCCGCCGGTGTCCTGACCGGCCGCTGACTCGCGGCCGTCGCAGGTGTGCGCTCGACCGGGATCCCGCGCCTGCTGCGGGCGGCGCGGGATCCCGGGTTCGGGCATGCGACTTCAATCCAGTCATTCGGAGCGGGTGGCCAGTCGGACTTGGACTGTGATCTGGATCACTAGGGCTATCCGCTTCGCGGTCGAGCTCGCAAGCGGTAACGGCGGACTATGCGAAGCGGGTCCAATTCCCGGTCCGTCCCGTGGACGCATCGCCAAACGAGGCGGGCGGCTGCAGCGGGTGGCGGTTTCCTGGATTGAACGCACACTGGGCGGTCTATTCCCCGATGGGCAGGTATTTACCCTTCGAGCGAAAGGCGTGGTCACCATGGCCGCCAAATTCGAGCTGTTCACCGACAAGGCCGGAAAGTTCCGCTGGCACCTGAAAGCGGCAAACGGCGAGGTCATTGCCGCTAGCCAGGCGTATGAATCCAAGGCCGCAGCGAAAAACGGCATCGAGTCGGTCCAGAAGAACGCCCCCGGCGCACCAACCGAGGACCAGTCCTAGCCCCACCTCACCCCCCAACCCACCTGACACACCGACCCGGTGCGTCGAGGGGGACATGACTGAGCAAAAAGCCGAGTGGACGCACCGTCATGTCCCGTTCGCCTAACGGCTGGGGCCCAGCCAGGTGGTGAGGGCTTCGGGGAGGGTGGGGTCGTGGGGGGTGTTGGTGGCCCAAGCGGTGTAGCCGTCGGGGCGGATGAGGAGGGCGGTGGGGGTGGGGATGGCGCCGATGCCGGGGAGGGTCCAGTGGGTGGTGTGGCTTCGGGCGTCCACGACGGTGAGTCGGTCATGCCATCCGGTGCCTGTGTGAGTCTGGTTTCTGTTGAGGCGCAATAGAATCGGGCGGGCGGTGCGTAGTAGTTCACAGACGCGGGTGGTGCCTTCGGTGGTGGTGAGGTCGACGTCGGGGACGCGACGTCCGGCGAGTGGATGGGCGCCTTTGGTGTCGTAGCGGATGTCCAGGGCGGTGATCATGAACCCGAGTCGTCGGCGGACCTCGTCCAGGTCGATCAGATCGCTCATGGTGTCGCGCAGTGCGTCCATATGCGGGCCGGGCCTGCCCAGCGCGGTCTGCGCGCGGGTGTTGTGCAGGACGCGGGCGCCGACCGGATGCCGTTCGGTTTCGTAGGTGTCGAGCAGGGCGTCGGAGACGTTGCCGCGCAACGTAGTTGCGAGCTTCCAGCCGAGATTGACCGCGTCCTGGACGCCCAGATTGAGTCCCTGGCCGCCCGCGGGGTAGTGGATGTGTGCGGCGTCTCCGGCAAGAAACACTCGCCCGTCCCGATAACGGTCGGCTTGGCGGGCCGCGTCACCGTAGTGCGTTACCCATCGAGGGCTGTGCATCCCGAAGTCGGTGCCCGCGATCTCGGTGAAGTGCGCCCGGAAGTCCTCGAACGATAGTTGGCTGCCGCGCTCCAGGATGAGGTCGTGCCGTTGCACGACCAGCCGGTACCAACCGGGTTGGAATTGCACTACCGAAAAGTCGCCCCCGCCACGGCGGCGTCCGAAGAACTGCTCCGCGGGCGGCTCGGCCAATTCGACATCGGCCAGCATGCCGGTCATCGTCGCGGCGGTTCCGGCGAAGTCGATACCGGCGAGCTTGCGGACCGCGCTGCGGCCACCGTCGCAGCCGACCAGGTAGGCCGCCCGAATTCGGCGTGGACCGTCAGGTCCGCCGATCTCGACGTCGACGCCTGTCGCGTCCTGCTCGAAGCCGACGACCGGCGAGCCCCACCGTACGGCGAGCCCCAGTTCGTTTGCGCGCCCTTCGAGTTCGCGTTCGATCACCGACTGCAGGACCGCGAGCAGGTGGGGGTAGCGCGTGTCGAAGTCGGCGAAATTCAATGGCAGCGCGCCGAAGTGACCGGCCTGCAGGGGATGCCCCTGCGTAACGAGCCGGTCGAGCAGCCCGCGCTGATCGAAGATCTCCATCGTGCGAGCGTGGATACCACCGGCCCGGGATTCGCCCGTGCGCTCCGGAAGCCCGTCGAGCAGTGCCACCTCGATCCCGGCGAGCCGCAATTCGCAGGCCAGCATCAGTCCGGTCGGCCCGGCACCAGCGATCACGACCTCGGTCGTCTCCATGACTTTCTCCTTAACAACGTTAAATCGCTTAACGTTGTTAAATCAGACATGAACGTTGTTAAGCTGTCAAGAGGTTCCCGACAGGAGGCGGCAGTGAAGCTCGATACCCAGGTGATCGCCCAAGCGGCGCTCGAACTGCTGGACGAGGTCGGTCTCGACGGGCTGACCATGCGCAAGGTGGCCGCGGCGCTGGACGTGCAGGCGCCGGCGCTCTACTGGCACGTCAAGAACAAGCGTGAACTGCTCGACGCGATGGCCAGGACCGTCTTCGTGGGCGCGGTCGGCGACCTCGAGGCGCCACGGCAGGGTGAAGGCTGGCAGGACTGGATGATCGAGCTCGCCACCCGGTTGCGCCGGGCCATGCTCCGCTACCGCGACGGGGCCAAGGTGCTCGCGGGCACCTACGTCCACGACGAAGCGCTATGGCGCACAGTGGAATTGACACTGCGCACGCTCGAAGACGCGGGCTTCTCGATGGCCGACGCCGGTCGTGTCTTCCCGCTGCTGCTGCACTACACAACCGGTTTCGTCATCGAGGAACAAGCCCGCACCGGCGTGGACTACGACAGCAATCCCTACCGGCTCGAACACATCGAACAGATCGTCGACACCACCCGCTACCCGTTGACCGCTCGCATGGTCATCGAATTCGCCGCCGCCGATTTCGATACCGAGTTCGACCACGGCCTACGCGTAATCCTCGCCGGAATCCGCACCACCCGAACGAATCCCGTGCTCTGAAACCCCTCTCGGCCGCGCGCGGCTTCTTGCTCAACGGCGATAGCCGCGGCGTTCGCGAGTGGGGCGCACGGTCAAGCGATCGGTGTCGAGCTGGGTGTGCGGCCGGTGAACGCGGACATGGTGCGGATCAGGTGGGCCTGGTCGGCGAAGCCGGTGCGGGCGGCCACTTCGGCGGCGGGATAGAAGGGGAGCAAGAGACCTGCTTCGCGCAGGCGGTGCCATCGACGCAATTTCGGGAGTGTTCCGCCGAGATCTCGAGCGGCCAGCTGGCGCAGCCGCCGTGGCGACAGTCCGACCCGGTCGGCGAGTTCGGCGATGCCGGTGCCGTCGTCCAGCATGTCCAGCGCCTGTCGCAGCCGGGGATCAATGAATTGTGTGCTGCCGTCGAGCACTTGATGGACGGTGTGTCGCAGCCGTGCCGAATCGAAGTCACCCGTGGTGGCGGCGAGTAGCCGACGAACCTGGACCAGATCGAGGGGGAGGATGCGCGCCCTGCCGGGGAGCGCGAGACAGTACGGATCGATCCACAGGGAGGTGAAGCCGCTCGGCTGCCGGGTCGTGTTCAGGGTCCCCGGCGGGATCAGCACCCCGGGCGCGGTGATGACCTTGCCGTGCTCGTCGGTGGCCCGCAGCGGACCGTCCCAGGACAGCACGAGCTCCCATGCCGGATGGCGATGGCTGGCGTCGGGTTGCCCGGTGTTCTCGGCGTAGCAGGCGAACTCGCCGCAGCTGGCGGCGAACACGGCATTGCCGTTTTGTTCAAGACGCCACGAACGCGGCTCCTCGATCATGACCTCATGATTGCATCCGTCCCCGGCACCGTCGAGGGGTCGGCCGCAGGGTCGGTGCGCGAAGGAAAGGTCGAGACATGAGGCTCCCGAGTACCAGCTTTACCCACCGGCCGTGGCGGATCCACGACCTGGCAAGCGATTTCCGGATCGAGGACGTCTGGGCATTGCCGACCCCCGGCGGGCCCGACGACCTCGCGGTATTCGTGCAGCAGTTCACGTCGACAGACGTTTCCGACCCCGTCGTCCGCAGATTGCTCGATCTCCGTTGGAAACTGGGGGCGATGCTGGGCCTGGACAAGCCCGACGCGGGCGTCGGCGTCAGGGTGGCAACGCTGCGGGACCGGTTGCCCGACGATCTGCGCGACGGGCCACGCGGCCCGGACTTCGAGGTGGTCCCGTTCAAGTCGGTGTACCAAACCGACACCGAGTGGGTGGCCGAGGTCGCCAACCGGACGGTGCACGCACTGATGCACGTCGGTTGGGTGCCGGACGGGGCAGGCGGCTACCACGGTGAGATGACCGCGTTGGTGAAGCCGAACGGACTCTTCGGCAGGCTGTACATGGCCGCCATCAAGCCGATTCGAGTGTTTCTGGTGAACCCGCTCCTGATGCGATCGATCGGGCGAGACTGGCGGGAGCTGCGCACTGCGGCCTGACCACCGAACGGCCGCACGGATCACCGTGCGGCCGTTGATGTGTCAACTCGGTCAGATCTTGCGGATGACCGTGACGACCTTGCCGAGTACCTGTGCGTCGTTGCCGGGGATCGGTTCGAACACCGGGTTGTGCGGCATCAGCCAGACATCCTTGCCGGTGCGCTTGAACGTCTTCACCGTGGCCTCGCCGTCGATCATGGCGGCGACGATGTCGCCGTTGTCGGCGACGTTCTGCTGACGCACCACCACCCAGTCGCCGTCGCAGATCGCCGCGTCGATCATCGACTGACCGACGACCTTCAACAGGAACAGCGATCCCTCGCCGACCAGCTCGCGGGGCAGCGGGAACACGTCCTCGACCGCCTGCTCGGCCAGGATCGGGCCACCGGCGGCGATCCGGCCGAGCACCGGCACGAACGTCGGTGTCGGCCTGGTCGGATCGACTGCACTGCTGTCGGATTCGTCGATGGCGGCGGCCGCGTGCAAACTGGTCACCGCGCGCCCCACCTCGTCGAGACCGCGGACGTCCACGGCGCGTGGGCGATTCGGGTCGCGACGCAGAAAGCCCTTGCGCTCCAGTGCGCGTAATTGATGGGCCACCGAGGAGGTGGACGTCAGCCCGACGGCGTCGCCGATCTCCCGAATGCTCGGCGGGTAGCCGCGCTCGCTCACCGAGGACCGGATCACCTCCAGCACTTTGCGCTGACGCACGGTGAGATCCGCCCCGGTAACCGCCGTGTCGGCGCTGCCTTCGCTCTCTACGCCCGTGTCGTCTGTGTGCCTCACCGCAACCGCCCTTCCTTGCTGTGTCCGGGCTGATCCGCTGCCCGGCATATCCCTGCGTGGCCTGTCCTGAATTTCGTCTTTCGAATCTAGCCCGGTCGCGCCGATGTTTCAAACATCTGTTCGAGGCATGTCGGGCGTTTCTACTGACATTGTCGGTGCCGCGTGGTAGAAATCGAACATCAGTTCTTCGAACACCTGAGCGAACGATGTATCGAAAACCGGCACCGAACAGCGGCACCGAACGGCCCCCGCAGGCCGCCGAGCTCGACCGACCCAGCTCGAACACAGACGGAGCACCCACCACGGAGGTTTGTCCGATGAGCACTGCGATCAGCGATATCAACACGGCGATCGGCGCGGGTCGCGCACCGCACGCCCTCGACTCCGACCACCTCGACAGCACCGATATCGACACGGCCGACGCCGATCTCGGCTTCGATACCATCCCGCGCGTGCATCGCGGCACCCTCCGTGTCCGCCCGACGGATTCGGCGCATCGATCCGCCGTCGACCGACGTCCGCGCGGTGCGAGGCCCGCGGGTGCGGTCGTCGTATACGACCGTGGCATACGGACTTCGGCGGTGCGGCAATCCCGTGGCGCGCACCCGACCGAGCTCGTCGAGCAGGCACAGGTGGGGTTTGCCGTGCTCGCGATGGCGGCGCTGTTGAGCGCGCTCGTGGTGGCCACGCTGATCACGCTGGCGCATCTGCGGGCCGGTGACTGGGGCGGCGACGCGACGACCAGCACGGTGCCCGCCGTGGTCGACGGGCAGTCGATCCCTGCCGACGGCGTGTCCGGAAGTGTGCTGCCCCAAGGTGTCACCGCACCGCGTTGATCGGGGTCGACGACGGCTGGACGCTCCGAGTGTGCCGTCCGTACCTGCACGTCCCGCCGGTACATCGATGAGGAACGGCTTGGCGCCGCGCTGACCGCCGCCCGACGCTGGCGTGGCCGAATTTGTTGATCGTCCACTGGAACATGTTGCTAGTGTGCTGAAAACGTGATCTGGCAAAGCCCTTTGCCAAACGCGGCCTTTGCCATCGAACGAGTTCGGGACACTAGCAATGACGCACCTCGCCACCACTGGACGCGCCGTCCGGCTGCTCACCCGGATCGCCGGGCTCTCACTGTGTCTCGTTATCGGGCTAGGTGCGATCCCGGCCGCCCAGGCGGCACCGGCCTACGCCGCGTACCTGGACCTGCCCGCCGTCAACGGGGACGGCGCGGGTGGCGGCGGCCTGAATCCGGAACTCCCACTGGACGAATCAGTGCTGGTCGCGGCGGTCGAGCAAGCCCGTGCCGACGGCGTATCGCCACGCCGGTACGCGACGCTGCTGCACCAGTACTGGTTGGTCGTCGCGACCCGCAACGCCGCCATCGACCTCGCGGCCTGGGACCCGGCGCAGGGGGTCCGCGCCAACGAACGCACCTTCAACCTGGTGTACGTCAACTATTTGCGGCTCACCACCCAGCACCCGGAGTTCTATTGGGCCGGTCTGGCGGGCATCGCAGGCGGCTCGTTCGCCTCCGGCTTCTTCGACATGAGCGACGTGGGTGTCGTACTCGACGTGCCGGGCATCCATCAACTCGGCAACGCCGTCGCCGACCTGTTGCGCGGCACCCCACCGGAATTGGTGCGCGAGCTGCCCGCCGATCTACACCTGCTCGCCGCCGAAGGCTCGCGGCTCAGCGCCGCGGACGTCACCTGGTACCAAACCCGGCTGATGATCATGCAGAAGCACATCTTCACCGACCTGGTCCCGATGCACGAAGCCTATGTCGCGCTTGGCATCCGGGGCATCGACGAGATGTACGAGGCGGGCGTGCTCGACGACGACATCCACACCGCATGGCAGTCCATCGCCGCGGGCACCCACGACGGCTACATCGACGCGCTGATCCGGATGACCGACCGCGAACAGAACCGGGTGATCGCCGACCAATGGGACGAGACCTCGGCG
Organism: Nocardia iowensis; assembly: GCF_019222765.1. NCBI lineage: Bacteria > Bacillati > Actinomycetota > Actinomycetes > Mycobacteriales > Nocardiaceae > Nocardia > Nocardia iowensis. The sequence continues at coordinate 6,272,912 of NZ_CP078145.1, read as the reverse complement.
GGCCGTGCCCCGATCGGTCGCGTCCTCACCTACGTGAGCACCATCGCGGGCAAACCCGCCGTACCCGGTGTCCGCGCCCCCGGCGTCTTCGCACCGGCCACCGTCCGCGCGAACATCGGCGGCCGCACCCTGGCCCTGCGCACCCCGCTGCCCGACTTCAACTGGGCCGACCGGGACACCCGCTGGACCTACATCACCGGCGACCTCGTCCCGCGCCACATCGACATGGAGCTGAACCCGGCGCTCGCTCCGGCCGTGCTCGGCGAGTCGTTCTGGCACAAACTCGCCCGCGGCCGCCTGATCCCGCGCCTGCCCGAACTCATTGCCGACCTGACCTCGCAATGGCAGCTCGTGGAATAGGAGTGAACCGGCGCACGTGCGGTCGATGACGCCGGGTAAAGGGTGAGTGGGACAACCCGAGTACCCGGACGGGTATCCTCGAAGTGCTATGCAGGTATTCCGCATATCGCCTGAGGTTTACCTGGTGCCGGGGTCCAGGCCCCAGTACACGCGCTCGCCGGGACGGTCACCCCGATCGGTTGCCGGGCCGGCCGCGAGCGCGCGCATCGACGAAGGATCTCTCGGATGCATTGCCCGTACTGCCGACACCCCGACTCCCGGGTGGTGGACTCGCGCGAGGCCGACGAAGGCGCGGCCATCCGCCGCCGCCGCGCGTGCCCGCACTGTGGGCGGCGGTTCAGCACGGTGGAAACCGCGATCCTGTCCGTGGTCAAACGCAGCGGCGTCACCGAGCCGTTCAGTCGGGACAAGGTCATCCGCGGTGTGCGCCGCGCCTGCCAAGGTCGCGAAGTCGACGACGACGCCCTGAACCTGCTCGCGCAGAAGGTGGAAGACGCCGTGCGCGCCAAGGGTTCCCCCGAGGTGCCGAGCCACGAGGTCGGCCTGGCCATCCTCGGCCCGCTGCGCGACCTCGACGAGGTCGCCTACCTCCGATTCGCCTCCGTCTACCGCTCCTTCACTTCCGCGGAAGACTTCGAACGCGAGATCCAGGACATGCGTACCGCCCGCGCCGCCGCGGTGGCCGCCGAATAGTCGAGCCTGCACCGCGCACACTTTGGCTCAGTGCGTATCAATCGCCGAACGGTTCGTGCGCCAAGAGATGCAGGGCACGAAGCTCGGGCGGCACTACAGTCGGATCCTTCGCGGGAATCTGGCTGTGTACGGGGTCGGGTCGGTTATCGGCGGATCGCGCTGATGGCCTTCTCGATGCGCTTGGCGGACACGGGGTAGGGCGTTCCGAGCTTCTGGGCGAACAGGCTGATCCGGAATTCTTCGATCATCCACCAGATTTCGGTCACGGCGGGGCTGTGGCGCCGGTTCTCCGGTAGCGCGTTTACCAGCCGGTCGTAGGCGGCGAGGGCGCGGTCCAGCTCGAGCATGCCCTGACGGTCGCGCGCCGCCGAACCGGGCAAAGCCGCCAGCCGGACGACGGCGGCCTGCAAGTACCGGGGGAGTTCGCGCAGCCGGGTACTGCCCCATTCGGAGATGAAACCGGGGAAGACGAGGTTGTCCAGTTGGTCACGGACGTCATCGGCGATATCGCGCTCGGTGGTCTCCGCCAGCGCCGCCGAAACCCGGTGTGCCTCAGCGAGAATCGGGACAACCAGCCGGACCAGTCGCGCTACCGCGGCGCCGAGATCGGGGCGGATCTTCGCGACGAGGGCCGCGAAGTCGTCCGGATTGTGCACGGGCCCGCCCGCGGCGGCGATGAGCTCGTCGGCGGCCGCGGCGCGGCAATCCTCGACCAGCGCTTCCAGCGATCCGTACGGATTCTGGCTCAGCGCAAGACGATCGGTGGGTGGTAGTCCCGCGGTGACGGTGCGGACCGAGGTCGGTAGCGCGTTCAGGACCAGCGTCCGGGTGCCCGCCCGCATCGCGGCCGCCTGGGCGGCGGGGGAGCTGAGCACTCGAACCGCCACCCCGTCACCCTCGGGAACCAGGGCGGGATAGCCGGTGACGGTCTGTCCGGCGACCTCGCGACGCACCGTCGGCTCCACCGTGCCGAGCGATTCCGACGTCCACACCGCGGCGGGTGCGCGTTCCGCACCCGCTGTCGCGCGGGCGACCGACGCGGAAACCTGCTCGGCCAACTGGGTTTTGAGCGCCGCCAGACTCTTACTGCGGGCCAGAACCCGGCCCTCGGTATCAACGGCGGCGAAAGTCATTCGCAGGTGATCCGGCAGCGCGCCGGGGTCGAGGTCGCTCGGGTCGATCGTGATCGAACCCAGGCGCGAAAGCTCCCTCGCCAACCCGATGCGTAGCGGCTCCGCGCGCGGCGTGAGCGCGGCCAAGGCCGCCGCCGCGAAGTCCGGAGCCGGAACAACGCTGCGCCGCAACGTTTTCGGCAGTGTTTTGATCAGCGCCGCGGCCAGCTCGTCGCGCATGCCTGGGACCAGCCAGTCGAAGCCGACGGCGCGCACGTGGGCCAGCTGCTCGACCGGGATGCGTACGGTGACACCGTCTTCCTCGTTTCCCGGTTCGAATTGGTAGGTGAGCGGGAAGCTGAGCTCGCCCTGCCGCCACGCATCGGGGAAGGCGGCCGGATCCAGCGCGGCCGCGTTCTCGTTGACGACGGTCGATGTCGAGAAGTCCAGCAGCGCGGGGTCTTTCCGGCGCGCGGACTTCCACCAGCTGTCGAAATGGCGCACCGAGACGATGTCGGCGGGCAACCGCTTGTCGTAGAACTCGAACAGCACGTCGTCGTCGACCAGGATGTCGCGGCGGCGCGCGCGGTGCTCCAGATCGGCGACGTCGTCGATCAATTCGCGGTTGCGGTGGAAGAACTCGTGGCGGGTCTGCCATTCGCCCTGCACCAGCGCGTGCCTGATGAACAGCTCGCGCGACAGCCCAGGATCGATCCGACCGTAATCGACCTGTCTGCCGGTCACCAGCGGGATCCCGTACAGCGTGACGCGCTCGTAGGCGCTGGCAGCGCCGCGCTTGGCCGACCAATGTGGTTCGGAGTAGGTGCGTTTCCCCAGATCGCCGGCGAGCCGCTCGGCCCATTCCGGCTCCACCTTGGCCGTGATCCGCCCCCACAGCCGCGATGTCTCGACCAGCTCGGCGGCCATCACCCAGCGCGGGGGTTTCTTCGCCAGCGACGAGCCGGGAAAGATCATGAACTTCGCGTTGCGCGCGCCGAGGAACTCCCGCGATTCGGCTTCCCGCAGCCCGATATGGGAAAGCATGCCTGCCAGCAGGGCTTGGTGAATGCCGACGGAATCCCAAGGGTCACCGTCGGATTCCACGGTAGACCCTGCCGCCGCGTGGGGCGAGGAGTCGGCGGCACGGCCGGACGAGCGCCGTCGCCGCGACCCGGACCGGCCACCAGCGGGCCCGCTGGTGGCGGCTGCTGCACGGCGCGAACTGTTCTCGTCCGGTCGACCCGACGCCGCGGTTCGGCCCCGTGATCGCCCGCCGCGCGACTCGCTGTCCGACTGTCCATCGGCGCCCGCGGTTTCGGCGCCCTCGCGCCGCGTTCCGGCAGCTTGCGTGGCGGCGCCGTCCTCTGTCGACCACCCGAGCCCCTTGGTGATCGTGCGCAACTGCCCGTGCAGATCCTGCCACTCCCTGATTCGCAGATAGTGCAGGAACTCCTCCCGGCACATCCGCCGGAACTGATTGGCGGACAATGATTTGCGCTGCTCGGTGAGGTAATCCCACAGGCGCAGATAGGCGAGGAAGTCCGAGCCCTCGACAGTGAAGCGCGCGTGCTTGGTATCGGCGGCCTGCTGATTGTCGGCGGGTCGCTCACGCACATCCTGAATCGACAGTGCCGCAACGATGATCAGCACCTCCGCCAGGCAGCCCCCGCGGTGCGCCTCCACCAGCATCCGCGCCATCCGCGGGTCGACCGGAAGCTGCGCCATATCGCGCCCGATCGGCGTGAGCGTCAGCCCGGTATCGGCATGCGTGTCGGCGTCCTTGCCGGTTCGCCGCCCCAGCGCGCCGAGTTCCTCCAGCAGCGCGATGCCGTCCCGGATCGCGCGCTTGTCCGGCGCCTCCACGAACGGGAAGTTCTCGATATCGCCGAGCCCGAGCGCGGTCATCTGCAGGATGACGGCGGCCAGGTTGGTGCGCAGGATCTCCGGTTCGGTGAACGCGGGCCGGGAGTCGAAATCGTCCTCGGCGTACAGCCGGATGCAGATGCCGTCGGCGACGCGACCACAGCGTCCGGCGCGCTGCCGGGCCGAGGCCTGGGAGACCGGTTCGATCGGCAGCCGCTGCACCTTGGTGCGCATCGAGTAGCGGGAAATGCGGGCGGTTCCCGGGTCGACGACGTACCGAATGCCGGGCACGGTCAGCGAGGTCTCCGCGACATTGGTGGCCAGCACCACGCGACGGCCCGGATGCGGCGCGAACACCCGGTGCTGTTCGGCCGTGGACAGCCGCGCGTACAGCGGCAGGATTTCGGTCCGCGGTAGTTTCAGGTCGCGCAGTGCGTCCGCGGTGTCCCGGATCTCGCGTTCGCCGGACAGGAACACCAGCACGTCGCCATCGCCCTCGGCGAACAGTTCGGTGACCGCGTCGCCGATGGCGTCCACCGGGTCGCGGTCCACCACCCGGGTGTCCTCGTCGTCTTCGTCGTCGGCGCGGGGCAGTTCCAGCGAGAGCGGCCGGTAACGCAGCTCCACCGGGTAGGACCTGCCGGACACCTCGACAATCGGGGCGGGAGCGCCTTTTTCGTCGGCGAAGTGCCTGGCGAACAGTTCCGGATCGATGGTGGCCGAGGTGATGATCACCTTCAGGTCGGGTCTGCGCGGTAGCAGCTGTTTGAGGTAGCCGAGCAGGAAGTCGATATTGAGGCTGCGTTCGTGCGCCTCGTCGATGATGATCGTGTCGTAGCGGCGCAGCAGCCGGTCGCGCTGGATCTCGGCGAGCAGGATGCCGTCGGTCATCAGCTTGATCAGGGTGCGGTCGGAGGCGTGGTCGGTGAAGCGGACCGTGTAGCCCACGACGTCGCCGAGTTCGGTGCCGAGCTCCTCGGCGATGCGTTCGGCGACGGTGCGCGCGGCCAGCCTGCGCGGCTGGGTATGGCCGATGGTGCCGCGGATGCCGCGGCCGAGTTCCAGGCAGATCTTCGGGATCTGGGTGGTCTTGCCGGAACCCGTCTCGCCGGCCACGATCACCACCTGATGCGCGGCGATGGCCGCGGCGATGTCTTCGCGGCGCTGGGTGACCGGCAGCTGCTCGGGGTAGCGGATCTCCGGGACGGCGGCGCGGCGCGCGTCGATGCGGAGTTCGGCGGCGGCGATCTCGGCCTCGACCGCGCCGAGGTCACCACCGCGCGCTTTGTCGAGCCGGCGCTTCAGCCGGTATTCGTCGCGGAGGGAGAGATTCGCCAGGCGGGTGCGGAGCTCGCGGGGTCCGGTGTCAGCTGTCCTGGTCATTGCATTCATAAGCCTAGCGAAGGGCGGCAACTGATATTTCCGTCAGGCGGACCTGGCCGGTTGCCGGTGGTGTGCTGACGGTCCGGATCTACCGGGTACCGGGGCGTTGGTATGCGAAGATCGGGCGATGGACGCCGATTCGGGTACGCCCTGGCTATATCGCGGTCTACGGATCGCCTTCGGTGTGCTCGGCATCGTCGCGCTGGCCTGGATCCCGCTGCGCAATCTGCACGAGGGCGCGTTCTCCATCGGAAACTACTTCAGCTTCTTCACCATTCAGTCCAACGTGCTCGCCGTGCTGGTGTTGCTGATCGGCGGCCTGCGCGACCCGCAGGACCGCCGCTGGCAGGTGGTGCGCGGTGCGACCGCGCTGTACCTGCTCATCACCGGCGTGGTCTACGCGGTGCTGCTGGCCAGTATCGACGTGATGCTCACCGATCGCTGGATCAACGACATCCTGCACAGGGCGATGCCGATCGTGCTGGTTGCCGACTGGGTGCTCGTTCCGGCCCGCCACCGGGTCACCCTCTCGCCACGCCTTGTCGCCCTGTGGTTGATCTATCCGGTGATCTATGGCGTGTACACCCTCGTCCGGGGGCCGATCGTCGACTGGTATCCCTATCCGTTCCTCGACCCGCGGAACCAGGGCTACATCTCGCTGGCCATCGGCCTGATCATCCTCACCGCCGTCTTCACCCTCCTGGCCGTCGCCATCGCGACCGTCGGCGGCCGGGCCCGCCGCCGAACCCCATGACCCGCCGCGAGCGTGGACGTGGTGATGGCCATAGGCTTGGGATGCGGTCGCGGCGGGTTTGCCCTGGTTGGTGGGGTGGTCGTCGGTTCGGGTGCGAGCAGCGGTAGTCGGCGCGATTCGGAGGGCGACACCTTCCTCCGGTAAAGGTGGACACATGAACTCGCTATGGCATGGATTTGCCGACATGGGTGCGGTCGAGCGGGACGGCGCGTTCGTCGTCGCCCGTGGCGAGGGCGCCTACATCTACGACGAAGCGGACAACCGCTACCTGGACGCCACGGCCGGGCTGTGGTTCACCAATGTCGGCCACGGTCGCGGCGAGATCGCCGACGCGGTCGCCGCGCAGTTGCGCCGGATCGCGCACTACTCCAACTTCGGCGACTTCACCGAGCCCGCCACCCAGGAACTGGCCGAACGGCTGTCCGCGCTGGCGCCGGTGCCCGGCAGCAAGATCTTCTTCACCTCCGGCGGCTCGGACTCGGTGGACACCGCCGCCAAGCTCGCCCGCCGCTACTGGCACGAGCTGGGCAGGCCGGACAAGACGATCGTGGTCGGGCGTCGCCTCGCCTACCACGGCATGCACGTGGCGGGCACCGCGCTCGCGGGCATCGCACCCAACCGCGAGGGCTACGGCGAGCTGATGGCCGACGCGCGCACCGTCGAGTGGGACGACGCCAAGTCCCTGCTCGCCCTGATCGAGGAGATCGGCGCCGAACGCATCGCCGCCTTCTTCTGCGAACCCATCCTCGGCGCGGGCGGCATCTATCTGCCGCCGGACGGCTACCTCGCCGAGGTGCGCCGGATCTGCCGCGACAATGACATCCTCTTCGTCGCCGACGAGGTCGTCACCGGTTTCGGCCGCATCGGCGGGTCCTGGTTCGCGTCTTCCCGATTCGACCTGCAACCGGACCTGATGACTACCGCCAAGGGCCTCACCTCAGGCTATGTCCCGATGGGCGCGGTCTTCATCGCCCCGCACATCGCCGAACCGTTCTTCGCGGGCGGCGTCTGGTGGCGGCACGGCTACACCTATGGCGGCCACGCGGGGGCCGCCGCGGCCGCGCTGGCCAACCTCGACATCCTCGAGCGGGAAAACCTCCTGGACGAGTCGGCGCGGCTGGAAGCCACCCTGCACGCCAAGCTCGCGCCGCTGGCCGAGCACCCGCGGGTAGCGGAGGTGCGCAGCGGCCTCGGCGCCGTCGCCGCCATCCAGCTCGTCGACCCCGCCGAGGGTCTTCCGCTGGTGAAAACCCTGCGCACCCATGGCATCTCCGGCCGCGCGGCGGGCCAGGGCGCCATGCAGATCTCGCCGTCGTTCGTGATGACCGACGCGCAGGTCGACGAGCTGGTCGAAGGCTTCACCCGCGCCCTCGGCTGACCTCGCTCAGAGGGTGCGGGTCATGAAGACGCTGTACGGGTCGAGTCGGTAGTCGCCGAACGGGTCGCAGAACTCGAAACCGTGTGCGGCGTAGAGCTTCTGAGCCGGGACGAAGAACTCGCCCGCGCCCGTTTCCAGGCTCACCCGCCGATACCCGCGCGCGGTTGCCTCGGCGAGAAGGTGGCGCAACAGGATCGAGGCGATGCCGCGGCGCTTGTGCGTCGCGGCCGTGCGCATCGACTTGATCTCGGCGTGCTCGTCGTCGAGCTGCTTGAGTGCCGCGCAGCCCGCGAGGGTGTCGCCGTCCCACCCGCTCCAGAAGGTGATCTCCGGGCGGCGCAGGCCGTCCAGGTCGAGGGCGTGCATGCTCTCGGCGGGGGAGTGCGCGGCCATGTCGCTCAGGTGGTCGGTGAGCAGGGCGGCGATCTCCGGTCCGGAGAGGTCGTCGACCACGATGCGCAGGGCGGGCATCGAGCCGGTGGTGGAGGCGCCCGCGATAGCAGACTGGTCGGTGTTGCTAGACATTTGTCCATCATGCCCTGCGTCCCGGCGCCGCGATCACTCGACGGACCTCGATCGACAAGCTTTACTGGGAAGGCACTCGCCCGCATTGCTCGGTGGACGTCGCCGTCCGGCCAGGGGGTCTGAATCATGAAGCTTGCCAAAGTCGCAACGCTGGCAGCGGACGTGGGTCGTCGCGCGGTCGACGAAACCTATTACGCCGCACTGGCCGTCCGCGCCGGACTGGTGACGCCGGAACGGCCCGACCGCCTCGCGCGGATGGGTGCGGCGGTCCTGCGCTCCGGCATGCTCGGCGGGCTCACCTCGGTCGCCGCGCTGCGCTACCGGGACCGGGCCGCCCTGATCGATGAGCTGGGCACCGTCACCTTCCGCGAACTCGACGAGCGCACCAGCGCGCTGGCCAATGCCTGGCGCGCCCGCGGCCTGCGCGACGGCGAGGGCGTCGCCATCCTCGCCCGCAATCATCGCGGCTTCCACTACGCGGTATTCGCCGCGGCCAAGTGCGGTGCCCGGATCGTGTTGCTCAACACCGATTTCGCGGGCCCGCAGCTGCGTGAGGTGGTCGCCAGGGAGGGCGCGGACCTGCTCGTCTTCGACGACGAATACGCGGAGGTCCTCGGTGACCTCACCGCGCCGCGCGGCCGTTACCGCGCCTGGGCCGAGCAGCCCGGTATCGACACCCTGGACAACCTGATCGCGGGCGCGGTCCGCTCGGCGCCGCGGCGTGCCACCACCCCAGCGAAGATCATCTTGCTGACCAGCGGCACGACCGGCACCCCGAAGGGCGCGCCGCGCAGCGAACCGACCTCGCTGGCCCCGCTCGGCGCGATCCTCGACAAGGTGCCGTTCCGGGCCCGCGAGATCACCGAATGCCCGGCGCCGCTGTTCCATACGCTCGGCTTCGCGCACGCGATCCTCTCGCTCGGCTTCGGCTCGACGCTGGTGATCCGCCGCCGGTTCGACCCGCAGGCGGTGCTGGACAGCCTGCACCGCCATCGCGCCACCGCCATGATCGCGGTGCCGGTGATGTTGCAGCGGCTGGTCGACCTGGGCCCGGAAGCTCGGGCGGGACATGACTTCTCCGCGTTGCGGATCATCTTCGTCGCCGGTTCGCAGCTGGGCGCCGACCTGTGTACCAGGGTGACCGAGGCCTTCGGCCCGGTGGTCTACAACTTGTACGGCTCCACCGAGGTGGCCTACGCGACCATAGCCACCCCCGCCGACCTGGCGGTGGAGCCTGGGTGCGTGGGCCGCCCGGTGCCGAGCGCCACCGTGAAGATCCTCGACGAGCACGGCGACGAGCTGCCGCCGGGGCAGACCGGCCGCATCTTCGTCGGCAACAGCTACCAGTTCGAGGGGTACACCGGCGGCGGCGACAAGGATCGCATCGGTGAGCTGATGTCCAGCGGCGATGTCGGCCATTTCGACAGCGCGGGAAGGCTTTTCATCGACGGCCGGGACGACGACATGATCGTCTCCGGCGGTGAGAACGTCTTCCCGGGCGAGGTCGAGGAACTGCTCTCCGCGCACCCTGCCGTCGCGGAGGTGAGCGCTTTCGGCGTGGACGACGACCGATACGGGCAGCGGTTGCGCGCGGTACTCGTTGTGCGCGAAGGACATTCGCTCACCGAGGAGGAGGTGCGCGAGCATGTCAAGACGCATCTGGCCCGCTTCAAGGTGCCACGCGACGTGCTGTTCGTCGATGAACTGCCGCGCAATCCGACCGGCAAGGTGCTCAAACGCGTACTGCGCGAGCTCTGATCGGCCTCAGCGGCCCTGTCCGTCGCGCGGGAACATGCGGCGCAGCAGCCCACTCGGCGGCCGCAGTGCCGCCCGCAGCCCGTGGTTCGCGGGCACGCTGATCAAGCCGCCGCGCTGGTGCAGCACACTCTCGACCACGGAGTCGGCGACCGCCTCCGGATCCGCGACCGAGCCGGCGGCGACGGTGCTGACGACGACACCCAACTCGGAAAGTTCCTGATCGAGCGCCGCACCGAGGCCGACCACGCCGTGCTTGGTCGCGCAATACACGGCAACCCCCAGCGCGCCGGTCACCCCGGCCACCGTGCCGATGTTCACGATCTGGCCGTGCCCCTGGCTGACGAATCGTTCTGCGGCCAAGCGGGTTCCGATGATCACCGCACGCAGGTTGATATCGAGCTGACGGTCCGACTCGGCCTCGGTCTCGGCGAGGAACGGTCCGGACGGCATGGTGTCGGCGGCGTTCACCACGACGTCCAGCCCGCCGAGCTTGCGTTCGGTATAGGTAAGGAAGCTCGCGAACCGGGCACTGTCGGTGATGTCGAGTGGCACGCCGACCACCGTGCCGCCGTGGATTCTGCCGAGTTGTTCGGCGACGGCGCGCACCGAGCCCGCGTCCACATCGCCGATCACCACCTCGGCCCCCTCGGCCAGGAAAGCCAATGCGGTCTCGCGCCCGATGCCGTGCGCGCCCCCGGTGATCGCGATCCGTTTGCCAGCGAGTGTCTTCCGAGACATATGTTTTCGCCTGCCTTCGTGTCTACTCAACGCTAGATGGTCGCTGGAGCGCTCTCCATGCGATATCGGGTCAGCACTTTGCGCAATCCGGCCATGGCGAATGCGATCGCTCGCCAGGGTTTGCTGTCCATCGCGAATTCGGTCAACAAGCGTGCGCGATCGGCCAGACGGAACCGATCGGACGGTTTGCTTCCCCGGTTGAACCGCATTGGGAGAGCGGTACATACGATCTCCGGCCAAAAACCTTGCGCATATCGGCCAGCGCAGGCAACGATGGACGGGTGGCCTCATGGGAGTGGCGGCGGTCGGTGACAAACGCGGCGATCCTCGTCGAGCTCGGAGACGATCACGGTCTCACCCAGAACCAGTGCCTACACGGCACGGATGTCGATCCTCGTTTGCTCAAAACGCCCGGCGCGGAGATCACCGCGGCGCAGGAACTCCAGATCGTCCGCAATATCGTCACCTTGCTGGACGACCCGCCGGGCCTCGGCGTCGAAGCGGGCACGCGCACGCACCTCACGACCCACGGCGTGCTCGCCCTCGCCGTGCTCAGCAGCCCCACGATGCGGCAGGCCATCGAGGTCGCCATGCGCTACTTCAGTCTGATGACATCGTTCGCCCGCGCCTGGCACATCTACCGCGGTGACGAGATCCTGCTCTACGGCGACGACCGCGATCTGCCCGGCGACCTGCGCGCGTTCCTCGCCGAACGCGACGTCTCGGCGTTGCTGACCAACTGGTTCATGGTGTTCGGCGTGCCGCCGCCGGTGCTGCGAGTCGAGATCGCGGGCGGACTGCGTCCGAGGTTGGCGCCGCTGTTCGACAGCTTCGAGATTCCCAGTAGCGAGTCCGCCGAATTGCAACTCGCGGTGTTCGACGCCACCGGCATCGATGAGCCGATGCCGCAGGCCAGTCCGCTCACCGCCCAGCTGTTCGAGGAGCAATGCGACGACCTGTTGCAGCGGCGCGGCCTGCGGCAGGGCGTGGCGGGCACGGTGCGGGAAATGCTGATGCACCGGATGAACAGCAGACTCAGCCAGGAGGATGTCGCGGCCGGTCTGCACATGAGCCTGCGCACCATGCGCCGCCGGTTGGCCGAAGAGGGCACGTCCTACCGCCAGCTCTGCGCCGAAACCTTCGGCACCCTCGCCGAGGAACTGCTCGCCACCGGGCTCACCGTCGAAGACGTCGCTTACCGGATGGGATATTCGGGCGCACCGAGCTTTTCGAACGCGTTCAAGCAGTGGCGCGGCGTGTCGCCGGGCCGATTCGCCCGCTCGGCCGTCGACCGTTATCGGCAGTCCGTCCCGCGCTGATACACCCTGCGGTGAAAAGGGCACCCTAACCCGCATTCGGTGCGAGCATTGTATGAGCAGGACCACGATCGCCGCGACGAGAGGTGATGGGTGTGGCGCAGTTCGTGCAGGAGTACGCCGCGTTGCGGTGGTCGGTGGTCGCGGCGTTTCTGGTCGCGGCGGCGATCGTGCTCGGGCGATTGGCCGCGCCTGCTCGGCTCGTCCCTGCGCGGGATCCGGTGGTTTCGGCTGCGGAACATGAGTGGCCGCAAGGTGATTCGAGGCGGGGTCCGGTTTCGTCGGTGCACTCGGAACCGGCCGCGAGTTATCGTGAATCCGATGCCGCCCACCTGATCATGTGCCTGGTCATGCTCGCGATGCTGATGTTTCCGGCAGCCGCCAGCCCGTCCGCGGTGCGCGGTGTGCTCACCGCAATGACGGTGGTCTTCGCGGCCTTGCTGGTGAGCCGAATCCTGGAGTCGCGCAGCGCGCCTCGCGCGATGCCGGTGGACCGCCTCGTGATCCTCGGCTATCACACGGTTACTGCCGCTGCCATGCTTTACGCGATGTCCGGGCACGCGGCGAACGGACATACCGGCGGACCCGCCACCGTTCCCGCGGTTGCCCTTGCCGCGCTGTTCGTCGCCGACGCGTTGCTGGTCACCTCGGCCACCCGCCGTTTACCCTCGAACACGCCGGGCCACCTGGGCATTCTGTTGCGCTCCGGTGGGTGTGTCGCGGCGCTGACCGGTCCGAAGCAACGGTCGGCGATAGTCCCCCACGTCGTGATGGACCTCGGCACCGCCTACATGCTGTTCGCGGCCGTTTCGAATTGACCGCCGCCGCAGACCAATCCGCACGCCAGCCCATACCGAACCCCCTCTATGCAGGCAGAAGATTCGGCCAAGAGCAAGCGCGGTAAGCCAATCATGTGCCAGTGGGTGTGGTGTGGGTCGGAACCAAGCGGTAGCGAGATGCGGGCATGAGGGGGCGTGGCGCGCGGATGGTGTGCCAGCGCGTTTTGCGTGTGTCGGAACCGAGCGACGGCGAGGTCCAGGCATGAGCAACGAGTACGGGTTTGCTTCGGTGCATCGGGTAGGCGATCCAGTACTGGATGGCGACGCTGGATCGTTACTCGCGTGTCCGGTGACCACCGGGCTCGACCGGGACCGGATGGTAGTGGCCAGTCGACGATTCGCCACGCTGGTCGCGGCGATCGGCACGGGGGATCGCGCCGCGTTCACCGAGTTCTACCGGCTGACCAGCCCGCGTGTGTTCGGGCTCGCCGCGCGAATTCTGCGCGGCCACGTCGCCGCGGCGGAAGTCACCAAGGAGGTGTACCTAGAGGTGTGGTCGACGGCCGATCGATACGACGCGGCGCTGTCCAGTCCGGTCGGCTGGATCACGACGATCGCGCATCGCCACGCGATCGATCGGGTGCGTGCGGAAGCCTCGTGCACCGTCCGGGAAGCGGCCTACGCATACGAGGTCCGCGAGCACGATGTCGTCGCCGAAGCGGTGACGCGACAGTGGGCGGAACAGTCGGGCTGCTTGGATGCACTCCCCGCTACCCAGCGGGAAGCGATCACCCTCGCCTACTACACCGGGCGGACCTACCGTGAAGTCGCCGGCCAGCTCTCGGTCCCGTTGTCCACCATCAAGATTCGCCTCCGTGATGGTCTGAGGAGACTCGAGAAATGTTTGCCCCTCGGCGGCACCGGTGGCTGAGACCTTCCCGCGGTCCGACGCGGAACTGCTCGACCTCGCGTACCCGTGCGCATTGGACGCCGTCGCCGATATCGAACGCCGGCATATCGAGCAACGGCTCGCGGCCGCCGATCCAGCTGTGCGGCAAGCATTCTCGGACACGATGTGGCGGCTGCGCGAGGTGATGGCACGGATCGCCACGCTCGACGCGCAGCCACCGCCACCGGAACTGGAAGCACGCATTCTGGCGGCACTGCCCGACGATCGGGACGACCGGTCCAGGTCGACACGCTGGACCCGGTGGGCGGTCCCGGTGGCCGCGACGGCGTGCCTGGTGATCGGCGGCAGCATCGTCGCCGACCGGATCAGTGGCCCGCCACCCGATGTGCCGGGCGCGGAGCAAGTGCATCGGCAGCCCGACAGGCGCACACTGACCGCGTCTGTCACCGGCGGCGGTACCGTCGTGGTGGAGGTCTCGCCGCAGCAGCGTCTCGCGGTCGTCGCCTTCGACGGTGTGTCCGAGCCCCCGCCGGGCCAGGTGTATCAGGTGTGGCTGGTCGAGTCCGGCGCGCCGCCGCGCTCAGTGGGTCTGCTCACCGAATCGCCCTCGGCAGCAAGGCCATTCGTAATGGGCTTCGATCCGGGTACAACGCTGGCCGTCAGTGTCGAGCCAACCAGTGGCGCCGCGGCGCCGACGACTACACCGATCGTCCGGGTGTTCCTGCCCTGACGTCAGGGGCTTGGCGTGAGTTACCGGAGCCGATGTATGCCCAGAACGCCAGCGACTCAACGTGCTGCACCCGTGACGATTTGTCCTGGCAACAGCGGTGCTGCCGGTGCCGCAACAACGCCGCGCGATATGCGGCAGTCGGACGTTTGGCTGCAAGCTCGTCGATGACAACGATTCTCCGGGTGTAACCGCGTGCGGTCTGTGCTTGCGCCGCAGCGGATCCGCGCGACACGGCGTCCGAGAGGTCCCGGGTTCGCCGGCGCGCGGCCGTCCGGAAAGGCGTCGGCGGCAACGCCATCGTGCGTACCTCGTCCGGCGCCGCGGACGTAATGGCATAGAGGTTGTGCGTCAACTCGCGTTGGACTCCGGTATGCCGCTCAGCCCGGCGGGACTCGTTGCGGTGGACCCTCAGATCTCCACTGTTTGATCGGCGACCACGCGACCGCCGAGGCGCACCCAGCCGTCGGAGTCCCAGGCGGTGAACAGTTGTGATCCCTTGCCCTGAGTGATGACCAATCCCTTGCGCAGCAGTGCCGTGATGGCGACGGCGGCGGCACCGGTCGCCTCGTCTTCGGCGATGCCGAAGTTGGGCGCGAACATGCGGGAGCGCAGCGAGCCGCGGTTCTGGTCGATCCATGCCCAGAAGTAGTGCGGTCCGCCGGTGAAGTCGTCGGGGCGCAGATCGGCCAGTTCGTCGAGGTCTTCGAGTTGGTGAAAAGTGAAGTCCGGTGCCCATTCCGCGCGTGCCGTGATCCAGGTGAGGCCGTCGGTCAGCTCCACCGCGACCGGTCCAGCGGGGACGTCCAGCTGCCGGATCGGCTTGCCCTGCGCGGCGAACCACCACGCGGTGCCTACCGACGGATGTCCGGCGAACGGCAGCTCGACGGTGGGGGTGTAGATCCGCACTCGGGCGACCCCGTCGACCGGGTCCTCGACCACCACGGTCTCGCTGTAGCCCGCCTTGGCGGCGAGTGCCTGGCGGTCGGCTTCGGGCACGTCCGCGGCCCGCGCGATCCCCAGTTCGTTGCCGAACCGTCCGGCGGCGTCGGTGAACACCCGCACCACATCAACCTGTGTGCCCATGGTTGCCGAGCCTACTAGCCGCCACCGACACCGAGCTGTCGCGTGGCCCACACCCTGCGTTCATCGAGACGTCGTCGCTGGTCAGCGGGTACGCAAAAAAGGCCGCCGCCGTCCAGTGGGAACGGCGGCGGCCTCTTGCCGAACGGATCAGACCGAGGCGGCGGCAAGCGTTTCGGTCGACTGCACTGCCTGTCCGACTCCGGCGACGATCGCGGCCGCGCGCAGCGACTCGAAGATCACCTCACGGGACACGCCCGCCTCACGCAGCGTGTGCTCGTGTGCCTCGAGGCAGTGCTGGCAACCGTTGATCGAGGAGACCGCGAACGACCACAGCTCGAAATCCGCCTTGTCGACCCCGGGGGCGCCGATGATCTGCATGCGCAGACCGGCCCGCAGGTCGTCGTAGCGGCCGCCGAGAAACGCCTTGCCTCGGTAGAACACATTGTTCATGCCCATGATCGAGGCGGCGCCGAGCGCGGCGTTGTAGGCCTGCTCGGACAGCACGTCCGCGGCTTCCTCGGCGATCTCGCGCAGCGTGGTCGCCGACCGTGTCGCGGCCGCCGACGCCAGCAAAGTGCCCCACAGCTGCTGTTCGTTCAGCACGGTGGTGCGCGCGAGCGATGACAAGTTGAGCTTGAGGTCCTTGGCGTACTCGGGGAGGGAGTTCTTCAGGTTCTCAATGCTCATATGTACCGGTCCTGTTCTCGTTCAAAGGTTTTCGTACTTCGGGAGGGGATCAGACGCTCGCGGCGAGCAACTCGCCCGCGTTGATGGTCGGATCGCCCTTCTTCCAGTTGCAGGCGCACAGCTCGTCGGACTGCAGCGCGTCGAGCACCCGCAGCACCTCGTCGACATTGCGGCCGACCGAACCCGCGGTGACCGAGACGAACTGGATCTCGTTGTTCGGGTCGACGATGAAGGTGGCCCGGTCGGCGACACCGTCGGCGTTGAGAACGCCGGTGGCGGCGGCCAATTCGCGCTTGAGGTCGGAAAGGATCGGGAAGGGAAGGGTCTTCAGGTCCTCGTGCTGGGCACGCCACTGGAAGTGGACGAACTCGTTGTCGACCGAGGCGCCGAGCACCTGCGCATCGCGGTCCTCGAATTCCTCGTTGAGCTTGCCGAACGCGGCGATCTCCGTCGGGCACACGAAGGTGAAGTCCTTCGGCCAGAAGAAGACGATCCGCCACTTGCCCGCGTGATCGTCGCTGGTGATCTGGGTGAAGTAGTCGTCAGGCTGCTGAGCGTCGACCTTGGACAGATCACCACCGATGACAGCGGTGAGGTTGTATGCCGGGAATTGGTCGCCGATGGTCAGCAAGGCCATGCCTAATCTCCTCGTCCTGTGATGGGTTTGCTAGCACTGTGCAGAAAAGCAGAAAAGCTCACTTGCGATCTTGCCGAAGGGCCGCTGAAAGGTAAAGGTGATCAGTCGCACTACACTGATAGCCGTGACCGATCAGACTTATCAGCCGACCCTGTCACAGCTGCGTGCGTTCGTGGCGGTCGCGGAATACCGCCATTTCGGCACGGCCGCAGCGCGGCTCAGTGTGAGCCAGCCCACGCTATCGCAGGCGCTAGCGGCGCTGGAACACGGGTTGGGGCTACAGCTGATCGAGCGGAGTACGCGACGGGTCCTCGTCACCGCCGCCGGGATGCGATTGCTGCCCAAGGCGATGGCGACACTCGAGGCGGCGGATCGTTTCGTGGCGTCGGCGACCGGAGACGGTCTCGGTGGCACGTTGCGCATGGGCATCATTCCGACGGTTGCTCCGTATGTGCTGCCGGGTCTTCTTCCGGAGTTGCACAAGAAGTTACCCGCGCTCCACCCCCAGGTGATCGAGGATCAGACCGCTCGCCTGCTGGACGGGTTACGCACCGGCGTGCTCGATGTCGCAGTGCTCGCGTTGCCGACCGATATCCCCGGGCTGGTCGAGATCCCGCTGTACACCGAGGAGTTCGTGTTGGTGACGCCGCGTGGGCACGAGCTGGCCGGGCGCACCGACCTCGCACCGTCCGTACTGGACGCGCTGCCGCTGCTGCTCCTCGACGAGGGGCACTGCCTGCGTGACCAAACTCTGGACCTGTGCCGCTCGGCCGAGATCCATCCCGCCGCCGTCGGCGATACTCGGGCGGCGTCCTTGGCGACCGTAGTGCAGTGTGTCGCAGGCGGTCTCGGTGTCACCCTCATCCCGGAGATGGCCGTTGCGTCCGAAACCGCCCGCGGCACGCTCGACATCGCCCACTTCGCCGCCCCCGCGCCGGGACGCACCATCGGCCTCGCATACCGCACGTCCACCGCTCGCGCCGAAGACTACGAATACCTCGCCGCGATCATCCGCACCCAGCGCCCACTCTAAACAAAAGACCCTCGGCCCCAGTCCAATCCGGCGTCGACACGAACATCCGTACGGGACATCACTGCGCCGAACATCGAGTGGGTGCACCGTCACGTCCCGCTCGGCTACCACCAGAGGAGACGACGTGGAGTTGTCGGGGAGGGGGGTCAGGTTGGGGCGGCTCGTCACCTCAGGTCGCCCGTTGTTCGCCTATGGGACGCTGCAATTTCCGGCGATACTCGAGGTCCTGCTCGGCCGCGTCCCGGAGCTCGTTCCGACTGTCGTGCCGGGCTGGCGGGTGGCTGCTTTACCCGGCAGGGTGTACCCGGGCCTTGTTCCCGCGGCGACGAGTCAGGCGCGCGGTGTCCTGCTCAGCGGACTTACTGCGGGGGAGTGGGAGATCCTCGACGCCTACGAGGACGATGAGTACGACCTACGTGCGATTCCCCTTCCTTCCCCAGGCAAATCGGCCTGGTCCTACGTATGGACTTCCACTCCCGCACAAGAGGATTGGCACCCGGACAGCTTCGTCACTGCCCATCTCTCGCACTTCGTCACACGCTGCGCCGAATGGCGGCGCGGGTTCTAGAGGTGCGGGCCGATCATCAGGACCGTGATCACCGATATCGCTTTGCCATCGCGTTCGGTGTCCGGGCCGTACATCCAGTAGATGCGCCACGCGCCCGGCGTGTGGTTCTCCACGTACGAGTCCCAGATCTTTTCCTTTTCCACTCCGGGAAAGTTCTGGTAGCGATGGGAGTTCAGGCCGGGATACAGCGGATCCGTTTGCAGCAGTCCCAGTGCCTTGCTTACCTTTCTGAGTTTTGTTGCGGTGTCGGGCCTTTCGGCCAATGTTTGCAGCGCGGCGGCCGCGGCGCGGGCGAATCGCAGTTCGTACGCCACCGCGTCAGGCCTTGTCCTCGGGGTCTGCGGCGAACTGCGTGAAGTCGCCGAGGTCGACCGTGGCACCGGACTCGGCCTCTTCGACGCCCCGCCGGATCTGCTCGGCCAAGTGCGGGTTTTCCCACACCATCATTTCGCGTTCCGGAATCGAGACCACCGGCACCAAAACCACCACCCCGTCGCTGTCGATGCGTACCTGATATCGGCGGCCTGGGCGTGCGCCCGCGCGCCCCAATGCGACGCGTCCGCGGGAATCGGCCTCGCTTTCTCCCACGATCTCGAAGCGGCTCAGATCCAAACCAGACAGTGTCATCGCAACTACCTCCGTGCCCATCATGTCACGAGGGGATCAAGTGGGCAATACCCACCCGGTACGCGCCGCTCTCGATTGGCGTTTTGAGACGACCGGTCGTATATTTGCGGCATGGCGCGACCGCGACGGAGTGGGGACACTCGGCAGCTTCTGGTGGAGGAGGGGGCTGCTGGGTTTTTGGCCAGTGGCTATCACGGGACCGGGATCAAGCAGGTCTTGGACAAGGTGGGGGTGCCGAAGGGGTCGTTCTATAACTACTTCGACAGCAAAGAGAGTTTCGGGCAGGCGGTGATCGAGCACCATTCGGCTTGTGTGCAGCGGAATTTGAGTGTGGCGTTCGCTGCGGCGCCGGATCCGGTGAGTGGGCTGCGGGCGTTCTTCGGGCGACTCATGGATGAGTTCGTCGAGGCGGATTTCACGGGCGGATGCCTGATCGCGAACCTCGGTGGCGAGCTGGAAGGCAGTGAGCTGCTTCGGGAATCGTTGTCGAGTGCGTGGCGGGCGTGGCGGGATCGGGTCGCCGACCAACTGCGGGATGCGCAGCGGCAGGGGATGATTCGCGACGATATCGACGCGACCGACTTGGCCGACCTGCTGCTCGAATCGTGGGAAGGGGCGGTGATCCGGATGAAGATCGACCGGACACTGGAACCACTTCACAAGTGCTTGAACCGTCTGCTGGACGACTACTTCCGGCCCTGACCTAGGGCTTTCCCATCGGGTCGTTTTGCATACCCATTCCAAGACGACCGGTCGTATCAATATAGAGAGAAGGACGACATGACGAAGACGGTCATCGTGACCGGATCCTCCAGCGGGATCGGGCGCGATATCGCCCGCGCCTTCGTGGCGCGCGGAGACAACGTGGTGCTCAACGGGCGTGACGCGGACAAGCTCGCCGACGTGGCGGCGGAGCTCGGCGCACCGGAACGGATCGCCACCTTCGCGGGGGATATCGGTTCTCCCACAACGGGTTCCGAGCTCGTGCGAGCCGCCGTCGAGCGGTTCGGCGGCGTGCATGTCCTGGTGAACAACGCGGGCATCTTCGGTGCCAAGCCATTTGTCGACGTCACCGAGGAAGACCTCGACAGCTACCTCGACGGCAACTTGAAGGGCACCTACTTCACCACGCAGGCGGTGGTGCGGCAGCTTCGGCGGCAGGCGTCCGGCGGCAGCATCGTGAACATCGGCACGGTGCTCGTCAACCACGCGCTCGCCGGGTTGCCCGCGTCGGCGGCGCTGGTCAGCAAAGGTGGCGTGCACGCGCTGACCGTCAGCCTCGCCGCGGAACTGGCAGCGGACGGCATCAGGGTGAATGCTGTTGCCCCCGGCATCATCCGCACCCCGCTGTTCGGGGACGGCGACGAAACCGCTTCCGGCCGACTGGCTTTGCTGAATCGGATCGGTGAGGTGTCCGAAACCACCGCCGCGGTGCTGTATCTCGCGGATGCGGAGTTCACCACCGGTCACATCTTGCCCGTCGACGGCGGGTTCATCGCCGGAAGGGCAGCCTGATGCCGTACGTCAACATCAAGATCACCAACGAAGGCGTCACGCGGGAAGAGAAGGCGCAGTTGATCAAAGGCGTCACCGACCTACTCCAGGACGTCCTCGGCAAGGATCCGGCGAGCACCTACGTGGTCATCGATGAGGTCGACCTCGTCGACTGGGGAGTCGGGGGCCTGAACGTCGAGGAGTACCGCAGCCGGCTCTGACCTACGCCGAACGCACAGGCTCCCAAGGGATTTCCTTGGGAGCCGGTGCGTTCGAAGTTGAGCTACACGCGCAGGGCGTGTGGTTCGATCGCGCCGCGGATCAATGCTCGGGCGTCGATGGTTTCCGGGCGGTAGGGCAGGGTGGTCAGGCGGTCGGTCATGGCTTGTACCGGGTCGGTGATTTGTTCGTTGAGTCCGAACAGGAATGTCCATTCGTGTTCGTCGCTGCCGTATTGCACGACGGTGGCGAACTGGTCGTGGAAGCGGTTCCAGGACCGTTTGAGTGTTTCGTTGCGCCACATGGTGGCGCATCCGGCTTGGGCGCTGAGTACGCCGCCGGGGGCGAGTAGTTCGCGACATCGCGAGAGGAACTCTGTTTCGTAGAGCCGGTTGTGTTGTGCGTCTTCGACTCTTTCGTCGGGCAGGTCGATGACGATGACGTCGTAGCGGGTGCCGGTCTGGGCGGCGTTGGCCAGGAAGTCCCAGCCGTCGGCGTAGTGCACCGTGATCGGGCCTTGGGCCTTGACGGCGGCGGCCAGGTCGTCGCTGGTGTAGCCGTAGGGCAGGTGCTCGGCGCACAACTCGACTTCGCGTTGGTCGATGTCGACGTGGTCGACCTGTGTCGCGCCCGCGGCGACCGACATCTGGCTGGCCACACCTTCCCCGGAGCCGATGATGAGGACCTTGTCCAGTTTCTGGGCCAGGGCGAAGGCGGGGACCATCATCGCTTCGTGGTAGGTCAGTTGGGAGAATTCGGTGGATTGGCGGTCGTTGTCGGAGAACAGGCTGATGCCTTGGTCGGTGCGGGCGATGACCATGTGCTGGAACGGGGTGTGGGTGTCGACGATGACCTCGTGCAGGTCCCAGATGCGGGTCAAACCCTCGCCGACGGGTTCCTCGATGCGTTGGGAGCCGTGTCCGCGTCGGATGACTTGCATGCGAACGTCGTTGGGGGCGAGTTTGTCTCGTAGGAGTTCGACGGCTTTCGACGCGCCGGCGCCGATGCTGCCGCAGGTGAAGACGTCGACGAAGATGTCGCCGGACTCCGGATAGGTGTGAATCGAGGCGTGGGACTCCGACAACAGCGCGAGGACAGTCACCCCCTGCGGATCGAACTTTTTGTGAACGACATCGCAGATGGTGACGCCCGCGGCGATCAAAGACTCACGCAACGCCGATTCGAGTCGTTCGAGATCGTCGCAGAGCGCCGCGTCGACACCACCGAACTCGGCCAGCACGTGCCAGCCGGTGAAATCCGCCGTCATGGGCAAACTCACTCTCGCTCAGCGCCCGAGACATGAACGGTCAAGGGCGGAAAACCATTGAAGGACACCGACGAATAGCTCGCGGTATAGGCGCCGGTGTCGAGGATCTGAATGCGATCACCGGCTCGCAACGTGGTCGGTAGGAAGACTCGCGTGCGTTGATACAGTACATCGTCTCCGTCGCAGGTCGGACCGGCCACCACCGCCTCATCGACGGGGTCACCATCCCGGTCTGTGACGAACCGATAGGCGATGTACTCGTTCTCGGTCTCGGCCATTCCGTTGTAGCGGCCGATGTCGAGATACACCCAGCGCCGGCCGTCCGGCGCGATGCGCACGCCGACTACCTCGGCGTGGATGATGCCCGCGGAACCGACCAGCGCGCGGCCGGGTTCGACCACCACCCCGGCGGTTTCGGGCAGGAATTCGGCCGCGGCGGCCGTGATGACCGCCGCGATCTCGTCGATGGCGGGTGCGGGATCGGCGTACGCGATCGGCAGGCCGCCACCGATATTCACCGACTGGACGTGAATCTCCTTGTCGGCCAATGCTTCCACGATGCGACCGGCCTGCTCGACGCCGATCCGCCACGCGTCCGGATCGAGTTGCTGCGACCCGACGTGGAAATACGGCCCCGCGACGATCAGCCCGAGATCGCGGGCTCGGACCAGCAGCCGGAACGCCTCACCGGGCGTGCAGCCGAACTTGGTGCCGAACGGGGTGCGCGACTCGGGAGCCGAAGCGAGGAAACGGCATTCGACCTCTGAGCCCGGCGCATGCTCCACGATGCGCAGCAGATCGTCCTCGGTGTCGAAGGCGAAGCGGCGCACCCCGAGGGCGTAGGCGCGGGCGATGTCGGCGGCCTTCTTGATCGGATTGCCGTAGCAGAGGGTGTCCGGTTCGACACCGAGCTCGAGGCACAGCTCGATCTCGCCGATGCTGGCGACATCGAACTCGGCGCCTTCCTCGTCGAGCGCGCGGATGATCTCCGGCACCGGACTTGCCTTGACCGCGAAGCGAATCCTTGCCGCGGGCATGGCGGCATGGAGTGCGTGGAAGTTCTCACGCACTCGCTCGGGATAGATGACAAGAAACGGTGATTCGGGCATAGTTGATCTTTCGCTTGGCAGCAGCGGAGAGAGTATCAGCGGCCCCTACCCAGAACCGAATCCGTCAAACCTCACGTTCGCGGCACCGCCGTTCGGCACCCGCATCAGGGCGCGAAGTGGTCGGTGACCTGTATGGATTCTGTAGAGATTCGAGGGAGGGGAGCCTGGTGCGGGTCAGCCTGCGGACACGGTGATCTCGTCGAAGACGACCTCGCCCGCGGCGTCGGACTCGGCCAAGTCCACCACGCCGACGATCGACCAGCCATGGTCGCCCGCCGGGTCGTCGAGGACCTGACGCACCTGCCAGAAACCGGGTCTTCGTTCGATCTGGAACAGTTGCGGTCCGCGCGCGTTCTGGCCGATGCCGATGCTCTCGTACTCGGCGAAGTAGGGCGCCAGTTCGGTCTCCCAGTCCGGCCCGGTGCCCAGGTCGGCCAGTGCGTCCCAGCGGTGCAGCGCGGCCAGCTCGACCCGGCGGAACATGGCGTTGCGAACCATCACGCGGAACGCGCGCTCGTTGGCGGAAATGGGGCGCACTGTCTCGGCGCCGAACGCGAGCTGGTCGGCGTCGATCTCCGCGCCGGGGTTGGTGAGCTGTTCCCATTCGTCGAGCAGGCTCGAATCGACCTGCCGGACCAGCTCGCCGAGCCATTCGGTGATGTCGTCGAGTTCCTCGGTGCGCGCGGAATCGGGCACGGTGCGGCGCAGCGCGCGGTAGGCGTCGGCGAGGTAGCGCAGCACAACGCCCTCGGACCTGGCCAGTTCGTAGAACGAGATCAGCTCGGCGAAGGTCATCGACCGGTCGATCATGTCGCGAACCACCGACTTCGGCGACGGCGCGAACTCCGACACCCACGGGTGCCCGGCGCGGTAGGTCTCGAAGGCGGGCTCGATCAGCTCGGCGAGCGGTTTGGGCCAGGTGACCTCTTCGAGCAGTTCCATCCGCTCGTCGTACTCGATGCCGTCGGCCTTCATCTCATTGATCGCCACGCCGCGCGCCTTGTGCTGCTGAGCCATCAGCAGCTGGCGCGGATCCTCGAGGGTCGATTCGATGAGGGACACCACATCGAGGGTATAGCTGGGCGCGTCTTTGTCTAGTAGCTCGAAGGCGGCGAGCGCGAACGGTGACAGCGGCTGATCCAGGGCGAAGTCGCGTTGCAGGTCGACGGTGAGGCGGGCGCGGCGGCCCTGCGCGTCGGGTTCGTCGAGCTGTTGGACCACTCCGGCATCGCGCAGCGCCCGGTAGAGACGGATGGCGCGCAGGATGTGTTTGCGCTGGGCAGGGCGCGGCTCGTGGTTGTCTTCCAGGAGGTGCCGCATGGCGTCGAAGCAGTTGCCGGGGCGGGCAATCACGTTGAGCAGCATGGAGTTCGTCACGTTGAAGCGGGAGACCATCGGCTCCGGCTGGGCGGCGACGAGGCGGTCGAACGTTTCCTCGCTCCACGAGACGAAACCCTCGGGTGGCTTGCGGCGCACCACCTTTCGCTGCTTTTTCGGGTCGTCGCCCGCCTTGGCGAGCAGGCGGGTGTTCTCCACCTCGTGCTCGGGGGCTTGGACGACGACGGTACCCATGGTGTCGTAGCCCGCGCGGCCGGCGCGGCCCGAGATCTGATGGAACTCACGGGCTTTCAGCCTGCGGGTGCGCACGCCGTCGTACTTGGTCAGGCCGGTGAGCAGCACGGTGCGGATGGGCACGTTGATGCCGACGCCGAGGGTGTCGGTGCCGCAGACCACCTTCAGCAGTCCCTCCTGGGCGAGGCGTTCGACCAGACGGCGGTACTTCGGCAGCATGCCCGCGTGGTGCACGCCGATGCCGTGGCGGATCAGGCGGGACAGCGTTTTACCGAAACCGGAGGCGAAACGGAACTCACCCAACGCCGCGGCGATCGCGTCCTTTTCGGCGCGGGTGGCGAAATTCACACTGGTCAGCGCCTGCGCGCGTTCGAGGGCGGCGGCTTGGGTGAAGTGCACGACATACACCGGGGCCTGGTGGGTGGTGACGAGTTCTTCCAGGGTTTCGGTGATGGGGGTGCGCGCGTACGAGAAGGTCAGCGGCACCGGGCGTTCGGTGCCCGCGACCACCGCCGTCGAGCGACCGGTGCGGCGCTCCATGTCCTTGGCGAAGAAGTCGACCTCGCCGAGGGTGGCGGACATGAGCAGGAACTGGGCGCGGGGGAGTTCGAGCAGCGGAACCTGCCAGGCCCAGCCGCGGTCGGGGTCGGCGTAGAAGTGGAATTCATCCATCACGACCTGGCCGACGTCGGCGGCCGAGCCCTCGCGCAGGGCCAGGTTCGCCAGGATCTCCGCGGTAGCGCAGATGATCGGTGCGTCCGCGTTGACGGCGGCGTCGCCGGTGACCATGCCGACGCGCTCGGCGCCGAACACCTCGCACAGAGCGAAGAACTTCTCGCTGACCAGTGCCTTGATCGGGGCGGTGTAGTAGGTGCGTTTGCCCTGGGCGAGCGCGATGAGGTGGGCGCCGACCGCGACCAGGGACTTACCGGAACCCGTTGGGGTCGCCAGGATGACGTTGGATCCCGACGCCAATTCCAGCAGCGCCTCGTCCTGTGCCGGATACAGCGGGGTGCCCTGCTCGGCCGCCCACGCCCCGAAGGACTCGTACAGCGCGTCGGCGTCGGTTCCCGGTATCTCCAGCAGTTCGGTCAGATCCACTCCGAACACCCTACGGGCTGGGATCCGGGCGGTGGCTACCGCTGTTCGCCGTTGTCGGGTTCGCCCTCACCCTCGTAGCCGCCCTGCTCGGCGAGGAACCGTTCGAACTCGGCACCGAGCTCGTCGCCGCTGGGTAGTTCACCGTCGCCGACGAGCAAACTCGACTGGCGTTCCTGGGCGCTGACGAAGCTGTCGTACTGGCGTTCCAGCGCGTGCAC
This sequence comes from Nocardia iowensis, assembly GCF_019222765.1. Taxonomy (NCBI): domain Bacteria; kingdom Bacillati; phylum Actinomycetota; class Actinomycetes; order Mycobacteriales; family Nocardiaceae; genus Nocardia; species Nocardia iowensis. Next base: position 6,246,998 of record NZ_CP078145.1, on the reverse strand, counting down.
GACGGTTTCCACCTCGGAGTTGCCGGCGATGTGCTCGTTGACCTGTTCGCGGACCCGGGCCGCGGCCTCACCGAGCGCGGCGAGCGGAATCTCCAAGCCCGCGTTGTCGGCGACGTTCTCCAGCAGGGTCTGCGCGGCTTCCGGATAGGCGGTTTGCGCCAGGTAGTGCGGCACGTGCACGGAGAAGCCCACCGACTCGTGACCGTGTTGCGCCATCCGGTACTCCAACAGCGAGGAGGCGCTGCCAGGTACCTGCAACTCGCCAGGCCAGCGCTGATGCTCGGGAATGAGTTCACGATCGGAGGAATGCGCGGTCACCCCGAGCGGGCGGGTGTGCGGGATCGCCATCGGGATCGCGCTGAGGCCGATGCTGCGCCGCACGCCGAGCTGTTCGGCGAGCAGCCGCACCGCGGTGGTGAACTTCTCCCAGCGCAGGTCCGGTTCGATGCCCGCGAGCAGCAGGAACGGGGTGCCCGCGGTGTCGCGCAGCGCGTAGAGGTTGAGTTCCGGCTCCGCGTATTCGGAGAAGTGATCGGTCTTGAACGTCATGAGCGGGCGGCGCGAACGGTAGTCCAGCAGCTCGTCGACATCGAACGAGGCGACCAGTTCGCTTTCCAGGCTCTCGCGCAGGTGCGTCGTGGCCAGCCGCACCGCATGCCCAGCATCGGTGAAACCTTCCAGTCCGTGCACCAGAACCGGACCCGAGCCGTCGTCGGACGACAGCTGCGGAGCGGGGAACTCCAGTTCGTACATTCGCGACTCGTGGTCCATCGCGTACTCCTTCCTGCGCGGTTCCTCCGGCACGGGTGATGCTCTGTCATCGACACCGAAGTCGTTCGAGACGAGCAGCGTCCGAGACGGGGACCATGTCCATTGTCCCCCATGCCGGTGACCGCCACCGCGCACGGCCGGACACCGACCCATACGACGAGGCAACAGCGCCGGAGCCCTGCGCATTCCCGGCTCGGCGGCGTGGCATCGCGGGCGGGCACGGGGAGTTTGGCACAGTGGGTCGGGTGACTGTGGCGGATTCAGCGCGCAGGCGGGTGTACTTCGCCGTGCCTGTCGCGTCGGCGGTGCTGCTCGCCGGGTGTGGGTCGACCGTGACCGGGCATCCGGTCGCGGGCGAGCAGACGAAGGTGACGCGCCACGTGAGCGCAGCGTTGTCGACGTTGCTGGTGGATCCGGCGCAGTTTCCGGTCAGGTATCCCGCGGTGGTGCTGCCGCCGGAAGCGGCTGGTCAGGCGGCGGGGGATTTGACCGGTATCAGTCGGGGTGCGCGGGTGCAGCCGGGGAATTGTGTGCCGCCGGAACAGCGGCTCGGGCCGGATCAGACCGCGATCGCCGTCGGTACCGACGATGCGACGCGTGCCACGATCACGGTGGAATTGATCAGGACCGAGCAGCCGCTGGCGGCGTGGCGTAGTCAGCTGAAGCAGTGCTCGACAGTGCGGGTGAGCCGTGGTGCCGCGACGACGACCGTGACGACAGAGCTCGAGCCGCCACCGCCGATCGACGCGGACGACACGTTGGCGTTGCGGCGGACGGTGGCGCCGGATGTCGGTGGGGCCGGGTTGACGCAAACGATGCGGACGCTGGCCGGGCAGGTCGGTGATGTGCGAATCACTGTGACATATATGTCTTTTTCCGATGCCAAGCCGGATATGGCGGCGGTGGACGAGCTGTTCACGACCGCGGTGCGGCGGGTCGAGCAGGGGTAGTCCGTGGGTCCCGCGGTGGGACCGTAGCAGGGCACGCCGACAGCTGAGCGGCGATCGCGCGCTGATGAGGGCAGTTTGTCCACAGCCCTTCGGAATTCCCCAGGGCAGCTGAAATGCCTGGTCGGCTCAGCTGGATCGGTCGGAGCGGCGGGCATGCTCGCTGCCATGACCACACCCGAGACTCCCCGTTCCGCTGATACCGCGAAGCTCGATTCCGCCTCTGACGGTGGCACACACGCTGCGCCGGACGATCTCCTGTGTTCCCGCATGTCTTTGCGCAACAAGACTTCCCGCGCTCCGGTGAGCCTCGGCGCCGCCATGCGATCGTGTGAGTTCCTTCGAGCGCGTGGCAATGCGCGGCCGGGCGACGAGGTGCGGCCGGATGATCCAGGTCCGGCGGCGGACAGCGTCGCGTTGGAAGACGCTGGGGCGTTGGGCAATGCGGCGCAGTTGGACGAGACGGCGCGAATGGAGGACTCAGCCGCGTCCGGGGAATCGGCGCCGTGGGAGGGAGCAGGTGCCGGTGCTGCGCCTGAGGGCGGCGGGTTCGGGGTGGCTGATCGCGGGCCTGCGGTGGTCTGTGCTGATCAGGCACCGTCATTCGATGCTGATGCGCCGGATTGTGCTGTGCACGTGGATGATCCGGGGGAGTTGATCGCGGCGGTGCCTGCGATGATCGGGTTTCCGCCGGAGCGGTCGTTGGTGGTGCTCGTGCTGCGGGCGGCGCCGGGGCGCGATGACGGGGCGATCATCGACGCGGTGGTGCGGTTCGATCTGGAGCAGGAGGGTGGGCGACGGAAGCTGCGGGCGGGAGTGGTGGCGCGGTGTGTGGCGCAGATCTGCGCGCACGATGAGGTGGCCGAGGTGCTCGCGGTCGTGGTCGACGACCGGGCCGTGGAACCGGGACGGCAGCGCTCGACGGCCGGGGAACGGTGTGGCACGGGGCGATTCGAGGTGCTGATCGATGCCCTCGCGAGGCGGCTCGCCACGCACGACATCGCGCTCGCCGGAGCGTGGGCGGTGCCTGTCATCGAGCCGGAGCAGTGCTGGTGGAGTCTGTTCGGGGTGGATCGGCGTGGGGTAGTGCCGGATCCGGCGACCTCGATGGTGGCGCTGTCGCATGTTCTCGACGGTCGGCAGATTCGTGGTTCCCGCTCGGAGCTGACGGAGCTGGTGGCGGTCGACGCCGACGTCCGAGACCAGGTGGCGGCGATACTGGACAATGCGCTGGCGGTGGCCCGTGACCGTTATGCCAGGGCGGTCCGGCGGGGCGATCCGAGCGCCTACAGCAGGCAAGCCCTCGACTACGTGCTCTGGCAGATCGCCAACACCGAGTCCGGCGTCGAACTCATGGTCCCAGAGATCGCCGAACTCGCTGCCGCACTGCGCGACCGGGCCGTGCGCGACACCATGTTCGCGCTCGCCGTCGGCGATCACGCCGTCGCGGCGGAAGGCATGTGGGCCGCCCTGACCCGAGCCTTGACCGGCCGCGACCGCGCCGAAGCCGCAGCACTGCTCGGCTACAGCGCCTACGTCCGCGGCGACGGCCCCCTCGCGGGCATCGCGCTGGAAGCCGCCCTGGACGCCGACCCCGACCACCCCCTGGCCACATTGCTGGAAACATCACTCATCGTCGGCATGCGCCCCGAACAACTGCGCCGCCTGGCCCGCAGCGGCTACGACACCGCCACAGATCTCGGCATAGACCTTGGCTCCCCAGCCCCATGAAGCCCAACCGACCCGCGCGTCTTCGCCCTCAACTCCTAGCAGACCCCGTGCTGTCGACAGCCGACGGCGACCAGTCCTGCTGGTACCAACGCGCGGAGGAGGTAATCAGCGCGGCATGGTGGGCGCGGCGAGCTCGCAGCCGTGTCGCCTGGTGCCAACGGTCCGGCGCAGGTGATCAGGGTACGCGAGGTGGCAGGCCGCAGCTGGTGGTCATAGGTGCGACGGAGGCGATCGGCGCAGCGCCGTGTGCGGAGGAATTGGCTGTGCCGCCCGGTTTGCGAGTTGGGCCGACCGGGGTGCAAGCCAGACCATGCGGCGGCCCCGGCGTGGCGTGGTCGACCGGGAAAGTTCAGTGGGGGCCTGCGGGCGGCGGCTACCAATCCTGTTGGTAGCAACGTGTTCGAGGGATGTGACCAGGGCAGGATGGATGGCGATGAGTTGGCGGCCGTGCCACGGGCCAGCGAAATGGTGCTGAGCGGGACGCAAGCCAGACCGTGCGGTTATCCCGGCGTGTGTGGGCCGCGGCTACTTGATCCCGTTGGTAACAACGTGTGCGAAAGAGGTGACCAGGGCAGCGCGGGGTGCGAGGAGTCGCAGCGGTGCCACCGGCTAGCGAATGGCGCTGACCGGTGGAAACTGTCAGGCCGCGCGGTAGGTGATCAGGCAGCGCCGGAGTGTGGCGAGTCGGGGGTAGTGCCACCGGCTAGCGAATGGCGCTGACCGGTGGCAACTGTCAGGCCGCGCGGTAGGTGTTCAGGCAGCGCCGGGGTGTGGCGAGCCGGGGGTAGTGCTACCGGTCAGCGAATGGTGCTGATCGTGGACCACCGTCAGGCCGCGCGGTAGGTGTTCAGGCAGCGCCGGGGTGTGGCGAGTCGGCGGTAGTGCTACCGGTCAGCGAATGGTGCTGACCGGTGGCAACTGCCAGACCATGTGGCGCGGTTTCGGCGCGGCATGGTCGAACGGTAAAGCTCAGCGGGCGCTGTGGGCTCGGGGGCCGAGGGATTGGAGGAAATGCCAGGCGTCGGAGACGATTTCGTCGAGGTCGTTGTGTTCCGGGTGCCAGCCGAGTTCGGCGATGGCGCGCTCGCTGGAGGCGATGAGGGTGGCGGGGTCGCCGGGGCGGCGGGGGGCGTCCTGGGCGGTGATGGGCAGGCCGGTGACGCGTTCGCAGGCCGAGATCACTTGGCGGACCGAGAAACCGGTGCCGCTGCCGAGGTTGTAGACGCGGTGCGTGCCCGGCTCGGAGCTGCCGAGGGCCAGCAGGTGGGCTTGGGCGAGGTCGCGGATGTGGATGTAGTCGCGGATCGCGGTGCCGTCGGGAGTGGGCCAGTCGGTGCCGAATACCGAGATCGCCTTGCGGTGCCCGGCCGCGACCTGCAGTACGAGCGGAATGAGATGTGTTTCCACCACCCGGTTTTCGCCGAGGCCACCGTAGGCCCCGGCGACGTTGAAGTAGCGCAGGCTGGTCGCCGCCAGTCCGTGCGCGATCGAGTAGGAGGTGATGGCGTGATCAATGGCGAGTTTCGACGCACCGTACGGGTTGGTGGGGCGGGTCGGCGCGTCCTCGGTGATCGGCACCTGTTCCGGTTCCCCGTACACGGCCGCGGTGGAGGAGAACACCAGCCGTGGGGTGCCCGCGTGGCGCATCGCCTCCAGCAGCTCGAAGGTCTTCACCACGTTGCCGTGCCAGTACTTCTCCGGCTGCTGTACCGACTCACCGACCAGCGATTGCGCCGCGAAATGCAGGACGCCGTCGAAGGTTTCGGCCGCGAGCAGCGCGGTGGCGGCCTGCGCGATGTCGCCCTCGACGAAGCGGGCGGCGGACGGGACGCCGTCGGCATTGCCGGTGGACAGGTCGTCGACGACGACAACCTCATGACCTTCTTCGAGCAGCACCTGCGCGCAGACCCCACCGACGTACCCGGCACCACCCGTGACCAGAAGTTTCACGCGTCAGACCAGCTTCACCTGGACAGCGTGGGCCATCTCGTCGGACAGCTCGAAACCGTCGTGGCCCGGCACGGTGATGACCACCGAGCCCGGCTTGTTCTCGACCGTCACGCGAGCGTCGGGCACCACGCCCGCCTCCCGCAGTTGGCCGATGACCTCGGGGTCGGTCTGGATGTGCTCGGCCAGCCTGCGCACCACGACGGCGTGCACCTGGCCGTACGGCAGGTCGGACAGCCGGACCAGGGTCTCTTCGGCCGCGGTCGGCGGCACGACGCCAAGCTCGTCGAGGCCGGGGATGGGGTTGCCGTAGGGGGAGGTGGTCGGGTGGTTGAGCACCTCGACCAGCCGCCGCTCGACGTCCTCGCTCATCACGTGTTCCCAGCGGCAGGCTTCGGCGTGCACGTTCTGCCAATCGAGCCCGATGATGTCGACGAGCAGGCGCTCGGCGAGCCGGTGCTTGCGCATCACCGCGACCGCCATGCCGCGGCCCTTCTCGGTCAGCTCGAGGTGGCGGTCTCCGGCGACCAGCAGCAAACCGTCGCGTTCCATCCGCGCGACAGTTTGGCTCACCGTCGGTCCACTCTGTTCGAGGCGCTCGGCGATCCGGGCGCGCAGGGGCACCACGCCCTCCTCCTCGAGGTCGTAGATGGTACGGAGATACATCTCCGTGGTGTCGACCAGATCTTTCACCTGTTACCCCTTCGTCGGCACGAATTCTACCTAGGCACACCGACACGACCGTGTGCCGGACGGTTTCGCGCCGCGTTCGGCGCGGCAATGCGGGTTCCCCGTCGGCGCACGGCATGCCGCCGCGATCGCACTTGTCTGTATTTCTACTGCATACCAACGTTCGACGGGGTCCGTACCTTCCCGCGTAGCGTTGCGAGTATGGCCACTGCACCGCGCAGCGAACACCCGGCGCCACCCGGCGAACAGCGCAGCACCGGAACCGTCGTCTGGACCGACCGGTTTCTCGACTACACCTGGACCCCGGAGCACCCGATGAAACCGGCGCGCCTGAAGTTCACCATGGCGCTGGCGGAAAGTCTCGGATTACTCGACGGTGTCGAGCTATTGGCGCCCACCGCGGCGGACCGGGCCGACCTGCTCCGCATCCATACTCCCGATTACATCGAGGCGGTCGAGCAGGCGCGGGCGCCGGTCGGCTCGCCGCAGGCGCCGCCGTACGGCCTGGGGTCGCCGGACAATCCGGTGTTCCCCGGCATGCATCAGGCGGCCTCGGTGATCGTCGGCGGCACCCTGGCCGCGGCGCGGGCGATCGCCGAGGGCCGGACCCGGCGAGCGGTGAGCATCGGCGGTGGCATGCATCACGCGATGGCCGATGCGGCGTCCGGGTTCTGTGTCTACAACGATGCCGCGGTGGCCATCTCCTGGCTGTTGGACAACGGCTTCGACCGCATCGCCTATCTCGACGTCGACGTGCACCACGGCGACGGCGTACAGCGGGCGTTCTACGCCGATCCGCGGGTGCTGACCGTCTCGCTGCATCAGCACCCGGCGACGCTCTGGCCGAACACCGGTTGGCCGGAGGAGACGGGCGCGGGCGCGGCGGCGGGCACCGCGATCAATCTGCCCGTGCTGCCCGGCACCCGAGACGCGCAGTGGCTGCGCGGTTTTCACGCGGTGGTGCCCGGCGCGCTCGCGGCGTTCCGGCCGCAGATCGTGGTCAGTCAGTGCGGAGTGGACACGCATTGCGAGGATCCGCTGGCGGATCTGGCGCTCACCGTGGACGGCCAGCGCGCCGCCTTCCGTGCGATGCGTGACCTGGCCGATCAACACGCCGAGGGACGCTGGCTCGCCGTCGGTGGCGGCGGGTACGGCCTGGTTCGGGTGGTCCCACGTGCCTGGACGCATCTGCTGGCCACCGCGCTGGACCGCACCATCGCGCCGGAGACCGCGATCCCGCAGGACTGGATCGATCTCGTGCGTGCGCAAGCGCCGCAGGTGGATCCGCCACGCACGATGGGCGACGGGGGCGACATCGCCTACCGTCCGTGGGACGGTCCCGGCGGCACGGGGGAGACTGGGGACGCGCGGCTGGACCGCGCCCAACGCGCCATCGACACGGCCGTGCTGGCCACCCGCCGAGCGACTTTCGGATTGCTCGGCCTGGATCCGGAGGACCCCCGTGACTGACCCCGTAGACACTCCGGACACCCCTGCGGTCCCGCCTCCGCCGCCGCAGCACTGGTTCGCGGATGTGCTCGCCTCCGACGGCGGCGTGGTCCGGCTGCGGCCGATCACGCCGGACGACGCGGCCCCGCTCCAGGAGTTCCACGCCGCGCTGTCGGACCGCACCAGGTATCTGCGCTATTTCGGACCGTACCCGCGGATTTCGCCGAAGGACCTGTACCGGACTACGCACGTCGACTATCACGACCGGGTCGGTCTGGTGGTGGTGCTCGGTACCAAGATCGTCGCGGTGGGCCGCTACGAGCTGCTCGACCGGGTCGGTCGGCGGTCCGCGGAGGTCGCGTTCGTGGTGGCCGACGAGCATCAGGGGCGCGGACTGGGCTCGATCCTGTTGGAGCACTTGGCCGGTGCCGCCGCCGAGCACAAAATCGAGACCTTCGTCGCCGAGGTGCTCGCCGAGAACACCACCATGGTGACGGTCTTCCGGGACGCGGGCTACCAGGTGGAGCGCAGCAGGGACGGATCGGTGCTGCACCTGGAATTCGCCATCGATCCCACCGAAGCGCTACTCTCCGTGCGGGATTCGCGCGAGCGCGCCTCCGAGGCGCGCAGCGTGGGCAACCTGCTCACACCGCGCTCGGTGGCGGTGATCGGCGCGACACCGAGCGCGGGCCGGGTCGGTGGCGCGGTGCTGCACAACCTGCTCTCCGGGGTGTTCCAAGGACCGGTGTTCCCCGTCAATCCCAGTCGGCGTTCGGTGCGCGGGGTGCGCGCCTACGCGACGGTGCGGGAGATCCCCGACGAGGTCGACCTCGCGGTGGTCGCGGTGCCGCCGGACGCGATCGGTTCGGTGCTGGACGACTGTATGGCCAAGGGCGTCAAGGGACTTGTCGTACTCACCGCCGGATTCGACGCGACCGGTGTCGGCGGCGGGACCGCGGAGCGCGAATTGGTCGCTGCCGCACGGGGACACGGGATGCGGGTGGTAGGGCCGAGCGCCCTCGGCATCGCGAACACCGATCCGGCGGTGGCGCTCAACGCGACGTTGGCCTCGGTGTTGCCCGGCCGGGGGCGGATCGGATTCTTCTGTCAGTCCGGGCCGTTGGGCGCTGCCATCCTCGGTGAGGCGGCCGCCAGGAATCTGGGGTTGTCGACGTTCGTGTCCGCGGGCGATCGCGCCGACGTGTCCGGCAACGACCTGCTCCAGTACTGGGACACCGACCCGGACACCGACGTGGTGCTGCTCTACCTGGAGAGTTTCGGTAACCCGCGCAAGTTCTCCCGGATCGCGCGCCGGGTAGCCAGAACCAAGCCGATCGTCGCGGTGAGCAGTGGCCGCCACGCCGCCCAACCGGTCGGCGACATGGACCGCTCGATCGTCCGAGACCTGTTCGCGCAGGCGGGGATTGTGCAGGTCGACTCGATCTCGGAGCTGTTCGACTGCGCCGCGCTGCTGGGTTATCAGCCGCTGCCCGGTGGTTCTCGATTGGCGGTGGTCGGCAACAGCGCGGCGCTGAACTGGCTGGCCGTCGACGCCGCGCAGAGCGAGGCACTGGACGTCGGCGACCCGGTGAACCTCGGCCCACACGCGACGCCCGGCGCCTATCTCGACGCCACGGTGGCGGCGCTGCGCTCGCCCGAGATCGACTCGGTGCTAGTGGTTTTCGCCCCGCCGGTGCCGCTGCCGATGGCCGGTTTCGCCGACGCGATTCGGGCCGCGGCCGACGCGGTCCCCGATGCGGGCAAACCGATCTTGACCACTTTCGTTGCCGAACAGGGCATTCCGAATCTGCTTGCGGTGCGTGGTGCGGGCGCGACGGCGGTGCGTGGGTCCATTCCCTCGTACCCGGACCCGGAGCGGGCCGCGCGGGCGCTGGCTCGGGTCCGCCGTTACGCGGAATGGCGGAACAAGCCGGTGTCGACTGTGGTGCGCCCGAAGGGGATCGACACCGAGCGCGCGCGGCGCTTGGTGACCCAGTGGATGACGACCGGGTCGGCCGGTCGTCGGCTCACCGATCTGGAAACCGTTGAACTGCTCGACTGCTACGGCATTTCGGTGGTGGAGTTCCGTGAGGTGCGCAGCGCCGACGAGGCGGTGGCCGCGGCGGAGGAACTCGGCTACCCCGTGGCCGCGAAGGCGACCGGCGAAATGTGGCGTCGCCGACCAGATCTCACCGGTGTCCGCCTGGATCTGTGGCGGCCGGAGGCGGTGCGTCAGGGGTACGCGGATCTGGCTGAGCTCTGCGGTGACCCGGTGTTGCACATCCAGAAGATGGCGACCAAGGGTGTCGGCTGTGTGCTGCGCGTCCAGGACGACCCGTCGTTCGGCTCGGTCATCGAATTCGGCCTCTCCGGCCTGATCATCGAACTCCTCGGCGATCGCGCCTACCGTGCCCTCCCGCTCACCGCCGACGAAGCCACCGCCCTCATCGATGCCCCGCGCGCGGCCCCGCTGCTGTCCGGCACCCCCGCGAGCCCACGCGTCGACAAGGCGGCGCTGGCCGAACTGGCCCAACGCATCTCGGCCCTCTTCGACGACCTGCCGGAAATGCGCGAGCTGTCGTTCGACCCGGTCCTGGCTTCCACGAACTCGGCGGAAATCCTGTATGCCCGCGGACGAATCGGCCCGGAGCCGAGCCGCTTCGACACCGGCCCGCGTCGCCTCGGCTGAGCTGTCGGCTGGACTTGCGCACGGCCCAGCTCTGCACGCGGGAAGGGTGGGCACGCGGGGAGGGCTGCAGGCGGGGAGCGCTGTGCGCGGGGAGCGCTGCATGCGGGGGAGCGCTGCATGCGGAGACGCTCAGGGGTCTTCTGCGCCGAATGGCAGGGAGTGAGGCAGAACGGGCTGACCCTCAGCGCTTCTGTACGCCCCACAGGGCTTACAGACCCTGTGAGGCGTACGTGCAATCTGTGGGCTCGCCGCGTGTGGGCTCAGTTCGCTGACGAACCACGTTGCCGCACCAGCGGCAGGTAGACCTCGTCGACGATTTCGACGAGGACATCGTCGGGGGCGGTGGGCACGCCGCGGGTGACGAATTCGTTGCGTAGCAGGACGATCGCCACGGTGGCGACGCGTGGATGCAGCGCTTCGGGCGCGCATTCGCCGCGCGCCACCGCGCGCCCGAGGACGGTGAGCCAGAGGCCCGCGGTGGCATCGACGGACTGATCGGGCAGTTGCGTGAGCAGTTCGGCCGCGCCACCGGCCGCGGCCAGGAGTTCGCGCAGGATCGCGCCGAGGGGGGAGCCCCAATGCCTATTGGCCCGGCGCAGTAGTTCGAGAACGTCGTCGCGCAGGTTTCCGGTGTCCGGCGGTTGCACCGTCGTGGTCAGCTGGCGGTAGGCGGCGATGCCGAGCGCGAGGCGGTTCGGCCAGCGCCGGTACAGGGCGTTTTTGTTGGTGCCCGCGCGGGCGGCCACCTTGTCCATGGTCAGCCCGGCATATCCGGATTCGATGAGTTCGTCGGCGGCTGCGCGCAGGATCGCCGCTTCCAGCACCGCGCCACGTCGACGGGTCGGCCCAGCATCCGGCTGCCGCATCGGCCCTCCTTTGACTTTGTCCGGAAATCTGACAACGGATCGTACCCTAAATCGAAGACTTGCCCGATCAGCACATCGAACATTAGGGTACTCAAAGTACCTTAGGGAATGAAAGGTTGTGCCCATGCGGGTCAAAGGCATCAGTTACGACACCGGCTTCCTCCGCGACGGAACGTTCTCGCGTGCGCAGTTCGATCCGAAGATGGTCGAACGTGAGCTGCGCATCATCCGGGATGATCTGCACTGCAACGCGGTCCGCGTGATCGGCGGGGATCCGGAGCGGTTGGAGCTCGCCGCGACATGCGCCGCCGAACTCGGCTTGGCGGTGTGGTTCTCGCCGTATCCGCTGGAATTGACGAAAGCGGAGATGCTGGCGCTGTTCGCCGACTGCGCCGAGCGGGCGGAGCGGATCAGACGGCGCGGAGCCGAGGTGGTGTTCGTGACCGGCGCCGAACTGAGTTTGATGAACAAAGGCTTCCTGCCCGGTGACTCGCTGGCGGAGCGACTGGAGCTGTTGCTGCGGCCGGAGGGTAGGCAGGAGCGGATTCGCGACGTCGGCGCGAGTATCAACGCTGTGCTCGCCAAGGCTGTCGCTCTCGTTCGTGAGCGTTTCGGCGGCAAGGTCACCTACGCGGCGGTGCCGCTCGAGCGTGTCGATTGGGAACCCTTCGACATCGTGTCCGCGGATCTCTACCGGTCCTCGGAGGTCGCAAATCAGTTCACCGATGGCGTCCGGGCGCTGGTGGCGCAGGGGAAGCCGGTCGCGATTACCGAGTTCGGTGCCGCCACCTATCGCGGCGCGGCTGATCGAGGGGCGCAGGGGCTGGAGATCGTCGAGTACAACGCACACGGCCCGGTTCGGCTCAACGGTGAATACATCCGCGACGAGGCCGGTCAGGCCGCGTATGTGCGCGAGCTACTGGACGTGTTCGACGCGGAGAGTGTCGATGCGGCCTTCGTTTTCCTGTTCGCGCTCTACGACCATGTGCACCGCCCGGACGGCGATCCCCGTGACGACTTGGATCTGGCCAGTTACGGCATCGTCAAGGTCTTCGAAGTCGGTCACGGGCACACCTACCCGGACATGCCATGGGAGCCCAAAGCCGCGTTCACCGCGCTCGCGCGGCACTACCGGAACGATTGAAGCCGTTGGGCCGCATTTGAATTCGTCGGCCTGGCAGATTTCACGCCGACCGGTTCGCGCGGTTCCCGGAGGGGGCGGGGTGCGCGCGGCACCGGCCGGCGTTGGCAGGTGACCCCGAAGGTCACCAAGTCGGACGCCGGACCGGCCTCGGGAGTAGCCCGGCGTCGTTGGCGTGCCGGTGTGATCCGGCACGGGTTTCGGGTCAGCTGGCGTAGGCGCGGAGGCGGTCGGCCCGCTCGCCCTTGCGCAGCTTCGACATGACTTCGCGCTCGATCTGGCGGACCCGCTCGCGGGAGAGCCCGAAGAGCTTGCCGATCTGGTCGAGGGTGCGTGGCTGGCCGTCGTCGAGGCCGAAGCGCAGCCGGATGACCTGCTGCTCACGCTCGTCGAGGGTGGCCAGGACGCTGCGCACGTCGTGGTGCAGCAGTCCGGCGATCACCGCGGACTCGGCCGAGGTGGCCTCGGAGTCTTCGATGAAGTCGCCGAGTGGGGCCTCTTCGTCGTTGCCGACCGGCATGTCCAGGCTTACCGGGTCGCGGCTGTGGTCGAGCAGATCGGAGATCTTGTCGACCGGGATGCCGGACTCGTTGGCCAGTTCCGCGTCGGTGGCTTCGCGGCCGAGCTGCTGGTGCAGTTCACGCTTGATCCGGGCCAGCTTGTTCACCTGTTCGACCAGGTGGACCGGCAGCCGGATGGTGCGGCTCTGGTCGGCCATGCCGCGGGTGATGGCTTGCCGGATCCACCAGGTGGCATACGTGGAGAACTTGAAGCCCTTGGCGTAGTCGAACTTCTCCATGGCGCGGATCAGGCCCAGGTTGCCTTCCTGGATGAGGTCGAGCAGCGGCATGCCGCGGCCGGTGTAGCGCTTGGCGAGCGAGACCACGAGGCGGAGGTTGGCTTCCAGCAGGTGCGACCGAGCGGCCTGGCCTTCGCGAACGATGAGGGCCAGATCACGCTTGCGGGTGGCCGACAGACGCTTGCCCGTCTCCAGCAGGTGCTGGGCGTAGAGGCCCGCCTCGATACGCTTGGCCAATTCGACCTCGTCGGCGGCCGTGAGCAGTGCAGTGCGGCCGATCCCATTCAGGTACACGCGTACCAAGTCGGCGGCGGGGCTCTGGGCGTCGAGGTCCGAATCGCTGATGCGCACACGAGTGGTGGCGGGGCTTGTCATGACTTGCCTCCTGTCGGTGGTGTCTCACTCCGAACAACGGACCCGACAGAGAGAAAGTTCCCCGTCTCAGCTCAGATAAACCGCTCTGACGTGCGGTTTTCCGCACTCACGTCTGAGAAGTTCCTGAGAAGCGTCGAGCGATGGAACATCCTCTGTCCGGTGCCTGCACCGACCTACCCGCAATTGCCGGGATTACACGGGCCGCACCAGCCCATGCCGGACCAGCCCGGCCACCACGGACAGTGCGTCGGCCGCGAACTCGGCAGTCACCTCGTCGGATCCATGGGCAACTGCCAGCAGTTCGATCAACTCGTATAACGGGAGGCCGTCCGCACGCATTCCCGCCAGCAGCGAGATGGTGGTCTCGTCGACTTCGTGCTGCCAGCGCGGTCCGTCGCCCCGGTGCACGCGGGCCACCTGCTGAGTCCAGCCGTCGGGTCCCGGCAGTGCGACGCGTTCCAGCGCGGTTGCCGGGTCTACCACGAAACGTGAAGTCCAGGCCAGTTTTTCGTCACCCGCGACGGCGCGCAGCCAGGCGGACCGCTCGAAATAGCGAGTCGCCTCGTCGCCGAGCGGGTCGTCGAAGTTGTGGGTGAGGTCCTCGGCGAGCAGTTCGGTCGGACCGTCGATGGCGCGCAAGTAGACGAAGCCGAAGCCGATGCCCTCGACATCGGCCGCGGCGAACGCGTCGAGCCACTGCTCGGCGCGTGCCTGGGCGGCCGGGTCGCGCGGATCCAAACCGGCGTCACGCAACCAGGTGCCGACGTAGAGGGCCGGGTCGGCGACATCACGCTGCACCACCCAGGCGTCGACGCCGTGCGCGGGCAGCCACGACGACACCCGGTGCCGCCAGTCCGCACCGTCGACGTGCACCCACGCCGCGAGCATCGCGGCCGTGCCGCCCGGGGCGAGCAGGTCCGCGGCCTGCCCGATCACCAATTCGCTTGCGCCGTCGAGGGCGAGCCCGGAGTCGCGGTAGGTGTGCTCGATCCTGGCCGGTCCGACGACGAACGGCGGATTCGCCACCACCTGATCGAAGCGGCGGCCCGCCACCGGCTCGAACCAGGAACCTTCGAGGAATTCGATATCGAGCCCGTTGAGCGCGGCGGTGGCTTCGGCGAGCCAGAGTGCGCGGGCGCTCACGTCGGTGCCGGTGACCCGTTGCGCGTAGGAGGCGGCATGGACGGCTTGAACGCCACACCCGGTGCCGAGGTCGAGCACGGAGCCGACCGGGCGGGTCGGCGTGGCGCGCAGCAGCGAAAGGGACGCGTGGCCGACACCGAGCACGTGGTCTTCGGTGAGCGTCCGCCTGCGCATCGAATCGTCGAGATCGGACAGGATCCAACGGGTGCCCGCTCCGGCGTCCAGGGGACGTAGATCGAGCGCCGCGCGGACCATGGCACCGTCGCGGGCAAGCAGCCCGGCCGCCACCGCGAGCTCGATACTCACCGGCGCGAGCGCGGCCGCCACTTCTTGTTCGGGCAGCGCGTCCCCGAGCAGCAACAGCCGGATCAGCGAGCCCAGCTTTCCCGCATCTCGCGCCGCCCGCCGCACCGGCACCGGTTCCGACCGGCCGAGCGCCGCGTGCACGTCCTCGCCGAGCACCTCGAGTAGCGTGTCGGCGTCGTAGCCGACCCGGGTCAGCGCGACCCGCAGATCGGGGCACAGCGCGGTGAGCAGAGATCCGGTGGTCGTCGATCGGTTCGTAGGCACATCGGTACTTTGCCACCGCCACCGATCAACACTTGCCAGGTGTTCGCGTGTCACAGCATTCGGTGCGGCTACCCCGTCAGACGCCTTTCGGGTCGCGCGCCGTGATGCAGTACGGCGCGTCGGCCGGGTCGCTCATCACGATCCAGTGTTCATAGCGGTCTACGACTGTGGCGCCGAGGGTTTCGTGCCACGCGGCGGTGGCGGTGATGTCCGAGGAGGACAGGTCGATGTGTGCGCTGGTGGGGCGGTCTTCGCCGAGGCGCTGGAGCAGCAGCTGGATGGGGAAGGGTTCGTCGGCGCGCAGCCGGGCGAACTCGGGGAGTCGGCCTTGCTGGAAGTTCCAGCCGGTCAACGACTTCCAGAATTCGGTCTCGGTGGCATAGTCGGCGGGGCCGATGTCGAGGCAGACCTGGTCGAGTCGGCTGAGGGTGCCGTCGGGGCCGGGCACGGCGGGGGCGGGGGTGCCTTTGGTGCGCCTGCTCGGGGTGAGGCAGAAGGTTTGGCCGCTGGGGGAGCGCAGCACCGCGTAGTCGGGGTGGTTGGCGACCAGTTCGGCACCGAGGTCGAGCGCGGTGCGCACGGCGGTCGGGATGTGGTCGACGTCGAGATCGAGATGGACGCCGCCGAGGCCGGTGACCGACTGCATCTTCACGCCGGCGGCGGAAAAACGCGCGGGATCCGGTAGCAGTGTGAGGAATTCGTCGTGCTCGCCGCGGCGGGCCGAGAGTTGGGTGCCGGTGACTGTGGACCAGAACTTCGCGCAGTCGTCGAAACGCTGGGCGGGGCGGTCCAGGAAGGCCCAGATCCACCGAATCATGTTCACTCCTGTCTTGTTCCCCGGGCCACCCTAGGGAAAGCCGCGCGCGCTGTCGAGCGGATTGGCGTGTCACGCGCGCTGGCACGATCTTGGTGATTTGTGGCATTACGGCCACTCGTTGGGTGGGCGGTTTTCCGGCACTCTCAGCGGGTGACCGAACTGCAGACGCCGCCGACCGTACCGTCCGAGACCACCATTGACCGGCGTCGTCTGCATCCCGCGTGGATCGTCGCGGGGGTGGGGTTCGTCACGCTGCTCGGCGCTGCCGCGTTCCGCTCGGTGCCCAGTGTGCTGATGGATCCGCTGCACGAAGAGTTCGGCTGGTCGCACGGCACGATCGGGGCGGCCGTATCGCTGAATCTGCTGCTGTACGGGCTGATTTCGCCGTTCGCCGCGGCCTTGATGGACCGGTTCGGCATTCGCAAGGTGGTGTCCTGTGCGCTGGTGCTCGTCGCGGCCGGTGCCGGGTTGACCGTGTTCATGACCCAGCCGTGGCACCTGATGCTGACCTGGGGTCTGCTGGTGGGTGTCGGCGTGGGGTCGATGTCGATGCCGTTCGTGGCGACCATCACCGGACGCTGGTTCGTGCGGCAGCGCGGTCTGGTCACCGGTGTGCTGACCGCGGCGGGGGCGACCGGTCAGCTGATCTTCCTGCCATTGGTGTCGGCGCTGGCGCACGCGCACGGGTGGCGGTTGCCGTCACTGATCGTTGCTGGGGCGGCGCTGGCCGTTGTGCCGTTGGTGCTGCTGTTCATCAGGGACTTCCCGAGCGATGTCGGCGTCACCGCGTACGGCGGGGAGGTGGGCAGTGTGGTCGGCATCCGCACCCCGGCGGGCGTCGGTGCTTCGCGGGCGCTGACGGTGCTGGCCGAGATTGCGCGGACGCGCGGATTCTGGTTGCTGGCAGGCGGATTCGCGGTGTGCGGCGCATCGACCAACGGTCTGGTCGGCACCCATTTCGTCAGCGCCGCGCACGATCACGGGATGCCGCCGACCGCAGCCGCGAGCCTGCTGGCCGTCGTCGGCATCTTCGATGTCGCGGGCACCATCGCGTCCGGCTGGCTGACCGACCGCATCGACCCGCGCTATCTGCTCATCGGCTACTACACGTTGCGCGGCCTGTCGCTGCTGATCCTGCCGTCACTGCTCGGCCCGCACACCCAACCCAGCCTGTGGGTGTTCATCATCTTCTACGGCCTGGACTGGGTCGCCACCGTCCCGCCGACCGTCATGCTCTGCCGCGAACTCTTCGGCAGCAACGGCCCCGTAGCCTTCGGCTGGGTCTTCGCCTCCCACCAAATCGGCTCCGCCATAGCCGCCACCGGCGCCGGCGTAATCCGCGACATCCAAGGCACCTACGACCTCGCCTGGTACCTGGCCGGCGCCCTATGCGCCACGGCCGCCCTGATGTCCGCCTTCATCCTCCGCAACCCCGAACCCAAACCAATCCCCACCGAAAGCGCCTGATCCCCGACATGTCCCGCTCAGGCGCTATCCCAACTGTCGCGTTTCCGCGAGCGGGACATCGTGGAGCGTCTACTCGACGGATGCCGCGCCGGTGTCCCGTTCGGTGCCAACCAGGCTCGCGCTGGTCCGCGAGCGGGACGTGGTGGAGCGTCTACTCGGCCGATGGCGCGCTCATGTCCCGTTCGGGTGTCGATGGTTCGGCTGGGGCGCGGCGGGGTCAGGGGTAGTGCGTCAGGTGTCTATGGCGTTGTGGCGGCGGGATTCTATGGCGGTGCGGCGTTCGTCCCAGCGGCTTGGTTCGTCTTTGCGGCGGGGTGGGCGGTCGTTGGCGATCAGGACGGCTACCCAGGGGAGGGGGATGGAGACCGCGATGATGAGGATGGCCAGGAGGGCGCTGCCGAAGGTGCTGTAGGCGATGGCGGCCAGTACCAGGCAGGGGATGCGGAAGGCCATGATGATGGTGTACCGGCGGACCCGGGCGCGGTGCTGGTCTTCCAGCGACGGCTGGGCCTCGGTGATCAGGACCGGATGCTTGTTGTCGTTGCCGGGGAAGTACCCGGCCGATCGACCGGAGGCTGGCGGCATCGTCACGTCCGGGCGGTCACCACGGCCGATGTCGTCGGCGCCGGGGGTGTCGCCGTGCTGCTGCATACCCTGAGTCTTCCACTGTCGGAGCCGCGGCGCACACAGCGTGGTCAGCCGGACACCCGACCGTGATCCGTCACCCCTCGAAGTGATACGGCATCATTGAACCCGTGAGCACCGACACCAAGGTTCGCCCGGATTCGACCACCGACGAGTCGACGAGCGACGACACCCCGAAGTTCTTCCACTACGTCAAGAAGGACCGGATCGCGGAGAGCGCCGTCATGGGCACCCATGTCGTCGCGCTGTGCGGTGAGGTCTTTCCGGTGACGCGGTCGCCCAAGCCCGGTTCGCCGGTCTGCCCGGACTGCAAGAAGGTCTACGACGGGCTGAAGAAGGGCGAGTGAGGCTGCTGCGGCGCCTGCGCGGGCGCCGCGGACGGCGGTCGGGATGTCTCGACAGCTGACGGCGGAGGCTCCTCCGCCGTCTCGGTGGTCGTCGTCTTCGAATCGTCCTTGTCCTGGTCCGAATCGCCGCCCCACTGATTGGCGATCCACTCCTTCACCTGCTCGAGTCGGGTCGCTCGGGCAGGCCAGAACTCCTGCACGGCGGCGTTGAACTCCGCGCCCAGGATCACCGCGAAGCCCAGGAAGTACGTGAACAGCAGGAACGCGATCGGCGTCGCGAGTGCGCCGTAACTCACACCGGTCTTGGTGACCCAGGACAGATACCGCCGCAGCCCTTCACTGGCTGCGATGAAGAAGACAGCCGCGACCATCGCCCCGCCGAAAAGCCGGTGCCAGGGCAGCGACGTGTGCAACGCCAGCTTGTACAGCGTGGTCAGCACGATGATCAGCAACAACCCGACACCCGGGTAGTAGAAGAAGTCCAGCAGTTGCAGCCCGGTCACCCGCCACGGCTCCGGCAGCACCCGCCCGATCAACGTGGGCCCGAGCGCCACCAGCGGCAGGATGAACACCGAGGCCACCAGGAATCCGACATACAGCAGCAGCGCGAAAATGCGCTGCCACACCGGATGTCGCAGGTCCTGCTGATCGTGCGCCTCGACGATCGCGTCGACGAAGGTCGACATCGCCGACGATCCCGCCCACAGCGACAGCACGAACCCCACCGACACCACCGCGCCGCGCCCCTTGCCGAGCACGTCGCTGACGGTGGGCTCGATCAGGTCGGACACCACGGCGGGGCTGAACAGGTCCCGGCTGAACGAGATGATCTTGGATTCGACGATCTCCACGGTGTCCGGCCCGAACCAGGTGCCGACATAGCCGAGGCTGCCGAGGACCCCGAGCAGCAGCGGCGCCAGCGACAGCGTCTGCCAGAACGCGCCTGCCGCGGACTTGGTGAAGATCGAATCGTCCCAGGCTTTCCCCGCCACCCGCACTACCAGCCTGGTGGTCTGTCTGCGGGCGCGCCGCAGGCGGATGGTCGCCCGTTTGGGCCAGCTCAGCTCCCGCGCGGCGATACCACCGCTGAGCGACGGTATGTCGGTCCTCAGTGGCTCGCTCGGCGGGGCGTTTTCGTGGGTCATCGTGCCTACAGCATCGCGCACCTGGGGTTCCCGCACTGGATTCCGGGGGCTACGTGTCGTCGGGCAATGGGTGAATTCCGGCGTGTCGGTAGTTGAACATGTGATGCCTATCGCCCATGCCGCGTCGGTTTGGCAACACGCCGTGCGGGGCCAGTAGGGTCGACTGCGTGACTGGGTCGGGTGGCGCCGCTGTGGCGGGAAAAGCGGAGACACCGGGCGATTCGGTAACACCCCACGCTTCGGGGACGCCGAACAGCTCCGGTACATCGGGCGGCGGATCGCTGCGTGCCTGGCAGCGCCGGGCCTTGACCAAGTACTTGTCGAGCAAGCCACGCGACTTCCTCGCGGTGGCCACGCCCGGCGCCGGTAAGACCACGTTCGCGCTGCGGGTGGCCGCCGAACTGCTCGCCGATCGCACCGTCGACCAGATCACCGTCGTCGCCCCCACCGAACACCTCAAGCACCAGTGGGCGCAGTCCGCGGCCCGCGCGGGGATCGCGCTGGATTCGCGGTTCTCCAACGCCACCGGCGGCACCTCCGGCGACTATCACGGTGTCGTTGTCACCTACGCCCAGGTCGCGTCGCACCCCTCCCGGCATCGCGTGCGCACCGAAAACCGCAGGACCCTGGTGATTCTCGACGAGATCCACCATGCGGGCGACGCGAAGAGCTGGGGTGAGGCGACCGCCGACGCGTTCGGCGACGCCACCCGCCGCCTCGCGCTCACCGGAACCCCGTTCCGCAGCGACGACAGCCAGATCCCGTTCATCACTTACGAACCTGACGAGTCCGGTTTCCCGCGTTCGCGCGCCGACCACGCCTACGGCTACTCCGAGGCGCTGGCCGACGGCGTGGTCCGGCCGGTGGTGTTCCTCGCGTATTCGGGCGAGGCGCACTGGCGCGACAGCGCGGGCGAGGAGTACACCGCCCGCCTCGGCGAGCCGCTCAACGCCGAACAGACCGCCCGCGCCTGGCGCACCGCGCTGGACCCGGCGGGCGACTGGATCTCCGCGGTGCTGCGCGCCGCCGACATGCGGCTGCGTCAGTTGCGCAGCACCGGCATGCCGGACGCGGGTGGTTTGGTGATCGCCACCGACCAGGACCGGGCCCGCGACTACGCCGAACTGCTGGAACACATTTCGGGCGAGAAACCCGCGCTGGTGTTGTCCGACGACCCGGACTCCTCGGACCGGATCGGCCAGTTCGCCGCGACCACCCAGCCGTGGATGGTTGCGGTGCGCATGGTGTCGGAGGGCGTGGACGTGCCGCGTCTCGCGGTCGGCGTGTACGCGACCAGTGCTTCGACGCCGCTGTACTTCGCGCAGGCCATCGGCCGCTTCGTGCGTGCCCGCCGACCCGGCGAGACCGCGAGCGTGTTCCTACCGTCCGTGCCGGTGCTGCTGGATCTGGCCGCGCAGCTGGAATTGCAGCGCGACCATGTCATCGGCAAGCCGCACCGGGAGAAGGACGGGCTCGACGACGAACTGTTGATCGACGCGAACAAGCAGAAGGACGAGCCGGGCGAGGAGGAGAAATCCTTCGTCGCGCTCGCCGCCGACGCCGAGCTAGACCAGGTGATCTACGACGGATCCTCCTTCGGCACAGCCACTTTCGCTGGCAGCGACGAGGAGGCCGACTACCTGGGCATCCCCGGCCTGCTCGATGCCGACCAGATGCGCGCACTGCTGCGCGAACGGCAGTCCCGCCAGATCGCTGACCGTGGCGAGCCCGCCGCCGCCCCCGATCCCGGCCCGCAGGTCGCCAGCGCGGCCGAACGGGTCGCCACCGCGGACCGATTGGGCGAGCTGCGGCGGGAACTCAACAGCTTGGTCGCCATGCATCACCATCGCACCAACAAACCGCACGGCGTGATCCATGGTGAACTACGTCGCGAATGTGGCGGGCCCCCAACAGCATTGGCATCGGCCGATCAGCTGGCCGAGCGGATCGCGGCGTTGCGGCGGATGTAGCAGCGTAGGTCGTGAATCCGGCCTAGTGCCAAGGGATTCGCCTAGCTCAGGCAGACGTGGGCCAAGCGGCCATCGCGCAGTCGATGGACTGTGTCAGTTCCGCCAACGACGCACCGTCCCGGGCCTGGATCGACAGACCGTACAGCACGGTGGTGTAGAAGCGGGCCAGTGCGGCGGTGTCGGCCTCGGCCGTCAGATCACCCTCCGCGACACCGCGGTCCAGTCGACGACGAATGTCTTCGGTTGTCTCCAACCGTTTTTCGACGAGGAAGTCGCGAATGCTCTCGCTCCGCGTCGTGTAGGTGGACCCGGCGAGCACGACCATGCAGCCGTGCGGTTTGTCCTCGACGGTGTAGGCGATCGCGTTGTCCCGCAACATCGCTTCGATGGCGGCCCGCGCCGTCGGCTCCTCGCGCAACGCCCGCTCGGTGTACCCGCCATCGGTCTGCCCGTAGAGCTCGACGGCAGCCCGGAACAGTGCCTCCTTGCCGCCGAACGCGGCATACAGGCTCGGCGAATTGATGCCCATCGCGGAGGTGAGGTCGCTCATCGACGAGCCCTCGTAGCCGTGTTCCCAGAACACCTCCATGGCGCGGCGCAACGCGTCGGTGCGGTCGAAGGCGCGCGGTCGTCCCCGTTCGGCCATGGTCGGTCCTTTCTGTGTCGAACGTTAAATATACCCCTTGACGCCGTGGCCTTCATGCGCTTAGCTATTTATGTACTGATCGACACAGAATTTGGAGGACTACCGATGTCGGATCTCACGGGCAAGGTGGCACTGGTGACCGGCGGCAGCCGAGGCATCGGCGCGGCAATCGCACGCAAGCTGGCCGCCGATGGCGCCGACGTGGCGATCACCTATCAGAGCGCCGAGGTGCAGGCGAAAGCCGTTGCGGCGGAGATCGAATCGCTCGGTCGCCGGGCCGTGGCGATCCGGGCGGACAGTGCCGACGCGGGGGAGGTTGTTGCCGCGGTGAACCAGACCGCGAGCGAGCTGGGCCGTCTCGACGTCCTGGTGAACAACGCGGGCATCTTCCCGGCGAAACCGTTCGAGGAATTCACCGTCGAGGAGGTCGACCGCGCGTTGAACATCCATGCGCGGGCCGCGTTCGTCGGCGCGCAGGCCGCGGTGGCGCACATGACCGGTGGTGGCCGGATCATCAGCGTCGGCACCAACCTGTCCGAGCACGCCCCCTTCGGTGGTCTCTCGCTCTACAACCTGAGTAAGTCGGCGCTGAACGGATTCACCAAGGCACTCGCGCGCGAACTCGGTCCCCGGGACATCACCGTGAACCTGCTGCAACCGGGATCCACTGTGACGGACATGAATCCGGTCGACGGCGGGCACTACGACGCGCAGATCGCACTCACCGCACTCGGCCGTTTCGCGAAGCCGGAGGATATGGCGGAGATGGTGGCATTTCTCGCGGGCGACTCCGGCCGCAGCGTCACCGGCGCGATCTTCACCGTCGACGGCGGCACCAACGCTTGACCGGACGAAATCAGTTGTCCCGTCGATGGGCCATGATGCCGGACTATCCCGAGAAGTAGCGACCGGGGGAGACGCCGACAGCACGGCGGAACGCCGCGACGTAGGCGCTCGGGGTGGCGTAGCCGACTCGGCCCGCGATGCGGGCGATCGGCAGTCCGGCGGCGAGCAGCGGTAGCGAGCTGGCCAGGCGGATCTGGGTTCGCCACTGGCCGAAGGTGATTCCGGTTTCCGCGATGAACAAGCGGGCCAGGGTGCGCGGGCTGGTCGCGGCGGCCGCCGCGAACTCTGCCAGGGTGCGCGGGTCGGCGGGATCGTCGGTCAGTGCGTCGGCCACCTGCCTCGCGCGGGTGTCGGTGGGGCGGTGGGCGCCGATGGGGATCACCTCGACCGGCTCGAGCAGATCGAAGACCACCGCCTCCGCGCGTTCGCGGCGCGCGGCGGCGGTGGCGGATGCTCCGAGATGGTCGAACAACTCGTGCAGCAGGCGGGTGACGCGCAGCATGGTCGGCGCGGTGAAGGTCACCGGGCATCGCTCGGGCTCAACGTAGATGCCGCGCATTTCCGCGCCGTCGGCGCTACCCGTGCGGTGCCGGGTGCCGCCGGGGATCCACAGCGCTCGCGTCGGGGGCAGTACCCAGCGGTCGTCGGCCACCTCGACGGCGATGACTCCCCGTGCGGCCCAGGCGATCTGGTGCTGCGGATGCTCGTGCGTGTCGAACCAGTGTCCGGCGGGCAGTACCCCGGCACCGAACACCATCGCCGTGGCCCCTGGCGGGACCCCGTGTACCGAAGATTGGCCGTTCTGCGACACAATATGTCACCGTAGCCGCTCGTGGTCACGGTTGTCCGCTCCTAGCGTCATGGGCATGGCGATGAACCTCTTGCACCGACTGCTCTGCCGCTCAGCGATGTGGGAACGAGCCAGTGCGACGCGGATCGTGCCGTGGGCGCTGTCCGGACTGGATCTCGGGGCCTCGGCGTTGGAGATCGGCCCCGGCTACGGTGCGAACGTGCGCGCGCTGCTCGACCGCGCCGACACCCTCACCGGCGTCGAGATCGA
Organism: Nocardia iowensis; assembly: GCF_019222765.1. Lineage (NCBI taxonomy): Bacteria > Bacillati > Actinomycetota > Actinomycetes > Mycobacteriales > Nocardiaceae > Nocardia > Nocardia iowensis. The sequence goes on along the minus strand of NZ_CP078145.1, from coordinate 6,222,937 downwards.
CCCGGTCCTCGCCGCCCGCCTGCGCACCCGGCACGGTTCGGCGATCACCGTGGTGGACGGCGACGGCGCCGACATGCCGTTCCCGCCACGGCAATTCGATTCGGTGGTGTGCTTCACGATGCTGCACCACGTGCCGACCCCCAGTCAGCAGGACGCGCTGTTCGCCGACGCACTGCGCGTCCTGCGCCCCGGCGGCGTCTTCGCGGGCAGCGACGGAATCGACAGCCGAATGTTCCGGCTGATCCACCTCGGCGACACCTGCGTACCGGTACCCCCGGAGACCGCCGCCGACCGATTGACGCGCATCGGCTTCACCGATGTCGAAATAGAAACCGGCACAACGAGTTTCCGATTCCGAGCCCGCCGCCCGAGCTGAACGGCGAACCCGCGCCCGATCAGGCCGGTGTCGGCGACAGCTCCCCGAAGTAGTCCGCCGGGTCGAGCGCGTTGATCGGCACCCACCGCGGCACTTCTGCCGCCACGGGCGAATCATCCTGTGCGCCTCGGAAATACCCCTGCACCTCCAAGGCGAGCCGCGGGTTCTCGTCCACCCGCCGCGCCATGTCATAGAACACGGCCAGCACATGCAGGCACCGCGCTGACCGCGCCTTGCACGAGCAGTCGGTACCGGCCAGCACCGGCGCGAGGGTGACGCCCGCCGCGACCACCGCCTGGTGCATCTCATCGGTGAGGACCGCCGTATCCGGGATGAGCTCGCCGATCGCGGTGATCGCCGCGCGCGGCAGCGGCGCCACCTCGAGGTGGGTCACCGACGCCTCGTTACCGCGATGGATGGCGGCGCGCACGACGCGCCCTTCGATGGTGATCTGCACGCCGCCGTTGCGGGCGACGCTGCGGGCCCGGGGGAGCAGTGGGTCGGGCCGGGTCTGGCGAATCGGCTCGGCCAGCCGCACCCAGTCCATGCCCCACTTGGTGTAGCCGAATTCGTTGTCCGCCATCAGTTTTCCCTCTTCCGGCGCAGGATTTCGACGAGTTGGTCGTCGTCGAGGCGGGCCAGCGCGGCGATGCCGGCCGAGTCGCCGAGATCGGAGAGCGCGGACTTGCGGTCGTGCATGCGGGCGATGTGCTCTTCGACGGTGGTGGTCGAGGTGAGGGTGGTGACGGTGACGGTGCGGGTCTGTCCGATGCGGTGCGCCCGGTCCGACGCCTGCGCCTCCACCGCCGGGTTCCACCAACGGTCGAAGTGGATGACGTCGGCGGCGCGGGTCAGGGTGAGCCCAGTGCCTGCCGCGCGCAGGCTGAGCACGAGCACGGGCGGCCCGTCCTCGGCTTGGAATCCGGTCACGATGGCGGCGCGCTCGGCCTGGTTCAGGCCACCGTGGAAGAACGGGGCGGCGATCCCGAACTGCTCGGCGAGATGGCGGACCAGCAGCTCACCGGACTGCCGATACTGGGTGAAAATCAGTGTCGGAGCGCCCGTCTCGAGGTTGTTGGCCAGAATATCGGTGCACAGATCGAGCTTTCCGGACCGGCCTGCCAGCTCGGTGAGCTCGCCGGTGACCAGGCCGGGGTGGTTGCAGACCTGCTTGAGCGCGGTGAGCGCCGCCAGCACTCGGCCCTGTCGCTCTACGCCGGAACCGAATCCGTCGTCGATGGCGCGATCGAGCAGCTTGTCGTAGAGCTCTTCCTGTTCGCCGGTGAGATCGCACAGCAGGTCGGTGTGCATCTTCGCTGGCAGCGACGCGGCGACCTGCGCCTTCTTGCGCGCGAGGACCACCGGTTCGATGGCGTCCTGTAACCGCGCCGCCGCGGCCGCGGAACCCTCCTGGATCGGGCGGACGAACCGCCGCCGGAACTGCGTCTTGTGCCCGAACAGCCTGGGCGTCACCAGGTTCAGCAGCGCCCACAGCTCTTCGAGATGGTTCTCCACCGGCGTGCCGGTCAACGCGACACTCACCTCGGCGTCCAGCGCCCTGGCCGCCTTGGCGAGCTGCGTGCGCGGATTCTTCAACGCCTGCGCCTCATCGAAAACCGCGGTCGCCCAATGCTGATCGTCGAGCAGCTGCCCGTGCAGTCGCAGCGTCGGATACCCGGTGACGACGACGCTCCCCGCGGCGGCGTCGAGCGGCCCACCGCGCCACACCACTACCCGTAGCGCGGGCGCGAACCGGTCGATCTCATGCGCCCAGTTGCCCACCAGCGAGGTCGGGCACACGACGACCTGTGGTCCACCCGCAGCCCTGCCGAGCAGAAAGCCGATGGTCTGCACCGTCTTTCCGAGCCCCATCTCGTCGGCCAGCACGGCCCCTCCGTGCGCCGCGGTGGTTTCCCGCAGCCAGCTGACCCCGCGCACCTGATAGGGCCGCAGATCGGCTTTCAGGGCCGAACGCAATTCCGCGGCGACGGACTGCGTTTCGCGCAATGTCCGGATCGCGCGCTCAACGGACACGATCGAGGTACCCGCCGCGTTGGGCACGGCGTTCGCCGCGATCGGCAGCTCGACGTCGCAGTCGTCCCGCAGCGTCGTACGCCAGCCGCGCACCGACGGCCCCGCGTCGGTGATGTCCAGTGCGGCGAACGCCTCGGGATCGATCAACGCGCAGTCGACGTCGGCGACCTCGATCGCGCCGTCCGCGCCGACGGGTACCGCGAGTGCGACGGTCTCCCGCTCGCCGAACGAGGCCGGTGCGGGCCCGATGTGCTGCCCGGTCCAGGTCCACAGCGCGAATATGTGACGGTCGGGCAGATAGGTGGCCTGTGTGCTGCGCAGAGCTAACCCCTTTATCGGCGTATGGTGTACGAAGTATCTGAACAACGTACAGAGTACCGAGTTTGTTCCGAGGAGTCCCGTGGCCGATGAATCCGCCGTCGAACAGGCGAAACAGTTGGTGGGTCTGCTGTGGCGGCACGAGCTTCCGCCACGACCGGGCGGGCGGGGGCCGAAACAGACCGTCAGCGTCGACGCCGTGGTCGACGCGGCGGTCGCCCTGGCCGACCGTGACGGGTACGCGAAGGTGTCCATTCGCGCGGTAGCGGCCGAGCTGGGCCTGCGCCCGATGAGCCTGTACACCTACGTGCCGAGCAAGGACGCGCTGACGGTGCTGATGGTCGACGCCGTGGCCGACGAGGACGCGCCCATCTCACCGCACTTGCCGGTACGCGAGCGGATGGCCGCCGTCGGCAGGCAGGCGCGGGCCGAGCTGATCGCGCATCCGTGGCTGCTGGAGGTGTCGCCGTGGCGTCTGGTGATCGGCCCCGGCCGGATGCGCCGCTACGAGCGGCAGCTGGCGGCCATCGACGGGATCGGCCTGTCGGACGTCGCGATGGACCGGGTGATCGCCGTGCTGTCGGAGTTCGCCACCGGCAACGCCCGCATGGCGGTCGCCGCGCACCGCGACACGCAGGTGATGACCGATAGCCAGTGGTGGGAGGTGCACGGACCCTTGCTCACCGAGGCCATGCCGTCCGATTCGTTCCCTTTGTCGTCGCGCGTCGGCACGGCGGTCGGCGAGCTGTATCAAGCCCCCGCGGACCCGGCCGGTGCCTTCGAGTACGGCCTCAACCGCCTGCTGGATGGGATCCTCGGCGAGCTGAAGGTCCCCGGACACACCAACAGCGGGCGATCCGTGGATCGCCCGCTGCGGTAAACGGTGTTCTGTTGTCGGATGTTGTTGTGTCAGGACGCGAGGAGTTGATCAGAGGGCGGGAGCGGACGCCGTATCGATCACGGCTTCCAACTCACGCAGTCGATCCATGTGTTCGTTCGCGTGGTGCTGGCAGAAGAGCAACTCTCCACCTGCGGGCAGAACGGCGCGCACTCGTGCTGCCGCCCCGCAGCGGTCGCAACGATCGACCGCGGTCAGTGGGGTGCTAGTCAGGGTTCCTGGCATGACTCCTCCGTCCTGGCTCCCGGTTCACAGACCGTTTGCCTGGTGTGGGGCCCGTGGTCACTCCGCGGGCTCGCTACCGCTACTTCCCAGCAGTGGTATGACTACTCTGTCAGACGTTCGGGACGGGGGCTTTGTTCCCGTAAGTGATTCTGTGTGTTTTCGATAACACGACCAGGGATTTCGCTACAGGCGAACATGCCAGGTCACGCTACGAACTCCGTTTGGTCACCACCTCGAACAGGCCGATCCAGTTGTCTACCGGGAGATTACCCGTGACCCACGACACTCACACGCTTGTTCACATATGCACTTTGGGCGAGTGGCTTTCCGCTCGGCAAACGGGCGAGTACCGCGCGCCCTCGCTCGACGAGGTGGGGTTCATCCATCTGTCCGCGCCGCAGCAGGCGCACCTGCCCGCCAACCGGCTCTTCGCGGGCCGCCGCGATCTGGTGCTGCTGCGACTCGATCCGGCCCGCCTCGGCGCGCCGGTCAAGTGGGAGCCCGGCGTGCCGACCGACCCGGACTCGATGCTCTTCCCGCACCTGTACGGGCCGCTGCCGACCGGCGCGGTCATCGCCGTCGAGGAGTTCCAGCCCGGTCCGGACGGCGTGTTCGCTCAGCTCGCGAAGTAGTTCAGCGGTCGCGGACCTCGCGTGCCACGATGGCCGCCTGAACCCGCGACTGCACACCGAGTTTCGTCAGCACCCGGGACACGTGCGTCTTCACCGTCGTCTCGCCGATGAACAGACGACCCGCGATCTGCGCGTTGGACAGCCCCTCACCGAGACAGTCCAGCACCTCGCGTTCGCGCTCGGTGAGATCGGCGAGTCCCCGCGGTTCCGGTTCGGCCGCATCGGTATTCGTCGCGGCGAACGCGGTGATCACCGCCCGCGTCACCTCGGGCGCGAGCACGCCGTCGCCCGCCGCCACCGTGCGGACCGCGTCGATCAGCGACTGGCCCGACGCCGACTTCAGCACGAACCCCGACGCGCCCGCCCGCAATGTTCGGAAGACGTACTCGTCCAGATCGAACGTCGTCAGGATCAGCACCTTGGCCAGCCCGCCTGCGGTGACCCGTTCGGTCGCGGTGATCCCATCCACTCCGGGCATCCGCACATCCATCAGCACCACATGCGGCCGCAGCGCTTTCGCTTGGGCGACCGCGACATCGCCGTCGGCGGCCTCGCCGACCACCTCGATATCGTCCTCGGCGTCCAGGATCATCCGCAGTCCCGCGCGAATCGCGGCGTGGTCGTCGGCGATCAGCACTCGGATCGTCATGACGCACTCGCCGCGGACAGCGGGAGGGTCGCCAGCACTGCCCAGCCCTGCGAATCCGGTCCGGCCGTGAAACTTCCGCCGAGCGCGGCGGCCCGCTCGCGCATGTTGATCAGACCGTGGTGCCGATCCCGGTTTTCGTTGTGCCGCAACGCCACCGCCGGTGTCGGGTTGCGCACGGACACCCGCAGCAGCCCGTCGGCCACGCGCACGTCGATGTCGACCCCTTGTCCTGGTGCGTGTTTCATGGCGTTGGTCAATGCCTCCTGGACGATCCGGTACGCGGCCTGGTCGACCGCGCTGGGAAGTTCGGTGTCACCGAGGTTTTCGCGTACCCGCACCGTGACCCCGGCCGCCCGCGCGGCATCGACCAGGATCGACAGTTGCGCGAGCCGCCGCGGCGCGGCCACCTCGTCCTCGGCCTCGCCGTCGCTGCGCAGCAATCCGATCATCGTGCGCATCTCCTGTAGCGCACTGACGCTGTTGGTGCGCACCGACCGCATGATCCCCAGGACCGCGGGATCGGCCTCGCGGCGGGCCAGCACACCCAGCGCCGCCTCGGACTGGATCGCGATGGCCGACAAATGCCCGGCGATCACGTCGTGCAGGTCGCGTGCCATCGTGGTGCGTTCGTCGGCGATGGCGGCGCGGCGGTCGAGGTCGCCGACGAGGGTCAGCGCCTGCGCGCGAGCACGTTCGGCCTCGGCGATCTCTTTATGCGTTCGCACCGTATTCGCCCACCACAGCGGGGTCGCCACGAAGGCGAAGATGGCGATAGCGGCAAGCGAGACGGACCGCACGTCGCGGGTCAGGCTCAGCGTCACGATGACGATGAGGACCGAGAACGCCGCCCAAACCTTGGTCACGTTCCGCGACGCCCGTCGGCTCGCATACAACACCGTGGCGTAGATCAGGTCGCCGTAGAACACCCACACCGGCACCGTCGGCCCGAGCCAGAGGTCAACGGCCAGCGGCACCAGCCCGGCGAACATGGCCAACAGTGGCGTTCGACGACGCAACGGCATCACGGCGCAGAGTGCGGCGAGCACGCCGAGCCGCACCAGCAGCGGCACATCCAACCCGTGCCGGGTCAAGACGCCGAGATCGGTGAGATACAGCGCGCCACCGACGGCGAACACCAGCACCGCGCCGATCGCGTCACGCCCCATCTCCGGAATTTCCGACCATTGCCGCACGCCTCCATCACAGCACAGCCCTGACCAGGCGCCATCCGCCGAAGTGATGACCGGCCCGCCGGCCGAATCAGACATCGGGCTAGCCTGGACAGCGTGAATGTCGACGTGACCGCCCTCCCCGGAATTGGCGTCAGGAAAGACTTCGAGGTGCGCTCCGGCCGCCGGATCGGAGTGGTCGCGCACCGCGACGGCGACATCGACCTGATCGTCTCCAAGCTGGAGGATCCCGACGCCTGCGCCGCGCAGATCCCGCTGAGCATCGACGAGGCGGCCGTGCTCGCCAACCTGCTCGGCGCGCCGCAACTGGTCTCCAAGCTGAACGACGAGCACAGCGACCTGCCCGGCATCACCACCCGGCAGCTGCCGATCGCCGACGAATCCCCGTACGAGGGCCGCACACTCGGCGAGACCGCGATGCGCACCCGCACCAAGGTGTCGATCGTCGCGGTCATGCGCGCCGGGCAACTGCATCCCTCACCCGGCCCCGATTTCACCTTCACCTCAGGCGACGTCCTCGTCGTCGTCGGCACACCGGACGGCCTGGACGCCGCCGCGAAGATTCTGACGCACGGCTGAACCAGTGACCGAAACCGCGCTCGCCTTGATCGAGCTCGGAGCGATCTTGTTTGCCCTCGGCACGTTCGGGCGGTTGGCTGGTCGCTTCGGGATGTCTCCCATTCCGCTCTACCTGATCGGTGGCCTCGCCTTCGGCGAAGGCGGCTTCATCTCGCTCAGCGCCGCCAACGAATTCGGCCATGTCGCAGGCGAAATCGGCGTGGTGCTGCTGTTGCTGCTGCTGGGCTTGGAGTACACGGCGCCGGAACTGATGACCGGTTTGCGCCGGTCCTGGGCGGCGGGTCTGGTGGACATCGTCGCCAACGCGACGCCCGGGGTGGTGGTGGCGCTGATCCTCGGCTGGGGCGCGGTCGGCGCGGTCACCATGGGCGGGGTCACCTACATCTCGTCGTCGGGCATCGTCGCCAAGGTACTCAACGACCTCGGGCGGCTCGGTAACCGCGAGACGCCGGTGATCCTGTCGATCCTGGTGTTCGAGGATCTGGCGATGGCGGTGTATCTGCCGATCCTCACCACCATCCTGGCCGGGCTGAGCTTCGCCAGCGGCGCCAAGTCGCTCGCCATCGCGCTGACGGCGATCACGGTGGTGCTGGTGGTGGCGTTGCGCTACGGCCGATATGTCTCCGCCATCGTGGACAGCTCCGACCGTGAAGTGTTCCTGCTGAAACTGCTCGGCGCGGCGCTGCTGGTGGCCGGGGTGGCCTCGGCGCTGAACGTGTCCGCGGCCGTGGGGGCGTTCCTGCTCGGCATCGCCATCTCCGGCTCGACCGCGCACGAGGCCGCGAAACTGCTGGAACCACTGCGGGATCTGTTCGCGGCGATCTTTTTCGTGGCCTTCGGCCTCACCACCGACCCGCGAGCCATTCCGCCGGTGCTCGGCTGGGCGGTGGCGTTGGCGGTGGTCACCGTGCTGACCAAGGTCGGCACCGGCTGGTGGGCCGCCAAACGGCAGGGCATCCGGCCGATGGGCCGCGCGCGGGCGGGCGCGGCACTGGTCGCGCGCGGTGAATTCTCCATCGTCATCGCGGGTTTGGCGGTGACCATGGGCGGCGTCGACGGCGACCTGGCCGCGCTCGCCTCGGCCTACGTGTTGCTGATGGCCATCCTCGGCCCGATCGCGGCGCGCGTCGTCGAGCCCGCCGTCGGGCTGGTGCAGCGCCGGTGGAAGCCCGCCGCCGTCACTCCGTGACCGCGGGCGCGGCTTGTTTTGCCGCGCTGCGCTTCTCGACCCAGCGGCCGAGCGTGGTCGCGATCGCACCGACGACGAAGCCGATCGCGGCCGCGCACAGGTGGCCGTAGTCGGTGAATGTCGGGCCGATCCACAGCGCGGCGACGAGCACCACGGTGAGCGTGCCCGCCCATACCAGCCGGACCGGCCCACGGAACCGGAACGCCATCGCCGCGAGCACCGCCGAAAAGCCGTAGCTGGTGCCGACATCCGCGGCGACGGCCACCTTGAGCGGGATGACGCCGTGATCAATGGCGTGCGAGATGCCGGTGACGGTGAGCAGCGTCGCCCCGATATGCCCGGTGGCGAACAGGACAATCCAGCGTCCGGTGCCGAGCCAGCGTTCCGCGTAGGCCATCACGATCAGGAAGCTGACGATGGCGGTCCACGGGAAGCCGCCGTCGGTCCAGAACGCCGAGGCAACCAGCACCTGCACCGGGTTGTGCCGCATGTTGTAGAGGTTGGTCGAGGCGGAGAAGATCAGCCTGCGCTCTACCGAATCGCCGACTCCGCGCAGTGTCCACCAGGTGACGAACAGGGTGAACGCGTAGGCGGTGCTGGCCGGGGCGGCGCCGAGGTGCTCCCGGAGCGCGGGCAGCACTCGGTGCGCGAGCCCGGGACGCCGCAGCCAGTCCCACGCGACGCGCAATTCGGTGCGGAGGTCGATCGTCTGAGTCCAAGGCGACCGAAACCGGACCGCGGCGAAGGCAACCACTTGCCAAGTGTGCCGTGCCCAGATGAGGTGCGACTGTGCGACTCGCCCGTGGTGTGTGATGTGTCACGGACGGCGGGACCTCGTCCGTAACGTCGTTTCACACCCGGGCAACAAACGCTCCCAAGAATTGGTCCACCGACCAAACGGTATGTGGATGAGGAGTGCGCGCCGCCCATGACGATCGAGGACGCGAAGGTAACCGGCACCGCCGACGAGGACTATCTGGCCAAGCGGACACTGCGCTCGGGATCGGCGGGGTGGGTGCTGCTGGCCGGGCTCGGCGTGAGCTATGTGATCTCCGGTGACTACGCGGGCTGGAACAGCGGCATCGCCGAGGGCGGCTTCGGTGGCCTGCTCATCGCGACCGTGCTGATCGCCGGAATGTACCTGGCGATGGTGCTCGGCATGGCCGAGTTGTCGGCGGCGCTGCCCGCGGCGGGCGGCGGCTACACCTTCGCTCGGCGCGCACTCGGACCATGGGGCGGATTCGCCACGGGCACAGCGATATTGCTCGAGTACGCGATCGCGCCCGCGGCCATCGCCACGTTCATCGGTGGCTATGTCGAGTCGCTGAATCTGTTCGGCATCACCGACGGTTGGTGGGTGTATCTGGCGGTGTACGCGCTGTTCATCGGGGTGCACCTGACCGGGGCGGGGGAGGCGCTGAAGGCGATGTTCGTGATCACCGCGGTCGCGCTGGCCGGATTAGCGGTCTTCGCGTGCTCCGCGATCGGCCTGTTCGACGCGGACAAGCTGACCGACATCCCGGCGGACCCGAATGCCGTTGGCAGTTCGGCGTTCCTGCCGTTCGGGGTGTTCGGCATCTGGGCGGCGGTGCCGTTCGCGATCTGGTTCTTCCTTGCCGTCGAGGGGGTGCCGCTGGCCGCGGAGGAGGCGCGGGAACCGGAGAAGAACGTGCCGAAGGGGATCATCAGCGCGATGCTCGTGCTGATCGTCACCGGTGCGGCCGTGTTGTTCCTGGCTACCGGAGCGCTTGGCGCGCAGGCCATTTCGACGTCGGGCAATCCGCTGGTCGAGGCGCTCGGTACCGGTGGGGCCGCCAAGGTGGTGAACTACATCGGTCTGGCCGGGCTGGTGGCCAGCTTCTTCTCCATCGTCTACGCCTACTCCCGGCAGACTTTCGCGCTGTCGCGGGCGGGCTATCTGCCGACGAGCCTGTCGGTGACCAACGCGCGCAAGGCGCCGGTGCTGGCACTGATCGTGCCCGGCGTCGTCGGTTTCGCGCTGTCGCTGACCGGCAAGGGCGCCGTGCTGCTGAACATGGCCGTGTTCGGTGCGGCGCTCAGCTACGTGCTGATGATGGTCAGCCACATCGTGCTCCGGGTGCGCGAGCCGAATATGCCGCGCCCGTACCGCACACCCGGCGGCGTGGCCACCACCACGTTCGCGCTCGTGATCGCCGGTGCCGCGGTGATTGCCACGTTCCTGGTCGACCCGGTGGCGGCGACTTGGACGCTGGTCGCGTTCTGCGCGTTCATGGCCTACTTCGGCCTGTACAGCAGGCACCAGCTGGTGGCCAACTCGCCGGACGAGGAATTCGCGGTGCTGGCCAAAGCCGAGGAGGAGCTGGAATGACCTGTTACACACAGCAACTCGGCGGTACCAGCTACCGGTTCGACGGCTTGGTGGAATTGCTCGCCAAGGCCACCCCGCTGCGCAGCGGCGACGAACTGGCGGGCTGCGCGGCCGGTTCAGATGCCGAGCGGGCCGCCGCCCAGTGGGCGCTGGCGGAGGTGCCGCTGACCCGGTTCCTCGACGAGCCGGTGGTGCCGTACGAGACCGACGAGGTCACCCGGCTGATCATCGATACCCACGATCGTGTCGCTTTCCAACCGATTTCGCATCTCACGGTGGGTGGCCTGCGGGACTGGCTGCTCGCGGTCACGGCGGGCGACAGCGCCGCGGAAATCCTGCGCGCGGTGGCGCCGGGCCTCATTCCGGAGATGGTGGCCGCGGTCAGCAAGATCATGCGCAATCAGGATCTGATCGCGGTCGCCAGGGCCGTTGAGGTGACCGCGGGCTTCCGCACCACCGTCGGCCTGCCCGGCACGCTGGCCACCCGGTTGCAGCCGAATCATCCCACCGACGACCCGCGCGGCATCGCCGCCGCCACGCTCGACGGGCTGCTGCTCGGCTGTGGCGACGCCGTGATCGGTATCAATCCCGCCACCGACTCGCCGCAGGCGACGGCCGACCTCCTGAGCCTGCTGGACGAGGTGCGGGTGCGCTTCGACATCCCCACCCAATCCTGTGTGCTCTCGCATGTGACCACGACCATCGGGCTGATCGAGGCGGGCGCACCGGTCGATCTGGTTTTCCAGTCGGTCGCGGGCACCGAGGGCGCCAATGCTGGGTTCGGCGTGAACATTTCGCTGTTGCGCGAGGGCAACGAGGCGGGCCGGTCGCTGCGGCGCGGCACCGTCGGCGACAACGTCATGTATCTGGAAACCGGTCAGGGTTCGGCACTGTCGGCGGGCGCGCACTTCGGCACCGGCGGCAAACCGGTCGACCAGCAGACGTTGGAGGCCAGGGCCTACGCGGTGGCCAGGGACCTGGACCCCCTGCTGGTCAACACCGTTGTCGGCTTCATCGGACCGGAGTATCTCTACGACGGCAAACAGATCATTCGTGCGGGCCTGGAAGACCACTTCTGCGGCAAGCTGCTCGGCCTCCCGATGGGCGTCGACGTCTGCTACACCAACCACGCCGAGGCCGACCAGGACGACATGGACACCCTGCTGACCCTGCTCGGCGCGGCGGGCTGCGCCTTCGTCATCGCCGTCCCCGGCGCCGACGACGTCATGCTCGGCTACCAGAGCCTCAGCTTCCACGACGCGCTGTACGCCCGGCGGGTGCTGAACCTGCGTCCCGCACCGGAATTCGAGGCCTGGCTGTCCGGCCTCGGCATGATCGATGCGGCGGGCCGGGTGCTCCCGGTGGAACCGCTCGCGTCGCCGCTACGAGCGCTGGCAGGCGCCTGATGAAGCGTGGGAACTCGCGCACCAAGCTGGAAGTCGTCGCGGAAAACACTGCGGCGGAGCGGTTCTGGGAGGATCTTCGGCGCAGTACCCAATCCAGGATCGGACTCGGCCGCACCGGTGATGCGCTGCCCACCGCGCGGGTACTGGAATTCCGTGCGGCACACTCGGCGGCACGCGACGCGGTGCATATGCCGTTGGACGTAGCGGAACTGGGGGAGCGGGTCGCCGCGCTCGGCGTCGGTGCACCCGTACACGTGCGCAGCCGTGCGCGCGACCGCGCGGAATACCTGCGCCGACCTGATCTCGGGCGATTGCCCGAACTCCGAGCTCCCGCAACCGGTTCCAGCACGACGGGTGCGTTGTCCGCGGTACCGCACAGTGGCGCCGACATCGGCTTCGTACTGGCGGACGGACTTTCCCCACGCGCCCTCACCGACCACGGCACCGCGACCCTGGCCGCGCTGATCGAGGAACTGGCTCCGCGCTACTCGATCGCCGCCCCCGTCATCGCGACCCAGGCGCGAGTCGCCCTCGGCGACCACATCGCCGAGGCAATGGGTGTCACCACCGTCGTGGTGCTCATCGGCGAGCGTCCAGGACTCTCGGTCGCCGACAGCCTCGGCATCTACCTGACCCACCTAGCCCGCCCCGGCCGCACCGACGCCGACCGCAACTGCATCTCCAACATCCACCCACCAGCGGGCCTCGGCTACACCCAGGCCGCAAAAGTGGTGGCGGGCTTGGTATCCGGCGCCCGCCGCCTCGGCCGCTCCGGCGTCGACCTCAAAGACACCTCCCGCACCGACACCCTCCCCACCAGCACACCTCTCACCATCACCCCCTGACCCAACCCCGCCGCGTGCGTGTCGTCGTGCTGCGCACCAGTTGACGAGCCGCGCCCGAATTCGCTGGCAATCCTGCGCGCGGCCCGCGAATCCGTGCGCGGCGGCGAGCAGCGGGCCGGAAATGACGAACGCCCGCATCCCTCGAGATGCGGGCGTTCGTCGGGCGTGTCTTAATCCAGGTAGTCGCGCAGGACCTGGGAGCGGCTGGGGTGGCGCAGCTTGCTCATGGTCTTGGACTCGATCTGCCGGATGCGTTCGCGGGTGACCCCGTACACCTGGCCGATCTCGTCGAGGGTGCGCGGCTGGCCGTCGGTGAGGCCGAAGCGCAGCCGGACAACGCCCGCCTCGCGCTCGGACAGGGTCTCCAGCACCGACTGCAGTTGGTCCTGCAGCAGCGTGAAGCTCACCGCGTCCACGGCGACAACGGCTTCGGAGTCTTCGATGAAGTCACCGAGCTGGCTGTCGCCCTCGTCGCCGATGGTCTGGTCCAGCGAGATGGGTTCACGCGCGTACTGCTGGATCTCCAGCACTTTCTCCGGCGTGATGTCCATTTCCTTGGCCAGCTCTTCCGGGGTGGGCTCGCGGCCCAGGTCCTGGAGCAGCTCGCGCTGGATGCGGCCGAGCTTGTTGATGACCTCGACCATGTGCACCGGGATGCGGATGGTGCGGGCCTGGTCGGCCATGGCGCGGGTGATGGCCTGACGGATCCACCAGGTGGCGTACGTGGAGAACTTGTAGCCCTTGGTGTAGTCGAACTTCTCGACGGCGCGGATCAGACCCAGGTTGCCCTCCTGGATCAGGTCGAGGAACGCCATGCCGCGGCCGGTGTAGCGCTTGGCCAGCGAGACGACCAGTCGCAGGTTGGCTTCGAGCAGGTGGTTCTTGGCGCGGTTGCCGTCGCGGACGATCCAGGTGTAATCGCGGCGCATCGCGACCGGCAGCTTCTCACCGTGCTCGGTGAACTCGCGGACCTTCTCCGCCGCGTAGAGGCCTGCCTCGATCCGCTTGGCGAGTTCGACCTCCTCTTCGGCGTTGAGGAGCGCGACCTTGCCGATCTGCTTGAGGTAGGCGCGCACCGAGTCGGCCGAAGCGGTGAGCTCCGCGTCCTTGCGGGCCTGCCGCAGGGCTTCGGATTCCTCTTCGTCCCAGACGAAATCGCCCGACGCCTTGTCGGCGGCGGTCGGTTCGACCTCCTCCTCGGCGGCTTCGGCGACCTCTTCGACGACCAGGTCCTCGGCCTCTTCGGTGAGATCGTCCTCAGAGACCTCTAGATCGCCGAGGTCTTCGATCTCGACGTCCTCGATCGGCTCGTCGGCGCCGGGTTCGCCGTCCGGTCCCACCTTCTTGGTGGCAGCCTTCTTGGCGGGCCCCTTGGTCGCCTTGGCGGCGGCCTTCTTCGCAGGCGCCTTCTTGGCCGCGGCGGCCTTCTTCGCCGGGGCCTTCTTCGCGGCAGCCGCCTTACGGACCGGCCGTGCTTCGGTTACATCTGCGGAATCGGCCTCGGCCGAATCGGCGGTCTGACGGGTATTCGTGGCTACCACGTACGCCCTTTCGTGACGGTCTCGTGCGGCGTCACGCCAGAGTGGTCTTCCGGCGGAGCGGTCTGTCGGGTTTCACCGGCGGAGGGCCGGTCGGGTTTCCGGCTCACGACTTGTCGTAAGCCGAGGGCACTGTGGCTGTGGTTCACTCGCTTCGCTAGTGAACGAGCCGAGCACGTTCCATTGTAACGATCTAACCAGGGTACCTTCGGCACGATGCCGCCAACGGCGCGGGAGTGTTATCCGAATTCTCGCACGACCGCACCCGGTTTACGGGGCGATACCCGCATCTATCGCCATCGCCGCGCCGACGATGCCCGCGGTGTTCTTCAGATGCGCCGGAATCACCTGGGTTCGGTTGGTGAGCAACGGAATCCATAGATCGGAGTCGCGGCTGATGCCGCCGCCTGCGACGAACACCTTCGGCCAGAACAGGTTCTCCAGGCCGATCAGCACCGTGCTCACCGCGGCGGCCCACTGTTCGAAAGTGAGTTTGTCACGGTCCTTGATCGAGGCGGCGGCGCGGTGCTCGGTCTCCATGCCGCCGATCTCGAGATGGCCGAGCTCGCTGTTGGCCACCAGCGTGCCCTGGTACAGCAGGGCCGAGCCGATGCCGGTGCCGAAGGTCAGCAGCAGCACCAGCCCGTCGAAATCCTTTGCCGCGCCGTAGCGGTCCTCGGCCAGGCCCGCCGCGTCCGCGTCGTTGAGCACGGTGACCTCGCGGCCGTCCAGCGCGGTGGAGAACAGCGTCCGCGCGTCGGTGCCGACCCACGCCTTGTCGATGTTGGCGGCGGTGCGCGCGACACCGTCGAGCACGACCGACGGCAGCGTGATGCCGACCGGGCCGTCCCAATCGGCCTGAGCGACCAGCTTTGCCACCGTCTCGGCGACGGCCTGCGGCGTCGACGGCTGCGGCGTCGCCATCTTGATCCGTTCGTGGACCAGCTCACCGGTGGCCAGATCCACCGCGGCGCCCTTGACGCCGCTGCCGCCGATATCGATGCCGAATGCTTGCCCCCGAGCGGACATGGCTAACCCCTCGTTCCTGTGCTGGCCGGTGTGAGCACAACACCGCCGTACAGGTCCACAGCGCCGCCGTCAGCGGCGTTGCGATGGTGTGCCCGACGACGGCGTTGTGTCGTGCACGACAAGAGTAATGCGCGATCGATGCTGCGCGGTCCCGAGGATCTGTGATGCGATGGGGAGCGTGCCGGAAACCTCATCGCCAGTGTCCGACTACACCTCCGAGATCATCGTCGCCCGCGGCGACGAGGCCGAACTGCGCAGAGTCGCGGTCGACCTCGCCGAGACCGCGGCCGCGCACGTCCGTGCCCGCCGCCCCGAGGTCTTCGGGCAGGCAGGCGGGCCCGCCGAGGGCGCGGTGCAGGCCAAGGGCCACCCGACCGATCCGGTGACCATCGTGGACACCGAGACCGAAGACCTGATCCGCGGCCTGCTCGCCGAGCAACGGCCCGGCGACCCCATCCTCGGCGAGGAGGGCGGCGGCAGCCTCGCCGACTCGGCCGCCGACGTCGTGCACTGGGTGGTGGACCCGATCGACGGCACCGTCAACTTCCTGTACGGCATCCCCGGTTACGCGGTGTCGGTGGCCGCGCTGCGCGGTGGCCGACCGGTCGCGGGCGCTGTGGTTGATGTCGCGCGGCGCGCCACCTATAGCGCCGGGCTCGGGCTCGGCGCTATCCGGGTCGACGCCGAGGGCGCGGTGGAACATCTGCGGTGCACGCCGGTCGAGACGGTCTCGATGTCGTTGGTGGCCACCGGATTTGCCTACGGCAAGCACCGGCGCGCCAGGCAGGCGCAGCTGATCGCCGAGGTGCTGCCGCACGTGCGGGATATCCGCCGCTTCGGCGCGGCCGCACTCGACCTGTGCCACGTCGCCGCGGGTCGGGTGGACGCCTACTTCGAGCACGGCCTCAACGCCTGGGACTGGGGTGCGGGCGCGTTGATCGCGGCCGAGGCGGGTGCCCGGCTCACGCTGCCGCCCGCCACCGTCCCGGGCGAGGCGGGCGACCTGGTGGTCGCCGCCGCACCCGGCATCGCCGACGAACTGGCCATGCTGCTCGATCGAATCGGCGCTACCGAGCCGATCCCGGACCGCTAGATTCGCGCCGACGCCCATGTGCCCACGCGACCACCGGTCTCGCGGGCACATGGTAACTCGCGGGGGAGCGCTAGCAGCGCGCTTGTCGGGCGGCGTCGAGCAGCTTGATGTCGATCGAGGGCGTGCCGCCGGGCGCGGGATTCTTCAGCGAACGCAACACTTCTTCCGCGTCGTTGCTGGGCCGGATGTCCCGGAACAGCGAGCCGAGCACCATGTCGACCGTGTCGTCGGCCCGCTGATCCTCGATCAGCTCGGCGCACGGGACGACCAGTTGCACCGACGCGGCGGCCGGACGGCCGTTCACGCCGAACCGGATCTGCCCGGTGCATTCCAGGTCGCCGTTGACGTATATCGAATCGTTGCCATATTGCGTTCCCGGTGCGCTGGCGAACCCGAGGTCACCGAACTGCGCCGCCACATGCGCGGCCTGGCCACGCTGGTTGTTCGCGTTGAGCACGCGCACCTTGCTGGCCGCCAGGGGAGCGGGTTCCACGTCCTGTAGTCGGCTCGCGCCGACGCGCTGACCGAGCGTCGCCGGTTGCCCGGCACCCGGATCGGTGGCCGGACTCGGCGAGTTGCAGGCCATCGCGCTGGTGTCCTGCTCGGTCGTCGTCAACGCCTTGACCCACACAATCGTGCAGATCAGCGTGAGGATGCCGAGCATGATGAGCCAGGGCTGCGGGCGCCGTCGGAGGAAGGGCCTGCCCTGGGAATCCACGGGGCGGCCTTCGGTGATCAGTGAAACCACCTACCCACTCTACGAAAAGGTCACGGGCCCGGGGGACGGCAGGCCGATGGAGTCGGCCGGGCTGGGTAAATACGGCGCACAAGGTCTCGGTGAGTTCGACAGACGGTGTCGATTACCCGTCAGTTTCGAATCGTCTGTGTTTTGATTGCGACTTTTGCCGCATGGTCCGCTATTGTCTGGCGGCCCAGATCGAATCGCCGGTGGCGAAATTGGTGGTCGGTCGCGGGAACAAGTAGGGCACGTCCTGCGTTTACCGAGCGCTATCCGGAGTGGATCAGCCCGATCCGCCCTGATGGGTGACCGGTGTGCGTGTGACGTGCACCACCGGCGGGGCGGTGCGAGTCAGCGATTCCGGCAGGAATCGGTGTGATCGAGCCGGTCCGGGATATACGAAGTAAGGACGAGGGGAAGACGACATGGCAACCGACTATGACGCACCGAGGCGTACCGAAACCGACGATGTGTCGGAAGATTCGCTGGAGGAGCTGAAGGCTCGTCGTAACGAGGCACAGTCCGCCGTCGTGGATATCGACGAATCCGATACCGCGGAGTCGTTCGAGCTTCCCGGCGCGGATCTGTCCGAGGAAGTACTGACGGTTCGGGTGATCCCGAAGCAGGCCGACGAGTTCACCTGTTCCAGCTGCTTCCTCGTGCACCATCGGAGCAGGCTGGCCAGCGAGAAGGGTGGTCAGCTGATCTGCATGGATTGCGCAGCTTGAGCTGACACGAGGGATCAGCCCGCGCTCGGCGCACCCGGCCCCGTGCCCGGTAAGCCAAGCGCGGCCAGGACCCGTTCGGGGCGACGCGTACTGACCAGCCAGTACGGCGTCGGATCGTCCGGGTCGTCGAGCACGAGCAACACCATCGGCCCGATCCATGGCCGATGCTGCACATAAGCGGCGGGGTCGAGCTGGCGACCCAGCGCCGCACTCTTCGCCGTGCGGGGCACGACGGCCGCGCGGGCCACGAAGTTCACCGGGAGGTGGGCGCGGTCGGCGCGGAGTTCCAGCGTGCCCGACGCGTCCGGCGCCACCTCGACGCGGTGCCTGCTCAACCACAGCAGCACCCACACCGGCACCGGGAACAGCACCACGTAGGGCAGCCAGGCACGCAAACCCGGTGCGCCCATATGAATTTCGGCGGCCAGCAACCCGGTGATGGCGAAGGCCACCGGCCACCACCACAGCGGCACCCAGAGGCGCTCGCGGTACGGCTGCGGGCTCTGCTGTTTCTCGTCCATCGTCATGGGGTTGGGCTGGTCCGACACGAGTCAACACTAAGTCACGGGGCAGACCGTGCAACGCGTAGGCTCGACCAACGTGACGGCACTTTCACCTATCCCTCTGCTGCGGCTGGATCCCGGCATCCCCATGCCCGCGCGCGCCCATCACGGCGACGCCGGCGTGGACCTGTGCACCACGGAAGACGTCATCCTGGAGCCCGGTGAGCGGGTGCTGGTCGGGACCGGCATCGCTGTCGCGCTACCGGTCGGCACGGTCGGCCTGATCCATCCGCGTTCGGGACTGGCGGCCAAGACCGGACTGTCGGTGGTGAACACCCCTGGCACGGTCGACGCCGGATATCGCGGCGAGATCAAGGTGTGCCTGATCAACCACGACCCGCGCACGCCCATCGAGCTGCGCCGGGGCGATCGGATCGCGCAGCTGCTGGTGCAGCGGGTGGAACTGGTCGATTTCCACGAGGTCGACACGCTCGACGAGACCACCCGGGGTGCGGGTGGTCACGGTTCGAGCGGCGGGCACGCGAGTCTGACCGCGGCGGATGGGGCGGGCCGGGCAACCGGCAAGGAGGCGTGATGGGAATTTTCGGAAAGAAGCGTAAGTCCTCGGACGACGACCGGTATCCGGCCGACGACTACGACGAGGCGGACGACTACGGGTACGACGAGTTCGACACCGACGAAACGCCTTACGTCACAGCCGATGTCGGTGACGCGTCGGCAGTGAAGTCGGGTCCGTACGATTTCGACGAGGTGGCCGACCTGCTGGCGAAGGTCACCGAGCAGCGGCTCGATCTCGGCTCGGTGATCCTGCCGGTGCCGCAGGGCGGTCAGTTGCAAGTCGAGATGACCCCCGACGGCACGCCACAAGCCGTGCACCTGGCAACCGAGCACGGCAGGCTCACCGTCGCGGCGTACGCGGCACCCAAGTCGGCGGGCCAATGGCGCACGGTGGCAGCCGATCTCGCCGATTCCCTGCGCAACGACGGTGCCAGGGTCGCGGTGGAGACCGGCCCGTGGGGCCGCGAGCTGCTGGCCATCACCGAGGGCGCGGACCTGCGGTTCATCGGCGTCGACGGCCCCCGCTGGATGGTCCGGCTGGTCGCGGCGGGCCCGTCGGGTGCGTCCAACGACGGCAGCCCGCTGGTGGCGGCGGCCCGAGCGATCCTGAGCGAGACCGTGATCCGCCGCGGTGACGACCCGTTGCCGGTGCGTGAGCCACTACCCGTGGTGTTGCCGCAGGAACTGGCCGAACAGCTGGCCGCCGCGCACCAAGCGCAGATCGACGCCCAGCAACAGCAGATCGCGGCCCAGGCCGCGGCCACGCAGACGGGCCCGCAGAGTGCCGTGCCGCCGCGGATGCCGGAGGGACCGCGCCGCGGTGCGGACGGTTCCGCCATGCAGCAGCTGGGCCTGAACTGACGCTGCGTACGAACCCACGCCGGGTCTGAACCGACCCGGCGTGCTCAGCTTCGAGCCAGTGCGGCGAATCCCGTGTGTCCGAGAATCGCCGGATCCGCGCCGAGTTCGGCGAGGGTGATCCGGTGGATCGCGGACCGCGGGATCAACGCGGCCCACTCCTCGGCGATCGCGAACGGATGCACCGGGTCGTCGACGGCCGTCACCACGGCCACCGGCACCTCGATGGTGCCGAGGCGCTCGGTCTCCGGCCACTTGTAGTCGGCCGCTTCTTCCAGCGCCGCAGGAAGATTCGGCCATTGCGACCGCCACGACCGGGTGAGCGCGTCGGCCAGCCAGCGCGGGCTGCTTGCCCGCATCCGGGCCACCACCGCGTCCAACCCGTCGGCCCGCAATTGCGCGGCGGTCGCGCCCGCGCTCAACGAGGCGGGGCAGGCGGCGGTGTCGGGTCCGGTCCACCCGGGTAGCGCCGCGACCACCCCGACGGTGAGCTCCGGATGCTCGGCCGCCCACTCGATCGCGACCGCGGCACCCAACGAGATTCCCGCCACAACAATCGGTCCCGCCGCGGCTGCGGCATCGAGCGCGGCCCGATAGCTCGCGACCACCGCCCGTGGGTCGGGCTCCACCGCGACCACGTCGAGACGGCGCGCTACGCAGGCGGGCGCGAAGGCACGGCGGGCGAAATCCGCATCGGATCCGGTGCCGGGCAACGCCACGACGCCGTGGGCGGCCGACACGGGGTGTGGGGAGTCGAACACCGGTCCGAGCGTAGCGGGGGTGCGCCGGGGCATCTACAGTGGCGGGTGTACGTCCACAGCCGGTCGTGCACGGAAACCACGATGGTGTGCGACCCACACTGTCTGCGCTATGCAGGAGAACGTGCGAAATGTCATCCGCTGCCTCAGGGTATTTTCGACGTCTGGGCCGCAGACTGACCGAGGATCTCGACCAGTTGGACGCCGAGGAACTTGCCGAGAAATCGGAAGCCTCGGGTGCGTGCCGCGCTTCGGAGTGTCGTCGCGGTGACGAGGCCACGATGCTCGGTAGGCTACGCAGTGTCGAAGCGTGTCCGAAGTCCGCGGGCGCCAGTGTGCAAGCGGAGTTCTTCGACGGCACCGATGCCATCACCCTGGTGTGGATCGGCCGTCGGCGCATCCCCGGTATCGAGCCGGGACGGCGTATTTTGGTTCGCGGCCGGGTCGGCGATCGAGACGGCCGCAAAGTGATCTACAACCCCTACTACGAATTGCGCGGGAACAGCTGACGTATGCCATCGAGCAACGACAACGCCCCCTCAGGCGAACACAACGAGCCTGCCGCGGCTCTCGACCGTGACGAGGAAGCCGCCGAGCAGACCCTGCTCGAGCAGCTCGGCGGTTTCAGTGGCCTGATCTATTCGACAGTTCCCGTGGTCGTGTTCGTCCCCGTGAACAGTTTCGCCGGACTGACCGCGGCGATCTGGGCGGCGCTCGGTGTGGCCGCGTTGATCCTGGTCTGGCGGCTGATCCGGCGCAGCCCCGTCCAGCCCGCCATCTCCGGCTTCTTCGGCGTCGGCATCTGCGCGTTCATCGCCTACCGGATGGGGGAGGCCAAGGGCTTCTTCCTGTTCGGCATCTACACGAGCCTGGTTTACGCGGGCGTGTTCCTCGTCTCGATGCTGGTGCGCTGGCCGCTCGTCGGCGTGATCTGGGGCGTGCTGAACGGCCACGGCAGCGCCTGGCGCAGCGATCAACGGGTGCAGCGCCTCTACTACCTCGCGACCACCACCTGGGTGCTGGTCTTCGGCGCCCGCTACCTGGTGCAGTCGCAGCTCTACGACACCGACCGCACCGGCTGGCTCGCGTTCACCCGCATCGCCATGGGCTGGCCGCTGACCGCGATCGCGCTGGGCGTCACGGTCTGGGCGGTTCGCCGCGCGGGTCATCTGCCCACTAGGACTGCCGCGGCCGCATAAGGCGTTAACTCCGCCGGGTCCGCTGGCGAAAACGTTCAGGGGTGGGGCAAGTTCCACCGCAGAGGTGGGTGGTTACCCACCCTGGGGTGCCTGGCTGGTCAGCCGAGTTCATCAGACGATCGTTGCGTAAGAAACAACGCACGATCGCACGAAAGGACTCGGACGTGGCTACCGAGCACAACCCCGCAGCATCGTCGAAGAACCACAATCCGGCCCTGTCGGAGAGCCGCCGAGTGTCGGCCGAACTGGACAAATACATCGGCCCGGCGGCCGCGGGCGATCGCACCGCCATCACCGAGATCGTCCGCCTCGTCCATCCGCTGGTCCGCCGGTATTGCGGTGCGCGCCTTGGCAATACCGCCCATCTGCAGGTGACCGCCGACGACGTGGTGCAGGAGATCCTGATCGCCACCGTAAACGCGATCCCGCGGTACCGCGATCAGGGCAAGTCGTTCCTCGCCTTCGTCTACGGCATCGCGTCGAACAAGGTCGCCGACGCGTTCCGCCGTTCCCAGCAGCATCCGACCTATCCGATGGCGGAGATGCCGGATACGGCGTCAACCGCCGCGGGACCCGAGGAGTGGGCGCTGGTGTCCGAGCGGCGCGCGGCTACCAGGGAACTCATGAAGGTGCTTGCTCCCGCACACCGCGAGGTGCTGGTCATGCGCCTCGTGCTCGGCTGGTCGGCGGCGCAGACCGCCGAGGCGATCGGCACCAGTCCCGGCGTGGTCCGGGTGATGCAGCACCGTGCGCTGAACAAGTTGCGGGCGGAACTGAAGGTGGCCTAGCAGGTCTCAGCCGCCCGCGTATCAGCCCTGTCGGGGAGTCAAGGCTTGATGCCGTGGTTGGCGAGTTCGACCCGCAAATCCTCTTCGGCCTCCACCGAGGTGACGAACAGCAGTTCGTCGTCGCCCTCGAACGGATCGTCCGGCTGCGGCACGATCACCCGGCCGCCGCGCAGAATCGTCACCAGGGCGGCGTCGCGCGGCAGGGTGAGCGTGCGCACCGGCTTTCCGGCCAGCCCGGTGTCGCCGGGCAGCGTGATCTCGACCAGGTTGGCCTGGCCCTGCCGCAGCGTCATCAGGCGCACCAGATCGCCGACGGTGACCGCCTCTTCGACGAGCGAGGCGAGCAGGCGCGGCGTTGACACCGCCACGTCGACACCCCAGGATCCGTCGAACAGCCATTCGTTGCGCGGATCGTTCACCCGCGCCACCACTCGGCGCACGCCGAACTCGGTCTTGGCGAGCAGGCTGTGCACCAGGTTTGCCTTGTCGTCGCCGGTGGCCGCGATGACCACCTCGTAGGTTTCCAGCCCCGCGTCCTCGAGCAACGCGAGCTCACAGGCGTCGGCGTGCACCCAGACGGCGTCCGGGATCGCCTCCGGTTCGATGTGGTCGAGTTGCCGCTCGAGCAGCATGACGCGGTGTCCGCCGCGCAGCAATTCCCTGGCGATGGATCGACCGACGGCGCCTGCCCCGGCGATGGCCACTTTCATGTTCAGTCCTCGCTCACGGGGGGCTTGCCTGCCAGTGCGACGGCCTCACCCACCGAACCGGATGTCGCGGCGACGTAGACGACGTCGTCGGCCTGCACGATGGTCTTGCTGTCGGGCAGCAGGCCCTGGCCGAATCGGATGATGAACGCCACCCGGACGCGGACGTCGCGCTCCAGGTCGCGGACCGTACGGCCGTACCAGTCCTCGTGCAGCGTCAGCTGCGTCACGGCCACCGTGCCGGTGGGGTCGCGCCAGGTGGTGGTGGTGCTGTCGCCGATGAGGGTGCGCAGGAACCGGTCGGTGGTCCACGGCACGGTGGCGATGGTCGGGATGCCGAGCCGCTCGTACACCGCGGCGCGCTTGGCGTCGTAGATGCGGGCGACCACGCGCTCGACGCCGAACATCTCGCGGGCCACCCGCGCGGAGATGATGTTGGAATTATCGCCGGAGGAGACCGCGGCGAACGCGTCGGCGCGCTCGATTCCCGCCCGTACCAGCACATCTCGATCGAAGCCGACGCCGGTCACCCGCTCACCGCTGAAGTCCTGGCCCAGCCGGAGGAAGGCGGCGGAGTCCCGATCGATCACGGTGACCTCGTGACCGACCCGGACGAGGGCGCGGGCCAGCGCCGACCCGACGCGCCCACAGCCCATGATCACTACGTACACCCGTGCAACCTCGTTCCTGGAACCAAGCGTTCGGTCTGCTTCTCGTTCGTTCGAACGGTACCTGCCGAATGATTACATCCACTTTCCCCCTCCGCTCGTCGGCCAAACCTGCGAGCCACGCGCACGACGGACCGTGCGGGGGCCTATGCTCGCTCCAGTGTCCAAGTTGACGACGGCAGCGAAACGAATGCTGCTGGGCAGGCCTTTCCGTAGTGATTCGCTTGGCCATACCCTGCTGCCGAAGCGCATCGCGCTGCCGGTGTTCGCCTCCGATGCCATGTCCTCGGTCGCCTACGCGCCGGAAGAAATCTTCCTCGTGCTCTCCGCCGCCGGCATCTCCGCCTACGTCTACGCGCCGTGGGTCGGTCTCGCCGTCGCGTTCGTGATGGCCGTGGTGGTGGCCAGCTACCGGCAGAACGTGCACGCCTACCCGTCCGGTGGCGGCGACTACGAGGTCGCCACGACGAACCTCGGACCGAACGCCGGGTTGACCGTCGGCAGCGCCCTGCTCGTCGACTACGTGCTCACGGTGGCCGTCTCGATTTCCTCGGCCGCGTCCAATATCGGTTCGGCCATCCCGTTCGTCGCCACGCACAAGGTGCTGTTCGCCGTCGTCGCCATCGCCATCCTGACCGCGATCAACCTGCGTGGCGTCCGCGAGTCGGGCACCGCGTTCGCGATCCCGACCTACGCGTTCATTGTCGGCATGTTCGTCATGCTCGGCTGGGGGCTGTTCCAGATCTTCATCCTCGGCGACGATCTACAGGCCGAGTCGGCCGGCTTCGGATTGCAGGCGGAGGACGAGCACCTCTACGGTCTCGCCTTCGCCTTCTTGATCGCCCGCTCGTTCTCCTCCGGCTGTGCCGCGCTGACCGGTGTCGAGGCGATCAGCAACGGCGTGCCCGCGTTCCGGAAGCCCAAGTCGCGCAACGCCGCCACCACGCTGCTGATGCTGGGCACGTTCGCGATCGTGCTGCTGATGGGGATCATCATTCTGGCCCAGAAGATCGGGGTGGTCTACGCCCACGACGAGGCGGACCTGATCGGCGCACCCGACGGCTACCACCAGAAGACGCTGATCGCTCAGCTCGCGGAGACGGTGTTCCACGGTTTCCCGATCGGGTTCTTCTTCATCACCACGGTGACCGCGCTGATCCTGGTCCTCGCCGCGAATACCGCGTTCAACGGGTTCCCGGTGCTCGGGTCGATTCTGGCGCAGGACCGCTACCTGCCGAGGCAGCTGCACACCCGAGGCGACCGGCTGGCGTTCAGCAACGGCATCCTGTTCCTGTCCGGGGCCGCCATCGCGTTCGTGGTGTTCTTCGGCGCCGAGGTCACCAAGCTGATTCAGCTGTACATCGTCGGCGTCTTCGTCTCCTTCGTGCTCAGCCAGACCGGCATGCTGCGGCACTGGACCCGCTTGCTGCGCACCGAAACCGATCCGGCGCAGCGGGCTCGGATGAAGCGGTCGCGGGGGATCAACGCGGTCGGCCTGAGCGCGACCGGCGCGGTGCTGATCATCGTGCTCATCACCAAGTTCTTCGCGGGCGCCTACATCGCCATCATCACGATGGTCGCGATCTTCATCGTGATGAAAATGATTCGCAAGCACTATGATTCGGTGTCGCGCGAGCTGGACGAGCATGAGTGGGACGGTGTGCTGCCCAGCCGCTCGCACTCGATCGTGCTGGTGTCCAAGCTGCATCTGCCGACGCGGCGTGCGCTGGCTTACGCCCGCGCCACCCGGCCGGACACGCTCGAAGCGGTGACCGTGAACGTCGACGAGGCCGACACCAGGGCGCTGGTGCGCGAATGGGAGCAGAGCGATATCACCGTGCCGCTCAAGGTGATCGAATCGCCATACCGCGAAATCACCAAGCCCGTCCTCGATTACGTGAAGCGGGTGCGCAAGGACTCCCCGCGCGATGTGGTGACCGTGTTCATCCCCGAGTACGTGGTCGGTCACTGGTGGGAACAGGTGCTGCACAACCAGAGTGCGTTGCGGCTCAAGGGCCGACTGCTTTTCGAGCCGGGAGTGATGGTGACCAGCGTGCCGTGGCAGTTGAGTTCGTCGACGCGGGCGCGTACGCCCGGTGTGGTGAACGCGCCGGGTGCGGTGCGTCGCGGTTATGACGACCGATCATGAGTGAGCGAGTCATGAATGATTGGCGTGACACAACTTTCGAGGTGCGGCTCGGACCGCCGGGGCACGGTGGGTTCTGTGTCGCCAGGCACGAGGGGCGCGTGGTGTTCGTCCGGCACGGGCTGCCGGGTGAACTGGTGCGGGTGCGGGTCACCGAGGATCGCGGCGGATCGTTCTGCCGCGCCGACGTGGTGGAAATCCTCGAGCCGTCCCCGGACCGCGTCCCCGCCACCTGCCCGGTGTCCGGTCCGGGTGGTGCGGGGTGCTGCGATTTCTCCTATGCCACACCGCAAGCCCAACGGGCGCTGAAGGCATCGGTCGTCGCGGAACAACTGCGCAGGCTCGCGGGGATCGAGCGGGAAATCGTCGTGCAGCCGATCACCGGCTCCGGCGACGCCACCGGCGGCTGGCGCACCCGGATCCGACTGGCCGTCGACGCGACGGGTCGAGCCGGCGTCCATCGATACCGCAGCACCGACGTGATCGCGGATCTGCGCTGCCCACAACCGGTTCCGGGTGCCCTCGACGGCGTCGCGGACCGATTGTGGACACCGGGTGCGGACCTGGTGATCGCGATCGACGGTGACGGCGTCCGCCACATCGTCGAACTGACGCCGACGGCCGAGGGGGAGCGGCGCAAGTCGCGGACAAGCGACTGGCAGCGCACCGACCCCGGTGCGACCAGCGAGCGCCGCGGCGATCAACGCGGCCGCGACAGACGAGGCCGTGCCGAGCGCAACGATCGCCGCCGTCCCGGCGCCGAACCAGGTGGCGTACGCGGAGACGACGACCGTGCGCGGAAGTCACGTGCTGACGACCCGGGTGCGCGCGGCCGCGATGACCGCACCGGCGGACGTAGTGCCGAACAAGGCAACCGCCGCCGCCCAGCAGGCAAGCCGGCCAGCGAATGGCGCGGCGACGATGCGCCGGGCACTCCGGAACGCGGCCGTCGCCGCCGTCCAGGTGAGATCGGCGGCGTCTGGCGTAGTGACGCGCGCGGCGGCGGCAGCGGTACGGAACAGAACGGTGACCGCAGCCCGGAAGTGCCACAGGCGCAGGAGCGGCGTAGTGCGTCGGCGCGGCGCGCGGCCACCCATGCGGCACGCGACGAGTGGGTGATTTCCGGCAGCGGGCGTGCGGTCGAGTATGTGGCCGGGCGTCGGTGGGAAGTCTCCGCGACCGGCTTCTGGCAGGCGCACCACGGTGCGGCGCAATGTTATTCGGACCTGGTGGAGTGGTCCGGACTGCTCCCCGGCGGCTTGGCTTGGGACTTGTACAGCGGCGCAGGCGTTTTCGCCTCCCGGCTGGCCGAGCAGGTCGGACAGACCGGCGCGGTCCTCGCGGTGGAATCGGCCCGCTCGGCCGTCGCCGACGGCACAGCCGCCCTCCGCGACCTCTCCTGGCTGGACCTGCACGCCCAACGAGTGGAGCGATGGGTGACCGAGCGCCTCGGCGGCCCCGCCCCCGACGTGGTCATCCTCGACCCCCCACGCGCAGGCGCAGGCAAAGACGTAATCGCCGCACTAACCTCCACCGACCCATCCCGCATCATCCACATAGGCTGCGACCCAGCCGCTTTCGCCCGCGACCTAGGCCTATACCACGCCGCCGGCTACCACCTCGAAGACCTACGCGCCTTCGACGCCTTCCCCGCCACCCACCACGTCGAATGCATCGCCCTCCTCAAACGCCCACCCTCCCAATGATCGCCGAACGGGCCATCGGTGGGTGGGGTCAGTCTTCGTAGATTGGGGGGCGGTGGGCTCGGCGGGCTTGGATGGCCTCGTCGAAGTTGTTGGTGGTTAGGCGGACGTAGAGTTGGGCCGTTCCCTCGTGTTGCATGTGGGATTCGAAGCTGCCTGCTTCCATGCCGCTCCAGAGCATGCGTTTGGTGAGTTCGGTGCCTACGCGGCTGAAGCTGATGATGCGGTCGGCCAGGTCGTAGCAGGTTTCGAGGAGTTTGGCGGCGGGGACGGTGCGCGAGACGAGGCCGATGCGTTCGGCCTCGGTGGCGTCGACATCGCGACCGGAGAGCATGATCTCGAACGCGCGGGAGGAGCCGATGGCGCGCGGCAGCAGGTAGCTGATGCCCAGTTCGGCGGAGGTGAGGCCGTTGTTGATGCCTGCCGCGCGAAAGTAGGCTTCGTCGGCGGCGATTCGGATGTCGGTGGCGACGCTGAGGCAGAACCCGCCGCCGATGGCGGCACCGTTGATCGCGCCGATCACCGGTTGGTGCATGCGCCGCAGGGTGATCATCACATCGTTGAGCAGGTCCATCGAGCGGCGCGCGATGCTGGTGACGGTGAGTCCTTCGACATTGGGCACCTTCCCGGCGCTCTGTAGGTCGGCACCGGAGCAGAAACCCTGTCCCGCACCGGTGAGCACTACGACCCGAATATCGTTGTCCGCGCTGACTTCTTCGAGTGCCTCGCGCAGCGGGATCATCACGTCGAAGGCCATCGCGTTCATCCGATCGGGACGGTTGAGCGTGACGAGGGCGACGTGCGGCCGCGGTGTGTCGATGAGCACGAACGACATACGATCCCCTAACCGGCAACCGGGCGCTGTCACCGACTTCTCAATATAGGCGGCGGCCGACGTCCTGCCGTATCTATTCGGATGCGGGGCGGGTCTGTCCGGTTTCCTCGATGTCGAAGTCGTCAGCGGGACTTAGGGTCGCACCATGACTGTGTATGTGATTGCGCAACTGAAGTTCACCGATCGTGGTGCCTACGATCGGTACCAGGCGCGCTTCCTGGATGTTTTCACTCGCTACTCGGGGACGCTGCTGGCCGCTGACGAATCGCCGCACATTATCGAGGGCGCTACGGATCGGGAGAAGGTGGTGTTGATGTCGTTTCCCGATGAGATCTCTTTTCGTGCCTGGGCGGAATCGCCCGAGTACCTGGAGATTTCGGAGGACAGGCATGCGGGCGCCGACACTGTGACGCTCTTGGTGAAGGGTCTCGGTCACCGATGAGCACCCCGCGCTCGGCAGGCGCACTGACCATCACGGTGCTGTCGGTTCTCGCGCTGGCGGCAGCGTGGTGGCCGAACAGTTCGTCCGAGTCTGTCCGGACCGCCGCGCTGCACGGTGGTGTCTACGCGATCAGCCGTCCCTCGGAACAACTTCTGACCTTGCAGCGCACGGAGAGTGCCGCGCCGATCGTCGTCCTGCCGCCGACCGGCGAACCCGGCACCCAGGAGTGGGAGGTGCGGCGATTCGACAACGGCAACATCACCATCCGCAACCTCGCAAGCCAGACCTACCTCGGCTACGACGCGGGCCCGCAGCGGATCGACCATCTCCCAGAACCCAAGGAATGGAGCCTCATTCCCGCCGCTGACCCGTTCACCTACTACATCGTCGTCCCCAACGGCCCGATCGATGGCACCGAACTAGCCCTCGATCTCAGCATGCTGCGCATCTTCCCACCCACCGTCGCCCTGCAACCGCTCGAAACGAGCAGTCAGGACCAAGCATGGAAATTCGAATTCCACGAGTAGGACCCGCATTACGCGAGGTGCGTCAATTCAACTGCCAGGTAACGCGAATCACGGCCGAGATCTCACTCTCGCCGAGCTCGACCGGAACCGGAGCGGCACCGTAGGCGTCCATCGACACCGACATCGCCTTCATTCGCGGAACGGGCGGCGGTGCGGCGGAAGTATTCTCGGTGATCTCCAGCACCGCCCCGAGCGAACGCCCCGCCCGCCGCGCGTACTGCTCAGCCTTGACGACAGCGTTCTGCCACGCGGCGTCCCGCGCCTCCACGAGCAACGACTCTTGGTCTGCGAAGGTCAGATTCAAACCGCCGAGGCGAACGTCGTCGCCGCCCGCCTCGACCGCGTTGGCGATGATCGTCGCGGGCCCGGGATCGGCATCGTCACCGATGTCGCGCAGCGCGACGGTCAATGACGTGCTCGCGAGGTAACCGGTAATGCGATTGCCCTGACCTTCGGTCCACACGGTTTCGGTGTGCACGGACAATCCGCTCGTCGCGATATCGCTGCCCGCGACACCGTCGGAGCGCAGCGAACGGGTCACCGCGGCCACCCGCTCCCCGGCCTTGCTGTAGGCGAGCGCGACCTTGCTCGCCCGGCACTCGACGGAAATCGTGACGCGCATCAGATCAGGTGTGGCGCGGGCCGTACCGTTGCCGAAAACGGTGACGGCTCCCGCCTCGGCGGAGTCGGACTTCTCACTCACGGCATACTCCTCGATCGATCGACGGTAGCTCTCATGTGGTCAACGGTGGACGCGGCGCAATCGTCCCCGCCGACGCGCTCAATAATCCCCACCGCGCACCGCGATCGCGCGCACCGCCGCATCCATCTGCGCGTACGCCCCCGCCGCGAGCCGTTCGAGCAGTGCCAGCTTCAGCTGCGGCGCCTGTGAGGTGAGCCGATCGAACCGCGCGGGGTTCAACACCGCGACCCGCACTCCTGACTCGGCCCGCGCCTCGTTCACGAACGGCGTCCCGACCAGCATCGGAATCTCGCCGAACGACATCCCCGCCGACAAACTCACCAGCCGATGCGTCCGAGCGTCACTGCCCTCGAACGTGATCCGCACCCGCCCCTCCAGGATCAGGTACAGCCCCGACCGCGCACTCCCGCGCCGCGCGATCACCTCACCACGCGCGAACGTGCGCACTTCGAACTCCTTGGCCAACCGCGCCCGATCGTCCGCCGCCAGCGCGGCCAGCGCGGGATGATCCTCGATCGAGATCGACGTGCACTCCGGCTCATCGGCGGGCCGGTGCCGGTCGAGCACGATGTCCTCACACCATTCGGTCGCGGTATCGCGGTCGATGAACACTCGCCCGCGGGGGTCGTCGGGATCCAAGCTGGACACCAGATGCCCGAGTTTGGCATCGGGATCGACCAGCGCCACCCGCACGCCGACCGCCGCGAGCTCGGTTTGCATGTCGTCGAGCATTCGCACCGCGATCGCGCTCACCTCGCCCACCCGGCGCAGATCGACCACGAGCGCCGCCAGCTCACCCGCCTGCGCCTCGATGGTCCGCACCGCGCTCTCCGCCCCCGCGAACAACAGATCGCCGTGCAATTCGTAGACCCGCGCCCGGTGCCCGTGCTCGGCGAGCAACGCGATCTCCTCGGTGGTCCTGCGCAGCCGCGACGGCACCTCGGCCACCGAGTATCCGGCCCGGATCGCCGTCCGCGCCGCCCGCGTGACGTGCAGAAAGTGCAGTTCCAGCCGCCGCGACAACTCCCGGCAGGCCGCGACGCCACGCACGCTGTTGCCGTGCGCGTCCAGCCGCGGCGAGTAGACCGCGATGCCGATCTGCCCCGGCAGCACCGCGACGATGCCGCCGCCGACCCCGCTCTTCGCGGGCAGCCCGACCGTCGTCACCCAGTCGCCCGCCGCGTTGTACATGCCACAGGTGGTCATCACGCTGAGCACCCGCTCGGTCAGCGCCGTCGACAGCGCGCGTTCCCCGGACACCGGGTTGCGCCCGTTGTTGGCCAGCGTTGCCGCCATCAGCGCCAGGTCACGGCAGGTCACGTCGATCGAGCACTGCCGGAAGTAGCGGTCGACCGCCTCGTCCGGGTCGGAGTCGATGATGCCGAACGAGCGCAGCATGTACCCGATGGCGCGGTTGCGGAAGCCGGTGCGCGACTCGGACGCGTACACCGCCTCGTTCATGCGCAATTCGCGTCCGGCGAAGCGCGAATAACAGCGCCGGATGCGTTCGAAGCGCTCAACCGGATCGCTGCCGGTGATCAACGCCGCAGCGGTGATCGCGCCCGCATTGATCATCGGATTGCGCGGGCGCTCGGTCACCGGATCCAAACTGATCTCGTTGAACGGCTCGCCGGAGGGCTCCACATCGATGCGCTCGTCGACGGCCTCGGTGCCGCGGTCGGCCAGCGCGAGTGCGTAGGTGAACGGCTTGGAGATCGACTGGATGGTGAACGAGGCGTCCAGGTCGCCGGTGCCGTACACCTGCCCGTCGGCGGTGGCCAGGCACAGTGCGAACGAATCCGGCTGCACCGCAGCCAGTTCCGGAATGTAGTCGGCGAGCGTGCCGGAATCGTCGGGGCGGCACAGCTGATAGACGTCGGTGACGATCCTGGACACGACGCCCGGTTCGATTGTCCGCTGGGTCGCCTCTTCGGGCTGGGCCACATGATTACTGTAGGCCGAGTACGGTATGCCGAGGCTCACATTCCGGCCCGATGTCGGCTGGTGATGGTCGTTGCCAGGTGTGGCAGTTCGGTTCTCGTTCGAGGGCACCGCCCGCCGCTCCGTAGACTGATCGGATCAGATGCACAATCCGGAGGGAGCGAGTTCAGGTGGGAGTGCTTTCCCGGGTCGACACGCCCGAAGATCTGCGTCCGCTCACCGCGCCGCAATTGCGTGAGCTGGCGGACGAGATCCGTGAGTTCCTGGTGCGGAAGGTGGCCGCGACCGGCGGGCACCTCGGCCCGAATCTCGGCGTGGTCGAGCTGACCATCGCCCTGCACCGGATCTTCGACTCGCCGGCCGACCCGTTGATCTTCGACACCGGCCACCAGGCCTATGTGCACAAGATCCTGACCGGCCGCAAGGACGAGTTCGACACGCTGCGCAAGCAGGGCGGACTGTCCGGCTACCCGAGCCGCGCCGAGAGCGCGCACGACTGGGTGGAGTCCTCGCACGCCTCGGCGTCGTTGTCCTACGCGGACGGTCTGGCGAAGGCGTTCGCGCTGAGCGGGCAGAACCGCCATGTGGTGGCGGTGGTCGGGGACGGCGCGCTCACCGGCGGCATGTGCTGGGAGGCGCTCAACAACATCGCGGGCGCGCCGGACCGCCCGGTGGTGATCGTCGTCAACGACAACGGCCGCTCCTACGCGCCGACCATCGGCGGCCTCGCCGACCGGTTGACCGCGCTGCGCACCCAGCCCGCCTACGAGCACGCGCTGGACGCCGGGAAACGGATCCTGAAGAGCATTCCGCGGGTCGGCGAGTCCGCCTACTCGATGATGCACGCGGTGAAGGCCGGGATAAAGGACGCGGTAAGCCCGCAGGAGCTGTTCAGCGACCTCGGGATGAAGTACGTCGGCCCGGTCGACGGGCACGACATCGTCGCGCTGGAGGCGGCGCTGCGCCGGGCCAAGGACTTCGGCGGACCGGTCGTGGTGCACGCGGTGACGCAGAAGGGCCACGGCTACGCGCCCGCCGAGAACCACATCGCCGACCAGATGCACGCCTGTGACCCGATCGACCCGCTCACCGGGGTCCCGGTCGGTGGGCCGAAGGCGCTCGGCTGGACCTCGGTGTTCTCCCAGGAACTCATCGCGCACGCCGAACAGCGCGACGACATCGTCGCGATCACCGCGGCCATGGCGGGGCCGACCGGGCTCGCGGCATTCGGTGAGCGGTTCCCGGAGCGGATGTTCGATGTCGGCATCGCCGAACAGCACGCCATGGCCTCGGCGGCCGGGCTCGCGCTGGGCGGCATGCATCCCGTCGTCGCGATCTACTCGACCTTCCTCAACCGTGCCTTCGACCAGCTGCTGATGGACGTCGCGCTGTTGAAGCAGCCGGTGACCGTCGTGCTGGACCGTTCCGGTATCACCGGCCCCGACGGTGCCAGTCACAACGGCATGTGGGACCTCTCGGTGCTCGGCATCATCCCCGGCATCCGGGTGGCGGCGCCGCGCGACGCGGCGACCCTGCGCGAGGAACTGGCCGAGGCGCTCGCCGTCAACGACGGCCCCACCGCCATCCGGTTCCCCAAAGGCAGTGTCGCCGACGATATCTCGGCCGTCGAACGGCTCGACGGGGTGGACGTGCTGCGGCTCGCCGCCGGCGAGCGCACCGGCGACGAACCCGCGCTCGACGGCGGCGGATCGGTCCAGGCGGTACGCGGTGACGTGCTGCTGGTGGCCGTCGGCTCGTTCGCCGAGGTCGCCCTGCGCGCCGCGGATCTGCTGGAGACCGAAGGGGTTTCGGTCACCGTCATCGACCCGCGCTGGGTGCTCCCGGTCTCCGACACGCTGGTCAAGCTCGCCGAGAACTACCGGCTCGTGGTCACGCTGGAAGACGGCGGACTGCACGGCGGCATCGGCTCCACTGTGTCGGCTCGGCTGCGCAATTCCGGCCTGGATATCCCGACCCGCGATCTCGGTGTGCCACAGCAATTCCTGGACCATGCGTCGCGCGGTGAGGTGCACGCGGAGCTGGGACTCACGGCTCCCGACATCGCCCGGCGGATCGGCGGGTGGCTCGCCGCGCGGTGAGCTCGCCACTATGGCCGGGTCGCCGCCGCGACGAACAGCGGTATCGCCAGCATCAGGCGGCCTGATCCGGCCCGTTCGGTCTGCTCCGCGAGCCAAGCCTCGGTGCGTTCGCGGTCCAGCTCGCCGTTGGCGACCGCCACCTCGGTCAGGCGGGTCAGCAGCCCGAGCATGCGCTCGTCGGTGAAGATCGATAGCCGCCCTGCCACGGTGACGTCGCGGAAACCGCTGGCGAGCAGCATGTTCCGGCACCCGCGGGCGGCCTGCGGATTTGTGATCGCGTCTGCGCGAGCATGCACGATGGCGCGGGTTGTCGCCGGATCGTCGGAGTCGACGACGACGGCGTCCCAATCCAGATCGAGCAGGACGATGCGACCGCCTGGCACCAAGACCCGCTCCGCCTCGGCCAATGCCGCTGCCGGATCGGCGATTTCGTGGAATACCTTGTCCGCCCGATAACCGGACGCCGATTCGTCCGGCAGCGGAAGGGCTTGCGCGCTGCCGGACCGGAAATCCAATGCGGGCCAGCGTGTTCGCGCGACGTCGAGCATCCGCTGATCCGGATCGACCCCGATGGGGCAGGCCCCTCGAGCGGCCAGCTCGGCGACGGCGCGACCGGAGCCGCAGCCGACGTCCAGCACGGAGGCACCGGGCGGCAGGTGCAGGAGTTCGTAGGAGTGGGTGCGCAGTTCGGCGGCGCCCGGCATGGCGTCGGCGGCGTCGAGTCGCTGGATCAAGCTGTCGGTGGCAGAGGTGGACATAGCGGCCATCATTCGACTTAATGTTGACATGAAGTCAAGTGCCGTGGCGAAACCCATCGGGACCGTGGCCGCGCGATTCGGTCTGGCAACACATGTGCTGCGGCACTGGGAATCCGTGGGTCTACTTGGCCCCGAACGGGATTCGGCCGGACGCCGACGCTATACCGACGACGACGTCTTTCGCGTCGCCGTCATCCTGCTCGCGAAGGACGCCGGATTCAGCCTCGACGACATCCGCGCCATCCTCACCGGCTCCGACCGGTCGGCGGTGCTGCTGCGGCGGCGCGAAGAATTACTGGCACGCATCGCCCGCGCGCAGGCATCGCTGGAAATGGTCGATCACGGGCTGGCCTGCGATCATGCGGACATCACCAGCTGTCCCAACTTCCGAGCGGCCGCCTCGGCGCGGCTGCTTCGGCAATAATGCCAAGGATGGACGAACACACCGTCGAGAATTTGTTCGCCGGCCGACCGGACGCACTGCGCCTGTTCCGCAGTCTGGCGCCGCGGATCGAGGCGCTGGGCGCGATCACCACCGCGGTCACCAAGAGCCAGGTCTCCTTCGGCGCTGACCGGAAGTTCGCCTGGCTGTGGCCGACACCGCGGG
The DNA here is from genome assembly GCF_019222765.1 of Nocardia iowensis. NCBI lineage: Bacteria > Bacillati > Actinomycetota > Actinomycetes > Mycobacteriales > Nocardiaceae > Nocardia > Nocardia iowensis. The sequence continues at coordinate 6,187,298 of NZ_CP078145.1, read as the reverse complement.
GCAAGAAGGTGCCTGAGGACGTCCTCATGCTCACCCTCGATATGCGCAAACCGGTGTCGGATCCACTGGTACTCAGCGTCCAGGAGACATACCCGGGGAAGTGGACCCATCAAATCCGGGTGCTCGACGAATCGGTCGTCGAGCACGTGGTGAACGAGGGCTGGCTGCAGGAGGCCTACGACTTCGGCATCAAGGAGTAGCGACTCAGTCGGCCTGCTTCGGCATCAGCGCCTCGGTCAGCGGCGGCACGGCCAGTTCGCGCTGCCACGGCCTTGCCCCGCCTGACTTCAGGAAGCCGTCGATGGCGGCGGCCAGGTCGGCGGGGGAGTCGGGCACTCGGTCGTAATCCGGCAGGCCGTCCCAGCACAGGCGGCGGACCAGGTCGGGAGAGAGCAGGTTCTCCACCGGAATGGAATGTTCGGTGGACAGCTCACCCATCGCCGTGCGCGCGCGGGTCAACCGGGCGGCGGCCGCCGGGTCGCGCCGTTCCCAGCGATTCACCGGGGGCGGACCGTCGAACGGCTGGGTCAGTGGCGGCAGCTCACTGTCCGGCATGGTCCGGCCGCGATCGATCGCGGCCAGCCACTCTCGCGAGTACCGGCGCTGCCGCGGCCCGCCGAATACCGGCAGCGCACGCAGTTGCGCGATGGTCTTCGGGTCCGCCGTCACCGCCGCGATGATCGCGGCGTCCGGCAGAATCCGGGCAGGCGCGACATCGCGGGCGCGGGCCAGCGTGTCCCGCGTGGTCCACAGTTCGCGCACCACGGCCAGTTGCCTGGTCCGGCGCAGATTGTGGATGCCAGAGGTGCGCCGCCACCGGTCCGCCTTGGGTGCGGCCGGCTCCGCCGTCCTGACGTGCTCGAATTCCTGTGCCGCCCAATCGGTTTTGCCCTGTGCCTCGAGTGCGGTGGCGACCGCGTCGCGCAACTCCAACAGCAGTTCGACATCCAGTGCCGCGTAATTGAGCCATTCGTCGGGCAGCGGCCTGGTGGACCAGTCGGCGGCGCCGTGCCCCTTGCGCAATGCGTGCCCGAGCAGGTTCTCCACCATCGCGGCCAGTCCGACGCGCTCGAAACCGGCCAGCCGACCGCCCAATTCGGTGTCGAACAGCCGCTGCGGGCGCAGGCCGAGTTCGGCGAGACCCGGCAAATCCTGGTCCGCCGAATGCAATACCCATTCGAGACCGTTGATCGCGTCGGCCAGCGGGCCGAGCGCGTCGGTGACCGGAATCGGGTCGATGAGGAACGTACCGGCACCGTCCCTGCGTAGCTGAATCAGGTAGGCGCGCGCCGAATACCGGAAGCCAGAAGCACGTTCGGCGTCGACGGCGAGCGGGCCGGTGCCCGCGGCGAGACGAGCGGCGGCCGCGGCGATTTCGGCGGCGGTGTCCAGTACCGGAGGCACGCCATCCACGGGCGCGAGCAGGGGAGGCGCGCCGGTGGGTTCGGATTCGTCGGGTACGGACATGTTGTTGAACTTTACGTGCAGTGCCGCGGCGGTCGTCGCCCTATCGGGCTTCCGTGTGTCGGAAGGGAGAACGGCAGCGGAATAGCGGTCGGCTATCGCTGGTCGTTCGACAGGTCCGGTCGCATCTGCAGCTCGGTGATGCCGGCCGGTGGGAGTCCGGCCGCGTAGGCGAGTACCTCGCAGAATCCTTCCACGTGCGGACGCATGTCGTTGGTGAGCGCGGTCCAGGACGCGCGCAGCTCCAACTGGTGGGCCCGCGGCGGGCCTGCGATATCGCCGTAACGCACCGAACTCGTCGAGGTGACGGTGCCGCCGAGTGCGGTGAACGGTTCCGACCGCGACTCCAACGCGTCCACCAGCCAGCTCCACGCCACCTCCGGCAGCAGCGGGTCGGTGGCCAGCGCGGCATCGATGTCGGCCTGGATGTAGGCGACCAGCCGCAGCGTGCCATGCCAGGCGTCGTCACCGTCCGGATCGTGCAGCAGGATCAGCCTGCCGAACGCATCGCCTTCCGAATCGACCGGCACGACACCGGATTCCGGATGTTTTACCTCGGCACCGAGTGCGAATGAGTAGGGCGCCAGACGTTGCGGCGGCCGGATCGGCGCCAGCTCGATCCGAGGGTGCACGGTAGCGGTGCCCATCGCATCGACCGCGGCGCGAAATTGAGCTGGCTCGCCATGAGGTCCCTCGGTCGGTGCGGCGCCGTCGCGGAAGTCGAGCGGTGTCACGAAGGGGACGGTAGACCTTGTGCACCCGGCACAGTCGGAGGCGCGCCGCTGTATTCCTGCGGCGTCCGTGGGCCCTTCCCTGCTTTGGCGCGCCCCCGCCCCCGGGCGTGTCGCCTCTGCCGACCCCAGGAACACCAGGGGCGCGTCGAGCGGGACGGCACCGTGGCCGCACTCGCGTTCTGTCGCGGCCATGTCCCGTGGGATGGCCCGCCCGGGCGGATGGGGGCTGGACAGCCGCCCTTTACGATGGGCTCGATGAGCACTCATACCCGCCGCCGGTTGACCGATGCCCCGTTCCTGGCCGCCGCCACCGGCGCGACGCCGAGCAGGCGTCCGGTGTGGTTCATGCGGCAAGCCGGACGGTCGCTGCCCGAATACCGCGAGCTGCGCAAGGGCGTCGGCATGCTGGAGTCCTGCTTCGACCCGGAGCTGGTGTGCGAGATCACGATGCAGCCGATCCGCAGGCACGGCGTCGACGCGGCGATCCTGTTCTCCGACATCGTCGTTCCGCTGAAGGCGGCGGGCATCGACCTCGACATCGTGCCCGGCGTCGGGCCGGTGATCGCGTCGCCGGTGCGCACGGTCGACGATGTGCGCGCGCTGCCGCGGCTGCGTCCCGAAGAGGTGGGCGCGGTCGCTGACGGGGTGCGACTACTGGTCGACGCGCTCGGCGAGACGCCGCTGATCGGGTTCGCGGGCGCGCCGTTCACGCTGGCGTCCTACCTGGTCGAGGGCGGGCCGAGCAAGAATCACGAGCGCACCAAGTCGATGATGTACGCCGACCCGCAGACCTGGCACGCGCTGCTCGGTGCGCTCACCGACATCACCATCGCCTTCCTGCGGGCCCAGCTGGCCGCCGGTGTCGACGCTGTGCAGCTGTTCGATTCCTGGGCCGGGGCGCTGTCCCTCGCCGACTATCGCCGGTTCGTGCTGCCGCATTCCGAACGCGTCTTCGCCGAGGTCGCCGACGCGGGCGTGCCGCGCATCCACTTCGGTGTCGGCACCGGCGAGCTGCTCGGCGCGATGGGTGAGGCGGGCGCCGACGTGGTCGGTGTCGACTGGCGGGTGCCGCTCACCGAGGCGGTGCGCCGCGTCGGACCCGGAAAAGCGTTGCAGGGCAACCTCGATCCCGCCGTCCTGTTCGCGGGCTCGGCCGCGGTCGAAGCCGAAGCGCGCCGCATCGCGCACGAGGCCGACGAGGCGATCACGTTGGGCGCCAAGGGACACATCTTCAATCTCGGCCACGGCGTGCTGCCCGACACCGACCCCGGCGTGCTGACCGCACTGGTCGACCTGGTGCACGAACTGTAGTGCTCGCGGAGATCGTGGCCCGGGTACTGGCGAGCGGGCCGCGGCTCGGTTCGACCAGGCTGGTCGCCGTCGACGGACCGGGCGGGGCCGGAAAGTCAACGCTCGCCGCACAACTGGCGCGCGAGTGCGACGCGACGGTGGTGCCGACCGACAGCTTTGCCTCGTGGGACAACCCGCTCCATTGGTGGCCGCGGTTGGAGAGTCAGGTGCTCGAACCGCTCGCGCGTGACGTGCCCGCTCGGTACCAGCGCTACGACTGGGGTCGGCGAGCGTTGGCCGAGTGGCACGAGGTCGCGCCGGGCGGCGTCGTGGTGCTGGAAGGCGTGTCCGCAGCGCGCGCCGCCGTTCGAACTCGGCTGTCGCTCGCCATCTGGGTCGATACGCCGCGCACCGTGCGATTGGCGCGCGGCCTCGAACGCGACGGCGAATCCGCGCTACCGCTGTGGGAGCGCTGGATGACCGACGAGGACAACCACTTCGCCGCGGACGACACCCGCGCCAACGCGGACATCATCGTCAGCGGCGCCCCCTGAGCTCGCCGCCCTGACCTAGTCGCGGAGGGTGTGCGGGCAGGGGATACGGTCGGGGTTATGAGGATCGCAGTGGTCGGTGGCGGGATCAGTGGGATGGCTGCCGCGTATCGGTTGCGGGTGCTGCTGGGAGCCGAGGCCGACATTCTGGTGCTCGATCGGGCCGAGCGGGTTGGCGGGATTCTGTATACCGGTGAAGTAGCCGGGGAGCCTTTGGATCTCGGGGCGGAGGCGTTTGTCGGGCGGCGGCCCGAGGTGCCGGAGTTGCTGCGCGAGGTCGGGCTGGAGACGCAGCTGGTGACGCCCGCGGGGTTGCGGCCGCTGCTGTGGTCGGGCGGGGTGACGCATCCGCTGCCGGAGCGGACGCTGATGGGAATACCGGCGGACGCCGAATCGATGCGCGGGCTGGTCGACGCGGAGACGGTCGAGCGGATCGCCACGGAGCCGCGGCGACCACTGGCCTGGGAACCCGGCGCCGATATCGACGTGTACCGCCTGATCGCCGACCGGTTCGGGGCGCAGGTCGCCGAGCGCAGCGTGGATCCGCTGCTCGGCGGGGTCTACGCCGGGAGTTCCCGCTCGATCGGCATACGCGCCGCGCTGCCGACCTTGGCCGCCGCGTTGGACGATGGCGCGCCCAGTCTCACCCACGCGGTCTCCGTCGCGCTGCCGCCGCCCTCGGACGCACCGGTGTTCGGTGGGCTCAGGGACGGTTACCAGGTGCTGCTGGAGGCGTTGGCGGCGCGATCCGGTGCGAAATTCGTCACCGCGACACCGGCTACTCGGTTGGCCCGCGGGCTGCGCGGCTGGGTCGTCGACCCGATCGGCGCGGTCGACGCGGTCGTGCTCGCCACGCCCGCCCCGGTCAGCGCGCGACTGCTCGGCACGGTCGCCCCGAACGCCGCGGCAGCGCTGGCCGGTATCGAGCTGTCCTCGTCCGTCGTTGTCGCACTTGCCCTTCCCCGCGACACCGCGCTCCCGCACAACTCCGGCATCCTGGTCGCTACCGGAGAATCGTTGCGCGCCAAGGCGTTCACCCTGTCCAGCCGCAAATGGACACACCTGGCACAGCGCGAAACGGCTTTGGTCCGTGCCTCCTTCGGCAAATTCGGCGACGACTCGACGCTGTCCTGGTCGGACGCCGACCTGATCGCCGCTGCCGCTGAGGATCTGGCCACCGTCACCGGCGTCGCCATCGAACCGGTCGCCGCCGTGGTGCAACGTTGGCGCGGCGGCCTCGCGCAATACGCCCCAGGTCACACCGATCGGGTCGCCGCCATCGAATCCGCGGTGTCGTCGCTCGACGGTCTCGCTCTCGCGGGCGCTTATCTGCACGGTGTCGGCGTCCCCGCCTGCGTCGCTTCAGGTAACGCCGCCGCCGAGCGCATTGCCGCCGCAGGCTGAAGCGCCGCAGGCTCAGTCCCGTTCGGGTAATCGTCGCTGCTTACCGAATCACCGCCGTGAACACAAGCGCGGCAAGCTCATTCGAGGTGAGTGAAGCACCGCTGTCGGCATATGGCTGCGGGTCGGCTCGAGGCGCAGCGGCCCACGGCGATTTCACGCCCCGCCCTCGTCCGACATGGGCGCCCGCGACCGTGGACCGCGAAACGGTCGCATTCCGGCGAGTGGCACGATGTGTGCATGGCGCGACTCGATTATCAGGCACTCAACTCGACCATTCGCTACCTGATGTTCTCGGTGTTCCAGGTGCAGCCGGGTGCGCTCGGCGACGATCGGGCCGCCGCGATCAAGGAGGCGCGCGCGTTCTTCGACGGTCTGGGCGATCGTGAGGTGGTGGTCCGCGGCGTCTACGACGTGGCGGGGATGCGCGCCGACGCCGACTTCATGATCTGGACGCACGCCGAACGGGTCGAGGACCTGCAGGCCGCCTACGCCGACTTCCGCCGCACCACCGAGCTCGGCCGGGCCAGCGCCCCGGTCTGGAGCAATGTGGCGCTGCACCGTCCCGCGGAGTTCAACAAGAGCCACGTGCCCGCGTTCCTGGCCGGCGAGGACCCGGGCAACTACATCTGCGTCTACCCGTTCGTCCGCTCCTACGAGTGGTACCTGCTGCCCGACGAGGAGCGGCGCAAGATGCTCGCCGACCACGGCAAGGCCGCCCGCGGCTACCCGGACGTGCGCGCCAATACGGTCAGCTCGTTCGCGCTCGGCGACTACGAATGGATCCTCGCCTTCGAGGCCCCCGAACTGCACCGCATCGTCGACCTCATGCGTGACCTGCGCGCCACCGACGCCCGCTTGCACGTGCGCGAGGAAACCCCGTTCTTCACCGGCCCCCGCGTCGAACTCGACAAGCTGATAAACGCCCTGCCCTGAGCCGAGCCCGAGATCAGAGCTATCAACCGGCAAGCCCCGGGTTTTCGGGGCGTGCGTGGCGTCGCGCTGGACCGTACTCTTCGGTCCAGCGCTCGACGCTGATTACTCCGCTGCGCTGCCCGAGGGGTGCAGTCGCAGAGAGATGGAGTTGATGCAGTAGCGCTTGTCGGTGGGCGTGTTGTATCCCTCGCCCTCGAACACGTGGCCGAGGTGGCTGTGGCAATTCGCGCACAGCACTTCGACCCTGTGCATGCCGAGCGTGTCGTCCGATTTCAGGATCACCGCGTCGGATTTCGCCGGGTCGAAGAAGGACGGCCACCCGCAGTGCGAGTCGAATTTCTCGGTGCTGCGGAACAGTTCGGCTCCGCAGGCCCGGCACTCGTAGACGCCGTCGGTCTTGGTGTCGGTGTATTCACCGACGAAGGGACGTTCGGTGGCTGCCTCGCGCAGCACCGCGTATTCCTCCGGGTTCAGCTTGGAGCGCCATTCCTGGGGCGTCAGCTGGATCCGCGGCGCGGGCAGGGACGTGTCGGCTTCGGAACTCATCACTCCACGCTAATACGTTTCGCGGTGGTCGTCGCCGAACCATTCGCGGGCTCGGGCGAATCGGGCACCGAAGCGCCCGGGGTGGCCGCGCCGCCGGTCGGCACGGGCTTGATCCAGGTGGGGTCGATGCCGAACGCCAGCCGCCCTTCGCGCCGCGCGGCCAGGTACCGATCACCGAGTACACAGAACACCACGACCAGCAGCAGTCCCCAGCCGAAGGTGATGCGCAGGTACTCGAGGTCACGGCCGATGTGCTGCCAGCGGTCCGAGAGCCACTTGTCGTAACTCATGAACCCGAACACCGCCAGCCAGGCGGGCCAGTTGCGCAGCACCGAATTGCGCAGCACCACCGTCATCAAGAAGGGGAACAGCATCATCGAGTAGTACATCTGCCCCAGCGATGGCAGCAGGAACACCGCGGTGAGCAGCACGCCCGAGGCGGTGCACACGAAGAACAGTTCGTCGTCACGGTAGTAGCGGTACAGCAGCCACAGCGAGATGGCGACGAGCACGCCCATCCCGAGGCGCATGAACCAGACCAGCCAGGGCTGCACGCCGTAGTACTCGCCGTTGCCCGGGATCGAACTGTTGAAGTAATCGCGGGTTTCGAAGAGATAGTGCGCGGTGCGGGTGAAGAACTTCTCCGGGTCCTTCGACATCGGCCACGCGATCGCGGTCAGCACCAGCGGCACACCGAGCGCGGTGATGAAAACCTTCCACTGCCCGCGAACCAAAGCGATCAGAAGTAGCGGTGCCAGAGTCGGTTTGACCGCGATACTCAATCCGAGTGCGGCGCCCGCCCAGAGGTCTCGTCGTTTGAGCAGCAGGTGCAAAAAGATCAGCTCGGCCAGCAGAATACAGCCGTTGACGTTGGTGAAGACGAGCGTGTTGATGACCGTCTCCGACATGAACATCGCGAACAGCAACACCGGCGCGACAACCGAACTCACCGTGAATCGGAACAACCGCAGCAGCAGATACCAGGCGGCGATGATCGCGACCGCGTTGAGCAGGATGAACAGCCAGCGCGCCTTCTCGTAGTCGAGCACCGCGACCGGGGCGATCAGCAGCGTGCCGCTCGGGTAATACAGGTAGTGCGGATCGACCGAGTCGAAGTTCGCCGTGTACACCGGCCGCCCGTTGAGAAAATCGAGCGACGCCTGGTAGACCGGCCGGAAATCGTCGGTGATGAAACCATTGACAGCCTTGATGAAAACCCGGTTCAGCACCGTCATGACCGCGAAGGGCCAGAGTGCGAACTTGATCACCTCGGCGGTGGTGCGAGCAGTGCGGGGCTCGAGCTGTCGAAGTAACACTGGGGCACGGTACACCGGATCACGTTCGCACGGTTGCCCGGACCTGTCCGACGCGCCGCTCGAGGCGCTATTCGGGCCGTCCGGTCAGGCCGGGCAGACGGTCCCGTCGGCGGGCAGTTTGGCGTCCTTCAGGTAGTCGACCACGGTCCGCTGCGCACACGTCGAGTGGGTGGTCACCGGATGGCCCCAGCCCTGCCAGGTGAGTCCGGCGGTGCGGGCACCGGCCGTGCCGAGTGCGCCCGAGACCGACGCCTGGCCACCATTGCCCACCACCGGGTCGGCGATGCCGCCGAGGATCAGTACCGGAATGGTGAGTTTCTCCGGCATCGGCGGCGTGGTGGACACCGGCCAGGCCGCGCATTCCATCAGCCCGATCGCCGCGTTCCGGCCGAACACCGGGTACTTGCTGCCCCAGGTGCCCATCAGTTCCTTGGCTTTGCTTGGCGTCGGCGGCTGCTGAGTGTCGGTGCAGCGGTTCACGAATTGACCGTCCCCGGCGATCGCCGCGGACTCGCGCAGGATCAGGTTGCCGAGGGGACCGCGATCGCCACGCCCTGCCGCCGACAACGCGTCGGCGAGTTCGCCGATCCGGTTGGCCTGGTCGGCCCGCGGGCTGCCGAGGAAGCCGGATATCGCGGTGAGCAGTGCGTTGGCCGAGACGTCACCGAGCCCGCCGGAACCGGCTCGTTTCACCAGATCGGTGATCGCGGCGCGCGGGTCCGGTCCGAGCGAACAGCTGATTCCGGTGCAGCGCTGGGCGAATGCGGTCAATGCCGCCTCCGCGCCTTCCAGTTGCTGCTCGGCCCGGGTGGTGGCGTCCGCGCCGACGGCCTCGGGGGAGTCGACGACCAGCCGGGCCAGATGATCGCCGTATTTGCGGGCGTAGCTGAGCGCGACCTTCGCGCCGTTGCCGGTGCCGAGCAGCGCCACGTGGTCGACCTGCCACTGCTTGCGCAGCTGTTCGATGTCGTCGGCGGCGTGTGGTGCGTCGAAGGTGCCCTCGTAGGGCTGCAGGAAATCGCGGCAGGCGATGGTGGCTTCCTGACTCAACACCGTCATCGCCTCGACGGGATCGGTTGCGCCGGGACCGAATTGGGCATTGTCGGCCAGGCCCTTGCGCACCTCAGGGGGCAGGCAGTCGAGCGCCTGCGAGCTGCCGATGCCGCGCCGGTCAACCGCGACGATCGGGCGGGCGGCCAGTAGGGCGCTCGCGGGTCCGGCGGCCAGTCCGGCGAGGGTGGCGGTCGAGGAGCGGTCCGTGCCGGAGGTGAGCACGATCGGGGCCGCGTCCGCCGGGGTCTGGGGCAGCCGGGCGCGCATGGCCGCGGCCCGGAAGTTGCCGAGCACGGCACCGGTCGAGTCGATCGGCGTCGAGTACTCCGCGCATTCGAGCACCAGGCCCGCAGGGGCCGGGCCGAGGCCGAGCAGGTTCAGGGTCGGCGCCGTGCAGTCGTTCCACGCCAGGTCGGTCTTGGGCAGCTCGGCGCTCGGCGGCGGGGCCGGTGCGGCCGAGGTCGTGGCATGGCCGCCGACTCGTTCACGCTCGACGGCGACGCCGGGTCGGTCGGAGGGTCCAGCCCCGCATCCGGCGATCATGATCGAGAGTGTCGCGGCCAGCACGACGGCCCGAGTCCAGCGCATGCGCTACAGCCTGCCAGGTTCGGGCCGGTGTTTCATGCACGGGCCCATCGGGTGAGCATCGTGCCGTCGTCGTCGAGCAGGATGTGCGCGCGGGTCATCGGGCGCTGGAACTCGTGCGCGGACAGCGAAATTCGCCGGGCCGTGCCGCCAACCAGCAGGGGTGCGGTGGTCAGGCACAGCTCGTCGACGGCGTCGGCGGTCAGCAGTTCGCCGAACAGATGGGGTCCGCCCTCACACAGCACGCGGTGCAAGCCGCGTTCGGCAAGCACCCGCAGCAGTGCCTTCGGGGTCACCGCCAGGTCGCCCGCTTCGATCACCTCGGCGCCCGCGTCGGCCAGCTGCTGTTTGCGGTCGGCGGGGGCGGTGGTGGTGGTGATGATCAACGGCGGGACCGTCGTGTCGGTGAGCAGCCGGGCGCCCTGGTCGATCGCCGCGCTCGCGGTGACCACCGCGATCGGCGGTGCGGCGCCGTCCGGATGCCCGCCGATGCCGCGCTGATGCAGCGCGCGACGGCGTTGCGGATCGGTCCTGGCACCGCCGTAGTTTTCGTCGCGGACGGTGCCCGCGCCGACCAGGACCACATCGGCCAGTTCGCGCAACATCAGGAACACCGCCTTGTCGGCGGGCGTGCCGAGGCCCGCCGAACGGCCGTCGCTGGTGGCGGCGCCGTCGATGCTGGACACGAAATTGGCGCGGACGCAGGGCTCGCGAAGGTCGGCGGGGTAGGCGTACAGCTGGGCGAGGTCGTCCGGTCCCAGGTCTGTGAGCTGGATCGCATTGTGGATACGCTGCATGAAGGTAGATCACACCACGTCATAGGCTTCGCACATGCAAGAACGCCTCGTCGACCGCCACCCGGAGGTTCCGGCCGACCAGCTCGTCGCCCAGATGGTGCCCCCGCCGATGTTCGACGAGGTCAGCTTCGCGTCCTACATTCCGGATCCCAAGGAGCCGAGCCAGGCGGCCGCGGTGCGCAAGGCCGAGGAGTTCGCCGGCGAGGTCGCCAAGATCCACCACGCAGCCAACAAGAAGAGCCTGTTCGGCAAGAAGAAGCAGGTGACCGGCGCCGGGCTGTACCTGGACGGCGGATTCGGTGTCGGCAAGACCCACCTGCTCGCGTCCATCTTCCACAGCGCGCCCGCGCCGAAGTCGTTCGGTACTTTCGGCGAGCTCACCAATCTGGTCGGTGCCCTTGGCTTCACCAATGCGGTGGAACGGTTGTCGGCGAACAGCGTGCTGTGCATCGACGAGTTCGAGCTCGATGATCCGGGCGACACCATGCTGGTCTCGCGGCTGCTCACCGAGCTGTCCGCCAAGGGTGTTTCGATCGCCGCGACCTCCAACACGCTGCCGGGTCAGTTGGGCGAAGGCCGTTTCGCCGCACAGGATTTCCTGCGCGAGATCAAGAAGCTCGGGTCGATCTTCGAGCCCGTGCGGGTCGACGGCCCGGACTACCGGCACCGCGATCTGCCGCCAGCGCCGGAGCCGACCTCGTCGGCGGTGCTGACCGAACGCGCTTCCGCCACACCGGGTTCCACCCTCGACGACTTCGACGCGCTGCTGCGGCACCTGAGCACGCTGCACCCGTCCAAGTACGGTGCGCTGATCTCCGGGGTGTCGTCGGTGTTCATCGCGCACGTACACCCGGTCACCGATCAGGCCGTCGCGCTGCGCATCGTGGTGCTGGCCGACCGGCTCTACGACGCGAGCATTCCGGTCACCGTCTCCGGTGCCAAGCTCGACCAGATCTTCTCGCAGGAAATGCTGGACGGCGGCTATCGCAAGAAGTATTTGCGGGCCATCTCCCGGCTGTTGGCGCTGTCCCGGTTCGAGGTACCGGCGTAACCACCCCTGGTGGCCGGGGAGCTCGAACCGATGATTGGAGTACTCGTATGACTCGTCGCTCGCTTCGCGCCCCGGTGGCGCTCGCCGCCGGTCTCGCCGTCGCCTTCGGCCCGGTGACCGGTGCCGCGCTCGCCGATCCGCCCGCCGCGTCGGCGCTCGCGTTCGACCGCTCGCTGCCCCTGCAGGGTGTGCAGAACGCCCGCGACATCGGCGGATACCGGACGATCGGCGGCCAGACGGTACGCACGGGCCTGGTCTACCGCACCGGTCAGCTGAACAACGCGACCCCGGCCGATCTCGCCGAGCTGTCGAGCAGGCAGGTGCGCGTCGTCGACGACCTGCGCACGGCGTACGAGCGCGCGATCGGCCCGGACAAGGTGCCCGCGGGCGCGACCGCCAACTGGGACGACGTCATCGGCCAGGCGCCACCGGAGGTCTTGATCAGCACCCTCACCGGCGGCGACAGCCTGTACCGCGCCTTCATCACCGCCCCCGGCGCCAGCCAGGCCTTCTCCTCGGTGCTGCGCGACATCATCGATACCGATAGCGCGGTGCTTTTCCACTGCACCGCGGGCAAGGACCGCACCGGCTGGACCGCCGCCGTCCTGCTCACGCTGCTCGGTGTCGACCGCGACACCGTCAGCCAGGACTACTTGCTGTCCAACCAGTACCGCAACGCCGCCCCCGGCGACACCCTCAACGGCGTCCAGCAGTCCTGGCTCGACGCCGCCTTCGACCAGGCCAACCAGACCTACGGCAGCTTCGACAACTACGTGCGTCAGGGCCTGCGGCTCTCCGACACCGACATCGTCGCGCTGCGGACGAAGCTGCTCGCCTGACCGGTCAGGCGCGGTGCTCCGCGTACCAGCGGTCGATCAGGGCGGGCAGTTCCTTGCCCATCCAGACGAAGAATTCGTGCATGTCGCGGACGCGGGCGGCCTGGTCGCCGTTGGGGTCGTCGAACAGTGCGAGGCCGCGCGAGGTCATCGCGGTGAGGTCGGTGTACATGCCACTCTGCTGGCGGGTCAATTCGGGCAGGATGCCGGGACGGATGGAATAGTAGTCCTTGCGGTCGCCCGGCTTGGAGGTCTTGTCGACCCAGCGCATGGTGACCAGGGTCTTGAGCGCGCTGGAGATGGAGCCCTTGGACGCTTGCAGCGCGTCGGCGATCTGGCCGAACGTCTGCTCCGGCGGGTCGGAGACCAGCAGCCAGCCCGTGGCGCGGCCGGTCATCCGGACCAGCCCCATGCGTTCCAGTACGAGCGCGAAATCCTCCACAAAGGCTAGTTGTTCCGGTGTCGGAACGGCCGGTTGTTCGTCCGTAGTGCCCATCGGTCGAGTATCCCTTCGGTGTCGCGGATATGGGTAAACGGGGCGGACCGTGTCGGTCCGCCCCGTGGGGGATCGGTCAGACCGCGATGTCGCGGCGTTCGAAGGCGCCGAGCGCGAGCACCAGCGTGACCGCGGCCAGCACCACCAGCACCGTCAGGTGGACGAGATTCCAGCCGTTGATCACCGGCGAATCGCCGACCGCGTAATAGAACGGCGACAACCTACGCAACCACTCGGCGCCGAGGTTATTGGCCAGGAAGCCGCCCAGCGCGACCACCGACGCGAATCCCAGAGTCAGCGAACGCTTTCCGGTGATGGCACCGACCAGCAGGGTGATCGTGCCGACCACCAGCGCGAGCAGGCCGAGACCCGCGCTCGCGGCAACGATGTTCCCGGCGGGCACATTCATCTTTCCGGCGTTCGCGCCCGCGATGACGGCCAGCATCATGACGGTCGTGACGATCGCCGTCTGCACGGCCAGTGCGGCGAACCGCTGCCCGAGCAGTCCCTTCCGGCTGATCGGTTGGGCCAGTAGCAGATCCAGGCTGCCGTTCTCTTCCTGGGTGACCGATCGTGCGGCGAAGGTCACCGCGAAGATGAGCATCAGCAGCACACCCATCATCGAGTAGATCATCGAGTGCAGAAACCCGGTGCCGGTGCCGAAGTCGCCGATGCCGAGTGCGTCGTATGCTGTGTTCTGCCTGATGTTGTCCAGTGAGCCTTGCTCTTTCAGCGAGTTGAACGACGGCAGGTACATCAGCGGAACGACGACAAGGCCGATCGACCAGCCGATCAGGCCGCGCCGCTGTTCCTTCAGTGTCTGGCTGAAAACCGAGCGAGTCATGACGAGTTCTCCTGTGCGGTAAGTGATGTCGAGTGCGGGTCAGCGGCCGTAGAGACTGAAGAAGATGTCCTCCAGGTCCGGCTCGGTGGACAGCACGCTCACCAGCGGGTACTTGGCCGCGACCTTGAACAGCCCGTCCACCTCGCCTTCGGTGGTGCAGCGCACGGTGGTTCCGTCGATGCTCAGGTCGCGCACCCCGGTCAGCTTTTCGAAGTCATCGGCGAATACCTGCGCGGCGAACACCAGCTCGACCGAGCGCGGCGAGCGGCGGCGCAGATCCTCCACGTTCTCCGTGCCGAGCAGCTTCCCGGCGCGCATGATGACGGCGCGATCGGCGATCTGCTGCACCTCGCTGAGGATGTGCGAGGACATGAACACGGTCTGCCCGTTGTCCTTGGCCTCGGCGACCAGATCCAGAAACCGTTGCTGCAGCAGCGGATCCAGGCCCGAGGTCGGCTCGTCCAAGATCAGCAGGTCGGGCCGGTGCATGAAGGCGGCGATGATGCCGACCTTCTGCTTGTTGCCCTTGGACATGGCGCCGACCTTTCTGGACAGGTCCAGGTCGAGCAGGTCGGCGAGCTCGGTGATCCGGCTCGGCGCCACGGAGTCGCGCTGGTCGGCGAGGAAGCCGAGTAGGTCGCGCGCGGTAGTGCGGCCCTCGATCGCGAGTTCGCCGGGGAGGTAGCCGATCCGGTGCCGCAGCTCCGCGCCGCCGGCGCGCGGCTCGACGCCGAACACCTCGACGCGACCCGACGTCGGCCGGAGCAGGTCGAGCAGGATGCGGATGGTGGTGGACTTGCCCGCGCCGTTGGGCCCGAGGAAGCCGAACACCTCGCCCGGGTGCACCTCCAGGTCGAGGTCGGTGAGGGCAACATGCTTGCCGTAGTGCTTGGTCAGTCCTTCGGCACGGATGGCGGCGGTCATGACGGGCTCCTGAGTGCTGGATGTTCTGCAAGGAACGATATGTTCAGTAAAGACCGAACATACAGAACATGTCAACTCTTGGGCGAGCGTCCTACGATCCGGTCATGACGAAGTTCAAGACGTGGGACGGCCTGGAACTCAACTATCGAGTGTGGGAGGGCGAGGGCGTTCCCGTCGTGTTGCAGCACGGAGTGGTCGCGGATACCAACGCGAACTGGATGAGCACCGGGGTTGTCGGCGCACTGCAGGCAGCGGGGCGCACCGTCGTGTCACTGGACGCACGCGGGCACGGGCGATCGGAAAAGCCGCACGACCCGGCGCGGTACTCCTGGGAGTTCATGGCCGACGACGTGCGCGCGCTGTACGACGAGCTGGGCTTCGATCGGGTTGTGCAGGTGGGCTATTCGATGGGCGGGGTCATCTCGCTGCTGGTCGCCGCCGCCGACGAGCGGGTCGAGCGGCTGGTCGTCGGCGGCATCGGGTCCGGCGTGCTCGACTGCGGCGGCGTCGACCGCCGGGTCGTCGAGCTGACCGACCTGCAGACCGCGATGGGCGAGGAAAATGCCGACGCCCCACCGCTCGCCATGATGTTCCGGGTCCTCGCGGACGCGGTGCACGCCGACCGCCAAGCCATCCAGGCGGTCGCCACCGGCCTCGACGCCCGGCCGATCAGCGGTCTGGACAACATCACCGTGCCGACACTGGTGCTCGCCGGCGACGACGATCCGTTCGCCGCCGAGCCGGAACGCCTCGCCGACGCGCTACCCAACGGAACGTTGAGCGTGGTGCCCGGCGACCATCTCATGGCCGTACTCGCGCCGAGTTTCCACTCGGCACTGGTCGACTTCTCGAAATAGTTCTCGCGGCGAGTTAGAAAACCACCCGCATCACGAAGTCGTGGTGCAGTTGGCTACCGACGGTGAAGGTCTTGGTGCCGACCGTGCTGAACCCGTGCTTGCCGTAGAACCGCTGCGCCCGCACGTTCTCCTGGTTGACACCGAGCCACACCCCGGCGAACTCGCCCTCCCTGGCGCGCTCCATGCAGGCGATCATGAGTGCCGTCGATACCCCGCTGCCGTGGTGGCCGGGCAGCACGTACATCTTGCTGATCTCCACCACCGGCCGCAGGTTCACCGCCTTCGCGACCTCCGGATCGACCGGGTCGCCCGCGATGAGCATCGCGTAGCCGACGATGTCGTCGCCGGCGACGGCCTTGAGGACGGTCCTGGCCGGATCGCTCAGGTACTCGCCGAACCGCTCGCCGGACAGCACGTCGGTGATGAAAATGTCGATGTCGTCGGAGGTCGCCTCCGGCGGGCAGGCGAGTGGAAAGGTTGCCGCCGCAACGTCACTGAGTTCTTCGGCGTCCCACAGACCGGCCCTGTCGACGGTGACTGGGATGTTGCTCATTCGTCCAGTACAGCACGATCACCGGCAGAGGTGGGATGTTTGTCTGCTTCAGGCCGCGAATGGAACACTCGCGCCAAGACGATCAGCGCCGTTGCGAACACCAGTGGGATCACGAATCCGATCCGATGCCCGAAACCGGCCGCGATCGCGCCGACCACACCACCGCCCACCAAAGTCCCTGCGTAGTTGAACAGGTTCAGTCGTGCGATCAGCACGTCCAGCCCGCGACCGCTGGTCAATTGCCCGGCCTCGCTGAAGCACAGCGGCGCGATCACCGGCATCCCGAGACCGGCGATGAGGAATCCGACGATCGCGACGCCCGGCCCGGGTGCGGCGATCACGATCGCCAGTCCGATCACTCCGATGGCCGCCGCGGTCCGCACCACCCGCCGCGGCCCGTACCGCCGCACGAACAGGTCGCCGGTGAGCCGCGCGAGCAGGGACGCGCCCTGATAGGCGGCAAGCGCCAGTGCCGCCGTAGCCGATGTGGCGAGCAGATCGTCGGACAGATACAGCGCCGACCAGTTGCCAACGGACAGATCGATCGCGAACACCAGCGCCATCGCGATGCCGAAGGCGAGATACGCGCGCAGTGCGACGGTCCCGGGGTCGGCGGCTTCCTCGGCCGGGCTCGCTTCGGCCTCCCGGGGGCCAAGCAGCCGCGGTCCGATCATCAGCCCGATGACGAGCACGATTCCCGCCGCCGTCAGCAACGACTCGCGCAGCGTGACGTCCAGGGCCTCGCACCCCGAAACGAACAGCGCACCGGCAATCGATCCCGCACTCCACGCGGCGTAGAACGAGGACAGGATGAACGTCCCATACCCGTGCTGGATGAACACCGCCTGCATATTGGTGCTCGCGTCGACGATGCCCACCGCGATCCCGTAGCAGCCCAGGGCGATCAGCAGCACCGTGGTATTCGGCGCGAAGGCGATTCCGGTGCCGGTCAGCGCGATACCCAGCAGACCGATGCGCAGGGTGACCCGGCTCGACCAGCGCAGCGCCAGCCGCTCCGCGGTCACGCTGCCCCCGCCAGCGAGCAGCGACACCAGCACTACCGAGCCCACGATCAGCCCGTCGGACAGCCCGAATTTGTCCTTCTGTTGCGGCAAGTGGGTCAGCACCACGGCGAAGAAGAACCCCTGCAACCCGAACGCGAACGAGTTCGCGACCCGGGCGCCCCGCAGGAGGGGCGCGATCGAACTCATCTGCGCAGGGTAACGGGGTCGCGAGGGTGTCGCGCGGCGAATGGAGCACGCGCGTGCGGCGCAGATCGACCACCGCGATCGACCGGATGATCGCGCTCTCGGCACTGGCCGGGTTCGATGGCGCGTGTCACTATCGAAGGGCCGCAACGAAACTCGCGAACGGGGAGGCGGGCCGATGATAACCCTGCCAGCGGAGTTCTTTCGTACACCGTATGCCTTCTACGAGCAGCTGCGGTCGGCCGGTCCGGTGCACCGGATCCGGCTGCGCACCGGCGTTCAGGCCTGGCTGGTCGTCGATTACGACGCCGCCAAGGAGGCGCTGCGCCACCCGGGTATCCGCAAGAACCCGTATTCGCCGGCGGGTGTGCGGGCCCGGCACGCCGCCGCGGGTGACGGCAGGGTCATCCCGGCCAATCAACGCTTGAGTCACCACCTGCTCTATGCCGATCCGCCAGAGCATTCGCGGCTGCGCAAACTCGTCACGCCCGCGTTCGCGCCCGCCAGGATGGCGGCACTCGCGCCGCGGATCACGGCGATCGCCGACGAACTCCTCGACGGAATCGACCGCGCGGTCGATGCCACCGGCCGGGTGGACCTGCTGGCGGAGTACGCCTTCCCGCTGCCGATCACGGTGATCTGCGAGCTGCTCGGCGTGCCTGTCGAGGACCGCGCGCGGTTCCGGGACTGGTCCGCCGCCGTGGTCGATACCCCGATGGCCACGCCGCAGCGGATGGTCAGCGCGACCGACGCCATCGTCGACTACTTCGACCGGCTGGTGGCGCTGCGGCACACGAAGGCGCACGGCGACGATCTGATCTCGCACCTGCTGACCGTCACCGACGACGACGGCGATCGGCTCGGTCACGACGAACTGATCTCGATGGCATTCCTGATCCTGGTGGCCGGCCACGAGACGACGGTCAATCTGATCGGCAACACCGTGCTCACCCTGCTGACCGACCCGCCGCGGTACCGCGCACTGCACAACGACCCGGACGCCGTCGCGCCGCTGGTCGAGGAGATGCTGCGGTACAACGGCCCGGTGAACGTGGCGACGATGCGCTACACGGCCGCTCCGATCACCCTCGGCGGCACCAAAATACCTCCGGGCGAACTGGTGCTGGTCGCCCTTGCCTCGGCGAATCGTGACGAACGTCATTTCGCCGATCCCGCGGCGTTCCATCCGGACCGGTCGAGCAACCACCTCGCCTTCGGCCACGGCATCCACTTCTGTCTCGGCGCGGGCCTGGCCCGGTTGGAGGCCAGGATCGCGCTGACCCGGCTCGTCGGGCGCTATCCGGAGCTGCGCCTCGCCGTCGATGACGACGATCTGCGCTGGCGGGAGAGCATTCTGATCCGCGGCCTACAGGATCTGCCGGTCGATCTGGCGGGCGCTGCGGTGGACTCGGCGATGCGTTGAACCACCGTTTCCGCCAACCGACTTTGCTGTGCGCCCCGAGCGACGTAATCTCCTGCGCATGACGAGCGGAAACCGCATCGCGATCGTTGGTGCGGGTATCGCAGGTCTTGCCTGCGCGAAAGTGCTGATCCAGAAGGGTTTTCCGGTCGAGATCTTCGACCGTGCGCCCGATGTCGGTGGCGTGTGGAGTGCGACCCGCAGGTACCCGGGGCTGCGAACCCAGAATTCCAAGAACACCTACCACTTTTCCGACTTCCCGATGCCCTCGGACTATCCGAAGGTGCTCGACGGCGAGCAGATGCAGGCCTATCTCGCCGCCTACGCCGACCACTTCGGTCTGCGCGAGCATTTGCGGCTCAATACCGAGGTGGTCGCCGCGGACCCGGTGGACAGCGGGTGGCTGCTCGAGGTCCGGGACGAGGGCGGGATACATCGGAGCTCCTGCGATCACCTGGTAATCGCCAACGGGGTGTTCAGCGAACCCAACATTCCGGACTATCGCGGCGTCGAGCTGTTCCGTGCCGCCGGTGGGCAGCTCGGTCACGTGTCGGAGTTCCTGGATGTCGAAGCGGTGCGCGGCAAATCCGTCGTCGTCGTCGGCTATGGCAAATCGGCCTGCGACATCGCCGAGGCGGTGAGCGACGTCGCCGCCTCGACCACCGTGGTGGCGCGGCGGCTGCTGTGGAAGATGCCGCGCACCATGGCGCGCGTGCTCGACTTCGAGCGGCTGATGCTGACCCGCTTCGGCGAAGCGCACTTCCACCACCTGGAACCCGGCCGGATGGACCGCTACCTGGACGGACCGGGAAGTTCGTTCCGGATCAGCAATCTCGACCTGATCCAGGAATTGGCCACCAAACGGATGAACCTGCGCGAACTCGGTCTGCTCCCGGAGGGACGCTTCGAGGAGATCGCCGAGAGCACCGTCGGCCTCACCACCGAGAACTTCTACGAGCAGGTGGCGAACGGGCGCATCGTGGTGCACCGTGACACGACGATCACCGAAATGTACGGCGGCCGCGAGGCACCCGCCGTGCGGCTGTCGAACGGGCAACTCCTCCCGGCCGACATCGTCGTGTGCGCCACCGGTTTTCAGCAGCGGGTGCCGTTCCTGACGCCGTACGTGCAACGCAGGCTCACCGACGAACACGGCAACTTCCGGCTGCACCGGCAGATCCTGCCGCTGGACGTGCCGAATCTGTCCTTCACCGGCTACAACTCCTCGGTCCTCAGCACCGTCAACGCCGAGGTCAACGCCCACTGGATCGCCGCACTGCTCGCCGGTCATTTGAAACTGCCGCCGCATGACGTGGCGAGCGAACAGATCGACGCCCGCTTGCGCTGGATGGACGAACGCACCCGCGGCCACCATGCGCACGGCACCGCCGTTGTGCCGTTCTCGATCCGCAATATCGATGAGATGCTGGCCGACCTGAAGTTCCGGCTCCCGCTGCGCACCCGTGCGGCCCAATGGTTCCGCACCGTTCGCCCCGAGTCCTACCGTGGACTGCACGACCGTCACAAGCAGCGCCCGGAACCAACCATCCCACCCGGACCGGTCGCGGATCCGACGCCGCTGGATCGGCACCCGGCCCAAACACCGGGCGGCTCCCGCTAGCCGAGCAGTCCCGCAGCAGATCGAGTAGGAGTCGGCGACTCGCCGATTGCCGCCAGCGGAATATTGGTGATCAGTCATTCCACTGGTGATAATCCACGAGTGGAGGCCCTGGATATGAATCTGCTCGTGGCCCTGGACGCGCTGCTGGCGACGAACAGCGTCACGCGGGCGGCCGAACGGCTGCACACCTCGCCGCCCGCGATGAGCCGGACGTTGGCCCGATTGCGTCAGGTGCTGGGTGATCCGCTGCTGGTGCGGGCAGGGCGCAGCCTGGTGCCGACGCCGCGTGCGCTGGAATTGCGTTACGAGGTCGGCGCTCTGGTCGAGCAGGGACGGGCATTGCTGACACCGCGGGCCGCGATCGATCCGGCCGCGTTGAAGCGAAACTTCGCGGTGCAGGCGAGTGACATGGTGCTCACCGAGTTGGCCGCGCCGCTACTGGCCGCAGTGCGCGCGCAGGCACCGGGGGTGACGCTGCGTTTCCTGCCCGACACCCTCGAAGGGACCGCGGCCCTGCGTGACGGCCGGGTCGATATCGAGGTCGGGGTCATCGACCATGCCGATCCCGAGACGACGGTGCGACGGGTGCTCGGCGACCGCGTGATCGGGATCGCCGCGGCCGATCATCCGCTGGTCACCGAACGGGTCACGGTGGCCAGGTTCGCGGCGGCGGCGCACCTGAGCATTTCGCGAAACGGTCACCCGCGCGGGCCGATCGACGACCGGTTGGCGCTGCACGGTCGTACTCGCCGGGTGGTCGCCACCGTGCCGAATCTGACCACCGCGTTGTTCGCGGTGCACGGCAGCGATCTGATCTGTCCGGCGCCCGCCCTATTGAGCAGGTCGGCATTGCCCGCGCTGGGGTTGTGCGCCTTCGAGATTCCGCTGCCGCTGCCGGAAGTGGCGATCGGCATGGCCTGGCATCCGCGCAATGCCGCCGACAGCGGGCATCGCTGGCTGCGCGAGCTGATCGCCGCTGTCCTGTCCAGGTCGGCGGCAACCGATCCCGGTCAGGACAGCGGCGGTGGGCTCGACAACCGGTAGTCGCGCGGCGTTTCGGTGCTGCGCTCGGGCTGATAGCTGGTCGAGTTGAGGTCGCTCGCCGGTGGTCCGAAGACGTCGGAGCGCCCCAGCGGCGCCGCGGCGGTCCGCTTGAGCTCATCGAGCATCGCCTGGAGTTTGTCGACGTGGGAGTTGTCGACCGGGATCGCGTCTTCGTCGGCACGGTGCGCCCCGGTCAGCGCGGTGCCGTTGTCCGCCGGTGCCGCACCGTTCGTGGCACTGCGCGATAGACCGTGGTCGCCGCTGTCCGGCGACGAGGGGACCATGCTCTCGTAAGGCTTCTCGTGCGGCGTGGTGAAGTTCTGATACGACGAGCCGGCCGGTTCGTGTGGTGCGGTGAAGTTCGCCTGCCGGACGGGCAGCGGCTCGCGTGGCGTCGGCGCGGTGAAGTTCTGGGACGGCGCGGCGCTCGGCTCGCGCGGCGTGGGGGCGGTGAAGTTCTGGGACGGCGCGGCGCTCGGCTCGCGCGGGGTCGGTGCGGTGAAGTTCTGCGCAGGCTCGTACCCGGCGGGCTCGCGAGGGGCGCTGAAGCCGCGTTGCGGCACCGAGTTCGCCTCGTGGGCCGCGGAATCACGGGCCGGTGCCGCGTCGCGCGGAGCGGACGCGCTGTCGTAACGCCGGGAGACGCTCTCCCGGGTAGCGGTGGCGTTGTCCCGGGTCGCGGTGGCGTTCTCGCGCGCCGTCGCGGTGTTCTCCCGGGCGGTGGGGACGATCTCATGGGGCGTGCCGACGCTCTCCCTGGCGGCGGGAGTGCTCGCGGCGGCGTTGGATTCGCGCTGGACCGCGGCATTCGGCTCGGCCGCCGCGGCGTTCCGGCGCGACGCCGCGCGCGGTAGCGGACGTTCGGCGCGCTCGCCCTCCGGCGCGGCATGCGATGCGCCGCCGGACTCGACCTTCGTCAACCGCCGGTCGATGCCTGAAATGTCCTGTCCGGCACCGAAAGCCCACGCCTCGAGCTTGGCCAGTCGTGCCTCGACGCTGCGGTCGGCGGGCGCAACCGGGGTGCTGTCGACACCGTCGACCCGCATCGCCACGGCGTCCAGTTTGTCGCTGACCTCCCGGAGAACCGCCGCGATGCTCGACAGCATCGCGCCGATCGACTCGCCGGTCTCTTGACCGTGCTCCATCCAGTAACCCACTTCCCCGTATCGGCCCAGCTCGCACTCGGCCGGACGATTCTATCCGCCCAGTTGGAAATACGTAGTTCACGACCGGGACCTCGCTGACGCGCGGCTCCGTCGTTCACCAGGGGCGCTGTGTTGTCGGTTCACTCGCTGACGCTCGCCCGCGAAGACCGGTTCGGTACCGGCTCCTTGGATCTGATCGAAGCAGCGTAGGCGGGCCGTCCTGCGCCGTTGCAGGCGGAGGTCGGCGCGATCCGGTTTGTCCGGAACAGATCTGCTTACCAATCGGCGACCAGCCGTGGCGCACCCCGGTCGTAGCCTATGCGCTTTCTCGCTCCGGTGGCAGCTCGAACGACGGCACCGGCGCGGGTAGGCGCGCGGCGTGCTGATGTCGCAGGATGGCGGCTACTGTCAATCCACCGATATATGCGTGTCGTTGTGGCCGTTCGCTCCGGCGAAATTGCTTGTGCCACAGCCTACACCAGGCGTTCAACCGGAAATTTGACACGGTGGCGCACCCGGGCGCGGGGTAAAGGGGACTGGCGAGGTTCGCGAGTCTGACGCACTCTTGATCTATGGCGTAGGTCGCCAGACCTGCGGTGGTTTGGGCAGGGGAGTGGTCGCGTGAGAACGAAGCAGCGGGCGGAGATCGCCTGCGGTCGCCGGGCGATGCTCGCCGAGTTGGGTATCGCGGACGGTCCGGGCAGAGCGCGCCGGCAGTCCGCGGGCTACGGGTGCAAGTGTCCGGAATGTGACGCCGCGCAATGGGATATGCGGCGGTTGAAATATTGGTTGTGTGGCAGGTTGCTCGCGTATGGCGCCGAGGTGGCCGAGGTGGACCGGCGAGTGGATGGGCTGCCCGTTGACATCTATTGGCGCAAGGGGGAGCGCGAGTTCGTCATCGAGGTGCGCAGTGGCCCGCTGGAACGCGCTCTCGCACAGGAACATACGGAGCGGTTGCGCGCGGCGGGGATCGAGGACGTGCTGTGGCTGTGCCCGCCCGGCTACTGGGTCGATCATCTGCACGCGCTCGGCATCGCCGATTTCGCCCCGCCCGCATGCGATTACCAGGCGGTGTGCGGTGTGCTGGACACCGCGCACAGCGCGGTGGCCGCGCCGCGGCGGCACCCACTCGAGCTCCGTGACTTCATTCACGGCTGGGTCACCGGCGACATCGTCTGGGGTTATCGCGATGTGACGACAGGAGGTTGGGCCACCGTGGCCGATTGGGAACACCACACCAAAACGCAGGCGATGATCATCGCCCGCCAGCGCCAGGAGCTGGTCAACCAGCGCACCACGCTGGCCCTGTCCCGGAAATCGGTGCGCGACAAGCAGAAATATCTCGTCAAACTGACGCTCCGGTTGGAGCGGGCGGAGCAGGAGGCGCAGGAGCGCGCCGAGTCACTGGCGCAGGCGCGGCGCAAACTCGACGACCATCACCGCCTCGACACGTCGTTGCGCGCCACCATCAAGAATCTGCAGCAGACCATCAATCACTGGCAGTTGATGACCTGCTGCGCGATGATGCTGATCGTCACGTTCGTGGCGGGTGCGATGGTGGTGCGCTGAGCTGAAACGGCCCGCGGTCCCAGCGCCATTCGTTGCGCAGCACCAGCGCGACGAAATCGAGCAGTTCCAGGCCGGGCTCCGCGCGCAGCTGCCGAATCGTCGGCCAGGAGACCGGTCCGCGCTCGACGAGTTCGGTCAGCTGGGCCGCGGTATGCGCGTCGACCTTGCGCGCGAGCAGATCAGGGATGCCGAGGAGGCTGCCGGTCCAGATGAGCCAGCCCCAACCCTTGCTGTGCGCATAGGCGCGCCCGGCGGCGGCCTTCGTTCGATTGACGTGGAAGGCAACGTGTCCGAGCGGCTGGACATCGATCAACACGACCCGGCCATCGGTGAGCCGGGCGACGATGCTCGGGTAGCAAACCTGCTCGGTGCCGTCCCGGTGGTAACCGACGGCGGCGGGCTGTTCTTGAAATGAGTCGACGAGGTCACTCGCGTTGAGGATCCACAGCAGCCGCGCCTCCAACCCGGAATCGAACGGCACATCGCGCCCGACCTTGTCGAGGTAGAAACGGCCTCGTCCGTCATCGTCGCTGTCGACGGTCCGGGCCGAGACCACCGGCAGCGCATCCGGTGTCGCGGAGCCAGGCCAATCGACTTGCCCCAGCCACGGATTCAGTTGACTCGTCGCGCGCGGTTCCGCGTCCCGCAGTTTGGCGAGCCGCCGGTTCGTCTTCTTCTGCCAGGCCGCGATGCGTTGCGTCACGAATCCCGCGATCCGCTTCGCGTCCTCGGACGCGTGCCCGGCCAGCCGCAACTTCAAGTACGACAACTCGTTTGCCGCGATGTCGGTGTCGGTGGCGTAGGTCTCCACCAGCAGCGCCCGCACCAGCTGCTGGTCGCGCGCGCCGATCGGGTAGCGCTCGGCGAACACATCCGCCGCCCGGTGACCGCTCAACTGGGCGTTGCGAATCAGCTGCCCCACCGCCTTGGTATGCAGCTGTCGTATCCGGTCGCGGGACAGGTCGTAGCGCGCGCCGATCTTGGCCAGCGTCTCGGGCTGTTCGCCGGTGACACCGAGCCGATAGGACAGGAGCTCCCCGTCCTTGGCCTTGCGGTCGGCCTGCATCGCGATCAGCTCGGCGAGCAGCTCGTTGACTTCCTCGAGCCCGAACGAAATATCGTCCTGCAGATCGAGTAGCTCGGGGTCCGTCCCGTCCGCCGTAACAGCGGGTGCCTCGACCTCCCGGCTTGCCGTCACGCTGCGACCCCCTCGGCTCGGTTCCATGTGCGGCTCAGCCTAATGCCGTGCACCGACATTTCCGCCGCACCGACCGCGCCGAGGGCGTCGCCTCTGGTCAGACTCCTAGCTGCTCAGCGGCCAGCGCCGTGCCGTCGATGCGCGCCCTGATCTTGGCGAACGCCGTCTCCCGCGAGGTGGACGTGTCGTCGGCGAAGGGGGAGAACCCGCAGTCGTCGCAGGTGCCCAACCGGTCGACCGGAAGGTGGCGGGCCGCGGCCAGCACCCGGTCGCGCACCTGCTCCGCCGTCTCCACCCGCGGATCGATCGGATCGGTGACGCCGACGAAGATGCGCGCGTCCGCGGGCAGATGCTCGGCGATGACGGCGAGCACCTTCTCCGGTTCCGCCTCGCTGGCGAGTTGGACATAGAAGTTGCCCGCCTTCAGCTGCAAGAGCTTCGGCAGCAGCGCGGTGTAGTCCACATCGAGGCTGTGCGTCGAATCCTGATCGCCGCCGGGACAGGTGTGCACGCCGATCCGCGCCCGCTCCTCGGCCGAGAAGCGTTCGAGGACCAGGTTGTTCAGCTCGATGAACTGGTCGAGGACGCCGCCGCTCGGGTCGAGCTTCAGCGACAATCTGCCCTCGGTGAAGTCGAGCTGCACCACCGGCGCACCGGCGTCGAGACAGCCGCGGATGTCGGCTTCGGCCTCGGCGATCAGATCCGTGAGGAAGGTTTCTCGCGGATAGCTCTCGATGCTGTCGGCCGGATACAGCAGGCTCAACGCCGACGGCGCGATCACCGCCTGCTTCACCGGCACGGTCGCCTGGGCCTGGGCCGCGCGCAGATAGTCGGCGGCGTGGGCTTGATATCGGAACGGCCCGCCGGTGAGCACCGGCAACTGCCGCTGATGCCCGTCGGCGAACGGAATCGCCACGCCCTCCGCCGCCAGCTGGGTCAGCCCGGCGATCGGATACGTGACGAAACTGGGTTTGCTCTGCTCACCGTCAGTGACGACCGGTGACCCTATCTCTTCGAGTCGGCGGATAGTGTCACTGACAGCCCGCTGCTGAACTTCAGCGAGCGCGGCGTCATCGATCTCGCCTGCTCCGTGCGCTGCCATCGCGGCCAGCAACTCTTGGGGACGTGGAATGCTTCCGATTGGCTCCGTAGGGATGCTCACGTTCGCGAGTGTAAGTGAACCGTGCTGTTCGCAAGTCCCAAATCGGCTGCGCCTGTGAGAAATTCACGATCTTGGTACCTGAGTTGGGAGACGCGACAAGACGTCGAGTCCGGAACAGTGTCCCCGCACAGGTCCGCGACAGTGGTGCTCAGCGCCGCGCCGCGGTCGAGCCCTCGGCTTCGCGTCGTGCCGCGGCGAGCAGAGAGTCCAGCAACCCTGGGAAGCGGGCGTCGAGGTCTTCGCGGCGCAACGATTGCAGGGTTTCCCGGCCGGACGGTCGTTGCCAGATGATCCCGGCGTCGCGCAGCACCCGGTAGTGATGGGTCAGATTCGATTTCGGCACACCGTCCACGATCGAGCCGCAGGTGTGCTCGCATCCGTCGGCCAGCACTCGAACGATGCACAGTCGCAGCGGATTTCCCAGGGCGGCGAGCACGTTCGCCAACCTGATCTGATCCCGCTCGGGATGTGCCGCCATCACGCCGACAGGATAGCTCGATTGTTGACATACAGTCCAACTGTACGTAAGTATTTGAACAGTTCAACGGTCTGAGAGGTCTTCCCATGCGCGCCAACAGTTCTCGATTCGACGACAAGATCGCCCTCGTCACCGGCGGTACCAGCGGGATGGGGCTGGCTACCGCCCGCCGGTTGCTCGACGAGGGTGCGCGGGTGGTCATCACGGGTCGGGACAAGTCCCGGCTCGATGCCGCGGTCGAGGAGTTGAATGGTGCGGACCGCGTCCTCGCGGTGCCCGGCGACGCCGCGAATCTCGCCGACCTCGATGTGCTGACCGCCGCGATCCAGGACCGGTACGGGCGACTGGACGTGGTGTTCGCCAACGCGGGTATCGGCGCGTTCCAGCAGGTCACCGACGTCACCGAGGCCGAGTTCTACCGCGTCGTCGATATCAATTTCAAGGCGGCGTTCTTCACCATCCAGAAGGCTCTTCCGCTGCTCGCCGACCATGCCGCGATCGTGATCAACGCGTCGTTCGCGCTGCATCGGGGCAGCCCGGGTGCCGCCCTCTACTCGGCGACCAAGGCGGCGGTACAGAACCTGGCGCACCCTGGCAGCCGAATTGGCGCCCAAGGGAATCCGCGTCAATGCCGTGAGCCCTGGCTACACCGCCACCCCCGCCTTCTACGCCGAAGCGTCGGCCGAAATCCAGTCTGCCGTCGTCGCCACGGTGGCCGCGGGCCGCATCGGTAGCGCCGAAGAGATCGCTGCCGCAGTCGCATTCCTCGCTTCGGACGAAGCGTCCTACATCAACGGGCAAGAGCTGATCATCGATGGCGGTCTGATCGCCGCGACACCCGCGGCGCAGATTTAGCCCCCCGCAGCGCGCCCGGTGCGGTCACGCCCTGCTGCCGGTCTACGCGTTCGGGGGCTGTGCGAGGCCGATCATGCTGCGGGAGAGCCCGTTCCATGTGTGGACGTCCCAACCGGTGAGTGCGTGCCAGCGATCGAGGCGGTACTTCACCGTATTCGGGTGAATGTGCAGGGCTCGGCCGGTCGCGGCGAGGGACATGCCGTGCTGAGCGAAGTGTCGTACGGTCTCGGCCAGTTCCGGATGGTTCGCGGCGGGTGCCCGGCCGGGCTCCAGCACCGCGGCTAGGCGGTCGGCGTGCGGGAGGACTGTGGCAAGCAACCATTCGTTGTCGAAGTGCGCGATTCCGCCTGTTTGCACGGCGATGGGTACTACCTGTTTGGCATCGATGATGCTGGCGGCGGCCCCGGGCAAACCGTGGCGGATCGAGCCGATTCCGATCGGCACTTCCGGCTGCCGTCGACGCATCTCGTCGATCAGTGCCGCGGCCGGAATGTGTTGCAGCAGCGCGATCATGGTGGTTCCTTGATTCACGCATCGCAGCGTTCCGCGGGACCTGCCCATCGCGGTCCGCAGTTCCGCGAGACTGTCGTCGGACCAGGAGTCGGCAGGCGAGCAGACCGCCTGGAATTCGCCACCGGGGTCGAAGGCGACCCCGTGCGCCAGCTGATCGAGATCCACGCTCGCGGCGCCGCCCGCCACCAGTGCGTCGAAAAAACGAAAGGTCAAGGCGAGTTGGGCCGCGTCGTCGGCGCGGATCGCCTCGCCGTACGCGTCGGCGGCGGCGGTGGTCGCCTGCTGCACCCACGTCCAGACGGTGCCGACGAGCCGCACCAATTGGGCGGCCAGCTGCGGATTTCGGGCGTCGGCCCGGGTGAGCAGTACATTCCACATCTCGCGATAGCCGACGTGATACGCGCCGATCAGCGACTGCATGGACACACCCTCGCGAGCCCGCAGCCGACCCAACGCGCGGGCCCGTTCGCTCTCGTCGGGGGACGGTGGACGCCGCGTCGTGAGCCCGACGAGCAGACCTCGGTATTGCTCGGTCACGCCGGCGATGTGTTCGTCCGGGTCGACGACGTGATAACCCGGGACGTCCCGGCGGATCACCTCGACTATGTCCGGCACCAGACGGGGCAGATCGGCGGTGATCGAGTCGCACAGTTCGATGATCGGCAGCCACTCCGCCGGACTGTGCGGTGTCATAGCTCACCTCGCTGCGTATTTCACTAGGGCCGGATGTGTTGGAAAAGCCACGTGCGAGCCGACAGATCAGGTATTGGCGGCTGACCTGCAACGATACCCAAAGGATGATGGTCCCGTCAGGGACCGCTTCCAGCATGACTGTGGATTCCACAATTCGAGGCCACCCAGATTCTCGGTTTGCGCCCTGGTAACCACCCTCGCCGCCGGACAGCCTGGAATGCATGGACAGCCACGAAACGATCACCGTCACGGAATATTTGTTGCAGCGACTCGAATCACTCGGTGTCCGGCATGTTTTCGGTGTACCTGGCGATTACAACCTGAAGCTGCTGGACAGCATCATCGACCATCCGACGCTCGAGTGGGTGGGCACCGCGAACGAACTCGGCGCGTCGTACGCGGTGGACGGCTACGCGCGAATGACCGGTTTCGGCGCGCTGGTGACGACCTTCGGCGTCGGCGAGCTCAGCGCGATCAACGGGGTGGCAGGCAGCTATGCCGAACGAGTTCCCCTGGTTCACCTCGCGGTGGGGCCCGCCCAGGCCATGGAACGGACCGGGGCGGTGCTGCACCACACCGCCGGAGACGGGGACTACGAACGTTTCGCCCGCGCGCATACGGAGGTCACCTGCGCGCAAGCCGTGCTTCGTCCCGGAAACGCCGGGGCCGAGATCGATCGGGTACTGACCACCGCCCTGCGCGAAAGCCGACCCGGATACTTGCGGCTACCCGCCGACGTTGCCGCGGCGCGGATCGCGGCCCCGACCGACCCGTTGCCGCGGACCGAGGATCTCGACACCGAGAGCCTGTCCGCATTCCTGCGGGCGGCCGAAAAGCGAGTGGCCGGAGCATCCTCGGCCACCGTGCTCGCGGACTTCTTGGCCGACCGGTTCCATGCGCGCGACGAACTGACCGAATTCCTTGCGGTCAGCGGATTTCCGGTGTCGACCTTGTCCATGGGAAAGACGGTCATCGACGAAGACGACCCGCAATTCGTGGGCGTGTACTCGGGCCAGCTCAGCGACCCGCGCACCCGGATCGCCGTCGACGAGGCGGACCTGCTGATTCGCGTCGGCGTCCTGCTGTCCGACACCACCAGCGGCGGGTTCACCCAAGGATTCGACCTCGAAGCGGGGATCGATATCGGCCCGTACTCGGCGGCCGTCGACGGTAAACGATTCGACGGCGTGCCGATGCGCGCCGCCTTGTCGGGATTGACGAAGCGGATCGGCGAAGTGGTTGCGCTGCCGAAGCTCCGGGCGGAATCGGCCGTCGTGTCGCCGATCGAGCGCACGGATGCGCCGTTGACCCAGCACGACCTATGGGACACCGTGGCCGCCGCGGTGCGACCGTGGAACACCGTCATCGCCGAGCAGGGCACGTCGTTCTTCGGCATGTGCACGCGACGGCTTCCCGGCGGAGCTCGATTCATCGCGCAGCCGCTGTGGGGGTCGATCGGGTACACGCTGCCCGCGCTGCTCGGCGCGCAATTGGCCGACCCGTCCCGTCGCGGTCTGCTGTTGATCGGCGACGGCTCGGCACAGCTGACGATCCAGGAACTGGGCACCATCGCTCGCCACGGCCTGACTCCCGTCATCGTCCTGGTCAACAACAGTGGCTACACCGTCGAGCGGGCCATCCACGGCCGGCGCGCGCCGTACAACAACATCGCTGAATGGGATTGGGCCGCAATCCCGCACGCCCTCGGTGCGGCGGACGCGCTGGTGCTTCGCGCTCGGACGAGCGCCGAGCTGGCTCGCGCGCTCGACGAGGCAGCCCAGGCGACCGACCGACTGGTGTTCATCGAGGTCCGCACCGACATGGACGACACTCCGCCACTGCTCACCGGATTCGCGGACGGCGTCGGTGCCCGAAACAGTGGCTGAGCGCGGTAGGCCGTACACCCCGGCCGACGCGTCCTGAGCCTTGCAGACTTCGGCAGAAGACGCCCAATACGGCGCTCTGTCCGTGGATCCGGCGAATTTCCGGTTTTGGTGTCTAGCGATCCCATAGAGGCTCTGATAGTGGAGTGCTAGTAGGGGGGATCGACTGGGGCGGTAAGGATGCATCCTGATTGGAACTGGGCGTGTCGAATGGGCATCCCAAGGGTGCTGAGGCTAGTATGGGGAAGTAACTAGCGGCGAGCCCTTCGGCGCGTTGCGCGCAGCACGCGCGAGGACCCGTACTTCTCGGAAACACCTTCCTGGGCCCCATGTGTGTGCTCGACGCTGCGCCGGGGCCAACTGAGGAGGGCTACCGACCTGTGGCTGCCACCAAAACCAGCGGATCGAGCAGGGCGAAAACGCGAAAGCAGGATTACGGGGCCTCGTCCATCGCGGTCCTCGAAGGGCTCGAGGCGGTCCGTAAGCGTCCCGGCATGTACATCGGTTCCACCGGTGAGCGCGGTCTGCACCATATGGTGCGCGAGATCGTCGACAACTCCGTCGACGAGGCGATGGCCGGGTACGCCACCCGGGTCGATGTCACATTGCTCGCAGACGGTGGCGTCGAAGTAGCCGACGACGGCCGAGGGATTCCGGTCGAGATGCACGACCAGGGGATACCCACGGTCGAGGTGGTCATGACGCAGCTGCACGCAGGCGGCAAGTTCGACTCCGATACCTACGCGGTGGCCGGTGGTCTACACGGGGTGGGTCTGTCGGTGGTGAACTTCTTGTCGACCCGGATCGAGCTGGAGATCGACCGCGACGGCTACCACTGGACGCAGAACTATCTCAATGCCAAGCCCGAGGAACTGGTGCGCGGTGCACCGACCGAGCGAACCGGCAATACGACGCGGTTCTGGCCGGATCCGCAGATCTTCGAGACGACAACGTTCAACTTCGAGACCGTGGCCCGCCGGTTGCAGGAGATGGCGTTCCTGAACAAGGGCCTGACCATCACCTTGACCGACGAGCGGGTCACCGACGCCGAGATCACCGATGATGTGGTCAGTGAGACCGCCGAGGCGCCCAAGCACGCCGAGGACGGCAACGCCGCACCGGTCGAGCACAAGGTCAAGACCCGGACCTACCACTATCCAGGTGGTCTGGAGGATTTTGTGCGTCATATCAATCGGACCAAGCAGCCGATTCATAATTCGGTGGTGGGGTTCACCGGTAAGGGCACCGGGCATGAGCTCGAGGTGGCGATGCAGTGGAACTCGGGGTATTCGGAGTCGGTGCATACCTTCGCCAACACGATCAACACTCATGAGGGCGGCACCCATGAGGAGGGGTTTCGGGCGGCGTTGACCACGGTGGTCAACAAGTACGCCAAGGACAAGAAGCTGCTCAAGGAAAAAGACGGCAACCTCACCGGTGATGACATCCGTGAGGGTTTGGCCGCGATTGTGAGTGTGAAGGTTTCCGAGCCGCAGTTCGAGGGCCAGACCAAGACCAAGTTGGGTAATACCGAGGTCAAGTCGTTTGTGCAGAAGGCGTGTAACGAGCATCTGTCGCATTGGTTCGAAGCCAACCCCGCCGATGCCAAGACGATCGTGAACAAGGCGGTGTCCTCGGCGCAGGCGCGGGTGGCCGCGCGTAAGGCGCGGGAGTTGGTGCGGCGTAAGTCGGCGACGGATCTGGGTGGGTTGCCGGGTAAGTTGGCTGATTGCCGGTCCAAGGATCCGAGTCGGTCCGAGATCTACATCGTCGAGGGTGATTCGGCTGGTGGGTCGGCCAAGTCCGGGCGTGATTCGATGTATCAGGCGATCTTGCCGTTGCGGGGAAAGATCATCAACGTCGAGAAGGCTCGTATCGATCGGGTGTTGAAGAACAACGAGGTGCAGTCGATCATCACCGCGTTCGGTACCGGTATCCATGACGAGTTCGATATCGCGAAGTTGCGGTATCACAAGATCGTGTTGATGGCCGATGCCGATGTCGATGGCCAGCACATCGCGACGCTACTGCTGACGTTGTTGTTCCGGTTCATGCGCCCGCTGGTCGAACAGGGCCACGTGTATCTGGCCCAGCCGCCGTTGTACAAGCTCAAGTGGCAGCGCAGCGATCCGGAGTTCGCCTACTCCGACCGCGAACGCGACACGATGCTCACCGAGGGGCTGGCCGCCGGTAAGAAGATCAACAGCGATGACGGCGTCCAGCGCTACAAAGGTCTTGGCGAGATGAACCCGAAAGAACTGTGGGAGACCACCATGGACCCTTCTGTGCGCGTACTACGTCAGGTGACGTTGGACGACGCCGCCGCGGCCGACGAGCTGTTCAGCGTGCTGATGGGTGAAGATGTGGGGGCCCGCCGCGGCTTCATCACCCGTAATGCCAAGGACGTTCGCTTCCTCGACGTGTGACCACCTGCGCGTCACCCGCAGCAGAACGGGTTGTCGCAGGGGTCGCCGATTTCGCTGGCGTACGCCACAAAATCTCGGATGGGTGCCAGGATGTCCTGGGCGGTGCTCGTCTCTAGCATCGGCGCGTCGTGCAGCGGCCCCCAGGCCGACGGCGCGGTTTCGAGGTCGAAACGCCGCTGACCGTCGACGAACAGTGTCCAGAGCGGGTGATCGGGAAACCCGTTGAGCCGCAAGACCCACCATTGGCCCGCGACGAGGGCGGCTACCGGGAAATGGGTGTTCCCGGTCCGGCGCCACTGCGGCTGTGTGTGCAGCTCGGGGTACGACATCCCTACTCCTCGATCGGCGGCGGCGCGCGCACCGCGTGAACGGTCCCGATCAGCCTGCCAGGCGCCGCATGCCGGTAGGCAAGCGCCACTGCCCACCGCAGGAGCGTTCTGCATTTCGCGGCAGGTGCCGACCGGAGAATCGGTGCACGATTGCGGCGACTACGCAACACCGGAACTGGTGCGTGCGGAGTATCCGCAGCCGACCACCATATCCGGACACGAATGTCGAATACGTAGAAGGGATTTCGCGGGACAGCAGAAATCGGGGCAATGCGGTTTCGCGGTCCGGCCGGGTTGACGGCCCTTTCGGTGGGTGCTTAGTTGGGTGGATGTCTAAGCGCGACAACGACTTCTACGTCCTGCTCGGGCCGGACTACGCGGGTAAGTCGACGGTTCTCTCCGCGCTGTCGACCGGCTCGCAATGGCAGTTGATTTCGGTCGACGAGAATCTGCTCCACCCCCGGCACGCGTTACTCGGCACACTTCGGCGGCACCTGGTCGAGGATGTCCTCGCGGCACCGCCGGGAACGTACTCCGACCAATTCGCTTTTGCCATGCTGCAATGCGCCGTCGTGCACTTGCACGATCGGATTCAGGCGGCCGCGCCGGGCGCGCCGCTGCTCGTCGATTCGTACTACTACAAAATCTTGGCCAAATGCCGCCTGGTCGGTGCCGGCGATCACCCGATATTCACCTGGTGGCGCACGCTGCCGCCGCCGCAGCACGTCGTCTACCTCGATGTTTCACCCGAAACGGCTTGGCGGCGTTCGGGATTCGGCGTACGGCTGAACCCGATGGAGCAGCGCGACGCGGCGGCGGCGACGGGGGAGCCGTATGCGGACTTCGCGTCCTTTCAGACCGCCCTGCGCGCGGCGATGCTCGACGAGATAGCCGACGTGCCGGTCACCGTGGTGCACGAACAACCCGGCGTCACCGAGACCGTGGCGGCGGTACGAAAGGTATTGCAGGACAGTGACGTTGCTTGACCATCGAACGGACAGCGGATTCTCACCGGAACACATCACGGCCTACCGGGAGCGGGTCTTCCACGAGCGCACCGCATTGCGGCGGGCGTTCGCCGCGGCCGACACCTGGCCGGAGCGGGTGCTCGCGGATCTGCTCGACTTCAACGCCGCTACCGAGTACGGAAAAGCCCACGGCTTCAGAGGTATTCGCACGCTCGATGACTTCCGCAAGGCCGTACCGGTGCAGGATTACGCGGCGCACGCGCCCTGGATCGAACGGATGGCGGCGGGGGAGCACAACCTGCTCACCGCCGACGATCCGGCGGTGTTCTTCACCAGCAGCGGCAGCACGGGCAGCCGCAAGAAGATCCCGGTCACGCCGCGCTTCGTCCGAACGACCTTCCTGCCCTTCTTCTACGCCGCGTGGGCGCCGCTGGCCGAGCACTTCCCGGAGGTGCTCGGTCGCGCCGACGCGGTGCTCAATCTCAAGCACGATCCCCTGACAGCGCCGCCGACCACCGCGTCGGGGCGACCGCATGTCGGGGCGAGTCAGGTGGACTTCGGCGAGCGGTTCGGCGAACCGCTGTCCGCCGAACCCGGCACGCGCGCGCCATGGAGCCGCCTGCCCGTCGAGGTGGACGCGGACGATCACCTGCACAAGATGTATCTGCGGCTGCGGTTGGCGGTCGAGGCCGACGTGCAGTGCATCATCGGCATCAACCCCGCCATGGTCGCGGCGGTGCCGTTCCAGTTGCGCCAGTGGTGGCCACGGATCGTGCGCGAGGTGCACGACGGCACCGTGGACGGACGCCCGTACACCACCCCGAACCCCGATCGTGCGCGCGCTCTCGAGCGGATGGCCGATTGGTTCGGCACCTTGCGGCCCGCCCATGTCTGGCCCCGCCTGCGCGTGATCTTCTGCTGGTCAACAGGTTTGGCGTCGCTGTACCTGCCCGCACTGCGCGAGGAATTCGGCCCGTCGGTCACGGTGCTGCCCGCGCCGATCGCCGCCTCGGAGGGGCCGACCGGAGTAGCCCTCGGCCGACACCCGCGGGCGGGCAGCCTGGTCGTGACCGCGGCTGTGCACGAGTTCGTGCCCGCCGACCAGGATCTCGAGCCCGACAGCAGGACGCTGGCGGCGCACGACCTGGAACCCGGCCACGACTACCACGTGATCTTCAGTCACGTCGGCGGCCTCTACCGCTACGCCGTGGGAGACGTTGTGCGCGTGGTGGATCGGGTCGACGGCGTGCCGCGCGTCGAGTACGCGGGACGGGCGGGCCGATCCAACGCGGTCGGTGAACGCCTGCGCGACGCGGAGGTGGTGCGTGCGCTGGCAACGGCGCTGGCCGCTGGCGGACTGACTGTCACCAACGCCGCGTGCCGCGTCACAGACGCGGAATCCACCGGTTCGCTATCTGGCACCGGGCCCGCCTACCGGTTCGCGCTCGGCACACACCAGCGGTGGAGCGACGACGAGATCGCCCGGCTGGCCGGACAATTGGATGCAGCGCTGGCCGACGAGTCGCGCGCCTACCGCGCGGCCCGCGCCGACGGGCGGCTGACCGCGCCGACCGTGCGGCCGATCGACGCCGAGGCATTCCACCGGGATTGGCAGGCCGATGTGGCCGCGGGCGTGCGCCCGACACAGGTGAAGGACCGGCTTTTCCGGCAGGCGCCCGAGCAGTGGCAGCGCCTCACCGGTGAACAGGGGAGTAACCAACCGGCGAGTGCTCAGGTCGCCGCCACGAACACAGAGAACCGAGGACGACCATGACCGAACTGGGTGCCGTTGAGCGCACCGCCTTCCTCACCGCGGCGTTACGCGCCGCCGAGACACAGCGCGCCGACCGGCTGTACGAGGACCCGTTCGCGGCGGCGCTGGCCGGGGACATCGGCCCGAGCCTGCTGGCCGAGATTCGCGCGGTCACCTTTCCGGCGACCGCACCGCGCACGCTGCCGAGCACGCCGGACTACAACGCGATCCGCACCCGATTCTTCGACGACTGGTTGCTGGCGTCGGTCGAATCGGTGCCGCGGGCGCAGGTGGTGATCGCACCGGCCGGGCTGGATTCGCGGGCATTCCGGCTGAAATGGCCGTCCGATGTCACCGTGTTCGAGGTCGATCGCCCGCAGGTGCTCGCCGCCAAACAGGAGTTGCTCGGCGCGGCGACTCCGAGTGTCGACCGCCGGACGATCGGCGCCGACATGGTTTCCGACAGCTGGACCGATGAACTCGTCGCCGCCGGTTATGACCCGGACCGGCCGTCGGTGTGGCTGTTGGAAGGCCTGCTGTACTACATCCCCGAGTCCGCGGTGCATCGCGTGCTGGACAGCGTCGCGTCGGTGACCGCGCCGGGCACGCTGGTGGCGGCCGATGTCGTCAACAGCGATGCCCTGGTGTTGCCGCAGATGCGTGGCCTGCTCGACGTTTTCGCGGGTTGGGGCTGCCCGTGGCGGTTCGGCACCAATAAGCCCGAGGCGCTGTTCGCCGGGCACGGTATCGAGGCGGTCGCGGTACAGCCGGGCGAACCTTCCGCTGATTTCGGCCGCTGGCCCGACCCCGTGCCGCCGCGGACCGACACCGGTGTCCGTCGGGTGTTCTTCGTACACGGACGGCGTTTCCCGTCGTGACGGACAAACCCGCTGTCGTAGTGGTCGGTGGTGGCATCGCCGGACTGGCGGCCGCACTCGCACTCGGTGAACGGGGACACCGGGTTCAGGTGCTCGAACGGTCCGCGGCGCCACCGGAGGGCCCGGCCGCGCTCGCCGGGGAGCGTTGGCTCCGGTCCAGCGTCCCGCAGGCCGAACATCCGCACATGCTGACCTCGGTCGGCGTCGGCGTCCTGCGCGAACGGGCGCCCGCGCTGTGGCACGACGTACTCGCGGCGGGTGCCGTTCCACTCGACCTCCTCGCGGCACTCCCACCGGCGGCGACGCACCGCGAACCCGAACCCGGTGACGAGGCGTTGGTTGCGCTCGCCTGCCGTCGGAAGACGTTGGAGGTGCTGCTGTTTCGCAGGGCCGCCGCGCAGCCGACGGTGCGCATGCGCCACGGTGTAACCGCGCGCGGTCTCGCCATCGATGCCGAGCGTCGGGTGAGCGGCGTGCTGCTGGACGACGGCAGCCGAATCCCCGCCGACGTCGTCCTCGACGCCACCGGCCGCCGTGCCGCCGGACGCGACTGGCTGGCCGCCGCAGGCATTCAGCTGGATGCGGATCAGGTGGCGCCCTCGGGATTTCGCGGATTCAGCCGGTTCTACCAGCTCAACGGTCGAGACTGGCCCGGCCCACTGAACCGGGGCAATGCCGCTGGGGTCGTCGCCGATCACTATGCGGCGGTGGCACATCCGGGTGACAACGGGACATTCTCGATCATCCTCGCGGTGCTCCCCGAGGATGCCGCCATGCGTGACCTACGGCATGAGACGGTGTTCACCGCTGCCGCTCGCGCCACCGCGATCACCGCCCCATGGATGGCCGACGGTGTCGCCGAGCCGATTAGCCCGGTGCGGGCCATCAACTGTCCACCGAATACTTTGCGCGCCTTGGCGGTAACCGATCGCCCGCCGGTGGCCGGACTGTATCCGGTGGGCGACGCGGCGTGTGTGACCGATCCGTTGTACGGGCGCGGCATGTCGTTGGCGCTTGCGCATGCCTATGCACTCGCCGACCTGCTTCTCGCGCGGCCGCGCGTCGACGAAGGCCAGGCGCGTGCGGCGGCGCTGCTCGCCGATCGGCTGTTCCGTCCGTGGTACCAGCAGGCGGCTGCCGACGACGCGGCGCGTATCGCGCTGTGGCGCAGCGTAGTCCACGGCACACCAATGGAGGCCGTCGAGCGAGTCGACGGCCGTCCCGCACTGACGGAGATCTCCGCTGCCGCGCGCGTCGACGGCCTCGTGTGGCGTGGCCTGATCCGCTCTTTTATGGGCTTGACCCCGCCCGAGGACGTCTTCGACGACGCGGAGTTCCGCGATCGGGTACGCCGGGCCCGGCCACCGCAGCTGCCCGGAGTACCTGCGCTCGACCGGGATTCATTGCTGCACACCGTGCGAACGGCGCTGGCGGGGGAGCTGATCCATGAGCATTGAGACGCACACACCGATCGCGGCTCGCACCCACATCCCCCTGCCCGTGCGGCCGGGGCGGCCCCGGGTGCTGGTCGCCCCGGTCACCATCACGCCGACCAAGCCGCTCACGCCCAGCCACCTCAAGGGGCTGCTGTGGACCGACGTGCTGTACCGGGCCACCACACTCATCGCCGACGCCGACTACCGGTACAGCCCGACCGCCTATCACGTCACCGAACAGACACTGGGCTTCTGGGAATTCCTCGATCGGACCTGCGGTGACGTCGATTACGCGAGCATGTCCGAGGTCGAGATCGGCGAACTGTACGTCCGCTACCGGGCAACGCCGGACCGTCCCGCGCCCGCCGCGCTGCGCCCGTACGAAACGGCGGTCGAGGAGTCCGGCTGGGTGCATCCGGCCTCGGCCCGTCTCCTCGCGCGCTGGCGCGCGCAGTACGCGCGGCTCGGCATGCACGACCCCGGACTGACCGAACACCAGCCGCCCGGGCTCAGCCTGGAGGCGATGATCGATCGGCTCGGCGCTTCGGGGTTATGCCTGGACATGCGTGCCGATGGCGGTCCCGTCTATGCCGATCCGACGAGATTCGGGATGCCGTTGCGCCGCATTGTCGGACGCGACGGCCGCCCGAACTATCTGGCCTGCGCGTTGCGGGAACTGCTGCCCCTGGTCGGTGGGTACGACGAGGTCGTGCTGCTGTGCGACACCGAACTCGAAGCGGATTACCAACTGCTGCAACGCATTCTGGAGAACTTCGGGCCGAAGGTGCGCCGCGTCACCATCGGCCGCGTGCCGATCGATGGCCACATTCGG
This sequence comes from Nocardia iowensis, assembly GCF_019222765.1. Classification (NCBI taxonomy): domain Bacteria; kingdom Bacillati; phylum Actinomycetota; class Actinomycetes; order Mycobacteriales; family Nocardiaceae; genus Nocardia; species Nocardia iowensis. The sequence goes on along the minus strand of NZ_CP078145.1, from coordinate 6,147,653 downwards.
TCGGCGCGTTCCGGCGACTGGCATGAGGTTCATCTGGGTGCGCTGCTCGACCGGGTGGGTGCCGGACACGACAGTGAGGAAGTGAGTCTCGGTGTGCGGCTGTATTTCATCGCGACCCTCGGTCCGAGCAGCAGTCAGTCCTTCGATTGGCAACGGTTGACGGGATGCCTCGATCGGGCCCGCAGGTTGCTGGCCGGTGGACGGGACGAGGATCGCGCCACCTCGGCGGAATTCGTCGCCGAGCATCTGGCCACCCGGGGAAACGCCGCGTATGTGGACCCCTACCGGCTGACTTCGCGCCTGCTGGCCCGGTATCGACCGGCCGCGCGGCGCTCACTGTTGCAGGAGGTCTACCTATGACCTCGCCCGCGATAGATCAAGACGTGCTGCGTGCTGCGGCGGCGCGTCGCCTGAACGTCATACGACCGGACCTGGCCGAACAATTCGACCTGGCCGACCCGGCGGGCCTGGCGTCCGCCTATGCGACGGCGATGTCCAGCGATGCGGACCCGCCCGCAGCCGGGGACGTCCTCGCCGTGGTGGTGCTGCGCCGGGTGGAGCTGGCCGCGTGGCTGCGCGGCACCTGCCTTTTCGCGCAGGGACTCGCCCCGGCCGCCGCGGCCGCGTGGCGGCGGAGTTTCACCCGCACCATCTTTCTCGCCGGTAATCCGGCGAACCTGGTGGGCCGCTTCACCTTCGACTACATCGCCCCGGACGGATCGGCTGCCTGGTTGGCACCTAGGCCCGCCGCGGCAACAATGACGCTGCGCCGCCTGCTCACCGCTTTCGACATAGACGCTGCCCTCCCGCCGCTGTCCGGCACGGTCGAGCTGCCATCCGGTGCCCCCGAGCGGGCGCCGCTCGACCACCAGGTGCACGTCGCCACGGCGGGCATGCGGCTCACCGACGGCCTCATCGCACTCAATCACCTACTGGTGGAGGCGGTCTTGGACCGCCACATCCGGCCCGGCGACACGCTGACACTGCATCGCTCCCCGACCTTGGCCGGTGTGCCCGGCCCGTTCACGGCGATCCGGGCGATGCCCGACCCCGTCGACACCCAGCGGCTACGGGCACAGGCCTGCCTGACCCGACGGGACTCGACACCCATCACCACCCCTTTTCGAGGAGACGACACGTGACCACCTCGGCGACCCACCTGCGGCCGGTGGAAAAGCTCGTTCGCTTCGGCTTCCACGGCTCGCGCCGCATCGCCGAACGCATCATCGAGACCGCCGGCTACGACCCTGCCCACGGTTTCGAACTAGCCGAGTACGAGCTCATCGATCCCTTCCGGCTGCTGCGCGACGGCGAAATCGACGTCATGATCGTCAAATTCGACATCGCCGAACCCGACCTCGAAGTGAGCCCCGTGCTGGCCTTCGACCCGCGTGCCGCGATACTTTCCGCGCACCATCCACTGGCGCTGCGCACCAATCTCTCGATCGAAGAACTCGCCGACTACCCGTCGTTCCACCGTCCCGGCTCGATGCCCGTCGAGGTCTGGGACAGGGTTGTCCCGCGGACTACCCCGGGCGGCAGGCAGATTCGACGCGTCCACCACGTCGACTCCATCCCCGAGATGCTCGGCGTGGTCGTGAGCAGCGACGCCGTGCACATCTCCCTCGCGTCCTTGGCCGATCTCGTCCCGAACTCGGTGCGCGTCATCCCTATTCACGATCTACCGCCGGCACCGGTCCGCCTCGCCTGGCGTCGAAACATGGATGCGCAGCATGTGCGAAACTTCCTCGCGACGGTGGCACCGGTGCCCTCGTGACCGCCAAATCCATCCTGTTGGAGCTGGTCAGCCCCGATGGTGCCACCATCGGCACCGCCGAGAAACTTTCCGCCCATCAGCCGCCGGGCCGACTACACCGCGCGTTCTCGGTGTTCCTGTTCGACGCAACGGACCGAATGCTGCTGCAACGCCGCGCATTGACCAAATATCACTCACCCGGTGTCTGGTCCAATACTTGCTGCGGGCACCCCTTGCCCGGCGAGCCTCCCGCCGCTGCCGCGGCCAGGCGCACCCACGAAGAACTCGGCCTCACCCCGACCGCGGTAGTACCGGCAGGAACCGTGACATACAACCACCCCGACACCATCTCGGGCCTGGTCGAGTGGGAATACAACCACCTCTACGTCGGTCGCGCCGACCACCTGTTGCAACCCGATCCCAACGAGGTACACGAAACGCTGTTCGCAAGCCCGGACGATCTGACGAGAATGCTTGCCCAACAACCTTTCTCGTCCTGGTTCCGAACGGTACTCGCCGCCGCGCTCCCAGAGATCCGCCGCCTCGCCCCCAACTGGTGAACATCCCCCGAACTGCCTGCCGCTCAACGATTCCGAGCGGTCGGCTGGTTGAGTTCGGCCACAACCGCTACGCCAAATCGGTTGTGCCTCAGTTCGGTTATTGAAAACCGAGCAGTCGCATAAAAGAGCTTCTGGCAGTGTTGTATCAGCGCTGCTGGCGGGCGGTTTCGGAAGTGGGGATACGGTGTTGAAAATTCGAGTTGCTTGCGTGCGTCGCATTCTAGAAAATTAGTACGCAAGGCATTTCAGCAGTAAAGGTCCCGCAACGCCAATTGCCCTGTGTCTGGATGACAGGGGGCCTTGAAGTTCATTGCCGTTGGGCTCAGGTGCATTTCTAGGACGAAACCTCCGACCTGGCCTGAAAAGTCACCACAGAAAAGGAGTCACCGACGTGATCAATCGTCTCGGAAAAGCTCTGGTATGCGCCGCTATGGCCGCATCGGTAATCGGATTTGCAGCCCCCTCCCAGGCTGCACCGACGGTCGAGACAGTAGCGGCGCCAGCGGGATGGTGGCGTACTACCTGCGAATATGGGCGGGCTTGCATCAGGGGGGCTGAAGGGCCACACAGAGGACAGTGGTACAACTTTGATGGCTGCGGCTCCCATGGCCTCAACGGCCATTTCGATTGGGCTATTGCCCACGGCAACGAGTTGCGTGTCGACTACGTAAACGGCAGATTTGACCACACCTACCCATGGACCAACCGGGGTTTGGACAGCGGAACTTTGATCTCCAACGCGCACGTGTTCTGCTGAGCCTGACTTAACTGGGCGCTTTAGGCGGCAGCGCTACTACCCGATGAGGGTGGCAGTGCAGACGGGAATCCTGCTCCACTACCGAGAAGGCGGGTCCGGTCTGCGCTATATAAGCAGGCCGGATCCGTCGACGTGGATAAATCTCATGCCGTCCTCCGATGAAGGCCTCCTGAACTTCCAGGCCGACACCGATTCCGCCGCGCATCGCCTTGTCAGCAGTCGGGCGAATAGTCTGTGGCCGGAGAGGAACATGACGAGCATTGAGACATCTATCCCGTTGTGTGCAGCGGCGTTTCATGCCCTGTGCTAGTGGAGTGGCCGCACTGCCGACGCTGTGACCTGGGCAAACCTGCTACGAAGGCAGAACGAGTGCGTGACTTCAGTGGCCTGTTCGGCTTTCCCGTTGTGAAAATCGGCATTTTATGGCTGCTGCAGCGCGTCGATACCGTCGGATTCATGGAATGGAATCTTCAGTCGGCAGAAGAACTATTGGCGGCGTTGCGGGCCGGTGAGGTGACCTCGGTGGAATTGACCGAGGAGGCGATCGCTCGTATCGAGCGCGACGACAAGGTGATCAACGCGATCTGTGTGCCGGACTTCGACCGTGCGCGGGCCGCCGCCAGCCGTGCCGATCAGGCGCGCGCCCGTGGCGAGGATCGGCCGCTGCTCGGTATTCCGGTGACGGTCAAGGAGTCCTACAACATGGCCGGGCTGCCCACGACCTGGGGCATGCCGCAGCACGCGAACTACATCCCGGCCGAGGACGCGGTACAGGTGTCTCGGCTCGCGGCCGCGGGCGCGGTGGTGCTCGGTAAGACCAATGTGCCGTTGACGCTGCGAGATATCCAGAGCTTCAACGAGATCTACGGCACCACCAACAATCCGTGGGATCACGGCCGCACCTCGGGTGGATCCTCCGGCGGATCGGCGGCGGCCCTGGCGTGCGGATTCGGCGCGCTGTCCATCGGCTCCGACCTCGCCGGTTCGCTGCGCACCCCCGCGCATTTCTGCGGTGTCTACGCGCACAAGCCGACACTCGGGCTGGCGCCGACCCGCGGCATGGTCGCGCCGCCCGCGCCGGCCTTGCCGATCGACCTCGACCTCGCCGTCGTCGGCCCGATGGCGCGCACCGCCCGCGACCTCGCGCTGCTGCTCGATGTGATGGCCGGACCGGACCCGCTGACTCACGGCGTCGCCTACGACGTCGCACTGCCGCCCGCGCGCCACGAGCGGCTGTCGGACTTCCGTGTCCTGATCATCGAGGACCATCCGCTCATTCCGACCGGATCGGCGGTGCGGGCGGGCGTGAACCGGGTCGCCGAGGCGCTCGTCGACGAGGGCACCCGCGTCGAACGGCGCAGTCCGCTGCTGCCCGATCTGACCGAAGCGGCGACGCTCTACATGCTGCTGATGCTGTCGAACGCCGCCGCAGGTATTCCCGTCGACATGTACGAACAGCTGCAGACCCACGCCGCCGCCCTCAGCGCGGACGACCGGAGTCTCGATGCGGCGCGGCTGCGCGGCATGGTGCTCAGCCACCGCGACTGGGTCGAGGCGAACAACCGTCGCGAACTCCACCGCCACGGCTGGCGGCAACTCTTCGCCGAATTCGATGCCGTCGTATGCCCCATCACGCCCACCCCCGCCTTCCCGCACAACCACAACGGCGGTCTGGAGAACCGGCACATCGACATCGACGGCGTCGAGTACCCGTACTTCCACCAACTCGTCTGGGCCGGTGTGGCCACCATGCCGGGCCTGCCCGCCACCGCGATCCCCGCAGGCCGGTCCCCCGAAGGGCTGCCGGTGGGAGTGCAGCTCATCGGTCCGATGTTCGAGGACCGCACCCCGCTGCAGCTGGCCGCACTGCTCGAGCAGAAGATCGGCGGCTTCCAGCCACCGATGTAGGGCTTGGCGTTAGGTGACGTCGGGAGTCGGAATTGGTAGTGGCGTTCGGCGCGGACAGTTGCGACTGCCACCCCTCCCGGGGCCAAGAACGAATTTTCGCGCGGCGGTACATCATCCGCGCCGCGGTCCGGAAATTTCTCCTTGGTCGTGCGTCTCTGCGTCGCCCTGGGCAGCCGGTGCGGGCAGGCCGGGGGCTGCCCCGGCGGGGACGCGGCTCGCGCCCAGGAATCCCGTCCCTTCCGGGACTCCACTCATTGACACCTACGTGTCACAGCCGTTGCCGGTTGACACGTAGGTGTCAAGACTCCCGGAAGGCTGCGGTGAGCGCATCTGGCACGACAACAAGAAAGGCCCCCTCGAACCACCGATGGCCGCGAACCTCGAACCCGCACCTGATCGTCTCCCGCGATTCCGTCCTGAACATTGCGCCGGTTTCCGACTATCACCTGATCTGGAATCTCGGTCTTCTCGGCATTGAACTCGAACACATCCGCAGTGACCGCATCCTGCGAGAAGCGCTCTCCACCAACGCCGATCCCCTGCACCTAGCGCTCACGTTTGGGCTCAGTGCACCCACCGCAGTCAGCTACGCCACGCTCGCACGCACTCTCACCGAGCGGCCCATAGAAACTGCCGCCAACACTCCCGCGCCCTGGGACTGACGGCGTTGCTGGACTCCTGTCGAGATGTAGCGGTCTGAGGGCGATTTGACTGTGCCTCGGCGGCACGGTCTTGACTGTCGAGCGTTATTCGGAGTAGTTGGAGGAGGCGAACGATGACTCGGACAGCAGTCGTCACAGGCGGCACCGGGGGTATTGGCTTCCATGTCGCAAAGCAGTTGCAGCAGAAGGGGTTCGCCGTCACCGTTGTCGGGCGGGATCCCGGCCGCGGCGCCGATGCGGTCGCGGCCATCGGCGGCGACAGCCGGTTCCTGCGAGCCGACCTTTCCTCGCTGGACGAGGTGCGCGCGCTGGGTGTGCGCCTCGCCGCAGAAGGCCCGCTGCACCTGCTGGTGAACAATGTCGGCGGTATGTGGTCGACGCGCTGGGAGACCGCCGACGGGATCGAGGCTTCCTTCGCGCTGAACCACCTCTCGCCGACGGTGCTGACCGACGCGCTGCTCGGCGTGCTGAAAGCCGGTGCGCCCAGCCGCATTATCGAGGTCAGCTCGTCATCGATCGCCGCGGTCGACGGAGTGCCGGCCTACGACGACGTCGAGCAGGACGGAGAGTACTACGGCATGGCGGTCACGGGCCGGGCCAAGCTCGCACACCTTGCCTACACTCTGGACCGTGCCGAGGACCTGCGGGGCAGCGGTATCAGCGTGCTCGTCGTCGATCCCCTCGGCTCAGCCGCGGCGGCGACGCCGAACGGCATGGCGATGACCCCGGAGATCCTGCCACCTGCGTTCCGGGGCCTCTGGGATGAGATTCAGCAAAGCTTGCGACCCGCCGCCGCGGGCGCCGGACCGATCGTGGCCGCCGCGACTGACCCGGCACTCGACAGCGCGACCGGAGTGGTGCTTGGTCCGGACGCCGCGCCGTCCGAGGATCTCCTCCGGTTCGTCACCCCGGAGATTTCCGCGTCGGTTCGCACACTGACCCGCCGAATACTCGCCGACTGAGGCTCTCACAGACACCCGCGACCGCTCGGCCCCCACACCGGGTTCGGGGGATTTCTCGCTCTGCACTCTCCACACGCCGAACGTCTGCGCGCCGACCTGGCTGCGCGCGGCACTGCCACCGACTGCCGGGGCGACTATTTACGCCTCGGACCCGCGCCCTACCTCAGCGACGCTCAACTCGAATCGGCGATGACCGCACTCGGTGGAGGTATTGCGTCGCAGGTAGTGGCGTTCAACACTCCTGCGGACCTTCTAAGCCCGTGGCAGTGGTTCCCGTCCTCCCGGCGATCGTTCTCCAACCCGGTTCGACTGGAACCGAACGCGTTCCGGCGAGCCGGCAATCGAATCACGTCGGGTTCCCACTGACATTCCGTCAGCGACAGTGAACCCACTGCTTTCAGAGAAGCAAGTTATGAGAGTCAGGGGGAGCGGCGGAAAGTGTTGGTGTGAAGCAAGAGTGGGGTGGAGGAGTGGGTTGGGTTGAGAGTGAAGCGTTGCAGTGAGTGCGTGGTCCGGTTGGGAGACGAGACGTAATCGCGCTGAGGTTTGGTGCGACGTGATGTCCGGAGTCGATATCTGGTGGCGTGCGGTATGAACGGTTGCGATCGAGTGGTCCGGCCCGGTGGGCAAACAAGCGTTCTCGGTCGACAGCTTGGTGGCGTCCGTTCGGATCGGACGGTACGGATTCCCTGGGCGCGCGCCGCATTGTACGGACGACGCCCCTGGCCGGGATCAAGGACGAATTTCCAGGCGGCGGTAGGTCATTCACGCCGCGGTTTGGTATCCAGAAATTCCTCCTTGACCGACAGTCACTGCGGCGCCCTGGGCAGGCGGTGGGGGCAGGCCGAGGGCCTGCCCCGGACGGGACGCGGCGCGCGCCCAGGGAATCCACGTCTCTTCCGGGACTCCACTCATTGACACGTACGTGTCATAGCCGCTGGTCGGTTGACACGTACGTGTCAAGCTTCCGGAAAGGCTGTGGTTGTCATGACCGATTCCGACACCATCACCGGTCTGCTCGTCTCCGCACTCGAACATGCTTGGGCCGCAATCCGATCCCGTCACCCTGACGTCCCGGACGTGGTCTTGACGATGGGATCGGGCTCAGCTGGCGGTAATCTCACCCTCGGACATTTCGTGCCGAACCGCTGGATTCGCGGCGAGTACGAGCTACGCGAGCTGTTCGTCGGCGGCGAAGGACTCCAACGTGGCGCGGTGGACGTGCTCGGCACGCTGCTGCACGAAGCCGCTCACGGTGTCGCCCTCACTCGCGACATCAAGGACACCAGCCGACAAGGGCGATGGCACAACGAGCGCTTCCGGGGGATTGGCGAAGAGCTGGGGCTCACGCTCACCCACAACCCGAAGCTCGGATGGTCACTCACGGCGGTACCGGATGACACCCAGCGGCTCTATCGGGACGAGCTGGACGAGCTGGCTTTCGCGCTCGTTGCCTACCGCCGTCGTGAGCCGGAACGACGCGGCGGCCGGAAATCCAACAACAACGGCCTGTCCGCCGAGTGCGGCTGCGGTCGCAAGCTGCGGATCTCACGAAGCGCGTTCGACGTCGGCGGTATCCGGTGTGAGGTCTGTGACGAGCTGTTCGAGCCGTCTGAGACGTAACTCATCAGGTCAAAGATAGCCCACACAACAAGAAAGGCCCCCTCGAAAGGGGGCCTGACCTGGTACTACGGTGGTGCGCGATACTGGGATTGAACCAGTGACCTCTTCCGTGTCAGGGAAGCGCTCTCCCGCTGAGCTAATCGCGCGAGGTGGAGACGGGAATCGAACCCGTGTGCACGGCTTTGCAGGCCGTTGCCTCACCACTCGGCCACTCCACCGTGCGAAGGGGGACGGCGAAACTAGTTTGCCTGGCCCTACCTCTTCGAGCGGATGACGGGATTCGAACCCGCGACCCTCACCTTGGCAAGGTGATGCGCTACCACTGCGCTACATCCGCATTTTGCATCTCGGCGGCCCGTTGTGGCCTCCGTGGTGCGAGACAGAACATTAGCGGACGCCCGGTGAAAGCTACAAATCCGCTGGTAGAACGGGGGAAATCGGCGAGGTTGCCAGTGTGGCGGAGGTGGCCGGTGTGATTGGGGAGGTTCGACGGCCCGGCTGGACCGCGTGAACAGGGGAATAGATCGCTGGTACCCCAGGCCGAGACGGACTGGTGCACAGCGCGTTCCGCCCTGTCCGGGTGGCGATTTGGTGAACCGCCGGTGGCGCGTGCTAATGTTCCATCTCGTTCGGAGGGCGCTTCCACGCCACCCGGCCCGCCACCATGTGGCATGAGTTCAGGTCCCATAGCTCAGCGGGAGAGCGTCCGCCTCACACGCGGAAGGTCGCTGGTTCGAAACCAGCTGGGACCACTTAAAAGAAACAGCCCCTGACCTGCGCAAGCATGTCAGGGGCTGTTTCGTTTCATATATCCGCATCCAGCTGGTGTGGCCCTGGGTGTCGCCAATCGGCCGAAATCGCACCCCCACCGACCGCGTTTCGCATGAGCTCGGAACCTGTACGCGAGTGGATGGCTGTCGGCGATCAGCCGTCTGACTGTGACTTGCGTCACCATAGAGTGTTCGGCTGCGAACCATAGCGATTCGTAGCAGCTTGGGGTTCGTGTTCGCTCGAGTCCGAGCATCCCGTGGGTCACACCCGTAGCGGCGACACCGCTCGCAATACGCGGATCCGACATCCTCAACTCGGTAATTCAGCATGCTGCGGAGCGGTAATTGCCAAATGCGTTGGCGGGGTTGTGATGTCGCTCTGTGGGTGCCAGTTATGGCGCTGAGGGGGCTTGGTCGAGTTCGCCGAAGCGACCGGGACGGGCCATCGAACCGGCGGTCGGATCGGCTGTCGCCCAAGCGGTGCAGCTGGGCTTGCATTCCGATACCCGCTGGCGCGGCCCTCGGGCTCGTTTGGATGCCGCGTCACCATGCGCCGACATGGGATGGGCATCATGCACAGGCAGTTGCGGTTACCCACGGGTTCTGCTGCGCAAAGTGCTCAACCCATCTCCGAAGGCCTGCGTCGGCGAATAGCCCTGATTATGTAAGTTATGTCGTGAAATGCTGGTGATATCACGGAAAAGATATGCTCTGTCGCTCACTCCAATGCAACTCGATTGTGTATGGATAAATGCTGGACTCGAGAGCGATATGGAAGTGGCCTACATCGAATTCCGACTTTTGCGCGGATGCAGCGTTCAGATAGTCTGGGATAGACGTGTCAATGGTTGATGCGCGTCGAGATTCGGGGGTCGATACGTAATTCCCACAAGCATCTGCAAACCGTCAGCTTTGCATCTCCTATAACGAATCACACCGCCAGGCCGACAGCTCCAGCCCTGGTGCTGGCTCGGTCGCCGCCACGGCGCGACCGGCACTGTCCCTGCTGGTAGATGCACTGCCGAGGGCTAGCGAAGCGTTGGCGACGCCTCCTGGGGATTGAGTTCCGTCGGCCCCCGTCAACACGTCAATATCATGGGCTCCGGGCCGATCGAAGCCTTCGGTTCGAAATCTTGCAGATCCTTCCGAGTGGAACTCTTCCGCTTGACGGCAGGCTTTCCCTTGTCTACTGTCGCTTTTGCGGGTCAGGGCACATATGCACCCCCTGCTCCGATTGAGTTTCTCCAGGTTGGGGGCTGAAAATTCGACGAGGGATCGACTGACGTCTCCTGCTTGTTCACGAACGGCTTGTTAATGAATCGGTAACCAATCGGTCGTCGTCTGTTCGAATTATTCGATCGATTGTTTTCGAATGCTCGATAGGGGGATCTCTCGTGGCGAGAGAGTTGCGTTATCGTCTGCTCGGACCGCTGAAGGTCGAATGCGCAGAGGAACAAATCCGTCTCACCGGCAGTCGGCAGCGGGTCCTACTCGCCATGCTGTTGTTGGAGGCCAACCAGGTGATGAGCATCGATCGCCTCATCGCCGCCGTCTGGAGCGAGGACCCACCCGTCTCCGCCAAGAGCCAGATCCGCATCTGCGTGTCCGAACTGCGCCGCAAGTTCGCCGCCAAAGGATGCGGAGAGGTGATCGAGACGCATTCGTCGGGCTACCTGCTGCGGGTCGATGAGGGCGCGTTGGACCTGCACCGATTCCAGGATCTGGTCGAGCGTGGCCGGGCGGCCGCCGCCAACGGCCGCCTCGTCGAGGCGGTGCGGCTGCTGCGGTCCGCGTTGGACCTATGGCGTGGTCGGCTGGCGGTCGGGCTGGAAAGCGACCTGCTGGCGGCAGCGGCGGTCAAGGTCACCGAGGATCGATACGTGGTTGTCGAGGAGTACATCGACCTGAACCTGCGGCTGGGGCGGCAGCGCGAAATCATCGGCGAGCTGAACTGCTACGTCGCGGACGCGCCCTTCCGTGAAAACCTTTGTGCCCAACTCATGTTGGCACTGCACCTGTCCGGCCGCCGGGCCGAAGCGTTGGAGTTCTATCGCACGGTCCGCAAGCGGTTCGCGGATGAGCTCGGCATCGAGCCGGGCGAGAGTCTGCGCAAGACCGAGATCTTCGTCCTGACCAACGAGTCGGGAACCTTGCCCACGGGCCACCGCCTTCGGCTCGGTGCCCATCCGGCCACCGACCGAATCGTCCCCGACACACGGGCCGAGACCGAGCACCGGCTGACCCGCCTGGAATCGGAGATCGTGCGGCTGCGCGCCGAGTACCACGCGTTCGTCGCGGCGGCCAAGACGCCTGATACCTCGCCGATAGGCCGGCAATAGGTGCCATTGCGACGCTCGGCCCGAGAGAACTGGCGCGTCGAGCAGAGTGAGGCATCGTGACTTCCCATTTCGACAGCCACGTCAGAGAGTCGATGACGTGGCACTTCGATACGAACACCGGGTCGCCGTTCTGGCTGGCCAAGCGAGCCGAACTCGGATTCGATCCGATCCGGGACGTGCGTTCGGCCGCGGACCTGGTGCTGTTCCCGGACGTCAGTGCCGAACTGCGCTCGGTGACTGTGCGCGATCTGGTGCCGAAGGGTTTGTCCGACAGGGTGTTTCAGGTGTACGAGTCCGGAGGCACCACGGGCGAGCCCAAGCGCATCGTCGATTGCGGATATCGCGTGCGGATGCTGGCGTGGGCCCGGCAGCGGCTGCTCGAACTCGGGGTTCCGCCCGGAGGTGACTGGCTACACCTCGGGCCCACCGGCCCGCACGTCGCTGGTTCGGACGTCGCCCGCCATTCGGCCATGGGTGGTGGATTCTTCCACTCCGTCGACTTCGATCCGCGCTGGGTCAAGCACCTCATGGCACATGGGCTCGGCGAGATCGCGGAGAAGTACCTCGAGCACCTGCTCGACCAGGCAGAGCCGATCCTGCGCACGCAAGAGATCGCCGTGCTCAACACGACACCGCCGGTGCTGGAGGCGATCTGCGCGCGGCCCGAGCTGTACGAGCTCGTACAGTCCAAGGTCGAAGCGATCCTCTGGGCGGGCACATCGATCAGCCTGGAGACGCTGCGGCAGCTGCGCGAGGTCTTCTTCCCGGACAAGGTAATCGCCGGGGTGTACGGCAACAGTCTGATGGGTATCGCGCCGCAGCGTCGCCCCGTCGACGACGACATCCACCCCTGTGTATTCACGCCGTTCCCGGAGACCACCCGCATCGAACTGGTCGGTGCGGACGGGCAACCGGTCGACTACGGCGAGCGGGGCAGAGTCCGGCTGCACCTGGTGACAGAGGAGATGTTCCTGCCGAACGTCCTCGAACGCGACACGGCTGTGCGGGTAAAGCCGGTGCCCGGCGAGGATGTGGACGGACTCGCCGACGTCCAGACCTACCGCGCCCTCGATGAGGTCGAGATCATCGAGGGCGTGTACTGATGGCCCCGATCGTGATCGACCCCATGATCGGGGCGCGGACGGTCGCCAGCGCGGATCGGTCGCAGCTGAATGGCGTGTCGGGGGAACCGGTGGCCGACGTCGGTCTCGCCCCTCGGCTGCTCGCCCAGTCCGCCGTGGCCGAATTGCGGGCCGACGCCGACGGCGTGCCGCCGGATCCGGCGATCTTCCCTCGCGCGGCCGCGCTCTTCGCCACCGAGAATCTGGCCGGTGCGTCGCCGAACGACTACGCGCTGAATGTGATTCGCAGCTCGGGGCTCACCATGTCGGCGGTGCGGCGGTCGGTCGAGGAGATCGTCGCGCAGTTGACGGAGTTGCCCGAGACCACGGCCGCCGAACTCCCGCGGACCGAGTTCGGTAATGGATTCCGGACGAGATGGGTGCCCCGAGGCAGGTTGTTCGCCGCCGTGCTGGCCAGCAACCATCCGGCGCCCAACGCTTCCTGGGTGCAGGCCCTGTTTCACGGCTACAGCGTGCTGGTGCGCCCGGGAAGCAGGGACCCGTTCACACCGCTGCGCCTGATCGCGGCATTGACCGCCGCCGGACTGCCCGCAGGCAAGATCGCCTTTCTGCCGAGTTCCCATGCGGTCGGGGAGTTCCTGCTCGGTCAGGCCGACCGAGGGATCGTCTACGGCGGCGAGAGCGCTGTTACCCGCTGGCGGGCAAGGGAATCGGTCGCGGTACGTGGCCCGGGCCGGGCAAAGGCCTTACTGGACGCGGACATCGATGACACGGTCCTCGATCACCTCGCGTACTCAGCGTCTTTCGACGGCGGCGCGCGATGCAACAATCTCTCCGCGGTGTTGACCTCGCGACCGGTGGCTCAGGTCGCCGACGGACTGGCGCTGCGACTGCGAAAGCTGCCGGTGCTGCCCGCGACGGACCCGGCGGCCGACCTGCTGTTCCTGGAACGCGGTCGCGCGCAACGGCTCGAGCGACTGATCGACTCGATGCGCGCGGAGCTGACCGACCACAGCGGCGGCGACAGCATGGTGGAACTCGACGACGGTTCCGTTGTCCCACAACCTATCGTGTTATCCGCACCGACGGCCAGTCACCCCCTGGTCGGTACGGAACTCCCGTTTCCCTTCGTCGTTGTTGCACCGTGGACCGCGGCCGACGGCATTGCCCCGCTGCGTGACTCACTGGTGCTCAACCTGATCACCGACCGGGCCGAGCTGGTGAGCCGCGCACTACGGGAACCCAGTGTGCGCAAGGTGGTTCGGGGCACGGTGCTGCCGTGGGCGACGGTGCCCGGCATCCCGCACGACGACAACTTCACCCAGTTCCTCCTCGAACCGAAGGGCTGTATCGGCGATAGCGCGGAGTAATGCCGCCGATACCTCGTGGCCGAATCATCAAGGGTGTCAAACCGATTCATGAGGAGTCACAGTGCACGAAGCCGTTCAGATTCTGGTGGTCGGAGGCGGACCGGCGGGCTCGACGACCGCGACCCTGCTCGCCCGTGCGGGCTTTTCCGTCACACTGCTGGAGCGGGAGACCTTCCCCCGCTACCACATAGGCGAATCCCTGCTGCCCTCTTGCCTGCCCATCCTCGACCTCATGGGCGCCAGAGAGAAGATCGAGGCGCATGGGTTCCAGCGCAAGGGCGGCGCGTATTTCGAGTGGGGCACGGAGAAGTGGGACCTTCGCTTCAACGATCTCGACGACACCACCTACAGCTGGCAGGTGATCCGCTCGGAGTTCGATCACCTGCTACTCGAACACGCCAAGTCACAGGGTGTCGACGTGCGGGAGGGCGTCTCGGTCAAGGAGATCGTCTTCGACGGTGACCGGGCGGTACGTGCGGTGTGGGAGCGCTCCGATCGCAATGGCGGCGGTGAGATCTCCTTCGACTTCCTGGTCGACGCCTCTGGTCGTGCCGGGTTGATGGCCACCAAGCACCTGGGCAGCCGCCGGTTCCACGACGTGTTCAAAAACGTTGGCGTCTGGGGCTATTGGCAGGGGACCAAGGAACTGGAGCCGGGACCAGACGGGGCCATCGCGGTGTGCTCGATCCCGCAGGGCTGGTTGTGGGCGATCCCGCTGCACGACGAGACAGTGAGCATCGGCGTGGTCACCAGCAAGGCGCACTTGCGCGAAAAGCAGGCCGAGCGCGCCGATCTCGAGGAGATCTATCTGACGAAGATCGCGGAAAGCCCGCTGATCGCCGATCTGATCGACGGCGCGCGGTTGGTCTCCGAGGTCAAGGCAGAAAGCGACTACTCCTACGTCACGGAGGCTTTCGCCGGGCCCGGCTACGCCCTCGTCGGCGACGCGGCCTGCTTCCTGGATCCGCTGCTGTCCACCGGTGTGCACCTGGCGACCTACAGCGGACTGCTCGCGGCCGCCAGCATCACCTCCGTGCTGCGGGACGGGGTGGCGGAGGAGCATGCGCTGCGGTTCTACGCCAAGGCGTACGAGAAGGCCTACGAGCGGCTGCTGGTTCTGGTCTCGGTGTTCTACCAGAGCTATCGCGGCCGCGACGAACACTTCTTCGAGGCGCAGAAGCTGACTTCGCGGGAGAAGCGCCGGCTCAACCTGCATGAGGCATTCCTCCACATCGTCACCGGTATCGAGGATCTGGCCGATGCCAAAGAGAAGGCGTACGAGGTGGTCGCCGACCGGCTGGCCGGCCCCAACGCCCCGACCAACAACCCGCTCGCCAACCACAACGCCTCCATGGAGCAGATGCCCGACTCGCCCAGCCGTGCGCTGGCGGGCCTGTACCTGGAGACCGAACCGAAGCTGACGCTCCGGAGGGCAGACGACGCCGCAGTGCAGACCGGGAAATGAGGGGACATCGCATGCGACGCTATCTATCGTCCGCCCGCGAGCTGCGGCTGCGGCGGCTGCATCGACACCACGACCAGCGGCTGATGATCGTGCCCCTGGATCACTCGGTGACCGACGGGCCGGTGACCGGTGGCAATCGGGTCGACGGTCTGGTCGGCAAGTTGTCCGGTGCTCACGTGGACGCGGTTGTGCTGCACAAGGGTGCGCTGCGCTATGTGGACCCGCGCTGGTTCACGACGATCTCGCTGATCGTGCACATGAGCGCGAGCACGGTGCACGCACCGGACCCCAATGCGAAATACCTTGTCGCCCAAGTAGAGGAGGCACTGCGGCTGGGCGCCGACGCGGTCAGCGTGCACGTGAACCTCGGCTCCGAACAGGAGCGGCAGCAGGTCGCCGACCTGGCCCTGGTCGCCGACGCGTGCGACCGCTGGAACATGCCGCTGATGGCGATGATGTACCCGCGCGGCCCGAAGATCAGCGACCCGCGCGACCCGGGGCTGATCGCACACGCCGTGACGCTTGCGGCGGATCTCGGCGCCGACATCGTCAAGACCATGTACACCGGCGACGTACAGACCATGGCTGAGATCGCGAGCAATTCACCGGTGCCGTTGGTCGTGGTCGGCGGCCCCCGACAGGACGACCTGGCTGCGGTGCTGGCCTATGTGGAACAGATCCTGCGGGCCGGGGCGGCCGGAGTTGCCATGGGTCGCAACATCTTTCAAGCGGCGGATCCGGCCGCCGCGGCTCGTGCCGTCGCCGATCTGGTGCACCAGTTCGGTCCCGACCACGCGAGCTTCGACGAGTTCGCCGCTTCGCTCGGCTGATCACCCACAAACCCCTTGCCGCAAAACATTTGGAGAAATGACATGAAGCTCAGCTGGCTCGACATCCGTTCGCTCGGCGAGATCAAGGCCGCGGTGATCCAGGAAGCCCTGCACCACCGCATCGACGGCATCGTCGCCGACGACGCCGCCGACCTGGCCGACCTGCCCCCGACGGTGACGAAAATCCTGTTCCCACAACACAAGCAGTTGCCCGAGGACTTCGGCAACGCCACCGTGGTCGTCATCGACCCCGCGGCGCACGGTGTGACGACGGCGGAACTGGCACTGAAGCATCCGCACATCGAGTTCGGCCGCTTCGTGGAGATCGTGGACGCGGCCACGCTGGAGGACGCGTGTCAGTCCGCGCGCGCGGAGGAGTGGAGCTTGCTGCTGTTCCGTGATCCAACCAAGATCCCGTTGGAGATCGTGATCGCGGCCGCCGCGCGGTCCACTGGCAGCCTGATCACCGTCGCGCAGGATGTGGAAGAGGCCGAGATCATCTTCGGTGTTCTCGAGCACGGTTCGGATGGGGTGATGATGGCCCCCGAGACCGTCGGCGACGCTGCCCGGCTCAAGTCGGCCGTGCAGACCACCACGCCGAATCTGGATTTGGTCGAGCTGGAAGTCGTGTCGACCGCTCACATCGGCATGGGCGAGCGTGCCTGCGTGGACACCTGCACGCACTTTCGCGAGGACGAAGGCATCCTGGTCGGATCGCACTCCAAGGGAATGATCCTGTGCGTCAGCGAGACCCACCCGCTGCCGTACATGCCGACCAGGCCGTTCCGGGTGAATGCGGGCGCGATCCATTCCTACACGCTGTCCAAGGATGAGCGCACCAACTACCTCAGCGAGTTACGTTCGGGCAGCAAGGTTTTGGCGGTGGACATCAAGGGCCAGACCAGAATGGTCACCGTCGGCCGGGTGAAAATCGAGTCGCGGCCGCTGATTTCCATCGATGCCGAGGCGCCCAACGGGCAGCAGGTCAACCTGATCCTGCAGGACGACTGGCACGTGCGGGTGCTCGGCCCGGGCGGGGCGGTGCTCAACAGCACCGAACTCCGCCCTGGTGACAAAGTGCTGGGCTACCTGCCCAGCGAGGACCGTCACGTCGGTTACCCGATCGATGAATTCTGCCTGGAGAAGTGAGCCCGGGACCATGACACCGCGTCAGCGCGTATTCGACGCCCACGCGCACCTGGCTCCCGGCCCGGAGGCTGTTGCTCGGCTCATCGAGACGATGGACCGGTGCCGGATCGACCGCGCCGTCGTCGTTGCCGGCGGCGCGATCACCCCCGACCAGCTGTCTCGGCAGCTCATCGAGGGTGGCTACGTGGCGACCGATGCCGACAACGACGCGGTGCTGGCCGGCTGCGACCGGTCCGGCGGGCGACTGGTGCCGTTCTTCTTCGCCAATCCGCATCGCGGCGGTGCGGACTACCGCGCACACGGTCGACACTTCCGTGGGCTGAAACTCGCGCCCTCCGTGCACGGAGTCGGCCTGCTCGACGAGCGCACGATCGCGCTGGTCGAGCAGGCCGAGGGGTTCGGCCACGGCGTCTACCTGCACTGTGTGCAGCGGCCGGGCTTCGGGGTCGCCGCCCTCGTCACCCTGGCGGAACGGTTCCCGGCTGTCGAATTCGTCCTCGGCCACGCGGGTGTCGGCGATCTCGATCTGTACGGCATCGACTTGATCAAGCCGCGGCCCAACGTGGTCTTCGAGACCTCGGGCGGCTTCACGTTCGTGGTCAAAACCGCACTCGACCGACTCGGTGCCGACCGGGTTCTGTTCGGAACCGAGTACCCGCTGCAACACCCCGATGTCGAGCTCGCCAAGTACCGGGTGCTCGACCTGTCCGAGGACGACTGGCGACGGGTGGCCTGGCAGAACACCTGCCGACTGACAGGAGAGACCGACGGATGAACGAAACATCGCCCGCGCTGCCACAACTGGGGCAGTGGGGATCGCTGGACGAGCTGTATCAACTCCAGGACAAGCGCCTTCCTGAGGCACTCGAAATGGCCCGTCGCTCGCCGTTCTACGGCACCGGGCCGGATCCGGCCGACCTTTCCGCGATGCCGTTGACCACCAAACAGCATCTGCGCGAGAGCTATCCGTGGGGCATGCTGGCCGTCGACAAACGGGAGCTCGCGACCTACCACGAATCGAGTGGGACCTCCGGTGAGCCGACACCGTCGTACTTCACCGAACGGGACTGGCACGACGTCATCGATCGCTTCGCGCGCAGCGCCATCGGACTGCGGCCGTCGGACACCGTCATGGTGCGCACGCCCTACTCGATGCTGACTACCGCGCACCAAGCCCATCAGGCCGCGCGGCTGTGCGGGGCCACGGTGGTGCCTGCGGACAATCGCTCGCTGGTCATGCCGTATTCGCGAGTGATCCGTGCGCTGCGCGACCTGTCGATCTCGGTCGCCTGGTGCCTGCCGAGCGAGTGCCTGCTATGGGCCGCGGCCGCGCGAGCAGCAGGGTTGCGCCCGGAACAGGACTTTCCGGCGCTGCGGGGATTTCTACTCGCCGGTGAGCCGTTGACACCGGCGCGACGGTCCCGGATACAGCAACTGTGGGGCGGGACCCCCGTCCTTCAGGACTACGGTTCCACCGAGACCGGCAGCCTCGCGGGGGAGTGTTCGGCCGGGCGGCTGCACCTGTGGGCAGATCGGTTTCTGGCCGAGGTGTACGACCCGGAAACCGGTGTCAGCGCGCGGGAGGGGCGCGGGCGGCTGGTGATCACCACCCTCTACCGCGCGGCGATGCCGTTGGTGCGCTACGACCTCGAAGACACGGTCGTCATCACGGCCGAGGACTGCCCCTGCGGATGGCAGCTGCCCACCATCCAGGTGCTGGGCCGCTCGGCCGCGGGATATCCGATAGGCGACGTCCGGATCGCGCAGCATGACGTCGAACAGCTCGTCTTCGGCCTACCTGTCGAACGGAACGTGCTGTTCTGGCGCGGACGCGCCACCTCCGCACGCCTCGAGCTCGAGATCGAGGTCCCGGACGACCAGCGAGCCGCGGCGTGTGCCGAACTGACCGCCGAGGTCCAGGCGCACCACGGTGTCGACTGCACGGTGACCGGGGTATCGACCGGCACGCTCGTCCCGCCGCAGACGCTGGCCTCGGCCACCGAGTTCGTCAAACCGAAGAACCTCTTCGCGGCGGACGAGGACTGGAGCCGGGCGGTGATCTACTACTGATGGCAGGCGAACTGAGGCGCGCGATGCGTGCGGTGCCGACCGGAGTCGCGCTGCTCACCTGCGATGCGGCCGCCATGGTCGTGAACTCGGTCTTCTCGGCGTCCCTCGACCCGGCGCTGATGGTGGTGAGCGTGCACAACAATGCGCGCATCCTCCCATCGCTGATGGCTCAGGGGCGGTTCGCGGTGAACTTTTTGACGGCCGACCAGCAATGGATCGTCGAGCTGTTCGCGACCGCACATCGTCCCGACGGTCCGGACATCGTGCATCTGCTCGGTGGCGTGCGCGGAGTGGGCGGCGTGCCGCTCGTCGCGGATGCGCTGTCCACCATCGAGTGTCAGCTCGACACCGTGTATCCCGCCGGCGATCACAGCCTGCTGGTGGGTCGCGTCGTCGCCGCGCATCCCGGCGACTCGGCTGTCCCGCCACTGGTGTTCCACCGTGGCGGCTTCCTGGCCGGCGCCCTTTTCGAATCACCCAGGAGTGTCACCTTGTCTTCGTCACCAATGACCACGGATGTCTGCGTGATCGGCGGCGGGCCCGCGGGCCTGCTCCTCGCCCTGCTCCTCGCGCGGCGGGGGCACGACACGCTCGTTCTGGAGAAGCGCGAACAACTGCGGGGTGGGCCGCCGTTGGCGCCGTTGCTCCAGCCACCGACGCTGCAGATCCTCGCCCGACTCGGGCTGCTCGAGAAACTGCTCGCCGAGGGTCAGCAGGTCCTGGGCATGTCCGAGCACGGTTCGGACGGATCTATCACAGGTTGGAAGTACGACGATGTCCCGGAGTGCGCGTTTCCGTTCGCACTCAGCGTGCCCCTCGCGGTGCTGAACGGCGTTCTGATGGACGCGGTGGCCGAGCAGCCGCGGATTCGTACTCGCGGCGGCGTCACCGTGACGGGCTTGACCGACAACGGTGGCGGCTACGGCATCCAGACCGAGGAGTTCGGGGTCGACTGCCACTATGTGGTCGCTTCGGATGGAAAGTTCTCCTCGATCCGGGAGATGGCCGGCATCGAAGCCGAGGTGTTCGAGTTCGATCGGCCGCTGCTGCAGTTGCTCGCGCCACGTCCAGCGGGTTCGCCCGCGGAGATGATCGTCCACCGGCGGCCGGGGGCGAATGCGTGGACCGTGCCGATCGCGGGCGACGAGCAGGTAGTCCTGTGGCTCGGGACAGCTGAGGAGGCCGAGGGGCATGGCGTCGGTGACGTCGGCCGGCTCACCGGCCGACTGGTGGCCGCAGTACCCGCCCTCGCCGATGTGCTCGGCGGGGTCACGAGCTGGGATCAGGTCACCGTGGTCCGGCACCACGTGACGCAACCCCGGATCTGGTATCGGGAGAATCTGGTGCTGCTTGGCGACAGCGCACACGGCATGCATTCCCTCGGCGGTCAGGGGCTCAACATGTCGCTGCAGGACGCCGTGCTGCTCGGCGAGGTGATGGATCAGGCACTGGCACAAGGTGATCGGGCGCGTATCGCCGAGTATCAGACCCTGCGCAAGCCGTTCGTCGAGAGCTTTCAGCGCTTTCAAATGAGCCTGCCCGCGCTGTCGACCCACCCCCGGGCACAACAGGAGCCGGGTCCGTCGCTGGTGGATGTCATGGCGCTCGGCCAACAGGAACTCCGGCCGCTGTATGCGCAACTCCAGGTGGACCGATGACCGCGACGCAGGCGTACCTGCGGCGCATCGGCTGCTCGGAAACCGTTGGGCTGCCGGAATTGCAGCGACGACATTTGATGGCGGTGCCGTTCGAGAATCTCGACATCCTTCGCGGCAGCCCGCTCGGCACCGCTGACGACGTGATCCGGGACAAGATCGTCGATCGGTCGCGCGGCGGCCTGTGCTTCGAGCTCAACCGTTCCTTCGGCCAGCTGCTCGGCGAACTGGGCTTCGCGGTCACCCTGATCGCCGCCGAGGTGGCCTATCGCGACGGGTTCGTCGAGGGTGTCGATCACCCGCTGTTGTTGGTCGAGGCCGACTCGCTGACGTGGTTGGTCGACGTCGGCTTCGGCGGATTCTCCTACCTGGAACCGTTGCGGTGGGACAGCACGCAACCGCAAAGCCTTTCCGGTGTCACCTATCGGATCCAGCTCGCGGGTGCGCACCGTGTCGTGCTGCGCGCGGAGGCCGACGGCGCGGAGGTGCCGATGTTCCGCACCGCGTTGTGGCCGGTACCGCGCTCGTGGCGGGACTTCGACAGTGTCCGTGAGTTCCACGAGTCCTCGCCGGACTCGCCGTTCACCCGCAAGCTGATCTGCTCCAAAGCCACCGCGACCGGCCAGGTGTTGCTGACCGGGCGGCGGCTCGCGGTGATCGCCGATGGCAAGCGCACCGAGACCGACCTCGATCCCGGTGGACCGGTGTTCGGCGCCGCACTGGCGTGGATTCTGCACGGCGACGGCCAGATCGCGCCGGCCTTGGAGCTCGGGCTGGCCCGGCAGTCGACGCCGTCGATCCTGGACTAGGTCGGCCATGACACAACTCGCACACCGATCCGACTCCCGGAGCTGGGCCAGGGCGGCGGCGAGCTACCTGGGCCTCGTCATTGTTCCGATTGCGCTCGCGGCCATCGCCTTCCAGGTGTGGGGCGCATCCGGCTCGCACGACCCGTTGCCGGTCGACTCCACGGTGACCGACACCCATCGGCTGTATCGGCTGTTGCTGGCCGCGGCGGTGATCGTGTTACTTGCGCACGCGTTGGGGGCGGTGGCGGCGAGTCTGGGCCAGCCGAAAGTGATCGGCGAGATGGTGGCCGGAATTCTGTTGGGGCCGACCGTGTTCGGCGCGGCCGCACCGTACGCGCAGCAGTGGCTGTTCCCCGCGGTGATCGTGCCGTCGCTGGACGTGCTGGCACAGTTCGGCGTCATCTTCTTCATGTTCCTGGTCGGTCTGGAACTTCCGCTGGATTCGCTGCGGCACAGCAGCAGATCCGCGGTGGTCATCGGGCACGCCGGGATCGCCATTCCGTTCCTGTCCGGCGCCGTGCTGGGCCTTACCCTGCTCGAGCCCTATCGGCCCGCGACCGTCGACGCGGTGCCGTTCGTGTTGTTCTGCGGGTTGGCGTTGAGTATCACGGCCTTTCCGGTCTTGGCCAGGATTCTCACCGAACGAGATCTGCAGCGTACACGCGTCGGCGCGCTCGGATTGGCTTGCGCCGGTGTCGGCGACATCACCGCGTGGTGCTTGCTGACATTGGTGATCGTGCAGGTGCGCAACGGTTCGCCGACCGCGGTTGTGCGCACCGTGCTGCTGACGGTCGCCTTCGGGCTGGTGCTGGTGTTCGTAGTGCGGCCACTGCTGGCGCGGCTGCTGGGAAAGGCCAGGGCGGGAAGTGTGGCGTCCATGGTGCTGCTGGTCGGCATCCTGGTATCGGCTCTGGGCACGGAGTGGATCGGCGTGCACGCGATCTTCGGCGCGTTCTTGGCCGGTGCGGTGATGCCGAGATCGTCACCCGTGGTTCGCGGTTTCGCCGATCGACTCGAGGGACTGACGATGTGGCTGATGCTGCCGCTGTTCTTCGCCACCGTCGGACTGAAGACCTCGTTGGGCGGGGTGAGTGATTCCGGTGCGTGGCTCTTGTGTCTGGTGCTGGTCGTCGTGGCGATGGCGAGCAAGGTGCTCAGCACCGTCGGCGCCGGGCGGTTGCTCGGCATCGAGCGGCGCGAATCCTGGATTCTCGGCGTGCTGATGAACTGTCGTGGCCTCACCGAGTTGGTGGTGCTCGATATCGGGCTGTCACTGGGTCTGATCGGACCCGAGCTGTTCGGGCTGCTGGTGCTGATGGCGCTGGTCACCACCGGCGTGACCGGTCCGCTGCTGAGCAGGCTGGGCGCGGTGGCCAAATGAGTTGGCGCCGTGGTGAATCGAGCAAAGGGTTGACTTTGACGCCAGCGTCAAGGTTCTACCTTCGCTGCATGACCTCTTCCACCAAGTCGGCCGTCGCCGACCGCACGCTCCCGCCGTGGCTGCTCTGTCTGCTGCTGCTCACCTTCGTTATCGGCACCGACGACTTCGTCATCGCGGGCGTGTTGCGGGAGATCGGGACGGACCTCGATGTCTCCGCCGCTGCCGCCGGTCAGCTGATCACCGTGTTCTCGGTGACCTACGCGGTCGCCGCACCGGTGATGGCCGTACTCACCGCCCGACTGCCACGACGGGCGGTGATGATCACCGGAATGCTGCTGTTCGCGTTGATGAACGTCGGGGCGGCGCTCGCGCCCAACTATCCGGTGCTGATGATCTTCCGGGTGCTCGCCGCGATCACCGCGTCGATGATGACTCCGGCGGCGTTCTCCACCGCCGCGGCGCTGGCGCCACCTGCCAAGATCGGCCGCTTCATGGGCACCGTGGCGACCGGCCTGACCGGCGCACTGGTTATCGGCGTTCCGGTCGGCACCTGGTTGGGCGGTGCGTTCGGCTGGCGCTCGACCATGGTGTACGTCGTCTGCCTCGCGCTGGTGGTCGCCGCCGGGCTCGCGATCTTCATGCCGAAGATGGACGCGGCCGCGCCGCTGACCCTCGGGCAGCGACTGTCTCCGTTGCGCAGGACGCCGGTCGTGGCGGGGTTGATCGCCATGGTCGTCGCCGCCGCCAGCGGCCTGATGGCGTTCGTCTACATCGGCCCGATCGCCGCCTCGTTGTCCAAGGCCGGTCCCACCGCGCTGGGTGCGCTCATCGCGGCGCTCGGCATCGCCGGTATCGCGGGAGCGATGCTGGGTGGCCGGGGAGCCGACCGATTCGGGCCCGAGAAGACGCTGATGATCGCGCTGTCCGGGCAGGTGCTGGCGACGATACTGCTGGCGGGTGCGGGCTGGCTGTGGGACGGCAGGGTTTCGATCGTGGTGGTCGGCTTGCTGTTCGCCTGCTGGGGCGTCACGGGATGGGCATTGAACTCGCCGAGCCAGATGCGACTGATGAAGGTCGCGGGTGACTCGGCCACGGAAGCCATCGCCCTCAACACCAGCGCCATGTATGTCGGCATCGCGATCGCCGGACTGGTCGGCGGCACGGCGTTGACCGCGGGCGGTGCCACCGGGGTGCTCACGGCCAGCGCGGGATTGGGTGTGCTCGGGATCGCGATCTTCGCATTGTCCTTCCGGACCGGCGGAACTCCCCGGACCGCAGACGTTTCGACAGCTAGCCTGGTCGAGGAGACGGCCTAGCCCGCGAGTGATCGACGGAGGACGCGATGCGTATTGGCGAACTTGCCCGGCGGACCGGTGCGACCACCAGGGCCCTGCGGTACTACGAGGAGCAGGGTCTGATCGAAGCCGAGCGCGGGGACAACGGTTACCGGGAATACAGTCCGGCCGAGGTGACCAAGGTCCTCAATGTACGGATGCTCCTGGCCGCGGGCCTGACCTCCGATGACATCCGGCAGATCGGTGCCTGCCTGTCCCGGAATCTCGACGGCGTACCCGCCTGCTCCGCGGTGGTCGAACTGTACGAGCGCCGACTCGCCTCCGTCGAGGAGCGCATCGACGCACTCGTCGACCTGCGCGATCGACTCCGCGCGGAGGTGAACAGCCTCACCGTCGAGGTATCCGACCACGTCGCCTGACGGCGCGGCGAACGCGACTGTCACTCTCGGGCGGGCCGCGTTGTCCCGGAACGTGTTCCGGGACAACGCGGCCCGCCCGAGAGTGCGGATCCGACCGCCTCGAACGATTCGACGCGCAATACCTTCGCGAGACGGCAACGATATGCGCCATCCGCAGGCTGATCTCATGACCCTGACAGGTGACGGGATCGGATCCGATGTGCTGGTACAGAAATACGGCGGCAGTTCGCTCGCCACCACCGACAAGGTGCGCAGCGTCGCGGATCGCATAGCCACCGCACATCGGACCGGGCACCGGATCGTCGTGGTGGTCTCCGCGCAGGGCGAGACGACCGACGAACTGCAGCGGCTGGCGTCCGAACTGAATCCCGCCCCGTCGGGACGCGAACTCGACCAACTGCTCGCCACCGGCGAAACCGCTTCTGCCGCACTGATGGCCATGGCACTGCAGGGAATCGGCGTACCCGCGGTTGCGCTGTCCGGAATGCAGAGCGGCATGATGGCCACCGGCAAGCACGGTTCCGGGATCATCGTGGCCGTCGACACCGAGCGGATAGTCGAGCTGGCGCAGGCCGGCACCGTTGTCGTGGTGGCCGGATTCCAAGGTGTCGACGCCGCGGGAGATGTGATCACCCTCGGCCGTGGCGGCTCGGACACCACGGCCGTGGCCATTGCCGCCGAGCTGCGGACCAGTCGTTGCGAGATCTACACCGACGTCGACGGCGTCTATACCGCGGATCCGCGCGTTCTCGCCACCGCCACTCTGATGCCGACCGTCGACGCCGACGTGATGATGGAGATGTCGTTCGTCGGAGCGAGGGTAATGCATTCCCGCGCAGTCGAACTCGCGGCGATGTACGGGGTCGACATTTGCGTCCGGAACTCCTCTTCTGCCGCATTGGGCACGCTGATCCAGGGAAGAGATGGTGTGGGAATGTTCGAGTCGAAAGCCGCCGTGCTGGCGGTGGTACACGATGTGGACGTGGTCCGCGTGGTCATGCGCATCGCCGCGCGGGCGGAGGGCGAGCTGACAGCCGCGGTGTTCCGGGTGCTGGCACGGCACGCCATTCCGGCCGACGTCACCGTGCTGTCGAACGACGGCGGAGCCGGGTTCTCCGTCGGCATGACAGTCCGCCGGTCCGATGCGAACCAGGTGTGCACGGCCATAACGGAAATCGGTGTCGGCCTAGCCGACCGCGTGGAGATCGATGACAGTGTCGGCAGGCTCTCGATCGTCGGCAAGGGACTGCTGAATCGGCCCGAGTACGCGGCACGGATGTTGACCTCGCTGGCGCGGGTCGACATTCCGGCCGGCTCCATTTGTACCTCGCAGTTGCGGATCTCGGTGACGGTGCCGGTGGATACCGTGGTGCGGGCGGTAGCGGTGCTGCACAACGAGTTCGACCTTGCCTCGGGTAGTTCCATGGTCGCGCCGGGATACCGGTCATGAGATCGACGATTCCCGCCTACGCTGCGGCCGGTCCGGATGAACCCTTGCGGCGCACCATGATTCCGCTTCGTTCGGTCGGCGAGCACGACATCCTGATCGAGATCGGATATACCGGGATCTGCCACACCGACA
Organism: Nocardia iowensis; assembly: GCF_019222765.1. Taxonomy (NCBI): domain Bacteria; kingdom Bacillati; phylum Actinomycetota; class Actinomycetes; order Mycobacteriales; family Nocardiaceae; genus Nocardia; species Nocardia iowensis. The sequence continues at coordinate 6,121,209 of NZ_CP078145.1, read as the reverse complement.
TTCATCAAGTCCGCGAGGACTGGGGGAAGTCGATCTTTCCGATGGTGCCCGGCCATGAGGTGGCCGGCATCGTCGTCGAGGTCGGCTCGGCGGTAACACAGCATGCGGTCGGCGATCGGGTCGGTGTCGGTTGCTTCGTGGATTCCTGCCGCGAATGCGCCAACTGCGTTGCGGGGCACGAACAGTACTGCCTGCGCGGCAGCCTCAGCACCTACAACGCCCTCGATCGGCACGGACGGCCGACCTTCGGTGGCTACAGCACGCACCTGGTCGCCGACGAGAACTACGTGCTGCGCATTCCTGACGGCATCGGTCTCGCCGAGGCCGCTCCACTGCTGTGCGCGGGGATAAGCATGTACTCCCCGCTCAGGCACTGGAAGGCGGGGCCTGGTAGCCGCGTGGCCGTTGTCGGTATGGGTGGGCTCGGCCACCTCGGCGTGAAGATCGGCAACGCGCTCGGGGCGGATGTCACGGTCCTGAGTCAGAGTCTGCGCAAGCGGGAGGACGGTTTCCGCCTCGGCGCCACGAGCTTCCACTCGACTGCCGATCCCGCCACATTCATCCGGCTCGCCGGCGCTTTCGACCTGATCGTGAACACCGTGTCCGCGGATCTCGACCTGGACGCCTACCTCGGCCTGCTCGCGATGGACGGCACCCTGGTGAACATCGGCGTGGCCCAGAACCCATGCACCTTCGGCACGTTCTCGTTGCTGGTCGGCCGCAAGAGTCTGGCCGGTTCGCTGATCGGTGGTATCCGGGAGACACAGGAGATGCTCGATTTTTGCGCCGCGCGCGGGCTGGGTGCCGAAGTCGAGGTCATCTCGGCGGATCGGATCAACGAGGCATTCCGCCGCCTGGTCGCGGGTGAGGTCCGTTACCGGTTCGTTGTTGATGCGGCCTCGATCGCGTCTTCGCGGTAGCGGTCGGTTCACCGCCGAACCCTTGCCTAGTGACCTGGGTCACAATACGATGACAGTTGCGCCGATTCCACTTGAAACCTTTCCAAAAGCTTTGCGAAGTCTTTACTATTAACTAGACCTTCGCGTCACGGGTCGCCGCTCACCGAGCACTACGGAGCGGCAGAGCTTCGCCCGCCGCTCGCTTTCGATGCCAGTACATGTTCGACCGATGAACCGGGCGCCCGCCGTCCCGGCGAAGGAGAAATATGTCAACCGACACCGATCCCGCACCACGGACGTCGCGCAACCCCGCATTCGCAGAACGTCTGGCTGGCCGCCGGTTATCCGCCGCTGTGGTGGATCTCCTTGTCATGCTGCCACTTTCCCTCGGCCTAGCCGTCGCCGCCGTAGCGACGTGGCTCGCGCCCACGGTCCCGATGTGGGCACCTGACCGGACGACCGGCCCATGGCGGCGAACCGGGGTCCGCGCGGACCCCATCCTGGCGGGCATCGCCGCATACCACCGCGGCCACGTCCACCGGGTGCGAGCGCAGCTGGCGGGGCATCGCCGAGTGGCCGGGATCGCGACATCTGATGATGAGGGCCGCCGTGTTGCCGCACAACCGGTTTAACCGCCGCGACGGCCCCGGCACCGTCTCGGCCCCCATGTGAGGCAGGCCATAGCACCCTGAGCACGGAGTTTACGCACAGTTAGCCCCATTCTCAGGCTTTGCTTAGTCTTTACTCATAGCCTTGCTTCGCATTACATCTCGGCCCGCTGGTGCGTCGAGACCTGCTTCACCGCGAGATGCCGGTTCGCGGTCGTGTGCCCTGCTGGACATGTTGATCGTCAACCGACCTCGGCCTTCGCGCCGAGTTCGGCGAAGGAGAAAGTCATGGCTGTCGAAAACGATTTAGCACCCCCGTTCACCCCGCCGGTACCAGCGGACACGGGCCGCGGTCCCGAGCCCATGTCCGATCGTCTGCATTCGATCCTGCGCCACGATGTGCCCGCTTCGATCGTGGTCTTCCTGGTCGCGTTGCCGCTGTCCCTCGGCATCGCCCTCGCCTCCGGCGCGCCTGTCCTCGCAGGCCTCATCGCCGCCGTGGTCGGCGGTATCGTCGCCGGCCTGCTCGGCGGCTCCATTCTTCAGGTCAGCGGCCCCGCCGCGGGCCTCACCGTGGTTGTGGCCGAGTCCATCAACCAATTCGGCTGGAAGACCACCTGTTTCATCGCAGCGGCGGCCGGTGTGCTGCAGATCCTGTTCGGGCTCAGCAAGATTGCCCGTGGCGCGCTCGCCGTCGCGCCGGTAGTCGTGCACGCGATGCTGGCCGGTATCGGTATCACCATTGCGCTGCAACAGATTCACGTGCTGCTCGGCGGTTCGTCGCACAGCTCCGCGTGGAAGAACATCACCGAACTGCCCAGTCAGCTGATGTCGCTACACGGCGGCGACGCGTTCATCGGCGCGGTGGTGATCGCGATCATGGTCGGCTGGAAGTACGCCCCTGCCAAGCTGCGCCTGATTCCCGGCCCGCTGGTCGCGGTGTTCGTCGCCACCGTGCTGTCGCTGGTGCTGCCTACCGGCGCCGAGCGAATCGTGTTGAACGGCTCACTGTTCGACGCGATCGGGCTGCCGGAGCTGCCGCGCGGTGACTGGTCGGCCGTGGTGCTGATGATCATCACCATCGCGTTGATCGCCAGTGTGGAGAGTCTGCTGTCCGCGGTGGCCGTGGACAAGATGCACTCGGGTCAGCGCACCAACTTCGACCGCGAACTCATCGGTCAGGGCTCGGCCAACGTGATCTCCGGCCTGCTCGGCGGCCTGCCCGTCACCGGCGTGATCGTGCGCAGCGCCACCAATGTCCAGGCGGGCGCGCGCAGCCGGGCCTCGGCGGTCATGCACGGCTGCTGGATTCTGCTGTTCTCGGTGGCGTTGTCCGCTGTGGTGCAACAGATTCCGAAGGCGGCGTTGGCCGGCCTGCTGATCGTGATCGGCACGCAGCTGGTGAAGATCGCGCACATCAAGCTGGCCCGGCGCACGGGTGACCTGTTCGTCTACGCCGTCACCGTGCTCGGCGTCGTGTTCCTGAATCTGCTGGAGGGCGTGCTGATCGGCCTGGCGCTGGCCTTCGGCCTGCTGCTGTGGCGAGTGGTGCGAGTGGCCATCAGCGCCAGGCAGATTCCGGGTTCGCAGCGGTGGATGATCACCATCGACGGCTCCTGCACGTTCCTCGCGCTGCCGAAGCTGTCCGCGGAGTTCGCGAAGGTGCCCGCCGACGCCGACGTCACCGTCGAGATGACCGTCGACTTCCTCGACCACGCCGCCTTCGAAGCCATCGAGGACTGGGTGCGTCAGCAGGAAAGCAGCGGCGGCAGTGTCGATTTCGTGGAGATCGGCAGTGCCCGAATGGCCCATGTGACGGCCGGGCCGCCGTCGCGCAGCTTCGGCCGGGCGGTGTGGACCGACATCCTCGGACCGTGGCGCCGCGACGAGCACGCCGACCCGATCGCGGCCGGTGTCGCCGCCTACCACCGCAGCCACGCGCACGTCGTCCGGCCGCATCTGGACGGACTGCGCGACAGCCAGGATCCGGATTCGTTCTTCCTGACCTGCGCCGACTCGCGCATCGTGCCGAACATGATCACCAACAGCGGGCCGGGCGATCTGTTCACCGTGCGCAATGTGGGCAACCTCGTTCCCGCCGTGGGCGATCCGTCGGTGGACGCCGCGCTCGTCTTCGCCCTGGAGGAACTCAACGTCCGCTCCATCGTGGTCTGCGGCCACTCGTCGTGCGGCGCGATGAAGGCCTTGCACTCGGGGGCCAAGGCCGGTCCGGAAATCGACAAGTGGCTCGCGCACGCCCGTCCGAGTCTGGACCGGGTCCACCGCGGACACCCGGTAGCGATCGCCGCGGCCGCCGCCGGCTTCGACGAGGTCGACCAGTTGAGCATGGTGAACGTGGCGGTGCAGCTGGAAAACCTGCAACGGCATCCCGCCGTGCGCGCGGCAGTCGCCGAGCGCGGCGTCACGGTGTCGGGCCTGTTCTTCGATATCGCGAGCGCGCGCGTCATCGAGATCACCGAGGACGGGCTGGCCCACATCGAGGACGAAGCGGGACATCGGGTCACACCCGAACTCGTCTGACCCAGGACTGCCGAGCCCGCCCGAACCACTGGTTCGGGCGGGCTCGTCGGCTGCCTCATAGACTTGACCGGGCAGTCTCGTACGCTGGAGAAGGTGACGGCTGAGCTGGAAACAAGATCGACGCCCACGGCCTGGCGCGCCTTCCGGGCCCGCGTTGCCGCGCGACCTACGCTGAACCTCGCCTATCGGATCGGGGTCGCGATGGCAGGCACCGCAGTGCTGGCCGTCGGAATCCTGGCGATTCCCTACCCCGGACCCGGCTGGGCGATCGTGTTCGCCGGACTTGGCATCCTCGCCACCGAATTCGCCTGGGCAAGGCGGGCGCTCGGCTGGCTGCGCGACAGGTACCGGCAGGGTATGGCGTGGTATTCCGCACGGGGTGCCGCCATGCGCGCGTTCGCGGCGACCGCTACCTTTGCGCTGGTCGTCGCCACGCTATGGGTATTGGGCACATTCGGGATGGTCGGCGGCTGGATCGGAGTCGAGTGGCAATGGTTACGCAGTCCCCTGAAGTGGTGAACGTTGTCCCCGGGCGGACGTTGACGCAGCCGGAATGGCTGGCGGCGCGCATCGCGGAGATGGGGCACTCGTGGGGGACTACCTCACCGCGCATCGCCGGCACGCTGTGGTGGTGCATGGTCGCCTCCGCGCTGGTCGAGCAGATCGCACGGGCGTACGCGCACGATGCGCAAGCCGCCGAGCCGGTGCTGGACCGCTTCGACTGCGAGGTCCGGCCCGACGGCGGGGTGGAACGCATCCATGTTCTCGCGGAGCCGGACGAATCCACTGAACCAGGGGCGGCACTGCGCGAAACCCTTGCGGCAGTGATCGGCCCGGTCGCCGAGGTGTCCGGCGCGGGCGTGCCCGCGCTGTGGGCGATCGTCGCCGACGCGGTCGGCAATCGCGCCCTCGACGCGGGTTCGGCCGAGGCGGGCACGCGACTGGCGACCGAGATCGGCGGGAAGCTGCCCGTGCCGCGGTTCGTGCGGATCGGCGGCCGCACCTTCGTCAAACGCATCTCCTGCTGCCTGGTCTTCGAGGTCCCCGGCTGCGAGATGTGCACCAGCTGTCCGAAACGCCCCGCCGCCGAACGCGAGGCCCTGCTGGAAAAGCTGGCCGCGGACAGCTGACGTCCGGTCGCCGAGGCGACAACCGGGTATGCCGAAAATCCAGCCAACTGCGCGACCGCGGGCCCGCAATGCGAGTATTGACGCACCCGACGACCGGCGGAAGACGCGGAGCGGCGGGCTAGCTAGCATGGTCGCGCCGGGGCAGACGCTGCCACGGCCATGATTCGCGGGGGCAGCCCCGCACCCGAGAAACTCCAAGGAGAGCACCGCCGTGACCACCTCAGCCCACCCCAGCCCCGCCACCCTCGTCCGGGTGCCGGCCGGGACGACGGCGGGTGCCGCGGTGCGCGAGGCCGGGCTGCCGACCAAGGGGCCGGACACCATCGTCGTCGTGCGCGACGCCGAGGGCCTCAAGGATCTGTCCTGGATCCCGGACACCGACGTCGAGGTGGAGGCGGTCGCCGCCGATACCGAGGACGGCCGCAGTGTCATCCGGCACTCCGCCGCCCACGTGCTGGCCCAGGCGGTGCAGCAGGAGTTCCCTGAGGCCAAGCTCGGCATCGGTCCGCCGATCAAGGACGGCTTCTACTACGACTTCCAGGTCGACAAGCCGTTCACCCCCGAGGATCTGGCCAAGCTGGAATCCCGGATGAAGAAGATCGTCAAAGGCGCGCAGCGGTTTTCGCGTCGCGTGGTCGAGGTCGAGGATGCCCGCGTGGAACTGGCCAAGGAGCCGTTCAAGCTGGAGCTGATCAGCGACAAGTCCGGCATAGACGACCCGGAGGTCATGGAGGTCGGCGGCAAAGAGCTGACCATCTACGACAACCTGGATCCGCGTACCGGCGAACGCCTCTGGGGCGATCTGTGTCGCGGCCCGCACATCCCGACCACCAAGTTCATCCCCGCGTTCAAGCTGACCCGCAGCTCGGCGGCGTACTGGCGGGGCGATCAGAACCGCGAGGACCTGCAGCGCATCTACGGCACCGCCTGGGAATCCCAGGAAGCGCTCGACGAGTACCTGCACCTGCTCGCCGAGGCCGAACGCCGCGACCACCGCAAGCTCGGTCTGGAACTGGACCTGTTCAGCTTCCCCGACGAACTGGGCTCCGGCCTGCCGGTGTTCCACCCCAAGGGCGGCATCATCCGCAAGGAGCTGGAGGAGTACTCGCGCCGCAGGCATGTCGCCGCGGGCTACGAGTTCGTCAACACCCCGCACATCACCAAGGGGCATCTGTTCGAGGTCTCCGGCCACCTGGACTGGTACCGCGACGGCATGTTCCCGGCGATGCACCTGGACGCGGAGCTGAACGAGGACGGCACCGTCCGCAAGCCGGGGCAGGACTACTACGTCAAGCCGATGAACTGCCCGATGCACAACCTGATCTTCCGGGCCCGCGGCCGGTCGTATCGGGAACTGCCGTTGCGGCTCTTCGAGTTCGGTTCGGTGTACCGCTACGAGAAGTCCGGCGTGATCCACGGCCTGACCCGGGTGCGCGGGATGACCCAGGACGACGCGCACATCTACTGCACCAAAGAGCAGATGCACGCCGAACTGACCAGCACCCTGCACTTCGTGCTGGACCTGCTCAAGGACTACGGCCTCGATGACTTCTACCTCGAGCTGTCCACCAAGGACCCGGTCAAGTTCGTCGGCACCGACGACATGTGGGAGGAAGCCACCGAGACCCTGTCCAAGGTGGCCTCGGCCTCCGGACTCGAGCTCGTGCCCGATCCCGGCGGCGCCGCGTTCTACGGACCGAAGATCTCCGTGCAGGCCAAGGACGCGCTGGGCCGCACCTGGCAGATGTCGACCATCCAGCTCGACTTCAACCTGCCGGAGCGGTTCAACCTGGAATACACCGCATCCGACGGGACCAAGCAGCGGCCGGTGATGATCCATCGCGCGCTGTTCGGCTCCATCGAACGCTTCTTCGGCGTGCTCACCGAGCACTACGCTGGCGCCTTCCCGGCCTGGCTCTCGCCCGTGCAGGTGGTCGGCATCCCGGTCGCGGAAGCCTTTGCGCCGCACCTGGATCGAGTGATCGAGCAGCTGCAGGACGCGGGCATCCGGGCCCAGGTGGACCGCAGCGACGACCGGATGCAGAAGAAGATCTTCAACAACACCGCGCAGAAGGTGCCGTTCATGCTGCTGGCCGGCGAGCGGGACGTGACCGCCGACGCGGTGAGCTTCCGCTTCCGCGACGGTACCCAGGTGAACGGGGTGCCGGTCGCCGGCGCGGTGGCCACCATTGTGCAGTGGATCGCGAACCGGGAGAACGCGTCTCCGACCGCGGAGGGCTTCGAGATCAAGGGTGCGGTATGAGTGAGCGGATGGCGCCCGACGGACTCACCGAACTGGACGACCAGGGCAGCATCGTGGACAAGGGCGCGGGCGAACCGGATCGGCTGCAACGCTTGTGGACGCCGTACCGGATGTCCTACATCGCCGAGGCCGCGGCCACCGATCCCGCCTCGACCGGGCATCCGTTCACCGACATCCCGAAGATGTCCGACGAGGACGGCCTGGTCATCGCCCGCGGCAAGTTGGTGTACGCGGTGCTCAACCTGTACCCGTACAACCCCGGCCACCTGATGGTGGTGCCGTACCGCAAGGTGGCCAACCTGGAGGACCTCACCGAGGACGAGGGCGCCGAGCTGATGGCGTTCACCCAGCAGGCCATCCGGGTGATGAAGCGGGTCTCCCGGCCGCACGGCTTCAATGTCGGCCTGAATCTCGGTGGCGTGGCGGGTGGTTCGCTGGCCGACCACCTGCACCAGCACATCGTGCCGCGCTGGGGTGGCGACGCGAACTTCATCACCGTGGTCGGCGGGGCAAAGGTCATGCCGCAGCTGCTACGGGAGACGAGGGCGCTGCTGTCGGCAGCCTGGAAGGAAGTCGACTAGCAGTGCTGAGCTTCTTCGGCCGCGATACGTTTGCCAAAGCGACTGCGCCGCTGGGCAAAGCGCTGGTGAGCACCGGGCTCACCCCGGATGCGGTGACCATCATCGGCACCACCGCGTCGATCGCCGCCGCGGTCACCCTGTTCCCGACCGGACACCTGTTCTGGGGGACCATGGTGATCTGGTTGTTCGTCATGTTCGACATGCTCGACGGCGCCATGGCCAGGGCGCGCGGCGGCGGCACGAAATACGGTGCGGTGCTCGACGCCACCTGCGACCGGGTGGCCGACGGCGCCATCTTCGCGGGCCTGGCCTGGTGGGCGGTGTATCACGAGAACCACAAGCCGCTGTTCGCGGCGACCCTGGTGGTGCTGGTGACCTCGCAGGTGATCTCGTACGCCAAGGCGCGCGCCGAGGCCAGCGGACTGTCCGCCGACGGCGGGATCATCGAGCGGCCCGACCGCCTCATCATCGTGCTGGTCGGGGCCGGGCTGACCGGCATCGCCGGATACTGGGGCATCGACTGGCTCGGGTACGCGGTGCATGTGGCGATGTGGATCCTGGCGGTGCTCAGCATCGTCACGGTGTTCCAGCGGGTGCTCGCGGTGCGCAACTCGCCGGGCGCGCGCGACGTGATCACGCCCGCGCATCCCGAAAACCCCTCGGCGGGAACGGCGAACGCGACGGAGCTGCCAACGTGAGACCGCCATATGGTGGCGGTGTGGTGTGGGAAACGGGGCAATGGTCATGAGTATCGGGGAGCGGTTCAGCGATGCCGGATACGCGGCGGGCTGGCGGCTGGTGCGGGCACTGCCCGAGTCGACGGCGCGGCGGTTGTTCGACTGGGGCGCCGACCGCGCCGCGCGCAAGGCGAATCGCGCCTTCCGCGCCGGTGGCGCACCGAATCAGTTGCGGCGCAATCTCGCCAGGGTGATCGGCGGGAAACCCGCGGACGTGCCGGACGAGTTGATCCAGGCGAGCATTCGCTCCTACGCCAGGTATTGGCGCGAGGCGTTCCGGCTGCCCGCCATGGATCATGCGGCGCTGGGCAAACTTCCGGTGGCCGGGACCGCGCATCTAGAAGCGGGGCTGGCCGCGGGGCGCGGCGTGATCCTCGTGCTGCCGCATTCCGGGAACTGGGACATGGCGGGCGTGTGGCTGGTGCAGAACCACGGCACCTTCGCGACCGTCAACGAACGGTTGAAGCCGGAGTCGCTGTTCGAGCGCTTCGTCGCCTACCGGGAAAGCCTCGGCTTCGAGGTGTTCCCGCTGACGGGTGGCGAGCAGCCGCCGTTCGTCCAGCTCGCGAACCGGTTGCGCGAGAACAAGGTGATCTGCCTGCTGGGGGAGCGCGATCTGACCGGCCGCGGCATCCCGGTCACCTTCTTCGGTGAGCGCACCTGGCTGCCCGCGGGCGCCGCCAAGCTGGCCATCGAGACCGGTGCCGCACTGCTGCCGGTGCACACCTGGTTCACCGCCGACGGCGCCGAGGCGTGGGGTATGAAAGTCGAAGCACCGGTGGATGTTTCGGGGGGTATCGCAGCGGCGACGCAGATCTTGGCCGATCGGTTCGCGGCGAACATCGCCGAGCACCCCGCCGATTGGCACATGCTGCAACCGATGTGGGAGAGCGACCTGTCCGAGGCGCGGCGCGGTCGCATCGCGGCGGCGCAATTCGGCGCCGAGCACAGCGGTCCGAACGCGACGGCAAGCCCGGAAGGCGCTCCATGAAGATCGGCATGGTCTGTCCCTATTCGTTCGATGTCCCCGGCGGTGTGCAGGCGCACGTGGTCGAACTGGCGCGGGTATTCATCGAACGCGGGCACCGGGTGAGCGTGCTCGCGCCCGCCGCGGAGGACACCCCGCTGCCCGATTTCGTGGTGTCGGCCGGTCGCGCCGTCGCGATTCCGTACAACGGATCAGTAGCGCGATTGTCCTTCGGTCCCATGGCCTACACCAGGATTCGCCGGTGGATCGACGGCAACGATTTCGATGTGCTGCACATCCACGAACCCAACGCACCCAGCCTGTCGATGCTCGCGCTGAAGATCGCCGAGGGTCCGATCGTCGCGACCTTCCACACCTCGACCACGAAATCGTTGGTGCTCAGCACCTTTCAGGGTGTGCTGCGGCCGTACCACGAGAAGATCAGCGGCCGGATCGCCGTCTCGGAGCTGGCGCGCCGCTGGCAGGTGGAGGCGCTCGGCTCCGACGCGGTGGAGATCCCCAACGGTGTCGACGTGCCCGCCTTCGCCAGGGCGCCGATGCTGCCCGGCTATCCGCGGGCGGGCCGCACCGTGCTGTTCCTCGGCCGCTACGACGAGCCACGCAAGGGGATGGACGTGCTGCTCGGCGCGCTGCCCGAGCTGGTGCGCAAGCATCGTGACCTGGAGATCCTGATCGTCGGGCGCGGCGACGAGGATCGGCTGCGCCGCGAGGCGGGACCACTCGCCGGGCACCTGCGCTTCCTCGGGCAGGTGTCGGATGCGGAAAAGGCCTCGGCGATGCGCAGCGCGGACGTTTACGTCGCGCCCAATCTCGGTGGCGAGAGCTTCGGCATCATCCTGATCGAGGCGATGGCCGCCGGAACCGCCGTGGTGGCAAGCGAATTGGATGCCTTCCGCCGGGTGCTTCGCGACGGTACGGCGGGTGTACTTGTGCCGGTGGGCGATTCGGCGGCGCTCGCGAAGGCCATCGACGGCGTGCTCACCGATGACGTGCGCCGGGAAACGCTGGTGCACACGGCGACTCAGGTGGTCGGTGAGTACGACTGGCCGGTGGTGGCCGAACAGATCCTGCGGGTGTACGAGACGGTGACCATCGGCGACACCAGGGTGCGGGCCGCCGGATGATCACCTTCTCCGCGACAACGGTTCTCGTTCTCGCGCTGATCGCCGCGATCATCGTCGCGATCGGCATCTGGGCCTACTCGACCGCGAACCGGCTGGACCGGTTGCACGTGCGTTCCGACCAGTCCTGGCAGGCACTCGATGCGGCGCTGGCCCGCCGGGCGGTGGTCGCCAGATCGGTGGCGATGGCGATCGCGGGACCGGTGTCCGACTCGGAACGGGCCGAGCAGGCCAAACAGCTGTCGCTACTGGCCGATCGGGCCGAACGGGTCGGACGGGCCGATCGCGAAACCGTGGAAAATCAACTCTCCGCGGCCCTTTCGTCGGTCGACATCGCCCAGTTGCGGCCGCAGATGGTCGCCGAGTTGGCCGATGCGGAAGCCCGGGTGCTGATCGCGCGCCGCTTCCACAACGACGCCGTCCGGGACACTCTCGCGCTGCGCACCCGTCGGTCGGTGCGCATCCTGCACCTCGGCGGCACCGCCCCGCTGCCCACCTACTTTGAGATCACCGAGCGCGCCACCCCGGCCGCGTCCACCGGGCTCTCCGTCGACACCATCCGTACCACCGCGCGCATCGTGCTGTTCGACGAGCAGGACCGCACCCTCCTGATGCGCGGCAACGACCCCAAAACTCCCGACGTCTCCTTCTGGTTCACCGTCGGTGGCGGTGTGGAACCGGGCGAATCACTGCGTGACGCGGCCGTCCGCGAGCTCTACGAGGAGACCGGCTACAAAGCCGATCCCGAAAGCCTGCGCGGCCCGCTCTGGCGCCGGGTCGCGGTCTTCCCCTTCGACGGCGACCTGATCCGCTCCGAAGAGCTCTTCTTCGCCCTCCGCGTGCGCAACTACGAACCACAGGCGGCGAACCTGAGCGTCATCGAACGCCGCTCGATCACCGGCCACAAATGGTGCACCGTGGAAGACATAGTCCACCTGGACCGTTCCGGTGAAACCGTCTACCCCTACAACCTGGACCAACTACTGCCCGAAGCCGCTGCCGTCGCTTCCGGCGTGGCCCATCCGGAGGTCCGTTCGATCCGCTGAGCGGCTGTGATGTGGTTCACGTCGTGCTACCGTCGCGACTGGATTGATGCGGTTCTGGGTAGTGCTGAACGCAAGGCACTCGGAATTCGGGGCCGCGGCCTCCGCCGGTGGCGGGGGGAAATGCTCGGTGTGCGGAGGTACTTAGTACATGTCCTACCTGTTGTTCGATTTCCTGCTCCCGATCGTGGGTCCCGCCGCCGCCGAGTATTGGGCCACGTTGCTGGTCGTTGGCCCGCTCTGACTCCTCGCCCTAGTCTCTGGGGCGTCGCCGAAAGTTTGCGGGGAGGCCGAAACCGCCCCGCTGCTCGCTGAATCCGCTGTTTCGGCTTCGACGACCGGTCCAGTGAGCCGCAGTGGCGAACAGAGCCCCTGGTAGTTGACAAGGCCAGTCATCTCCGACTGGCTATCAAGTGGCCTGGGCAGCGCGCCTAGAATTGGGTCGATTCATACCCTTGCGACCCGATTGGCGCACATGACCCAGGAGTTTGCCGTGACGACGCCCGACACCACCCAGACCATCGGCACCGCCCGCGTGAAGCGCGGCATGGCCGAGATGCTCAAGGGCGGGGTGATCATGGATGTCGTCACCCCCGACCAGGCCAAGATCGCCGAAGACGCCGGTGCGGTCGCGGTGATGGCGCTGGAACGGGTGCCCGCCGACATCCGTGCCCAGGGCGGCGTGTCCCGGATGAGTGACCCCGACATGATCGACGGCATCATCGCCGCCGTCTCCATCCCGGTCATGGCGAAGGCGCGGATCGGCCACTTCGTGGAGGCGCAGATCCTGCAGAGCCTCGGCGTCGACTACATCGACGAGTCCGAGGTGCTGACCCCCGCCGACTACGCCAACCACATCGAGAAGTGGAACTTCACCGTGCCGTTCGTGTGTGGCGCCACCAACCTCGGTGAGGCGCTGCGCCGAATCACCGAGGGCGCGGCCATGATTCGCTCGAAGGGCGAGGCAGGCACCGGCGACGTCTCCAACGCCACCACGCACATGCGCAAGATCCGCCAGGAGATCCGCAGGCTCTCCTCGCTGCCCGCCGACGAGCTGTTCGTCGCCGCCAAGGAGCTGCAGGCACCTTACGAACTGGTCCGCGAGGTCGCCGAGACCGGCAAGCTGCCCGTCGTGCTGTTCACCGCGGGCGGCATCGCCACCCCCGCCGACGCCGCGATGATGATGCAGCTCGGCGCCGAAGGCGTGTTCGTCGGCTCCGGCATCTTCAAGTCCGGCAACCCGGCCGAGCGCGCCGCCGCCATCGTCAAGGCCACCACCTTCCACGACGACCCGGACGTGCTGGCCAAGGTGTCGCGTGGGCTCGGCGAGGCCATGGTCGGCATCAACGTCGAGGAGCTGCCGGTCGACCACCGGCTGGCCGAACGCGGCTGGTGATCTCCGCCCCATTGCGGGCGTGACGAGTACGTACGAGCAGGGATTCCGAGGGGTCCCTGCTCGTACGTGTCATACGGTCCTCGCGCGAGATGAGGATGCGTGTCGGGTCCACTCCCGCGGTTCGACTCTCATGCCCGCCCGAGCGTTGTCTTAATGTCCTCACAATTGCGTTGGGTAGCTTCACGTTTCGATGCTTGTCGACCCCGGATGGGGTCGTTCGTGCCGCATCATCCACCAGCCGAACGCAAAGGACGAGCAGTTGAAGCTTCGTAAGACCGGACGCATGGCGATCGCCGGCTTGGCCGTCGTGGCCGCACTGGGCCTGACGGCCTGCGGCAGCGAGGACAAGAAGGACCCGCCGACGCCGTCCCGCACCACGACCAGCGCGACTGCCGCCCCCGGCGTACCCGCCGCCCCGACCGTGCCGGAATTGAACCAGCTGCTGCAGAAGGCACTCGACCCGGCGGTGCCAAGCGCGGAGAAGCTGGACCTCGTGCAGGGCATCGACTCCGACCCCGACCTGCCCAACCGCCTGGCCACGGCCTACCAGCAGGCGAACGCCAAGGCCGAAGTCGTCGACGTAACCGCATTCGGCGATTCCGTCAGCGCCCGAGCGAAATTCGTCATCGGCGACCAGGAAAACATGATCGACGTCCCCTTCGTCGCCGAAGGCGGCAAGTGGAAGGTCCAGAAGAGCTGGGCCTGCCAAGCCCTGACCACCCTCAACCAGCAGTCGCCCGCCTGCGCGTAGCTGGTTGCTCGTCGAGTGGCACATGGTGGAGGCTGACGACTCTCCATGGTGTGCCACTTGCGGGTCAGTCCAGGCGGAGGGCTGGGCGGTCGGGGTGGTCCCAGCGGGCGAAGAATGTTGGGGTGGTGGAGGTTTCGGGGTGCTTGAGTAGGGCGGGGATGGTCCAGTGGGCTTCGGGTGGAGTTGTTCGGCGTAGGGCCGGCTCGGACAGGTCGAGGCGGACGGTCAGGTCGAAGCGGAGCGAGTGGTCGAGCAGCATGGGGCCCGCGACGAGCAGGACGGTGTCGGCGGCGGCGGCGCGGATCGCCGCGCGGGCCGAACGGTCGGTGGCTTCGTCCCACAGCGCGGGCAGCCAGCGACCTTCGTCGTGCAGGGCGTCGATGACCTCACGACGTAGCGCGTCATAGTCGAACCAGGCAGTGCGGTAAGAGATTTCGTCCCGGCCGAACTCCACCCGAAGGGAGGCGGGCCGGACGTAATCGTGCAGCGACACCACCTCGGCCGGTCTGCCGGTGCCGCGCAGAGTGGCAGCGACTCGGTGCGCGAGATCGAGGGGCCGCGCGGCGTCGGCACCATCGACCCCGACCACGCGATAACCGGGCAGCGCGAGGACCCGCTCGACCACCCGCTCGACGAGGGCATCCTGACTGATCGGAACGAACCGTGGCACCGCTCCATCAGAGCAAACCTCGGGTAGGACCTGGTAGCCGAGGGGGAGGTGGGCGGTGGGGGGCGTTAATCTCTGCCCATGGCGACAATCGAAGAGGCGCTGGAGATAGAGCGGCTCGAGCGTGACATCTTCCGTGGGGCGTCTACGAAGACTCAGCTTCCGCGCACGTTCGGCGGACAGGTTGCCGGCCAGGCGCTGGTGGCGGCGGTGCGCACCGTCGAACCGCGGTACCAGGTGCATTCGCTGCACGGGTATTTCCTGCGGCCGGGCAATCCCGATCAGCCGACGGTGTATCTGGTGGAGCGGATCAGGGACGGCCGGTCGTTCTGTACCCGGCGGGTTACCGGTGTGCAGGATGGTGCCGCGATCTTCACGATGTCGGCTTCGTTCCACATCGGCGATCAGGGACCGGAGCATCAGGACGTGATGCCCGAGGTGCAGCCGCCGGACGAGCTCCCGGACGCGAGCACCACGATGAGCCCGGAGCGGCTGTGGGCGATGCGGGAGTGGGAGCACTGGGACATCCGTACGGTGCCGCAAGATCAGGTCGCCCGCCGCGACGGCGTGGTCTCCCAGCAGCAGGTGTGGTTCCGCTACCGGCATCCACTGCCCGACGACCCGCTGTTCCACGTCTGCACCCTGGCCTACATGAGCGACATGACGCTGCTCGGCTCGTCGAAGGTGACCCACCCGGACGAACAGACCCAGAACGCCTCGCTCGACCACGCCATGTGGTTCCTGCGTCCCTTCCGCGCCGACGACTGGCTGCTCTACGACCAGTCCTCGCCATCCGCGGGCTTCGGCCGCGCCCTCACCGGCGGCAAGATCTTCAACCGCGAAGGCCAACTCGTCGCCGCGGTAGTCCAGGAAGGCCTCATCCGCACCCTCCGCGACTGACGACCCCCGCGATCGTGGCTCGCGGTGTTTGTCGACCGCGGTGGTGTGGGTGTGGCCGACCCACACCACCGCGACCGCCTGAATTCGATCAGGCTCAACCCACCTGGACGCGCAGGTGGCAGACCACTGTGTCGGTCATTCGGCGCAGCACGCGTTCGAGTTCGTCGCTGCGGTGGCTGGGCAGTACGCGGTTCCAGCCGACCGGCGGGTCGACCTCGGCGATGACGACCACCTTGCGGCGGCCTTCGAAGTTCTCCCGCACGTAGCGGGCCACCGGGCCGCCGACCGTCGCGTCGCTGTCTTCCAGCAGCACGAGGCGCACTTCGGGGTGCCAAGCTTCCCATGCCTTGGTGAATGCTTTGACCGACTCGCCGGGCAGGCATACATGCACCGCCACAACGTCTTTGCCGATCGACAGCGCCGCGGACAGTGCCTCGCAGCTCAAGTCGGAGACCTCGGAGACCGGCACCACGATGACGGCGTCGCGCGGCCGCGGTGGCGGCGGCACCTCGTCGGACCGGCGGCAGGCGCCGATCCGGGTGTAGGCGCCGCGAATTCGTTCCATGCCGACCACCAGTGCGGGCAGGATCAACACGATCAACCAGGCACCGGCGGTGAATTTCATTGTGGTGGTGACGATTGCGGCGACGAAGGTGAGCAGCGCACCGAATCCGTTGAGCGCCATCCGCCAGCGCCAGCCCGCCGTCCTGACCAGCAACCAGTGCCGCACCATGCCGACCTGCGCGATGGTGAATCCGACGAACACCCCGATCGCGAACAGTGGGACCAGCGCGTTCATATTTCCGTCCGCGCCGATCAGCAGCACGCCCGCCGTGATGGCGAGGGTCAGCACACCGTAGCGATACACCTGGCGCGGCGAGCTCACCGCGAACCGGTGCGGCAGGCAGTTGTCGTCGGCGAGGATCTTGGTGAGCGTCGGCAGCCCGCCATAGGAGGTATTGGCCGCCAGCGCCAGCAGTATGACGGTCGCGAATTGCACCACGTAGTAACCGATTCCGTGACCGAGCGCGGCCTCGGTCAATTGCGAGAGCACCGTCGTGCCGTCGATCGGATGCACCTCGAACTTCTCGATCAACACCGCGAGCCCGATCAGCATGACACCGAGCAGGGCACCGAGCGCGACCTCGGCGCGTTGCGCGCGAACCACTTTCGGCGCCTCGAAACTCGGCACCGCGTTGGCGATCGCCTCCACCCCGGTCAGCGCGGCACAACCACTGGAGAAGGCCTTGAGCAGCAACAGAACTCCGACCGTGTGCATATCCAGCACAGTCGCTGTACCTTCGCTGACACTTGCGGGCTCGCTGCGCACCAGCCCCGCGACGACCACGGTCAGGATGCCAACGACGAAAACAATGGTCGGCACCATGAACGCCCGCGCACTCTCGGTGATGCCAAGCAGATTCAGTGCCGTGATGCCGACCAGAATGGCAACGCACAGCCACAGCGTGTACGGCAGCAGCGCGGGAAACGCGGAGGTGAGCGCGGCGACACCGGCGGCGATCGACACCGCCACATTCAGCACGTAGTCGATGATCAGCGAGGCCGCGGCGGCCAAACTGGTGCGGTGCCCCAGGTGTGCCTTGGCCACCGCGTACGCCCCGCCACCGTTCGGGAACGCCGCGATCACCTGCCGATACGACGCGACGAGCACCGCGAGCAATGCCGCGATCGCCAACGTCACCGGCAACGTCAGACCGAGTCCAGCACCGCCCGCGGCCGCCAGCACCAGCACAATGGCCTCGGGACCGTAGGAAACCGACGCCATCGCGTCGAGGGAGAGTCCCGCCAGCCCGGTCGGCACGGTGAGGCCTCGGCGGGTCGGAGCAGCGGGCCCATCTGCGCGCGGCGCGGGCGCCTTGCGCGGCAACACAGCTATCACATCTGCGAGTGTCGACCCGGTTCGTGTCGCGCGGCGCTGTCGTTGACGGAACTCTGACGGCGACCGTGATCAGGCCCACACCGCGCGGGCTCGTAAACTTTCCGACGTGAACGCTTTCCCGGTCGCCGCACCCGCCGCCGCCGACCTCGCTCCGGCCCGGCCGAGCATCGGTGTGCTGGCGCTGCAGGGCGACGTGCGCGAGCACATCGCGGCCCTCGAGCACTGCGGCGCCGAACCGGTGCTGGTGCGCCGCGCGGCCGAACTCGCCGCAGTGGACGCACTGGTGCTGCCCGGGGGCGAATCCACCGCCATCAGCAAGCTGCTCGAAGCCTTCGAACTGCTCGAACCGCTGCGCGCGCGACTGCGAGATGGCATGCCCGCCTTCGGTTCCTGCGCGGGCATGATCCTGCTCGCCGACGAGGTGCTCGACACCCGCCCGGATGCGAAGCACCTGTCCGGCATCGATATGACAGTGCGGCGCAACGCCTTCGGCCGCCAGGTCGACTCCTTCGAGGTCGACCTGGACTTCACCGGACTCGACGACGGCCCGATGCGCGCGGTGTTCATTCGGGCGCCGTGGGTGGAGCGCGTCGGCGACGGCGTCGAGGTGCTCGCGACGGTGCCCGACGGACCGTTCGCGGGTCGCATTGTGGCAGTGCGGCAAGGGAAGGTCGTCGCGACCTCGTTCCATCCGGAGGTCACCGGCGATCTGCGCGTGCACCGGATGTTCGTGGACCTGGTCCGGGACGCGTAGTTCACCCGCCGTTCAACCGACCTCGCGCAGCCGAGTAGGTGGCTGCGCTCGGCTGGGCACCGGCTGCGGTCGGACTGCGCCCGGCTGCGTCCACTAAGCTGGGGAAGTTGTCCGTCCGGCGGTGCCGGTACGGTCGACATCACCACACGTGCCATCGACCTGAAGGAAGTAGGGAATGAGCGGCCACTCCAAATGGGCCACCACCAAGCACAAGAAGGCGGGGATCGACGCGAAGCGCGGCAAGCTCTTCGCCAAGTTGATCAAGAACATCGAGGTGGCGGCCCGCACGGGTGGCAGTGACCCCGCAGGCAACCCGACGCTCTACGACGCCATTCAGAAGGCGAAGAAGTCGTCGGTGCCCAACGACAACATCGAGCGCGCCCGCAAGCGCGGTGGTGGTGAAGAGGCCGGCGGCGCCGACTGGCAGACCATCATGTACGAGGGCTACGGCCCCAATGGTGTCGCGGTGCTGATCGAATGTCTCACCGACAACCGCAACCGCGCCGCGGGCGAGGTGCGGGTCGCGATGACCCGCAACGGCGGCAACATGGCCGACCCCGGCTCGGTGTCCTACCTGTTCCACCGCAAGGGCGTTGTGACGCTGGAGAAGAACGGCCTGTCCGAGGACGACGTCCTGATGGCCGTGCTCGACGCGGGCGCCGAGGAGGTCAACGACCTCGGTGATTCCTTCGAGATCATCAGCGAGCCCAGCGACCTGATCCCGGTGCGTAAAGCACTGCAGGCCGCCGGAATCGACTACGACTCCGCCGAATCCGGCTTCCAGCCGTCGGTCTCGGTCGAGGTCGATGCCGACGGTGCCCGCAAGGTGATCAAGCTGGTCGACGCGCTCGAGGACAGTGACGACGTGCAGAACGTCTACACCAACGTCGACATCTCCGACGAGATCCTGGCCCAGCTGGACGACTAGTGCGCATCTCCGCGTTCGCTCCGGCGATCCGCGGAGCCACCGGGCGTCGTCCAGCGGTGCCGACCTAGTCCGGCAGGTTTTCGTAGTACTGCTTCATCGAGGGGTAGTAGTCCTCGAAATCGGGGCGGTCCGCCCCCGTGCGGGCCGCCCCCAGTGCGTCCAGGTAGTACTCCCAGCCGGGTCCGACCTCGCTGAGGTTCGCCTCGGGCTCCAAATGGTGGGTGAAGACGAGCTCGGTGGTGCCGCCGGTTTCGGTCAGCACCGCCTCCAGGTGCCAGGTGCCGTAGTCGTCGGTGGTGGTGATCGCGAGCCGCCGCGGTGGTTCACAGACTTCGATATGCGCGTCGCACCAGGGCGCGCCCTCTTCATAGGCCATCTGCAACTTGATGTTTCGGCCCGGACCCGCCTCGCCCGCCCAGGCGCCCATCCAGCGTGCGGTGCGGTCGGATTCGGTGATGCTCGCCCACACGTCCTCGATCGGCGCGCGATAGCTTCTGGTCAGGATCAGATCGCGCTTGCCGTCGGTGCGGTCGAGGCGGCCGGTGGGTCGGATGGTCATCCCGTGTTCTCCTTCGGGTTCCGGTCCGCCGAGGTGCCGCGGTGCTCGCGGCGCGTCCGGTAGACCTCGGTTTCCAGCGCGTCGAGCCGGTGCTCCCACGCTGTGGTCGTGTCGAAGCTGGCGATCCATTCGGCCAGTTCGGTGAGCGGTGCCGGATCGAGCACGTAGTACCGCTGCCTGCCGATGAGTTCGTCATGGACCAGGCCGCTTTCGCGCAGCACCCGTAGGTGCCTGCTGACAGCGGGCCTACTGATCTCGAACTGCCCCGCGATCTCACCCGCGGTGCGGCGGGTACCGCGCAGCAACGTCAAAATCTCCCGCCGTACCGGATCGGCGATCGCGCCCGCCACTTCGTCCACCCCGAAAGCGTAACCACCTGGTTACGCATTTGTCCATGGGTCGCGGCAAGTTCTGAGCAGGAGCTCAGCGGAAGGCGGCCGGTCGGAAACCGACCGGCCGCACTGGACGATTATTCGCGCGTCACTCCGCGATCTCGGTCCGACTGGACCATTCGTAGACGGGCAACCGCCCCTCCGGGGTGTCCTGCTCCTTGGGGGTCACCTTGAAGTGTTCGTAACCACCCTTGAACGGCACCTTCAACTCGATCCCCGGCGGGGTGATGGGAACGATTCGCGCGGGCATGTCTTTCGGCCCGCCCTCGAGGACAGCCTTCACAACAGTGCTCATCATCGGATGGTAGAAGCGTGACCGCCCCGATTTCGCGGATTCAACGAAGCGCCGCGCGGAAAATCTTTGGTGCCGGGGCGCGGTGACGATCGGTGCCGGGGCACAGTGACAATTCGGTATCAGGGCACGGTGACAACCAGTTTGCCGACCGTACGACCGGTGTCGCCCAACGCATGCGCCTTCGCGGCCGCCGCGAGCGGGAAGACACCGGCGATGGTCGGCCGCAACGCGCCGGATTCGACGAGTTCGGCCAGCGCGACCATGCCCGCGTGATCGTCCTCCACCAGCATCCGTATCGCCCGCACGCCCAGTTCGTCGGCCGCCGCCGCGAGGTTGCCGGTACCCATCGGACGCAGCGTCACCAGCACGCCGCCCTGGCGCAGCGTGCGCAGGGAACGGATGCTGTTGTCGTCGTCGATCGAATCCAGCACCACGTCCACCTCGCGGACCGCCTCGGCGACGTCGGTGGTGCGGTAGTCGATCACTTCGTCGGCGCCGAGTCCGCGCAGGAAGTCGTGGTTGGGTGCGCTGGCCGTGCCGATGACGTGAGCGCCACGGGCCTTGGCGATCTGCACCGCGAAATGCCCGACTCCGCCCGCTGCCGCGTGGATCAGCACTCGCTGTCCGGCTCGCAGTCCGGCCGTGTCGACCAGGGCCTGCCAGGCGGTGAGCGCGGCCAGCGGGATCGCGGCGGCCTGAACGTGATCCAGCACGGTGGGTTTGCGGGCGAACGCGCGGGCGGGTCCGACGACGTACTCGGCCAACGCGCCATGACCACCTGGGTAGGGCAGCATGCCGAAGACCTCGTCGCCCGGTTGGAACAGGGCCACACCGATGCCGGTCTCGGCCACCTCGCCGGAGACATCCCAGCCGAGCACGAATGGAGGTTCGGGAAGGAAGAGGCCGGGGAGGGCTCGGTGCTTCCAGTCGGTCGGGTTGAGCCCTGCCGCGCGCACCCGGACCAGGATCTCGCCCGGGCCGGGGATTGGTCGGGGCAGCTGTACTTCGGTGAGTACCTCGGGTCCGCCGACGGTGTGCTGGCTGATCGCGCGCATGGTTTCACTCATACCGCCGAGCTTGCCGCTCGCGACCGGCCAGAGAAATGGCACGATTGCCATTCTTCGATATGATCGTGCCATGAAATCCGTCCATCGCGTGGCGGTGCTGGCATTGGCCGGGGTCTACCCGTTCGAACTCGGCATCCCTAACCGGATATTCGGCAGCGCGGGCGGCCGATATGAGGTCCGTACCTGCACGCTGGACGGTGCGCCGGTGCGCAGCAATGCCGACTACACGATCGCCGTCGCGCAGGACAGCGGCATCCTCGACACCGCCGACACCGTGGTCCTGCCCGCCTGCGATATCGCGATGACCCTCGACGGCGACCTGCCGCAGCCGGTGCGGGACGCGCTTGCCCGGCTCCGGCCGGAGGCCAGGGTCGTGGCGATCTGCACCGGTGCGTTCGTGGTGGCTGCCGCGGGTTTGCTCGACGGCCGTCCCGCGACCACGCACTGGAGGCATGCCCAACTCTTCCGCCGCACCTTCCCTCGGGTCCGGCTCGATCCCGACGTGCTGTACGTCGACGACGGTGACGTGCTCACCTCCGCGGGCGCGGCGGCCGGGATCGACCTGTGCCTGCACCTTGTTCGCCGCGACCACGGCAGCGCGGTCGCCAACTCGGTGGCCCGCCGGTGTGTGGTGCCGCCGTGGCGGGACGGCGGGCAGGCGCAGTACATCGAGCAGCCGGTCCCGCCGTCGACCTCGGCCGGGACCGCCGCCGCCCGGCAGTGGGCGCTGGAAAACCTCCACCTACCGCTCACCGTCGACGAACTCGCCGTCCGCGCCCGCATGAGCAAGCGCACCTTCGCCCGCCGCTTCGGCGACGAAGTCGGAATGAGCCCAGGCCGCTGGCTGATTCAGCAGCGCCTGTTCCGCGCCCGCCACCTGCTCGAATCAACCGACCTGACGGTCGACCGCATCGCAGGCGAGGTCGGCTTCGCCACCGGCACCTCCTTACGCCAGCACCTTCACGACGCGATCGGCGTCTCCCCCCAGGCGTACCGCCGCACGTTCCGCCCGGCTAACCCATGATCAACGCTGGTCAGGCGGCTATGTCGCGGGCGGTGATTGCTCGGTGGATGGGGGCGCGGACCAGGTATTCGCCGGGGGTGGAGTTGCGTTTGCCGTAGCTTTCCGCTCGGTCGGCGCCCATGTATCGGCCGCCGATGCGAGTTGCCCAGTCGCGCAGTAGATCTGGGTCGTCGGTGAAGTCGGCGACGCACTCCAGCATGACGTAGCTGTACGGCGGTTCTTGATCATCGATGCAGAGTGAGAACCGCGGATCACGGCGTAGCGCCCGGTATTTCAGCGAGTCGTGCCACGTGGTGAAGACGATCCGTGGCTGTTCGCCCTCGCTCTCGTCGAGCAGGAACCAGATCGGCGTCACGTGTGGGCGGCCGTCCACCCGATGGGTGGCCAGCTTGCCGGTGCGGGTGCCGGCCAGCGCGAAACGTCGCCATTCGGTGTCGGTCATGGGATGCACAGTGCTACTCCGATCGGTTTCCTGGTGCGGTGAGCTCATCGAGAGTTTCGGTGAGCCAGGTCATTTCGGCTTTCGAGGTGGCGCGGGCGATGCGCAGGACACCGCGCCGGAACGGATCATCGATGTCTTCGGCGGCGAGCGGGCGATCACCGTCGTAGAAGAAGCTGCTCGGTTGCTCGAGAAAGGTCAGCCGCCTGCGCAGCACCGCGGCCTGCGCCGCGCGGTCGGGCAGATATCGCAGAAACGCGAGCAAGGCGAACCAGCGGTTCTCGTCGGTGATGAACGGGGCAGGCGGATCGCGAAGCCACTCCCGCAGTTCGGCTCTGCCCGCGTCGGTGAGGGCGAGTACGTGTCGCGGGGCGGCCGCGGCGCCGGGCTGCGACGTCCTGGTCAGCAACCCGGCCGTCTCCATGCGCTTGATGGCGGGATAGAGCGTGCCATGACTGATCGTGTCCACGTGCCCCGACAAACGAGCGATCCGTACGCGCAGCTCGTAGCCGTGCAGCGGCTCCTCGGACAGGAATCCGAGGATCGCGAGATCGACCAAACGCCTCATGCGGACGAGGCTACTGTCGGCCCAGACATATGTCGAGTCGACCTATCAACGAACTTGTCGGTAGGCGCTGGCATAGTCGGGGCCGTGTCGTTCAGTACTCGCCTCGAAGTCCGCGTTTCCGATCTCGATCCGCAGTTGCATGTCACCGGCGCGGCGTATCACCAATACGCCGACCATTCGCGATTCGCGTGCGTCCAAGCGGCAGGCATCTCGGTCGACGAATTGATCGCGGATGGTTTCGGTCCGGTCAATCTCGAGACGACGATCAAGTTCCATCGGGAACTGCGCGGTGGAGATTCGGTGGACGTGTCCTGCCAGTGGCTGTGGGGGACGGGCAAGACGTATCGCGTCGAACAGGTCTTGACTCGCGCGGACGGCGAGGTAGCCGCCACGGTGATCAACGTCAGCGGTTTGATGGACCTGCGCGCGAGACGCTTGGTCCTCGATCCGGCGCGCGAGTGGGCAGCGCGCGCCAGTAAACCGGAACTGCTCGGCTTCCCAGGAGCGTCCTAACCGGCCTGGGGTGAACCGCGCGTTCGCGGGCCCGGAGCGACGGCGGTCCACCCCGTGTCGCTGGACCGCGAAAGACCCTGCCTCCGCTAGACTCTCGAACAGTTGTTCGTGTCTGCGAGAGGGGACTTCGTGCGGGTGATGGGCGTCGACCCCGGGCTCACCCGGTGCGGCCTCAGCATCGTCGAGGGCGGGCTGGGCCGGAAGGTGACCGCGATCGACGTCGACGTGATCCGCACCCCCGCCGATATGGACTTGGCGCAGCGACTATTACAGGTCTCCGATGCCGCCGAATACTGGATGGACACCCACAAACCAGGGGCCGTCGCCATCGAACGCGTCTTCGCCCAGCACAATGTGCGTACCGCGATGGGCACCGCGCAGGCGGGCGGCGTGATCGCGCTCGCGGCCGCCCGCCGCGGTATCCCGGTCATGTTCCACACGCCGAGTGAGGTGAAGGCCGCGGTCACCGGCAACGGCACCGCGGACAAGGCGCAGGTCACGGCCATGGTCACCCGGATACTCGGCCTACAGGTCGCGCCGAAACCCGCCGACGCGGCGGATGCGCTCGCGTTGGCCATCTGCCATTGTTGGCGGGCGCCGCTGATGGAGCGGATGGCCAAGGCCGAAGCCCAAGCGGCCGAGGCACAGCGCAAGTACGCGGAACGGCTTGCCGAACAACGGAAGGCGGTACAGAGGTGATCGCGTCGGTACGCGGTGAGGTGCTGGAGATCGCGCTCGACCACACGGTGATCGAGGCGGCCGGCATCGGCTACCGGCTCAACGTCACTCCCGCGACGCTGTCCACGCTGACCCGCGGCGCGGAAACCCGGCTGTACACGGCGATGATCGTCCGCGAGGACTCGATGACGCTGTACGGCTTCGCCGACACCGAGGCCCGCGATCTGTTCGGCCTGCTGCAAACGGTGTCCGGTGTCGGCCCGCGCCTGGCCATGGCGGTGCTCGCGGTGCTCGAACCCGAGGCACTGCGCAAGGCACTCGCCGAAAGCAACGTCGCCGCCCTGACCAGGGTGCCCGGCATCGGCAAGCGTGGCGCCGAACGCATGGTGGTCGAGCTGCGCGACAAGGTGAATCTCGTTCCGGTGCAATCCGGTCCGCCCGGCACGCCGACCCCGGTCATCACCCCGGTGCGCGAGCAGGTGGTCGAAGCGCTCACCGGTCTCGGCTTCCCCGCCAAACAGGCCGAGCAGGCCATCGACTCCGTCCTCGCCGAACAGCCAGCCGCCGACACCTCCGCCGCGTTGCGCGCCTCGCTCAACCTGCTCGGCAAGAATCGGTAGTACGGCATGGATTACGACGAAACCGACGAGTCACCCGAATCCCAGGTCACCCCGAGCTATTTGAAGTCCGACGGCGAGATCGAGGCCAGCCTGCGCCCGAAATCGCTCGACGATTTCATCGGCCAGCCCCGCGTCCGCGAGCAGTTGGCGCTGGTGCTGCGCGGCGCCAAACAACGCGGTGGCACACCGGATCACGTGCTGCTGTCCGGCCCGCCCGGCCTCGGCAAGACCAGCATGGCGATGATCATCGCCGGCGAACTCGGCACCGCGCTGCGCATCACTTCCGGCCCCGCGCTGGAACGGGCTGGCGACCTCGCGGCCATGCTCAGCAACCTGGTCGACGGCGACGTGCTGTTCATCGACGAGATCCACCGGATCGCCCGCCCGGCCGAGGAAATGCTCTACCTCGCGATGGAGGACTTTCGCGTCGACGTGGTCGTCGGCAAAGGCCCGGGCGCGACCTCGATTCCGCTGGACATCGCCCCGTTCACGCTGGTCGGCGCGACCACCCGGTCCGGCGCGCTGACCGGCCCGCTCCGGGACCGCTTCGGCTTCACCGGGCACATGGACTTCTACGACCCCGCCGAACTGCTGCTCATCCTGCAGCGATCGGCGCAGATCCTCGGCGTGCACATCGATCGCGAGGCCGCCGCCGAAATCGCCGGTCGGTCCCGTGGCACGCCGCGCATCGCGAACCGGCTGCTCCGCCGCGTCCGCGACTACGCCGAGGTCCGCGCCGACGGCGTGATCAACCTGCCCATCGCGCGGGCGGCGCTCGAGGTGTACGACGTCGACGTGCTCGGCCTCGATCGCCTCGACCGCGCCGTACTCGCCGCGCTGGTCCGCAGTTTCGGTGGTGGCCCGGTCGGCGTCTCCACCCTCGCCGTGGCGGTAGGGGAGGAAGCTGCCACCGTCGAGGAGGTATGCGAGCCCTTCCTCGTCCGCGCGGGCATGGTAGCTCGCACCCCCCGCGGCCGCGTCGCCACCGCCGCCGCCTGGGAACACCTCGGCCTGGTACCCCCACCCGACCTCGTCTTCGGCTCCATCGAAGTCCGCGGCCGCAACCCCCAACCCACCCTCGACCTATTCGAGTGACCTAGCAACCCAGTCCGGCGCAGCGCTATTCGGTGCCGTCGCGGTGCAGCGTCCAGCGGTGGTGTTGGTGCTCGGCATGCTGCAATGCGGTGACGACGAGGTCGAGGAATGCGTCTACCTCGTCCCGCTGGTATCCGCGTGTTCCCAGCCGTGCCTCGGTGAACCGCACCGCCCGCACATCCGCCACGGTCAGGCTGCCCGGTCCGCCGTGCGCGAGGGTCGCGGCGACCAAATCGAGGAACGCGTCGACCTCTTCCTCGTGGTACCCACGTCGGCCCACCGGCGACTGGGTGAACCGCATCCGCCGCACATCGTCGGGCGTGAGCATCGCGTGCCCGTTGCCCGCCGGTGCGGGCCGCACCCCGCGCTGCCGGATCTCTAGCTCGACGCGCACCTGATCCAGGTATTCGTCGACCTGGTCCGCACGATAACCACGCCCGCCGGGCCGCGGCGCGTCGAAGGTGACGTGCCGCAGATCGTCGGCGGCGAGGGAGCCCCGTCCGGCCATGGTCGCGGCGACCAGATCGAGGAACGCGTCCACCTCGTCCGCGTGATAACCGCGCTGCCCGAATGGCGGTGTCGCAAAACTGATTCGGCTCACATCCTCGGGGGTCACGGGCGACATTCTGTCAGGGCCGGTGCGCCGGTCCGCGGGAATGTGCATTTTTCGTACTCCCTGGTCTCTTGCGACCACGAGCGGCCCCCTGGCGAACACATCGGAGCGGACACATCGAGCAGTGCATCACTTTAACTCCGCGAGACGCGTCAGGGGGCTTGCCGATTTGCTCAATCCTTGCGAACGCCGTCGATCAGCAGCCGCCGGATGGCCTCGTTGAGGCCTTGGATGGCGCCCTCGTCGGTGTCGCGCAGGCCGTGCACGATGCCGGCGAGCAGCATGCCGGTCACCGCCCGCGCGGTGTTGACGGTGTCCAGATCCGCACGCAGATAACCGAGTTCGACGCCGTGGTCGAGGTAGCCCGCGGTCAGCGCGTCGGCCATGTCGAGCAGGCCGTATAGTCGCGCGGTCAGTTCGTCGTCGATGCCGGGGGCGTGCACCAGCAGCAGCTGCGCGACCCTGCGATCGTCCATCAGGATGTGCGTGAGTGCCTGGCCGATCCGGTCGGTTTGCGCGCGGTATTCGTCGAGCGTGGTGGCGGCGTCGGGGGCGTTCTCCGTGCCGAGACTGTCGATGATCTTGGCCGACAGGTCGTCGATCACATGATCGATGATGTCGCGCTTATTGCTGAAGTAGCGGTAGAAGGTGCCGTGCCCGATGCCGAGGTGACCGGCGATATCGGCGATTCCGGTGGCGTGATAGCCCTTCTCCGAAAAACAGACGAAGGCGGTGTCGATGATTTCCTGGCGCAGCTCGGCTTTACGTCGCTGGGCTCGCGTCAATGGCTTCGTCACGTTCACGATGATACAGTCGTCACAAACGGAATGATGTGTCATTCCGTGAGAAACGGTTCACATACCTGGAGGTTCGGAGTGGCGCCTCAGTACGACGCGGTCGTTGTCGGTGCGGGATTCGGTGGCATGGGGGCGGGCATCGAGCTCGATCGACTCGGCCTGAGCAACTACGTCATCCTCGAACGCGAGGACGACCTAGGTGGCACCTGGCACGTCAACCATTACCCGGGCCTCGCGGTCGACATCGCCTCGGTCACCTACTCGTACTCGTTCGAGCCGAACCCCTTCTGGACGCGGCTGTTCGCGCCGGGTGCGGAGCTGAAGAAGTACGCGGGGCACATCGCCGACAAGTACGGTCTGCGCAGGCGCATGCGCTTCGGCACGGTGGTCGACGGCGCCCGGTGGGACGAGGAGCACGAGCACTGGGTGGTCTCGGTCGCGGGCGGTGAAACCCTTACGGGCCGTTACCTGCTCACCGCGACAGGCTTCCTGTCCCAGCCATACACTCCGCCGTTCCCCGGCATCGACTCGTTCGCGGGCAAGATCATCCACACCACCGCGTGGGAAGACGATTTCGACCTCACCGGCCGCAAGGCGGCGATCATCGGCACCGGCGCGACGGCCGTGCAGCTGGTGCCCGAGGTGGCCAAGAAGGCGAAGGCGCTCACCGTCTTCCAGCGCACCCCCATCTGGGTGGTGCCCAAGATCGACACCGCCATCCCCGCTCCGGTACAGAAGCTGTTCCACCGGGTGCCCGCCACCCAGAAGGCCGCTCGGCTGTTCAACACCAGCCTGCTCGAGGCGCTCATGGTGGTCGGCGTGCTGCACTACAAGCAGGCCAAGCCGCTGAACAAGGCCGCGGGTGTGCTGGCCAAGGCGCATCTGCGTGCTTCGGTGCGGGACAAGGAAACTCGTAAACAGCTCACCCCGCACTACGACTTCGGCTGCAAGCGCCCGACCTTCTCCAACACCTACTTCCGTACCTTCAACCAGCCGCACGTGCGCCTGGAGACCACCTCGATCGATCACATCGAGGCCGACGGCATCGTCACCGCCGACGGGCACAAGACCGAGATCGACACGCTGATCCTGGCCACCGGCTTCAACCTGTGGGACGTGAACTTCCCGGCCATCGAGATCATCGGCCGGGACGGCGTCAACCTCGGAAAGTTCTGGCGGGACAACCGTTTCCAGGCGTATGAGGGCATCACCGTGCCGAAGTTCCCGAACTTCCTCAGCCTCAACAGCCCGTATTCGTACAGCGGCCTTTCGTATTTCACCACCATCGAGGCGCAGATGAAGCACATGGGACGGCTCTTCGGTGAGCTGTTCCGCCGCGGCGAGCAGACCTTCGAGGTGACCGAGGCGGCCAACGCGGGCTTCCTCGACCGCGTCACCGACAAGCTCAGCTCCTCGGTGTTCTACGGCGGCGACTGCTCCACCGCGCGCAGCTACTACTTCAACCCGCACGGCGAAGCCGCGCTGCTCCGCCCGACCAGCACCCTCAACGCCCACCGTGAGGCGGTCAGTTTCCCGCTCGACGACTACGTCTACGGAAAGACCGCCTGATCCCGGTCGAGCACGCGGGCCCCGCCGGATGTGTTCCGGCGGGGCCCGCCGCTGCTACTTGGCAATCTTGCGCAGCACCCATTCGGCGAGCGTGGGTGTCACCGCCGAGTGCTCAGTATTGGTTGCGTTGCAACAGAATTCGGTGAGTGCGGTGTGTTCGGCCGTCACCTCACGCAGATCCTTGCCGAGATCGACATTCCAGGCGATCGGATCGAAGTCCAGCGCGATGGCGCTGACCGACGGGACGAAACAACTCCAGCGCTTCGCCTCCTCCATATCGATCCCGAGCGTGGTGGCCACTTGGCCGAACGAATCCAGCATGCCGCCGGGTGCGCCGTCGAACGGTGCGATGGCGGTGGTCGTCGAGCTGCGCATGGTCAGCCCGAGGTGCATGCCGCCGACCGGCCGCTGTTCACCGAAGTCCGGTTGGTAGCGCGCGGTGGCGCTGCCGACCAGGCCGCCGAGGAACTTCTTGTCGAAGGCGATCTCACCGGCGGGCAGCGTGGGCCCCTGTCCGTCGCCGCGACCGTTAGATACGCCGAGCAGCACCGGGCGCTGCGGGAAGCCGCCGAGATCGGCCAGTTCCTGGACGTATTGCGCGCGCAGCGGCGAGGCGGTGGCGACCGGACCCGAATAGCGCGCATCCTCCACCCAGGCCCACAGCAGCTGCTGGGCCGCTGGACTGCGGATCAGGCTGGCCTTGCTCGGTTTGCCCGGCGTGAGGGCTTCGAAGAATTCGAAGAAGTAGGCCATCTGCTGCAGGATCAGCGGGATCCATGCCCCGTTGTGCGGTGAGTCCCAGGACAGATAGGTCTCGGTCTGATGGTCCTCTTCGGCCTGCTCCATCGCGGCAAGGGCGTAGCGGGTGATCTGGCCGCCCATGCTGACGCCGCCGGTGATCAGCGGCGCGGTGCCCTGCCGTTCGGCGATGACCTTCCCGATGCACGCCCGCGCCACCCCCGCGTTGACCTGGATGTAGTCGTGCCTGGCGTCGAAGCCGAGCAATACGATGTCGATGCCCGCCGCGAGCAGCTGATCGAACAGGCGCTCGCCCGCCTCGGAGTAGGGCTGGTTGAACCACTGCCACAGCGCGTCGAGGTCGCTGGGCCCGTAGTTGAAGCCGTCGGCGAAGATCATCGGGTTGACCACGCGGTCGTGCCCGTTGGCCAGATGCACGGCTGCCGTGCCCTTGCCGTATTTGCCCAGGTAGGCGTATTCGGACACGAGCGGCCACTCGAAGTCCGGCGGTCGTGCGGTCTCGGCCGATCGGATGGCCGGTATGCCGAACCATGGGCCGGATTCGGCGATCCGCGCCAGGTCGTACAGTTCGGGCGCGGACAGATCCCCTGCGGCTTTCTGTAGTTGCGTTTTGACGTCGATTCTGGCTTCTTGGGCCATCATCGTCCCCTTTGTGAAGGCACAGGAGGTCCCCGGACACGGCTCGGTGATCGGTGAGTTCGTGCGTAGATCAGGCTCCCCGGCCACGCCGTCGGGACGTCCTGCGCTGATGAATTCCCTGCGATTTCTACTGTAGGCCAACGGAATTCGTTACGGACGGGTTTCGTGCCGGAAGATTTTCCGGCAAACCGACCGGGCTATTCGGACTCCGCCGCGCGCCGCCGATCCGCCGTGCGATATAGCCGGCGCGAACGTCGCGGCTCCCCAGCGGGTGTGCCGGTGTGGCGGCGGCGACACGAACTGGCAGACTGTGTGGGTACTTATCCATCCCACCACTAAAACTAGGGACTGACTTCGACGATGGAACTTCTGTTTCCGCTGCTGCTGGTAGCCCTGCTCGTGCCGATGTTCCTCGGTGTCCGCCGTCAGAAGCGGGAAGCCGCCAAGGTCACGGAGATGCAGGACAACCTCAAAGCCGGCGACCAGGTCATCACCACGTCGGGGCTGTACGGCACCGTCGTCGATCTCGACGACACCACGGTCGATCTGGAGATCGCCGAGGAGGTCGTCACCACCTGGCTGCGCGCCGCCATCCGTGAGGTGCGCGTCGAGACCGAGGTCGTCGCGGACGAGGCCGATTCCGGCACGGACGGCGCGCACGCGGCCGACGCCGTCGAGGAATCCGCCGAGCAGACCGAAACCCGGCTGACCAAGGACTGATCATCCGCTCGGTGCGCCGGCGCGCCGGGTGCTGCCGCGGTCATCCGACCGGCGGACACCCGTCGCGCCCGGCCACTACTGCCCGCACTCGGCGTCGCTGGTGTGTGCTTGCCTGTTCCACTCTCGACTTCCCGCCTAGGAGATGACGTACTGTGCCACCTTCCCAGGGATCGGCGCATCCGCTCCGGCTGCTCGGCGTCTACGCCGCGCTGCTGGCCGTGATCTATGCGCTGGTGTTCTTCACCGGTGACAAATCCTCGACCCCACGGCTCGGCATCGACCTCCAGGGTGGTACCCGGGTCACGCTGACCGCCCGAACGCCGGACGGCGGCAAGCCGAATCAGGACAGCCTGAAGAAGGCGCAGGACATCATCGAGAACCGGGTCAACGGTCTCGGTGTCGCCGGGTCCGAGGTCGTCATCGATGGCGACAACCTGGTGATCACGGTGCCCGGTGACGACGGGCAGCAGGCGCGTGCGTTGGCGACCACCGCCAGGCTGTACATCCGGCCGGTGCTCAACGCCGTGCCCGCGGCGCAGCGCGGCACGACACCGCCGCCCGCACCGGGCGGTGTGCCGCCCGTGCCGGGTGAGGCGCCCGCACCACCCGCACCCGCACCAGGGGAGGTACCGCCTTCGGTGGGCGATCCCGCTTCAGGCGGCGAACCGGCTCCCCAGCCGGAGCCCGCCCCGCAGCAGCGGGTGTTCCCGGCCCAGGCGCCGACCCAGCCGCCCACGGATCCGAACCTCTCGCCGCAGCAATTGGCGCAGAAGGAGATCCAGGACGCCAAGGCGCAGCGGCAGAGCACCGATCCGACCGTTCAGCAGGCCGCGATGGCCGCGCTGGATTGCACCAAGCAGGATCCGTTGCAAGGCAACGACGACCCGAAACTGCCGCTGGTCACCTGCTCCACCGACGGCCAGGAGATCCTCCTGCTCGACAAGAGCCGCATCGACGGCCAGGAGATCAAGAGCGCGACCTCGGGCATGAACACCCAGCAGGCGCGGCACGAGGTCTACCTCGAGTTCAAGTCCGCGGGTAGCGACGAGTGGGCCAAGCTCACCGGCGAATACGTCAACAAGCGCGTCGCTTTCGTGCTCGACACCAAGGTGGTCAGCGCACCGGTGGTGCAGCAGGGACCGCAGCAGGGCGGCCGCACCCAGATCTCCGGTAACTTCACCGCCGCCTCGGCGAAGGAACTGGCGAACACGCTGAAGTACGGTTCGCTGCCGCTGTCGTTCCAGACCTCCGAGGCCGAGACCGTCTCCGCGACGCTGGGACTTTCCTCGCTGAAGGCGGGTCTGCTCGCGGGTGCGATCGGCTTGGCCGTGGTGTTGCTCTACTGCCTCGCCTATTACCGAATGCTCGGGTTGGTCACCGGATTGTCGCTGGTGGCTTCGGGTTTCGCGGTGTACGGCATCATGGTGCTGCTCGGCCGATGGATCGGGTTCACTCTGGACCTGGCCGGTATCGCCGGTCTGATCATCGGTATCGGTATGACCGCCGACTCGTTCGTGGTGTTCTTCGAACGCATCAAGGACGAGATGCGCGAAGGCCGTAGCTTCCGTTCCGCCGCCCCGCGCGGCTGGCAGCGGGCCCGCCGGACCATTCTGTCCGGCAACGCGGTCAGCTTCATCGCCGCCGCGGTGCTTTACGTCCTCGCGGTCGGACAGGTGCGTGGTTTCGCGTTCACGCTGGGGCTCACCACGATCCTCGACGTCATCGTGGTGTTCCTGGTGACCTCGCCGCTGGTGTTGCTCGCCTCCCGGACGAGTTGGTGGGCCAAACCGTCGGTGAACGGGCTCGGCGCGATCCAGCAGATCGCACGCGAGCGGAAGGCGGCCGAGGCCGCAGTCGGCACTCGGGAAGGCGTGAAGACGAGATGACGAACCACACGAGCCCGTCGCTCAGCAAGAGCTCGGCCGAGACCACCGACGTCTACGCCACGATGCATGAGCAGCCGACGCACGGCTTCTTCAACCGCCTCTACACCGGCACCGGTGCCATCGACGTCATCGGCAGGCGGCGGATGTGGTACTTGATCAGTGCCGCGATCATCCTGATCTCGTTGGGCAGCATCGTCTTCCGCGGCTTCAACTTCGGTATCGACTTCGAAGGCGGCTCGCGAGTCCAGTTCCCGGCCGGGTCGGCGAGCACTAGCCAGGTCGAGGATGTCTACCGCTCCGCCATCGGCACCGACCCGGTCTCGGTGCAGACCGTCGGCACCGGCGGGAACGCCACCATCCTGATCCGTTCCGAGGCGCTGAACAAGGAGCAGGTGGACGCGCTGAACGACGCGCTGTTCACCGAGTTCCAGCCAAAGGACAAGGACGGCACCCCGAGTCGCGCCGCGATCAGCGCCTCGGACGTCAGCGAGACCTGGGGTGAGCAGATCACCCGCAAGGCGCTCATCGCGCTGGCCGTGTTCCTGGTGCTGGTAGCCATCTACATCGCCGTTCGATTCGAACCGCACATGGCGATCGCCGCGTTGGCCGCCCTGGTCTTCGACGTCACCGTCACCGCGGGTGTGTACTCGCTGGTCGGCTTCGAGGTCAGCCCGGCGACCGTGATCGGCATCCTGACGATTCTCGGCTTCTCGCTGTACGACTCGGTCGTCGTCTTCGACAAGGTCGAGGAAAACACTAGGGGCATCCTGCATTTGAGCCGCCGAACCTACGGCGAGCAGGCCAATCTCGCGGTGAACCAGACGCTGATGCGCTCGATCAACACCGCCCTCATCGGCATCCTGCCGATCGTCGGCCTGATGGTGGTCGCCGTCTGGATGCTCGGGGTCGGCACGCTCAAGGACCTCGCCCTGGTGCAGCTGGTCGGTCTGATGGTCGGTAGCTTCTCCTCGATCTTCTTCGCGACGCCGCTGCTGGTGTCGATCAAGGAGCGGTGGGGTCCGGTCGCCAAGCACACCGACCGGGTCAAGGCCCGGCGAGCCGGGGCGTCGAGTGCGCGTGCGGCCTACGAGGCGGAGCGCCGGGCGAGCGCCGCCACCGGCCGTGGACTCGGCGACGAGCCGCGCAGGCCGCGGGTACCGGGGGAGGCGCCCCGGCCGGGCGCGCGCCCGAGCGGGAAACGGCAGAAGCGGCGGCACTGACACAGGCAAGGGGTTTCATGCGAAAGCCACGCAGCCGAGCGGTACGTCTGATCGCGGTGCTGGCCGCGGGCACCTTGGCCGCCGGACTGGCGGCCGGGTGCTCGAGCAAAAACCAGGTGCCGTCCATCGGTTATGCCGTCGACGCCACCATCGCCAGCTACAACGGCGGTAGCACCCTCGGCGCGAGCACCGGAACGACCGCGGTGTTCGGCCGGGTGATCACCGGGTTCTTCTACACCGGACCGGAGGGCCAGCAGGTCGCCGACACCGACTTCGGCACCGCCAAGGAAGTGCCCGGCGAGGCGCAGACCATCCAGTACCGGCTCAACCCCGACGGCGTGTACTCCGACGGTGTGCCGACCTCCTGCGACGACCTGGTGCTCGCCTGGGCCGCGCGTAGCGGGCGGTTCACCAAACCCGGTGAGCGCGGCCCTGTTCCGCTGTTCGACGCGGCGAGCACCACCGGCTATGCCGACATCGAACGGGTGGACTGTCAGGCCGGTTCCCGCGACGCCACCGTGGTTTTCCGCCCGGATCGGCATTATTCGGCATGGCGCAACCTGTTCACCGCGGGCGAGCTGATGCCCGCGCACGTGGCGGCGCGGGTGGCGAACGTGCCGAATGTGGTGTCGGCCTTGCAATCCGGTGATCCGAACGCGCTCGGGCGGGTCGCCGAGTTCTGGAACACCGGCTGGAATTTCGGCACCGGCAATCTCGACCTGACCCGATTCCCGTCGTCCGGGCCGTATCGCATCGAATCCTTCAGTGCGAAGGACGGTTTGGTGCTGGTCTCCAACGAGCGCTGGTGGGGCAACAAGCCGGCCACCGGCCGAATCCTGGTGTGGCCGAAAAATATCGATCTGACCGACAAGGTCGGCGACAGCGCCATGGGCGTGATCGACATCGGCGCCGGATCGGTGAAAGACCTGAACCTGGACGGCTTCAAAGTCCAGAACGTGCCAAGCCGTGGCGCCGAACAGCTGATACTCGCGACCGGGGGAGTGCTGGGTTCGGTCGACTTACGCCGGGCCCTCGCGCTGTGCGTGCCGCGGCAGGCGCTGTTCGACAAGCTCGGCAAGGTGAAGGACGCGCCGAAGACCGGGCTCGGCGCGGGACCGCTCAACGCACACATCGTGCAACAGGATTCGCTGTTCTACCCGTCGGCCACCGGGGCAGCGGGCAAGTTCGGCGGCGGCGACGTGCCCGGCGCGACGCAGGCCGTTGCCGCCTCGAAGGCGAACAACCCGACCATTCGCATCGGATATCTGCGTCCCGACGAGCGGCGCGCGCAGACCGTGGCGATGATCACCGAGGCCTGTAAACCGGCGGGCATCACGGTGGTCGACGCCGGGGCGGTCGATTTCACGCCGTCCCAGCTCACCGAGGGAAAAGTCGACGCCATCCTGGGGGGCACCGCGGGCGCGCCTGGTCCGTCCGGTTCGCTGACCGGGGTCGCCGCGACCAGTGCGTTGCGCACCGGTAGCGGGATCAATTTCGGGCGATTCGGTAACGGCCGCTACGATGCGATCACCGATCAGCTTGCGGCCGACGACAACTCGACCACACAGCTGAATCTGCTCACCGACGCCGAAAACCTGCTGTGGGCGGAGCTGCCGAGCATTCCGCTGTTCGCCACCCCGCGCACCATCGCGTTCGGCGGTGGTCTGCAGAACGGGATAGCCGCCGCCAACCAGGCGGGGTCCGGGTGGAACATGGACCGCTGGGTGTTGAAGCGGTGACAGGTGTGGGTGTTGTGAGTATGAGGAGTGTCGATGAGTAAGCATGCGGCGATCGAGTCCGACGAGCTAGCCGCCGATCGGACCAGCAGGGCCGTCGACGCGGTCGAACGGTTGACCCGCTGGCGGGACGACTTCCCCACTCCCGGAGTCCGTTTCGCCGACCTCACGCCCGTGTTCGCCGACGCCGAGGGCTTCCGCGCGGTCATCGACTGCCTTGCCGCCTGCGCCCCCGACGCCGACCTCGTCGCCGGAGTCGATGCGCGCGGCTTCCTGCTCGGCGCAGGCGTGGCCGCCAGCCTCGGCACCGGCGTCATCGCGGTCCGCAAGGCGGGCAAGCTGCCGCCGCCGGTGTTCAACCGCGAGTACAACCTCGAATACGGCACGGCCGCCCTCGAAATCCCCGCCGACGGTGTGCAACTCGATGGCCGGCGCATCCTGCTGCTGGACGACGTCCTCGCCACCGGCGGCACCCTATCCGCCGCGGCCCAGCTCTTCGCCCAGGCTGGCGCTGAAATCGTCGCCGCCGCAGTGGTTCTGGAGCTGACCTTCCTGAACGGCCGGGAGCGGCAAGGCGATTACCCGCTGACCTCGATCGTCAAGGTCTGAGGCTGCGCGGGTAGCCCGCCCGGCTACGCTGACGTGATGCTCCTGTTGATCGGCGGCCCACCACGGGTGGGCAAGAGCACGCTGGCCTGGATGCTGCTCGAGCGGGACGGAATTCCCGGATGCCCGACCGACGCTCTGGTCTCGATGCTCGGACAGGCCGCTCCCGAACACGGCGTACGCCACGGAATGCATCCGGACAAGGCCGAATCGGCGCGACCATTCCTGCTCGCGTTTCTCGAGGCGATCGCCGACGGTCTCGATCACGAGTCCGATCCGCCTGACTGCTATGCGGTCGAAGGTGACGTCGTCACGCCCGCGGTGGTCGGTTCCGCTGCGGCGCTTGGCCTGCCGGTAGCCGCGGTCTTCGTCGGCAATACCGGGATGACCCCCGAGTTGCTGCGCACCGCGCCGCACTGGCTCGACGGCGAGGACGACGCGACCTACCGGCAGGTCGCGTCGTGGATCAGGGAACAGAGTGCCGCGCTTCGGGATACCTGTGCCGCGGCCGGGCTGCCGTACGTCGACTTGTCGACCGGCTTCGACACGGGACTCGAGGATGCGTACGCAACGCTTCTCGGCCAGATTCGCGCAGGTTCGCACGCCGTCGGAGCTGGCGACATCGACGAGTAGGGCGGGTACCGTACGGCTGGGACGGGTGCGCCGGGAGGATCAGAATTGTCTACAGAACAAGCAACGACGTCGGAGTTTCCGAGCCGAATGGGCAAGGTGGCCAACCGCGAGCTGGTCTCGAACGGGTACACCCGGTACGACCAACTGACGAGTGTGACCGCCAAGGAGCTGTTGCGCATTCACGGCATCGGCCCCAAGGCGATCCGGATTCTCGAGGAAGAACTTGCCGCGCGAGGTCTTCGCTTCGCCGAACCGGGATGACCTGGCTCAGCCGGGGATGCCGCGGATCAGGCCATCGATGATGTGCTGCACTGCGGTGCGCGTTCGGTAGTCCGCGCGAATGTCGGCCCACTGCGGCAACATCCGTGCCGCGGCGGGGAACTCGGCGAGATCGTCGGGGGCAATCTGATCGGTCCAGCGTGATCGTGGTGCGCCGCGGTCGGCGGACGCGCGGCGTTCGTCTTCGGCGCGGCGCATCATGAGCTCGCCGAGGGTGTAGCGCCAGACGGCGTTGTACATATATCCGGCGTACTCGTCTGTTGCGCCGAGTTCGGTTGCGGCGTCGACGAATTCGTCGAGGATCCACATGGCGGAGCGGCCGAAGGATTCGCCGCCGACCAGAAGTTCCACCACCCATGGGTGGCGGTGCAGCACATCGATCAGGTGCAGCGTCACTGCGACGAGGCGGTCACGCGGGTCGCCGGGTAGCTCGGGGCGGTCGAGTTGCTCGGCGCGGGCGCTGAGCACCGCGACGAACAGTGCCGCCTTGGTGGGGAAGTGGTGGTAGACGGCGGCGGTGCTGACGCCGAGTTCGTCGGCCAGCTTGCGCATGCTGAAGGCGGCGGCCCCGCCGTCGGTGAGCATCCGGGTGGTGGCGGCGATGATGTCCTCGCGACTCGCCCGGATCGGGCGGCCGCGTCGTCTGCCGGTCGTCGCACTGCCTGTCACGTACTCCATTCTCCGGATCGAACCTCTCGACATCGAGGAGGGGCTGTGCCTACCATAATAAACACACGCGTTATTTTATTCTGGAGGTTGCCGTGGTCGCTCGGGCCGATGCCAGGGCGGGGTGGACGCTCGCCGTCGTCTTCTTCGTGATGTTCCTTGTCTCACTGGATCTTTCGATCGTCAATGTGGCATTGCCCGCGATCGATGCCGAGCTGGACTTCAGTGAGTCGGGA
This sequence comes from Nocardia iowensis, assembly GCF_019222765.1. Taxonomy (NCBI): domain Bacteria; kingdom Bacillati; phylum Actinomycetota; class Actinomycetes; order Mycobacteriales; family Nocardiaceae; genus Nocardia; species Nocardia iowensis. Next base: position 6,082,393 of record NZ_CP078145.1, on the reverse strand, counting down.
CTGAGCTGGGTGATCAACGCGTACCTGCTGACCTTCGCCGGGCTGATGTTGCTCGGCGGACGCCTCGCCGATCTGATGGGCCGTCGGACCCTGCTGCTGGTCAGCCTTGCGGTGTTCGCGGCGGCCAGCGGGTGGGGCGGTGCGGCGCACACGGGGTGGGAGTTGCTGAGCGCCCGCGCGATCCAGGGCGTCGCGGCCGCGGTGCTGGCGCCGATGTCGCTCGCCCTTGTCGCGTCGGAGTTCCCGCCCGGCCCGTCGCGGGCGAAGGCGATGGCCGTGCAGGGTGCGGCGGGGGCCGCGGGCGGGGCGGTCGGCGTGGTGTTGAGCGGGGTGCTCACCGAGCAGTTCGGCTGGCGCTCGGTGATGTGGGTGAACGTGGTGCTGGTCGTGCTCGTCGCGGGGATCGTGGTCCGTGGCGTCGCCAATACCGGGCCGGTGCGGCGCAGCAGGCCGGACGTACCGGGCGCGGTGCTGGTGACCGTCGGCGCGACCGCACTGGTGCTCGCGGTGATCTCGACCGAGCATCATGCGTGGCTGTCCACCGCCGTGCTCGGCTGGTTCACGGTGGGGATCGGTGCACTGGCGGCCTTCGTTCTCGTCGAGTCGCGGACCTCGGATCCGTTGGTGCCGTTGACGTTTCTGCGTCGACGCGCGCTGATCGGCGCGACCGTCTTCGGCTTCCTGCTCGCCTCCGGCCAGTTCGCCAGCTTCTATTTCGTCTCGCTGTTCGCGCAACGAGTCCTCGGCTACAGTGCGATCGCCACCGGGCTCGCGTTCCTGCCGTTCTGCGTCGGCGTGGTGGTCGGCGTCCGCATCGCGATGTCTCGGGTTTCGGCTGTCGGTCCGCGGCCGGTCCTGTTGATCGGTGGTCTGTGCGGTGCGGCGGGCCTGGCCTGGTTCGGCGTGCAGGACACCGGCGCCACCTTCCTCACCGGCATCCTCGGCCCGTCACTCGTCGCCAGCATCGGCATCGGCGCGTGCATGGTTGCCATGGGGATGGCCGCGATCACCGGCGTCCCCGCCGACCAGACCGGCCTCGCCTCCGGAATCCTCAACAGCGGCAGGCAACTCGGCGGAACCCTCGGCCTCGCCGTCCTGGTCACCGTCGCCACCAGCATTATCGGCTCGGCCACCGACCGTCCCACCCTGGTCGACGGCTACGGCACCGCCCTGCTGCTGGCCGCGGCACTCTTGGCGATCGGCGCGGTGGCTGCCGCCGTCATCCTGCCGGGCGGTGTTCGTGAGCAGGAGCCGGACCGGGTGGTTGTCGACCTGTAGTTCGGCTGCGCCGAGCCATGGCGTGGCGGTTACCGGAGCCTCGTCCGGCTAGCGCGAATGCGGATGAACTTCCGGGGCCGGGCTGCGAGGATCGGCGCGTGAGTGTTGCGCCGCCGATGCGGCAGGTCAGAGCTGACTACGACGCGGAGACCGTCGTTGTCTATCAAGCGTATTCGACGGCGATTGCCGACGCGGCGCTTGCCGCGGGGACGTTCGTGAGTCCGTTCAGCCGTACCCGGATGACCTGGATCAAGCCTTCGTTCCTGTGGATGATGTATCGGTGCGGGTGGGCGCGTAAGCCGGGGCAGGAGCGGGTGCTCGCCGTGTCGATCACCCGGAGCGGGTTCGAGTGGGCGCTGTGGCAGTCCTGCATGAGTCACTACATGCCGGAGATGTATGCGGATCGGCGGGTGTGGATGGACCGGTTGCGCGCGAGTCCCGTTCGCATTCAATGGGATCCGGAGCGCGACCTGCATCATCGACCGCTGCCGCATCGGTCGCTGCAGGTCGGGCTCGGCGGTCCGGCGGTGGGGCTGTACGTGGACAGGTGGATCACCGGAATTCGGGACGTCACCGAGGAGGCGCAACGCATCGGCCGGCTGGTGGCCGACGGGAAGCTCGACGCGGCGGCTCGTGCGCTTCCGGCCGAGCGGCCCTATCCGCTGACGGCCGAGATCGCGGGCGTGATCGGGGCTGGATAGGTCGCCAACTTGGCTGTGAGCGGGTGTGATCCAAATATCACTGGCACGCGCGGCGCGAATGTGGTTAACCTTGACGGGTCTTATTGTCGTTGATCGGAGTCATGCCGTTGCTCTCATGAGGTAGCCACTCGGGCGGTCCGCAGTCGCGCGCCGCGTATCCGTAGCGACCTCTGGAGTCACCATGACCAATCTGTCATTTTCCGATCTCACCTTCGCCTGGCCGGACGGCACACCCGTGTTCGACGGGCTCGACGGCACCCTCGGTCCCGGGCATGTCGGCCTGGTCGGCAGCAACGGTGCGGGTAAGTCCACGCTGCTGCGGCTGATCGCCGGTGAGCTCACGCCAGCCCGTGGTTCGATCACGGTCCCCGGTTACCTCGGCTACCTGCGCCAAGACCTCGGTCTTGCCGCAGGACAGCGGGTCGACGCGGTGCTTGGCATCGCGGACATCCGGAAAGCCTTGCACCGCATCGAATCCGGGGGCGGCGACGAATCCGACTTCGACATCGTTGGCAACCACTGGGATGTCGAGGAACGGGCGATCGCCCTGCTCGGGCGGCTCGGCCTGCACTACCTCGCCGACTCGGCCGCACAGCTGGACCGCCGACTGGAGACCCTGTCCGGCGGCGAAACCACGCTGCTGGGACTGGTCGCCGAACTGCTGGCCGAACCGGAGATCTTGCTGCTGGACGAGCCGACGAACAACCTGGATCAGATCGCCCGCGACCGGCTCTACGACGTGGTCGCCCAATTCTCCGGCACCGTGCTGACGGTCAGTCACGACCGTGCGCTGCTGGAGCGGATGGACACCATCGCGGAGTTGCGGCAAGGCGAAATACGGTTGTTCGGCGGCAATTTCAGCGAGTACCAGCGGATCATCGAGGCCGAGCAGCAAGCCGCGCGGGCGGCGATCCGCGACGCGCGCGGCGATGTACGCAGGCAGGCCCGCGAACTCGTCGAAACGCGGATCAAGCTGGATCGCCGGCTGCGATACGGGCAGAAGATGTGGGACACCAAGCGGGAACCGAAAATCATCATGTCCGAACGCAAACGGCAGGCCCAGGTGTCGGCGGGCAAGTTGCGCAACCAGCACATCGACAAGCTGGAGACGGCCAAGGATCAGCTCCAGCAGGCGCAGGAGCTGTTGCGTGACGATCGGGAGATCCGGGTGGATCTACCCGATACCCGGCTGTATCCGGGGCAGGACGTGATCGAGCTGAAGGAGGTGGAATTGGCGTGCGGGCCAACGGTTTCGCTGCGGGTCAGCGGTCCGGAGCGGATCGCCATGACGGGGCGCAACGGGGTCGGCAAAACCACACTGCTGCACCAGATCTCGCTTGCCCGCCCGCAGGTGCCGTGGCGGATGCTGCCGCAACGTCTCGACATCTTCGATGAGCAACGGTCGGTGTTCGAGAACGTGGCGTCGACGGCGCCGCACGCGTCGCCGGAACAGATCCGGGCCCAGTTGGCCCGCTTCCTGTTCCGAGGCACGGATGCCGATATCGCGGCCTCGGCACTGTCCGGCGGTGAACGGCTCAGGGCCGCACTGGCCATGCTGCTGCTCGCCGATCCGGCGCCGAAGTTGTTGCTGCTCGACGAGCCGACCAACAACCTCGACCTGCCCAGCCTCGAGCATCTTGCGCAAGCGCTGGCCAGTTTCGAGGGGGCGTTGATCGTGGTGAGCCACGACCCGCGTTTCCTCGACGACATCGGCGTCACGAGGCGGCTGGAACTCACCGCCGACGGGCTGACCGAAACGTTGGTCCGATAGTGGGTCGCTCGGTGCCGCACACCTCTTGATCTTTCGCGTATGCCAGTTGATCAGGGGGTGTGCGGCAGTCGGTCAGTCGAGTTCCGCGACAAGCTTTTTCGGTGCCACCTTGCGGTAGGCGTCGTGGATGATCTCGGCGACCTCAGCCCAATCGGGGTCGACATCGAGTCGTACGCCGATCCAGCCGCTGTGCCCGACATACGGGGGTATGAAGAACCGTGCGGGTTCGGCGTCCACCAGTTCGGCTTGCACGCCCTCGGGGGCGGGGCACCAGATGGTCGGGCCCGGTTCGTCGTAACCCGATTCGATGTATTTGACGAACGAAGTCTTCGCGCGCACGAAAAAGGTGGGGCAGCCGTGGCTGAGCCGTTCGCTGCACTCCGGTAGTGCCAGGCAGATCGCTCGGATCCGGGTCAACGGGTCCATGGGCGCAGTCTACGGCGCGGACGCGCCGCGCATGGTGCGTCGCAGATTCGCGGGTGGCTGAGCAGGCCGGGCGTGCGCCATGTGTTCGTCGCGCCGTCAGTTGACGGCGATCGCCTCCGCGCCGGTGGCCTGCGTCAACTCCTCGAAGGTGGTGGGGAACACGGTGTGTGGGTGTCCGGCCGCGGCCCAGATCTCGCCCTGCCCGGCCAGCGTCTCATCGATCAACGTCCGAATCGGCGCCGGGTGACCGAGTGGCGCCACACCGCCGATGGCTTGGCCGGTATGTTCGCGCACGAATTCCGCGCTAGCGCGCGAAAGCTTGGCGATGCCCAGGTGCGCGGCAACCTTGCCGGTGTCCACCCGATGAGCGCCGCTGGTGAGCACCAACAGCGGCGAACCCTCGGCATCGAAAATGAGGCTGTTGGCAATGGCCGCCACCGAGCAGCCGAGTTGTTCGGCCGCCGCGGCCGCGGTCGGCGCGGTCTCGGCCAGCACCCGCACCCGCGGCATCACCCCGACCGCGCGCAATGCGGCCTCAACGGCGAGCACAGTCGGCTTCCTGGCAATCTCCTCCATGGCCGCGATCCTAAACCGCACCCACCCGACCGAGCCGCCGATTTTCGCCGAGCACCGGTGAGCACACCCGTTTTGTCAGGCGCACACCCCGTATAGGGGTGTGCGCCTCGTGCGATGGGTGTGTGCCACGCAGATGGGTGTGCGCCTCGAAGTGGCGGGTGTGCCCCGGGGGTGGGCAGGTCCAGAAGCGCGGTTTCGCTAGTTACAGTTGATCTCCAGTCGGTCGAGATGGGTGGGGTGCAAGGCGCGCAGTAGGTTGCCGGGGGCGGCGATCTGGCCTGCGGTGAGCAGGCCGGTGTGGGCTCCGGAGGTGATGTGCGACAAGGCTTCTACTGCGATCGGGGCGCTTACCGCGTAGATGTCGCGTCCGGCGGCGATAGCGCGGCGTTGGGTGTCGCCTGATCGAATCACGACCTCGACCAAAAATTGCTGGGCGGAGCGGCCGGATTCGTCGGTGGGTTGCGGGGTTCGGTCGGGGAGGGCGAGGTCGCCTAGCGGGGCCGCGGTCATATATGTATGCAGGGCAGCGGTTTTCAGGTGGCGGGGGATGGTGACGCTGTCGGCGGTGGTGAAATCGCCTACGACGGTTTGTTTTCCGAAGGGGGCCGGGAAGGTCCAGTCCGTGACGGGGACCGGGTCGTCGCGGAGGGTGAGCTCGCCGTCGGTGTAGACGAGGCGCTTGCCGTTGCGACGGGCGCGTGATGCGCGGCCGGAGGCACGGGTGCCCTCGGTGGGGATCCAACTGTCCAGGGCGAAAGCGAGGTGGATTTCGTCCGCGGCAGCGAGGTCGGCCATGGCGGCGGTGGCGAGCAGATCGCCGAGACCGCCGTAGAAGGCCAATGCGGGGGCGATGACGATGCCCGCGGCGGCGGCCCGATCCTGGTATGCGGCAACGGTTCCCGCGACGACCTCTACTTCGGCGGCGACATCGAGGTAGTGGATGCCCGCCCGCAGCGCCGCTTCGACGAGCGCGGGGGTGGTGTCACCGAACGGACCTGCCGCGTTGATCACCGCCACGCTGCCTGCGAGGGCCCGATCGAGCGCGTAGGGATCGTCGACGGTCGCCGGTCGAATCGCAAGACCGGGGTAGCCGCGCGCGAGGCGGCGTAGCTGGGATTCGTTGCGGCCGGACAGAATCGGTGTCCAGCCGCGACGAATCAGTTCGGTGACGATGAAGCGGCCGGTGTGGCCGTAAGCGCCGTAGATGGTCACGGTCGACGACATTGCGGATCCCCTCGAATGGATGGTGTCGACTCGAACCAAACGTTCGATGCTCGGGTGGGATTCCCGGCCCGCTGAAGTCTCAGCGCGCCGCGACGACCTCGATTTCGACCAGCCACTCGGTGAGCAGGGTCTGCACGACGATCGCGGTGGTCGGAATCTGGCGTCCGCCCAGCGCCGCCACGCGGGCCGCGGCGTTCGCCTCGGCGTCGGAGGCGTCACGCAGGTAGCTGGTGAGGCGGACGATGTTGTCGACGGTCATATCGGCCGAGGCGAGGATGACGCGCAGGTTCGACCAGATCAGGTCGAGTTGTTCGGTGAGGGTCGCGCCCGGCTTCCCGTCCGGGTCGAGACCCATCGTCCCCGAGATGAACAGCAGCCGTTCGGCGCCCCGGACCTCCATCGCGTGCACATAGTCGTCGGTGGCGGCGTAGATGCCTTGAGTCGGATTGTGCTGTCGGAGCTCCACCCATTCGATCCTGCCAGGGAACGGGTTTCGCGGAGGGCGTTCCTTGACCGGCGTAGTTTTAGTCATTTATACTAAAACTCGATTCACGAGAGGAAGTGATCTCATGGGATACGGAAATTGGGACGACACCGCCTACCGCGCGGCCAAGACCTTCCGGGCCAGCCGGGGCCTCGACGACTTCGGCTATACCGCCGAAATGCGGGGTGTGCCGTATGCGGACTGGCAGGCGCATCCGACCCTTGATCCGCTGGGGGTTGCCGCGCGGGAATGCCGAGACTCGGCCGAGCACGGCAATTCGCTGCCCATCGCGGTGCTGTTCGACGTCACCGGATCGATGGGGCGGGTGCCGCGGATCATGCAAAGCAAGCTCGGCAAACTGCACGGGTTGTTGCGGCGCAAGGGATATGCGGATGATCCGCAGATCTTGTTCGGCGCGATCGGGGACGCGGACTGCGATCGGGTGCCGTTGCAGGTCGGGCAGTTCGAGTCCGACAACCGGATGGACGACCAACTGCGCGCCATCCTGCTGGAGGGCGGCGGTGGCGGGCAGAAGTCCGAAAGTTACGAGCTGGCCGGGTATTTCATGGCGACGCACATCGTGACCGACGCGTGGGAGAAGCGGCACAAGAAGGGCTACCTTTTCCTGATCGGCGACGAGCTGAACAAGCCGAAGCTCGCGTCACGGCACATCCGCAGTGTCATCGGAGACGGTGTGCGGCGCGATATCTCGGTGGAATCCATCTACCGCGAACTCGCCGAGCGCTGGCACGTCTACTACATCTTGCCGAATCAGTCGAGCTACTACCACGACCCGGAGATCGCCGACCACTGGCGCGGACTGCTCGGTCAGCACTTCCTGAAGCTCGACGATCCGGCGGCGGTCTGCGAACTCATCGCGCTGACAATCGGTTTGGCGGAGGGGCGCGTCGATGTGGATTCCGGATTGGCGGACCTGCGCGATGTGGGATCGGCGGCCGAGGCCGCTGCGGTCGGCAAGGCGCTGGCTGCCACCGGTCCCCGTATTCGGGCGCTGCCCAGTGGTCGTAATTGAGCAGATCCGGCGTAGCCGTGTGAGGTGTCCGGCGGGCATTCGCCGATGGATCGGTGCGGTGACACCGCTGGGTGAGCTGGATCGCCTCGCCATTCCGGCCCGACTATGAAGGAGCGCAGCATGTTTCGGTCGCACATCATCGTGGTCGACCTCGGATTCGGGGATGCCGGGAAAGGGGCGACGGTCGACTGGTTGTGCTCTGCGGAGGCCGGACTCGGGGTGGCGGCTGTCGTGCGGTTCAACGGGGGTGCGCAGGCGGCGCACAATGTGATCGCCGAAGGGCGGCATCACACGTTCGCGCAGTTCGGGTCGGGGACATTCTCGGGCGTGCCGACGCTGCTGTCGCGGCACATGCTGGTCGAACCGATCGCGCTGGCGGGGGAGGCACGGCAGCTGGCGGCGCTCGGCGTGCCGGATCCGTTGTCGCTGTTGCGTATCGATGGGCGGGCGCTGCTCACCACCCCGATCCACATTGCGGCCAATCGTGCCCGCGAGGATGCGCGGGGTTCTTCGCGGCATGGTTCGTGCGGCCGGGGAATCGGCGAAACAGCCTGGTACGCGCTCGAACACGATGCGCCGACGGTGTCGGATTGCCTGCACCCCAAGGTTCTTCGCGTCAAACTGCAAGCGCTCGCAGCACATTACGGCCCATTGATCGCGCCGAGCGAGCATCGCTACGAGCCGATCGCCGACCTGGTCGACATGTACAGCGAGTTCGCGTTAGCGGTCCGAATAGTCGGCGGCGAACAGCTCGCCCGATTTGCCCGGCGCGGCCGCCTGGTCTTCGAGGGGGCACAAGGTGTGCTGTTGGACGAGTGGCGCGGTTTCCATCCGCACACCACCTGGTCCACGGTCGAGCCGCGCAACGCACACGCCATGTTGGCCGAAATCGGTACCACCGGTGATGTTCTCGGAGTCACCCGCACCTACATGACCCGCCACGGCGCAGGTCCACTCCCCACCGAGGACCCCACCCGCCACCTCCCTGAACCACACAACACCACCGGCCGCTACCAAGGTGAGTTCCGCTCAGGTCACTTCGACCCGATCCTGCTGCGCTATGCCATCGCCGTATCCGGCGGCATCGATGGCTTGGCCATCACCCATCTGGATGCGCCGGGAACCCGTTACGCGGCAACGGTATACGCCATCCACGACGGCATCGTCGACCACCTCGCACCGGGCCGTTGGCAGGACCTCGACCACCAACAACGCCTCACCGACCTCCTGGGCATGGCAGAGCCGATACTCACCGAAATGCCCGAAGACGTCATGCCCTGGCTGGAGCAAGAACTCGACACCCCAGTACTACTGGCCGCCGACGGCCCCACCCGGAAACACCGCACACCCACGACCACAACCATCGCCGCCGCGTGACACCGGGGGCATCGCCCGTCCGACGGTCGTCGACGCGCTGCTGGCGCAGGCCCGGCGTCCATAACCCGGCCAGGCCGGTCACCCCGATCCGGATAGTCGGCTCGATCACCGAGGCCGTACATGTGCGGACCGACCTGATCGAGGTGCGCGGCGCATCGCCGGATGCCGATCAGCAGCCGTGCCAGCTGGCCGCACCCTCCGAGCCCCCAGCGAATGGGACCTAGCCGTGGCAACCGTCGAGAGGAACCACGGCCTTGTCCCGTTGGCCGCTTGGCCCTGCCGATTTTCGTCGTCGAGCGGGACGTGGCGGTGACGAGCGCGGCGGGGTGGGTGCCGGTAGGCGGGAGGGCTGGTCGGGTGCGGCAGGATTGGGACGCGTGGAGCAATCCGTTGTTTCGGTGGATGTGGTGGCGTTGCGGTTTTGGGGCGACGACGCAGCGGTGCGGGTGGGGATCGCGCCGCGGGCGGTGGCTCCGTTCACCGGGGAGTTGGCGTTGCCGGGGGTGCTGCTCGGGCGGGGGGAGCGGCTGGTCGGCGCGGCGCGGCGGGCGGTGCACACCAAACTCGGGGTGCCCGAGGCGGCGATCGGCGCGGTCGGGCAGTTGGTGACCTTCGATGAACCGAATCGGGACCCGCGGGGGCCGACGTTGTCGATCGCGATGTGGGCGGTGGTCGGACCGCATGCCGGGCCCGCGCAGTGGGTCGGTTTCGATGCGGTGCCCGAGTTGGCGTTCGACCACAATCGAATCGTCGACGCGTCGCGGGGACTGCTCGCCGGGCTGCTGTGGAAGGACCTGACGTTCACCCGGGCTCTGCTCGGCGACGAATTCCCCGCTACCCGTGCCGTGGCGGCCGCTACGGCGCTGTCCGGCTCGCGGCCGGATCCGGCCAACCTCAACCGCACCCTCGCGGCCATCCCCGGCCTGGCCCGTACCACCGAACGCCGCCGCGTCAAGGCAACCGGCCGTCCCGCCGCAGTCTGGGCTTTCGATCCGGAAGGCTAGCCACCGTCCAGCGGCAGCTGTCCTGCCGCGAGCTGCCGGTGGGCGCGACACTCACAGACCTTGCAGACGCTTCGCACAGTGACTCACCCTGAGCCACGCCGATCGCATGTCCACAAGGTCTGTGGGTCCGGTCAGCGGCGCGGTGCGTACATGATGATGCCGACACCCACCAGGCAGATGGCCGCGCCTAGGTAGTCCCAGCGGTCGGGGTGGAATTTGTCGACGAGCATGCCCCAGGCGAGGGAGCCCGCGACGAAGACACCGCCGTAGGCGGCGAGGATGCGACCGAAATGCGGATCCGGCTGGAAGGTCGCGACGAATCCGTACGCGCCGAGCGCCACGACGCCCGCCGCGATCCAGAGGATGCCGCGGTGTTCCCGCCAGCCCTGCCACACCAGCCAGGCGCCGCCGATCTCGGCGAGGGCGGCCAGGGCGAACAGCAAAAGGGAGCGGGCGACGGTCATGAGGTGAAGGTACCGATCCGGTCCACGTCCGACGCGCGGGCACCGCGCTGCCCTCAGCTCGGCGGCAGCTGGTTGCCGCCCATCACGCCCGCGATGCCGAGCCGAATCCCGGCCAGCTCGAGGGTGATTGCGGTGCCTTCGAGCATGTGCACACCGATGTCGTTGAGCTGAGCGGAGATTCGGAAGCCGAGCCGGTGGTCATGGTCGTGGTTGCCGAGCACCGCGGCCACCGGCACTGGGAGGTCGGCGATTTCGGCACACAGCAGCTCGGTTTCGGCGCGGGTGCCACCGTCGGTGAGGTCGCCGGCCAACAGGAGTACGTCGGCATGCTCGGCGAGGCGCAGAAAGTCGGGGCGAAACTTTCCGGCCACGGCGGGACGCAGATGCGTATCGGCGACGGCCGCGATCCGGATACCCCGCTGCGCGGAATCGGCTGGCATACCGCCAGACAGCCACATCGTCGGCGGGGTGTCAATCGCAATCCGGCGTTCATCCGCCCGCTACCCGGTGGTGAGCTGCCGGAATAGCTCCCCGCTATCGGGTGTTCAGTGACCGTTCAGCGAGGCAACGGGCGGTGCCGTGACCGATGAAACGTCAATGAACAGTGCCGCGCAAGGCCATCCGCCGCCCGGCCCACCCCGCATGGTTGGCGACTATGAGCGAGCGCAAGCGAGCGAGTCATGGACACGGCGAGGGTGACAGCGCCGAGCGGTGGCGGGTTGGGGTCAAGCGTGCCGGGAGCATGAATCCGATCCGGTTCTTCGTCAAAACCCTTGCTGTCATCGCTGTTACGGTTCTTCCCATGACCGTTGCCGCTGGCGGTGCGCATGCCGATCCGCGCGTCGACAAGGTCGTGGTGATCGGGCTCGACGGGCTGATGTACGACAAGGTCATGCAGGTGCGCGCGCCGAATCTGTTGCGGCTCAGCGCCGAAGGGCTGCTGAGCCGGTCCTCGATCGCGCCGCACATCACCATCTCCGGTCCGTCCTGGGCGACCGCGCTGACCGGAGTGTGGGATCGCAAGCACGGCATCAAGGACAACAACTTCAGCGCGGCGCCGTTCGCGAAGTACCCGACGGTGTTCACTCAGCTCGAACGCGCCGATCCGGCACGCAAGACCCACTCGATCGCCACCTGGGACCAGATCGCCACCATGGCGGGTAGCGGCAACCCACGCGCCGACGTGGTCGTTTCCACCCCACCGGTCCCCGATGACCCGGACGAGTCCAAGACCGACGCGGCCACCGTCTCGGCCGTGGTCACCGCGATCGCCAAGTTCGCCCCCGACTTCCTTTTCACCCACCTGGACCAGGTCGATCTGGCAGGTCACAGCGACGGCGCCGCCTCGCGCCAGTACCTGGAGGCCGTCCGCCGCATCGACGAGCAGGTCGGCCGCATCACCGCCGCCGTCGACGCCCGCGCCGCGGCCAACCCGGCCGAACGCTGGACCATCCTCGTCACCGCCGACCACGGCCACACCCCGAAAGGCGGCCACGGCGGCCAATCCCCGGACGAGACGACCAACTTCGTCATCGGCCGCGGCCCCGACTTCGCCGCGGGCAGTATCACCTCCCGCTACACCCTGGTCGACATCACTCCCACCGTCGTCGACCTGCTGCACGTGCCGCCCAGCCCCGACTTCGACGGGCGCTCGATGATCACCCGCGAGCCCGCCGATCCGTCCACGATCCGCTAGCTCGCCGCCGGGCAGCGGTTCGGTCTCAACATCCCCACCCCGACGCCTGATATGTCACGCTTTTCCCTACGCCTCGGCGTCCTCGGCGAACCCACCGTCATCCCGGCAGGCGAACCGGCATCGCGCCCCCAGCGCAGCGCGCCGGACGCCAGTGCGCGGCCGGGACTAAAGTTGGTGGTCTGGGCGGTTGCAGCGGTCGGATAGGGTGGTCCGATCGAGGCGCGCGGCGCGAACGTCAGGCCCGGAGGCGGCAGCCTGCGTAGCCACGGAGGGCCCGTGAGCGCCGCAAAGTGGGCACTGAGAGGTGGTGGCATGACTCAGCACTTGGGCGAGGCGAATGTCGAGCAATCGGCGGGCGCCCCGCAGTCGAATGGTGCAGCCACCGGGGGAGACCAGCCGAAGACCGGAACACCGCCCGCCACGCCACCGAGCAATGCCACCCCCGCACGCCAACCAGGCACCTCCGCCGCGGTCCCGACCTCGGCGTCGCGCCGGGTACGCGCGCGGCTCGCCCGCCGGATGACCGGTCAGCGCGGTATCGCCGCGGTCAAGCCGGTGCTCGAGCCGCTGGCCAGCGTGCACCGTGAGCTGTATCCGAAGGCGAACCTGACGCTGCTGCAGCGCGCCTTCGACGTCGCCGACGAGCGGCACAAGCACCAGTTCCGCAAGTCCGGCGACCCGTACATCACGCACCCGCTCGCCGTGGCCAACATCCTGGCCGAGCTCGGCATGGACACCACCACGCTGGTCGCGGCGCTGCTGCACGACACCGTCGAGGACACCGGCTACTCGCTGGAGCAGCTGACCCTCGACTTCGGTGCCGAGGTCGCGCACCTGGTGGACGGCGTCACCAAGCTGGACAAGGTCAACCTCGGCGCGGCCGCCGAGGCGGAGACGATCCGCAAGATGATCATCGCGATGGCGCGGGACCCGCGCGTGCTGGTGATCAAGGTCGCCGACCGGCTGCACAACATGCGCACCATGCGTTTCCTGCCGCCGGAGAAGCAGGCCAAGAAGGCCAAGGAAACGCTGGAAGTCATTGCGCCCCTTGCGCATCGCCTCGGCATGGCGACGGTCAAGTGGGAGCTGGAGGACCTCGCGTTCGCGATACTGCACCCGAAGAAGTACGACGAGATCGTGCGGCTGGTGGCGGATCGGGCGCCGTCGCGCGATACGTATCTGGCGAAGGTGCGCGCGGAGATCGTCAATACCCTTGCGGCATCGCGGATCAACGCGATCGTTGAGGGTCGGCCGAAGCACTACTGGTCGATCTACCAGAAGATGATCGTCAAGGGTAAGGACTTCGACGACATCCACGACCTGGTCGGCATCCGCATCCTCTGCGACGAGGTGCGTGACTGCTACGCGGCGGTCGGTGTGGTGCACTCGCTGTGGCAGCCGATGGCGGGCCGGTTCAAGGACTACATCGCCCAACCGCGCTACGGCGTCTACCAGTCGCTGCACACCACCGTCGTCGGCCCCGACGGCAAGCCCCTGGAAGTGCAGATCCGCACCCAGGACATGCACCGCACCGCCGAATTCGGCATCGCCGCGCACTGGCGCTACAAGGAAACCCGCGGCAAGCACTCCAACGACTCGACCGAGGTCGACGACATGGCGTGGATGCGGCAGCTGCTCGACTGGCAGCGGGAGGCGGCCGACCCGGCGGAGTTCCTGGAGTCGCTGCGCTTCGACCTGAAGTCACCGGAGATCTTCGTGTTCACCCCGAAGGGTGACGTGATCACGCTGCCGCAGAAGTCGACACCGGTCGACTTCGCCTACGCCGTGCACACCGAGGTCGGCCACAAGTGCATCGGCGCGCGGGTCAACGGTCGGCTCGTCGCGCTGGAACGCCAGCTGGAGAACGGTGAGGTCGTCGAGGTGTTCACCTCGAAGGCGCAGAACGCCGGACCCAGCCGCGACTGGCAGAACTTCGTCGTCTCGCCGCGCGCCAAGGCCAAGATCCGCCAGTGGTTCGCGAAGGAGCGCCGCGAGGAGGCCCTGGAGAACGGTAAGGAGCAGATCTCCAAGGAGGTCCGTCGCGTCGGCCTGCCGTTGCAGCGGCTGATGAGCGTCGACGCGATGACCGCGGTCGCGCACGAGCTGCACTACACCGACATCTCCACCCTCTACACCGCCGTCGGCGAGCATCAGGTCTCGGCGCACCACGTGGTGCAGCGACTGATGGCGCAACTCGGCGGCATCGGCGACGTGGAGAACGAGCTCGCCGAGCGGTCCACCCCGTCCACCACGCCGAACCGGCAGCGCACCACCGGCGACGCGGGTGTGCTGATCCCCGGCGCATCCGGCACCGTCGCCAAGCTGGCCAAGTGCTGTACGCCGGTCCCCGGCGACGAGATCATGGGCTTCGTGACCCGCGGCGGCGCGGTCAGCGTGCACCGGACCGACTGCACCAACGCCGGTTCGCTGCGTGACCAGGCCGAACGCATCATCGAAGTGTCCTGGGCGCCGTCGCCGTCCTCGGTGTTCCTGGTGGCCATCCAGATCGAGGCGCTCGATCGCACCCGCCTGCTCTCCGACGTGACGAAGGTGCTGGCCGACGAGAAGGTCAACATCCTGTCCGCCTCCGTCGCCACGCACGGTGACCGGGTCGCGATCAGCAAGTTCACCTTCGAGATGGGCGATCCGAAGCACCTGGGGCACCTGCTGAACGTGGTCCGGAACGTGGAAGGCGTCTACGACGTCTACCGCGTCACCTCGGCAGCCTGACGGCTCGCCGTGGTCAGCTCCCCTTGACGCGTCAATTGTTGTCGTCCCGGCAACCTCGCCGCGCTCGGTCCCGGGCGCTCGAGATGTCTGCACGAATGCCGACGCCATCGGGCGAACGGAAGATGGGGTCCCGCTAGGGAATTCGGGTGGCCGATAAGTCGCCAGACGGTTGCCCTCATTTTCGGACCATCGGAAAGTTGCCGGAGCGGCTTCGTCGGCACGCCGGAATGTGTCACGCGCCTTTCGGCAGTTCGTGGAAACTTTTCGCCGATTCCCCGGCAATAGCCGGAATCTGTTACGGTCTATTGCGTTTCATGGCGTTGAGGGTAGCTGCGGCAACACGGATTGATTGCGGATCGCTATGACGAATTACTCGGTAAAGGTCACGGGGGTGCTGGCGGCACTCGCCGTGACCGTGGCTACGGCGGGCACCGCCGCGGCCGATCCGCCGAATCCCGCAGGGCCCTCCACAAACGTCGCGCTCAGCGCCTGTCCGGCACTGTACGCCTTGGGAATTCAAGGCACCGGCGAATCGTCGCCGGACGCCGCGCCGTCCACCGACACCGGCATGCTGTCCACCGTCTTCCGCCCGATGATGGCCAAGGCCACCGATCCCGGACTGGTCGATCGAGCCTATGTCCCTTACGAATCCGGCTTCGGTGGCGCGACCGCCGGCGGCGCGGCGCCGTACGCCGAATCGGTGACCGGCGGACTGGCCCGGCTGCGGTCGATGGCCCAAACGGTCGCCGACCGGTGCGCGGAGACCAGATTCGCCGTGGTCGGCTATTCGCAAGGCGCGCATGTGGCCTCGATGTTCGCCCAGGAGATCGGACAGGGCCGGGGCGTGCTGCCGGCCGACAAGGTCGCGGCGGTGGCCCTGTTCGCCGACCCGACCCGCAACGCGGGCGCCCCGCTGTTCCCCGGCTCACCGGGCAAGGCGTCCCCGGACCCGGCACCAGGCACCACGGGCGATCAACTCGCCGACCTCGCCGCGCTGCCGCAGGCGCCCGCCAGCGGGGGCGGCATCGGCCCGGACCGGGACCGCGCCGCCAACTTCGGCGCCCTCACCGGTCGGGTGGCCAGTTTCTGCGCGGCGGGCGACCTCGCCTGCGACGCACCGCAGGGCGCGCCGATCCTGAAGGCGGTCACCAACGTCGTCGGCCAGTCGAAGCTGAGCGGCGGCGACCCGATCGCCTCGCTGGTCTCCATCGCCCAGGCGCTGGCATACACCTCGATCAAGACCGCGACCAAGGTGGTCAACGAGGACGTGCAGGGCAACTCGCTCGCGAATCTGTCCATCTCGCCCAAGAAGTCGATCTCCGAGCGCCTCGCCGACGCCGCCGACCCGCGCACCCCGCTTGACCTGCCCGGTGCGCTGCAGGCCCTGCTGAAGGTCGGCATGATCGGCCTGAACGCGGTCGTCACGGTGGTGAAGTCGGTCATCAACCCCGCGGCCATCGCCGAACTGGCCACCGTGGGGTTGTCCAACCCGCCTGCCGCCCTGCTGTCGCTCGGCACCAAACTGGTCGGCGCCGTCGCCCAACTCGTCCCGCCGACGACCGGCGTGCGACTGGTTACCCAGGCATTCGACGCGGTCGTGCAAAACATCACCGACAACAGCGAATTGCTCAATACCGCCACCTGGGTCCGGTATTGGGACACCGTCCAGCGGCACGGCGCGTACAACACCGCGACGGTCGCCGCGAACGGTGCCGCGCCGACAAAATTCGTCGCCGATTGGTTCGCCGCGGTAGCCCGCGATATCGCCGGTGAATTCGGGGCGAACAGCAGGCCACAGGGCGGTGCGGATAAGCCGCCCACGGGATTCTTCGGCGAGCAATCCGGCGCGTCGACTACGCCGAATTCGTCCGGTACGGGACAATTTCCGTTCGGGACAGGAGCCGACGGCGCCTCATCCGGCGGCGCGACGTCGATTCCGCCCACCGATCGACCCGGCACCGCCAACACCTACCCGTTCTCCACGAACTGATCGCCGAGAGGGTCCGACGATGCGGAATCATGCGCCTCGCTCAGCGGGAATGGGGGAATGTTGAAGTCGTACAAAGAGCTGTCCCGTTGGTACAGCGCGCTAGAGCCGGAGACGGCCCCGGTGCCCCCCGGCGAGGCGAGTTCGGTGCATCTGGACGACGCGGGTCCGGCCCGGTACCCGCACTACATCCGCGACGAACCGCCCCCCGAGGACGTCCCCGCCGACCTGCCCGCACAACGCGCCGAATTCACCGGCGGCTGGTCGGACTGGGTGGGCCGGGCACCCGGCCCCGACGACGACTACACCCCACGGGACGCCGACCTGGTGCGTTTCCCCTGGCCCGACGACGATGACTACGACGATCAGCTGGACGAGCCGCCGACGCGCTCGTCCAGCGCCTTGCGTCAGGAGGCCCGCGCCCGTCGTTCGCGGCGCGGCCGGGTGTTCGTCGTGCTGGTCATCGCGGTGCTGCTGCTCGGCGCGGCCGCGGCGGGCGTGCTGTTCCTGCTGAACTCGTCGAGCACTCGCGCCGCCGAGCCGCGGGTGCCCGCCTCGACCTGGTCGGCGTCGGTGCAGTTCACCGCGGGCAGCGCCCAGGCGGGTGTGAGCACCGATGGTCTGCGCGGCAGGTCGCAAGCGGGCGTGACCACGCACGGGCTGCGGGACGCCTGCCCGACCGAGCGGGACGAGTCGATCGTGCGCGGCGCGGAACAGGGCGGCACCGCATCGGGACCCGACGCCATCCTGGCGTTCCAGTACGCGTATTACGTCGAGCGGTCCGGCGAACGGGTCAGGCAGGCCGTCGCCCCGGATGCCGCCGTCTCACCCGCCGCGACCATCCAGCGCGGCATCGACACCATCCCGGCCGGCACCACGCACTGCGTGCGGATCGTGACGATCGCGGACAACCGGTACTCGGTGGAGGTCACCGAGTACCGGCCAGGCGGCGCGCCCGCCACCTACAACAAGCAGACGGTCACCACCGCGGTGATCGACGGTCGCACCCTGATCACGGGTATCGCGGCCGGATAGAGGAGAGCAGGAAGCGATGGGAGAGGACTGGAGCCGCTGGCTCGACGAGGCACCCGACCAGGGTGAACCGTCGGGTCGGCCCGCGCGCTCCAAGGCTCCGGTGGTGCGGTTGCGGCGCGGCAAAGGGGGTGGTTCCGGCGCGGAACAACCCCTGCAGCGCCCCATCCTGGTGGTCGGCGGCTGCGGTGGCGCGGGAACCACCACGACGGCGTTGGGGATCGCGGGCGAGCTCGGCATGGCGTCGACCCCGACGGTCGCGGTGGACGCGACGGCGGCGGGCAGCGATCTGGCGCTGCGCGGCGCCGACGAGCACCTGCACCCGATCAGCCTGCAATCGTGGCTGTACGGCCGCGGCGACGACGAACCGGCGCCGTTGAAGGAATGCCTGTCCCGGGCGACCTCCGGCATCGGCCTGCTGTGGCGCGACTCCGCACCGCTGCGCAGGCGTGCGACCTATCTCACGGTGGCGCGGGCGGTGTACGACGCGGGTTTCACCGCGGTCTACGACGGCGGCAGCCCGATTGCCGGTCGGCAGCTGCGTCCGCTGCTCGATGACGCGGATGTTGCTCTGGTGCTTGCCATTCCGGCCCGCGCCGATGCCGCGAACCGGTTGCGGGTCACCCTGGAATGGCTCGACGACCAGTTCGGCGACTCGGCCGAGGGGCAGGGCGGCGGCATTGTCGGGGACACGACAATCGTTGTCTCGCACCAGCATCCTGGCACCGAGTCGCGAGTTGCCGAGCATTTGCGTGAGCATCTGTCCGGCTGGGTCCGCGATATCCGGGAAATTCCCTATGACCCCCACCTGGCCAGGGGTGAGCTGGTCCGCCACGCGTCGTTGGCCATCGAGACGCGCCGGGCCTATGGGCGCCTGCTCGCCGGGGTGGCATCATGACCGCCGCCATGATATTTCGACGTCACAACGAATCCGCACCCGCAGGCGTGGTCGCTCCGCCGGAGTCGCGGCGCGCGCCGATCTGGGACCGTCCGGTACCCGGTGTCGGCCGGGCGCCGCTGGTGTGGCTGCTTGGCGTGCACGGCGGCGCCGGGGCCAGTAGCCTCGCGCACGTGCTTGCGCCCGCGGCGGATTCGGGCCGCCGCTGGCCCGGCGTCTTCGACCGCGAATCGCCCTTCGTCGTGCTGGTGGCCAGAGAGACCATCGCGGGCCTCACCCGTGCGCATGACCTACTGCGCCAACACCATTCGGGCTTCGCCGGTTCCTGCGAGGTGCTCGGCCTGATCACCGTCGCCGCGCGCCCCGGTCGGCTGCCCGCCGAGATCCGCCGCTACCGCGACGTGGTCGGCTCGCTGGCCGGTCAGTTGTGGCAGGTCCCGTGGTATGAGGAATGGACGCTGGTAGAACCGGAGAAGTTGCCGGTGTGGACACCCGGCGACCCGATGCCACAGAAGAAACGCAAGATCGACCCATTGGAGGAGGTACCGCTCGATGTCAGGGAGCTCGGCGCCGACATCGTCGCGGCGGCTCGAACGGCACTGGAGGAGGCAGCACTCGACGATCCGGCGCAGGACCGGGGTAGCAGCAAGCCACCCGATCAGTGAACGTACGCATCGAATCGGCGACTACTCAACCACTTTCGAGAAAGGCACCCGATGAGCACGATTCTCCTCGCCGTGCAGGACACGTACGGCACCGTACTCGCGCAGGTCGGTAACCCGACGCCCGAGGCGCCTCCCGGTTCGGAGAAGATCCTGCAGCTGGTGCGTTATCTCACCTGGTTCGTGCTGTTGTCGGGCATCACCGGCATCGTCTACGCGGGCGGCAAGTTCGCCTGGGAGAAGTGGACCGGTGGTGGTCTGGAGTCCCCGAAGATGGTGGCCGGCGCGATGATCGGTGGCGTCGTCGCGACCAGCGCAGGCACCATCATGAACGCCGTTATTGGAACCTGATGTCCGAAATATCTACCGTGCGCGTGTCGGCAGCCGAGCTGCTGGCCTACAAACAGATGCCCGCCGAGGTGCTGGAGCCCCTCATGCAGCTGCTCAATTGGCTGCTGTGGTTCGTCCTGCTGGTGTGTCTGGCCTGGATGATCGTCTCCGCGGGCAAGCTGTGGCTGGAGTTCCGCAACGGCGATCTGGCGATGAACGATGCCTCGCACGGCGTACTGATGAGCCTGCTCGGAGCGACGGTGGCCAGCACAGCGTCGGGGATCGCTTTGGCGTTCCTACCGACGTGAGCCGGCGCAGCAGGGGGACAGTGGGCGCTGTCGGCGCCGCGTTGCTGCTCGCCACGGTCGGCTGCGGCGGTGGTGACCAACGATCCGTCCCTGACCTGACGGCGGCGCCGACGGGTGTGCGCTGGCAGCCGTTCCAGGGCGTCGCCCTGCCCCATACCGACCAGGGACCGAAGTCGGTGGCCGACGGCGCCGCAACGGGTTTCGAGCATTCGCCACGCGGCGCGGGCGTCGCCGCTATCACCCATTCGGTGCGGTTGGCGGTGGCCGCCGACAGTCAGTGGGCGAAAGTCGCTGCCCAGGAAGTCGTTCCGGGCCCGGCCAAGGACGAATGGGCGGTCAACCGGATCCAGCTGTCCATCACCGGCCCGGCCAGTGCCGACTACGCGCCGCGAGTGCTGGGCTACAAGGTCACCGGCTACACCAACGAGCGCAGCACCGTCGACGCCTACACCCAATACTCGGACAGCTCGAAGGCGGTGAACCACACCACCGTCGAATGGTTCGGCCAGGACTGGCGGTTACGGCTGCCGGATCCGGGCTCGACCACCAGACCGATCGACTCGGTCGACGAAATACCTGATGATGTTGTGAAATTGGAGGCACCGGCATGAGGGAGCGGAGCGAGCGAATCATGTCGCAGCGCGCTTCGCGCATGACGGAACCGAGCGTCAGCGAGGTGGAGTCATGAGCGACAAGGAGTCTTACGCGCGTGATCGCGTCTCCTTCGGCGCCGTCGCGTCCGCTGCCGTGCTTGCGCTCATCGTGATCGCGGGGATCGTCGTCTACATCACCCGGGACGACGGCAGCACGGCGGCCACCGCACCGGTGCCCGCCGAAGCGGCGGGCGGCAGCGGCTTCGCCAGCCCCGAGGTCGACATCCTCGGCAGGCGCGTCGATGTGCCGAACAATCCTGCGGGGCAACCACTTCCGCAGGACCCGTCGCGGCAGCGCAAGCCGTCCGACAGCGACTGGCTGACCGCGGCCCCGGAAGGCACCACCGCGCCGCACGGCTGGCAGCGGGTCTACGGCGCTTCGGTACCGTTTTCCACTTCCGACGGCCCGACCCGCATCGAAGACGGTCTGGCCGTTGGCTATTCGCACACGCCGCAGGGTGCGGTACTGGCCGGGGCGCAGATCACCTACCGGCTCAACGCCCGTCCGGCCAACCGCGACCTGTACGTGCGGCAGGTGCGGGTTTCCGCGCAGCAGATCGCCGCCTACGACAAGGCGCTGGCGAACGACAAGCTGCCCGAACAACAGCCGGAGAAGATCACCAAATACTTCGTCGCCTCGGACGCGTTCAAGGTGGACGACTACGCCGACGACCTGGCCATCATCCGGCTCGCCTCGCGCGGACCGGTGGTCGACGGCAAACAACTCTGGGCGGCGATCCGCCTGGTCATGGTCTGGGATGCCGGTGACTGGCGACTCAAGCCCTCGACGTCCAACAGCGCACAAACCGAGTTGATCGAATCGCTGGGCGGGTGGACGAAATGGTGAGCACGACGGGAAAGGCTCGAGAAACAGTTGATGGCCGACCTGCGGAGCAGCGAGGGGTGCAGACAATGGTGAGGCGAATGCTCACGATCTTCGCTGTCATCTTCACGGTGATGATGGCGACGCCGACCGTGGCCTACGGACAGCAGTACGGCTTCGACGAGACGTGCAACGAGATCCACGACACCCTCGACAATGTCGGCCTGCCCGGAATCTCGCTCGGTGACGCCGCTTCCGCCGCGTGCAAGGCGGGCAATGCCGCCTCGCATCCCGGCCAGGCGGCCACCGCGGTCAAGGACAAGGCGTGGGATTCGACCTTCGGCAAGGTGGTCGACTCGCTGATGAAAGGCCTCGGCGAGGCCATCATCCTGGCATTGACCTTCTGGATGAAAGTGCCCAACGAGGCGGCCAGCGACTCCGGTTCGCTGTTCACGAAGATCAACGATTACACCTATCAAGCCCAGATACTGCTCTTGATAGCCTCGGTGATCCTCTCCGGCGCCCGCTTGGCCGAAGCCAGACGCGGGGCCACGATGAACGAGGCCGCCGAGTCGTTCCGGATGTTCGCCAGAGTGGTCTTCAGTTCCTGGATGCTCGGCGCGGTGATCGTGGCGGGCACCCAGGCCTCGGATCGCTTCTCCGAGTGGATCATCAACGACTCCACCAATGGCAACGCCAAGGATCTGGCCGAGTTGATGGTGAAAACCAGTAAGCTACAGGCCTTCTCACCGGGCTTGGTGTTGATCATCGCGGTCGTCGGCCTGCTCGGCGCGCTAGCGCAGATCGTATTGGCTATCGTCCGGCAGGGTCTGCTGATCATCGCCGCCGGTGTGCTGCCGTTGGCGGCCGCCGCGTCCGGGATGAATGTCGGAAAACAGTCCTACCAGAAGCTGGTTGGCTGGATCATCGCATTCATGCTGTGGAAACCGGTGGCCGCGATCGTCTACATGATCGCGTTCACCACTGCGGGACACGTGGATTCGCTGACCCCGGTCAACAATCTGCCGGATGGTGAACAGGCGCAACGCATGCTGGTCGCCATCGTGCTGCTGTGCAGTGTCGCGTTCGTGCTGCCCGCGCTGATGCGACTGGTCACGCCCGCGGTCGCGATCGTCGGCAGCGGCGGTTCCGGTCTCACCGCGACCGGCGGCACGCTGCTCGCCGTCGCGGGCCTCGGCGCCATGGGCACCAAGGCCGTTGGCGTCAAAAACGCTGCGGCGCCGGGCTCGGCGGGCTACGTCAGCGGCAGCGGCGCGGGTCCGCGCCCGCCGGGTGGCGCGGGCGGCCGCGGCAGTGGCGCGCCACGCCCGGTCCCGCCACGCGGAGGCGGTGGCGGCGGTGGCGCGGCGGCACCGCGCGCCTCCGGGCCCGCGGGCGCGGCGGGAGTACCGTCCGGTGCGGCAAGAGCGGCGGGCCGGATCGGTGCGGCGCGGGCCGCGACGAGCAGTCTGAACCGCGCCGACCAGGTGATGGGCGATGTGGCCGGTGACCGTTGGGCGAATCGCTCGCCCGACCTCGGGAGGAGCACCATTCCGCGATGACGATGACGACGAACGATACTTACGAGCGTCGCTCGTACGGGCTGTGGCAGAAGCCCCGCAGCGCAGGCCTTTTCGGCCTGCGCTGGGAGGAGACTGTGCTCGGCTTCGGCGTGGTGATCACGGCACTGATCACCGCCATGGTCGGCGGTTTCCAATGGGGTCTGATCGTCGGCGGTACCGGCGTCGTGGTGATGGTTCCACTGGTGTGGCGGACGGGGGGCCGCTCGGGCTACGAGACGGGATTGATGATGTTCAACTGGATGCGCTCGCGCAAGCGCGGCGAGCACGTGTACCGGGGTGGCCGGTTCTCCCGAATCCCGGGCGGTGTCACCCGATTGCCCGGTCTGCTGGCGCCGTCGAAACTGTACGAGGGCATCGACGCGGGCGGTTACAGCTTCGGCATGATCCACCTGCCGCAGTTCGCCCAGTACACGGTGGTGCTACGCGCCTGGCCGCAGGGCCATGAGGCGGTGGATCAGCCGGTGATCGATCGCTGGGTGTCGGCGTGGGGCACCTTCCTCGCCTCGGTCGGGCAGACCAGCGACATCGTCGCGGTCGTCCCGGTCATCGACACCGTGCCGGAGACCGGAAACCGTTTGCTCACCGAGGTTTCCACGATCACCCGGCCGGAGGCGCCGGAGCTGGCGCAGCAGGTGATGTACGAGCTCGCGACCGAACTGCCGCAGGAGCGGGTACAACTGCTGCCGCGCGTGGCGATCACCTTCAAGGCCACCACCGCCGAGCGCCGCAAGAACCCCGCCGAGGAGGCCGTCGAGATCGGCCGCCGACTGCCCGGCATCTGCGCGGCCCTCGCCGAGGCGGGCGTGCGGGCCCAGCCGATGTCGGCGGACGAAGTGATCTCGTTCATCCGGCGCAGTTACGACCCGGCCTCCCAGGCCGACTTGGAAGTCGCCGCAAGCGAACCCGAGGGGCACGGGCTGGATTGGGCTGACGCGGGCCCGGTTTCGCACGACGAGAAGTGGGATCACCTGGTGCACGACGGTGGCCGTTCGGTCACCTGGGAGATGGACGCCGCCCCGGAGGGCGCGGTGGACGAGCGGGTGCTGCAACGCCTGCTCGCGCCGAATCCCGAAGTGCCACGCAAGCGCATCGCCATCGTGTACCGGCCGCATTCGGCCGCCGACGCCGCCGAGATCGTCGACGACGACTTCAAGAACGCGCTGGTGGCCCAGCAAAGCGAACGCGGCGTGGTGTCCGCGGCCGCGACCCTGCGGGTGGGCGCCACCCAGCAGGCCCGTGAGGAGCAAGCCCGGGGTCACGGTGTGACCCGCTTCGGGGCGTTGGTGACCATCACCGAGCCCCTGCGCGGCGATCTGCCGCGTATCGAAGCCATCACGCGCGACCTGTCCACTCAGGCGCGGTTGAAGATCCGGCGGTGTTACCGCTACCAGGCGGCGGCCTTCGCGGCCTCGCTCGGTTGCGGGGTGATCCTGCCGGAGCACGCGACTATTCCTAAGGCACTGGCGGGGTGAACGATTTATGGCACGTGACTACGAGCCACCCGTACGGGAACGGGACGAGCCCGCGGCTCGTCGCGGCAAGCGGCGCGACGAGGTCGAGCAGGACGAGTGGGGCGAGCGCCCGCAGGCTCAGCGCGGCCGCCGCGACGGTCCTCGGGTACGCGAACGATCCGGCATCGAGGAGATGCCGGACCGGCCGCGTCGATTCGGCAGGGGCGCGGCGCGGGTGAGCGCGGACGACCGGTCGGGGCTCGACGAGAAGTCCGAGCGGGAACGCGCGCGGGAGGCGGCCGAGCGACGGGCGCGATCCGAGGGCGCCCGGGCGGACGGCTCGCGTCCCGATCGGTCACGGGCGGCCTCGCGCAGCCGCGACTCGCAAGCGCTCCCGGCCGAAAACGGTCGAGGCGAGCGCAGTTCGGATCGCGCGCGCGGCGACGCGTCCAGGACCGCCCGCGCCCGCGACGGCGCGGTCGAACGCCCGGCGCGTGGTGAGCGGACGCCGCGGTCGGAACAGCGCGGGCAGAAGCCGGACCAGCGCGGGCAGAAGCCGGACCAGCGCGGTGCGAAAGCGGCGCGCACCGGCAAGCCGGAGCGGGGCGTGCAGGACCGCAACGGCTCGCGGACCGGTCGTAACGCGCAGCGCCCCACCAAGACCGACTACACCGCCGACCGCGCCATGGGCACGCCGGTAATGGACAAGGCGGCCCTGCGCGCAAAGGCCAAGGCCGACCGGCGAAAGCACTCCGGTCCGCCGCTGCTCGACGAGCGGACCAGGGCCAAGCTGGAGATGGTCGCCCGCGAGCAGACCGGCCTGCGCGCGGCCTTCGCACAGTTCCGTATCCGAACCGACGACATCCGCCGGCGCAACTACGCCGCGCGCGCCGAGCAGGTCTTCGAGGACGGATTCGACCGCAGCACAGCCCAACTCACCGATCGCGGCTACGCCGGTGAGGGCGGCGGCCGGATGAACGTGGTCGGCCGCCCGGTCGAATACCGCGCCACCACCGCGCAGGTCGCCGGCCTGTGGCCGTGGTCCGTCGGCGCCGGTGCGCCGCTGATCGGCACGCCGCTCGGCTCGCATCTGCACACCGGGGCACCGGTCTGCTTCGATCCGATGAACTGGTTCCTGCGCGGCAGCTTCATCACCGCGCCGAGCCTTTTCGTGCTGGGGCTCAATGGTTTCGGTAAGTCCTCGCTGGTGCGCCGCATCGTGCTCGGCGGCATCGCCCAGGGCATTACGCCGCTCATCCTGGCCGACGTCAAGCCGGACTACCGCAAGATGGTCGAGCTGGTCGGCGGCCAGGTGATCGACCTCGGTTACGGCCACGGCAAGCTCAACCCGCTCGCCGCCGGTGTGCTCGGTGCGGTGGTGCCGCGCCTGGAACACCTTCCCGCCCTGCAACTTCAGGTGCTGCAGGATCTGCGCGCCCGGCAGGTGACGCTGATCGCGGGTCTGGTCGAACTGGTCCGCGGCGCGCGGGTGCGCGACTACGAGGAGACGCTGATCTCCACCGCGCTGCGCATCCTCTACCAGCCGGGCAGCGGCTACACCCCGGACCAGCCGCCGATCATGGAGAACCTGCTGGAGGTGATCGTCGCGGGCGGTGAGGAATTGATGCTCGACGCGGGCGCCGACGACCCCACCGAATATCAGAACGCGATCAAGGGTTTGCGACGTTCGCTGCGCGCGCTCACCCAGGGGCCGTTCGGCGCGATCTTCAACGGGCAGACCTCGGTACCGATCGACACCGGCGCCGTCGCGGTCTGCATCGACGTCTCGCACATCCCGACCGGTGACAAGAAGCTCAAAGCCGCTGTCATGCTGGCCTGTTGGGCCGACGGCTTCGCCTCCGTCGAGGCGGCGCACGTGCTGGCCGACGCGGATATGGGCCCGCAGCGCTACTTCCAGGTGGTGATGGACGAGCTGTGGCAGGTGCTCGGCCTCGGCGACTTCATGGTCGACCGGGTCGACGAACTGACCCGGCTGCAGCGCAGCATCGCCACCGCGCTGATCATGATCAGCCACACCGTGAAGGATCTGCAGGCACTCGGCTCGGAGGCGGCCATCGCCAAGGCGCTCGGCTTCCTGGAAAGGGCCCGCGCGAAGATCTTCGGCGCGCTGCCCGCCGAAGAGGTCAAACGCCTGGACAGCATCGTGCCGTTCACCTCTGCCGAGGAGCAGATGGTGACCGGATGGTCCGCGCCGCAGGCATTGACGGGTGAGGCGCTCAAACCCGGCCAATTGCGGCCGTCACCGCCTGGCACCGGTAAGTTCCTGCTGAAGATCGGTGAGGATCGTCGGCCGGGCATTCCGTTCCACATGGAGTTCACGCTCTCGGAGAAGGAGAGCGGCATTCATGACACCAACCAGCGGTTCAGCGAGTTCACCGAATCGACTGCCCGAGGGACGGATTCGCCGAGCGGGAGCGCCGCATGAACGATCAGCCGAGACGCGAGTTATGGATGGGCCGCCGCACGGGGAGGTGCGTCGGATGATGCCGCACCGCTCCTACCGCCGAGTGTCGCCGGAGGTGCGCCAGGCCGCCGTGCAGCAGGTGATCGCGCTCACCGGCAAGCTGCGCAGCGAGTCGGAGGCGTGCCGGGTGGTCGCCGAACAGATCGGCGTGCATACGAACTCGGTGCGCAACTGGGTCCGCGCGGCCGAGGGGCCGAGCCTGGAGCGGTTGGACGCGTCCGCGCTGCGCCGCAAAGTGGCGCTGCTACAACAACAATTGGCGGCCGCGGCGGAGATGAACCGCACGCTGGCCGACACCCTCAACGAATCCCGGCGCGGCCAGTGAGCCCAGCGCCGAGGGCTTCCAGTCGATCCGGCGGGGCGCACGGCGCCGCCGGTCGGCGGCATCGTGCGGGGGCGGGCCCGGCGAGGCCGCGGTGACCGGGCGCGCGCTGCTGTGGGGGGCGCTCGCGGTGGTGCTCGGGCTGATGACCATGGTGGTGGTCATCGTGCTGCCCTCGGTCGATGACCCCTGTGAGGGTTCGTCGGTGCTCGGGACGCAGTCGGCGTTGCCACCGCTCGGCGGCTACCCGCCGGGTGATCCGCGCGCGAATCCAGCGAATCCGTCCGGCACCAAGGCCGATCCGGCCGCCGCAGCGACACCGCCTGGCCCGCAGGCGAATCCGAGCGCCACCGTGGCGCCGTCGCTGGCCGCGGGTGCCGGACCGATCCGCCGCACCCTGCCGCTGGCAACCGGCACCTTCACCGTGTCGGACGTCTTCGGTGCGCGCGGCGGCAAGCACCTCGGCATCGACCTGGCCGCCGCCGACGGCACCCCGATCTACTCGGTGTCCGACGGCCGGGTGGTAGCCGCCGGGCCCGCATCGGGTTTCGGCAACTGGGTGGTCGTCGACTCGGTCGACACCAACGGTCGCGCGTACTCCGCGGTCTACGGCCACATGTGGGACTCCGGCGTGCACGTGCGCGTCGGCGACGCGGTGACCGCGGGCCAGCCGATCGCCCAGGTCGGCTCGGCGGGCGAATCCAGCGGCCCGCACCTGCATTTCGAGATCGTGCCCGGTGGCCGATTCACCGGTGGTCGCCAGATCGACCCGCTGCCTTGGCTGGACGGCGCACCGACTCCGGATGTCGGTGGCGCGCAGGCCTATTCCAGCGATCCACGGTGCAGCCGCGGCTTCGGCAGCGCGGGCGGCGCCCTCGCCGCGGGCAAGGTGCCGCCGGAGCTGGAAATCTGGTATCGCCGTGCGGGTTCCATCTGCCCGCAGATCACCCCGTCGCTGCTCGCCGCGCAGGGCAAGCAGGAATCCGGCTTCCGTCGTGGCGCCACTTCACCCGCGGGCGCGCAGGGCCTCGCGCAGTTCCTGCCGAGCACCGCGGTCAGCGTGAATCCCGATGACGGCCAGCCCTATGTGATCGACGCCGACGGCAACGGCAGTGCGAGCGTGTGGGACGACGGCGACGCGATCATCGGCCAAGGCCGCTACATGTGCGCCATCGCGAACAAGATCGCGCAATGGCAGTCCGAGGGCAAGGTGCATGGCGATGTCACGGCGCTGACCCTGGCCGCGTACAACGCGGGCGAGGGCGCGGTGCTCGCGTCCGGCGGCATGCCGAATCGGGTGGCGGCGCACTACTCCGAGACCCAGCCGTACGTGGCGAACATTCTCGCGATGGAGGCGCAGTACCGGGCCCCCGGCGCGCTCGGCCGGTTCGCTCCGGAGGAGGGTGGCGACGGCAGTCAGATCGTCGAGGCCGCGCACGACTGGCTCGGCACGCCGTATGTGTGGGGCGGCGGCGGACCGCAGGGCCCCAGCGGCGGTGGGCTGGACGGTCCCGGCTTGACCGCCGCCGCGGTGTTCGCGGCCTCCGCGGGCACGGTGACGCTGCCGCGGACCGCCGAACAGCAGTGGGAGGCAGGTGCGGAGGTGCCGATGAGCAAGATTCGCGAGGGGGATCTGGTGTTCAGCTCGTTCGGGCCGCGCGGCCCCGCGCAGGTCGGCATCTACTCCGGCAACGGACGGATGATCCAGGCCGTGCCCGGCGTGGACGGCCGGTCCGCCGGTGGTGTCGGCGAGGTCCCGGTGCCGGGGGACAGCCGGGCGAGGAGGGTGCTGTGACCATCCGCGTGTACATCCGTTCAGAACACGCGACCTGGAGACTGACGAACTGTCGGTCGATGCGGTTAGCCTGGAGTAATAAAGCACAGGTACGCGCGAAACTGGTGGTGATGCTGGTGGTGAGCGTCGCGATGCTGGGCGCGGCCTGCGGTCGCGGCGACCGCGCGGACTCCGGATCCGGTGGGGCGCATCCGGCCACGTCCACAACCCGCTTGCTCGAGGGTGTGCCCGCACCCGATCCGGTCACGCCCGACGGGGTCGCGGTGGCCGCGCTGCGCGAGATCTACACCTGGCAGCCGGCCACCGAAGCACAGGGCGCTTCGCTGGCGCGGGCGCGGAAATGGCTGGGCCCCAGCCTGGTTCGCATGCTGGATGGCTCACCCACCGGTCTCGAAACGCCGAAGACGACATTGCAGTGGGCCGATTGGGCCGCGGCGAAGGCGCGCGTCGAGGCATTCACCTTCGCCTCCGGCGAGAAGCCGCCCACCGGCGGCGACCCGAACATGCAGCAGTTCAAGATCGGGATCGAGCAGAGCGTCGTCTACCCGAACGGCCGCAAGGAACAGCTGCCGCCCGCGACGGTCATCGCCACCGTCGTGCGGACGCCGGAGGGCTGGCGGCTGGACGCGTTCCGCTGAACACCACGACATTTCCGAACCGAAAGAGGAGGCAGCCATGGCGAAGAAGCCGGTGAAGGATCCGGCCGCGATCGGGCCGGACGCGACCCTGATCATGCTCGGCGTGGGTCTCGCGCTCCTCGGAACCCTGTGGGTGTCCTTGCATCTGGGCAACATGTTCGCGGTGACGCCGCAGTCGATTCCGATCAACCCGATCGCCATCGTCGCGGATCTGGTCCGGGGCAAGCTGCAGTGGCCGCGCGCCTCGACGGTGATCCTGCTGCTCGTGGTCGGGCTGGTGCTGGCCTGGGTGCTGCTGCGCAGTCGGCTGAAGAAGCGCAAGTCGGTCGGCGTGCTGCCGGTCGACCAGAAGGCCGATTTCATGGGACAGGGTAGTGACATCGCCCATCTCACCGCGAAGGGCGTGCGGGAGAAGGCCGAACAGCTCGGGGTGCGGCTCGGTAGCGAGGACGTGCCCGGCGTACCGATCGGCGTCGGGATCGCCGACGGCCAAATGCTGTACGGCTCCTACGAAGACCTGCACCTGGACATCTGGGGTCCGCGTCAAGGCAAATCGACCTCCCGGGTGATCCCGGCGATCCTCACCGCCATCGGGCCGGTGCTGGCCACCTCGAACAAGCGCGACGTGGTCGACGCGACCCGAGATGTGCGGGAGGCCAAGGGAAGTCCCACCTTCGTCTTCGACCCACAGGGTGTCGCGGGCGAGGAGCCCAGGTGGTTCTGGGACCCGCTGTCCTGGGTGGACGCGGGCCGCGAGGGCTGCGAGATGCGCGCGGCGCGACTGGCCGGGCACTTCGCCGACGGCGACGACGGCTCCGACGCCAAGACCGACGCCTTCTTCGACCCGGAGGCCGAGGATCTGCTGGCCGGGCTGTTCCTCGCCGCGGCCGTCGGCAGCAGGCCGATCGTGCAGGTGTGGGAATGGGTGACCAACCCGCAGGACACCGAGCCCATCGAGCTGCTGCGCGCGGCCCGCCACCACTACACGGCCTCCGGCCTTTCGTCGCAGTACAACACCGACGCCCGCACGCGCAGCGGCATTTTCGGCACCGCGAAGAAGATGATCCGCTGCCTCAAGCTGTCCAACGTGCACCCGTGGATCACCCGCGGCGGCGACCGCAGGGAGTTCGACGAGCTCGAGTTCATCGAACGCAATGGCACCCTGTACAGCCTCTCGCTGGAGGGCCGTGGCTCGGCCGCGCCACTGGTGAGCGCGCTCACCGAGGCCGTGATCGACGTGGCCATGCGCAAGGCTTCGCAGTCCCGTGGTGGCCGGCTGGCCATTCCGCTGCTCGCGGTGCTCGACGAGGCCGCGAACGTGGTGCGCTGGAAGGATCTGCCCAAGCAGTACAGTCACTTCGGCTCGCGCGGCATCGTGGTGATGACCGTGTTGCAGTCGTGGGCGCAGGGCGTGCGCTGCTGGGGTGAGCCCGGCATGAACGCGCTGTGGGCCGCCGCGAACATCAAGGTGCTCGGCAGCGGCGTGGACGACACCGCCTTCCTGCGCGAGCGCTCCGAGGCGATCGGCGACTACGAGGTCGTCTCGGCCTCGGTATCGGAATCCAAAGGCAGCAAGAGCTATTCGCGTTCGCTCGGGTCGTCGAAGACGTTCAGCGTGCAGGCGCTGGCCCAGTTGCCGCGTGGCCGGGTGATCGTCTTCCCGTCCGGCGCGCCGCCGGTACTGGTTCGCACGATTCCGTGGTGGGAGGGCGAGTACGCTGCCGAGGTGACGAAGTCCATCTCGCACCACGATCCGCAGCGTAAGACGGAAATCGGTGACCTGATGCCGGGCACGCCCTCGCTGGTCAAGGGCACGCAACCGCCGGAACACGGAAAGATCCAGGAGGTCAGGCCACTGTGAGGGAGCGCAGCGAGCGAACCTCGGACACAGCACTGTCGGTCGCGACGGAGCCGAGCGAGAGCGAGGCCCGGTCGTGACCGAGCAGCAGCAACAGCCGATGATCTACGCGAGCGTGGTGGAGTTCGTCGAGAACTATCTGAGCCTGGTGTACCGGCGGCAGGTCACCGATCTCAGTGACACGGTGTGGTGCCCGGAGTGGTGGCAGCACGCCGAGGCGATCGCCCGGCTGGACGCGATGTGGCGGGCCTGGGAGCACTTCCGGCTCGACGGGGCAACGGGATTGAGCGTATGGTTCCTCGACCACGCGGACCCGCACATGGCCAAGCTGTTCGATCCCAAGGGCCCGTTCAAGTACTGCAGTGTGCGCAACGGGCACAAGGACATGCTCAGCCCGCTGCCGCTGAAGTCGCCGCAGCACGGGATGTTCGGTGACCCGACCATCGGCGACTTCCGGAATCTGGCCTGACCGCATCGAGCGCATCGTCGGTACCAGGCTGGTGGCAGGCGTGCTGGTGAAGTTCGAAGACTATGGAAGCGAAAAGTGAACGCCCGCTTGATAAGCGGGCGTTCTCAGCTGTCCGCTAGCGGGTGCGTTCGAGGCCGCGGGATTCCTGTTCCCTGGCCCTGGTGACCGCGGGCGCTTCCTCGGGACGGGTACGAACCGCCTCGGTGGGTGGTTGCGCCTGGCCTACTTCGATCAACATCCGTACCGCGGCGAGTTCGGGTGCGACACCCATCTTCGCCAGATGCGCGGCGATTGCCATCCGGCGTTCGGGGGAGTCGTACTGCAGCACCGGCGGCTTGGGCTTGGCGTGCGCGGCGGCAATGCCGGCCATTCTGGTGGCTTCGGCTTGCGCGGTGAAACGATCCTTCTCCAGCGACACACCGCGTTCCGGGATCGGCTTCTCGATCATCCTGGCCAGCTCGGTGTTGCGCGGGTCCTTCGACTTCGAGTCGCGGGCCTCGCGGATCTGCATCTCGCGGGCCTCTTTCATGCGCGCCTCGGTCATCTTGGCGCGCGCTTCGGCTTCTTTTTGACCACGCTCGCGGGTCCGCAGTGCGACCAGGGTCGCAAGCTGCAACATTGTCCTCATCATGGCCGCCGTCTCGCGGCCGATGTCGTCCAGTTCCTCGGACATGACTGCTCCCCGATGCTGCAGTGATCACTATGGATGTTGTGGTGCTTCGTTTGGCACCGCCACGCGAACTGTAGTCCGTGGAGGATGCCCCGGCTGCAAACTTGGTCACCGGAAGAACTCGTGGCGTCGCATTACCCTTCTTTGGGGGTCGCCCAAGGGAGGGGTTACTACGCTGCGGGAACTCCTTGTTTCGAGATTACCCGAGAAAGGGCCGGCGCAACCGTACGGCCGTGCCGCTTATCAGCATATATCGCACAATTCCGACAGGCTCGGTAACTCGCCGGAGTATCTGCGGTCTGAGCCCAGCCTAACTGAACTATTAGGTATGCCTTTGCTGCGCGGCCGGACGGAGTCCGTCCTCAGACTGCGCATGGCCGGAGCGAAGGCGGAGGTACGCCTTTGCTGCGCGGCAAGATGCGTGTCGGGCCCGGCGCCGAGGATTGGTGCCGGGCCCGAATGGTTCGCGGTTCGTCAGTCGATGCGGACCGATTCGATGTTCACCGGCTGGGTCGGCTTGCCGTCGCCGGGGCCGTTGGAGTCGTCCTGGCCGGCCTTGGCGATCTTGTCCAAGGTGCCCATGGTGTTCTCGTCTACGGTGCCGAAGATGGTGTAGTTCGGCGGCAACTGCGAATCGCCGTAGACGATGAAGAACTGGCTACCGTTGGTGCCTGGTCCCGCGTTGGCCATGGCGAGCACGCCGCGCTTGTACGCGACCGGCTGCTGAGCGGCCATCGGATCGTTCGGGTCGAGCTGATCGGTCGGGTATTCGTTGTCGAAGGCGTAGCCCGGTCCGCCCATGCCACTGGCGGTCGGGTCACCGCACTGCAGCACCTTCAGGCCCTCGCTCGCGGTCATCCGGTGGCAGCTGGTGCCGTCGAAGAAATTCTGCGAGGCCAGGCTGACGAAACTGTTCACCGTGCACGGCGCTTCGGCATTGTTCAACGTCAAGCCGATGGGGCCCTGATTGGTTTCCATGCTGACGCTGACCTTCGCGTCATTGCCGGTGGTCGGGATGCCCTCGGCCTTCGCGGGCTTGGTCACCGGCTTGTCCGCGGGCTTCTCGCTGTCCTTGTAGACGCAGTTGACCAGCGCGGGCTTGGCCACCGGCGCGGGCGGCGGTGCGGCCGCGGGTGCGCTGGACTGGGTCGCGTCCTTGGCGTCGGTGGTGCTGTCGTCGTCGCTGCGGGTCAGGAAGTACACCCCGGTTACCGCCGCGACCACGACGACGACCCCGAGCACCGACCCGGCGATCGTGAGTTGCTTGCGCCTGCGTGCGCGCTCGGCCCGGTTGGCGAGCTGGCGCTCCAACTTGCGTTTCGCCGCTGCTCGCCGCTGTTCGTTGCTCGGCACTACCACGTTCCTCCCGTGTCCGGTTGTTACGGCAAAGAGTTTGCCATTTATTCCTGAGACTGCTCGACACTTCCTCAGAGCGGTGCGTTGCATACCGAACCACAGGAACGAACAACCGGTTGGACTTGCGGGGGCGTAGTGGTGGAAACTGGACCATCGTGACCAAGACCAGCAGCTTCTCCGCCCCGAAGGGGGTACCGGACTACGTCCCGCCCGGTTCGGCCGAATTCGTCGCGGTGCGCGACGGCCTGATCCGCGCGGCCCGGCTGGCCGGATACGGACATATCGAGCTGCCGGTCTTCGAGGACACCGGGTTGTTCGCCCGTGGCGTCGGCGAGTCGACCGATGTGGTCAGCAAGGAGATGTACACCTTTCCCGATCGCGGCGATCGCAGCGTGACGCTGCGCCCCGAGGGAACCGCGGGCGTGATGCGGGCGGTGATCGAGCACGGGCTCGATCGCGGGCAGCTTCCGGTGAAGTTGGTCTACAACGGCCCGTTCTTCCGTTACGAGCGGCCACAGGCCGGTCGCTACCGGCAGCTGCAGCAGGTCGGCATCGAGGCGATCGGCGTGGACGATCCCGCGCTGGACGCCGAGGTGATCGCGATCGCCGACGCGGGCTTTCGCGGGCTCGGGCTAGAGGGTTTCCGGCTCGAGCTCACCTCGCTCGGCGACGAGACCTGCCGTCCGCAGTATCGGGAACTGTTGCAGGAGTTCCTGTTCGGGCTGCCGCTCGACGAGGAGACCAAGCGGCGCGCGCAGCTGAACCCGTTGCGAGTGCTCGATGACAAACGCCCCGAGGTGCGCGCGCTGACCGCCGACGCGCCGCTGATGATCGACCACCTCTCCGAATCCGCCAAGACGCACTTCGAGCAGGTGCTCGGGCACCTGGACGCGCTCGGCGTGCCGTACGTGGTGAACCCGCGGATGGTGCGCGGGCTCGACTACTACACCAAGACCACCTTCGAGTTCGTGCACGACGGGCTCGGCGCGCAGTCCGGTATCGGCGGCGGCGGTCGCTACGACGGCCTGATGGCCCAGCTCGGCGGACAGCCGTTGTCCGGCATCGGATTCGGGCTCGGCGTCGACCGCACCGTGCTCGCGTTGCAGGCCGAAGGCAAGACGGCGGGCGACCCCGCGCGCTGCGAGGTCTTCGCGGTGCCGCTGGGCGATGCCGCGAAGCAGCGGCTGGTCGTACTGGCCGCGCGGCTGCGGGCGGCGGGGATCAGCGTCGACCTGGCCTACGGCGGGCGTGGCGTCAAGGGCGCGATGAAGGCGGCCGACCGGTCCGGCGCGAAATTCACTCTCGTGCTCGGCGATCGCGACCTCACCGAGGACACCATCGGGCTGAAGGACATGGCGACCGGGGAGCAGCGGCAGATTCCGATCGAGGAGACAGTTATCGCGATCCGGGAGGCGTTGGACGTGTCGTTCGGTGGTCCGGGCAGCTGAATCGCCAAGCGGGCCTAGGGGTTTCGGGCGATGTCGATGCGCAGGTCGTCGCTGTCGCGGAGCACGAAGACCCGGTCCCGCACGGAGTTCCACTGTTGCGGGATGAGGAAGTACCGGTCCGGGGTGCGGGCGAGCAGCCAGAGTCCGCTGTACACGTACCGGTACTTCTCGTCCGGTCCGGCGATTTCGCCCACGGTGGCGCCGGAGCCCTCGATGGCCAGTCTTTCGGTGCTGAAGACCAGGACCGAGGATCGGTCGACGAAGTGGGCGGCTTCGGCTCGCTTGGCTTCGGCACGGCCCTTCCGGTCGGCGGAGTCGCCGACCGCCCAGAGATAGCCCATGGCGATGAGGGCGATCAGCACCAGCGTCTGCGCCTGGACCGCGGGCGTGCTGCCCGGGCGTGGTCGCCGTTGCCAACGGGTGCGGAGCAAGGCCTGGTACTTGCGCCGGATGTGGCTCGCGTAGCCGACGAGCGTTGCGCCCGCTATCAGCAGCAGCGGGAGTGCGACACCTGTCGATCCGATGCTGATTTGCGCCAGCATCGCGAGCAGTACCGCCATCATCAGCGCCGCGCCGGTGGCGCCGGTGGCGGCTACCCAGCACCGCAGGGTGCGCCGTGGGCGCCTGCTGCGCAGCGCGTGCAGTTCAGGGAGCCGCCGCGCCGCGAGTAGCGTCAAGATCACGAACAAGGTGATCGCGGCGGGATAGAACGTGCCGTTGAGACTGCGCAGCACGTAATCCTGGGTCGAGTAGCCGAGCAGGTGCACATCCACGCCGAAGTGCCCGAAAAAGGCTCGGCTGTAAGCCCATCCGAAGTAGTACAGCACCGCGGTCACCGCTGCCGCCTGCGAGGCGATAGCGGCGATGGTCGTCAGCGCGGACGGGTTGAATGTTCTGTACGGCTGCGTCACGGCGTCGTCGTGGGCGGCTTGGTGGTGGTGGTGGTGGTCGTCGTCGGCGGTGTGCTCCAGACCGGCGGGCCGGTCACCGGGTTTTTCGTCGGTGCACGCGTTACCGGAGTGGCGGTCGGGGGCAGGATTCGGGTGCCCGTGGGAGCGCCGCGCGTCGTCTCGATCGTCGTCGGCGCGACAGTGGTAGGTGGGGTGCGCTGTTCGCTGTTCTGGCAGCCTGCGGTGATCAGGCAGAGCCCGAGGGCGATGCCGCACCCGAAAATGATTGTTGACCTGGTATTTTTCATCGCAATCCCGGACCAGAGGACGTTGCTACCGGCGATTCTCGCAGCGTGGAATCGCGCTCGAGACGTTCTCGATTTCTCGTCGCCTAAATGTCATCCGCGACAGCTGCCGCCGGACAAGAGGGTTATCGCGATTCAGCTGCTGGACGTATCATCCGTGGTTCAC
Organism: Nocardia iowensis; assembly: GCF_019222765.1. Classification (NCBI taxonomy): domain Bacteria; kingdom Bacillati; phylum Actinomycetota; class Actinomycetes; order Mycobacteriales; family Nocardiaceae; genus Nocardia; species Nocardia iowensis. The sequence goes on along the minus strand of NZ_CP078145.1, from coordinate 6,045,500 downwards.
CCGGCCCGAAGACCCACCGCGCCGCTGGTGGCGGGGGTAACGTGACTGCGCGCACGATGTGGCGCCGGGGTCGCGGAGAGGGTTGGGCCAGTGCAGGCGAATTCTGGTGAGCAGCAAACGGATCGACCCGTTGGGCTGGATCTCGTGGCACCCGAGATGTACGCGCCGATGCTGCGGCGGCTGGCGCTGGCCGCGGCGGGCATCGGGATCGGGTCCGCGTTGCTGGCCGCGACCGTGGTCAGCTGGCCGATCGCGGTCGTCATCGGACTGGTGGTCGGCGCGCCGACCGTCGGCTACGCCTTCGCGTTGCGGCGGCGGCGAATGTGGTTGACGGGCACCATGATCCATGCGCGCCGACTATTCGGGGAGCGGCGGGTGGAGGTGTCCGCGGCGACCGGGGTCGAGGTGCTGATCTTCCCGGCCCGGCTCAGCCGGATCGTCCTGCGCGTCACTGCCGGGGAAATCTCCCAGATCGTCCCGCTGGCCATGTACACCGATGCGGGCAGCGGCCGCGAATTGCACCTCCTCGGCCTGCGCCGCCTGGCCGACGCCCTCGCCACCAGCCAGCTGGCCGCCGCCGTAGCCGTTTCCGCGGTCCTGGTCCACCAGCTACGCGCCGAAGCCAGAGACGCCCGCCTAGCCGACCGGCCCCTCTACCGCGCCGTCCAAATGGCCCGCACCAAGGACGCCGTCTCCCCGATAGTCCTCACCGACCGAGAAGTAGCCGCCCTGACCTGACCCGGCCCCAGTTGGTGCCCAGTCGGTTCCTGCACCATCGCTCGCAGCGCGCGGTGGCGGGGCTGGCAGCGGTGTCCGATGGGGTGGTTGGGGGTGACTGTCGCGTTGCTCACCGAGGGGTTTCGGGGGCGGTGAGAGTCGTTAGGGTGAGGTTCGAGAGTCCGTCTACCGCAGAAGGAGTTCTGTCGTGACCACCGCAGCTCGGACCGCGCCCGTGACCGTTGCCGTGACCGGAGCGGCGGGGCAGATCGCTTATGGGCTGCTGTTCCGGATCGCGTCGGGGGCGATGCTGGGCGCGGAGACGCCGGTGCGGTTGCGGCTGCTGGAGATTCCGGCGGCGGTGTCCTCGCTGGAAGGGGTGGCGATGGAATTGGAGGACGGCGCGTTTCCGCTGCTGGAGTCCATCGACATCAGTGACGATCCGTGGGTGGGTTTTTCGGGCGCGAACGTCGCGGTGCTGGTGGGTGCGCGGCCGCGAACGGCGGGCATGGAGCGGTCGGATCTGCTGGCCGCCAACGGCACGATCTTCACCGAGCAGGGCGCCGCGATCAACGCCAGTGCCGCCGACGACGTGAAGGTGCTCGTGGTCGGCAATCCGGCCAACACCAACGCGTTCATCGCGATGAGCAACGCACCCGACGTCCCGGCCGAGCGGTTCACCGCGATGACCCGCCTCGACCACAACCGCGCGATCGCGCAGCTGGCCAAGAAGACCGGCGCGCCCGCCGCCGACATCGCCCGAGTTGCCATCTGGGGCAACCACTCCGCCACCCAATTCCCCGACATCGCGCACGCCACCATCGACGGCCGTCCCGCCCTCGACCGCATCGGCGACAAGTCCTGGTTGACCGACGACTTCATCCCCACCGTGCAGCAGCGCGGCACCGCCATCATCCAGGCCCGCGGCGCGTCCTCGGCCGCCAGCGCGGCCAGCGCGGCCCTCGACCACATCCACGACTGGGTCCGCGGCACCGCCCCTGGCGACTGGGTCTCCATGGCCGTCCCCTCCGACGGCTCCTACGGCATCCCCGAAGGCCTGATCAGCTCATTCCCGGTAACCTGCGCCAACGGCACCTACACCATCGTCCCCAACCTCCCCATCGACGACTTCGCCCGCCCCCGAATCGACACCAGCATCGCCGAACTCACCCAAGAACGCGACGCCGTAATCGATCTGGGCTTCGCCAAGCGCCCCTAACTCGCCTCGCACCAGCACCAGCAAGCGAACCGCGAACGGGACATCATGGCGAACTTACTCGGGTTTTGGCGCAGCCATGTCCCGTTCGAGGACTGCCCTGTGGGCGCCGAGGGCGGGGACCCTTGTCGTGCCGATAAATGACGGGCCGTCCCGGAACGGCTCAGCTCACGGTCCAGGTCTCCGGACCGGTCAGCAGGGACTGCAGCGAGTCCGCCGAGATCGGCTTGCGCTCCCTGGCCGTCGCGGATTGGGCGCGCACCCCGTCGTCGTAGGTGGGCCGACTGACGCTGCGGAAGATGCCGGTGACGACATGATCCAGGGCTTGGTCGGAGAGGCGGGAGAGGGCGTAGGCGTACTCGGGGTTGTCGGCGTAGGCGTCGTGGACGACGATGTCGGATTCGGCGATGGCATCCGCCCGCGCCACCTCGAGGCCGAAACCGCTTTGCACGACCGCGAATTCGCCGTCGGCGCCGAAGCGGATGGGCTGGCCGTGCTGTAGCGGGACGAGGTGGGCGGCGGCGTTGTCGCGGCGCAGGGCGTCGAAGGAACCGTCGTTGAAGATGGGGCAGTCCTGCAGGATCTCGACGAACGAGGTGCCGCGATGTTCGGCTGCGGCGCGCAGCACCTCGGTCAGGCCCGCACGGTCGGAGTCCAAGGCGCGCGCGGCGAAGGTGGCTTCGGCGCCGAGCGCGATCGACAGCGTGTTGAACGGGTGGTCCACCGAGCCCATCGGCGTCGACTTGGTGACCTTGCCCTGCTCCGAAGTCGGTGAGTACTGGCCCTTGGTGAGGCCGTAGATCCGGTTGTTGAACAACAGGATCGTCATGTTCACATTGCGGCGCAGCGCGTGGATGAGGTGGTTGCCGCCGATGGACAGCGCGTCGCCGTCACCGGTCACCACCCACACGGACAGATCGGGGCGGGTCACCGCGAGCCCGGTGGCGATGGCGGGTGCGCGGCCGTGGATGGAGTGGATGCCGTACGCCTCGAGGTAATACGGGAAGCGGCTCGAGCAGCCGATCCCGGAGACGAACATCAGGTTCTCCCTGCGCAATCCGAGCTCGGCGAGGAAACCGCGCACGGTTGCCAGGATCACGTAGTCACCGCAGCCGGGGCACCAGCGCACCTCCTGATCGGAGGTGAAGTCCTTCACCTTCTGCGGGCCGTCCGCCGGGGGCACGCCCGAGAGTCCGGTCAGGCCCAGATCTGTTCCGACGAGCGAGGTTTCGGTGATCGTCATGCGTTGCCCCCAGCGGTCCGGTACGTGGCCTGCGCGCGAGCGGCGAAGGCCTTGTCGTGTTCCATGTCCTCGATCGAGCCGTCCAGCGCGGCATCGATGACCCCGACGAGTTCCTGCGCGGAGAACGCGGTGCCCGCGATCTTCGTCCACGGCTGCACATTGACCAGGTATTTCGCGCGCAGCAGCATGGCGAGCTGACCGCCGTTCATCTCCGGTGCGACCACCGTGCGATAGCGACGCAGCACGTCGCCGAGATTGGCGGGCAACGGATTCAGATGACGCAGATGCGCCTGCGCGACCGGCACTCCACGGCGGCGGGCTCGGCGACAGGCTTCGCCGATCGGGCCGTAGGAGCTGCCCCAGCCGATGAGCAACAGTTCGGCGCGGCCGTCCGGATCGTCGACCTCGATATCGGGCACGGTGATCGCGTCGATCTTGGCCTGGCGCAACCGAACCATGAGCTCGTGGTTGGCCGGTTCGTAGGAGATGTTGCCGCTGCCGTCGGCCTTCTCCAACCCGCCGATGCGGTGCGCGCGGCCCTTGGTACCGGGAACGGCGAGCGGCCGAGCCAGGGTTTCCGGGTCACGGGCGTAGGGCAGGAACGGGTCGGCGTCGTCGCCGTCCGGCTCGAACGCCGGATCGATGGGCGCCAGGTCGGCGACGCGCGGAATCGACCACGGCTCCGAACCATTCGCGATCGCCCCGTCGGACAGCAGCAGCACCGGCGTGCGATAGGTGAGCGCGATCCTGGCCGCCTCGACCGCGGTGGCGAAGCAGTCGGCGGGGGAGCGCGGCGCCAGCACGGCGACCGGTGATTCGCCGTTGCGCCCGTACAGCGCCTGCAGCAGATCGGCCTGTTCGGTCTTGGTCGGCAGGCCGGTGGACGGCCCGCCGCGCTGCACATCGATCACCAGCAGCGGCAGCTCGGTCATCACCGCGAGGCCGATGGTCTCGCTCTTGAGCGCGAGTCCCGGCCCCGAGGTGCTGGTGACGCCGAGCGCGCCGCCGAACGAAGCCCCCAGTGCCGCACCGATACCCGCGATCTCGTCCTCGGCCTGGAAGGTGGTGACGCCGAAGTTCTTGTGCTTGCTCAGCTCGTGCAGGATGTCCGAGGCCGGGGTGATCGGGTAGGTACCGAGGAACACCGGCAGTCCGGCCAGCTGACCCGCCGCGACCAAACCGTATGCGAGCGCGGTATTGCCGGTGATCTGGCGATACGTGCCGGGCGGCAGTTTCGCGGGCGCGATTTCGTAGGTGGTGGCGAAACTTTCGGTGGTCTCGCCGTAATTCCAGCCCGCCCGGAACGCCAGCACATTGGCCTCGGCGATATCCGGTTTCGCGGCGAACTTCTCCCGCATGAACTTCTCGGTGCCACCGATCGGCCGCCCGTACATCCAGGACAGCAAGCCGAGCGCGAACATGTTCTTCGCGCGCTGGCCGTCCTTCTTGCCGACGCCGGTGGATTCGGTGGCGCCGAGGGTGAGCGAGGTCATCGGGACGCGATGCACCACGAAGTCCGACAGCGTGTCGTCGCCGAGCGGGTCGGCGGGGTAGCCGACCTTGGACAGATTGCGCTTGGTGAACTCGTCGGTGTTCACGATGATGGTGGCGCCGCGCGGCAGGTCTTCCAGATTCGCCTTCAACGCGGCCGGGTTCATCGCGACGAGCACGTCCGGCTGGTCGCCCGCGGTGAGGATGTCGTAGTCGGCGATCTGGATCTGGAACGACGAGACGCCGGGCAGCGTGCCCTGTGGCGCCCTGATCTCGGCGGGAAAGTTGGGCTGGGTGGCGAGATCGTTGCCGAACGCGGCCGCTTCGTGCGTGAAGCGATCACCGGTCAGCTGCATTCCGTCGCCGGAGTCCCCGGCGAACCGAATGACGACCTTCTCCAATTTCGCTGCGCCTGCACCGCTTTGGGCGGTGCCGACCTCGCTGTGGTGCGAAACCATTTGCCTGCTTCACTTCCTCGTCGATGAGAGGGGTGCCATCGCCAAACTACTCCGCACCGCGCGGTGCGTCCGCCCGAAATGTGAGGTCCGCCGGTAACCGGTGGTAGGGACGTCAGGCGAACAATGCCAGCTGCGGGTCGACGGTGTGCGGACTTTCCGGTTGTGTCTCCGGTTCGGCCGGTTTTTCCGGCTTCAGTGCGTGTCGCTGGAGCAGCGGGTCGACGCGTCCGCGGAGCCAGGCCGAGTACTCGGGCGTCACGTAGGCGCCGCGACCGTAGAGCTGACGGTAGCGGCGCAGCAGCGCGGGATGCGCCTCGGCGAGCCAGCCGAGGAACCAGTTGCGGGTGCTGCCGCGCAGGTGCATCGGAAAGGCGACCGCGGAACGCCCGCCCGCGTCGGCGATCGCGCCGAACAGTTCGTCCAGGTGGGCCTTGCTGTCGGTGAGGTAGGGAAGCACCGGTGCCACCATGACATTCACGTCGAACCCCGCCTCGGTGAGCGCGCGCACCATCTCCAGCCGGGCCTTCGGCGACGGGGTGCCGGTTTCCAGGCTGCGATGCAGGTCCATATCGAAGATCGCGATGGACACCGCGACGCTCACCCGCACCTCGCGCGCGGCGAGGGTGAGCAGCGGCAGGTCCCGTCGTAGCAGGGTGCCCTTGGTGAGTATGGAGAACGGCGTGCCCGAGTCGGTGAGCGCGCGAATGATGCCCGGCATCAACCGATATCGGCCCTCGGCCCGCTGGTAGGGGTCGGTGTTGGTGCCCAGCGCGACCGGTTCCTGATGCCAGGAGCGCCGGTTGAGTTCCTTGCGCAGTACGGCGGCGATATTCGTCTTCACCACGATCTGTGAATCGAAATCGCGGCCGGCGTCCAGATCCAGATACTCGTGGGTCGGGCGGGCGAAGCAGTAGCGGCAGGCGTGCGAGCAGCCGCGCATCGGATTGATTGTCCACTGGAACGGCAGGTTCGAGCTTTCCGGCACCTTGTTCAGCGCGCTCTTGCACAGCACTTCGTGGAAGGTGATGCCCTCGAATTCGGGGGTCTGCACGGTGCGCGTCAAACCTGCCCGGGTGAGCCCGGGCAAGGCGCCGTCGTCGGCGTCCAGGGTCTGGCTTTGCCACCGCACCGCTCCAGTCGAACATATGTTCCCCTGGGTGCGCAACCATGGTCACTTCCGGGTTTTGTCGTCGGCCATCTCGAACGCACCCGCTTCGAGGCGGCGGATGAGGCGCTGTGTCCATTCGGCGCGGCTGTCGGCGGTGTGAATCCACAATCCGAGGACTTCGCCGACCGGTCCCAAGGTGTCGAGGTCGGTGTCCGGGGGCAGTGCGCCGGTGACGCTGGACCGCCACTGCTCCATTATCCGCGCGCGTTGCCGCAGGAGCTCGATGGCTTCGGCGCGGCGCAGGTCGGCGATGAGTCCGACGGCGGCGGCGAGGACGTCCATGCGGGGGTCGTGCTGGGACAGCGCGCTGCGCAGCAGGTCGAAATATGCCTCGTCGCCCGCGTCGGTGACCTCGTATTCGATCCGGGGTGGTCCACCGGTGGTGCTCGGCGTGGTTTCGTGTGCGACCAAGAGGCCGTCGCCGGTCATCGCTTTGAGTGCGTGGTAAACCGACCCGGACTTGACGTTGGCCCACTCGTGCGCGCCCCACGATTCCAGATCTGCTCGTACTTGATAGCCGTGCGCCCGTGCCCGGCGCCGGACAGCGCCGAGGACGAGCAGGCGGACCGCGGACACGAGGTTCTCGGTTCCTTCCGGTGGTTTGTCAGTCGACGCTCGGTGCGCTCAGGATGCGTTGCAGGTCATCGGCATCGCCCAGGGTGTCGGCGAGTACCCGGCGGTCGGCGCGGGTCAACGCGATCGCGTGCAGGCGGTCGAGCAGGTGGCGCGCGAGTTCGGGATCGTCCATCCGCACGGCCAGTTCGGCACGATAGGCCAAGGCGTCGACGAGGTCGATCTTCGTCGCCGTGTCCTGCTCGCGAGCCAGTGTGGCATCGAGAATCTTGGCCGCTTGGCCGTCGGCGCCATGGGAATCGGCGAGTACGACGGCGTCCGCCAGCGTTCTGCGGAGTCTGCCGCGTTCCGGCACCGGCTCGGCCGGTTTCTTCGCCTCGGGTGTTCGTGGGAAGAAACGGATCCAATTCCCGCCGGGATCGACCACCAGGAATCCGGTGAGATTGTCCGCGTTCTTGCGCTTGCGCGGCCGCGTCATCCGCGGCGTCCCCGAGATCAGCAATTTGCCGTGCACGGCTCGCATCCCCACGGCGAAAGACTCGTACAGGGCGCGGATATCGGGCACCGCCACCAGGCATGACCCGTAGGACTCGGCGGGCTCGAACCCCGGCATTCCGAAAAAGTGCAGGTTGATGTCCTCTCGCCGCATCGCGAGATACGGATTCGGACGAACCTGCCGATACGTCTGCTCGAATCCGAGCATCTGATAGAACTCGCCGACCTCATCGATCGACCCGCACGGCAACAGGGGCGTCATCACTTCGCCGGCCATCGGGCTCACCCTCCCTTTCGAACTAGCCAAATTTGGCTAGCAGGAAAAAGGTAACACCCGGAACGCGGCTAGGCAAACTTGACTAGTTGTGTTCCGGGGTCTCGATCAGGGGTGGATCAAGCAATCTGCCGGGTCTCCGGCGGTGTCAGCGGGGCCCGGTCGGCGAAGAAGGCGACCAGGTCGCGGACGGTCTCGTCGGTGGGGCGCGGACGGTAGCCGAGTTCGCGTTCGGCCTTGCCGTGGTCTACCACGGGCGCCGAAATCAGCGCGCCCAGTGCGGCTTTCGAGACGATATCGGATTTGAAGAGCTTGCCGATCGGCGCGAGCACGGGGATCAGGCCCGCGACGAGGGTGGGGGAGATGGCGAACTTCGGCCCGCGCTTACCGCCGTGACCCGCCGCCAGTCGACAGAGGTCGAGCATCGAGATCATCTCGCCGCCGAGCAGGTAGTTCTCGCCGGTGCGGCCGCGCTCGGACGCCAGGATCAGCCCTTCGGCCACGTCGCGCACGTCGACCAGGTCGAAGCCGCCGCCGATCATCGCCGGAATGCGGCCTTGCGCCGCGTCTTTCAGCGTGCGGTTGATCCTGGAGAGCGGCTTGCTGTAGTCGAGGGGGCCGAATACGCCGGTGGGGTTGCACAGCACCGCGTCCAGGCCATCGTCGATCACCTGGCGCAGCGCGACCTCGCCCGCCCACTTGGAGCGGTCGTAGACGGGCAGCGCCGCGTCGGTCGAGCGCGGTGCGCTCTCATCGATCCGGCCGCCGCAGCTGTACTGGTTGAACGCGTGAATCGAGCTGGCGTGCACCATTCGGCGCACACCGACCTCGCGCGCGGCCTCGGCGACCACGCGCACGCCTTCGGTGTTGACCTTCCAGGCCAGGTCGTTCTTCTCGGCGAGGGTGATCACCGCGACCAGGTGGTAGACGATCTCGACATCCGCAAGCGTTTCCCGCATCGATGCCGGGTCCAGCACGTTCCCGCTCACCCAGGTGACGTTCGGCTGCGCTGCCGTCGGTGGCACCACCCGATCGATGGCGGTGACCTCATGGCCGCGCGCGACCAGCAGGCGGAGCAGATTCGTGCCAAGGTAGCCGGCTGCGCCGGTCACTGCGACCTTCATGCGATCGAGAATATAGAACTTGTTCTAATTTGCAACACGTTCCAGTTCCTTTCCATTCCCTGTGTGAACGTCGCGATGGGCTCGAAAGTTGCCGGTACCGTCCGCTATATTGAGCCCAACCGTAGCGGCCAGGCCGTTCGGGCAAGGGCAGACGGTGACGACGAAGAAGTTCACGACACTGATGTGCACAACGATTTGGGGGGCAACTCGATGAGTGATCTCTCGGTAGAGACCGACGCGGTCCGGGCGTTCGCCGCCACGAACGCGGGCATCGCCGGTGATCTTGCGGGGGCAGGTAATTTCGACGCGGTCAAGAACGTCTCGGCACTCGTGCCGGTGTTCGGTTTGATCGGCGTCGACTATCTGGCGATGTTCGCCGCGGCACAGGTGCTGCAGGCCAAGGACATCAACGATCTGTCCGCCAAATACTCGAAGTTGTCGGAGTCCGCCTTCAGTGCCGCCGCGGCCTACGACGCGACCGACTGGTCGGCCTCGGGCGCGCTCAACGCAATCGGCAGCCAGATCGGCGGCGCCGTATGAAGCCGCTCGATACCGGGGTGATCGCCCCCGAAGAACACGCGATGGCGCACGCCGCGGACCAGAATGTGGCCATCGGTCAGCAGGCCGTGCTGGAGGCGACGCAGAGCTCGGCGGCTCAAGCCGTCCTCGACCTGCCGCTGCCGCAGCTGCCCGAAGATCTGCCGCCGATCGAACCGCCCGAGTTCGTGCTGTCCAAGCGGATCAGCGAGGACCAGCACAACACGCTCGGCGCCGCACCGTCGGGCCTGCCGGGCCTTTCCGGCGGCCCCGCGGCGGACACGCAGGGCATTGCTGGTGTGCCGTCCGATATTTCGGCCTTGCTCGGGGATACCCAGTCCGCGCTCCAGCACGCCGCCGCGCCGGTGGCTCAGGCCGCGCAGGGCGCCCTCGATCAGGTGGGTGGGGTGCTGAACGGTGCCATCGGCTCGGCGCCGAGCTCGGCCGCCGCCGCGGCGAGCCAGGCGGCCGCCGCCGTCCCGACCGCATTGCCCGCGTTGCCCGCCGACCCGGTCTCGGCGCTCATGCAGGGCGTCGCGGTGCCCGCGCTGCCCGGCGTCGACATGCTGATCAAGCCGATCCTCGATCTGCTCGGCAGCTTCGGCACCGGCGTCATCGGCGCGCTCGACCCGACCGCGATCCTGAGCCAGTCCTCCAAGGTCATCGAGATGGCCATGCAGGTCGGCAAGGGCAGCATGACCACCGTCGAACAGCTGTGGCAGAGCCAGGCCGCGCGCAACGCGCAGGCCGCGAGCCAGCAGGCCAACGTCGAAGGGCAAGAGACCAGCAAGCGCGGCATCGACATCTCCGAGCTCACCCAGCGGGCCGCCGCGGTGGTGCAGCAGGGCAACGCGCAATTGCTCACCATCGCTTCGTCGTTCGCGACTCAGGCAACCGCGATGGCTCCGGTCATCCTGACGCCACCAGCGCAGGCCACGCTGATGGCCTCGGCCACCGAACATCTCGGCCGAGCCGTCGGCGTCGTCAATGCCACCCGCGGTGACCTGGCGGGCAAGACCGGCGAGCTGAGCGGCATGGTGCAGCAGTTGGTCGCGCCCGGTGGCGGGCCCGCGCCGCAGGAGATCGCGCAGGCGCTGGCGCAGAACGTCGGCCAGCCGATCCTGGAGCAGGCGCAGGCGACCGCGGCCGACACCGCGACGAAGGCGGCCGGCCTCGACTCGTCCATCGCGGGGTCGCCGACCTCGACCGCACCTTCGTCGGTGCACAGCACGAACAGCCCGAGCGCGACCAACAACAGCCTCCTCACCGGCGTGCCGGGCAGCCCGAACCGTTCGGGCAGTCCAGGCAGTCCGAGTGGTCGGCCGGGCACTACCGGCATTCCCTCGGTGCCGAAGGCCACCGGCCTGCCCGGCACCAGCGTGTCACCGATGCGTCCGATCAGCGGCCTGCCCGGCAGCACATCGTTCGGCCCCGGCGTCACCGGCGCACCGAGCACCAGCGCGGCAGGCGCGGGCAGCGGCTTCATGGGCGGCCCCGCCGCCGCGGGCGCACAACGCGGCAACGAGGACGAACACTCCCGCACAGTGCAGCCATACCAAAGCGCCACGGGCAACGACGATCTCACCGGCCCGCTGGGCGAATCCACGCCGGACGTCATCGGCGCAACGCACTCCGACGAGATAGTCAGCTCCGACTACGAACAGGACCAGTTCTAACGCAGGTCATCCGGCGCAGCCCGGCCCGAGCAGCGAACGACCGCTCGAGCCGGGCTCTTCGCCGTTCGGGCCAGCCCTTGACCGGACTCGCTGACAGCCGACCACCGCGCCGCACGAGATCTCCGGGCGGGCGCGGTGGTCGCGCGTGGGGGTGTCAGTTGTCCTTGACGAAGGCGTCGAGGAGGGTGCGGTAGAGGTCGGTGAAACGCTTGCGGGCTGCTTGTTGTTCGGGGGTGAGACCGGTGGTGAATTCGGGGGCGTATACGACCAGGTGTATATCCTCTTCGGGGGGTTGAGGCATGAGATCGATGATTTGGCTGCCCTGGTCGGTGACGCTCGGCATGCCGAAGTCGACGGTGACGAGTGCCTTCGTCTCGTCCAGTGCCGCGGCCAGTACCTCGGGCGGGATGTGGCCGGTCACCTTTTCCGGCAGGGTTTCCGGATTGCGTTCGGAGGCAACGGCATCGGGGATTTTTACGGCTCGTCCGTTGCCGAACACCTCCAATTGCGGGCGCAGGTCGACGCGGGTCTGCCAGCCGTTCGGAATGCTGGTCAGGGTGAGCAGCGCCAACGGCTCGGACACCGGCCCGTGCGCGCTCGGCTGCGGCGCCGCATCGGGGCCGGGGGCCGCGGTCGCGGTGCCCAGGCTGCCCGCGAGCGCCAGTAGGACAGCCAGCAGTGCGGCCTTCGTTCGTCGCATGAAAAGCAACCTCTCTAGCAATGAATAGACGCTTTGTTCATATCGCACAGAGATCTCAGCTGAGCGTCAACTTTCCCGCCAGGTGGCGCGCCGATCAATCAGACACAGTTTGCCGGGCGAGTGTCGGTCAGCGCAGCCCGGGCGGGCTGTCCAGGTTCGACGCGGAATAGGTGTCACATGCCTTGACCTGCCCGGTGCGGTAGCCGGACAAGAACCACTTCTGCCGCTGTTCGGAATTGCCGTGCGTGAACTTTTCCGGGTTCACCCGGCCGCGGGAGGCGCGCTGGATCCGATCGTCGCCGACCGCCGCCGCAGCCGACAGCGCGTCGTTGACGTCATTGTCCGACAACGGCTTCAGGAACGGTTGATTGCTCCCCGGCGCGGGCGTCTTGTCCGCGAAGTGGGCCCAGATCCCCGCGTAGCAATCCGCCTGCAGCTCGGTGCGCACCGCACCCGAGTTCGCGCCCTGCGGGTCCTGTTGCGCGCGACCGATATCGCCGAGCTGGTTCTGGATGTGGTGGCCGATCTCGTGCGCGACGACGTACTCCTGGGCAAGTGGTCCACTGCTGGCGCCGAAGCGGTCCACCAGTTCCTGGAAGAAGGTGACGTCGAAGTAGCCGGTGCGGTCGGCCGGGCAGTAGAACGGGCCGACGTCGCTGGTCGCGTTGCCGCAGCCGGTGGCGGTCGCACCCGAGAACAGGACCACCTTCGGCTTGACGTATTTCGTGCCCGTCTGCTTCTGCAGTTCGCCGGACCACACGGCATTGAGGCTCTGTGCGGTGAGCGCCACCCGGCAGTCGACGTACTTGTTGGCATCCGCACCGGTCTTGCAATGTGCCGGGGTACCCGTCGCGTCGGACTGGGTCTGCTGGTTCTGCGAGCCGGTGAAGTCACCGAGCAGCGAGCCGGGGTCACCACCGAGCAGCAGCGCCACCACGAGGAAGATCAGCCCGCCCGCGCCGCCGCCGAGAGCGAGCTTGCCGCCCATACCGGGACCGCCGGAACTGACCGCGTCCTGATCGATCTGCATGCCCTCGTTGAACGTCATCGCCGTCGCTTTCTCGTTGTCGCTACGCCTCGGACATACCCCGCCGATACAGCTTCGCACGGGCGTGGCGACATCGGTTTCCACTGGACGGTTGTGTCTCACTACGATGGGACCGCACCTGGTCATATCGCGCCGGTGCCGGAGTCGTCGAAAGGAACCTTGTGCTGCGCACCCACTTGGCCGGTTCGCTGCGAAGCGAGCATGCCGGTCAGACCGTGACCCTCACCGGATGGGTGGCCAGGCGGCGTGACCACGGTGGCGTGATCTTCATCGATCTGCGCGACGCGTCGGGAGTGTCGCAGGCGGTGTTCCGGGAGGGCGAGCCCGCCGAGCAGGCGCACCGGTTGCGTGCCGAGTACTGCGTGCGGGTCACCGGCGTGGTGGAGCTGCGACCGGACGGCAACGAGAACCCGGAGCTGCCGACCGGCACCATCGAGGTGAACGTCACCGAGCTCGAGGTGCTCAACGAGAGCGCGCCGCTGCCGTTCCAGTTGGACGAGCAGCCCGGCGAAGAGGCCCGGCTGAAGTACCGCTACTTGGACCTGCGCCGCGAAGGTCCGGCGCACGCGATCCGGCTCCGGTCGAAGGCGAACGCCGCCGCCCGCGCCGTGCTGGCCAGCCACGAGTTCGTCGAGGTGGAGACCCCGACGCTGACCCGTTCCACTCCGGAAGGCGCCCGCGACTTCCTGGTGCCGGCCCGGCTGCAGCCCGGTAGCTTCTATGCGCTGCCGCAGAGCCCGCAGCTGTTCAAGCAGCTGCTGATGGTCGGCGGCATCGAGCGCTACTACCAGATCGCGCGCTGCTACCGCGACGAGGACTTCCGCGCCGACCGTCAGCCCGAGTTCACCCAGCTCGACATCGAGATGAGCTTCGTGCGGCAGGACGACGTGATCCTGCTCGCCGAGCAGATCCTGGTCGGGCTGTGGAAGCTGATCGGCTACGACATCCCGACCCCGATCCCGCACATGACCTACGCGGAAGCCATGCGCCGCTTCGGTTCCGACAAGCCGGACCTGCGCTTCGGCATCGAGATCACCGAGTGCGCCGAGTACTTCAAGGACACGCCGTTCCGGGTGTTCCAGGCGCCGTATGTGGGCGCGGTGGTCATGCCGGGCGGTGCGAGCCAGCCGCGGCGTCAGCTCGATGCCTGGCAGGAGTGGGCCAAGCAGCGCGGCGCCAAGGGACTGGCGTACGTGCTGATCAACGAGGACGGCACGCTCGGCGGCCCGGTCGCCAAGAACCTCAGCGATGCCGAGCGCGACGGACTGGCCAAGCATGTCGGTGCGGTGCCGGGCGACTGTGTGTTCTTCGCGGCCGGTCCGGAGAAGGCGCAGCGCGCGCTGCTCGGTGCGGCGCGCGCCGAGATCGCCCGCAAGGTCGGGCTGATCGATGAGAACGCCTGGTCTTTCGTCTGGATCGTGGACGCGCCGATGTTCGAGCCCGCCGCCGACGCCACCGCGAGCGGCGATGTGGCGCTTGGTCATTCGGCGTGGACGGCGGTGCACCACGCGTTCACCTCGCCGAAGCCGGAGTCGATCGACACCTTCGACACCGATCCGGGTTCCGCGCTCGCCTACGCCTACGACATCGTCTGCAACGGCAACGAGATCGGTGGCGGCAGCATCCGCATCCACCGCCGCGATGTGCAGGAACGCGTCTTCAAGGTGATGGGCATCAGCCAGGAGGAGGCGCAGGAGAAGTTCGGATTCCTGTTGGACGCCTTCGCGTTCGGCGCGCCGCCGCACGGCGGCATCGCGTTCGGCTGGGACCGGATCGTCGCGCTGCTCGCCGGCCTCGACTCGATCCGCGAGGTGATCGCGTTCCCGAAGACCGGCGGCGGCGTCGACCCGCTGACCGACGCACCCGCGCCGATCACCGAGCAGCAGCGCAAGGAAGCCGGGCTGGACGCCAAGCCCACGTCGAAGGGCGACAAGGCCGACGCGAAGGCCGACAAGCCCACGGAATAGCGTCCGCGCTCGCGCGAGCGGTACCTTCTGGTCAGTTCGATCCGTCGACCCTGCCGGGTGACACTGACCATGAGGGGATCTGTTGCTGCATCTGCGCATGATCAGTCCGCCGGAGCTGACGGACAAAGTGCTGGCCGTGCTCGCCGCGAACCCAGGTGCCACCCATGTGACCCTGGCTCGCGGCGTCGCGCTGGAACCCGCGGGTGACCTGATCCAGGCCGACGTAGCCCGGGAGGCCGGGAACGAGGTGCTGGCCGAGCTGACCGACCTCGGCATCTGCAAGACCGGCGGCATCACCCTCGGGCCCGTCGAGACCGTGCTGTCCGAGGCGGCCGATCGGGCGGTCGAAGCGGCGCCCGGCGACCCGTCCGACGCGGTGGTGTGGGAAGAGTTGGTGGCACAGACCCACGAGGAGTCGACGCTCAACTCAACCTTCCTCGCGTTCCTGACCATCGCCTGCCTGCTGGCCGCGGTCGGTGTGGCGACCGATTCGCCGGTGACGATCGTCGGCGCGATGGTCGTCGGGCCGGAATTCGGTCCGCTGGCGGCATTCGCGGTGGGCCTGGTCCGTCGCGACTTCCGGCTGGCCCGACGGTCGGCGATCGCACTGGCGATCGGTTTCCCGGTAGCCATGCTGGTCACGTTGGTGGCGACCCTGCTGTGGGAGCAATTCGGCTGGATCACGCTGAGCGGCGTGGAGAACATCAAGAACGTCGACTTCATCTACCAGGTCGGGCCGTTTTCGCTGGTCGTCGCGCTACTGGCCGGTGCGGCGGGCATGCTCTCGCTGGTGACCGCGAAATCGGCGGCGCTGGTCGGTGTGTTCATCTCGGTGACGACCGTGCCCGCAGCCGGATTCGCCGTTGTCGCCGCCACCTTGGGGGAGTGGAATGTCGCGTTCATGTCGGCGGGTCAGCTGGCGGTGAACCTGGCGGGCATCGTCACGGCCGGTGTGATCGTGCTGGCACTGCGCCCGCGCGCAGGCCGTGAGGCCGGACCGCTAGATCGATTCATGCGGTGGATCGGAATGCGTTCCCTGGTCGACAGGTAGCCCCTCGACAGCAGGCAGTTGCTCATCGGCGCCGACGACATCGGAGCAGGGGATCGCGGTGCCGCTGATAGGCACCGGGCCTCTCGGACCTCCCTCGCGGGTGTGCCCAATTTGGTTGAGACTGCACACCTTTTTCGCTAGCCGCGCACCCAGTACACCGGGTGTGCGGCTAGCGAAAAGGTGCGCACTGTTCGTGGACGGGTGTCAGATGGGGGCGACGGTGCCGCCTGTCAAAGTGCGGTAGGCGTAGGTGACCGCGATGACCGCGACGGGACCTGCGACCAGAAGGCCGAGGCCGCACAGCAGAGCACCGACCAACGTTACGAACAACACCGAGAGTGCGAGCAGCAGCACCGGCCACACATGGGTGACCACCAGGGTGAAGCTGGATTTGAGCGCCTCGAACGGACCTTGGTCCTGATCGACGACGAAATGCAGTGAGAACATACAGAGAACGCCGACGATGAGACCGGGGACGATGCACAGTGCCGACCCGATGAAGGTGAGCACGAATGCGATCAGGGCGGTGAGCAGTACATTGCCCGCGTTCACGAAACGGAAGTACGAGCCGAAAGACGGTTTGTAGCCGTCGGTTTCATAGAGCGCGCCCCGCACCATGGCGGCCTGTAGCAGCCATACCGCTGCCAGCACGGCGAGGAAGATCAGCAGTAGCGGGAGCATTGTCGTCGGGTCGGTCAGCTGAACGACGAGGACGAACGCGAGATAGATGATGAGCCCGCTCGCGATCACGCCCATCCACGGCCCGGGGTTCGAGCGGAACTTCTCCCAGCCGTAGCTGAGGGCCTGGCCGACATCGAGGGTGCCGGGGGCGGTGGTGGCGGCCTGCTGGTATCCGTAGATCGGTTGGTCGGGTGGCGGCATCATGCCCGGCTGTTGCATGCCGCCTTGGGGTGGCGGCATCGAGCCGTACGGGGGCACGTTTCCCTGTGGGGGCATGGAGCCCGGTGGCATGGAGCCGGGCGGCGTGTAACCAGGAGGCATGGAACCGGGCGGCGGCGACATGGAGCCCGGCGGCATAGAACCGGGCGGCAGGTAACCGGGAGGCGTGGAGCCGGCCGGTGGCGGCATGGAGCCGGGTGGCGCTGCACCCGGGCCGGTTCCCGGCGGACCGTAACTGGGCTGCTGCGATTGCTGCTCAGGCGGCTGCGATTGCGGCGGCTGGGATTGCTGAGGTTGCGATTGCTGCGATTGCGGCTGCTGGGACTGCTGCTGCGATTGCTCCGGCGGCTGCTGCTGCGATTGCTGCGGTGTCACCGGCGGTGGTGGCTCGACGGGCTCATCCCCGTACTGCGCCGCGCCGGGCCCCTCGAACTGCGGGTACCCGGCGGCCCCTGCCATTTCGTGGCGGCCGTGCCCGGCACTGGTGCCAGGGGACTCTGGGGTGGGACTCTCGTGCTGGCCCGGCCGCGCCGCGTAGCGTTCGTCGTCTCCGCGGTCGGGAGCGTCGCCAGCTGATTCGTGGGGCGGGGGAGGCGGTGTGCCGGTCATGCCATAGACCTTTCCACTCAACTGGTTTGCGGTGTGGCGCAGAGCAGTTGACGATGAGAAAACCTGACGGGTGCAATGGTGTCAAGCAACGTGCGCCCGTTCCGTCACCTCGGGGGAGACACGCCGAATGACGCGGAAAGGTTGTGTAACCGCTCGCTAGAAGTGACCCCATGCGAGTAACTTGAAGGGCGATGACCGCACTATTGGCCGAACGCGCCGCCGAAGTCGTGTCCGCAGCGCAACAGTTGCTCACAAAGCGAATGGGTGCTCCGGTAAAGCTGAGCGATCCGATCGAACTCAGCGGTAGTGGTAGAACGACGGTTCTCCGTGTGCGTGTAGCGGAAAACGCCTTCTCGTTGCCACGAACCCTGATCGTCAAACAAGTTCGCGGACACGCGCAGGACCGCACCACCGGCGGTCTCGCACCCGGAGTCGCCAGCATCGATTCCGCGTTCCTTCGGGAAGCGGTGTCGTATCAGTTCACCACCGCCTTGAGCCGCGAACAGCGACCCGGCGCGTACCTCATCGCGCACAGCTTGCCGGAGCGTTTGCTGATCCTCAGCGATCTCGGCGAGAACTCCCTGCTGACTCAGATGCTGCAGTCCGGCATCGAGCCCGCGACGCGGAACGGGATGATGGCGTTCGCGCAGGCGCTCGGCCGGATGCACGCCGCCACCGTCGGCCGCGAAGCCGATTTCGTTGCGCTGCTGCGTCGCGTCGACGTGGTGCATCGGGTGGACGGCATCGCCCAGCAGGCCGAATCCGCCATCGCCGAGGTGCCGGGTCTGCTGCTGCGCGAACTGGGCATCGAAGTGCCCGGCGAGATCGCCGAACGGATCGTGCGCGGCAACCGTTTGTTCTCGGCGGGACGCTTCCGCGCGTTCAGTCCATCGGATCTGTGCCCGGACAACGTCATTCTGAACGAGGAGGGCGCACGCTTCCTCGACTACGAGTGGGGCGGATTCCGCGACGCCACCCTCGACATCGCCTACGCGCTGGTGTCGTTCCCCGGCTGCCTGTGCGACTTCGAACTCTCCAGGGAACGCGCCAGGCAGATGGTGGAGGCGTGGCGCTCCGAGGTGGTCGGCGTGTGGCCCGCGCTGGCCGACGACGAGTTGATGTCCGAGCGGATCCTGGAAGCCCGGCTGATCTGGGTGTGGTTGTCCACCTACTGGTTCCTGCCCGCCGACCACGCCCGCATCGCGGCCGCCCGCGAGCACGGAATGTCCGTGCCGCGCTCGGAGGCGCTGATCAACCGCTGGGCGGCGCTGGCCGAAGACGCTCGCTGCACCGGCGACGATGCTGTCGGCGACTTCGCCGAGGACGTCTCGGCGATGCTGGAAGAGCGCTGGTCCGAGTAGTCGGTTCCGCCGGAACAGCAACGGACACCCCATAATCAGGGGCAGTCGCCGCGCACTCCGCACAGTATCCTGAACGGTTCTGGACCACGGGGTGCGAGAGGAGTGGTCACATGGCCACTGTTGTGCTGATTATCATCGCGGGCGGTGCCGTCGTTGCCGCATTGGTGGCGCTGGGCGTGCGCCAGCGGAGGCTGCGTCGCTACCCAGATGTCGCTCCGTTGACCCGCGCCCAACAGTCGGGCAGCGTGCTCAGTGCCCAATTCCGCAGCGGCCGCGGTCGATCGCAGGGGAGCAAGTGGTCGCTCGGCGGCATGTTCGGCGGCTTCGGTGATGGGGGCGACGGGGGAAGTGGCGGTGGTGGCGGCTGCGGCGGTGGCGGGGGCGGCGGTGGCGGGGAGTAGGACGACGCCCGCTCAGCTCGCCGGTGCTTGCCGCGGTTCGAGGCGTCCACCTGCCCGAACCGCGAGCGACGTGCCGTGGCGCACACCGGAGTTCGGGTCGGCCACGTCGATGAGATAGAACCAGTCCATCTGGCTCTGTTCCGGGGTCACCTCGAGGACGCCGTAGCCGTGCGAATCCAATTCGACGTAGCGCAGGTGATGGTTGATACCCTTGATCGTCTCCGCGATCGGCGCCGAGTTCGCCTTCAGCATGTCGCCGACGCTGGTCGAGGTGACCGAAGGAACCACGAACTCGACGCCCGCCGTGCTGCCCGCCGGATAGTTGGCGGCGTCGACGGGCAGGTCGGCGGCCCACGAGGAATGGATGTCGCCGGTCAGGAACACCACATCGGAGATCTGCTGTTCGGTGATCGTCCGGAACAGCCGCTGCCGGTCCGCGGTGTAGCCGTCCCATTGATCGCCATTGACGGTGAGACCTGCCTGCGGCACCCCGAGCGTGCCGGTGATCGCCGCGGTGGTTGCGGGCTCGAGCGGCGGGAAGACCAGCGGCGCGATCATCACCGAATTGCCGACCAGCTTCCAGCGCACCGGCGCGGACGCCAATCCAGCGGTGAGCCAGTCCATTTGGGCCTTGCCGGTGATGGTGCGGGCCGGATTGTCGGCCTCGCGCCAGCCCGCGCCCGGCTTCGCCTCCTGATCGCGGTAGCTGCGCAGGTCCAGCATGGATAGTTCGGCGAGGGTGCCGAAACGGAGCCTGCGATAGATCTGCACATCTCCGCCGGTTCCCTTCGCGCGCACCGGCATCCACTCCAGATAGGCCTGTGCGGAAGCGGCTTTGCGGTCCGCCCAGGCGCCCTCGGTGGCCGGGTCGTGGTTGCCCGCGCCGCCGGACCAGGAGTTGTCTGCGGACTCGTGGTCGTCCCAGGTGCAGATGAACGGCTGTCGTGCATGCAGGTCCAGCAGATCGGGGTCGGTCTTGTACTGCGCGTGGCGGATTCGATAGTCGGCCAGGCTGACGGTCTCGTTCGAGGGCTCATGTGGGCGAACGGTGCCGTTGCGGCCGCCGTACTTGCCGCGGCCGTACTCGTAGAGGTAGTCGCCGAGGTGCACGATGGCGTCGAGATCCGTGCGGGCGGCCAGGTGGCGGTAGGCGCCGAAGTATCCGGCCTCCCAGTTGGCGCAGGACACGATCCCGAAGCGGAGGCGCTCCGGCGAGTCGGCCAGGGCCGGGGCGGTCCGGGTTCGGCCGACCGGGGAGGTCTCGCCGCGGGCGGTGAAGCGGTAGAAGTAGTCGCTGCCCGGCGCTAGGCCGGACACGTCGATTTTGACGGTGTGGTCCGAAGACACTGTGGCGGTGACGTTTCCGGAGGCGGCGACGGTGCTGAATCCCTCGTCTCCGGCGACTTCCCAACGCACGCTTACCGGTTCGCCGACACCCGAACCGGGCGTCGCGTCCTCGGACACGGTGACACGGGTCCACAGGATCACGCCGTCCGGCAGCGGATCGCCCGAGGCGACGCCGTGCCGGAACGCTCCGGCGGTGGCATGGGCGGCCGCCGGGATCAGCAGTGCGGTGGCGGTGAGCGCGGCCGCGCCGCCCTTCAACAGGGTGCGCCGCGCGAAGGGTCCGACCGGAGAATCTGAAACGATCACGTTTTCAGCCACGAGTATTGATCACATCGGATGTACGGACGACACGCAAATCGGCTCGCCGTACGGGTCTGTGGGCATTGGCAGCGGGCCCATCGTTTCGGCAAAAGGTCCTCGGCCCCGTGGGTTGGCGTTTTCGCACGCACGCGAGGGCGAGCCGGATCCCGTAGCGAGGGTGCGAGCAGGCAGGTGGTCGACAGGGCCATGGGGGCGGCGAACTCGACCACGGTCCGTACGGCACGCGGCATTGTCGGTGCGTCTCGGTAACGTTGTCCGCTGTGAGGGAGCGTGAGCGAGCGAACCAAAGACACAGCGCGCCCTCGCGCACGACGGAGCCGAGCGTCAGCGAGGCGCAGTCGTGAGCGATGGCTTGTTCGACGTACCAGGAGATGCAGTGCCAGCGGAGCACAGCATCGACACCGTGGTGCGCCGAGATGCCGGCGCGCCGCTGGCGGTGCGGATGCGGCCCGCGTCGTTGGACGAGGTGGTCGGGCAGCAGCATCTGCTCGGGCCGGGGTCGCCGCTGCGCCGATTGGTCGAGGGCTCGGGTGCCGCGTCGGTCCTGCTCTACGGCCCGCCCGGCACGGGGAAGACGACCCTCGCGTCGCTGATCTCGCATTCGACCGGTCGCCGGTTCGAGGCGCTTTCGGCCCTGTCGGCCGGGGTGAAGGAAGTGCGCGCCGTCATCGACGTGGCCCGGCGCAGGCTCTCGGTCGGTGAGCAGACCGTGCTGTTCATCGACGAGGTGCACCGCTTCTCCAAAACCCAGCAGGACGCGCTGCTCGCCGCGGTGGAGAACCGGATCGTGCTGCTGGTCGGCGCGACCACCGAGAATCCGTCGTTCTCCGTGGTATCGCCGCTGTTGTCGCGCTCCCTGGTACTACAACTGCAATCGCTCACCGAGGACGACATCCGCCAGGTGCTCGATCGCGCGATCCACGATCCGCGCGGCCTGGACGACCAGTACACGGTGTCCGACGAGGCACTGGACCACATCGTCCGGATCGCGGGCGGTGACGCCCGTCGCGCGCTGACCGCGCTGGAGGCCTCGGCCGAATCCTCGCTCGACGGCACCGTTGGCGTCGAACTCGTCGAGGCCAGCGTGGACAAGGCCGCGGTCCGCTACGACCGGGCAGGCGACCAGCACTACGACGTGATCAGCGCCTTCATCAAGTCCATCCGCGGCTCCGATGTCGACGCCGCGCTGCACTACCTGGCGCGGATGCTCACGGCGGGCGAAGATCCGCGTTTCATCGCGCGTCGGCTGATGATCCACGCCAGCGAGGACATCGGCATGGCCGATCCCACCGCCTTGCAAACCGCCACCGCCGCCGCGCAGGTCGTCCAGTTGGTCGGTCTCCCGGAAGCTCGGCTGGCCTTGGCGCAGGCCACCATCCATCTGGCCAGCGCGCCGAAATCGGGGGCCGTCATCGCCGCGCTCGGGGCAGCCATGGCCGATGTCGCGGCGGGCAAAGCGGGAGCCGTGCCGCCGCACCTGCGGGACGGGCACTACGCGGGCGCGGCGAAGCTCGGCAATGCCCAGGGCTACAAATACCCGCACGACAACAAGGACGGCGTGCTCGCCCAGCAGTACCCGCCGGACGAGTTGGTCGGCGTCGACTACTACCAACCCACCGACCACGGCAACGAACGCGAGGTCGGCCCACGGGTGGAGAAGCTGCGCCGGATCATCCGCGGCAAGTGATGCGCCCGGTGGCGCACGGCACCAGAGTCGATGAAAAAGCACGTGCGCGGCACCGGTAGGCTGGATATCTGTGCAGACCCACGAGATTCGACGGCGCTTCCTGGACCATTTCGTCCGTGCCGGCCATACCGAGGTTCCGAGTGCCTCGCTGATCCTGGCCGACCCGAACCTGCTGTTCGTCAACGCAGGCATGGTCCAGTTCAAGCCGTACTTCCTGGGCCAAGAGGCGCCGCCGTACCCGAGAGCGACCAGCGTGCAGAAGTGTGTGCGCACCGGCGACATCGAAGAGGTCGGCGTCACCACCCGGCACAACACGTTCTTTCAGATGGCCGGCAACTTCTCCTTCGGTGACTACTTCAAGGAGGAGGCGATTCGCCTTGCCTGGGAGCTGATCAGCAAGCCTCAGGAGGACGGCGGTTTCGGCTTCGATCCCGAGCGGATCTGGGTCACCGCGTACGAATCCGATCCGGAGGCCGCCGAGATCTGGCGCCGGGTCGCGGGCATCCCCGAGGAGCGGATCCAGTTCCGCGACGGCAAGGACAACTACTGGGACATGGGCGTGCCCGGTCCCGGCGGTCCGTGCTCGGAGATCTACTTCGACCGCGGCCCCGAGTACGGCCGCGACGGCGGCCCGGTCGCCGACGAGGACCGCTACCTCGAGATCTGGAACCTCGTGTTCATGCAGGACGTTCGCGGTGAGCTGAGCCCGAAGGAGGGCCACCCGCCGATCGGCTCGCTGCCGAAGAAGAACATCGACACCGGCCTGGGCGTCGAGCGCGTCGCGATGCTGTTGCAAGGCGTCGAGAACGTCTACGAAACCGACCTGCTTCGCCCGATCATCGACAAGGCCGAGGAACTCACCGGCCGCTCCTACGGTGTCGAGCACGAGGACGATCGCCGCTTCCGCGTGATCGCCGACCACACCCGCTCCAGCGCGATGCTCATCGCCGACGGCGTGAACCCCGGCAACGACGGGCGCGGCTATGTGCTGCGCAGGTTGCTGCGCCGGATCGTGCGCTCGGCTCGCCTGCTCGGCGCGGAGAAGCCGGTGATGGCGGAATTCATGAAGGTCGTCAGCGACCTCATGGCGCCGTCCTACCCGGAACTGGCCACCGATTTCCAGCGCATCGAGACCGTGGCGGTCGGCGAGGAATCGGCCTTCCTCAAGACGTTGAACACCGGCTCCGCGCTGTTCGACAACACCGCCACCGCCGTGCAGGCCAAGGGCGGCACCACAATCCCCGGATCGGACGCCTTCAAGCTGCACGACACCTACGGCTTCCCGATCGAGCTGACGCTGGAGATGGCGGCCGAGGCCGGGCTGACGGTGGACGAGAACGGCTTCCGTGAGCTGATGGCCCAGCAGGTGGCCAACGCCAAGGAAGACGCCCGCAAACGCAAGCACGGGCACGCCGACCTGACCGTCTACAAGGAACTGGTCGACCGCGGCGCCACCGAGTTCACCGGTTTCGACGAGCTGACCTCCGAGGCGAACGTGCTCGCGCTGATCGCCGACGGCGTGCGGGTGCCGACCGCGCTGGCCGGGCAGGACGTCGAGGTGATCCTGGATCGCAGCCCGCTCTACGCCGAGTCCGGTGGTCAGATCGCCGACCGCGGCACCATCACCGCTTCGGGGCTGAAGCTGCGCGTCAACGACGTGCAGAAGATCGCCAAGAAGCTGTGGGTGCACAAGTCCACCGTCGAGCAGGGCCAGATCACCGAGGGCGATGTCGTTCTCGCGCAAGCGGATCCGGCTTGGCGGCGGGGCGCCACCCAGGGCCATTCCGGCACGCACATGGTGCATGCCGCGCTGCGCCAGGTGCTCGGCCCGAACGCGGTACAGGCCGGCTCGCTGAACAAGCCGGGCTACCTGCGCTTCGACTTCAACTGGCAGGGCCAGCTTACCGAGGGGCAGAAGGCCGATATCGAGGTCGTGTCCAACGACGCGGTCGGCGCGGACTTCCCGGTGAACACCTTCGTCACCGACCTGCCCAAGGCCAAGCAGATGGGTGCGCTCGCGCTGTTCGGCGAGAACTACGGCGACGAGGTCCGGGTGGTGGAGATCGGCGGACCGTTCTCGATGGAGCTGTGCGGTGGTACGCACGTGCAGCATTCCTCGCAGATCGGCCCGATCACCGTGCTCGGCGAGTCGTCGGTCGGTTCCGGCATCCGTCGGGTGGAGGCCTTCGTCGGCCTCGACTCCTACAAGTACCTGGCCAAGGAGCGCGCGCTGTTGGCCGGTGTGGCGTCCACGCTGAAGGTGCCCTCGGAAGAGGTGCCGGGGCGGGTCGAGCAGCTGGTGGAGCGGCTCAAGGTGGCCGAGAAGGAACTCGAACGCACCAAGATGGCCGCGGTGCTGTCCTCGGCGGGCAAGTTCGTCGAGGAGGCCGAGCGGATCGGTGGCGTGCTGCTGGTCGCCGTCGCGGCGCCCGAGGGTGTTCCCGCGGGCGATCTGCGGACGCTGGCCACCGACATTCGCGGCAGATTCGGCAGCGAGCCCGCCGTGGTGGTGCTGCTCGGTAACGCCGATGGCAAGGTGCCGTTCGTGGTGACCGTCAACAAGGGCGCGCAGGAACTCGGCTTCAAGGCCGGTGACCTGGTCGCCAGCTTCGGACCGAGCATCGCCGGGCGCGGTGGCGGTAAGCCGGAGATGGCGCAGGGTGCGGGTTCGGATCCCTCGGGTATTCCGGCCGGTCTCGCCGCGGTCCGTGCCCGGGTGGCCGAACTGGCGAAATGATGGCATCGCGAAGCGATTCCGACCGTCCCCATCCCGACACCGATCCGGGTCGCGGCAGGCGGATTGCCATCGATGTCGGCAGCGTCCGCATCGGGGTCGCCTCGAGCGACCCCGACGGCGTCCTCGCCACGCCGGTGGAAACCGTGCCCCGGGCGAAGCCGAACACCCGCCGCGGTGGCGTGGCGCCCGATATCGCCAGAATTGCTGAAATTGTGCGGGAGTACGAGGCAGTCGAAGTAATTGTCGGACTGCCGCGAACATTGCGCGGGGAGAAGGGCACTGCCGCTACCATTGCCACCGCATTCGCGGAGCAGTTGCAGACCGCCGTGTCGCCGGTGCCCGTACGGCTTTCCGACGAACGTTTGACTACGGTGTCAGCTGCACGTGCATTGCGGGACAGTGGAGTTCGCGCGCGTGGCCAGCGGCAGGTGATCGATCAGGCGGCGGCCGTCTCGATCCTGCAAGGATGGTTGGACGAACGGAGTGCGGTGTTGAGGTCGGTTGAAGCGGTGCGGCATGCGTCGTCCGAGGACGACGCATGACGGATCGATGGGCGCGGGCCGAGGAACGGTACCGACAGCGCGAAGCTGATCGGCGTTACCGGCGCGACGACCGGGCCTGGGGTGGGCAGAACAGCAGAGACACCCGCGGCAAAGCCGATAATCGCGTGGTCGGCCGGGAGCAGGACGACTGGGACGACTACGAGGACGACACCACCGTCATCCCGCGCTACACCGACGACATGGATCCGCCCGAGCCCGCCCCGCGTCCCAGCGCCGAGCGCCGGGCCGGGCAGCGTACGCGCGCCGGTCGCCGGGAAGCGGCACGGCGCGACGACGAGCCGGCGCAGGGCCGTCGCCCGCGCAGCGCGCAACGCGGCAAGCGTTCCCGGGCCGCCTCGCGTAAGGCACAGGAGCGCAAGCGGCGCAGGCGCACCCTGTGGCTGTTCGCCGGCGTCTTCGTGCTGCTGTTCGCCGGCGCGGCGGTCTTCGCGGGCATGAAGCTGATAGCCAAGCTCGGTCCGCCCGAAGACTATGCCGGTCCGCCCGGACCGCTGGTGGTCGTGCAGGTGCACGACGGCGACACCTCGACCCAGATCGCGGCGAGCATGAAGGAGAAGGACGTCGTCAAGAGCACCGGCGCGTTCATCGAAGCGGCCGTGCGGAATTCGAACATGAACGCGGTGCAGCCGGGCTACTACGCGATCCCGAGCCGCAGTCCCGCCGCGCAGGCGGTGTCCGCGCTGGTCGGTAAGAAAGCGCGGGTCGGGAACCTGGTCATTCCCGAGGGACGGCTGCTGCACGATCAGTTCGAGGTGGGCTCCGGCAGGCGCACCGACGGCATCTACCGCATGATGGCGGATGCCAGCTGCATCGGCACCGGCCCGAACCAGAAGTGTGTGACCTACGAGCAACTCGCCGCCGCGGGTGCGAGCGTCGATCTGGCCGCGCTCGGGGTGCCCGCCTGGGCCGCGCAGGGTGTCCAGGACTGCCCGGACCGGACCAGGCAGCTGGAGGGCCTGATCGCCGCGGGCACTTGGGATTTCGACCCGAGCGGCACGCCGGAGCAGATGCTCCGGCAGCTCGTGACGGCGAGTGCCAAGAGCTATGAATCCACCGGGCTGTTGCAGTCCGGCGGCGAGACCAAGTTGACGCCGTACCAGACGCTGATCGCCGCGTCGCTCGTCGAACGCGAGGCCAAGCCGCAGGACATGAGCAAAGTCGCGCGGGTGATCGTGAACCGGCTCCGGGTTCCGCAGATGCTGCAGTTCGACTCGACGGTGAACTACGCGCTGGACCGCACCGAGGTGCAGACCACCGACGCCGACCGCGCCGCGGAGACGCCGTGGAACACCTACGCGAAAATCGGCCTGCCCGCGACGCCGATCGCCGCACCGTCGCTGAACGCGTTGCGCGCCATGGAGAATCCGGAACCGGGGTCGTGGTTGTACTTCGTGACCGTCGACAAGCAGGGCACCACCCTGTTCACCGATGACTACAAGCAGCACCAGCGCTACATCCAGCAGGCACAGGCGAGCGGAATCCTCGACAGTGGTCGCTGAACGCAAAGCGGCGGTGCTGGGTAAGCCCATCGCGCACTCCCGCTCGCCGCAGTTGCATCTGGCCGCGTACCGCGCGCTCGGGCTCGACTGGAGCTATGAGCGCATCGAATGCACGGCCGAGCAGCTGCCCGGACTGGTCGACGGGCTCGGACCGGAATGGGTCGGGCTGTCGGTGACCATGCCGGGCAAGGAGGCCGCGCTCGCCTACGCCACCGAGCGCACCGAGCGGGCGGTGCTGGTCGGCTCGGCCAACACGCTGGTCCGCACCGAGACCGGCTGGCGGGCCGACTGCACCGACGTGGACGGCGTGCTCGGCGCGCTGCGCGGCGGCGGTGTCACCGACGTGGCCGAGGCAGTGGTACTCGGCGCGGGCGGGACCGCGCGCCCAGCGCTGCTCGCGCTGTCCGAACTCGGCGCCAAAACGGTCACCGTGATCGCCCGCGATCCCGGGCGGGCGAGCAGCGCGATGGATCTCGCCGAGCGCCTCGGCATGAATGCGGCGGTGACCAGCTTCGATCCGGCCGCGATCGCCGGACTCTGCGAGCGGGCGGGTGCCGTGGTCAGCACGATTCCGGCCGCGGCCGCGGCCGTCGTCGCTGAGGCGGTCGCGGCGGCGCCCGTGGTGCTCGACGCGATCTATAACCCCTGGCCGACGCCGCTGGCCGAGGCGGTGTCGCGGGCTGGACACACGGTGGTCAGCGGTTTGCAGATGCTGCTGAATCAGGCCTACGGGCAAGTCGAACAGTTCACCGGCCGCCCAGCTCCGCGCGCGGAAATGGCCGCGGCGTTGGAAGATTCGGCCTGAGCTGATCGGCGTCGGCATCCGGCATCGAACCGGTCGCCGATACGACTGTCGGAGGGCACGGTGCGGGTGGCCAAAAACTGATACCGGTTCTAGTTTGGTTCGGGGATGCGCAGGGTTATGGTGGTGCGCATGAATGCTTGGGTGTTGCGGGCCGTCGTGCTCGGTGCGCTGGTTGTCTTCCTGCGTGCCGTGCTCGGGTTCGCGATGGTGAACTGGCCGACCCACGGGGTCTGGATGCGGACTCTCGGCCTGATCGTCCTTGTCGCGGCCGTTCTGTACTGGGGTTTGCTGGACGGGCGCAAGGATCGGGCGGCCCAACCCGATCCGGAGCGCGGCTCCGACCTGACCCTGCTGTGGTTGAAGGCGGCCGTGGCGGGCGGCCTCGGCAGCGGCCTCGGCGCCTGGCTCCTCGACTGGCTGCCCAAGTTCGACCTCGGCGACAACGGCATTCTCTTCGAACTCACCGCCGGGTCCGCGTTCATCGTCCTGCTGATCTTCGTCCCCGCCCTCATCGGCGTCGGTATCGGCCGCATTCTCGCGGATCGCTCGTCCAACAAGAGGTCCACCCCCGTATCCACTTCCGCCTGACGCGAGGCCGCCGCCAGCGCCCTTGCGGGGCATTGGGATGAGCTTCGGCCTCCCGTGGGTCTGTCCCGCTGTCATGGGAATGCGACTCTGCCAATCTTTGAGCGGGACGCTGCCAACCTGTCGCATGACGGCATCGATGCTCTTGTCGCCCCCTGGACCGCCGGTATTCTTTTGCTGTCCAAAGCATTTCAACGGGAGGGGACATTGCTATGTTGATTCGAATTGGGGTCGCCGCGGCGATGACACTCGCCGCGTCCACGGTCGTGTTCGCTGGGCAGGCGGCGGCACAGGACAACGGCTGTGCGTCGCAACAGCCGCGGTGGAACTACGTGTGCCTGCCCTCGGTGTCGAACGTTTCGCTGGCGTACTGCCAGAAGAACGGGCCGGGGTGGGATGAGCGGGGGATCTGCGTCGCGCGTTGGGACAACGGTCGATACGACTACTGGATTCCGCGCCCATGAGACGTCGCTGCGTGCCCGATAGCGCCGACACCAGCAGGTAGCGGCTCGAGGCAAAAAGAGAACGGCGCACCCCCTAGGAGTGCGCCGTTTCTGGTGTGCGAGTGCGGGTTACAGCAGGATGCCGCTGCTCGGGGTGCCTTCGCGGGCGATGGCGGAGTAGGCGGCGGCCAGCAGGGTGGGGTCGGGGCCTTCGAGGCGGCCGGGCTTGGCGAGACCGTCGAGGACGACGAAACGCAGGACACCGGAGCGGGTCTTCTTGTCGGTCTGCATGGTGTCCAGCAGTTGGGGGAGGGCGTCGGCGTCGTAGGTGGTGGGCAGGCCGACGCTTTCCAGGACGGTGCGGTGGCGGTCGGCGGTGGCGTCGTCGAGACGGCCCGCGAGACGGCCGAGTTCGGCGGCGAAGACGAGGCCGACGGAGACCGCGGCGCCATGGCGCCAGCGGTAGCGCTCGCGGCGCTCGATCGCGTGGCCGAGGGTGTGGCCGTAGTTGAGGATCTCGCGCAGGCTGGCCTCCTTGAGATCGGCGGCGACGACATCGGCCTTCACCTGGATCGCGCGCCGGATCAGCTCGGGCAGCACCTCGCCGGTGGGGTCGAGCGCGGCCTCGGGATCACGCTCGACCAGGTCCAGGATCACCGGGTCGGCGATGAAACCGGCCTTGATGATCTCGGCCATGCCCGCCACGATCTCATTGCGCGGCACCGTTTCCAGCGTGGCCAGGTCGACGAGCACGGCGGCAGGCTCATGGAAGCAGCCGACCAGGTTCTTGCCCGCCTCGGTGTTGATGCCGGTCTTGCCGCCGACGGCCGCGTCGACCATCGCCAGCAGCGTGGTCGGCACATGCACGATCCGCACGCCGCGCATCCAGGTCGCGGCCACGAAACCGGCCAGGTCGGTCGCGGCGCCGCCGCCGAGGCTCACCACCACATCGTTGCGGGTCAGGCCGATCCGCCCGAGTACCTCCCAGCAGAATCCGGCGACGGCGAGTTCCTTACCGGCCTCGGCGTCCGGGATTTCGATGCGATGCGCGTCGATCCCGGTGTCGGCCAATGCCTTACGCACCACCTCGGCGGTCTCGGCGAGCGGCGGCTGATGAAAGATCGCCACCGTCCGCACACCTTTTGTCGCGCCGCTGACCGCCTCGACGAGCTCACCGAGCAAGCCGCGGCCGATGATCACCGGATACGGATCCGCGGTACGAACTTCGAGACGATTCGGCTCTGTCACGACTGCTCCGATTCTGTGGTTGCTTCTTGGTTTTTGCGTGCGCGCACCCGAGCCCGCCGCGCGCGGGCCCGCCTGGCGCGCCCGCTGGACCGTGCGCTCGGACTGGATTCTTCCGTGCCGTCCGACTGGTTTGCCGCGCCGGTGTCGTCCGGGGCGGCCGAGCGGCGAGTACGCCAACTCCGCCCGGTCGAGCTCGCGTCTTCAGCGGGCTGCGCAGCCCCGGCGTCGCCCGCCGAAGTCGTTGGTACCTCGCCGGTATCGTTGTCCGCCGCGGCAGGGCGGCGGGTGCGCCAGCTCCGGCCGTTCGCGTTCGCGGCGGACTTCCCGGACGGAGCCGAGGTTGTCTGCTCAGTGGCTCCGGCTGCTTGCTCTTGTTCAGCCGCTCGACGGGCGGCGGCACGAGCCCGTGCCCGGCGTCTGGCCCGGGATCGGCTGCCGGCGCGCGGGGTTCCGGTGCTCTCGGCGGCGGTGCTCGGCGGGGTCGTGGTCTCGGGCAGGTCGGTGTTGTCGGTGTCCGTTCCGGTACCGGGGTCGACCGGTTCGAGTCCGAGCTTGGCCAGGACCATTTTGACGACGCGGCCCGGGCTGCGGCCGTCGGTGCGCACTCGGACGGTGGCGACCTCGCGGTAGAGCGGGCGGCGCTTGCGCATCAATTCGCGGTACTTGGCGGCCGGGTCGGCGCCGTTGAGCAGCGGCCGGTTGGTGCTCGCACCGGTGCGGCGGAGTCCTTCGCCCACACTGATTTCCAGGTAGACGACGGTGCGGTTGCGCAGCAGCGCTCTCGTTTCCTTGGAAAGCACGGCGCCACCGCCGAGCGAGACGACGCCGCGCTCGGCGAGGATGGCGCGCCGCACCACCTGCTCCTCGATCCGGCGGAACTCGGGCTCGCCATCGGTGGCGAAGATTTCCGGGATGGTGCGCCCGGTCTCGCGTTCGATGCCCGCGTCGGTGTCGTACAGCTCGACCCCGAGTTCCTTGGCGAGCTTGCGGCCGATCGTCGATTTCCCCGCACCCGGCGGTCCGACCAGCACCACGCGCGGCGCGCGCGGATCGGTCTGCACGATCATGGCGTGCTTGTCTCAGCGGGGGCCGTGCTCGACTCGCCGGGGGCCGTGCTCGTCTCAGCGGGGCCGACATGCGGGCGGCTGCTGATCCGTTTGACGTAGCTGGTGATGTTCTCCAGGGTCTCGCCCAGCGAGTCACCACCGAACTTCTCCAACGCGGCCTGCGCGACGACCAGCGCGACCATGGACTCGGCCACCACACCCGCGGCGGGCACGGCGCACACGTCGGAACGCTGGTGGATGGCGACGGCTTCCTCGCCGGTGGTCATGTCCACGGTCGACAGCGCGCGGGGCACGGTCGAGATCGGCTTCATCGCGGCGCGCACCCGCAGCGCTTCGCCGTTGGTCATGCCGCCCTCGAGTCCGCCCGCGCGGTTGGTGGAACGCAGCACGCCGTCGGGGCCGGGCCGCATCTCGTCGTGCGCCTGGCTGCCGCGCCTGCGTGCGGTCTCGAAACCGTCGCCGACCTCGACGCCCTTGATGGCCTGAATGCCCATGAGCGCGGCCGCGAGCCGCGAGTCGAGCCGATTCTCGCCGCTGACGAACGAGCCGAGTCCGACCGGGAGACCCTCGACGACGACCTCGACCACGCCACCGAGAGTGTCGCCGTCCTTCTTGGCCGCCTCGATCTCGGCGATCATCGCGGCCGCCGCGTCCTTGTCGAACGCGCGCACCGGGCTCTCGTCAATGGCGGCGAGATCGGCGGCGGTCGGCACCACGCCGGTGGTGTTCCGCGCGGTGCCGATCGACACGACGTGCGAGATCACTTCGACGCCGAACGCCTGGCGCAGGAAGTTCCGTGCCACGGTGCCCGCCGCGACGCGCGCCGCGGTCTCCCTGGCGCTGGCGCGCTCCAGCACGTTGCGGGCGTCGTCGAAGCCGTACTTGAGCATGCCCGAGTAGTCGGCGTGGCCGGGGCGCGGTCGGGTGAGCGGGGCGTTGCGGGCCAGTTCGGCGAGCTCGGCCGGGTCGACCGGGTCGGCGGACATGACCGTCGTCCACTTCGGCCACTCGGAGTTGGCGATTTCGATGGCAACCGGGCCGCCCATAGTCCGGCCGTGCCGGACACCGCCGACGACGGTCACCTTGTCGGCCTCGAACTTCATCCTGGCGCCGCGGCCGTAACCGAGCCTGCGGCGCGCCAACTGCGCGGAGATCTCGTCGGACGTGACCTCGACACCGGCCACCATCCCCTCGAGGATGGTGACGAGAGCGGGACCGTGGGATTCTCCGGCAGTTATCCAGCGCAACACGCCCACCATCTTCCCATGTCGGCGCGGCTGCTCCGGCATGCGGCCCGCAGTGATGGCGGGCACGTGCACCCGCCGCCGTCCCGATCATCCGGCGTTCGCTGTGGCCAGGGCACACACGGTCGCCAGGCACATGGCGGGACCGTGGGGCAGCGCGAGTCGGCGGGGCGCGTCGGCGCCGTCGACCGGAGCTCGGCTTCGGTGCAGCCCGAGCAGGACGATCCCGGCGGTCGCGGTCAGCAGTGGTGCGGTCAGCGCCGCCCAGACCCACGCCTGCCCACCGCCGAGCGCGGCGGCCGCGCCCAAGCCGACAGCCAGCTTCACATCTCCGGCACCGAAGGCCGTCGGCAGCACCAGATGCACCGCCAGATACGGCACCACCAGCAGGGCCGCACCGAGTAGCGCGGCTGTGAATTGTGTTGTGGACAGGGCGTATCCGAAGATGCCAAGCGCACCCCATCCGGTCAGCGGATTCGGTAGTCGCCGCTGTCGAAAATCGATGACGCTCAACACAACACACCACGCGAGGAGGGCGGCGAACGCGAGGATCGGCATGCCATCCAGCTTCGTCCGATCGCGGCGCGGAACAACCCCTCGTCGACCGAATGTGGATAGCTTTTCGAGGTGTGAACAACCTCCACTCCGCATGCCGTCCGGTACGGAACTCGCGGGCTGCCAACGGCATTCCGCGATCTCCGGGATGATCTTCACCGCGCGGTCGGCGCGGTGGCGGCAGTCCGTGCACGTGTTGCATGTGGCTATCCGGCGTGTCGGCGGTAGCTTTGACACATGTGTGCTGATCACGTGGGCCATGCGCCCGACTACGCCGCGCGGCGTGGCGCGCTGCGGAGTCTGCTGGTGGAAAACGGGGTAGACGCCCTGCTGGTCACCGACCTGGTGAACCTCAGATATCTCACCGGCTTCACCGGATCCAACGCGGCGTTGCTGGTGCATTCCTGGGACATGCGCAACGCCGAGGAGCGCACGGTGATCGGCACCGACGGCCGATACCGCACCCAGGTCGCCGAGCAGGTTCCGGACCTACGCGCCGAGATCGCCAGAGCCACCGCCCGCCGCATCGTCGAACTGGCAGGCGAATGGCAGCTCGGCCGGATCGGCTACGAGAGTCACGTCGTCACCGTCGAACAGCACCGCGGCTTCGTCGAACAGCGCACCGGGCTGGAATTCGTCGCGACACCCGGCCTGATCGAGCAGCTGCGCATGGTCAAGGACGCCTACGAGGTGGACCAGCTCCGGGCCGCCTGCGTGGCGGGCGACGCCGGACTGGCCGCCCTGCTCGAACGCGGCGGGCTGCGACCGGGCCGCACCGAACGGCAGGTCGCCAGGGACCTCGAATGGGCCATGTTCGAGCACGGCGCCGAGGCGATCTCGTTCGAGACCATCGTGGCGACCGGCGTGAATTCGGCTGTCCCGCATCATCGGCCGACCGAGGCCGTACTCGCCGCCGGTGACTTCGTCAAGCTCGACTTCGGCGCGATGATCGGCGGCTACCACTCCGACATGACCCGCACCTTCGTTCTCGGCACCCCCAGCGACTGGCAGCGCGAGGTGTACTCGCTGGTCGAAGCCGCGCAGCGGGCCGGACGGGAAGCGCTGCGACCAGGCGTCAAGGTCGCCGACGTCGACGCGGCGTCGCGCTCGGTGATCGAGGCGGCGGGGCACGGCAAGCTGTTCGTGCACGGCCTCGGGCACGGTGTGGGACTGCAGATCCACGAAGCGCCGGGAATCGCGAAAAACGGAACCGGTACACTTCTTGCTGGCGTGGCGGTGACCGTCGAACCTGGTGTGTACTTTCCCGGCCGCGGCGGGGTCCGGATCGAGGACACGCTCGTGGTGCGCGAAGGGGGCCCGGAGCTGCTCACCAACACCAGCAAAGACCTGACCGTCGTCGAATGACGTCGGTCGACCATCATGTTGTTTACGAACTAGGAGATCCGAGGACAGTGGCGGACACCAGCGACTTCAAGAACGGCCTTGTGCTGAAAATCGACGGTCAGCTCCAGCAGATCGTCGAATTCCAGCACGTCAAGCCGGGTAAGGGTCCCGCCTTCGTGCGAACCAAGCTGAAGAACGTGCTGTCCGGCAAGGTCGTCGACAAGACCTTCAACGCGGGCGTGAAGGTGGAGACGGCCACCGTCGACCGCCGCGACATGACCTACCTGTACCACGACGGCTCGGACTACGTCTTCATGGACGGCGACACGTTCGACCAGATCTCCATCTCCGAGCAGACCATCGGCCCTGGCTCCCGGTTCCTGCTGGAGAACATGTCCGTGCAGGTCGCCACGCACGAGGGTGCGCCGCTCTACGTCGAGCTTCCGGTGACGGTCGAGCTCCAGGTGCAGCACACCGACATCGGCCTGCAGGGCGACCGCTCCACCGGCGGCACCAAGCCCGCCACCCTGGAGACCGGCGCCGAGGTGCAGGTCCCGCTGTTCATCAACACCGGCGACAAGCTGCGCATCGACTCGCGTGATGGCAGCTACCTCGGCCGAGTCAACGCCTGATCGCCGCCCGGGCGTGGCAGGAGCGTCAGGCCCGGAGGCGGTAGCGGAGCGTAACCACGCAAGTTCCGCTCCTGCCGCAATGGACAGAGCAGCGTCAGGCCCGGAGGCGGTAGCGAAGCGTAACCACGTAGGGCCCGCTCCTACCGCCGATGGATACAGGGACTGGGATAATGGTGACTGTGGCTGAACAGCCGTTAGACAAAAAGTCGTTCAAGAAGCTCGGTACGCGGCACAAAGCCCGCCGCCGGGCCGTCGATCTGCTCTTCGAGGCGGAGGCACGCGACGTGGATCCGGCCGACCTGCTCGACGAGCGGGTCGAGCTGGCCACCCGCGACCAAGCGGTCGCGCCGGTGCACGCCTACACGCACACATTGGTCGAGGGCGTCGCCGACGATCTCGATCGGGTGGACGGCACCATCGAGTCCTACCTCAAGGACTGGGAACTGTCCCGGCTGCCCGCCGTCGACCGCGCCATCCTGCGGATCGCGGTGTGGGAGTTGTTCCACGCCAACGATGTT
Organism: Nocardia iowensis; assembly: GCF_019222765.1. NCBI lineage: Bacteria > Bacillati > Actinomycetota > Actinomycetes > Mycobacteriales > Nocardiaceae > Nocardia > Nocardia iowensis. The sequence continues at coordinate 6,009,896 of NZ_CP078145.1, read as the reverse complement.
CCGCCGGTCGTCGCGGTGGACGAGGCGGTGGAGCTGGCCAAGGAACTGTCCACCGATGACTCGCCGTCGTTCGTGAACGGTGTGCTCGGTCAGGTCGTGCTCGTCGCGCCGCAGGTGCGCGCCGCGGCGGCCGCCACCCGGGGACCCCGCCCGGAGCCCGAGGCGTGAAGAAGTACCTCGTCATGGCGATGCGTACACCGCGCTTCGACCCTGCCGTGATCGAGCCGCACAAGCAGTTCCTGAAGCAGTTGAGCGAACGCGGCCAACTGGTCGAGAGCGCCCGATTCACCGACGGCACCGGCGGCGCGTACTTCCTCACCGCCGAAAACCTCGACGCCGCACGAGAACTCGCCTTCGCCGACCCGGTACACACCACCGGCTCCTCGGAACTCACCATCTACGAGTGGGAACCCACCACCCCGCAATAAGCGCAAGCGGGCCCTGTCGCTCCCGCCGGGGGTGTACGGGGACCGGCGGGAGCGGGATGCCGTGGCATCCGGGCGTGCTGTCGTCGAGGGATGCTCGGCGACCGGTTCTCATCCTGGTTCCTCAACCGCACTCGAGGTCAAGGGGGGCGGATGTGGGGTGGAACACGGCCGCGAGCAGCGCGGCCTCGTGCATTCGCACTCGCAAGCGCTCCCAGCGGCCTCGTGCATCCGCACTCGCAAGCGCTCCAAACCGTTGGCTTGCATGACTTCTGGTTTCGTTCGCTGCGGACCAGGGGCTACCTCTATCCTGGGAGGAACGAAGGGGAGGGCGGAGCATGGCGCGTTTGCTGACTTGGTTGCGTAACAACGTCGACGGTGTCGTCGCGTTGGTGCTCGCCATTGTCGTCGGCATGCTCGCGGTCCTCGACGTCATCAGCGTGGACAACGTGAACGCGGCGGTGCTGCTGGTGCTCGCGCTGCTGGCCACCACATTGCTGCGGGACCGGCATCTTTCGGCCAAGGCCATGCGCGACGCGTCATCGGTGCAGCTGTTGTACGGGCCGGAGATCGGTCACGCGCACACCCTCGCCAGGCGCGGCACCGAACAGTGGATCTTCAAGGGCGGCACCGGAACCTACATCCGGGCGGTGACGCTGCGCGAATGCGTGGAGAACGCGCGGCGCGAACAACGGCCGCTGCGCATGCAATTGGAGATCCTGGACCCGACCAACGAAGCGCTGTGCAAGACCTACGCGCAGTTCCGCTCCTCGCTGTCGCCGGAGGCCGACCGCACCGGCGAACTGTGGACCACCGACCGCACCCGCAAGGAAGCCTTCGCCACCGTGCTGGCCGCCTGCTGGTTCCGGCAGCGGTTCACCTTCCTCACCATCGACGTGGGTTTGTCGACGGTGATGACGACTTTCCGCTGGGATCTGTCGTCCAGCTGTGTCATTGTCACGCAGGACAATCCGAACACCCCGGCGCTGATGTTCGAGCGGGAGAAACCGTACTACCGCGATTTCAACCGCGAACTGGTTGCCAGCTTCAAACAGACCCGGCAGGTCCCGCTGAGTCGCAGCGAGGAACTGCCGCTGTCCGACGAGCCGACCGTCGACCAGGTCCGCGGCCTGTTCCAGGGGCTCGATCTGGAACTTCCGGCCGCTTTCACCGACCGCGATGTCGCCGATATCGTGCGCCGCGCCCTCCAGCCGAGGAACCCTTATTAAGTGAACGAATACGCCCGCCTGCGCATGCTGATCGGCTCCGACGCCACCGGAGCCGCGGTGCGCCGCTGGGCCCGCGATGTCCTCGCGGGCGTCATCGACGCAAGCACCGATCTGACCGCGGTCCGACATCCGTTGGGCTTCCTGTGTTTTCCCGCCTGGCGCGGTGACGGCTTCGGCATCTGCGTGCACGTCTGGACCGAGGGCGTGCACGCCACCCCGACCACCTCACTGATGCACGCGCACAGTTGGGATCTGCTCAGCACCGTGCTGTACGGCACCGTCGGCAACGAGATCATCGAAATCGACAGCGCGCCCGCGCATCCCACCCATCGACTGTTCGAGATCCAGAGTGCCGCCGATGGTGACCTGGTCCGCGCGACGCCACAGCTGGTCACCTACCGCACCCGCTCCCGGGAACATTTCCACGCGGGCGAGGTGTACACCCTGCCGAACGGCGCGTTCCACGTGTCCGACGTGCACGGCGAGGCCGCGACGGTCGTGCTCGGTGAGGACAATCGCGGGCGCCCGGACCTGTCGCTCGGTACGCTCGCCACCACCGACCACTGGGTACACCGGACCCTGTGTACCCCCACTGAATCCCGGCGCGCGGCGCAGACCGTGCTGGCCCATCTGCAGGATCAGGTCCTGCCGAAGCAACTGGAGAACCGATGCGAGCGGGCGACGTAATGAGCCAGGTACTCCCGGATACTCTCGTCGACGTCGCCGCCGAGGTGGCCGTCACCGCGGCCGTCGAAGCGGGCCAGGCGATCCGCTCCGGCCTACTCGGCGCGCTGACCGTCAGCACCAAGGACGCGAGCGGCGATGTGGTCACCGAGTTGGACCTGCGGGCCGAACAGATCATCCTGCGCCACATCCGGCGGGCTTTTCCGGACCACCGCATCCTCGCCGAGGAATCCGGCGTCCTCGACAGCACCGACGACTCCTGGTGCTGGGTCGTCGACCCGCTGGACGGCACCAACAACATCGCCATCGGCCTGCCGGTGTGCACCGTCGGTATCGCGTTGTGCCACCACGGAACGCCGGTCCTCGGTGTCGTGCACGAGCCGATAGCCGACCGCACCTGGACCGCCGTCCGCGGCCGCGGCGCCCTGGGCCCGAACGGCCCGCTGTGGCATCCGGCGCACCGGCCCGCGGCCACCGCCCCGGTCCTGGCGTGGCTGCAGGGTTACCCGGTGACCCGTGCCGACCCGACCGCCCGCGCGCTGCGCCTCACCCTGGAGTCGGCCTCCCGCCGCCTGATTCAACTCTGGTCCCCGCTGCTGTGCTGGGTGATGTTGAGCAACGGCGACATCGACGGCTTCGTCGGCTACCGAGCGGGTCTCGTCGACCTCCCCGCGGGCGCCCTACTCGCCCGCGAAGCGGGCATGCACATCACCGACTTCGACGGCACCGTCCTCGACGAGCGCCTCGAATTACCCACCGGCGAAGTAGATTTCATCGCGGGCAGCGCCGAAATGATGTCCGACCTCACCCTGTTGGTGAAGTCCGCGGCGGAAGTCACCGTCACCGGCCTGCCCGACTGACCGCCTGCGGTCATCCGATGATGAGCAGGGCGGCGACGGCGCCGGTGGTGCCGATGGCGGCGAGTGCGAGTCCGGTGAGGACGAAGCGGAGCATCGGAACGCGAACGTTGTGAGTGCGGCAGAACTCCAGGCAGAGCAGGGTGGCCAAGGATGCCCACGGCGTGACGATGGGGCCGATATTGGTGCCGATGAGCAGGGCCAGCAGTTGATTGTGGTTCTCGGGGGGCACGACCGCCTCGCCCGCGGTGTAGGCGGGGAGGTTGTTGGCGATGTTCGACAGGGTCGCTCCCGCGCCCGCCGCGCGGAAGGCGCCGACCGCGCCGGAATCCGAACCGATCAGCGTGTGCATCACCTCGGAGAGGCCGAGGCGGCCGAGCGTGGGGACCACCAGAAACAGGCCGACCACGAAAACCAGTAGCCGCCAAGGGATCAGCGAGAGACGCAGCGAGGCGCGGTCGAAGAGGGCGAAGGCGAGTACCGCGATGGCGGCGGCGATGGTCGCGGCGATGCCGATGCTGTCGCCGACGAAGGGGATCGCGAGGATGAACAGCAGGCAGGCACCGGCCGTGGTGTACAGCAGGGCCCGTTCTTTCGCGTTCTCGGGGCGGATCGGGTCGGGCGGAAGATAGCGGTCGGTGTCGCGGCGGCCGCGCCGCCAGTACCACAGCCAGAGGCACAGCATCGTGGCGGCCAGCGAAACAAGCTGGGGTGCCCACATTTTCGCGGCGAACTCGGTCGCCGTCAGTGCGACCCGGTCGGCGGCAAGCAGATTGGTGAGATTGGAGACCGGCAGCAGTAGGCTCGCGGTGTTCGCGAGCCAGATGGTGGTCATGGCCAGCGGGAGCGGCGGGATGCGGGCCGGGGCGGCCAGCGCGAGCATCACCGGAGTGATCAGCACGGCCGTCGTATCCAGGTTCAGCAGGATCGTGGTGGACGAGGCGAACAGCACGCACAGCAGAAACAGTGCCGGGTAGTAACCCCGACCCAGGATGGCAAGCCGGTGCGCGATCACATCGAACACCTTGGCCTGGCGGGTGAGCTCGGCCAGCACGATCACGCTGCCGAGAAACAGCAGCAGCGGACCGATTCTGCGCATATTGTCGGCCGCTTCCTCGCGGGGCAACAGCCCGGTGAGCACGCACAGCAGTCCCGCGAGCAAGAGCGCGACGCGGACCCAATCCAGCACGCTCAAACCCCAGCGGGGGCGTGCGGACCCCGCCGTGACACTGGACGGCGTGTTCCGCTCGGAGAAGTCGACCTGTTCGGGCACGACTGCCATGCTATTGGCCTACGCCATACTGGGTGCGTGACAGAGCAGGGTGGGCGGCCGCGGGACTTTTTCATCAGCTATTCCCCGGCGGACGAGCGATGGGCGACCTGGATCGCCTGGCAACTGGAGAGTTCCGGTTATCGCACCCTGATTCAGGCCTGGGATTTCGTGCCTGGCACCAACTTCATCGACTTCATGGACCGTGGCGTGCGCGACGCCACCGTTGTGCTCGCGGTGCTGTCCGAGAACTATCTTCAATCCCATTACGGGACAATGGAATGGCAGGCCGCGCTGCGCACCGACCCGGGCAAACTGCTGCCGATCCGGGTCGCCGACTGCGCCCTCGAGGGACTGCTCGCCACCATCACCTACGTCGATCTGCTGCACGTGGCGACCGACGAGGAGGCTCGGCGCATCTTGCTGGAGCGGGTGCGGCACCTGCTGGCGGGCCGGGCGAAACCGGACAGCGCACCACGATTCCCGAACGGGCTCGCCGCGGCACCGGACCGCTACGCCTATGAGGCCGAGGCCGGCCCCGTCGAGTCACCGCTGAGCAGACGCACTCCCGTTGCGGCCCCGGCGTTTCCCGGCGTCGCGCGGCGGGACGAGCACCGCTCAGGGGTCAGCGTGCTGCACGTGGCCGGTCCGCGCTTCGGCCGCGGTCTGCTCGCCCCCGACGAGCCGAGTACCGCGCGGGAACTGCAGGCGCGCATCTGGGCGAACGTCACCCAGCTGGCCGGTCAGGGGGTACTGAAACCCGACATGATCGTGGTGACCGGCGATCTCACCGAATCCGCTCGCCCGCGCGAGGTCGACGAGGCGCTCAGCTTCCTGACCGGGTTGCGGGTACTGCTCGGCCTGGAACCGGACCGGTTGATCGTCGTGCCGGGCAACCACGATGTCTCCAAGGTCTCGTGTCACGCCTATTTCCTGAATTGTGAAGCGCGCGACCGTAGGCCACAGCCGCCGTACTTCCCGAAGCTCGAGCAGTACGCGCGGCTGTTCGCCGAGCTGTACCAGGGCCTCGACCAACTCGTGTTCGATGTCGGGCAGCCGTGGACGCTGTTCTCGATTCCCGAACTACGGGTGGTGGTCGCGGGTTTGAACTCGACCATGGCCACCACCCATCTGCCCGAGGACGATTACGGCCGGATCGGCGAACCGCAGGCCGCCTGGTTCGCCGAGCGGCTGCGGCCGTTCGAGGAGAACGGCTGGTTGCGGCTCGGCGTGGTCCGGCACGACCCACTGCCCGGGCCCGCCGCCTCGCCGCGTGACCCTGCTTTGCTGCGCGACGCCGACACGCTGTCGCGACTGCTCGGCGGCAGGCTGAACCTGCTGCTGCACGGCCCTGGACCCGGTGGGCCGCACCTGGATCGGCTGGACGGCAAGCTCCCTGTCATTCCCGCGGCCGCGCCGGGGCGGGACGAAATCATCCACCTGACCGCAGACGGGCTCGCCCGATATTCCGCCACCGCGAGCAATGCCGCGGAACCGACCGCGAGCCTGGAGTGGCCATGGCCGAATGCCGTTGCGGCACTGGCCCCGGCCGGACAGCCCGAGCTGGTCGGCCCCGATGACATCGTCGAACCGGCTGTCGAAGCCCCCGCCATCGTCGACCCGCACGGCCGCCTGCTGGAGCGGGTGGCCGAGGTGTGCGAAACCCGGTATCCGGGGGTGAAGATCCGCCGCGTCGAGACCGAGCCGCCGCATCTGCTGGTCACCCTGCAGCGTGACGATGTCATCGCGCAGTGGCGCATCGGCGTGCACGTCGGCGACATGACCAGGCGGGCGATCGAGGAATTCCTCGGCCACGACCCGGAATACGGCTCCGAGCTCGTCTATCGCGGTGCGCCGCCGCCGCGTTCGCTGCGCGACGAAGCCGCCAGCCACGGCCTGCGGGTGCGCAGCTTCACCGAATTCCAGGGCCTGCTGGATCTGGACGACTACCTCGCCAAGCAGCTGGACCGGCTGCGCACCGACCGCCGCTATCCGCCCGACCTCTATGTGCCGCAACGCTTCCGGGTGCTCGAACACGGCGATCAGCCGGTGCACGACGATCTCGTCGCCGACCTGCTGCGTCTGGTCGCCGCGGACCACGGCCGATTCGTCCTGGTGCTCGGCGATTTCGGGCGCGGCAAGACCTTCGCGCTGCACGAACTGGCCCGCCGCATCACCGAGACGATGCCCGCGCTGATCCCGATCCTCATCGAGCTGCGCACTTTGGACAAGACGCACTCGGTGGACGGCTTGGTCGCCGCGCACCTGGCCAATCACGGCGAGGACCGGATCGACCTGAAAGCGTTGCGCTACATGCTCCGCGAGGGCCGCGTGGTGCTGCTGTTCGACGGCTTCGACGAACTGGTCACCCGAATCAGCTACGAGTTCGCCGCCGACCATTTGGAAACCTTGCTGCAAGCCGCCGTCGGCAAGGCGAAAATCATCGTGGCAAGCCGCACCCAGCATTTCGCGTCACGCGCCCAGGTGCTGACCGCCCTGGGGGAGCGGGTCGGTTTGCTGCAGGACAGGTACATCCTCGGCATCGAGGATTTCGCGCCCGCGCAGGTGCACGCCTTCCTGACCAACCGCTACAGCGGCGATACCCGCCGCGCCGACGCCAGGATGCGGCTGATCACCGGCATCCAGGATCTGCTCGGTCTGGCGCAGAACCCGCGCATGCTCAGCTTCATCGCCGACCTGGACGAGCGGCGACTGCGGGCCGCGGCGGGGGCGCAGCAGGCCGTCGGCGCGGCCGGATTGTATCGGGAGATCCTGGAATCCTGGCTTTCCTACGAAGCCGACCGCACCGCGACTACGGCGGGCTCGCAGCCCGGGCTGCGGCCGCACGAATTGTGGCTCGCGGTAACCGCATTCGCGTTGCGCAGCTGGGAGACCGGTGAGCCGTACCTGCGGCTGGCCGAATTGACCGATGTCGCGAAGAACCTGGTGGAGATGACCGGCTCCAGCCGGATGTCGGTACAGCAGCATGCGCACGCCATCGGCTCCGGCAGCCTGCTGGTGCGCACCGAGGACAATCTGTTCGGCTTCATCCACTCCTCGGTGACCGAATGGTTTGTCGCCAACCACATCGCCGAGCAGTTCGCTGCGGGCGTGCCCGCCCCGCCCCAGCTCGCGCACGCGCCGCTGTCCCAGCTGTCCATCGACTTCCTGTGCGACCTCGCCGATATCCGGGCCGCGCGCGCCTGGGCCGACGGCGTGCTGGACGACCCGGTCGCCGACGAGGTCTCGCGGACCAACGCGATCCGGCTGACCACCCGCTTGCGCACCGCGCCGACCGCCGACCTGCGCGGCGCGATGCTGGCCGGCGAGGACCTCTCCTATCGCGACATGCAGCTGGTCGACCTGACCGGCGCGGACCTGACCGGCGCCCGCCTGGTCGGGGTGAACCTGGATCGGGCGATACTGCGCGGCGCCCGGTTGGTCGGTGCGCGGCTGGACGAGGCGAGCCTGGTCGGCGCGGACTTGACCGACACCGATTTCACCAGGGCGCGGCTGGCCCGTGCCGATCTGACCGGTGCTCGCGCGCCGGGTAGCCGCTGGACCCGCGCGGCCCTGCTCGACGTCACCGGAACCCCGACAGGCACCGATCTGCGCGGTGCCGCCGTGGTACCCGGCGCGCTCGCCGGAACCGAATTCGCCCCGGCCGCAATCGGTGTCCGGCACGGCTTTCACGCCAGGCACGGCAGGCTGCCGCAACCCATCGCGTACAGCCCCGACGGCGGAACCCTGGCCATCGGCAGCGACGACGGCGGTGTGCTGATCTGCGACACCGAAACCGGACTGCCGCTGCGCACTTTGCAGGGCCATCGCAACCGCTCGTTCGCGGTCGCCTACACCGACACTGTGCTGATCAGCGGCTCCAGCGATGGCACCGTCGGCATCTGGGACGCGGCGACCGGCGAGCTGCGCCGAATCCTGCACGGGCACAGCGAATGGCCGTGGCCGGTCATGCTGAACCGGGCGGGTGATCTACTGGCCACGGGCGACGCCGAGGGGATGCTGCGGCTCTGGTCGCTGCCCTCCGGCGAGCTGCGGCACGAGTGCAGGGCGGCAGGCACGGGCCGGGAGTTGATCTACAGCTTGGCTTTTCACGACGGCGTGGTCGCCGCCGCCTATCGGGACGGTGTGGTTCGGCTGTGGGACGTCGAAACCGGCCGCGAGCGTGGGGAATTCACCGGCGCGCCCGGCTCGGTGTTCCGGATCGCGTTCGATCCGTCGGGCCGACTGCTCGCGGTCGGCGGCGTCCGCGGCACGGTGGCGCTGTGGGATCCGGTGCGCTGCCGGTTGATTCGCGAGTTGCCCGGCCACACCGGACGGGTGTACACGCTGGCCTTCCATCCCCGGCTGCCGCTGCTGGCGACCGGGGATACCGAAGGGGGACTGCGCATCTGGAACGTCGAGTCCGGCGCGGCCGAGCATGTGCCGACCGACCACAATGCCGCCATCTACTGGCTTACCTTCGATCCGGCCGGTGATCTGCTGGCCTCCGGTGACAGTGCCGGGCTGCTCTGCCTGCGCGACAGCGTGACCGGCGAACTGCGGCACCGGATCACCGCGCATACCGGTTCGATCTGGCCGTTCGCCTTCCGCCCGGACGGCGCGCAGCTCGCGGTCACCGACGACCAATTCACCACGCGGCTCTGGGACCCGCTCACCGGGACGGCGCGGCACGTCCTCACCGGACACGGCAGGCAGGTCAGGTCGGTCAGCTTCAACGCGGACGGAACGTTGCTCGCGGCAGGCGGCAACGACGGTGTGGTCCGGCTGTGGGATCCGGTGACGAGCAGACTGGTCCGCCGGCTGGTCGGCAGTGAAGACCGGCTGGTCACCTTCGAGTCGGCGCTGTTCAGCGGCATGCAGCCGCAACAACTCGGGGTGGTCGGCAACGACGGTCGGCTCAGCCTGCTCAATCTCGAAACCGGACTATTCCAGCGGCACATCAATGTCGAGGCCGCGCCGGTCTGGGCGATCGCCTTCGATCCCACCGACCAGTACGTGGCCACCGCGAACGACGACGACACGGTGACCATCTGGATGCGCACCACCGGTGCACTGCACACGGTGTGCGCGGAGCATCGCGGACGCGTGCGGTCCATCGCGTTCAACGCCGACGGCACCATGATGGCCACCGGCTGCGACGACTCGGTGGTGCGGCTGTGGGATGTCGAATCCGGCCAGTTCCTCCGCGAGCTGCGTGGTCACCGCGATCGGGTGTACGCGGTGGTCTTCCACGGCGACCGCCTCGCCAGCGTCTCCTGGGACATGACGGCGCGCATCTGGGATATCGGCTCCGGTGCGAGCCTGCACGAATTGACCCGGCATACCGGGCGACTCTGGGCGGCGGCCGCCGACCCGCACAGCGGGATCCTGGCCACGGCAGGCGACGACCTGGTGGTTCGCCTGTGGGACATGGCAACCGGGCGCCATCTGCACACCATGGAGGGGCACAAGCGCCGCGTATGGTCGCTGGCTTTCCATCCGTCCGGACGGCTGCTGGCCAGTGGTGGCGACGACGGCAACACGATTCTGTGGACCGTGCCGGGGGGCGACTACCCAGATTTGGATACCGCGCCGACCATCCGCGCGGAACTACTCGGACTGCCGGAAGGATGGGCCGCGCTCGCACCCGACGGGCGGTACAAGTTCGAAGGCAATATCGCGGGCCAGTTCTGGCACGTGATCGGCATGTCCCGATTCGAGTCGGGCGAGCTGGACCCCTACCTGCCGGAGGTCGGGCAGCTCCCGCTGGACGCGCCCTTCTGAGGGCCGTCCTCGGCTAGGCGGCGCCGCGGGCGAGGTTGTCCCCGGCGCCCCGGAGGAACGGATTGCTGTCGCGCAGCGCCTTTTCGATGATTATCTGGACGTCGGCGTTGTCGTAATCGTCCGGCATGTCCAGACCGAGGACCTCGAACAGGATGCGAACCTCGTCAGGGGACGGTTCCTGGTCGAGGGGAACCCGGGGCGCCCGTTCGATCGGCACTCGCCGGCATTCGTTGAAGCTGGTCTGCAACTCGGTACGCCACGAGTCGTAATAGGGTTGGCCGCGCTGCACGATCATCGCCGGGAAGCGCGGTCCGCGTTGGGTGACGATCAGATAGTGGGCCGACAGATCCCAGCGGAACATGGAGACGCTGGAGGTCAGCGCGACCTCGATATCGAGAAATTGGCGCAGCCGCTGCTTGTACCAGCAGGCCGCCAGGATCGTGGCGTACAACTCGATCTGAGTGCCCTTTGCGGTCCAGGTGAGTGCGTCGTCGTGCTCGCCTTCGGCCAGTGTTCGATACAGCGCCGCGTACCGATGGCAGACGTCGAGGTCGGTGGGATCGAGAATCTCGATGCGCGCCTGGAAGTCCCGGCCGTCGCGATGGGCTTGTTTCAGGCAGTCCGGCAGCGTCACCACTCGGGTATGCGCGCCGGTGCCGCCTTTGAAGGCCCATCGGTCGGTGCCGATCCGTGCCTTCGCCAGTGCCTCGGACACCTCGGCGCCGACCGCGAACCGCACCACGGCCATGTCGTCGAGCATCCGCTGGGTTCTTTCCAGGACGCCGCCCACCGGCGCGATGCCCGCTACCCGCTCGTCCAGCGTCTGCAGCGTGGCTGCCACGTCGGCGATCGTCTGCTGGATTTCCGCGTTCACCGACTCCTGTCGCCACCGGTCTCGGAGCATCGCGTAGGCCACCACGCCGAGCGTGAGCGGGATGACTTTGCTGACCAGTTCGGTGGGGATCACGTCGACGAGACCCAATACGCTCATGGTTACCGCGAGTCCCACGGCGACCACGCTTTCGGCGTTGGATTTGACCCACTCCAGATTGGTTCGCATCCGCGCTGAGAAACGCCCCATCTGCGCTCACTTTCAACCCCACGGCCCCGGCCGGACGGTCTCAGCGTAACGGTGCCGCAGTGCGCGTGCCTGGCGATTCGTGCACTGGCACAACGGATGTTGAACAGACGAACCGGTCCGATTTTCCCGGCCGCGGCGACGGCGGCCGGTGCCGATGGCCACCTCGGAACGTACGGATAGGGTCGTAGGTGCAACGTTGCCCTTAGTGAGGAGACCGACCATGGCCGAGAACAAGGGAACGGGCGCGGCTGAGCTGGCGGCACTTCGGGCCCAGCGCTGCACGCCCGAGCAGGCGTTGGCGTTGTTCGACAGCCTGCCCGCGGTCCTGCTCGACGAGATCACCACCGGGCGCTGGCAGGGTGACGAGCTCGACACGGGGCATCCGTTCGCCGGTGTGCTCGTCGCGTCGGGGTGGTATGGCAAGCAGTTCGACGACGCGGACACCGTGCATCCGCTGTTGTTCGCCGCCGACGGCGTCGTCTTCCCGGTCGATCCGCGCCGGGTGCCGCTCGGCCTCGCCGGGCGGGTACCGCTCGCGGGCGTCAAGGCGGGCAAGAAGGTGCTCGGCTACCTGCGGTTCGCGTTCCAAACGCACCGGCCAACCGCGCGTTTGCGCAATGTGGAGTATCGCGGCGTGCTGAGTGCCGCCATGATCTACGACAACTTGGCGATCATCGATCACTTCCGGCGGGTCGACGAGCACACGCTGCTCGGCGTGATGGACATGCGCGGGTTGACCGAGCCGTACTTCTTCATCCTGCGTCAGTAGGCGGCGACTTCGTCGCGGATGCGGTCCGCGACAACTGATCCCGGCCCGGCACCGCCCATCGCGCAGTAGCATTGCCAGCAGGCGATCTTTCGGCGAGGCGATGACCGTGGGAGGACAGTCGATGGAACGCACGACATGCCTGGTAGTCGGGGGTGGCCCGGCCGGAATGATTCTCGGACTGCTGTTGGCGCGGGCCGGGATCGACGTGACCGTGCTGGAGAAGCACAACGACTTCCTGCGCGACTTCCGCGGCGACACCGTGCATCCCACCACCCTCGACCTGCTCGACGAGCTGGGTCTCGGTGCCGAATTCGCGAAACTCCCCGCGCGCAAGCTGGATCAGATCGCGCTGCCGACCGGCAGCGGACTGCAAACCCTTGCCACGCTGCGAAACCTGCCGGGCAAGCACAAATACATCGCCATGGTGCCGCAGTGGGATCTGCTGGATCTGCTCGCCCGCGCCGCCGACCAGGAGCCGGGCTTCCACCTGCGGATGAATACCCAAGCGACCGACCTGATTTGGTCGGACGGCAAGGTCACCGGCGTCAGCTACCGGACCGCCGACGGCGCCACCGGTGAGATCCACGCCGACCTCACCGTGGCCTGCGATGGTCGTGCCTCGGTCCTTCGCGCCGCCGCGGGACTGCCGTCCCGGAGTTGGCCGACGCCGATGGATGTGTGGTGGTTCCGCTTGCCGCGCAACGAGACCGACCCGGCGGGCGCCATCCCCATTGTCACCGCGCACCGAGCCGCGGTGCTCCTCGACCGCGGCGACTACTGGCAATGCGCCACCCTCATCGCCAAAGGCGCGGACGAGACGGCGCGGCGCGGGCCGGTCGAGGAGATCATGCGCAGCATGTCCGACTCGGTGCCTTGGCTGAAAGACCGGGTGGACGCCCTTACCAGCTGGGACGAGGTGAAGCTGCTCGACGTCCAACTCGACCGCCTGACCAAGTGGTACACCAACGGCCTGCTCTGCATCGGCGACGCCGCCCACGCGATGTCGCCGGTCGCCGGAGTAGGCATCAACCTCGCCGTCCAGGACGCGGTCGCCGCGGCGAGAATCCTTGCCACCCCGCTGATCTCGGGCACGCTCAGCACTCGCGACTTGGCACGCGTCCAACGTCGCCGTACCCTGCCTACCGCGGTAACCCAGGGCCTCCAACGGTTTTTGCATGCCCGAGCGATCCGCCCCGCCCTCGCGGGCAGCATCAACATCGCCAACGCGCCGCGCGGACCGTTGCCGGTCCGCATCTTCCGCCGAATCCCGGTGCTGCGCAGCGTCCCTCCGTTCCTGCTCGCCCGCGGTATCCGCCCCGAACATGCCCCCGCCTTCGCCCGGCGTCCCAACCCGCCGCACTGACGCGCCGCGCACGTCTCACCTCCTGCGCACGAAATAGTCAGCGATTACGTACGCGTGCCGAGAATCAGTGCGCGGCACAGCGTTACGACCCTACCTACGGCGTGCGGTCCGGGCGGAGGATGATCTTGCCAAGCGGTACTCGGTCCTCGATGAGCTGGTGGGCGCGACTTGCTTGGTCCAGTGGAAGCACGGCTTCGACCAGCGGGTCCACCCCACCGGCGGCCGCGCGGTGCAGAGCCGCCGTGCGCGCATCGGCCACTCGGGCCAGCCAGTCGGGGCCCGCGCAGCCGATGAGGGTCAGGCCGCGAGTGATCAGGTCGGCGGCGGTCAGTTGGGCGGGGGCGCCGGAGAGCCAACCGTAGCTGAGCATTCGGCCGCGCAGGGGTGTCATCGCGTCGAGGACGGCTATGGCGGTGCTGCCGCCGATCGAGTCGAAGACTACGTCGAGCGTTGCGCCACCTAGGGTTTCGCGCAGCCGGGCAGGCCATTCGGGGTCGTTGTGGTCGATCACCTCGTCCGCGCCGAGCTCGCGGGCCCGCTCGGCCTTCGCGGGTCCGCCCGCCGTGGCGATGATGCGAGCCGCGCCGGACTCCTTGGCGACTTGGGTGAGGAAGCTGCCGATACCCGTTGCGGCGGCCTCGATCAGCACCGTCTCGCTGCCGGTGAGCCGAGCGGTTTCCAGCAGGGTCAGTGCCACCGAACCGCTCATCAGGACCGAGGCCGCATCCACCGAGAACAGGCTGTCGGGAATCAGCGTCACGGAATTCGCTGGTGCGCTGACATATTCGGCGTAGGAGCCGAAACCCTTGGTTGCCACCGTTACTCGCCGACCGATCAGGGCCGGATCCACGTCCGCGCCCACCGCGGTCACCACGCCAGCGGCCTGAAAACCGAAGACCAGCGGCGGCTCGACGCCGAGCGGGAATTCGCCGGAACGCAACTTGGTCTCCGGGAACAGGACCGGAATCGCCTCGGTGCGGATCACCACCTCACCCACGCCCGCCTGCGGCGCCGGGACTTCCTGGAGGACCAGGACCTCCGGCCCGCCGGTCGCCGTCATTACGATTGCCTGCATCATGAACTCCATAAGTTGACTTCCGGTCCAGTTGTTCGGCAACGATATGGACCGGCGGTCAAGTTGTCAATGAAAGCGGGTGCGATGACCGACGGGCGTCCGAAGGAACGGGCCGACGCTGCCCGGAACCGGCGTGCGATTCTCGACGCGACCACCGCGCTGCTCGCCGAACACGGCGCCGAGGCGATCACCATGGACCGGGTCGCCGCCGCGGCCGGGGTGGGGAAGGGCACCATTTTTCACCGCTTCGGCAATCGCGCCGGGCTGCTGCACGAGATGGTCGCCGAAAGCGCACTCACCCTGATGGATGCGATCATCAGTGGGCCGCCGCCGCTGGGGCCCGGTGCGCCGGCCGGTGACCGCCTGCTCGCCTACTTCGATGCGATGGCGCGCTTGGTGATCGAGAACTCCGAGCTTATGGTCGCCTACCGCACGGTGCCGCCGCACCCGCGCACGGGGGAGTTCCATGCGTTCTGGGACAACCACATCACCGCACTGCTACGCGAGGCTCGACCCGATCTCGACGCCGAAGTGGTCGGCAGGCTGCTGCTCGGCGCGCTAGGCGATGAGCTGGTGCCGACCATGGTTCGCTCCGGTGCGACCGACCGGCTGCTTGGCGCGGTCCGTGAACTGGTCGAATCGGTACTGCGGACGCCTCGATCGACACGTTCGGTGCGCTCACCACAGTGCGGCGAGCATGGGGAGCGGTGCGTTGATGATGCCGTGCACCAGAATGAGTAGCCAGGGATTTCGGTATCGGGACCACAGGTAGCCGAGGAAGAGGCCGTAGCCGCCGATGTGCACGATCGTGGTGGCGAGATCGATGCCGAAACCGTTGCCGCCGTGGATCGCAACGTGCCAGCACGCCCACAGCAGCGAGGCAAGCACGATCGCGGGCCAGCGGCCGTATATCGCCTCCAGCCGGGTCTGTAGCCAGACTCGATAGAAGATCTCCTCCAGCACCGCGTTCAGGACGAAGACGCTCAGCACCGCGACCGGGTCGGGCCGCGAACCGGTGTAGTCATGCCCGAACAGCGTGAACAGGGCGAGGAAGGTCAACACCGCGGGTAGGGGACGAAGCCATCGACCGTTGGTGTCCACCCGATACCATTCGGGCCAGGCCACCAATCGGAACAGCAATGGAATGGCAAGCAGGAGAAGTAATTTCAGCCCGATGAACCACAGATCGCCGCCGGGGGACAGGTAGTAGGTGATCGCGAAGGCGAGTCCGAGCGCGACGAGCCACCACGCCTGACGCGTGGTCGCCCGGGTATCGGCGGTCGGCAACACATCGTCGCGTGGTTTCGGCGGCACCAGCCAGGCGACCGCGAGCCCGCCGAACACCGTCAGACCGATCACCCACAGCGGCAGGGTGCTTTCGTCATCGGCGGAGAAGCGCAGCGCGGTGTGTCCCGTCCAGATCAGGGTGACCATCGCGGCGACGAACGCGAGGACCCCCGCAGTGAGCAGGAGACCGTCGGTTCTTCCGAGTCGCATGTGCTTCACGATGCCATCCGCATTCGGCCGTCCAGCACCGCCGGGCGAGATGTCATACGAAAGGACGACGCCGCGCCGTGTAGATCACTCCGGAGCGAGTATGGCCTCGAAACGTTCGTCCGCGCTGTCGAGTTGGCCGAGGATGTGCTGCTTGACGTCGTCGGCCAGCGGCGTGTCGGCGCGGGTGACGAGGTCGCGGTAGATGGCGGTGAGTGGGCGGTATTTGACGGCGAGCTTGTGCATGGCGGAGCCGGTCGCGTACAGGATGCCGACGCCGTTGTCGGTGAAGTCGGAGAGCTTGACGATTCTGGCCCACGGGGCATGGTCGAGATTCGCGGCGACGTGCTCGCGGTACTGCAGGTGCCGGTCGATCGACGGGTCCGGTTCGGGATTGGTGACGGCGGCGACGAGCTCCGCCACGCGTTCGCCGAATCGGTCGGCGAGTTCGGCGAGGGCGGCGTCGGTGGGCGGTCCCGGCCGGTCGCCCGCCAGCTCGGCGGGGTGGTCCTCGACGGCGTCGTGCAACAGGCCGGCGGCGACCAGATCGCTGTCCCGCACCCGATAGTGGCTGATGATCCGAATCGCTACCCGCAGTAGATGATTGAGATAGGGCTCGCGTCCGTAACGATCGTCGCGGTGTAGTTCGGCGGCCAGCTCGAGCGCCGAGGTGAGTCGATCGGTGTCGGGCAGGTCCGCGATCTCCAGCAATAATCGTTCGCGCAGGCCCGCTTCGCCGTAGACCTCGCTGATCGTGTGCAGCGGCATCACGGCCAAGACCCCCGCCCCAGGATTGCTCATGCTGACAATCTAACGGCGCGCCGCGCCCGGCGTCGACGCAGCGCCGCACCCCTCGGTGTTGTTGCGGCGCTGCGTCGTCGGGCCCGGGTCGTCGGGCCGGGTCGTCGGGCGAGCCAGGTCATTCGGTGCCGATCACTCGGCCTCAGGGATCAGCGTGTTCTGCCTGGCCGCCGTCCACCAGCGCCCGTCTTCTTTGACGAGGACATAGAGCGCGATCATCGCGGGATCGGTGTCGATCAGCGCACCGTCGGCTGTGGTGGCTCGCGCCACCTTGTGTGCGATCGCCACATCGGGGCGGAGGAAGGTGATGTCGGTGACCTGGTAGCGGACGTACTGGTCCTTCAAGAACCCGGCCAGCCCAGCACGATTCGCTGCCAGCAATGCGTCTCGCCCCACCATCAGCGCGCCCACCGCATTGACGACCGAGGCGTTGGCGGTGAAGTCGGCGGTCATCAATTCGGCGTCGTTGGTGTTGTACGCGGTCTCGACATTGCTGATGATCTGCTCGATGGCCGCGATATCGGCGGTGTGGTCGACGGTCGAATCGCCGACCACGGGCGGCTGAAATGTCTCTGTGCTCATGCCGTTCAGTCTTCAACCTCAACATAACTTCATGTCAAGCCGAACCGATATCGCCTCGCGCACAACCGCTGTCACCCGCTCAGCGGACGCCGCGGGTGCGGAACTGGATGCTGATCCGCGGCCCGGTCGGTTTCCGGGTCTTCGGCACCGCGTGCTCCCAGGTGCGCTGGCACGAGCCACCCATCACCAGCAGATCGCCGTGCCCCACCTGGTATCGAATGCTCTCGCCGCCGCCGCGCGGCCGCAGCAGCAGCGCCCGCGGTGCGCCGATCGACACGATCGCGACCATGGTGTCGTGCGTCGCGCCGCGCCCGAAGGTATCGCCGTGCCAGGCGACGCTGTCCTGTCCGTCGCGGTAGTAGCACAGCCCGGCCGTCCGGAACGGTTCCCCGAGTTCCTGCCGATAGTGCTCGGACAAGGCCTGGCGCGCATCGGCCAATGCCGGATCGGGCAGCGGCTCGTGCTCCTCGTAGAACTTCAACAGCCGCGGCACATCGACCACTCGGTCGTACATCGGCCGCCGCTCCGCCTTCCACGGCACGTCGTCCACCAGTCGTTCGAACAGCGCATCGGCGCCGGACAACCAGCCGGGCAACACGTCGACCCAGGCCCCATGGTCCAGTACCGTCCGCCGCACATGTCGCAGCGAACCGAATTCGGTATCCCCGAACCCGTCGAGCAGTGATCCCTGCAGCGGTGTCGACATGCCGCCGAATCTACCCCCACTCGAACGTATGTGCTAGAGCTATTCGGGCGTGAAAGCAGCGGTCGCCCATCGACCGCCCTGTCGTGGCCGGGCCCACCTGTCTTCCGTGGCACTGCTCACACCGTGATGCACCTGGTGAAAGCCGGGTTGCGGGCGCTGTTACGCTGCTTGCCGTAAGACATCCTTTAACGGACCGTCCGGTGAGGCGGGGAAGGAGGTCGGCATGGCCGTGCCCGAAGAACGGGCCGCCAAGTCCGGCGCTGCCGAAACATCGCAGCGACACACCCCGGAAGGGGTGGAGGCGGGGCGGGAGCTGTTGTCGGCATCCGATGTCAGCCGGACCATCGCGCGCATCGCGCATCAGATCATCGAGAAGACCGCCCTGGACGCGGGCGCGCAGGACGCCCCGCGCGTCGTGCTGATCGGCATCCCCACCCGAGGCACCTCGCTGGCCGCGCGGCTCACCGACAAGATCGAGGAATTCTCCGGCGTTCGCCCGGCCCTCGGTTCGCTCGACATCACCCTCTACCGCGACGACCTGCGCACCCGGCCGCACCGGCCGCTGGAACGCACCTCGGTCCCGGAAGGCGGCATCGAGGACGCGCTGGTCGTCCTGGTCGACGACGTGCTCTTCTCCGGCCGCACCGTCCGCTCCGCACTGGACGGACTGCGCGACCTCGGCCGCCCCCGCGCCGTGCAGCTCGCGGTGCTCATCGACCGCGGCCACCGCGAACTCCCGATCCGGGCCGACTATGTCGGCAAGAACGTCCCTACGTCCCGCGCCGAGGACATCTCGGTCCTGCTCACCGAACACGACGGCCGCGACGGCGTTTACCTGCGTCAGGAGGCTCAAGCGTGAGGCACTTGCTGACGGTGAGTGACCTGAGTCGGGTAACCGCGACGGCACTGTTGGACGAGGCCGAACGTTTCGAACAGGCCCTCCTCGGCCGCGAAGTGCACAAACTCCCCACCCTGCGCGGCCGCACGGTGATGACGGTGTTCTACGAGAACTCCACCCGCACCCGGGTGTCGTTCGAGGTGGCGGGCAAGTGGATGAGTGCCGACGTGATCAATGTCAGCGCCAGCAGTTCCTCGGTTTCCAAGGGTGAATCACTGCGCGACACCGCGCTCACCCTGCACGCCGCGGGCGCCGACGCGCTGATCGTCCGGCATCCGGCTTCCGGTGCGGCACACCAGATCGCGCGCTGGATGGACGCCTGGGCCGTCTCCTCGGGACGCAACTCCGGCCCGGCCATCATCAACGCGGGCGACGGCACGCACGAGCATCCCACCCAGGCGTTGCTCGACGCGCTGACGCTGCGCCAGCGGCTCGGCGACATCGAGGGCAAGCGGGTCGTCATCGTCGGCGACATCCTGCACAGCCGGGTTGCCCGCTCGAATGTGTTCCTGCTGGCCACGCTCGGCGCCGAGGTGGTGCTGGTCGCCCCGCGCACCCTGCTGCCGGTCGGCGTCGACGCCTGGCCCGCCCGGATCGCGCACTCGCTGGACGCCGAATTGCCCGGCGCCGACGCGGTTCTCATGCTGCGGGTGCAGGCCGAGCGAATGAACGGCGGCTTCTTCCCGTCGGCCCGCGAATACTCGATCAATTACGGGCTGTCCGAGCGCAGGCTCGCTCTGCTGGACGAGCACGCGGCGGTCCTGCATCCCGGCCCGATGCTGCGCGGCATGGAAATCGCCTCGCCGGTGGCCGATTCGCCGAGGGCCGCGATCTTGCAACAGGTGACGAACGGAGTCCACATGCGCATGGCCGTCCTGTTCCGGCTGCTGGTCGGTACCCAGGAGGCGGTGGCATGACCGAGATCCTGATCAAGGGCACTCGGCTTTACGGCGAGGGTGAGCCGGTCGACGTGCTGATCGCCGACGGCGTGATCCGCGAGATCGGTACCGATCTCGACGCCGACGACGCCGAGGTGATCGACGCCAGCGGCCAAATCCTGCTGCCCGGCTTCGTCGACCTGCACACGCACCTGCGCGAGCCGGGCCGCGAGGACACCGAGACCATCGAATCCGGTTCCGCCGCAGCCGCATTGGGCGGTTACACGGCGGTGTTCGCGATGGCCAACACCAATCCGGTCGCGGACTCGGTGGTCGTCACCGATCACGTGTGGCGCCGCGGCCAGGAGGTCGGCCTGGTCGACGTGTACCCGGTGGGCGCGGTCACCGTCGGCCTCGAAGGCAAGCAGCTCGCCGAAATGGGCACGATGGCCGCCGGAGTCGGCGCGGTGCGGATGTTCTCCGATGACGGCCACTGCGTCTACGACCCGCTGCTCATGCGCCGCGCCCTGGAGTACGCGAACACCCTCGGCGTGCTGATCGCCCAGCACGCGGAGGAGCCGCGACTGACCGTCGGCGCCATCGCGCACGAAGGTCCCACCGCGGCCCGGCTCGGCTTGGCCGGGTGGCCGCGCGCCGCCGAGGAGTCGATCGTGGCGCGGGACGCGCTACTGGCCCGCGATGCCGGTGCCCGCGTGCACATCTGTCACGCCTCCACGGCTGGCACCGTCGAGCTGGTGAAATGGGCTAAGGCGCAAGGCATTTCGATCACCGCCGAGGTGACCCCGCACCACCTGCTGCTGGACGACTCGCGCCTGGAGACCTACGACGCGGTCAACAAGGTCAACCCGCCGCTGCGGGAGGCGTCCGATGCGGCCGCGCTGCGCCAGGCGTTGGCCGACGGCATCATCGACTGCGTCGCCACCGACCACGCCCCGCACGCCGAACAGGACAAGTGCTGCGAGTTCGCCGCCGCCCGCCCCGGCATGCTCGGACTGGAGACCGCGCTGTCGATCATCGTGCAGACCATGGTGCAGCCCGGCCTGCTGGACTGGCGCGGTGTCGCCAGGGTGATGAGCGAGCAGCCCGCCGCGATCGTCGGGCTCGACGAGCACGGCAGGCCGCTCGAGGTCGGCGAACCCGCGAACTTGACGCTGGTCGACCCCGAAGCCAGCTGGACGGTGCGCGCCAAGGAGCTCGCCAGCATCTCGAACAACACACCGTTCGAGGACATGACGTTCCCGGCCCGAGTGACAACGACGTTGCTCAGGGGTCGGGTAACTGCCCGTGAGGGTAAAGCGGTGGGAGGTCCGTAAGTGGAAAGAACGCTGTGGGTTGTCGGCCTGCTCGCACTGTTCGCCCTGTGCATCTGGCTGATGTATCGGGGCTGGCAGAACCGGGCGAAGCGCCAGACGGCAAGCATCGGTGAACTACCGGCCGTGCCCGCCGATCTCGGCGCCCAGGTGCTGGAGCCGACCACCGGACTGTATCTCGGCAGCACCATGGCGCCCAGCTGGCAGGACCGTATCACGGTGGGCGACTTGGGTTTCCGGGCCACGGCGGAACTCACGCGGTTCGAACGGGGAATTCTGCTCGAGCGCGACGGCGCGACGGTGATCTGGATACCGCAGGAATCCATCACCGCGGTGCGCACCGAGCGTGGACACGCGGGAAAAGTAATGACAGCAGATGGTGTGCTGGTAGTTCGCTGGAAGCTGCCCACCGGAACCGAGATAGATACCGGTTTCCGAGGTGACGACAAGTCGGTGTACCCGGCTTGGACGCGCGGCCTGCAGGCGGATCAGACCAGCACGATGACGGGAGACGACGAAATATGACCGCAGTATCGCGCAGCGATTCCATGGGGGGTGGGGGTCGGGCGACGGGTTGGGCGACAGGACAAGACGCAGCTCTGGTGCTGGAGGACGGCCGGGTGTTCCGCGGCTCGGCCTACGGCGCCACGGGCGAGACACTCGGTGAGGCGGTGTTCTGTACCGCGATGACCGGGTACCAGGAGACCCTCACCGACCCCAGCTACCACCGCCAGATCGTGGTAGCCGCCGCGCCGCAGATCGGCAACACCGGCTGGAACGGCGAGGACGACGAGTCCGGCAAGATCTGGGTGGCCGGCTATGTGGTGCGCGACCCCGCGCGCCGCGCCTCCAACTGGCGCGCCACCGGCACCCTGCCCGAGGCGATGCAACGCCAGGACATCGTCGGCATCGCCGGTGTCGACACCCGCGCCCTGGTGCGCCACCTGCGCACCCGCGGCTCGATGAAGGCGGGCATCTTCTCCGGTGCCGCCCTCGCCGACACCGACGAGTTGCTGAGCCGGGTCACCGGCCAGCCGTCCATGCTCGGCGCCGATCTGGCCGAGGAGGTGAGCACCGACTCGCTGTACACCATCGAGCCGAACGGCGACCCCCGGTTCACCGTGGTCGCGGTCGATCTCGGCATCAAGACCAACACTCCGCGCATGTTCGCCCAGCGCGGTATGCGGGTGCACGTCGTGCCGTCCAACACCTCGCTCGACCAGATCCTGGAGTTGAAGCCGGACGGTGTTTTCCTGTCCAACGGCCCCGGCGACCCGGCCACTCAGGACGGCGCGGTCGCGCTGACCAAGGGTGTGCTCGAGCGTGGCGTGCCGCTGTTCGGCATCTGCTTCGGCAACCAGATCCTCGGCCGCGCGCTCGGCCGCAGCACCTACAAGATGAAGTTCGGCCACCGCGGCATCAACATCCCGGTCATCGAACACGAGACCGGCCGCATCTCGATCACCGCGCAGAACCACGGCTTCGCCCTGGAGGGCGAGCAGGGTGAGCAGTTCGACACCCCGTTCGGCTTGGCCGAGGTCAGCCATGTCTGCGCCAACGACGGCACCGTCGAGGGCGTCCGACTGGTCGACGGCCGCGCATTCTCCGTGCAGTATCACCCGGAGGCCGCCGCCGGACCGCACGACGCCGCTTATCTCTTCGACCGTTTCGCCGGTCTCATGGAAGGAGCCTGATGCCACGCCGCGAGGATCTCAAGCACATCCTGGTGATCGGCTCGGGCCCGATCGTCATCGGCCAGGCCTGCGAGTTCGACTACTCCGGCACCCAGGCGTGCCGGGTGCTGCGGGCCGAGGGCCTGCGGGTTTCACTGGTGAACTCCAACCCGGCGACCATCATGACCGACCCCGAGTTCGCGGACTCCACCTACGTGGAACCGATCACGCCGGAGTTCGTCGAGAAGGTCATCGCCAAGGAGCGTCCCGACGCCGTCCTGGCCACCCTCGGCGGGCAGACCGCGCTGAACACCGCGGTCGCGCTGCACGAGAACGGTGTGCTGGAGAAGTACAACGTCGAGATGATCGGCGCCGACTTCGACGCCATCCAGCGCGGTGAGGACCGGCAGAAGTTCAAGGACATCGTCGCCAAGGTCGGCGGCGAAAGTGCCCGCTCCCGTGTCTGTTACACGATGGACGAGGTCCGCGAAACGGTCGCCGAGCTGGGTTTCCCGGTGGTGGTGCGGCCTTCGTTCACCATGGGTGGCCTCGGTTCCGGCATGGCCTACAACGACGAGGATCTCGACCGGATCGCCGGTGGCGGCCTCGCCGCCTCGCCGACCGCGAACGTGCTCATCGAGGAATCCATCCTGGGCTGGAAGGAATTCGAGCTCGAGCTGATGCGCGACAGCCGCGACAACGTCGTGGTGGTCTGCTCCATCGAGAACGTGGACCCGATGGGCGTGCACACCGGTGACTCGATGACCGTCGCCCCGGCCATGACGCTCACCGACCGGGAATACCAGAAGATGCGCGACCTCGGCATCGCAATCCTGCGTGAGGTCGGCGTCGACACCGGCGGCTGCAACATCCAGTTCGCGGTGGACCCCGCCGACGGCCGCCTGATCGTCATCGAGATGAACCCGCGTGTCTCGCGCTCGTCCGCATTGGCTTCCAAGGCAACGGGATTCCCGATCGCCAAGATCGCCGCCAAACTGGCCATCGGCTACACCCTCGACGAGATCGTCAACGACATCACCAAGGAAACCCCGGCCTGTTTCGAGCCGACCCTGGACTACGTGGTCGTCAAGGCGCCGCGGTTCGCGTTCGAGAAGTTCCCCGGCGCCGATCCGACGCTGACCACCACCATGAAGTCGGTCGGCGAGGCAATGTCGTTGGGGCGCAACTTCGCCGAGGCGCTCGGCAAGGTACTGCGCTCGCTGGAGACCAAGGCCGCGGGCTTCTGGACGAAGGACGACGGCACCTGGACCGACGTCGAAGCGATCCTGGAAGACCTGCGCACCCCCACCGAGGGACGCATCTACCAGGTCGAGCGTGCGCTGCGCCTGGGCGCGAGCATCGAAGACGTCGCGGCCGCTTCTGGCATCGACCCGTGGTTCGTCGCCGAGGTCGCGGGCCTGGTCGAGCTGCGCGCCGAGATCATGGCCGCGCCGGTGCTGGACGAGACGCTGCTGCGTCGCGCCAAGCACTACGGCCTGTCCGACGGTCAGATCGCCGCGCTGCGCCCGGAGTTGGCGGGGGAGACCGGCGTTCGCGCGCTGCGGCACCGGCTCGGCGTCCGCCCCGTCTTCAAGACGGTCGATACCTGCGCC
Organism: Nocardia iowensis; assembly: GCF_019222765.1. NCBI lineage: Bacteria > Bacillati > Actinomycetota > Actinomycetes > Mycobacteriales > Nocardiaceae > Nocardia > Nocardia iowensis. The sequence goes on along the minus strand of NZ_CP078145.1, from coordinate 5,985,383 downwards.
GCCGAGTTCGAGGCCAAGACCCCGTACCACTACTCGACCTACGAGCTCGATCCCGCCGCGGAATCCGAAGTCGCGCCGCAGCGCGAACGCGACAAGGTGATCATCCTCGGCTCCGGCCCGAACCGGATCGGCCAGGGTATCGAGTTCGACTACTCGTGTGTCCATGCGGCGCAGACCCTTTCGCGGGTCGGGTACGAGACGGTGATGGTCAACTGCAACCCGGAGACCGTCTCCACCGACTACGACACCGCCGACCGGCTCTACTTCGAGCCGCTCACCTTCGAGGACGTGCTCGAGGTCTACCACGCCGAAAGCGAGTCGGGGCACGTCACCGGCGTCATCGTGCAACTGGGCGGGCAGACCCCGCTCGGCCTGGCGCAACGGCTCACCGATGCGGGCGTCCCGGTGGTCGGCACCAGCGCCGCCGCCATCGACCTGGCCGAGGACCGCGGCGAATTCGGTGACGTGCTCGTCGCGGCCGGACTGCCCGCGCCGAAGTACGGCACCGCGACCACCTTCGCGCAGGCCAAGAAGATCGCCGCCACCATCGGCTACCCGGTGCTGGTCCGCCCGTCCTACGTGCTCGGCGGCCGCGGCATGGAGATCGTCTACGACGAGAACTCCCTGGAGGGCTACATCTCTCGCGCCACCGAGCTCAGCCCCGAGCATCCGGTGCTGGTCGACCGGTTCCTGGAAGACGCCATCGAGATCGACGTCGACGCACTGTGCGACGGCGAGGAGGTCTACCTCGGCGGCGTGATGGAACACATCGAAGAGGCGGGCATCCACTCCGGCGACTCGGCCTGCGCTTTGCCGCCGATCACCCTGGGCCGCAGCGATATCGAGGCGGTGCGTCGCTCGACCATCGCGTTGGCCAAGGGCATCGGTGTCAAGGGCCTGCTCAACGTGCAGTACGCGCTCAAGGACGACGTGCTCTACGTGCTCGAGGCGAATCCACGGGCGAGCCGGACGGTTCCGTTCGTCTCCAAGGCCACCGCGGTGCCGCTGGCCAAGGCGGCCGCGCGGATCATGCTCGGCGCCACCATTGCCGAGCTGCGCAAGGAAGGCATGCTGCCCGGCGAGGGCGACGGCGGGCACGTCCCGCTGGACGCGCCGGTGGCGGTGAAGGAGGCCGTGCTGCCGTTCCATCGGTTCCGCAAGGCCGATGGCACCGGCGTGGATTCGCTGCTCTCGCCGGAGATGAAGTCCACCGGCGAGGTGATGGGCATCGACGCCGACTTCGGCACCGCCTTCGCCAAGAGCCAGACCGCCGCCTACGGTTCGCTGCCCACCGAGGGCACCGTGTTCGTCTCGATCGCGAACCGGGACAAGCGCGCCATGGTCTTCCCGGTGAAGCGCCTGCACGACCTCGGATTCCGCATCCTGGCCACCGAGGGAACGGCGGAGATGTTGCGCCGTAACGGCATTCCGTGTGAACAGGTGCGCAAGCACTCGGACCCAGAACAGCCCGGTGGTCCGGACGCCCTGCCGCAGCCGACGATCGTCGAGCAGATCAGGGACGGCGAGATCGACATGGTCTTCAACACCCCCTACGGCAACTCCGGCCCGCGCGTAGACGGGTACGAAATCCGCAGTGCCGCGGTCGGTGTGAACATCCCGTGCATCACCACGGTGCAGGGCGCGGCGGCCGCCGTGCAGGGCATCGAGGCGAGCATCAACGGCGGGATCGGGGTGCGTTCGCTGCAGGAATTGCATTCGGTGCTGCGTGGATGAGCCCGGTTCGGATCAGGCAGCGCGGGACGGGGCGGCACCGATGACGTCCTTCGGCGGCCGATTGCAGCACGCCATGCGGCATTTCGGCCCCGTGTGCGTCGGCATCGACCCGCATCCCGGCCTGCTGGAGTCGTGGGGTCTCACCGCCGACGCGGATGGACTGGAGAAGTTCGCGGAGATCTGCGTCGAGGCCTTCGACGGGTGCGTCGCGCTGGTCAAGCCGCAGGTCGCCTTCTTCGAGACCTACGGCTCGGCCGGAATCGCGGTGCTGGAGCGCACCATCGAGGTGCTGCGCGCCTCCGGCACCCTGGTGCTGGCCGATGCCAAGCGCGGCGACATCGGCTCCACCATGGACGCCTACGCGCACGCCTGGCTCGCCGACGGCCCGCTCGGGTCGGACGCCGTTACGGTTTCGCCGTATCTCGGATTCGGTTCGCTGGCACCGGCTTTGGCTCTCGCCGAGGCCAATCGTCGCGGTGTCTTCGTGCTCGCCGCCACCTCGAATCCCGAAGGGGCACAGGTGCAACGGGTGGCCGCAGCCGACGGCCGGACCATCGCCCAGGTGATGGTCGACGAGGCGGCCGCGTGCAACGCGGGCGCGGAATTCGGCTCGGTCGGCGTCGTGATCGGCGCGACCTTGACCGAGGCGCCGGACCTGTCCGCGCTCAACGGGCCGATCCTGATGCCCGGCGTCGGTGCCCAGGGTGGCGGGCCGGAAAACATCCGTGACCTGGTGCCGGAGGCGATGCTGGCGGCCGCGGTGCCGACCGTCTCGCGGGAGGTGCTGCGGGCCGGACCGGCCGTTCCGGCGCTGCGGGCCGGATTGAGCGAACTGCAAGACGCCTTCGCGTTCTTGCAGAAATGACCACGAGACCGGCGCATCAGCGCCGGTCTCGGTTCGTTTCGGGGTCCGGCGTGCGGTCATGTGCACGCATGCATGTGGCCCGTAGCGGGGTCTGTGTGCCCTGCTGCGCCTATTTCCAGGGACTACGGTGCACCGATGAGCTGATGGGCCCGGATCGGCCCAGAACGGCGATCTCATCGTGCGGATCGCTGAAACCTGGCCGCCCAAACCGGTCATTTGACTTATTTGTGGCGCACGACACGCGGAAAGGCAACGCGACACGCGGGAATTTCCGAGAAAGTTCCTGGTCGGGCAGGCATGGGTTTGCTGGCAACAGATGTCACGTCACCGCAACCCTCCCGCTAACCTATGTCGATAGTGAAAACTCCCTGCTGAAGAGGCATTTCGTGATTTCGGCGGTACGATCTGCGCAGCGACAGACGGGCGGTGCGGATCGTGCCGCGCTCGCGTCTACGGCATCCGGAATCATGCGCTGACCTGGGGGGTGGGTTCGCAATCGGCGGACGTCGTGGGTACGGTCGCTGAGACTGCCGGGTTACCGGCAGGAGTTGATGCAATGAACGATGAGACGGAGGAACCGTGGCCCTTCCCCAGCTGACTGACGAGCAGCGCGCCGCTGCTTTGGAGAAGGCGGCTGCCGCTCGCCGCGCTCGGGCGGAGCTCAAGGAGCGCCTGAAGCGAGGCGGCACCAACCTGAAGCAGGTCCTCACCGATGCCGAGTCCGATGAGATTCTCGGCAAGATGAAGGTGTCGGCGCTGCTGGAAGCTTTGCCGAAGGTGGGCAAGGTCAAGGCGGCGGAAATCATGAGTGAACTGGAGATCGCCCCCACCCGGCGTCTGCGCGGACTCGGCGATCGGCAGCGCAAGGCGCTGCTCGCCCGGTTCGACTTCGACGCCTGATAACGAGGGTGGTCGAACATGCGCAGAAGGGTCGGCTGGTAGTACTGGTCGGCCCCTCGGCCGTCGGCAAGTCGACCGTGGTCCGTTGTGTCCGCGAGCGGCTGCCGCACCTGATCTTCAGTGTGTCGGCAACGACCCGGGCCCCCCGGCCCGGTGAGGTCGACGGCCTCGACTATCGGTTCGTGTCCAGGGAAGAGTTCGACGCCATGATCGCGGCGCGTGAACTCCTCGAGTGGGCTGATATCCATGGTGGTTTGCAACGTTCGGGCACCCCGGCCGCGCCGGTACGGGCCGCCCTCGCCGAGGGTCTGCCCGTACTGGTCGAGGTCGACCTCGAAGGCGCGCGGTCGGTGCGCAAGGCCATACCCGAGGCGATTCTCGCCTTCCTCGCCCCGCCGAGCTGGGACGAACTGGTCTCCAGGCTGACCTCGCGTGGCACCGAATCGCCGGAAGTGATCGAGCGCAGGCTGGAAACCGCCAGGACCGAATTGGCCGCCTGTGACGAGTTCGACATAGTGATCGTGAACGACGAGGTGACCAGCGCCTGTGAGCAGTTGGTATCGTTGTTCGTTAGCACAAATTCGAGTTCGTGACCCAGCTGAGTTCACCCACCCCGCCGGCGTTGCCGGCTGCCATCCCTTCCAGACGCGCAGGAGCCCCCCTAGTGAGCAGTACGGACAGCAAGACCGTTCCCGCCTACGACACCCCGATCGGCCTCACCAACCCTCCGATCGATGAGCTGCTGGAGCGCACGTCGTCCAAGTACGCGCTGGTCATCTACGCAGCCAAGCGGGCGCGTCAGATCAACGACTACTACAACCAGCTCGGCGACGGCATCCTCGAGTACGTCGGCCCGCTGGTCGAGCCGGGCCTGCAGGAAAAGCCGCTCTCGGTCGCCATGCGCGAGATCCACTCCGACCTGCTCGAGCACACCGAAGGCGAGTAGCCGAGGCCCCACAGCTGTGACCACAACTAGGCCGGAGGCGTAGTGACCACACGGATCGTCGTCGGCGTCAGCGGAGGGATCGCCGCCTACAAGGCCTGCTCGCTGGTCCGGCGGTTCACCGAGACCGGACATCAGGTCAGGGTGATCCCCACCGAGTCGGCGCTGCAGTTCGTCGGTAAGGCAACCTTCGAGGCACTGTCCGGTAACCCGGTGCACACCGATGTGTTCACCGATGTGCCCGAGGTGCCGCATGTTCGGCTCGGCCAGGAGGCGGACCTCGTCGTCATCGCCCCGGCCACCGCCGACCTGATGGCGCGCGCGGCCGCCGGTCGCGCCGATGACCTGCTCACCGCGACGCTGCTGACGGCCCGATGTCCCATTCTGTTCGCGCCAGCGATGCACACCGAAATGTGGCAGCATCCGGCCACCGTCGCCAATGTCGCGACGCTGCGCGCCCACGGAGCGATCGTCATGGAACCCGCGTCGGGCCGGCTCACCGGCACCGATACCGGTCCGGGGCGGCTGCCCGAGCCCGAGGAGATCTTCGGGCTCGCCGCGCTGCTGCTCGAACGCGCCGACGCCATCCCGCGCGATCTGGAAGGCCGCCGGGTGGTCATCACCGCGGGCGGTACCAGGGAACCGCTGGATCCGGTGCGATTCCTCGGTAACCGCAGCTCCGGGAAGCAGGGTTACGCCCTGGCTCGGGTCGCGGCCCAGCGCGGCGCGCACGTCACGCTGATCGCGGGCAACACCATCGAGATGGCCGCGCCCGCAGCCGTCGACCTGGTGCACATCACCACCGCGGAACAGCTCAAGACCGCCGTCGACAAGCACGCCGTCGGCGCGGACGCGGTGATCATGGCGGCCGCGGTGGCCGACTTCCGGCCCACCGACGTCGCCGCCGCCAAAATCAAGAAGGGCGCCGGGGAACCGGACGTCATCACGCTCACCAAGACCGACGACATCCTCGCCGGACTGGTGCAGGCGCGCCGCGACGGGCAGTTGACCGGCACCGCGATCGTCGGCTTCGCCGCCGAGACCGGTGACGAACACGGTGACGTGCTCACCTACGCGCGGGCCAAGCTGGCCCGCAAGGGGTGTGACCTGCTGGTGGTCAACGCGGTCGGTGAGGGCAAGGCGTTCGAGGTCGACACCAACGACGGCTGGCTGCTCGGTGCGGACGGCACCGAACAGTCGCTCGATCATGGGTCGAAGGCGCTGCTGGCCAGCCGGGTGCTCGACGCGCTGGGTCCGTTGTTGCGCTGAAATCCGTTGTGAGACTGGGATACTGACCCAGTAATCAATCATCGACGCCGTGGTCGCCGAGAGACCGTTCAGCTGAACTGTCTGAGATAGAGATCTCTCGGAACCCAGCTCGTCGGTGGTTTGCCATAGTCTGAGAAGAAGGGTTGCGCGGCAGCGGCATCGCGTTACTGTCGCAATCCGAGACGAATGACCCGTTGAGGGAGAGGGAAGAACTGTGCGCACGTCCGGCAGCCGGCTATTCACCAGTGAGTCCGTGACCGAAGGTCACCCGGACAAGATCTGTGACGCCATCAGCGATTCCATCCTCGACGCGTTGCTCACCGAGGACCCGCGCAGCCGGGTCGCGGTGGAAACTCTCGTGACAACGGGCCAGGTGCACGTTGCGGGTGAGGTCACCACTTCGGCCTACGCCGATATTCCCCGGATCGTCCGGGAAAAGGTGCTGGAAATCGGTTACGACTCGTCGGCAAAGGGTTTCGACGGGAATTCCTGTGGGGTGAATATCGCGATCGGCGCGCAGTCGCCGGATATCGCGCAGGGCGTCGACACCTCGCACGAGGCGCGCGTCGGCGGCTCTGACGACGAAATCGAGAAGCAGGGCGCTGGCGATCAGGGCCTGATGTTCGGCTACGCGACCACCGACACCCCCGAGCTGATGCCGCTGCCCATCGCGCTCGCGCACCGGCTGTCGCGTCGGCTGACCGAGGTACGCAAGTCCGGCGTGCTGCCGTACCTGCGGCCCGACGGCAAGACCCAGGTCACCATCGAATACGAGGGTGACCGTCCGGTCCGGCTCGACACGGTCGTCATCTCCACCCAGCACGCCGCCGATATCGACCTGGACAATCTGCTCGCACCCGACATTCGGGAAAAGGTCGTCGACGCGGTGCTCGCCGACCTCGAGCTGCCGTCGCTGGACACCTCGAACATCCGGCTGCTGGTCAACCCGACCGGCAAGTTCGTGCTCGGCGGCCCGATGGGCGACGCGGGCCTGACCGGCCGCAAGATCATCGTCGACACCTACGGCGGCATGGCTCGCCACGGCGGCGGCGCCTTCTCCGGCAAGGACCCGTCGAAGGTCGACCGCTCGGCCGCCTACGCCATGCGCTGGGTCGCCAAGAACGTCGTCGCGGCCGGACTGTCCGAGCGCGTAGAGGTCCAGGTGGCGTACGCCATCGGAAAATCCGCACCGGTCGGCCTGTTCGTGGAGACCTTCGGCACCGAAAAGGTGGACCCGGCCCGCATTTCGGCCGCCATCGCCGAGGTCTTCGACCTGCGCCCCGGCGCGATCATCCGCGACCTGGACCTGCTGCGCCCGATCTACGCACCGACCGCCGCGTACGGCCACTTCGGCCGCACCGACGTCGACCTGCCATGGGAGCACACGGACCGTGCCGACAAGCTGCGCGCGGCCGTCGGCCTGTAGGGCGGTGGCTGGTGGATACGTCGACCTGCCCTGGGAGGCTGCATCCGATGCGTGCCGACAAGCTGCGCGCGGCCGTCGGCCTGTAGGGAGGCGGCTGGTGTGGATACGTCGACCTGCCCTGGGAGGCTGCATCCGATGCGTGCCGACAAGCTGCGCGCGGCCGTCGGCCTGTAGGTCCAACCGCACCGAGTGAACGAACCCGCGGCGGGCACCCCCGCCACACCGGGGGACCCGCCCGCGGGCCCCACAGCCGTGGAGCACCCGATCGCTCGGGTGCTCCCGCTGCTGTCCCCGGCCCATTTGGACCGCGACTTCGACTACCTGGTTCCGCCCGACCTGGACGCCATCGCCAAGCCCGGCGTCCGGGTTCGCGTCCGCTTCGCTGGTCGCCTCGTCGACGGATACCTGCTGGAGCGTCTCACGCACAGCGAGCACAGCGGCAAACTGGTGAAACTCGAACGGGTCGTCTCGGGTGAGCGCGTCCTCACACCGGAGATATTGAAGCTGGCCACCGTGGTGGCCGCTCGGTACGCGGGCACGCGTGCCGACGTTCTGCGGCTGGCTATCCCGCCGCGTCACGCCCGCACGGAGTCCGGTGGGGCGAAGAAGAAGTCGGCTGAAGCCGATGTGGCGCAAGAGGATTCGACGGATATTTCACCGGATGTCGTGAGTCCCGATCCGGCCGCCGCGCCCGAAGCTGGGCAGGTCGCTGAGCCTGCGGTCTCCTTCGACCACACGCCGTGGCAGCGATATATCCACGGCCCGGCATTCATCACCGCACTGACGCAAGGCAAAGGCCCACGGGCGGCATGGCAGGCATTGCCGGGGGAGGACTGGCCGCGGCGGTTGGCGGAGTTGGCGGCGGCAGTGGTCGGGCAGGGACGCAGCGCGATCTTGATGGTGCCGGATCAGCGGGATCTGGATCGGGTGCTGGCGGAATGCGTTCGGTTGCTGGGGGATTCGGCGGTCGGGCTATCCGCTGGGCTCGGACCAGCCGCGCGGTATCGGCGGTGGCTGGCCGTGTTGCGTGGCACGGCACAGGTGGTTGTCGGTACGCGCAGCGCGGTCTTCGCACCGGCGAAAAACCTTGGGCTGATAGCGATCTGGGACGACGGAGACGACACTTACGCCGAACCGAGGGCACCGTATCCGCATGCGCGCGAGGTGGCGATGCTGCGGTCGCACGAGACCGGAGCGGCATTCGTCGCCGCCGGTTTCGCGCGGACAGCCGAGATCCAAGCGGTCGTCGATTCCGGGTGGGCGCATGATCTGGTCGCCGATCGGGCGCTGGTGCGCGAGGCGGCGCCACGAATCAGCGTGCCGGGCGATTCGGATATCGCACTGGAGCGAGATCCGGTGGCGCGCGCGGTCCGCATCCCCGGGGTGGCGTACGCCGCCGCACGGGCGGCGCTGAAAGAAGGCGCGGGCGTGCTGGTGCAGGTGCCGCGCCGCGGCTACGTCCCGTCGCTGGCCTGTGCGAAGTGCCGGACTCCAGCCAGGTGCCGGCACTGCAACGGACCGCTGGCACTGCCGGATGGCCGTGCCCGGCACAGTGATTCGCAGGGCGACGCCGCGCACAGTCCGAGCTGTCGATGGTGCGGTATCACCGAGGCGGCGTTCCGCTGCTCGTCCTGTGGTTCGCGAGCCCTGCGCGCGGTGGTGATCGGCGCGACCCGCACCGCGGAAGAACTCGGGCGGGCCTTTCCCGGCGTGCCCATTCGCGGCTCCGGCGGCGGCGCGATGCTCGATACGGTGGAGCCGGGCCCGCAGGTCGTGGTCGCCACCGTCGGCGCCGAACCGGTGCTGCCCGGCGGCTACGGTGTCGCCCTCCTGCTCGACAGCTGGGCCCTGCTCGGCCGCGCGGACCTGCGCGCCGCCGAAGACGCACTGCGCCGCTGGATGACCGCCGCGACGTTGGTGCGCTCACGCGGTCAGGTCATCGTGATGGGCGACCCGGCCATCCCCACCGTGCAGGCCCTGGTCCGCTGGGACCCGATCGGTCATGCCCGCGCCGAACTGGCCGCCCGCGCCGAGGTCGGCTTCCCGCCCGCCGTCCGGATGGCCGCGATCGACGGCACCACCGACTCCATCACCGAATTGCTGTCCGCCGCAACCCTTCCCGATGGGGTCGACGTGCTGGGCCCGGTCCCGTTGCCGGATGGTGCCCGTAAACCCTTCTCCTCCGGCGATTCCCCCGCCGAAGTCGAACGCATTCTGCTACGCGTCGACCGCAAGTCCGGCACACACCTGGCCCGGGCCCTCACCGCCGCCCAGGCCATCCGGAGCACGCACCGCTCCGACGCACCCCTGCGCGTCCAGATCGACCCGGTGGACATCGGCTGATCGCGCTCGCGTGCTGCGCGCGTCGAGCCCGCCATTCATTTGCCCATGATTAACTCTGACAATGACGACCTCTACGCTTCGCCGCACCGTCGCGTCCGTGTGCCTTGCGGTCGTGACCCTGGCGCTGTCGGTGGCATGCGCCGACAACGATTCCGAGCCATCGAAGACCACCCTGGACCTGACGGTCAGTGCGGGGGAGAGCCCGGGTGTCAACCCGACGCGCGTCACCCTCACCTGTGATCCGCCCGGCGGCAGCCACACCGACGCCGCGGCGGCCTGTGTCGCGTTGGCGGCGGCGGGCGGCGACTTCGACAAGCTGGTCGGCGATCCTGTTGCCGTGTGCGCGCAGATCTACGATCCGGTCACCGCGACGGCCACCGGCACCTGGCAGGGCAAAACGATCAAGTGGGAGAAGCAGTTCGGCAACACCTGTGAGCTGCGTGCCAAGACCACGCCCGTCTTCTAGCTCTCGATCGAGCGCAACGTCTCGATCTCGCGCTCGACCGCGGCCAACAGCTCGACCGGACAACCCCAGTAGTCGTAGATGCCGCCGCGATCGCGGTTGCTGCCGCAGACCACGAACACCCCGGTGCCGAGTGCGCGTTTGAGGTGGTTGGCGAGCCAGCCGACGAAGCCGCTGTTGTCCATTCCGGCGGGGAAGTGGAACGAGAACAAGCCGAACTTCTCCACGTCGGCCCCGTCGGCATCGGCGAACGGCACCAGCGCACTCCAACTGTCCGCGTCGCGCACCACCGCCAGGGTGCGCGGCGACAGCTGGGGCGGGTTCGCCAGCGGAGTCTCCCGAAAACACCACACGCCTTCGTGCACGTCGAACTCCGCGGCGGCGATGACCCCTCGAAGTCGTTGGGTCGTTTGGGTTTCGGTCTCGATGCTGATGTCCACCACAGGGTAACCGTAGCAATCGCTCGGCGGAGCTATTCTTTAACTGTTCAGTCAGTTAATGATAGGCTCGGCGTATGGCCCGTACCGTCGATCCGAATCGTGTCGCCGAACGACGTTCCGCGATCACCCACGCCGCCACCGAGTTGTTCGCCACACACGGATACGAGCGCACCACGGCCACGCAGATAGCGCGTGCCGCCGGACTGAGTTCGGGCAGCGTCTTCTACTACTTCAAGGACAAGGCCGCCGTCTTTCGCTCGATCTTCGAGCTGTCGATTCCGCTGCACGCCGAAGTCATTGCGCGCCACATTGATCGCACAGATTGTCTGGAAGCCATCGTGGGCATCGTCGACGAACTGGCCGGTGAGGCGCTGGACCCGGCGGCGCCCGGACTGATGGTGGAGTTGCTGCGCCGCCTCGATCAGGACGAAGAACTGACCGAGGTCGTGCTGGAAGACGCGCGGCTCAGCGCCGAGGCGCTTGCCACACTGCTCGATCGTGGTATCCGCGCCGGGCAATTCGACCCGGGATTCGAGCCCGCCGAAACCGCGCGCTGGATTCTCGCCATCGTCGACGGTGCCTTCCTCAACGCCGACCCCGCCAATCCTCGCGACCCGCGTCCGCTGGTGCGCGCGACCGTCTCCCGGCTGTTGCGACCGATCGAAACGGAGAACTCATGACGACTACCTCCGCGCCCACCGTGCTGCGCTTCTCCACGCTGTGGGCCTGGCTGTTCGGGACCGGTGGGCTCGCCATCGGCGCCGGCATCGGATTCGCGGTACCGCCGGTCGGCCGCTGGTTGACCGACACCGTCGACTCGGCCCCGGCCCCGCTGCGGATCGCGATGACGGTGCCCACGGTGTGGCTGGTGCCGGTCACCACGATCATCGGAGTCGTTGCGGGGCTGGTGCTTTTCGAGATCGCCCGCCAGGAGAGCCTGACCCTCATCGTCGCCGACGACCACGTCGAGCTGTCCAAGAACGGTCGCGCGCAGCACGTGCCGCGCAAGAAGATCGCCGCCGTGTTCCGTGAGGACGCCGACCTGGTACTCACCGACCAGGACAAGCGCCGACTCGCCCGCTTCGGCGCGAACGACCTGAGGCGCAACGATATCGAGAACGCATTCCGCGGCCACAGCTACCCGTGGCTCGATCGGAACGACCCGTTCGGCACGGACTTCCTCCGTTGGGTCGATGGTCGCCCGGAGACCGACACGGCCGTCGACGCCGTCCTGCGGGCCCGGCGGCGCGCACTGGCGGACAAGAAACCTCTCGTGGTCGAAGAACTCGAGGAGGAGCTGCTCGGACTCGGCGTCGATGTTCGGGATCGCCAAGGGGAGCAGCACATTCGAGTCTTCGACCGGACCACATAAGGGGCGCGGGCCGGTCAGGACGGGCCCGGTGAGCGTGTAGACCCGTCCGGAATGTCAGTCCTCGGCCAATGCCACCGCCGCGACTGCGGCGATATCCGCGGGATCGATGGACGGCAAACCGATCGCACCGAAGGGCGCCGCGACCGTCCCGCTCCGCCCGCACGGATCAGAACGGAATTTTCTCGCCCACTCTTGCGCTCGATGCATTGACGATATATCGTCGATAATATGAAACGAACACGAGAGCCTGAGGAGGCTTACATGGAACACCAAGGACATCGAGAATTCGGACGACGTGGCCCCCGGCAGCGGCCGGGCGGCGAGGACTTCGACCCACGGCAGCGGTTCCGCCGCGGCGGCAGGCACGGTCACGGTCCCGACTTCGGACCGGGCTTCGGCCCAGGGTTCGGGCCGGGCTTCGGACCGCACTTCGGTCGTGGTCGCGGCCGCGGCGGTCGGGGCAGGCGCGGCGATGTGCGCGCGGCCGTGCTGCTGCTGCTCACCGAGCGGCCGATGCACGGCTACGAGCTCATCCAGCAGATCCGCGAGCGCAGCGACGACATCTGGCGCCCAAGCCCCGGATCGATCTACCCTGCGCTGGCGCAGCTGGAAGACGAGGGCCTGGTCCTCATCGAAAAGATCGCCGGGCGCAAGACGGCACAACTGACCGAGGCAGGCACCGCCTATGTCACCGAACATCGGGACGACCTGGGCGACCCGTGGGCGGACGTCAAGGAAGACGTCGGCGCGCAGGCGATCGACCTGCGGGAACTCGTCGGCCAGCTGATGGGCGCGGTCGCACAGGTCGCGGCGGCGGGCACCCCCGCGCAGGCGGCACGCGCGGCGGAACTGCTCACCGAGACGCGCAAGTCCCTATACCGAATTCTTGCCGAAGACGAGACCCCCGAAAAGTAACGGGGTGTGAAACACCGCGCCGGAGCGCACATTTGGGGCGGTTTCGGTAGATCATTGTGAGATGCGACAGTCTTGGGGTTTGTGGGGTTGGGGATATTCACACTTGTGCAGGGCCGTGTTGGTCGTCGCGCTGGCCGGAGTCGCGGTGCTCGGCTCCGGTGCGGCGCAGGCCGTGCCCGCCGGATATCGACCCCCCGAGGTGCCGACCCAAGCCGGTCCGCCGCAGTCCGATCACCTGGGCGCGGCACAGTATCTGAAGACCCATTCGAACGCGGTTCCGTTGGGCACCAACGATTTCGGCTGCAAACCGAGCACCACCCGGCCCCGGCCGGTGGTGCTCGCGCACGGCACCGACTCCAGCGCCTACTCGGACTATTCGGCGATCGCGCCGCAGCTCGCCGCGGCCGGATTCTGCGTCTTCGCGCTCAACTACGGCGGTAGCCCGGGGGCCGAGACCTACGGTACCGAGGACGTGGTGCTCAGCGCGCACCAGGTCGGCGGGTTCGTCGACCAGGTGCTCGCGGCGACCGGTGCCAGCCAGGTCGACCTGGTCGGATTTTCCCAAGGTGCGACGGTGACCCGGTATTACGTCAACAAGCTCGGCGGCGCACCGAAGGTCGGGCAGTGGGTCGGCTTGGCGTCGCCGAGCTACGGCGGCGTGATGTACGGACTGGTGCCGATCGCGCAGGCGGTGCCCGGCGCCTTGCAGGTGTTCGCCAGGGTGACCTCGCTCGCGGCGGTGCAGCAGGCGCAGGGTTCGCCGATCATGACCGACCTCAACGCGGGCGGCGACACGGTGCCCGGCCCGAAATACACGACGATCGGCAGCCGGTTCGACGAGATGATCCAGCCGTTCAGCAACATCGCGCTGCGCGGTCCCGGCGCGGTGAACATCGTGGTGCAGGACCACTGCGCCGCGGACATGACCGGGCACTTCCACATGGTGTACGACCCGTTCGTGCAGCAGTTGCTGCTCACCGTGCTCGATCCGAGCAGCCCCGCGCCGGTCTGCCGTCCGGTCGCCCTCGGCACCGGCATTCCCGAAGTGATCGTCGCGGGCAACTCCTGAGCCGGGCGGCCGGGCGGAGGACACGCCACCCCGCCCGACCGCACTGGAGTTTTACCAGCTTCGGACTGGTGGATCGGGGACATTCGGGCGTCTCACTAGAATGAGACGACCGTGTTCGTCCGCTTCCGGGAGTTTGCCGTGACCATTCAGCCCGTTCGCCTGTTCGGCGATCCCATTCTGCGTGCCCGCGCGGCGGAGGTCACCGAATTCGACCGCGAACTGCAGCAGCTGGTGACCGACCTGACCGACACCATGCACGACGACGGTGGTGTCGGCATGGCCGCACCGCAGATCGGAGTGGGTTTGCGGGTGTTCGTGTACGACACCCATGACGCCGCGGGGCACCTGGTGAACCCGCAGTGGGAAGTGATCGGCGACGAAGAGCAGGTCGGGCCCGAGGGCTGCCTGTCGATTCCGGGGGTGCGCTACGACACCCGGCGCGCCCTGCGGGTGCGGGCCACCGGCGTCGACATGCACGGCGCGCCGGTCGAATTCACCGCCGAGGGGCTGCTGGCGCGGTGCGTGCAGCACGAGACCGACCACCTCGACGGTGTGCTGTTCATCGATCGGCTGGACCCGGCAGCGCGCAAGGACGCCATGCGGACCATCCGTGAATCCGATTGGTTCAGCGCGGGCGTGACGGCGCGGCCGTCGCGGTCGGTGAGCGGAGCGGGCCAAGCCGGGCCGTTCGGGCGGGGTCGCTGATGCGCATCGTCTTCGCGGGTACGCCGGAGCCCGCCGTGCCGTCGCTGCGGCGGCTCGTTCAGTCCGAGCGGCACCAGGTGATCGCCGTCGTGACCAGGCCGGACGCGGTTGCCGGGCGCGGCAGGAAGGTGACGAGGTCGCCGGTCGGGCTGCTGGCCGACGAGCACGGCATCCCGGTGCTGACCCCGCGTCGACCATCGGAGCCCGAGTTCATCGAACAGCTCACCGCGCTCGCACCCGACTGCTGTCCGGTCGTGGCCTACGGCGCACTGCTGCCGCAGCAGGTGCTCGACATCCCCCGATTCGGCTGGATCAACCTGCACTTCTCGCTGCTGCCCGCCTGGCGCGGCGCGGCACCGGTGCAGGCCGCCATCGACGCGGGCGACGAGATCACCGGCGCGTCCACCTTCCGGATCGAGGCCGGGCTGGACACCGGGCCGGTCTTCGGTGTGATCACCGACAAGATCGCCGTCACCGACACCGCGGGCACTCTGCTGGACCGGCTCGCCGAAAGCGGCGCCGGCCTGCTGGAAGCGACCCTCGACGGGGTGGAAGACGGCACCCTGCAAGCGGTTCCGCAGCCTACCGAGGGAATCTCGCACGCGCCCAAGGTGACCGCCGAGACCGCGCACATCCGCTGGGACCAGCCCGCGCTCGCCATCAGCCGCCGCATCCGCGCCGTCACCCCCGCGCCCGGCGCCTGGACCGAGGTCGACGGCAACCGACTGAAACTCGGCCCGGTCGAAATGGTCGAGGAGGAACTGCCGGTACGCGCCATCGAGGTCCGTAAATCCGGTGTCTACGTAGGTACCGCAACCACCGCGGTCCGCCTGAATCAGGTTCAGCCCCAAGGCAAACGCATGATGGCCGCCCTCGACTGGGCGCGCGGCGCGCGATTGCAGCCGGGCGCGGTGGTCGAGTGACGATCCTCGAGGCGGGTCACTGTCACGCCGACGTGCCCTCGTCACGGCGCACCGTCCAGGCCCGGGGCGCGGCCCCATGGCCGCAACGAAAGTGGTGGAATATGACAGCACGGCGCACGGTATCGCTACCCGACCGGGCTGTCGAAGCCGGTTTCGCACAGGGCGTGGTCGAATGACACCCCCGGAAGGCAATCGCGGCAACGACTCTCGCGATGCTGGGCGAGCACGCAACGATCGGTCGAACGGCACCGAATCGGGTCGCGGCAATGCCGCCCGAACGAACAGCGCCCGCACCGGCGACTCCGCTCCGCGACGAGACAATCCGCGCGGGCGTTCCGATGCGGCAGGCCGCGGCCAGTCCGTCAGCGCGAATCAGCGCTCCGCACAGGGCGGTTCGCGCTCGACCGATCGTGCCGGGGCGAAGGCCGCACGGCCGGGCGCGTCCGCGAAACGTGGTGGCGGCCCGAAGGATCGGGGATCGGCCCCGGGTGGACGCGGCGGCGGCGAAGTTGCCGATGCCCCTCGGCTCGTCGCGCGTGACGTGCTGCGGGCCGTGCGCGAGCGCGACGCTTACGCGAATCTTGTACTGCCCGGGCTGCTTCGGGACCGGCGGATCACCGGGCGGGACGCGGCCTTGGCCACCGAGCTCGCGTATGGCGCGTGCCGTACGCGCGGGTTGCTCGACGCGGTGATCGAGGCGGGTGCGGGTCGGCCGATCGCCGAGATCGACGGTCCGTTGCTGGATGTGTTGCGGCTCGGCGTGTATCAGCTGTTGCGGACCCGGATCGGGGCACACGCGGCGGTGGATACCTCGGTGGCGCTGGCGCGCACCGAATTCGGGGCGGGCAAGGCGGGATTCGTGAATGCCGTGCTGCGACGGGCCGGGGAGAAGACGGCCGAGGAGTGGGTGGCCGCACTCGCACCGCAGGATCCGGTGGGGCGGTTGGCCTTCGAATTCGCGCATCCGGTGTGGATCGCGCAAGCCTTCGCGGACGCGCTCGGCGCGCGGGCGGGGGAGTTGCGGGACGCGCTGGCCGCCGATGACGCGCGCCCGGCGGTGCACCTGGTCGCCCGGCCCGGCGAAATCACCGCCGAGGAATTGGCTTTGGTGACCGGCGGGGAGGAAGGCCGGTGGTCGCCCTACGCGGTCTATCTGGACAGCGGCGATCCCGGGAAACTCGAGCCGGTCCGTGAAGGCATGGCCGGTGTGCAGGACGAAGGCAGTCAACTCGTCGCGCTCGCGCTGACGCGGGCGCCGCTGAACGGACCGGACGGCGGGCGCTGGCTCGATCTGTGCGCGGGACCGGGCGGTAAGGCGGCGCTACTCGGCGCACTCGCCGCCATCGACGGGTTCCGCGTCGACGCGGTCGAACCCGCGGAGCACCGCGCCGAGCTCGTCCGCAAGTCCGTGCACGGCCTGCCGGTCGATGTGCACGTGACCGACGGCCGCGCCAGCGGCCTGACCCCCGGCTACGACCGCATCCTCGTGGACGCACCGTGCACCGGTCTCGGCGCACTCCGCCGCAGGCCAGAGGCCCGGTGGCGGCGCACCCCTGCCGACGTCGCCCAACTTGTCACCCTGCAACGCGAATTGCTCACCGCCGCATGGGATCTGCTGCGCCCCGGCGGCGTCCTCCTGTACTCCACCTGTTCCCCCCACCTCCCGGAAACAGTATCCGTCGTCGCCGACGCCGTCCGCCGCACCGGCGCCGAACAACTCGACACCCGAGACCTCCTCCCCGGCGTCGCCGACCTCGGCGACGGCCCCACCGCCCAACTCTGGCCCCACCGCCACGGCACCGACGCCATGTTCTTGGCCGCCCTACGCAAACCCTGACCCCGCACCCCTCCGCACCCGCCGCGCCCAAACCAGCTGACGATTCCGTGCGCGGCGGGTAAAGAGCTGCGCGCACCCGCAAGCGGGTGCACGGCGGGTGCGCGGTTGATCCTGCTGTCGCCGATCCACCCGCTGGCGCGGTAGTGACGTATCCCGCGCACCTCTGTGCGGGGCGCGCGTGAAGCAGCTAGCGGTTTCGTACGCGGCCGCATGAGACGTGCGCGGCGGTATTGCGCTTAGGTTGCGGGGTGTGGGGGCGAGGTTGCTGGATTGGGATGGGACACGATGTGGGTCCGCCGCGGGTTGCGGCGCTGCGCGGAATATTGTCGCCGCCATGGAATTCTCCCTGGATCTGCCGTGCAGCTCGCTTGCGGATGCGGTGATGGCGGTCGTGTGGAGCTCCTTGCCGGAGCCGATCGCCAACCACAGTGTGCGTAGCTTCCTGTTCGCCGAACTGCTCGCCGAGCATCAAGGATTGATCAACGACCCGGAGTACGACCGCGAACTGGTGTTCGCGGCGGCGGTGATGCACGACCTCGGCACCGGGAATCGGGCGCCGGGCAAGGCGCGCTTCGAGGTCGAGGGCGCCGATATCGCTGCGGACGTGCTCACCCGGCACGGTGCGTCCGCCGCGGCTGTGGATCGGGTGTGGGAGGCGATTGCCTTCCACACGTCCGAAGGCATCGCCGAGCGCCGCGGTCTGCTGCCCTACCTCACCGCGGAGGGCAGCAAAATGGACATCGGCTACAACGCGGACCTCACCGATAAGTATCAGGAGGCCATCCACGCCGCCTACCCTCGGTTGAACATGGTGAAGGTCCTGACCGACGCGATCGTCGACCACGCGAGCCGGTCCGATGACAGCGCCCCGATCTTCTCCCTCGGCAACCTACTCACCAAGGAACGTCAGGCGACCGGCGTCACCGAACTGGAACTACTGACCGCCGGAGTATCTCCCTGGGGCGACTAGCCCGACTTCGTTCGTCCAGCCCAATTCCCGTGCCTCACCTCAGGACTTGGGCTGGAAGAGCTCGATCGGGTTTCCCGCGGGGTCATCGGCCAGCACCTGCTTGCCGCCATTGCCGGTGATGATCTCGCTGCGGAAACCCACGCCTGCGGCGCGGAGACGTTCGACGCACGCGTCGAGATCGTCGACCTCGAGCTGAAATCGATTCCACCCACCGGGTTCCGGGAGTGTCCCATCGGGCATGGCCTGGCCCGCACCACCGCCGCCCGCCGGGGTGTTCAGGAGAAGCCGCAAGTCTCCTTGCGACAGCATGGCGAACCCGGGACCGGGATGCGCCTGCACCTGGAAACCGAGCAGTTCGTAGAAATGAATGGCGTCATCGACGTTGTCGACGATGTAGCGCACGCTGGCGGTCACGACCGGACCTCCCTCGTCGAGGATTGAGCCCTTCGACGGTATCTCGCGAGCCGCATGCCGCACCACGACTCGCCTGATTCCATTCGTCCAAGCCCGCGGGCACGTTCGTCCCGCACACTGACGGCATGGCATTGACGTGGCAAGACGTGGTCGCGCTCGCGACCGAGCTCCCCGATGTCGAGGAGTCGACGTGGTGGCGCAGCCCGGCGCTGAAGGTCGGCGGCAAAGGTTTCGGACGACTGCGCGCCGAAGCCGAGGGCGGACTGGTGCTCGCCTGCGAGCTCGGCGAGAAGGAAGCTTTGCTGGCCTCCGGTGACCCGGCCTTCTACACGACACCGCACTACGACGGTCACCCGTACATCCTCATCGATCTGGATCGCGTCGGCACCGAGCAGCTACGCGAAATGCTCGACGACGCCTGGTGGCTCACCGCCCCCGCGAAAATCCGCAAACAGCGTGCGCAGCGCAAGGGTTGACCGAGCCGTTACTCCCGACTGGACTGCTCGCGAAGCCGGGCAAGGGTTTTCGCGAGAATGCGCGAGACGTGCATCTGCGAAATGCCCATCTGCTGGGCGATCTGGGTCTGCGTCATCGATTCGAAGAACCGCATGGTGAGGATGCGGCGTTCGCGCTCGGGCAGCCCGGCCAGCAGCGGCCGGATCGCGACATACTCTTCGACACGGTCGAATTGGGTCTCTTCCTCACCGAGGGTGTCCAGCAGTGAGGCGTCGGTGTCGCGGCCGAGGGTGGCCGCGTCGATGGAGCTCGGCTGGTAGGCGTTGCCCGCGATGACGGCCTGGGTCACCTCGTCCGGGTCCACGTCGAGTTCGGCGGCGATCTCCTTGGCGGTCGGCGACCGGCCGAGGCGCTGCGAGAGTGCGTCGATCGCCGCACCGATGCGCAGATGGGTCTCCTTGACCCGGCGCGGAACGCGCATGGCCCAGGTGTTGTCGCGGAAGTAGCGACGAACCTCGCCCATGATGGTCGGTACCGCGAAGGACAGGAAGTTGGAGCCGCGTTCGACATCGAAACGGTCGACCGCGTGCACCAGTCCGACCCTGGCCACCTGGGTTAGATCGTCGAAGGGCTCGCCGCGCCCGCTGAACTTGCGCGCGATGTGGTCGGCGAGCGGGATGCAGCGGCTGATCAACTCGGCACGTAACGCGCTGTGCCGCGCCGTGCCCGGTTTGCTGGCGCCGAGCTGTTCGAAAAGCAACCCCACATCGTCGTAACCAGGGACCGTCTTGACGGCTTCGAGAGCTTCGCTTTCCTCGACGGCATCCTCGGTCGACACGACGTCCGCGTCGTCCGCGCCGGTCTCGGCTTCGTCGGTGCCGGTCTCGGCGTCGTCGGTGACGCTCTCAGCCTGGTCGGTGACGGTGTCGGCGTTCTTGTCGTCGCGATCGGAGTCGA